>CAWCMK010000001.1:0-714696 GCA_963796705.1 uncultured Solirubrobacterales bacterium
CCGAGAAAGGCGAAGTCGTGAGCGCGCGGCGCTATCGCTTCGGTCCCCTCGAGCAGCGCGCCGTGGTCGGCCCGCTGCGGGCGGGCCAGGTGGTGATCGTCGCCGCCGGTGCCCTGATCGGGCTGGGGGCGCTCTACGCGATGCGGAGCGTCGTCGGGCTGATCGTCGGGGTGCTGGCGCTGTGCATCGCCGTCGCCGCGATCTGCGTGCCGCTCGAGGGCCGCACGGCGGAGGAGTGGGCGCCGGTCGTCGGGCGCTGGGCGCGACGGCGCCGACGCGCCGAAGCGCGGCCACCGCTCGACCGCGCCGACCGGAGGCACTCGCCTCGGCGGCGAGGGCGAGGCGGAGCACGAGACCTCGCTGCCGCCGGAGCTGGCGGGGGTCGAGCTGCTCGCCGTGCCCTACGGCTCCGAGCAGGTCGGCGTCATCTCCGACGCGCCGCGACGGCACCTTCACCGCGGCGCTGGCGGTGCGGGCCGGAGCCTTCGCGATGCGCGACAGCGCCGAGCAGGAGCGAGCGCTCGACGCCTGGGGCGCGGTGCTCGCGAGCTGCGCCCGCGACGGCAGCCCGATCCGCCGCCTCCAGTGGATCGAGCAGACGCTGCCGGGCCAGGGCGACGAGCTGGCCGCCCACTTCCAGGCTCAGCGCGACCGCGCCGTGCCGCTCGACTCCGAGCTCGTCCGCTCCTACATCGAGCTGGTCGAGTCGGCGGCGCCGCAGACGACCGAGCACGAGGTCCTGATCGCCTTGCAGATCGACCAGCGCCGCGGCGCCCGCGAGCTGCGCCGACTCGGCGGCGGCGTCGAGGCGCGCCTGCGAGCTGCTGCTGCGCGAGGCCGAGAGCCTCGCGGAGCGGCTGACGATCGCCGAGGTCTCGGTCTCGGGCCTCCTGCGCCCGCGCCAGTACGCGGCGCTGATCCGCGACGCCTTCGATCCGTTCGGCCGCCAGGCGCGCGCCCGGGCGAGCCTCGGGCAGGACGGGCGCGAGGGAGTCGAGCCGGCGCTGATGGGACCGCTCGCCGACGAGGCGAGCTGGTCCACCTACCGCACCGACTCCGCCTTCCACGCGACCTACTGGATCGCGTCGTGGCCGCGCTCGGACGTCGGGCCGATGTTCATGGCGCCGCTCTTGATGCAGACGAGCGCCCTGCGGACGGTCGCGGTGACGATCGAGCCGGTCCCCTACTCGCTGGCGATGCGCCGCGCCGAGGCGGCGCAGACCGCCGAGGTCGCGGAGGAAATCAACCGCAACCGCCAGGGCTTCATGTCCACGGCGCGAATCCGCCGCCGCCAGCAGGCGGCCTCGCGCCGCGAGGAGGAGCTGGCCGACGGCCACGCGGAGATGCGCTGGGCCGGCTACGTGCGGACCTCGGCGCGCTCGCCGGAGGAGCTGGAGCGGGCCGAGAGCGAGGTCGAGCACGCCGCCCAGCTCGCCCGCCTCGGCCTGCAACGCCTCTACGGCGAGCAGGACACCGGCTTCCCCTTCACCCTGCCGCTCTGCCGGGGGCTGCGGTGAGGAGGCGGCCGGGAGAGCGGCCGGGCCACGGCGGCACCACCGCCCACTTCCAGGCCGTCTACCCCTTCCTCGGCCAGGGCGGCCTCGGGGCGCCCGGCGCCTACATCGGCCGCGACGCCTACGGCGGCGCCTGGATGTATGACCCGTGGGCGCTCTACCCGGCCCACCTGCCGGGTCCGAACATGCTGATGCTCGGCGGCCTCTCCTCGCGCAAGTCGAGCCTGGTCAAGACCTACATCTACCGCCAGGCGGTCTTCGGCCGCCAGGCGTGGGTGCTCGACATCAAGGGCGAGTATTGGCCGCTGGCGAAGGCGCTCGGCGTGCAGCCGATCACCCTCGCCCCGGGCGGCGAGGTGCGGCTGAATCCGCTCAGCCCGCGGGGCGGCCGCGAGGGGCCGCTGAGCCTCCTGCGCTCGGTGGCGCAGGCGGCGCTCCGGCGCGAGCTGAGCCCGGAGGAGGACGCCGGGCTGCGGGTGGCGCTGGAGATCGTGGACGAGGAATCCGGCGCCGCCGAGCCGACCCTGCCGATGGTGGTCGACGCGCTGCTCCATCCCCGCGAGGCGATGGTGCAGGGCGTCTCGGCGACGAGCCGCGAGGACTTCGCCGAGGCGAATCGCTCCTCGGCGCTGGCCCTGCAGCGGCTCTGCGCCGGCGACCTGCGCGGCATGTTCGACGGGCCGACCAGCGAGGGTCTCGACCTCGACGCGCCCCTGGTGGTCCTCGACCTGAGCGCCGTCCGCGACTCCGCCGCGCTGGGGATCCTGATGACCTGCGCCGCCGCCTGGCAGCAGGCGATCCTCTTGGAGCGAAAGCACGCCGCCGAGCAGGAGGGCCGCGAGAGCCCGAAGCTGATCTCGGTGGTCGAGGAGGGCTGGCGCGTGACCAGCCACATCGGCGTCGCCGAGTGGCTCCAGGCCAACTTCAAGCTCTGCCGCGCGCTCGGCGTGCAGAACATCGTCGTCGTCCACCGGCTCACCGACCTCGGCGCCTCCGGCGATGCCGGCTCGCGCGAGGCGCGCATCGCCGAGGGGCTGATCGGCGACGCCGACACCAAGGTGATCTACCGCCAGCCCCACGACCAGCAAGAGCTACTGCGCTCGCGCCTCGGGCTGAGCCGAACCGAGGCCGAGCTGGCGACGACGCTGCGCCTCGGCGAGGCGCTGTGGATGGTCGGGCGGCGCTCGTTCCTCGTCCAGCACCGGCTCTCGCAGGTCGAGCGCGAGCTCGTCTACACCGACTGGCGCATGGTCGAGCACTCGCGGAGGCGGCGTGAGCGGCGAGGAGCGCCAGCTCTACCTGGCGCTGGCCGCGATCGCCGCGACGCTGCTGGCGACTGATCTGGCTGACCGGCGCGCTCGCCGGGCTGGCCTTCGGCGGGGGCTGGAC
Organism: uncultured Solirubrobacterales bacterium; assembly: GCA_963796705.1. Lineage (GTDB taxonomy): Bacteria > Actinomycetota > Thermoleophilia > Solirubrobacterales > 70-9 > VRUE01. The sequence goes on from CAWCMK010000001.1 coordinate 2,904, forward strand.
GCTCGATCGGCGCGAGCGAACTGGCGGTGACGGCGCTGCGCCTGCCCTCCCACCTCGGCGACCCGCGGGCGGCCTGGCCGCGCGGCAGCGCGGGCGTCGCTGCCGGGAGCGCCCGGCTTCTACGCGAGCGCCGTGCTGATCCTCACCGCGCCTCTGCGGCCTGGCTCTGCTCGGCCGCCGCTACCTCGAGCTGGACGAGCTGCTCGCCTTCGGCCGCGGTCGGCGGCGGGCGCCGAGCGCGCGCTGGGCGAGCCGCCGCGACCTGGCGCCGCTGCGGGTGCCCGCGCCGCAGCGGCGGCGGCTGACGCTCGGCCGGAGCGGGCGAGCGCTGCTCGCCGCCCAGGAGCGGCAGTCGGTGATCGCCTTCGCGCCGACCGAAAGCCACAAGACGACCGGGCTGGCGATCCCGGCCCTGCTGGAGTGGCAAGGGCCGGTCCTGGCGACCTCGGTCAAGAGCGACCTGCTGGTCGACACGGTGGCCCACCGGCAGACGCTCGGCGAGGTGATGGTCTTCGACCCGGCGCTGGTGACGGGGATGGAGCCCTCGCGGGCGACGCCGCTGTGGGGCGCCGGAACCTGGCGCGGGGCGATGCGGGTCGCGCACTGGCTGGCGGCCGCCGCGCGCACCGGCTCGGGCGGCCTGCAGGACGCCGACTTCTGGTACGCGGCGGCGGAGAAGCTGCTGGCGCCGCTGCTCTTCGCCGCCGCCTCCAGCGGCCGCACGATGGAGGCGGTGGTGCGCTGGCTGGACGAAGGGCCCGACGTCAACGACGCCCAGATCGAGGAGCTGCTGAACGAGGCGGGCGAGGCGGCGGCGAAGCGCGCCTGGCAGGCGACGCAGAACCGCGAGGAGCGCCAGCGCAGCTCCGTCTACACGACCGCCGAGATGATCGTCGCCGCCTTCGCCGACCCGCGGGTCGCGGAGGAGACGAAGGGCGCCGACTACAGCCCGGCCGCCCTGCTCGACGGCGGCGCCAACACCCTCTACCTCTGCGCGCCGCTGCACGAGCAGGAGCGGCTTCGGACGGTCTTCTCGATGCTGGTGCAGGAGCTGCTCGCCGTCGTCTACGAGACCGTCGCCGCGACCGGCAAGCCGCTCGACCCGCCGCTCCTGCTGCTGCTCGACGAGTGCGCGAACATCGCGCCGATCCCGAACCTCGCCGAGATCGCCTCGACCGGCGCCGGGCAGGGAGTGCAGCTGCTGAGCGTCTTTCAGGACATGGCCCAGGTCAGCTCCCGCTACGGGCGCCGGGCCTCGACCATCGTCAACAACCACCGCGCCAAGGTGTTCGGCACCGGGATCTCCGACCCCGAGACCCTCTCCTACGTCTCGCGGGTGCTCGGCGCCGGGCGAGTTCGAGCAGCGCTCGCGCAGCACCGGCGAGAAGGGCCGCCACTCGGAGACCGAGGGCGATACCTACCGCGACCTGGCTCCCGCCAACGTCGTGCGCGAGCGCAAGCCCGGGCACCGGCCTTCTCGTCTACGGGCACCTGCCGCCGGCGAAGATCAAGCTGCGGCCCTGGTACGAGGATCACGGAGCTGCGAAAGCTGCGCGACGGCTCGGGCTGCGGAGGGAGTCGAGCGATGAGCGGATGCGGCCGCACCGGGCAAGCAGGAGCCGGTGGCGGTCCCGCTGCGCAGGCCGGACGGACGCGAGGCGAGGAGCCGCAGAGCGCCTGGGCCTCCGAGGAGACGGTGCCGCTGCGGGTCGCCGGCGAGCGAGTCGAGGCGGAGGAACGAGCGGATCGCCTGCGTCTCGTCACCGGGCGACGCCGAGCGCGCCGCCGCTAGTCGGGATCGAGGTCGGCCATGTTGCAGGCGATCCACTCGACCTCGCCGTTTACGAGCGGCACCTCCTCGGGGTAGCGGGCCGCCCACACCCAGCGCTCCCAGCGAGTGAAGCCGCCGTGGCGCGAGGCGCTGATCCGCTCGGCCGGGGTCATTCGCCGCAGCACCGAGACGAAGCTGTCAACGAGGCGTTCGGTCTCGCGGGTGTCGCGGCCTCTGAGCCCCTCGTAGGTGAGGTGCTGCTCGCCGCTCTCGACCTCTCTGATCAAGGTGTCCAAGGTCTGAGTCATCTCAGCCTCCTTCGATTTGGCTCCGCCCGCTGCGGGAGCCGGTGCCCGTCCCCAGCACGCCGCAGGCGTGCAAAATCGAGGGCACGTCAGCGGCTCCCGCAAGGGCGGCCTGACCCGCGCGATGCCTGAGCGATCACACGCGGGGGCTCGCCGCAGGGGCTCAGAACGGCTCTGAGCGCCTCGTTTTTCGGGCAGAGCGTCCATTCACCCCTGTTGTCCAACGGAACCCCGCCGTGCTTCGACTGCTAACAAGCTGGGTAGGCTCTAAGAGAAAGCGATGAGGCTCGCTTTAACCGCGGACTTCGCTGATGGCCTCTATGAGTGGTTCAGAGTCGAGGAGGCATCTTGGAAGCTGCCGCGTTCGCTCTGCCCATTGCTTCAGTTGGGGTCGTAGCTCTCGTCCTGCGGCGCAACTTCCTGAGTGCAAGCGCTCCATCTTTGTTCGTTCTGATGTGCGCCGGTATCGGGCTTTCCTACGTGTCCGCGGTCCGAGGCGAGAGTGCGCCCCTTCTCTCAGCGACACTTGGAGCGGTACTTGCAGGAGTTGGCCTCGTTCTCGTGATCTTGGAGTCCGATGCGCGGGAAGCAGCCGATGAGCACGGGGAGCCTCCGTCGCCTACGCGCCTTTGGCTTTGGAGCGAAAGGGCGAGACGCTGGAATGAGTTTGAGGGCGGCTTCCGAGCTCACGTCGCATTCCTCGGATGGACGAAAGCGAACCGCCCCCTCGCTCCACGAGTTACAACCCCTCCGGAGAAGTCCGATATAGAGCCGTCCAACGAGGAGCGATGGCGCCCTTCGGTATCCGAGGCCCTATTCAGCTTCGAGCGCAAGGGACGGAGCGCGCTGCTCGTCTTCGTTCGGCGCGACCATATGGGCCATGTCCTCGACGCAACCGCCCACGACCCCGAGGACTACCTGTGAACCCTCGGCTTCAGCCGGTGACAGCGCCCAGCGAGGCGGACGAGACGCCCGCCGCATACTTCGCCATCACGCCGGTCCGGAAGAGCGGCTCGGGCGGCTCGTAATCGGCCACCCGCCTTCGCGATCTCTTCCTCGGAGAGGGCGACATCGAGGCGGCGGGCGTCGACGTCGAAGCTGATCTCATCGCCCTCCTGAACCGCCGCGATCGGGCCAGCCTTCGCCGCCTCGGGGGCGACATGGCCCGCCATCAAGCCACGGGTGGCCCCCGAGAAGCGCCCGTCGGTGAGTAGTGCGACGCTCTCGCCCAGTCCCTCACCGACGATCGCCGCGGTCACCTGCAGCATCTCCCGCATGCCCGGCCCGCCCGCCGGCCCCTCGTTGCGGATCACGACGATGTCGCCGGCCTTGATCTGGCTGTCCTTGACGGCGCGGAAGCACTCCTCCTCGGACTCAAAGACGCGGGCCGGGCCGACTTGCTTCTTTCGCTCGGTGCCGGCCAACTTCACAACCGCCCCTTCGGGCGCGAGGTTGCCCCGCATGATCGCCAGACCGCCTTCGCTCTTCAGCGGATCGGAGAGCGGGCGCACGACTTCCTGGCCCTCGGCTTCGCCGGCGGCCTCGGCCTCCTCACCGATTGTGCGGCCGCTGACCGTGATTGCCTCGGAGTGCAGGATGCCGGCTTCGGCGAGGCGCGCCATGATCAGCGGCACCCCACCGGCCGCGTAGAGATCGGTGGCAACAAAGCGCCCGCCCGGCTTCAGGTCGGCGAAGAGCGGGGTCGCCCGGGAGATCCGCTCGAAATCCTCGATGCTGAGCTCTATACCCGCCTCCTTGGCGACCGCGAGCAGGTGCAGGACCCCGTTGGTCGAGCCGCCCGAGGCGCAGACGCAGGCGATCGCGTTCTCCAGCGAATCGCGGGTGACCACCTCGCTCGGCCGCAGATCACGCGCCAGCAGAGCCATTACCAGCTCGCCGATCTTCTCGGCGACGCTGCCCTTCTTGTCGTCTTCGGCGGGGACCATCGCCGAGCCGCCGGGGCTGATCCCGAGCGCCTCGAAGGCGCAGGCCATCGTATTCGCGGTGAACTGGCCGCCGCAGGCCCCGGCGCCAGGACTGGCGGCCCCCTCCAGCTCGTGCAGTTCCTCGTCGCTCATCTCGCCGGATGCGTTGGCGCCGATCGCCTCGAAGACGTCGCCGATCGTGACGTCGCGACCATGCCAGCGGCCGGGGAAGATCGAGCCGCCGTAGAGCATCAGCGAGGGGATGTCGAGGCGGACGAGCGCCATCACGCAGCCGGGGATCGTCTTGTCGCAGCCCGATAGTGCGACCAGGGCGTCGAACTGGTAGCCGCGCGCGGTCAGCTCGATCGAGTCGGCGATCACCTCGCGGCTGACCAGCGAGGTCTTCATCCCCTGCGTCCCCATCGTGATCCCGTCGGAGATCGCCACCGTGTTGAACTCGATCGGCGTGCCACCGGCCGCACGCACGCCTTCCTTGACCCGCTCGGCAAGCCCGCGCAGGTGGAAGTTGCAGGGCATCGCTTCGGTCCAGGTGTTGGCGATCCCGACCGTGGGCCGGCTGAGCGCATCGTCGTCGAAGCCGATGCCCTTCATCTGGGCCCGCGCGGCCGCTCTCTCGGGCCCATCGAAGAGGGCGCTGGAGCGAGGGCGGGACGTGGCACTGCCGTTGTGGCTCATCACAAAGGAACCTTTCTGCTCGTCAGTTGCTCAATCCTTGGAGATCGGGTTGTGGCCGAAAGCGAGCGGGATGATCCCCACCGAAAGTCCCACCCCCTGCATAAGGACCAGATAGCCAAGATCGCTGAGGAACCCAGAGGTCTGGGTCGCGATGAGGATTCCCGCCCCGATCAGGAAGACAGCCAGCGGTGCCAGCGAACGTGCGAAGCGGCGGCGGCGGCGAAGCCGCTCCTGCGGTGTCTCCTGGGTTGCCATCGTGACTGTGAGCCCTCGGCCGCCGCACTCAGAAGCGGTGGCGCGCCAGACGCAGGCCTCCCCTCCTCTCCTCCTCATGGATCGCAGTCAGCGCCGGGACCATCTCGCTGGTAACCAGGCCGCTCTCGGCGGTCAACTCATCGACGATCTCGAAGCTCTCGTCGATCCGCTCCGGGGTGTCGATCACGATCGAGACCATCGGCACGTGTCGCGCCAGCCTCAGAAAGCGGTCGCCATGAGGCGCGTGGTCGCCGTGAAAACCCCATACCCCCTGCACCGAAGTCGCCCCACTCGCACCAGCCCGTCGCAGGCGCCGAATCAACTCGAACTGGATCTGCTGCCTGCCGTGCTTGGCGGCCTCGGAGGTGTAGATCATCAGCTTCTGCCACATCGCCATCCCGTGCTCGTCTTTGCCGGGGAGCGCGTGGGGACGCTCCAACAGCTCGCCGTCGCGCTTGCAGACCCGCACCCGCTCCAGGGTCAGCAGCGGTTGGCGCAAGAGGCCACCGAGCTCGGGCAGAACGCGGCCGATCTGCTCACCAGAGCCGATCGCGATCACCATCATCGGCACCTCCTCGTTTCGCGAGAAGAACCGAGCCCGCTCCCTTTTCCCGCGGACCGTGCCGTCGACCCCCAGAAGGACGGAGGCGCCGGCGATCCCGCGCCGGTGCAGGAGGTCACAGACGGCCATGAAGGCCGGCGCGCCGTAGACGCGCTCCTGGCGCCCGACGTAGACGGTCAGCTTCGTCGCCTCGTGCAACTCCTCGGGCAGCGAGACCTCGGTGATCTCACCGCTGAGCAGCCGGGCGCGCTCCAGGGTCAGAAGCCCGCGCCGCTTGATCGCGCTGACCTCGCCAAGTAGCGCCTCGATTCGCTCACGGGTGTCGACGGCGACGGTGACCAACGGCAGGTCTTCGGAGAGGCTCAGTTGGCGGTCGGTGCGCAAGTGGTTGCGCAGCCCGAAGCCTTCGGCGCCGCGCAGCAGAACGCTGGTCTCGATCCCGGCCTGCTCATAGACATCGAGACAGCCGATCGGCGAGCAGGCCCCCCTCGGTGCGATCGCGCTCACCGAAGTAAGTGGTGAGCTTTAGGCAGTCCTCGTTCACAGACCGCGCCCCGATCGCCCGGCCGAGCGCGGCGGCACCGAGCCCCAGAGCCGCGCTGACCACGATGTTGGCGAAGAGCAGAGCGGGCTCGCGGTCCTCGCCGAGGCGGTGGGTCTCGAGCATCCAGGTCGAGAAGGTGGTGTAGGCGCCGACCGCTGCCGTTCCGGCGAGCAGGTAGGCGTCGCCCTTCGAGCGCGATCCCGACCAGAAACCCGAGCACGAGGGCGCCGCTGGCGTTGACGGCGAGGGTGCCGTAGGGAAACTCGCGCCCGACACGCGAGGAGACCGCCGGAGTCGAGCAGGAAGCGCGCCAGAGCGCCAACCGCACCCAAGACCGCCGACGCCGCACCAGAGAAGCACGCTCATACGCGCACCCTTGAACCCTGGCGACGGACTATGGCGGTCCCCAGGAAGACCGCCGCGAAGCCGCAGATCACGCTGGCGAAGAAGTAGCCGCCGGCGAGGCCGTAGCGGTGGGCGTCGAACATCTTCAGGAGCTCGACCTGCATCGTCGAGAAGGTGGTCAGGCCGCCGCAGAACCCGGTGCCCAGCAGCGGGCGGCGATAGGTCGAGAGCGGTAGGCGCTCCTGCAGTCTGGTGACGAAGTAGCCGAGGGCGAAGGCGCCGGCCATGTTGACCGAGAAGGTCACCCAGGGCCAGCTCGGCGCGCCCCCCTCGAAGATCTGCCCGAGTGCCGCTCGCAGCAGCGCGCCCGTCGCACCCCCGAGCGCGATCGCCAAAAGCTCTCGCCGGTCCAGCTCGACATCGGGCTTCCTATTCACGTCCAAGGCCCGACTCCCCTGCTCGGAGAGAGCGCCTGCCCTGCGGATTGTCGAGTTTCCGCCGCGATCAATCTGGATCTCCGACGACCAGCACCGGAATGCTCGACTTGGCCACCAGCTCCTCGGCGACGCCGCGCAGCAGCAACCTGCCGGCGCGGCGGCCGTGGTGGTGTCCGCAGACGAAAAGATCAAAGCCGTGCTCGTGCCCGTAGGCGATCAGAGCCTTGCCGGGAGCCTCGCTCTCGATGACCGTGTGATCGACGGCGATGCCAGCGCGCTCGGCGCGGTCGCGCACCTCGGCGAAGGTCGCCTCGAGGTAGCGGCGGGCGGTCTCTGCCGACTCGTCGCGGTCGGCATGAGTCTCGGCGTGAGAGGGCGAGTTGGCGATCGAGAGCGCGACAAGCTCTCCTTCGCAACGTCGCGTCAGGTCGATGGCTACGTCGAAGGCGCGGAGCGCCACCTCCGACCCGTCCCAGGCGAGCAGGATTCGCTGGAACATCAGCGGAGAACCGGAATTAGGGCTAGGACCACGATGAGCACCGCCAGCATGTAGAGGATGTACGAGGAAAGCCGCCCGGACTGAGTGCGCCGAACCTGGGCGGCGAGGGTAAGCGCCAGCGAGGCCGCCGGCCGGTAGAGGAAGCGGTCGACGGCGAGCACGACCCGCGTCCGCAGGACGAAGGTGGGACCGCCATCGGGCGCTGGATTCGAGCGAGGTTCGGTAGCCGAGCAGGCCGCGCAGGACGACGCGGATCGGATTCGAGTAGGAGGAGGGCCGGTACTGCACCTCGGTCAGCTCGGCGCCGCTGCCGGTCACCCAGACCGGCGCCCGGCGAGCGCCCGGCCCGCGCACCGCGAAGCCGACTGCGCGACGGCGATCAGGGCGAAGCCGGGTAGGACGATGGCGAGCCAGGTTGGCGCGAGGACCGAGAAGTCGGGGAAGACCGGCCCGAGGACGAGCGGGTGTTTGATCGCCGTGTTGGCCGGGTCGAAGCCGAGCAGTCCTTCCAGCCCGGAGCCGAGCAGGTGGATCTCCCAGGGCGCGAGGGCGCCGAGGAAGAGCCCGATGACGGCGAGCAGCGCGATGCCGGCCGCCGGGCTGCGGGGTTCGCGTCACGGCGCCGAGCGCCGAGCGGGCGCGGCCGAGGATCGAGAAGCCGAAGAGCTTGGCGAAGGCGAGCAGGCCCAGGCCGGCGGTCAGGGCCAGCGTCGCGGCCGCCAGCGCGCAGAGCAGCTGGGAGAGCAGGGTCGGCATGCGGAAGCCCTGCAGCAGCGCCTCGAAGGTGAACCACTCGCTGACGAAGCCGCCCAGCGGCGGGATCGCCGCCAGGGTGAGGGAGGCGACGCCGAATCCGAACGAGGTGATCGGCAGCCGCTGGCCGAGGCCACCGAGCCGGTCCAGCCCGCGCTCCCCGGTCGCGACCTCGATCCGGTCGACGGCGATCAGGGCCAGGGTCTTCGCCAGGCCGTGCGCGACGACGTGCAGGGTCGCCGCCAGCAATCCGGCGGCGGCCAGGGTGGGCTTGCCGGCGGCCTGGCCGAGCAGCGCGACGGCGAAGCCCAACATCGCGATCCCGGCGTGCTCGACGGTGGAGAAGCCGAGGAAGCGGCGCATGTCGTCCTGGGTGATCGCGTAGAGGATCCCCAGCGCCGCGGTGAGCGAGCCGAGGATCAGCAGCGCGTCTCCGCACCAGACCGGCAGCGGCCCAACAGTGCCGAAGACAAAGCGCCAGAGCCCGTAGAAGCCGGCGCAGAGCGCCACCGAGAGCGAGGCGGCGCCGGCCCGCGGCGCCGAGCCGTAGCCGGTCGGGCAGCGCCCCCTGCAGCGGGATCACCCCGACCTTGGTGCCGAAGGCGACCAGGAACAGCGCGAACAGGACGCCGCGGGTGCTGCCGGAGAGCGAGGCGTGCGCCCAGACGGCGAGCGAGAAGCTGCCGGTCTTGCCGTAGAGCAGCCCGAACGCGGCCAGCAGGGCCGCGCCGCCGATCTTCGTCAGCCCCGCGGTCAGGTAGCCGCCGAGCAGGGCGCCGGGCCGGTCGCGGTCGGCGCTGGCGATCAGGAAGATGACGACGGTGAGGATCTCCCAGGCCAAGAAGAAGAGGAAGCCGTTGTCGGCGCCGATCGCGACCGCCACCGCCAGCGACCAGGATCGCGTGCAGGGCGGTCAGCCAACGCCCCGGGCTGAGCTCCGCGTAGGCGAGCGAGACGGCGGCGCCGGTCAGGCCGGTGAGCGCCAGGAAGATCCCGGCGAGCCCGTCCGCGACGCAGGGCGCTCTGGCCGAAGCCCGAGCCAGCCGCCCAGGTCGAGCACCGGCCGCGGCCCGCCCAGCGCCGCGCTCGCCCCGACCGACCACCAGGCCGAGGCAGCCGAGCGCGCAGAGCAGGGCGCCGCCGCGCGCCCGCAGGATCGTCAGCGACGCGGCGCCACGACGAGCGCGCCCATCGCCAGTCGCGTAGAGCAGGCTCATCCGTCGCCTCCTCCGGCGATCAGCCCGACCGCCAGCAGCAGACCGTGCAGCAGCGCGATCGGCGCCGGAGGCGAGCCGGGCACGTAGACGTCGACCGGCAGCACGCTGGTCGACCCCGCCCGTCGTCAACCCGGTCGCCTCCGCGCAAGCCCTCCCGAGCAGGCATCGGTGCCCGACCGCGATCAGCGCCTTCGGCTCGGGCATCACCTCCCAGGTGCGCCGCAGCGGCTCGCGCATCGGCTCCGTCACCCCGCCGGTGACGAGCAGGACGTCGGCGTGGCGTGGCGAGGCGGTGAAGTAGAGGCCGAGACGCTGGATGTCGTAGTAGGGGTTGGTCAAGCGCCTGCGATCTCCCACTCCTCCGCCCCGTCTGAGCCGGCGTCGACGTGGCGGATGTGGATCGAGCGCCGCAGAGCGCTCACCTGCTCACCGAGCGCCTCGCGCACGGCGGTCGGATGTGCTCGCCGTCGACGTCGCCCACGACCAGAGCGGCGCGGGAGCGCGCCGCCGTCTCGTAGGCGTCGTCTCCCGCAGCGAAGGCGAAGTGCTCGGGGTGGGCCTCGCACGCAGGCCCCGCAGAGGATGCAGCGGCCGCGGTCGAGACGCAGTCCTCCGTCGACGTCGACCTCGATCGCGCCGGTCGGGCAGACAGCGGCCATCTCGGGGTCCGCGACCGCGGACTCGAGCGACCTCGATCCTGCCCGCGGTATCCGGGCGGAGGCGGCTCCGGGCGGCGCGGGTAGCGGGTCGTCACCCTGCCCCTTCGCAAGGCCCTGGGGATCCACTCCAGCATCAGCGATCAGCTCCCGCCGGGGTCAGGCCGAAGGAGTGCTCGATGAAGGCGAAGTCGGTGAGCACGTCGGCCGGGAAGGCATGGTCGAAGAGCGCCCAGTTGCGCAGCGAGGGCGAGGCGATCCGCACTCGCTGGAGCCGTCCCCTCCGCGACCTCGACCCAGATCGCCAGTTCGCCCTGCGGCGCCTCGGCCCAGCCGAACGCCTGCGCCGCTCGCCGCCGGCAGCTCCGACGCGCAGCTCCCCGTCGCGTGCGGCGCAGCTGGTCGATCGCCTGGCGCAGGATGCGCAGCGACTCGGTGATCTCGCCGAAGCGGACCTCGACCCGCGCCATCGCGTCGCCGTCGCGGGCGGTGACGACCTGCAGGCCGAGGCGCCTGTAGTCGCCGTAGGGCCGCTCGTGGCGGGCGTCGATCGAGACTCCCGAGCCGCGGGCGAGCGGGCCGACAGCGCCGTAGTCCTCGATCAGTCGGCGCGGTCGAGATGGCCGGAGCCGATCAGCCGGTCGGTCATCGAAGCGGTGCCCAGGAAGAGCTTGCGGTCGCGCCGCAGCTCCTTCTCGAAGGTCGTCGATCGCCTCCAGCATCGCGTCGAGGTCGACCCGCCCGTCGAAGCGCACGCCGCCGGGCACGACCACGCCGCGCCCGAAGCGGCTGCCGCAGAGCGCAGCGCGCAGCCGCATCACGTTCTCCTTGAGGATCTGGAAGCGGGCCTGGCCGACGGAGAGCGCGGTCGTTTCGGCCTGCTTGGCGATCACGTCGAGGTGGTTGGCGATCCGCTCGAGCTCGGCGTGGACGGCGCGCCAGCGCTCGGCGCGCGGCGGCGGCTGCGACGCCGAGCGCCCGCTCGACCGCCTGCGAGAAGGCGGTGGCGTAGGCGACCGAGGCGATGCCCGCGACCCGCTCGGCGACGTAGACGGCCTGCTCTGGCGCCAGCCCCTCGAAGCGCCGCTCCATGCCGCGGTGCTTGAAGAACGGGCCGGGTCTGCAGCCGCGGCACGTCCTCGCCGCCGGTCTCGATCAGGAACTGGATCGCCTCGAAGACGCCGGAGCGCACCGGCCCGTAGGGGATCGCGAAGGCGTCGAGGCCCGTGGACCCGGCGGTCGAGCAGGTCGGCATCGGGCGCGGTCAGGCGCCGCGACTCGCTCGAGGCCGACGGGCTTCACGCCCTCGCGCTCGACCAGCTCCAGCTCGGCCCAGCGCGCCGCCGGCCAGGACTCGCCGAGCGAGCCGTAGCGGCACGGATCGGCGCCGTGCGCGTGCGGGGCGCGCAGGACGACCAGCTCGCCGCGGAGCGCGAACGCCGCGACCAGCGCCGGCTCCGGGGCCTCGGCCAGAGAACATGCGTCACGAAGCGCGCGCCCGCCTCGCGCAAGCATCTGCGCGGCGCGCGCGAAGCGCCGAGCGGCTCGACCTGCAGGCGCAGCTCGCCCGGCGGCGCGGGGCTCGACGCTCCGCGCCCAGGTGGTCGGGCAGCCAGTCCGGCAGCTCCAGTCGGGATGTCCTCGGCGGGCAGGTAGCTCATCGGCGTCGGGTCCGAGAGTCGGTGGGCGGCGTTGGTGAGCAGGTCGGCGAGGTCGCGAGGGCAGGTGGACGCCGAGCGCGACGACGACGAACAGGCAGCCGCGCCATGCCGGCGACCATCCAGGCGCTTGCCTCGCGCGGCACGCGTGCCCTCCGGGGCGGGCGTCAGCACCATCCGCGCCGGCGTGCCAGAGGACCCCGAAGAAGGCGACGTTGACGAAGACGATCAGCAGCGCGACGCCGACGTACGGCGGGCTCGGCGAAGCCGCCGGAGACGATCTGGAACTCGCTGCGAAAGACGCCCGAGAGCGGCAGCCCGCAGAGCGCGATCGCGGCGGCGAGGAACATCGGCCCGGTCCACGGCAGCGCCCGGTGGCGGCGCCGGTGACGCCCGTCGACCTCCTTGGTGTCATAGCGGCGCAGCAGCGAGCCGGCGCCGAAGAAGGCGAGGCCCTTGGCCGAGGCGTGGGTGATGACGTGCAGCAGCGCCCCGGCGACCGCCAGCGGGGCGCCGAAGCCGACCCCCAGCGCGATCACGCCCATGTGCTCGATCGAGGAGTAGGCGAGCAGGCGCTTGTAGTTGCCCTGGCGCAGCACGAAGAGGCTGGCGGCGACCAGCGAGACGACGCCGAAGACGATCAGCGACGTGCTCGGCGAAGGCGCGGTCCCCGGCCGCGACCGCGACCTGGAAGAAGCGCAGGATCGCGTAGAAGGCGGCCGGCGAGCAGCGAGCCCGAGAGCAGCGCCGAGACCGGCGCCGGCGCCTCGCTGTGGGCGTCGGGCAGCCAGGTGTGCATGGGGACGAAGCCGACCTTGGTGCCGAAGCCGACGACCGCGAGCACGAACGAGAGCCGCACCGCGTCGTCGGAGAGGCCGCCGGCGTGCGCCGAGCAGGCTGGTCGAAGCGCGGCACGTAGGCGTCGCCGAGCGCGTGCGTGCCGGTCGCGTAGAGCACGATGATCGCCAGCAGCGCGATCCCGAGGCCGCTGGAGGCGATCAGCACGTACTTCCACGACGCCTCCAGCGCGGCGTCGGTGCGGTCGATCGCGACCATCAGCGCCGAGACGATCGTGGTCAGCTCGACCGCCACCCAGAGCGTGCCGAAGTCGCCCGCCAGCGGCACCAGCAGCATGCTCCAGCCGAACAGGTTCAGCAGGGCGAAGTAGCGGCGGGCGAAGCGGGGAAGTCGGGCTGCTGCTCGTCGCCGCCCAGGTAGCCGATCGAGAAGACGCCGGCCGCGGCGTAGAGCAGGCCGGTCGCGACCAGGAACACGGCGCCGAGCGAGTCGAGGCGGAGCCACCGTCGGCGGTGTGCAGCACGCGGCCGTGCTCGACAGCGATCGCCAGCGCGATCGCGAGCGCCGAAGCAGGCGATGCCCGGCAGACGCAGGTCGCGCCGCGCGCCAGCCGCCAGCCGTCGAGCAGCGTCGAGCGCGACCGCCGACCAGCGGCGACGGCGAGGATGCGATCAGCGCCCAGGTCATCCGGTCAGCCGGTTGAGGAAGTCGGTGCGCACCGCGGTCCGCTCGACCGCCAGGTACTGGACGAGGACGACGAAGACGAGGACGCCGATCAGCACGTCGAAGAGCAGCAGCAGGGCGAGGATCAGCGGCAGGCCCGGGGCGATCACGAGGCTGCGCGACCGAGACCGCGTTCTCCAGCACCAGGAAGCCGAGCAGCTGCGAGGGCGCGTACGGGCGCAGCGACCATCAGCAGGAACGCGACCAGGACGCCGGCGACGGCGACCGGCAGGGCCGAGAGCGGCAGCGCCGCGACGGCCGCCGATGTGCGACGTTGCGCAGCGCGATGAACGCGAACGCCCGAGAGCACGATCGCGAGCAGGATCGAGGTCGGCACGCCGATCACCGAGGGCACCCGCGGGTCGGCCTCGAGGTTGCGCAGGACGAAGCCGATCCCGAGCGGGAAGAGCAGCGCCTTCAGCGCGATCGTGACCGCGCCGAGCACGTAGAGGTCGCTGCCGCCGTGCCCGTCGGCGGCGGTGGCGATCGCGAGCGCCGGCGACGACGAACGAGCCCAGCGAGTAGAGGCGCAGCTGCTCCCAGACCTCCTGGGAGCGCAGCATCCCCAGCTCCAGCAGCAGCACGCCGACGGCGCTGATCGTCGCCGCGGCGCCGAAGACGCGTCAGGGTCGCAGTCGCCGAAGCTCGGCTGGAAGAGGAAGATCACCACCGCCAGCACCGCGAAGCAGGAAGCTCGCCACCGTGAACTCGGGGATCTTGTAGAGGCGCAGCTTGGCGAAGCTCGACTCGATCACGACCACCGCGGCGCCGATCGCCGCCGCCTTGGCGAGCAGCAGGGCGATCGCCAGCGGCGACCGAGTCGAGCCGGCCGCTGCCGGCCAGCCCCCAGGGTGCGAGGAGCACGTTGGCGAAGATCACGTAGAGGACGAGCTGCTTGACGTGCGAGCCCCAGCGCAGGAAGGCGAGCCCGGGCCCGGAGTGCTCCAGCACGCGCGCCTCCTCGATCATCCCGAACTCGAGCGTGCCGCCGTGGCTCTGCACCGGGATGCGGCCGGTCTCGTTCAGGACCAGCATGAAGAAGGCGACGACGACCAGCAGGTGGCTGGGGCGGAGCACCTCGACCGTCGAGGAGCGCAGCGTTTCCCCCAGCACGTAGGGCAGGTCGGTGTGGGTGATCAGCGCCACGGTGAAGATCACGAAGATCACCGTCGGCTCGTTGAGCGCGCCGAAGGTGCGCAGGCGGCTGGAGCCGAGCTGGGCGTAGGGGCTGCCGCTGTCGATCGCCGCCAGCGAGACGACGAAGCTGGCCAGGGCGAGGATCAGGCCGCCGCCGAGGATGTCGCCCATGTAGCCGAGCGGCAAGCCGAAGTTGGTCAGGACCGGGATCAGCAGCGGCACCGTCGCATAGCCGGCGAAAGCCACGTACGGCGCCGCCCGGAACACCGGGCCCGGCCGGCTCCGGCAGCACCGTCTCCTTGCGCAGCAGCTTGGCGATGTCGTAGTAGGGCTGCAGGATGCGCGGCCCCTTGCGCTGCTGGACGATCGCCTCCACCCGCGCGATCACGCCGCTGACCAGCGGCCCGAAGACGAGCACCGTCGCCACCTGGAGAACTTGCACGGCCCAGTCAGGAAGCGTTGGCACTGCGCAGCGGACTCCTTTCGCCAGTAGCGGTTTCAGCGAAAGAAGCCATCAGCCGTCCGTGCGGCGGTTCGGGAGGCAACAGCCTCTACACCAGGGCCTCATCTGGCTTGGCGGCAACATACCCGATGGCGCTGCCGACAATCCCATCCTGCGGCAAGGCTCTCAGGCCCAGCGGCGTATCAGTCCATCGACAGCGGCCCCTCGGTATTGGCGCTGAGAAATTGGGCGACGAACGGGTTGTCGGACTCGAAGAGCTGATCCCTGGGCCCGGATTCGACGATCTTGCCGCTCCAAAGCACCGCGAGGAAATCGGGGACCCGTCGCGCGGTGGCCAAGTCGTGGCTGATGATCAGGTAGCAGCCGCCGTTCTCGGCGTGGACCTCGCGCATCAGCTCGCAGAGCAGCGCCGTGCGGACCGGGTCAAGGCCCGAATCGGGCTCGTCGAACATCACGATCGCCGGGTCGAGGACGAGCGCTCGCGCGAAGCCGGCGCGCTTGCGCATCCCCCCGGAGAGCTCCGAGGGCATCTTGTAAAGATCCTCGCTGAGGCCGACCTCTTTGAGTCGGCGGTTGACGATCTCGCCGATCTCCTCCTCGCTTTTGTCGGTGTGCTGGCGCAGCGGGAAGGCGGTGTTGTCGTAGATGTCCATCGAGCCGAAGAGGGCGCCGTCTTGGAACAGCAGACCGAACTTCTTGCGCACCGCGAAGAGTTCGTCGTCGGTCATGTTCGGGATCGATTCGCCTTGGACCAGGACATCGCCTGAGTCGGGGTGAAGGAGCCCGACTATGTGCTTGATCAGGACGCTCTTGCCAGTTCCCGAGGGACCGAGGACCATCGAGATCTGATCGTCGGGCAGCCCGAGGTTGACTCCGTTGAGGATGCGAGCGCGACCGAACTGCTTGACCAGGTCGATGATCTCGATCGCGTCGATGCCGCCGTGGTCGCGCTTTCGGCCGGTGTGATCGCCGTAGGGGTTCGGGTCGAGTGGATCGACTCCGGGGATGATGAAATCGCGGCCCATGACCGCCCCGTCTTCGGCGACGAACGGGAACCCGGCATCTTGTCGACCACCGACTCCCGCCTCATTCGCTGGCCTGAATTCGAACTGTCTACCGTTGCCGCTGTGGCCGCCGAGAAGGCGCCGGAACCGATCTGTTGCCGCCATGACCTACCTCCATCTACGTTCGGGGATTCCCGTCTGTAGAGGCCATCAGCGGCGGAGCCGCACTCAAAGGCGAGCCTCATCGCCTTGGTGTCGTAGCCACAGTCTACTCCCCGGTGCCTGAACGTCAGCCTTAGGCGTTTGTTATTTGAGGAGGCGGGGCAGAGCTAGACTGTCTGTGTCTGTACGAGCGATGAGGCTCGCTCCAACTGCGGGCAGATATCCGCTGATGGCCTCTACTCCAACGATTCGCCTGGAGGTCATCGCCAATGCAGACCCAAGCCGTCGCATCGCAGGAGCCGCGCCCCTCCTCGGCACCCGCGTTTAGGAGCATCCTCTTCGAGGACGGGGCGGGCGCCGAGGTTTCGAGTGCAGTGTCGCCGGACTGCTTCAGAGACCTGAACCTGAACAGAGTCGTCGACGCGATCGTCGCCGGCCGCGAGGAATACGACCTCAAGCCCTTCTTCCACAGCCCGCTCGGCGACCTGGCCGCGATCGAGTACCGCCACGAAGTCATGGGCGACCTCGAAGACGAGGTCCTCCGCGGCGCCGTCGAGTCCTTCGCGGAGCGGATGCGAGAGGTTCGCCGGCAACTCTCCCTGGCGGAGGAGATCCGCTACCCCCGCCAGCAGCAAGCCTGGTCCCTGCAGGCGGCCTTGACCTACTGCGAGGCGATCGTCGCCCTCGCCGGGGAGCTGGACCCTCTGGGGCTCAAGTCTCGCGGCCTACGAGCCTTCCGCGAATTTCTGCGGGGCTACGCGGCATTGGAGAGCTTCGACTCGCTGGGTGCGGAGGCGAAGGGGGTCAGAGCTGGGCTTGCGAGCGTTCGCTACAGGCTCGACACCAAGGGAGACCGGGTCCGGGTCAGCCATTACGAGGGTGAGCCCGACTACAGCGAGCAGGTCGCCGAGACGTTCGCGAAGTTCCGCCAGGGGGCGGTCAAGGACTACCGCGTCAAGTTCTCCTCCGGCCCTGAAATGAACCATGTCGAGGCCGCCATCCTCGACCTGGTCGCGCGCCTTCATCCCGAGCCGTTCGCGGCGCTAGCTGGCTTCTGCGAGCGCCAAACGGGGTTCGCGGACGCGACGGTCCTCACCTTCGATCGCGAGATCCAGTTCTACCTCGCCTAGCTCGACTACATCGGCGCGCTTCGCCGAGGCGGGCCTGCCGTTCTGCTTCCCGCGGTGTCGGCGCGGAGTCGAAGGACTCTCGGCGCGGCGAGGACCTTCGACCTCGCCCTCGCCGACAAGCTGCTCGGCGAACGGGAGACGGTCGTCCGCAACGACTTGCGCCTCGACGGAGCCGAGCGCATCTTCGTCGTCACCGGGCCCAACCAGGGCGGCAAGACGACCTTCGCGCGCACCTTCGGCCAGCTCCACTACCTGGCCGCCTCGGCTGCCCGTGCCCGGGCGCGAGGCGCGGCTGTTCCTCTGCGACCGCCTCTTCACCCACTTCGAGCGCGAGGAGGACGTCGCGAGCCTGCGCGGCAAGCTCGAGGACGACTGATGCGGATCCACGCGATCCTCGACGCAGGCGACGCCGCGACAGCGTCGTCATCATGAACGAGAGCTTCTGCTCGACCACGCTCGACGACGCCTGCTTCCTCGGCCGCGAGGTGCTGCGGCCGCATCGTCGAGCTGGACGCGCTCGTGCGTCTACGTCACCTTCCTCGACGAGCTGGCCTCGCTCGGACCGAGAAGACGGTCAGCCTGGTCGAGCACCGTCGACCCCGACGACCCGGCGGTCGCGGACCTTCAAGGTCGTGCGCAAGCCGGCGGACGGGCGCGCCTACGCGCTGGCCATCGCCGAGCAAGTACCGCCTCACCTACGAGGCAGCTGCAAGGAGCGGATCGCGCGATGAAGGCCCTCCTCATGCACCGCGAGCGCGACTTCGACGCCGCGCGAGCCGCCACCCGGACGCCGAGGACCTGCGTCCAGGACCTGGAGCTCGGCGACCTTTCGAGCGCGATGGCCGCCGGCGACGAGTTCCTGCATCGAGATCGCCGAGTCGGCGCTGCTGGCGAGCCTCGACCGACGCCGAGGACGATCCCCTACCGCCAGGCCGTGCTGGCGACTGCCTGCGCAACCCGGCGTGGTCCGGGAGCTCTACGCGCTCGCGGTGCGAGGCGATCGACGGCGAGCAGCAAGCGTCTGGTGCGGCTTCTTCGAGCCGCGTCCCCGGGCTCGTCCTGCACCGCTCGGTCGAGGTCCTGGACGCTGTTCGTCGAATATGCTGCGGGCGGCTGCGCGACTCTGGCCGAAGAGCACGCCGGCGAGTTCGCTCCGAGGGCTTCACACGCTTCTTCGCGATGCTCGACGAGGAGCTTGACGACGCCTACCTGGCCGAGGTCGAGGCGCATCTGCAGCGGCTGCAGTTTCCGCGGCGGCGGTCCTGGTCAGCGCCAGGCTCGGCGAGGGCAACAGGGGAGTGACTACGTGCTGCCGCAGCCGCCGGAGCGACGCAGCGGCTGCTGGAGCGGCTCGCCTGCTCGACGCGACCGCCCGGAGCTACACCTACCGGCTGCCCGAGCGCGACGAGGCCGGCGGCCGGGCCCTGACCGAGCTGCGCGAGCGCGGCATCACTTGGTCGCCAACGCGCTCGGCGCAGCCGACCGACCACATCACCGAGCTTCTTCACGATGCTGCGGGCCGAGCTCGGCGTTCTACGTCGGCTGCCTCAACCTGCACGAGCAGCTCGCGCGCAAGGGCGAGCCGATCTGCGTTCCCGAGCCGTCGGCGCCCGGCGCAGGCGCGCTCTGAGCGCGCGCAGGCTCTACGATGTCTGCCTCGCGCTGCAGCCTCGAGCGGCGCGGTCGTCGGCAACGACGATCGACGCCGACGGCAAGCCGCTCGTGGTCATCACCGGCGCCAACCAGGGCGGCAAGTCGACCTTCCTGCGCAGCGTCGGCCTCGCCCAGCTGATGATGCAGGCCGGCCTGTTCGTCGGCGCCGACTCGTTCCGAGCCGAGCTGCGCGACGGCGTCTTCACGCACTTCAAGCGCGAGGAGGACGCGACGATGCAGAGCGGCAAGCTCGACGAGGAGCTGGCGCGGATGAGCGAGATCGCCGACGCACCTCAGCCCCGGCGGCCTGCTGCTGTGCAACGAGTCGTTCGCCGCGACCAACGAGCGCGAGGGGTCGGAGATCGCGCGCCAGATCGTCCGCGCGCTGACCGAGGCCGGGGTCAGGGTCCTCTTCGTCACCCACATCTACGAGCTGGCCCACGGCTTCTACCGGAACGCGAAGGAGGGGACGCTCTTCCTGCGCGCCGAGCGGCGAGCCGGACGGGCGGCGCACCTTCCGAGCTGGCGCCCGGCGAGCCGCTGCCGACCAGCTACGGCGAGGACGTCTACCGCCGCATCTTCGAGGAGGCCGACGACGGATCGGAGGTGAGCGATGGGGATCGTCGGGCAGCCTGAGCAAAGCTCGCGGGGGAAGACCGCGGCAGGCATCCGCGAGCTACTCGATCTCACCGACGGGCTCCTCGAAGAGGGCTCGCGCAAGACACTCTCGGCGGGAGTGGAGCGCCTGGAGGCCGGGCAGTTCAACCTGGTCGTGCTGGGCGAGTTCAAGCGCGGCAAGAGCAGCCTCATCAACGCCCTCTTGGAGCGGGAGCTGCTGCCGACAGGAGTGCTGCCGCTGACCAGCGCAGTCACCGTGATCCGCGGCGGCGAGCGGCAGCGCCTCCTGGTCGGCTTCGGCGAGGGCGAGAAGCGCGGGCGCCCTCTCGATGAGCTGGCGAGCTTCATCACCGAGGCCGGCAACCCCGAGAACATGCTGGGTGTCGAGTCGGTCACGATCGAGCTCGACTCCGACCTCCTCGAGGACGGCCTGCGCCTGATCGACACCCCCGGGGTCGGCTCCTCCTACGAGCACAACACCGAGACCGCGCTCGGCTTCCTCCCTCAGGTCGACGCCGCGGTGATGGTGCTCGCTGCTGACCAGCCGCTGAGCGCCGCCGAGCGCGATCTGGCCCATGAGTTGGCCGAGCTGACCCCCCGGCCGATCTTCGTCCTCAACCGAATCGATCTGCTGGGCGAGGAGGAGATCAACTCCGCCCGGCGCTTCGTCCTCAACCAGTTGACCGACGAGGGCAGGGCCGGCAACGTCGAGCTGTTTTGCCTGAGCGCGCGGCAAGGGACAGGTGTCGACCGCCTCGCGGCCCACCTGCGCGAGCTGGCCCGCGGGCAAGGGCGCCTCTTGACCCGGACGACGGTCCGGGCAAGGGGCGCCGGCCTGGCGGCCGAGGCCGCGGCGCTCCTCGGGCTGGAGCGCGCGGCGCTGCAGATGCCCCAAGACGAGCTCGAGGAGCGGTTCGAGCTCTTCGAGCTGAGCAGCGCGGACCTCTCGAAGGCCCGCTCAGAGGCCGCCGACCTGCTCGACATCGGCTCGCGCCGGCTGCTCAAGGAAGTCGTGGAGGAGCCGATACGGGCATTGCGCGAGGAGGCCGCTGGAACCTTGATGGGGGGACTGCGCAACCACGCGCGTCAGACCTCCGCCCTGCCGCCCCGGCGATTCGCCGAGCGACTGGAGCTGTGGACGCAGAGCGCCGTGCGCCATGCCTTCGGCGAAGCGCAGAAGCAGATCTCGGGCGAGCTCGTCGGCAGGGTCGTGGAGCTGCAGAGCGAGCATGCCGCTCGTATCGAAGCGCTGCTGGGGAAGCTCGATGACCTCGCCGGAGAGGCATTCGGCACCGAGGTGGCGCTCGGCCGCCTGCGCCAGGTCGGGGTGCGGGGCGGCCCACGGCTGACCTTCAAGCTCGAAGACCCCCAGGACATGCTGGAGGTTCTGCTCAACGGGCTGTCGCGATTCGCGCCCGGCGGCCTCGGCCGGCTGCTCGTTCGCCGCAGCGCCGAAGAGCATCTGCGCCAGATGGTCGACCGCCATTGCGGCCGGCTTCGCTGCGCTCTGAGCGAGCAGGCCGAAGAGGCCGTCGGTGAGTACCAAACGGGACTGGCAGAAACCGTCGAAGAGCTGGTTGGAGAGGTGCGCTCGGCGGCCGAGCGGGCGCGCAGCGAGCACCTGCGGGGCGAGAGCCGGATTGCCGCGCGCCTGACCGGGCTCGACCAGCAGCGCTTCCGCCTCGAACAGATCGCCACGGAGCTGGCCGCATGAGGGCGCTCGCTGTATTGCATTCGCACGAGCTCGAGCCAAGCGCGCGGTTGCTGGCCCTGCGCGGGCTCTCCGGTGATGCCTCCTCGTTGCACTCGCTGCTTGAGGCCACCTCCGACCCCTCCCCGGACATCGTCAGGACGGCGCTGCGCCGCATCGCAGATATAGGAGGTGCCAGTCCGATCGTGGAGGACCTGCGAACTCGGATGCTCGATGCCGACCCGGCCCTGACCGCGGACTTTGCGGTGACGCTGGCATCTCTCGGGGATCTCGCGGCGGGTGAAATAGCGGTGCAGGCTTTGCGCAAAGGAACCCCCCACCGCCGACTTGCTGCCGCAACCGCCCTCACCGTTCTGGCTATTCCAGAGCAGGTGCCGGCTCTGATCGAGGGCCTAGGGGACCCCCTGGCAGGCGTTCGTTGGCGCGTACTGGAAGCCCTCGCAAAGGTGGGATCGAGCGACGATGCGCAAACCTGCGCCCGCTTGCTCGCCGACGCCGATCCCTTTGTTCGAACGGCAGCGGTGGAAACGGTGGCAAAGCTCGATCCTCACCCCGGCCCGACCTTGGAGGGCTTGATTGCAGACGGTGCCCCCCAGGTTCGACGCGCGCTTGGGAGACGCCTTTACCTGCTGGGCGAAGCCAGCGCAGAGTTGCTGCTCGTCGATCGTCACCGCGCCGTCCGCGAGGCAGCAATTGCATCTGCGCAATCGGCCCAGGCGAAGACACTGATCGGTCTCCTCCAAGGAGACCCGGTGGTCGAAGTACGCATGGCGGCTGCGCAGCGTCTCGCAGAGCTCGGCATCGAGGCCGGCCAACTGGCTTTGGTCAACGCGCTCACAGACAAAAGCGCGATGGTTCGCAGCGCGGCGCTCGCCTCTCTTCGCGACGCGCTCGGCCACGACGGGGCGATCATCTGTCTGCGAGACGCACTGCCCGGGTCCACCGCCAAGCTGCGGGAGGGAATCGTCTACGCCCTCTCACACCTGGGCGCGGTCGAGGCCGAAGACGTGCTGGTTGATCTAGCCTCCGATCCCGACCGTGATGTGCGGCTCGCGGTTGTGCATAGCGCCGAGCATCTCTTCGGCGGCCATTGGAAGGGTCTGAGCGCATTGATCGACGATCCCGACGAGGCGGTCGCAAACGCGGCCTGGGTCGTTAGCCAGCGCTCCGTTAACCCCGACTGACCCAGGTCCTAGGAATTGTGGCCCTTTGTCGCGTCGGGCGGTCGCGGCGCGTAGCACGGGCAGGGCTCCATACCGGCGACGTTGGGGTGCCGGGAGCGGTAGAGCTCCATCGCGATTCGCGGGTTGCGGCAGAGACCGAGGACCTCGTAGCCGGAGTCATCGAGCTCGGCAGGATCGAAGCGATCGAAGTAGCGGCAGTTCGGGCATTCCTGAGGCGAGAAGGGCCAGCTCATCGGGTTCCCACTCGAAACGGCTAGCCGATCCGCTCAGCTAACTGCCACGGCCGCCCTGCCAGCGAAGCGCGCTTGGGAGCCGAGTTCCTCCTCGATGCGTAGCAGCCGGTTGTACTTGGCGACGCGCTCTGAGCGTGCCGGTGCGCCGCACTTGATCTGACCGACCCCGGTGGCGACTGCGAGGTCAGCGATGAAGGTGTCCTCGGTCTCCCCGGAGCGGTGGGAGATCACCGCTCGGTAGCCGGCGAAGCTGGCCAGGGCGAGCGTTTCGAGCGTCTCGCTTAGGGTGCCGATTTGGTTGGGCTTGATCAGGATCGAGTTGGCGATGCCGCGCTCGATGCCTTCGCGCAGGGTCGTCGGGTTGGTGACGAAGATGTCGTCCCCGATCAGCTGCAGGCGATCGCCGAAGCGCTCGGTCAAAAGCTCCCAGCCGTCCCAGTCATCCTCAGCCAGCGGGTCCTCGAGCGAGAGGATCGGGTAGCGCCCAACCGCACGCTCCCAGTAGTCGACCATCCCCTCCGCGGAGAGCTCTCGCCCCTCGCCCGCCAGGACGTAGCGGCCCTCGCGGTAGAACTCGCTGGCCGCCGGGTCAACGGCGATGGCGAGGTCCTCGTCGGGCCGGTATCCGGCCGCCTCGATCGCGATCATCAACATCTCCAGCGCCGACTCGTTTGACTCCAGGGAGGGCGCGAAACCGCCCTCGTCGCCGACCGCGACGCCGAGCCCTCGCTCGCGCAGCGTCTCGCGCAGGTGGCGGTAGGTCTCGACTACCAAGGTCATCGCCGCCGAAAAGGACTCAGCACCGACTGGCGCCAGCATGAACTCCTGAAAGTCGACGTCGTTGTCGGCATGCACGCCGCCGTTCAGCACATTGGCAGTCGGAACCGGCAGCGAGGGCTCGGTTCCGGCGAGCGTTGCGAGGTAGCGCCAGAGCGGCTCTTCGCGCGCGGCTGCGGCCGCCCGCGCCACAGCCAAGGAGACAGCGAGGATCGCGTTGGCGCCCAGGCGCGACTTGGTCTCGGTCCCGTCGAGCTCGATCAGGGCCGCGTCGATACCGTCTTGATCGTCGGCATTTCGCCCCCGCACGGCGGCGGCGATCTCTCCGCCAACGTTGGCGATCGCGCGCTTCACGCCCTTGCCACCAAAGGGCTCTCCACCATCACGGAGCTCGAGGGCCTCGCGACTGCCGGTTGAGGCACCGGAGGGCACCGCCGCCCACCCCGGCGCCCCGTTGTCGAGGCGCACCTCGACCTCGATCGTCGGGTTGCCGCGGCTGTCATAGACCTGGCGGGGCTGGATCGTGCGGATGGTGTTGCCTTCGGCGCTCAAAACGACCTCCACGTTCGCGCAATGGACGAAGTAGAGGCCATCAGCGGCTGGGCCGCAGTCTGAGCGAGCCTCATCGCTCAAGGACAATCGTCAAACTAGCAAGCCCGGAGTGTGTCGTTTCTCTCCGCCGGGTAGTATCGCCAGTGAGCGATGAGGCTCGCTTAAGTACAACCGCGGTCATGTGCCGCTGATGGCCTCTAGTCCGGTTCCTTTTGCAACCGCCTGGAGATCATCGTGCCGCCAAACAGCGCTCTCACTCGCTTCCTCAAACAGGGTTTGAAACGGCGGCTCTGCCCCCTCTGCCGGGTCGCCTACAAGGTCGACGGCGAGTACATGTGGGCTTTCCTCGACTCCTACTCACACGAGGACGCGACCCTCGACCGGCTGCGCCGCGCGCACGGTTTCTGCGCCGAGCACGCCGAGCGCCTTCGCCGCCTCGAAGTCGAGGGAATCCAGTCCAACCTCGGGATCAGCAGCGTCTACCTCGACACGATCGGCGGCCTGCACGAGGAGCTGGCCGCGCTGCGCCCCGGAGGGGACCTGGCCGCCAAGGGGCAGTGTCCGGCCTGCGAGTATCGCGAGGAGGAGCTCGACCGCAACGCCCGCTATCTGCTCGAAGAGATCGTCGAGGCGCCCGCCTCTCGCGAGCGCTTCCTCGCCTCCGAGGGCCTCTGCGATCCGCACTTCCGCCTGGCTTGGGAACACGCTCCCGATGCTGAGGGCCAAGCGCTCCTGCTCGACCTCCAGCGCCGGATCGTCGCCGAGCTGATCGACGAGCTGCGGGAGAACATCCGCAAACAGGGACACGAGTACGAGGGGGAGCCCAGCGAGCGCGAGGCGGATTCCTGGGAGCGCGCGATCCGCCTCACGGTCGGCTGGCCAAAGGACCAGCTGCGCGATCCGCCGCCCGATCCCGAGGACCGCTACCGACCGCCCGAGTTCGCTTGGGCTAAGCCCGAGAAAAGCGATGCCACCAGCACTCGCCCATGACCAAGCCGACCGGGTACAGGCCTTGCTCTCGCCGGTAACCGTCCGCCCTCGCGCGCTGATCCCGCGAGACGGCGGCATCGTCGTCGCCCGAGAACGGCGGCATGGCACGGAGCACATCAGCCTCCCCGGCGGGCGTGTTAACCCCCGCGAGTCGATCGCCGAGGCGTTGGCGCGGGAGGTCTCCGAGGAGACCGGCCTGGAGGTGACGATCGGCCCGCTGCTCTACGTGGTCGAGGTCAAGGCACCGGTTCGTCGCCACGACCTGAACCTCGTCTTCCTCTGCTCGACCTCCGGTGAAGACCCGCCCGACCTGCAGGTGCTCTCCCTGGAGGCCGAGGAGGCGCTGTTGCCGCCGATCATCGAGCAGATCCGCCGCGACAAGGAGCGGGGCTGGACGATCGGCGAGCCGGTCTGGCTCGGCAACCTCTTCGACTCGGAGCTGCGCCGGTGAGCACAGCTCTACGGGACAGGCCCAAGACGACCAGAACCGCACGGCGACGGCGCTCGCCGGCGACGGGCTGGACTCCCGAGCGCCTGCGCGAGGAGCTCGATGCCTTCCTCGCCGGAGTTCTCAAAAGAGCCGTGAGACCCAACGGCCGAGTCGCGCCCTGGCAGCGAGGTCTGGGGTCGGCGCCGTGACGATCGTCGTCGAGATCCCCGGGGGGAAGTCGTCGCAGATTGAGCACGTGGTGCTTGACGTCAACGGCACACTGACCGATCGAGGCCGGCTCTTGGAGGGTGTCGAGGAGCGGATCGGGCGCCTGCACGAGTCCTGCACTGTCCATCTACTCACTGCCGACACCTTCGGCACTCTCGACGAGCTCACCCGCAACCTCGGGGCCCTCGGTCAGCGGGTCTCGCGCGGCCCCGAGAAGCGCGAGGTTCTGCGCCAGCTCGGTCCGCAGAGCTGCGCGGCGATCGGCAACGGTCGCAACGACGTCGAGATGTTCGGCGAGGCAGCGATCGCAATCGCGATCTTGGGACCCGAGGGCCTCAGCCCCACGGCACTCTCGGCCGCCGACGTTCTATGCCCCTCGATCGAGGTCGCGCTCGACCTCCTGCTCGAACCGAAAGCGCTGAGCGCAACTCTTCGCCCCTAATGCTCACCAATGGTCAACTACAGGACGGGAAAGGCAGGTCAGATGCACTGTTACGAATGCAAGAAGCAAGGGAGGTCCGAGGAGGCGGTGGCGCTGTGCCCGACGTGCTCGGTCGGCTTGTGCCTACACCACCTGCGGGAGTCCTCCGCGGCGGTCTCGGCGCAAATGTGGTTCAGCTGCCCCCACGATGCGACGGCGCGCTCGAAGTCGGGGGTCCTCGCGCGCAACTGATGCG
The DNA here is from genome assembly GCA_963796705.1 of uncultured Solirubrobacterales bacterium. Classification (GTDB taxonomy): domain Bacteria; phylum Actinomycetota; class Thermoleophilia; order Solirubrobacterales; family 70-9; genus VRUE01. The sequence continues at coordinate 28,997 of CAWCMK010000001.1, forward strand.
CCGCCTGACTGCGGCACATCCGAGAGCTTTCTCATCTGCGGGACGCCGCGACCGGCCCCTCGGGGCTCCTCACCCAGGTCGCGCGACAGGGAGACACGACTCCAGTCTCCTGCGTCGCGAGGCGTTCTTGCATCGTCGCGTAATTGGATGCCCCCAATAGGGGGCACTCCTTCCCGCGCGACGAGGTCGACGGCCGCCGAGCAATCGGCGGCTTCGACCTGCTCCCGCCACAGTAGAACGCGAGATCGACAAGCTTGATGACCGACGCGACTCAGACTGATCTTGCGGCCCGGCGCCGAACCGGCCTACGTGTTGTTCTCACCCTGGGGGTTGTCAGCCTGCTGGCCGACACGGTCTACGAGGGGGCGCGCAGCATCCTCGGCCCCTTTCTGCTCACCCTCGGTGCCAGCGCGGCGAGCGTCGGCCTGATCGCCGGGATCGGCGAATTCGCCGGCTACGGGCTTCGCTTCTTCGCCGGCTACGCGGCCGACCGCACGCGCGACTACTGGGCCCTGACGATCGGCGGCTACCTACTGACGGTCGTCTCGGTCCCGTTGCTGGGGCTTGCCACCAGCGTCCAGCTCGCGCTCGCGCTGGTGATCGGCGAGCGGCTCGGCAAGGCGGTGCGGACCCCCGCCAAGGACACCATCCTCTCCTACGCGACCTATGAGTTGGGGCGCGGTTACGGCTTCGGCTTGCATGAGGCACTCGACCAGATTGGTGCAGTCGTCGGCCCACTGATCCTCGCCGCAATCCTCGCCCTGCACGAAAACGACTACCGCCTCGCCTTCGGGGTCCTCGCGGTGCCGGGTGCGCTGACTCTGGCGGTGTTGTTCTGGACCCGGCGTCGATTCCCCGAACCGCACAAGCTCGAGCCCCCTGCTCCGGAGGAGGCCGAGTATCGCTCCCCCTCCGCCTACCGCCACTACATGATCTTCACTTTCCTGGCGGTGCTCGGCTTCGCGCCGTTCCCGCTGATCGGCTACCACCTGGCGAGTCAGAGCATCGTCTCCGATGCGACCGTGCCGCTGATCTTTGCCTTCGCGATGGCCGTCGATGCGCTGGTCGCCCTGGTGGCGGGACGGATCTATGACCGCCGTGGGTTGCAGGTGCTGATCGCCGTTCCCGCCGCCACGGCTGCGGTCCTGCTCGCCTTCACTGACACCGCCTGGCTGGTCTGGGTGGGCGCCGGAATCTGGGGCGGAGTGATGGGCCTGCAGGAGGCCACATTGCGAGCGGCGGTGGCCGACATGATTCCCGGCCACAAGCGCGGTATGGCCTACGGAGTCTTCAACGGCTTCTACGGATTGGCGCTACTGGCCGGGTCGACGGCGATGGGGGCGCTGTATGGCAGCTCGACCGGGGCGCTCGTCGTGTTCGTGGTGATTGTCGAGATGCTCGCTGCAGGCGCGGGAATTACCACGGTGCGGTTGCGCAGCAATTAGGGAGTGGGTGGTGGCCCATAGACCTAATCAGGGTGGGCTGCCCGCGTGGTGCCGCGCGAGCGGTCATTGACGCGAGGAGATCGCAGCTCCCGAAGTCCCCTTTTTGCTTTGCCTTTCCACCGTAGCTCCGACACACCCCGGAAAGCGAATCGAGCTCAGCGGCTCCCCCCGATTACGAGAGAGGTCCGAGGACCTGGCTGATGTCGGGCGCAAAGCCGGCACCCATCTAGGCGCCGCCTGCCTCACTCGCCGCTTCGCCCGTTACGGAATCAGCGCCCGGGCAGATCGCCACGGCGCTCTGCTCGAGCTCGCCGCTCGTCCGCCGGCGCCGATCCTGGCCAAGCGCTTCGGCTTCTACCAGGCCCGGGCCGCCCAGTGGGTGCGGGGGTCGCCGGCGACACCTATGCCGACTACGTCGCACTTGGGCGCCCACTTGATCGGACGGGCGGAGCCTGAATCAGGCCCGGTTGAGTTCGGCGAGAAGCAAATCAACCCGCTCGGCGATCTCGTCTCGCATCTCTCGCACTACCTCGACCGGTTGGCCTTTGGGATCGGGCAAATCCCAGTCGACGTAGCGCTTGCCGGGGATATAGGGGCACTTGTCCCCGCAACCCATCGTCACCACCACGTCGGCCCATTCGGCGTCCTCGGTGCGTAGGCCCTTCGGAGTCTTGCCGCTGAGGTAGATCCCGAGTTCGGCCATCACCTCGACAACCTCGGGATGCACTTGCTCACCTGGGGTCGTCCCGGCCGACCGGGCCTCGTGTCTGCCCTCGGCGGCGCGAGTGAAAAGCGCCTCGCTCATCTGCGAGCGGCCGGCATTATGGAGGCAGACAAAGAGCGCGCGAGCCATCGTCAGTCGGGGGTTCCCAGCTTCTTGGGTGAGCAGCCGCAGCTGGTCTTGCCGGGCGGGCAGCAGAGGGACTTCAGCGATGGCTTACAGCAGCGCCGCTGACTCTTCGGGGCGCAGCAGCGGTGCGGAACCGGCGCTCCCGCCGAGGAGTGGCTCATTGCAGCCACGCGGAGAACTCGGTCAGGGAGTCGGGGATCACGTAGTAATAAGCCCAGAGGCCGGGCCGCTCGGAGCCGACGATGCCCGCTTCGCGGAGAACCTTTAGGTGGTGGGAGATCGTCGGCTGCTTTAAGTCAAAGAGCGGAACCAGCTCGCAGACACAGACTTTGCCGGCGTGCTTTCGCAGCACGTCGACGAGCTGCAGCCGCACCGGATCGCCGAGCGCCTTGGCCACAACCGCCATGCGCTCGGCCTCCTGGCGCTGCACGTCGGGATAGACGACCGGCTCACAACAGGGTTCCCCGACGGGACGCTTGGTCTTCGGCTCCAGCTCCAAATCGACGCTCATCAATCTACATATATCTATTGAAATCAGACTTGTCGATACTTAGGATCGTAGCCGAATGGAGACCGTCGCCGTCATCACCGACATTCACGGCAATCTGCCGGCGCTTGAAGCAGCGCTCGCCAGGGTCGATGAGATCGCCCCCGACGCCGTCTATTGCGGCGGCGACTTGGTCGGCTACGGGCCCTGGCCGAAAGAGGTCTGCCGGGTGATCGAGGAGCGGGGCATCCCGACGATCTACGGCAACTATGACTACGCGATCGGCCGCGACGAGGAGGACTGCGGCTGCGCCAACGTCACCCAGCACGACCGCGATCTCGGCCAGCTCTCGGTGAACTGGACCCTGGAGCACACCGACCAGCGCTCCAAGGACTTCATGCGAGGGCTGCCTTTCGCCCTGCGCTTCGAGCTGGGCGGCAAACGGGTCCGCCTCGTCCACGGCTCACCGCGGAAGGTCAACGAGTACCTCTTCGAGGACAAGCCGGCGCATACGTTCGAGCGGATCGCAGCGGGAGCCTAGTGCGACGTGCTCGTCTTCGGCCATACCCACAAGCCCTGGATCGCCACTTACGGCGACGTCCTCTTCGTCAACTGCGGCTCGGTCGGCAAGCCCAAGGACGGCGATCCCCGTGGCGGCTTCGCGGTCTTGGAGGAGTCCGATGCGGGAATGTCGGCCCGGATCGAGCGCTTCGACTACGACGCCGAGATCGCCTCGCGCGAAGTCGCCGCCGCCGGGCTGCCCGCCGAGTTCGCCGAGAAGCTGCTGGTCGCGGCATGAACCCGGCTCCGCTACCCCGTCGCCTGTTTGCCGAGTTCCTTGGTAGCGCCTTTCTGGCGGCCACCGTTGTCGGCTCGGGCATCGCCGCCGCCCAGCTCTCACCGAATGACGTCGGCCTGCAGCTCTTCGAGAACGCCGCCGCCACTGCTGCCGGCCTTTTCACCTTCATCCTGATGTTCGGGCAGGTATCCGGCGCCCATTTCAATCCGGTCGTCTCGCTGGTCGATGCCAGCTTCGGCGGATTGCGTTGGCGCCACGCGCTGGCCTATATCCCCGCTCAGGTTGCCGGCTGTATCACCGGAGCGATCGCCGCGAATGCGATGTTCGCCCTCTCGGCAATCAGCATCTCCACCCACCACCGAGCCTCTCCCTCGCACCTGTTCGCCGAGGTCGTCGCCACGCTGGGCTTGATTCTGGTGATCTTCTCGCTGGCTCGGACTCGCCGCGGCAATCTGGCGCCCGCCGCGGTCGGCGCCTACATCGGCGCCGCGTACTTCTTCACCAGCTCGACCAGCTTCGCCAATCCGGCGATCGACGTGGGGCGGATGTTCTCCAATACCTTCGCCGGTATCGCCCCGGCATCGGTGCCAGCCTTCGTCGTCTTTCAGCTCATCGGCGGAGCAGTGGCGATTGGCGTGATCCGCACCCTCTACCCGGACATCACGGCCGACGAGGCAGCGGAGATCATGCTGCCGCACGGCCAGGATGGCGTCCCCGACGCCCCGCTGACTGCGCAGGACGGCGGCTGAAATGTCGTCCCACTCGGTTTCTTCCGAGAATGTAGTGAGCGGGATCGTGCTCATATCTGGATGCGGAGAATCCGGACGTGCCGACGCCGAAGTGTCGGCTTCGGCTCAGGCACTGAGTCAAATCGGCAGACCTTTCCGAGAACCTCTTTAGCCAATGACCGCCAAGGTCCCATCATCCATTGCAGTGCGCTCGACGACGACGGAAATCCCGTAGGCCGTCCGAAACTCAAGCCAGCCGCTCTCCGGGGTCTCGAGGCCGACATAGACCTTGGTATCAGCGGGGTCAAGATAGAAGCCCGTCCGCTCATCAAAGACTAAGGAGATCGCTTCATGGTCCGGCGGCAGGGTATCGACTCGATTCAACACCCCCTGCAACCCACAGCCGAAGAATTGACCGTAGAAGTTGACAGTGGCTTTGATCTGTGTGCCGATCAAGCCCTGCAGGTAGCCCAGCGCATCGGTGAACTCGATCTGTCCTAGCTCATCCATGCGGGACAAAGGCGCAGACATCGCTAAGTGTCCCCCCCTTCAAGCAATTTCCTCACCCGCGCCCGCCCCTCGACCAGGCAGCGGTTCAGCTTCGTGTGCGTCCAGCCCCGCAGCTCGCGGATCTCCTTGTAGGTGCAGCCGAGTCCGCGGAGGATCAGCGCGGTGCGCTCGTCGGGCTTCAAGTGCTCGATTAGTAACAGCACCTTCGCCGTCTCCTCGGCGCGCTCGACCAGCTCGTCGGTGCCGTAGCGGTCCTCGGGGAGGATCGCCTCCACCAGCTCGTCTTCCCGGTCGCGGGCGATGAGCCGATAGCGGGACTCACGCGCAACCGCCTTGCGCCGGATCGCCCAGGCACAGCGCTTCGTGACAAGCAGCATCCAGGGCAGCGGGTTGCGTTCTGGGTCGACGTCGTAGAAGCGAAGGAGCTGAACGCAGGCATCGCCCAGCGCGTCCTCGGCATCCTGAGCCCGGCGGGAATGGAAGCGGGCCTGGCGCAAGAGCCTGTCGTGCTCGGCGCGAAGCAACTGGTCAAGCGCCTGCGCTCGTCGCTCTCTTTTATCTGCCCGGTTTTGTGGCGGGGAGGCCATGCAGCCGCCCCGCACGCGAAGCGTGCGATCCTCAGGCGGCGTGGCCTCCCCCGCCGCCCGGAGCTGCCCGTCGGCTTAGCGTGCGATGCGCATCGCACGCTCGGCGCTTCGGACCCGCTGCTTGCCGAGCTGCTTCTGTACCCGCGCGAGGCGCATCTCGGCCTCACGCCGATCCCGTCGCTGGGCGGCATCGCGGGGCTTGCCGCCGAGCGGGTCTTTGCCGTCGGAGGTGATGCCGTAGCGCTGGCGGTAGCCGTAAATCGCATCGACACCGTTGTTCCAGAGCGAGGCATGCAGCGGGTCCTTGGAACGCTCCCCGAGGCTCTCCTTGATCAGCTTGCTCGTCTGCGATCGCTCAGCCGCGACCGCCCGGCGGCGCAGATCGACCAGGCGGTCCTCGATCAAGGCAAGCTCGGCCCGCTCGGCTCCACTGAAGCCGGACTGGCCGGGGCGCAGCGGTCGCGACCTCGACGGTGAGGCCGTCGCGCTCGCCTTCAAGGCGGCGGAGCTGCGCGGCACCGACGCTGGCGTGCTCGCCGTCGGCTTCCGCGAGCCGAGACTCGGCGGCTTCTATACGCCGCTCGAGGTCGGTAAGTCGCTCCTCGGCGGGAGAGCGCTCGGAGGCGGCTGCGCGGCGGCGCTCAAGCTCGGCCCGTCGCCTTGCCAGGTCGAGCGGCGCCATCGCCTCGACCTCCTTTCGCGCCCCGACCTCGACTGCGGCGTACTCTCCAGCCGCTCGCTCCGCGCCGACGCGGAGATCGTGGGCGGCGTCCTCCACCTCCCGCGTCCCCGGCCCGAAGTCCGCGTCGGTCAGCTCCGAGGCGGCGACGCCGTAGGCGGTGGTGGCGCCAGAGCTGCGGGAGATCGCAACGGTGAAATCCTCGCGGCTGATGCCGGAGTCGAGCAGAGCAAAAGCTGAACCGAAGGTCTTTGACTCGGTGCTGTAAGTGGTGAGGGCGTAGGCGTGCTGGATCGCCGGCTCCCGCGAGGGCGTGACTTTCTCCAGGTAGTTGCGGTCGAGCCGCGCGCCCTCGCCTTCGACGCCGAGGCGCTGGAGGTAGAGGTGGTGCTTGGCCTGATCGACGCCGACGACCTCCCAGCGTTCGCGGTTCGACACCTGGGGCGTGTTGATCCGAGTGACGACGCGATCACCGACGGCGAAGTGCTGGCCGCCGACCATCAGCGACTGAGCTGCCACGGTGCCGTCTGCGACAAGCAGCTCGCGGGCGCGTTCGTTCAGCTCGGCGACGTCGCGGGTGCGGCGGGCGATCATCACCGCGTCATCGCCGGCGGCGTAGCGCTTGTGCCAGTCGAGAACCTGGGCGTCGAGCGCCTCGGGCAGGGTGTCGGCGATCACCAGGCGGTCTTGAGCGCGGAGCACGTCGAGCGCGTCAGAGCCGCGACCTTCGTGCGCGAGTTCAACGATTTCGCGGTCCACCGGATCTCGCTGGCGGCGGATCTGCGTCAGCACGACCGGCTCGATCTCGTTGGTCAGGTTGCCGTAGAGGCCACCGGGACCGACCGCGCCGATCTGGCGAGGGTCGCCAATCAGGACGAGCTTGCCGTCGCAGCCCGCGGCGAGGTCGGCAAGCGCAGCTATGTGAGGCGTTGGGGTGGTCGAGGACTCATCGACAATGATCACCGTCCCCGGCGGCAACGGCGCGATCCCGCGCTCCGCCAGCTCGCCGGTCTGGATCAGGAAGGCGGTGACTGAGGTCGCCGGAACCCCGGCGTCGGAAAGCTCGCCGGAAGCGCTGCGCGCCGTGGCGACGCCAACGCCTCGAATCCCGGCCGCCGACCACGCTTCCTGGGCGGCGGCGAGCGCGGTGGTCTTGCCCGTCCCGGGAAGAGCCGCGACGGCGATGACCCGCTCGCCGCCGGTGGTGAGGCGGCGCACCATCTCGACCTGCTGGTCGCTCAGGTAGCGGTGGCGGTCGAGAACGGCGGCGAGCGTGGCGCCATCGACCACGGCGGCTCCGGCGTCCTTACCCTTCCTTGCCGTCGCCATGACGGACTGCTCCATCTGCCACAGGCGCGGGGTGGTGTAGTAGGTCGAGTCGAGCGGGCCGACGCCGTGGTGGACCTCGATCAGCCGCCGACCGTCGAGCAAGGACTCGACCGCGGCCTCCAGGGCGGCGGCGTCTGCACCCTCGAGGAGCTGGTTCGCCACCGCAGACAAAAGATCGCGGCGGTCGAAGTGAGAGTGGTGTGCCTCCAGGTCGGCAAGGGCGCGGTCGAGCTGTTCGGTGCCGATCGCGCGAGGCTCGCGGCGGCGACCGCGAGCGAGCATCCGGTCGATCGACTCCCGGGTGAGGTCGTACTCGGCGGCACGCGAGATCCACTCCTCCAGCTGGGTGTCGGGGTCAACTGTGTAGTCCTTTGCGTCGCGAGTCCGGTAAGCGGCGACTTCGGCGGCCGCCGGGGAGCTGGTGCCCCGCTCGGCCATCGCCGCCACGATCTCCGCCCGCCGCTGGGAAAAGTGGTCGATCACCGGCCGCCCGATGCCGGCGAGATCGGCATAGCCGTTGACGACCGGCTGCCACTCGGCGCCGATCTCGCGGGTCAGCTCGGCGCGAAGCGCCGCCTGGTAGACGTAGCCCGCCGGTTTTGCCTCGCGCAGAAGCGGCGACTGGCGCCGGGGGTTGGCGAGACTGAGCCAGCGCTGATCCGAGGCGGCGCGGGTCATGTTGGCGGTGACGAGGTGGGTGTGAAGGGCAGGATCGCCGGCCCGCGAGGAGCGGTGGCGGAAGCTCATTGAGAGGAAGCCCGCGCCCGATTCGATCACCGCGCCGCCCTTGCCTCGCTGGACGAAGCAGGCAGTCCTCTCCAGATAACCGACTGCCTCGGCGACAGCATGATCGTGGGCGCGAAGGATCGCGGCGCGGACCTCGGGTGAGCCAACCGCGTAGAGCAGCGAGACAGACTTCGGTGCGGCGAAGCGAATGTCATAGCCGAGGATCGGGTCGAGGCGGCGCTCGCGCCCGTCTGCGTCTACGAACTTCCTGGGCTCCGGGCGGGAGACGAGGACGACGCCGGTGACAGGGTGCTTTCCGGCGAGGACTGCGGCGTAGGCGTCGCGGTCAACTTCGCCCTCAAGGCCGAGCTCTGCTGCCAGCTCGCCCATCCACTCGCCCGGCACCTCCCCGGGCTTCGTGTAGTAGTCGTCGCCGCCTTCGGCGACGGCGTTGATCCAGTAGTCGGCGTTGCGGGAACCGATCTTCGTCACTCCCACCATCGCCCCTGTTGTCCAGCGCGCGGCATGGTTGCACCGGGTGAACCGCAGGGTTCGTAGTGTGTCGGGCTTCGAGGTCTGAGCTAACTGGGGCTCTGGAGCGATAGCCAGATCGGCTGGTGGGACTGCCGTTTTGCTGTGTCTCGTTGCCTGACTACAGGGCTTCCTGATGGCCTTGATCTGCCTGGATGGGTTGCTGCTTTCTTGCTCGCTACTGATCTAGGTGGTCTTGACGCTCATGCGAACATACGTTCGATGCCGCTGGACGAACCGAGCTACGCCAGGTTCCGCGCCGCGCTGAACGCCGGCGACGTGGCCGAAGCCTTCGACGTCGCCAAACGCCTCTCCGGCCTGCTCTCACTGCTCGACGCCCTGGAGCTGACGCTGCTCGCCGCGAAGAGGGGCTGGGAGGGGTCGTTTCAAGACTGTGCTGCTCGCTGGATCGCCCGCGTGGCTGTCGAGAAGGAGATGAAGCTCGACCAAGTTGCTTCGGCGGCGATCATCTTTCAGGAAGCTGGTCGAGGAGAGAACGAGAACGCCTTCAGGTCACTCGCGGCATACCTCTAGGACTCAGCGGCGCAGCGCAAAAAAAGGCGCCCACCCTCGCGGGTGGACGCCCTTGGGCGGTTCGAGTCTAGAAGGGGATGTCGTCCTCGCCCTCCTCTCCGGCCTCCCCGGCCTGCTCGGGCTCCTCGGCATCCGCCGCCCCGTCCTTCGGCTTGCCGCCGAGGAACTGGACCGTTTCGGCGACGATCCCGACGTACTCGCGGTGACCGTCGTCGGTGTCGCGCTCGCGGAAGTCGAGCCGGCCTTCGACCGCCACCGGGCGACCCTTCGCCAGGTACTCCGCGCAGCTCTCGCCCTGGGCACCCCAGACCGTCACGTTGAAGTAGTTGGGCTTGTCGACCCACTCCTCGTGACCGTTTTTGCGCCGCCCGTTGACCGCAACCCGCAGGTTGCAGACCGAGGTGCCGCCGTTGGTGTTCCGCAGGTCCGGATCACGGGTCAGGTTGCCTGTGATCACGACTGAGTTGATGTTCTGCATTTCGGGCCTCCTTTGAGAGGTGGTTCGTTTGACGAGCCCAGGTAGGGCGCGCGACCGAGTGCGCGGAACCGGAGCCGAAGGCGGAGGGAAACCCCCTTGCGGGGTTGAAGCGCGGGAGGCGCGTGCCAGCCTGGTGGGAGGAAATCGGACTGCCTCTCTGGAGACCGCAAGCGCCACACAGGAGTTGTCCAATCCCCTGGCCCATTGCACCTGCTCCGCTCGCCCTTCGGCGGCACTCTCAACCCAAGCTGCTGTTCAAACGATCGTCGCTCTCAGAACGATCAAGAGGAGACACCGGCCTCCATTTCCTCTTGGTTGCCTGCAGCCAGTGCTGCCTCCTCGATCCGACTCGCCAGGCGGTCGATCAGCCCGGCGTAGCGCTCGATCTCCTCGCCTTTGCTCCAGCTCGTCATGTAGGGGACCGATGAGACTTCCTGTGTCAACCCCCCGCCGGTTGAAGCCTTCGCAAGTTTCCGTGTTTGGTGGGGTCATAAGGCACTTCGTCCTGCCAGCAGCGCCAGAGAACGCGCAGCCAGGCGCGCCCCAGGACGCGGATTGCATGAGGGTGCTCGAGGCCACGGGCACGGGCGTCGAGGTAGACCTTCCGCGCCCACGGATGGGTGTGGCGGGTGGAGTTGGCGAGGCAGGCGACGGCGTCACGCAGGCGCTTGTCGCAGGCCCAGCGAAAGCCGGCGACCTTGCGCTTGCCCGACTCCCGCGCCACCGGTGCCATGCCGGCGTCGGCGGCCAGCGCCTCCTGCGTCGGGTAGCGCCCGCGGTCATCGCCGATCTCGGCCACCAGCCGCGCCGCCGTCACCACCGACTTGGGGTCTTTGAACAGCGGCAGGAAGACCTGCCCGTCGGGATGGGCACGGACCGCCCCGGCGATCTGGGAGGTGAGCTCGCGGATCTGCTCGACGATCGGCTTCAAGGCAGCGACCAGGCCGAGCACCGCGCCTCTGCGTGCCTCGGCCTCCAGGGCTCCGGCGCGACCGGCCGGCGCGGTGCGCAGCCGCTCCAGCAGCTCGGCGGCCGAGCGCCGTCCGCAGTAGCCATGACGGGCGAGGAAACCCGCCATGCGCTTCTCGCCAAGCCCCCGCGCATCCTCGGGGGCCGGGTAGCGCTCCAAAAAGGCCAGCCCGATCGGGGAGTCGACGTCGGCGAAGACCTGCGCAGCGCCGGGCCAGAAGGCATCCAGCTGCGCCCGCAGCTCGTTGGCCAGTCTCACCCGGGCGCCGACCAGGTCCTCGCGGGTGCGGGTCAGCGCCCGCAGCGCCTTGGTCTCGTCGGAGTTCGGCCGAAGGGCCCGATGGCGGTGGGAGTCGGTGCGCGCCAGCTCGGCCAAGACGAAGGCGTCGAAGCCATCGGACTTGCCGCCGGCGGCCTCATAGCGAGGTCTGGTCGCCTTCAGCTTGTTCGGGTGGATCGGCAAGACGGTGAAACCGGCCTCCAGCAGGCGATCGACCAGCACTCCGTCCGGTCGCTCGATCGCCACCCTCACCACGCCGAGGGTCCGCATCCGGGCGATCAGCTCTTCGATGCCCACCTCGTCGTGGGCGAAGAACTCACCCTCCAGCTTCAACCCACCCTCGTCGACCACGCAGAGCGCGTGCTCCTCGCTGGCCCAGTCGATGCCGGCGAATGCCTCATCCATCGTCTTCCTCCTCGGATCGCTTTCACTTGCGCCGGCCGGGAGGTACCGTTGCGGGTGCTCATAGTTGGGCGCTTGAGGACGCCACTTCCTGTGGCCGCTTCAGGTGCCTCCGACCGCCGGGAGACGCTGGTCTCATCGTGGCCCTCTGCGGGGCTAGCACTGAGGGCGTTCTCCCGACGGCGGTCGGCTTCTCTATGTGTTCCCCCGGGATCTTCGACGGCCTCGCTTCGCTCGGCCTCCATATCTAGATCTCAGAAGAACAAGGGGAAGGTTCTCCTATGAGCCACTGGTGTCGAGGCCGAGGGTCGAACAAACGCTGTAGGCGACGCACTCGACAACGACCTCCTCCTCGGCGTAGCTCAACTTCGGATCGTCCTCACGTCGGTCGACGCCGACGAGCGCATGGGCGAGCTCGTGAACCTCGACGGCGACCTGGGCGTTCGGCGAGAAGTCCTCCGCCACCTGATCGACGGCGATGCGACCGGCGCTCCGTTCGCAGTACCCACGGGACCCACCAGTGACCTCCTCGACCTCGACACTGAAACCGATCGAAGCGCCGAAGTCCGCCAGCGGCTCGAAGAGGTCGGCGAGGCCGTCACCCTCGACCGGCTCGATCGGCGGCTCAAGCTCGACCGGCCCGCCGGGGAACTCGGGCAGCGGCTCGACTTGGGAGCGGTCGAAGACGGCGGCGAGGCGGAAGTAGGTGCGCGGCTTGGAGCCCGGGTCCGCCCCGGCCTTCCTCCACTCGCGCAGCTTCTTCGCCGAGGGCGTGCACGGCGCCCAGATCCGAATCCCGTGCTCGCCCTTGCGGACCGCGTAGCCGAGGGTGAGCCAGCGTCGGAAGCCGGCGACGCAGGTCGCCTCCGATCTCTGGCTGGCGATCAGTAGTTGGTTGTGGAAGCTGTAGGTGTGGAAGTGGCGGCGGACGCGGAGCCAGCGCTGCCAGCCCTCGCTAGAGCGCAGTTCCTCAATCGCCGCCGTCATCAACTCGCGCTCGGCGGCTCGTTTCGCGGCGCGCTCCTCCTCGCTGAGTTCTCGACGTCGTCGTCGTTTTGCCATGAGGTTCTCCTTGGTTGGGCCACTGGCGCGGCCTCGGTTGATGTGCCCTCAGCGCCAGGTGGCGTTCGAGCCGTAGCCGCCGAGCTCGTGGGCGCGAACGGCCGCCGCGTCACCTCTGCGCTCTGCCATCTCGCGGCTGAGCTCGCGGGCTTCGCGGCGACGGTCCGCCGTAGAAGTTCTCCTTACCTTGAGCAGGCGCTTGATCTCGCGATCGGCCTGATTGAAGCTCTGCGGGTAGGCGAAGGACCCACCGGTGCTGAGGGCCAGGTTCTTCAGGTATCTGAGCTGTTTGGGCGTCGGCTTTCTGGGCTGTGGATGTGAGTTGGTCATGGCCCAGCCAGAGCGGGCCGGAGGAGGCCGGGCGCAGCCCGGTCGGGGGAGGTCTGCTAGGCGTCGGGGCCGGGCCGACTCACAGCCCACTGCAGAGAAGCACCGGAGGAGAGCCCGACCCGATAGGCCCTCCCCCGGCTATCTCCTACCTGCCGCTCTTGCGGCGCCGGCGCCGCGGCCGCACTGACTTGATGTCAGCGCCGAGCAGCTTCTCGACCCCGCGGGAGGCCCGGATGCCGCCGCGGACCCGCTTTGACTGCGGCAGCTCCTCCTCGTCTGCGAGGAGGGAAGCGATCAGCGCGTCGCCGAGGATCTCCAGCACCTCACCCTCGGAGGTCGCCTTCGCGACCCGCTCCGCCAGGTACTCCGAGCACTGCTCCGTATCGGCGTAGCTGACTTTCTCCCGGGACTCACCCGATTTCAGCTGCTTGACCTCAACCTCCTGCAGCTGCGGGGTGGTCAGGCGCAGACCCCGGGCGCCGAGGCGCTCGTTGTCGGCGATCACCACTGCCGCCACCGCCTTGGCCCGGGCGAGCGCGTGCTGCTTTCGACCCTTGCCGCCGCGGCGCTCGAGCAGCTTCAGGCCGAGCTCTTCGTTGTAGCGACGAGCATCGGCCGCGCGCTGCTTGGCCTCCTCGCGCTTGGCGCGCTTCTCCTCTTTGACCTTGTCGGGATCGCCACCGTTGGTCGAGCCAGCGATCTCGGCCTGGCGTTTCTGGGCCTCGGCCTGCTCGTGCTCGATTCGCTCCAGCGCCCGCTCGGCGAGGTCGGCGGCCAGCTCGGCGTCGGTGATAACCGCCACCGTCGAGACCCATTCGCCGCGATCGACCTGGTGCTCGATCAAGCACCCGGCGGCGCGGGCTGCGTCGAGCTCGGCTTCGCCGAAGCGAATGACCGGGTCCTCGGAGCGATCCCAGCTGTTGGCGGCCCGGTAGCGCTCGACCAGCTCGCGGCCCTTCTTCGCATCGCCGGCGACCTTGGCGATCGAAACGGCGCCGGGGTCGATCATCGTCGGCTTGTTGTTGAAATGGGCCCTGGTTGTCGCCGAGAGGATTTCGCCGAAAGACTCGACGAGCTCGCGGCCGCTGAACTTGTGCCGTTTGGCGAGCTCGCAGATGCACTCGGCGACCCGCGGGCTGACCTTGGCCACCTCGCGCAGGTAGCGCTCGGCCTCGACCGGGACCTCACCGGCGGCGATCCGGGCCTGGACCGCCTCGGGCAGCGCCAGCAGGCGCAGGTGCTGGCTGACCCAGCTCTCCGATACCGCCAGCTCCTCGGCGATCTGGCGGTGAGTGGAGAGCTTCAGCTCCTCGGCCAGCGCCTTCAGGCCGCGAGCCGTGTCGATCGGGTCGAGGTCCTCGCGGTGGTGGTTCTCGACCAGGGCCGCGGTCAGCGCGTCACCGGAATCGCGGACGTGGACGGGAACCTCCTTGATACCGGCGATCTTCGCCGCCTCGAGGCGGCGGTGGCCGGCGATCAGGACGTACTTGCCGTCGCCGTTTGGCCTCACGGTCAGCGGCTGCACGACGTCGGTGCGCCCGAGGCTCTCGGCAAGCCGTTTCAGACCCTCGGGGTCCATGTGGGTGCGCGGGTTGAATCCCTCGGCCACCTCGATCTTTGCGACCTCGAGCAGGGGTGTTGCTACCTGGGTCATCTTGTTGCTCCTTGCTATGCGCCCCCGCCCGATGCGGGAGCCGGTGCCCCCGCGCCGCACGCGCAGCGTGCGATCCTGGCGGGGGTCCGGCTACCCGAGGGCGGCGAGCTCCAGCGCCCGCCCGCTTCCCTCACGGCTCATCGGGCAGGCGCCGAGACGCTCCGCGCGGCGGCGGTAGTCGGCGATCAGCACCGCCAGCTCGGCCTTTGACTCGAAGCCCTTCTCGACGAAGTAGCGGCGGCCGTTGCCGTCGCCCGGGTAGTCGTAGAGGTAGACCTCGTCCCTCGATTCGTCGGCCGACCAGGACCCGGGCTTCGTCGGGGACCGAGTAGCGACCGAGGACGTTCAGCTGGCCGGCTTGAACTGGACTGCGGTGGCGCTCATCGCGTACCTCCTTGGGCTCGTTGACGGAAGTCGTCGAGCCGACCGGCGGCGGATCAGGCGGCGCGGAACCCGAGCGTCAGCGAGGGCGCGTCAGCGAGGCCCGCGAAGCGGTGCCTTGCAGCGCCGCCGGCCGCTGCCAGGCTCGGGCGACTTCCGTTACCGGGCCAGGTCAGCGGCCTTGATCACGGGACCGCGCGCTTCAGCGTTGGGCGGTCTGCGTATGCACCTTGTTCAGGGTGGGTTGCGGAGCGCCGGAGAAACAACAACGGACTCGGGCCTGGCTGGCCAAACCTGCACAAAGCCCTCTAGGGACTCCGGAGTGATTGGGGACACCCTGCCGCCGAGATAGGCGTAGAGGCCACCAAGCATGACTTGGTATCCCGGGATCGGGATAGAGGTCGGGCTACCAGGAGTAACCGAGCCGTCCGGATTCTGAATATCGACCGTGAGGCGCATGGTGCCGCTGATCGGACGCACGCCGAACATGCGAAGGCCCGCCACCTCGGGAACCTCCGGCAGGGTGAATGGCGTTGGGGGTGCCGGCCCGGCGTACATCATGCAACCGGGTCCAGCTTTCTGCGAAGTCCGAAATCCCTCGCGCAGCGGGACCAAGTCACCATCGTTCCCGTTCGCTGCGGCATCAAAGATCAACGCGCACTTGTAGATCCACGCGGCGAACACCGCCTGCTCCTCCTCATTGAGCACTACGGCATCGTCCCCTCGGATCAGCGGCTTGAGGACGTCCGCGGCAGCGCTGTCGATCACGGACAGCCATTCGTTGTTGCAGCTCCGACAAACGACCTTCGCCGTTGAGATCGGCTCCTCGGGACTGAGGCGCATTTGATTGGGGCCGACGAAGCTGCCGCTGAGACCGGCGTCTGGCTTTCGCTGCCGGTGAAACGCCCGCGGGACCCATGCCGCGATCAAATGCTCCTCCGTCATGTCGGGGCCGCCGCAGAAGATGCACTCGTCAAGCTCGCTCATTGAGGGCACAATTGAAGCCTCTCAATACTTCCTGCCGACGCTCCACGCGCGGCAAAAATGCCGAACTTAGTACCCACTTAGTACCCGCCGGCGGATCAGCCGAGCGAACTCCAGAACACGAAAAAAGCCCCGTTTCCGGGGCCTTTTCCTATAGCGGGGGCAGGATTCGAACCTGCGACCTTCGGGTTATGAGCCCGACGAGCTACCTGACTGCTCCACCCCGCGGCGGTTTCCAAATGCTAGCAACGAGATGGCCGCTGGCGGCTAGAGTGCCGCGTCCGTGTATGGGCACGCCAACAGGGTGGCGGTGATTGACGTCGGCAGCAACTCGACAAGGCTCCTAGTCGCCGAGGTCAGCCCAGCGGGGGTAGCTGTGCTCATACGGAATAGCCGCGTGACCAGGCTCGGCCGCGGCGTAGATCTCTCCGGACAACTCTCCGCCGAGGCGATCGAGGCTGCCTGCGCGGCGATCGCCGAGTACGTCGCGACCTATCGGGAGCTGGGCGTCGAGTCCGTGGTCGCGATCGCGACCAGTGCGGTCCGAGATGCGGGGAACGGCGAGGCGTTTATAGCCGAGCTGCGGGAGCGCTTCGCGCTCTCGGCCCGGGTCCTCGACGGCGAGCAGGAGGCACGCCTAACCTATCTCGGAGCGACCGCGGGACGGTCGCCCAAGCCCACTGAGCCAACTCTGGTGATCGATATCGGTGGCGGCTCGACCGAGCTGGTGATCGGCACCAGCGAGGAGATCAGCTTCCACGCCTCCCTTCAGCTTGGTGTCGTCCGTCACACCGAGCGCCACATCACGTCCGACCCACCGACCGCGGCCGAGCTGGAGGCACTTGCCGCTGACGCACGGGCCTCCATAGGAGGGGCCGCCGGCGAACTGCTCGGACCCAACCCCAGGGTCGGCATCGCGGTGGCCGGAACTCCGACCTCACTCGCTGCCGTGGAGATGCAGCTCGAGCCCTATGATCCCGACCGCGTCCATGGCCATGAATTGATCCTGGCCACGATCCAGCGCCTGCTCTCCCGACTGGCCTCCGCGCCCCTTGCGCAGCGGCGCAAGATTCCAGGCATGCATCCCGACCGCGCCGTGACGATCGTCGCCGGCGTCGTGATCCTGGTCGAGACAATGCGCGCCTTCGGCCTCGAGCGGATCGAGGTCTCCGAGCACGACATCCTCTATGGCGCGGCGCTCACGGCTTTCGACTGAGCCTGACGGACGCCTGCGGTAAACCCATATGGACAGCTGTTTCCTCAAAACCAGTACAGATGGTCAAAGAAGGCATTTGAATCTTAAAAAGTGGGTAGGAATATAAACGAATTATTAGGTAGCCACTAGAGTGACCACTGGACGCAGCGGATAGTGGGACCGATAATCTCCGCACTGGGAAAGCCGCGGGACACAACCTTGCGGTTGCACCCGGTGGGGTTCGGACGATTGCCGCATCATGGCGCCTCCCGCCGTCTGAGCCCACCACATAACTGGTCCCTGAAGACGTACCCCTGCCCGTCCTGAGGGGCCAACTGGAATCGACCGCCCGCAAGGGCGGTCGATTCATTTTGGCGGTTGGCGTCACCCTGGGCCGCGAAGCTCGGTCCTAATGCCTGGCTCCATCAAGCCAAATTCGACTTGCGCGGATAGACGACCTCGGGGTCGGTCAGGACGTTGACCAGGGTCGGGCGACCCGAGGCGAAGGCCGCCTCCAGCGCCGGTCTCAGCTCCTCGGGCTGGCGCACCAAGACCCCCTCGCAGCCGAGTGCCTCGACCATCCGCTCATAGCGCGTCTCGGGCCGCAGCTCGGCCGCCACCGAGTAGCCGTAGAGGAACTTCATCGGGTGGTGCTCTAGCGCCCAGATGCCGTTGTTGCCCATCACACCCACGACCCCCAGACCATGACGCGCCATTGTGTCGAACTCAAGACCCGCGAAACCGAAGGCGCCGTCTCCGAGCAAAAGGCATACCTGGCGCCCTGGCCGGGCGAGCTTTGCGCCGATTGCCTGACCGGGGCCAGCGCCGAGGCAGCCGAACGGACCGGGATCCATCCAGCAACCCGGCTCGTAGGTTTCGATGAACCGACCTGCGTAGGAGACAAAATCGCCTCCGTCGCCGATCACGATCGCATCGCGCTCGAGCACCTTGCCGAGCTCGTTGTATACGCGGACGGGGTGCAGCGGCGCCCGTGCATCCTGCAGCTCGGCCCGCTCCAAGCGCCGCATCTCGGTCTCAACCTGGCGCAGATGCTCGCACCAGGCTCGCGTCTGGGCGTGGTGCGCGTCGGCGGCCTCGGTGATCGCAGCCAGGGTGCACGGGAGGCCTCCAACGAGGTCGATATCGGGCAGCCGGTTCGCGGTCAGTCGGTTGGGCGCCTCGTCAAGTCGGACGATTCGAGTCTCCTCGCCGAAGCTCTCGCCGAAGCCGAGCCGGAAATCGAGCGGGACGCCGATCACCAAAGCCACGTCGGCGCCCTTTAGCGCGGTGCCGCGGGCGCGGCTGAAGAAGAGCTCGTGGTCGGCCGGAAGACAGCCGCGGCCAAGGCCGTTGAGGAAAACGGGGATACCCAGCGCCTCGGCGAGCGACCGCATCCGACCCTCCCCTCGCGCCCAGTACAGACCGCTGCCGGCCATCACGACCGGACGCTGGGCTCCAGCGAGCAGCTTCGCGGCCTCCTCCACGCCCTCGGCAACTCGTTCCCCCGTAGCCACGACGCCCGGCACCTCGTCCGGCGCCTCGCTGAAGACGACATCCAGCGGATAGTCGACGAAGGTCGGTCCGCTGGGCGCGGCCAGCGCCAGGTCAAGCGCGGCCGCGGTGTGCGCGGCGAGCGCGCCGGACTCCCTGATGGTCTCTGCGGACTTGACCAAAGGCGAGACGACCGGCAGGTGGTCGAACTCCTGCAGGGATCCCGACCC
Organism: uncultured Solirubrobacterales bacterium; assembly: GCA_963796705.1. Classification (GTDB taxonomy): domain Bacteria; phylum Actinomycetota; class Thermoleophilia; order Solirubrobacterales; family 70-9; genus VRUE01. The sequence continues at coordinate 47,658 of CAWCMK010000001.1, forward strand.
CCAGCGCATCTCCGGTGCGCGCCCGCCGAGGACGCAGATCGGTGAGCCGTTTGCCTGCGCCCCGGCGATCGCGCTGATGCCGTTGGTAACGCCCGGACCAGCCGTCAGGGCCGCGACGCCGACGTCGCGGGTCGCCTTTGCAAAGCCCTCCGCGGCAAAGGTCGCCGATTGCTCATGGCGCATGTCGACGATCTCGATCCCCTCCGCCCGGCAGCCGTCATAAATCGAGAAGAGGTGCCCACCCGAGAGCGTGAAGAGGTGGCTCACCCGTCGGGATTTGAGCACCTTCGCGACTATCCGCCCCCCGTGATCGGACATCTCCCCGAAGCCTATGCCCTCGAGAAGCTTCTCGCCGCCAGCGCCAAGTCGGAGTCCAGGGACCGGCAATCTCGTGATGCCCGGGGCGGGACTCGAACCCGCAAGCCCCCGAAGGGGCAGCGCCTTTTAAGGGCGCCGCTTTTGCCAGTTTCGCCACCCGGGCAGGGCCGATGGTAGACCCGGAGGACACCCCAACGGATTTCTAAATCTGCACTAAAAAAGAGGGTGAGCCGCAACTATGCCGCTGGTACGGTGTCCTTAGTGGCAAGAGACACGCAAACGCCTTCCCTGGAGATCTAGCTTGGAGGCTTCCGCTCTAACTCACGCCAGTCAACGCGGTCTTATCGCCCGCCGCTCGCCGTTGCTCAGGCTTCAGGGCGACGAGAGGTTGATCGCGATGGTCCGCAGCGGCAACGCCGGGGCCTTCGAGACGATCGTCGATCGCTACCAGGGACGCCTGCTCGGCTTCTGCCGCCAGATGCTCGGCTCCACCGAGGATGCCGAAGACGTCCTGCAGGAGGTCTTCGTCAACGCCTACCGGGCGATGCTCGGCGACGAACGCGAGATCAATTTGAGGCCCTGGCTGTACAGGATCGCCCGCAACCGCTGTCTGAACCACCTTCGCAAGCCCACCGCCGACGCACAGGAATCGATGGACATGGTGCCGATTGTGGAGGCCGCCTCGACCGCCGAGAAGGTCCACAACCGCGAGGAGTTCCGGCAGCTGCTCAGCGACGTCAGCAGGCTTCCCGAGACGCAGCGGTCGGCGCTCCTGCTGCGCGAGATGGACGCGATGTCCTACGAGGAAATCGCCCACGCAATGGAGACCTCCGTGCCCTCCGTCAAGTCGCTGCTTGTGCGGGCGCGGATCTCACTCGCCGAGGCGAGCCAGGCGCGCCAGCTCACCTGCGGTGAGGTGCAGCTCGCGCTTGCTGAGGCCGCGGAGGGCCTGGCCAAGGTATCGGGCCCGGTCCGCCGCCACGTCCGCGACTGCGAGGAGTGCGCGGACTTCCGCGCCCAGGTCCGCAGCAACGACAAGGTCTTGGCGGCTCTCTTCCCGGCGGGCCCGCTGCTCGCCATCAAGGGTTTCATCGCATCCAAGCTCGGCCTCGGCGGGGCTTCAAGCGGCGCTGGAGCGGGCGCTGCGGGGGCGAGCGCCGGAACGGCGGCCACCGGCGCTGTCAGCAGCGTCGGTGCGGCGATCAGCAGCGGCGGCGCCGCGGGAGGAATCGGGGCGGTTGGCGGGGCGCTCGGGACCAAGGCCGTCGCCGGCGTCGTCACCGCCGCGGTGCTGACCGCGGGCGCCGTCGAGGTGCAGAAGCAGGTCTCGCCCGCGACACCGGCGCCTAGCCCGATCGTCCGCCTCTCGGGCAATCCGGCGACGCACGCGCCGAAGATCGCCCATGCGCGGCCGGTCCAGCCCCCTGCCCAGCCAGCGCTACAGTCCGACCCCGCCCCGAAGGTTCAGCCCGCCCCGCAACCGGATGCGGCACCAAGCTCCGAATCGACCGAACCTCCGGCCGGCTCCTCTGCGGGCGAGGAAGCGGAAACCCAGTCCGCTCCAAGCGAAGGCAGCGAGACGACTGCAGCGATCGGTGAGGGCGACCCCTCCACCGGGGCAGGGGCTCCGGCGGCGAGCGGCGGCACGGTCGTCGTCGTCGTCGGTAGCACCCCGCCGGCCGAACAGGTCAGTCCCCCGCCGCCTCCTCCCGCGAGCGAACCGGTCGAACCCGTGACGGAACCGGCTCCCTCGGAAGCGACGCCTCCCGAAGAACCGTAGCGGCGGCTAACGCATCGCTCGGCCACTCGGTTCGCTCGGTCGCCCTCGAATCGGCGGCTAGATTCTGTGTGACTCCCCTGGGGAGAGCACGACGACCTTTGAGGAGGTGCTCCCCTCCACATCGGCCTTGAACGCGTCGGCGTCGATCTCGATCACAGGGAAGGTGTTGAAATGCATCGGGATCACGGTCGGGGCCCCGATGAACTCGGCGGCCACGACGCCGTCGTGGCGGTCCATCGTGTAATGGCCCCCGACGGGCAGCAGAGCGACGTCGATCGGGTTGCGCTCGCCGATCAGCCGCATGTCCCCGAAAAGGCACGTATCACCAGCGTGGTAGACGGTCTTGCCGCCAATATTGATCAGCAGCCCGCTGGCGGTGCCGATTACTGTTCCGTGCTCGGCGCTGAACGGCGCCTCTTCAGAGCCCGGCAGCGTGCTCGTGTGCCAAGCCGGGACGAGCTTGATCCAGCCCCAGTCGAACTCGACGGTACCGCCCAGGTTCGGGTCGCTGACGTTCTCCACACCGCGCGCTTCGAGCCAGTTGGCGAGCTCAACGATCGCCACGCAGCGGGCGCCGGTTCGCTTCGCGACGGGCACGGCATCAGCCATGTGGTCGGCGTGGCCATGGCTGATCGCGATCTGGGTGGGCTCAACCTCCTCGGCGGTCGCCACCGCGGCCGGGTTGTTGGGCTTGAGGAAGGGGTCTACCAGCACCCTCGCCGCGCCTTCACTCAACTCGAAACACGAATGGCCGTGGTACCTGATCTCCATCAAATCTCTCCTTCGCATTTACTCGAATCGATCAACTCATCGTGCAGTGCCCAGCCGACGGCAACACCAACCATCATGCCCATTCTCGCCTCCTCGGCGAGCAGGGCGCCGAGGGCCGCGATCCGCTCCTCCTCGTCAGGGAGAGTGGCGGCCCTGAGCGTCTCGGCGCGGTGAGACTCACCGAACCAACCGCCCTCCGCAAGGGCGGCGGCGAGAACCCGCTGCAGCTGAGGCGCAGCGCGCGACACGACCCCCTCGGCCTCGGCGAATCGCTCGGAGTCAGCGAGGCGCTCGATTGCGGCCTCCAGCCGCTCGTCGTCTGTGGCCATTCGGGCAGCCTAATGGGGAGTGCGTAAGGCGGCGGCAACGAGGCCCGCGAGGCCACCGACGACGCCCCCGACGAGGCCGGCATAGACATTGGCCGTCGAGTCGAAGATCGGCAGCGCGAGCAACACCGCGGCGGCCACGCCGACGCCGATCCAGTCGTACTCCTGATCGATCGCGCCGTGGGCCTCGGCGCGCCGGATCGTGAACCAGGCCGCGAGGGCGCCGAGCGCCATCCCGTTCCCGCCGGCGATCACCTCGATTCCGTTCGGGTTGACGATGCCGCTCGCCGCGAGCATTCCCAGGGAGCCACAGGCGACGAGCAGCAGCGCCGTCGCCGAACTACCGAGTCGCCGCTCGACCCCGACCGAGAAGATCGCCAGGGCGACAGAAACCACGAACAGATAACCGACGTTCACGTAGGCAAAGGGTGCTGTCAGCACCCGCCACCACTCGTTTTCGAACGGCAACAGAAGGCCGCCGAAGGTCTGCAGCGCATCCCCCGTCGCCTGCTGCACGAGGAGCAGCACAGCCGAGGCGAGGATCGCCGCCACCGTTGCGTAGGGCCGCTCGGCCTCCGTCCAGGCGCGCAGCCGAAGCCGGCCAGCGAGTCGCGGCAGGCGTTTGCCGGAGCGCCGCGGCTTGGGTTCCAGGGCGTCCCCGCGCCGCTCCAGCTTCGGCGCCCGCTTCCGCAGCCTGGCGCCACAATAAGGGCACTCGGTGACATAGGGACTGACCTCGGAGCCGCAGGTCTTGCAGATAACGCTGAGCTCAGTCTCGCTCATGATCTTCCGAGGATAACCGCCCGGCGCCGGCCGCTCCGAGGTAGCGCCGGTGACATACTGCGGGAACACCGATTCCGAGGAGGAGTGACGCGTGGCAGTCGAGACCCTGACCGAGCAGAAATCGCTTCTGGCCGAGCTTGCCCCGGGCAAACGAGCACGCCTGCACCGCCTGCTTTATGAGTTCGGGCCAGGCAACGGCACCCTGATGCTGTTGCCGATCGACCAGGGCATCGAGCACGGACCGCGGGACTTCTTCCCCAACCCCGCCTCGAAGGACCCCGACTACCAATTCCGGCTCGCCGTCGAGGCCGGCTACTCGGCGCTCGCCTGTCAGATCGGCATGGCGAGCAAGTACTACCCGGATTACGCGGGCAAGGTGCCCCTGATCCTCAAGGTCAACGGCAAGACCGACATCCCCTCCTCCGCCAAGGCGCTCTCGACCTGCAATGCAGGCGTCGAGGATGCGGTGCGGCTCGGCGCCGACGCGGTCGGTTACACGCTGTACGTCGGCTCGCCGCGCCAAGACGAGGACCTGGCGCAGCTGCGCCAGGTCCGCCAGGACTGCGATCGCTACGGGATGCCGTTGATCGTCTGGTCCTACCCGCGCGGCGAAGCGATCGAGGCCAAGGGCGGCCCGACCTCCTTCTACGCGATCGACTACGCCGCGCGGATGGCGATGGAGATGGGCGCCGACGTGGTCAAGCTCAACATGCCGAAGATCGAACCCGAGAAGGACAGAGAGGCGCCTGCCCCCTACAACGAGCTGGAGATCAGCGAGGCGGAGGCGATCCGCCACTGCGTCGAATCGGCCGGTCGCGCCCTGGTCGTCCTCTCTGGGGGTTCGAGGGTCGATGACGAGACCGTGCTGAACCACACCCGCGAGATCATGGAGGGGGGCGGCTCGGGAGTGATCTTCGGGCGCAACGTCTGGCAGCGGGAGTGGAGCGAGGCGCTGGAGATCATTGCTCAGATCAAGGAAACGCTCCTCTCCAGCGTCCGCAGGGCCCCCTAGTCGGGGGCCGGGTGCCGCCCCTCCCGACCCGGGGCGTGGCGAGTAACGATCAGGAGCTGATCTTGGGGTGGGTCTGCGCGAGCGAGGTGTCGCCTCTGGAAACTCGGCTCTGCAAGGTCCCTTGCGCCTTTGCTACGGTCCCCGGCGGCCCCAGGGGCCACTTCCATGAGAATGCGACAGAGCATCTCCCAGTTCGAGTCGGCCTTCGAACAGGAGACATCCCTCGAGCGACGACGGCGTGAGCAGCTCCGCCGCCGCGCGGCGAATCGCTCGCGCGCCCGCCGCATTCAGCGAACCGAGCAGCAGGGCAGGGTGCGTTTCAGCGTGCTCGCGGTCTCTCTGACGATGACCGTCATCGTCGTCGTCGTGGCGATGTTCGAGGCGCTCGCCTTCCTGATGTCCTAGGGGGACGTGCGGCTGATCCCTTCGGTTGAATAGACTCGCGCGCCGATGGCCCGAAGGTCACTGAAGCCACAGCTCAACCAGATCCGCGCCTGGGTGCGCCAAGGCCGCACCGATGCTTGGATCGCCCACCAGCTCGAAGTCAGCACCTCCGAGCTCCGCGAGTTCCGCAAACAGCATGGATTCACCCCCGACGAGGAGGCCGGCTCGCAGGAGCTCGACCTGCGCGACGAGATCGAGGCGGAGATTGAGGCGGCGACCGCCAGGGAGGAGGAGGAGGAGGAGGAGGAGGAGGAGGAGGAGGTCCCGAAAGAGGACTCCGAGGAGCCCGAGGGCAACGAGCAGCAGACCGACGAGGGCGAGGAGGCCCCGGAGGGCGAGGAACGGGCCAAACCGCGCCGACGCAGGCGCGGGCGCCGGGGTGGCCGCGGTCGACGCAAGGAGCTTGAGGCGACCTTCGATCACGGCGAGACCGATGGCTACGGCCTTTGGCTGGATCCCTCGGTCAAGGAGAACCCGATATACACCGAGCACTGGGCCGACCAGCGCGATGTCACGGTGAGGATCGACCCCGACCAGATCGTGATCCGGCGGGCCGCCGCTGAGCCCGGCGACGCCGAGGACGAAGATTAGCTAGGAGCCCGGTTGCTGGGGCACGCGCCGCAGCGGTGCGTTCCGCGGGGCACGGCAAGCGGCAGGGTTTAGCCGGCCCTCGATGCGCCAGACCGTCACCGCTCCGCTGCGCAGCAGCGGTCGCACCGCGGCCTCGCCGCGCAGCCAGCCTGCCTCGGGGGAGGTGATCGGGCGCCCGGGGTCGATGAAGTCAAGGAACGGGGAGGTGATCAGATAGTCGAGGTCGGCAGCGTTGACCGCGGCACGGAATGCGCCGCATTCAGGGATCGCGTTGAATGCGCCGTGGGGACCTTCTTCGCCCAGGTAGACAAGGTGGTTGGAGAGGTCGACGCCGTAGAGCCCGTACTCAAGAAAGCCGGCGGTCGTGCCGGCGAGACCGATTCGGGCCCCTTCGATGCCGCGCGCCCAGCGGTAGGCGGAGTCGAGGTGCATGCCGGGTATCCGGGCTTCGGCCGGACCCTCATTGCTAAACCGGCTCTGCAGATATTCCCGCTCAACCGGGTAGCCGATCACGACGACGGCGATCACCAAAACGGCGAAGCCGGCCGTGACCGCGAGAGCGGAGGCTCCGCGCCTGCGCAGGACCAGCAAGACGGCCGGGGCCAGGACGAGCAGCGTTGCGAGGACCACCGCGAACAGGCGCGAGGGATCGCGCAGGACCGCGTCTGAGCGGTCCGTCAGGACCAGCACGAGGAGCAGCGCCCCCAGCAGGGCCCACTGCCGGCGACGGTCATCAAGCACCCTGGGTAGCGGCAGCAGCGCCAGCGCGACGAGCATCGCCGGCAGCACGTAACGGAGATTGATCGCGAAGCCGGTCGGCGCCCCCTCGGCCCCGGCGGCGCTGAGCGGGGTGAAGATGTAGGCGATCATCCCGAACAGGGCTACCGCGCCGAGCCAGCGGACGATCCGATCGCGACCAGCGAGGAGCGCCAGGATCGCGCCGAGCAGGGCACCGCCAAGGACCAACGGCCAGAGCGCTCCGAACTGGTCATGCATGCCGGGGAAGAAGTAGTGGCGCCAAACGCCCGTGTCTGTCGCGTAATGCGCGATGCTGAAGTCCGGGCGCGCCCCCTGCACCCGCACGGGATGCGGCAGGGTGATCGGCCCGACGTGGGCGACCTCGGGGACCGGGTTTCCGGCGACGATCAGGTTGCGCAGGTACCAGAAACCGCCTCCGGCCAGGGCGGCCAGGAACCAGCATCCGGCGACGGCGCGGCGACGCCCGCTGGGAGCGAGCGCGATGACCGCGATGCTGAGCGCCGCGGCAATCGCCAGCACCGTGAACTTTGTACCAGCCGCGAGCCCGACGGCGAGCCCGGCGGCCGCGATGGGCCACCCCGGTGCGAGCGATGCCCGAGCGCCATCGCCCCGCTCCCTCGCGCCCAGCGCCCAGGCGTTGACGAGGATCGCAACCGAGGCCAGCAGCAGTGCCGCGGTCGCCACGTCGTTCTTCGCCGCGCCGGGCTCGCGGACGACGAGGGTGTGGCTCTCGAGCAGGATTGCGACCGCGGCGACGCTGAGATGACCGCGGCCGTAAGGACGCCCGACGCACCATGCGGCCAGGAAGGCGAGCCCCAGCCAGCCGAGATTCAGAAACAGGGAGAGCGTGTCGCGGTGGATGACGAGGATTCCGACGGCGTGCAGCAGTTCGGAGTTCTGCGGGTAAAACCAGTTGGTGAAGACCGTCTCGTCGTGGTGCAGGCCGAGGACGGAGTGACTCTGGGCGATATCCGTCGCGAAGGGCATGTGGTACCAGAGCGAGTCGAAGTTGAAGATGCCGCGGCCGAGAGCATCCTCGAGCGTCAGCCCCCAGTGAGCGACGACCAGGGCGACTATCCCGACGGCGAGGAGAACAGGTAAGCCGCGATCGCCGGCAGACCCCGGCGCCGTCTTCGTTCCTCCGTCCCCCTCGCTCTGTCGCTCCTCGGAATGAACCGCAGAGTCCGCCCCCACCGGGCTCCCGCGCAAATCGCCCGAGGGCGAGGCCTCTGTTCGCCAGGCGAGCACCCCGGCAAGCAGGAAGCTCGCGGTAAGCAAGGTCCAGGCGTACAGAAGGCTCAGGCTGCCGAGGAGCTCGGCCAGCCAGACGAGGAGGGCTATTGCCCCGACGACCTCGACCAGGCGTGCCGGGGCACCCTCCCAGGCGGGCATCAGAAGCATCCGCAGGCGCCGGGCGCTGAAGCCGAGCGAGGAGACCAGCGCAATCAGAACCACGGCGCCGAGCACGTAGCTGCCGGCGCTAACCACCCCGCACCATCCCCTGCCCGTCTAGCCGGGCAGCCCGCGGACGACGATCGGCGTGTCCCCTGAGCCGACGAGGCCCTGACTGCGCGCCTTTTCGTCGAGCACGACCGGATCTTCGGAATGCTGCACCTGCCAGTGCAGGTGCTTGTTTTCCTTCAGGGCTTCGTGAAAGTGCGCCCTCGTGGCGGTCGTCGCCGTATACGTCTTGACGAATTCGATCGCCGGGTTGAGGTAGGAGTAGAGCACCGCCGCGAGCACCAGGGTCAGGGCGACCCTCCCGACGCGATCCCAGTTGACGCGGCTGGCGCCGCGGCGGGCGGCGGGACGTCTTCTCGCTGCGGGCCGGCGTGCCACACCGGACCCTTTGAGATCTCCCTCCGGATTCCTTCCCGGGCACGGGGACGACCAGACTGCTCAAGCGCGGGCGAATACCTGCTGGCCGGGAAACTCGGCCGCGTCTCCGAGCTCCTCCTCGATGCGAAGGAGCCGGTTGTACTTGGCGACCCGGTCCGAGCGCGACGGGGCACCGGTCTTGATCTGGCCTGCCCCGGTCCCCACCGCGAGATCGGCGATCGTCGTGTCCTCGGTCTCCCCCGAGCGGTGCGAAATGACGGTCGTGTACCCGGCGTCACGAGCCAGTCGGATCGCCGCCAGGGTCTCGCTCAGGGTCCCTATCTGGTTGACCTTGATGAGGATCGAGTTGCCGACGCCGAGCTCGATTCCCCGGCGCAGGCGCTCCGGGTTGGTGACGAAGAGATCGTCGCCGACGAGCTGCGTCCGATCCCCGAGACGCTCGGTGAGCAACTTCCAGCCCTCCCAGTCCTCCTCATCCATGCCGTCCTCGATGGAGACGACGGGGTAGCGGTCACAGGTATCGACCCAGTAGTCGGCCATCTCCTCCGGGCTCAGCGAGCGACCCTCGTGCCCCAGGACGTAGGAGCCTGCCTCAAAGACCTCGCTGGTCGCCGGGTCCAGAGCGATGGCGACATCGGTGCCAGCCACATAGCCCGCCGCGCTGACTCCCTCCAGAACGGCCTCAAGGGCCGCCTCATTCGAAGGCAGGTCGGGGGCGAAACCGCCCTCATCACCGACGGCCGTCGCCAGGCCCCTGTCGGCCAGGCTCTTCTTCAGCGCATGAAAGACCTCTGCCCCCATCCGCAGGCACTCCGAGAAGCTCGGCGCCCCGGCCGGAACAATCATGAACTCCTGAAAATCGACCGAGTTATCGGCGTGGGCGCCGCCGTTTAGGACGTTCATCATCGGCACCGGCAGGATCCGCGGCTCGCCGCCCCCGTAGAGCTCGGCCAGATAGAGATAGAGGGCCTGCCCGGAATCGACGGCCGCGGCCTTGGCCACCGCGAGAGAGACACCGAGGATCGCGTTCGCGCCTAGGCGCCCCTTGTTCGGAGTTCCGTCGAGCTCGATCATCGTCTGGTCGAGATCGCCCTGCTCGCTGGCCCGTGCGCCCTTCAGCGCCGCCGCTATCTCACCGTTCACGTTGGCGACCGCCCGCGAGACGCCCTTCCCTGCCCAGGCCTCGCCGCCATCGCGCAGCTCGACCGCCTCGAACTCGCCCGTCGAGGCGCCGGACGGGACGGCCGCGCGGCCCCTGACCCCCGACTCCAGGGCCACGTCAACCTCGACCGTCGGGTTGCCGCGCGAATCGACGATCTGGCGTGCGTGGATGGAGGCGATCGCGCTCAGGGTGACGCCGGCACTCCGGATGGGATCACGCCACCGAGGCCCGGAGACGCCGCGGGCGCTTCGAGGCCCGGCGGATACGGTCTCTGGGCCAGCTGGGTGCCCTTCGGGGCGACGATCGTGATCGTCCCCGGCAACGCCGGTTTGAGTTGCAAGATCGGCGCCGGGCAGCCTTCGGTTTCAGGTGTCGCGGCTTCCTTTTCGGCTTTCGACTCTTCTTCACCGCGGCAGGAGGGCCTCGCTTCTTCGTTTTTCGGAGTGCCGTTGAAGTTCGAGCAGCTTTTTTCGATCGTGAAACCCGAGGCGCAGAAGGTTCGGGCCCGCCACTTGCTGCGGAAGCCTTCCACGTATTCAGTGAAGATCTGTTCTTTACTTTTCTGTTCGAGTTCGGTTTTGATTTCCGCTTCCGCTTCGCCGAGCGGGCGGACTTTTTCGGGCGTGACTTTTTCAACCTCGAAGACGACGTCGCCCAGCGTGTACTTGTAGGGGCCCTCGACCTTGCCCTTCGGGGCGCTGAACATCGCTTCGCCAACCGGTCCGGCGTACTGTTCTTCGGTGACGCCCGGCTGCAGACCCCCGGTGGATGCCGTGGTCGACGATTCTGCGTACTTCTTGATCACCGCTTTCCAGCTCTTTTCCGAATCGTCTTTTTCCAGCGCCGCCTTGCCTTCTTCGACCTTCTTTTTGTCTTTGTTCATCAGGGTGCGGACATCACGCGTTTCGGGCTGCGTGAAGCGCGTCCCCTTCTCGGCTTCGTAGGCGTCGCTGATTTCGCTGCCGGAGGGTTTGGCGGCGGCCGCTTCTTCTTCGAGCGGTTTGGCGAGCTTTTGGCTGATCACCCCGACGGTCAGTTTTTCGCGGACGTCCTGCTGGGTGTAGCCGGACGTTTTCAGATATTCGTCAAATTTTTTCGGGCTGTCTTCGAAGCTTTTCTTGATCACTTTCTTTTCTTCTGCTTCGATTTCCTTGGCGGTGATCGTGATCCCTGCTTCCGCCCCCAGCCCCTGCAGCCAGACGCTTTCGATCAGCGTCGAGATCGCTCCTTCGCGCAACGCTTCGTACTGTTCTTCACCGGGTTTCGGGACTTTTTTCAGGCCCGAGCCGGCGGCCAGCTGTTTGAGGGCGCACTCGAACTCGGCTTCGGTGACGACGCTGAGGTTCTGTTCGACGAGCTTGCCGTTGCAGTCATTGAACTTCTTCCCTTCATAGGGCGCCTGTGCGGCGGAGGGAACTTCTTCGATCTTGGCGATCGCCCCCGAGGGAACGCTGGGCTGGCCGATGCCCACCGCGATCGCGACAATCACGAAGAGCAGGACGAAGACGGTGCCGAAGATCAGACCCGCCAGCCTCTGGACCTCCTCGCGCCCAGGGGCACGCCGTCCCGCGCCCCCACCCTTGCCGGCTTTTGATCCACCCTGGCCGGTCGTGGGCCTCTTTCGTTTGCTCGGACTCACGAGGCGGGGAGCATATCCGCTTCCGCGGTCTCGGTACCAGTGGCCTCGCGCAGACCTTTAGCCATCGTTAAGACTGCGGCCAGGCGCTCGCCCGGATCCTCCGGCACGCGTAGCGACGCCGTCTTCTCGCGCCACTCGTAGAGGGCACCCTCGACCTGCTCCACGAGGACACCCGCCTCAGCGGAACCGAGCTCGACACCCGAAACGCTCAGCCGGCCACCGCGCAGCTCAACGTTGCGGGCACCGGCAAGCCCCAATTCGATTCGTGCCCGCTGCAGCGCGAGCAGGTTCTCGACCTCTGAGGGGGGCGGACCGAAGCGGTCCCCGAGCTCGTCGCGGATCGCCCGCAGCTCGCCCGGCGCCCGTGCGCCGGCGATGCGGCGGTGGACATCGATCTTCGCCGCCTCGAAGGGGATGTAGGCAGCCGGCAGGAAGGCGTCGACCGGCACGTCTAGCCGCACCGGCTCGGGCGCCTCCCCGGCCTCGCCCTCCGAGGAGCCGGCCGCCTCGGCCACGGCCTCGTCGATCATCTGGCAGTAGAGCTCGAAACCGACAGCCGCGACGTGCCCGGACTGCTCCTCGCCGAGCAGGTCGCCGGCCCCGCGGATATCAAGGTCGCGCATCGCAATCTTGAAGCCGGAACCGAGCTCAGTGTGGTCAGCGAGCGTTGAGAGCCGCGCCGCGGCCTCCTCGGTGAGCGTCTCGGCTGAGGGATAGAGCAAATAGGCGAAGGCGCGCTCACTTGAACGCCCCACCCGACCACGGATCTGGTAGGCCTGGGAGAGCCCCAGTTGGTCGGCGCGCTCGACGATCAGCGTGTTGGCGGAGGGGATGTCCAGCCCGGACTCGATGATTGTCGTCGTCACCAGGCAATCGGCCCCGCCACGCAGAAAGTCGAGCATCGTCTCCTCGAGCAGAGCCTCATCCATCTGCCCGTGCGCTTCGGCAAATCGGGCGCCGGGGACGATCGCCCGCAGGCGCTCGGTGACCTCGGGCAGGGACTCGATCCGGTTGTGAAGGAAGAACGCTTGGCCGCCGCGCTCGACCTCACGCTGGATCGCGTGGCGGACAAGGTCCTCCTCATAGGGGCCAACGTAGGTGCGAACCGGACGCCGACCCTCGGGCGGCGTCTCGATAACCGAGATGTCGCGCAGACCCGCGAGACTCATCTGCAAGGTGCGTGGAATCGGCGTCGCCGAGAGCGAGAGAACGTCGACCTTGAGCTTCAGCTGGCGCATCAGCTCCTTCTGCTTGACCCCGAAGCGCTGCTCCTCGTCGACGATCACCAGTCCGAGGTCAGAGGCGCGGACGTCACGCGAGAGCAGCCGGTGGGTACCGATCAGGATGTCGACCCGGCCCGCCTCAAACTCGGCGAGGATCGACTTCACCTCGGCCGGGCGGCGCAGTCGCGAGACTCCCTCGATTACGAACGGCAGATCAGCGAGCCGCTCCCCGAAGGTACCGAGGTGCTGCTGAGCGAGGATCGTCGTCGGCACCAGCATCATCACCTGTTTGCCGTCAGAGGCAGCCTTTACCGCGGCTCTCAGCGCCACCTCGGTCTTACCGAACCCGACGTCGCCGCAGACCAGCCGGTCCATCGGCTGCTCGGCCTCCATGTCGCCCTTGACGGCATCGATCGCCTCCACCTGGTCGGCGGTCTCGCGGTAAGCGAAGCTCGCCTCCAGGGCCATCACCCACTCGCCGTCGGCAGCGAAGGCGTGCCCCCGGCGGGTGCGACGCTCGGCGTAGAGGTTGAGCAGCTCCCCCGCCAGGGCGCCCGCGGCGCGCCTGGCCCGCGCCTTCATGTTCTGCCAGCGCCTGCCGCCGAGCGCCGAGAGCGTCGGAGGGCCGCCGGCGCCCACGTAGCGACTCAGCTTCGCAAGCTGATCGGTGGGGACGTAGACGCGATCCTCCCCCTTGTATTCGAGGTACAGGTAGTCGCGGGTGATGCCTCCGACCTCGCGGGTCTCAAAGCCGGCAAAGCGGGCGACGCCGTGGTCCTCGTGCACCACGTGGTCGCCGACCCGCAGGTCGCTGAAGGCGAGCCTGCCGCGGCCGGTGCCCGGCCCACGCCGCTCGGTTGCTCGGCGCCGGTGGACGAGGCGGCGGAAGGGGAAGACGGCGAGCTTCAGCTCTGGGCTGACAAAGCCCTCGCGCAACCGCGCCTCGGCGAAGCTGAGCCCCGGCTCGGGGGAGAGCCCGGCGCCTTCCAGCAGCGCCGCATCGAGCCGGTCGAGCCCGTAGCGGGCTCGCTGCGCCTCGCCCAGGCTGTCGAAGGCGACGAGGACGCGATAGCCCGAGTTGACCAATTTCCGCAACTCGCCCTCCGCCTCCTTGAGGCTGCGCGCCGGAGACTCGGCTCGCGAGGCGCGTAGGGCACCTTCATCGTCCTCACCCACCCCGGTCAGCGAGAGCACCGCACGGCGGGCAAGCGGAGCGGCGACGTCGACGTAGAGACGGCGGGCGTCGGCGCCCAACTGGGCGGCGGTCGCATCCTCCCAGTGGTCACGCAGCGCCGGCTCGACCTCCTCCGGTGCCGTGAGGATGACGGCGGCCTCCTCCGGGACGAGCTCGAGCGGCGCGCCGAAGTAATCAAGCGGCAGGACATCGGCCAGGCTGGGTGTCTCGCGGCCCTCCTCCTCGGCCTCCATGACCGCCAGCTCGGCGAGCTCGCGGTGCTCCACGTCGAGCTCGGCGGCCGGCGCCAACTCAACCTGCTTGGCCTCGCCGAGCGAGCGCTGGGTGAAGGTTGAAAACCAGCGCATCGACTCGATCTCATCGCCGAACAGCTCGATCCTTACGGACCGCTCCTCGGTCGCCGGAAAGACATCGAGGATGCCGCCCCGCACGGCGAACTGGCCTCGTTCCTCGACCTGCTCGACCCGTTCGTATCCGGCGCCCACGAGCTCGCGGGCCGCCTGCTCGAGGTTGACCTCCTCGCCGATCGCCAGGGAGAAGCCGGCCGGGCGCAGGCCGGCGTCCGGGACCGCCTCGGCAAGGGCCGTGGCGCTGGCGATTACGATCGCGTCCGCTTCGCTGCGGATCGCCTCCAGAGCATCGATGCGCAGGCCGACGAGATGCGGCGGCGGGCTGATGTGGGAGGCGTATCCGGTTCCGCGCGAGGGGTAGAGGCGAACCCGCCGTGGCGCCAGGTAGGCGCCCAGGTCGGCTGCCAGGTCGCGAGCGGAGCGATCGTCGGGACTCACGATCAGGGCGGGGCGACCAGCGAGGCCACGCTCGTCCTCGAGCAGCGCCGCCAGCAGCAGGGGGCGCAGGGTCGAGGAACTGCGCACACTGAGCGGACCCGCGCCGCCGGCAGCCGCACGGGCATCGGCGGCGAGCGCCTGCAAGCGCTCGCTCTCGGCGGCTATCTCAAGGAGGGGTCGAAGGCTCATGGCACGCGAAGCGCCCGGATCGCGCGATCCGGGCCGCCGTTTGATTCTAGATCCCGGCTACGCTCTTCCCCGATGCGGATCCGACAACCGTTCGCGCTTGGCTCGACCGTTGGCGCACTCGCCCATCACGTCTTCGAGACCCGCGCCGGGGTCGGGCTGGTCTTCGAGCCACAGCTCGGGCGGCGTGGCGCCCTCGCCCTGTGGGCCACACTGTTCCCGGCTATGGCCTACTCCGCTGTGCGCGGAGGGGCAACCCACGAGCGCCTCTCGGCGATCAACTCCGGGATCGGCGCCGCCGGGGTGGCGGTCCACTTCGCCGCGTGGCCCTGGTCGCTGCACGGGGCGGTGCCGATGCTCGAGGAAGCAGAGGGCCTGAGCAGAGCCCAACTCCCCGCCTACAACGCGGTCCTCTGGTTCTGGGGCTCCTGCAGCGCCCTGAGTCTTCTCAGCGAGGCCCGACCGAGCGCCCGCCGAGTGGGCCTGATAGCGGCGGCGCTGAGCTTCCCGGCATTGTTGGCTTCAGCACGCCATCATTTCCGCTGGGCGCGCGAGCAGGCGATGCTGCAGCCCGAGCGCTGGAGCCCGGCGTTGCGCGAATGAGCGGCGCCCGGGTTGAGGGCGTCCTCAGCCTCAGCTTCGACAATCTCGGCGAGGCCGCCGAGATTGGTGCCGGAGCTCGGGATCCGCTGCTCCCGCCTGGGGGTCACCCGACTGCGACGATCGCCGTCCCGGCGATCCTGGCGGAGCTCGCCGCACGCCGGCTCCGGGCGAGCTTCTTCGTCGAGGGACTCAATGCCGAGATCTACCCGGACCTCCTGCGGCGGATCGACTCCGAAGGACATGAGGTCGCCTACCACGCCTGGACGCACGAGCAGTGGGGCGAGCTTTCCGCAACGGAGCAGCGCGCGAATCTCGCCCGCGGAATCGAGGCCTTCGGGCAGATCGGGCTGGCCCCACGCGGGATGCGCCCCCCGGGCGGCGCCCTGGGCCCCGGGGGTGTCGAGGTACTGCGCGATGCGGGCCTGCGCTACGGCTCGCCGGCCGGCCTCGGCGCCAGCGTCGTTGGCGGCATCGCCCTGCTCTGCTTTCGCTGGAGTCTCGTCGATGCCAGCTGCTTGCTGCCGGAGCTCGGGTCCGCGCGCATGGCAATGACCGGGTCGAAGGAGCCGGCGAGACCGGAGGACTTCCTTGCCCACGTCGTGCGGGAGGTCGAGCAGCTCGAGACCGCGGGCGGCTACGCCGCCATCGTCCTGCACCCCTTTTTGCTTGACTGGCTCGGCCTGGAGCGCCTTCGCGAGCTCCTCGACCGCCTGAGCGCCGCCCGGCTAAACGGGCTCGAGGTGGGGCGCTGCGACCGGGCGGCGGAGGGGTTGCTCGGCGCTAAGTGAGGCGGCCCGGCCGCCGCTTGTCCCGAGGCGAAACCGAACGCCGATCAGCGGGCGCGGACCGCCGCGATCGTCTCGCGCAGCGTCTCGCGGGCGTCATGATGAGGCATCCAGTGCAGCTCGCGACGCGCCTTGGTGGTGTCCATCAGAACCGGGCGGCGCAGAGCCTCGATCCAGGCGGCCTCGTCGGGCAGCCCATAGGGGACCAGCGCCAGCGCCTCGGCTGTCGCGCTGACCATCAGCCGCGGCGCTGGAACCGCATGCCAGCCGAGCTCATGGGCGAGCTCGGTGACCGTCAGCCGCCCCGGGCCGGCGAGGTTGTAGGTGCCCGGTTCGCCGCTGCCGATAACGGCGGCCGACAATGCAGCCGCGACGTCGTCGTGATGGACGAGCTGGAAGGGAACACCCGGATCCGGCAGCACCGGGCGCAACCCGGGCGCCTTCCCGAGCGCCCAGCGCAACGGCCCCGGGACCTTCTGCCCGAGGGCGACCAGCGGAATCAGGTCGAGCAGCAGGGTCGCGCTCGGTCCGGCGACGATGCAGGGGCGAAAGACGTAGGCCTCGGTACTGGAGCCCTCAAGCGCGGCGGCAAGCTCAGCCTCGACCTCGGCCTTGTGGGCCGAGTAGGGATGGCGGGGGCTGCCCCGGACCGGCTGCTCCTCACTGAGGAGCTTGGGCATCCCGCGCTGGAAGCCGTAGGCGGCTACCGAGGACGTGTAGACGAGCCGCTTGGAGCGGGGGTTGGCGGCGGTCGCCTCGAAGACATTGCGCGAGCCACGCAGGTTGATCTCGCGGCTTTCCTCGCGGCCGGCGACGATCACGAAGGCGAGGTGGACGACGACGTCGGCATCCTCGATCAGGGCGTCCACCGCCTCGCGGTCGAGGACGTCTCCACGGCGATATTCGACCTTCTCCCAGCCGTGCGCGGCGATGTCGAACGGCCGCCGCGCCATGCCGATCACCCGCTCCACCTCGGGCACCCGCTCCAGGGCGGCGAGGAAGGGCTTGCCGATCTCACCGGTCGGCCCGGTGACGGCGACGGTGAGGTTCTGCTCGGGCTCGTACAGGGTTAGCCCCCACCCGGCAGCCCGGGGCCGCTGCGCTGCCACTCGACCTGGCCCTTGCCCTCCTCACGGGAGCGGCCCTCGACGTCGTCCCATTCGTGCAGCATCCGCTTAAGCCGTACGACCGCGTCCGGCGGGTGGGCAGCGACCCCCGCGGCAAGCTCGAGGGCCAACTCCTCGGTCGCCGCCGGCGGCGCCACGCGGTTGACCAGCCCGAGCCGCAGCGCCTCATCAGCACCGACGGTCCGCGAGGTGAGGAGCAGGTACTTCGCGGTGGCCAGGCCGCAGAGGGTCACGAGACGAGCCGGACCAACCGGCACCCCGAGCGCGGCGCCCGGAAAGCGCATCCGCAGGTTGGCGCCGCCAACCCGCATGTCGCAGGCGACGGCGATCTCGGCGCCCCCGCCGACGACGTCGCCGTGGCAGGCGGCGACCGTCGGCTTCGGGAAGGAGACGATCTCGTCGTAGACATCGGCGAAGAGCTGCATGCGCATTACCCGGCCATCGGCGTCCATCTGCTCCTTTATGTCAGCCCCTGCCGAGAGCCCCATCTGGTCGGTGGAGCTGACCACCAGAACCCGCACCGCCCGATCGCCACGCGCCACCCCGAGCCTTTCGAGAATCTCAAGCAGCATCTGGGTGTCGATCGCGTTGCGCGCCTCGGGGCGGGCCAAGCGCAGGATCGCGACCCCGCGCTGGTCGACCTCATAGCTCGTGCGCTCCTCAGCCATCGCCCCTGGAAGCTAGCCGCTCGACCAACTCCTCGGTCTGATCGGCGGCCGTCGAGACCAGCGTCCCAACCGCTTCGCCCGGCTCGCTAAAGCGGGAGAGAACGTAGGAGGAAACGATCTCTGTGTCCGAGGTTTGAGGACGCCCGACCCCGGCACGGACCCGCCAGAAACCCTCCCCGCCAAGGCCCGAGCGCAGACTCTTGAGACCGTTGTGGCCGGCGAGACCGCCCCCGAGCCTGACCTGCACCTCCCCAAACGGCAGGTCGATCTCGTCGTGGAGAACGACGACGCGGTGAAGGGGAACCTTAAGTGCACCGCGCGCCGGCCCGGCCGAGCCTCCCGATTCATTCATGTAGGTCTGCGGCAGGAGGATCGCCACCCGCGGACCGCCGGAGCCGGCCCGCCCCTCGGTGAGCAGCCCCCCGTAGCGCTTCTTCGCCCGCGGCAGGGCCCAGCGGCGCGCGAGCTCCTCGCCGATCTCGAAGCCGATGTTGTGACGGGTCCCGGCGTAGCGTGAGCCCGGATTGCCCAGGCCGACGATCAGGATCCGCTCGCCGCTCTCGCCTCCCTCGCGGCGGCGGAAGAGCCCGGCGATGGCTATTCCCCGTCGGAGTCGCCCGACTCGCCGCCCTCGCCCTCGGTGCCCTCACCCTCGGCCTCGGCAGCTTCGCCCTCGCCCTCCTCACCGACCAGCTCGGCCTCCTCCTCGACCGCCGGCTCGGGCGCCTCTTCGACGCGCGGCGGTGAGAGGGTGGCGATCGTCACCTCATCGAGCTCCTCGGCGATCAGCTTCACGCCCTCGGGGACATTCACGGCCGAGAGCTGCAGCGTGTCGTTGATCTCCATCGTCGAGACGTCGGCAACGAGGCGCTCCGGGATCTCGGCCGGCAAGGCTTCAACGGTGATCTCGCGGGTGATGTGCTCAAGGACACCGCCGGCCTTGACACCGGGTGCGTCATCGGCTCCCTCTAGCTCGACCGCGACTTCCGCCTGGATCGCCTCATCGAGCTTGACCTCCTGCAGGTCGATGTGCTCGAGGCTTCCCCGCACGGGGTGCAGCTGCTGCTCCTTGACAACGACGGGCACCTTCCGTGAACCCTCGAGCTCGAGGTCGAAGAGCGCCTGTCCGCCGGAGAGCACATGGCGAGCCTCGCGTTCGGGGACCTGGAACGCCCGGGCCACCTCCCCGCCCGTGTAGACGACGCCCGGGACCATGCCTTGGCGACGCAGGCGTCGCGAATTCCGCGAGCCGAACTCGGCCCGGGGGGATGCCTTCAGGGTTTCGCGCGTGGCTGCCATCTGGACGGGAGAGGATAGAGAACCGCCGGCGACGCCGCCTGTGGCAACCTTGGCACGTGGCGGACGATTCGAAGATCCCGAAGGGACGGGTTCGGCGCTCGGCCAAGCTGGGCTCGATCGTCGGCCTGCAGGGCGCGCGCTATGCGGGCACGAAGGCGACGAACGTTGCCCGCTCGACCGAGGACGGGCGCGAGAGGCTCGAGCAGCGCCATCTCGAAACGGCGATGAAGATGGTCGGCGCGCTCGGTCAGATGAAGGGTGCGGCGATGAAGCTCGGTCAGTTCGCCTCCTTCATCGACACCGACTTCCTGCCCCCCGAGTACGCCGAGATCTACCAGGAGCAGCTGGCGAAACTGCGCACCGACGCGCCGCCGATGCCCTGGGCGGAGGTCGAGAGCGTGCTCAAGGGAGAGTACGAGGGGGAACCGATTTCAGAGCTGTTCGGCGAGTTCGAGCAGGAGGCCTTCGCCGCCGCCTCGATCGGCCAGGTGCACCGTGCCGAGCTGCTCGACGGGCGCCGCGTCGCGGTCAAGATCCAGTACCCGGGGATCGCCGAGGCGCTGGAGGCCGACCTGCGCAACGCCGGCACGATCGTGCGCCTCGCCCGGGCCCTGGCGCCAGGCCTGGACGCCAAGGCGATCGCCAGCGAGCTGCGCGAGCGGGTCATGGAGGAGCTTGACTACGAGTACGAGGCCCAGAACCAGCGCAGCTTCGCCCGCGCCTACAGCGAACACCCATTCATCTACGTGCCGGAAGTGATCACCCGGCTCTCGCGGCGCAGGGTGCTGGTCACCGAGCTGGTCGAGGGGATCGGCTTCGAGCAGATCAAGCAGCTGGCGCACGAGGAGCGCAGCCGTTTTGGGGAGATCGTCTACCGCGGCAGCTTTGGCTCGATCTACCACCTGCAGCACTTCAACGCCGACCCCCACCCGGGTAACTACATCCTGCTCGACGATGGGCGCGTCGCCTTCCTCGACTTCGGCATGACCAAGAAGCTGGACCGCGAGCAGATCCTGCTTGAGCAGCGGGTGATCGACGCGGCGATCGCCGAGGACCCCGAAGAGCTGCGCGCCGCGCTGCACGACCTGGGCTTCGTCAAGAACCCCTCAAAGCTCGACGCCCAGCGGCTCATGGAGCACACGATGGCGGTCGCCTCGTGGTACCTGGAGGATCGCGAGATCGAGATCAGCCCGCGACGGGTGATGAAGATCATCGAGTCGACCAACGACCCGCGCTCGGAGTACTTCGACCTGATGCGCCGCGAGTCGGTACCCGCCGACGAGCTGATGGGGAGGCGGATGGAAATTGGCGTTGTCGCCGTGCTCGGGCAGCTGCGGGCGAAACGCAACTGGCACCGGATCATGCGCGAGTGGGTCTACGCCGAGGAGCCGGCAACCGATCTTGGCGAGCAGGAGTGGGAGTACTTCGAGGCAAGGGGCCTGGTGCGGATTCCCGGCCTGGCGGGCGACGCGTGAGAGGGAGAGGTAGACGCAGGGCGATTCGCGCTCGACGATGAGGCACTCGGCGGCTTCAGTGCGGCTGATCTCGAGTCCGCGCCCCGCGCGCGGGGCGCTCCTGGCCCGGCCCCGACGAGGATCTGGATCGGTCCACCGGCGAGAGGAGGGCTTTGGCAAGAGGAGAAACAGCGACCGTTCTATATGACCGCGACTGCGGCTTTTGCCGCTGGTCGCTGGATAAGCTTCTCGGCTGGGACCGGGGCCGGCTGCGGGCGGTCGAGATCCAGAGCGAACAGGGGCAGCGACTGCTCGCGCCCCTGCCCGAGGCCACGAGACTCGAGTCCTGGCACCTGGTTACGCCGAGTGGCGAGCTCCTATCGGGTGGCGCCGCCGCCGCACCGCTGGCCGGGCTGCTGCCCGGGGGGCGACCGCTGGCCGCCGCCCTCCGCGCCTTCCCCGGGCCGACCGAGCACGCTTATCGCTGGGTGGCCGGACACCGCGAGCTCTTCGCCAGGCTGCTGCGGATCGACGCCAACTGCGAGATCCGCTCCCGCTAGCCGAGACCGTCGAAGAGCCGCGGGTCGTTCGAGCAGATCCCGTCGACGCCGTAGCTGACCAGCTTCTCCATCCGCGCTCGGTCATCGACGGTCCAGGCGATCAACTCCACCCTTGCCAGCCGGGTGATTCGTGCCAGCCGCGGGCTGATGAGCGGGTGGTAGACCCACATCGACTCAACGCCGAAGCGCGGCAGCCGCTCGGCGGCAAGGCCCGGCAACCGCTGGCGCATCGCCACCAGCGCCGCCGCCAACGGCGCCCTCGCCCAGCGCCTTGAGCTCCAATCCCTGGTGACCTTCGGATACGTCCAGCCGCGGCGCAGCTCCGGCGCGAGCTCGGCGATCCTACCGAGGCTGTAGAGCTCCATCGTCGAGACCATCGCCCGGCTCATCAGCTCGCGCTCGCGCAGCGCCGCCACCAGCTCCTCCTCGCGGCCCGGCAGCTTGACGTCGAGGTCGATCTCGACCCGGTCAAGCGGCGGCTCGGCAAAGGCATCGAGCGCTGCGGTGAGGGCGAGAGGGGTGCGACTCGCGGCGTCGTGCCAGTCGTGGGCGACAACGAGCGGCGCCCGCTGCTCGGGAGGCAGATGCGAATCGGGCAGCCAGATCACGTCGAACTCGATCGTGTCCGCGCCCGCCTCGACAGCCGCCCGGAAGCTCTCCAGCGTATTGCCGGGCGCGATCAGGTGGGCTCCCTTGTGACCGACGAGTCTCACGCGCCCACGCCGCCGCACCGTGGTCCTTTCCCGATCACCCCAGGATGCTCAGAAAAGCTGGTTCTCCCCGGCGAAGATCTCGGAGACCGAGTCGTCGGTGAAGATTCGGCGGATCGAGTCGGCGAAGGTCCCGGCCGTCGACAGAACCTTGATGTTGTCCGGCGCGCCGGGGCGCAGCGGCAGCGTGTCGGTGACGACGATCTGCTCGATGCCGGAGTTCTCATGGGCGAGACGTTCATAGGCGGGCCCCGAGAAGACGCCGTGGGTGGCGCAGGCGATGACCCGCGCGGCTCCCTCCTCGAGCACCGTCTGCGCTGCGGCGCAGAGAGTGCCGGCGGTGTCGATCATGTCGTCGACGAGCACCGCGGTCCTGCCCTTAACGTCGCCGACCACGTAGCCGATCTCGGCGACCTGCTGGGCGGGGCGCTCCTTCTCCATCACCGCCCAGTGGGTGCCGAGACGGCGGGCGAAGTTGCGCGCCGTCTTCACCCGGCCCGCGTCGGGAGAGACGATCACCAGCTCCTCGGACATGTGCTGATCGGTGAACCACTGGGTGAGCATCGGCATCGCCGTCATGTGATCGACTGGCACGTGGAAGAAACCCTGCACCTGGCCGGCGTGCAGGTCCATGGTGAGAACCCGGTCGACGCCCACGCCCTCCAAGCACTTGGCGACGATCCGCGCCGTGATCGGCTCCCGCGGGGCCGACTTCTTGTCCTGGCGAGCGTAGCCGTACCAGGGGGTGACGGCGATGATCCGGTGCGCCGAGGCACCCTGGGCGGCATCGATCATCGTCAGCAGCTCGACCAGCGCGTCATTGGGGGTCATCCGCGTCTGCTCGTTGGCGCATGTCGATTGGACGATGAAGACATCGGCTCCACGGATCGACTCCTCATAGCGGCAGTAGACCTCGCCGTTGGCGAACGTCTTCAGGGTGACCTGACCGAGATCGAGTTCGAGCTTGTCCGCGACTCGGGCGGCGAGCTCGCCGGAGCTGCGGCCGCCGAAGATCATCAACCGCTTCGAGTAGTCGTGGGGGATCGCCGTCGCCGCGGCCGCCTCTGGGCGCTGCTCGATCGTGCTCACCGGCCCTCTCCCTCGCTCGCCTGCGCGGATCTGCGCTCCGCGTATCCATCGATGTTGCGTTGCTCGTTCTGACTCACTGCCAATGCCCCGTCCGGAACGTCATCCTGGATAACCGCTCCAGCGCCAGTGTAGGCGGAGTCACCGACTTCTACCGGCGCGACCAGCATCGTGTCAACACCGATCCGGGCGTTGGCGCCGATCACGGTGCGGTGCTTGCGGAAACCGTCGTAGTTGGCGGTGATCGTGCCGGCGCCGAGGTTGCTTCCCGGCCCGACATCTGCGTCGCCAACATACGCCAGGTGCGGGACTTTCGCTCCCCCTCCGAGGCGGGAGTTCTTGATCTCGACGAAGGCACCCGCCTTGGCGCCGGCCTCCAAAGCCGCGCCCGGCCTCAGGTAGGCGAAGGGACCGACGCTGCACTCCTCGAGGATCTCGCACTCAAGGAGATAGGAGTGCGGCGCCCTGGCGCGCGCCCCGAGCTTGCTGTCTATCAGGGTGCTGAGCGGCCCGACAACGGCGCCGGCACCGACCTCGGTCCGGCCGCGCAGGCTGGTGCCCGGCTCGAGCCGCGCGTCAGCGCCGATCTCAACATCGACGTCGATCCAGGTCGAGGCCGGATCGACGACGGTGACGCCGGCGCGCATGTGCCGCTCGATGATCCGCCGGCGCGTCTCGGCCTCAACAGCGGCGAGCTCGGCGCGGTCGTTGACGCCCATCGTTGCGCCGGTGTCATCGGCGAGATGCCCGCCGACCACCTGGCCGGCCGCGCGCAGGGCAGCGAAGACGTCGGTCAGGTAGTACTCGCCTTGGGCGTTGTCGTTGCTCAGCTCGACCAGCGCCTGTGCGAGGGGGGCCGCATCGAAGGCATAGGTGCCGGCGTTGACCTCGCGAATACTCAACTCCTCGGCGGTGGCGTCGCCGCCGGCTTTGGCCTCGACGACGCGTTCGACCTCGCCCGCCGCGCCCCTGACGACGCGACCGTAGGAACCAGGATCGTCGAGCTCGATCGTCAGCATCGTCGCCGCCGCACCCGCGGAGTCGTGCGCCTCGAGCAGACCGGCGATCGTCTCCTCACTCAGCAGGGGATGGTCCCCGGAGAGAACGAGGACGGTCTCGCTCTCCTCGACCAGTCCCCGCGCCGCCCTGATCGCCCCCCCGGTTCCATCGGGCCGCGGCTGCACGACGGTCTCGACCCCCGGCGGCAGCCCGGCGGAGATGTCCTGGCTTGATGAGACGATCACCGCGACCCGACCGGCGCCGGCGGCCCGCGCCGCGAGGATCGGCCAGGCGACCATTGGGCGCCCGCATACGGGGTGCAACATCTTCGGCAGCGAGGAGCGCATGCGGGTGCCCTCGCCCGCCGCCATGACAAGGACGGTGGGGGAACTCACCGGGAAATCGTAGTCGCGGACGAAAAGAAGTGCCGCAAGGACCCCCCGGCGGGCGGGTCCTGTCAGAGATCGGGCCGGCCACGGAGAAACCTCGGTGACGCTCGAGGAACTCCGCCGAGCATCGCGGACGCGCGGCGCCCCGGCGCGGATCTCGGCAGCCCTCGAAGTCCGGCTAGTGGCCGGAGTTCGCCAGGTCCTTGCCGACCAGCGCGACGGAGGTCAGGGTCCAGCCGGCGAAGATCAGGTCGATCCCCACCAGCAGGCCGATCGCCCAGTCGGCGGAACTGGGGAACTTGGCGAGGACCAGGATTCCGATCAGAACTCCGGCGAATCCGCTGAGGCCGACCAGACCGGCATTGGGCTGGCCACGACCGAGGAAGGCTGCGGTGATCCGCGTCAGCCCCATGATCAGGAAGTAGATGCCGAGGACCAGCGTCAGGGTGAGGGTCCCGTTGTGCGGTTCGACGATCAGGTAGAGCCCCACGAGCGCCGTCAGGAACGCCCAGAGAAGCCGCAAGAGCACGGTTCCAATCGAGTGCGCCGTGAAGGCGCCGGGGATCAGGAAGGCGCCGGCGATCAGCAGGATCCAGCCGATGAAGATCGCCGTGCCGACCGAGAAGACCGCGGGGATCAGAATCGCGATGCAGCCGACGACGATCGCGATAACCCCGACCGTCATCAGCGCCTTCCAGCTTCTCGCCAGCCCCTCGCGGACCTCCGGGTCCATCGACGCCCCACCCATCTCCATGACGCGAGCCTAACTTTCGCCGCGGCGTTAGGCTCGAATCCGCTCCGGGGTGGTGTAATCGGCTAGCACGCCTGGTTTTGGTCCAGGAAGCGGGGGTTCGAGCCCTCCCCCCGGAATCCGCTGCTGGGGGACTGGGCCGCCCTACTCCTCCGCACTGCGTGGCACCTGGCCACCTTCGGCACCCGGCTCGAGCGCGGGTCCGCGCGGCGAGGCGATGCCGAGCACCCGCATCGCCTTCAGCCCCAATCCGAGCTTCTCGCGGCCCTCGGTGGCCGAGACGTCATGGCCGCAGAGCTCCCTGACCCGCTCCAACCGGTAGCGGATCGTGTGGCGATGCGTGAACAGCTGTTTGGCCGTGGCGGCGACATTGCCGTCGTTGTCAAGGTAGGCCTCCACGGTCGCCACCAACTCGGTCTCATATTGCTCGTCGTAGGCCGCGAGGGGCGCTACCGTCTCCTCGTAGAAGCGCTCGAGCTCGCGGGGGTCCTCGCTTATCGCTGGCAGCAGCAACCGGTAGGCGCCGGTGTCCTCGAAGGCCAGCAGCCCCCGGTCCTCGGCCTCGCCGACGTTGGCGGCGAGCCGCGCCTCATTACCGGCGCGGTAGAGATCGACCGGGTCCGCGGCCCGGCGACTCCTGCCGATCGTCAGGTGAAAGCCGGCGAGGCTCTCGTCAAGCTCCCGTACGAGGCCCGCGGCCGCCCGGGCCAGGCGCTCCTCGTCCTCGGCCGGGACGATGGCCGCGATCTCGGCGGCGACCTCGTCCTCGCTGGCGCTCGCCAGGGACCCCGCGGCCAGCGAGCGCAGGGCGCGCAGCGCTAGGGTCAGGACGCGGGCGCGCCACTCCCCCGTCTGCGCCGCTCGCGGAGCAGCGCGGATGACGATCACGCCGGCGCCAAGCTCGAGCTCGGCGCCCATCTCGGCGGCGCGGGCGATGATGTCGCCGCGGTCGGTCACCTGGCGGGCGAGGACAGCGTCGACGAACGCACCGGCAACCTCCTCGCTCTCCCACTGCGGCGTGCGGGCGCGCTCCAGCTCGAGCGCGACCAGCGTCATCACCATCCGTGCGATCGTCGGGTCCGGCGCGCCGCTGCCCCGGTAGCGGAGCTCGCCGACGACCGAGTCGGCGACGCGCAGCTCGCTGCGGATCACGTCCTCGCCGCCGGCAATCAACTTCTTCTCCTGGTCCGAGGAGGCACCGGCAACCGCCAGGACGGCGCTCGAGCGGTCGATCAGGGCGACACTGGCGTCGAGGACCTTCGCCGCCGCACGCGCGATCGCGGGCAGCCCGGCACCCGACTCGACCGCCTCCGCGAGCGCGTTAAGCGTCCCTGGATCGCCCCGATTTACAGGGCTTTTTTCGCCACGGGGGGCAGCTGGCATCGGGTTCATTATCCCGACCACCGGGCTCTCTGGAAACGCCGGTACCCGATTCCAGCTCGTGTCTGGGTTCGGGCGGTCCGCCAGAGAGCTGCCTCTGACGAGCGCCGACCCTAGGTGCCAAGGAGGTGGGTGATCTGCGGGTAGTAGTAGACGAAGGCCAGCCCGATGACGACCCCCACCAGGACCAGCGCCGCGAGCACGACCAATGAGAGCAGCCCGGCGACCGCCTTCTCCCAGATCCGCCCGTAGGCGCCCAGCGCCGGGACTAAAATCAGCCCGACGAATGCGACCAGCGTGATCAGGCCCGCGGCGCCGAACAGCAGGTACTCATTTTCAATCTTCTGCAGCGCCAGCGGCACGGACAGCGACATCCCGACCATTGTGGCGCATGTTCCCGACCGTGGTGATAACCAGGGCGATGGCCGCGCAGAGGGAGAAGGCGGCGACGCCCAGCGCCCAGCCGCCGCTGACATCGCTCAGGTAGTGGACCCCGAGATAGACGCGTGAGAGCCCGACCAGGGCTGCGAGCGTGGCGCCGGCGGCGATCACCGCGGCGCCACGCGCCATGCCCGGTCGCAGGCGCACAACGATCGTCAGCGATAACCAGACGTAGAAGGTCGAGTTGGCGGCGTGGATGCTGGGGAAGGAGGAGCCGTGGGTTTCGACCAGCCCGCCGCTGGGGCGGGGGCGGTCGACCGCCGCCTTGATCTCGTGGCCGCCGATCACGATCAGCGCCAGACCGGCGATTAGGACCCCCAGCTCGGCCCAGCGCCGCTGCCAGGCGAGGAAGCCAGCGCTCAGCGCAGCCAGGGTCAGGACCAGCGCCGAGGAACCCAGGATCGTCACCACCTTGGCGACGCTCACCAACCAGCCGACGCGGATCTGTTCGACGAATTCCATCGCCGTTGTGTCACCCGGCGTCGGGCCCGGTTCGGCACTGAGGATGACCGCATATGCGATCAATACGAAGAGTGCAACGGCGAGCGCGGCCATCAGCGTCGTGAACTCGAGCCCGAAGGTGCCGCCCGGGGTCACTCGTTCCCAGAGGAAACCGAGCTGCGGGCTGAAGCGCCGGGCCAGCGTCACGAGCCAGCGGGTCGGGCCGTGCGCCTCCATCCAGCGCAGCGCGGCGCGCCGATTCTCCTCGACCCGCAGGTACCGGCGCAGCGCGACTACACCGACGATGATCACGATCAGAGCACCGAGCGCGAAGGCGCCCTTGCCGGCGTAATTGATCACCGCGTTGATGTTGCGCGAGAAGAGGTAGCCGAGGAGGATCGCGGAGCTCACCCAGAGGCCGGTGCCGAGAATGCTGTAGGGAACAAAGGCTCTGTAGCGCATCCCCGAGCTGCCCGCGACGAAGGGCGCGAAGGCCCTGACGAAGCCGACGAAGCGCCCGATGAAGATCGTCTTGCCGCCGTGGCGAGCAAAGTAGTCATCGATCTGATCGAGCCGCTCCTCGCCGACACCGAAGCGCGGCCCGTTGCGGCGCAAGAACTCGCGGCCCAGACGGCGACCGATGAAGAAGCTGCAACTGTCGCCGAGGAAGGCGGCCAGCCAGGCGATTGCGATCACCAGGTAGAGGTTGGTCGCGCCCTGGCCTGCGACGGCGCCGCCGAGAATCATCACAGTCTCGCCCGGGACGAGCAGGCCAACGAAGGCGCCGGTCTCGGCGAAGGCGAAGGCTCCGACCAACAGATAGGTCCAGGCGCCGAGCGTTTCAGAGACCTCTTCGAGGATCTTCTCGAGGTCGACGAAGTGCGTGAAGGCGACGTAGGCGGCGACCCCGACGCCCGCCAGGGCGATCCGCAGTGCCCATTTGCGACGCTTTCCAGCAGCTTCTCCGGGCAACCTCATCGCCAGCGCACCTCCGCGCGGCCGGCCTCGCAGACGATCGTGTCGTCTCGGGCCAATCGCTCCGCCGCCGCCCGCGCCGCGGGCAGATCCTCGAAGATGCCGAACGTCGTCGGTCCCGATCCGGTCAGCAGGGCGACCGCGGCGCCCGCTCCGCGCAGCTCTTCAAGCGCGGCACCGATCTCGGGGCGCAAGGAGCAGGCGGCCGGCTCGAGGTCATTTGAGAGGAGCTCGGCGTAGGCGAGCGGCGAGGCGCCGGCCCCGGCCACCGCCAGCAGCCCCTCGGCGAGCTCCTCGAGCTCCTCGAGCTCGCGGCCCCCGCCGAGACGATCGGCCTCCGCATAGACCTCGGCGGTGGTGAGCCCGCCGCCGCCTGGAAGCAGGACGACCGCGTGGCTCTGGGGGTCGGGCAGCCGCGCGACGCGCTCCCCGGCTCCCCGCACCAGCGCCAACGTTGGACTCAGTTGTGAGGGCACGTCGGCGCCGAGCTCGGCGGCAAGCTCCTCGAGCTCGGCCACCTCACCGGCCGCCAGCCTGAGCACGGCGGCGGCGTCGGCAGAGCCGCCTCCGAGGCCGGCGGCGACCGGGATGCGCTTCTCGATCTCGACCCGCTGCGGCGGCCCCCGCCAGCCATGGGCGCGCAGCGCGGCCAGAGCCCGGGCCGCCAGGTTCTCGCCCGCGACTCCCTCGCAGAGGACCTCATCGCGACCGGCGTCCCTCAAAACGATCAGATCCGCGAGGGCGAGGGGCTCGAACAACGAGCAGAGCTCGTGCAGGCCGTCGGGGCGGCGCAGCCCGAGAAACAGGCAGAGGTTGAGCTTGGCTGGGGCGCTGGTCCGCATCAGGGTGAGGGGCCTAGTCGACCCGCAGCTTCTCGCAAAGGGCGGCGAAATCAGCCGGGGCGAGGGACTCGGCGCGGGCGTCCGCGGGCAGGCCGAGGTCGACGAGCGCCCGCCTTGCGAGGGCCAGAGAGCCCGGGTGAACGTGCTCGAGGGAGCGGGCCAGGGACTTTCGACGATGGGCGAAGGCGGCCCGAACCAGCTCCCTGAGCTCCTCCTCGGCGCCGGGACCAACGCGCCGCAGGGCGAGGATCGCCGACTGCACCCGGGGCCTGGGCCGAAATACGGCGGGGTCGACGGTTCGCACCAGACTCACCTCGCAGGCGAGCTGGGCGATCACGCTGGGCGATCCGTAGCTGCGAGTGGCGGGCCTGGCGCGCAGCCGGTCGGCGATCTCGCGCTGCACCATCACGGTCCAGCTGCGCAGCGAGGGGAGCTCGCGAATCGTGCGAAGCAGGACCGGAGTCGCCACCGCGTAGGGGAGATTCGCGACCATCGCGCTGGGCGGCGGGTCCAGTGCGCCGAGATCGACGCGCATCGCGTCGGCCCAGAGGAGGTTGACGTTCGAGCGCTCCGCAAGGGGGGCGAGTACCGCCTCAAGACCTCGGTCAATCTCGATCGCATGGACCCGGGCGACCCGACTCGCGAGCCGAGCGGTGAGCGCACCCTCCCCGGGTCCGACCTCGAGCACGACCTCACCGGGCTCGAGGGCGGCGTCGCGGACGATCGCCTCGAGCAGGTTGGGATCGGCGAGAAAATTCTGCCCCAACCGCACCATCGCCGGCCCTACCAGCCGAAGAGGGTGCGCGCGTTGAGCTCGACGATGCCCTCCAGCTCCTCATAGGACTGACCCCGAAGGGCGGCCAGGATCTCCGCCGTGGAGACGACGTGGGCCGGCTGATTGGGCTTGCCGCGGACCGGTTGTGGCGCCAGGTATGGGGCGTCGGTCTCGACCAGGAGGAGCTCATCGGGCAGCGCCGCGGCCGCGGCGCGCAGCTCCTCGGAGGCGGGAAAGGTGAGGATCCCCGAGAACGAGCAGTACCAACCCCGCTCGATCGCGTCCTGCAGGCGCCAGGGAGCAAGAAAGCAATGAAGGATCACAGCGACCCCCTCGGCGCGAGCGTCGAGGATCTCGAAAACGTCATCGATCGCCCCGGTCTCCCCCTCGGGATCGCGCGCGTGAATCACGACCGGCAGGCCGTGGCTGGCAGCGATCTCGATCTGCGCCTGCAGCGCTCGGTGCTGCTCGACGCGGCTCGCCGCCTCGCGGTAATAGTCGATTCCAGTCTCGCCGATCGCCCGCACCCGCTCATGCCCGGCGAGACGCTCGATTTCGGCGGCGAGACGCTCGTCGAACTCCCCCGCGGCGGTCGGGTGACAACCGGCGCTCGCAAAGACCCCCTCATGCCGCTCGGCGGCTGCCAGCGCCAGCGGGTTGCTCTCGGTGCCGAGACCGACGTTGAGCAGCCGCCCGACACCGGCACGGCGGGCGGCGTCGAGGAGCTCTTCCTCGCTTCCCTCGCAGAGGAAGAGGTGGGTATGCGAGTCGATCACCGGGCAGAGTCTAGGCTCGAATAGCCTTTGCCCGGAATGGCCGACTTTGCAGAGCACTACCGGGAGATCTACGCAAGGGGGATGTCCGGCCAGAGGCCGGCCGTCCCGGTCTCGATTGACGAGCTGGAGCGCGCCGCAGAGGCGGCAATGGAGGAGTGGGCGGCCAACTACGTGTTTGCCGGCGCCGGCGGCGAGGAGACGATGCGCGCCAATCTCGAGGCGCTGCGGCGTCGCCGCATCGTGCCACGCATGCTGCGCGACGTCGCCGAGCGCGACCTCTCAACGACGGTTCTCGGCACGGCGATGCCAGCACCGCTGATGCTGGCGCCGATCGGGGTCCAGAAGGTTGTCCACGAGGACGGAGAGCTGGCTACGGCGCGGGCCGCGGCGGCGCTCGGCGTGCCGATGGTGGTCAGCACGGCCTCGCATTTCACGATCGAGGAGATCGCCGCTGCCGGCGGGCCGGAGGCGCCGCGCTGGTTCCAGCTGTACTGGCCCAACGACCCCGCCCTCCTTGAGAGCTTCCTCGGGCGTGCCGTGGCGGCCGGATACGGCGCGATCGTCCTCACCGTCGACACCTTCATCCCAGGCTGGAAGCCGCGCGACCTGCAGCAGGCGAGGCTCCCGTTCCTGGAGGGGATGGGAAACGCCAACTACCTCCAGGATCCAGTGTTCAGAGCCGCCCTCGAGAAGCCCCCCGAGGAGGACCTGGGGGCGGCGACCGGCCATTACCTGAGCGTCCTCTCAAACCCGTCTCTGGGCTGGAAGGACCTGGCCCAGCTGCGCGAGCTGACCACGCTCCCGATCGTGATCAAGGGGATCCAGCACCCAGAGGACGCCCGTGAGGCCGCCAGCCGCGGCATCGACGGGATCGTCGTCTCCAACCACGGCGGCCGCCAGGTCGATGGAGCGCTCGCCTCACTCGACGCCCTGGAGCCGATCGCCGATGCCGTCGGCGGCGAGCTGACAATCCTCTTCGACAGCGGCGTCCGACGCGGCTCGGATGTGATCAAGGCGCTCGCCCTGGGCGCCGACGCCGTGCTGCTCGGGCGGCCCTACCTCTGGGGTCTGGCGCTCGAAGGGCAGGCGGGCGTAGAAGCGGTCCTGAAGATGATCCTCGCCGAGTTCGACCTGACGATGGCACTTTGCGGCTACACACGGCCAGCTGAGCTGGGGGCCGATGCCCTCGCCGTCTGATTTCGGGCCGCGCCGCGCGGCCTTCCGGGTACTGCACGAGAGGGGCTGCTTTGTGATGCCGAATCCCTGGGACCCCGGCAGCGCCCAGGCCCTCGCCTCGATGGGCTTTCGGGCGCTGGCGACGACAAGCGCCGGTTTCGCCTTCTCGCGCGGTCTCCCCGACGCGGCCGACGTGCTCTCGCTGGAGTCGGTCCTCGGCCACGTGGCCGAGATCGTGAGCGCCACAGATCTGCCCGTCAACGCCGACTTCCAGTCCGGCTATGCCGCCGACGCGCAGGGCGTGGCGAAGAACGTGCGACGCTGCGTGGAGACGGGCGTCGCCGGCCTCTCAATCGAGGACAGGCTTCCCGAGCCGGCCGCTCGAGGACCGCTCTTCGAGATCGAGGAGGCGATCGAGCGGATCGCCGCCGCCCGGGCGGCGATCGACCAGTCGGGGGCGCCCGTGCTGCTGACCGGGCGCGCCGAGTGTTTCTTGGTCGGAGACCCGGCGCCGCTCGAGGGGGCGATCGCCCGTCTCACGGCCTACGCCGAGGCTGGCGCTGACGTTCTCTTCGCCCCCGGCGTTCGCGAGCCGGCCGAGGTCCGGGCGATCGTTGAGGCGGTCAGGCCAAAACCGCTCAATCTGCTGGTCGGCAGCGATCCCGGCCAGCGCGTCTCTGAGCTCGGCGAGCTCGGCGTGCGTCGGATCAGCGTTGGGTCGGCCCTCTCGAGGGTCGCCTGGGGTGCCTTCTCTCGCGCGGCCACCGCGCTTGCCGCCGAGGGCAGCTTCGTCGGGCTCAAGGACGCCACCCCCTTCGCCGAGCTGAACGCCCTCTTTGGCGCCGATTAGGGCTCGATCTTCGGGAATAGCGGCGGCACCCGCTCGATCGCCTGGCCACCGCCCCGCGAGCCGAGCTCGGCCAGGGCGAATGAGTCCTCGCCGAGCGCCGCCAGTAACCGCTCACTCGTCTGCGGCAGGTAGGGCGCCAGCATCAAGGTCGTCACCCGCAGCCCCTCCGCCAGGTTGTAGAGCACCTCGTCGAGGCGCTCGGGGTCGGCCTCCTCCCGGGCCAGCTCCCACGGACGGGTCTCCTCGACATAGCGATTGAGGCGTCGGACCAACCCCCAGACCACCTCAAGCGCCTGGCTCAGCTCAGCCCGCTCGAGCAGCTCAGCGAAGCGCGGCAGGACGCCGTCGAAATCCTCGGCGAGCACGGCGTCGACCTGGGCCCCGGCCGGTATGACAGCCGCCCTGTAGCGGTCGATCATCGCCAGCACCCGGCTGGCCAGGTTCCCGTAGTCGTTGGCCAGCTCGGCCTCATAGCGCGCCTCAAAGCCGGCGGTCGAGATCGAGCCATCCTGGCCGAAGCTGACCTCGCGGAACAGGTAGAAGCGCAGCGCATCGGCGCCGAACCTCTCGATCACCTCGAAGGGGTCGAGCACGTTGCCGAGGCTCTTCGACATCTTTTTCTCGCCCATCAGCAGAAAGCCATGGATCACCATTCGGCGGGGCAGCTCGAGCCCGGCGGCCATCAGCAGCGCCGGCCAGATCACCGCGTGGAACTTGAGGATGTCCTTGGCCATGACGTGCAGCGAGGGCGGCCAGTAGCGTCCGGTCAGGTCCTCCCCCTCCCGGGCGAAGCCCAGCGCCGTGTAGTAATTGAGCAGCGCGTCAAACCAGACGTACATCCGCTGCTCGGGATCCCAGGGCAGCCGCATCCCCCACTCCAGTTTTGGCCGCGAGAGCGAGACGTCCTCCAGTCCGTGCTGGATGAAGGCAACCGCCTCGTTACGGCGGAAGTCGGGGACGACGAAGTCGGGGCGCTCCTCGTAAAGCGCTTCCAGGCGCTCCTGGAAGGCGGAGAGCCGGAAGAACCAGTTCTCCTCGCGCAGCTTCTCGAGCACGATCTCGTGGATCGGGCAACTCTGACCAGGCCCGAGCTCGCGCTCGGTTTTGAAATCCGCGCAGCGCGGGCAGTACCAGCCCTCATAGACGCCCTTCCTGACCCAGCCATTGTCATAGACCCTCTGGATCACCCCCGCCACCCGCTCGGCGTGGCGGGGGTCGGAGGTACGAATGAAGAAGTCATTGGTTGCGCCGATGATCGGCATCAGCTCGCGGAACTTCTCGGTGTTGCGATCGGCCAGCTCCTGGGGCGTGATTCCCTCCCGCTCGGCGGCGGTCTCGACCGGCTCCCCATGCTCGTCGGTACCGGTCAGGAAGAAGACATCCTCGCCGCGCTGCCGCATGTGGCGGGCCAGCACGTCGGCCGCCATCGTCGAGTATGCATGCCCGAGGTGCGGCTCGGCATTCACGTAGTAGATCGGGGTGGTGATGTAGTAGGTGCCGTGGCTCATCGTCTCGGCTCGCGTCCGGTCAGCGCGCGGTAGAGATCGTTGGCGCGGGTGCCGGTCAGCGCGGCGACCACCGATGCGGCGGCCCGGGGGCGGGCGCCGGACTGCACGAGGTGGCGCAGGGCATCGACGGCGAAGCCGACGTCCTTATCGTGCTCCTCGTCGGCCGCAGGGCCGATCACCACAACGATCTCCCCTTTGACCTCGCCGCGGAAACGGCGCGCGAGTTCGGCCAGCGAGCCGCGCGAAATCTCCTCGTGCATCTTCGTCAGCTCGCGGCAGACCGCGGCCGGGCGATCCGGGGCGATCGCCGCCAGCGCTGCCAGCGACTCGCCGACGCGGCGCGGGCTCTCGAAGGCGATGACCGTCTCGGCCGAGCGCAGCACCCGCTCCATCTCACCCGAGCGCTTCGGGAGGAAGCCCTCGAAGCGCCAGCGATCGGTCGGCAGCCCGGAGGCGACAAGCGCGACCGGCACGACCGAGGGGCCGGGCAAGACGGTCACGTCGAGAGCGCGTTCGATGCAGCGCCGGATCAGCCGGTAGCCCGGGTCGGAGATCGCCGGCATGCCCGCATCGGAGACCAGCGCCACCCTGGCCCCGCGCTCAATCCGTTGGGCGAGCTCGGTGGCCCGTGCGGCTTCATTGCCCTCGTGGTTGGAGATCAGGGGTGGCGCCGGCCGGATTCCGAGCCTATCCAGCAGAGAACCTGTCCGCCGCGTGTCCTCGCAGGCGATGTAGTCGGCGGAGACGAGCGCCTCGCGGACCCGCACGGTCAGGTCGTCGAGGTTCCCGATCGGTGTCGGGCAGACGATCAGCTCGCCCGGCATCAGCCCCTCCCCCGCGCCGCTTCCAGTTCGACCCGCGCCATCGCGGCCGCGCCGATCATCCCGGCGTCCTGACCGAGTTCGGCCGCTCGCACCGGGGTCTCCTTCATCGGGGGCAGGGCCCGCTCCCGCAGCTCGCTTCGCGCCGGGTCCAGCAGCAGATCACCGGCAGCGATCACGCCGCCCCCGATGACAATCACCTCCGGCTCGAAGATGTTGGCGAAGCTGGCCAGTGCGACACCGAGGCGACGCCCGATGAGCTCAAAGACGCCGATCGCAGTCCGATCGCCGGCAAGCGCCGCCTCGGTCACCGCCCGGCCGTCGAGCTCCCGGCCCTCGGCGAGCATGGCGCCAAGGGCCGAATCGGGCCCCCGTTCGGCGGCGGCGCGCGCCTCCCGCCCGAGCGCCGTACCGGAGGCGTAGGTCTCCACGCAACCGTGGCCCGGACAGTTGCCCTGACAGGGGAGCCCGTCCATCTCGATGACGACATGGCCCAGCTCGGCGCCGGCGCCGGTTGCCCCGCGGTAGATCTGGCCGCCGAGGATCAGGCCGCCCCCGATCCCGGTACCAATCGTCAGCATCACCGCGTTATCGGCACCGCGTGCGGCGCCGTAGAGGTGCTCCGCCAAAGCCGCAACGTTGGCGTCGTTATCGACGAACACCGGAAGCCCGGTTCGCTCAGCCGCCAGGTCGCGAATCGGCAGATTTTCGATCGGCAGGTTGACCGCGGAGAGGGCGACGCCGCGCTCGTGATCGATCGTCGCCGGGATGCCGAGGCCCACCGCGCAGACGCCCGGCCTCGCTCCGCGGGCCTCGTCGATCTCGCGCGCCAGGAGCTCGACCAGTTGTTCCTCCGACTGTCCGGTCGAGCGCTCGCGGCTCTCCCAGGCCACCCGGGAGTCGGGGTCGAGCACCCCGACGAGCATCTTCGTCCCACCCAGATCGACGCCGATCGTCTCGAGGGCGCTCATTGATTGCTGGGGGTGACCGCGGGCATCGGCATCGTCTCTGGAGTCTTTCTGAAAATGGTCAAGGCTGCCTGGCGTGCGCCGAGCCGTGCAGGGCAAGGACGCGGGAAGGGCGAATAGCAGCTAATTCGCACTTGAAGGTTTTCAGAGAGACTCCCTGACCTTTATGGCCGAGAAAGGTGATCAGCAGCCCTCGGGGCTGCCCGAATACAAAACCTACAAGTCACGGCGTGGGCTCCTCTCCGGTTTCCGCAAGCCCGATGGCCCGAACCTGCGCGGGCTGCGTGAGAGAGCCGCGGGCGGCGACGCGGATCAGGGCAAGGGCAGCATGCCGGCGCCGCCGCGCCGATTTCCGAGGGCGCGAAAGATCGCCAAATGGGTCGGGATCGCCGTCCTCGGCTGGATCCTGCTCAGCTTCCTCGCCTTCGCCGTCTCCGCCCAGCTGCAGGCCTTCAAGCTCTCGGGCGAAGCCAAGGAAGCGCTGCACGGCAACCCGTTCATGCTCGCCAACGCGCAGACGATCCTCGTGCTCGGCACCGACGCGCGTCCGACCAACACCAAGGAACCCGGCCCCGAAGGCGGCTCCGCCGCCCCCTCGCAGGAATGCTTCGAACAACAGGCCCACGGCGACGCCCCCCATGGGGGCTGCTCGGAAGGCCAGTTCCGGGCCGACACCCTGATGCTGATCAGGGCCGGCGGGGGCTCCTTTCGCAAACTCTCGATCCCGCGCGATGTGTTTGCCGAAATCCCCGGCCAGAGCCCCCAGAAAATCAACGCCGCCTACGCCTTGGGCGGCGCCAAGCTCGAGATCGAAGCTGTCGAACAGTTCCTCGGTGTGCAGATCGACCACGTGGCGATCGTCGACTTCACCGGGTTCGAAGAACTGATCGACGCGGTCGGGGGCGTCAACGTCAACCTCAAGCACAAGCTATGCACGGAAATCGCGGGTGGCGCCGGTGGCGGTCAGGGCGGCTACACGCTGAGGCTCGGCAAGGGCGAACACACCCTCAACGGCCAGGAAGCGCTCGTCTACGCCCGCACCCGCGAGCCGAGTCCCTGCCCCGGTCCGGGTCCGAGCGCCTACAGCCTCGGCTACAGCGATTACGACCGGGCCAAGGCCCAGCAGGAAGTGATCAACGGAATCAAGGAACGGCTCACCGACCCGCTGCGTCTCCCCTACAACTTCATCATGGGCCCAATCATCGGCTGGGATGCTCCGAAAGCCTTCGTCAGCGACATGGGCTTCTTCACGATGCCACAGCTGGTGCTCTCGGCCGCGATCGGAGGCTCGAGCCCCGCCGACGTGCTCTGCGCCCACGGCGAATGCCAGGAAAGGCCGGAAGGCAGCATCGAAGTGCCCGAGTCGGTGCGGCGCAAGGCCGCGCACCGACTGCTGAACGGGTAGCGACCGCGCCCCCTGACCTCAGCAGGAGAGGCGCGGGTCAATCGTCAATCGGCGGTCGTCGTCGCCTTGGGCTCGCCCTTGCCCTCGGATTTCGCGCCGGAATCGGGCTTCGACTCGCCCTTGGCGGACTCCGAAGAGTCGCCGTTGGCGGCGGCCTTGGTCTTCTTGCCGTAGTCGGTGTTGTAGAAGCCCGAGCCCTTGAAGTGGACGGCTACCGGGCTCAGCACGCGCGCCGCGGGAGCGCCGCACTCCTGGCACTCCGTGAGCGCTTCGTCGGTGATCCTCTGGATCACGTCAAAGACGTGACCGTTCTCACATTTGTACTCATAGATCGGCATCAGGGGGCCTGATTATCGCAGCCGGTACGGTTCCGGCATGGCAGCCGACGCGCAGGGGGCCCCGCCCGTGGACGTGACGATGGAGGAGATCGTTGCGCTCTGCAAACGGCGCGGCTTCGTCTTTCCCTCCTCAGAGATCTACGGCGGCGTCGGCTCGACCTATGACTACGGCCACTACGGGGTGCTGCTCAAGAACAACGTCAAAGCCGAGTGGTGGCGGGCCATGCTGCAGGAACGCGACGACATCGTCGCG
Source organism: uncultured Solirubrobacterales bacterium (assembly GCA_963796705.1). Lineage (GTDB taxonomy): Bacteria > Actinomycetota > Thermoleophilia > Solirubrobacterales > 70-9 > VRUE01. The sequence continues at coordinate 85,854 of CAWCMK010000001.1, forward strand.
CTTGACTCGGCGATCATCCAGCACCCACGGGTCTGGGAAGCATCCGGCCACCTCGAGGGATTCACAGACCCGCTCGTGCAGTGCCTTGGCAGGTGCAAGAAACGCTGGCGGGAGGACCACCTTCGCGAGGCGCTCGAGGCCGAAGGCCGTGACCCGGGGGCCGAGCTACGCTGTCCGGAGTGCGGCGGCGAGCTCTCGGAGCCGCGCCAGTTCAACCTGATGTTCGAAACGCACGTGGGCCCGGTCGCCGAGGAGGGCTCGACCGTCTACCTGCGGCCCGAGACCGCGCAGGGGATCTTCATCAACTTCAAGAACGTGTTGAGCTTCGCTCGCAAGGGACCGCCCTTCGGGATAGCCCAGATCGGCAAGTCCTTCCGCAACGAGATCACCCCCGGAAACTTCATCTTCCGCACCCGCGAGTTTGAGCAGATGGAGATGGAGTTCTTCGTGCCGCCCCCCGAAGCCGAGCGCTGGCATCGCGAGTGGATTGAGATCCGCGAGCGCTGGTACACCGATCTCGGCATCCGGCCCGAATTCCTGCGGGTTCGCCCGCACGGCGCCGAGGAGCTCTCCCACTACTCCTCGGGCACCAGCGACATCGAGTACCTGTTCCCGATTGGCTGGTCGGAGCTGGAGGGGATTGCCAACCGCGGTGACTTTGACCTCAAGCAGCACGCGAAGTTCAGCGGCGAGAAGCTCGAGTACTTCGACCAGGGAACCAAGGAGCGCTACGTCCCCTACGTGATCGAGCCCGCGGCCGGAGCGGACCGGGCCGCGCTGGCCTTTCTGGTCGACGCCTACGACCTCGAGGAGGTCGAGGGGCGCCAGCGCACGGTTCTGCGACTGCACCCCCGGCTGGCGCCGGTCAAGGTCGCGGTCCTGCCGCTGGTCTCGAGGGAGGGGATGCCCGAGAAGGCGCGTGAGATCTTCGAGGAGCTGCGCCGACGCGTCCCGGCCGAGTTCGATGAGGGCGGTTCGATCGGTAAGCGCTATCGCCGCCAGGACGAGATCGGGACCCCCTGGGGGATCACGGTCGACGGGCAGACGATGGAGGACGAGACCGTCACCCTGCGCGACCGCGACTCCCTACAGCAGTCCAGGGTCCCGATCGAGGGCCTGGCCGATGAGCTGGCACAGCGCCTGGAAGGGGCCTGGCGCACCCCCAAGCTGGGCTGAAAACCACCCTGCGACGCCGTTGCGTCTCATGGATCGGCTGTGGCCCCTCGCCCGGCGCGCAATGGAGCCAAGGAGTTTCGCCGTCGTGTTCGAGCGGGTGATCGAGGAGGTGAGTCAGGCGGCCGCCATGAAGCGCTCGACGTCGGCGGCTTCGGCGTTGAGGACCGCGCGGTCCGCCTTGCCGATTCGAGCCAGGGGCTCAATCGAGACCCTGCCCTTCACCAGCCGCCATCTCGCGACCGCCTTGCCGCGGACCATCGCGAAGGGTCGAAAGAGGCCGTTGGTGGTGATCAGCTCCGTGTGTGGCGCGGTGATCTCAAGGCGCGAGGACCAGCCGAGGAGAACCGGGTCGAAGGCTCCGAGCAGACGCGGTGGGGGTGGCTGGAGGGCCTCATCGGAGTGCCCCCTGAGCCGCAGGAGGCCATCATCTCCCTCGACGATCTCAGCGGCGATCGCCCCCAGCCCGGCGCGCGCGTCACGCAGCGGCACCCCGGCCCATTTCGCCAGGTCGCGGTCATTGGCCGGAGCGTGGCCGACCAGGTAGCGGCGCGCGAGCTCGGCCAGCGCCCTACTTCGATCGATCGAGCGGTGCTCCCCCAGCCAGTCGCGCGCGAGAACGTAGGCATGCTGCTTGCCGACCATCGGCCCGCGAACGAGGATCCCCAGCAGACCGGCGCGGAAGCAGAGGTGCGAGAGGATCTGGCCCTGAGCCCCCAGGCCCCGACTGGTGAGCATTGCCCGCAACTCGGCTCCCGTCTGTGGGCCATTCTCGGCGAGTGAACGCTCGATCGCTCGCATCGCCCGCCCGGCGCCGTCGGGGCCAACCCCCTCGCGGGCCAGGCGCCGAAGGCTCTCGTTCAGCAGCGGTGGGACGGTCACCGCGTGCAGCCATGGGTAGTCCTCGCTGCGAACGAGCTGCAGGGTGCCACGGTTCAGCCAGGCGATCAGAAGCGAGCGCTCGCGGGCATCGAGGTGCCGATCGACATCTGCGGCTGTCAGCCCCTCCGTTCGCGCCCTGACGGAGAGTCTCGCGCCGCGCGGATCCTGGCCCTGGACGGCGAGAAGCCGCTCGGCGACGGCCAGAGCGTCAGGCAGCGGGACGCCGCTGAGACCCTGCGCCGCGAGCCGCTCGGCGAGCCGACTCAGTGGACCGAGAGAAGATCGACCACGAAGATCAGGGTTTCGTTGGGGGGGATCGCGGGGGGGCGGCCGGCCGGGCCGTAGGCCAGGTTCGGGGGGATGATCAGCTCGCGGCGGCCGCCGACCTTCATGCCCTTGATCCCCTGGTCCCACCCGGGAATCACCATTCCCCTGCCGAGCTGGAAGGAGAGGGGTTCGTTTCGGTCCCAGGAGGCGTCGAACTGATCGCCGCGCTTGTAGTTGACGCCCACGTACTGGACTTCGACTTCATCGCCGGCCTTCGCTTCGGCGCCGGTGCCCCTTTCGAGGTCCCTGATGACCAGCTTCTTGGGCGGCGGGCGATTTGGCACCCTGACCTTCGGCTTGGTCTTGCCCGAGGAGGCTTCGGCGGAATCCTTGGAGGCTTCCACGGTCGTCGCTTCGCTGGAGCTGCTCGAGCCCCCTCCGCCGCACCCGGCGGCGCCGACTGCGAACAATGCGACGGCTGTCAGCGCGAGGATCTTCAAGCCGCGGAATCGTACATGCAGGCGTCTAAACGGACGCTTAAATTCAGAGCTGAACTCGGTGCCCGAATGTGGCGTGCTCCGGTGCCCTCAGCCCTTGCCTGAAATCAGGTCCCAGGCGCGCCGCAGCTTGTCATGCCTGGGGGGCGCCACCACGTCCTCGGCTCCGGCCTGCATGACCGCCGGGTTCTCGCTGGGCTGCGGCAGTTGCTCGGCGCTGGCCGCGTCGATCTTCAGCACGACACCGTGCTCGAAGATCTCCTCGACTTCGGGGGCATCGACGAAGCGGTGACCACCGGGCAGGACGCTCGTGTCGATCACGAAGCCGTCGAAGATGTCCTCCTCGGGCGCCTCGAGCACGTGCGCGACCCGACCCAGATCCTTGCCGTCGCTCGAGTAGACGGGGATGCCGTCGGCAAGCACGATATAGGAGCTCGGTTGGCCCAGATCCTCCACTTACGCTCAGCATATCCCCTGGTTTATGCTCGCCGAGACGGATCCCAATCAGAAGGAGATCAAGATGGCCATCGGGCTCAGTCTCAGGTTCGAGGAAGGAACCGCGGAGCAGTACGACGCGGTGAACGCAAAGATGGGTATCGAAGCGGACCCACCGCCGGGTCTCATCTTCCATGCCGCGGGCCCGATCAAGACGGGCTGGGGAGTCCTCGACTTCTGGGAGTCGCGCGAGCATTTCGACAACTTCTTCGAGAGCCGCATCGCGCCCGCGATCGCCGAGCTCGGCGAGGAGGGCCCCCCCAACCCCCCGGAGATCAAGGAATTCCCGGTCCACAACATCATCAAGTCCTGACCCGAAACTGGTCCCGATGGGGCTGAACCTCGCGTCGATTCTCATCGACAGCGCCGCCGAGCGCGGGGCGCTGCCGGCGATCCGCCTCGGCGACGTTGAGCTGAGCTACGCCGAGCTCGATGAGGCCTCCGCCCGTTTGGCGGCACTTCTGCGTTCCAGAGGGTTGCAGCCCGGGGATCGGGTCGGGGTGATGCTGCCGAACGTCACCGAGTTCCCCATCGCCTACTACGGGGTACTGCGGGCGGGGGGAGTCGTCGTGCCGATGAATGTGCTGCTGAAGCGGCGCGAGATCGCCTTCTACCTGGAGGACTCTGGGGCGAAGGTCCTGCTCGCCTGGCACGGCTTCTGCGGCGAGGCGCTCGACGGCGCCGCCGACGCGGGTGCCGAGATTCTCGAGGTCGAGCCGGCCGCCTTTGCGGCTCTGCTCGCCGAGCACCAGCCCGAGCGCGAGCTCGCCGATACGGCCGCGGAGGACACCGCCGTGATCCTCTACACCTCCGGCACGACGGGCAGGCCAAAGGGCGCCGAGCTGACCCACGCAAACCTATTTCGCAACGCCGAGATCTCCTCGCGCACCACCTGCGAGGTCGGCCCTGGCGACGTCGTCCTTGGTGCCCTGCCCCTCTTTCACTCCTTCGGCCAGTCGGTTGGAATGAACGCCTCGCTTCTCGTCGGCGCCTGCCTGACCCTCGTCCCGAAATTCGACCCGAGCGAGGCGCTGGCGACCATGCAGCGCGATCATGTGACCCATTTCTACGGAGTGCCGACGATGTTCGGGGCGCTCCTGCATCACCCGGGACGTGAGAGCTTTGACACCTCGAGCCTGCGCAACTGCATCACCGGCGGCGCCTCGATGCCGGTGGAGGTGCTTCACGGCTTCGAGCAGGCCTTCGGGGCCAAGGTGCTGGAGGGCTACGGGCTCTCAGAGACCTCCCCCGTGGCCTCCTCCAACCACCCCGACATGGAGCGAAAGCCGGGCTCGATCGGCACCCCGATCGAGGGAGTCGAGATGAGGCTCATCGACGAGGACGACAACGAGGTAGCCCAGGGAGAGGTCGGCGAGATCGTGATCCGCGGCCACAACGTCATGAAGGGCTACTGGAACCGGCCCGACGCGACGGCCGAGGCGATGCGCGGCGGCTGGTTTCACAGCGGCGACCTGGCCCGCACCGATGGGGACGGCTACTACTACATCGTCGATCGCAAGAAGGACCTGATCATCCGCGGCGGCTACAACGTCTATCCGCGCGAGGTCGAGGAGGTCCTCTACGAGCACCCGAAGGTCCGCGAAGCGGCGGTCATCGGCATTCCGAACGACGAGTGGGGCGAGGAGATCGGGGCGGCCGTGGTCCTCCACGAGGGCGAGGAGATCGCGCCCGAGGAGATCAGCGCCTACGTCCGGGAGCAGATCGCCGCCTACAAGTACCCGCGGGTCGTGTGGTTCATCGACGAACTTCCCAAGGGGCCGACCGGCAAGATCCTCAAGCGCGAGATCGAGGCTCCCGTCAGCTCCGAGGCGGCCGGCTAGGCGCCTCGCCGAAGGGCTCGATCTCCTCGAGCAGCAGGCCGCACCAGGGACAGCGGCCGCGGAGCCCCACGAGGAAGCCCGACTGAGGGCGCGGCGCCCCCACGTCCACCTCGGCCGGCACCCGGAACTCGGTGCCGCAACGACACTCGACGTCGAAGAGTCGCACGTCGGGGTCAAAGCGCCTCCATCGCGGGATCCGCACGCCGACAGGCTACCCAGGCCCGATTGGCTGCCCAGCCAGCTTCGCGCTAGGCTGCCGTCGGCCCAGCCATGCAACACCGGAAGGAGCAGAGATGAGCGTCGCCGCCCAGAGCCAGATGGACAACATCAGCTACCAGGACCTCTACCAGCGCTGGGAGCACGGCAACTGGAGCGCCTATGAGCTCGACTTTGCCGATGATCGCAGCGGCTGGCAGGGCCTCAGCGAGATCCAGCGTCGCTCGGCGATGTGGATCTACTCGATGTTCTTCTACGGTGAGGACCGGGTTGCCGACACCCTGGCTCCCTACGTCACCGCCGCCCCGACCGAGGAGCAGTCCTACTTCCTCGCCACCCAGCAGGTCGACGAGGTCCGCCACTCGATCTTCTTCCACCGCTTCTTCAAGGAGGTGATCGGGGTCGGCGGCGAGTCACTCCAGCAGACCCTCTCGGCGACCCTCCCCCAGCTGAACTGGGGCTACCACGGAATCTTCGACCGGCTTGACGTGATGGCCGAGGAACTGCGCCGCGACCGCTCCCTGCCCAAGTACGCGCAGGCGATCACCCTCTACCACCTGATCGTCGAGGGCAGCCTCGCCCAACCGGGACAGCACTTCATCGAGGACTTCCTCGCGCAGAAAGGCACGATGCCGGCGTTCAGCGCCGGCATGGTCAACGTCTCCCGGGACGAGCAGCGCCACATCGGCTTCGGCGTCAAAGTGCTCTCGGAGCTTCTCGCCGAAGGCAAGCCGGGCTGGGAGGAGAATCGCGCCGCGGTGGTCGAGCTGCTGCGCGAGACCCTGCCCTATGGAGTGGCGGTGTTCACCCCACCCGGATGGGACCGCGAGTACACGGAGTGCTACGGCTTCACCGTCGAGCAGATCTTCGCCTTCGGTCTGAAGCTGATCCGCCAGCGCTGGCGCGCAATCGGGTTTCCAACGGAGGAGATGCCGCCCGGCGTTTTCCCGTTCGATCCGCAGCTATCTGAGGAGGAGATCGCCGCCAACCAGATCAAGCTGCTTTGGTCCGGCGTCGTCGGCGAGCCGGGCGCCGTCGAGCCCCAGTCCTCGCCGGAGCTGCAGCGCCTGTTCTTCGACATCGTCGCCCGCTCCGCCGACACCAGCGTCGCCAACGGAACGCCACGCACCTACCAGTGGCGCTTCAGCGACGCCGAGCCCTGGCACATCGTTCTCGCCAACGGCTCGACCCGTGCCGAGCCGGGCGAAGCCCCGCGCGCCGACGTCACATTCGAGACCAGCTGGGCGGAGTGGGTCCTCTCGACCCGGCCCGGGATGAGTCCCGTGAAGTCGATTCTCCGCGGCCGCATCCGCCCCCGCGGCAAGGTCCGCGAGATCGTCCGGATGCGCCGCGTCTTCCCCGGCTGAGCCTAGGAGATCGGGGGGCGCGCCTCGGCCCAGGGGCGCTCGGCCTCGAGCTGGGCCGCCAGCGAGAGCAGCGTCGCCTCATCGCCGGGGCGGCCGATGACCTGCACCGAGAGCGGCATCCCCTCACCGTCGAAACCGAAGGGAACCGCCATCGCCGGATTGCCGAGATGATTCCAGGGTACGCAGAAGGGGTAGAAGCGGCTCATCCCGATCACCGTCCGCAGAGCACCCTGGCCCTCCCAGCGCCGCACCGGCAGCGCCGTGGCACCCATCACCGGGGTGAGCAGCACGTCCACCGTGTCAAAGAGCGCGTTGACGCGAGCGATGTCGGCGGCGCGAGCACGGAGGGCACGCTCGTAGAGGGCATCGGGCAGGCGCTTGCCGAGCCTGCCGAAGCCCCGGGTTCGGCGTTCAAGTCGCTCGGGGTGCTCGGCTTCGGCAACCGTGTCCGAGACGGCGCGAAGGAATCGCGGCGTGATGTTGTTGCCGATCCCCCCCCAGTCGGGATCGCGCTCAGCGACCTCATGCCCCAGCGAGGCGAGCAGCTCGGCGGCCTCGGCGGTGGCCTGCTTGACCGGGCTCGAGACCAGCGGCGGCGCCGCCGCCCGCGGGGCCGCCGTCGACCAGGCGACGCGCAGCTTTCCGGGAGCGGTGCGCGCCGCCTCGACGAACGGACGCTCGGGGGCCGGGGGGGACTCCGGCTCCCGGGAGCCGCCGGCCGTAATGTCGAGCCACAGCGCGGTGTCGAGGACGGTGCGGCTCAGGCAACCGAGCACCGCGAGCCCGTGCCAGCCTTCGAGCTCCGGCGCCAACGAGATCCGACCGCGCGAGGGCTTCAAACCGAAGAGTCCGCACGAGGCGGCTGGGATGCGGATTGAGCCGCCACCATCGCCGGCCGAGGCGATCGGCACGAGGCCCGCCGCGACGGCCGCGGCCGAGCCTCCGCTCGAGCCACCCGGCGTGCGCTGTGGGTTCCATGGGTTGCGGGTGATGCCGTAGGTGGCCGACTCGGTGAAGCCGCAGATCGCCATCTCCGGCAGCAGGGTGAGTCCGATGATGATCGCCCCCGCCTCGCGCAGCCGCCTGACCATCTCGGAGTCCTCCCCGGCGGCGGTTGAGAAAGCGTCGGTGCCGATCGTCTTGACCTCCCCGGCCACCTCGACTTCGTCCTTGATCGCGATCGGGACTCCGAGCAGCGCTCGCTCCTCGCCCGCCCTCAGCCGCGCCTCGGCCTGCTCGGCTTCGAGCAGCGCCTTCTCGGCAAAGACCTTGCGGAAGGCGTTCAGCTCGGGGTCGAGGCGCTCGATCCGCGAGAGCGAGAGACGCACGAGCTCGCTGGGCGAGACGTCACCCGCCCGCACCATCTCCGCCTGGCGGGCCGCCCCGGCAAAGGCGACGTCAACCTCAGCGGCGGGGAGATCTTTGCTCCGGCCGACCATCGACACCAATCCTACGCGGGAATCCCTCGTCCGGCCTAGGCCTCGGCTGGCTTGGGATGAGCGTCCGCGCCGGGAAGCTCCGCGCGATCTCCTCGCTGACCGCCTGTGACTGGCTGCCGGGCACATCACCCCCCCCTGTCAGGTGTTCGGTCTGACGGGAGGCAAACGGGATCGCGACGAGCAGGGCGGCGACCCACACTGCGAGGACCCAGCGGCGATTGCGTCCCAGAAAACCAACCAGCTGGACCATCGTCTCTCTCATTGGCTCGCCAGCCAGTTTCTTTCTGGGCAGCCTCCCGTGTCTGTGAGGAGGGTCACTCCGATCGATCGACGCGCAGGCACCCGGCAATCGTCGCGGCGCCGCGACGATTGCCGCCCGACGCAGTCCGACTACTTCTCGCCGAGCAGGTAACGCGCCGAGGCGGTACCCGCAGCGAGTGCCGCGTCGAGATCGCGCTCGGGGTCAGAGAGAGCCTGCAGGGCAAAGCCATCCCCGACCGCGAAGAGAAAGCAGACGATCGCCTCGGCGTCGTGGCGGAGCCTCAGCACGCCCTCGCGCTCCTTGGCCTCCAGCACCTCGGCGACGTGGGTGCGGGTTGTCTCGAAAAGCTGGCCGACCTCACGCCGAATGTCGGGATTGCGGCGGCCAGCGCTGAAAAGCTCGTAGAGGAGGAGGAAGAAACCTGGCTCGTTGTCGATCAAATCGGTAAGACTGGCGACCAGGACGTCGAGGACGTCATCGATCGATTGTGCCGTGGCCAGGGCCTCGTCTAGACGCGCGACCCGCAGCTCGCTGTCGCGGCGAACGACCTCGACCAGCAGCCGCTCCTTGGTACCGAAGTAATAGTGAAGCAGGCCGCGGCTGACGCCAGCCTCGGCGGCCACCTGCTCGAAGGTCGAGCCCGCCGCGCCTCGCTTGGCGACGCTCTCGCGCATCGCATCGACGATGCGCGAGGCCTTCTCGCCGCTCAGCTCGCGCTCTTTTGTTGCTGCCTCCACCGGCTAGGAGCCGTTGATGCTGGTGGAGCTCGTGTACTCGAACTCCTCTTCGGCACCGAAGAGAGCGTCGAGCACCGCCTTGCGCGCGCCCTCACTGACGATCAGCGCGACGACGGCGCCGACGATCGCGAGCACGACCAGGCGACCGAACCCACTTCGCCGGCGCCGGCGGCCACGCAGCTGCTCGGAGGCCTCGCGCAGGCTCTCCGCGGCCTGGCGTAGGTCGCGCTGCACCTTGCGGTCGCTGGCAACTGCCTTGACGGGGCCCTTGCCGTTGCCGGTTGCACGGCCATAGGCGCCGCGCGCCGCCTCGAAGGCCTCGCGGAGGTTCTCGCGCAGTTCGTCGTCCTCAATCAAGCGCTGCACATAGGGGTTCTCGCGCGCGGCCGAGTAAAACTCCGCGGCGCGGTCGGCGGTCTGGGTCGCCCTCGATGTTTTGGCCATGCCCTCTCCTCGCTGGTTATGCGGTTCTCGCCTGAGGATAGCCCGTCACAGGTCGGCGGTGAGCCTTGCCGCCCGCCCAGCCCCTCAATGGCCGGGAGTCTTCAGGGGGCCCACGGGGCCGCGGTGCGGGCCGATACGACGATGCGGAGCGCGGTCTTCCCTCGAGGGCCCCTCTCGGGTTCTCTTTCGAACGCTCCGATCTACCCGGGCCCGATCCCGTCAAGCAGGGTTCCGTTGCTGCGGAAGCCGAGCTCGGCTCCGCGCACCGCTCGCAGCCGCAGGATCCCCAGGTCAGGGCCAGCGAGCGCGTAGCGGCGCAAGTAGAGGTCGCCGATCGATTCGTGGGCAACCTCGCGGAAGCCCACGCCGAGCAGTCCTCGCGGGATCGGTCGGGCCGCACCCTCGGAGACGAAGTCCACTTCGTGGACCAGCCATCGCAGATGTTCTTTGGGCAGGACCTGGAAGGCGTTGCCCGGCAGGTAGTGGTGCAGCGGAGCCTGACCCAGGGCCCAGGTGACGATCGCCCGGGGAGCGCTGGCCTCGCCGAGGTGACCGGCGACGGCTCTCCAGTCGGGACGCTGCAGCGATGGTGAGAGGCTGACGATGACGCAGAAGAGGAGCCAGTAGACAAAGAGCGCGGCGCCCAGGCCGGCGGCGAGGTGCCCGCCACGTCGCAGGGTCACCCCGACCGCGACCGCCACGAGCAGCGGCACCAGCGCTGGCAGCAGATTGCGGGCGAGCACGTAATCCTCGCCCGGCGCCAACAGCGCCAGGACCACCGGCATCGCGACACAAGCGCCGGCGAGAAGCAATGGGATCCTCACCGCGCGACGCTCCTCGCGAGCCCCGCGGGCTGGCACCAGCGCCAGAATCGCGAGGACTAGCAGCAGCGGCGCTAGCCCGGGCACCAGGCTGTCGGGCCGGCCGATTATTTCGCCCGTCTCGCCCGCCATGAAGGTTGCCGCCGCAGCCCAGATCCGGCGCCCAAGGGGTTGGACCGCGATCCATTCGGCATGCCCGATCGAGGCTTGGTGGATGGCCAGAGGAGCCAGCACCAGGCCGGTGGCGACGATCACCCCCAGGGCGCCGAGCGTCGCTCTGCCGCGACGACGCAGCAGCCACAGGGCCTCGATCAAAACCGGGAAGAAGGCAAAGTAGTGAGTCGCAAGGGCGAGCGCCGAGGCGATGCCCCACCCGATCAGATCGCCACGCCGCCCGCCGCGCAGCGCCCGCAGGAAATAGAGAAACGAAACCGCCGCGAGCAGCGCAAACAGCGCGTAGGCCCGCGCCTCCTGCGAGTACCAGAGCAGCATCGGGTTGACCGCGGCCAGCGCCGTGGCGACCAGCCCGGCGCGGCGCCCCCGCAGCTCGACTCCGATCAGGTAGGCGAGCGGAACCGTGGCGAGGCCCGCCAGCGCCGAGAGGGCTCGCAGGCCAAGCTCGCCGGTGCCAAACAGCTGCACCCAGACCCAGGCCAGCCCGTAGTAGAGGGGCGGCGCTGACTCGCTGTAGCCGACGGCGTTCATCGCGTCGCCGAAGCTGCCCCCCAGGACTCGCACCGCGGTGACGATCTCGTCGTGGTGGTAGGACTGGGCGCCGAGCGTCGGGAAGCGCAGCGTGGCGGCCAGCAGGCAGAGCCCGGTGACCGCCCAAAACGACCCCGATCGGGCCCCCACCCAAGCGCGCATGCGTGAAGGCTATGACCTCAGGTGAGGGCGGCGTCGATCGCCTCGGAAACCTCGTCGACGAAGAGGAATTCGAGCTCGCTGCGCTCCCGCTCGGGGATCTCCTCGACGTCCCCCTCGTTGCGGCCGGGGACGATCACGCGCTTGATACCGGCACGCTGGGCGGCCAGCGACTTCTCCTTGAGACCCCCGATCGGCAGTACCTGCCCGGTCAGCGTCACCTCGCCGGTCATCGCGACGTCATTGCTCACCGGGCGAGCGCTGATCAGCGAGCTCAGCGCGACCGTCATCGCGACTCCGGCCGAAGGCCCGTCCTTGGGCACCGCTCCTGCGGGCACGTGAATGTGAATGTCGTGTTTGGCGAACCAGTCCTCCGCGAGGTCGGCGGCGAGCTCATCCCAGTGTCCGCGAACCCACGAGAGCGCCGCCTGCGCGGACTCCTTCATCACATCGCCGAGCTGGCCGGTGATGGTCAGCGTCCCGGCGCCGGGTATCGCCGTCGCCTCGATGAACAGGACATCGCCGCCGGTCGGCGTCCAGGCCAGGCCGGTGGCGACCCCGGGATCCTTGGTGCGGCGTTTGGTCTCCGCGAAGAAGCGGCGGCGGCCGAGCAACTCGCGCGCACGCTTGGCCGAGATCTTCACCCTTCCCTCGAGGCTGCCCTCGGCAACTTCGCGGGCGATTTTGCGACAGACCGTGCCGACCTGGCGCTCGAGGTTGCGAACCCCCGCCTCGCGCGTGTACTCCTCGATGATCGCGACCAGCGCCGGTTCGGTGATCTCGATCTGTGAGGGCTTCAGGCCATTGGCCTTGATCTGGCGCGGGACGAGGTAGCGCTCGGCGATGTGCTTCTTCTCGTCGAGCGTGTAGCCGGCCAGTTCGATCGTCTCCATCCGGTCCTGCAGGGGTCCGGGAATCGTGTCGAGCACATTTGCGGTGGCGATGAAAAGCACCTCCGAGAGATCGAACTCGAGGTCGAGATAGTGGTCTCGGAAGGAATCGTTTTGGGCCGGGTCGAGGACCTCGAGCATCGCCGAGGACGGGTCACCGCGGAAATCGGCGCCCATCTTGTCGATCTCGTCAATCATAAAGACCGGGTTCTTGGTGCCGGCGTCGCGCAGCGCCCGGATGATCGTCCCCGGCAGAGCCCCTATGTAGGTGCGGCGGTGACCGCGGATCTCGGCCTCGTCGCGAACCCCGCCAACCGAGATGCGCTCGAACTTACGGCCGAGCGCCCTGCCGATCGACCGGCCGAGGCTCGTCTTCCCCACCCCGGGCGGGCCGACGAAGCAGAGAATCGGACCCGGCGAATCGGGGTTCAGCTTGCGCACCGCGAGGTACTCGAGGATCCTGTCCTTGACTTTCTCGAGGTCGTAGTGGTCTGCGTCCAGGACCTCGCGGGCGTGACCGATGTCGAGGTCGTCTTCGGTCTGCTTGGACCAGGGCAGCTCGACAAGCCACTCGATGTAGGTGCGGATGACGCCGTGCTCGGCCGCGGCTGGTGGCAGTTTTTCCAGTCTCGAGAGCTCTCGCTCGGCGGCCTTGCGAGCATGCTCGGGGAGCTCGGCCACCTCGATCTGTTCGCGCAGCTCGTTGATTTCAGCCTGCTCCTCATCACCCTCGCCGAGCTCCTCCTGGATCGCCTTCAGCTGCTGCCGAAGGAGGAACTCGCGCTGACCCTTGTCGACTTCGGACTGCACCTGGGACTGGATCTGGGTGCCGAGCTGGACCACCTCGAGCTCGCGGTTGAGGATTTTCGAGAGGGCGCGCAACCTGGCGGCGACATCGTCCTCTTCGAGGAGCTGCTGCTTCTCCTCGGTGGAGATCCGCAGCGCTCCGGCGATCAGGTAGCACAGCGCCGAGGGATCGTCGATGTTTGCCACCGCGAGCTGCAGCTCTTCGGGCAGGTAGGGGATCTGCTCAATGATCTCCGAGAACGTGCGCTGCACGTTGCGGGTCAGGGCCTGCAGTTCGGGGCTCTCCTCGACCGGCCTGTCGGGCAGCTCGGCGATCCGGGCGACGAGGTAGGGCTCCTCGGCGACGTAGTTGCCGAGGCGCACCCGTTGGGTCCCCTGCACGAGGATGCGCAGCGTGCCGTCGGGAACCTTGACCATCCGTGCGACGACGCCGACAACTCCGACCTCAAAGAGGTCGGGTGGACCGGGCTCCTCGTTGCCCGGATCGCGAGAGGCGACCATGACCAGCATTCGGTTGGCGCCGAGGACGTCGTTGACGAGTCTGATTGAGCGCTCCTGCCCCACCGCCAGCGGGGTCATCGTGTCCGGGAAGGTGACGGTCTCGCGCAGCGGCAGCACCGGTAGCGCGTCGGGCAGTGGGGCATTGGCGCGAATCGCGTCCTCGGCCTCGAGCGGCGACTCGACCACCTCCAGGACAGGGCTGCCCTCCATCAGCGCCTCAATCCCGCCCTATCGGCACCCGCCGGGTGGTCTCCGAGGGGTCGCGCAAAGGAAGCTCGACGCGCAACATGCCGTCCTCATAGGTCGCCTTCGCCCGGTCGGGATCGACGTCGACCTGCAGCTCGACGACCCGCCGGAAGCGCCCCGAGGGAATCTCGACCTGCTGATAGACGCGGCCCTCGGTCTCCTGCACGTGCCGTTCGCCGACAATCGCCAGCTGCCGGCCGCTTACCTCGATCCCCACCTCATCCAGATTGACGCCGGCGAGGTCGACCTTGACCACAGCTCGCTGCGGCTCCCCGCAGTAATAGACGTCGACGTTTGGCGAGAAGCCGCTGGCGCGGCGGGAGACATAGGTCGCCCGGCTCCAGCTATCACCCATCGTCAGGGCGAATAGATCGCGTCTTGGCATGCGCAAAACATAAACGTCAGCCGAGTTGAGGTCCGCCGAGCCGCTCGACCATCGACCCCCGCGCCCCCAGTTGTGGTCAAACTCAGCACCGGCCCAGAGACGCGGCCGGCGTTCAGGCAGCCTGGGACTGTGTCGCCCAGCGCGGCGGGCGCATCAGGAGGACCGGCTGACGCGGGGGCACGAGACCCTCGGGACGGTCTGGGCGGAAGGTCGTGCAGGGCTCCTCGAGCTCAAGCGCGCAGAGCATGTTCCTGCGAAAGAAGCAGTCCTCACAGGCGGGCGCTTTGTGCTTGCGCGGCATCGAGGGCATGTTGACACCGATGTGATCCAGTTGTGAACCCCATTCCCGCAAAGCGCAACGTCTTTGCCGCGGCTTCCCCGCGGCTTCCCCGCGTCTTGCGAATTCGACGTCGGGGATCGCCTCTCCGCGGCAGCCGTCGCTACCATTGGACGCATGGAGGCCCACGACCGGACCGACCAGCTCGCCGCCTCTCCCCAGCTGTTCGAGAGCGATTTCCTCAACTTCTTCTCGCGGGTCCACCCCGCGATTCCGGCGATCGTCTTCGTGCCGGTCATCGTCGCCATGGAGTGGCTTGGCCTGGCCCACGGACAGCTGGTTTGGGAAGCCGCCCTTCTCAGCCTCGGGGGCATCGGCATCTGGACGTTGACCGAGTACTGGTTGCATCGGCTCGTCTTCCACTGGGAGCCCGACAACGCCTTCGGGCGCCGCCTGCACTTCATCATCCACGGCATCCACCACGACCATCCCAACGACAAGCTGCGGCTTGTGATGCCTCCCGCCGTCGCGATTCCACTCGCGGCCCTCTTCTTCGGAGCCTTCGTCCTGGTGTTCGGCACTCCGGCAGCCTTGCCGCTGTTTGGTGGCTTCATCGCCGGCTACCTCGTTTATGACTACACCCACTACTACGTTCACCATTTCGTCCCCAGGTCCAAGCTCGGACGGAGGCTGCGCGAGCAGCACATGCGCCATCACTTCCAGGACCACCGCTACGGCTTCGGCGTCTCCTCGCCCCTCTGGGACGCGGTCTTCAGGACCTTGCCGAGGATTCGGCGGCGCTGAGCGCCGGCCCTCGCAGGGCAAAGCCCGAGCTCAGGGCTAGGGGTCACTCAGTTTTGCTCCGATCAACTCGAGGGTCCCGCTGCTGGCCTTCTCGGTCAGGCCCCGGGCCGGGCGTGGATGAACGGCCCCACCGATCGCATACGGCCCCAGCGCCGCGCCGCGCTGAGCAGCGGCGCGAACGGTCACCGGTTTGCGGCGGAAGGGTTTTTCCGCTCTGAGCAGGCTGGTGGGCCTCCGTACTCGCGCGAGCCGGAGGGTCAAACTCGGTGTGCCATCTGCCCGGCAGTTAAGTTCGACGCGAACATCGCTCAAACGGAGGCATTTCGCCATTCGATTCGTCACATCCTGAGCTGCGGCATGACTAACAAACATGCATTCCCGCACTGCCTCTCACGCCCAGCACCCGGTCCGAGCAACCACCCCCGGGCGATCATCCGGCCGACGGAGAGGCCAGGGATCGCACAAAACGTGATACGAATTTCCCAGAACGTCAGGCGAAGAGGATAGGCTGGCGTCTGATCTAACTCCTGGCCTCATCCAAAATGGCCAGACTGTACTCGGGTGACTTTCCTGAGAGGCAGTTGAAGTCACTGTGACTGTGCCACACTGCATACATCAGAATCGCCAACGTGTTTTTGGAGGTGAAACGCTGATGGGAATGAAAGGAAATACGCACTATGCCTAGCACCACCAACGCACTCGACGAAGCGCTCGACCTGGTCAGGCGACGTCTCGGGGAGCTGGACGACGAGCGCAAGCGCCTCGAGCGTGCTCTGCTGGAGCTCGGTGGCAGAGTCAGCGGTCGCCGGCCCGGCCGGCCCAAAGGCTCAGCCTCGAAAGCACCGGCCAAAAAAACGGCGAAACGGCGGCGCCGACGGGGCGGCACCCGTGCCGATCAGGCGGTCGAGCTGATCAAGCAAAACCCCGGGATCACCGCCTCGGAAATCGCCAAATCGATGAAAATCAAGCCGAACTACCTCTATCGGGTCCTGAGCGACCTCGAGAAACAGAAAAGGGTCAAGAAGAAAGGCCGCACCTACAGCGCGACCTAACCCGCGAACGTTCGATCAGCTCGGCTAAAGAAGGCCGAGCTGATCGACGGCCTCGCGCTCCTCACGCAACTCGGCCGCGCTCGCATCGATTCGCTGGCGGGAGAAGTCGGGGATCTCGAGCCCCTCGACGACTGACCACTCTCCGCCGGAGCAGCTGCACGGCAGCCCCGAAATGACCCCCGTCTCGATGCCGTATGAGCCGTCACTGGGCACACCCATCGAGACCCAGTCGCCCTCCGGTGTCCCCAGGACCCAATCGCGCACGTGGTCGATCGCGGCGTTGGCCGCAGAGGCCGCACTCGAGGCGCCGCGGGCCTCGATCACCGCCGCCCCCCGCTTTGCGACCCTCGGGATGAACTCTTCGGCAATCCAGGCCTCGTCGTCGACCACCTCCCAGGCGCCGATCTCACCGACTCTGGCATTGACGAGGTCGGGGTACTGCGTCGTGGAGTGATTTCCCCACACGGTCATGTTCGTCACCTCGGAGAGGGGCCTTCCGAGCTTGTTCGCGAGCTGTGCCCGGGCCCGATTGTGATCGAGCCGCATCATCGCCGTGAAGCGCTCGCGAGGGACACCATCGGCATTTGACATGGCGATCAGGCAGTTGGTGTTGGCCGGGTTGCCGACAACAAGCACCCGCACGTCGCTGGCCGCACCGGCCGCGATCGCCTGTCCCTGCGGCTTGAAGATTCCACCGTTGGCCTCAAGCAGGTCGGAGCGCTCCATACCCGGCCCACGCGGCCGGGCGCCGACGAGCAGAGCGATGTTGCAACCATCGAAGGCGGCCTTCTGGTCATCGAAGATGTCGATCCTGGAAAGCAGGGGGAAGGCGCAATCGTCGAGCTCCATCGCCGTGCCCTCGGCGGCCTTAACGGCGTCGGGGATCTCAAGCAGGCTCAGCTCCACGGGGGTCTCGGGGCCGAGCATCTGGCCGCTGGCGATCCTGAACAGCAGCGCGTAGCCGATCTGCCCGGCAGCGCCGGTGACTGTGACTTTCACTGGGGTGCTCACTGGGTTCTCTTCTCCTGGTTCGTGGATGCGTTGACTAGGCCATCGCCCGACGCAGGTTCTCGTCGATCGAGGCGAGGAACTCCTGGGTTGTCTGATACTCCTGCCCACCGCCGACCAGCAGTGCGAGGTCTTTGGTCATCTTGCCGCTTTCGACCGTCTCGACGCAGACCCGCTCAAGCGTCTCGGCGAAGCCGGAGACATCGCGCGTCCCGTCCAGCCTGCCGCGAGCCGCAAGGCCACGGGTCCAGGCGAAGATCGAGGCGATCGGGTTTGTGGAGGTCGGCTTGCCCTGCTGGTGCTCGCGGTAGTGGCGGGTGACTGTGCCGTGCGCGGCCTCGGCCTCAACCGTCGCCCCGTCGGGGCTCATCAGGACACTGCTCATCAGGCCGAGCGAGCCGAATCCCTGTGCCACCGTGTCGGACTGGACGTCGCCGTCGTAGTTCTTGCAGGCCCAGACGTAGCCTCCCTCCCACTTAAGGGCAGCGGCGACCATGTCGTCGATCAGGCGGTGTTCGTAGGTGAGTCCGGCGGCCTCGAAGTCGGATTCGAACTCATCCTCGTAAACCTCGGCGAAGAGATCCTTGAAGCGGCCGTCATAGCGCTTGAGGATCGTGTTCTTGGTCGAGAGGTAGACGGGGTAGCCGCGCTCAAGCCCGTAGCGCATCGAAGCACGCGCGAAATCCCTGATCGAGTCGTCGAGGTTGTACATCGCAAGCGCGACACCGCCACCGGAGAATTCGTAGACCTCGAGCTCGATCGGCTCCGTACCGTCCTTCGGGGTGTAGGTCAGGGTCAGCATCCCCTCCCCGGGGATGACCATGTCCGTCGCGCGGTACTGGTCACCGAAGGCGTGACGGCCGATGACGATCGGCTTCGTCCAGCCGGGCACCAGGCGTGGGATGTTCTTGATCACGATCGGCTCGCGAAAGATGACGCCGCCGAGAATGTTTCGGATCGTCCCATTAGGCGAGCGGTACATCTCCCTTAGGCCGAACTCCTCGACCCGCGCCTCATCCGGCGTGATCGTCGCGCACTTGACGCCGACCCCGTGTCGCTTGATCGCTTCCGCTGCTTCGACGGTGATCCGGTCTTCGGTCGCGTCTCGGCTCTCGATCCCGAGGTCGAAGTAGACCAGCTCGACCTCGAGGTAGGGGAGGATCAGCTGCTCTTTGATGAAGGCCCAGATGATCCGCGTCATCTCGTCTCCGTCGAGCTCGACGATCGGGTTCGCGACTGTGATCCTCTCCGGCATCGGCGCGGCGATGCTATCGATGCGACAATCTCGGTGATGGCTACTGCGCAACGGCGGGCAACGGGCACCCATGAGGTCTTCAATCAGGCCCCTGCGCTTCTCAACTACAACGTCTTTGAGTCAGACCGTCCCCTGCGCGAGGCGGTGCGGCGCGAGGGGGCCGACTGGGCCGAGGCGCGGATCTCGGCCGTTGGCGAGCTCGCCGGCTCGGAGAGGATCATCGCCCTCGGCGCCGCGGCCAACGAGTTTCCTCCGAAGCTGAGGACGCACGATCGCGTCGGCAACCGCGTCGATGAGGTCGAGTTCCACCCGGCCTGGCACGAGCTACTTGGGCTTGCCGTCGAGCACGAGCTGCACGCTTCGCCGTGGAGCGATCCGCGGCCCGGAGCCCACGTCGCGCGCGGCGCGGCATTCATGTGCATGTCGCAGGCGGAGGCGGGGATCGGCTGTCCGATCTCGATGACCTACTCGGTGGTGCCGGCCCTGCGCGCCCAGCCAGAGCTGGCGGCCGAGTGGGAGCCGCGGCTCTTCTCCGCCGCCTATGACTCGCGCAACCTCCCAGCCGCCCGGAAGACCGGCGCTCTGGCGGGGATGGGGATGACCGAGAAGCAGGGCGGCACCGACGTGCGCGCTAACACCACGGTCGCACGCCCGGTGAACGGTGGTGGTCCGGGGGCCGAGTACGAGGTCACCGGCCACAAGTGGTTCATGTCGGCCCCGATGTGTGACTTCTTTTTGATCCTCGCGCAGGCCGACGGCGGCATCTCCTGCCTTCTCTTCCCGCGCTGGACGCCCGACGGCGAGCGCAACCGCTTCCGCCTGCAGAGACTGAAGGAGAAGCTCGGCAATAACTCCAACGCCTCCAGCGAGATCGAGTTCGACGCGGCCTCTGCCTGGCTCGTGGGCGAGGAGGGCGACGGAGTGCGGACGATCATCGAGATGGTCAACCACACGCGCCTGGATTGTGTCCTCGGCGGCGCCACCGGGATGCGTGCTGGGGTTGCCCACGCCGTCCACCAGACCGCGCACCGCTCGGTCTTCGGAACCCTGCTGGTCGAGCAGCCGCTGATGCGCAACGTCCTCGCCGACCTCTGCGTCGAGTCGGAGGCCGCGACGGTCTCGGCGATGCGCCTGGCCCGTGCCTATGACGAGTCGTTGGCCGGCGAGGCGGAGGCGACCGCCTTCAAGCGTGTCGCCAACGCGGTCCTCAAGTACTGGATCTGCAAGCGCGCGCCCTACCACGCCGTCGAGAGCCTTGAGTGCTTCGGCGGCAACGGGTTCGTCGAGGAGTCCGGGATGCCGCGTCTGTTCCGCGAGAGCCCCCTCAACTCGATCTGGGAGGGCTCGGCGAACGTCCAGTGCCTCGACGTCCTGCGGGCGATGGTCAAGAGTCCCGACTCGGTCGATGCCTTCTTCGGGGAGGTGCTCGAGGGAGCCGGCGCCGAGCCCCGCCTTGATGCCTACGTGGCGGGTCTTCGCAAGGAGTTTCCAGGCGAGGTCGACACGCTGCAGGCGAGGGGCAGGCTGATCGTCGAGAGGATGGCGATCGCGCTGCAGGCGTCACTGCTGGTACGCCACGGCGACCGGGCGGTTGCCGATGCATTCTGCGCTTCACGCCTCTCAGGCGACTGGGGACACGCCTTCGGCACGCTGCCGCCCGGCACCGATTTCGGTTCGATCATCGAGCGACACCGGCCACTGAGCTAAAGCACCCCGATCTCCCGGGCCCTCCCCCGAGCCGATCGCTTCCCGGAGCCCACGCGCGCCCCGAGAGGCAGGGTTCAGCCGGCAGCGTCCCGCAGCGCCCGGCCCACCTGCTCGGCGGTGATCACGCCCGACAAGCGCCCATCGGCATCCACCGCCATCAGGGCGCCGAGGCGGCGCAGGTTCTGGTTGCCGAGCAGCGAGTCCAGGGGGGCGTCGTCGCGCACCTCGAAGGCGGACCGACCATCGCCGTCAAGCAGATCGGCGACCAGCGCCGTTGCCCGCGAAACCTCGGGCACCTCATCGGCGCGGTCGCGAACCACCAGCCCGAGGAAGCGATGGGCGGCGTCGACCACCGGAAACCAGGGCCAGCGATAGCGCAGGAAGTACTCATCGAGTGCCCGCTCGACGCTGAGCTCACCGGGAATCGCGACCGGCTCACGATCCATCACGTCAGAGACCCGCATTCCCTCGATCCGGTTGGAGATGGCGGTCTGCATCGTCGCCGCCTTGGCGGAACCGTTGATGACCATCCCGATCAGCGCCAGCCAGACTCCTCCGAAGACGTTACCGGCGGCGACGAGCGCCAGGCCGCCGCCGATGAACAGGTAGGCGAAGACGCGGCCGAGACCTGCCGCAAAGCGCGTCGCCGAGTTACGATCGCCGCTGCGCCACCAAGCGGCCGCGCGCGCCACCCTGCCGCCGTCCATCGGAAAGGCCGGCAGCAGGTTGAAGACGAGAACGATCAGGTTGATCGACGCCAGCCAGGCGAGCATCGCCAGGACACCCGAGGTGCTGGCCGAGCTGCGCCCTTCCATCAGGTGCCGGAACTCGTGCGGGCTCGAGACCACCGAGCCGGCGAGGATCAGGGCCACGACGATCGCGAAGGTCACCGCCGGGCCGGCGATCGCGACCCTGAATTCGCTCGCCGGCGTCTCGGTTTCACGATCCATCCGCGCCAGACCGCCGAGGATCCAGAGCTGGATTCCGGAGATGCCGATGCCGTCGCGCCGCGCGGCCGTGGCGTGGCCGAGCTCGTGGAGGAGGATCGAGCCGAAGAAGCCGAACGCGGTCCCCAGTGACAGCAGAAAGGCCGAGGATGAGGAGCTCGGCTGTCCGAGAACTTCGCCGTAATAGCCGGAGAGCCAGAAGATCAGCAGGAAAAGGAAGAGGAACCAGGACCAATCGACGGAGATCCGAATCCCGCGCACGTGGAACAGCGTTATGGAGGCTCCGCCAAGCATCCACCAATGGTAAGGGCTGCTCTTGTAGCGTCCGGCGCCCCCATGGACGCTGCCGACTCAGGATCCCTGCGCGCCTGGCTCGAGGAGCTTGAGCAGATCCACCGACCGTCTGCCTCCGAGGGTGAGCGGCGCGCCGCCGAGTGGCTGGTCGAGCGTTTCCGTGAGCTCGGCGTCGAGGCGCGGATCGAGGCCGGGCCCGCCCATGGGACCTACTGGTGGCCGCTCGGGATCGGCGCCCTAATGGGCGGCCTTGCTGGAATCGCCGGCCTGCGGGGGCGGCGGCGGCTCGGCACGCTGCTGGGCGCCGCCGGCGCCGCCGGGATCGCCGCGGACTTCCCGCCGGGGCGGAGGCCGCTGCGCCGTCTGCTGCCGCGGCGGACGACCTACAACGTCGTCTGTGAGCTCGGAGACCCCGAGGCCGAGCGCACCGTCCTCATCACCGCCCATCACGACGCCCCCCACCCTGGTCTCGTCTTCCATCCCGCCCTGCCAAAGCTCGCCGGCGCCCTCGGCCTCTTCGAGCACCTCGACACGAGCCCTCCGCTGATGGCGCCCGTGATCGGCGGCCCGGCGCTGGCTGCGCTCGGCGCCCTCGGCGGCTTCCGCACGCTCCTGAGGCTCGGCACCCTGCTCGGCTTCGGCGCCGCCGCCGCGATGGTCGAGATCGGGGTACGCGAGGCTGTGCCAGGAGCCAACGACAACGGCACCGGCGTCGTTGCATTGCTGGCCCTGGCGCAGCGTCTGCGCGAGCGACCTCCGGCCGGAGTCAGACTGCTACTGGTCTCGCTGGGCTCAGAGGAGTCCTTCAGCGAGGGTATGAAGGCCTTCGGGGAACGCCATTTCTCATCTCTGTCTCCGGATGCAACCTTCTTCTTGTGCCTCGAGTCCCTCGGCTCACCCCATCTGCTGGTCCTGCGCGGCGAGGGCTTCCTGCGAATGCGCGAGTATCCGCCGCGGGCCCTGGCCCTGATGGACGGCCTCGCCGAGGAACTGGATATCGCCCTGTTCCCGAACCTGCGGCTGCGCAACGGAACCGATGCGCTCGAGCCGCTCGCGGCTGGTTATGAGGCGGCCGTCCTCGGCACCTGTACCGACTACAAGCAGCCGGCCCACTACCACTGGCCTGACGACGTCGCCGAGAACGTCGACTTCGAGGCGCTCACCGAGGCGATCCGCCTGGCCGAGGCCGCGGCCCACCGGCTGGGGGAGCGCTGGCTCACCTGAGGGCCGATGCTCGCGCGAAATCCGACCGCGGGGTCGGATTTCGCCGCTATAGAGTCCGCGCCCGTGCCCACGCATGACGTTCTGGTGATCGGCGCCGGCCTGGCCGGCCAGCGCGCGGCCCTCGCGGCCGCCGAGCAGGGCGTATCGGTTGGCATCATCAGCAAGGTCCACCCGGTGCGCTCGCACTCCAACGCCGCCCAGGGCGGGATCAATGCGGCCCTCAACCCGGGCGACTCCTGGGAGTCACACGCCTTCGACACGATCAAGGGCTCCGACTACCTGGGGGACCAGGACGCGATCGAAATCATGACCCGCGAGGCGCCGGATGAGATTCTCCATCTCGAGCATCTCGGCGTCACCTTCCACCGTAACGAGGAGGGCAAGCTCGGCACCCGGGCCTTCGGCGGCGCCTCCGCGGCGCGGACCTATTACGTCGCCGACATCACCGGCCAGGCGATCATGCACGTTCTCTACGAGCAGTTGATGAAGTACTCCGAGGAGGTGGCCCGCTATGAGGAGTGGTTCTCCACCGCGCTCGCGCTCGATGAGGATGGTGAGTGCTGCGGCGTCGTCACCCGCAATGTCGCCGACGGCTCGATGGAGCTCTTCCAGGCAAAGGCCGTGATTCTCGCCTGCGGCGGCAACGGCCAGGTCTGGAAGCCAACGACCAACGCCTTGATCTGCACCGGTGACGGGATCGCGATGGCCTACCGGGCTGGCGCCAAGCTGATGGACATGGAGATGATCCAGTACCACCCGACGACCCTGGCGGGCAAGGGCTTCCTGATCACCGAGGGAGCCCGTGGTGAGGGCGCCCATTTGCTCAACAAGAACGGCGAGCGCTTTATGGAGAAGTACGCGCCCAACAAGATGGAGCTAGCCTCCCGCGACGTCGTCTCGCGCGCCGAGCAGACGGAGATCAACGAGGGCCGCGGCTTCCCCGACGGGACCGTCGCCCTCGACATCACGGTGGTGCCGAAAAAGCGCGTGCACGAGGCGCTGCGCGAGATCGTCCTCGTCGGCAAGGACTTCGCCGGCGTCGACATCACCCGCGAACCGATCCACATAAAGCCGGGCAACCACTACACAATGGGCGGCGTCAAGACGGACGTCGACGGGCGCACCGACATCCCCGGCATATATTCCGCGGGTGAGACGGCCTGCGTATCGGTGCACGGTGGCAACCGGCTCGGCGCCAACTCGCTGCTCGACACGCTGATCTTCGGGCGGCGCTCCGGCGCCGACGCCGCCGCGCGCGCCAAGCGGACCGAGGGCTCCCGCGCCTCAAAGAAGGTGCTCGAGGACGAGCAGGCCAAAATCGATGCGATCTCCTCTCGCGAGAAGGGGTCCGGCAGGCGCGTCTCGGAGATCAAGCTCGAGCTGGGCCAGACGATGGACGCCAAGGTGGCCGTCTTCCGCGAGGAGACGGGCATCCAGGAGGCGCTCGACACGGTTCGCCGCCTCAAGGAGGAGGCCGCATCCGCCTACATCGACGACCGCGGCAGCGTCTTCAACCAGGACATCCTCGCGGCGATCGAGCTCGGCTACATGCTCGACAACGCCGAGTGCACCTGCGTTGCGGCGTTGGAGCGCAGGGAGAGCCGCGGCGCCCAGTACCGGACCGACTTCCCGGAGCGCAACGACGAGGAGTGGCTCAAACACATCGACCTCCAGCAGGGGGACGGGGGGCCCGAGATCTCATACTCAGAGGTGACCATTACCCAGTGGGAGCCCGAAGAGAGGAAATACTGAGCCGATGGCCGAGTACACGCTGAAAGTCCGCCGCTTCAAGCCAGAGGAGGAGAGGGGCCCCTTCTGGGAGGAGTTCAAGGTGGAGCTCGATCCCTCCCTCGCGGTCCTCGACGGCCTTCTGCAGGCCAAGGACCGCGATGACGGCTCGCTTGCCGTGCGCTGCTCGTGCCGGGCGGCGATCTGCGGCTCCTGCGGGATGAAGATCAACGGCCAGTCGGGCCTCGGCTGCAAGACCCAGATCGGCGAGGCACAGGAGCTGGCCAACAAGAAGTCTGCGGCCGCGAGGGGGTCCGCCGAGGCGGGGGCTGGGGAAACCGTGCCGATAGTCATCGAGCCGATGGGCAACATGCCCGTGATCAAGGATCTGGTCACCGATATGGAGTCGACGCACTGGACCAAGATCCGTCGGGTCACGCCCTGGCTTCTTCCCCACGGCGATCCACCCGAGCGCGAGTACATCGTCGAGCCTCAGTCGATGATCGACATCACCCAATCGATGGCCTGCATCCAGTGCGGCGCCTGCGTCTCCTCGTGCCTGTCGATGGAATCTGACCCTGAGTTCATCGGCCCGGCAGCGCTCGCCAAGGCCTACCGATTCGTCGGTGATCCGCGCGACGCCGAGACCCTCGAGCGACTTCACGACCTGGCCCACGATCCCCACGGGATCTATGACTGCACCCATTGCTTCAGCTGCATCGACGCTTGTCCGAAGGGCGTCGCCCCGATGGACCAGATCATGCGCCTGCGCCGCCAGGCCGCCGAGAACGGCGTCGAGGATGACCCCAACAACGGCTACAACCACGTGACCGCGTTCGTCAAGATGATCGAGAAGAAGGGCACCAACGACGAGGCTCTCCTGATCCAGGAGTCCTACGCGCCGGGCGTCAAGGGCAAGCTGAAACCGACGAAAGGTGCGATCAAGGGGCTGCTGACGTCCTTGCCTACCGTTCTTCGCGCGATCAGGACCGGCAAGGCGCGCTCGCTGCCGAAGCTGATCCCGGGTGTCCACCCCAAGCTCCCCGGCGGTGCCCAGGATGAGGTCAAGGCGATCTACGGCCACGCCGAGGCGCACCGCGAGGAATTCAACATCTACATTAGGGGCGAGGAGGAGGTCGAACCCGAGCCCGATGAGACGGAGGCCGAGAAGATCGCGGCCGAGGAGGGATCGCCATGAAGCTCGCCTACTGGCCAGGCTGCGTCTCGCGCGGCTTCACCACGGAGCTGCACGGCTCGATGGCGATCGTCGCCGAGGAGCTCGGCATCGAGCTGGTCGAACTCGACCGCGCCAACTGCTGTGGAGCCGGGATCATCGCCGAGCACAACCAGGAGCTCGCCGACACACTCAACGCCCGCACCTTCGCCCTCGCTCAGCAGACGGGGCTGGCGATGATGAACATCTGCTCGACCTGCCAGGGAGCCCAGTCTGAGTGCCAGCAGCGACTCGACGCGGACTCCGCCTATCGTGCCCACATCAACGAGGTGCTGAACGGCCAGGGGCTCGAATACGTCAAGGGCAAGGACGGATTCACCAACAAAAACTTTCTCTGGCTGCTGGTCGAGGACTACGGCCTCGAGAACCTGGCGGAGAAGGTCGTGCGGCCGCTCTCAGGCCTGCGCATCGGTCCCTTCTATGGCTGCTACATCGTGCGACCGAAGGAGCGGCTCGGCTATCGCGAGTTCCCCGAGCGCGACGTCTACCTCGAGAAGGTGATCCGGACGCTCGGCGGCGAGGTGGTCGATTACGACGGGGCCCGCAAATGCTGTGGCTTCCCGGTGATCACGATGAACAAAGAGACCTCGCTGCGCCAGGCGGGCACCCATCTCGGCGACGCTCTCGACGCGGGCGCGGACTGCCTGGTCACCCCCTGCCCGCTGTGCCACCTGAACCTCGACATGCAACAGCCCGAGGCGGCAAAGGTCGTAAATCGCGATCTCGGGCTCGCCGTGCTGCACCTGCCCCAGCTCGTGGGCCTGGCGCTGGGCGCCGACCCGAAGGCGCTGGGTATGAAGAAGCACATCGCCTCGACCAAGTGGGTCGAGGGGCGGCTCGAGGCGATTCCCGCCTGATCAGGCCGAACCTGCGGGTCCCGAGCCCTCCGCAAGGCCCACACGGCTGGCCATCCAGCGGGCACCGAGCGTGTCGGTGAGGCCGTGGGCGACGATCGAGCAGATGATCGCGATCGCGGCGACGTCGAAGATCAGGTTGCTCTCGTCGATCCCCGACTTGAGCACGAACAGGGCGAAAAGCATCGAGGCGACCCCCTTGGGGCCAAACCAGGCCATGAACAACTTCTGGGGGCGCGGGATCCCGGTTCGCGCCAGCGAGAGCATCACCGACGCCGGGCGCGCGATCAGCAGCGCGAAGAGGACGAAGAGCACCAGCGGCGGCACGCTGTGGTTGAAGCCGGTGGCGATGATCAGGGCCCCGAAGACGAAGAAGGTGATCACCTGCAGGATCGCGCTGGCGTTCTCGGCGAACTCGACAAAGCCCTGCGGGACCTCGCGCTCGGTGGCACCCATCGCGATCCCGCAAAGGAAGGCGGCGATCAGCCCGTTGCCGAAGGTCACGTCGGCCAAACCGAAGGCAAAAAGGGCGAAACCGACCGCGTAGATGCCCTCGTAGCGGGCGGCCAGCCCGCCGCTCGGCAGGTGTGGGTGAAGCCGGCCCCCGATCGAGCCGAGCAGCACGCCGATCGCGCCACCAACGACGGCTTCCCCGCCGAGCTTCGCGGCTTCGCCGCCGGCATTTCCACCCGGTGAGGCGAGGACCAAGAAGAAGAGGACGAAGGGGAGCGCGAGGCCGTCGTTTAGCCCGGACTCGAGGTTCAGAGTATGCCGAACGGCGCTCGGCACCAGCCGCGATGTGACGACCGCCGAGGTGACGACTGGGTCGGTCGGTGAGAGAACCGCGCCGAGCAGGAAGGCCTCGGCCCAGCTGAGCTCGGGAAAGAGCGCCTTCGCGGCGAGCGCCAGCAACGCCATCGTGATCGGCATCGCGATCACCAGAGCTCTGGTGACCGGGCTCCAGTGGCTGCGCAGCAGCTCGCGCTCGACGAACATTCCGTCGGAGAAGAGCGTCAGGATCAGCGCCAGCTCGATCAGCTCGACGATCGCGCCGCTGCGCGGTTCGACGCTGACGACGCCCAGGGCGGCGAGCAGAACCCCGAGCCCCACCGAGAGGACCGAGGCCGAGAGGACCGTGCCCCGCATCACGCCGGAGAGGCCGGCAACCACCGCGAGCAGGCCGCCGAACAAGAGCACGGCTTCGCCGAAGCCGATGTCCATTCCTACTCCCGGCCGCTCAGCAGGCGACGCTCGATCAGCAGTTCCGCGACCTGCACGGCGTTCGTCGCGGCTCCCTTGCGGAGGTTGTCCGATACCACCCAGATGTCGAGGGCGCGCTCTTTGCCGGGGTCGCGGCGGATGCGGCCCACGAAGACATCGTCCTTGCCGGCAGCCTCGATCGCCATCGGATAGCGGGCCGCCCCGGGGTCGTCGACGACGGTGACGCCGGGTGCCGCCTCGAGCAGCTCGCGCGCCCTACCCGCCGAGAGCAGCTCGCGGGTCTCGACGTTGACCGCCTCCGAGTGACCGGTCACAACTGGGACGCGCACGCACGTGGCGCTGACCCTGATCGACCGATCGCCGAGGATCTTGAGCGTCTCGTGGATCAGCTTCCGCTCCTCATCGGTGTGGTCGTCTCCCGGGGCGAAGTTGCCGGCCTGAGCGAGGGCGTTGAAGGCAATCTGGTGCGGATATACCCCAGTCTCCACCTGGCGATCGTGCAGCACCGCCTCGGCCTGGTTGCGCAGCTCCTCGACCGCGGCCCTGCCGGTCCCGGAGACCGCCTGGTAGGTGGAGATGACGAGCCGCTCGATCCCCGCCTCATCGTGAAGCGGTTTCAGCGCTACGACCATCTGCATGGTCGAACAATTGGGGTTGGCGACGATCCCACGGTGGCCCTCGAGCGCGTCAGGGTTGACCTCGGCGACAACCAGCGGAACATCGTCGCGCATCCGGAAGTGGCTGGTGTTGTCGACGACCACCGCACCGGCCTTCACAAATCGAGGAGCCCACGCGGCGCTCACCGCGCCGCCAGCCGAGGAGAGGACGATGTCGAGGCCCTGGATCGTCTCCTCGGCGAGGGGCAGGCACTCGAGCGAAGAGCCGTTCCACTCGATCCGCCTGCCCGCCGAGGACTCCGAGGCGAAGGGAATGACCTCGGCGGCGGGGAAATCCCGCTCTTTGAGGACTTCGAGGATCGTCGCCCCGACCAGCCCGGTCGCGCCGAGGACCCCGACTCTGTAGCCGCTCATGAGACGGTTGGCTCTGCCGTGTCGCGGGCCTCGGGGCGCACCGCGTCGGCGCCGAGCTCGAAGGCCTGATGCAGCGCCTTGACGGCCGCCGGGACTCGATCGGCGGCGATCACACAGGAGATTTTGATCGGCGAGGTGGAGATCATCTCGATGTTGATTCCCTCGGCGCCGAGCACCTCAAAGACCTTGGCCGCGATTCCGGGGTGCGAGCGCATGCCCGCGCCGACGATCGAGACCTTGCCGATCCGCTCATCGGTGCGGACGCCCTGGCTGAGGCCGCCAAGAGCCGCGATCGTGTCGGTCGCGGTCACCAGATCGGAGCGATCGACCGTGAATGAAAGGTCGGCAAGCTCGTCATCGCCGACCGGCTCGTTCTGGATGATCACGTCGACGTTGACATTCGCCTCGGCGAGCGCCGTGAATATTCGCCCGGCGACACCCGGCTCGTCGCGGACGCCGGTCAGCGTCACGCGGGACTCATCGTCCGAATGGGTAACGGCTGTCACGAACGGTTGCTCCACGGTCTCCTCCTCGGAGAGCACGAGGGTACCGGGACCGTCGTCGAAGCTGCTGCGGCAGTGGATGCGGACACCGTGGTTGCGCGCGTACTCGACCGAGCGCAGCTGCAGGACGCCGGCACCGGAGGCCGACATCTCGAGCATCTCCTCAAAGGAGACCGTCCGCAACTTGCGGGCGTTGGCGACGATCCTCGGGTCGGCGCTGAAGACACCGGAGACGTCGGTGTAGATCTCGCAGACGGCGGCGTCGAGCGCGGCCGCCAGGGCGACGGCGGTCGTGTCGGAGCCGCCGCGGCCGAGCGTCGTCACGTCGCGGCTCTCGGTCGAGACCCCCTGGAAGCCGGCGACGAGAACGATCCGATCCGCCTCGAGCATCTCCCTGATGCGCTCGGCGCGAACGTCGATGATGCGCGCCTTGGTGTGGGAGGAGTCGGTCACGATGCCGGCCTGAGAGCCGGTCAGCGAGATCGCCTCCTGTCCCAGGTCGTGGATCGCCATCGCGCACAGCGCGCAGGAGATCCGCTCGCCGGTGGAGAGCAGCATGTCCATCTCGCGGGCCACCGGCCGGTCGGAGATCTCCATCGCCTGAGCTACCAGCGCATCGGTCGTCTTGCCGCGCGCAGACAGCACGGCGATGACGCGATTGCCCGCCTCACGGGCGCCGACGATCCTCGCCGCGGCACGCTTGATCTGCTCGGCGCCGGCGACCGAGGTGCCGCCGAACTTCATCACCACTATGTCCGATTTCGCGCCGCTCATGAGGACGACCGAGCATAGTCGCCGGGCCCCTACAACTCCTTCCGCTGTCCTTTTCCGCGACTAAACACGGGAAGAAACAGCGGAAGGTTAGGACGAGCAGGATATGTGGCGAAGATGGCGGGGTCATCGACACCGAGACGATCAAGACGCGCAAACAACTCCAGGACGCCGGGCTGTGATTCCCCTCGGTGCTGGCGTGCTGCAAAGCGCCCCGGTCGTCGATGGGCCTCAGCGGCACCCCGGTGGCGCTGATCTCGCTGATCGTGCGCCGACGGTGCCGGCCCTGCTCGGTACTCGCGTCAATGCTGGCGCGCCGCGCTTCCTCCAGCGCCGCACCGAGGCCGAGCCCGCGCCGCTTCGCCGCCTGCACGAGCGCTTCGGGATCAGCGAGGGCGCGGCGCCCGAGCCGGAGCGGACTTGACGCTGGAAGTCGCGGCCGTCGACGCTTCGGCGTTGAAGACAGTGCTGTCGAAGGCAAGCAGGCCGGGGGTGGCGGCATAGCCGAGCGGCTTCAGCCCGAACGCTTCCTCGATGCTGAGAAGCAGCGAGAAGTGGTTGTAGTAGCTACCTTCGTCGACGCTGCCGGGCTTGACGAAGGGGGAGATCAGCAGCAATCCGACCCGACCGCCGCCGCCGCTCTTCTTCAATCCGCCTGCAGCCGGCGCTTCTTCTCTCGCCTGGGGCGAGGGCGGCGGCAGGTTGGGGTAAGTGGGCGTCGCGCAGCAGGAGCTGGGGTCGGCGCTCGGTCCGCTCTGCGGCGCCCCGTCGAAGGTGATCGCGAGCAGGCCGCCTTCCTTGTAGGCGAGGGAGCCTGTTATCTCCGGCACGACTTCTTGGAGGAACGGTTCGGTGGCAGCAAGACCGGCGGGCTTGCCGGGTTCGCAGGGCGTTTCGCTGCCGTCGTGGCAGGGGCCGGGGACGATGTAGGACAGGGACGGAGCACTCTTCGAGGACCCGAGGTCGGCGCTAAGCTGTTCGATGCCGACGTCGTCTTCGCCGCAGCTCGGGCTTTCGGTCAGCGCCGCGAAGTAGAGGATCGGATTGCGACGCGGTTCTTCGGCACAGCCGCCGGCGGAGCCTTCGATGTAGGCCTTCCAGGCCAGCTTCTTTTCAGCCAGCTGGCCGGGGAGCGTCGGTGTCGCGGCGGGGTAGGCGCAGCCGCTTCCTTCGACCTGTTCTTCGGCCCCCACCGTGCCGGGGACGATCGGCGCGAATTCGGGGCAACCGGCGACGGTCTGCGGGGTCGGTCCCTGGCCACTAAGCAGGGCGATCTTGTTGGCCAGCCCCCCCTGGGCCACCGCGTAGTAGTTAGGGAGCAGCTCGCCCTGGCCGGCCAGCGTCTTGGTTAAGTAGGGCACGCTCGCGGTTTTGCCGAACGATTCTTCGTAGCCGTGGCCGTCAAGCACGATCAGGAAGACGTGCTTGATTTCGGGCAACGCCGGTTCTTCGGGCAGTTCGGGAGGGAGTTCCGGCGTCGGCGCGATTTCCGGCAGCGGTTCGGCCCCCGGCGTTTCAGTCGGGAGCGCGACGGGTTCTTCGCTGGGGGTCGCCGTCGCCGATTCGGTCGCGGAGCCAGAGTCGCTCACCGGTTCCGGCGAGCCTTCCGAAGCCGCCGATTCGGCCGCTTCCAGGACGATCGGCGCGGTTCCTGCGCTCTGCGCGAAGGGGCTGGTGACCGAGCCGATCACGACGCCAGCGGCGAGCAGCGCCATCACCGCGACCGCGGCCACCTGCGGCGAGGGCATGAAGCGCCAGTAACCAGAGTCCTCCTCCTCCTCGCCCTCCGCCGTCGCGGGCGACACCGCAACCGGGTCCGCAGGGGCGATCCTGGTCGGGCTCGCCTCGGGAGCGGCGGGAGACCCGCGCTCGCCGAGGGCCGCGACGCGGTCCGCGACGACCGCGGGCAGCGGGCCGCGCCGCTCGCCGCACTCCAGGCAGTAGCGCTGGGCGGCCGACAGGGCCGCGCCGCAGCTAGCGCAGCGCTCGAAATTGGCCCTCCGGGGACCCTCGTCGTCGATCGGGCTCGTCACGCGCACCTGGGAGTGTCACGGCGCCCGCTGCCCTCGTTGTGAAGATTTTGAGATATAGGGAAACGGCCAGGGAAACGGCCAGGGAAACGGCCCACCCGCGGCCAATCACGATGTGCGGCCATGGCGAGGGACTCGGCGACCCCGGGGTGGGGTGCTGGTCGGCCTCGTTCGGCGGCAGTTTGGCAGGGTAAACAAAGGCTCTTCACAAGTCGACAACATCTGACGCGCCAGCGCCGCGACAATCAGCGAGAGCGTCCCAATGGACTCAACCGACGCACCGACCCAAGCCATGGCCCAGCCCGAGGTATCCCCAGCGCTGCGGCAGCCCGAACTGCCGGCCCCCGAGCTGCCGGCCCCGGCGACCCACATCCAGTCCTCGGCGATCCAGAGCGGCAGCCAGTGCCCATCCTGCGGGGCGAAGCTGCTGGACGACCAGCGCTACTGCCTGGAGTGCGGGCAGCGACGTGGCGACCCCCGCCTTCCCTTCATGGACGCCGTCGTCCTGATGGAGGCGGTGAAGCGGCCGGCCATGCCACCGCCTCCGCCCCCCAAGAAGAAGCGGACGGGAATCTCACCGAACGCCGCCCTGATCGCCGGCGTCGGCACGCTGCTGCTCGCGCTCGGGATCGGCGTGCTGATCGGCCGCTCAGGCAACCACACCACGGCCGCCACCTCCCAGGCGCCGATCGTGATCAAAGGCGGCGGAAGCGCCGAAGGGGCCTCCACGGGGTCGACCGGCAACACCGCCAGCGGCGCCAGTGGAAGCGGTGGCAAGGCCACGAAGCACAGCAAGGTCACGCTGAACAAGGAAGCCGAATCGAACGCGGGCGCAGAAGAATTCACCAAACCAGCGGCTGGGGTAAAGCTGCCGCCTCCGAAAGTCGAAGTCGGGGGGAAGTGTGAAAAGGGCGCCGCCGGCTGCCAGGGCGGCAAGTTCACCGGCAATTTCTTCGGCGAATGATCTCAATGCCGAAATTGCCGCGGCTGTCGGGCAGTCGCAAGGCGAGCGGCGCGCCCTCCTCCAATGGAAACGGCGCCCAGCAGGCGGCGACGTCTTCGGCCTCCGGCCCGGCGATCGGGCACGACCTGCTCGTCGACCTCGAACGCCGCCGCGACCAGCTAATCGCGCGGGTCGCCGAGCTCCAGTGGGACCTCGGCGGCCTCGTCTACGAGATGGCGATCCGCAATCGGATCCAAGTCGACGTGCTCGTCAAGCGGGCTGTCGCCCTGCAGGACGCCGACGCGGAACTAAGCGAGGTCGAACGCATCGTACGCACAGAGCGGACCGGCACGGCCGGCTCCTGCTCCAAGTGCGGCGCGCCGCACAGCAGCGGCGCGACCTACTGCTGGCAGTGCGGGCAACCCTTGCTCGAGCAGATCTCCAGCGACGCGATCCTCAAGAGCGGCCGCGCCTCCTAGCCGAAGCGGCCCGTCACGTAGTCGCGCGTGCGCGGGTCGGCGGGGTGGTTGAAGATCGCCTCGGTGTCGTCGACCTCGACCAGCGTCCCGACCCGCTCGGCGCCGCTCACCTCGAGGCCGAAGAACGCGGTTCGGTCGGCGACGCGCGCAGCCTGCTGCATGTTGTGGGTGACGATCACGATCGTGTAGCGATTCTCGAGGCTCTTCATCAACTCCTCGATTTTCGCGGTGGCGATCGGGTCCAGTGCGGAGGCCGGCTCGTCGAGAAGCAGGACGTCGGGTTCGATCGCGATCGCACGGGCGATGCAGAGCCGCTGCTGCTGCCCGCCGGAGAGGCCGAGGGCGCTGTCGCGGAGCCGGTCTTTGACCTCATCCCAGAGCGCCGCGCCGCGCAGCGCATTCTCGACGCGGTCGTCGAGTCCGTCCTTCATACCGAGGTTGCGCAGCGCCCAGGCGACGTTGTTGTAGATCGACTTTGGGAACGGGTTCGGTTTCTGGAAAACCATGCCGATGCGGCGCCGCACCTCGATCCGGTCGACCCGCTCGCCGTATATCTCGTGCCCGTGGTAGGTGACGTGCCCCTCGATCCTGAAGCCCGACACGGAGTCGTTCATCCGGTTGAGGCTGCGCAGGAAGGTCGTCTTCCCGCAGCCCGAGGGCCCGATCAGGGCCGTGATCCGGTTGCGGAAGATCGTCAGACTGACGTTGGCGAGCGCCCGCTTGCTGCCGTAGGACACAGACACGTCGCGGACGTCGAAGACCACCTCCCCGCCCACGAGGCGGCGATTGCCGTTCTGCTCCGCGAGCCCCACCCCCGACTCCGGCTGCCCGGACTGGATCCGGACCCGCCGGGGAACAGCAGCGGGGTTGGCGGAAAAACGCGGGAATGGCTCGGGGATGCTCATGAGGCTTTCTTCTGCCGGCTGCGGGCGTGCAGGACCCTAACGCCAAGGCTCGAGAACACTATGAAGGACAGCAGCACAAACCCCGCACCCCAGGCGCGCGCGAACCCTTCCGGGTTCGCTTCTTCGGACAACGAGTAGATCGTCATAGGAATGTTTGCCACGCCTTCGGTGACGTTGAAGCTGTACCTACCGGCATTGAATATCCCGTCGCAGAGGAGCAGCGGGGCGGTCTCACCAGCGGCTCGAGCGACCGCGAGAACCGTCGAGGTGACGATCCCCTCCATCGCAGCGGGCAGAACGACCCCGAGCACGGTGCGCCGGCGGCTCACCCCCAGCGCGTCGGCGGCTTCGCGCAGACTGGCGGGGACGAGGAGAAGGTTCTCCTGGCTGCCGCGGGCGATCAACGGCAGCATGATAATCGCCAGCGCGATCGATCCGGCGTAGACCGAGTCCTGATGGTGGTTGACGAGCAGGCCGAAGACAAAGAGGCCGATGATGATCGAGGGCAGGCCGTTCATGAGGTCCAAGGCGAGGCGGATCGAACTGGCCGCCCGATCCCCAGCGAACTCGGTCAGGTAGAGCGCGACGAGGATCCCCAAAGGCATCGCGATCACGGTCGCGAGAGCGACGACCAGGGCTGTGCCGACGATCGCCGGGCCGATCCCGGTGGGCGCGCCATTGACCAGGAATTCGAAGCTGAGCGCGCTGGCCCCGCGCACCAGCACCGTATAAATGACGATCACCAGGACCGCGACAGCCACCACCGCCGCCACCGCCGCCCCGGATTCGGCGAGGCGGCTGACGAGCCGCCGCCGACGCAGGTTTCCCGAGGGGGTAAGCGGAGCGGTCGGGTCGAACGAGCCCGTACTCATTTCGCCACCGCGCGCTGGTATTCGAAGCGCCTGCCGATCCAGCGCGCACACAGGTTGGAAATCAGCCCGATCACGAGGAGGATCACCCCGAGGTAGAAAAGCGAGCCCAAATAGATCGGTGAGGCCAGCGACTCGGTGAACTGCTCCGCGATCCGGGCGGCAAGCGTGTCGCCGGTCTTGAACAGCGACGCGTGGATTTCAGATCCGGCGCCGAGCACCTGTGCGACGGCGATCGCCTCGCCCAGGGCACGTCCGAGGCCGAGCAGCGTGGCGGCAACCACTCCGGAGGCCGTCGAGGGGAGGACCACCCCGCGCACCACCTCCCAGCGCGTCGCGCCGAGCGCGCTCGCCCCGTCCTGGATCTCGCGCGGCACCGTGAGGAAGAGGTCGCGCGAGATCGAGGCGATGATCGGGATCACCATGATCGTCAGGATCAGGCCGGCGGTGAACACACTGGCGCCGGTCGTCTGAGGAGAGCCGAAAATGGGGATGAAGCCCAGCGTGTCGTGGAGCCAGGGCTCGAGGTGTTCGTGCACGAAGGGCGCCAGGATCACGATGCCCCAGAAGCCGAGTATCACGCTTGGGATCGCCGCCAGCATCTCCACCAGCGGCGAGATCACCCTGCTCACGCCCACCGGTGCCAGCAGGCTAAGGAATAGGGCGATGGCGATGGCGATCGGGGCCCCCAACAGAAGGGCCATGAAGGAGGTGATCACGGTTCCGTAGAGCAGGGAGCCAGCACCGAAAATGTGGAAGTTCGCCTGCCAGGTAGTGTGGAAGAGGAAGCCCAGCCCGAACCTGGATATCGCGGGAGCCGCGCCATGGGCGACCTGGTAACCGACCAAGAGAAGGACCGCGATGCCGAGCATCGCTGCCAGGGCGCAAACGCCGTAGAACAGGCCGTCTCCGAGGCGGTCAGCCGATTTGCGCCGCCGCCGCGAGCGTGCATGGGCAGCTTGGGGAGGCTCCGGTCCGGTGGGAAGCGCCGGGGTGATTGAACCATCCATGGCGCGCAGGGTAGAGGAGATAGAGCGAACGTCTACCCAGTAGCGTCAGGTTTCACAAAATCGACACAAGTGAAAAGGCGTGTTAACGACTCAGTAACAAGAGGGGTTCACGAAAAAAGGGGGGGTTCACGAAAATGTAACAAATAGGCGGCTCCGCACCGCGATTCTGACCGCGCCAGTCCTATGACTAGACCGCCCGTATCTTGGCGGCCGACAAACGAGTTGAAAGGATCTCAGTTGATTCGCAATAGGCTGCTTGGCCTCATCCTTGCGACGGTTGGAACCGTTGCTTGCATGGCGACCGTATCGACGGCGAGCGCTCTCGCCGAACTCAAGGGTGCAGGCTCCACGCTTGTGGCACCGCTGATGGGAGAGTGGATAAATGGATTCGAAGCCCACACGCGCGGCGCGGACCACGTTTCCTACTCCTCGGTTGGCTCCGGGGCAGGAATCGCGGACATCACTGCGCGGACAGTCGACTTCGGCGCCTCCGATGCCCCATTGACCCCCGAACAAGCCGCTGCCTGCAATAACTGCGTTCAGATCCCGTGGGCGCTGTCGGGTCCGGCCGTCTCCTACAACCTCCCCGGTATCAAGAAGAACGCTCTGCATCTTTCGGCGTCGGTGATCGCCGCGATTTACCTGGGCAAGATCACTAACTGGAAAGACCCTAAAATCAAGAAACTGAACCCCACGCTCCATCTGCCTAACCTGCCGATCACAGTGGCCTTCCGCAGCGACGGTTCTGGGACCACGTACGCGTTCACCAACTACCTCTCGAAAGTCAGCCCGGCCTGGAAGAACTCGGTCGGCTACGCGACCTCGGTCAGCTTCCCGGTCGGAGTTGGTGGCAAAGGGAACCCTGGCGTCACCGCGATCGTCGATTCGACCAAGGGGGCGATCGGCTACATCGAGGCCTCCTACGTCATTGCGGCGGGCCTGCCGGCCGCAGCCGTCGAGAACAATGCCGGAAAGTTCGTGTATCCCAACCTGAAGGGCTTCGAAGCGGCGGCGGCGATCGTCAAGCATGTGCCGGCGAACAACGAACTACACATCGTTGACCCGCCGAAGAGCGCCAAGACCGCCTACCCGATCTCGACATTCACCTACTGCATCGTGCCTCATGGCTCGCCGAAGAAGGAAGAAATCACGCAGTTCGTCAAGTACAACCTGACCATCGGTCAGAAATACGGGCCGGCGCTCGATTTCGCCACGATGCCGAAAATCGTGATCAAAGCAGCAGAAAGAACGCTCGCAGCGCTCTAAGAAGACTGGCCGGCGGCGGGGCCGCCCGTGATGCAAAGAGCCCCCGGGACTGCGGTCCCGGGGGCTCTTTTTGACCTTGGAGATACTAGTGACCCAGTCCTTAGTTCGCAGCCATAGAGTCTTCGCCGGCGAAGACGTCGCCATCGCAATCGACAATGGGAGGCCTTATGCCCCGACGTGTGGACGTGACGCCAAGCGGGGAGGCGCTGGAGCGCTGGGCCCGCCGCCCCAAGAGCGCCCAGGCCCTGGCGCTGCGCTGCCGGATCGTGCTGGCGGCGGCTGACAGGGAGCCAGCAAGGACATCGCGGCGCGCCTGGGCTACGCCACGCAGAACCCGGGCCGCCGGCGGGGCCGCTTTGTCCAGAAGGGCATCGACGGCCTGCACGATGAGGCGCGCCCGGGCAAACCGCACCAGATCACAGGCGAAGACATCGAGCCGGTGATCGTCAAGACCCTGGAGGAGAGCCCGCCGGGCCCACCCACACTGGTCGACCCGTTCGATGGCGGCTGCCACCGGCTTTTCCCAAACCGCTTCAAAGAGCTCATCGCCAGACATGATCCGATCTGGCCGGGCAGCCAGTAGGGAGCAAGCGGCCTCGAGGTCACGCCTACGTCACAGGAGCCAGATCGTCGCCTGAGCGTGTCGGGGTAGCCGTCTCGGTGGGAAGCAGCCCAGATAGTGCGGCCGCCGCCAACACGCAGGCTGCCGATGCCCACAGGCAGGCTTCCAGCCCCTGCCACTGATAGAGCAGGCCAGAGAGGACCGTCCCCGCCAGCCGGCCGCCGGCATTTGCCATGTAGTAGAAGCCGACATTCATCGTCGCTCTGTCGTTCTCGGAGTAGGCGAGAATGAGGTAGGAGTGTACGGCGGAGTTCATGGCGAAGACGACGCCGAAGGCGATCAGGCCGATGACGATCACCGCGGTGGGATCGGCGCCGGCCGCCAAACCGATCGCTATAGCCGCTGGGAAGAGCGCGAGGAGGAAGGCGAGCCAGGTAGCCGTCCTTCCTTCCGGCTCGGCGCCGCCCTTGGCACCGCGGCGACGGACGAAGCCCGGCACCGCCGCCTGCACGATTCCGTAACCGATCACCCAGATCGCCAGGAAGCCACCCGTCGCCAGGAAGCTCCAGCCGAGCACGGTCTCCAGATAGACAGGGAGCCCGACCACGAACCAGACGTCACGCGAGGCGAAGAGGAAGATGCGCGCCGCTGCGAGGACATTGACGGCGCGATCGTTCGAGAACATGTGCTTGAACTTCGCCTTCGCGTCAGGTCGGCCGAGGTGCCCGTGCATCAGCGAGGAGACGATGATCAAAGTCGCCAGAACCATTCCGGCCAGAATCAGCATCGAGGTCTGGAAGCCTGCGACGGTCAGCATCGCCGCGCCGAGGAAGAAGCCGACACCCTTGAGCGCATTCTTGGAGCCCGTCAGCACCGCGACCCAGCGGTAAAGGGCGCCCTGGTCTCCCTCGGGGACGACCAGCTTGACCGCGCTCTTGGAGCTCATCTTGGTCAGATCCTTGGCGATACCCGAGAAGGACTGAGAGACCATCACGTACGGGATGACGAGCCAGGCCTCGGGCGCGAAGCCGACCATAGCCGTGGCGAAGACCTGGGTGCCGAGACCCATGTAGAGGGTCGTCCGCAGCCCGAAGCGGGCCGCCAGCCAGCCGCCGACGAGGTTGGTGAGGACGCCAAAGATCTCGTAGAAGATGAACAGCGAGGCGATCGTGAACGGCGAGTAGCCCAGTTCGTAGAAGTAGAAGAGGACAAGCATCCGCGTCGCCCCGTCGGCGAGGGTCTCCACCCAGTAGGCGCCGGTGACCAGGACGTAATTGCGCAGGTCGCCCTGGCGGTTGGTTCCTGTCGAGTCGGAAGCAGCCAATGCTGCTCTCTCAATTCCCGCCCAGACCTGCTACGGCGCGGACCAGCTCTACCAGCCGGTTCGCGTATCCCCACTCGTTGTCGTACCAGGCAAGCACCTTGACCTGGGTCTCGTTCACGACCATCGTCGAGGGCGCGTCGACGATCCCCGAGCGCGGGTCGTCGCGGTAGTCGACGGAAACCAGCGGGCGCTCCTCGTAGCCGAGGATGCCGGCCAGCGGCCCCTCGGCCGCCGCCCGCAGCAACCCGTTCACCTCCTCGACGTCGGTCGGGCGCTCGACCTCGAAGACGCAGTCGGTCAGCGAGGCGTTCAGCATCGGCACCCTCACCGCGAGGCCGTTGAGGCGCCCCTGCAGCTCGGGGAAGATCAACCCGATCGCGGTCGCCGAGCCGGTCGTGGTCGGGATCAGCGAGAGACTGGCGGCGCGAGCCCGGCGCAGATCCTTATGGGGGGCGTCAACCACCACCTGGGTGTTGGTGAGATCGTGCAGGGTCGTAATCGCGCCGTGCCGGATGCCGAGCCCCTCGTGGATCACCTTGACGACGGGCGCCAGGCAGTTGGTCGTGCAGGAGGCCGCGGTGAGGATGTCATGGAGCGCCATCTCGTCGGGGTCGTCATTGACCCCGACGACCACGTTGAGCGCTCCCTTCTTCACCGGAGCTGCGACGATCACCTTCTTCACCCCCTGCTCAAAGTATGGATTCAGCGACTCCACGGTGCGGAACTTGCCGGAGCACTCGAGGACCACCTCCACCCCGGCATCAGCCCAGGGAGCCTTCCCCGGACTATCGGCGTCCGAGTAGCCGACTGGCTCCCCCTCGACGCAGAGCATTCCTTCCTCAGCCGCAGCCTCTCTCGACCAGCGGCCGTGAACGGAATCGAACATGAGTAGGTGTGCGCCGGTCACGGCATCTCCCGCCACCTCGTTGACATGAGCGAATTTGAGCTCCGGCCAGCCCCAGGCCGCCCGCATCGCCAATCGGCCCATGCGGCCGAAGCCGTTGATGCCGACGCATACGGGGCCCTCCATGTCGGTTCCGCTCATCTGCGGTCCGCGGACGCGTCGCAGAACTCTGCCTCCAGGCATGCGACGATGCGGCGCCGGGCGAGCGTCACGACATGGCTGCGGATCGGCACATCGTCGTAGTCATCTAGGATCGCGTCCGCGCAGGCGCGAATCTCCTCCGGCGTGCGAACCTCCTCGAAGGCATCGATCAGGTCGGGAAGAAGGTTGGCCAACCGCATCTGATGGGCGGTGTTGTCGGCGCGTATCTCCTCCATTCGAAACGTCAACAAGTCCGCGACGCGAGACTCGATGTCGTCGCGGATCGACCGCACCTCGTCGATCGGCCTCCCTGCTGGGTCCGGCACGTCCCAGTCCTCGACCACGCTTGGCACGTAAGGACAGGCCGCGCCGCACGCCAGAGTGATCGCGCGATCGGCATGCACCTGCATCTCGACGGACAGCTTCTTCGGCCGGCGAGCTGAGAGATCGATTCCGGCCTCCGCCATTGCCTCGACAACGAGGGGATGGATCCGGTCTGCCGGCCACCGACCAGCGGACTCGGTCCGAAGGTCGGAGGGCGCGGCGTGTTCGAAGAACGCCTGAGCCATTTGGGATCGTCCGGCATTTTGCGTGCAGACGAAGAGCACGTATCTCATCGGTGCCGATCCTAAGGATTGACAATCTCTATTTCAATAGATATATATCAATAGATGGCTATCGATCCGGAGCTGGAGCCAAAGACCAAGCGCGCCGCCGGGCGAACCGTGTTGCGAGCCGGTCGTCTGCCCCAATTTGCATCGGGAGCAGGCACAGCGAATGAGTCTGATCGCCAAAGCCCTCGGTGACCCGGTGCGCCTGCAGCTCGTCGACGTGCTGCGCAAGCACGCGGGAAAGGTCTGCGTCTGCGAGCTGGTCCCACTGTTCGACGTTTCCCAGCCCACAGTCTCCCATCACCTTAAGGTGCTCCACGATGCCGAAATCGCCGGTTCCGAGTGTCCGTGCCTCGGGTCCTATTACTA
The DNA here is from genome assembly GCA_963796705.1 of uncultured Solirubrobacterales bacterium. Lineage (GTDB taxonomy): Bacteria > Actinomycetota > Thermoleophilia > Solirubrobacterales > 70-9 > VRUE01. Next base: position 127,311 of record CAWCMK010000001.1, read on the forward strand.
CGTCAAGGCGACGCGCTTGAGGAGTTCGCACGATGGCTAAGCTGACATCGGCGGCTCCTGGCGCAGCCTCCCACGGATCGGATTGCTGCGACGCCGAACGACAGGCCGAATGCTGCGACGTCGCCGACAAGACCAGCTGCTGCGAGGCAGGGTCGTCCACATGCGGTTGTCAGGGAGACGACACGGAGGAGGAGCGAATTCGTGCGGCAGTCCGCGCCCGCTACGCCGCCGCGGCGCGCTGCGTAGGCGCCGCGAACATTGCCTCGTGCTGCGGCGACACAGTGCTCATCGACGAGAACGCATCGATCTTCGGAGCGGGCCTGTACGACGAGGCGTCCAGAAACCGTCTCCCCGACACGGTGACGATGGCCTCGCTCGGCTGCGGCAACCCGACCGCGGTCGCCGAGCTGCGATCCGGAGAGGTGGTGCTTGATCTCGGGTCCGGCGGTGGGATTGACGTGCTTCTGTCGGCGGTGCGCGTCGGCCCGACCGGCAAGGCATACGGGCTCGACATGACGGATGAGATGCTGACGCTAGCGCGTGAGAACCAGCGCAAGTCCGGTCTTCAGAACGTCGAGTGGCTGCGCGGAGAGATCGAGGCGATCCCGTTGCCTTCGGAGTCGGTGGGCGTCGTCATCTCCAACTGTGCGATCAACCTCTCGGGCGACAAGCCTCGGGTGTTGGCGGAGGCCGGGAGGGTGTTGAAACCCGGTGGCCGCCTTGCGATTTCGGACGTGATCGCCGACGAGGACATGAGCGAAGCGATACGCGCGGACCTGGCGCAGTGGACCGGCTGCATCGCAGGCGCGATGACGAAGCGTGAATTCACCCAGGCGCTCGAGGAGGCCGGGCTGGAGAGAGTGGAGATCGCCGAAACCCACAGGGTGCACGACAAGGCCGGCTCAGCGATCGTCCGTGCCCGCAAGCCGCGCCGAACCCGGACGATCCCGTTTCTTCGTGCTCGACTGCCCCAGCCGACGGCTGAAGGTCGTTGGCGAGCCCGTAAAAAAAGACCGCTCTAGGATGCCTTGGCGTCTTCCTGCGAAGCACGCCGGCGCAGGTCGGCGTTGAGCAGGCCGGTCACCTGGCTTGGCCTGTCGCCAGCCGAGGGCACGGCGTCCCCAATCAGGCCGCGGGCACGGAAGCCGTAAAGCGGTGCGTCGATACCGGCCTCGCGGATTCGGCGGATCAGCTGCACCGCCGCCGCGGTATCTGCTCCGGGGCCGCAGAGCACCAGCGCGGTCGGCTCGAGGGCACGCAGGGCACCTTCGAGCCGCTCGTCGGCAAGATCGCTGGAGAGGGTCAACACGCGGAAGCCGGCCCGGCGCAGCGTCAGATCGAGCGCCTGGGTGTGAACGGCCTCGACATCCTCGCCGCGGCTCGAGTCGAGTAAGAGGATCCCCGCCGGTCGCGAGGCCGTCGAGGCGAGACGTCGGGCGCCGTGGAGCCAGCCCATCGCCCAGCGTGAGGCGAACTCGAACTCGGCCTCGCGGTCGGGATCCGCGGCGAGGCCGTCGAGCGCGGGCAGCAGCAGCTCCTCGATTGTGCGCTCCAGTGGCCGCAGCGCGAGGCTCTCCTCGACCGCGCGGTCGGCGGCCTGCTCATTGAAGCTTCGCAGGGCGTCGCGCAGCTCGCCGCAGTTCGCCGGAGCCGCCTGTCGCTGGCGCGCCAACTCGATCGCCGAGGAGATGTTGCCGGTCTGGGCGAGAGCGTCGCGCAGGGTCTGTAACTCGACGAGCTCGTAGTTGCGGTGATTGCCCGGAGTGCGTTTGGGGACCGGGTAGCCGTAGCGGCGCTCCCAGCTGCGCAGTGTGTTGGGGCTGACGCCGAGGACGGCGGCGGCGGCGTTGGTTCTGATCCCGGGCATCTACTCAATCACTCCTCGTACTGACCACCGAGGTTTCGCGGTCGAACAGGATTCTCCCACCGAAATCCTGGGTTTACGCAAGTTATGGACGGATTTCGCGAATCTGTCAGCGATCTTGCACGGGATCGAGGCGGCCGACACCCACCGGCTGGCCAACCGCGCGCGCGCGCCACATTGCTTCATCGGCCTTGCGCAGCAGTCCCTCGGCCTCGCCGCCGTGCTCTGGACAGGCGGCGACCCCCGCAGAGATCCCGATCGGTAGGCCCCCCGCCGCCTGCAGGTCGTCGAGCTGGCGCAGCAGCCGCTCGCTCATCTGCACGCCACCGACCGTATTCTGGTTTGGGGCCAGGACGCAGATCGCTTCCTCCTCCAGGGGGAATGCCTCATCGACGAGCCGGATGCTTTGGCGCAGGGCGGCGCCGACGATCGTCAGCGCGGTCGGCTCACCGCCTACGCCGTTGCGAGACGCCGGCCCGTGGACGTCAAAGACGACTAGGCAGAACGGCTGGTCATATCGCCGCTGCGTCTCGATCAGCTGCTCGAGGCGGCGGCGCATCTGCCCGGGCCGATAGAGGCTCGAGTGTTCGCCTGGAGGCGGAGCCCGGAGCTCCTCGGCCATCGGTCGCTGCTGGGGAGCCGCGGTGGCGACCGGATCGATGGCCGCCGCGCTCACCGAGCCGAACGCCTCGGCCAGGCGTCTGGCGGTGGAGGCGAACTCCGCGACCTCCGAACTGGACCACTCTCTCTGCAGGCGGCCCAGCAGCGTCGCCTGCAGAGACGCGATCTCGCGTGCGAGGCGCGCGGCCGCCGAGCCCTCGCGCGGCCCGCCGCCGATGCCGCCGGTCTCGGCCTGATCGCGAGCCACGGAGTGACCTTGCCGCAGACCCCGGACGCAACCGCGCCCAAATCCCGCTATTTGCGGCTCGATATCCGTCTAGGAAATTTGACTAGGTCGAACTAGGCGCCGAGCCGTTGCCGACCCGCCAGCGCCTTGCCCAACGTCACCTCATCGGCGTGCTCGAGATCGGCGCCGACCGGCAGGCCGCTGGCCAGCCTGGTCACCGTGACCGCGTCTCCAAGGAGTGCCGCGACGTGCAGCGCCGTCGCCTCGCCGGTCGTCGTCGGATTCGTCGCGAGGACCACCTCTGCCACGCCGCCCGCCTGCACCCTCCGCAGCAGCTCTGCGATGCGCAGATCCTCGGCGTCGATTCCGTCGATCGGCGAAAGCGCCCCGCCGAGGACGTGGTAGAGGCCACGGTACTCGTGTGTGCGCTCGATCGGGATCACATCGGCAGGCTCCTCTACGACACAGATGATCGAGGCGTCACGGTCGGGGTCGGCACAGATTCGGCACAGCGGCCCCTCGGCGAGATTGAAGCAGCGCTCGCAGAGACCGACCCGCTCCTTGACCTCGGTGATCGCGGCGGCCAGCGCGGTGGCCTCCTCGTCGGGGGCGCGGAGGATGTGGAAAGCGAGCCGCTGCGCGGTGCGCTGCCCGATCCCAGGCAGACGGGCCAGCTCCGCAACGAGGCGCGCCAGGGGCGCCGGTCCTTCGCTCACGGACTCAGAGCCCCGGAAGGCCGCCGGTGATGCCACCCATCTTGGAGCTGGCCAGCTCTTGAGCGGAGCGCAGTGCCTCATTGACCGCCGCCTGGACCATCTCCGAAAGCAGCTCGGCCTCCTGGGGGTCGATTGCGTCGGGGTCGATGACGATCTCGCGGAGGGTGAGATCGCCTCCCATCTTCACCTTGACCATGCCGCCACCGGCGCTGGCCTCGACGATCTCATCCTTGAGCTGCTCCTGGGCCTCCATCATCTGGCTCTGCATCTGCTGCGCCTGCTTCATCAGGGCGTTCATGTCAAATCCGCCCGGCATCCCGCCTCTAGCCACCGCTACCCGACCTCCTCCGCGTTGAACTCGCTCTTCAGTTTCTCGACCAGAGCCTCATGGTCGACCTGCGAGGCCTGGGCCTCCTCGGCGGAAGCCTCCTCGCCGTCGAGCATGACGTAGATCGGCCGCAGCCGGTTACCCAGAGTCGCCTCCAGTGCGGCGCTCATCTGCTCGCGCTTGTCGGGGGCCTCCGCCTTGCGTTTGTTGAAGGTGAGAGCGGGCGGAAAGCCGATCGTCACCCCATCGCCCTCGAGGCCCACCGGCCTCGCACCCTCGAAGCTCGCCGCCAGTGCCGGCGCGTTTTGACGCAAATTGTCGATCACGGTCGGCCAGATCGCGGCCAGCTCCGTGAGGGACAAGGCGTCCCGAGCCGCGGATTGCACCGCTGCTGCCTCCCCCGCCGTGCCCAGACTCTTCTCCTCCTCCGCGACGGGGGATGCCGCGGTGGGATCAGCCGCGTCCTCGGGCGGTTGCTGCCGGTCCTTCTCCGACGCGGCAGGGCCTGCCTTCTCGAGATCGGAGAGGCCGGCCTCGCCCTGGGAGCGGCAATCCGCGGCGGGCGGCGCTTGAGGGGGGTCGAGGTGGGAATCGCCCTCGAGCTCTGCGGGGATCGGCGTGCTGGCGCCCACTCCAATGCTCTTCTCGAGCCGCTCGATGCGGGGAAGAAGGCGCTCCAGCGAGGGATCGAGGTCCGGACGCGCGGCCTTCAGCAGCGCGATCTCAACCGCCATCCGCGCCTCATCGCCCTCGCGCACGTCGCTCAGCGCCGCGGCTAGCTCGTCGATCGTGCCGACCAGCGCCGCTGGGCCGATCGCCGCCGCCTGCGCCGTCAGGCGGACTTCGTCGCCGGCCGTAACCACGAAGGTCTGGGGGACCTCACCGATCGTCTGGATCACGAGCAGGTGACGGAGGTGAGCGAGCAGGTCGCGGGCGAACTGGACCGGGTCACGGCCCGAACCGGCCAGCTTCTCGACCGTGAGCAGAACCGCCTTGGGATCCTCCGCGATCACCCCATCCACCGCGGCGAAGAGGAGCTCGGCGTCGGCGGCCCCGAGCAGCTCCAACACCGCGTCCAGCCCAACCTGCTGACCGCGGAAGGAGACCAGCTGGTCGAGGGTCCCGAGCGCGTCGCGAAAACTGCCCGAGGCCGAGCGGGCGATCATCGCGGTGGCGCCGCTCTCAACCTCGATTCCCTCGGTGCCCGCGACCCGCTCCAATACCTCCGAGATCTGCTCGATCGAGGGTCGCTGAAAATCGAAGCGCTGGCATCGGTCGGCGATCGTCTCCATCACTCTGTGAGCCTCGGTCGTCGCGAGAACGAAGACGGTGTTGGGCGGCGGCTCCTCGAGTGTCTTTAGGAAGGCGTTCCATGCCTCTTTCGTGAGCATGTGCGCCTCGTCGAGAATGTAGACCTTCCAGCGGCCGCCGATCGGGGCGTAGGCAACCCGCTCGCGCAGCTCGCGGACGTCCTCCACGGAACGATTCGAGGCGGCGTCCATCTCGATCACGTCAACCGAGCTGCCAGCGGCGATCGCCCGACAGGACTCGCACTCGCCGCAGGCCTCCATGTCAGCGCTGCGGTTGGTGCAGTTGAGGGTGCTCGCGAGGATCTTCGCCAGCGAGGTCTTGCCGGTGCCGCGGGACCCAACGAAGAGGTAGGCATGATGGACCTTTTCCTGGGCGATGGCGTTGCGCAGGGTGCGGACTACGTGCTCCTGGCCGACCACCTCGCCGAAGGAGCGAGGCCGGTGACGGCGATAGAGGGAGGTCGAGTCGCTCGGGGAGGGCACTGCGGCCAGTGTATCTGCGCCTATACCTTGCCCCGGTGCTCCGCAAGTGGCTGACGCCGGCCGCCTGGGTCGCCGCCGTGGCGGCGCTCCTGCTGCTGCTCTTTCCTGTCGGCTTTCCAAACTACGACACGATCTACGCACTGGTTTGGGGACGGGAACTGGCCCACGGGGTGAGTCCCGACTACGGCGCCGCCCTCCCCCCCACCCCGCACCCCCTGGCCGACCTGCTGGGTCTGGTCACGACGCCGTTGGGCGAAGGCGCCATCGCCGTCACGATGATCGTCGCCTATATCTCGCTGGGCCTCGTCGCGTACTTCGTCTTCCGGCTCGGCTCAATCTGGTTCGATCGCTGGATTGGCGCACTCGCGGCTGTGGTAATCCTGAGCCGGGCCCCGTATCTGTCAAACGGACTGCGGGCCTATATCGACCTTCCCTTCATCGCCCTCTGCCTCGGCGCCCTGACCGTCGAGGCAAAACGCAGACGCGCCGGCTGGCCCGTCCTGGCGCTGCTCCTCCCGGCCGGCTTGCTGCGACCGGAGGCGTGGCTCTTCGCCGGGGCGTACTGGCTCTATCTGGCGATCGAGATCGCCCCAAGAGACCAAACCGGAGACCCCGGTTCACGCTTTCGGCCGACCGAAGCGCTGAGGTGGCGCGGCGAGCGTTCGGCGCAGGAGCTCGCCTGGCTCGGGGCCCTGGCCGCCGCCGGACCGCTCCTCTGGATTCTCTTCGACGCGATCACCACCGGCCACCCGCTCTACTCCTGGACCGGTACCAAGGAAACCGTCGCGACCCTGGAACGGCATACGGGCCCGTTCGACCTCGTGCTCTGGGGCCCGCGAGCGCTCGGCGAAGTCATGCAGTGGCCCGGCATGGTCGGCGCCGCCGGCGGCCTGCTGCTGGGCTTTGCCTTCCTTCGTCGCCGCTCGGCCCTCGGTCTTGCGGCGACGATTCTCGCCCTCGGGGCCTTCGCGCTCCTTGGCCTCGGTGGCCTGGCGATCATCGCCCGCTACACGATGCTGGCGGCGGCGCTGCTCTCGATCTTCGTCGCGCTCTCACTGCTCGGCTGGCGCCTGCTCGAGGCTCGCCACCCCTGGCGCCGTCGCTGGCAGCTCTTCGCGGGCGTGGTCGCCGTCATGTTCGTGATCTGGCTCCCCAACCAATGGAACCTTGATTCCCAGGTTCACACCGATCTGTCGAATCAGGGGCGCATCGAGGGAGACCTCACCGATCTCGTCGACGCGGGCGCCTTCCAACCGCTCTGCGGCAAGATCGCCGTTCCCAACCACCGGGCCGTTCCCCGCCTTGCATTCGGGCTTGAAATCAAGCCGACGGCGATCGTCAGCGCCAGCGAGGAAGCGATCCCCAAGCGGGGCTATTTCGTCGCCGCGGCGAGCCCTTTCGTGATCCACAACTTCATCCTCGACCCCAACGACACGACGAAATTGCACCTGCCGGTCCCGGCGGGGTTCCACCTAGTCGCCGCGAACGAGTCCTGGAAGGTGTTCCGGCGCTGCGCGGACCGCGGCCCCGGCTAATCTCGCACAGCGGCGAGATATGGACCGTGCACCCGCCTTCGAAGCGAGGTCCCCGGGCGTGGCTGTCGCCTTCGGCTCGGGCCGGGCTCGCCTGCGGCACCCGCGGCATCCGCTTAAGGCTGCTTCCTTCCGGACCTGACCTGATTCGCGTGCCCACGTCGCGCAGGACCCGGCCTTCAACGCCTCCAACGGCGCACTGGCCCCGAGGGCCGGCCCCTCAGAACGGAGTTCGGCCCCGCTAGAGCGGATTGCGGGTTACAGGGCACCGCTGATTCCCCGCCTAGCACGGTCCGCTGGCGATCCTACCCTGCTCGCCGTAGGATCGCTCCTCGCTACCTCGGTGATACCCGTCGACACAGCCTCGTTTTTCGCGATAGTGCTGGTTGCAGCGCTCGCCGCTGTGACGGCCGCTGTGGTGCCCAAACGCTACGCACCGCCGGTGGTCGTGCTCGAGCTGCTGCTGGGAATCGCAATCGGGCCACAGGTCCTCGGTCTCGCCCACTCGGACAAGTTCATCGATTTTTTCTCCAACCTCGGGCTCGGCATGCTCTTCTACTTCGCCGGTTATGAGATCGACTTCGAACGTATCCGGGGCCGGCCGCTGGAGCTGGGCGGCTTGGGCTGGGCGATGTCGGTCGTGCTTGCCTTTGGCATCGGCGGCGTGCTCTCGAGGGCCGGAGTCGTCGACTCCTATCTCTACACGGGCGCCGCGATGGCCACAACCGCGATCGGCACGCTGATTCCGATCCTGCGTGACAACGGCGAACTGAGCACTGGGTTTGGCACCTACCTGCTGGGGGCCGGCGGGGCCGGAGAGTTCGGCCCCGTCCTCCTGGTGACGATCGTCTTCTCGACCGCCAGCCCGCTGCACGAGACGATTGTCCTGATCGGATTCATCGTCCTCGCGGTCTCCGTCGCGCTCGCCTCTGTGCGGCTCGCCTGGCGCGGCTGGCCGGCACTCGAAAGGACCTTCGAGGCAAGCAGCCAGCTCGCCGTTCGGGTCACCGTGGTCCTCGTCTTCGGTCCCATCTTGCTGGCCAGCAAGATGGGACTCGATGTGCTGCTCGGGGGGTTCGTCGCGGGAATGATTACCAGGGCCGCGCTACGCGGTCACGAGCTGGCGGTCTTTGAGTCAAAGCTGACTGCGGTCGGCTTCGGCTTCTTCGTCCCCTCATCACCAGCGGCCTCGAGTTCAACCTCGACGCGCTCGGCTCGACAGAAGCGATCGCCAAGCTGTTCATGTTCCTCGGCCTCTTCCTCACCGTCCGCGGGGTTCCGGCACTGCTCCTCTACCGCGGTGTGTTGACCGCCCGCGACCGAGCCGCGCTCGCCTTCTACTGCGCGACCGAGCTGCCGCTCGTGGTGGCGATCACGGCCATAGCGATGGACGCCGGCGAAATGCGCTCGACAACCGCGGCCGGGTTGGTTGGGGCGGCGATGCTCTCGACCCTGATCTACCCCTTCGTCGGTCTGGCGCTGCGACGCTCACGGGCCGCCAAGCCCGGAGAGGCCGCAGTTGGAGTCGTATGATCGCCCCCTCAGGGCGCGTAGCTCAGTGGGAGAGCGCTCGCTTCACACGCGAGAGGTCGCTGGTTCGAAACCAGCCGTGCCCATAGTCTGAAGGCAAAAAGTCCCTGCATTTCCGCACTTTCTGCTTGCCAGTGTGACTCCAACCGCCTCGGTTTTCGACCGCCGATTTCCGGCACCAGTGCCCGAACAGCGGTCGTGGGTTCGGCGCCGGCACGCCTGAAAACGGGCAAAGACGTCTTGCCGCAGCAGGCGGGGAAGTTCGAGGTCGTGCTCGGCCCGCATTGTGTAAGCGACGCCGCCCTTGCCCGACTGAGAGTTCACGCGCACGGCTTCGTCGTAGTCGCGGCCGATGTCCCTTGGGTCGAGGGCAGATACGGCACGTCCCAGATCGCATTCACCGGGTCCGGCAGCTTCTCCATCGCCTCCATGCCCTTCTTGATTGCGTCCTGATGAGAGCCCGAGAACGCCGTGTAAACGAGATCGCCGACATAGGGGTGGCACTCGCCGATCGGCATCCGGTTGGAGAATTCGACCTCCCGGCGAACCTCGTTGATCCGCGAGAAGTCCAACTCGGGATCGACCCCCTGGGTCATCAGGTTCAGAGCCAGGGTGACCAGGTCGACATTCCCAGTCCGCTCACCATTACCAAACAGAGTGCCCTCGACCCGTTCGGCGCCGGCCATCAGGGCCAGCTCCGTCGCGGCGACCGCGGTGCCGCGATCGTTGTGTGGATGCAGGCTGACGATCACCGAGTCCCGCCGCGAGATGTTGCGGCAGAACCACTCGATCACGTCGGCATGAAGGTTGGGGGTCGAGAGCTCGACCGTGGCGGGCAGGTTGAGGATCAGCTTGCGCTCCGGCGTCGGCTCGAAAACGTCCATCACCGCCTCGCACACTTCCAACGCGTAGTCCGGCTCGGTCGCGGTGAAGCTCTCGGGCGTGTACTCGAAGCGGATGTCCTGATCGGGCCGCTGCTCGGCCAGCTCCCGGCAGAGCTTCGCTCCCTCGACGGCGATTTCGCGAACGCCGGCACGATCCAGCTTGAAGACCACCCGCCGCTGGGTGGTCGAGGTCGAGTTGTAGAGGTGGACGATCGCCCGCGGCAGCCCGTCGAGGCTTTCACTTTCGAAGGTTTTGGCGATCAGCTCCTCGCGCGCCTGCGTCAGGACCATCACCGTCACGTCGCTGGGAATCAGCTCCTCGGTCGCGAGGATTCGCATGAACTCGAACTCCGCCTCTGCGGCGGCCGGAAAGCCGACCTCGACCTCCTTGAGGCCGACTCGGTTCGCCAGCACATCGAACAAGCGTCGCTTGCGGTCGGTGTCCATCGGCGGGCGAGGGCCTGGTTGCCGTCTCGAAGGTCGACGCTCGCCCAGACCGGCGCTGCGGGGATACGCGTATCCGGCCAGGTCCGGTCGGGCAGCTCGACCCGTGGGTAGGGCGCGTACTTATGGAATGGCATCGATGACACAACTACCTCCTGCTCGCAATTTCGCTTCCTCTCCGTGCTGTTCTCGCGGCTCAGCGGCCGCCACGCGTTATGCCCCCCGAGGGGGGAGGAGGAGAAGAAGTCGAAGTGACGAGCAGTACATCGGGGCCAGCATACACTGGGCGCCAAACCCGATCTCACGGCGATCACGCGGGCGGGGCACCTCCGTACTTGATCCCTGGGGAGCGGCGACGAGCTGGCTCGAAGACGTAATGCCCGCCAACGCGCCGTGACGGAGCTGCGGGCAGTAGCACCGTCCGGACGTGGCTTCGGGCGCCGAGGGTCCCTAGGCCATGCCTTCCAGATAGAGGCCCGCGATTATGGGAGCATGTGAGTGTGAGGCGAGGTCACGCAGTCGTCATCGGCATTGCCCTGTTGGCGATCGGGGCGACGGTCGGAACGGCGGACGCCCGGCCTGGTCAGGCGGGTCAGGGGAGGCATCAGATCCCCATCCAGAGGACCTTCCGCCTCACCAATCCGCTCAGTCACGGCGACACCGGCCTGCTGATCTTTGAATTCCTCGCCAACTCCCTCCTCAAAAGCGGAAAGACGACCTCGATCCCGCCGGACAACGTCTTCGGAGTCAAAAAAGTGGAACACGCGGACCTGATCGTGCAGATCGAACTCTCCTGCGATCCCGGCTTCGCCGAACCCTTCCAGCCGCCACCGGAACGGCAGCTGATCTCCCCCACCTTCTTCGTCGTCCGAGGCCACGACGGCTTCGGCTCGATCCGCGTCAAGCACAATCGATTCCAGGTCCGAGCCCCGGCCTTCGACGGCAGCTCACATCAGGGCCAGCTGACCATCTCCGGCGCCTTCAGTCACCACGGCAGGCGAGTCGCGGGCTCCGTCGCGGTCAAGTTCCCCCAGTTCAAGGGCACCCCGGGAAACCTCGCAGGCGGCAACGGCGGCCAGTTCACCAACTGCATGACCGACCCGAACCGAAAACCTACGAAGCTCGGCCGGCCGCTCAAGTTCCACCTGGCCGCCTAGAATCGCACCCAGGAGGTCGCGGGGTTGCGACGCGCCGACAAATGCCGTCGAACCGGTCGAGTTCATCTCAGCCACTTCTCAGCGAAAGTGCCTGACTCCCCGGATATCGCCGCGCATCGGCGCACATTTTCCTTCAGTAGCCCTCCTGGGACACGTTAGGAAGTGCCTGCAATAGGCGGTTTTTGCCACCGATGGTGATGCAACTGACCTTCTTCACACGCGAGAGGTCGCTGGTTCGAAACCAGCCGCGCCCATCATGCAGCGAAACCGGAGGCGGGCAAGGTTTATCCAGCCTTTGCCGACACTTTGTCCCCGCTTGGTGCTGGTCGCCTAACGTGGTGCGCAGCGAAGAGTCAGCATATGAACAGCACGAACCTCCTACAGAGCACACCCATCACAAAGAAGGCCGACCGTAACGATGAGCGCGTTCGCCTGATCGAGGAGGCGGTCCTCCTGATCCGGGGAGAATGGCCGGCCGTCGCCAGCGGATTGTGTGAGTCGGTCAACCGGGCCGCCAGTCCCTTCTCGCCGCGTGGGGAACTTCAGGATGCGATCCGATGCACTGCCGAGGAGGCCGTGCGCGTGGTCGATCGACTTTATGGCAGCGATGCGACGCTGAAGCTGCGGAAGCTGGCTGCTAGCGGCGAGCTCCAGCACGCACCAATGGGCTCCCCCGCCTCTCATGGGCACCGCCTACGACCACGTTCGCGCCTGCCCCGGCGGATCAGTCCTCACACTGGCTGACGGGCCCGAGCAAGCACCGTGTCGGGGGACCATTCAGACCTTCGCGATGCGTTCATCCCGGGCCCGCGGAAACATGTTCCGCCCTACGGGCGACGCCGCGCCACGCACCCCGGCGGAAGCAGCGAAACCGAGCCTCTACGCCGGCGCCCGGCAGGAATGTGACCATGGAGTACGTAGCGAAGCCGGCCGTAGATTCGCACACCGCGACACCCAGTGAGCCCCGTAAAGCGCAACTCGGCTCGCGGTCGAAAGACCCGACCCCTGGCGCAGTCGGGCAGACAGCCCCGGGCATAGGCACGCGCAACCGCCGATGCGCTATGCCCCCCGTAGTCGCGCCACTGGATCCGCTGGACGAGCAACGTTCCGTCGGCGGAGAGGCCGATTGTGTGCGGTCGGTAGGCAAGCTGGTCGGAGACGATGCTCCTAATCACATAGACCCTCCGGCTGTGAGCACCCGCCCCGGCGGGGAAGAGGGCCAGGGACAGCGAGATGGCAATCAGGGCTGCCGACATCCGCTTCAAGGCACGTTCAGCCTAGCGCCCTGGCTTCGCGAAGTTGGGCGAGCGCCGGTGAGGCTCACCGTGGGGCTGGCCTTGTTTGAGCAGCGCCGGCCGTTTGACGCTGATCGTGACCTCCTTTCACGGGGCCACCGGATCCTCGCTCTCGCCGCAGTCGCCCCTCAGAACCGGACAGTGACGCGGCGACTGATATTCGAGGTTGAGGAACCCGCGGCAAAGCTGACCTCGATTTCGAGCTTGACGCGCCTGTGATGCTTCGCTGCGGATCGACCGGCTACCGTCAACGGCACCTTGAGCGCCTGTTCGGCGCCCGCGGCGAGTTTGAAGGGTCCCTTCGCAAAGACGAGCTTCTTCGCGTGTTTGCCGCTCTCCCGGGCCGCCCCGTGGGCCGGAGCGGCCCTCGCATCGACGCTGCCCTGACAGGGAGCCCCCGGGCCGCAGCCGAGCTTCAGGTGCAGAGCACCGCCCCCGACCGTCGGCGTCGAATGGCCAAAGGTCACAGTAGGCGCCGGTGGCGGTGAGCTGGTGCCGCTAACCCATTCGGCGTTCATGTCCAGCTGGTAGCCGCCGGTTCCGCTGCCGAGCGCGGTCTCGCCCTGGATCAGGGCCGGGTACCAGGCGTCATCGCTGGGTGTCTCGTTGGGAGGCAGGCCCGAGTGGGTCTCATCAACGGCGGGGATCGGGACCCCGTCCTCGAGGATCGAGAGGGCGAGGATGTCACCGACCTGCAGCCCCGGTGAGCTTTCTTCTCCGGCCCCGTCGGTGTGGACCGGGATTTCGCTCGGGAGCGTGGTGGTCGAGTTCGCCGCAGGGGTGAACGGGGGGCTCACGTAGGAGGCCTCGCAGCAGCTGACAGACTGAGTTTGCGTCGACTCCTCGACTTGGAGCACGACGATCGCCATCTGGCCGGTGGTCGAGCCGACCCGCAGATGGATCGCCCTGATCGTTCCGGTTCCGGCCGGCGTCAGCAGCCCTTCCTGGGGGACGGTCGGGTTGACGGGGGTCGACCAGGTACAGGAGGAATCGTTGCCGATCACGTTCTGGGTGCTGCCGTTTCCGATCGGAAACTTGGTGCAGTCAAATGGCGCGCTTGGGGCCTGCTCCAGGCTGGCGCCGAAGGTGACGGCCTGAGCGCGAGCCTGCGAGGCGATCACCGCGCACCCGACTAAACAGGCGGCCACGGTGGCCGCGAGACGAAACGGACTTAATGGATAGGCCCGCATGTTGGCCTAACCCTAACCGCATTGCCCCGGCGAAAAGCAACTCCGCCCCAGGTCTGACCGCCAGGTTTGTGGGTGGCTGGCAGTGCCGGCAGCTTGTCGACAACCCATAACTCGTTAATCATGGGGTCGATGGATGCTCCCTCGACAGTTGTTTTCTTTCCGGAGGGAGCGTTTGGGCCGACAAATAACTGCGTCGGGATCGGGGACGTGCTGCGCCGCCGCGGTTACCGGGTGGTCTTCGTCGTCGAGGAGTCCTTTGCGGGCACCCTCGAGGCCCAGGGATTCGAGGAGCGTCTGATGCGGCTCACGCCCCCGCCGCAGACCGAGGAAGTCCCGGGCCAGTTCTGGAAGGACTTCATTCGCGACACCGCTCCCGTCTTCCGCCGGCCGACGATCGAGCAGCTCGATGGATTTATCGCGCCAACGTTCCGGGCGCTGGTCGACGGCGCCAAGTACGTCGACGATCGACTTCTCGAGATCATCGACGAGCTCCAGCCAGACATCATCGTCGAGGACAACGTCGTCAGCTTCCCGGCACTTATCGCCTCGGGCGTTCCTTGGGCGCGAATCGCGTCGTGCAATCCAGCCGAGATGAAGGATGAGGCGATCCCGCCTCCCTTCTCCGGCCTGCCGACCGGCGAGCATGGCGGCTGGGATGAGTTTTGGGCCGCCTATCGAGAGGCGCTTCGGGAAATCCATGGCGATTTCAACGAGTTCTGTCAGCAGCGGGGCGCCCCAGCTCTGCCACCCGACGACTTCATCCACCGGAGTCCCTGGCTGAACCTCTATCTGTATCCCGACGAGGTCGACTACCGACGGGTGGTTCAGCTCGACCACAGTTGGCACAACCTGCAGGCGAGCGTTCGCGACACAGATGCCGCCTGGGAGCCGCCCCCGGAGCTGGAGTCCGGTGAGGGGGCGCTGGCATATCTGAGCATGGGCTCGCTCGGCTCCGCCGACGTCGAGCTGATGCAGAAGCTGATCGCCGAGCTGGCCGCGAGCCCTCACCGCTTCATCGTCTCCAAGGGACCTCAGCACGAGGAGTTCGACCTGGCGAACAACATGGTTGGCGAGGAATTCCTCCCGCAGACCTCGGTCCTCCCCCGGGTCGACGTCGTGATCACCCACGGCGGCAACAACACCGTCACCGAGTCCCTGTTCTTCGGCAAGCCGATGGTGATCATGCCGATTTTCTGGGACCAGCACGACAACGCGCAGCGCATCGCGGAAACCGGCTACGGCCGACGCGTCGAGACCTACCGCCACGACGGTGCCGAGCTCCTCGAGGCGATCGACGGAGTGCTCGCCGACCTCGCTCTCGGGCAGCGGATCGCGTCGCTCTCGGCTCGCCTTCAGGCCTTCCGCGGCACCGAGCACGCTGCCGACCTGATCGAGCGAGTCCTCGCGGGCACCTGAACCTTTGGGCGTGCAGGAGTCCTATTCGCCCAGCCCGGTCTCCAGGACCGCCGCCCCGCGGAAGCGTCCGGCGCGCAGATCCTCGAGTGCGGCGCCCGCCCGCGTCAGAGGGTAGGCGGTCACCTCGGTGCGCACCGGAACCCGAGGCGCAATGGCCAGAAACTCCTCGCCGTCGGCGCGGGTCAGGTTGGCCACCGAACCAAGGGTCCGCTCCTCCCAGAGGATCTCGTAGGGGAAGGAGGGGATGTCGCTCATGTGGATTCCGGCGCTGATCACCCTGGCGCCCTTGGCGCTCGCCCGTAGCGCCGCGGGCATCAGCGCGCCAACCGGCGCGAAGACGATCGCGCCGTCCAGCTCCTCGGGCGGGCGCTCCTTAGAAGATCCCGCCCACTCCGCGCCGAGCGCGCGCGCGAAGCGCTGACCCTCGTCGTCTCCCTCACGGGTGAAGGCGAAGACGCGGCGCCCTTCGTGCACGGCAACCTGGCAGAGAATGTGGGCCGAGGCCCCGAACCCGTAGAAGCCGAGCCGCTCCGCGTCGCCAACCAGCTTCAGGGCTCGGTAGCCGATCAGCCCCGCGCAGAGAAGCGGCGCCGCCTGCAGATCGGGGTAATCGCCTGGCAGGGGAAGGCAGAAACGCTCATCGGCGAGGGCCAGCTCGGCATAGCCGCCGTCGACGTCGTAGCCCGTGAAGCGGGCGTGGTCGCAGAGGTTCTCGCGACCGCTGCGACAATAGCGGCACTCGCCGCAGGTCCAGCCCAGCCAGGGAATGCCGACTCGATCGCCCTCGGCGAAGCGCTCGGCACCCGCCCCGAGGCCCGCCACCGTGCCGACTATCTGGTGGCCCGGGATCAGTGGGAGCTTGGGCTCTGCGAGCTCGCCGTCGAGAATGTGCAGGTCGGTGCGGCAAACGCCGCAGGCGCGGACGGCGACCAGCACCTGCCCCGGCCCCGGCTCCGGGTCTGGCACCTCGGCGGGCCGCGGAGGCCGCCGCTGCTCCTCGAGCACCATCGCCCGCATGCGTTGATCCTAGCCCCGCGCGGTCGCCTCAGCCCCTTTGTTCAGTGGGTCGCACCAGGACCTCGTTCAGGCAAACGTGCGAGGGCCGCGTGACCGCGTATGCGATCACATCGGCGATGTCCTCGGACTCCAGCGTCTTGATATCGGCGAAACGCCCCCTGACCTGCTCCCGCACACCGTCCCGGAGGTGGTCGGTGAGCTCGGTCGCAACGGCGCCCGGCTCGACGATCGTGCTCCGCACCCGCCGCTCGGCGAACTCCTGGCGAAAGGACTCACTGAAGGCGCCAACCCCATGCTTGGTCAGGTTGTAGACGCCCGACCCGGCGCGGGCGACCCGACCGGCCACGGAGCTGATGTTGACCAAATCAGCGCAATGCCGGGAGGAATCCTCGGCGGCCGCGAGCAGGTGTGGAACGGCGGCGTGTGTGTTCTTGATCAGAGCCTTGAGGTTGAGGTCAATCATCCGGTCCCACTCCTCGAGGGGGGCGTCCTCGATCGGCCCGAGGAGCATCTGACCGGCGTTGTTGACGAGGATGTCGAGTCGCCCGAGCTCATCCACGGTGCGATCAACGGCGAGGATCGCCTGCGCCGGGTCGGTGATATCGGCCTCGATTGCGAGCGCCGTTTGGCCCCCGCCGCCGAGTTCGGACGCGAGACGCTCGAGCCGCTCCAGGCGCCGCGCGGCGAGGGCCACCCGGGCCCCGTGGGCGGCCAGTGAACGCGCGGTCGCCTCACCGATGCCGCTACTTGCGCCCGTGATTAGGGCGACCGTTCCATCTAGCGCTCCGGTCATTCGCCCGAATATTCCCCGATTCTCCGAGTTCGAACCAGCGCCGGCTTCGCTCCCAGGCCCAGATGCGGCAAATCAGATCCACACAACCTTCTCCAGGGACGGCCTTTCCGCGCAGCTCATAAGGCCCCGCGGCCAAATGAGGATCACCGAGAGCCGGCCACCAGCTGGCAAAAGACTTGAAGGGCTGGTTCCTGGACTATTCTCGCTTGGTGGAGTTCGGGATTGGCTACTTCCCCACGGACACCGCCGCCTCCCCGGGAACGGTGGCCCGCTTGGTCGAGGAACGCGGTCACGAGTCGCTCTTCTTCGCCGAGCACAGCCACATCCCGGCGTCGCGCGTGACGCCCTACCCGGCCGGCGGCGAGCTGCCGCTCAAATACAGCCACACCTACGATCTGTTTGTGGCGCTGACCGCGGCCGTCGAGGCGACCTCGAAACTGCGGGTCGGGAGCGGCATCTGCCTGGTCATCGAGCGCGATCCGATCACCACGGCGAAAGAGGTCGCCTCGCTCGATCACCTCTCGGGCGGGCGCTTCGAGTTCGGCGTCGGGGCGGGCTGGAACCGCGAGGAGATGGAAGACCATGGAACCGACCCGCGCACCCGCATGCGGCTAATGAGAGAGCGGATCGAGGCGATGAAGGCAATCTGGACCGAGGAGGAGGCCAGCTACCACGGTGAGTTCGTCGACTTCGAGCGAATCCGGTCCTGGCCAAAGCCCGCCCAGTGGCCGCACCCACCGGTTCTGGTCGGGGGCAACGGTCCGACAGTGCTCGACCGGGTGCTCGCTCTCGGTGACGCCTGGATGCCGAACAACACCGGAGAAGACCTGATCGCTCGGGCCGCGGAGCTGCGCGCACGGGCCGACCGTCCGATCGATCTCGTGGTCATGGGGGCGCGCAACGACGTCACCGCCCTCGAGAAGCTGCGCGTGGCCGGCTGCCACCGTGTCGTCCGCTGGGTTCCCTCGACGCACCTCAGCGGCATCGAGGCGGCGCTCGAGGAGTGGGAGACGACGATCGCCGAGCTAAACGGCGAGGCGTGAGCCCCGGATGCGGATCGGCGCGTTATGAGAGCTCGGGGATGAAGCGCTCGAGGTGCCTGGAGATGGTTTCGCGGACCCATTGCTGGGTCGCCGAATCGGCCATCCGGTAGCGGCCGAGAAGCATCTTCTGGTCGGTCAGCGGCAGGCCGGCGATCTCCCAACTGACCGCGAGCCGCTCAAAGAGCATCTCGGCGCGCCGGTGCCAGGCGTCCTCCTGGGTCGCCGCCGCGGCCGAGGGACGCTCGCCGATCCTCCGCATCGTCGCCCGACTGAGCGACTGGCGCAGGGTCAGGATGTTGCCCTCATCATCGACATAGTCGACGGTCGCCGACTTCTCACGCTTCCGTCCTGGCTTGCGCTTGGCCATCGCGATCACTCTAATCCTCCTCGAGAGGACGCCTTCGGGCCCGCTTGCGCTCTCCCGTGCGCCGCTTCTGCTCCAAACGCCTCTCCCGCGAGGATCCGCTCGGCTTCGTGGCCCGGCGCCGCCGCGGCACGGCCAGGCCGGCGGAGATCTTCTCCGCCAGGCGCTCCAACGCCAGCTCCCGGTTGCGCGATTGCCCACGCGTGTCCTGGGCGACGGCCCTCACAACCGGCCCGATGCGCTCCAGCAGCCGGCGCCGCTGCGCCTCGTCGAGCGAGGCCGACGCCTCAACGTCAAATACCGCCTCGACCCGCGTGGCGGTCACGTTCGCGTGCTGCCCGCCGGGACCCGAGGAGCGACTCGTTCGAAACTCGACCTCGCCCAGCGGGATCGCGAGGCGCTCGTCGATTCTCAGTCGTTCGGATATATCGCGTCCAGCTCCGCCGCCAGCTCGAAATCGACGGCCGTAAGGCCGCCCTCCGAATGGGTCGAGATGGTGACCGTCACCTTGTCCCAGGAGACCTCGAGGTCGGGATGGTGCCCCAGCGCCTCGGCCGGACCGACCATGCTCTTCACGAAGTTCACCGAGCCGACGAAATCGCCGCACTCATACGCCCTGCGAATCGCCCCGCCTGTTTGCCGCCATTCGGACAGCGCCGCCAGCCGGCTCTCGATCTCGGTCTCGCTCAGGAGCGCCACCGCGGACCATGCTGCCAGATCTTGGCCGCTCGGTCAGGCGCGGGGCGATCGCGCAGCGTGCCTTGTAGATAGGTCCGGCGACCGATTATCCCCAGCTGCCGTCGGCGCGACAGGCCCCTTCGCCATCGCTGTTGCAGCTGAACTTGGTCACGCCTTTGTTCGTGCGCTGGATCGTGAAGGTGTGCGATTTGGGCACCGACTGAACGACGATCTTGTACTTTTTCGCGCCCAGGCCGCTGACCTTCAGGACCGGATTCGGCGGCAGGGTCGGCTCCATCGAACGGAGCGTCGCGGCGCCGCATCCTTCATAGCTTCCGGTTGGCGCTTGGACCGCGCAACTCTCGATCGTCACCATCGCGCTCCGCGCGGTGGCGATCGCGTTGGTGTCGACAGCCTTCTCGCTCTGGTCAAAGAAGTCGGGCAGCGCGATCGCGGCCAGTGAACCGATTACCAGGGCGACAACGAGGAGCTCCACTAGCGTGAATCCCCGCTCTTCTTCTTGCAGCTGCCTGATGATGCCGTGCACCGTGCACTTCTCGACCCGGTGGGCCGCCAGCTTCAGGTCTGGGAGAACCCGCCCAGCGGCTAGGGCGTGAGGACGATCTTCAGCGCCTCGCGCCGGTCATAGAGCGCGTAGGCCTCGGCCGCCTCCTCGAGCTTCATATGGTGGGTGACGAGCGGCACCGGGTCCATCCGGCCAGCCTCGATCAGGCCGAGGACCCGGTCGACATGGGAAATCACATTCGCCAGGCCGAGTCGCAGCTGCAGTCCCTTGAGCCAGGCCAGGCCAAGCGGTACCTCGCCCTTGCCGGCATAGGCTCCGATTCCCGAAACCACTCCGGCGTCGCGGCAGAGGCTGACCGCGAGCGCCAGCGGTGCGGGATCACCGACGGCGTCGACCACCACGTCCACGCCCCGCCCGGCGGTCTCCTCTCGGACCGCCCGCTTCGGATCCTGCTCGATCAGATGGACCGGGGTTGCGCCGAAGTCGCGCGCCATCTGCAGCCGTTCCTCGACCGAATCCACGGCAAAGACGCGCACAGCACCCCCCACGAGCGCCGCCTGCACTGCGCAGAGCCCGACCGGGCCAAGCCCGAGAACCGCGACCGTGTCACCGGCCCGCATCCCCGCGTGGGCGATCGAGTGATATCCGGTGCCCATCACGTCGCCCGCGAAGAGCGCGGCCTCGTCGGACATCCCGTCGGGAACCCGGCGCAGGGTCATGTCGGCGCGCGGGACCAGAAGCTGCTCGGCCTGCGCGCCCTGCAGATCGCCCAGATGGGAACCGTGGCCGAATGTGCGCTGGTGCTCGCAGCGATGGTAATCCCCGCGCAGGCAGGCGCGACAGGTTCCGCAGGCCGTATGGAAGCAGCCGAGGACGCGCTCGCCGATCGCCACCCGCTCGACCCCATCGCCGATCGCGAGCACGGTGCCAACGTACTCGTGACCGATCGTGAAGCCCGGCTCGACCGGGACCCGGCCATGGTAGATGTGCAGGTCCGAGCCGCAGATGCCGCTCGCCTCGACACGGATGACGGCCTCATCGGCCGCGGTGATCTGGGGCTCGGGCTTCTCCTCGAGGCGAACCTCGTTCGGGGCCTGGAAGGTCACGGCGCGCATGGGGCGGGGCGAACCGTATCGTGCCGCAGCTCCCCTCAGGCGACCGCGGCGCCCTGCTTTGCCTGGAAGCGGCCGGAGCCACCCTTCGGGCTCGCGGTCTCGGCGATCCGCGACTCGAGTGCCAGCTCCTTCTCGAAGTCAGAAGCCTCCGAGTGCTGGAAGGAGACGTCGTTGCCTTCGATCAGCCCGATGAAGATCTCGACGAATTCGGCGTCGAGCTGCTTGCCGGCGACGCGGCGTAGCTCGGCGATCGCGTCGGCCGAGGACATCGGCGTCCGGTAGGAGTCCCGGGCGGTCATCACGTCGTAGGTGTCGGAGACGGAGATGATCCGCGAGAGTTTCGGAATTTCCTCGCCCTTCAAGCCGCGCGGATAGCCCTTGCCGTCGATCCGCTCGTGGTGGGCGAGGATGACGTCTGCAACCGGGCCGTAGCCATCGAGCGAGGAGACCACCCGCGCACCCTGCTGCGGGTGGCGCTTGATCAGCATCCAGTCCTCATCGGTGAGCGGCACGTTCGCCTTGAGGATCCGGTCGGGGAGGATGAACTTGCCGATATCGTGCAGCAGCGCCGCGATGTGGACGAGCTCCTCTTCCTCCTTCGAGAGCCCGGCCCGGTGGGCGATCGCCCGCGAGTAGCGGGCCACGGCGGCCGAGTGGCGCGCCGTCATCTGGTCCCGCAGGTCGAGGGTGCGCAGCAGCGCGCTCAACATGCCGACCTGGAAGCTGGCCAGCTGCTTGCCGCGCACCCCGAGCTCGCGGGCGCGCTCCTGCGACTGGATCAAGGCGCCCAGCAGGTACTGGAAGATGACGAGGACGATGCCGAACAGGGCGACGCCGGCGAGGCCGACCTGAACGTAGATGAAGGAGACCCCGACCGCCATCAGCGCCGCCGCGAGCTCCGAGGGGAGCATCGGGATCATCGAGGTGCGGATCATCGAGACGAACGAGGCCCGTTCCGTGTAGGCGGTGTCGCTGCCGATCATCACGAAGTTCAGCAGCAGGCCGCAGACGAAGGCACCGAAGACATAGACGTAGAAGGCCGGGTCAGAAGAGGAGGTCCCGGTCGCGGCGAGCAGCTGATGGAAGCCGATGCCGACCAGCAGCGGGAAGGCGGTGAAGGTCAGGACGTTGATCAGCAGGCTGTGGAAGCGTTCCCGAAAGCGGATCCAGCCGATCAGGATCGAGATCCCGCCCATCAACGCCGCCGGCGTCCCGCCCAAGAAGACGATGCCGACGATCAGCGTCAGGAAGCTGGCCGAGATCCTCAGACGCGTCTCGGTTTCGATCGACATCACATCGCTGAAAGCCGAGAACGCCATCAGCGTGCCGAACAGCGCCCAGTCCCAGTGGGCATTCGGCGCCCGCCAGATGGCCACGGCGACGACCCCGACAAGGGCAATCAGCAGGGTCGTCGTGTACAGCGGTGTGGGTCGCTCTTGTCGCATGGCTTCGTGTTATTGCCGTGGGCCCAGCTCAGCCATTGGATTTGGCGTCCATGGGCCGATTCCTGCGCTTGACGCGGAAGCCCGCGGCGGTGCGCCTGCCGCACCAAGGTAGACGTTCGTCGAGCCCTCGGCAAGCCGGCTCGACCACCCGGCCAATGCCTTGCAAATGGCGCGAAACGGCGCTATTTGGGTCCAGAAACGACAAAAGGGCACCTGGCGGTGCCCTTTGTCAACGCTGTGCCGCACTCGGCGGCGCTACATCTCACTGAAAGATCAAGTCCGCTTGAAAGCCATTTCAATCTCCTTCGTTGAAGCCCGACCTTGCTTCCTGCACAAGTTTGGCGCTGGGAATGTCTTGTCTTGCTGGCATGGTTGTAGCACAAATCGGCGAAAAGTTGTGCGCTTGCAGCAAAACTTGTGCAAATCGGCAGAGGACCTCGGGCGAGAACTGAGTAGCCCGCGCCTATGAACGGCAGCAGCAGAAGCGGTCCGCGCCTGATCGACCCACTGCGGCGGCGCTCCTTCCGACACCTCGCGATCTCCTACGCGATCAACGAGCTGGGCGACAGCTTCGGCGTCGTCGCCCTTTCGGTGCTTGTCTTCGAGTTGACCGGCAGCGCCTTGGCGACAACGGCGCTCTTCCTCGGTATGGGGATCGTGCCGGCGCTGCTGACCCCGGTCCTCGTAGCCCGCCTTGAGCGGCCGCCGCCCCGCTTCGTACTGCCCTCGATCTATGCGGGGGAGGCGATCGCCTTCGTCGCCCTCGCGCTGCTCGCCGAGAACTTCTCACTGGCGGCCGTAGTCGCGATCGCCGCGATCGACGCGGCGCTGGCGCTGACCGCCAAGACGATCGTCCGCGCCGTCACCGCGGCGATGCTCGAAGCCGAGGGCGAACTGCGCGCCGGCAACGCCGTCCTCAATATCGCTTTCACGGGCAGCGCCGCGATCGGCCCGGCGATCGCCGGCGGCCTCGTCGCCGCCTTCGGCACGCAGGCGGCGCTGTTCATCGACGCGGCCTCCTTTTACGTGATCGCCTGGATACTGTTCACGGCCGGACCCCTGGCGCAGGCGGAGCCGGAACCCGGCCACCTGCGCGAGCAGGTGCGAGCTGGCCTCGATTACGTCCGCGACCACGTCAAGCTGCGGCGCCTGATCGCCGCCGAGGCGGCGGCCCTCCTCTTCTTCTCGGCGGTCGTCCCGATCGAGGTCGTCTATGCCAAGGACGCGCTCGGCGCCGGCGCAGCCGGATACGGGATCCTGCTGACCAGCTGGGGCGGGGGGATGGTGCTCGGCAGCGTCCTGTTTGCCACCGTGCGGCGCACCTCGCTGCCCGCCCAGCTGCTCTTCAGCACGCTGGCGATCGCCGCCGGCTACCTGGGGATGGCGGCCGCGCCGACCCTCCTCCTCGCCTGCGCAGCCTCGGCGCTCGGAGGCACCGGCAACGGCGTCCAATGGGTCGCGGTGATCAGCGCCGTCCAGGAGCTGACCTCGGCCCAGATGCAGGCGCGGGTCATCAGCGTTCTCGAATCGATCAGCGCGGCGTTGCCGGCGCTTGGCTTCCTGGTCGGGGGCCTGATCGCCGACCTACAGGGGCCCAGGGCGACTTTCGCCTTCGCCGGCGCCGGGGTCGTCGCGGTTGTCGTAGTCGCGACGCCGCTGCTGGGGCGTCACTGGCCCCTACATACGGCCAGGGAAAGCGGGGGGGACGCCGAAGACGACGTTATGGTGGAACTGATTCCTGCAATGCCCGCAGACAGCGTGGCTGGCCCGACTTGGAGATTTTGATGAGGAAGCTGGGTACGTTGGCGATGGTCGTTGCGCTGGGCATTTTCCTGGCCCTCTCCCTTGCGGCCTGCGGGAAATCGAGCGGCGGCAAGGAAGGTGGCACGTTGAAGATCAGCTTCGCCGCCTATCCCGACGCCCTCGATCCCCAGTTCTCCTATACGACCGAAGGCTGGTCGGCGATGTATGACACCTATATCCCGCTGCTGACCTTCGCCCACGCGGAAGGGGAAGCCGGCAGCAAGGTCGTTCCCGGCCTGGCGCGCAGCCTGCCCAAGATCACCGACGGCGGCAAGACCTACACGCTGACGCTCGCCAGGGGTCTCAGGTACTCGGACGGCAAGCCGGTCATGGCGTCTGACTTCAAGTCCTCGGTGGAACGGATGTTCAAGCTCAACTCCAGCGGCTCGCCCTACTACACCGTCATCGAAGGCGCGGAAGCGTTCCAGGAAAAGAAGGCAAAGGAAATCTCCGGGATCGATACCGACGACAAGAGCGGCCGAATTGTCATTCATCTGACGCAACCGCAGGGTGCCTTCGAGGACCTCCTCGCCCTGCTGTTCGTCGCGCCGGTGCCCGCAAACACGCCCGATAAGACGGCGACCAAGTCGGTTCCGCCGGCCACCGGCCCCTACGAGATCGTCGACGTCAGGCCGGGCAAGGGCTGGTCATATGTGCGCAACCCACATTGGGCCGACAACAACGCCGCGCTGGTGCCCGAAGTTCCGAGCGGCCATGTCGACAAGATCGAAGCGAAGATCACGGAAAACCAGTCGACGCAGGTCAACGACGTCGAGCAAGGGAAGACCAACTGGATGTTCGACACGCTTCCCCCGGACCGGGTCGCCGAAGTGAAAGGCAAATACGAAGGCACCCAGTACCGCACGGTCCCCAGCATCGGCCTCGAATTCCTCTGGATGAACGCCTCCCGAGCGCCGTTCAACAACCTCAAGGTGCGCCAGGCGGTCAACTACGCGATCAATCCGAAGGAGGTCGAACGGGTTCTGGCCGGCGAAGTCACCCCGACCCAGCAGATCATCCCGCCGGGCGTGCCCGGTTACCAGAAGTTCAATCTCTATCCATACGACTTGGCGAAAGCCAGGGCACTGCTCAAGGAAGCCCACCCCTCCGACCTAAACATCACCCTCTGGACCGACAACCTTGAAGAAGAAGCGGGGGAAAGCTTCGAACAGATCCTCGACGAAATCGGCTTCCACACGAAGCTTAAGGTGGTCAACGCCGAAAATTACTTCACGGTCGTCGGCAACGAAAACACGCCCGACCTCGACCTCGGCTACGCCGGCTTCACGGCCGACTACCCGGACCCCAACGCGTTCTTCGAACCGCTGCTCTCCGGGGCCAGCATCCTGCCGGCCAACGGCACCAACCTCTCGCGCTTCGACGACCCGGCCCTCGACAAGAAGATCGCCCAGCTGGCGACCGAAACGCTCGGTCCCAAGCAGGAAAAGGAATACGCCGAACTCGACAAGGCCTACATGGAACAGGCCGCGATCGCGCCCTATGGCAACCCGATCGCATCGGTCTTCGTCTCCAGTGACATCAACTTCGAAGACGTGATCTGGAACCCGATCTTCTCCGGCGACCTGACCAGCTTCCAGTTCAAGTAGCCGTGGCCGGCCGCAGTGTCTGGCAGGTCGCATTCCGCCGGCTGCGATCCAACCGCGTCGCAGTCTCCGCCACCGTCCTCTTCGCTGCGATCCTCATCTTCATCGCGGCGGCACCGCTCTGGGCCGACCAGGTAGCCCACACCGGGCCCGAGAAGACACACACCCTCGGGACCGTCGAAGTTAACGGCGAAAAGCAGGACGTCGTCGAATCGGACGGCACGCCGATCGGCCCGCAATGGTTCGCCGCCGGCGGCAGGTTCTTCCTCGGCGCCGACGGCCGCCTCGGACGCGACGAGATGGTGCGGCTGA
The DNA here is from genome assembly GCA_963796705.1 of uncultured Solirubrobacterales bacterium. GTDB lineage: Bacteria > Actinomycetota > Thermoleophilia > Solirubrobacterales > 70-9 > VRUE01. Next base: position 153,007 of record CAWCMK010000001.1, read on the forward strand.
TGTACGCCGGCCGCACCTCGCTGCTGATCGGATTCGCGGCGGCGCTGATCACCACCGTCCTCGCCGTCGTTCTCGGCCTGCTCGCCGGCTACTACCGGGGCTGGGCCGACACACTGATCTCGCACACACTCGACGTGATCTGGGCATTCCCGGTAATGCTGCTGGCAATCGCGCTCGGCGTCGCCCTTGCACTGGGCGGCATCAAGCTGGGCCCAATCGAAATCTCGGGCGGCTCGCTGCTGATCCCGATCGGGGTGATCGGCCTCGCCTTCGTCCCCTACATGGCGCGGCCCCTGCGTGGCGAAGTCCTCGCCCTGCGTGAGCGCGAGTTCGTCGAAGCGGCTGTCGCCCAGGGAGCCGGGCCGCGACGGGTGATGTTCGGCGAGCTGCTGCCGAACCTCTGGTCGACGATCATCGTCTTCTTCACCCTGAACGTCGCCAACGCCCTGCTTGTCGAGTCGGGGCTCTCCTTCCTCGGCGCCGGCGTACAGGCGCCCCACACCTCCTGGGGGCTGATGATCGCGAAGGGCAGCCAGCTCCTCTACAGCGCTCCGCAGCTGACGATCGCGCCGGGCGTAATGATTTTCCTGACGGTGCTCTCGCTGAACGTTTTCGGCGACTGCCTGCGCGACGCCCTCGACCCCAAATCACGGGTCGGTCTCGAGGCACACGCCGGCACCTACGAGCCCGAGCTCGAGCCCGAGGCCACCTGATGGCCCGCTTCGTGGTCAGGCGCCTGGCCGGAATGGTGGCCGTCCTGTTCGCGATTTCGGTGATCGTCTTCCTGATCTTCAACGTGATCCCCAACTCGGACCCGGCGGCGCGGATCGCCGGCCAGAAGAGCGCCGGGAACAAGCAGCTGATCGCCAACATCAACGAGGAATGGGGTTTCGACGAACCGCTGCCCGCTCAGTACGCGACGATGATGAAGAAGGTCTTCAGCGGCGACCTTGTCTCCTATCAGGAACACACCGACGTCGACGAAGAAATTCTGAATGGGTTGCCGGCAACCCTCTCACTCTGCATCGGCGCCGCCGTGATCTGGATGTTCTTCGCGATCCTCTTCGGCTACCTCTCGGCGCTCAGACCGGGCGGGGTCCGGGACCGACTACTGACGGTTCTGGCACTGACCGGCGTCTCGATGCCTGTCTTCTGGCTGGGCGGCGTGCTGCTCATCTACCTGACCTTCAAGGTCGAAATCTTCCCGGCGAGCGAATACGTGCCGCTTACTGAAGAACCGATCGAATGGGCCTATCACCTGGTCCTCCCCTGGCTCACGCTCGCCTTCCTAAACGTCGGCTTCTACAGCCGCGTGCTGCGCTCGAACATGCTCGACACGATGGCTGAGGACTGGGTTCGGACCGCGCGCGCCAAGGGCCTCAGCGAGCGCCAGATCCGCCGCCGGCACGTGCTCCGCAACTCGCTGATCCCGATCATCACCCTCTTCGGCCTCGATTTCGGCGCGATACTCGGCGGCGGCGCGATCCTCACCGAAGCAATCTTCGGACTGAACGGGGTCGGCAGCTACACAGCCAAGGCGATCGAAACCCAGGACCTGCCGCCGTTGATGGCAGTTACCCTGCTGGGCGCCTTCTTCATCGTCCTCTTCAACGCCCTGGTCGACATTGCCTACGCGAAGCTCGACCCGCGGGTGCGGCTCGGGGAGTCGGTCCAGTGAGCGCGAGCCGAGCGGAGCGCGGGCGCTCGTGCTGAGCGCGAATCCTCAGCCCCTTCTGTCCGTCACCGACCTGCGGGTCTCATTCGCGACCGAGGAGGGCGAGGTGCGAGCCGTCGACGGAGTCTCGCTGGAGCTGGCGCCGGGCGAGGTGTTGGCGATCGTCGGCGAGTCGGGCTCCGGCAAGAGTGTCACCGCACAGACGATCATCGGGCTGACGCGGGGTGCGAACGCGCGGATCGAGGGCTCGGTGAAGCTCGGCGATCAGGAGCTGATCGAGGCCGGCGATGCCGTGCTGCAGAAGGTCCGCGGGGCCCGCGTGGCGATGATCTTCCAGGACCCGATCTCCTCGCTCAACCCGGTCTACCGGGTGGGCGACCAGATCGTGGAGGCGATCCGGGCACACCGAGGGATCGGCCGGGCGGAGTCGCGGGAGCGGGCGATCGCGATGCTCGACTCGGTCGGCATCCCCGACGCCCAGCGGCGCGTCGACGCCTACCCGCACGAATTCTCCGGCGGCATGCGCCAGCGGGCGATGATCGCGATGGCGCTGGCGCTTGAGCCCGAGGTGCTGATTGCCGACGAGCCGACCACCGCCCTCGACGTCACCGTGCAGGCGCAGATCCTCGCCCTGCTCGAGCGGCTCAACCGCGAGCGCCGCGTGGCGACGATCCTCATCACCCACGACCTCGGCGTCGTCGCCCAGGTCGCACACCGGGTGGCTGTCATGTACGCCGGTCGGATCGTCGAGCAGGGCACACTCGACGAGATCTTCTACGACCCCCAGCACCCCTACACCTGGGGGCTGCTCGGATCGCTGACGAGGATCGACCGGCCGCGGCCGCGCCGCCTGCCACAGATCCCTGGGGCGCCCCCCTCCCTGCTCGAGCTCGAGCGCGGCTGCGCCTTTCGGGCGCGCTGTCCGCACGCCTTCGAGCCCTGCACGAAGATGCCAGAGTTGGAGGCCCGCGCCGCGCGTACCGTCGGGCACCTCGATCGTTGCTGGCTGGAGCCCGATCGCAAGAAGCAGCTGCGCGAGGTTGGCGGCCGCATCGGCCTCGGGGGACCGGCGTGAGAAAGACACCGCTGCTGGAGATCACCGATCTCTGCAAGCACTTCCCGCCGCGCGGCGGGATACTGGCCCGGCGCCGCGAGGAGCCTTTCCGGGCGGTGGACATGGTCAGCTTCAGCCTCGCCGCCGGCGAGACCCTGGGCCTGGTCGGCGAGTCAGGCAGCGGCAAGACGACGCTCTGCCGCGCGATCCTCCAGCTGCTCGAGCCGACCGCGGGCTCAGTGCGCCTCGAGGGGCGGGAGATCGCCGGCCTCTCCTGGCGCCAGATGCGTCCCCTGCGCCGCGATTTGCAGATGGTCTTCCAGGACCCCTACGCCTCGCTCAACCCCCGCAAGCGAGTCGGCCAGATCGTCGGTGACCCCCTGCGGGCGCTGGGAATCGCCTCGGGTGCGGACGCCGAACGGCGGGTCGCCGAGCTGCTCGAGCGGGTCGGCCTCTCACCCGAGCACCGCAAGCGCTACCCGCATGAGTTCTCCGGAGGGCAGCGGCAGCGGATCGGGATCGCCCGGGCGCTGGCCCCGCAGCCGAAGCTGATCGTCGCCGACGAGCCCGTCTCCGCCCTCGACGTCTCGATCCAGGCGCAGATCGTCAACCTGCTCGAGGACCTGCAGGACGAACTCGGGCTGGCCTACGTCTTCGTCGCGCACGACATCGGCGTCGTCCGCCACGTCTCCGACCAAATCGCGGTCATGAACGCGGGTCGGATCGTCGAGCAGGGGCCTGCCGAAGAGATCTGCTCGCGCCCCGGCGACGACTACACGAGGGCGTTGCTGGCGGCGGTGCCAATTCCCGACCCGAGGGAGAGCCGGGCACGACGCGCCGGTAGCTTTGCGGGCGGGTGAACCTTCCGCTGCAGCCGCCGATCAAGCCCCAGCTGGCGCTGACGCGCAAAGAGCTGCCGCTCGGCGAAGAGTGGGCATATGAGGAGAAGCTCGACGGGTTCCGGGCGATTGTCTTCGTCGACGGCGGAGAGAGTTACATCCAGTCGCGCGGTGGGAAGGCGCTTTCGCGCTACTTCCCGGAGCTTGGTTTCGGGGCGGGGCGTTACGTGGTCGACGGCGAGCTGGTAATCCGTGACCCCCACGGCCAGCTCGAATTCGACGCCCTGCAGAGCCGCATCCACCCGGCCGAGTCGCGGATCAACCTGCTGGCGCGCGAGATCCCCGCCGAGTACGTGGTCTTCGACCTACTCGCCGAGGACGGCGAATCGCTGCTGGAGCGGCCGCTGCGAGAGCGGCGCGAGCGGCTCGAGCGGCTCGCTGGGCGGGTCGGCCTGCAGCCGACGACCCTCTCCCCCGACATCGGACAGGCCAAGCAGTGGCTGCGGCACAGCGAGGGCGTGATGGCCAAGCGGCTCGACGCCCCCTACCTGCCCGGCAAGCGCAGGGGGATGGCCAAGGTCAAGCGCGAGCGTGAGATCGACTGCGTGGTGCTCGGCTGGCGGCCGGGCAAAGAGGAGAAAACCGTCGGGTCGCTGATCCTCGGCCTCTACGACGGTGATGTGCTGCGCCCGGTGGGCCACATCTCCGGTTTTAGCGCCGAGGCGAAACGGGCGATGCCAGCGATGCTGGCGCCACTGGAGACCGGCGAGAGCGGCTCCGCGGAGCCCAGCCGCTGGACCGGCGGCCGCGAGCTCGAGTGGGTCGCCCTACGTCCCGAGCTGGTGATCGAAGTCGGCTACGATCACGCCGCCGCGGGCCGAATCCGGCACGGAGCCAGGTTTCGTCGCTTTCGGGCCGACAAGGACCCGCGCGAGTGCAGATTCGCGGACCTCGACGAAGGGTGAGACACTAGAAAAGGCGCGACTGGACGGGTGGGCCGGCGGCTCCCCTCGCCGGAGGGGAACCCGACCTTGAGGAAACTTTGGCACGGCTCTGGCCACCGGGAGTCGGTTCCCTGCGGCCTGCCTGGAGTTCCCCGGGGCGCAGGCGCTGACCTCGGCCGCGGCCCCATCCCTTAACTGCGCGGGTGACCCGGGCGCGCTGCTCGGGCCGCATGTAGGCGCGGCCCCCCGAGTAGAGCTGTTCGTACTTCGGCAGCAGGTCCGGTCGTTTCGCCTCAAGCCAGCCGAGGAAGACTTCACGCACCTCGCCGCGCAGATGCAGGGCGACGCCGCCGAGGAAGCTCGCGCCGGCCTCGCGGGCTCGGTCAACGATCGGCTGAACCTGCTCGGGAGCGTCGTTGATCCCCGGCATCAGCGGGGCGATCAGCACTCCGGAGTCGATCCCCCTGCGGCGCAGCTCGGCGACCGCGTCGAGGCGCGCCTGCGGGCTCGGGGTATGAGGCTCAGTGGCCCGCCACGCCCCCTCGTCGAGGGTTGGCACCGAGAGGTTTACCGAGACCGGGACCCGCTTTGCCATCCGCTCAAAGATCCCGATGTCGCGCAGTAGAAGTGGGGACTTGGTGAGGACCGAGACCGGTGTCTGCGCCTCCTCGAGGGCGGCGAGGATCTCGGGCATCATCCGGTAGCGGCTCTCGACCCACTGGTAGGGATCGGTGTTGGTCCCCAGCGCCACCAGCTCGCGCTTCCATGTGGGTCGCGCCAGCTCGGCCCTGAGGACCTCCGGGACGTTGACCTTGACGACGATCTCCCGCTCGAAGTCGCGACCCGCGTCGAAGCCCAGATAGGTGTGGGTCGGCCGCGCGAAGCAGAAGGCGCAGGCGTGAGTGCAGCCCCTGTATTGATTGATGGTCCAGTTGAAGCCGAAGCTGCCGCCCGGCACGTGGTTGAGCGCCGAGCGCGCCCGCACCTCGTGGAAGTTGATGCCCATCGCCTCCGGCGCATCGAAGGTCCGCATGCCGCCGCCATCGCTGACACCCGGCAGCTGCATGTCGCGCTCGACCCTTTGTTCGTCCCACCTCATGCGAACACATGTTCGCATGAGGTCCGGACGCGTTCGCTAGGGCAGCTCGCCCCTGATCACATAGCGCAGGACCTCGACGACCTGATCGGCGGTGCGCGCGGTCCCCTGGGCGGCGCGGTCGACCTCCTTCAGCGCGTGGTCAAGCTCGGGGCCGTGGAGGGAGATGATCGGCTTGCCCAGAGCGGCGGCGAAGCCGGCGTCAAAGGCCGCGTTCCACTGCCTGTATTTGTCACCGAAGCGGACCACGACCACGTCGGCTGCACGGATCAGCGTCTGGGTGCGGATCGCGTTGACCCCGGCGCCCATGTGGTCACGCCAGAACGGCTCGCTCTCCTCCCCCAGCGTTCCCACCCCGGCGTCGTCGGAGGCGGCGTGGTCGGTGACCGGCGCCGAGAGCTCGACTCCCAGCCCGGCTCCGCGGACACCCTCTTCGATGCGCTCGCGCCAGTCCGAGTGAATCTCGCCGGAGAGGTAGACCTGCCAGGTGCGCTCGGCCATTGAACGGCATCCTATGCGCTGCTAGGCTATTTGACGTGAACGTAAGAAAAAGGTTCAGTCCGACTGACGCCGAGCACGAGCATTACAGATGGTGGGCCCTCTCCTGCACCAGCCTCGGGATGCTGCTGGTCGCGACCAACTCGGGGACGCTGATCATCGCCCTGCCGGACCTGGAGCGCTCACTTGGCACCTCGCTGCTGGAACTGGTCTGGGTGATCCTCGCCTACATGATCTCCTCGACGGTCCTGGTCCTCAGCGCCGGCCGCCTTTCCGACCTCTTCGGCCGCAGGTTGGCCTTCGTCGGGGCCTTCGTGGTCTTCGCCGTAGCATCACTCGGAGCGGGCTTTGCGACCGATGGCACCCAGCTGATCCTCTGGCGAATCCTGCAGGGGATCGGCGGCGCTTTCATCTTCGCCAACGGCCCGGCGCTCGTCACCGACGCCTTCCCCAAGGAGCAGCTCGGGCTGGCGATGGGCACCAACACAATGGTCGCCGCGATCGGGCTGGTGATCGGCCCGGTCCTGGGCGGCGCCCTCGTGGGCATCTCCTGGCACTGGGTCTTCTGGTTTAACGTGCCACTGGCACTCGCCGGGGCGCTCTGGGCGGCGATCATCCTGCAGGAGCTCTCCGGGCGCGATGCGGCCCGCGGCCTGGACCTCGCCGGCACGATCACCTTCGTCCTCGGCCTGACCGGCCTCGTCTACGGGATCTCGCGCGGCGGCATCTCCGGCTGGGACAACTCGCTGGTGATCGGCTCGCTGATCGCCGCCGCGATCCTGCTGCCGCTCTTCGTGGTGATCGAGCACCGTGGCAAGGCGCCGATGCTCGACCTCGAGATCTTCCGCAACCGGATGTTCGCCGCCGCCACGGGCGCCGCGTTCATCAACGGGCTCTCGCGCTTCGCGCTGCTCTTCGTCTTCGTCTTCTACTACCAGGGAGCCCAGGGAGATGACCCAATCACCGCGGGCATCAAGCTGGCGCCGATGGCGATCGGGATGCTGGTCTCCTCGCCACTCGCCGGCATATGGGCGGACCGCCATGGCTCGCGGGCGCTGGCCGCACTGGGAATGCTGGTCAGCGCCGCGGCCCTGGCGGGGATGACGACCCTGCAGGCCGACTCCCCCTACTGGCAGAGCATGGTCTGGCTCGCCCTGGTGGGAATCGGCTCGGGGATGTTCAACTCACCCAACACGGCGGCGATGATGGGCACCGTCCCGGTCCACCGGCGGGGCATCGCGGCAGGAGCGAGGACGATGTTGCAGAACACCGGTGCGGTGATCTCGATCGCCTTCGTCCTTGCAATCGTCACCTCCGCCGTGCCCCAGAAGGTCCTCTTCGCGATCTTCTCCGGCCTCGCCTCCGGCCTCAGCGAAGCGCAACTGGCGCCCTTCATCCAGAACATGCACACCGCGCTGTGGGTGCTGGCGGCTACCTCGGTCCTCGGCGCCGGCGTCTCGCTGCTGCGGCCGCGCCACGTCGTCGCGGCCCAGGCCGCACCGAGCGGGCCCGGGCCGACCGCCACAGAGGAGGCGATCCTCGAGGAGGTGCGGGCAACCCCATGAGCGGTGAGTCACGGTCAGAGATCAGGACCGGAGGTCGAGAGCTGCGCATCGGCGACGTCGCGAAGCTGACCGGAACGACGCCGCGCACGATCCGCTATTACGAGGAGATCGGGCTGCTCCCCACCGCGAGGGATCGCGAGCCCGGCGCACACCGCACCTACGAGGAGGGCGATGTCGAGCGCCTCACCGAGCTGCTACGGCTCAAAGATCTGCTGGGGATCTCGCTGGAGGAGCTGCGGGAGCTGGTCAGCGCCGAGGACGCCCGGGCGGCGCTGCGGCGCGAGTGGCGCGACGGGGTCGAAGACCCGGTGCGGCGCCGCCAGATACTCGAGGAGAGCCTCGGCCACATCGCCAAGCAGCTCGAGCTGGTGCGACGCCGCGGTGAGGAGATCGGCAAGCTGGAAACGGAGCTGGTCGCAAAGCGCAAGCGGGTTCGCGCTCTCATGCGGGAGTCTGCTCCTCGAAGTGCTTACTGAGCATCGTCACCTGACCCTGGTAGTTGGAGCCCAGACCGGTTCCATATAGGCGCTCGGCCGGGGCGCTGGTCCGTTCCAGGGCCAGCTTGCAGACGGGCTGACGATGCTCGACCATGAAGGAGACGTCGCGGGCGCGCACCTCGAGTGCGGCGCGGCTCCCGTGGCGATCACCGGCTGGGTCGTAGCCGAATCCGGGGTCAAAGAATCCCGCATAGTGGGTCCGCAGCTCGCCGGCTGTCGGATCGTAGGCCATCATCTCGGCGGCAATCTGGGGGGGGATGCAGACCCCCTCGGCGGAGAGCAGCAGGTAGAAGATCTCCGGCTCGAGCACGATCCGGCCGCCGCGCTCGGGCAGGACCGGATCCCAGTAGTCGGTCCAGCGATAGGCCCGGACCCTCGAGAGGTCGATCGGGAGACTGTTCTTCTTCGCTCGATAGCCGACGATCCGGTCGCCCGGCCCAGAGAGGTCGACGCTCAGGAAGAGCCCGTCGGCGAGCGCCAGCTCGGACTCGCGCAGCGCGTGCGAATCCAGGTAGAGGAGCGGGAACTCGGCCTGCAGTCGGCGGATCTGCTCGTCATCGAGGCGCGCGTCGCCGCGGGCCAGGCGCAGCTGGTTGAGCGAGAGACCGCTCTGCACCTGGATCGCGAAGGAGCGCGGCACGACCTCCAGATAAAGGCGGCCCCGGTAGCCGGGTCGGATCTCATCAAAGCGGTGATGGCGGTCGGTCAGAACGCGGGTGAAGACGTCCAGACGGCCGGTCGAGCTCTTTGGGTTGGCCTTGGCGCGCACGTCTTCGGGCAGGGCCAGTTCCTCGAGCAGCGGCACCAGGTACGGGCGGTCGCGCTCGAGCACGGCGCCATCGCGCAGATCAATCTTCTGAAAGGCCAGTCCCTCGATCTTCTCTTCGACCGTTGAGTCGACATCGGGCAGGAAGCTGCAGCGCAAAGCCCAGGCGAAGTCGCCGAGGCGCAGGTCGAGACTCGCCGGCTGGATCGCCTCGGGCCGGATCCGATAATCGCCGGAGCCGATCCATTCGGCGGCGATCGCCTCCTCCAACGCCTGCGAGGGGAAGACCCCTTCCGCGGTCCCAATCGCAACCTCGGTCATCCGGTCAGCCTATGCATCAGCGTCCCCACCCTCGTGCAGCGGATCGAATCGCCGCTGGGCGGGGAGCGCAATTTCCGGCCTTCAGCTCAGCGCAGGGTGCGCTCACTTGCCCTCTCGGCGGCCTCCTCCATCGCGATCTGGAAGACGGCGAGGAGGCTGCGCGAGGCCAGTGGCCGCATCCGGTCAAGAGCCTCGCGGATTCGCGGCCACTCCTGCTCGGGGCGGCCGGCCTGCTCGAACGGCTCCCAGACCTCCTTCACGAAGAGGTCGACGAAGGTGCGTGCGGCGCCATCGGCATGCCTGCGCAGGTGCTCGGCCGCGTTCATCGCCGCGTCGCCGCCGATCCCCAGCTCGGCCAGCTCCGCCGCAGCCTGCCGCAGGCGCGGGCTGATCACCTCGATGCGACCCTCGGGCAGCGAGCGCAGCATGCCGAGCTCTTCGCCGCGGCGCAGAAGCTCAGGATCAACACTCGCCGCACCCCAGATGGCGGCAATTTCGGAGGCCTCATAGATCTCGGGCGCCTCCTCCTCGAAGGGGGCGCGGATCGCTCTCGAGAAGTCGAGAATCTCGGCCGCTGAGCCCTCACTGCCCTCGAGCACCCGGCGAATCGCCTCGAGATTGAGGCCGTCGGCTTGCATCTCGCGCGTCAACTCGATGCGCGCGACGTGCTCCTCGTTGTAGTAGCCGGTGCGGCCGCGGACGACGGGGGGCGGCAGCAGGCCACGCGTCTGGTGCGCGCGGATGTTGCGCACGGTCATCCCGGTCCGCTCGGCCAACTGCCGGATCGTCATCTCACCGTTCTTGGCAGATTCCCTGGCCATTTCGAAGAACGTTACGGAACGGGCCACCGTCGCTCGACCGGAATCAGCGCCCGGTGAGAGGCAGCCGCTGACCGTTCATCTCGGCCGCCTCGTCGGCGCAGAGAAACTCGATCGCGGCCGCCAGGTGCTCGGCCGGGGTGAAGCCGGGGTGCTCCCCGCCGGGTTCCTCCTCTCGCATCCTCGGCGTGAGAATCGCGTCAACGACGATGATGTTGGCCGTCGCCCCGCCGGACTTGGCGAAACCGTCGGCGAGGGCCAGCGTCCACGCCTCGGCCGCAGCCTTGGCCGACGCGTAGGCGGCGCTCGTGTTGGAGGGCGACTGGGCCTGCTTGGCCGAGACCAAGACGAATCGGCCTCGTTGCGAGGCGAGCAGCGCGTCGTGGAAGGCGCGGGTCGTGTGCTGGACGGTTCGGATCAGGAGCTTTTCGAGCAGTTCCCAATCCTCCAGCGGTGCACTTTGCAGCGGCTGGCCGCCGCGCCACCCACCGACCAGGTGGACAAGGGCGTCCACCCGGCCGAATTCCTCGAGCAGAGACTGGCACCAGCCGCGCGTCGCGTTCTCGTCGAGCAGGTCGACCACGCGGCCGTCCCAGCGCCCGGCGGGAAGCCGCGACCCGATCGCCTGAAGCGCGGCCTCATCGCGGTCGACGCCGGCGACGATCGCACCGGCCGCCGAGAGCCGCTCGGCGGCCGGCGGCCCGAGGCCGCCGCCCACGCCAGCAACGGCGATCACGCGATCTTCAAGGGCGCCCATGTGTTGCCAGGCTAGCGCCAGTAGCCTGCGTAGGCATGAACGACGACTGGCGGCTGGAGATCAACCCCGACGAGCAAGGTCACGCCCGGGCGCTGACCGACCTGCTCGAGGCCCGAGAGCTCGAGCACGACCTCAGCACCGAGTTTCATGATCGGGTGATCGTCAGCCGCGACGGCGGCCAAGTATTCCTCTACGCGGGCTCCAGAGAACAGGTCGAAGCCGCTCGCGAGCTGATTTCCACGATCGCGACCAAGCAGGGCTGGACGATCGAGCTTGAGCTCAAGCGCTGGCACCCGGGGGCAGAGGAGTGGGAGGAGCCCGACGCGCCCCAGCCCGACGGCGAGGAGGCGAGGCAGGCTGAGCACGAGGCGCTGATCGCCACCGAGCGCAGCCAGGCTGAGGCGAGCGGGCATCCCGAATTCGACGTCAGGGTCGACCTTCCGTCGCGCCATGAGGCGCTGCGCTTTGCCGATCAGCTGCGTGGCGAGGGGCTGCCGGTCGTGCACCGTTGGAAGTACCTTCTCGTTGGGGTCACCGATGAGGACGCCGCCAAGGCGCTCGCCGAGCGGATCCGCGGCGAGGCGCCGGCGGAGGCCAGAGTCAGCGCCGAGGGCAGCTGGCAGGCCGCCTACGCTGAGCGCCCGCCAAACCCGTTCGCCGTCCTCGGCGGACTCGGCGGATAGCTCCGGCAGGACTCCAGACCGATGGGGGAGACAGGATTCGAACCTGTGTAGGCATAGCCAACTGGTTTACAGCCAGTCCCCTTTAACCACTCGGGCACTCCCCCGGGGACAGGCGATTCTAAATGCTGTCTAGCCGCTCGGCAGCTCGACGCCGAGGCGTTCGGCCATCCGTGCATTGAAGGCGCTGAGGGCAGACATCGGCCGCATGAAGACGGTCAGCTCGGCCACCCGACCCTGCTCATCGAGGGTCAGGTAGTCGACACCCTCCAGCTGACGGTCGCCAACCCTCGCCTCGAAGCGGAGCACGACGGTCGAGCCCTCCCCCAGCGCTTCATCGACATAGGTCAAGTCTTCGAGCACCTCGGCGACGTGGGCGAGCACCGCGCCGACCGCCTCGCGCCCCTCGAAGCCGCGGAAAAGCACCGGGCTGTGTAGGGCGACGTCCTCGCGGAGAGTCTCGAGCATCAGCTCGACGTCCTTTTCTTCGGCCGCTACCCGAAATGGATGCCCTTGCGCCATCGTCGCGCAACCTATCCAATGCGAGGCGTGCGGGGAGCCCGGCGAAGGGTGAGATACTCGCTCGGTGCCAAGCGATCACTTCTACACCCGAGTATCGACGATGAGCGCGCCGCTGCTCCGCTGGACGGGAAAGCTCAACGTGCCGGTCTACCGTCTAAGTGGTGGCCGCATCGGTGGCAAGGTCAACCGCGCCCCCGTGCTGCTGCTGACCGCCACCGGACGCAGGTCGGGTCAGCGACGGACGGTCCCCGTCCTCTACCTGGCTGACGGTGAGCGCCAGATCGTGATCGGTTCAAACGCGGGGCATACGAGGGAGCCGGCCTGGTCGCTGAACCTCAAGGCAAATCCCGACGCGGAGGTCGAGATCGGACACGATCGCCGCACGGTGCGGGCTCGGATCGTCGAGGGCGAGGAGCGGGAGAGCCTGTGGCGCAGGGTCAACGAGCAGTACGGCGGCTTCGACGATTACCAGCAGCGGACCAGTCGCGACATCGCGGTCTTCGTCCTCGAGCCGCGCTCCACCTGAACGGCTCCCTCAGCTGGCGTCTCGGAGCATCTGCGCCTCGGGGAGGCGCTTCAGCTTTTTCAGTGTGTTGTTCTCGATCTGGCGAATCCGCTCACGGGTGACGCCGAAGGTGCGCCCCACCTCCTCCAGTGTCAGCGGTTCGAGGCCGGTCAGCCCGTAACGCAGCTCGATCACCTGCCGCTCGCGCTCGGGCAGCGCGTCGAGCGCCTTGCGCACACCCTCGCGCTGCAGGTGCTCGCTCGCTTCCTCGAAGGGCTCGGAAACCGCGTCGTCGGCGACGAAATCGCCGAGCTCGGACTCGTCCTCGTCGCCGACCGGTTTCTCCAGCGAGACGGGCAACTGGGCGACCCGCAGAATTTCCTTCACATCGGCGACCGACCAGCGCAGCTCGGCGGCGATCTCCTCCGGCTCGGGCTCACGGCCCAGCAGCTGGACCAGCTGGCGCTCGACGTAGGCGATCCGGTTGAGCTTCTCGACCATGTGGACGGGGATGCGGATCGTCCGCGCCTTATCGGCGATCGCCCGCGTCACCGCCTGGCGGATCCACCAGGTCGCGTAGGTTGAGAACTTGTAGCCGCGGCGGTAGTCGAACTTCTCAACCGCACGGATCAGACCCAGGCTCCCCTCCTGGATCAGGTCGAGGAAGCTAAGACCGCGGCCGAGGTAGCCTTTCGCAATCGAGACGACGAGGCGCAGATTCGCCTCGACCATCTGGCGCTTGGCCAGCATGTCGCCGCGCTCGATCCGCTTGGCCAGTTCGACCTCCTGGGCGGCGGTCAACAGCTCGACCCTGCCGATCGAGCGCAGGTACAGGCGCAGGCTGTCGAGGCTGGGTTCAACGGTCAGGTCGAGCTCCTGTTTTTTTGCTCGACCCTCGGCCGCAGCCTCGGCCCGCTGTTCTTGTTGTGCGGCGACGCCATCCTCGGAGAGAACTTCGACTCCGTGCTCGACGAGGTGCGCGTGCAAGGCGGAGACCTGCTCCTTGGTGACCTCGACCTCCTCGAGCGTGGTCGCGATCTGCTCGAAGGTCAGGAAGCCGCGCTCGCGCCCCTGCGCGATCAGGCCGCGAAGCTCGTCGGAGCCCGCGAACTGCTCGTCGGCCGCGTTGAACGGCTCATCGGCAGAATCCTGGTTCAGTCCCTCGGGGACCGCCTCCAACGGCTCTATCTCACAGCCTCCAGATGAATCCTCTCCCCCTTCCCGGGGAGCCGGCCCCAACGCTCCGGCCATCGCGAAGTATAGGGAGGCTCGGGAAACGGGACGGCTAACCTTCGAACCCAATGGCCAGCGAGACGACGACCCCTCTCAGCTCTTCCCCCGACGTACAGGCCGGGGTCCCTGCCACCCCGGTCAGCCTCTCCCGTGTCGGGGTGAGCGGCGTCGAGAAGGTGATCCGAGTCAAAGCCGACGGTGGCGAGAACCTCTATCACGCGGAGTTCGAGTGCTTCGTCGACCTGAACCCCGGCCAGGCCGGGGTTCACATGTCGCGCTTCGAGGAGATCGTCGGTGAGGCAATCGACGCGGTCGTCTTGGGGGAGGCCTTCCGCGCCGAGATCCTCGCCGCCCATATCGCCCAGCGTGTGCGAGAGCGCCAGGCAGGACGACGGGCCGAGGTTTCGGTCCGCGCGAGCTACCCCGTGACGGTGACTACGCCGGTCAGCGGCATCGCGACCCAGGAGATCTACGTGCTCTTTGGCACCGCGGTCGACTCCGAACGTGGCACGCGGACCCTGACCGGGGTCCAGGCGCAGGGCATGACCGCCTGTCCGTGCGCCCAGGAGATGGTCGCCGGCCTTGGCCGCGAACGGCTCGCGCAGCAGGGGTTCTCAGGCGAGCAGATCGAGCTGGCGCTACAAGCGGTTCCGGTCGCGACCCACAACCAACGCGGGATCGGCACCCTGCACGTCGGCTGCCCCGAGGGCGGCCCGTCATGGATCGACGCCCCGGATCTGCTGCGTATCGTCGAGAGCTCGATGAGCTCGGAGATTTATGAGCTGATGAAGCGCCCCGATGAGCTCTCGGTCGTCGCCAGAGCACATGCCCGACCGCGCTTCGTCGAGGATTGCGTGCGCGAGATGGTGCGGCAGGTGGTCGAGGGCTACCGCGATCTGCCCGGGGAGGCGTTCGTCATGGCCCGCCAGGAGAACCTCGAGACGATCCACCGCCACACCGTCGTCGCGGAGCGCTACGGCACGCTCGCCGATCTGCGCGCCGAGCTGGAGGCTGGCGAGCACCGGCTGCGCCACATGACTCGTCGGGAATGGCTTGAGGGGACGCTCCCAGACGGTTCTTAGCGATCCCGCGGCGCGCCCCGAGAACGATTAATTTCGCCCGTGGCTGCGGCCAGCGGCCCCCGACATGCGCGGCCGTTCTGCCAGCCGTCTGCGAATCCCGAAGAAGTAGTCGGCGCCGCTGATGATGGTCGCCGCTACTGCCAGGTAGACCAGCACGTCGACCCAGGCCGGCGCGGGGTTGGCGGCGATCAGCGCGAAGACCGCCGCGATCTGCAGCACGGTCTTCACCTTGCCGAGCCAGCTGGCGGCAATCACGACGCCGCGCTCGGCCGCGATCGCCCGCATCACGGTGACCGCGAACTCGCGCGCGATGATCACCATCGCCACCCAGGCGGCCACCCGGTGAAGCGAGACCAGGGAGACGAGGGCGGCGGCGATCAGGAGCTTGTCGGCAATCGGGTCCATCAGCTTGCCGAACGTCGTGACCGCTTCGCGCGAACGGGCGAAATAACCGTCCAGGCCATCGGTCAGCGCCGCCAGCGCAAAGACCGCCGCCGCCAGGGCATCGCCGTTGGGGGTCTCGCCCAGCAGGGCCACGACCACGACCGGGACGGCGAGGATGCGCAGCAGCGTGAGGGCGTTGGGGAGGTTGAGTGGGAACACGCCCCCTCAGTCTCCCCCTCCCTCGGCCAGCTTGGCGTCGCGCCTGGCGAAGAACTCCTCGCCCTCGATGCTGATGTGGGGGATGACCCGACCCAACCAGTGGGGAAGCCACCAGGCCCGCTTGCCGAGCAGGACCATTACGGCGGGCACGAGCAGACAGCGCACGATCGTCGAGTCGATCGCGATCGCGACGGCCAGACCGACCCCGAACTCCTTGACGATCGGGTTGCCGTTGAGGACGAAGCTGGTGAAGACGCAGACCATGATTGCCGCCGCCGAGGTGATCACCCGACCGGTGTTGGCCAGCCCTTCGATCACCGCCTCCTTCTCGTCTCCACTATCGCGGTAGTGCTCACGCATCTGCGTGAGGAGGAAGACCTCGTAGTCCATCGAGAGGCCGAAGAGGATCGCAAACATCAGCAAGGGCACAAAGCTGACAATCGGGATCGACCGATCCAGGCCGATCAAGGAGGTGCCCCAGCCGAGCTGGAAAACCGCGGTCACCACCCCGTAGGCTGCGGCCACAGAGAGCAGGTTCATGACCGCAGCCTTGACGGGGACCAGCAGGGAGCGGAAGGCCAGTAGCAGGACGATGAAGCTGAGGCCGACGACGATGGCAATCATCAACGGTAGTTTTTCGGCGATCTGCGTGGCGAGGTCGATGTAGCCCGCGGTCTGACCGCCGACATAGGCGACAGCGCCGCTCCCGTGCAAGGCCTGGGGGATCGTCGTGTCGCGCAGGTCTTCGACCAGGGTCACGGTCTCATCGGCCCAGGGAGCCGACTTGGAGATCGCCGTGAAGACCGCGACCGTTCCCGCCTTATCAAGGTTCGGTTCGGAAACCGCGGCGACATCGGATGCCTTTGAGACTCCCTTCTCGAGCACCGGCAGGCGCTGGCTGGCTTCCTGCGGCGTCTTGAACTGCGCCGTGACCAGCAGAGGCCCGTTGACGCCAGGGCCAAAGCCCTTGGTCAGCGAGTCGTAGTTCTGGCGCGCGGTCGTCGACTTGGGTAGGGCGCTGAGGTCGTTCTGACCCAGCTCAAGCTGGAAGATCGGCAGGGCGAGCACGACCAGGATCGTGAGCGCCACGAGCGCCGAGGGCCAGGGACGGTTCGCGACGCCCCGCGCCCAACGGCGCCAGCCGTGCGGCTCGCCATCTTCACCGCCAGAGCCGGTGCCCGGAACCCGCAGGGAGTCGATGTGGGGACCCAGCGCACCGAGCATCGCCGGCAACAGCGTCGATGCGGCACAGACCGCAACGACCACCGCGATCGCCGCCGTGAAGCCGAGCGTGCTGACCAGCGGGATGCCGGCAAAGCCCAGCGAACAGAGCGCGATCACCACCGTGAAGCCGGCGAAGACCACCGCTCCGCCGGCGGTCGCCGTGGCACGGGCGATCGACTCGCGCAGCTCCATTCCGTCGCCAAGCTGGAGTTTGTGGCGGGTGACGATGAAAAGCGCGTAATCGATGCCGACTCCGAGTCCGATCATCGTCGCCAGGGTCGAGGCGACGCTCGGCACTTCGACGACGTTCTCGAGCAGGCGGATAATCGAGAGCGAGATAGCCAGGCCGACGATCGCCGAGCCAATCGGCATCACCATCGCGGTCGCAGTCCCGAAGGCGAACAGCAGAATGACGATCGCGGCGGCGATGCCGATCGCGTCGCTGATACCTGTGCTGGGCTTGGAGAGCTGCTGACCGACGTAGCTGCCGACCGAGGTCTCAAGGCCCGCCCCGCGGGCCGGGGCGGCCGCGTTGAGGATCGCCTGCGCCTGTTCTTCGTCCAGTTCACCCGGACCGACGCCGAGCACGACCGGCGTGTAGGCAACGCTTCGATCCTTGCTCAGCAGACCTGCCGCGGCGCCCTCCTTGCTGAGCGGACTGAGGGCCGAATTGACGTCGGGCATCGCTTCCAGGCGCCCGATCGTTTCTTCGATCGCCTTAGCGTACCTCGGCTGGGTGAGCGGGCCTGACTTCGATTCGAAGGCGAGCGGGTTGCTGCCAAAGGCCTGTTCGGGCAGCTTTTCTTCCATCAATTCGGTCGCCTTTGTCGAGCCGGTTCCGGGAAGCGTCAGGTTGTCGTTCGTCTTGTCGCCCGAGGCCTGTCCGGCGAGGACGAGGATCACCGCGGCTAGCAGCCAGGCGGCGATCGTCGGGTAGTGATGACGAGAGCAAAACCTGCCGATCGCATAGAGCGGGGCGGTCACCGCGCAATCATCCCTTACCGCCAGGCGGCGCAGCGCCTCGACCGGGTTCCGGCGGCGGAATTTCGCCGGTATCGAAGGAGTCTGGTACCGCTTCCAAGAGATCGGAGCCGAGCAATTGGCGCAGGACCACCAGGTGCTGGGCCTCGTTTGCGGCGATCGAAGCGGCGAAGGATTGCGGCGCCGGGGTCGAGAACTGGGGGACGTCGTCCAGGAAGTGAGTCAGCTGGGAGCCGGTCAGTTCGTAGATGAAGCGCAGGTACTCGCCTTCGCTTTCCACTTCTGAGTAGTCAGGCGCTTCGGGTTCGGTTTCGACCTGCCCACCGAGGCCACGGATCGCCTGGGTCCACCCGTCGATGTGTTCCTGCTCCTGAGCGAGGTAGCGACGCAGGATGGCGCGCCGGCGCGGGTCCTCGACGAATGCCCGGGCCCTGCCATAGGCCCGGGCAAGCGTCATGTCCTGGCCAATCGCGATGTTGATGATTTCGGCGTCGCGTTCCTTTTCACGGCTCGCCGCCGGATTGCCGTTGGCACCACATCCGATGAGGAGCGCTACTGCCACCAGTGGAATGCCCCCCAGGGCGCGGGTGGGGTGCGCTAAACCACCGCGTCCCCGGCTCCTCCCCCGACTGGTCATCGGCGGATCGTATTGCCACTCGCCCCGCCAGACCCGCCTGGAAGCATGCCGGCTTGAGCGAACGCACGACCTCGACGCAGCGACCGGCGGCGGGGATGATTCAGTTCACCGATGAGCGCGAGGAAACTGCAACGCCTGGCCAGCGAGATCCATGCCTGCCAGCTCTGTCCACGGCTCGTTGAGTGGCGCGAGGCGCAGGCCGTCGAGCCGCCGCGGCGCTACCGCGGGCAGGACTACTGGGCGCGACCCCTGAGCGGCTTTGGAGACCCCGACGCGCGCCTCGCCTTGGTCGGGCTGGCCCCGGCGGCACATGGAGCCAACCGCACAGGCCGAATGTTCACCGGGGATCGCTCCGGTGACTGGCTTTACGCGGCCTTGCACCGAGCCGGCCTTGCCAACCAGCCGGAATCGATCTCACGCGAGGACGGACTGCGACTGCGAGGCGCCTACGTCACCGCCGTGGTCCGCTGCGCTCCGCCCGCAAACAGACCCTCTCCACAGGAGCGTGACAACTGCCTCCCCTTCCTACAGCGCGAGCTGACGCTGCTGCACCGCTGCCGGACGATCCTCGCCCTCGGGGCCTTCGGCTGGGAGGGGTCACTGCGCGCCCTGCGTGGGCTCAACGTTGATACTCCCCGCCCCCGCCCCCGCTTCGCACACGAAGCGGTCGCCCGGCTCGGGGAGTGGACGCTGGTCGGCTCCTACCACCCCAGTCAGCAAAACACCTTCACCGGGCGCCTGACCCAGCCGATGCTCGACACCGCGCTCGGCCGCGCCCTGGAGCTGGCCCGCTAGGTTGGGCGAGCAATGCCGACCCTCGCCAGGACCAGAGCGCTCCCCGGCACATTCGTGCTCGCCGCCCTCCTGGCGGGCGCGGCGCTCGCGGGCTGCGGCTCCTCCGCTGAAACGACCGGGTCCTCCGGCCAAGCGCCCGGCGGCGGCAAGGGAGGTGCCGCCGCCGAAGCGAGCTCGAAGATGAGGACGCCGAGAGCGGGGCGGAAACCCTCAGAAGCACCGCTTGGCGCCGCGGTGGAAAGCTGCGGCGGCACCCGACCGCATGAAACGACGCGAGTCCTGGGCGCCTCGTGCGCCGAAGCGCGGCGGGTTGTCGCGGCCTGGGTCCACACTCGCTCCTGCGCCCCCGGAACCGAAGCCTCGCGCGCCTCCTGCACAATCGGAAACTACGGCTGCATCGCGGTGCGAACCGAACGGGGAATCGACGTCAACTGCGCCCGCGCCGGCCACTCGATTTCCTTCATTCGGCCCAGCTGATCCAGACCCGCCGCAGGACCGGCTCCAAGAGGAGCGCCAGCCAGACGAACTGGGCGACCGCCGCGTCGATCAGAGCGACGGGAATCGAGACCAGGAAGATCGCGGCGATGATCGCCGAGCGAAGCCGGAAATCCCGCGCCTGTTCGGGTGGGTGCTTGGCCAATCCCGCCCGATGGGCGTCGCCGAACGTCAGGCTGCCAACCAGCACCGCCCCGGAGAGATTCGCTGCATAGAGAACGTCCGCCGCCGCATCGCCGCCATGCTCGCCCAGCACGCTGCTGCTGAAGGGGACGAGGACGATCCACCCCAGGTAGAAGATGTTGAGTGCCAGCAGCCGTCCGTCAAAGCCGATGACTTCGGCGAAGAAGCGATGGTGCACGACCCAGAAACGGCCGATCACCGCGAAGCTGAGCGCGTAGGCAAAGAAATTCTGGCGTTCTTCCCAGAGCGCGCTGGCGAGACTCTCGCCCTGCAGGTGAGCAGGAATTTTGAGGTTCAGGACCAGCAGCGTGATCGCGATCGCGAAGACGCCGTCGCTGAAGGCGACGATGCGCGAAAACTCGATCTCGTTCTGCTCGCGTCGCTGTGGGGTCCTTGGCTTCCCGATCACCGGATCATCGAGCCTCGACGCGACGGAACCGCTGCCAGATTCCCGCCTAGAATGGAACCGACCCGCCGGCGTAGCTCAGTTGGTAGAGCACTTCACTCGTAATGAAGGGGTCCCCGGTTCAAGTCCGGGCGTCGGCTCTTAAAAGCCCAGCAAATAGCCATATTTAGCGAGCGGCATGATCGGGGCGGACGAAAATATGTCCCGAATATGTCCCAAGAGGGCGCTAGAGTGGTGTGCATGGCAGCTCGCCAAGCACCGGCCAGGGAGCCTTCGGGACACGTCTTCCGGGTCGACCGCAAGCGCGGCCCGCAGTGGTACGCCAAGTACCGGCTGCCGGATGGACGCCAGCTCCAGCGCCGCATCGGGCCGGCCTGGACCGAACGCGGCCGGCCGGCGACCGGCTACTTCACCAAGCGCACCGCTGAGGCCTGGCTGCGCGGGCTGCTCGACGAAGCGCGGCGCGGGACGCTGCCGGGACTGGTCAAGACCGACGTAACCTTCGCCGAGGCGGCGGAGGAATGGCTGCGCTACGTCGAGCACGACCGCGACCGCAAGCCCTCGACGATCGCCGGCTACCGGGCGCTGCTGAGATCGCAGCTGCTACCCGAGTTCGGCGAGAGGTCGATCGAGTCGATCACGACGCCGATGATCGAGTCGTGGATCGGGGGCGTCGATCGCTCACCGGCGACGCGGACCAAGGCGCTCGTCCTGATGCACGGCATCTTCAAGCGGGCGCGCAAGCTCTACGGCCTGCCCTTCAACCCGGTCGCCGACGTGGAGAAGCCGCCGGCGCGCCAAAGCGGCGACATCGACGTCTTCTCCCCCGAGGAGGTCATGGCGCTGGTCCGCGCGGCCGCGTCCGACCAGGACGCCGCGATCTACCTGACCGCCGCCTTCACCGGCCTGCGCCGCGGCGAGCTGCTGGCGCTGCGCTGGCGCGACGTGGACTTCGGCGGCCAGGTGATCCGCGTGCGCGCCAGCTACGCCGAGGGCGCGCTGACGACGCCGAAGTCCGGCAAGGTCCGCTCGGTCCCGATGGCGCCGGACGTGGCCGAGGCCCTGGCGAAGCTCGGCCAGCGCGACCGCTGGACCGGCGACGACGATCTCGTCTTCGTCGGCCAGGCCGGCAGCTACCTCGACGGCCGCGCCCTCCGCCGTCGCTACGACTCGGCCCTCAAGCGAGCCGATCTCCGCAAGCTCCGCTTCCACGATCTACGCCATACCTTCGGCACCCGCATGATCGCCAAGGCCGACATCCGCCGCGTCCAGGAGTGGATGGGCCACGCCGACATCCAGACGACGATGAAGTACCTCCACTACGCCCCGCGCGAGGAGGACGCCGCCCTCGTCGCCGAGGCGTTCAAGCCCGCCGCGCCACAGACGCCGATCCAGTCCGAATAATCGCTGCCCCGTGAAGACCAACTTCTACGTCGACGCCTTCAACCTCTACTACGGATCATTGAGGGGAACGCCCCACAAGTGGCTGGATCTGGCCGCTCTGTTCGAGCGGGTATTCCCGAGAAACGAAGTCCATCGCATCAGGTACTTCACGGCCCGCGTTGACCGTCGCCCGCCCCACTTCCAGCAGCACCAACAGCAACAGGCGTACCTGCGCGCGCTCGACACGATCCCCTGCCTCTCGATCCACTACGGGCAGTTCCGCACCCGGCCGGTGCAGATGCGCCTTGAGAAGCCGCGTAGGGTCGGGCCGAAGACCGTCCGGGTGCTCAAGACTGAGGAGAAGGGCTCGGACGTGAACCTCGCGTCGTACCTGCTTCTCGACGCCTTCCGCGAAGACTGCGAGGTCGCGGTGGTCGTCTCGAACGACGCCGACCTCAAGACTCCGATCGAGTTGGCGATCGGCGAGCTTGGCATCCGCGTAGGCGTCCTCAATCCCCACCCGGCAGAGAAACGGAGCCTCGACCTTCGGCCGACGTTCATCAAACAACTGCGCCGAGGGCCGATCGCTGCGAGTCAATTCGCGCCGGTCCTCCAAGACGACGGCGGGGAGATCCGCAAGCCAAAGGGTTGGTAGAGGCCCCTTAAAATCGCTGAGGCCCGCCGAAGCGGGCCTCGCACCCAGCAGCCGAAGCGGCTGGGGGGATGGATCAAGAATAGTCCGGCCGGCCGGACGTTGCAAGCTGAGAAGACTGTGCAACTCGCTTCGCGGCTGAGCCGCCAAGCACCCTCGCTACCGGCCAATCCCAAGCGAGTGTCCGAGGTCGCGCTCGTGGGACGCATACCGTCCCAGCCTGAGCACCCGCTGAGATTCGTGGATGCGCCGCAGGGCCTCCTGTTGCTGATCGCGCTCGCTGGCGCGGTCGCGCTCTTTCCCGAGCGCCCTGTCTGGGTCCTTGACGCGGTGCTGCTTGCGGTAGGTCTCGATCTCCGCCACGCCCCGGTCCCACGCCCTTCCCATCGTGCGATCAAGCGGCCTCTCCCCCAGCTCCTTGGTGATGTATCGAGGAGGCGCGAGGCGGGCGGCGAGGACCGCCGCTCGTAGACGCTCGTCGAGGACCTGCTCGGCGGTCGCCAGTTCTCGGCGGGCTTGATAGTCGACCTGCGGCATCTGGCGAAGCTCGGCTTCCAACTCGGCGAGCGCCTGCTCGGTCCTCTGCTCGGTGTGGTCGATCCGCCCACGCTCAAAGCGGCGCAGCTTGCGCGGCAGCTCCTTTGCCCGCTCGCGCTGTCCGTCCACGCCAGCGAGGAACTCCTGGTTCGATTCGATGCGCTTCTGCAGTTCGTCGCGTCGGTCTTGATTGGCCCGCTCCTCTCGCACCCGCGGGTGAAGGCCGTCGCGCCGCTCGATCAGCTCCGCGGTCGGCAGCGCCTCGATCTCGGCGACGTCGTGGGCCGCGCGCTGCGCCCGGTCGCGCTCTGAGGCTTCGGCGATGTGCGGGATGGCCTCGCGGACATAGGAGGAGGTGGGCGCGATCTCCTCGCGCTGCACCTGGATCTCCGGGGTCACGTAGAGGCGGGTCTCACCGCGGGAGCGCGAGGCAGCCACATACAGCTCCTGCTTGTCCATCGAGGGGTCGGCCATGACGAAGGCGCGGTCAACCGTCGCTCCCTGGGCAGAGTAGGTCGTCACCGCGTAGGCGTGCTCCAGGGCCGGCGCCTCGGAGTGCGGGTTTGTCCGTGCCAGGTACTCGGCGCCGATCTCTACCCGCTTCGCCTGGTCGATGCCGTCGAGGGTGACCCTTCGCTGCTCGGAATCGACCTCGGCGATCCGCCAGCGCTCGCGGTTGTAGACCTCGACGCGCTGGTCGTTGACGCGGGTGATCACCTGATCGCCGGTAGCGAAGCGCGCCTCCCCCACTTCGATCTCCTGGGCTCCGAGCTTGCCTTCCTGGCGGCGGGCCTCGCGCGCCATCGCGTTCAGCTTCAGAACCTCGGAGTTTCGCTTGGCGATCATCACGGCGTCCTCGCGCTCGTAGGACTCCAGCCAGTCGCGGACCATCGCCTCGCGCCGCGCCTCGGCATCGGGGGAGACCGTCACCCGATCCTCCGATCGGTAGAGGTCAAGCGCCTCGCGTCCCTCGCCCTCGCGGATGCGCTTCGCCGCCTCGCGGTCAAGCTCGTGCTCATGGCGGATTACCTCGTCGAGCCGGATCGGCTCGGTGCGATCGGCGACGGCGCGGAAAAGGCCGCCCGCCTCGATCTCGCCCAGCTGCTCGGGATCGCCGAGCAGCACGAGCTTGGCCTCTGCTTGCTCGGCATGAGAGACGAGCCGGGCCAAGGTCGCCGAGTTCGCCATCCCCGCCTCGTCGATGAGGAGAACTGAGCCCTGCACCAATCCCTTACCGCCCTCGTGCTCTGCCCGATCAAGCTCGACGAGCAGGCTGGCGATCGAGGTCGCCGGCATTCCCTCGTCGCGCAGGACGTTCGCCGCCCGCCAGGTGGGAGCGGCGGCGCGGAGGTCGATCCCAACCTGCGCCCAGCCTTCCGCCGCGGCGACGATCGCATAGGTCTTGCCGGTGCCCGCCTCGCCGATCACGACGACGATGCCCTCGGGCTTCGTGAGCAGGCGGTTGACCATCTCGCGCTGATCTGCCTTCAGGGTCGGGCGGGCGTGGATCACGCCCGCCGCGGCCAGCTCGCCGGCCGGCGAGGGGCGCTCCTCCAGCATCCGCTCGACCGCCGCCAGCGCCTCGCGCTCAAGCTCCCAGATGTGGCGGGTGGTGAAGCGTGGTCCCTTGCGGCTCTCGGCGATCTGGATCACGTCCTCGGAGGCGAGGTAGGCGTCCGCCAGGCGCTCGACCTCGGCCCCCGGCGCTCCCTCGGGAAGCAATCCGGCTACGGCCTGGATCGCGTCGCGCCGGTCGAAATGCGACGCAGCCGCCGAGACCGCACGGTCTACCTGCCAGGTAGAGACCGTGCGGGCCTCGGCGGCGCCGGGCTGAAGGCTTCGCTCGGGGTCGAAGGTGCGCTCGATCGTCTCGCGGTCGAGGCCGATCTCCTGCGCCCTGGCTCGCCAGCGCTCCAACAGCTCGCCGCGCGAAAGGTCAGTGTCCTTCGACTTGCGCGTCGCCAGCGTGGCGACCTGCATCGAGCGCGCCGAGGCATCCGGCCCGGCGGCCTCGAGGATTTCGGCGCGGCGGGTGGAGAAGGCGCGCAGGTGCTCGTCGGCGAAGCCCTCGATCTCGGCGATTCCCTTGCGCACCGGCTGCCACTCGACGCCCAGGCGCCGGGTCAGCTCATGACGCAGGTGGGCCTCGTAGATGTAGGAGGCGGTTGTGGCGTGGTCGTAGATCGCGGGGTGGTAGAGCCGGGTCCAGCGGCCGTCGGGGCCCTGCGTGGCGTTGGCGATCAGGACGTGGGTGTGCAGCTGGGGGTCGCCGTTGCGCGAGGAGCGGTGGCGGTAGGCGGCGGCGAGGAAGCCGTTTCCCTTGACGAACTCCTTGCCCCCGGCTCCCCGGCGAGTCCAGCAGGCCTCGCGCTGCAGGTAGCTCAACGCGGCTCCGACGGCTTCGCGGTGGGCGGTCAAGACTTCGAGCGCGGGGACCGGGCCGCCCAGGCCCCAGAGCAGGGAGACCGACTTCGGCGCCGAGAAGGTGAGGTCGAAGCCGGGGACCGGGCCGTCGCCGCGGACGCCCCGCATCGAGAGCAGCGGCTCGCCGTTCACCGGGTTTCGGCCGGTCAGCATCGCGACGAGCTGGTCCTCGCCGACCTCGCCTTCGAGGCCCAGGTGCTCAGCAGCGTCGCCGACCCATTCGCCGGCCGCCTCGCCCTCGCCGGCGTAGTAGTCCTCGGCGCCTTCGGCGACTTTGTCGAGGTAGTAGCGCTCCTGGCCGCGCCCCAACTTTCCGATCGAGAGCATCTACCCTGTCTGTCGCTGGGGCGGGCGTTTTGCATCGATCTCTTAACAAAGTGATGTGGCGTGAGGGTGGTGGCTGTTGACTTTTGGCTGGGGCTACGGGAGGAGGTCCCACGGCGACAAGATCGTTGCTGGTGGGGTGGTGGCTGTGGGTGGTGATGATTGGCTGGATTTGGATGGCTGGCTGGGTGCTCTGGGGGTTGGCTTTGGCTTTCGGCGGCGATCGAGCCGCCGAAAGCCAAAGACTGCATCGCCACCCGGAAGCGCCCCGCCAACTGGGGACGTGCTCGATCGTCATCGGCATGCCGAAAGCGAGGCTTATCACGATCCATTCCGAGAGGCTGACCTCCACGCCGTCGCCCGGCGGGCTGTCGTTGTCGACGATCAACCGATGCAAACGGTGACCGTCTTGGACAACAAGGATGGATGGACAGCAGGAGCCGACACTCTCCGCACCGCGATTCGCTGGCACGAATCGGTTGGCACTTCGACAGAGAGCGTGAGATGCCGATACGCGAGCCGCAACGACTTGCCGAGCCGCTGCTCAATGCCGAAGAGGCGGCGCGGTTGCTGAAGGTGCCGCGCAGCACGCTCTATGAGCTGGTGCGTTCGCGCGGGTTACCGCATGTGAGGGTCGGCCGGACGCTGCGGTTCACGCGCGAGGATCTCGGCTACTGGGTTTCCGAGAACAGCTACCGAAGCCGCGCCAACGGACGCCAGCCGTCGTTCAATGCCGCGGCGCGTTGAGACCGCCGCTGACTCCGACGGTTCGGACGCTCCTTCTGTTTTGCCCGTCTCCGCCTTGAAGGCGTTCCAAGACGGGGCAGGAAGTCTCCTTTTACCTGGCCGTTTTCACTCAAGTCAAGATCGAAGTGTATGACAAATTCCTGGTGTCCGGATCAAAAGACGTTCATGCCGTATCGGGTAATGGCGCAGAAAAGATACTACTTGGAGGCCTATGGTGGGAACGCGTTGAAAGCGAAGAAGCACCGGACGAATGGGAAGCATATACGGTCAAGCTTTTCTTAAGATTCGCCTACGCTGATGAACCCCACTTACAGGAATACTTTTCGGGAGTCGGCCCGCATCCGTATGCTCTTGGTGACGAACACTCCGAAGACAGCACAGAAGCGATAGCGGAACGCGTCGCCTGCTACGCCGGTCAGACGCAATTCGACCTTGAGGAACTGGCTGGGGTGGAATCGCCTGAAAGGATTTTCTGGCACAACCTCCACGATAACAACACAATTGAAAAAGAATCTGGGAACGGAGAATACGATCCGCTCAAAGCTTCTTGGGGCGATATATCGGGCTTACGCGAAAATTATCAGGTATTGAATCGTAAAGTCGTTCGCACCAATAGCCTTTTGTTCCGAGTTCGTGTTCGTGCTTACATTCTGCCACGTTCCGGACCGGCATATTTTCAAACCGCTACACCCCTAGGTGTGCGGCTTGCCTTCTTCATCAGTCAGGGAATACGTTGCCGCTCTTTTACGCCGTCTCTTGACCATACCAGTATGGAATGATGGAAGATGAGGAAATCTGGGTTGATTCCGAGGCTTTCATCAACGACTCGGACCCGGGTATGACCTTCCCCGACCGCTATTTGGCGGACGTGAACTGGCGGGCCGGGCCCCACTAGCGTTTCGCCATCCCCGATCCATGCGACTTGTCCGTTAGCTTCAAGCGCTATAGCGGTGACTGTGCTACGTGGACCCAGCCTACCTAGGAGTGCACGCCTTTTCTGGTTGATCTTCCCTGACTGAAGATTCCGCACAATGACCCAAGAAGTAGAGGAATCTTCTCGTAATCTATATTCCGAATATGCAATCCAGGTGCCGTTCAGCTCGAGGGTTTCAGTGGAAACAAGCTGATGGTTGCGCGGAGAACCCAAATGCCACCGCTTTTCGCTCGCGAACCAGCAAGCTAGTACTTCCAATCCATGGGGGCCGGATAGCTGATAGACCCGGCTAGTCGACGTTTCCACAATAGTCCTACCGCCCTGATCTTGACAGTTGAACCGACGTCTACGCTGCGTAGAACAAGGTTTCAACCCCATCTCGCCAACGCCGAACTGGCATGATGGAGTCCCCGATCTGCTGTGACGCTGCGCAAAAGAAGCCGCTCCCCGTGGAGATTGACCCTGCGCCGAACTGATGGCGTAAATAGAGGCAACACACAGCAGACAAACGCCGATCACTAGGCGCCACCGGGACGATAGCCCTCCGTTCATCGCGACGAGTCTAGCATCGAAGGAAGGCGCAACCTCGCAAGCTCAGGCGTGAACCCACAAACAGTTGATTCGATTCGACAAACAACCCTCCCCACTTTTAAGGTTGCATCAGGCCGTAGGACGGGGGAAGGTTGTCTCTGACATTCGAAGACATGGCCAGATTTGAGGGGCTTAGGCAGGGCGAGCGGAAACCCTCCGAATGAAAAGGGACGTAACGTGAGGCGCGACACCAACAGGACGACTCATTGGCTGAGCAATAGACTACGAGCGACAGTGAGGCCAGTCCGATTTTGCAAACCGCCACTGGCTTGCCGCCTGTGCGTACTGTGCAGCATCGCCGTTCTATTGAGCGCTGCCACAGCAGCAGCAGCCCCATCAGTCAGAAGTGGGTGGAATTATGGACTTCCATCTGGTGTGCCGGTTCCGCCTTCAGCGATAAACACACCTACGGAGTACGATCCCTCTCCGGTAGCACTCGGTTTGACGCCGCCGAAAAATCGGCGAAATAATGCATGCGAACCTGACCGGACCCCACTCATTGGTCCACCCCGTGTGAGAGTCCGGGGTTTGTCTGCACTGAGTATGAAGCCTGCTCGCCGCCTCGCGTAGGGAGCCCGGAGGGCGAGTGAAGCGATGCGGCGAAGCTCCCGGGCGAGCGCATCCCCAGCGCCGAGTGGGGATGGTTGGCGTTGTAGTCGGTGCGCCAGTCGGCGGCTAGCACCCGGGCCTCCTCCAGGCAGGTGAACAGCTCGGTGTTCAGTAGCTCGTCGCGCAGACGGGCGTTAAAGGACTCAACGTAGGGGTTCTGCCAGGGTGAGCCCGGCTCGATGTAGGCGGTGGTTGCTGTGGAGCGCTGCCAGCACCATTCGCGCAGCACCCGGGCGATCAGCTCCGGGCCGTTGTCGGCGCGGATGTTGGCCGGGGAGCCGCGCTCGGCGGTGAGGCCCTCGAGGACGGCGACGGTCTGCTCGGCGTTGATCGAGCGCTCGACCTCGATCGCCAAGGCCTCGCGGGTGAACTCGTCGACGATGTTGAGGAACTTCAGCTCGCGGCCGTCGGAGCTGGCGTCATGCTGGAAGTCAAGCGCCCAGACGTGGTTGGGGTGCTCTGCCTTGAGCCGTTTGGCGGGCACCGTGGAGTCGCCCAGGCGGCGGCGCTTCTTGGCCCTGGCAGGCACGCGCAGGCCCTCCGAGCGCCAGATCCGCTGCACCCGCTTGCGGTTCACCGAGAACCCCTCGCTCAGCAGGTGGGCGTGGGCGCGGCGGTAGCCCCAGCGGGGCCGCTTTTCGGAGATCTTGCGCAGAGCGCCCGCCAGAGCCTCCTCGTCTGGGGCCGTCTTGGGGCAGTAGCGCTGCGTGGATCGGTTCTGGCCGGCAATCCGGCACGCCCGACGCTCGGAGAAGCCGAGGCGGTCCCTCAGCATCAGGACCGCCTGGCGTCTCCGGGACGGGCTCAGAATTTTCCTTTGGCGATCTCCTTGTAGGCGCGGATGTCGAGTGTCTGGTCGGCGACGATCTGCTTGAGCTCGCGGTTCTCCTTCTCGAGCTCCTTTAACCGCTTCACGTCGGCGGCCTTCATCCCGCCGTACTGGTTTCGCCAGCGGTGCAGGGTCTGCTCTGAGACCTCAAGCTCCTTCGCCGCTTCGCCTACGGTCTTTCCCTCCGAGAGCATCTGCTCTGCCACCCGCAGCTTGCGGATGATCTGTTCGGGGGTGTGCTTTTGCCTCTTCACCTGCTTCGGTCCTCCTTTGCCCATTGTCGCGGGCGGAAAGGACTCTCAAACAGGTCGGACCGATTTCAGGGGTGCAGGCCAAACCCGGATCGTGTCCCATTGAACCGAGCAACTCATCCGAATCATTCGAAAGCGGGTCTGGCCGGACGTTAGCTAATGAACCCCTACCTCTGCGGGAATGCGAACCGGAATACTGTCCGCGAGGGCCTCTTCATTACTACGGCGGCCAGTGTTACATGCTCCACACATATATTTAACATTCTGGGGCAAAAACTGGAACGAACATTCCGGTGGGCGGGCCGAAATACAAGAAATGCTCGCTCATTTAGGAGGCACGCAATATCAGGGAGTTTTGGCGCAGTACATGGATCATACGGGCCTCATAGGCAGCAGCGTGGGCCTAAGCTCTTGGACTGATCAGACGGTTCCTGCGCCTCAACATGTGTCGTTGAAACACACCGAAGAAGAGATCGAATTTGCCGTCAAAGAACGAGGCTGGCCTGGCGAAGCGAATATAAACAATCTTTATCTAGTGTTGCCTGCCCCTGGCTCGCACTACGAAGAAAGTTATGTAACTGAAGTAGCGTGTGGTGTTCACGGATGGGAGTCGGCCTACCATACGCCGTACGCCATAGTGCCCTGGCCAGGTGACGAACCGTTTGTCGCAGGATGGTGTACTCGCATCGATCGATTTAACGGCGAACGAGATTGGGCAGCAGAGTCCGCGATTGCCTCTCATGAGTACATTGAGGCTACTACTGATCCAGAAGTACCGACCGGATGGTATGGAAGCGGCGGGGAGATTGCGGACATTTGCGCATATCAGGACTACGTTGAGACGTGGGGTTGGGTGGAGGCGATGTGGGATAACCATCTCAGTGAATGCGTGCTCACCGATCCCAACCCTCCAACATTCTACGCCGAATCAGACGGCTCGACGGGGGTTGAAAACCATGGCCCCGAAGCCACCGGGGTCGTCAATCCGGGGGGTGACGATACGAGCTATAACGTGGAATGGGGAGAAACAACGTCATATGGTTCGAGCACGCCTATACCTAGCGAACATATTGGAGAGGGTACGGAAGCGGTTGCAGTCGCAACGCCACTCGACGGGCTTAAAGGAAAACATACCTACCATTATCGAGTCTCCGCAACGGACGCAGAAGGATACAAGGTGTGGGGCGGGGACAAGATCCTCACCACGCCTGATTGGAGCCCAACAGTGTCCGTCGAAGCTGCCACTGAATCTGGTTTGCACAAGTACATGCTCCACGGCAAGATAGACCCACGCGGCGTAGGCACTCATTATCGGTACGAATGGGGCCCTTCGGAATCCTATGGGCATGTCTTTGAACCAACAGGGGAAATGACGGGAACAAGCGAACTTGCTGTGTCGCACGAAATTGAAGAACTGGAAGAAGAATCGACGTACGACTGTCGAATCGTTGCAGAAAGCGCTGAAGGTGCTAACGAAGCGAAAGGCAGTTTCACGACCCCCGCTTGGCGACCGACGGTCACTCTAGAAGCACCTGCTGAAATCGTCGAAACTGAAGCCACCTTACATGGAACTGTCAACCCTCATGGCAGAGCCACTGAATACTGGTTCGAATACGGACCGACTGAATCCTATGGCGCCAAAGCCCCGGCGCCCAACGGCTCGGCTGGTTCCGGGACGGCGGCCAAAGGCGTAGAAGCGATTATCTCTAGCCTGAAAGGCGAAACGACATATCACTTCCGCTTAGTCGCACAAAATGAAGCGGGCCCTCCTCGCTACGGCAAAGGCGAAACCTTCATTACTACACGTGGTGAGCCACTGGTCACGACGGAAGGTTCATCGGTCATTGAATCGTTGGAACCAACGGAGGAAGCGAAGCTAAAAGGAGCCGTGGACCCCGATGCGAACGAAACAGAATATTTTTTCGAATACGGCCTGACCGAACTCTTTGGCTCGAAAGTACCCGCAGTACAAGGTAAAATTGAACCTGGCAAGAAATGGGTCTCCGTGGAAGCAACGGCTACGGGTCTCAAACACAAAGCGACGTACTACTACCGGCTCGTCGGAGAAAATGTTAAGGGCACCACGCAAGGTACGGTGCATACCCTCTCGACGAAATCGGTCACGGGCCCCGAATGGGTGATGCAGTCGCCCGTCAACTACGAAGGAAATAGCAAGCTGCTAGGCGTCTCCTGTGCGTCATCCAGTGAATGTATGTCTGTTGGCGAATACAAGAGCGGTTCGCTAGGGCTCTATCAGAGCTTGGCAGAGCGCTGGAATGGAAGCGAATGGCTTTACAAGCCTACCCTGTCGGAAAAAACGACCGTCGGTTTAAGTGGTACGAGTTGTTCAAGTTCAACAAGCTGTGAGGCAGTCGGTCGGTATCTGAATAGCAGCGGCTATAACGTTACCTTGGCTGAGAAGTGGACCGGATCGGAATGGAAACTCCAAAGCACACCGAATCCTGGTGGCGGCGGTGCGTTGACCGGAATATCTTGCACCTCTGCTTCGGAATGCACTGCGGTCGGTTTTTACATGTATAGTGTCAGTGAAACCAAGACGCTCGCTATGCGTTGGAACGGGACGAGTTGGGAAACCCAAACAACGCCAAATGGAGCTGGTTCGAAGCTGACCGAGCTAACTGGAGTGTCATGTACAAATTTCTTCGTGCTCGGAGTGATGAAGAAGGAATGCATTGCAAGCGGCTATGCAAAGAATCTTCTAGGCGCTTATGAAGCGATAGCCGAGCGATGGAACGGAAGTGAATGGACTCTGAAAACGCTTCCCAAGCCCGAAGAAGCGCAAAAGGCAAGCTACTTGCTCGGTGTGTCATGCGCGACTTCGAGCGAATGTGAGGGCGTCGGCTATTATGAAGACAGTTCGAAAGTAGATGTCGCGTTGACCGAGAAGTGGAGCGGGTATTACGGTACGACTTGGTCCGTGCAGAGCGCTCCTATACGGGAAGGAGCCAAGCTGACGAAGCTGAATGGGGTGTCGTGTGTCGCTAAAGAAGCGCTCGAATGCGAGACCGTCGGGGAATTTATTACCAGCACCGAAAAACGCAGGACTCTTGGTGCAGGATATGCGGGATCACACTGGACTGTTCAATATTCTCCGAATGGCGAAGAAGGGGAAGAAAGGCCGAGTTACCTAGACGGAGTGTCTTGTACGGCAACGACCACGTGTACAGCTGTCGGCTACTCGGAAAAATCGGGGAGCATATTCTTCCCCCTCGCTCAGAGGCTTGAATAGAGACGTGGAGAGCTGTGCTTCTACACCGCCTACCGCCCCGACGGCCACGGCCGCCCGGCCTATGAGCCGCGAACGATGGTGAGCCTGCTCCTTTACGCCTACGCGACCCGCCAGCGCTCCTCGAGGGCGATCGAGCGCCACTTTCGCCAGGACGTCGCCTACCGCGTGATCACCGGCAACCTCGTCCCCGACCACGCGACGATCGCCCGCTTCCTCTGCCGCCACGAGGAAGCGCTCTCGGGCCTCTTCGGCGAGGTGCTCTCCCTCTGCGCCCAGGCGGGGTTGGTGGGCCCGGGCGTGGTGGCGATCGACGGCACCCGGATCGCCGGCAACGCCAGCCCGGAGGCAAACGCCGAGTTTGCCGAGATCGCGCGCGAGATCCTCGCCGAGGCGAGGGCGACCGACGAGGCCGAGGACGAGCTCCATGGCGAGGCCCGCGGCGATGAGCTTCCCGAGCAGTTGCGCACGGCGCAGGGAAGGCGCGAGTTCTTCCGCCGCGCCCGCGAGGAGCGCGAGGCAGAACCGGAAGCGCAGCTCCTCCAGGGGCCCGAGCCCGACGCCGAGGAGGTGCCGCTCGAGTTCGAGGCGGAGCGAATCCTCGCCCGCACCCAGGGACGCAAGGGCTGGGTGCGCGAGGCAAAGCGCCAGGCAGAGAGCCACCCGCTGCCAGCACCCCGATGCGATCCTCCGCTCGCGCCCGGGGCGCCTGGCCCTGGCCGCCGAGCGGCTGGCCGCAGATCTCGAGGTCGAGCGCCGCGCCAACGAGGCCTACGAGCGCTTTCGCGAGAGCTACCGCGACCGGCTCGGGCGGCGGCCCAGCGGCCGAACCAGCCCCTACGTCGCGCCCGAGCTGCCGCCGGGGAAGGTGAACACGACCGACCCCGACTCCAAGCCGATCCCGGTCGGCTTCGGCTATGTCCAGGGCTACAACGCCCAGGCGGCGGTCTCAGAGAACCAGATCGTCCTCGCCGCCGAGATCACCAACACCTCGACCGACTTCTCCCAGCTCGACCCGATGGTCACGGCGACCCTGAAGGAGCTCGGGCGCGCGGGCGTCGCCGAGCGGCCCGAGACGGTGGTCGCCGACGCCGGCTACTGGAACGAGCAGCACATCGACGAGGTCGTCGCCAACAAACAGATCCCGGTGCTGGTGGCGCCAGACAAGGGCAGCCGCGGCACCCCGAGGTCCACCTGGAGCGGCGGGCGCTACGCGTGGATGCGATCGGTGCTCAACACCGAGCACGGACAGAGCCGCTACCGAAAACGCAAGCAGACGGTCGAGCCGCTCTTCGGCTATACCAAGCACAACTGCGCCGTCAACCGCTTTCACCGACGAGGCAGGCTTAAGGTGCGGACCGAGTGGCGATTACTCATGGCGACCCACAACCTCGCCAAGCTCCACCGCCACCGATTAGCCGCCTCGGTGCCCTAAACCGCGCCACCGGGGGGTGAAACGCCGCAGCGGGCAGGGATGAGGATGGAGGTACCCCCTGTTTTCGCTGATACCGGTGCCTTACGCGACAACCCCGACGAGGAGCGAGCGTCGGGACGCTCGCGGCCAAGCAGGTCGTCTTGGGACACGTTTCGGGACACGCCGACCATCGGCAGCAAGATCGCCGCTTCCTGTCACCGGTGCAAGGGGTTCCGTGTCCCGAGGCATGTCCCCAACCGCGCAGATACGACCCCAACTGGACCGATCCAACTGGACGAGATCGTGCCTGGAGCGGCCCAAACTGGCCTGCAAAGCCGATCTCGTAATGAAGGGGTCCCCGGTTCAAGTCCGGGCGTCGGCTTTTGTTGCCGGGACGCCGCTCGGTCCCCAGCCGCTCAAGGCCTTCTGCGCAACTCGAGGCCAGCTGCGTGGTTATTGCCCGCTAGAGTCACGTGCGCAGGATCCCCGTGGGAGGGGGGCTGTCGACCCACGGACAAGGAGCGAAATGAAGCACCGGTTTGTGATCCTCGCCCTAGCGGTTCTCGCCTTGGCCTCGCTCGGAGCCGAGCAAGCACTCGGCGCCAGTGATTCGGCGGCCGCCTCGAAGAAGAGCAAGAAGAAGGCGCCGAAGTCGAAGGTCTTCGAAGTTTGCCTGCACGGCTGCAAGTACCGCACGATCCAGAAGGCCGTGGACGCCGCCGGCGGCTTCAAGGGCAAGAAGAAGAACAGAAAGGTCAGGACCGTCGTCAAGGTCAAGCCCGGCAAATACGTCGAGGGGGTGGTGATCGACGGCACGCGCAAGAAGAAGGACTTCGAAGGCCTGACGATCATGGGGACCAAGAGCAACCCCCGCAAGACGATCCTCGAAGGCAAGAACGCCAAGGGCGAACTGGGCCCGGCCCAGAATGGCGTCGAGGCGATCAGCGTCGACGGAGTCGTGCTGAAGAACCTGTGGGCTCGAAACTTCGAATCCAACGGTTTCTTCGTCCACGCCGACGTGAACAGCGGCCAGCACTGCAAAGGCTACGCGATGGAAAATCTGCTGGCCTCGGGGAACCGCTCCTACGGACTTTTCGCCAAGGGCTGCTTCGGCGGCAAGATGGTCAATTCGGCCGGATTTCACCAGGGCGATTCCGCCTTCTACGTCGGCGAAACGCCCTGCGAAAAAACCGACTTCACCGTGCACGGACTGGAACCGAGGCCGTGTCAGAAGAAGCCGCAATGGACGACGCTGAAGAACGACGAAAGCTACGAAAACGTGCTCGGCTATTCGGGCACTAACTCGAAGTACGTCCGCATCATCGAATCCAATTTCTACAACAACGGCGCCGGAATCGTCCCGAATACGCTCGACAGCGAGGGCTTCGAGCCCAACGGCTGGAACGTGTTCGAAAAGAACAATGTGTTCTGGAACAACTACAACTATTTTCTCGCCGGCTCCTCGTTCAAAACCGTCTCCGACGGGCTCGGCAAAGTAGGTAACGCTACCGTCAATTACCCGACGGGGGTGGGGATCATCCTCTACGGGAGCGACGGCAACGTCGTCAAGCAGAACAATGTGTTCGGCAACTACAAGTGGGGCATCGCATCGTTCTCGGGACCGGGGGAAATCTACGTTGCCAACGAAGGTGATGAAGCAAAGAACGTCAACAACCAGATCATCGAAAACCAGATGGGCCGCGGCGGTGCCGATCCAAACGGCGAATACGACTTCTGGAACGACGACACCGGCGGCGGCAACTGCTGGGGGGCCAACAGCGCCGGCGCCAGTTACGCGTCGGGCAACGGCTCGGTGCCGATCTCCTCGATCTATCCAGCCTGCCCTCAGCCGACCGTAGAATACGACCGGGTCAAGAGCCTCAACCTCGGCGCCGGTCTGCAACTGAACTTGGCGAACGAATCGGACCCGCGCACGATTCTCGGCTACGCTGGCTCAACGCCGCCGCAAACCCAGCAGTGCTCGTGGGTGCGCCGGGTGGCCGCGCATCCGCCCTTCGAAAAGTTCAAGCCGGCCGAGATCGCCGCGGCGCCGGGCGAAGTGACGTGCAAATGAGGGGCCTCAGGCAACACCCGGTGCTCGCCTCGGCGGCGGCTGTAACGATCGTCGCAGCCTCCCTGCTCGGAGGAACCGCGGCGCTCGCCAGAGGCGGCGCGAGCGCCTCCAAGAAGTCACCCAAGCCGGCCATGGTCACGGTCGCGGACTTCTACTTCGGACCCAACAATCTGACGATCAAGAAAGGCGGCTCGGTCAAGTGGGTCTGGGCGCCGACCAACGTCGAACCACACGACGTGCATCTGAAGAGCGGGCCGAAGGGTCTGAAAAAGAAAGGCAGCTACTCGACCAAGACGACCGCGGTCACCAATGCCCAGTTCAAGAAGACGTTCGAAACGCCTGGCACCTATCACTTCATCTGCACGATCCACCCGACCTTGATGAAGCTAACGGTGACCGTCAAAAAGTAGGCCGCCGTGAACCCTCAGCCGATCGACCGGCGCAACTTCCTCGGACTTGCCGGTGCAACGTTCATCTGCACCATGGCGGGCCACAAGGTGCTCGCCGGCAAGCACGTGAACGTCGCCGAGCTCGCCCGGGAGGTTGACACGCCGCCAGGCGTCGCCGGAGCCAAGGGCGAGGCCGGCGCCTCGGCGGCTGAGGTGGCCGCGCTGAGCGCCGCTGGCCCGACGCGCGAGTACTGGATCGCTGCCGAGGAACGGCGCTGGAACATAGTCCCCACGCACCGCGACCAAATGATGGCGGCGCCCGTCAAAGAAGGACGGACAACGTTTAATGCCTACGGCTATCGCCCCTACTCCGCCGAATTCGCCTCCCCCCTGGCCCCGGCGAGCATTCCGGGCCCGTTGATCGAAGCCGAAGTCGGCGACACGGTGATCGTCCATTTCCGCAACAAGCTGAAGGCACCGGTCACCGTACATCCGCACGGTATCTTCTACTCAAACGAAATGGACGGCTCCTACAAGGGCAAGTGGACCGACCCCGGCGGCTTCGTGCAACACAACCGAACCTTTACCTACGTCTGGGAAGCGCGGGAAGGCACCGAAGGGACCTGGCTGTACCACGATCATGGACCGATGGACCCGCTACCGGTCTTCAAGGGGCTGTTCGGACCCCTGGTCGTCCGCAAGAAGGGCGAAGCGCGCCCCGACCGCGAGTTCCACCTCGCATTCCACACCTTCGACCCGACCGTCACTGGGCTGCGCGGCAACTACAACTGCATAAATGGCAAGGCCTACGCAGGCAACACCCCCACGCTGGAAGCTAAGGTCGGCGAGCGGGTCGCCTTCCACGTCTTTGGCATTGACAACTTCTTTCACACCTTCCACCTGCATGGTCACCGCTGGACCGAGCCCGACGGGAGGATCATCGACAACAAACCATTCGGTCCAGCCGACTCGTTCAAGGTCGAATTCACCGAGGACAACCCGGGGCGCTGGTTCTATCACTGCCACGTCTTCGAGCATTTCCACATGGGGATGAACGGTTGGTACGTCGTTTCCTAGCACCCCGCCGGGCCCTGATCCCAATCCTTGCCGCCCTCGTGTCCCTGAGCCTCGCTTCGCCGGCCGGCGCCGTCAACACACGGGTCTCGATCTCAAATTTCGAATGGTCGAACAAGCAGGTCCGCATCGACCTCAACGAGAAGGTGACCTGGGACTGGCTGGGCCCCGACCTCGCTCACTCCGTGACGGGCGTCTCCCCCAACGCGCAGGGTTGGGACTCTGACCCAAATACCGACGCGCCCGACCACCGGCCCGGTGACTCCTACACGATCCAGTTCACGACCCCCGGCACCTATCAGTTCCAGTGCAAACTGCACTCCTTCGTGCACGGCGAAGTGATCGTCTCCGATGTTCCCGGCGACCCCAACTCCGACCCGGGGCCCCAGCCGCCCTTGAACATCGACCTCACCAGGCCGACACTCGGAGGCATGACACTCAGGCGCTCTAGCCTACGCGGCACAAAGGGTGTGGCCACGCAGGCCAGCATCAGCAAGCGTGGAACCCTCGACGCCGAGTACTACCGAATCAACTCGAGGGGAAGGCGCGTGTACAACGGCTATGCGACCTGGCAGACGCACATCGGCATTAATCGGTTCGCGCTCGGTGCCCGCGGCAAGCACTTCAGGGCGCGATCGGGCCGCTACAGCGCGGTGCTGCGCGTGACCGACGAAGCGGCGAATGAATCAAAGCCGGTGAAGAAGGCGTTCACGATCAGCGGCTAATCGCTAGAGGCCGGGTGGGTGACGTACGACGAACTTGCTGGCGTCGGCCATCCATTCGTGCCAACGGGGGCCGGATTCGCCTGGGGGTGGATCGCGGGTGTCGAAGCGCAGGCCGGCGATATCCATGAAGGTGTGGTGGCTATTGGCGTAGACCGTTATCCAGCGCCCCGGCCCCGGATCTCCCCAGTACTCGAGCTCGCCGGAGACGAGCGGCGTGTCCAACAGGCCGCCGCCGTGAAGGGCATAGCTGACCGCGCCCGAGCAGTCATAACCCCTGGTCCACCAGCGCAGGTGCCCACCGCCCCAGACGTAGGGTCGGTGGTCTATCCGGTTGGCCGCCGCGATCACGGCCCTCACCTGGGGCGGCGCGCTGGATGGCGCCACCGCGCGGGTTTCCGTCACCAGCCTGCTGCCGCAGGTCGCGGCCGTGCGCTGCAGACCCGGTTCGCCGTGGCGACACCAGCCGCTCCAGGCCGCCGCGGGAGTCGGCAGCAGCGCGCCTGCGGTCGCGACCGAGGCGATCGCCAGGACAGGTGTCAGAACCCGTGCTGAGATCGACAGAGGGTACGCGAGCAGAGCGTCTGCTGACAATTGGCGGGATCCTCGGAGGGGGAGGAAACCCTCAGCGCCTGCGCAACTGGGTCAGCCCTGCGGAGGTGCCGTCCTGCCTGTGGGCGCAAGCGGATGGCCCAGCGTCCGGGTGAGGCGCCATCCGCGCGCTACGATCGACGGAGTGATCCTCAAGCAGTACTACCTCGGATGTTTGGCGCACGCCTCCTACCTGATCGCCGACCAGGAGACCGGACAGGCGGCGGTCATCGACCCCCAGCGCGACATCGCACAGTATGTCGAGGACGCCCGTGAGATCGGCTGCCGCGTCGGACACGTTTTCCTCACGCATTTCCACGCCGACTTCCTCGCCGGCCACCTCGAGCTCCGCGACCGCGAGGGCGCGAAGATCCACCTCGGCGCCCGCGCCAAGGCAGAGTTCGACTTCGAGCCGATGGCCGATCGCTCAGAACTGCAGCTGGGGGCGATCCGCCTCGAGGTTTTGGAAACCCCGGGCCACTCTCCCGAGTCGATCTCGATCCTCGTCTTTGATTCCGAGCAAAGTGATGCTCCCTACGCTGTGCTGACCGGCGACACCCTGTTCATCGGCGACGTCGGCCGGCCCGACCTGCGCGCCTCGCTGGGATGGAGCGCCGAGGAGCTCGGCGGGATGCTCTATGACTCGCTGCACGAGAAGCTCCTACCGCTTCCTGATGAGGCGCTCGTCTACCCCGCCCACGGCGCGGGCTCGCTCTGCGGAAAGAACCTCAGCACCGACACCGTCTCGACGATCGGCGTCCAGCGCGCCTACAACTACGCGCTGCAGCCGATGAGCCGCGAGCGGTTCGTCGAGATTGTCACCGCCGACCAGCCCGATACTCCCGCCTACTTCACCTACGACGCGGTTCTCAACACGCGCGAGCGGCCGACGCTCGACCAGACCTTGGAGCGTGAGCTGCAACCCCTGACCCTGGGGGAAACCCAACGCTTGGTCGATGAAGGCGCACAGCTGCTCGACACGCGCGCGCCGGTCGATTTCGCCGGAGCGCACGTGCGCGGAGCGCTCGGGGTCGGCCTTGGGGGCAAGTTCGCGACCTGGTGTGGGACCGTGCTCGACCCCCAGCGGGCGGTTGTGCTGGTCGCCGACCCGGGCAGCGAGGTCGAGGCGGCGACCAGACTGGGTCGAATTGGCTTTGACTCGGTGGTTGGCTACCTGGAGGGTGGCATGCAGCCGCTCGAGAACGAGCCGCAACTGCTCGAGCGGATCGAGCGGATCTCGGCAGGGTCGCTAGCCGAGCAGCTCGGGTCCACCGAGCCGCCGCTTGTCATCGACGTCCGCTCCGAGCCGGAGTGGCAGGAAGGCCACATCGAGGACGCGATCAACGTTCCCCTCTCCCAGCTTCGGGAGCGCTTCGATGAGCTGCCCGGCGACCGTCACCTGGTCGCGCTCTGCGCGAGCGACTATCGGGCGACGATCGCCGCCGCCCTGCTGCGCCGCCGGGGCTTCTCCGAGGTCGCGACAGTGGTCGGCGGCATCGCCGGTTGGGAGTCGGCGCAGCTCGCGACAGCCGGCTCGGACTGAGCCGAGGCCGGTCTAGGA
The DNA here is from genome assembly GCA_963796705.1 of uncultured Solirubrobacterales bacterium. Taxonomy (GTDB): domain Bacteria; phylum Actinomycetota; class Thermoleophilia; order Solirubrobacterales; family 70-9; genus VRUE01. The sequence continues at coordinate 193,536 of CAWCMK010000001.1, forward strand.
GCAGATGGTCGCCAGCTGGCGGCGGCCAGACCGAGCCCCGGGTGGGGGCGTGGCTCTTGGCCCGCAGAGGGGATCGACGGTGAAGGAGACGTGCGCGACGGGCCCCCTCAGCCCGGTGGTGCCGATCGCCCTGACCCGGAAGACGTGCCGGCCGACGCCGACGTGGTAGCTCTCGGGCGAGCGGCAGGGTCTGAATCTGCTCTGATCGAAGCGGCAGAGGAAACCGCGTGCCCCTCCCCTGGCGTAGAAGCGGATCTTGGCCCGGCCGGTGTGGTGCTTGATCTGTGCCCGAAAGGGAAGGCTGATCGTGGCGATCTTTACCCGCGGCCGCCTCGAACCGTGCTTGCCGGGATCGCCGCCCTTTCTTTCGGGTTCGGGGCCCCTCGCGAACGGTTCCCGGTTGGTCAGAATTCGCCCGCGGGCACCGACCGCCGCGCACAGCGAGGCGGTCGGGCAGGAGGCGGCGAACAGCGCGTTGCCGGTCGCCTGCGTGAAGGGCGTCACGTTGGCGAATGACCAGGCGGAGGCACTGGCGGTCGGATCGTTGGAGGTGAGAACGTCGCCGTTGTCATCGACCGCGAGGCACTGCGAGACCGAGGGACAGGAGACCCCGGTGATCTGGACCGAGCCGCCACCGTTGGCCTCCTGCCACCCGGAGGCGCCAGCGAGCGGGCTTGTCGTGACCAGCAGGTTGCCGGCGGCGTTGCCGGTGATGCAGAGCGGCGCCGGCAGACAGGAAACCGCTTGGAGACTGCCAGGACCACCAGGTGCGCCGATCACCCGCCAGCTCGAGGGGCCGGCCGTCGGTTCGGTGGAGGTGATAATGCGGCCGTCGTTGGCAACCGCGACGCAGAGCGATTGCAGCGGACAGGAGATACCGCGGAATTCGATCTGCTGGCCCAGTTCGAACGATTGCCAGGCCCCCGGGCCGCCGTCTGGGTCGCTGGAGGTGAAGATCTTGCCAGGGTCGGCGCGCTTGCCCGAAACCCCAACGCAGAGGCTCACCGTCGGGCAGGAGACGGCGAAGAGGTGGGTGTTGCGTCCGTTGCCATCGATCTGGGCGACCTTCCACGAGGAGGCGGGCCCGGTCGGGTTGCTCGAAGAGTAGATGTCGCCCTGATCGGTGACGCTGACGCAGAGCTTCACCGACGGACAGGAAACGCCCTGAATCTGGCGGCCGGAGATCGCTTCGGTGGGCCAGTTTTCTGTTTCCGGCCAGGGCCCTTCCCCGGCATAGACGAAGCGCCAGCTCGGGGCGCCGCCGGTCGGGTTAGTGGATGAAGCGATCAGGTTGTTGGTGCCGGTCGCCACGCACAGCGACTGCGAAGGGCAAGAGACGCCGAGCAGGAAGACCTTCCCCGCGGCGCCGGGAAGCTGCGCCGTGGTCCACGGGGCCGCGGTCGCGGTCGCGGACAGGAGCGCGAGGGCGCCGAGAAGCAGCAGCGCCGCCAAGCGCCGCGGCGGCCGGGCGCCCTCCCGCAGCCACTCCCCGAAATAGCGCGGTTTGCTGCTCATGCCCCCATCCAAGATACTCGCCACCGGCACCGGCGCGCCGGCGGTTGGGTTGACGGATCGGCGCAGGGAATCGATCGCCTGCGCGAATCCGAGCACGCCTGGTCGGGCCGCGGAGCTAGGGTCAGGGGATGCTGATCCGGCAGGAGGACGACCGCATACTGGTGATCGGCCAGCTCTCGCACGCGTGGCTCTCCGGCCAGCTGGCGCAAGCCTGGGGCAACGAGCGCTTCCCCGCCCCGGAGCCGCGCGAGGAGATCTCGCTCGGGGCTGAGCTGCACGACATCGGTTGGGCGCGGTTCGACCTCAGCCCCGGGCTCAGCCCGCAGAGCGGTCAGCCGCGCAACTTCCTCGAAACCGCCGTCGAAGAGCATCTGGCGATCTGGCGCACCGCGCCCGATCGCCTGCTCGCCATGAGCGAGCACGCGGCGCTGGTTCTCTCGCTTCACGGCGCGGCTTTATCGGAACTTCGATTGCGCAGAGATACACGCAACGAGGAGCCGCTGAGGGCGCACGTCGCAACCGAGCGTGAGCGCCAGGCGCGGCTTCGATCCAGGCTCGGTCTGGAGGAGGAGCAGACCCGGCGGATCCAGCGACAGATGTGGGCCTGGGATGGCCTCTCCCTGGCGCTTTGTCATGGTTGGGAGTCATTTACCGCGCGCGAGGTTCCTGAAAATGCAGGGTTCGGGGCGATCGAGCTGCGGGGATCGGTTGATGGTACGGCGGTCCTCGATCCCTGGCCCTTCTCCGAGCCGCTCGTCGAGGTGCGATGCGAGGGTCGCGCGCTCGCGAAGTCCTACGGGGAGCAAGCCGAAATGCAGCGGGCCCTGAGCAGGGCGACACCAGTCACGCTGGTGTTTCGTCTCACCCCGGCCCCGGGTAACCTCGGCTGAACGAGCGGGCGATCGGAGAGATCGGTGATCGACTTCATTTCCGGCCTTCCGGACAATGTCCTGGGCATCGAGGCCAAGGGTGAGGTGAGTGGCGAGGACTACGAGCGGGTGGTGATACCGGCGGTCGAGGACAGACTGGAACGCCACGAGAAGGTCCGCCTTCTCTACCTGCTGGGCGCGGAGTTCGGCGGCTACTCGGCATCGGCTATGTGGGAGGACACAAAGATCGGGATGTCCCATCTCTTCTCATGGGAGCGAATCGCCGTGGTCACCGACGAGGACGCCTACCGCCGGCTCGTGAAGGGATTCGGCTTCCTCGTTCCGGCGGATGTCCGTGTCTTCGAGCTCGCCGAGCTGGATCTGGCGAAGGCGTGGATCACGGAGACCTAGGGAGCTGACGCGGGCGGCGCCACGAAAATCAGCGGCGGGATCACGAAGAGATTCCCAGCCTGACCTCGATCAGCCGAGCCAGCTGGGAAGCGGCACGCCACGCAGGGTCGCCAGCCCGGCCGGGAGGGCGAAGATCAAACGCCGGCGATCACGACGACGAGCAGTTCGTTGCTGAGCAGGCTGTGGGTCTGGTGGCCCGCGGGCGTCGGCTGGCCGAGGTTGGGGGCGGGTGAGGCCGCATTCGATCGAAGGCGACGGTCAGAGCACCGGCCGCCATCAGCGCCGCGCCCAGCGTGGAACGGTGGGCGCCCCTCCCGGCCGACGTGTGGCGAGGACATCCAACGACCCCGGATCACCCTGCCGCGCGCGCCCTGTACCAATCTGTCGCGTTCGTGGCGATCTTCTACGTGACGGTCACGATTGGCTCCCAGATGCTGGTTCCGGACAGCAACATAGTCGCCCAGAAGGAGGTCGCCTTTGCGACGGTCGGTGAGAAGTGCTGGGTAGTGCCGGCCTCTGGGGCCCCTGGTGGCCTTCGGTCTGATCAATCTCCTGCACGCGCTGCGCGCCGCCCAGACCCCGCTTGACCGGCGCCTCGCCTACCTCGCGGCGGGCGCCTGTGCGGCAGCCTCGCTCGGATTGCTCTTACCGGGCCGCAACGAACCGACGGCACTCACGCTGGTCGGCCTCTGCGCCGCCGCGCTCATCATCGCGCGGCTCTCCTTTGAGCGATGGTCGAGCTCGCGGGCCGGGCTGGCTCGGCCTCAGGACTCCACTTCGCGGTAGTGATCGCGCCAGATCAACCGGTAGACACCCAGGCGTCGCGGCAGATCCTTGAGCCCAGGGATGAACGGAATGCAGATGAAGGCCAGGCTGAGGACTCCCATCACGACGAAGACCAGGGCGTCGGCGTTGGGTGATTCGAGGAACGGTTCGACCTGGTACCAGAAGGTGAACAGCCAGAGCCAGACCTGACCGGGGTAGCTGCCGGTCTCATTCATCATCCCCCACTGGGTTCCCAGCAGGTGCTGGCCTTCGGCGCGCTTTTCGAAGTATTCCCCGCCCGAGAGGAAGAGCAGCGGCTTCGTGTAGTTGGTCTGGTAGAAGCGGTTGTTGGCGGTCAGCAGGGCGCCGTCGAGGCCGCCGCTCTGGGCCATCGCCAGGAGGGCGGTCATCATCGGCGCCACCGGCCCGTAACGACCCGGGGGCAGGAGCGGCAGACCGCGCACGATCCGCGCCTTCGGCACGGCTTCTTCATAGGCCGTCGCCCAGGCTTTCTGCAGCCCTTCGGGAGCCGCCTGATAGGTCTGCAGGGCGAGCTTCAAACGCGGGTTGCCGGGGATCTCTTCCAACGGGTCGATGACGAAGTCATGCGCCGTTTCGATCGGCACCTTGACGCCCCCGGCTTCCTGTAGAGAGAGCGGCCCGATCTTCTGGGCGCTGCCGCTGGCGTTGTTGTAGGGGGGGCCATATTCGGCCAGCTCGCTGGTCCGGTTCAGCTCGGTGATCGCGGTGCCCAGGAAGTCGGCGGGGTCGGCCCTGGCCCAGCTCTGGATCGTCGTCGGCGGGTCATCGGGCGAGGAGAAGAGAATCGTGAGCACGACGGCCAGGCCAGCGACGACGGCCAGCGCGACGACCAGCTCCTTGACCAGGTCATAGCGAACGAAGGGCCCGGGCCAGGGGGCACGCTCGTCGGGGGCGGCCGGTGGGGTCGTCACGGCGCTCACGGCGGCGGGCTTCCGCCTGGTGGCGGCGTCGGGTTCGTGGCCGGCGCTGGCGTCTCGGTCGGCGGGCGGGGAGTGCCCGGCGGCGCGGCGGCCCGCGCCTGGCTTGCCGCAACCCGAGCCGGGTAGGGCGGCACGACCCCGGTGCGCCGCACGAGCAGGACGTGTCCGGCGATCAGGACGAGCACCGCAACCGGCAGCAGGATCACGTGCCAGGTGTACATCTGGCCGAAATCGGCGACGTTGAAGAAGGAGCCGATTCCCACCGAGTTGAGCCCGTCCTTGGCCTCGCTGGCGATCCACTGCGAATCGAAGTTCTGCTGGGAGACGTAGCCGGTGAAGGCGGCACCGATCGCGACCAGGAAGGTGACCGCGCCGGTCACCCAGGTGCGCCCCCGCCCGCCGCGCCAGGCTCCCATGAAGAATTTCCCCCAGAGGTGGACGACCATCGCGAAGAAGAAGATCTCGACGCTCCAGAGGTGGATGCTGTTGAAGAAGTGGCCGATGCTCGTCAGGTGCCACCATTCGGGCCCCTTCAGGCCGAGGATCACGCCCGAGGTGACGATCACAGCAAAGGCGGCGATCGTCACCACCCCGAAGACGTAGATCCAGGATGAGACGTAGGAGGGCTGGCGGTCGGGGAGCAGCTTCTCCGGTGGCAGCGCCTTGACCGCGCGCTCGCGGACCCAGGTCGTCCACATCTGCCGCTCGGGATCGGAGATCGTCGGTCGCTCGGCGCCGTTCACGGTTCCCGCCTTCGTTTCGGGAACGGGATCAGGATCGCCGCGATGAAGACGCCGATCATCATCAGGATGACGATCAGGTTGGGCACCGACATCTGGAAGAAATGCCAGTGCACGTAGTGGGCGGGGTTGTTCAGTTCGAACAGCGCGCCGACCGGCAGCGCTGCCCATCGTGTGCGCGCGGATCTCGACGGTGGCGATCCAGAAATCATTCGTCAGGATCCTCGCGCTCGGCTCGATGCCCCGGCTTCCGTACTTCCTCTCAGACTCGCTTCGGTCTTTTACGGACTGTCGGGACCGGGATCTTCGGCGCGCCAACGCTCGCCGATCCGCAAGCAAGGCGCCGGAAGGCAGCGCGTTCGTCGCGCGCCCCGTGCCGTCGATGCGATTCACGGCCCGCATCGACGGGCGTATGCTGCACAAATGACCGCTAAGACGCATTTCACAGCCGATGATGCCCATGAGACAGGAGAGCGCATCGGCATCGACTGGGATACCTCCCGCTTCGATGTCGAGCAATTTCGCATGGGCATGGACGTGGAGCTCGAGCACGGCAAACAGGATCCAGAAACCAATGTCACAGACGACGATGTGACCGTTACCGCGAAGATCGCCCGAGCCCATCTCAACGAGTTTCCGGATTACTACTCGCGTCTCGCGAACATGGAGGCGGAGGCCGAGTCCTTCTGGGACTCAAAGAGCGAGTAGCTGTTCTGGCGGTGAGCTCAGGCCGCCGCCATCACCGTGCTCAGAAGCCCTCGCGCAGTCCGAATCGCGCTGCCATCGTGGTCCAGGTCAGGATTCAAGCAGGTGAGGCTGGCCCCCACCGGCTCGGTCGCACTCAGCACCTCGCTGAGTAGCTCGGCGATTTCCACCGCCGACGGTCCCCCCGGCTGCGGATAGGAGACGGCATGCATCTCGGAAGCATCGAGGACGTCGAGGTCGAGTTGCAGCCAGAGGGGACCGGCGCCGATCGCCGCAAGCGCCTCACGGGCTACCCGCCTGGGACCCCGGGCCCGCAGATCCGCGGCAGCAATCCTCACCAGCCCATCCGGCAGCAGCGAGGCCTCCGTGAGAGAGCTTCCGTCGGGCAACTCGATGTCTGCTGGAGCGTCGCCGCGAAAGCCGATCAGTGCGACTCGCTCGGGAGCGAGCAGCGGCAAAGCGGCGCCGGCCGGAGCCAGCTGGGGAACCCGGCTGGTGCTCAGCACGGCGAGGGTCATATCGGCCGCCTCGCCGCTCGGCGACGTGGCGCCGTCGCAGGCATCGGGATGCCCATCCAGGTAGAGCAGGCGCAACTCGGGGAGGGCGCGGCAGGCGGCGCCAAGCGCTCCGGGAAGGACCGCGCAGTCTCCCCCCAGCAGCAGCGGCCGATTTCCGTGATCGAGCGTGGCGGCGACCGCGATCTCAATCGCGGCGGTTGACGAGCGCAGTTCCTCGAGGGCAATCACGCCCGACTGGGAATCGCGCTGGGGATTGCGCAGCTGGGTTTCGAGGAGCACCGGCGCGAGCGCGGAGCACTGGCTGAGGCCCGCCTCGAGCAGGGTCGCGGGCGCCCTCTCCTCGCCCTCCCCGACCGCGGCGCTGTCCATCGGAGCACAGATGATCTCCCAGCTGGACATCGCTCGCAGTGTGCCAGAGGCGCCCAGCCGCGAGCGCGGCGCTGCGCTTTTTTGGCCAGCGGACGCTACTGGGCGACGGTAACCAGGGTGCCGATCGGCGTGTAGGGATAGACCTGTTCGGCCACTTCAAGCGGCATCTCCACACAGCCGAGGCTCTGGGGCGAGCCGTAGGACGCGCGATCGAACGCGTGCAACGCATCGCCGCCGTTGAAGTAGCTGACCCATTTGATCCCAGGGTCTTCGTAGTGGGAGCCGTCCGGGTTTTCACCACTCATCGTCGTTTCTTCCAGGTGCTCAAAGACCGGGAAGGTTCCTAGTTCGGTTTCGGCGCCGGGGATGCCGGTGTTGGCGGGGCCGCTCAGAACCTGGTGACCGTTGTGCCAGAGCGTGACGGTCTCCGGCAGTGTCTCGCTGACGTAGACATAGCTATAGCCCGCTTCGGATCTGCTGCTGCCGGCGATCGCGCCGTTCATCAGAGCTTTCCATACCTGCGGACCGGCGACCCCGTCGACCTGCAACCCGTGATCTTCCTCAAAGCTCATCAGCGCGCCTTCGGTAACCAGGTTTGCCTGCCCGGGTGACCAGAGGTCCCGCAGGCTGGCCGGCGTATCACGGTAGCGCCAGGAGAAATGGCCGGACGGCGGGTCAAGCGCGGCATGCACTTGCGCCTGGGGAGTGGCGCCGACACGCGGGCCCTTCGGTCTCCATTTCACCGGCAGGTAGCCGGCCTGGGCGAGCAGCTGATGAAGACGCAGCGTCGCGCCGGGAGGCACGGTCCAGCTGACCTCACTGGAATTTTCAGTCGAGCCGTCAGCCTGGACGACGGCCAGGGTCCTCGGCAGCTTTGCCGTCAGCGTGGTATTGAACGGCGCGCCCCAACCGCTGGGGTGGAAGGCGAGCGTGTGGGGGTCCGTCTGCCGCCAGGAACCTGGGACGTTGGGAACAAGGGTCGGGTGGCTCGAACCGAGCAGCGCCGAAACCGGCTTCGAGAAGGTGAGACGAAGCTGTGTCGATGGCGTCACGTCGGCGCCGGCGGCGGGTGTTGCGGCCACCGCGGGCGAGCCAGCCCGAAACCAGGTGACCGTCTGGAATTTGCCGAGGCGCTCCCAGGAGAGCGGGGCGGCGGCAACCGCGACGCTGCCGGCGGATTGACCGGCGGCAACCAGCGCGATGGAACGGTGGGGCTCTGCGAAACTGCGCCGCATCAGAGCCCCCGGAGCCCCATAGGCAACGTTGCTCACCCCATGGTCAAATGAGATCCGTGGCGCGGCGCCGGGGGCCACCGTGAGCCAGCGCGCGTCCACCTGCGCTCGCGGGGTTCGCAGCGTCATTCGCTCGGTCTGCTCACCGCCCACCAGCCAGCCGATCCAGCCCGGGCGCCTGAACACCGCTTCGACCGCGACGGGCTCGCCAGGGTCAAGCTTGCGCCTGGGAACAATCCGATCGCCCCGCAGGGAGACCGGGATGGCTTTGCCGGCAGGGGTCGTCACCCGGACTCGCTCGAGCGAGCCTCCGAACGGTTGCGTTTCAATGCCGGCAAGGGCGACTGAGTCTCCCCGAAGGGCGGCGCCGGAGAGCCCAAAGGCGGCGACGGCAAAGGCGATCAGCACAACGATGATCGTCGCGAGCGCGGACAGGAGCACCGGGTGCCGCCAGCGGCGGGAGGGGCCGGCGCCACCTAGATCGGGCGAACGCTCCTCGAGTTGCACACCGATAAGGATAGGGACGGCGGGACCCGGCCTGGCGTGATGTGCAAGCCCGCTCTCATCTCGCCCGGAATTGCGCCCGCGACTCTGTCATTCGAAGCCGCGCCCCAGCTGCGATCGTCGTCCCAAACGCCTCGCCAATCACCGGGTCAAGGTTTGTGCGGCCGGAAATGGCTCGGGGGTCCTTTAGGCGGCGGGGCGGGGGGGCCAGCCGGGCGCGGCGGCGGGGGCTTGCCGGAGAGGACAGCCTCAACTGCCCACAGCAAGCGGGCCAATGCATCGACCTCGGGTTTCGGTATCCCCACCAGCAAGGTCCCCAGTTCGCCTTTCAGAATGCCGATGGCGCCCTGAAGAGCGCTCTCGCCGGCCGCCGAGACGGCGAGTTCCTGCCGACGACGATCAGCCGCGAGCGGGCGACGTTCGATCAGACCCGCCTCGACGAGCCCACTGAGGAGCTGAGAGACGGCCGGCCCCGAGACCCCCGCTCGGCGCGCCAACTCGCCACCCGTGGTCCCTTCCAAAGCGATCGCCCTGAGGGCAAGGTACTGGGTCACCGTGAGAGGGGGCTTTCCTTGGGCGAGGAGGCGTTCGATCCAGCGCGTTGCCATGGGGGCGACCGTTGCCAATGCCTCGGCTGCCTCGACGTGGGGGCGGTGGTGAGGGGGCATATGTTAAGCTTCCTTAACTACTAAGCATGCTTATATTCCTTCTGATTCTCTCAGCATCCCAGGCGGCAAGAACAGGGTCGCAAAACCGATGACGTCATTGGTGGGCGAGCTGGGGCCCTGGGGTGTCTTCTTGCTGATGGTCCCTGAGAGTGCCTGCATCCCGGTGCCCAGCGAGTTGACCTTGATGTCTGCAGGGTTCAGCGTGAGCGAGGGCTGGATGCCGTTTTGGGCAGCGGTGCTCGCGGCGACTGCGGGCAACCTGCTCGGATCTCTGATCGCCTACTGGATCGGCCGGGCGGCAACTGGGGTGCCAAGCGAGACTTGGCTGGCAAGGGCCCTGTCGCGCTGTGAGGGACTGTTCGCCCGTCACGGGACCCGCGCTGTGTTCCTTGCCCGCCTCATGCCGCTGGCACGCAGCTTCGTCTCGTTTCCCGCCGGCTACAGCGGAGTTGCCTTTGTCCCGTTCTTGTTCATGACCTTCGCGGGGTGCGCAATCTGGATAATCGCGTTTGTCGTCTTGGGAGTGCTCGCCGGGAACGGCTGGGCCGATGTCGGCGACACCGTGGGAGGTGGGTTATTGACGGCCACCGCGCTAGTCATCTCTGGGTTCCTCCTGCTGCAGCGGCGGAGGTAACTCTGCGGATCTTGAGCGAACTGCCGACCGGGCGTGGAGGCGTTTCCAAACCAGCCGCCGCCAACGCTGCTGGTTTTGCCTCCGAACCGAATCGCCGTCGATAGTCTGAAAACTTCCCGGGGCGGTAGCTCAGTTGGTCAGAGCAGGGGACTCATAATCCCTTGGTCGCTGGTTCGAGTCCAGCCCGCCCCATTCGTTGTCGTTATCACAACGATCCTGCTGCAAAAGGGCATGTTCTGATGTCCGGTCGCTCGACTTCGGTGCGGGCGAAACCATACGCCGGCGAAGGGAGGGTCGTGCGAACGGATCGGGTGCCGGGGCTTGCGGCGCGGTGGGGTCTCGAGCGTATCGCGCGAGGCCGCTACCAGCTGCCGCCGCTGAGTCGGGCGACCAGTTCGAGCATTGCGTCAAGCGCGGCCTCTAGCGGCTTGGTGTCGCGTTTGACCTGAGTGAGGAGCAGGCCGCCCTGCAGGGCGGCTAGCAGCGCGAGGGCGAGAGTGTCGGGGTCGGTGTCGGGCGTGAGCTCGCCTCGTGCTTGCATCTCTCGTAGACCGCTCTGGATCTCGGCCTCCCATCGTTTGAAGCCCTCGGCGACGTGGGCTCTTGCATCGGGATCGGTCTCGGCTAGCTGGCCTCCGAGAGAGCCGATTGGGCAGCCGCCGCTGCAGTCGTGCTCGCGCTGGGACGCGACCAGGAAGTCGCGCCAGGCTCGCAGGCCCTCGAGGGTGCTGAAATCGAACGTCTCCTGCCCGCCGACCATTGTGTCGGCCTGGTGGTCAACAACTGCCCGGACCAGGGCCGGCTTGTCGTCGAAGTAGTGGTAGAGCTGCGAGCTCGAGACGTCCGCCGCCGCGCGTACGTCCTCGATCGTCGTGTGGGCGACGCCTTGCCGGAACATCAACCCGGCCGCCGCGTCGACTATGCGCTGACGGGTCTCCTGGCCCTTGCGCGTCAACGGGCGAGAGGAGGGGCTAGTCGTGTTCATATCGCAGATTCTACCAGCCGAATGGATCGCGCCATCCATTCTGTGCTAGAGTGGAACGCGTGATCCATTTCCGGGTCGCGACAACCACTCAAAGGGAGAACGCGATACATGGGACTTCAAGGCAAGACCGCCCTCATCACCGGCGGCACATCCGGAATGGGTTCCGCCACCGCACTGGCGATGGCCGAGAAGGGCGCGTCGGTGATCATCACCGGCCGCGATGAGACCCGCGGCGCGAGCACCGTGGAGAAGGTCCGGGCGGGTGGGCACGATGCGCAGTTCATCGCCGCTGATTTCTCGGAGATGTCCGAGGTTGGGCGCGTTGCCGACGCAGCAGGCGAGATCGATGTTCTGGTCAACTGTGCCGGCTTTGCCGCCCTCGCGCCGACGGCTGACACCGACGAGGCGGCGTTCGACGGGCTGTTCCAGATCAACGTCAAGGCGCCGTTCTTCCTCGTCGCCGCGCTCGCCGCGAAGATCGCAGCCCGCGGCGGCGGATCGATCATCAACGTCTCAACGATGGTCGCGAGCTATGGCCAGCCAGGCATGGCTGCCTACGGCGCCTCGCGCGTCGCGATCGAGCTGCTCACCAAAGCGTGGGCCGCCGAATACGGGCCGCAGAACGTCCGGGTCAACACGGTCGCTCCCGGTCCGACGTTGACCCCGGCGGTGGAGCCGAGGTTGGAGATGGCCAAGGAGTTTGCCAAGACGATTCCGCTCCGCCGCGTCGCTGAAGTGCACGAGCTGTCCGATGTCATCACGTTCCTTGCGACTCCCGCGGCCGGCTACATCAACGGGGCGATCATCCCCGTCGACGGCGGCCGCCGCGCGATCTGAGAGGGGAGGAGATGAGGCTGGTCACTACTCCCGGCGACGTTCGGACACGAAGCGAGAGAACCGTGGCCGGCCGCCCGCCGCCGGTGGCTCGCCACGGACCGCTGAGGGTCCGCCAAACACCCACTGCGCGACCTCGACGAGACGCAAAAAGTCCGAACAGCCGTACCCCGGATCACCAATGACCATGTCCTCACCCAAGGAGCCAAGTACCCAAATGCAAACCACAGCAGGAAAGACAATCCTTATCACGGGCGCCAATACCGGCCTCGGTAAGGAGATGGCGAGGCAGCTGGCGCTGCGCGATGATTTCGAGCGGATCTATCTCGGCTGCCGCAACCCGGAGAAGGCGGAGCGGGCAAAGCAGGACCTGGAGAAGGTCACCGGGCACAAGATCTTCGAGGTAGTGATCATCGACCTGGAAGACCTTGCGTCGGTAGGTGCTGCGGTGGCCGCGATCGCCGCTCCGTTGAACGCGCTCGCAATGATCGCCGGCGGCATCGGCGGCCCCACGCCCGCATCGTTGACGGAAGACAGGGTGACTGAGCTATTCGCCCAGAACCTGCTCGGTCACGTGGTTCTGCTCGAGAATCTGCTCGCAGCCGGGCTGCTCACCGATGTCGCGGTCCTCGCAGGCAGCGAGGGGGCGCGCGGAATCCCGAAGCTGCGGATCGCCCGACCAACGTTCACCGATCAAAGCTCACAGGAGTTCGCGTCGGTGATCGACGGCTCGTTCTTCCAAGGCGGCAAGTTCGACGTGATGCTCTCCTACAGCCAGATCAAGTACCTCGGCGCGCTGTGGATGGGCGCGATGGCCCGCATGCACCCCGAGCTCAGGTTCATCACGATGTCGCCGGGAAACACCGCGGGAACCGACGTGCTGCGCGACCAGCCCGCGCCCGTGCGGATCATCGCCAGCCGGATCCTGCTCCCATACGTCGCGCCTGCCCTTCGCATCGGGCACAAGCTGGACGTTGGGGCCGAGCGATTCGTCAAGGCCGTCATGGACGCGTCACTGCAGAGCGGCGTCTTCTACGCAAGCGCCGCCAAGACGATCACCGGACCGGTCATCGACCAGGCCGAGATCGTTCCCGACTTCCGCGACCCTGAGATCCAGGACCACGCATACGAGGCGATTCAGCGGTTCGTACCGAGGGTCGCCGCGACTTGACCGCTCTGCGCACGGGTGCCACTCCAATCACCACGCCACCCGTCGCTACCGCATTGCACTACATAGCATGTGCGACGACGGAAGCCGGCGAGACCGCTGGTGCGGACGACAAGCGCAAGCACCCGCGCTCCAGTGGGCGACGCTCGCTTCGCGCCGGAAGCGACATCGCCAGCCGGTTCACTCCGTGAGGCTTCGCAAACCGTGATTTCAGCGGTGGGGCGCGAGTCGGTAGCAACCCGATGCAATCCGCTCGAAGCGGACGCAGTCGCGTGCACCCAGCGAGAGGCAAGAGTTGATCGAGCTTCTGGACACCGGAATCCCGAGGCTTTCCTCAACGCCGCGATGCACCTCAGCAACGCGCATCGGCCGTCCTGCGGCTTCAAAGACGCTGATGATTGCCCGCTGGATGACCCCGTTGCCCAATCGACGCTGGATCACGCGGGGCGCTTCGCTCGATCGCCTTCGGATGCCGATTGCGCTGCTCTTTCCAGCCCCAAGGGCAGCCGATAGAACGCTCGATGGGTTTGAGTAGTGTCCTATTAGGCCCATTCGTTGTCGTTGTTACAACGATCCTGATGCAAACGGGCATGTTCTGATGTCCGGTCGCTTGGCTCCGGTACAGGCCGGCGTCAATCCAGGGACTGCAATCCCGTGGGCGCGACGGTTGGGACATGCGGCGGCTCCCGTTTCGAAACGGCGAAGCAGGAGTCTGGCTGCAGGTCAGCGAGGCGCTCGGTCCTCGTCCACTCCTGAAGCCACGGTGGGCCCGAGCTTGATGCCCGCGTTTTTGGAGGAGCAGGAGCGTTAGGAGGCCGACGCAGTCGTGGCTGGTACCTCCCGCAGCCGCGCTTGCGCTCGGTCGCCTAGGATCCTCCGCTCGGTCTGGGCTCGGGAACGAATGCGAGCGTCCCTCCTCACAGCAACCGGGTCGCTCAAGCGAGCAACTCTGAGTCATGTGCACGAAAGATGCCCGCGTAATCGTCGGCGCCAGGCTCATGCAGTGCGCGTATGAGTGCCTGGATTCTCGGTGTCATGATGAGCAGGTAGCCCGCCGGCTGACCACGCTTTGCGTTTCCATAGGCATGGGGCGTTCCTCTCGGGCGAAGATCGCGGCATCAGGACCGGCCTCGCAGGTCTCCTCGCCGATCCGGAAGCGCAGCACTCCATCGAGCACGTACCACGCCTCATCGTCGGCATGGTGGACGTGCAACGGCGCGATCCATTCCCGTTCGGACTCGCCGGGGTCCGTCCACTCGACAATTACAAAGTCGCTCTCGGGGCCGCCCAGCTGTCGGCCTGCGAGCGGGCCAACGTTACCTTCGCCTGTCATCGCCGGCCGATCCTAAATGCCAATCCGACGGCACCGTGCTCTGCCGGTCTCGGCAGCTCACGATGCTGACATAGACAACCTGGCCATTCGCGACCCGAATCCTGCTATTCGCCAATGGCAGGTCCGTGGCGCCTGCTTTTCGCAAACGGTCGCCAGCGTCGTGTCTGATCTCGTTGCTCGCTTCGGACGAGAAGTCACTTTCGAGGAGATAACACTGACCTGGGCGAAGGCGTGTTGCCCTCACCCGAGATCCAGAGTTCGTTGTGGGCACGAGGAGAATGGACACCGGCCGGGAGCCCCGGTCTCGAGCCCACCCCCCAACCCCATGCCCCCCGTCTCGCCCTGCCGCGGGTATGGGGCCTGATTGGCCAAACCAAACCCGGCCGTGCGCCTTGCCTGGCGCGGCGCGGTCCGAAGAGGTCCGGTGGCAAAGCCGGCGCTGATTGACCGGCGGCACCCGAGAGGGATGAATTGGGGGGTGTTCGGTGGTCGAGCGCCCTGGTCTACTTCACTGCCCGGCCTCTGGCATTGATCGCATACCACCTGCCACCGAACTGCTTGGTGCCCACGTAAGAGGTTTCCCCGGGTTTGGTGGTGGCGCTGTCGATGTACAGCGGGTGGCCGGCATACGTGAGCTGTCGCTCGCCGATGACACTGATCGTCGACAGGAGGGAGGCGCGGACGCCCGGTCCGGCGGTCGGCTTGCCGGTCTCGGACTGCGGGAGCCATTTCGCTGTGCAGCCAGCCTGCTTCACGCAGGTGTCCTTCTTCGGCGGGTCCTTGGTGAACTCGAACAGCGTCGTGCCGGCGGTGTTGACCAGGATCTTGCCGAGTTTCGTCTTCCGCAGATAGACCGAGCGAAAGTTGGCAGCGTGTGCCGGCGGCGCTCCGCCTTCGATCGCCGAAGCAATGAAAGTGGCCAGCAGGATGAGACTCAATACGGCGTAGGGGCGCTTCAAGGCTTGCCTCCGGACTCGTTCGATGCCCGGACAAGCTAGCGGTAAAAACGTCATGCAGGTCTCATTCTTTGGACCGAATCACAACCGGAAACCTTTTGTGGAGCTTCAAGAAATTGGGCTCTGATGCCTTGATTCGGAGCGTTGCGACGCTGCTTCCCGATTTCCCGAATAGAAAGCCGTGTCCAACCGACGAGCAATGAGGATGGGGACCGTCAGAGCAAGGCCATTCGATCCGAAATTCGTGGCCCGAGCCAAACCCTTGCACAGAGGCCTTCCCATTGCAGGTCAGGAAATGTATGGCCAGAGCACTACAGCCCTTGTTCGCGAGCTTTCCCACGTTCTTGGAGCCGGACAGCAGCTCGACGGTCGAATGAACCGCAATGCTTTCTTCGACCCGGTGGCTTCGGACCTTTGTGACAACGCCGGTCAGCTTCAGGGTCCTGCCGGACTGCTTCAACGGGGCGCTAAACGCCCATTGGGAACCTACGATCCCGATCAGCAGGGCGGAAATAGCGGCTGTGAGCAGGACACGATGGAGATGACGAGGCCGAGCCGCTGGTCGATCTGGAGCCGCGGACCTGGATTCAGTTTGATGCATCGCCCCCCCTCAGCCTTAGTGGACCAAGGCGCAGGCGAAAGCACCAAGCATTGCGACCCCAGTCAGCTGCCTCATCCCACGTCGCTGTTTCATCTCGCCCCTTCGGATTGGATGTGCCCGCCTTCGAGGCTACTCCGACCAGGGCCGGCTCGCGACTTTGCCGCGGACCTTCTGTCAACCCGCTGGCCCTTTCTCGACCCCCCTCCCCCCCGCGCCCACCCCAAAGCGCCCACCCCCGCCTCGCCCTGGCGCGGGATGGGGGGCCCGCTGGGCCCTGCTGGGGCGAGCAAGCCTGGGCGGGGGCCCCGGTGATCGCCGCTCGGGCGCCGTGGGCTAGGTTGCTGGCGCCGACCTTCCAGCGCGCTACACGTGCTGGGCACTAGCGCATAGCATTGGGTTCTCGATTGCGATCTTCTACTTCGACGGCAGGAGGGGTGACGGATGAGACGCGTGGCGACTGTCGCGATGCTTGGCTTCTTGATATTTGGCGTCGCATACGCGGCCGCGGCGGTTAAGCCCAAGGCTGGCGCCTACTCGGGCAGCACTTCACAGACCGGTGGCAGCGTGAACTTCAGGGTGGGCAGCAGCGGCACCGTCGTCAATGCCTTCGGGGGCGAGTTGATCTCGACTTGCACGAAGGGCTCGGCCTCCCAGGAAATCCACATCCATGTGAACCCGACTCCCGACATGCAGATCCGCAAAGGCGCCTTTGGTTTCCACGGCAAGTTCACGATCGACAACGGCACAAAGGTGATCGCCGAAGGGATGGGATCGCTGAGCGCGAAGTTCACCTCGAAGTCAAAGGTCAGCGGCAGCTTCGACTATCCCTGGAACTTCGATGCCCGCGCGGGCTCATTTGCCGGTTACCACTGCGATACGGGAAAGGTGACCTTCAACGCCACCGCTCACTGACGGGAGGCGCCTGATAACCGCGGTCTGACCCGCCGACCGGGGCAGCACACCCCACGCTCGGGTCGACCAGCCCGAGGCCCGGCGGGGCGACGGCTGGGTCAAGATGACGAGGCCCCCCAAGCCCAACCCCGCCCACCCCAGCCGACGGATGGCCAGGGCCCTGCCTTAGCACGGTTCGGTCCGGTGAGATGCCGGGGCAGGGGCGGTGGCGAAGCCGGCCCTGCTTGGCGGAGGCGGCGCGGCGGAGGGACTCAGCGGCGCTACCTAGGCCCCTGGAAAGCAAATCTGTGCGCGTTCCCGCCATTTTGGAGGCCCCTATCTCCTAACCCCCCAGCCTAAATCCGGCGGAAGCAGGGAAGAGCACGTTCGGATGGGCCCGGGTCCCTCCTGGCGGGGTGAGCCGGACCAGGTTTGACGGAGCCTCCGTCAAACCCGGCCTGGCTCACGACGCTCACCACCCCGGCTCTTGACCGGCGCAGCTCGCGGTTGTTTGAAGGCTCCCCCTGCAGGGCGGCTCCGGAGGGCCAAGCCTCCATCTCTTGCACAGCACCGCATTCAGACTCTGGTCTTCTACACCCAGCCTCCTTCAACGTTCGTGGTCACACGTTTGTGCGACAGCCTCACGTGGGTGCGAGCGCGTCGGCCGCTCGCGGAGAGGCTCGCGTTGGACGACCTCCGAGCGCACCGGCTGAAGATCAGCACACAGTGCGCTTGCTCCGGGCGAAGCGGAAGCGCGCTCACCTCGCTTTGTCTCAAACCCGGCCCTCGTCCGGACCGAGAGCGTGATTGACGTCCTCCGGCCGGCTCGCGAAACACCCCGACTCTGCGTCGCTGTGCAATGATCGGATCGGAGGTTGCAGCGAGGAAGGGTTACCTATGCGGCATTTCGCAACCACTCGAAGCTACCGGGGGCAGCGTGGCGCTCAGGCACGCTCGTGGTACCGCGCAGCCTCGTCCTACGTGCCCCTCATGTCGGTGATTTGCTGCCTGGCGTCGCTTTCTTGCGCTGCTGCGGCCAGCTCCGCCGATGCCTATGTCTACTGGGCTAACCGGGGCGGCGGCTCTGGGACCACGCTCGGCAGAGCCAACCTCGACGGGACGGCCATAGACGAGAGCTTCATCGAAGGCGCCACGGGCCCGGTCGGCATTGGGGTCGACGTCTCGCATGTCTACTGGGCCAACACCTTCGGCTCGCACTCGACGATCGGCCGTTCAAACCTCGACGGGACCGAACCAAACCAGAGCTTCATCAGCGGCGCCGCCACTCCATGCGGAGTTGCGATCAACGGCGAATACATCTACTGGGGCAACTACGGAACCGGGACGATCGGGCGGGCGAGGTTGAATGGCGGCGAAGCCAACGAGAGCTTCATCACCGGAGCAAACGCACCCTGCGGCGTGGCGGTCGATGCCTCATATGTCTACTGGGCCAACGAGAACGGCACGACGATTGGGCGGGCGAATTTGGATGGCAGCGAACCCAACGAGAGCTTCATCACGGTCGCCAAACAACCAGTCGGGGTAGCGGTGAACAGCTCCTTCATCTACTGGGGAAACAACGAATCGGGCACGATCGGGCGAGCGGCCGTAACTGGGGCCGAAGCCAACAACAGCTTCATCACAGGCTCGGGCGCCTGCACCGACTTCCCCGCCCTCGATGCGACCCACATCTACTGGGCGAACGATTGCGCCTCAAGCATCGGACGGGCCCTGCTTGAAGGGACCGACGTGGAAGAGAACTTCATCAACGTCCCACCGAATCCTGGCGGAGTCGCGGTCGATCAGCTTCCGCAGGCGCCACCCCCGCCCGTCAACATGCGCCCGAGTGTGCAGCTGAAGGGAGCGCAGGCCCTGACCGGGAAGGGGGTGAGTGCAACCCTCGCCTGCTCGGCGCCAAGCGGGCAGAGCTGCCAAACGACCGAGACGCTGACCAGCACGGAGAAGCTGGCAGGGAAGAAGGTGACGGCCGTCGCCGCGCGGCTCGCCAAACATAAGACCCGAAGGCGTGCCGTGACCGTAGGCAGCGCGACGATGGCGATCCCAGCCGGCCAGACCGCCTCAAGCCTGGTTAGCCTCAACAGCACCGGCCGCGGCTTGCTGAAGCGCTTCCACAAGCTCCCCGTCACACTGACCGTTGCGCTCACCGCAGAAGGCCACACGACTTCTGTCGCCACGAAGAAGCTGACGATAAGAGCTGAACACAAGCGCAAGGGTGGACGGCACAAAGTCCGTTCCACGTAGGCGTTTCGGCCGGACCAGACTCCACGAAAACTCCGTCCTGGTCCGGCTCACCCCGCCGGGAGGGACCCGGGCCCATGCGGACGTGCTCCTCCGTGCTTTCGCGCGGTTGCGAGCGCGTTGACGGGCAGCCCATATACGCTCGCAAGGGACGACAAGCGCAAGCACCCGCGCTCCAGTGGGCGACGCTCGCTTCGCGCCGGAAGTGGCATCGCCAGCCGGCTCACTCTGTGACGCTTCGCAAGCCGTGATTTCAGCGGTGGGGCGGGAGTCGGTAGCAACCCGATGCAATCCGCTCGAAGCGGACGCAGTCGCGTGCACCCAGCGAGAGGCAAGAGTTGATCGAGCTTCTGGAGACAGGAATAGCGAGTCTTTCCTCTACGCCGAGATGCACCTCAGCAATGCGCATCGGTCGCCCTGCGGCTTCAAAGACGCTGATGATTGCCCGCTGGACGACTCCGTTGCCCAATCGACGCTGGATCACGCGGGGCGCTTCGCTCGATCTCCTTCGGATGCCGATCGCGCTGCTCTTTCCGGCCCCAAGGGCAGCTGATAGAACGCTCGATGGGTTTGAGTAGTGTCCTATTAGGTCCATGACGAGATCCGGTGCTCTGTGAGAGGCTGTGGCGGTGGGACGTAGGTTCGGGTCGGTCGCGCCTGGCTTGGTAGTTCTTGGCCTGCTGTGCAGCGCGCCCGCGAATGCCGAATCGGAATCGGGTTGCGTCCTACTTGCGCCTTGTGGTTCCTGGTACAGCTTCTACGGCAGCGTCGGCCCTACGGTCCTCCCCAAATACCGCTTCAGGCCGATTGGCCTGACCGTCGGACTCCGCTCATGGCCCCGTGCGGATCCGCCCGGCATCAAGAAAGCCGAGTTCGAACTCGGGTCGTTTGCTCAGCTTGAACCTCAGGGGTACTCCCCTTGCCCAATTGGGAAACTTCGGGGGCTCCCTGCGGCCGTCGTTGTACGGCAATGTCGAGGCGTAATCGTCGGGGAAGGATCTGCTCAATTCGAGGCCGAACCAGGGGCGCCGCAGACAACTGAATCGCTGACGCTCCTGAACAGCCCTTTGAATCGGCAGCCGAGGATGGTCGCGATCGGGGGAGCTGATCAACCGGCCTTGCCGCCGTTCTTCATCCCGATTGACCTTCTACGTCTGCCTTCGGGCCCCTATTCAATTCGAGGGGTTGCGGAAATTCCCAAAATGGCAGGTGGATTCGGCAGGGTCATCGGTCTCTCTCTTTCCTTTGGCTACCGGAGGGGCCATCGAGGACGGCGGCGATACCTGGCCGGGCGCTGCCCGAGGCGTTTTCCTTCTTTCCTGCGCGTGAGGATGGACTACGTCCTCGAAAACGGTGAAAGCTTCAGAAACGCCCTTCGCCCTCAGCTGTGTTCGCACCCTGGACGATGAGAGGCAACAACCCGCAAATGCAGATGATCTCGGAGGCAATTCAGCGGCAGGCCGAACAATGATTTCGCTTCCTAATGCGGATTGCCGCCCCTCCGTAACCAATCCGCCCATCCCGGGTCGCGTGAGAAACTTGGTGTCGGCCGATGAGGCGAAAGCTCGCACTGATATTTGGCCTGAATATGGGATTCGCAATCGCGATCGCGGCGATCGCGGCTGGTACTCAAGGGGAACCAGTGCAGATTTGCCTCCAAGCGTGCCCTTTCTGTCACCGTGCCGAGTTGTCCGATCCCGCCCGAATTTCTCCCCCAGGCGGGCATTTGGCCCACCAAGCTGCCGAAGCGGGGTTATGCGCCAGTTAGATTGGCCGCGAACGCGACGATTGAGCCGGGTAGGCCGCCGTCGACAAGTCAGAGAGATCACGATCGAAATAGATCGCCACGGGAAGTTGGATGTCGAAGGGCTTTCGGTTTGCGGGAGGAAGACTCTCGAAGCTCTCGGGGCAGAGGCGGCAAGGCGAACCTGCGCCGCATCGATGGTCGGTTCCGGCTCGGCCGGCTTCGACCTTGGCTCATCCGAACCGGTCTCGGTCCCCCTCGGCTTTTTCAACTGCGGGGCGTCGACGGAGTCCCCGACTCTCCTGGTTCAGGCGGCCCTACCGCCGCCGGATGGTCCCCTTGTCTCGGCCATGAGATTCGAGTTGATCTCTCACGGGCGATACTCGATGAAGGCTGTACTTCCAATACCTCGGATCGACGAAGGCAGAGGGAGGCTCGCCAGCTTCACCTTCCGCATCAATCGACGCTTCCGTTTCGAAGGGCAGAGGGAGAGCTACGCGTCTGCGCGTTGCATCAAAGGGGCGTTGTCCGCGCGCCTCGGCGTCGGCTTCGAAGGTGGAACGAACCTGGCAGGGGAAATGACGCTGCCGTGCACGCCCGTGCACGGCTCCCCGGCGCCGTGAGAGGCACGGACCGGTGGCTAGCGCGAAGCTCGGAGGCAAGCCGGAGGCAGGGCGAGGAATGAACTCGCGTCCCAATGCGGTTTGTCGCGCCTCCGTAACCAATCCGCCCCCTGCCGGGTCCGTGGGGTTCTGGCATGCTGGCCGCCGGATCAACGGAAGGTGGGTCGAGTTATGAGGCGCTGTCCGTTCGTTTTCTGCGTGATGGCCGCTCTCGCCTGTGCTTCCGGATCCGCCGCTGCAACGAGACGGTCGCGTCGCGTTGCGATTCGAGGCACTGGCATTACTGCGTTGAAGTCGCTCGTAGTGGCGGCCGAATCGAGCTGATTTTCCGCAGCTTTGCGACTGCCCTGGGAGGCAGCTACAGCATTTGCGTCTGGCCTGGCGGGGTTCAGCCTGTCCGTGAGAACCCTTACTGCAAGGAGTTCGAGCTTCGGCGCAAGCCGAATGGCATCTTTGCGAGCCGAATTGACTTTCGGCGTAATTTCCCGCACGAAGATCCCGGCCGCTACAGGGCTACCTGGACGTCGGCTGGGCGTGCTGGTGAAGCGGAATCTCTGCGTTGGGGAACGCTGTGGTTCCTCAACCGACGACCTAGCGGCGAAAATGGGGTCGGAGGCAGCGGCCCTCGCGTTGTTGAGATTTCGGAGGCAAATCGGAGGCAGGCCGAGAAATGATTTCGCTTGCTAGTGCGGGTTGCCGCCCCACCGTAACCAATCCGCCCCATTCGTTGTCGTTGTTACAACGATCCTGCTGCAAAGGGGCATGTTCTGATGTCCGGTCGCTCTGCTCCGGTACAGGCCGGCGTCAGTCCAGGGGCTGCAATCCTAGTCGGAGCATCTGACTCGAGTCGAGTTCGCGTCAGCTCGCCCGACATTCGTAGCGACGCCCATCTGCTCCGGTGTAGGGTCTGCCCAAGTGATGAGTCCGCACCCGGAACAGGGGGCTCGCTCGTGAGGTCGAGGATCGGCCGCTGGCTAGGCCCGCTGGCCCTCGCGGCGGTGCTCGCGCTCCCAGCTGAGGCGCCCGCGAGTGAGGTCTTCGTCTCGAACAGAACCGCCAACTCGATCTCGTTGTTCTCCGTGAACGGGGCCGGCTCGCTGACGCCGATCAGCTGCGGGGCGAGTTGCGACACGGGATCCGGGCCCGAGGGGGTTGCGGTGAGCCCGAACGGTCGCTTCCTCTACGCAGCGAAGGAAGGCGGGGTCTCGCCGTTCGCGATCAACGCCGACGGCACTCTCACCCCGATAGCCTGCCCCGGCTCGAGCTGCAGCGCGGGATCGGAACCCTTCGGGTTAGCGGTGAGCCCGAACGGGCGGTTCCTCTACGTCGCAAACTACACCTCGGGGGGCGCGAGCACGGTCTCGCCGTTTGCGATCAACGCCGACGGCTCGCTCACCCCGATCGCCTGCGCGCCACCGAATTGCAACGCGGGAACGGGACCCTTCGCCGTCGCGGTGAGCACGAACGGGCAGTTCCTCTACGTCTCCAATTCTGGCTCGAAGGTCTCGCCGTTCGCGATCAACGCCGACGGCACTCTCACCCCGATCGCCTGCATGCCGCCGGGCTGTCAAGCGCCAACGGATCCAATCGCGGTGGCGGTGAGCCCGAACGGGCGCTTCCTCTACAGCGCAAACTTCTTCTCCTCGCAAACGGTCTCGCCGTTTGGGATCAACGGGGACGGCTCGCTCGCGCCGATCACCTGTGCGCCGCCGAGCTGCAACACCGGGACGGACCCCAGGGGGGTGGCGGTGAGCCCGAACGGGCGCTTCCTCTACACCGCGAACAACACCTCGAGCACGGTCTCGCCGTTCGCGACAAACGCCGACGGCTCGCTCACCCCGATCGCCTGCCCAGGATCGAGCTGCAAGACGGGAGCTGGTCCGGCCGGAGTGGCGGTGAGCCCGAACGGGCGGTTCCTCTACGTCTCCAACGAGGCGAGCACGGTCTCGCCGTTCACGATCAACCCTGACGGCTCGCTCACCCCGATCCCATGCCCGGGCACGAGCTGCAACACCGGAAATGGCCCGTTCTTTCAATCCCTCGCGATCAGCCCCGACCAGGCCCCGAGCGCCGCCTTCACCCCGGCGGTGGGATTCGCCGGTCAGCCGACGAGCTTCGACGGCTCGGGCTCGACCGCATCGCCCGGCCAGAGCGTCGCCCGCTTTGACTGGGACTTCGGCGATGGGTCAAGCGCCCCGAATGCAGGCGCAACCCCCACCCACGCCTACGCCGCGCCCGGCACCTACACAGTGAGCCTGACCGTCACCGACGACGCCGGCTGCTCGACCGCCCAGATCTTCACCGGGCAGACGATGAGCTGCAACGGCGATCCGAGCGCGCATATCAGCCATCAGGTGACGATTACGGCTGCCCGGACTCGGCCAGACACAAAGATCTCGAAGGCCGAGATCAACTCGAAGGTGGGGAGGGCGACCTTCAAGTTCAAGGCGGTCGGGACTGCGAGC
Organism: uncultured Solirubrobacterales bacterium; assembly: GCA_963796705.1. Lineage (GTDB taxonomy): Bacteria > Actinomycetota > Thermoleophilia > Solirubrobacterales > 70-9 > VRUE01. The sequence continues at coordinate 217,287 of CAWCMK010000001.1, forward strand.
GGCTTCCAGTGCGCCCTCGCGAAGAGGCACCACAAGCCGAGGTTCAAGACGTGCAAGTCGCCGAAGACCTATATGCACCTGAAGACGGGCCGCTACACGTTTGAGGTGAGGGCGCTCGACGGCGGCGTTAAGGATCCGAGCCCAGCGAAGAAGAAGTTCAGGATCAAGTAGGCGGGCAGCTCGATCGCGCTGGCGCCGAAGGCCGTTCTCGCCGGCGGCCGATCGCTTTCCGCTTCCGCCGAGAGCGAGCGCGTGGGCGACGCTGTGCTCACGCGCGCTCTGGACGAAGACGAGGTCGATCGGTGGAGGCCGGCGGTCAACGACGCTAGGGCGCTCGGTCCTCGTCCGATGCGAAAGCGCCGGTTAGCCTCCCAGTACGCTCCCTTTGCTTGGTAAGCAATCATCAAGACGTCCGTTCCAGACTATGCTTGAAATCGGAGTGCAGAGAAGGGCAACCCAAGCACGTTCTCGTCGCCAGTGGTCAGCTCTCGTTCTCGACGACCGGTACCGAGACCATGAAAGTCGAGCTAACCGGGGCAGGCAGGAACCTCCTCAAGCATGTCCAGGTGCAGGCGACATCCGAATAAGGCCGCCGATCGGAATGTGCTCTTGACAAACCAAACGTCGCTGGCAAGCTTGGACCCTGTGGCAGGCGACTCAGAAAGTCCGACAGCGTTCCGATGAGGCAAATCAAGTGGTTTTTTGCCTCCTTGGCGGTGATCGCGTTACTGGCACTCGGGGCTAGCGCAGGTCAGGCAATTGCATTGAGCAACATCCCCGGGGGGATCTACAAGGGGCGCGTGCCCGTCGGGTTGGTGGAAATCAACGGTTCATTCGGCGACCAGATCGGCTCAACCTCGGTATCGCTGAGGGTCACCCACAGCGTGGTGTCGGATCTGCGGATTGGACCCACTCCCGTGGAGTGCGGGGGGCGGAAGCTGAAGACGCCGCGGCTTTCGGGATTCCCAAAGGTGAATCTGAAGAAGCAGAAGCTCTTCAACCCAGATGACGCTCTGCTCAGCGTCTCCTTCACGCAGACGCCGTTGAACGCGAGCGGCTCAAACCCTTGGGTTCTATCCGGTGTTCCCGAGGAAGGTTCGGGCCTGGTGGCGTTGTCCGGACGCTTCATAACCGAACCCTTCAGCGGCATCTCATTCTTCGAAGGTGAGCCGGGTGGCTTTGAACTGTTCTTCTCGACAAATAGCAAGGGTGAATTCGGACCGCCGGGGCCCGATGGTGTGTACAACCCCTGCCAGGTCCGGGCAGAGACCTTCGGCCTGAAGCGAGTCGGCGTCCGTCACCATGGTCACCACAAACGCAGGGTCGCCTAGCCGGGAGAGCAGCGGACCATTTGCCGGGCACAGTTGCGACCCATTGCGCTGCGTGATCGACGGTCCAAAGCGCGGTGGCCCTGGCCTGCCGCCGGGGTCCTGGTCGAGTTCCGCAGCCTTGCCGCCCGAGCGGCGGTGAGGCGCCGGTTCGCGCCGCACCAGCTCCGTCACGCGCATGCGCTCGAGCTCGCCCGCGAGGGCGTGCCGCTCAACATCGTCCAGCGACAGCTGGGTCATGCCAACCTCGGCACGACCAGCATCTACAGGGCATCGACACCGAGGAGATCATCTCGGCTTTCCATGCGAGGCGTGTGCCGATGATGCCGGCCAGTGCTGGCCTGCGCCTCTAACCAGCTGACACGACGACAGCGAGAGCGCCTGGGTTGGCGCTCTCGCTCCGTCATGGGAGAGCAGAAGTTCGCGCAGCCTCACAGAGATCGCTGCCGCTCGTCCAAACCAGGCATCCCCGGCGACGGTCACCAGACGCTCGCATTCGTGCGAAAGGGGGCCCGAATTCGGCGCCGGCCCGATCCCGGCGCCGGGCCAATCGAGCAGCTGCTCGCCGCGCTGTGATCGATGCTTGAGGACCCACCAAATTACCGGCCGCTGCTCGTTGTACTCCGCCAGGCGGTGCCGCAGTCGTGGCCGGAGCCCGTCGCTTATCGGGACCGTGGCGGGCCGGTAGCATTCAGCGAACGGCGCAGCTACGCAGCGGCCGGCGGCGGAGCACCGCGGCGGACGGCGCTGGAGGGCCCCCGAACGAACAATCACGATGCACGAGACGAGGGGCGAGATGACCGACTTGACGAGCACTGGCCCTCGCGACGGCGCAACCACCCGGGACGACTCTGTACCGGCCGCTCAGTACAGCGAGCGGCCCCACAACGCGTTCGTGCGCTCAGCGAGCGGCGGCCGAGTCCTCAGCGCGCTGATGCTCCCCCACTTCATGCTCGCGGCTCCGGCGGGCTTCGGGGTGCTGACGACCACGGGCCGCAGGACCGGGAAGCCACGGCGTAAGTGCATCCGCGCGGTTCGCAGGGGCGGTAGGGTCTACATCGTGATGCTGGGCCCCGCTCTGACAGGGGATCCCGAGGCCTTCTCGGCGTGGCTGTGGAACATCCGCGCCAATCCGAGCGTCACGGTGCGCATCCGAGGCGGAACGTTCACCGGCGTCGCCCGCGAGCTCGAGGAGCCGCGGGAGAAGGAGCAGGCAAGGGAAGCGTACTGCGAGACCGTCCACGCCTTTGATTACGGCATGTGCCTCTTCCACCGCCGCGGCCGCCCGACGCGAGCGAAGATCCAGCAGATGACCCGCCACTGGTTCGACGCGGGGATCCCGCTGGCGGTGGACTTGATGACCTAGTCGAGAGTGCTTCACGGCTCTGCTTGATGGCCGCAGCGCCACAGCGCTATACGGTCGCTTCTTGACCAGGCACTCCTTCGTTTGCCCAAGCCGCGCCCGCCCCTATAGAGCTACCACTCCCAGACCGTCGAAGGACGGCAATGTTTTACGGGCGCCGAAATTGGGCATTCAACTATTCAACCCAACAGAGAGAGGGGGAACTTGCTTTGACGATTGTCGGAATCCTCATCGTAGTCATCCTGGTGCTGCTCGCGATCTATCTCTTCCAGCGTGTCCGAGGCGGCATCGCAAGGCGGTAACTAGCCACACATCAAGTCGAAAGGAAGCACGTTGACCAAACTGACCAAAGCCCAGCGCAGCGCTGCGGCTAAGAAAGCAGCCGCCACGCGCAAGAAGAACGAAGCAACAGACAGAGGCTCGGACCTACACAAAGCCACAGGTGATGCGGTGGACGCCGCAAGGGGCCTCGGTTCTGTTGCCATCGCCGCTGCGCGAGACACCGCGAAATTGGTCTCGAAGCGAGCCGACTCCTAAGTAGAAAGCTGGCCAAACCGAGCCGGGCTCTCCAGGGCGCCCCCACCGGGGGGCCACGGAGCCCGACTCAAATCCGCTGCGCCCAAGTCTCGACCTCGAGGATCGGCGCCGAAAGCTCTCGGGGGTTCCCAGGGCGCCCCCACCTATTTGGTCGCTGCGGCTCCAGCGGTTTGGCCCGGGTTCCACCGGGTAAAGAAAGCGTGTCCAGTTCCTGACAGGCGAGGAGAGTGTCGAGAATGGTCAGAGGCCTGATTGCCTTGTTGGTGGTGGTCGCCCTTGTACTGGTATTGCTCAAGGTTGCGGTTGCAGGTGGGATTATTGGACTGATCGCAATTATCCTGCTCGTCCTCCTGCTGCTTGGACGGATCTGATGATTGACGGCTCAATCTTCCTGATTGCAGTAGGCGCGATCCTTTACCCCGCGACCAACATGCGCGCACGTGAACATCGACACGGCTGGGCTGATCCTGATGATCGCCGGCCTCGCGTTCGGTCTTTCCAGCAGGTCATGTGGTCAACGCAATCCAGGCGGGAAGTCACGATCGAAGACCCGTAGGACCCAAGACAACCGCCCTACTAGAGGAGGAGAAATGTCCACCGTGCTTATTGTGTTGATCGCTGTAGCTATCGCAGCCATCCTCATCGGAACGCTCCTATCAATGTCACGACGCGCCCGTGCCAGGCGCGAACTTAGAGACGCCCAGATCGAGGCTCAACACGACAACGTGGCCCATCACCGCGCGCGAGCCGAGGAGAGGCGAAGCGAGGCTGAAGTAGCCGAGGAGCGTGCGAAGAGGGCTGCCGCGGAGGCTGAGCTGAATGAACGTCAAGCTGAGCAGCGCGAGCAAGAGATTGACGCGAAGAGTTGAGCAACTGCAAGATGCTGGTTTGGCAAAGCGCACACGGGGGACATGTTCCCCAAATGTATCCGGACCCAGGGCCAAATGTAGGCACTCCGGAGTACTGGGAAAGGACCGGAGACGAGATGTTCCGATGCGAGCGGTGCGGAAGTAGATTTAGCCCGATACGGGTACCGCAGGCCGAGATCTGCCCGCGCTGTCGGGCGCGAGATGGCCTGTCGGTTCCGCTGACCTTCGCGCCAGATTCGGCCGCGACTTCTGAGCTTGATGACGCGGATGCCCCAGAACCTGACGCGGATACCCCAGAACCAGCTTTACGTGATAGGGAGTCGCAGGCGAGATAGCGAGATGTGGGCAGCGGGGGAGCCGCCGCGACGTTCGGGGAGCTTCCCCACACAGGGATTCTGCCTGCGCCGGTTCTCGGTGTCCGTCGCGCGAATCTTGAGCGGCGGGCACCGGAATCGCCCTTTCTCCCGAGGTAGACCCGCTTTCCCCTTCATTCTGACACGAATATGAGTTCGTACAATATGTCCCCTATCGCGAGCAGGTCCGGCGAGTCCACATAGACGGCTCTTACGGAAACCGCGCGGTGGCACTTTAGTGGATTTGGACGATGTCGTGAAATGCTCCGCAGGCCCAATCCGCTCAACGCCGGACAGCCGCAGACATCGTTCGAAATGACATCTACCGGATAATTTGATGAGTGGAAAAACTGAGGGGGAGATCAGGCTCAGGGCATACCTGACGACGGAGGATAACCGCTTCGGGGTCGCCGGGAGCCTATTTGGAAGTGGGGCCGGTGTCCTATGGGCGCCGAAGGATCCCAACATGATGGCTCCCATCGCGGGATGGACCGGGGAGTTATTTGACTTGGATTCGGTCCCGACGGACTTTCGCAAGGTTGTCGTCGAGATTGGTTCGGGCCCAGCCGGGCGAGCGTGGGCGACGGGACAGATTGCCTGGCCGACCTCGGACGAGCGGGCTGTAGCCGTCCCGGTCCCGATCGGGCCTTCTGACCAAGTGGAGGTGGTAGTCGAGATCTTTGGCGAGGTCGGTAGCGAGGACTCCAAGGATGCCGAAGGCTCGCTTGCAGATTTCGCGGGCCAGCTCTTCGGTCTCCTGCGCGGAAACAGGCCAGACCCGGGCACGGAGCGCTTCCGCCAGCACATGACCGAGGTTGTTCGCGGCAGCCAGGACGCGGTGCTCAGCAAGGACCTAAACGGGATCATCACTTCATGGAACCCGGCGGCTGAGCAGCTATATGGCTACTCGGCAAGGGAGGCGATCGGCCGCAACATCTCCTTCATCGTCCCCGCCGACCATAAGGACGAGGAGAAGGTGATTCTCGAGCGAGTTCGCCGGGGGGAACGGCTGGAGACCTATGAGACCGAGAGAATTCGCGCCGATGGCGCACGGGTATCCGTTTCCCTCACGGTCTCGCCGATCCGCAGCTCGGCCGGCCGCCTGATCGGCGCCTCGGTTATTGCCCGTGACATCACCGTAGAGAAGCGAAGGCGCAGCGCAGAGGACTTTCTGGTCGCTGCCAGCCGAAGACTCGACACATCCCTCGACCCGCTCGAGACAGCCCGCACCATCGTCGGCACCGCCGTACCGAAGCTCGCGGAGATCTGCGTGATCGATTTCCTCCGCCCCGATGGCCGGCTCGGCGACAGCGTCGTGGCTGGCGCCCGCCCCGAGCCGGCGGCAAGACTCGAGGAAATTCGCCGCAAAGCGCCTCTCGATCCCGGTGGCGATCATCCCGCGGCCCAGGTACTTCGCTCGGGAATGCCGATGAGTTGGCGGGACCTGAAGGCGCCGGACGTAATCGATCAGGTTGCCCAGAGCGAGGAGCACCGACACCTCATCAACGATGCCGGCTACCGCTCAGCGGCGGTTGTACCGCTGTTTGCCCGCGGCCGCACGCTCGGCGTTCTCTCCTTCCTTCACGCCAAGGGTGACCTGCGCTACGACCCCGAGGACCTTGCCTTTCTGAGTGAGCTGGGGGATAGGGCTGCAATAGCTCTCGACAACGCCAAGCTCTTCGAGGAAAGGAGCCGTATCGCCCAGAATCTGCAGCGTGGGCTGCGGCCGCCCGCACCACCACCCGTGCCCGGCCTTCAGATCTCGGTCGTCTTCGAGGCCGCCGGTGAGGGCTCTGAGATCGGTGGCGACTTCTACGACGTAATACCGACCGAGGATGGTTGCTGGCTTCTGATCGGCGACGTCGCCGGCAAGGGCAGTGCCGCGGCCGCCGTCTCGGTCGCCGTTCGCCATGCCGTTCGCGGCCTCTGTCGGGAGATTGCCGACCCCGGCGAGGTGCTTGCGCGAGTAAACGAACTGCTGCGTGAAGGGCAGAGCCTTAACGACTTCGCAACCGCTCAGCTGATCAGAATGCGACACGAGGGATCCGCTTGGACGTTGAAGTTGGCGGCTGCCGGACATCCCCCGGCAGTTCACGTCACCGCCGAGGGCGCCAGGCGGCTCGGTGGCGGTTCGCTCCTCGGCGCCTGGACGGTGCCTAGGATCAAGTCCCACGAACTTGCCCTAGGTAACCAGGCGAGCCTGGTTCTGATAACCGACGGCTGGTTCGAGGTGGGTCCGGTCGCCAAGCACCGCCAACCCGAGAGCCTCTCCGCGCTACTCCGGACCTTGGTCAACTGCTCGCTGCCCGAGCTGACCGAGAGCCTGCGCGCCGACGCCGTTGACCGTTCACCGAGCGCGCTCAAGGACGACATGGTGATCCTTGCCGTCCGGCCCGGCGCCGTCCGGGGCAGCGGAAACTGAATCGAGGGTTGGCGAAAGGCTCGACCGGGGTCTCAGCCAGCAGCCAGCGAACTGACGGCGCGAGTGCGGGCAATCAGCACGGTGCCCAAGGCCATCACGATGATTCCAGCAAGGAGCGCAGCTCCATCTAACTCCGCAGTGCTCAGACTCTCGGTCAGGAACAAAGGCTCCAAGGCGAGGGGTAAGAAGGTCTGAACTGCCGTAGAGATTGGAACGACCGTAGTCGCCGGGGCCCTTTGGAGCGCAGTCATGCCGGTAACCGTTGCGCCGAGGCCCGCAAGCACTGCGACGGCCAGCCAGATAGCCGCCCTCGGGTAGTGGCCGCTTTCAAGGTCGTCTGCCATCAGCTTCGTCGCCACATTCGTTGCAGCAAAGCCGCAGGCCGAACCGAGGTTAGGAACCAATGCGTTATCAAAGCGGGTGCCCTTCAAAAGGAATGGCATCAGAGAAGCGAATACGATCGCAGCCATTACGGCAATCACTGCTAGGGCGCTGCGGTGATGCTCGCTGTGTGCGGGAGCTCCCCAAGCGATCAGTGCCGTCCCCGCGATGATCGCAAGTACGCCGAACAGCACCGCAGCGCTGATTTGCTCGCCTAACACGCGTGTGCCGATGATCAGAAGAATCAGCAAGCCAGAGGCTAAGAGCGGCTCAACGACTACAAAGGGAGCATTGGCAAACGCCAAGATCTCAAACGGAACGCCGAGCCCCCCCAAAAGCAAACCAACCAGCCATCGCGGGCGCTTGATCAGGCTAACCAGTAGGGAGAGACGGAGGGCCTGCTTCCGCGGAGCGGCTCGGGCCTCAATCGCCTGCAGTGCGATGCCAACGTTGAACAGAGCCGAAGCGGCGATGCCCGCGAGTAATCCAATGGCGGTCATCGGCCCATTCTTACCCGCCTTTGGCGGATTCGAACGAGCGTGACGCAAAGCTGGTCGGTACTTCGGCAAGGACGAGGACCTAAGGGCAAGGTGCGGGTGCCGGAAAGACGGCCGCAGACCCACATCGCAATGGCCATCAAGACTCACTTACTTCAGGGAACGCCTTCAGCAGCACCTTCGCAAGATGAGAGCCCACGCCTGCAATCCCGAGGAGTCTCGGTCAGCCGGTGTGGTCGATCAGGCTGATCCTTCTCTTCACCTCAAGCAGTTCGTATGCTGAGGCGGAGGAGACTCCGCCACCATCCAGTTACCAGCGTCGACTTTGCTTAGAAGGTGGACAACATAAGTGGCCAGTTTCCAGGAGCTGACCAGGAATTGAGGGTAATATAGTTGACTGGACTCGAACCGGCGACCTTCTAGATGGGATGTACGAAATCGCAGCGTCAAACAATCGTCTTTGACCGGACGAACGTCGTCGTCGGGCATTGAGGGAGCGAACCGGGCGCCGGTCGGGAGCATGAAACGCTCGCCGCTTGGGCCTTACACCAGGCTCGTCGCAAGAAACGTACCGCCCCACGAGCAGGACTAGCCAAGCGCGGATGTAAGTGCCGCTGTGCGCTGCAGTGCCACCTCCCCGATCTTGTCGATCAGCGGCACGTGCCAGCCCTCAGCCTTGCCAAAGCGGCGATACCCGTCACGCAATCGAAGGCGCGGGGGGGCCGGGAGTGCCTTGTCAGCGCAGCCCGTTGATCCCACTCGGAAACTCGACCAAGAATTCGAATCATGCCTGAGCTCTCCGACCTGAGGGCGGCCCTGAAAGGGAGCTGTTCGCCTTTGCTGGCCCCTCCGTTCGTCTGCTCGTCGAACCTGTCTCTGCCCACGGCCCCAGGGGTAGGGTCACGTTTCGCACCTGATTGGCAAGCGGCGACGCGCCGAGCTCGACGCCCAGCTCCAAACGGTGCAGCGGGCGACGCGAGGGAGCGTGGAGGTGCTCGAGCTCCGGGGCCGCGTTGCCGGCGGGATCACCCGAGCCGCTCAACAGCTCGAGGCCTCGCTCGTCGTTCTCGGCCATCGCGGACTGCTTGGACCGCGCGCCCTGACGAGCGTTGGCGAGAGGGTCTTTCACAGGGCACCGTGTTCGGTACTCCTCGCACCCGGAGACGAGGACGGCTTGCCAGAGGTATCGGGAACCGCGGATTGACTCCGCCTGGGCGCTAGCCAAGGTCGCCTATGGGGACCTGTGGCTTACTTAGCCCTCCAATCTCGCCGCGACACCGGTGTTCGAGCAGCGCAGGTCACTCCATTGCCGGAAGCGGCCTAGGAGGCCCCCGGAGAGGCACCCAGAAATGCTTTGGTCGCTGTTCAGATCCGCTCAGCGCCCGGACGCGATAGAGACCCGGGACCGTGCAAGCGCGAGCGACGGCTTGCTGATGGGCTACTGCCTCGACCGCCGTATCGAGAACTCGCCAGACTCCTTCGTGCTCGTTCTCGACGGAAAAGATCATTGTTACCTCCACGCTCCAAGGTCGCACTCGGGTGCGCGACCGCCATCCGCGGTATCCGACATTCCGGACTGCGGCTTTCCACCGGGCGCGGGTGGGTCTGACGCTGCTGACTTCACTCACACCCACTCCCGAGAGGCTTAGGGCTCGGCGATCGGAGGCATTGCGCGATTGCGAGCGTCTCGACGGACGCCACTCACGCTCCCGCTCCGGACGAAACGCAGGCGCTTCGGCCTGCATCCACCCGCTCGCTTCCCGCCCGAAGTGAAAGCCGATCAGCGGCACGGGCCGGTTTGGAGTCCGACTACTTCGATCCCTCAGAAATGGACACAATGGACACCATTCCAACCCCTCGAGGATTCGCAAGGGCAGCTGGAGCGACCGAGTTCGGCTACGTCACCCAGCTCTGCGAGGTGACTCAAAGCACCAAGCCCGACGCCCGGGGGCTGATCCTGCCGAGTGCCTCCGCACCGGCAGCCCGACCTAGCTCCTGCTCCAGGCCGCAGTCGAGTTAGAGCGCGCGGGCATCTGCCCGGCAGAAGTGGCGCTCGACGGCGGCTTCAACCCTAGCCAACCGCAAAGGCCTTCGAGCACACCCCACCGCGGCGCAACTTTCATCGCCGCCGCCGCGAACCCGACTCCAATGACACCCGACGCCAGCTGGGCCGCTATCGCACCGGCATCGAGGGTCGGGATCTCCCACTGAAAGCGTGGCTGCGGACTGAGGAGATCGCGGCTGAAGGGGGCCGAGGGGGAGCGCATCTGGACCGGCTGGGCGACCTTCGCCTATGACCTCGACACCTTCGCCGTCCTGTCCACCCTGAGAGGATCGCCAAGCTCTCTTTGAAAAGAGCACCTGCCCATTGAGGGGACGGCCGCGCCAATACCTCCGCGCGGCCGTTCTCATTCCAGCGGGTTTTCCGGGGAGGCGGGTATAGGATCGGGGCAGTGCCCACTACCCTCGTCACGGAAGTCAGCGACGGCTGCCACGACCCAATCAGCACTGCATCCAAAGGGATGCGTTGGCTAGGCATCCTCTGCGGGATCATGCTGGCGGCATCCTTCCTCTTGGCGCTGAGCAGCCCAGATGCCCACGCCACCGGAATGCTGGGGCCACCGCCGGAAGGTCTTGAACAGACCTACTACGGCGAAATCACGGCGTCCAGTCATGTCATTCACGCTGGGGAAGAAATAATCTTCACAGAGTCGACCAAGAATGGCGGAACGTTCGAGGGATGGGGTTACGAAGAACCGGTCAACTTCCCAGGCTATGTATCAGGCTGCACAAAGACAAGTGTCAGCTGCGGCTTCAAGGAAGAATATGGCTACCCGTACCCCGCCCCTGGCAAGCCCACGAATTGGGTGATCTATGGGGCCGGGTTTTGCGGCTTCAATGGCTGCGCCAACTATGACACCTATTACTACACGTTGGGCACCGCATCGATCAGCGGCCATGTGCTCGAAGGCTCAGGCAAACCCGTGCCAGATGCGACCGTATCCATAGCGGGCCCAGAAGGAACCAGCGCGCAGACCAACGAAGCCGGCTTCTACACGGCTTCTCTGGGGCAGGCGGGCAATTACAAGGTCAGCGTGTCTGAATCGGGAGGACTTGGAGGCATAACAGTCAAGGAATGCTCGGGGAGTACCGAAGGCAATGCCTGCGATATCGAACTCGAATACGGATCCACCACCGCCAGCTTCACGGTGGGAACAAAGGAGTCAGGGGTCTCGATCTCCTCCGGCAACGCGGTCCCTGAGCCCGCGACCGGGAGCGTGCCGGCGACCTTCACGATCAACCTGCCAAGCGCACAGTCTGAACCTGTCACGGTCAACTATGAAACCGTGGATGGCACCGCGACCGCGACGGCGAATGACTACACGGCGGTCCCGGATGGGTCGGTAGTGATCCCGGCCGGTGAAACCAGCGCCCAGATCCAGGTGCAGGTGGATGACGGCTCAGGGCAGGCGAGCACCGAAACTGAGGGCTTCCAGGTGCAGCTGACCGGCGTGAGCGGTGCGCTGCCGATCAGCTCTGAAGCGGGCAGCGCGCAGGGGACGATCACAGTGCCAGGGATCTCTGGAACAGTGAACGGCAAGAACGGCAAGCCGCTCGCGAACACCTCCATCACACTTTCTGGCAGCGCTGGATCCGGCCAGATGGTCAGTCGCCAGATCGAAACCAACGCCGGCGGCAAATACGCGCTCTACGTCGACCCTGGCAGCTATGCGCTCACCGCCACCGCGCCCAGCACAGCTCCAGGCGAACTGTTCGCATCCAAGTGCCCTGGTGGCAGCGCAATTGCAAATGGCTGTCAATTGCAGCTCGCCTCGGGCGCACGGGAAACGATCAACTTCAGCCAGGGGACGATCGCGATCACAGCGATCAAGTTTCAGCAGCTGAGTGTCGCCACCGACGAGGTCGAGACAGTCCCCTCGACCGGCACAATCGACGGCAACCAGGTCGACGTGATCGCGACCTTGCATAACAACACGGCCACCGCCCAGAAGACCAATGTCAGCTTTGGCAATCCGATGGATAACAGCGCCTCGGTCGGGATCACGAAGTCGGGTGTTAGCGTGCCTGCCGAAACCTCAATGAATGTCGATGAGGTTCTCAACACCAACGGCCTGGCCTGGACCAAAGGCAGCGAACCCGATCCAGAACGGGCGATCAAGATCACGCTCGCAGACGGGACGAATGAAACAGCGACGCTGACGGTAAATCCCAAGCCAGTGATCCTTGTGCACGGGCTGTGGAGCAGCGCCGCGACATGGCATGCCTATGTGGGGAGCGGCGGCTTCCTGGCGAAAGTCAACCCCCGGTGGAAGGGCTACGCGGTGGGCGATGGCCAGGCTCCCGGCGTGATGAACACCTCACCGTTCGAATTCCCCGCGAGCACGATCGCCCAAAACGCCTTCCAAGAGGCGACGTACATCAAGGGGGTCCGCGAAAGCACCGACGCTGACCACGTGGACATCGTCGCGCACTCGATGGGCGGTCTGATCTCGCGCTACTACCTGCAGGAACTGATGCCCGAACCGCTGCCTGGCGATACCAAGCCTGTCGTCTCACACCTGGTGATGATGGGCACCCCGAACGAAGGCTCCCTCTGCGCCTACTATGCGCTTGCGGTCCAGCAGTTGTACAAGCTGATAAGTGGAACTCCGTCGACCAACCAGCCGATCCTGCAGCTCACAACCGGATATGTGACTGGGTTCAACAAGGAAATCACCAACGCCAGAGGGGTCCCGTTCTCGATCCTTGCGGGCACCGGCTTTCGCAAGGCTTCGGTGTGCACCACGCCCGGCGAACTCAATGACGGGGTCGTCACGGAGAAAAGCGCCTGGTGGACGATCCCCGACCGTACGACGGCCCCGCTGATTCACACCTCAGAGACTGGCTCCGAAGAAGCGTTTGTGAAGTGGGTAAAGCCCCACCTCGCGGGCGGACCCACCGCCGCGGGCGGTGGCACCTACAGGGGGCCGCCGCTCGCGTCCAGCTCCCGGGTCAGGACGCATCTCGCCCGCACACATCTGGCCAAAGCCAGCGGCCCTCGGGCAGCGTCGGCCTCCAAGACAAAAGGCGCTGGCGCCACCCACGCCAGCAAGGCGAAGCTCTGCCTGAGCGCCACGCCTGTGCCCTCGCTCTCCGCTGGTGAGACCACGACCGTACAGGCCAGTGGCAAGGCGTCGATGGCGATCCATGTACCCGCTCATGCCGGCAGCCTCGGCGCCGTAGTCCTGGCCCAGTCCACCGTCACGACGAAGCTAATCGATCCACACGGCCACCTCGCCCAGACGATCACCGCGGGCACCCCCGAAGCTGCAGGCCTGTTCCGGACGCTGAGCGTCAAGTCGCCGCTTGCAGGCACCTGGCAACTGCAAGCCAGCTCTGCCACTGGCACACCCCAAAGCCCGGTCTCGATCGCGGTTCAGCTCGGCCACCCGTCGCTGCAAGTCAAGCTCTCTGCCACACAGGTCCATTTGAAAGGCAAGCATGCCTCAGGCGCAACGACGCTGCGCTTCACAGCCAGTGTGAGCGCGTCCGGACACCCAACAAGGGGCGCACACCTGGTCTTCCAAGTGCTTATCGCAGGCCAAAAAGCCGTTGTGCTGCATCTGCGACCCGTCCACCATCACCTTGGCAGCTATGCGGCGCAGTACGCCCCGCCAAAGAACCTTTCCTCAGCGGTCGTGCTTCTCCGGGCCAGCACCAAGGCTGACTCCAGCACCGCGACATATCAGCTCCAGGCAGGCTGTAGGCAATAGCATTGCTCAGAGGGGGTATGGCTTGGGTGTGACCTTGGCAGCTATCGCGGCCTTGGCGCTCGGTGGCACCGCGGCGCAGGCCCAGACCACCAAGCTAGATCACGGTGCAGGTTCCCGTCGGTGAGGCATGGGCCGTCAGCCTCGTAAGCCCGGCGATCCTTCGTCCGCGGTGTCGCTTTGTGGCCAGGCGAGCTGATGGAGGCCGGACTGCCGCGTTCGCGCGATTTGCGAGCGCCTCGACAGCCAGCCGGAGACGCTCGCAATGGACGAGGAGCGGAAGCACGACCCTGATCTCGCAGCGCTTCTGCTCTGCGCGAGCAGCGGCACGGTGAGGACCTGCCACCACGCGGGACCGGAAGGATGATCCCTGACCGTTGTCTTGGCGATGACAGCGCTGATCCGCTTCGGTTGAGGGATCGGCGTCCTCACCGTAAGCTCGCCCTCTGGTCTTAGGCCCTTAACTTCGCTTCCGCTTCAAGCGCAGGGCGATCCCGTGCAATTTCCAGCCTGCTACTGAACGATCTTCAGCTTTCTAAAGCGGGTCCGCTCGGGACCCTTGGTCTTCACCGTCTCTTTGACGAGGACGTTCTTGGCGACGGCAAGCTTGTCCCTGAACGCCACCTTCGGTTTCAGTGAAACGATCACCGAGTGTCCGGCCGTGGCTTTGGCCTTGGCGACGGCGCTCTCCGGCTTGCCCTTGCGCTTCTTGCTCACGACTTGGACTTTGAACTTGCAGCCCTTTGGGCTTGCGCTCTTGGAGCACTTGAGGCGAACCCCAGGGTAGGCAACTGTGACGTTCTGCGTCTGGCTTGCCGAGGCCGAGCCGTTGCAGAAGGCAGTCTGCCCCGTGAAGATCAAAGTGGAAGAGCAGCCTTCGTTGTCGGTCAGGGCCAACGTCGCGGTGTAGATGCCGGGCGCTCCGTAGGTGTGGGCCGGACTCGGACCACCATCGGTCGCCGTCTGCCCATCACCGAAAGTCCAAGCATAGGTGGCGATCGAGCCGTCGGGATCGCTGGAGGTTGAGGCGCTGAAGGCAAGCGGTACGCCGGGACGGGCGCGGGGAGCGGCGAAGGAGGCGAGCGGTGGCTGGTCGGGCGTGATCGCGATCCCCTCTGGAGAAAGCCCGACGGTGATCGGGGTGCCCACCACCTGGTCGGTCTGCGTGTCGATCACCGAGACGCTGCTTGAGCCATTGTTGGTGACGTAGAGGAATCGTCCATCCGGGGTGATGGCGATCTCGATCGGAGATGTCCCGACGCTGATCGGCGAGCCCACCACCTGGTTGGCATGCGTGTCGATCACCGAGACGCTGTGGTCACTGAAATTGGCAACGTAGGCGAAGTTGCCGCCGGGCGTGATCGCGATTCCCCACGGACTTGTTCCGACCGTGATCGGCGAGCCCACCACCTGGTCGGTCTGCGTGTCGATCACCGAGACGCTGCTTGAGCCATTGTTGGTGACGTAGGCGAATCGTCCATCCGGGGTGATGGCGATCCCATGTGGATCGGTGCCGACCGTGATCGGCGCACCCACGACTTCGTTGGTTTCGGTATCGATCACCGAGACCGTGCCAGAGCCCGCGTTGGCGACGTAGGCGGTCCTGCCGTCGGGGCTGATTGCAACCGGGATCGGCAAGGAGCCGACGGTGATCGGCGAGCCCACCACCTGGTCGGTCTGCGTGTCGATCACTGAGACGTTGTTTGAGCCCTCGTTCGTGACGTAGGCAAACTGCCCATTCGGCGAGACCGCAATCGCGCGCGGAGTTGTGCCGACGGTGATCGGCGAGCCCACGACCTGGTCGGTCTGCGTGTCGATCACTGAGACGGTGCCATCTTCGGCGTTGGCGACGTAGGCGGTCTTGCCGTCGGGGCTGATCGCGATCGCGCGCGGATCCCCTCCGACAGTGGTCGGAGAACCAACGACCTGGTTGCCCTGCGTCTCGAACACTGAGACGTTGTTCTCGCCTGGACCGTTGTTGGTTACGTAGACGTCTCGGGCAGACGCGGCGGGGACGAGGCCGGCCAGATATAGCACGGCAAGCGCGGCGACAAGAAATATATCTCTGCTCAGAAGCTGGTCTCCCCGGGCAGCTTTCGGCACCGAAAGATTGTACTCAGAGTCCGCCGGCTCGTCGAACTCGGAGGACGCAGACGGCGGTGGGGAATCAGGGGTCCTCAGGGGCCGGAGCATTGGAGGTACCCGTGCCCCCTTCGCATGGTTGAAGCTAGCGGCGAACAGCGCTGTTCGCCGCGCGATGCGGGAGCCCGTTGGTGTTCAGACGCCCCTCCCGTTCCTCGTCCGGAGCGGGAGCGTGGGTGGCATCCGTCGACGAGCTCGCAACCACGCGAAGGGAGCAGCACTTCGATCGTCGATGCAGAGTTCCCGGAAGGAGCGGAGCGGAGCTACCGGGTTGCAGACCTTTGTCGCTTCGGCGACCAGTACCGTCAGCCTCGTGACGAGGACGAAGCTGTCTGAGATCGCACCCGAGCTCTGGATCGTCGAGCAGCCGCTTCGCTATCTCGGTTTCGAGACGTGGCGGCGGATGGCCGTCATTCGGCTGGCAGACGGGGGACTGCTCATCCACTCTCCGGCCAGGTTGAGCCCCGAGCTGGGCGCGGCGCTTGACCAGCTCGGCGAGGTGCGCTCCGTCGTCCCCGCCAGCGAGCTCCATGGCCACCTCTACATGGAGCAATACCGGGACGCCTACCCGCAGGCCAAGATCTTCGCCGCCCCAGGCCTCGAGGCAAAGCGCAAGGACCTGCGCTTCGACGGTCTGCTCTCGGGCGTGCCGGAGCCCGAATGGCGCGGCGAGCTCGATCAGATGGCATTCGAGGGCTGGCGCCGGCTGAACGAGATCGAGTTCTTTCACCCCAAGACGCGCACGCTCATCACCGGCGATCTGTGCTGCAACTTCGGCTCGCACTGGCCGCTCACGACGCGCCTCATGGCGCAGGGTCGCATTCGCCAGCGCCTTGGCCCTCCGACCGAGTGCCGAGTCCTCGGACTCTTTCGCGACCGCGCGGCTGTGCGGCGCTCGCTCGAGCGGATCCTCGAATGGGACTTCGAGCGGATCCTCCCCGGTCACGGCGAAATCGTCCATACCGGTGGCAAAGCCACCTTCGAGAAGGACTTCGCGCGGCTGCTTCGATGAGCGGCGTGGGCTGAGCAGAGCCCGTGGCATACTCTCGCATTGCGATTTGCGAGCGCGTCGAGTCCCGGCTGTAGACGCCCTGCATCCGGTAGGAGCGGCCAACCACGAGCCGACCTGAGCTTCTGCAGGTCGTCCGCAGCGGGAGCGTGGGCGGCCACCGGCGACGCGCGCACATCCGCGGGAGCGAGAGCGCAGCACCGGGCCGTTCGGATTCCCCACCGCCTCATACCCGGCTGGTGCTGCTCCCGGCGCCGGAGAGCTCCCGGAGCGCGCTGCGCAGCGCCTCAAATCGGCCGGGACCGAGCCGGCGGGACCAGTCCCGCTCGACCTCCTGCACGGTCGCGCGAATCGTCGCGATCAGCTGCCATCCGCGCTCGGTCAGGCGGACAATCCGGGCGCGCCGGTCGGTCGGGTCGGGCTCCAGGCGCAGATAGCCGCGCCGTTCCAGGTGGCGGATCAGTCGATTCGCCGCCTGCTTGCTCATCTGACCGCGCGCCGCCAGCTCGGTGGGCCGTGCGCCGTCCGGAGTCGGAGCCTGCAGGATGGTGAAGTGAGCGGGGCCGAGATCGTCGTAGCCAGCGGCGGCGACGTCCTCGCGGATGCGTGCCCTGATCGCTTCGAGCGGAGCTCTGAGCAGCGGCCCGATCAGCGGGTCGGCGACGTAGTCCCTCGGCGGGTTATTTGACAAGGTAGTCAACTCCGTATACTTTTTCAAAAAGAACCGTAAACGGAGTTTACCGAGGGAGTCCGCGATGACCGTTCGCGCACCAGCCATCACCAAGATCACCGAGAGCGATCGGCGGCCACTCTGGGTCATGGGCGCGATCCTCGAGATCGTCATTGACGGCGACCAAACCGATGGCGCCTACGCCGTCGCCGAGGATCGCTCATCACCCGGATTCGGACCGCCCCCACACGTGCACTCGCGCGAGGACGAGTCCTTTTACGTCATCGAGGGCGAATATCTATTCGGCAGTGAGGACGGCGAGCTGCGCGCCGGCCCAGTGACATTCGTCCACGCGCCCAGAGGTCACCTCCACTGGTGGCGCAATGCGGGCGAGGGGCCCGGCCGCCACCTCGAGATCTTCGTTCCTGCCGGCCTCGAGCGGATGTTCGAGGAGGTCGGTGATCCCGTCACCGATCCAGACGCCTCGCCGCCACCGCCCGATCCGGAGCGATTGCTCAAGACCGCACCACGCTACGGAGTAGAGTTCAAGCTTCCGGGCTAAACGGAGGCCAACGAGGCGAAGTCTGCGCCACGATCCGAGATGCGCCCCAGACGAGGAGGAAGCGTCGCGCGCACTGCAGGGTCACTGCTCCCTACGAACCGGAGCGAGCGCCCAGGCAACAGTCGAGCAGACGGTCGCTCCGGACGACACGCGCTCATCTGGGCCTCGGCCCAGGCTTGGACCCGAGACTCTCGTTCCATCTGACGAATCCGGAAGCCGCGCGTATCTCGACGTCTCGGGATATCCCCGTGTATATTGGCGTCATGAAGATCGTCAAGGTCCGCCGGGTCGGCAACAGCAACGTAGTTTCGATTCCCCGCGAGTTCGAGGCGCATGGATATGCGCCAGGCACGTCCGTGCTGGTCGAGGAGCTAGACGGGGGCGAGCTTCGGATCCTGCCGACCGAGCAGCTGCGGGAGAGGATCCGCACGATCGGCGAGCGCGTGGTCGCCGAGCACCCCGAGGCATTGAAGATCCTCGCCGAGCACGACCCAGACTCCAAGCGCGCTCCAAAGTAGACCGCAGGTGCACGAGGAGGAAGGCACGGGCGAGCCGATCTACCTGGAGTTCGTCGACGCGCTTGAGCTGTATGCGGCGATCATCGGCGGCACACCCTCGCAGGCGGCCGATCAGCTTCGCGACCAGGGGGCTCTCGAAGGCGCTCTCGCCCGTCCACGCAGCTACGCCGACTACGAAGAGGCCGATATCGCCCTGCAGGCCGCCGTCCTGGCGCACGGCATCGCCGAGAGCCAGGCGTTCATCGACGCCAACAAGCGCCTGGCGCTGATCGCGATGCTGACGTTCCTCGAGCTGAATGGCTACCTGGTCAAAGCGCCCGACCCCGATCTCGCCGAGTGGATCCTCGGTTTCAGCTCCGGGACTACGCCCCAGCAGCTCGCGCCGTCGGTACGCGAAGCAATGCGGCCGATCGCGTAGCCCAGATCGCTCACCTGGTTGCTGGTCCGTCCTGGTAGTGCAGTGGGATCCGCTGTCTTCTTTGGGAGGAGGATCCCATGACCGAATCCACTGTTCTCGACTCCGCCGGACGCCGCCGCTCGCCGGCGACGATGCCCGGCTACCACGCCGGACGACCGCCCCGCAACAAGGGGATGCACTATCCGGCCGACCCGCCGAGCGTCGAGGAGATCGTCGCCGTGATGCGCCAGGTTGGAGATGGTCGCCACGGCGCTCGCCTGCGTGCCGTGATCGTCGTCCTCTGGCGCGGCGGGCTTCGCATCCAAGAGGCGCTGGCGCTCAGCGAGCGCGACCTTGACCCACACCGTGGCTCGATCCTCGTCCGCCGCGGCAAGGGCGGGCGCCGACGGGAGATAGGCATGGACGAGTGGGGCTTCGAGCAGCTCCGCCCCTGGATGGCAGAGCGCGAGCGGCTGCCGGTCGGCCCGCTGCTCTGCGTGATCGACGGACCGACTCGCGGTCGGCCCTGGTCTGCCGCTGGAGTCAGGGTCGAGTTCCGCAGCCTCGCTGCCCGAGCGGGGGTGAGACGGCGCTTCGCACCGCACCAGCTCCGTCACGCCCATGCGCTCGAGCTAGCCCGCGAGGGCGTACCGCTCAACATCATCCAGCGACAGCTGGGGCATGCCAACCTCGGCACGACCAGCATCTACCTGCAGGGCATCGACACCGAGGAGATCATCGCGGCCGTCCATGCGGGGCGAGCGCCGATGATGCCGGCCAGTGCCGGCCTGCGCCTCTAGCCACCTGAGCCGGCGACAGCGGGAGCGCCCGGAATGGCGCTCTCGCTTCGTCTTTGCGAGAGCGAGAAGCTCGCGGAGCGTTGCGGAACCGCCGCTCGTCCCCAGCGCGAGCGCGAGCGGCACCGCCCACGCGCTCGCAACCACACGGAAGCACGTGACAGGATGCTTATCTGCAGCGTCGTCCTCTCGCCTCCACGCCGACCCTAATCCGTCGCCAGTTCGGTTCTTGACCGACGCAGACCAACGATGACCAGGAAGGTGCCCACGGTCACCGGGTTGCCCGTGGCCCAGCCGGGATAACCGCCTGCGTGGACGATGGCGCTGGCCGGAGCGACGACACCCCCCCGCATATGCCAGCCAAATGGAGCCTCGCTCGGGAACGCTCAGCGTGCCGCTGGCAATGAGCCATACGAGTCCGAATCCGCTCCACAGCACGAAGAAGAAGGCCGCGAAAGCCGCCGGCCGAGATCCCGTGAGCCGTATTCCGATCGAGGCACCAGCCGCACTGGCGGAGTAAACAATGATGACGAGAGTGATCTTCAGCAAGGCAGACCACCGCATCCCCCATATCATCGGCTTTCCTGTCCTGCCCTCAACCCCCGAGATATAGCGGCCGTCGGCACCGGGGACACTCCCGCACGCTCGCTTGAAGCTGCGACGCGACGCCTCAGGGTCTGGTGCCGTCGCCGCGCCGGATGCTCCCACCCACGGCGTCCAGGACCAGCGCAGCGATGAGGACCGCCGCGCCGACGAGCGGCTCAGCACCGGGACGGGGCTGAGCGATGGGGAGGCCGCCGCGCGGCTCGGACGCTATGGGCCCAACGCCTTGGTCGAGCAGGAGCGCAGCGTCCTGCTCGAGCTCCTCTCCCACTTCTGGGCGCCGATCCCCTGGATGATCGAGGTAGCCCTCCTTCTCACCGCCATTACGGCGCGCTGGCCGGACTTCGCGATCATCCTCGCGCTGCTGCTGCTGAACGGATTGGTCGGGTTCTGGGAGGAGCACCAGGCCGCCAACGCGATCGCCGCGCTGAAGGAGCAGCTCGCAAAGCAGGGACGGGTCAAGCTCTGGGCCTACGCGTGGCTGGAGCCCGCGAGCCGGTAGGGGGCCGACCTTGGGAACCGTTACCGGAAGGAAGGAGGCCGACGGTTGGCGATAGGCGAGGACAGCGGAGTTTCAGGAGCGAACGGGCTCGCACTCGAGGCGCCCCGGCCGCCCTACCATCCCCGCACCCATGCCCGCCGCCAGCGCGGCGAAGGGCTGCTGGGCCTGCGCGAGGCGAGCGCGATGGCGATCGGAGGGATGATCGGCGGCGGCATCTTCAGCGTCCTCGGTGTCACCATCGACCTCGCCGGACACCTCGCCTTCGCCGCCTTCCTGCTCGGCGGCGTAATCGCCGGCCTCACTGCCCACGCCTACGCCCGGCTGGCGCTGCACGCCGGCCGCGCCGGCGGCCCCTTCACCTACCTGCGCGAGGAGGGCCACACCCGCGCCGCGGCCTGGGTCGCCTGGCTTCTGATCGTCGGCTACGTCTTCGCGCTGGCGGTTTACACCTTCACCTTCGGCCACTACCTGGCCAACGTTCTGGGTGCCTCGGTTCTGGTCGCGCGGCTGAGCGGCGTCGGCATCATGGTGATCTTCGCCGCGATCAACCTGCGGGGGGTGAGCACCTCGGGGCTGACCGAGGACGTGATCGTCTTCACCAAGCTCGCCGTGCTGGCGGGCATCGCGGCGATCGGGATCGCCATGTTCTCCTCGGGCCGCTTGGCCCCGCTCGACAATGAGGGCCTGCTCGGCGTGTTCCTCGGCGCGGCGGTGATCTTCGTTGCCTACGAGGGCTTCGAGCTGGTGCCCTACGACTATGACGACATCGCCGAGCCGCGGCGCACCGTGCCGCGCGCTCTTTACCTCTCGGTCGCCGTGGTCGTCCTTGTCTATGTCGCGGTCACGATCGGCTCCCAGATGCTGCTTCCCGACCAGGCGATCATCGGCCAGAAGGAGGTCGCCTTCGCCGTGGTCGGCGAAAAGGCCCTCGGCAGCTTCGGCCTCTGGGCGGCGACCCTGGGCGCGGTCTTCTCGACCAGCTCGGCGATCAACGCGACGCTGTTCTCGACCGCCCGCCTGGTCCGCGACGTCAGCGTGGCCCGCGAGCTCCCGGCTCGCTTCGCCCGCGAACGGGGAGGGCTCCCGGTGGGCGCGGTGGCCTGGCTGGCGTTGCTCGGAGCGGTCTTCTCGCTGCTGCCCGGCATCACCGAGATCGTCTCCTTCGGCTCGCTCACCTTCCTGCTCGTCTTCGGCCTGATCAACCTGTTGCATGCCCGCCACACCGCCCAACGGGGCTGGGACCGGCACCTTGCCTACCTCGGCGGGGCCGCCTGCTTCGCGGCGGCGGCCGGGCTCCTTTACTACCTCGCCCGCTCCGACCGCGGGGCCCTCGTGCTGATCGGCGTCTGCGCGCTGGTCGTCGTCGTGGCGCGAGCCCTGTTCGTCCGCGGGGCGCACGCATGACGGCACGGTCTCGGTTGTCCGCGTCGCCCTGCCACGATAGGTCGATGGCGTAGGGGCGACAGGAATCGATCGCCGCCCGCGGATAGCTGGCGCGTGCTGCAGCTTCGCTCAGCGGCAAGCACGCCGCTCGACGATGTCCTCGGCGCCCTCGCGAGCGCGGAAGATGGTCTGTCTACTTCCTGAAGCGCTGAGGACGCGACGCCTGCTCTTCTCCTATGTCGGCGCGTACTGGGCATCAGCTGACCCGCCTGGAAATTGCTGGTAGCACCAGCGAGGCGGCTCGTGCTGCATTCAGGCGTCCGATTGGGACGTAGGCGTCTGTCGTCCGGCGGGGCCTGTCGCTGGCCTGAGCCCTACGACAGGAAGCTCAGTGACTAGCCGCTGCCGCGCAGCGTCGGTGCCGTCGTAGCGCCAACCGACGAGCCAGCTCAGAACTCGGTTAACGATCGGGGCCAGCCACCGGTTGCGCCGCTCGTAATCGGCCAGGACCTCGGCCGCCTCGCACGCCTCCAACTCGCGGTGAATCGGTCGGAAGCGCTGGCGACCGACAGCCACTTCGAGTGCCTCGTAAGCTTGAAGGTTGCGATACCACTGCGCAGATCGGCCGAACCCGGCGATGACCATGAACTCGCCCGCCGCTGGATCACGTCCGATCACCTCGAGCATGGTCCGGTGTTCTCGTCCGGACTTGCGCCCTATATGTGTGAGCAGCAAGAACCGGTTACCAAAGATCCAGCCTGCCTTCCAGTCGTAGACGCGCACCGGAGCACGAAGCAGATAACCCATGATCCACCCGGGCCTTCGATTAGTCACGAATACATCGTCGCACCGCGCGTCCCATCAGCAAACGGACAGCAGCGAATACGGCTGAAACCCGCTCCTGGTCAAAACCGTGCGCCGCCAACGGAGGAAGTGAGAAGGTCGCATGGGACGAGTGCGAGCGCGTCGGCGCGTGTCGCCTGCGCTCCCGGTTTGGACGACGACCGGGCGCCGTGGCGCCGCTTATACCCGGAAACCACCACCGACCTCGTCTTGGTCCATTGCAGGCGCTTGGCGCGGAGGCGTGCGGGCGCTGGCGAATCGCGCAGAGCGAGAGCGGCCCTGCGAAGCGGGAAGGGGGAGCAATATCAGCGCGGTCTCGAGCAGGTAAGCGGCGTTTCCAACAGGCAAGCGTGCTCAGCGGTTCTGCCTTGAGCAGGACCCCGGACCAGGGGTGCCCCCAAAGAATTCTCCGCAGAAACTTCCGTGCGGTTTGTGGCGCGATTCCCGTTCCATCCGCCTCGCGTCTAGCCGCCTGTCGAGCCGCGAATTACCCTTAACGTGCCCTCCACGGATCACCGTGATTTGCGCAGCCTCAGATCGGGACGGATGGGGCATCGCTGCGGTCTGCCCTTCAGCGGCCTTGCCACCGCTGCCACAGCCAGCTAGCCCCACGCAAATCACCAGCAGGGAAACACCAAAGAAGAGAAAGGCACTAGCGGCCCCGTAGCTGCGTGCCCACCCCTGCATATGTTCATTCTAATTTAGGCGGCCCGCCTCTTGATGTAGATGGTGACGGCGAACACCAGCCCGCCACCCCACAGAATCGATGCCCAAATCCCCAATCTTTGGTCGAGAAATCCGGCCACAACGAACGCGGCGAGGACGGCGACGTAGGCGAGGAACAGGAGAATTGCGCGCAGGCCAAGACGGCGCATTGCTGGCGCGAATCATAGTCGCCTCCATCACGCCGAACAGATCGTGAAGCGGCGACAGCGCCGCTTACGCGAGGATTGACAGAGTGTAATTTCACATTGGCCAGCAATTCAGCTTGCCGACCAGCATTGGTCAGAATCCTGACGCCCACGCTTTTGCGCCCCCTGAAGTAATCGCGTGGAAATCCTCGCCACGAATTACAATTGACGCCCTCAGGTTCGGTTACGACGTGAGTCGGACCGGGGGGTTTCATGAGGCGGATCAGGCTCACAAAGATGAAGGGGGCAATGGTCGTAGCGCTCGGCCTCGCCGCGGCCAGTCTCGCTCTCCCGGGGACTGCCGCCTCGAATTTGCCCGCCCCTCCCTCGATCGAGGTCATCGCTCCCGCGAGCGGCGGTTCCTACGCCCAGCAGGAAGCCATCAACGCCGTTTACTCCTGCGCTCCTGCCGAAGGAGCGACCCTCCAAAGCTGCGCCGGGCCGGTTCCAACGGGAAGCCCGTTCGATACCAGCACCTTTGGGCCTCACAGCTTCACCGTCGAAGCCGAAGACAGCGATGGGGGCAAGGCAATTCAGACCGTCGGCTACGGCGTCGAATGCGCGGACCACACATCGTCCTGCATCGAGCCGATTGCTCCCGGGATCAGGGTGCCCGCCAAGAGCGAAGTCATTCACCTGAGGCTTGCCCACAAGCCAAAACAATCGGCGCTCGAGGGTCGAATGGTCAACGTCCGGGCCAGCTTCGGGCACTGCTCAGGCGAACCCTTGCCCACGATCATCTCCAAGGTCGTCGAACGCCCAAGGACTCCCCGCCGGCCCCACGGGGCGGCCATCATCACCGTCTCGCTCTCGTACCCGGAATGGGACCGCCGCGCTTCCTTCGAATGCGCGGATGTCCAGGTGAACCCTTTCCCTGGCAAGGTGCGGCTCAAGCGAACGGCGGCAGGTCTGTTTCTCTTCGACGGCAGCTACTCGCCGCCCCGTCGGGTTCGGCCGCCCGTCAAGACTGCCGGCGCTGTTCATCGCCGCTCGCACACGTGCGGTCCGGCAAATGGCGAAACGCTGCTCGCCGAACCAAAGGCGCGGATCTACGGCGCCGGCGGACTCAACCCACTGGAACCGGGAAGGCCCGAACGCGTTTACGGCTGTTTGGTCTCCACCGGCCGTTCGATCAAGCTAAGCCCGCTACCGAGGACCTCCCGCTGGGGAGCACCCGTGATGTATGGCCCTTTTGCCCTTGACGCACCGTGGGCGGCCGGCGGCGTTGGACAGCAGACCGGACGTGACTCGCGCGAGAACTCGATCAGCGCCCGCAACCTGCGTTCCGGCCAGCGCAAGAGCTGTTACGTCGGCAATGGCCACTCCCCGCGCGCCAGCGGAGGAGTGAGGAGCATAGTGCTGAAGCGCAACGGCAGCTTCGCCTGGTCTGGTCATTCCCGCATTGGCGAAGTGACCGGAGGGGAACTTCCACCGCCGAAGGTAGTCGCCTGCGACTCCACCGGGGAGCACGTCCTCGACAGCGGGCCCGGTATCGACCTGCACTCCCTTAAGCTGCAGGGATCGAGGCTGACCTGGATCGACGCGGACCCCCAAAGCGCCTAGATCGCGTGTAGTTTGGAGTGGCGTTAGTGCGCTGTGTCCCCGATGCCGTGATGGACTCGCGGGCGTAACTTCGCGGCATGGAGACCAGTCGTTTCATACCCGCACGGGTTGCATCCGCGGCTCGCACCCCGTCCAGCCGCCCACCGGGAGAGCTGGGCGACTCAACTACGCTGGTTTGCCGCGGCCGGTGTGGTCGGCTTCGCCGTCCCGTTCATCGGGTCGAGCGTCTTGGGGCTTCAGCACAGCGTGTATCTGGCTATCTACTTCGTCGTCGTGCGGGGCGGCTTCATGACTACGCCGTCGCCACCGGGCTCGACGTACGCACAACGCTTCGCTGGCACTGGAAGCGGGGCGTCGTGCTCGGGATGCCCTTGGACGGAGCAGCGTTTGTTTGTTGGATGAGGTGTGGTTGCATCGGCTACAGTGACGCCTCGATTGTCACCGGCTTGCGACCGAGGTTGCGTCCGGTGAGTTGACTCGGGGGTCGCCCGGCTTCGAGCCGAAGTCTCAGTCGACCGAACTATCTACGTCCGTCGGAGTCTTCCATGGGTCACTCATCCTTCGCCGACGCTTCTTGGATCGCTTGAACAGGTAGCAGCCAACCGTCCCGCGCATCTCGCTGTGAACAAACGACCCCGCAACGAGCTTCCAACCCTCGGCGACAACCGCGTTGAGGATGTCAACTGGATCGGCAGTGCACTGTGGGACCGTTCCCTCGACGCCGGGAATGATCATTGGCGTTGGATCCGTCAAGGACAACTCGCATTGGAACAGCTGGTGCTGTTGACCAAACGAGAGCCGCGCCTTCCCGGGCGGCGTTGAAAAAAATGCTTGCTTTCTCGCCTCGATCGCTGCACGGCGCCTCTTCTTGGCACGCCGTTGACTCCGTGTTTGCTTCCCATCGCGCGCGCCGTCGGGGTGGTCGGTGGGCTGCTCGTGTCGAATATGCGCAGGTGAAAGCCGCAGACCCCCTCTTCCCAGGAGACCGTTTCCATTACGGGAGTGCGGCTCGAGGGCGAGCTTCGTCTGAGAAGGGCGGGTGAGTCCCAACCAAGTGCCGTCCCAGTAGCGTTCCAGGGTGCTTCCGAGGGGGTCCGGATACCAGCCGGCCTCCTTGGCCTCTGGCGGTGGAACCTGGTGGATTCGTCCGCGGATGTACTCTGCTTGGCCGTTTTCCATCAACTGGGCCCTTAGAATCGAAAACGCAGTGGCCGCGAACAAACTTTCAGCGACCCGGGTATGAACAATCGCGCTCGTCATCAGATGATCTCCGGTCCAAGCTGAGATCGTTCATCGATGTCTACCTCACCAGCAGAGGCTTAATGGGCAAAGTGGCCGAGCAGGTTCCAGCCGTCGGCGATGTGCTTGCCACAATCGAGAGCCGCAACTGGTCACGCCTGCGACGCCTCCTTCACCCGCAGGTCCATTGGACGACCGCCGTGGAGGAGGACCTACACGGTCCAAGCGCGGTAATCGCTTTACTCGAAGACGATCCTCCCCCGGCAGCACCCGCATATCATGAGCTGCGAGACGGGCGCATCATCCGCTGGATCGACACGCCCGGCTGAATCTCCGCAGAAGGCTGTCAGAGCGTCGCCCGCATCCACTGCCCCCCACGGGAGCGGAGGAGGTCCTCGAGGTCGACTTCGCTCGGGCGACGCGTACGAACTCCACGGATCTAAGCCACGCGCAGACCTCGTCCCCGATCGGCCCGGCCTCTGGAGGCCGCCGCCGCGTGGACCCCGGTTCACCGGCCGACGCGCTGTCGCGAGGGTCGCATAAACCGGGCCGATCGGGGAAGATGCTTCGATGCTCGTTCGCAGCCGACCCGGCTGGCCGGTGGCGGTGTTTCTCCTGGCCGCCGCGGCCGTCCATACTCCCGCCTCCCGCGGCGACAGCCTGCAGCAGGATGGGGTCCGCTTGGTCGGCAGCTCGCGCGATGCACAGGAGGTCTTCTTCCTCAGCCCAGACCAGCTGCTTCCTGCCGATCGTGACCAAGGTAGGGACCTCTATGAGTCGGCCAATGGCCGGCTCTCGCTGGTCGCGACCGGAGAAGGGCAGCCCGGCGGCGCCGAAGATGCCTCGTTTCGCTACGTAACCCCTGACGGCAAGCGGGTCTTCTTCCAGACGGCCAAGCCCCTGGTGGCGGCCGACACCGATTCGGCGATCGACGTCTACGAGCGGTCCCCAGAAGGCCTGACCCTGATCTCGACCGGCCCCGTGAACTCGAACGGCCCCGAGCCCGCCCGCTTTCAGGCCGCGACTCCAGACGGCGCCCACGTCGTCTTTGCCACCGCGGCAGCGCTGACTCCGGAAGACACCGATTCCGCCGTCGATCTCTACGAACGGAGTGGGACAACGACCACGCTGATCACGAAAGGGACCGCCCAGGAACCGGTAGCGCTCAATCGCGAACAGCGTGAAACCTTCGGCGTGCCCCGCCGCAGGGCCATCATCAGCGACGATGGCCAACACGTCATCTTCGCCACGGCCGAGCGCCTCTCGCCGGCGGACGTCGACGATCAGATCGACCTTTACGAGGTCACCGGTGGTGCCTTCGAACTGATCTCGACCGGCCCAACCGATGACGGGTTATGCCCGGCTACAGATTGTGATGCCGAGCTTGAGAGCGCCTCGCCCGATGCCTCCCGGATCGTCTTCGATACCCGCGAGGCGCTGGTCTCCGGGGACACGGACGGGTCCAACGATCTCTATGAACGCTCGGGTGGAGCGACGACGCTGATAAGCGTCGGAGCCGGCGGTAAGAATGTCTCCTTCCCGGGGTTCCTCGCCGCGTCGACGGACTCCTCGCGCGTGCTCTTCGCATCGGACCAAAAGCTCACCCCCGACGACCGCGATCCCTACAGCGACATCTTCGAACACGCGGCGGGACAAACGCGACTTGTCTCCGGCGGCCTGCTCGACACCAGCTTCCCGGGTGCTACGGCGCCCGGGGTCGAATTCGAAGGGGCCTCGCAGGACGTGAGCAGGGTCTTCTTTTCGACCTATGAGGGGCTGATTCGATCAGACCGCTACGGCGACCTCGACCTCTATGAACACGCCGGCGAGCGTCTGCGCCTGATCTCCGGCGACACCCGCGCTCCGAACGACGAAAACTCCACGATCCACTTCGAAGGCTGCTCCGCGAACGGCCGGACCGTCGTCTTCCTTATCGAAAGCTCGCTGCTGCCCAGCGACCACGGAGACGGAGGTGACCTCTACGCCCGCACCGGTGGCCACCTCACTCTGCTCACCCGCGGCTTCGCTGGACACCAGGGGGGCGGCCCCCGAGTCCTCGCCCTCTCGGCCGACGGAAAACGGGTCATCTTTGCCAGCCTCGCGCGGCTTGCGAGATCCGACCATGATCGCCGCCGTGACCTCTACCAGTGGTACCGGGGTCGGATAACGCTTCTGTCGGGCCCATCGTCTGGGCAGTAGTGGGCCAGATGCAGCGCCTGGGGGCTCTGGGGGCCCAAGTTCACGCCCCTGGCAGAGTCGACCCCGACGACCCTGGAGGATGAATCAGCAGGGCTCGCAAGCCAGGCCTGGTCTGCGCGAGTCAGCCGCCGCCGACCGACGCCCACCAGCGGATCAGGTGCTTGCCGCCTCCCCTTTCTCGGCACGCCAAACGCTTTCGATCTGGCGCGTCATCGACGGGTAGACGACCAGATAGCGGAACGGTTTGATCGCCGCCATATAGGCGCTCCCGAAAAGGCCATTCGTTTTCACGTAGACGGCCAGCTCGGCCCGGTAGCCGCCCTCCTCGTCGGGGACCCAGCCGAGGTGCATGATCCCGTGGACGGTCCTGTTGGCGATCTCCGCCGCCCACTCGTCGTCAAGCTGGTAGAGGGAGCTGAAGGGGAGCTTCTCGAACTTCGTGCGGGGCGAGGCCTGGCGCAGATCCGAGGGCAGTCGGTCGCGAATGCTCCTGACACGAGAATCAAGACCGCCCTCGGCGTCATCCCAAGCGAGAACCTCGCCGAGCTTCCAGCGAAGCGCCCAGAGCGCGCGAGATATTCGGGAGGGCCCTTCGGCCGGATCGCCGGCCGCGAGGCCTTCAACCACGCGAGGGAAATCCTCGACCTCCGCTCCAGGGGTCGGAAGTATCCATACGTCTTCAAGCCTGAAGTCCGGAGTGACCTCGTGAATCCGCCAGGGACGCGCGCGATGTGTGCTCTTCGGAACCATCGTCGCAAGCATGTCCATACGGTAGCGTATATTAGGCACCAATGGCGACGACGCGCACTCCCCCCCGGAGCTGGGTCGAGCAGGGACTGAAGGCGCTCGCCGATGGCGGTCCCGACGCCGTCCGGATCGAGCCGCTCGCGCGAGCCCTTGGCGTCACCAAGGGTGGCTTCTATTGGCACTTCAAGGACCGCGGCGCGCTGCTGGCCGAGATGCTCGACCGTTGGGAGCGGGAGAGCGTCACAGAAATCATCGATCTGGTTGAGCGCGGCGGAGGGGATGCGAGGGCCAAGCTGCGTCGACTATTCACCCTGGCCGGGCAGAGGCCCGATCTGCTCCGCGCCGACCTCGCGGTGCGCGATTGGGCGCGGCGCAGCAAGACGGTGGCCGCACGCCTACGAAAAGTCGATAACCGCAGGATTGAGTACATGCGCGGCCTCTTCGGAGAGTTCTGTCCCGACGAGGCGGATGTCGAGGCACGCAGCCTGCTGGTCTGTTCCCTTTGGATAGGAAGCCATTTCTTCGCCGCCGAGCACGGCGAGCGCAGCCGCGGGGAAGTCGTCGAAATTGCGGTCTCACGGCTACTGGCCTGAGTCCGCGAGACCCTCAACAATTGCGTCGCTGAGGGAACTCCCAGGGCTCTCACCGGGGTTCTGTCGACGACGCCAGCCGGACGGTCGGCTAACCCAATCACTGGGTGACCGAACCCTTGCGGACCTGCGTAACCCATACGCCGGTCTCCCTCACCCCCAGCACATCGAAGTTGAACTGTGACTCTCGGCGGCTCCTAAGCACTATCGGAGGAGCAGCATGATTTTCTTCTTGACCTTCTGCGCGTTGCCGGTAGCGCCGGTGGCAATCACGGTCAGAGTCGCCTCAAGCGCCTTGCGCTTGCGCAGGAGGTGCGCCCCGACGGAAGTGAGCTTGGCAGCGAGACTAACGGTCTTATTGGCCGGAACCGTCGTTGAACCGCGAGCGATCACGGCGGGACCTGGCTGCTTGGGATTGGCCGCTGCGATCGCGCGATTCTGAGGCACGGTCAGTGTCTGTTGGGTCTTCGCGGTCGGAGGATTGTTGGCGCGACCGATAGTGAAGCGACGGTCGAGCGGCGCCCTGACAACGTTCGGGGTCGAATACCAGACCCGTCTCACCGCCCAGGCCGGGCTCGCCGTTGATCGGTGGCGCTGCGGTCCAGCCAGGAACCGGGCTGGTTCCGTTCATGATGCTGAGGCCCACGACCCTCCAGCTTTCGAAGCCGCTGGGAGCCGACCACCGATAACTGATCGGCAGGTTGGTGTTGAAGTTGTTGACCCCGGGATGAAGCGTGACCGGAGCACTGACCGCCAGGATCCCGCTGGGAAACACCGAGCCGGTGACCCCACGGTATGCCGAGGCCTCGATCACGACGAACTGCGCTTGCGCCGTCGCGGCGGAGAGGGCGTGGAGCGCTGTAACCACGCCCGTCTGATCGCCGTGGAAGAAAGGGTCAGGCAGGTACAGCGACATGCTTGAGCTCTGGATGTCGCAGGCCGTACAGCCCGAGTACCCGCCGGCCAACGAGCAGCTCCAGGGGTTGTCCGCCGTGGCGGTGCTCAGGTCCGGCCCGAAAATTGCTCATCCACCCAGTTGGCGGCAGGGCTTCCAGGGGCGTGCGAAGAGATCGTAGGACTTATAGATGGAACTGAACCGGAGGGCCAGCGCGGTCCTGCAGTACCGCTTGGGCTTCTGTTCGTATTCAGCCTCGAAAACGGCTCTGTGGCGGCGCGTGAAGGTCCGGTAGAAGCCGCATTCGTGGTATTGGAAGCACTGCTCGACGATCGCGAAGTCAAAGCTATGGATCAGCTCGTCGGCCTGCCGTCCGTCGTTCTTCAGCGCCACTGACATCCCACGCCCGTGGACCTGCCGGGCGATCCAGCGGTTGAAGCGGAGCTGGTCGGCCTTGGTGATCTTGAAGCCTGTGTGGTTTTCTTTTTCCCAGCCGGCGAGGTTGTCGGGCTCAACGGCGTCGAACCCCTTGCGTGCACACATGTTGAAGCGCTGCTTGAGGGGCTTTGCGAAGCGATGGAAGTGGGCGACGTCGAGCCAGCGCTCATCGGGGAAGCCCTGGTAGCGCCGGCCGATCACCGAGCGCGGGAACTCGCCCCTGTCGGGGCGGTAGCTCTCCCAGCTGCCGACATCGAGATAGCAGATGACCTTGACGTGCTCACGGTGCAGGAGCGCGACGGTGCGCTTGGAGGTTTCGAAGCCGTCGACGTCATAGACGCAGGCCCGGACCCTGGTGTTAATCTTGCCCTGCAGCTGCCATTGCCAGGGTTTCGTGGTCGGCTTTGGGTGCCACCGGTGGCGGTGGCGGTGACCTTCGCGAGCACAACCAGCAAAGGCACGGCGATCCTTCGAGACGCCTACCGGACTTCCGGCAAGCGCTGAAGTTCCGCCCGCCGCAAGAATTACGAGCAACACGGCAAAGCAGGCCACGACGAACCCGCGTGCGGCTTGCCCGGCGATCTCTCTAGGCAACACAACCTCCCTCAGAATCTCAAGTCTTTCGATCTTTCTCTACCCATGAGCAGGACAGGAAAACTCCGTCGCAGACGCCGATTGGCAGGAAAGCTTTCGAGCGCGTCTGCGCTTGCGGGGGGTCGCGCAAACCGTCGAGCCGAAACTCGTAAATGGCAGAAGCCAGTGCTTCGAGGAGCGCAGCCGTCTGCGGGGCTGCTATCAGGCCGTCGCTGCCGCCAGCGCGTGCCGGTAGAGCCTCAGGAGAGTTGCGGCAATCAGCCAGCCGCTCCGAGTTACGCAGCCACTCTTCCTCTCGGTTTGGAGCGCTCGACCATCGCTTCGGCTTGATGTGGGCGAATCAGATCGACCAGGCTCTGCAAGAGTGGGCCAAATCTGTCGGGCCTGAGCAGCGTGCCGGGAAGGAATCGAAGCTGTGATCTGCGGTCCTTTGGACGGATTGTGAGCAAGCGGAGGGGGTGGAATTCGAACCCACGAGGGGCCTTACGACCCCCAACAGTTTTCGAGCCCATCCTCGGAGCCGGATCGATCTGGCCCGTTTGCGGCATCAATCAAGGCATCCGGCTCGGAAATGCGATCACTTGAAGCTTGAAGGTCGCGCCCGTAATGCGAGTTTTGGAGACCCCTGGAGGCGATTTCGGGCCGATCGACAATCTGACTCGAGAGAATGACCGCTGGGAGGCGTTTATCACTTATTCGCTATATATTTAGTTTATGACTCCCGCCAAACTGATCCGCGAGACGCGAAGGCGGCACGGGCTCAGCCAGGAGCGCTTGGCGCGGCGCGTCGGAACCCGTCAGTCGGCGATCAGCCGGCTCGAGGCCGACGAGGTCTCCCCGACTGTCGAGACTCTGGGGCTGCTGATGCGCGCGATGGGGGAGCGGCTGGAAATCCGCGGCGCCCCGCCGGAGCGCGAATATGACCCGGCCCACCGTCGCGCGACGGCCAGACGCTCCCCCGCGGAGCGGCTAGCTCTCGGAATCTCCTGGAACCGGATGGCGGGGCGCCTCGCCGTTGCCGGGCGGAAGGCTCGTGCAGCTCCTGAGGGTCCGCTCGACGCCGAGCGCATTCTCGCGGCTCTTGCCGAGCACCAGGTCGATTATGTATTGATCGGCGGGCTCGCCGTGCAAACCCACGGCCACGTGCGCACGACCAACGACGCCGATCTAATCCCCGCGCCCGATCCCGCCAACCTGGAACGGCTGGCAGCCGCCTTACGCTCCCTCGGCGCCCGGGTCCTCAACCCCGGCGAGGAGGGGACCGAGATTGACGCGCAGATGCTGCCGAGGGCGGCGATCTGGCAGTTCTCCACCCGTGAGGGGGGGATCGACGTCATGCCCGAGGTACCGGGCAGCCGCTCTTACGAGGAGCTGAGCGAGGGGGCGCTGCGCGTCCAGCTCGGCGAGGTCGAG
Organism: uncultured Solirubrobacterales bacterium; assembly: GCA_963796705.1. Classification (GTDB taxonomy): domain Bacteria; phylum Actinomycetota; class Thermoleophilia; order Solirubrobacterales; family 70-9; genus VRUE01. The sequence continues at coordinate 250,823 of CAWCMK010000001.1, forward strand.
GTGCCGGTGGTGGGCCTCGACGACCTGATTCAAATGAAGCTCGCCCGCGGACGCCCCGTCGACCTCGCCGATGTCGCGTCGCTCACCGATCCAGACGCTTCAACGACCTAGCTTGCCCCAAGGCAAGCGTCCGGTGCCAGTTGCGGGCACTCCCCCGTCCGAAAGGATCCCTTTGCGGTCAAAGCCGGCGAGAGAACACCCACCCAAGGCACTCAGGTCCACAGGGGCGGGTCCTCGACCGCGAGAAGGCCGGCGCGATAGAGGGATTGAGCCGATTCGGTTAGCCATCGTGTTCCAGCAGAGCCACGAAGGCCCACCCCGAGGTCTCGACCCCCGTTAGAATCGACGCGTGGCGGAGAGTTACAGCACTCTCCGTGCGACCTCCCGGCTCGCGAATCTCGTCCTCTAAGCCAAGATTCCCGCAGGGAGTTTGAAATGGCACAACCCCAATGGGAGGACGAGATCGAAGGGCGATCGCTTCGAAACTGCAAAGTCCAAGGCGCGTCCGGAGCCTTGTCCAACCGGGCAGAGGCCTCTCGCTTTATGGTGGCCCTTGCCTGCGCGGCCGCTCTGGCCCTAGGAGTGCCATCGGTGGCGCTCGGCGCAGGCACGATCTACTGGTCCAACGCGAGAAACAACACGACGCCGATCGCCTACGCCAACCTCGACGGCACCGGCGGTGGCAACCTCAACACAGCTGGCGCGACGCCGAACAGAGCCCGGGGCGTCGCGATCGACGCCGCGACCGGCAGGATCTACTGGGCCAACGAAGGCAGCAACACGACGCCGATCTCCGACGCCAACCTCAACGGATCGGGCGGCGGCAACCTCAACACCGCGGGCGCGACGGCGAACGACCCCGCGGGCGTCGCGATCGACGCCGCCGCCGGCAAGATCTACTGGGCCAACAACAGCAACACGACGCCGATCTCCTACGCCAACCTCAACGGATCGGGCGGCGGCAACCTCAACACCACAGGCGCGACGGCGGATGTGCCAAACGGCGTGGCGATCGAACCGACCTCGGGCAGGATCTACTGGGTCAACAAGGGGGCCAGCGAAGAAAGCGATCAGATCTCCTACGCCAACCTCAACGGCTCCGGCGGTGGCGACCTGAGTACCACCGGTGCGCTGTCATATGTCGGTGAAGGCCCGGCGATCGACGCCGCCACCGGCAGGATCTACTGGACAGAGCTGCTGCTGGGGACGGAAGGAAAACAGATCGCCTTCGCCAGTCTCAACGGATCGGGCGGCGGCAATCTGAGCACCAGCGGTGCGACGGTAGAAGATCCGGCCGGCGCGACAATCGACCTCAGCACGGGCCGGGTCTACTGGGCGAACTACGGCAGTAAAACGAAGCCGATCGGCTTCGCCAACCTCGACGGATCGGGCGGGGGCGGCAACCTCAACACGGCCGGGGCGACCGCGGAAGGGGCGAGCCTTCCGGCGATCGATGAAAGCGGATCGGGCGCGCCGGGCCGAACCGGATCGTCGCCCTCCAACACCTTCAGCCTCTCCGCAAGCAAGCTGAAGCTGAACAAGAAGAAGGGGACGGCGACCCTGACCTTGACCCTTCCCGACGCGGGATCGCTTCTTCTCTCGGGAAAGGGCCTGCGGAGAGTAAACGGGAAATCCAGCGGCGCCGGCAGCAGCGTCCCGCTCCTGATCAAGCCGATCGGCAAGGCGAGGAAGAAGGAGCGCAGGCATCACAAGCTCAAGGTCCGGTTCACGGTCACCTTCACCCCCAGTGGCGGCACCGCGAACACGCAATCAGAGAAGGTGACGCTCAAGCTGAAGAAGAAGAAAAGGAAGCGGTAGCTCGTTCCGCGCTAGACGGTCCTCGCGCTCAAGCGTCCGCGATCCTATCGTCGCGAAGCGAACCCCCAACAGGTGCCGGTGCTAAACAAGGCCCGATAACGCCGACCTATGTAGCTCCGGCCCCGCGCAACCACCTGAAGGGAGGCACATCCGTGGTGGTGGCGGGTCGGTGCGTCCCCGGTACAATGCCGGGTAATGGGGATCCGCGGGACGCTCTGCTCGGCGACCGCCCTGGCGGTCGCGCTGGCGGTTGCGCCGACGGCTGGTGCCGACACCTTCTGCGTGAACCACTCCGGCTGCGCCGATCCGGGCCACAACTTCACGACGATCCAGCAGGCGGTCAACGCCGCCGAAGCGAACAATCCGGCTGAACCACCCGCCTCCCCCGACCTCATCCTCCTCGGCAACGGCGTCTTCGATGAAGCGGTCACCGAAGGCGGCGATAACCCGGTGGACATCGTCGGCTCCGGGCCCCGCGCGGGAAACGAAGGCACGCTGATAGAACGCGACCCCGGAAACAGCGTCCGCACGGTATCGCTGGGCGTCGCGCTGGGCGGCCGGGCGAGCACGATCAAGGACCTCACGATCCAGGTTGCCTCCGGCAACGAGAACACCGGCCTGCTGGTGGCCGGCGAAGCCGAAAACGTGGTCATCGACGCGGCGACGGGTCTCTCGCCTCCCACCAACAGCGTCGGGATCTATGTCGAGGGCAACGGCCAGACCACCGTCCGCGATGCGAAGATCGACCTGCCCGGGAGCAGCCTCGGGGTCCTATCGCACCTCGCGAAGCTCGAGGGCTCGACGGTGAAGGCGAGCACCGGCCTCGAGGGCGACGGGACGATCCACGGCTCGACGATCGAAGCCAACCTCGGGGCCCAGTCCTCGGACCTGAAGCTCGAAGATTCGGTGATGCGCATCTCCGGTCCGAACGGGGTCGCGCTGAGCACGATCGGGATCGGAATCAACGCATTCGAGCGGCTCACGGCCCGGCACCTGACCGTGATCGGCGACTCCGACCCGACCTCGCTGGCCGTGCTGGCAGAAGCGGCCGGCACGTCTGGGTCCGACAACTCCGCAGAAGTCGACATCCGCAGCTCGATCCTGCGCGGGTTCGCCACGAACTTCAAGCGCAGCGCCACCAATGCCGGAGGCCACACCGGAACGGCGAACCTGACCGTCGCCTACTGCGACTACGACAAGTCGATACCGGAGGAAGACAACGGCGGCCCCGGTGCGTTCGACGAGGCGACCGGCAACATCTCGGCGAGCCCGGGCTTCCGCTCGGCCACCGACCTCCACCTCTCGCCCACCTCGGCGCTGATCGATGCGGGCGATCCCGCCTCCCCGGACACGAGCGGCTTCGAACCGGACTCCACCGTCGACTTCGACGGCCTCCCGCGAAAAGTCGACGGCAACGGCGACGGCATCGCTCGGGCGGACATCGGGGCGTTCGAGTTCCAGCCCGAACCGCCCCGGCAGCAGCCGGCCCTCGACACGACGCCACCGAGGATCACCCTGAAGGGCAAGAGGGTCCAGAGAGGGGCGAAGCTCGTCAGGGTGAAGGTGACGAGCGACGAGGCCGCCAAGCTAGTGGGCACGGGAAACGTCGCGGTCCCGGCGCTGAAGGCCGGAGCATCATCGGCGGGCGCCGCGAAGAGTAAGCCCCTCGAGCTCCAGCGCCAGACGAAGTCGATCGCCGCCGGCAAGACGACGACCCTCACTCTGCGGCTGACCAAGCGGGCCAGACGGCTGACCAAGCGGGCCGAGGCCAAGGGCAAGCAGGCCAAGGTGACGATCACGGTGAACGCCACCGACGCCGCCGGCAACGAGGCATCGGCGAAGCTCAAGGTCGAGCTCAAGCGGAAGAAGAGATAGCGCGTCCGGGGTCGCGGGGCGCGCGCACTCCTCCTCCGCGAGATTTGCGAGCGCCTGGTGAGCTTCGCTCCAGAGACCTCCTCGGGAGGACAAGCGCAAGCACCCGCGCTCCAGTGGGCGACGCTCGCTTCGCGCCGGAAGCGACTTCGCCAGCCGGCTCCCACCCGGCGAGCGCCGTCGCTCAGCACCGGCAGACCCAGAAAGCCAGAAAGTCCTCGTCGAGCAGGCGGATAAAGCCCACCAGGCGACGCTTCGCGCCTTCGGCCTTTGGCTCAAGGCAAACCGCTGCAGCAGGCTGGAAGAAATCGACGGTGCAATCGACCTATTGGCGAGTCGGCGCTCACGCCTAACCCTTTTTGAGATCAAGAGCATTCGAGCTGGCTCCGAGCGCGCCCGGGTCCGCAGCGGGCTCGCTCAGCTACTCGAATACCGGCTCTTCCACGGCAAGCCGGACGACAAGCTGAGCCTCGTGTCCGATCGTCCGATCGGCCGATCTCCGAGCGCCGGCTGCGGCTGCTTGATTCGCTCGCGATTGGTCATGCCTATGTAGAGGACGGAGTTATCAAGGTTTCAGGAACGCGCGCTTCGCGGGCGCTTTTCCCAGAGGATCATGCTGGCCCCAACGCACGATAAGGCCCGCTTATGTCGACCTGCTCAGAGACCTCGCCGGCCAGCGCCGATCTCCTTAGGGGCTTGGAGCCACGACATCCACGATGCGAATGGTGAAACGCATGCGAGCGTGGAGGCTAAGCTCGTCGCAAATGGCCACAGAGCTAGTCGAGATCAGACTCCCTTCGGTCGAGAAGTTCGCTACACGCCTAGCCACCGAGCTCTCCGTCGACGCGGCCGGCTTTGAGCAGCTTCTGGACCTCGAGGACCGCCGCCAGTGAGCGATCATCAGTGACACGCTCTTGGCAAGCGTCGACGGTCTGCGGACCAACCTAAAGGAGGCCTCTGAGCACGCCGGACGCTTACCGGGCTGGCCGGGCCGAACGGCCGGACTATGCCCGACCCCGCGCAGCCACTCGAGGCAGAGGAGATGGGCGATATCGACCGCGAGCTGGTCGGATTCTTCCGGGCCGCCGGCTCTGTACTCGACTGTCTTGCCGCCGTCTCGATCGTCGTCCTGCGATTGCCAGTCTCAATTAAGCGTGCCAGCGGCGACTCGTTGGTCGACTTAGCCCGGCGAGCATCACAAGCCGAGGACCCGGAGAAAGTCTGCTGGGAACGCACCGCGCAAGCCTTTGAAACGCAGAGACATGCCAATCCCGCCGGTTGGTTCGACTGGACCCTAGAGATGCGAAACGCTGTCGTTCACCGCGCTCGCCAACTGCGCACGTGGTTGCCGCGGCCGAGCACCGTCGTGCCAGCTGAGCAACGTCTAAGGGTTGCAACCGGCACGCCACAACACCGCCTGATGCGCGACGAGCTGCACTTGCGCCGCAGCCCTTGGCTAGCCGACCTTGACGCTCTGTCGAGCGCCATTGCCGCCGCCGATAACTGGCTGCCCGAGCCGGCACCACGGACGGTGCTTGGCATTCTCGAGCGCGAGCTGGCGCTCACCGAGGCCGTTGTCGCCACCCTGGCCAGTACCTGGGATGAGGTCGCGTGCGGCACCGTCGAGCTGTCATCGCCGGCAGACTCTTGGGCGCCCAGAGATCTAAGCGACCGCGCGAAAGAAGCCTCCCATTTCAAAGGATTCGATCCGGGATACGAAGTCCCGCCACTGACCTCGATTGTGATGCACCCCCGGGAGGCAACCCGCGCCCAAATCGCTGAGGGATTGCGGCAAGAAGGTATCGATCTAGGCGAAGTGGAGGGATAGCAGAAGTATGGCCAACAAACGGAAACGACGCCGAATCTTTAGTGGTGATCACTTGACGGCATAAAGCGAGGGGCCGGCCAACAACTACAACTGTTTGCGAGCGAATGGGGTTCGTGTCGTGCCGCCAGCCCGGCGCTTGAGTCGAAGCGGAGGGGGTGGGATTCGAACCCACGAGGGGCCTTACGACCCCCAACAGTTTTCGAGACTGCCCCGTTCAACCACTCCGGCACCCCTCCGAGGATCGCGGGATCCTGATCCTAGCGAGGGCAACAGGGGACTATGCTCCAAAGGCGTGATTTCCGGGAACGCTTTGACCGCCAAGTTCGTGCTCTGCGCCGCCGGCTTTGTCCTCTTCGGCGCTGCTTCGGCTCTGGCAGCGCCGGCGACCCGATCGGGGCCCACTCCGACCGCACATCGATCTTCGTCCAATGCGTGCGGCAAAGCCGGGAACAAGTTTGTGGTCGCGGAGAACGGCCTTCGCAAGCTGAGGGCCGGCGGCGCCTCCGGGAAAGCGCTCCATCAGGCAAATCGTAGACTGGAGAATGCCTTCCGGGGAGTCGAAAAGGCCTGTGGTGCGCTGTTCGACGTGAGCGGGGTCAATGGAACCTTCGACGCGACTGTGACGACCCAGGATCATGCCGACTCCTGTAGCAGCGTCACGGAAGCCCATTGGACGGCGAGCCTCGGCCCGGGAGCAGAACCCGCCGACCTGGAAGTCTTCTCAGTCGACCAGCATGGTCGGCCCAGCTACAACTTCACAGCGAACGCACCGATCCTCGAGCACGGAACCGGCGCGACCAAGCTCACGTGCAATGAACCCGAACCCGGCGACAACGGCACCACGACCTGCACCTTCGACCTGCACCCACAGATGGATCTCGACATCCAGACGGATACCGGGAAGCGACTGGACCCGCAGACCCTGATGTGGGTCTTCGGCTACAACGGCTTTTCCTACAACCGTCCGGGGAACGGCGGTGGGTGCAGCTCCAGCGGCGCCAGGCCACCGTTCGTCGAACCCTCCACCTACAGCCCGACCCTGTTCGTCAGCGCTCTCAACGACGGCAGTAACGGGCTCGAACCGCGAGGGGTCACGACGGTGCCCGCTGCGGACTTCGCGCACAGCCTCAGTCTCGATATCTCCGGCTCAAAGTCCTCGAGCTTGGATTCCACCCTGGACTCCACGACACTCAACGCGAGCTGGCGGATGGACGTCAGTCTTCATCGGAGGTGAAGCACGGATGAAGCGGCTGCCTCTAACGCCGGCGATTCTCGCACGAGCGCCCAAAGAGCGTCAACAGTTTTCGAGACTGCCCTGGAGATCGAAAGCCGAGGACGTCTGGACGTTGACGAACGTGGTTCGGGCGACGGGCTGGAGGCCAATCGGCCGCATTCGGCGACTGCCTTTCTTCATGAATTATCGCCGGTGATCACAGGCGGGAATTGGCTGCGGTTCGGGCGACCTTCCCCCGGAAATGGCTTGGCAGATCGCTGTGATTCTGCCAAGCTCAGTGACCTTGTCCAAGCAGCAAGGGGAACCGGGGTGAGGATCAGGCTGCGAGCGTCATCCACGAAGGTCTGGGGGATGCGCGCCTTTCTGGCGACAGCCGCGACGGCGGCATTCCTCGCCGCCACACCGCTGGCCGGGGCATCGCAGCGTTACGCCTCGCCGAGCGGCAGCGGTGAAGCCTGCAGCAAAGAAGCGCCCTGCTCTCTGCAAGCCGCGATTACCAAAGCGGCGAGCAACGACGAGGTGATCGTCACCGCCGGCACCTACTCAGTGTCCGCCCCTATGGAAGCAGCCCCCGGGGTGTCGAACGTGTACGTCCACGGCGACTTCTCCGCGCCGATGCCACACATTGCCGCGACGGTCGAAAACGTCCCGTTTCGCTTCGAAGGCCCCGGAGAGCGATATAGCTACCTCGACATCGTCAACCAGGGCCTCAACCCTGACGGGCTGCTCTGTTACGGATCCGGAAGCACGATCGAACGTGTCAGGACCTTCGCGATTGGCGAATATGCACGGGGCGCATTTGAGGGGGCGAACTGCAAGGTCCGTGACAGCCTGATTCGCGCCGAAGGCACTTACTCGGCCGCTCTGGGGGCCAGCGGCGGTATCGGCGCCAGCCCCGAATCCGCGCTCGCCCGCAACGTCACCGCGCTTGCGACGGGAACCGAATCTTTTGGGGTCGAGGTCACCTCAGACCCGGTTGGGGGTGGATCAATGACGCTCGACCTAAAGAACGCCATCGTCTCCGGCGATGGCGCTGACCTGGTCGCGTCCGGCCTCCTGGGACCAGCCAACATTCTGGTCACCAACTCCAACTTCGACTCGGCCAAACCCTTCGTGGAAGGGACGATCACCGGCAGCCCCAACCAGACCACGCCCCCGTTGTTCGTCAATGCCTCAGGAGGCGATTACCGCGAGGCGGCCGGATCGCCAACCATAGACGCCGGTTCGACCGACCAGATCGGCCCACTCGACCTAGAAGGCAACCCGCGAAACCAGGGCGCCGCTCCTGACATCGGCGCCTTCGAGTTCGCCTCGCCCCCCTCGCCACCGCCGCCCCCATCAGCGATCGAATCGCTCTCCATCAAACCGAAGGCGTTCCGTACGGTGAATGCCGGCGGCGCCGTCATCAGCCGTACCAAGGGGTCGAAGACCCCCATTGGAACCACGGTCAGCTACGCGCTCTCGACATCGGCCATGGTCAGCTTCAGCGTCGAGCGAGCGACCGGAGGGCGCAGGGTCGGCAAGAGATGCGTGAAGCAGACGGGGTCGAATAGCGACCACAAGAGGTGCACCCGCTTCCTGCCGGGGAAGGGAAGCTTCTCGGTCAACGGCGCGGCAGGGGCAAATCAGTTCAAGTTCTCCGGTCGCCTCAACGGCAAGGCGCTCAAGCCCGGCTCATACCGGCTGGTCGGGCAAGTCGGCGATTCTGTGCAACGAGCGCGCTTCGAAATCGTCGGCTAGGCCGACATAATCACCACGACCTCCAGAGGCGATTCACACGAGCGCCACGGCCACCGCTCGATACGTGGGTCCAACTTCCTAAAGCACGCGACCTGAATCGCGCACTCGCGGCCCATAGAAACCTCGACATGGCCGATCTCCCAACTGGGCGGCGAGGCAGCCGATGCGGCGCGTCGGACCGCGCCAGGTAGCGATCGAGCGTCATCGTGATCGTCGAGTGCCCCATGTAGGTGGAGAGGGCTTTGGCGTTGACGCCGGCGGCGATCATGGAGGCGGCATAGGTATGGCGACACTCATGCAGGCCGATTGGCCGAAGCTCCTTGGCCTCCCAAACCTTTCGCCCTCGTTTCTGGTCGGTGGCGGGCGGGCGACTCCAGGCTTGTACGGTCTCGTGCCCATCCGCGGCCACCCGCAATCGGGTTTGCGCACGAGCCATTCCTGCGCGCTAGCCTTCCATCGTGGGCCAGGGGGCGCCAAAGGGACGGCTGAGAGCTGCTCGGCGCAGGAAATGTCGGCTGCTTTTGGTCGCCTCCGGCTCGATCGCGCTTTTTCTGGCATGCGCCCCCACATCGCTTGCTTCGACCACGATCGAATCGTTTGCCGCCACCGCATCGACGACCCAGGCCGGTGGCAATCCCGATTTGGACGTCTCGTTCTCACTGGACTCTGCTTCCAACGCCGAGATCGCCAAGGACGCCACCTACAACGCCCCTCCGGGCTATTGGCTGGTTCCCAGCGCAGTAACCCACTGCCTGGCCGCCAACCTGGCGCTAGACGAATGCTCGTCCACCTCGCAGGTCGGCCTAATAACGGTTCGCGCTCGCCATGAAGGCCAGGCCGAATTCCTGCTCGGTACGGCCCCGGTCTACGCGCTAGAACCCCCGTCTGGCCAGTACGGAGCCCTGGGCTTCACGCTTCCGACCATAAACACAGAAGAGATGGCAGGGCTCTCCCTGCGCGGCGCAAGCGACTACGGGACTCGCCTGACCCTCGCAAATCTGCCCCAGGACGCGCCGATATCGACGCTCAATCTGACTCTCTGGGGAGTTCCGGCCGATGTCAGTCATGACGCAGAGCGCTTTCCCAAAGGTTCGCCCGGGAACCCCCCCGGGTGCCCCGGTAGCGAAGACACAAGCTGCCTTGAAAACCCCACGGTCTCAAACCTGTCGCTTTCGCCTTTCACTCTCAGCCCGACCACCTGTCAACCGAAATTGACCGCAACCCTTGATGTCCAAACCTACGAAAGTCCTGAAGCTTCAGCCCATTCCACGGCAAGTCTCCCCAAGGCAACGGGCTGTGACCAGCTTTCCTTTAATCCCTCTCTCTTCGCCGAACCCACCACAAATGTCGCCTACGCCCGATCCGGCCTGAGGCTCAATATTGAGAACCCCCAAAGCTTGAGCCCTTCGGTCCCAACCCCGTCTGGGCTGCGCGAAGCGTTCGTGACGCTGCCCGAAGGATTGGACATCAGCCCGGTACTACCCGAAGGATTAGTCGTCTGCGAAGACGCCGAAGCTGCCCTCGGCAGCGAAGAACCAGCAGCTTGCCCAGAAGAAGCGCTGCTCGGGACCGCTGAAGTGTCCCTGGCGGGCATGCCCGATCCACTGTCGGGCAAGATCTACCTCGGATTCACCGAATCTGAAGAAGAAGAACGGCTTCTCCTAATCGCCGAAGGAGAGGGGGTGGACCTGAAGCTGCCGATCGGCTTTAGCGATGAACCCGAAAGCGGCCAGCTACAGTTGGCGCTCGAACAGCCAGAGATTCCGATCACCGGCTATACGCTCGCCTTCTTCGGCGGCCGAAACTCCATCTTCAGGACGCCAGCCTTCTGCGGCGATTACCGAACCGAAGCGGAATTCGCTCCCTGGGATGAGGCACTGAGCCCGCAGACCGCTGGTGTGTCATTTGGAATCACCAAAGGGCCCAGCGGGGATAAATGCTTGGGAGAAGCCGCGAACGTCGGTATCAGGCTCAGTCCCGCATCGATCTCTGCCGATGGAAAATCGCAGACCGAGGCGACGATCGAAATCAAAGACGCCGAAGGAACCGGGCTCCCTGAACAGGAAGTCGAGCTCACTTCCAGCGATGCCGCCGAGCGGATCGGCGAAATGACCGACAACGAAGACGGCACCTACAGCGCCAAAATTACCGCCTCCAGCACCCCGGGAGTTGCGACGATCACCGCGACCGACCTCTCAGCCGCCTCCAAATTGAGCGGCTCAGCCGTATTGACCGAGCAGTCGCTGACGCCGCCGCCCCCGGCCCCGCCCGGTCCGCCACTAGCCAGCGTCAGCTTTTCCCAAGAGCCATCGAAGCGAAGTAAGAACCAAAGGCCGAGTTTCGCCTTCTCTGCCAGCGTGCCTGGCGCTACCTTTTCCTGCAAGCTCGACAACGGCCCTTACAAGGCCTGCTCTTCGCCTCTGAAGCTCCCTAAGCTCTCCCTCGGTGCCCACTTCTTCTCAGTCCGCGCCACAGACGCGGCGGGCGTCGGCAGCCCAGCTACCTGGAGCTTCCGAGTGCTGAAGCCCAAGCGCCGCCACTCGCGGCGACATCAGCGCGACGTTTCGCGCCCCAGATAGACCGCCAGCATCTCCGCCGCCTCACCCTCGTTGCCAGGCATCAGGTGCCCGTAACGATCGAGCGTCATCGAGATCGTCGAGTGGCCCATGTAGGTGGAGAGGGCTTTGGCTTTGACCCCTGCGGCAATCATGAAGGCGGCGTAGGTGTGGCGGCACTCGTGCAGGCCGATCGACTGCAGTTCTGCTACCTCCCACGCCTTACGGCCTCGTTCGATCAGCGCGTCTGGGGCTAACGGCTTGCCGCCCCGGCCGCGGAAGACGAGATCCTCCTGCGTTCCTCCGGTGCGCAGGCGATGGGCGGCGAGATAGGCGCGAAGCGGCTTCGCCAGCGGGACCCGGCGTTTCCCCGCGCGGCTCTTAGGCTCGATCGGGCCCTCCCTTGGATCCCAGCCGCGCTCGACCCGGATCAGGCCGGCCTCAAAGTCGACGTCTTTCCAGCGCAGGGCGCGTAGCTCACCGCGCCGCAGTCCCGCATAGAGGGCCGTCGCCCAGGGCGGGCGATCGGCCTGATCTAGCGCCTCCAGGAGCGCTCGCGCCTCGGTGGGGCGGGCAACCCGTTCGCGGCGCTCGCGGATCGCCGGCAAGGCGAGCCCCAGGGTCGGGTTGATCGCCACCTCGCTGCGGGCGATCAGCCGCCGGTAGATTGCCCGCAGCGGCATGATCGCGTTTCTGACCGTGCCCGGGGCAAGGCCCTCGGCGAGCATCTCATCGACCAGGTCCTGGACCGCGTTTCGGTGAAGCGCTGAGGTCTTCAGGTGGCCGAAGCGCGGCACGACCCTCGCCCGCAGCGCCTGTTCATAGCCGCGTAGCGCTCCCGGCTTATAGGTATCGCCCGAGCGGGTCCTGATCACGCCCGCGTTGGCCGCCTTGACCCAATCCTCGGCTGCCTGCTGGAGGGTCTGGCGCGAGGGCGCCCGCAGGGCACCGCGCTCCAGCGCGGCCTTGGTCTCAGCGCGCCAGGCGCGGGCATCGCCGAGCGTCTTGAAGGTCCTTCTGATCGTGCGCCGCTCTGTGGCCGAGTAGACCTGGGCCTGGTAGCCGGGGCGGCAGCTACAGCCCTTTGCCCCCGAGCGTCCCGCACAGCGCGTTGAGTGGCGGATCACGATGCCCTCGGGCCTTGCTCTGGTTGCCATCGGCCAACACATCTAGCTCTGCTTGGCGAGGATTGGAAGTCCTTTGGTGATCGAGACGCGATCGGGAGAATTGGCCACGGGGCCCCATTTGCCCGAACCGGCCGAATTCACGGCAATTTCAGGCGGCTCCTTGCTTAGGGCTACATGGGAGGCCAAGGGTGGGCGTTTGCAGGGGAATGAACACACTGTTCACTCGCAAAACCCACACCGCATTCACCGTGCGCAACACCTGAGGAATGGCTTTCGAGACTGCCCCGTTCAACCACTCCGGCACCCCTCCGGGGCGCTGCAGAGCCAAATCCTATCGACGCCGAACCTGATGAAGTTGGAGGGAATGAAACCCGCACCGAAATCTGATGGGACTCGGCTTCCCCACGGGCACAGGCGCAGGCAAGACTGCGTTCAGGAACGCTGTCAAATCGACCTGCGCTGGCGATGAGCCCGGTAGCGTTCGAGGGGTCGGGCGAGCAGGCTGGCAAGGCGATAGCGCCGCGAACAGAGCAGGCGATCTAGGTCACTCGCGGCGCTCGCGGCCTGCGCCCGCAGCGCGGCGGCCTCAGCCTCCAGCGCGGCGACCTCAGCCTCCAGCCCCGCTGCGTGGCTGCGCGCCGCATCGGTCTGAGCGACCGCCAGGCGGGCGTCGACACTCGCACTCCACTCGAGCCGCACAAGGCGTGCGAGCTCGGCCGCGATCGCCGGCCCCGGTGGCCGCTCGGTGCCGAGGCTCTCAATCAGCTCGACCAGCGCGAGACAGTGATCGTCGGCGGCGTGGTGGGCACATGCGAGGTCACGCCCCAGCTCGCCCAGCTCCTCGCGCCACTCGACCAGGTCGGCTGCCAACCGCTGGACGCCGATCGCCTCGCCGAGCGCGCGTCCGCTGAAGCCATCGGCCTCAAGGGCCGTATAGGTCTCCGGGGTCACCCACCCGTCGCCGCCGGCGTCGCCGAATACGTAGGCTGCGCGGCCGCAGGCCATCGCCTCGAGGGCGCCGCGGCCGAGGCTGAGGACGATCTCGGCATTGGCGATCTCATGCTCGGGCGCGGCGGTCGGCGTCATCGTCGCACCAACTCGTCGGACCTCAAGGTCCGCTGCCGTACACGCCTGCTCGACCATGCGAGCGCGCGTCCCCTTTGTGTAGTTACTCAGCAAGAGCACGCGCGGCCGTCGGCGCTGCTCGAGGACCAGGGTCTGGAAGCAGAAGCGCTGGAGGTCGATCGGCTGTCGCAGCCGCACGACCGGGAGCTGCTGCCCGAGCTCCTCCGTGCGCCGCCTGAGTCGCTCGTTCATCACCACCACCGCCTGGCAGGCGGACTCAGTCTGCGGCGGCGACTGCAGCGCGAAGCTGAGCGAGTGTGCGACGAACACGCGCCTCGCGTCGGGATAGCGGCCGGACAGTGCGTAGGCGGTCACGGCGTCCTGCGAGAGCACCGCATCGCACTGCGCCGGCAGATGTGCCTCCCGGCTCTCGATCCGGATTCCGCGCTCTCGAGCGCGCTCGGCCGACGGGCCCAACTCCAGCGCGTGGACAACGACCTCGTGGCCCAGACGCTCCAGGCCCTCGGCGACGGTCAGAAGGTAGGACTCCGTCCCGCCGAACCCCACCAGCTGCTGATAGCTGACGACGATGCGCATGGGCGCGAATCTACCCCAGGTCCGCGAGCGTCCGTGCGAGCCTTTGTGGCGCTTCGCCGACCCCCATGAGCACGCAGGCATCGCCGGCCGAAAGTGTTGACTCGAGGTGGCGTCGCGCCTCCCCGGGTGTGCTGGCCCAGACCGTCGGCGGGCCCATGACGGCGTCCGCGACGATTCCGCCCGAGACGTCCGGATGTTTCTCGCCCGCCTCGCTGCCGGCGAAGACGTCGAGCACGATCACCTCGTCGGCGGCCGACAGCGCTGCCCCGAGGTCCCGCGCCATCTCGCGGGTGCGTGAGTAGAGCAGCGGCTCGAAGACCACCACGATCCGACTCGGCCCGAGCGTTCGCAGCGCCGCCAGGGAGGCGCGGATCTCGTTTGCATGGATCGCATAGTCGTCGAACAGCTGAGCACCGGCGGAGCTGTGGCCGACCGGCTCGAGCCGACGCCGGGCGCCGGGGTAGTTGCGCAGCGCCCGCGCGGTAGGCGCGGCATCGAGGCCGACAAGCCGGCAGGCCTGCAGAGCGCCCGCCGCGTCGTGCGCGTTATGAGCGCCCGGCACCGGCAGCTCGACGGCCTGTTGGTGCCAGCAGAAGCGAGAGCCCTCCGGGTGGAGGCACAGATCGCGGACGCTCCGCTCGGGATGAGTGACGACCGCGCCACAGCGCGACGCGAAGCTCTCAAACGCCGCCTCAAGCTCCTCGCGAGATCCGTACTCGCGCGTGTGCTCGAGAGCGACGTTGGTCACGACCCCGATCTCGGGTGTGAGGGCAAGGAACGTGCGGTCTGACTCGTCCGTCTCGACAACGAGCCACTCACCCGCCTCCCACGCCGAACTCGGCGAGCCGTCGCGCAGCCCGGCGCCGATCACATAGCTGGGGCGCAGGCCCACGCCGTGCATCGCGTGGACGGTCATCCACGCGGTCGTGGTCTTGCCGTGTGTGCCGGCGATCGCGACACAGCGGCGCAGCTTCGCGAGCTCAGCCAACAGCTCTCCGCGGCGGATCTCGCGAAGCCCCAGCTGACGGGCCTGCGCTCGCTCCACGTTGTCGGGCGAAACGGCCGAGGAGTAGACAAGCTCGCCTTCTGTGGGCACGTGCGCGGCGGCGTGGCCGACGGCTACCGTGATGCCCTCGAGGCCGGGGTCGCGGTCGCGATCCGAGCCGGTCACCACCGCGCCCAGCTGAGCGCAGACGCGCGCCAGCCCGCGCATTCCGGTGCCGGCAGCGCCGACGAAATGCAGTCGGCGTCCGCGCCAGTCAGCCTCTGCGGACATCGCCGTAGAGCTTAGTTTGAGACCAGGGGGCATGATTAGAATGCTCAATGCCCTCCGCTCAAGAGCCTGTCCAGAGCGCTCAAGAGCTCGGCGGGAGTGGTCTTGACGCCGAGGCGCTCGGACCGTTTGCGGTGACCGTTCAGAGCGTCAGCTTCGTCGGCCCTGCGTTCTCAGGCCTCTTCCTCTTCCCGGTGATCGCGATCTTCGCCGGCGTCTCGGCGGCTCTCGCATTCCTGATCGCCGGCGCGATCATCCTCATGCTCGCCATATCTCTCGGCACGCTTGCCCAGCGGCTGCCCTCGGCTGGCGGCTACTTCACCTACGTCACGCGCGCGGTCGGCGAGCGTGCCGGGCTACTTACCGGCTGGATCTTTCTCATCTACGCCCCGATCGCCCCGGGCTTCATCGTCGCGTACACGGCCCACGTGTGCGTGAACGCGCTAGATGCGAAGTACGGCGTCCAGGTGCCCTGGTGGGCGGTCTTTGTCATCGCGATCCTGTTCGTCACTGCCATCGTCTACAACGGCATCCGGCTCTCGACCGGCTGGTTGATCGGTCTCGGGCTCCTCGAGGTGGCGATCGTGCTCGGACTCGCACTGTGGGGGTTCGCCGACCCTGGTCCGGGCGGCTTTTCATTTGCCCCGATCTCGCCTTCCTCCGGCGCCGGGCTCGAGGGCATATATCTGGGGGTCGTCTTCTCGCTCTTCGCGTTCGCCGGCTGGGAGGGCTCGGTGCCGCTCGCCGAGGAGAGCCGGCGGCCGAGCAAGTCGGTGCCGCTCGGCCTGGTCTGTGCGGTGCTGTTCCTCGTCGCCCTGTTCGTGATCACGAGCTGGGGACTGATGATCGGATGGGGCACGGCGGCGCTGCCGGCGCTGCTCGCCTCCGAACAGGCCCCACCGTTCGTGCTCGCCCAGAGCTGGTGGGGCGACGGCTGGGTGCTCGTGCTGCTGGCGTTGTTGAACTCCGTGGTCTGCGCCTCGATCGCGTCGTTTGGGACCGTCAGCCGGATGTGGTTCGCGATGGCGCGCTCGGGTCTGGGGCCCTCGCTGCTCGCGGAGCTGAATGCGCGGACGCGGACGCCTGCCAACGCGGTGCTCGCGCAGGGCGCGCTGACCCTAGTCGTCGGCCTGCTGTTCGGCCTCTGGCTCGGCCCCGACGACGCCTTCCACACGCTGATCCTCGCCGCGACGCTGGCCGGGATCGCACTCTATCTCGCGGGCAACCTCGCGGTGGTGCTGCTGGCGCACCGCGAGGGCCGGGCGACCGCACGCACATTCGCGCACATCGTTTTCCCGGTGCTGACCAGCGCCGCGGTGCTGTGGGTCGGCTACAAGTCGCTCGCCCCGCTACCTCCCGCTCCCGAACGCTACGGCGCGATCGCGGCGCTCGCCTGGATGGTCGTCGGGGTCGGTGTGGCGTTCCTCGTTCACCGGCACAAGACCGGCAGCTGGTCAGCCGACGCCAGGCTCGGACTCGAGGAGCGGATGGCGCTCGAACTCGCTCGGGAGCCGGGGCGACTCGACGCTGCGACTGGTGATCCGCTCGCCTGAGGCATTCAACGGCACCAACTCCTACACGGCCTCTGTCAAGGTCGGCCCCCACACCTGGACCTCAGCCGCGAACGTCGCTGTCAGGTCTGCTGGATACCGGTAGGAGATCAAGGCCCGTCGCCTACCTCAGATAGCTACCGATCCCCGGCGGCGGCCCGCCGAGCGTTTTAGCAGTCGGAAGATCTCGGAATCGCTCCAGGGAGCGTCAGTCAAACGCGCAAACACCGCCTGAGACTCGGTCAGTCCTCAGCTTCTGAGCAGCCGCGGGTTCTAGCTCATCGGGCCCTCGTCCTCCGGAATTCAAGTGCGGAGCAGCGAAAACCGACAACCAGCTCGTGCCGGGCAACGAACAGACCTGGGTCGGCCGCTTCTTTGACCGGCATCCGCAGCTGCTGCGAGCGCTGGCCTTGGCAGCGCTCCTCTGGGGCCTTGGCTACCTGATCTGGCGAATCGGCTGGAGCGCCGAAGGGGCCGAGCCGGTCGTCTTCGCGACGCTCCTCATCACCGAGATATACGGCCTCTGGTCGCTCGCCACACTCGCCTGGTTCTCCTGGTCGCGGTCGGCCCCGGAGCGACCACCGACCACCCCTGGCCGAAGGATCGACGTCTACGTCTGCACCTATGACGAGCCCGCCGAGGTTGTGGCGGCGACGCTGGCAGGCTGCCGGGCGCTCACCTACCCCCACACCACCTACCTGCTCGACGATGGGCGGCGCCCTGAGATGGAGGAACTTGCCGAGCTGGCCGGCGCCCAGTACATGACGCGGTCCGAGAATCTGCATGCCAAGGCGGGCAACATCAACGCGGCGCTCCCGCGCACCGAAGGGGAGCTGGTCTTGATGCTCGACGCCGACCACGTGCCAATGCCGGACGCGCTCGAGGCGATGGTCGGCTATTTCGACGACGAGCGGGTCGCGCTCGTGCAGAGCCCGCACGACTTCTTCAACCACGACTCGGTCCAGCACTACATGGTCGGCCGCCACGAGCAATCCCTCTTTTACCGGGTCATCTGCCCGGGCAAGGACCGCCATGGCGCCGCCTACTGGTGCGGCTCGGCGGCGATCCTGCGCCGCGCGGCGCTGATCGAGATCGGCGGCGTCGCCACCGAGACGATCGCCGAGGACTTTCACACCACGATCCGTCTCCAACGCCAGGGATGGACGACGCGCTACCACGACGAGATCCTGGTCCAGGGCCTCGCTCCCCACGACCTCGACGGCTACCTGCTGCAGCGCGACCGCTGGGCGCGCGGCAACCTCGCCGTCCTCACCCTGCCAGAGTCTCCCCTGCGGGCACGTGAGCTGCGGCCGATCCAGCGCCTCTCATACCTGGCGAGCCTCCTCGCCTACCTCGCCCCACCGATGCGCCTGCTGTTGCTGACAACGCTCGGCGCGGTGCTGTGGACCGGGGCGTTGCCGATGCGGGTGAGCGTCGCCGCGCTGGCGGCCCTCTGGCTGCCGGCGATCGCCCTCAACCTGACGGCCGGCTCGGCCCTCGCCCGTGGCTACATGCGAATCGGCGAGACCGCGCACTATGAGTTGCTGACGATGGAGGTCTACACGCGAGCGCTGCGCTGCGCCCTGCGGCCGAGTCGCACCGGGTTCAGGGTGACGCCGAAGCAGGGGACCGACACCGGCGGCATCGGGGCGGTGCACAGGCTGCACCTGCTCCTGGGACTTGCCCTTGTGCTCGCGGCCGGCACCCTTCTGCGCCTCCTGGACCTGGCGGGAATCGGGCCGCTGCCGGACCTCCCCGGAATCGCGGCCTACGTGGTGCCGCTGTTCGGTCTGGTCGAGCTGCGCCGGATCCTCCGCACCGCCTTCGCCGTCGGCCGCCACCAGCAGCGCCGCCTGGTCTACCGGCTACAGGGTGAAGCCCCGGCCCAGTGCCTGACGCAGGAGGGCCACGTCGGCGGTCACCTGATTGACGCGAGCGCCTCCGGCGTTGGGCTGGTGATGGATGCTTCGCTTCCCGAGGGAACCCGTTCGACCGCGTTGCTGGAGCTGCAGGACTCGACAGGAGAGAATCACAGGGTCACCGCGCAGATCGAGGTCCGCTCTTGCCGAGAGGCGGAGGGGCGCTGGCTGGTCGGGGCGACCATCGCCGCGATCGATCCGGTCTCGAGGATGAGGCTGATGGAGTGGTGCTATGTGGTCTGCAACCACGAGCGGCTGCGTGGACACCGACCCGTATTGCCGGTCCCCGACGTCGAGCCGATCGTCGTGCCGCTGCGCAGCACCGCGCTCGCCCCACTCGCGGCTTGAAGCGGAGAGGGTGGGATTCGAACCCACGAGGCGGGTCAACCCCGCCCACGCGATTTCCAGTCGCGCTCCTTAAGCCACTCGGACACCTCTCCGGACTCCGGACAGGGTATTGGCTCGCCGAGGACCGGGGGCCGACTCAGGGCGCCCTTCGAGCGAGGAAGAAGTCGCGTAGGAGCGCCGCGCACTCCTCCTCGAGCAGGCCCCCGGCAACGCTCGGGTGGTGATTCAGCGCCGGCTCTGCGAGGACGTCCATCACGCTCCCGGCCGCACCCGCCTTCGGATCCGTGGTGCCGAAGACGACCCGCGGCACCCGCGCCAGGATGATCGCCCCGGCGCACATCGCGCAGGGCTCGAGCGTCACGTAGAGGGTCGTTTCGGGCAACCGCCAGGCGCCCTGGATCGCGGCTGCGGCGCGAATCGCCAGCACCTCGGCGTGCGCGGTCGGATCGGCCCGCAACTCGCGCTCGTTGCCCGCCGCAGCCAGGACCTGGCCCCCGCGCGCGAGCAGCGCCCCGATCGGCACGTCGGCGTGCCGATCGGCGCGCCGGGCCTCCTCCAGCGCGAGGCCCATCAGGCGCTCGTCCTCGGGCGTGAAGAGAACGTCGACACTCACGGTCCGGGAGTATGTGGGAGAGACAACTTCGCCGGCGTACAGGTGTTAGCGAGATGCTCGCTTGAACGCAGGGATCACGCGAGCAGACAAGCCAATGAGACGACGTCCAACGATCGCCCTCGCCCTGTTGATCGCCGGGCTCAGTACCGTGACCGCGGCGCGGGCCTCCGAGCGGCCCCTTCGGTCGGCGAAGCCGGTTGAGTCGATCGGAGAGGCTCACGGCTTCGCCCCCCACCGCCTGATCGTCAAGTTTCATGGCGAACGCGTCGGCCAGGCGCGCGCCCTGCCTCCCGGTGTGAGCGTCACGGCGACCGCCAGGGCGCTGCGCCGCAACCCGGCCGTCGACTATGCGGCGCCCGACTACCTGGCGACCGCTTCGAGCTTGGTCGGCGGCGTCCCCAACGACCCCGGCACCCTGACCGGCCTGCCGGGCGTTCCCGGGGGCTGGGTGACAAAGCAGTGGAACTTCCTGCCCTGGGAAGGCCCGGCCACGGCGCTGGTGCCGACCTCCCCCGGGGGGATCGACGCGATCGGCGCCTGGGAAAACCTCGAAGCCGCCGGGCGCCCGGGGGCCAGGGGCGTGCGGGTCGCGGTGCTCGACACGGGCGTCGCCTACCGCAATCTCGGCAGTCGCTTCCGGCGCAGTCCCGACTTCGGCCCGGGCCAGTTCGTCAAGGGTTGGGACGTCGTCAACAACAACGGGCTGCCGCTCGACCGCAACGGGCACGGAACCCATGTCGCCGGCACGATCGCCGAGAAGACCGACAACGGGATCGGCCTGACCGGACTGGCCTACCACGCCAAGCTGATGCCGGTGCGGGTTCTCGACCAGTTCGGGCGCGGTCGCGCCGACCAGATCGCCAAGGGCATCTACTTCGCCGTTCACCACCACGCAGAAGTGATCAACATGAGCTTCAACTTCGGCTGCGGGAAGAGGGTTCCCGGGGTGGTCGAAGCGGTGCACTACGCCGACCGCCACGGCGTCGTTCTGGTCGCCTCCGCCGGCAACCTGGGCTCGGAGTCCTGCGTCTCGGCACCGGCGACGATATCCGGCGTGATCGGGGTCGGGGGCACGACCCAGGGCGGCTGCCTGGGTGAATACTCGCTTGCCGGCAAGGACGTCGACGTGGTCGCCCCGGGGGGAGGCGCACCGATCGCAAACTGCGACTCGGTGCTCAGCGATCCGATCTACCAGGTGACCTTCAGGGGCGCGAGCGAGAACCGATTCGCTGAGCCCGACTATTACGTCGGCACCTCGATGGCGGCGGCGCATGTCTCGGGCGTCGCCGCGATGATCCTCGCCAGCGGCGTCATCCGGGCCAAGCGCCGCAACGCCTCGATCGAGTCCCAGGTTACGACGCGGCTGAAGAAAACCGCGCGCAGCATCGGCCTCTCTCCTATCCAGCAGGGAGCCGGTCTGATCGACGCCGCCGCAGCCACCGACCCCGGCTGCCAGCTCGCCTGCCCCCCGAGGGGATCGGGCGCAAGCTCAAACGCCGGCCCACACGCCCGCTGAGTCTCTCGCGCCGGCTGCGCTCGTGCGGATCGGTGGATGCCTCAGGTCGTGCGAATGATGATCACGCTGCAGGGGGCGTGATGGGAGATCTTGTTGGGGACGCTGCCGAGCAGGAAGCGGCGGGCACCCGCCATGCCCTTGTTGCCGACGACGATCAGGTCGGCCTTCGTCTGCTCGGCGACCCTGAGGATGCCCTCCGCGGGGTCCCCCTCAACCGGGTGGGGCTGGGCCTCGACCCCAGCGGCCTTGGCATCGGCAACTGCCTTCTCGAGAACGATGTTGACGTCCTCGCGGGGGCCGATCTCATACTGGATGTCTTCGGGGGCATCGACCTTCTCGTGGCCGACGCGGCCTTTGGGGACCGGCTGGTAGGCGCTGACGATGCTGAGCGTCGCGCCGCTCAGCCTGGCCAGCTCAATCGCCTGCCGGACCGCCTCGGAGGCCGTCTCCGAGCCGTCGGTCCCAACCACGATGCGTTCGAACACGCCGCCTCCTCCACTCGGGGGTCCCAGATCGGCGCTGATCTTAACGCTGATGCTGGGAGGGGGAATGGTGGATCCGGAACCCGTCACCGAGGATTTCGGTCGGCGTCGTCGCCAGCCTGATGATCGCGATCACCATCGAGGCCACCAGGCAGATGACCAGCACAGCCATCCCAATCTTCCAGAGAACCGGCATCCAGGGCAGCCTAGTGGGGTTGGCCCCGGCGGCCCGCGCCGGTTAGGGTCGGACAATCGAGAAGATCGCCGACGGCGTCTGGCTCTTGCGCGGCGACCTCGGGAAGCTGATGAACATCTACTTTCTCGAGGACGGGGACGGCGTCATCCAGTTCGACGCCGGCAGCAAGGCCATGGTCCGGACGACGCGCGCTGCGGCGGAGCAATTGGGCGGCCTCAAGCAGATCGTTCTCGGCCATGCTCACTGCGACCACCGCGGCACGGCGCCCTCGATGGGGGTCCCGGTCCTCTGTCACCCGGATGAGGTCGCAGACGCGGAAGACCCGGCCGCGATCGACTCCTACATGGAGCTCTCCGAGCTGCCCCTGGCGCGGGCGCGGCTCGCCTATCCACTGCTGATGCGGCGCTGGGACGGCGGGGCGGTGAGGATCGCGGGAACCCTCGAGGAGGGGGACGAGGTCGCCGGCTTCCGGGTCCTGCACTTCCCCGGCCACGCCCGCGGCCTGATCGGGCTGTGGCGTCAGAGCGACCGGCTGGCGCTGGTCAGCGACGTCGTCTACCTGATCGACTCGACGCGGCTCGGCAAACCGCTGCCGCCGGGCGAGGACGCGGTCGTCCCCCACCCCGCCTTCGGCTGGGACGCGCAGAAGGCCAAGCAATCTGTCCACCGGCTGGCCGCCCTGGAACCGGCGACCGTCGCCGCCGGACACGCCGGACCGCTGCGCGGCGAGAACCTTCGCGAGACCCTGGAAGGCGCTGCCGAGAAGTACTGAGCCGGTAGTTTCCGGCCCTCAATGCTCGGAACCTACGCCTCGGCGGCGCTGATCTGCGTCGCTTCGATGCTCGTCGGGCGGGCGATCCTCACGCTCGCCGGGCGGAGCGAGTGGTCCTGGCTTGAGCCGGCCGTCGGTTTTGGTGCGATCCTCACGGTGACCGGTTTTCTCGCCCGCGTGATCGGCCACGGCACGACCGCCAGCCTCGGCGCTCTGGCGCTCCTCGCGATCGCCGCCTACCTGGTGTGGCGGGCGCCCTACCGGGCACCGGGCGCCCTCGCCACCGGGCTGCCGGTCGCCCTCGCGATCGGCCTCCTCTACGCGATCCCGTTCGCGGTCAGCGGCCGCTGGGGGATGATCGGCGTCGGCTTCAACAACGACCTCGGCCTGCACCTCGCCTGGGCCGAGTGGCTGCGCAGCGGCTTCGGCCCGACCCCCGAAGCCGGCTACCCGCTGGGGCCACACGGCCTCGCCGTCGCCGTCGCCGCCGTGCCCGGTCTCTCGCTGGGCCAGGCCTTCCTCGGAGAGATCTTCGCGATCGGCACCCTCACCGGGCTGACCGCCCTGGCCGCACTTCGGGAGCTCGGCGCCGCCCGGCGAACGCTCGCGGGACTGCTCGTCGCGATCACCTACCTGGCCGCCTCCTACTTTGCCCAGGGTGCCTTCAAGGAGACCGCCGAGGCACTGCTGGTGCTCGCCTTCGCGCTCGCCCTGCGCGATGCTGTGGGACCGCCGCCGGGCCGCTTTGCTCAGCCACGCCTGCTGCTTCCCTACCTGGCTCTGCTCGGGGGAGTCTTCTTCGCCTACAGCTTCGCCGGTCTTGCCTGGCCCTTTGCAATTGCGGCGCTCTGGAGCCTGACGCGGCCGGCGGTGCGCCGCGGGCTGGCGCCGCGGGCGCTGTTGGCGGCCCTCCGGCCGCGTAGCCTCGCCCACGCCCTGCTGCGACCGCGGACCCTGGTCGCGATCCTCATTTTGGCCGGGCTTGGCGCCCTTGCCCTGATCGGTCCCTGGGGGTTTGGCGGCGGCTTCAACAAAGTCGCGGGAAGCGGCACCTATGGCCCCGTCTCCCCGGTCGAGGCGCTGGGTCTCTGGCCGGCCGCCAACTACCGCCTGGACGCGGTCGGCGGCGCCCATCTGACCGGGCTCGCCGGGGTGATCGCCGCCCTCGCCCTGGCGCTGGGCACCCTCTGGTGGCTGCGGCGACGGGACTTCACGCTGCCGATCGCACTCGGTGCCTGGGCGGGGCTCTACGTGCTCTCGCTGCCCCTGAGCGGCGATTACTCGCGGGCCAAGGCCCTGATGATCGGCTCCCCTCTGGCGATGCTGGTCGCGATCCGGCCGTTGCTGGGCGGGATCGGCGGCGGCCTTGCTCGGCGCCTCGCCTGGGCGGGGCTGGCGGCGGTCTTCGTCGCCGGCGCCCTTTACTCGAGCTTTCTCGTCCTCCGCGACGCTCCGGTCGGACCACCCGGGCACGGGGCCGAGCTGCGCGCTTTCCTGCCGATCCTCCATGGAGAGCCAGTGCTCTACGCGGGCCAGGACCGCTACGCCGCCTACGAGCTGCTGGGCGCCGACACGCACGTCCCGCTGGTCGAGTTTCCCGACGAGGCCGTCGCCCAGAACCTCGAGAAGCCGTTCGACACGGGCGACGCCTACAGCCCGATCGATTTCGACTCCTTTTCCCGCGCGACCCTGCATCGCTTCCCCTACGTGATCACCGGGCGCGCGGCCTGGAACAGCGAAGCCCCGCCGGACTTCCGCCGGATCGCGGCGACCCCCTCCTACATCCTCTGGGAACGCAGGGGCCCCCCGCCGAAGAACCGCCACGTGTTGCTCGAGGGGACCGAGCCGGCCGCACGCGCCGACTGCTCGGCGCCCGAGATCCGGATCCTGCTCGGCCAGGCTGGCCGCGCGGGAATTTTCCCCGCCGCCGTGATCGGATCAAAACAGGCCTGGAGCCCCGGGAGCGTCCTCGGTACGGGCCAGAGCGCCGTCCAGAGGCTGCGGCTGCCCGCCGGGCGCTGGCGTCTTTCTCTGCAGTACTTCTCGCCCTTCGGACTCACCCTGAGCGGGCCCGGCTTCAGCCGTTCCCTGGTCGCCGCCCTCGACGGGCAGCGCCCGAACACGATCAGCCTCGCCAACAACGGTCAGTTCTGGCCGGCCGGGAGCTTCGTCAGTCACGGCGGCGAGATCCGCTTCAAGATCAGCGCCGCGGATGCCAGCTGGCTGCAGAGCCTGACCGGCTGGGACGCCAAGGCCTCGATCGGGGAGCTGGTCGCGGTGCGCGCGGCACCGCACCGGATCGTGGCGCTGCACAGCGCCTGCGGGCACTGGCTCGACTGGTATGAGGCCGACTCGCCGCCCTGAGCGCGGTCGAGCTCAGATCGCCTTCGTGGCGAGGCGCTCGGGGCTGACCCGGACCACGTCCCAGACGAGACCGAGCTTCTCGAGGCCGTCGATCGTCAACCCCGAGACGTCGAGCTGCCAGCGACCGAGGCCGTGCACGGCAGAGGTCGGGAACGCGTGGTGGTTGTTGTGCCAGGCCTCGCCGAAGGTGGGGATCGCGATCAGCGCCAGGTTGCGCGACTCGTCGCCCGTCTCGTAGTCGCGATTGCCGAAGACATGGCAAAGCGAATTGATGCTGTAGGTGAAGTGGTGCAGGACGAAGACCCGCACCAGCCCCCCCCAGAGCAGTCCCGTGAGGCCCGCTAGGAGCGTGCCACCGACCAGCCAGCCAAGGGTGAAGGGGATCAGCAGCCCGACCAGGGCCCAGAGCAGGAAGGTGCGATCGACCCAGCTGATGATCGGGTCCCGCAACAGGTCGGGGGCAAAGCGTTCCTTGTTGCCACGCTGGGTGTGGATGAAGAGCCAGCCGACGTGAGCGTGGAAGAGTCCGCGCACGGCGCCGGCCCAGCCGTGGCCGTGATCGACATGAGGACTGTGCGGGTCGCCCTGTTCGTCGGAAAAGGCGTGGTGCTTGCGGTGGTCGGCGACCCAGGAGACGACCGGCCCCTCGATCGCCGCCGAGCCGAGGATCGCGAGCAGACCGTGCAGCCAGGGCTTGGCCTTGAAGGCCCGGTGGGTGAGGTGGCGATGGAAGCCGACCGTGACCCCGAGGCCGACCGGCAGGTACATGGCGAGGAAGATCGCGATGTCGCGCCAGTGCAGCGCCTCGTCCCAGACCTGCCAGGCGACGAGGCCCAGGGCGAGAAACGGAACCATCGTCACCAGGCCGGTGATGATCCGGTCCCGGGTCTCGTTGGCGACGGGCTGGATGTCGGATGGAAGCGTGCCGGAACCAGACATTGGCCGAGCGATCATATGCTGCAAAGATGAGATTCGCCTCAACGGTTCGTTTGCGGCGGGAGATCGAGGCCCGGATTCCCGAGCGCCCGTTCGCCGTCGAGTTCTGGGACGGCACCCGCCTGCCGCCGACCGGCGAGAACGGCGGCCCGACCTTCTTCGTGCGCTCCCCGCGCGCCGCGGCCCACGTGCTGCGCGCACCGGGTCAGCTCGGCCTCGGCCGAGCCTATGTCAGCGGCGAGATCGAGGTCGACGACATCGACGCGGTGATCGCCCTGCTCGATCGCTGGAAGCCACCATCGCTGGGGGCGCCCGACAAGCGCGCGCTGTTGCTCGGGGCGCTGCGCGCCGCGGGCCTGACCCCACCGCCGAGGCGACCGGCGGCCGAGCTGCAGCCCAGCGGGCGGCGGCACTCAAAGGAGCGCGACGCGCGCGCCGTGCGCCACCACTACGACGTCTCCAACGAGTTCTTCGCGCTGTTCCTCGATGACTCGATGACCTACAGCTGCGCGGTCTGGCGAAACGGCGCCAAGACGCTGGAGGAGGCCCAGGAGGAGAAGCTCGACATGGTCGCTCGCAAGCTCGCCCTGAAGGAGGGTGAGCGGGTGCTCGACGTCGGCTGTGGCTGGGGCAGCTTCCCGCTCTGGGCGGCGACCCGCTATGGAGCGAAGGTGGTCGGAATCACTCTCTCTCCTCCCCAGGCTGAGAGAGCCCGCCGGCGCGCGGAGGCCGCCGGGGTCGGTGATCGGGTCGAGATCCGCGTGATGGATTACCGCGACCTGGCCGGGGAGCACTTCGACGCGATCGCCAGCATCGGCATGGTCGAGCACGTCGGCACGGTCAACATCGACACCTACGCGCGCAGCCTGGCGGACCTCCTGGAGCCGGCCGGTCGCCTGCTCAACCACGGGATCACACGCCTGCGCCACACCGACTCCGAGGCGGGTCCCTTCTCAGAGCGCTACGTCTTCCCCGATGCGGCACCGCTGCATCTCTCGCGCGTCCTGCTGGCCCTCGAACGGGCCGGATTCATCGCCCGCCACGTGGAGGAGTTCGGCAGCGATTACGCGGAGACCCTGCGCCACTGGGCACGGCGCCTGGATGAGAACCTGGACGATGCGGTGCGCCTCGCCGGGGCGGAAAGGGTGCGCGTCTGGCGCCTGTATCTGCGCGCCGCCCGCAACGGGTTCGAGACCGGGTTCACCTCGATCTACCAGGTCCGCTGCACCCTGGGCTGAAATCGCCCGGGCGCCGGCAATCCTCTCAGGCCGGATTTGAAAGCCGCCGCGGCTAGGCGGGGAAGTCACGCTCGACGGTCCGCAGCGCCCAGTCGGCGCCGGCCCCGCGCAGCTCCTCGCGCGAGTAGGAGCCGGTGGCGACGCCGACCACCCTGAGACCGGCGCCATGACCGGCAAGGACGTCGCGCGGGGTGTCACCGACGCTGATACAGGCCGCCCCCTCGGGGGGCGATTGGGTCCCCGAACCGAGGGCACCACCGGAGACGAGCTCGCCGCGGGCGAGCGCGGCCCTCGTCACCGCGGTGCGATCCGCCGAGTCCGAGCCATAGCCGCCGAAGCTGAAGAAACGGTTGAGCGAGGCGCGGGCCAGCTTGATGTGGGCGGCGGCCTCGATGTTCCCGGTCACCAGACCGAGCAGGACGCCTTCCTCGATCAGTCGCTCGAGCAGCTCGGCGATGCCCGGCATCACGCGATAACCATCTGACTCGGCGACGGTCTGCGGCAGATGGCGCAGGTATCCGGCGATCACCCTGGCGCGCTCCTCAGGTGAACCCTCGCGGCCGATCACCTCGCGGAAGACGATCGCCGCGATCTCGGGGTCGGTCATTCCCGCGTCGGTGTGCTCGGAGATACTCGCCTCGACCCCGTAGAGCTCGGCGAAGGCACGCTGCCAGGCGATGGCACCGGCGCCTCCGGTGAGGAGGATTGTGCCGTCGATGTCAAACAGCACGGCCCGGATGCGCCTCACCGCTCGCCCTCCCCGAGCAGGTCGCGCTGGCTCAGCGTGTAGAGCAAACCCAGCGCGGGAAGCACGAGAAGCGCCGCCACTCCGAAGACGATGAAGATCACCTCGAGCGTCGCCTCCGGTGCCGCGGCGGCGCCGATCGTGAGGCTCCGCGGCAGCAGATAGGGGAACTGGGCGATCCCCCAGCCCCAGATCACGGCGACGACGGCGCCCGCCGCCAGCGGCCGCAGCACTCGGCGGAAGCCGCGCAGCAGTGCGACCATCAGGCCCAGCCCGCACAGTCCGGAGAGAAGCACCAGTGGCAGCCCCTGGTCGAGCAGGCGGTCGTAAACGTAGCGCGCTTCGGCGTGCAGCTCGACCAGCCCCAGGGCGGCGGCGGCGCCCGCCACCGCCGCCGCGCCGAGGGCCCGCCGCACGAAGTAGGCCTCGAGACCCTGCGCGCGGAGGCGCCGCGCGTCGCCGACCAAAAAGACGGCGGCGAGGTAGGCGGAGGTGGCGACAAACAACACCCCGCTCAGCAAGGGCAGTGGCGCCAGCCAGCTCGAGAAGGGCGGGCCGTCACCGGCGGCCGGCACGTTTCCGGCGGCGACCGCTCCGACCACGGTGCCCATGAAGAACGGCGTCAGCACCGAGGAGAGGGCGAAGACGGCCCCGGCGGCGCGGCGGCCGGAGAATCCCTCGATCGCCTTACGAAAAGCAAAGCCCGAGCCCCGCAGGACGATCCCCAGGGCGGCCAGCGCCAGCGGCACATAGAGAGTCGTCATCACGGCGCTGAAGGCCGGTGGGAAGGCCGTCCACAGGACGACGAGGATGAAGATCAGCCAGACGTGGTTGGCCTCCCAGACCGGGGTCAGCGAGCGCTGGATCAGGGCCCGCGGCCGGCGACCGCGCTCGGCCCCGCCGGCGAACAGGTCCCAGAGGCCGGCGCCGAAGTCGGCGCCGCCGAAGAGCGCGTAGAAGGTCGCCCCCACCCAGAGGATCGCCGCGGCGGCCTCGGCCCGGCTCATGCGACGATCTCCTCCGGCGGCCCGTAGGGGGTGCCTGGCTCCGTCCCCCCACCACCCTCGCGCCAGCGACGCGACATCCCGCGCAAGACGAGGATCGCGATCGTTCCCAGGGCCCCGTAGAGCGCCAGCACGAGGCCGAACGTGAACCAGATCCCGTGCGCCGGCGTGACCGCTTCGGAGGTGCGCATGTAGCCCTGCACGATCCACGGTTGCCGCCCCACCTCGGTGACGATCCAGCCACACCACAGAGAGAGCACCGCGGCGGCGCCCGAGAGCGCCACGGCGCGTAGGAACCAGACGCTGCCCGGCAGCTCTCGGCGCCGCCACCAGACGAACGCCACCCAGACGCCGAGGGCGATCATCAGCGTGCAGATGCCGATCATCGTGTCGAAGGCGAGGTGCAGCAGCGTGTTCGCCGGCGGGCGTTCGTCGGCCGGGATGTCATTCAGCCCGGTCACCTTCGTATCGGGGCTGAAGCCGACCAGGAAGCTGTCCAGATCGGGGATCGGGATCGAGGCCCTGACCCCATCTGAGGTGCAGATGCCCCCCACGTACTCGGTCTGGTGGGTGCCGGTTTCCTGGATGCACTCCATCCCGGCGAACTTGGCGGGCTGGTTGTGGGCGACCGCGCGCGCCGCGGTGTCGCCGACCAGGAACTGGAGCGGCGCCGCCACCAGGCCGATCGTCAGCGGGATCAGCAGGCCGAGCCGGTGAAGGCGGTCGCGCCGACCCCTCAGCATGCCGGTCGCATAGATGGAGGCGACCAGGAAGCCGACGACGATGTAGGCGGCGAGGATCATGTGGGGAACCTCATAGCCGGTCGCCGGGTTGAACAGCACCTTGACCGGGTCGGTTTCGACCACCCGGCCCGCCGCGTTCAGCCTGAAACCCTGCGGCTGGTTCATCCAGGAGTTCGCGGCGACGACCGCGAAGGCACCGCCGATTCCGGTCAGCACCATCGGAACCCCGGCCCAGAAGTGGGCCCAGGGGCTGAGCCGCCTCCAGCCGTAGATGTAGATCGCGAGGAAGATCGCCTCGAGAAAGAAGAAGAGCCCCTCGATCCCGAAGGCGATCCCAAAGACCGCGCCGAAGCGGTCCATGAATCGCGGCCACAGGAGACCGAACTCGAAGCTGAGGACGGTCCCCGTCACGGCCCCGACCGCGAAGGTGACGGCCATCGCCTTGGACCAGCGCCGCGCGAGCTCGATCGCGTCCCGCTCACCGCGGCGCAGGCCGATGTAGTTGGCGATCAGGATCGTCGCCGGCAGCGCCACGCCGAGGCAGGAGAGGACGATGTGGAAACCCAGCGTGAAGGCCATCTGCTCGCGCGCCGCGAGCAGATTCGACGCCGACGCCGCCAGCGGAAGCGGGTCGAGCGGCACGATCGGTTGTTACTCCGCGCCGCGCGCGGCCCGGTAGCGCCTGATCAGAGCGTTGGTCGAGCTGTCGTGCTTTAGCCGCGGCTCCCGCTTGGCCTGCAGCTCGGGGATTATCGCCTGGGCCAGGGCCTTGCCCAGCTCCACCCCCCACTGATCAAAGGAGTCGATGCCCCAGATCGCACCCTGGGTGAAGACGCTGTGCTCATAGAGCGCGATCAGCGTCCCGAGCGTCTCTGGGGTCAGGCGCTCGGCAAGGATCGTGTTCGAGGGTCGGTTTCCCTCCATCACCCTGTGCGGGACGATCGGCTCGGGAGTCCCCTCCTCGCGCACCTGCTCGGGGGTCTTGCCGAAGGCCAGCGCCTCGCCCTGGGCAAAGACGTTGGACATCAGCAGGTCGTGGTGCTCGCCGAGCGGGTTGTTGGAACGCATGAAGCCGATGAAGTCGCAGGGGATGAGACGCGTGCCCTGGTGGATCAGCTGGTAGAAGGAGTGCTGGCCATTGGTCCCCGGCTCGCCCCAGTAGATGGCACCGGTTTCATAGTCCACCCGGGCCCCGTCGAGGGTCACGTGCTTGCCATTGGACTCCATCGTCAGCTGCTGCAGATAGGCCGGGAAGCGGTGCAGGTACTGCTCGTAGGGCAGCACCGCCGAGGTTTCGGCGCCGAAGAAGTCGGCGTACCAGACGGCCAACAGACCCATCAGCATCGGCAGGTTCCGCGCCGGGGGCGCCTCGCGGAAGTGCTCGTCCATCGCGTGGAACCCGGCCAGCATCTCGGCGAAGCGCGCTGGCCCAATCGCCAGCATCGTCGAGAGGCCGATCGCCGAATCCATCGAGTAGCGACCGCCGACCCACTCCCAGAAGCCGAACATGTTCTCGGTGTCGATCCCGAACTTCGCGACCTCCGCGGCGTTGGTCGAGACGGCGACGAAGTGCTTTGCAACCGCCGCCTGCTCGTCCTCCATCGCGGCCAATGACCACTCGCGGGCGGTGCGCGCGTTGGTCATCGTCTCCAGCGTCGTGAAGGTCTTCGAGGCGATCACGAAGAGGGTCTCCTGGGGATCGAGGTCACGGGTGCACTCTGCAAAGTCGGTGCCGTCGACATTGGAAATGAAGCGGAAGCTCATCTCGCGGCGGCTGAAGTGCCGCAGCGCCTCGTAGGCCATCACCGGGCCCAGATCCGAGCCGCCGATGCCGACATTGACGACGTTGCGGATCGGCCTGCCGGTATGCCCGCGCCACTCGCCCGAGCGAACGCGCTCGCAGAAGTCGGCCATCCGCCCGAGCGTTGCATGCACCTCCCTGACGACGTCGACTCCGTCGACGAGCAGCGAGCGCCCGCGCGGCATCCGCAGCGCCACGTGAAGGACGGCGCGGTCCTCGGAGACGTTGATGTGCTCGCCGGCGAACATCGCGTCACGCCGATCCCCCACCCCGCGCTCACGGGCCAGCTCGCCGAGCAGGATCACGGTCTCTTCGGTGATGCGGTTCTTGGAGAAGTCGAGATGAAGCCCCGCACCCTCGGCGATCAGTCGCTCGCCGCGGTCGCGATCCTCGCCGAAGAGGTCGCGCAGATGGATGTCACGGATCGTGCTGAAGTGGTCCTCCAGCGCCCGCCAGGCCGGGCCTTCCCGCAGGTCGGGCGCCCCCGCGACGCTCACCTAACCGACCCTGGTCCGCTCCTGCTCAAGCGAATCGAGCAGGTCTTCCCAGGACTTGTTGAAGGCCTGCTTACCCTCCTCCTGGAGACGGGCGGCGAGCGCATCGACCTCGATGCCGGCGCTCTCGAACTGCGCCAGGGTCTCCTCACACTCGCCCCCGTCGGCGGGCAGAAGCTGGCCGACCCTGCCGTGATCGGCGAACGCGTGCAGGGTCGGCTCCGGCATCGTGTTGACCGTGAACGGTGAGGCGAAACCCTCGATGTAGAGGACGTCGGAGGCCTCGGGGTCCTTGGTCCCGGTGCTCGCCCAGAGCAGCCGCTGTGGACGCGCACCCTCGTTCATCAGCCGCTGCACCCGCTGGGACTCGAGCAGCTCGCGGTAGCCACGATAGGCGCGCTGGCCGACCGCGAGCCCGAGGCGGTTCTCCAGCTCCCCGGGAACCCGTTCGGAGACCGCGACGTCCCAGCGGCTCATGAAGATCGAGGCCACGGAGGCGACCTCGGGGTCAAGGCCGGCCTCGATCCGCCGTTCGATCCCCTTCATATAGGCGCCCGCCGCGGCCAGATGCTGCTCGGTGTCAAAGAGCAGGGTGACGTTGATCGGGATGCCCGCGAAGATCGACTCCTCGATCGCCGGCAGACCCGCCGGGGTGCCGGGGATCTTGATGAAGAGGTTGTCGCGGTCAGCCCGACCGTGGAGTCTCGCGGCCTGCTCGATCGTCGCCGCCGTGTCATCGGCGAGCAGCGGTGAGACCTCCAGCGAGCAGAAGCCATCGACCCCGGCCGTGCGTTCGTGGACGCCGCGGAAGAGATCGGTGGCGTCGCGCAGGTCGGCGATCGCCAGCGCGAAGAAGAGCTCCTCGGTCGACCCCGACCCCGGCCCATCCTGTGCGATCTGCTCGTCATAGGCCTCGCCGCCGGAGATCGCCTTGTCAAAGATCGTCGGATTGGAGGTCAGCCCCGTGACCGAGAGCTCGTCGATGTAGGCGGCCAGCGTTCCATCGCGGAGGATGGTGCGGGTGATGTTGTCGAGCCAGAGGCTCTGGCCCGCTTCGTGAAGCTGCTGCGTCGGTTTCATGCAAGTACCTCCCTGGCCGCCGCGGCGACCTTGTCTGGGGTGAAGCCGAATTTGCTCATTACGTCCTTGAGGGGGGCCGAGCTGCCGAAGGTGTGCATGCCGATCCGTCTACCCGCCGGGCCCACGAAGCGATCCCAGCCCAGGGTCGAGCCCTCCTCGACCGAGACCCTGGCGCTGAGGTCCGGTGGCAGCACCTCGTTGCGATAGGCGGGATCCTGTCGCTCGAAGAGCTCCCAGCAGGGCAGACTGACGACCCGCGAGGCGATCCCTTCACCGCTCAGCTCCTCGTGGGCCGCGAGCGCCAGCGCCACGTCACTGCCGGTGGCGATCAGGATCACGTCGGGCAGCGGCGCATCGACCGCCTCGGTGGAGGGAGTCGCGTCAGCCAGTACGTAACCGCCGCGGCGCAACCCCTCGGCGGAGGCGTAGCGCGAACGGTCGATCACCGGGACCTCCTGGCGGCTGAGGACGAGCGCCACCGGCTGGTGGGTGCGGTCCAGGGCGACCCGCCAGGCCTCGGCGACCTCGTTGGCATCGGCGGGCCGGATCACGTCGAGGCCCGGAATCGCCCGCAACGAGGCGAGCTGCTCGACCGGCTGGTGGGTCGGGCCATCCTCACCGAGACCGATCGAGTCGTGGGTGAATACGTGGATCACCGGCAGCTCCATCAGGGCCGAGAGGCGGATCGCCGGGCGTCCGTAATCGGAGAAGGTCAGGTAGGTGGACCACAGTGGGCGCAGCTTGGAGAGCGAGAGCCCGTTTGAGATCGCCGCCGCCCCGTGCTCACGGATCCCGAAGTGCAGCTGGCGCCCGTCATCGGCGCCCGCCTCAAAGTCTGCCGCACCGTCCAGCGCGACCGAGGTCGAGCCGGTCAAATCGGCCGAACCCGCCAGCAGCCAGGGCAGACGGGCTCCGATCGCATTCTCGACCAGGTTGGAGGCCTTGCGCGTGGCGATGCCCTTCTGGTCGGCGTCAAAGCTCGGGATCTCGGCGTCCCAGCCCTCGGGGAGATCACGCCGCTGCATGACGTCGATCTCTTCGGCCAGCCCGGCGTCCGCCGCGCGCAGCTCGCCGAGCCTCTCGTTCCAGGCGGCGCGCAGCTCCGCCCCACGAGCACCGAGGCCGGCGGCGAAGTGCTCCTTGACGCCATCGGGGACGAGGAACTCGGCATCCTCGGGCCAGTCGTAGGCGCGCTTCGTCTCGCGCACCTCCTCCTCACCGAGCGGCTCGCCGTGGGCGGCCGCGGTGTCCTGCTTATGGGGCGAGCCCCAACCGATGTGGCTGTCGAGGACGATCAGCGTGGGCCGCGCCTCCTCAGCCCTGAACTCCTCGAGAGCGGTGGCGATCCGCTCGGTGTCGTTCGCATCTTCGACCGCGATCACGTTCCAGCCATAGCCCTCGAAGCGCAGCGGCACGTCGTCGCTGTAGGCGAGCGCGGTGCGGCCGTCGATCGTGATCTGGTTGTTGTCGTAGACCCAGCAGAGGTTGTCTAGCTTCAGGTGGCCGGCGAGCGAAGCCGCCTCTCCGGAGATCCCCTCCATCAGGCAGCCGTCGCCGCCGATCGCGTAGACGTCGAAATCAAACAGCTCCGCGCCGTAGCGGTCGGCCTGCCACTTGGAGGCGATCGCCATCCCGACCGAGGTCGCCACCCCCTGGCCGAGCGGCCCCGTCGTCGTCTCGACCCCCGAGGTCCAGCGGTACTCGGGGTGCCCGGGTGCGCGCGAGTCGAGTTGCCGAAAGGATTCGATGTCGGCGAGGGTCACCGAGGGACGGCCGAGGACCTCGTAGTCGGGATCGACGGCCTGCACCTCGGCCAGGAAGAGCAGCGAGTACAGCAGCATCGAAGCGTGCCCGGCGGAGAGGACGAAGCGGTCGCGGCCCGGCCAGATCGGGTCGGCGGGGTCGAAGCGCAGGAAGCGCTGCCATAGCGTGTAGGCGAGCGGGGCGAGCGCCATCGGCGTCCCGGGGTGACCCGAGTTCGCCTTCTGAATTGCGTCGATCGACAGGGTGCGGATCGTGTTGATGCAGAGCTGGTCGATGTCCTTGGCCATCACCCGGCACGATCCTATTGATTGGGACTCACGGTGCGATCCGGGTCACCGCTCCGTCACCGTTATCGGCGACCCAGACCGCTTCGCCGCCGACCGCGACGGCTCCCGGATGGCGGCCGACCCCGATCGGGGCGCCGTTGGTTTCACCACTGGCTATCTCGATGCGGCTGACGCTGTCGTCGGCCTGGTTCGCAACCCAGAGGAGATTGGTGCCGGCGCCGATTCCGCCCGGGCGACGGCCCACCGGGGTCGGTGCGCCGAGCAGCGTCCCGGTCGCGGAGTCGACCCGGACGACGTCGTCGGAGCGGCTGTCGACGACCCAGACGATGCCGCCGGCGACGGTCACCCCGGCCGGGCGGCGAGCGACCTTGATCGGCGCCCCGGCGAGCCCCGTCGCGAGGTCGACGCGACGGATCGACCCGGTTCTCGCGTCGCTTACCCAGAGCCCACCGGCGCCGACCGCCAGTCGCAGCGGCGACCGATGTGGGGCGATGCCGCGCTTGAAGACGCCGTCGCTCCGAGCGTTGATCACGCTGATCCCTTCGCCGAACTCGCCGGCGACCCAGACGCGTTCGCCGCCGAAGACCAGCGGCCCGGGGTGGCCGCCGACCGCGATCCGGTCCTCGAGGCGGCCGGTTTGCCCTTCGACCCGCAGGACCTCACCGGTGCGTGGGCTGGCGACCCAGACCGATTTCGCCCCGACGGCGACCCCGGCGATCCCCCGGCCAAGGTGAAGCGGCCGACCCTCCACCTCGCCGTTGGCTGCATCGATCCGGGTCAGGGTGCCGTCGCGGGCGCTCGTCACCCATACCGAGCGCCTGCCGGTGGCGATCCGCAGCGGGCCGCGACCGATCACGATCGGTGCCGAGACCGAGACCCCGGCCCCGCTCAGAGCCAGCCAGGCGATCAGCGCGGCGATCAGCACCACGACGGCGGCGAGCGCGGCGGCGATCCTCGCTGACGACGGCCGCCGCCAGAAGCTGCTCGCCGCCCGCTGGCCGCGCACCTCGGTCGGCCTCCCGGGAGCCTCGGATAGGACCCGTGTCGCGGTCGGCGTCGCCCCCTGGCATTCGCGCGCGGCGTCGATCAGCGCGACCGCCGTCGGGTAGCGACGCTGCGGCTGCTTGGCGACCGCGCGTTCGATCACCGCGTCAAGACCCGCCGGCAGCTCCGGTTCGGTTTCCCCTTCCTTGCGGGCGAAGGGCGCGATTCCCGTCAGCGCCTCATAGAGGACGCAGCCGAGCGAGTAGACGTCGGTCGCCGGGCCGACGCTGCGCCCCTGCCACTGCTCGGGGGACATGTATTCGAGAGTGCCGGCTATCGAGGCGCCCGATTGGGCGCCGCTCTCATCAAGGGCCTTGGCGAGGCCGAAGTCGGTGAGAAACGCATGCCCGGAACCGTCCAGGAGGATGTTGTGGGGCTTGACGTCGCGATGGACAATTCCCGCCGCATGGGCGGCGTCCAGCGCCTCGGCGATCTGCGCCAGCAGCTCGATCGCCTCGCTCGCGGGCAACGGGCCCCGGGCGGCGATCCGCCGCTTCAGGTCGCCGCCCTCGATCAGGCGCATCGCGACGAACAGCTCACCGGCTTCTTCGCGGGCGTCATAGACGGGGACCACGCTGGGGTGCTCGAGGCGGGCGGCGAGTCGCGACTCGGTCAGGAAGCGCCCGCGGAAGGCCGCGTCGTCGGCCAGATGGCGGGCGATCACCTTGAGGGCGACCGGCCGGTCAAGTGCCAGATGGGTCGCCCGGTAAACGACGCCCATCCCGCCGCGCGCGATCAGCGCGTCGACCCGGTATCCACCCAGAACTGAGCCGATCGGGGGTTCTGCCACGCGGCGGTTATACCGCCGCGTGAGGCGGGGCCCTTCACGGTCGCGAAGGGCCCCGACCTCTCAGGCGGTCACTAGCGCGTCGGCTGCCAGGTGATTACCGGACCGATTGTGCCGCTCGATTCTCCATCGGCGGACTTGGCTGGTTCGAACCCTTCGGCCAGCTCGCTCGCCGAGCGCGAGGCGACGTCGATTGAGTCGAGCTGCTCCTCGCCTTCAGCTTCGATGAAGGCAGCGACCTGTTTGCCGTCGGAGGAAAAGACCGCGTTGGTCCGCGAGCCGTCGGGCAGTTCACAGAGCTTGCGGGCGGCACCGGCACCGATCCCCTTCACCCAGAGGCCGCGTTCGCGGCGAAAGAGCACCAGGCGCCCGTCCTGGGTGACGTCCTCAACGTAGGCCGAGCCGGCGCCGGCGACCAGTGGCCTCATCGCTCGACCGTTGCGCTTCATCGTGTAGACGTCGGCGTAGGCACTGGCCTGTTCGCCACTTTCTCCGCGGCTGAAGACGATCCCACCGGCGAAGTAGCGCGGGTCAAACTCATCGACGCTCCCGCTGCGGGTGAGGCGCAACAGTCCGGCACCGCTGGGGCGCACCGAGTAGAGGTCATCGGCCGTGCCGCCGCCGGTTTCGGCGACGCTGCGCACAAAGACGATCGCCCGGCCATCGGGTGAGAACGACGCTTCATGCTCGTCCTGGGGGGTGTCGGTCAGCGCTCGCAGGCCGCCGCCGCCCGATCCCACCGTGAACAGATCGCGTGGTTCCCCGCTCGAGCTGCGTCGCTCGAAGAGGACCGCCCGCCCGTTGGGCGAGACCTTCGGTGCTGTGTCGATCGACGGCCCGCCGGTCAGCGCCCGCAGGCCGGAGCCGTCGGCCCGGACGCTGTATATGTCGCCGTCGCGCGTGAAGACGATCTGCCTGCCGTTGGGCGCAAACGAGGGTTCGGTGTCGGCCGGGTCTTCGGTCAGCTGGTTGAGGCGCCCGTCCTTGACCGCGAAGAGGCCGCCTTCTTCGCTCGTCAGCTGCCTGACCTCGGGGTTGCCTTCAGCGTCCTTGACCGGGTTGCCTTCAGCGTCCTTGACTATTTCCTTGGTCGTCTTGGTGGTGGCCTTCGAGAAGACGACGGCTCCCCCGTGCCCGGCCGCGGTCGCGGTCGGGACGCCGAGGAGCGCCAGGCCGAGGGCCCAGAGCACTCCCGTGAGGATCGATCGCTTGAGCATTTTGAGTTCCTTTCGAATTTGCTTGACGTTGACCGACCCGATGCTGGGGCCCGCCGACGGTCCCGAAAACGACAGCGGCGCCCCGCACCGGGACAGATTTGGCCCGATTTGGGACGCGGCCCAACGTCCGGGGAGCGAGCCGTGAGGTACCGGGGCCACAGGCGCCGCCCCGCTGGCACCCGGGGGAGCGCTAAGGAGGCGGGAGCTCGGAGCATGAGCTGACCGTGACCGCCCACTGGACGGCGGTTGCTGCCTGGCCCGAGCCCCGTGTGGCCCGGCCCGCCTCAGCGTCGACGGTCGAGACCGAGCTCGATCACACGCGCGGCTATCAGTCGCGGCCGCTCGCGCCCGGCGGCGCCGGGCACGTCGAGCTTGGCGCCGAGCGCGTCGAGGCGGCGCTGCGCGGTGCGCTCGCTCAGGTGCAGCGCCGCGGCGATCTCGGCCCTCGTCGCCGGGCGACCGGCGAAAGCGCCCTCGCTGCGATAGGGAGCGACCAGGGCGATGGCCGTGGCCCGCTCCTCTTCGGAGAGAGCGACCCTCGGCTCGGACGCCGCTACCGTTACCCCGGTCCTCCCCGGTTGGGGGTCGGATACCTCGAGCCTCCTGCCGCCGACGATCAGGACGTCGCCATCGCGCAGCCGCCGCGGCCGCTCGAGTCGCTCGCCGTTTAGTTCGGTTCCGTTGCGACTGTCGAGGTCAGTGGCCATCAGCACGCCGCCGCGGCTCTCGATCTCGAGGTGCTTCCAGGAGACCGCCTCGCCGTCGATGTGGATATCCGCCTCGGGGTCGCGGCCGATTACGGTCCGCTCGCCGAGAGCGACCGAGCGGGGCTCGCCATCCCTTCCCGTGAGCCAGATGCGCGCGTCCAAAGCATCAGCGAGCATAGAGTTCTCGCGGTGAGCGACGCGGAGACCGAGAAGCGCATCGCCGCCGAGGCGGCGGCGGAGCTGGTCGAGGAGGGGATGAGGGTCGGTCTCGGCACGGGTTCGACGGTCGCCCACCTGCTGCCGGCGATTGCCGCGCGTGGCCTGATCGGCATCCGTTGCGTCGCCACCTCGGTTGCGACCGAGGAGCGGGCCCGCGAGCTGGGAATCCCGGTCGAGGAGTTCAGCGAGCTGGGGCATCTCGACATCGCGATCGATGGCACCGACCAGCTGACACCCGACGGCTGGCTGGTCAAGGGCGGCGGCGGTGCCCATCTGCGCGAGAAGATCGTCGCCGCGGCGGCGACGCGCTTCATCGTGATCTGCGACTCGAGCAAGCCGGTCGAGCGCCTCAGGGCGCCGGTCCCGTTGGAGCTTTTCGCCTTCGGCCTGATCGCCACCCTCGAGCGGCTGGGTTCAGACGTGACCCTGCGCCCCGCAACGCCCGCCAGCCCCGATGGTGGCCTGATCGCCGACTACCGCGGTGCGGTGGCCGACCCGGAGTCGCTCGCCGTTCACCTCGAGGCCGATCCCGGCCTCGCCGCCCACGGTCTCTTCCCGCCGGATATGGTCAGCGAGGTCTTGGTGGGGAGAGGAGACGCCGTGGATCGCTTAACGCCGACCGTAGATTAGGAGGAGAGCAGTGACCGATTTCACGGAACTTGCCATCGCCGGCAGGGTCGCGACCCCCGGTGAGGCCGACTGGGACGCGGTGCGCAGCGGCTGGAACCTGGCGACCGACCAGCGACCGGCCGCCGTTGCGATCGTCCAGAGCGCCGAGGACGTCGCCGCGACGGTGGCCTTCGCGGTCGCCAACGATCTGCGGGTCGCCGGCCAGGGAACCGGGCACGGCTCCGCCGGTCTGCCCTCGCTGGAGGGGACGATCCTGATCAAGACCGCCGGAATGCGCGGCGTCGAGATCGACTCAGAGGCAAAGACGGCGCGGGTCGAGGCGGGCGTACTGTCCGCCGAGCTCGGTGAAGCCGGCCAGCCGCACGGCCTCTGCGGGATGCCGGGCTCCTCTCCCGATGTCGGCGTCGTCGGCTACACCCTGGGCGGCGGTCTCAGCTGGCTTGGACGCAAGCATGGCTTCGCCTGCAACCGGGTGAGGGCGATCGAGCTGGTCAGCGCCGAGGGCGAGCCGCTGACCGTCGATGCAAACGAGGGCGCCGAACTTTTCTGGGCACTGCGGGGGGGCGGGGGCGGTTATGCGATCGTCACCGCCCTGCACCTCGACATGCTCGAGCTGCCCGAGATCTACGCGGGGGCGCTCGTCTTCCCGGCTGAGCTCGGCGTCGAGGCGGTCCGCGCCTACCGCGACTGGGCGACCGCGCAACCCGACGAGGTCTCCTCCGTGGTCCGCTTCCTGACGCCGCCACCGATCCCCGATGTGCCCGAGCCGATCCGCGGTAGGCCTCTGCTGACGATCGACGGCGCCTGCATCGTCGACAGCGAGCAGGAGGGCGAGGCCGTGATGGCGCCCATGCGGGCACTCGGGGAGACGATCATGGACACCTACGGCTGGATGCCGGCGTCCGGGCTCAGCCACATCCACATGGACCCCGAGAATCCGGTCCCGGGGATCGGCGAAGGCGGCCTTGTCGGCGAGCTCACCGACGAGGCGATCGACGCATTCGTCGGCCTCGCCGGCGCGGATTCCGGCTCCCCGATGCTGTTGAGTGAGCTACGCCACTTGGGCGGCGCCTTCGGCCGCCCGGCGCAGAACGCCGGCGCACTCGCCAAGATCGACGCCGATTACGTCATGTACAGCGTCGGCATGCCGATGACCCCGGA
The DNA here is from genome assembly GCA_963796705.1 of uncultured Solirubrobacterales bacterium. Classification (GTDB taxonomy): domain Bacteria; phylum Actinomycetota; class Thermoleophilia; order Solirubrobacterales; family 70-9; genus VRUE01. Next base: position 291,549 of record CAWCMK010000001.1, read on the forward strand.
GCTCGGCGCGGCGATTCCCGCCCACCTGGCGAAGATCGAGGAGACGATGCGCCCCTGGCACCCGGGCGGTGCCTACTTCAACTTCACCGAGGCACCCTGCGATCTGGACGCGATCCTCCCGCCCGAGGTCTGCGATCGCCTGCGCCAGGTAAAGCGCGACTGGGATCCGCAGGGCCGGGTCGTCGCCAACCACGCTGTATCGCTCGGGGAGGTGTAGGTCCCGAGGCGCGAAGGGCGCCCCGAAGGGCCGGCCGGATCTCGCAGCGAGCAGATCGAGCCCAGCGCGCGCCCTGTCTCGATCTCCTCGGGTCCTGCCCGCGCGGGGCCACTCGCCAGGGACCGAGGACATCACCGCGGCCCGGCGGCGTCTTGATCGGCGACGATCGTCATCTCGTCGTTCTCGACCCGCCCCGCGGGAATCGAGCGATCGCCGGCCAGCAGCTTGGCCAGGGCCTCCCTCTTGGCCGGCCCCGTCACCAACCAGAGGATCCGGCGGGCGGCGCCGAGCGCCGGGTAGGTGAGGGTCATCCGGCGGTGGTCCTGGTAGGCGGTCTCGGTCACCGCGACGCAGCGATCGCTCACCTCCAGGACGGGGTCGCCGGGGACCAGCGAGGCGGTGTGACCGTCGGGCCCCAGGCCGAGGTGGACGAGGTCGAGGCGCTCGGGCAGCGATTCCTCATATTCGAGCGCCGCCGCCTCGGGGTCGCGCTGGGTGACCGGCATTGGCCTGATCGCCGCCTGGTTCTCCATTGAGAGCGCGAGCACGATATGGGTCAGGTTGCGCTCCTGGCTGCCGGGGGCGGCGACGCGCTCGTCGACCTGGTAGAGGGTCGTCTCCGCCCAGGGCATGTCCTCGCGGTCGCTGAGGATCGCCAACATCCCCCAGGGGGTGCGGCCGCCGCTCACCGCGAGCGAGAAGGAGCCGCGCTCGGCAACCGCCTCGCGACCGGCGGCGGCGATCAGGTCGGCGGCCAGCGGAGCCGCGTCCCTTTCCTGCGCGAGGACCTCCAGCCGCGGCGCGCTCATCGAGATTCGCGCTTCACGACGAGGACTTCTCGACGTGACCGCCGAACTGCTTGCGCATCGCCGAGAGGACCTTGTCGGCGAAGTCATCGAGCCCTCGCGAGGCGAAGCGCTCGAACAGCGCCGTCGTCAGGACGGGCGCCGGAACTCCCTCATCGATCGCCGCGATCGAGGTCCAGCGACCCTCTCCGGAGTCTGAGACGCGCCCGGCGAAATCCGCCAAATCGGGCGATTCCTGCAGGGCCGCGGCGGTCAGGTCGAGCAGCCAGGAGCCGATCACGCTGCCCCGGCGCCACACCTCGGCGATCTCGGGCAGATCAAGGTCGTACCGGTAGTACTCGGGCTGCTCGAGCGGTGCCGTCTCCGCGTCCGCCTCACGCCGGACCTTGCCGGCGTTGGCATGCTTGAGCACGTTGAGCCCCTCGGCGTAGGCGGCCATCACCCCATACTCGATCCCGTTGTGGACCATCTTCACGAAGTGGCCGGCGCCGCTGGGGCCGCAGTGCAGGTAGCCGTTCTCGGCCGGGCCGGGCTCTCCGTCGCGACCGGGAGTGCGCTCGGCCACCGCGACCCCTGGCGCCAGCGAGGCGAAGATCGGGTCCAGCCGCTCGATCGCCCGGTCGGGCCCACCGATCATCAGGCAGTAACCGCGCTCGAGCCCGAAGACGCCGCCACTGGTGCCGCAGTCGACGTAGTCGATCCCCCTGGCGCCCACCTTCTCGGCGCGGCGGATGTCGTCGCGGTAGTAGGAGTTGCCACCGTCGATGATCGCGTCGCCGTCCGCGAGCACCGCCGCGACCCCCTCGATCGTCTGCTCGGTGATCTCGCCAGCCGGGACCATCACCCAGATCGAGCGGGGAGCGCTCAGCTTTGCGGCCAGCTCCTCGAGCGAGGCGCTGGCCTCGGCACCCTCCCCGGCCAGTTCTTTGACCGCGTCGGGGTTGACGTCATAGGAGACGATCCGGTGCCCGTCGCGCATCAGCCGCCGCGCCATGTTCGCCCCCATCCGACCCAGTCCGACGATTCCCAGCTCCATCCCGTAACCCTATGCCACCGGCTCGGCGGACTCGCTCCACTCGATAGCCTGGCGGGCCGATGGCCGCCAAGCGGAGCCCTGAGGAAGCCGACGTCCTGACGATCTTCGGGATCAGCGGCGACCTGGCGAAGAAAATGACCTTCCGGGCCCTCTACCGGCTGGAGGCGCGCGAAAAGCTGAACTGCCCGATCGTCGGCGTCGCAATCGACGATTGGGACGACAAGCGCTTGCGCGAGCATGCCCGGGAGGCGGTCTCGACGAGCGTGTCGAGTCCCGACGGCGACGTCTTCGATCGCCTCGCAAAGCGCCTCTCCTACGTCCAGGGCGACTACGGCGATTCCGCGACATTCACCCGGGTGGCCAAGGCGATCAAGGGAGCAAAGCAGCCGGTCTTCTACCTCGAGGTCCCGCCCTCGCTGTTCGCAACGGTCGTGCACGGCCTCGCCGGCGCCGGGCTGACCGACGCTGCGCGGGTCGTGATCGAGAAGCCCTTTGGCCACGACCTCGACTCGGCCCGCGCCCTCAATGCCGAACTGCGCGAGGTCCTGCGTGAAGACCAGATCCTGCGCATCGACCATTACCTCGGCAAGGAGCCGGTGATGGACATCACCTACCTGCGCTTCGCCAACTCCATCCTCGAGCCGGTCTGGAATCGCCAGCACGTCGCGCACGTCCAGATGACGATCGCCGAGGATTTCGGGGTGGAGGACCGGGGCCGCTTCTATGACGCGGTCGGCGCGATGCGCGACGTGATCCAAAACCACGCCCTGCAGGTGCTCGCCCTGGTCGGGATGGGGCCGCCGACGGGCAACCATCCCGACTCGATCCGCGACAAGAAGCTCGAATTCTTCAAAGCTGTGCGGACCGCGAACCCCGAGAAGTACGTTCGCGGCCAATACGACGGCTTTCGCGAAGTGCCAAACGTCGCCCCCGACTCAAGCACCGAGACCTTCGCGGCGCTCGAGCTCGAAGTCGATAGCTGGCGCTGGAGCGGCGTCCCCTTCTTCATCCGCGCCGGCAAGTACATGCCGAGGAAGGCCAGCGAGGTGACCGTCACCTTCAAGCGCCCGCCGCGCCTCGGCGTCGGCTCAGGTGCGAAGCCCGATCCCAACCAGCTGGCGGTGCGAATCGAGCCGGTGCCCGGGGCCCGCATCCGCCTGTTCGCCAAGAAAGCCGGCGAGGAGGCCTTCGAGCCCGCCGACCTAGCGGTCCTGTTCGAGAAGGCTCCTGGTGAGGACCCGGAGCCCTATGAGCGGCTGCTGGGCGACGCCCTCGCGGGCAGCTACACGCTCTTCACACGCCAGGACACCGTCGAGGAGACCTGGCGAATCGTGCAGCCGCTGATCGACGAACCGGGACCCGTATACCCCTACGCACCCGGCACCTGGGGCCCGCCGGAGACCAACACGCTGACGCGCGGCCTCTGCCAGTGGTCAGAGCCCTGGCTTCCCGGGAGCTGAGCGAAACCGCCCAGATCGTCGCGGCTCAGGAGCCCTGGGCGCGGCGGCGCAGGGCGAGGCCGGTGACGATCTCCCGGACCAGCCGCTCGGCGACCAGGGCGGTGATGTCCGCTGAGCCGACGCCGGTCGGGATCACCTCGACGACCTCTGCCCCGACGATCTCCAGCTGGCTGGACAGCAGCCGGCAGGCGCGCAGCAGCTCGGCGCTCGTCATCCCCCCCGGCTCGGGAGTTCCCGTGCCTGGGGCAAAGGCCGGGTCGAGCACGTCGACGTCAACCGAGAGGAAGGCCGGACCCCCACCGAGGGTGGCGATGGCGCGCTCGAGAGCCAGGTCGATGCCCTGCTCGCGCACCTCGTGCATGAAGATGCTGGTGATGCCGAGCTCTGACTGCCAGCTGAACTCCTCCTCACCGGGCCAGTAGCCACGCAACCCGATCTGGACGTAGCGGGCCGGGTCAACCTGTCCCCCCTCGACCAGTCGCCGCATCGGGGTCCCGTGGGAGCGGCGCACGCCGAAGACCTCGGCCCCGGTATCGGTGTGGGTGTCGAAGTGGACGAGGCCGACCGGCGCGCCCCGGTGATCCGCGCAGGCGCCTATGTCGGGCTCGGCGATGCCGTGGTCGCCACCGAGGACGATCGGGATCGCGCCCGCACTCAGAACCTCGGCGAGCGTCCGGCGGATCGCCGCATCGGTGGCCGCAGGGTCGGCGGGCAGCACCGGGGCATCACCGTAGTCCAGGACCCGCAGCTCGCCGAACCCATCGATACCAGCCTCCAGGTGCGCGCCGGGAGGACAGCTGGCAGCGCGGATCGCGCGCGGAGCGAAACGGGCACCCGGACGATCGGAGACGAGGTCGTCGGTGGGCGCCCCGACAATCGCGACGTCAGCGCCGGCCAGATCGGCCGGATCCTCGGTGTAGGGCATGCCCGAGAAGCTGAGCAGCCCCGCGAAATCGGGCTTCTCACCGAACTCGCGCCAGCGCTGCAGCGGATCGATCATCTGCCGCCAGTCTTCCACCTTCACGCCCGTCGCTTGCTAGAAGAGGACCCCGATGTCAGCGACTGCCCCAATGCGCGCCCTCGCGGCGGCTCTGGCGCTCGCCTGCGCCTGGTTGGGGTCGAGCGCCGCGCCGGCCGAGGCGGGACTGCTGCAGCCGCCGGGACGCGAGGTCTTCTTCGGCGCCAGCGACACCGGCGACCCGGCCGACTTCGGACACCTCTCGCGGGCGCTGCACAAGCACCCGGCGGTGATTGAGTCCTTCCGCAGCTGGGGCGATGATTTCCACGGCTCAATCGAACGCTGGCAGACGGCCCGCGCCCGCCCGCTGCTCCACATCACGACCGCGGACAGCCAGGATGGGCACGAGATCCTCACCCTGCGGGCGATCGCCCACGGCGCTGGCGATGAATACCTGGTCCGCCTCAACCAGCTCTTCTGGGCGAAGCAGATGAAGGCCTACGTGCGGCCCCTCGGCGAGCCCAACCGCTGTCTCAATGTCTACGCCGCCTATGACTGCTCCGGGAACCCGCGTGACCCGGCCGACAGCCCTCACTGGTACCGGCTTGCCTTCCGCCGGATCTATGTGATCGTCCACGGGGGCGGCCGCTTGGCGAAAATCAACCGGCGGCTCGCCGAAGCCGGCGTGCCGCCGCTGCGAAGCAACGTCGGGGGCCTGCCCGCGGCACCCGTGGCGATCATTTGGAGCCCGCTCCCCTCCGGCTCGCCGACCGTTCCGCAGAACCGCCCACGCCACTTTTATCCAGGCTCGCGCTGGGTCGACTGGGCGGGAACCGATTTCTACGCCGCCTACCCCGAATGGCGGTCGCTGAGCGGCCTCTACAACCGCTACACCGGCAAGCCGTTCGCGATCACCGAGTGGGGCGTCGAAAGCGGCGATGACCCGAGCTTCGTCAGGCAGCTGTTCGCCTGGCTTTATCGGCACCGACGCTGCAAAATGCTCGTCTACTACCAGGACTTCGGCTCGACCAGCAGCTACCGGATCCAGAACTACCCCGCGAGCCTCGGGGTGCTCCGAAATCAGCTCCACTCGCCGCTCTTCCCCTCCTTCGCACCCGACTTCCCAGAACCACCACCGCCGCCTCCCGGCGGAGTCCCGACGCCGGCCGGCTAGCGTCCGGTTCGCGGTCCATCGAGCAGGACGGCGTTGTTCGCGTAGCCGGTGAAGTTGTGGATCAGCCGCCCCCAGGCGAGCGCCTGGGGGCGCGCCGCCCGGTAGCGGACGAGGGTCATGCGTCCCTCTCTCAGCTGCTCGACCTGGTGGAAGGAGCGCGGCAGGGCGCTGTGGCGCGGCGGCGGCGGCCGGCCGCTGACAACCGCGACTTCGGCCACCGGGACCGGTCCCAGGCGGCGCCAGAACTTGCCCTTTTCGATCCGCTCGCCGCGATCGATGTAGAAGGCCAGCGGTTCGTCGCCCTGTTCCCAGACGACGATCGCACGCGGTCCCCGCGGCGGGCCGATCAACGAGGCGACGCTGCGCCAGTCGTCGCGCTGCAGCGCTGGGCGGAAGTCAACGTAGATACAGAAGGCGAGCCAGTAGGCGACCAGGATGGCGCCCACCGCGATCCCGATCACGCCGCTGCGCGGGGCCGCGATGCCGGCGGCCCCGACCATCGCCAGCGGGATCAGGGCCGGCAGCAGGTTGCGGGTCAAGACGAAGTCCTGGCCGAGGGCCGCGGCCAGCAGAGCGCCGGCGATCGCACCGCCTCCGATCGCAAGGGCGACGCCGGCGCCGCGGCGTTCTCGCTCGCCACCGCGCAAGAGCAGCAGGCCGACCGCGGCGGCGAACAGGGCCATCGGCGCCAGGGCGTGCTTGAGCAGCCCCGTTTCCCCGGCGAAGAAGGCGACCCCGGCATCGTGCAGGCGGCGAGTGAGGTGGAAGGTTGCGATCCAGTCGTTGTTGGAGCCCTGCGCCTGGTGCAGGGCGATCGGCGCCAGCGCCAACCCGGCGGCGGCCACGACGGCGACCGCCGCCGCAGCCCGGCGCAGCGGGCGGACCGCGACGAGCAGCCAGAGCGCCTCGATCGCCAGCGGGAAGAAGGCGAAATAGTGGGTCGCCAATGCCAGGGCCGAGAAAACCGCCCACCAGGCGAGGTCCCTTCTCGAGGCGGTGCGCCTGGCGCGCAGGAAGAACAGCAGCGCCGCGGTGCTGAGCAGGACCAGGAGCGCATAGGCGCGAGCGTCCTGTGAGTACCAGACGAGGATCGGATTGACCGCGACGAGCGCGGCGATCACGAGGCCAACCCGGCGGCCGATCAGTTCGCGGCCGGCGAGATATGCGACCGGTACGGTGGCCGTCCCGAAGAGCGCCGAGAGCGAGCGCAGGCCGACCTCGTGGACGCCGAAAAGGTGGGACCAGCCCCAGGCCAGGAGGTAATAAAGAGGTGGCGTTGACTCGCTCGTCCAGACCAGGTGCATCGTGCCCGTGAGGCTGGCGATCAGGACCCGTCCGGCGGTCACCGCCTCGTCGTGGCGATAGCTCTGCAGGCCGAGCGTCGAGAAACGGATCGCCGCGCCGAGAGCGGTGAGGCCGACGATCGCCCACAGGAACCACCGCGTCGAGTTCGTTTTGGTGATTTCCTGAGACGCCATGCAATCGGGAGGAGACCGCTCGCCGGCCGCAGGCGAGCCAGGCAAAGGTACAAGCAGCTGGCGAACCCGGGCGGCCGGACCTTGGCAAACCCTCGCCGACTCGCCCCACCTGGTCGCCCTGGCGGGAATCATCGCCCTCGGTGCCGGGCTGCGCTTCGGAACCATCGAACTACAGAGCTACCGCTACGACGAGGCGGTCACCGTGGTCAGGATCCTGCACCCGAGCCTCTTCACGACGCTCTCCACGGTGCCCCACAGCGAGTCGACCCCGCCGCTCTACTACCTGCTCGCCTGGGGCTGGTCGCGAATCTTCGGCACCGGCGAACTGGGGCTGCGCTCGCTCTCGGCGCTTGCCGGCACCGCTGCGATCCCGACCCTCTACCTGGCGGCGCGGGCCCTGCGGATGAGCAGGATCGTCGGCCTGATCGCCGCCGCGATGGTCGCGGTCTCACCGGTGCTGATCTGGTTCTCGCAGGATGCACGCGCCTATGCCCTGGCCTTCTTTCTGACCTCGCTCTCGTTTCTGTTCTTTGCCAGGGCGCTGCGCGACCCGCGCCGCGGCGATCTCCTCGGCTGGGCTCTGAGCTCGGCGCTGGCACTGTGCGCGCACTACTTCACCGGCTTCGTGGTCGCCCCCGAGGCGGCGCTGCTGCTGCTCTTCTCGGGCGAGCGGCGACGCGTTCTTGCGGCGATCGGACTGGTGGCCGTGACGGCCGCCCTGCTGGTGCCGATCGCGCTGCAGCAAAAGCACAACGCCCACGCCTCATGGATCGCCAAGCAGCCGCTCGCCGAACGGCTCGAACGCGCCGGCGCCAAGCTCGCCGGCGATGACAACGGCGATGAGCACGGCGCTCGCCAGAGCGGTCCGATCCCCCTGGCCGTGCCGGCCGCACTGGCGCTGGCGGCGGTGCTGATGCTGATCGGGCTCGGCGACGGGGACGAGCGGCGGCGGGCCCGCATCGCGGCGGCGGTCGGGCTCGCGGGCCTCGCGGGCCCGCTGATCCTCGGAGCGCTCGGCGCCGATTACCTGGATGGACGCAACATGCTGCCCGTCTTCGTGCCGTTCTATCTGCTGATCGCGGCCGGCTTCGGGGTCAGGCGCGGGGCGCGGCTGGGGCTGGTGGCCGCCGCCGCCTTCTGCCTTTGCTCGCTGGTCTTCACGATCGAGATTGACCGCCTGCCGCGCCTGCAGCGCGAGGACCTGCGCAACGCCGCTGCCCAGATCGGCGCGCCGCGGCCGGGGGTCGCGATCGTGACGATTCGCTACGCGACGAGCCAGCCGCTGATCTACTACCTCGGTGCCGAGGTCGCACGGCAGCAATTGGGGCCGCTGCATGAAATCGACCTGGTCGGCTCCAAGCTGGCGGCCGATGCAAATGCCCGGAGCCTGCTGCCGGCGTCCTTCAGGCGGGTCGAATCGCGCCCCGTCTCCTACAACTTCACCCTGACCCGCTACCGCTCCCGCTCGCCGGTTCAGGTGCCGCTGGCGCTGCTGCAGAACGGGAAGCTGGTCGGCGGTGGCCGCTACGCCTCGGTGCTGATCTGGCCTTCGGCTTCGGGCTGAAGGGCTGCAGGGCGTTGATGCTCGAGTAGCCGACCAGGTAAAGGCGCTTTCCGTCGGAGATGATCGGCGTGTAGGTGCCGGTCTTGTAGTGGAAGACGCGGCGGCCGGTCTTCATCGAGTATCCGTCGGTCGAGCCATTGGTGAACTCCGCCGCGTAGACGATGTTGCCGATCGCGGTCAGCGAGCCGATCACCGAGCCGCCCGCCGAACGGATCCAGCGGGGCTCGCCGGTCTTCGCGTTGAGCGCGTAGATGTTGCCGTCAAAGGACCCGATGTAGACGGTCGGGCCGGTGTGCTTGGTCTTGGCGACCGCCGGCCCCGAGTACACGTAGCCGCCGGTCGAGTAGGACCAGGCGAGCGTCCCGTCCTTCTGGTCGAAGCTGTAGACGCGATCGTCGTTGTTGCCAGCGTAGACCCTGCCGAAGGCGAGCGCCGGGGTCGAGTAGAACTCGCCCGAGGTGCCGAAACCCTGTCCCAGGGAGCTGGTCTGCCACTTGATCCGGCCCGTCTTCGCGTAGACCGCGTTCATGTAGCCGCCGTAGTCGCCGACGTAGAGGATTCCGTCGCGGTAGGCGGGGGCCGACTTGACCGGCCCCCCCAGCGTCGTCGCCCAGCGGGTGTGTCCGTTGCGGGTGCTGAGCGCGAACAGCTGGTCGTTTTCACAGCCGAAGTAGACGGTGTCGCCGAGCACCAGGGGTGAGGACTCAGCCCGCCCGGGAAGCAGGCGTTTCCAGAGCACCTTGCCGGTGCGAGCATCCAGCTTGACGATGTGGCCGGGGAGGAGGTTGACGATGTAGAGGCGACCGTGCGCGTAGGCGGGCGAGGAGGCGTTGAGGCGCCCGAGCCGCCTTTCCCAGAGCACCTTGCCGGTGCGCGCGTCCAGGGCAAAGGCTGTGCCGTCGTTGTTGACCGCGTAGAGCCTGCCGTTCACATAGATCGGCGGGAACTCGAGCAGCGGCCGCCCGGTGTAGTGCCAGAGCAGCTTGTAGGGCGGCTTGACCCGGTTGGCCGGCAGGTAGCGGGTGCGCGCCGGGTCAAGCCCGTACATCGGCCAGTTCGTGGTCCTCACGACCGGCTTTTTCGGCTTCTGCGGCTTGAATACCGCGTTTTCGTTGTGGACGTCGGGAGGCCGCTTCAGCAGCTCATAGGCGACGATCAGTCCGGCCGCGGCGAGCAGCAAAGCCGCCCCGGCGGCGAGGCACGCTCGCCGGTGCTCGCGCCACAAGCGCCTCGGGTGGCGGATCTGCGACCAGGCAGCGCGAAGCCTCCCCCCGCGGCCCTCAGCCATCCGCCGTCGAGACGCGACGTTCGGACTCGGCGCTGACGCCGTCGAGGAGCTGCTTGATCGCCTGCCTGATGACCGTCACGACGAGGCCGCCGAGCAGCGGCACAGTCGGCATCATCTTGACCGCGTAGACGACCCTCGTCCCCCCGTCCTCGGGCGTCAGCTCAACGGTGCCCAGATGATCCCGGATCGGAGCCCCCGAAAGGACCGTGTAGGAGAAGCGACTCGGTCTCCTGTAGGCAACGACTTCCTCGCGCAACGGCGGGCCGACCGTGCGGATCACCCGGATCGCGCCCACCCCGTTTGGCGCCGGGTCCCCCTCGCGCTCGAGCTCGGAGCCGCGGACAGCCGTGATGTCGGCGTAGCCGCGGTGATCGGTGAGGACGTCGAAGACGACCTCGGCGGGCGCTGCGATCCGCCGCTTCATCGTGAAGCTGGCCATCTGGGGGAGGCTACTGAAGCGCCCAACGCTGCGGATCGGTGCCCTGGAGGGCGACGACCTCGCCGAGGATCGCGAGGTGATCAAGCGCCGAGAGGACGATCTGCAGGGCCCAGGCGCTCGCGGGCGAGTTGGCGCCCTGCGACCCGGCGATTTCGGCGACGAGCTCAAAGGCGGTCCTCTCCCCCCCGGCCAGCCCCGCGCGGCAGCTGTCAAGCAGCTCGGCGATCTGGCGGCGGGCCTCGGCGATCTTCACACCGGGGTCCCGAAAGGGACGCCCATGGCCGGGAAGGACGAGGTCGACCCCCAGCGGCTCGACCTCCTCGAGGCCGCCGAGGAACTCACCGATCGGGTCCGGCGTGTGGCCGTGGTCAAAGAACAGCACGGTGCGCCCGAGCAGGTGATCGCCGGAGATCAAGAGCCCTCGCTCGGGCTGGTGCAGGACGACGTGGGAGGGCGCGTGCCCGGGCGTCTCGTGGACCTGCCAGTTGCCGAGGTCGGTCTCGATCTCGACCCTGGACAAAAGGTCGCGGTGGGGCTCGACGATCGCATCGATGCCGCGCTCCTCGTCGTCTCTGCGGGCCTCCCGGTAGCGCTCCAGCGCCGCCGCCGGGACGCCGCTCTGGCGGGCCACCTCGAGCCGCCTCTCAAGCGCCGCGGCGGGATCGTCGGCAAGCAGGCGGACGTGCTCCCAGGCGGGGTGCATCCAGAGCTCACAGCCCGCCGATTCGATGATCGGCGCTGCCAGGCCGTAATGGTCGGTGTGCGAATGGGTGCAGACCACCAGGCGCACGTCCTCGACCGAGAAGCCGGCCTGCGCCAGGGCCAGGTCGAAACTGCGAAAGCCCCCGCGACCACCGATTCCGGTGTCGAAGAGGACGATGCCCTCGCCGGCCGCAACCGCCCAGGCGTTGCCGTGTGGAACACCCGGCCAGGGCAGCGGTAGGCGCAGCCGCCAGATGCCTGGCAGGGTCTTCTCGGCCCGTGGCGCCTCCGGGCGCTGGCGATCACTCATGCCGCGGATCCTCTCAGGACGGGGCTCACCTCCGCGTGAGGATCGTCAACCCAGATAGGTTGAGCATTCGAAATGGAGTCGAGCAGCCCCAAGCGCGCCGGTCTCGTTCTCGCGGCTCTGATCCTGGTCGCGGCCGTAGCCAACCTCAACCTCGCGGTGGCCAACGTCGCCCTGCCCGACATCGGCAAGGCGTTCGGCTCCAGCCAGACGACGCTCAATCTGATCGCGGTCGGCTACTCGCTCGGGCTCGCAACTTCGGTCCTCTACCTCGGCGCGCTCGGCGATCGCTACGGGCGCAAGATGATGTTGATGCTGGGAATGGGGCTGACGATCCCGGCCTCTTTGCTCGCCGGCCTGGCGCCCTCCGATGTTGTGCTCTTCATCGCCCGCGTGTGCGGCGGCGTCGCGGCCGGCATGGCCTTCCCGACCACCCTGGCCCTGATCACCGCTCTTTGGTCGGGTCCGGCCCGAACTCGCTCGATCGCGCTCTGGTCCGCGATCGGCGGGGCGATCGCGTCGCTGGGACCACTGCTCTCCGGCGCCTTGCTCGAGCACTTCGACTGGGGCTCGGTCTTCCTGGTGACGCTGCCCCTGGCGGTCCTCGCTCTGCTCATGGCCTGGCGCTTCGTCCCCTCCCACGTCAACGAGGGCACGGATCCGGTGGACAACCTCGGCGGCATGCTCTCGGTCCTGCTGATCGCCGCACTGGTCCTGGGGATCAACCTCGCCCCGGTGCCGGGCAAGGCGACGCTGGCAATCTGCCTCGGCCTGGTGGCGATCGCGACCACGGTGGCCTTCGTCCTGCGCCAACGGCGGGCGCGCTCGCCGCTCTATGACCTCGAGGTCGCCGCACGGCGGATCTTCTGGGTCGCGGCCTGCGCCGGGATCATCGTCTTCGGCTCGCTGATGGGGGCGATGTTCATCGGCCAGCAGTTCCTCCAGAACGTGCTCGAATACTCGACCCTCGATTCCGGGCTGGCGATCCTGCCGGCGGCGCTGCTGATGGTCGTGGTCGCCCCCCGCTCGGCGAAGCTGGTCGAGGCGCGCGGTGCACGGTTCACCCTGCTGATCGGCTACGGGTTCTGTTTGCTCGGCTTCCTAACGATGCTGCTGCTCTGGAAGCAGGGCGTCCCCTACTGGAAGGTCGGCCTCGGCTATGCGCTGATCGGGATCGGCGTCGGTTTCGCCGGCACTCCCGCCTCGCACTCGCTGACCGGTTCGGTCCCGGTCAGGCGCGCCGGGATGGCCTCGGGCACCGCCGATTTGCAGCGCGACCTCGGCGGCGCGATCATGCAGTCGATCTTCGGTGCCCTGCTGACGGCCGGATACGCCTCGGCGGTCAGCGTTGCGATCTCCACTTCCCCCGAACAGGCAAAGGTCACAGAAAACGTCGAAGGCGAGCTGACCAAGTCCTTCTCCAGCGCCGCCGACACCGCCGCCCAGTACCCCCATTACAGCCAGCAGATCATCGCCGCCGCCAAAACCTCCTTCCTGCAGGGGGACCAGTGGGCCTACACGGCCGGGATCCTCGCGGTCCTGCTGGGCGCGGCGCTGGTCTTCTTCCTCTTCCCGAAGAACGAGGAGGAGAGGGCGCTGCTGGCTCGATACCACGCCGAAGACAGCTGAGCATGGCAGCCGAATCGCGCTCGCCGCGGCTCGGTGCCACCCTCCGCGAAGGCGAGCAGGTGACGCCGCTGGAGCTGTTCTTTGACCTCGTATTCGTGCTCGCGATCACCCAGTGCACGGCGCTGATGTATCACCGCCCGAGCTGGCCGGGCCTCGGCCAGGGCCTGCTCGTGCTCGGCATGCTGTGGTGGGCCTGGGTCGGCTATGCCTGGCTGACCAGCGTCATCGACCCCGAGGAGGGCCCCGTGCGGCTGGTCATGTTCGGCGCGATGGCCGCCCTGCTGATCGTCTCGATCTGCGTGCCGGAGGCCTTCGCCGGCCTGGCCCTGGCCTTCGCGCTCGTCTACGGGGTGGTGCGGGTCGCGCACATCGCGCTCTTCATGCTGGCCAGCCCCGAGGACGACGCCCTGCGCCACTCGGTGCTCGGACTGGCCGCCAGCACCGCGATCGCCGTCGGCGTCCTCGCCACAGCATCGCTTTTCGACGGGCTCGCCCAGGGGGCGCTGTGGGTGCTGGCCCTGGGACTCGATATGGGAGGCCCCTACCTGTTCGGGTCGGCCGGCTGGAAGCTGTCCCCGGCCCATTTCGCCGAGCGCCACGGGCTGATCGTGATCATCGCCCTCGGTGAGTCAATTGTCGCGATCGGAGTCGGCGCCGCCGGGCACCTGGACCTCGGGATCGCCGTCGCGGCGGTGCTCGGTGTCGCCGTCACCGCGGCGATGTGGTGGACCTACTTCGACATCGTCGCGATCGTCTCCCGGCGCCGGCTGATCGAGGCCGAGCCGGGTCGGCTCCAGAACGAGATGGCGCGCGACTCCTACTCCTACATCCACCTGATCATGGTCGCCGGCGTCGTGCTGGCCGCCCTCGGCCTGAAAAAGACGATCGGCCACTTCGACGATCGCCTCGCGACGGTTCCCGCGTTTGCACTGCTCGGCGGCGTCGCGATCTACCTCCTGGGCCTCGTCGCCTTCCGCTACCGCCACATCGGGTCGCTCAACCGCCAGCGACTGGGGGTCGCCCTCCTGCTGCTGATCCTCGTCCCGCTGGCGACCGAGATCCCCGCCCTGGCCGCGGTTGCGATCGCCAACGCCCTGCTCTGGCCGATGATCGCCTACGAGACCCGCCTCTATGGGGACAGGCGCTACCGGGTGCGCCACGCCGGTCCGGCCGGCGGCTGACCCGGCCTAAGGTACTCCTGCATCACTCCGGCGATCGCGAAGCACAGGGCCCCGCTCACCGTCCCCCAGTTGGCGATGCCAACCGCGAGCGCGTCCCCGGTCCCGGGGCGCACGAAGGAGGCCACGGCGGAGACCATGAAGAGAATCGAGCCGAGCTGGTTGACGAGCACGATCCTCCAACCGAGGTCGCGGGGCCGGCGCAGCCAGCCGCCCATCGCGACCATCGCCAAGTGGCCTGAGATCAGAAAGAGCGAGCAGCCGACCATGTCGGGCGACCAGATCAGCCGGTTCGCCCCTAAATGATTGAGGCCTTCGATGAACGAGTCGACGATGTTGATTGCGAAGACCAGGGTGCCGACGAACAGGACGGCGGCGCTGAGCCACTCGAGGCGGCGCGGTTCGCGGGCCCACCAGCGCCAGCCTCCGCCGGCAGGCGCCGCGACCGCTGCGGCGGGTTCGTTGATTGCCTGCAGCAGGCCGGCGTAGCCGCCGCTGCTGAAGAAGATCCCGCCGACCAGGTAGACCGAGCAGCAGGCGCGCTCGTCGACGCCGGCCTGCGCCATCGCGGCGCCGATCGCAAACAGCGAGCCACCGAGGACGAAGCACGTGGCGCCAACCGTGTTGACGCGACGCAGGTGCCTCATCACCGGCGGGCCCGGGTGACAACTGCGAAGCGCCCCGGAGTCAGCTGGTGGCAAGCCCCAGCGCCAGCAACGGGAAACCGACCATCAGGCCGAGGTAGGCACCGATCGCGAGCCCCGTCAGGGTCCTGGTGGTGCGCGAGCAGGCGCCGGCGATCAGGCCGATCAGCACGCAGGCCCCAAACAGCGTGAAGCCGATCCAGAATACGTCGGGCATCGCCGCGAGATTATCGAACCGTGGAGGAGCCCAGCGGCAACGCAACCTGATCCTGGCGGCGATGATCTTCGCCGTCGCGATGACCTTCATCGACGTGACGATCGTCGCGATCGCCTTGCCGAGCCTGCAGGAAGATCTCTCGCTCTCCTCGACGGGAGTCCAGTGGATTATCAACGGCTACCTGCTCTCGCTCTCCGCCCTGTTCGCACTCGGGGGTCGGCTGGCCGACATCGCCGGCCACCGACGCATGGTCGTGGTCGGCGTGATCGTCTTCGCGGCCGCCTCGGCGCTCTGCGGCGCAACCCCCACCGGCAGCGTCGCCAAGGCCTAGATCATCGTCTTCCGGGTGATCCAGGGGGCCGGCGCGGCGATCATGTTCCCGGCCGCGCTGGCGATCGTCCTGGCGGCTGGGGCTCGCGGTGTTGGGCTCGATACTGATCCTCGAGAACAAGTCGAATCGGCGCACCGTGAGAGTCGTCGGCTTCTTCTGGCTCGTGGGGGTAACCGCCGGGCCGATCGTCGGCTTCGCCCTGATCTTCACCGACTTCCCGCTGATCTGGGTCAATTTGATCGGCTCCCTGATCTTTCGCCCGCTGGTCCCCTACATTGCCCTCGGCCGCACGCTCCTTTACTTCGACCTCGAGGTGCGGCACAGGGAGGAACCGGCTCGGCGCTGGCGCGACAGGGAGCGATAGGTTGCCCGAATGAGGATCCTCGCCTTCAGCGACCTGCACCGGGACCTCGACCAGGCCGCGGTTCTGGTCGAGATGTCAGGTGAGGCCGATGTCGTGATCGGCGCCGGTGATTTCGCCTCCGTCCACGAGGGGCTGGAGGAGACGATCGAGGCTCTGGCGGCGATCGAGGCCCCGAGCGTGCTCGTCCCCGGTAACAACGAGACGCTGGCGGCGCTGCGCGAGGCGGCGGCGGTCTGGGGCTCGGCGACCGTCCTGCATGGCGATGCGACCGAGATTGAGGGCGCCGAGTTCTTCGGTCTCGGTGCCGGGATTCCGCTCACCCCGTGGGACTGGAGCTTCGACCTGGACGAGGAGCAGGCGGCGGCGATGTTGGGCGCTTGCCCCGAGGGCGCGATCCTCGTCCTGCATTCCCCTCCCAAGGGCCACTGCGACGCCGCCGGTGACGGCGCTCACTTCGGCAGCAAGGCGCTGCTCGAGGCGATCGAAGCGAGGCGTCCCCGGCTGGCTGTCTGCGGCCACATACACGAGTCGTGGGGCTGTGAGAGCCGGATCGGGACCACCCCGCTGCGCAACCTCGGACCACGCGGCACCTG
The DNA here is from genome assembly GCA_963796705.1 of uncultured Solirubrobacterales bacterium. Taxonomy (GTDB): domain Bacteria; phylum Actinomycetota; class Thermoleophilia; order Solirubrobacterales; family 70-9; genus VRUE01. Next base: position 307,934 of record CAWCMK010000001.1, read on the forward strand.
GCTCGACGCCTGAACGGCGCTCGCGTAACCGGGCGAGGCCGGCGGTGTTCATTGAATGTAACTATCCGCATTATCTCCCAGGAGGGATACAGATGGAGATGATCAAGCGGTTTGAGCCGGTCGCGCTCTTGGTCATGGTGCTCGGCGCCCTGAACTGGGGCATGGTCGGGCTCTTCGACACGAACGTGATCGCCGATCTCTTTGGCGGCGGCACGCTGAGCGACGTCCTCTACACGGTGATCGGGGCCTGCGGGCTCCTCTACCTCCCGCGGGTGCTCGAGAACATGCACCTCAGCGACCACCTGCCGCATCCCCGCGGCACCTAGCCGACTCGCGGACGCTGGCGCCGGGCCCTCTCCCCGAGAGGGCCCGGCTCAAATTTCGCAGCCCGGCTGGCCTCGGCGCTGGCCGGGTCTGGGCCGGTCCGAGGAATGCACGGAATGCACGATGTCTTTCGGGCTCACCGCGACCGCCGCCGCCGCCAGCTCAGGCGTAGCCTCGGGCAAATGCCAACCCGCGCCAGAGCACCGATCGCCGCGCTGCTGGCGATCGCCGCCCTGGCCGCGGCGCCGGCCGCCTCTGGGGCCCAGATCAGCTGGGTCGTAAACGGGGGCGGTTTCGGTCATGGCGTCGGCATCAGCTCATATGGCGCCTACGGATATGGACTCCATGGCTACGGCTACCGCCAGATCCTCCACCATTACTTCCGGGGGATCCAGATCACGACCCTGACGCGAGCCCCGCTGGTCCGCGTGCTGCTCGCGAACAGCCCCGGGGACGTCGGCTTCAGCGACGCCACCAGCGCCTGCGGGATCAGCCTCGAACCCCGCCGCTCCTACCTCGCCCATCGCGATGGCTCATCCGTGCGGCTCCTGTCGGGATCGGGCAGGCTGCTCGCCCGCTGCGGCGGTCACCTCGATGCGGAGGGCCGCGGCACGCTGCGAATCGCCGGGGTCGGGGTCTACCGCGGCGCCCTCGAGGTGGTGCCGGCCGAAGCCCCGGCCGGAGCCTTGGACGTGATCAACGAACTGAACGTGAACAACTACGCGCGCGGCTCGGTTCCGGCCGAGGTGCCACCGGAATGGCCGATGGCGACCCTGAAGACCTTCGCGGTCGCGGTGCGCTCGATCGCCCTCTCAACCGATGTCGGCGGCGAGGATTTCGCGCTTTACTCCGACAGCCGCACCCAGAACTACCGCGGGGTCGTGGCCGAGTCCCCGCGCACCGATGCAGCCGTCGAGGCGACCCGCAATCAGGTCGTCACCTATCAGGGCGAAATCGCCCAGACGACCTACTTCTCCGCGTCGGGGGGGCGCACCGAATCGCACTTCCTGGGAGCGCCGCCGGCCCCCTATGACGAGAGCGTCGCCGACCCCTACGACTACTACTCCCCGCTGCACCGCTGGACCTTCCACTTCACGGAGGCTGAAATCGACAGCCGCCTCGGCAGCTACGTCGAGGGGCGATTGCGGCGAATCATCGTCACCAAGCGCGGCCCCTCGGGCCGGATCGCCTACGCGAAGCTGATCGGCACGCGGGGAGCGACGAAGATCCGCGGCGACACGCTGGCGCTGCTGCTCGGACTCTATGACCGGCTCGCCTACTTCAGGAAGCTCAGCGGCTAGCCGGCCTTGGCGATCGATTCGAGTTCTGACCTCTGCCGGGCACCGGGGTCCACGACGCAGTCCGTTGCGTCGGTTTCCTTGATCTTCGGTTCGGTCGCCGGGAAGGCTTCCTGCAGGGCGTCCGCGATCAGCCGGCCGCGTTCGGCATAGCCTTCGGAGGTGAAGTGGATCCCGTCTTCGATGAACCAGGGATTCTTGACGTCCGCCGCCCAGTCATAGATCCGCATGTTGGGGTAGCGGTTGCAGGCGGCCCGCAGCGCTTCGTCCCAGGAGCGCATGTTCGACTCGGCGTAGGGCGTCGAGGAGAGCAGCGACTTGACGTTGACCCACATCACCGGTTGATCGCCGATGGTCGACATCATGCTTTCGATCCGGTCGTCGTAACCGAAGGTCGATCCGGCGGCGACGTTGGCGGCCTCGTTGGTGCCCATCGCCAGCACCCAGCAGCCTTTGTAGCCCTGGTCCCTCCACGATTCCGCGACTTCCTGGGCGTTGGGGATCCCTTCGTACTGCTCATAGATCGAGCGCGCGCCGGAGACCTCGAGGTGCGATTCGGAGACCCCCACACGTGCGTACTGGGCGCTGATCAGCTGGCTCGGCTTGACGTATTCGGTTGAGACAAGCCCCTCCGAGGTGGAGTCACCGATGTGAACCACCGCCTTGCACACGGTGGTGTATTCGTCGATCTTCTGCTGCTTGCTCGACCTGACCGTCTTGGCAACGGTCTGCCCGGAGGCATGCGTCGGGCTCGACACCCCGACCCCGAGCAGGCCGGCGAGCGCCACGGCCGCCACCGCGCCGCCGATGCCGATCACCGCCCAGGCGCGCTGGGGGACCGGCTCGCGCCGCCAGCGACCACGCCGCCAATCCGCCCAGAGCCTGCCCAGCGCCCCGTGGCGGATTGGGTTCTCGACGTAGCGCCAGGAGAGCTCGGCGATGAGGAGGATCGCCGCAACCTGGAGGACGTCCTTGAGAAGGCCCTGGCCGTTGGCGATGCCGCGGTGGGAGGTGAGGACGATCAGCGGGAAGTGCCAGAGGTAGATGCCGTAGGAGCGTTCGCCGACCCAGCGCATCGGCCGGTTGCCGATCATCGGCCCGAGGCGCGAGGCGGGATGGGCCATCGCGGCGACCGCGAGCACCGTCGCCAGCGAGAGCAGCACGAATCCCCCGCGGTAGAGAAAGGGTGAGAATTCCCCAGTGCGCCAGTACATCACGATGATCGCGAGCAGGCCGACGGCGCCGGCCGCGTCGACCACCGTGCGGGCCTGCGGCTGGATTCGGCGCTGCAGCCGGCGACTCGGCCAGACCATCGCCAGGGCAGCCCCGAAGAGCAGCTCCATCGCGCGCGTATCGGTGCCGTAGTAGACCCGCGAGGGGTCGAGTGAGGGGTGGTAGAGGACCGCCATCAGGATCGCCGAGACGAGCGCCATCGCCAGCGCGCAGAGGGCCAGCCTCGGACGCACACCCGTCGTGTTCGGCAGCTCCGGGATGAATCGCGTCCCGACCAGCAGGATGAAGGGCCAGAGGATGTAGAACTGCTCCTCGATCGAGAGCGACCACAGGTGGTTGAGCGGCGAGGGCGCTTCAAAGCGGGCGAAGTAGGAGACGTGGTGGAAGATCAGCCACCAGTTGTTCACGTAGGCGACCGCCGAGAGCGCCGCTTCCCGGAAGGCGTTTGGCTGGTGTGGACCGATCACCGTGACCCAGGCCGTGACCACGACCAGCATCAAGAACAGCGCCGGCAACAGGCGCCGCGCCCGTGCGAGCCAGAACGATTTGAAGCGGATCCCGCCGCTGGCGACCTGGGCCAGGAGGATGTCGGTGATCAGGTAACCGCTGAGGGTGAAGAAGACGCCGACGCCGAGGAGGCCGCCCGGCGCCCAGCCGAAGCCCAGGTGGTAGAGGATCACACCGCCGACCGCGATCGCCCGCAGGCCGTCCAGGCCCGGCATGTAGCGAGATCCACTCTGTACTGGGGGCGGCATCGTCTAGCTCGTCGAGACCACGGAGAGCGCCACCGCGAGACGGCCACCCGGCATCGCGGCCAGCAGTTGCTTGCCGAGTTCGACACCGATCGCCGAGATCATGCTGTGCTGCCGTCGCTGCATCGCGTCCACCGGTTCCAGGCGGGGCCCAACCGGACGAACCTTGCTCCGAGCCGGGCGGGGTGAGCTCGTCGTGGCGCCTCCCAGGCATCCGAGGATGCCCTGGGCGATCAGCTGCGCCCGCTCTTCAGCGCCTTCGGGCCCCGGATGCAGCTGGTCGGCCATCAGGCTCTGGTGGGTGTGAACCCAGCCGGCCCATTCGGGTACCTGGGTGCCGGGGCGCGATGCGGCGAATTCCCGCACGACCCGGTTCTTGCCCGTGTTGTTGACGCCATTCACCGTGTAGCCATGGATCGTCGGCACGACCATGCACGTTTCCGGCCCGACGATGGCCGCCACCTTGGCCAGGTTGCCGGCAAGGATCTGCGGGTAGGCGGGATCGTCGTTGGTGCCGGCGTCGAAGACGACCACCGACTGGGACGGTTCGTAGCTTTCCCGGAAGAGGTCGAAGATCTGGTAGCTGTTTGAGCCGCCAACCGCGTTGACGGTCAGCTTCACGCCCGGCAGATACCTGCTGAGATAGGGCGAGGTCAGTTCCTCGAGGCTGTCGCCGACGACGAGCACGCCTGGCCTTTCGGCGCGCGCCCAGGGCGCCGCGACGCCGAGCACGACGAGCGCGGCGAGGAGCGTCGCGACCGTCCTCCTCGTGCGTATTGGCATTCACCTCTTCTATAGCACGCAGGCGGATTAGACTCGCCGACTTGGTCCGTCTGAGAGATGCCCTGGGCGCCGTTTTGGTGCTCCTCGCCATGGCCCTGGCCGCCTCGGGATGCGGCGGGGGGCAAAGCGGCCCGAATGACCGCACTGTGAGCCTACGCCAAGAACCAGCGGTTCGGCGTGACCGGCAGGCCTCCGCCAGGGGTTGCCCCCTCGGTTCATTCCTCAAGACCCTCGACCAGCTCGAGAGCCGGCTCGCCGTCGGTCTCAGCTACCAGCAGTACTTCGCCCAGGTGAGCGCCGCCAGGGACACCTACGAGGTGCTGCCGGTGCAGAAACTGGAGCTCCCCTGCCTGGTGAGGATTGGCACCCCGGCCGAGAAGGCGCTCGATGAGTACATCGATGCCGCCAACCTCTGGCGTGGATGCCGCGCCCAGGCCGCCTGCGTCACCTACTCGATCGAACCGCGCCTGCAGCGCGATTGGCGCGTTGCCTCCCACTTTCTGACCGAGGTCCGCGAAGGCCGAACCTGAGGGCGCGCGGCCACCGCCCAAGACGGCGCTCAGCGCTTCCCCAGCCAGCGCCCCAACCTCGACCGAGGTCGCGGCAGGCTGCGCTGCCACTCCTCCCGGGTCGGCAGGCGGCCGGCCTGACGCTCGTTCAACACGCACCTGGTATGCGCGTGCCGGCGCCGACTCATGTCGCCCTCCGGAGCGATCAGCATGTGCTCGCTGAGGGCCGGCAGGTAGCGTCCGCAGAACGGACAGCGGTAGGTGGCGGGCTTGCGGTTCTGGGCCCTTCGCATCGACCACCACTGCGGATGCGGCGCCATTCCCCAGGCTACCCGGCTTTGTTCCTGCGAGGATGCGCTGCGGGACCTGATGAAGGCCGTTGCCTGCCAACAAGGAGAGCTCGACCTTATCGAGCGCCCCGAGCCCCAACCGGGGCCCGGCCAGGTGCGGATCGAGGTGATCCGCTGCGGTATCTGTGGATCGGACCTGCACGCCCGCCACGGGATCGACCAGTGGGCGGACCTCGCGGCCAAGGTTGGGTATGAGCGCTTCGGGCGCTCCGAGCAGGCGCTCGTCTTCGGGCATGAGTTCAGCGGCCGGATCGCCGAGTATGGCCCCGGTTGCCGCGCCAGCCTCGCGGCGGGCACGCCGGTCGTCGCCCTGCCGGTCCTGAGGGGGCCCCTCGGCGTCGAGACGACCGGCCTCTCCCAGCACGCGCCGGGCGCCTACGCGGAGCAGGTCCTCGTCCAGGAGTCGATGATGCTGCCGGTGCCCAATGGCCTCGACCCCGCACTCGCCGCCCTGACCGAGCCGCTGGCAGTGGCGCTGCACGCGGTTCGCCGCGGCGAGGTCGGCCGGCGCCAGGCAGCGATCGTAATCGGCTGCGGCCCGGTCGGCCTGGGGGTGATCCTGATGCTCAAGGCGCGTGGGATGCACACCGTCATCGCCAGCGATCTCTCGCCCGGCCGCCGGGCGCTGGCGGAACGCTGCGGAGCCGATCTGGTCGTCGACCCGGCGACGACCTCGCCCTACGAGGCGCGCGAAGATCGTGGTTGGTTGACGAGCCTTCCGGACGCCCTCGAGCTGGCAATCGACACCCGGGAGAGGTTCGAGCGCCTGCCCTTCGGCTGGTGGCATGCCTGGCGCCTGGCCGAGAGAGCCGGCCTCGGCCCGAAGCGGCCGGTGGTCTTCGAGTGCGTCGGGGTACCGGGCATGATCGAGCAGATCATCAGCTCGGCGCCACTGTTCTCGCGGATCGTTGTCGCCGGGGTCTGCGTCGGGCCCGACAGCTTCACTCCGGCAATGGCGATCAACAAGGAGATCGACCTGCGATTCGTCTTGGGCTACACGCCGCTCGAGTTTCGCGACACGCTCATGATGCTCGCCGAGGGCAAGCTGGACCCGCGGGCGATGATCACCGGCACCATCGGGCTGGCGGATGTAGCGGGGGCATTTGTGGAACTCGAGGACCCCGCGAGGCACGCCAAGGTCCTAATCGACCCGGCGCTTGGCTGAGCGCTCAGGCTCGTTCGGACGCCGGCTCCGGGAGGACGCCGTATTCGGGCGCCGCGGAGAGCTGATCTTCTGGGGTATCGCGGCCGGTCTTCGAAAGGCGGTAAACGAGAACGGCGATCATCGCCGCGAACGCCAGGCTGACCGGCCCAGTGCCGAGCGCCAGGCCGCCGCGCGCATGGGACATCGATAGCCAGTCGGCGAGCGAGGCGCCCAGCGGTCGCGTGACGACGTAGGCGAACCAGAAGGCGAGAATTGAGTTCATCCCGTAGCGAAAGTATCCGAGCGCTGGGATCACGATAACCGCCGCAAAGAAAATGATCGAGCCGAAGTAGCCAAGGCCGAGGGTGACGGCGGTCATGTCGCCGGCGGCGGTGCCGAGCGCGAACGTAGCGAGGACCGCGGCCCAGTAGAAGAGCTCCCTGCGCGGGGTGTAGATGCTGTGGATCGAAAGCGTGCCCTCAACCCGGTACCAGATGCGGAACACGAGATAGAGCAGCACGGCGTAGAAGGCGGTTGAGACGATGTAGGGAACCCCGAGACCGACGTGCAGGACATCGGCGGCCATCGTGCCGAAGACGCCCACCATGGCGACCGCCAGCCAGTAGGCCCAGGGTAGGTAACGATCCTTCGCGAACTGGATGTAGAGCGCCACGAGGAAAGCAAGTCCGCCGAGCACGACCGCGATCTCGGGAACGAGGCTGTGGACGAGGAAGTCAGAGGTCGACTCGCCCATCGCGGTGGTCAGTGCCTTGATCAACCAGAAGTAGGCGGTGATCTCGGGAACCTTGGAGAGGTGGCGCCTGCCGCCCTTGCCGAGCCAGATTTCGGAGAGCTTCGTGCCGACGTCATCCATCACGCGGCTTTCTATGGGGAGCGTCTTAAGCCAAGGTGAAAGACGGCGGGGACGTTCAGGGACCGGCGGGGTGACTCAACTCGGTCCGCCGCTGCATCCCGACCCGCCGCTGGCGCTCACGCAGGTGCACCACGCCTCTCCGGGGCAACCGGGCCGAGTGGCGTGCGTCCCTGGCGATCTCCGCGAGATAGGCGCCGATCACCCGCCGCGCAGTGTCTTTCTCGTCCATGGTGGCAAGCCTAGGAGCACTACATGTAGGGGAGATTGGAGTCGGCTAATTTTTTCGTGAGCGGAAGCCCTGCCCTGGCCGGTACCCGAGGAGCCGACCACGAGCTTCAGGCGTCCGTCAGCTGCGCCGCCGCCTCGGCAAAGACTTCAGAGTGCCTGTCGACGTCCTCCTTGGAGGTGGCCGGGGACATCAGCGCCATGTTGTGGAAGGGGGTCATCAGAATGCCGCGATTGAGGGCATGGAGATGAAGGAAGCGATCGAGCTCTCGGTCTCGGGCCGCGGCCGCCTCAGCGCCGTTCCTGGGCTCTTCGGCACTGAAGGCGTACTCGACCCGGCATCCGAGACGAGTCACATGCCAGGGAAGCCCACGCGAGCCGATCACCTCGCGCACCCCATCCTCAAAGCGTTCCCCGAGGCCGATCATGCGCCCGAACGCCTCGGCGTCGAGGACCCGCTCGAGTGTCGCTCGCATGGCCGCCAGGGAGAGTGCGTTGCCCGACAGGGTGCCGCCGATGCCACCGACATCAGATGTCCCGAGCAGCTCGTGCTGGCCGAGCACCCGGGCGGCGACCTGCGCGCTCATCCCGTAGGTGGCGGCCGGGACCCCGGCCGCCAGCGGCTTGCCGATCGTCAGGAAGTCAGGCTCAAGGCGATGGGCGGCCGTATATCCGCCGGGCCCGGCGCAGATCGTGTGGGTCTCATCGATCACCAGCAGGGAACCGTTCTCGCGGGTGAGCGAGCGCAGCGCGTCGTGGTAGCCGGGCTCGGGGAGCACGATGCCGATGTTCGTCATCGCCGGCTCGGCGAGCACGCAGGCGATTTCGCCGCTCGAGAGCGCCGCCTCGAGGGCCTCGACGTCATTCCACTCGATCGCCACCGTTGTGAGCGAGGGATCGACCGGAGGACCGATGTTGTCGGGTCGCGAGACGGTTGCGTTGCCCGCGCGGACGGCAAAGGTCTCATCAACCGTCCCGTGGTAGCACCAGGAGTAGACCAGGACCTTGGGGCGGGCGGTGATCGCCCGAGCGAGGCGGATCGTGAAGCGGTTGGCGTCGGTGGCCGTCAGGGCAAACTGCCAGTAGGGAAGGCCGAAACGGCGCTCGAGCTCGGCCGCCACCCGGGCCGAGTCCTCGGTGGGGAGCATCAAGGTGATTCCTCTCGCGGCCTGCGCGGCGATTGCCGCGACGGTCGCCGCCGGTGAGTGGCCGGTCATCGCGCCGGTGTCGCCGAGGCACAGGTCGACGTACTCGTTTCCATCGACGTCGGTGACGTGGGCGCCCTCGGCGATCGCCGCGAACACCGGGTGGGGACCCGCCCACTCCGTCATCCAGGGCATCGGAACCCCCGCGAGAAGCGACCTCTTCGCCTCCTCGAAGAGCTCCGCGGAGCGGCGATGTGTCGTGAGGAACCGCGCTTCCTCCTTCTCCAGGCCCGTCTGCAGCCTCTCGCGGTTGACCTCGCTCATCCTCACTGCGAATCTACTCGCCCGCGACGTTCCCGCCTAGAGCGGCTTGAATCAGCACCTTGGGAGACGTAGGTTGGCTCTGTGGGGGACCGGATCGCGATCGAGGAGATCGGCCAGCGCTTCATCGAGGCCTTCAACCGACGCGACGCGGAGGGCCTGATTGTCTTGACCGACGAGGCGATCAAGTTCCACCCGACACCGCTTGCGGGAGGCAGCCGGACCTACCTCGGCCATGCGGGGATTCGTCAGTGGGTCGCCGATCTCAACGCCGCCAATGCTTCACACCAGGTGCGGATCCTGGAGATTCGGCCTCGCGATGAGACCAGCTTCGTGATGCTCACCGAGGTGCTGATCGAGGACAAGGTCATATCTCCCTCGGCCATGCTTGCTCATTTCGGCGAGGATGGGCTGCTGATCGAGGCCCAGGCTTACCTGAGCGACCAGGCGACCCTGCGAGGGCTCGGCATTTCCTAGCAAGGCAGCAGCGCCGCTTGCTCCGCACCGACGGTGGCGCCGGGCCGCGCTTACCTTAGAGCCCAAGGGGGCGACATTTATTTGACGATCGTGAAGGCGGCGCTCTGCTGGGTCGAGCCCGCCTTCCCGGTGATCCGGTAGGCGCCAGGCTTCAGCGCCTTGCCTCCGATGCGCCCGGAGAATTTGAAGTGGTTGGCGCCGCCCGCCGCGGCGCTGATCGAGAACCCGCCCGCGATTGGCTTGAAGGTTGTGCAGGCCTTGTGGGAGCGGTTGGCGTGGGTCGCCTTGACGCACTTGCCGGCGACCCTGCGCCCCAGCAGGCCGCGTTCGAGGCTGAATTCGATCGTTCCCGGATTGGTAAGTTCGTAGTTCACGGTTGAGCCAATGGGTGGCTTCTTCTTCTTCTTCTTCTTCGCGCTGATCACGGCTTCGCCGCTCGGCGCGGCGCGGAACTTCGTCGGCTTCAGCGTGAGCGAACGCAGTTCGGCCGGCAAGGGCACGAACTCATAGGCGCCGATGTCGGGCGCCGAGCCGAGCAGCCGCGGGGTGCCGGCGAGGTCAAGCGGGCCAACCTGGTCGTTGATGCCGGCATCGATCGTCGGCGAGCCGGCGGCCTCGCGGAAGTCGCCAGCTTCGCCGTTGACGAAGAGCGGCGCGGCGGTCTGGTTGCCGCCGTTGTCGATCACTTTCGCTCCACCGGATGGCGATGAGCTGTCGAAGTTCGAGTGGGAGGCCGCGATGTTGCCGGGCCCTTTGGCGCCGGCCGCTTCGACCGGTTTCAGGTCGGCTTCGCCGCCCTGGACGATCGAGTTCTCGAGTTCGATCGTGAAGCTCCCGGGCACAGATTCGGTGTATTCGGCGCTGACCCCGACCGAGGTCGAGCCCGAGGCGATCGCGGTGACGTTGCGGAGGACGGCGCTGGTCGTACCAACGTTCCCGTTCGCCCGCACGGCGACCGAGTTGACGCCTTCGACCCGGAGGAGGCTGTTGCGCACCGTGCAGTCCGTCAGCACGATTGCGCCACTGCCGCCGGAGCCGACGACCCGGACCTTGAGCCTTTCGATTCGGCCGCCGTAGCAAAGAAAGCCGACGCCGCCGTTGGCGTCGTTCTCGATTTCCAGGTAGCTGAGGCTGTCCCCGGTCTGAGAGAGGTAGATGGCGGGCCCGCCGAACGCAGCATTGATCCGGGGCATCGGGGCGCCCGCTTCCCCGTGGATCTGGACGTTGGTAACGGCAGCCGGGAAGAGCGGCGAACTCAGGGTGTAGGCGCCGGGCGTGACGATCACTTCGTCGCCCGCTTTTGCGGCACCCGCCGCTTCGGAGAGGGCGCACGGTGTGGCCTGCGTGCATTCGGTTCCGGTCCCGCTCGGGGCGGCGTAGCGCTGCACAGCCTGCGCCGCCGCCGGCATGATCGCCAGGACGAGAACCGCAGACGCAGCTGCCACGAATCCCCTCACGACCCCGATGGTACGGCGTTCGGGCGGCCAAGTCGAATTTCGGGTGGCTGGGCTCGATCAGGGGACCCGGAGGTCGCTGCAGTTCGCGTTTGGCAACCGCCTAGGCCGAACCGGAGCGCAGGCCGGACCGGCGTCATCCAGGCCGCTGCGATGCTCGCCGGCGGACCGTCGTGAACTCGCCGGTCATGACTGAAACCGTGTGATGATCACGCTTCCGCCGCCGCAGGGTCGGTGAGCCGACCCGAGAGCAGCAGGGCGCCGCTGCGATCGTCGCGCAAGAAGAATAGGAACGGCCGGTTGGCGTTGAAGGTGACCGCGCGGGGCGCGAGAAAGCTCCCGGTGAACTCGCCGCCAACCACCGTCCCCACCGCGGCTTCAGTCCCTGATTCTTCGACCCTGAACTCGGCAGCATGTGTGACCAGGCCGATCCTCAGGGCCTCGGCTCGCGTGATGCGGGAGAAATTCGCGGCTTCGCCGAAGGCCGCGCCCATGCCGAGCGCCTCCAGAATCCTATTCAGGGTGACTTGTGTCCTCAGCTGGAAACGGGGAAGGCTGACCCGAACATACCGGGTCGAGAGGCCGTGGATGATTCGGGCCAGCAACCTGGGACTGAGGCCGTGCTGAAAGGAGCCGATGTTCTCTCTGCGTGGCAGGACAACCAGTAACGACAGAGTGGAGGCGCTATAGGGCAGCTCGACGGCCGCGTAGCCCTTGCCGGAGTTGTAGGGCACTAGCTCGGTCTCATGCATGAACTCGGCAGACGTCCCGCGATTGTGATGATGCTCATGAAACAGAGCGTGCGAGTTCTCACTCGGATTGAATGGATAAAGCCAGCTCGCCTTGAGATAAACCGCACTGCTCAACGCTAGCTGGGTTGTTTCAGGAAGCGCGGCGAGAAGCTGGGGGATGAGCGTGTTGGTGTGGTCGCTGATCCATTCATTGATCGACCTCACCGAGCCGGAGGGATTGCCCGAGAAGTCGACGCTCTGCGGCGGAGCGTCGAAGTGCTCCTCCAGGGTGCTGACGAAAGCCTGTTCCAGGGGGAATCCTTCTTGGAGAAAGAGTCCGGCGGCGAGATCGAGCGTGGGCGCTTCGGGCTCGCCCTGCCCGGCAATCGTCTGCTCCCTGGTGATCCTTTTCTGGAGGTCACCGACCGCCGTGAATGCGGCGGGCGAAGTCAGACGCAGTGTCGCGGCGATCTCTTCGGCAGTGGTCCCGACTGCGCCGCTTCCCGCCATCGCAAGCGCGGTGGCGACGCCGTCAGGCGAGACGACGAGATTTCCAGGCGGCAGAGCGCGCATCAGCTCGCTCCCGAATGCAGCAGTGGCTGGCCCCGCGGCAAACCCCCCGCGGGCGGACGGCTTGCCGGGCGTCTGGGCTTGAGCGTTGTTGGCGCCCGTCAGCTCGTCGGCAGCTATCCCGGCCATCAATGCAACCAGGATTGCGATCCCAATCGCGAGAACAACCAGGAAAGACGGCTGGGTACGCTCCCCCACTGATCCCCGCTCCATCCTCTGCCTAGCTTAGTGAGCAATCACCATTTGGGGCGCGTGAATCAAGTCAGAGATTCGGCCTCGGTTCAACACGGTTCCCTGCCTGCAGCGCTTCCCGGGGAATCTGGGAGTTTTCAGTGCCACGATTTGCCCCGAAAGCAATTCCGCTGGCGTAGGTGCCAGCGCGAAGGTTGCCGCCCACGTCGCCTGCGCCGCTGGGACGGCTGCCTTAGAATTACCATCCCGCATCGCGGCTGTGGGGGAGCGCGACGGCAACCGCCTGAGGCCCGCCAAAATTGCAACCCTGCAGGACACGCGCCCGTAGCTCAGTTGGATAGAGCGTTGGTCTACGAAACCAAAGGTCACAGGTTCGAATCCTGTCGGGCGCGCTTGGCAAGACTCCTGCTCAGGCTTGCGTTCAGGGTAGGCGCATCCCCCGCCGGAGACCTCAGGTGATCCTCTCAGCTACCTCTACCTTGTCACCAATGAGGTTTGCCTCCCTGAGGTACTCGTGCACGAAGGAAATGGCCATACTGCCCTCGCCGACGGCGGCGGCGGCGACGCGCTTCACCGGCCCGAATCGGACATCTCCGCAGGCGGAGACTCCCGGGACGCTCGTCTCCAGCAGATAGGGGTCGCGATCCAGCGCCCAGCGTCCCGCTGCCTGCATGTCTGGGCCCCTGAGCACGAAGCCGCGCTCGTCAAGGTCGATCTCGGGCGGCAGCCAGTCCGTTTCAGCATCCGCGCCGATGAAGATTAAGAGCCCGCCGGAGTCGGACCGGGACACCTCGCCGCTCGAGCAGTCCTGGAGGTCGATCGCCTCGAGTGAATCGTCGCCGTGGACGCCCGCGATCTCGGTCCCAAACTTCACCTCGATGTTTGCCCGGGTGGCGAGTTGGTCGACGAGGTAGCGCGACATGCTCTTCTCGAGCCGGTCGCCGCGGCAGAGGATGGTCACGCTGCTGGCGTGGGTCGAGAAGAAGAGGGCGGCCTGGCCCGCCGAGTTGCCGGCTCCGACGATGTGGATGTCGAGGCCATGGGCGTTGGGCGCCTCGCTCCGCGCCGCGCCATAAGAGATTCCCCTCCCGACGAGGCGCTCAAAGCCGTCGATCGACAAGTGCCGCCATGTCACTCCGCAGGCGAGGATGATCGTTCGCGCCCGCAGAACGTCGCCGCCGTCGAGGTGCAGCTCGCGCGTGGCGGTGTCGATCCGGGTGATCGACCGGGTGACGAGAATCTCCGCGCGGAGACGCCGCGCCTGCGAAGCGCCCGCTCGCCAGCTCGTCCCCCGAGACCCCCGAGGGAAAGCCGAGGTAGTTCTCGATCCGCGAGGACGTTCCGGCCTGGCCTCCCGGCGCCTCGCGCTCGACCACAATCGTCCGCAGGCCCTCCGACCCCCGTAGACGGCAGCGGCGAGCCCCGCGGGCCCGGCGCCGACGATCACCGTGTCGTACTCGGCCGCGGCGGCCTCCGTGTCGAGGCCAAGCAGTTCGGCCACTCTGCGAAGCCGCGGCCGCACGACGGTCTTGCCGTCGATCACGCGTAGCACGGGCCAGTCGCCTTCGGCAGGCAGGGGGCCGCCACCCCACTGGTCCACCTCATCGGTCGTGTCCGAGCTGAGCCACTTGAAGCTGACCTGGTTGCGGTCCAAGAAGCGCCGAAGCTCGGCGCAGAAGGCATCCCAACGGTGCCCGACCACAATCGCGCGGGTTGGGGGCGGGTCTGCCGCGATACCCGCTAGCCCACGTGAGCCGCCCATCCGGTAGCTCGCGAGCCTGCCGACCTCCTCGCCGACCTCTGGCGCCACGGCCGCCACAGCGTGGTAATCGCGGGCCTCGATGCGCATAACCCGCGACTTCTCAGCCGCACGAAGGCCGGCCGGATGCGTCGTCCCGAGCACGATCGACACCTCGCCGAAGATCTCCCCCGGGTGACGCTCACCGACGACGCGCTCGAAACCGTCAATGTTCATGACCGTCTCGAGCCGACCTCCACCACAGCGAAGATCGCCCGCTCGTCGCCTTCGTGGGCCGCGTACTCGCCCGGGCCAGGCTGATGTCCGCCGCCGCCCGAGCCAACTGCTCGCGCTCGGACGGGCCGAGAGCCGCGAAGATGCCGATCGCCCCGATCTGCTGCGCAGTGACCAAGCCCTCTGCATATCCCGACTCCTTCGCCCACCGCGCCCATTCCAGTCGCCGTTTCTGGGGCCATGCGCCCCGATTACGCCCTTCCGAGAATGGTGAGAAGGGTCGAAGGAGGTCTCGAGCCGGGCGCTTCGGAACGCGAAAGTCGTTCGTCAGCAGAGCTATTCGACGGAAATGGCTCTGTGGAGCCAAATGTCATGCCCTCACCGAATCGGTCTACGAAACCAAAGGTCACAGGTTCGAATCCTCTCGAACCCGTTCTCTCGCAAAATCCACCCGACGTCCAGAGTCTCCTTGAGGAGACTCTCACCCGCCTTTTACCGGCAGTTTCGAGAGTGAATCGATTCTGACCGGTATGGGCACAGTAGGTCGAACGGACCCGCGGGTTGCGTGCCGCAACGCCGGCCTTCGCCGCGTTTCGCGCGTCACACGCTGGATAGGGGTGAGCGCCGTCGGACTGGTTGGATTGCTCGCCGCCTATGTGGCCCAGGCCAAGCCCGGCCACTCGACCGGCCGGCTAGCGAGCAACACCTCGGCGCGCGTACCCAAAGCAGCTCCCGTGCCGGTGCTGAGCACGGAACCTTCCGAAGCTCTGGCTCCGCCACCCCAAGCTCCCGAAGCAGCGGTCGGGCCAACCCCCATCACCTCGGGTGGGTCGTGAAAGAAGTCACCTCAGCCTCCTTCGAGGCTCTGGGAACGACGGCCGCGCTGTTCATCTCGGACCCGGATTTCCTGGCCCGCTCCCGGCAGCTGCTGGAACGGGAGCTTGCGGCCATCGATCGGTCCTGCAGCCGCTTTCGAGCCGACTCCGAGCTCAACCGGGTGAATGTCGCCGAAGGTCGCCCGGTCCGAGTCGGCGAGCTCTTCATTGAAGCCTTAGAGGTATCGCTGCGCGCCGCACAGTTGACCAACGGGCTCGTGGATCCCACCGTCGGTCGAGCTATATGCGCCATTGGCTATGACCGCGACTTCAGATGGATATCTGCCAACCCATCCATCCCGGCTTGCGGTACGGTCGTTCCAGGCTGGCAGACCATCCAGGTCAGTCGGTCAAACGGCTCTGTGAGGGTTCCCCCGAGCGTTCAGCTTGACCTTGGTGCCACCGCCAAGGCCCTTGCCGCCGATCGGGCGGCAAGGGAAATAGAGGCGGCGTTTGGCATCGCAGTCTTGGTGAACCTAGGCGGCGATATTGCGGTGGCCGGGGAGGCACCGGCTGGGGGGTGGCGAATCCGGATCAGCGACGATCACCGAGACCAGACGGCGCCGCACGGGGAGACCGTGAGTATCAGCGCCGGCGGTTTGGCGACGTCGAGCACGGCCGTGAGGCGCTGGAGTGCCGGAGGGAAACTGGTTCACCACATCGTCGATCCCCGACGCGGTTCCAGCGCGGAGATTGTGTGGCGCACTGCGAGTGTTGCCGCGGGGTCGTGCGTTGACGCCAATACTGCGAGCACTGCAGCAATCGTATCCGGCCGGGAGGCCCCCGCATGGCTGGATAGGCTCGGGCTGCCGAGCCGGTTGGTCTGTCATGACGGCTGCGTACTTCGCCTCAGTGGCTGGCCGAGGTGTTGCGAGTGATGCCGGTTCCGATCGCGGCTGCGCCGAGCGCGTACTGGTACCTGACCCGCGGGGCGGGAGGCGTTTCACTACTTCTGCTCACAGTGGCGCTGGTGCTGGGCGTCGTCGATGTCAGCCGCTTGCGCAGCGAGCGCTGGCCGCGCTTCGTCGTTGATGGGCTCCACCGCAATCTCTCCCTGTCGGCTTTGGTTTTCCTCGCCATCCACATCCTCACCTCGGTTCTGGACAGCTTCGCGCCGCTCACGTTGATGGATGCCGTTGTTCCCTTCGCGTCAAGCTACCGCCCCGTGTGGCTCGGTTTCGGTGCCCTGGCATTCGACGTTCTGCTGGCGGTTGCCGTGACCAGTGTTATCCGCCGCAGGCTCGGGTATCGCACATGGCGCGCCGTTCATTGGGTGGCCTATGCCAGCTGGCCGCTTGCGGTTCTGCACACCCTGGGAACCGGGAGCGACGCCAATCAGCCCTGGCTGCTGGTTCTTACCCTGCTGTGTCTGGCCGCCGTCGTGGCTGCCATTGGTTGGCGGATCACGCTCGGCTGGCCCGGGCAGTCGGGGATCCGTGTTGCCGCCGCCTGCCTGACAGCCGGCTCCCCGATCCTTCTGCTGCTATGGGCCATCGGTGGCCCATTGGGCTCCAACTGGGCGGCGAGGGCCGGGACGCCGGCCCCGCTTCTTGCCGCCGTGCATCCCGTGGGAACAGGCCCCCCCGCGGCCTCGGCGCTTCATTTCCCGCTCGTCGCTCGGTTGCGGGGCACTCTTCGCCAAAGCGAACCCTCGCCCACCGGCTTGGTCGAGGTCGATCTGAACATGAAGATGCGTGGCGGAACTGACGGCACCGTCGACGTCCGCCTCATTGGCCAGCTGCTTGAGGGTGGCGGCATTAGCCTCACCCAGAGCGCGATCTCTCTGGGCCCGCCGATTCAGCCTCAGCTTTACGGCGGCAAGCTCGTCGCTTTGCACGGCACTCGGATGCGGGCTTCGGTCGCCAATGCGGAAGGCCAATCGGTACCCCTGAGGCTCGATCTCTCGATCAATAGCGTCAGCCAGACCATCACTGGGATGGTCCGTTCTCAAGGCTCACCGTCCAGGAGGCGAAGCTGAGCGCCCCAGAGCCCCCTCGCGGGACGTGGCGCCTGCTTGCCGGTCTGCGTTCCGACGGCCCCGTCAGCCTGGACGAACATCTGCAGCGCTTTGGCTCCCCGCCCTGGGCGCACTCCACAAGCGGCGAGTTGGTCGACTCGATTGAACGGAGCGGTTTGCGCGGCCGCGGTGGCGCGGGATTCCCCGTTGCCGCCAAGATGAGAGCCGTTGCGGCCGGTCGGCCCGGCGCCGTCATTGTGGCCAACGGGGCCGAGGGCGAGCCCGCCAGCCAGAAGGATCAGCTGCTTTTGGAAGCCTCCCCGCACCTGGTCATTGATGGGGCTGCCCTTGCCGCCGCTGCCCTGGATGCCCCGCGGGCGTTCATCTGTGTGGCGCGCGACGCCCCCACGGCTGTGGAGAGCGTCACTCTAGCGCTGGCTGAGCGCACGCGCGCGGGCACTGATCCCGTCGAGCTGAGCGTCGTTGAGATTTCCGAGCGCTACATTTCCGGCGAGGAGAGCGCTCTGGTCAATGAGCTGAACGGTGGTCCCGCGAAGCCGACCGTTGTACCCCCCCGACCGTTCGAACGCGGGGTCAGCGGCATGCCGACCCTGATCCAGAACGTTGAGACCCTCGCCAATCTCGCCCTCCTCGCCCGCTTCGGTCCCGATTGGTTCCGCGAGCTCGGCACCTCGGAGGATCCCGGCACCCAGCTGCTGACACTCTCAGGCGCAGTTGAAAAGCCGGGTCCCCGGGAGATTGCGTGCGGAGAATCTCTGACCGACCTGCTCGAGGCAGGAGGAGGAATCAGCGGACCTGTTCAGGGCTTTCTCATTGGTGGCTATTCGGGCACGTGGTTTGCGGGGCCTATCGCGCCTGACCTACATCTGAGTCACTCCGGCTTGCGTTCGTTCGGCGCTTCGCTCGGCCCTGGTGTCGTCTTCGCCCTCCCCGCCGGGGCCTGCGCGGTTGCTGAGACGGCCCGCGTCCTTCGCTACTTGGCCAATGAGTCCGCTGGCCAGTGTGGACCGTGTGTCTACGGCCTGGATGCGGTTGCCGAGGAGTTCGAGGCCCTGACCGCGGGCACGGCCAGCCCCTCGGCCGCTGCGCGCGTTGAGGGCTGGAGTCGAGAAATCACCGGCCGCGGCGCATGCCACCATCCCGACGGGGCCTTGCGCTTAGCCAAGAGCTGTCTGAAGGCTTTTGGTGCGGACGTCACTAGGCATGAAGAAGGAAACCCCTGTGTCGCCGAACCAGCCATGCGCGACCTTTTGCCGCTGCCGCTCCACCACGAGGAGGTCGCGTGATGGGCGCTCGTCTGCGGGTTAATCCGATCGCATGTGAGGCGCACGGCCTCTGCGCCGAGCTCTTCCCAGAGCGAATCACGCTCGATCAGTGGGGCTATCCGATCATCGCCGATGAACCCATCCCGCCTCAACTTGTGGGGCATGCAGCGAGGGCTGCCGATGCCTGTCCGACACTTGCCCTGCTTCTCGAGGCCGAGACCGCTGACCCGGCAAAAGGCGGGACGGGCAGGTGATGGACCTCGGCTGTCTGGGCCGAACCGAGGCGGCCCACCGGTGCCCTCGCTCGGAACCGGAGCCGGTGCGCGATCGAGGATTAGGTTCCCGTTGTTGCATCGGTGTCAGGCCCGGCGCCGAATCCAGATGTGCTCGGAGGGCGCTCCCCCTCGCCCGGGTGCAGCTCAGAGAATGAGCGCACGATCCCTTCCGCCAACACGTTTAGATCAGATGCCGCCTTGCGGTCGGCATTGAGGCCGAACACCATCTGGCCTGCGTAGCTGACGACGGCGATGCCAATCGTGTGTCCGGAAAACAACGGGACGAGCGGGAGAACCTCGACGAGGGGGGCGCCGAGTGCATACAAGCGTCGCGAGGGTGCGGGGACGTTCGTGATCGTCAGATTGAACATCCGCGTGTCGCCGAACATCAAGCGGGCGAGCAGCGCCCCGGCGAGCGGCGGCCCCATGTCGGCCATGTCGACGATCATCTTGCCTCCGGCGCGCTGCGAGCCGGCCTTCAGCTGCTCTGCGCGCTCGACGACCTTGCGGTAGCGGACGAGCGGATCCGCCTCGGCGACCGGCAGCTCGACGAACAGGGAGGTCAGCTCGTTGCCGAGCGCGTGCTCGCGCTCTTCGGATCGGATGTTCACCGGAACCTGCGCACGCAGGCTGCGCTCCGGCGGCTCGTCACCGCGGGAGAGCAGCAGGTCTCGCAGCCCGCCCGCGCAAAGCGCCAGCACGACGTCGTTGACCGTGCCCCCGAGACGCGTCTTCGCCGCTTTGATCTCGGCCAGATCGAAGCGAACGATCGCGAAGCGGCGGGTGCCGCTCATCGGTCCGTTCAGGCTTGACGATGGCGCCCCGATCAGCTCCTCGCGCACAACCAGCTCCGCGGCCGCGCGGGCACGATCGAACGATTCGCGCGGGTGCAGCGCGGCCCCGACGCCGGCCCGCGCGCCGCGCACTAGCAGGCCAGGGGAGAGCCAGAATCGCCCCCCCGTGTCCTCACCGACCTCCTCATGACCGCGCTGCGGTGACCGCGCGGATGGAGGTGACCCGTCCGGAGAAGCGTCCAGCAGGGCGTTGCCGATATCGACCGAGCCGACGCCGTCCACGAGGCAGTGGTGCGTCTTGCTCGCAAGGGCCCAGCGGCCGCCCTCGAGTCCGTCGAGCAGCGCCATTTCCCACAGCGGCCGGTGCCGATCCAGACGGTGCGACCAGAAGTCCCCCAGCCACTCACAGAGCTCGGCCTCGCCACCCGGCGAGGGCAGCGTCGCATGGGGAACGTGGGCATCGAGGTCAAATTCCTTCGCCGGCTCCCAGCTCAGCCAGGTAAGCGGACCGGCCTGTGGACCGGAGAGCTCTTGGGAAAAGCGCGGCAGGGTGCCCATCCGCCCGCGCACGTAATCGCGAAGCTCAGCAATCTCCGGCGTCCCACCGCCGGGAAGAGGGTCGAAGATGAGCGCCGCGCCCAGGTGCATGTGGGCGCTCTCGTCGGCCTGCTCGAGCTCGAGGAACATCGTGTCCAGCATGCTGAGCTGCTCGCTCATTTCCTGACTCCCTTAGGCGGGGCTGTCGCTATTGAAAATACCGCTCAGCATGAGAGCCGGCATGTCGAACCGTGCCGTCTCGACCTCCGCTGAGCGGCTCCGACGCGCTCCCACGATCTCGCTGAGTGAGTTTGGCGTCCACAAGTCGCCCGATTCCGCCCGGCTGACCTCGGCTCCGCCGCACGACGCGGAGATCCTGGTCCAGCTGGTCTGTCATGACCTGCCGGGAACCGCCTCCCCAGGTTCCATGCGGTCGAGCTAAGCTTCGCCGAGGGTTTGAGTCCGTTCCGCCAACCGCGAGGCGGGCCGGACCGGTTATTCGAGGGGAGTCGAGACAGTGAAGCGCCAAGCAATCGGTTTTGGGCTGGTGATAAACGCAACGCTGCTCGCCGGCCTCTGGGGCGCCCGCGTCCCCGGGCGCCCGCGTGGAGACCGCCGGTGAGTCTCCGGGAGCGCTGGGGTCTTCGTCTCCTCGGAATCGCGCTGCCAGTGCTCCTGCTGGTGGTGGCCGCCCCCGCAGCGGGGGCGGGGCAGATCGTCTTCCAACACGGCGCCGACATCTGGGTCATGAATGAGGACGGCAGCGGCGCCAAGCCGTTGCTCACCGTTGCCCAGGTACCGGGTATGACCTCAATCGGCAATCCCCACGTATTCCCCAACGGCGGCGCCGACCTCGCCTTCGAAGCGACCACGAACGCGAACAATGCCGCGATCGGCAGCGGCCCAGCTGGCGCCTGCGGCCTGCAGTGCACCGGCATCTACACGCTCGCCGGCGGAGCGGTGACGCGAATCACCTCCGCACCCGCCCCCTGCGGGCCAACGCCGCAGTGGTGCGGCTCCTTCAGCACCAACCCCGATTGGACCGCCGACGGCAAGATCGCCTACGAGTACAGCCAGTACACCTGGGAATACAGCTGCATCATCCTGCCCTGCAACTGGACATTCACCTCGGCCCTGGAAGAGATCCACACGACCCCGCCCAGCCCGGGTGGCGCCGGGCCGACCTGGGCGGTCCAACACGGCGGTATCGGCTCTGATCTGGCGCCGCTGACCGATCCCGCCGATGCCGGCAAGATCGCCTATATCGGCGCGTCGATCTGCAGCCCTGAATGCGTCTACCCGCTCTACATCTCTACCGGCGGGGGGACCGACACACCGGTGGTCTACGACGACAACCTGATCGACGCCGCCTGGAGCCCGGACGGCAGCACCTTGGCCGACATCGAGGGCGGCGGTGAACGCGGCATCTGGACCTACGCGGCCAACGACGCAAGTACACCCGGAAAGAGTTTCGTCTGGGCGCTAGGCGACCCGATCCAGAACGGCAGCGACCCGGGAAACAACCCCTTCGACGTCTCCTTCAGCGACGTCAGCTGGCTCGGCAACGGCAAGGTCCTCTTCTCGGCCGAGAACAACCTCTGGACGATCCCCGCCAGCTGCGGCAGCGGTGGCACGCCCTGTGCGTTTCCCCAGGATGCGACCCAGCTGACCACCGATGGCAGCCAGTCGGCCCCTGACACGAGTCCGGCCTGGACCTCGGCAGCTCAGATCGAGGGTGTCGGTGGCGGTCAGGGGCAGCAGAGCTCGGGGGCGAGCGCCAGCCACGGCCGACTGACGGGGCTAGCCAAAGGCAAGGCGAAGCTCGCCTTCAATCTCAGTGGCGGCGCCGCAGGAGCTCTCTCGAAAATCGTCGTCAAGCCCCCCAAGGGGCTCTCCTTCGCGAAGTCGCGCAAACGCCTCGCCAAGGGGATCGTCCTTAGAGCGGGCGGCAAGAAGTTGAAGTTCAGCGCCGGTCTGAGTCATGGCACCCTGGTCCTGTCGCCGAAACCGCCGCAGACCGAGTTGCAGATCACCATCGGCCCGCCCGCCACGAGGGTCAGCGAGGCCCTGGCCCTAAAAGCCCGCCATCACTCGGTAAAGAAGCTGACGTTCACCGTCACCGCCACCGGAACGAGCGGCAAGACCACCCTGCAGCTCCAGCTGAAGCCCCAATAGCGGGCGAGCGCGAGTCAGCGGTTGCATTGAGAAAGATGCGCCGCTGCTGACCTAGGATCCGCACTCGGCGAGCAGCGGGATCTGCTCTTCGTCAGTCTGGCCTTCCTGGCTGGTGAAGGTCGCGGTTGCCATCGGACTGCCGCTGCAGATGTCGCGGTCAAGGACGAGATAGCCCGACGGGCCGCCCGAGATCGTCAGCCCAAAGCTCTTCATCGGCGTGTTCGGCACTTCTTCGACCCCGGCCGTGATCCGGCCGCCCTTGGTCTCGACCGCGCCTTCGAGGAGGAGGTGCAGCGGACCACCGAGGACGTAGGCGAGGTGAAACTGCCTGCCAGGGCCCGAGACGACGTAGACGGGCCCGCTGAGGGGCTTGCCGAAAGCCGAGCTGATGACCCGGCTGGTACCCAGCGGCTTTTGCCCGGCGCAGTGCTTCGATTCGAGTTCCCGCCGAGCGCAGAGGCCGGCAATTGAGGTGGCGTCGACGAGCAGTACGGGGGGCAGCTCGACGCGGGCGGAGCGAATGTTCACGTCGCCCGGCCGGGTCTGCACCTCGAGGACAAGATCCGGCTTGGCGGTGCGCTTCGTTCCGCCGATCGCCCGCAGGGTTGCGTGCGGCTGGAAGGGCCGGGTGGTCGTCATTTCCGAACCGCCCCCACATCCTGCCAGCGCTGTGAGGACGACGGCCGCGGCAACGAACGTCGCAATGCCCGTACGCATCGTTCGGGCGCTAGGAGGGCTCGGCCGCCGCCGGCTGATTTAGGCGGACGTGCCACTGCACCGTGGCCGTCGCGACCCGGATGCCCGAGGCGTCGGTCAGCTCGATCTCGCAGGGAAAGACGACCCTACCCTCCGAATCGAGCATCGCGAGCACGTCGTCCTTCTCGACGCCGAGCCGTGCTTTGGCTTCGATCGGTCCCGTGGCGATCTTTTCGTAGGCGATCTCGGCGCTGCGGGCGAGCGGGGTGATCTCCCCCAAGCGCTCCGCGAAGGCGCCGAGAAAAGCGGCACCCGAAGCTGCCTCGGCAACAGTGAAGAGCGCCCCCGCGTGCTGGGAGCCAACGTGGTTTGTCAGTTCTGCACGCTCGGGAAGCATCACCACCGACTCGCCCTCGCCGATCCTCGCTATGTCCAATCCGAGGAAGGCGGCGAACGGCACCGCCTCCCCCATTCCCTGTGCGATCGCGTCGAAGTCCGTCACCGAACCAGCCTACATCCGCGGGCCCGATGACGAGAGGTGAGAGCTCACGGCACGCGGTGGACCTCGAAAAGATTGGTGCCGAGCTCCTGCTCGGGCAGCCCAGCGGTGATCGCGATCAGCTCCCCGGAGCGGGCGATGCCGTGCTGGGCGGCCAGCGCCGCGCAGTCGTCCAGGAGGCCGCGTATCTCGGTTTCGTGCTCGCTGATAACCGCGGTGACACCGAACAGCAGCCGCAGGCGGCGGACCGTCTCGATCCGCGGCGAGACCGCGAGCACCGGCACCTTCGGGCGGTGCGCGGAGATCAACCGCGCGGTGCGGCCACTGCGGGTCGGCACGACCAGCGCCGCCAGCCCCAACCGGTAGACGGCTCCAACGGCGCTCTGTGCGACGGAGTCCGCGATGTCCTGGGTTGCCTGGTCCGTGCGGGTGAAGAGCCACTCGCCGTAGCGCAGGTCGGGCTCGGTGGCCCGCGCGATCCGGTCCATGACCCGGACCGCCTCGACCGGGTATCGGCCGACGGCGGTCTCCTCGGAGAGCATCACCGCGTCGGTCCCGTCGTAGATCGCATTCGCGACGTCGGTCACCTCGGCCCGGGTCGGGCGGTTCTCGCGAACCATCGAAGCCAGCATCTGGGTGGCGGTAATCGACGGCTTTGAGCGCAGCCCGGCCTCGCGGATCAGGCGCTTCTGGACCACCGGCACCTCGGCCAACGGCAGCTCGATGCCGAGGTCGCCGCGGGCGACCATGATCCCGCCGGTGGCCGCGCGCACGATCTCCGCTGCCGCCTCGGCGGCCTGTCGCTTCTCGATCTTGGCGATCAGCGGGATGTCGGAGCCGAGCTCGCGCAAGCGCTCGGTTACCGGCTCCAGGTCCGCCGCGGAGGAGACAAATGACATCGCCAGCAGGTCGACCCCGTGCCCGACCGCGAACTCGACCCAACCCAGGTCGCCGTCGGTTGCGGCGCCCCCGATAACGCCCGGAATGTTCATCCCCTTGTGAGAGGAGAGTGTCCCACCCACCTCGACCTCTGCGTCGACGCCGTCGCCGTCGCCGTCGCCGTCGACCCGCAGGCGGATCGAGCCGTCGGCGAGGTAGACGAGCTCGTCCTCGCGCAGCGAGGTAATCCCCTGCCAGGCCACCGGGATCGTTTCCGCATCGCCGGGGACGTCGCGCGTTGTCAGCGTCACATGCATCCCGGTCTCGAGCTCGGCGACGTCGCCGCGCAGCTCGCCGATCCGCATCTTCGGACCGGGCAGGTCGCCGAGGACAGCCACCTCGCGGTCAACGCGCTCGGCAGCGGTACGGATCGCCTCAATCGTCGCCGCGTGCCGGTCGCGGTCGGCGTGGGAGAAATTCAGCCGGAAGACGTCGACACCCGCCTCGACGAGCTCCTCGAGGGTCTCGGTGGCCCAGCTGGCGGGGCCGACCGTGGCGATGATCTTGGTGCGCCGCCGGCGGGCGCTCCCAGGGCTCGGTGTTGGGTTTGCATGCATGACTAGGACGACTGTAGAGAGTGCGCCGCGGCAAGCTGTGAACAGTGCGCGACGGCACAGAACGTGACATGAGTTTGTGTGACACTGGGCACGTGGCGACTGCAGTCATCTCCCCGCAGAGCACGGCGGGCCCGCTTGAGGCGGAGCAGCTGGAGGGCCTGCCCCGACCGCCGCTCGTCCAGATGCACCCCCTGGCGCAGCTGCTGCGCTTCAACCAGCGACAGATCCAGTTTGTCTTCGGAGCCCGACGCCGCCTCGGCGACGTCTTCGCTCTGCGCACTCCCGAGCCGAATCCGCTTGTGATCACCGGCCTGGCCGACGACGTGCGCTCGCTTTTTACGGCCAGGCCCGAGGATGCTCCGTCGCTGGCGGCCGAGTCCCCGCTGCGACCGATCGTTGGCCCCGACTCGGTGCTGACCTCGCTCGGCGAGCGTCACATGCGCCAGCGCAAACTCCTGCTGCCACCTTTCCACGGCGAGGCGATCGAGCGTTACGCGCGGACGATCGCCGAGGTCGCCGAGCGGGAGATCGACAGCTGGCCGCTCGGGAGGCCCTTCTCAATCGCAGCCCGCATGCAGGCGATCACCCTCGACGTGATCATGGCGGGGATCTTCGGCATCGAGAGCCGGCCGGCGCCCGGAACCCCCGAGCACGGCCTGCGGAAGGTGATCAAGAGCCTGGTCAGTATTTCGACCAAGCCGATCGCCCAGGTCGCCGAGCTGATGAACGTGCGCCGCGAGGACCCCGTCGGCTTCAACCGCCTCGGCCGCTCGCTGGTCGACCGGCGGATGGACGCCCTGATCGAGCTGCGCCGGCGCTCCGATGACCTCGATGAGCGTCGCGACATCCTCTCCCTGCTGCTCTTGGCGAGGACCGATGAGGGCGAGGCGCTGAGCGACGATGAAATCCGCGACGAGCTCCTGACCCTCGTCCTCGCCGGCCATGAGACGACTGCCAACTCGCTGGCCTGGGCCTGGGAGCGACTGCTGCGGACGCCGACGGCGCACGGGCGGCTGCTCGACGCGGTCCGCTCGCAAGACGGCGAGGAGGCGCAAAAGACGATCGAGGCGACGATCATCGAGGCGATGCGCTCGCGGCCCGTCGTCCCGATCGTGGGCCGGCGGCTGATGCGGCCCTGGCGGTTGGGTGAGTACGGCGTTCCCGCCGACTCGCCGGTCCTGATCAGCATCCTCTTGCTGCACCACCAAGAGGCCCTCTATCCGGAGCCGTTCGAGTTCAGACCCGAGCGATGGCTCGAGCGCAAGCCCGGTACCTACGAGTGGATTCCCTTCGGCGGGGGCATCCGCCGCTGCCTGGGTGCGGCACTGGCGATGGCCGAGCAACGTGTCGTCCTCGAGGCGACGGCGCGGCGCCTCGATCTGGAAGCCGCCGACCCCGAGCCCGAGCGCGCCCTGCACCGCAACGTGACGATGATCCCGGCGCGCGGCGCGCGGGTGATCGTCCGTTCGCGCCGCTGAGCCTCATCAGCGAGGGGCTAGTCTGCCGGCGGTGGAGGCAGCGCGAGCGACCAGCCTCGAGGAGGCGACGCGCCTGCAGGGTGAGGCCGGCAACTATTCGGTCCGGCTCGCTGAGGGCTGGGAGATCTGGGGACCGAGCGGCGGCTACCTCGCCGCGATCGCCCTCCGGGCGGCGGGCCAGATGGCGGAGATCCCGCGACCGGCCAGCTTCTACTGCCATTTCCTCAGCTCGCCGGCATTCGAGGAGGTCGAGCTCGCGGTTGAGGTTCTGAGGAGCGGCCGCCGCTCCGAGTCACTCTCGGTTGCGATGAGCCAGCGGGGCAAGCCGGTTCTGCAGGCGCTGGTCAGGACGGCGAGAGCCGCGCCCGGCTACCTGCACCAGACGACCGAGGCACCGGGCGTCCAGCCTCCCGAGGCATCCTCGCCACTAGCCCGAACCAAGGACGGTAAGCCGATCTTCAGCTTCTGGGAGAACCTCAGCTGTCGCCGACCCGCGTCGGACTCCTCCGAGACGCCACCGCAACCGGTGGTGCGGGAGTGGGTTCGGTTCGAGCCGACCCCCCACTTTGACGATCCGTTCGTCGACGCCTCGCGGCCCCTGGTTCTGCTCGACACCTTCGGCTGGCCAGCCGCCTGGCAGCGATACAGGGGCGCCGACTACGTGGCTCCGAACCTTGACACCTACGTCGCCTTTCACCAAAGCGCCGTCGAGAGCGACTGGCTTTTGGTCGACCACCAGTGCCCGATCGCGACAGAGGGCCTGCTCGGAGTCAGCGGCCACATCTGGGATGTCCGAGGCCAGCTGCTCGCCAGCGGCAGCGCCCAGCTCTGCTGTATCCCGGGGTAAAGCGGAGAGGGAGGGATTCGAACCCTCGAGAGAGCTTGCGCCCCCTACTCGCTTAGCAGGCGAGTGCCTTCAGCCACTCGGCCACCTCTCCGGGGGCTCGATTGTAGGGCGGCGCGGATAGGCTCGGATACGAGATGGCGACCCACGCCGAGTACGAGCGGGCATTCGCCGAGGTCGAGGCGCCGTTTGCCTTCGTCGACCTGGACGCGCTCTGGGCTAATGCGGAGGAGATGCTCGGGCGGGCCTCCGGCAAGCCGATCCGCATCGCCAGCAAGTCGATTCGCAGCCGCACGCTTCTGGAACGGATCCTCAGCCGCCCCGGCTTCGCCGGGACGATGACCTTCACCCTTCCCGAGACCCTCTGGCTGGCCGGGCGGGGGTTCGAGGACCTGCTGCTCGCCTACCCGACGACCAACGCCGGCGCGCTCGAGGAGCTGGCACTGCATTCGGCTGCCAATCCGGCAATGGCCCCAATCGTCACCGTCGACTCGAGCGAGCACCTCGATCTGATCGAGTCGGTGTTGGGCACAGGCGCGGCGCCGGTCCGGGTCTGCATCGAGCTCGACGCCGCCTGGTGGACCGCTGGCGGCAGGCTCAAGATCGGCGCCAAGCGCTCGCCGGTTCACTCACCCGAACAGGCGCTGGAGTTGGCGCGCGAGATCGAGCGCCGCAAGAAGCTCGACCTGGTCGCCCTGATGGCCTACGAGGGGCAGATCTCGGGGGTCGCCGATCGCCCGCCCGGCCAACGACTCCGCGGCGCCGCGATCCGCTTCATGCAGGGCCGCTCGGCGACGGAGCTGGCGGAACGCCGGGCGGCCGCGGTCGCCGCCATACGCGAGGTCACCGAACTGGAGATCGTCAACGGCGGCGGCACGGGCAGCCTCGAGCTGACCGCCGCCGAGGACGCGGTGAGCGAGGTGACCGCGGGCTCTGGCTTCTACGCCCCTGCCCAGTTCGACCACTACAGTCGCTTCCGCCTCACGCCGGCGGCGGGTTTCGCGCTGCCGGTGGTGCGCCGCCCCGGCCCCGGCGTGGCTACCGCGCTGGGCGGCGGCTATCTGGCCTCGGGGGCCGGCAACCGGGGCCGCCTGCCGGTGCCGTGGCTGCCGGACGGGCTGAGGCTGGATTCAGAGGAGGGCGCCGGCGAGGTTCAGACCCCCCTGCTGGGCGCCGCTGCCGATGGGCTGAGGATCGGTGACCGGGTTTACATGCGCCACGCGAAGGCCGGGGAGCTCTGCGAGCGCTTCGACGAGCTGCATCTCCTCGAGGGCGGCGAGATCGTCGATGTCGTCCCCACCTATCGGGGCGACGGCATGACGTTCCTCTAGCCCAACGGTGCTCAGGGGCCGAGAACGCGCTCGGCATACTCATTCGCGAAGACGCGCCCGGGGTCGAGCTCTTGGCGGGCGGCCTGGAAATCTGCCCATCGCGGATAGAGACGCTCCAGCGTCGCGGCGGTCTGGAAGTGCCGCTTTCCCCAGTGCGGGCGCCCGCCGAACCCGGCCATGATCTCCTCGACGGCCTCGAAGTAGGGGCGCCATGGCATGCCTCGATACTGATGGACCGCGATGTAGGTGGAGTCGCGCTCATAGGAGGGACTGAGCAGAGCCTCATCGCCGGCGCTGACGCGCATCTCGATCGGAAAGAAGACCGGGTAGCGGTTGGAGCGCACCCACTCGATCACCCGCCGAGCCGCCTCGGGACCGTGCTCGCGCGGCACCGCGTACTCCATCTCGGTGAAGCGCACCCGGCGCTCGTTGGCGTAGATCCGGTCGCTGCGGTCGGTCACCGTGCCGCCCGAAGCCAGGCGAGCGGCGAGACGCGAGAGGCGCGGGATCAGCGAGGGAAATGCCCTGCCGGCGGCGGAGGTCGCCTCCAGTGCCCAGTTCTCGAGGACGATGTCGTTGAGGAAGGCCGCCGCTCTGCTGCGCGGCCGGGCGGGCGCCTCGGTCCGGTCGCGCTCGAGGACCAGTGCCGTGTCGGCGTAGGGGAAGGTGAAGAGCTCGAAGTGATCGTGCGCCGCGGCTCTCTCGTCAAAGCTGTTCAGGACCTCCTCGCGTGGCAGCGGCCGGTCGACGCGATGCAGGACGAAGGCAGGCACGCAGCGCAGGGTCACCGCCGAGACCGCCCCCAGGGCGCCGAGCCCGACGCGGGCCGCGCGCAGAAGGCCTGGGTCGGTCGCGGCGGTCAGCTCCCGGAGACTGCCGTCCGCGAGAACCAGCTCGATCGCCTCGACCTGCGAGGAGATGTTGCGCAAGCGGGCGCCTGTGCCGTGGGTGCCGGTCGAGATCGCGCCAGCGATCGTCTGGCGGTCGATGTCGCCCAGGTTCTCCATCGCCAGGCCAATCCCATGCAACGCCTGGTTGAGCTCGGCCAGCACGGTGCCGCCGCCGATCCGGACGAGCCCGGTGGAGAGGTCGGCGTCAAGGATGCCATTGAGCTCCGATATGTCGATCATCGCGCCATCGGTCAGCGCCGCCTCCGTGAATGAGTGGCCGCTGCCCGAAACGCTGACCTTGAGACCGTCGGCGCTGGCCGCGGCGATCGCCGTCGCGAGCTCCTCACGGTCGTGTGGGCGAACCAGCCTCTCCGGCTCGCAGCTCTGGTCGCCCGTCCAGTTACGCCACTGAGCCATCGCGCCAGACTAGCCCGGCTAGCCGACCGCCTCAGGGTCCCCTGAGCTCGAGAGTCCAACGCGAGCGTAGGCGGCTGTGGATACCAGCAGAACTGCGACCGCGAGGCTTGGTGCCCCGTACCCGGCCACGCTCGCGATCCCGCCCCCGGCTATGCCACCGACCATCTGACCCGCCGCCCATGCCATGTTCGAAAGCCCGGCGGCAAAGCCCTGGTGGAGTTGGTTGGCTTCGGCCGTCTCCGAGAGCAGGGTCCAGGCCGGTGTGAAGCAGATGCCGCCCCCCGCCGAGCCGACCAGGAGCCCGCCGATGACAACCGCCACCGCGGCGCCAAAGCCAATCGTGAGCATTCCCACGGCCGCGACTAAGAGGCCCGCCGCGAGGGGAGCAGCGCGTCCGACGCGGTCCGAGTAGCGTCCGGCGAGCGGCGCCAGCCCGGCCTCGATCGCGGCGCCGGCGATAAAGCCGGCGGCGATCACGACGTGGCCGCCGCCGAGGTCGGCGACATGCAGGGGAACGAGTACCTCCACGGTGCCGAACATCGCCGAGGGGATGGCGACGAACGCCACGGAGAGAAGCAATGGGCGGCTCAGGATCACGGCTGCCACCTCGTTCAGCTCCCGACGTTCCGGCGAGGCTGACTCGGGGGTCCGCGCGGCGAATACAGCGAGCGCGGCCGTGACCGCGAGGACCCCGCTGAAGACAAGCCTGGTGCCGACTTCTGCGGCAAGCGCGCCGAGTACCGGACCGATCAGCGCCCCGACAACCGCGGTGCCTACCGCCGTGCCAATGACCGAGCCGCGTCGGTCGGGTGGACTCGCCGCGATCAGCCATGTCATTGCCCCCGACCAAATCAACGCACTGGCAATCCCCTGGCAAAAGCGACTCGCGTCCAGCAGGGCGACATTGTCCGCGAAGCCGAAGACGACGCTCGAGACCCCAAGCATCGCCAGCCCGCCAATCACCGTCGGCCTTGCCCCCACCCTGCTGGCCAAGAGGCCCGACGGCAATGACGCAAGCAGGGTGCCGGTCGCGTAGGAGGCGGTGAGCACTCCGGCTTCGGCCCGAGTGAGGCTGAAATCTGCAACATAGCCAGGCAGAAGCGGCGCAATCGCTGAGTAAAAGACGACGTCGACGAGAACCAGCGTCGAGACAAGGAGCAGCAATCGGCGCATTGCCCAATCCAATCACTGGCGTCCCAGATCGCACCCCGCCTTTCCGTCTAGGATCGGTCGCCGGTTTGCTCCCCGGAGGGGTGGCAGAGCGGTTGAATGCGCCGGTCTTGAAAACCGGTAGCCGTCGCAAGGCGGCTCGTGGGTTCGAATCCCACCCCCTCCGCTTTGTTGTGCGGATTTCCGCGGTCCTAAGCGAGATTGCGCACGTTGCTCCCGCGCCTTCGGACTCGACGGGGTTGCCGGTCAACTCCGCCCAAGACCGCCTGGCGAGGGGGACGCCGATCGCAAATCGATCGCGTGACCGTCGCGAACCCCAGGCAGGCGGCAACCCATGCCCACGCCTGGACAATTTCGTCACGCCGTTGCAGACCTAAGGGCGCGAAGCCGAGACGTATTGGCCCTAGCGCAGTCGCCTTGAGCGGTGGCTAGCGAAGTGGGGGTCTTCCCCTCTCTTGCGGTGGAGGACGCCTCATCAGTGTCCGGCGCTAACTCCTCGCCGCGTTCGAGCAATTCCCCTACGCAGACGAACCGCACACTCCTGGCCGATAGCCGACCATGGCCTCCAATTACTAGCCTGCGTGCCGATGCGAGTACTTGATCTCGATCTCGACTTCTTTCTCTGCGGCACGGCTCACTATGTGGACTCCGCAGATGAGCGCCTCGATGCCGACGAGTACCCCCCGTGGCGGCTCGACATCGCAATCACCTTCCTGGCCGAGCGATGCCTCCTGAACGGGCGGCGGCCCGGGTTCGTGGTCGAGCATCACAACGAACTCTTCTACCGCTGGGGCGAAGCGTTCGAAGCAGGGCAAATGTCCAAGCCGCTCGAGGTCGTCCATGTCGATGCCCATGCCGATCTCGGCCTCGGGGACTCCAGCTACATCTATCTGATGCGTGAGCTCGCCTTTGAGCCAATCGAGACTCGATACGAAATTCTGAGAGGGCGCCGGCCCGACTCTCGCAGCGAGATGCTCGATCTCGGTAACTATGCGCTCACCGACGGCAACTGGTTGATGTTCGCGCTCGCATGCGGCTGGCTCTCAAATCTGACCTATGTCACCAACTCCTGTGCCGAGGCTTCAGACGGTGCTCGGCCAGGTGACCTGATGTACGTGCTGATGCAGGACTTCGACCTGCAGGCCGAAGACCTCCAAGTTGTCGGCACCCGCGAGGACTTCCTGCAGAACAGCAGGGGCCGCCCCAAGGTCATTGATCACCGCGACCCGCCCGTTCCATTTACAACCAACGTGTGGCGCGAGTACCAAGCCTCTGAGTCGTTCGACATCGTGTGCCTCACCCGATCTCCGGAGTACACGCCCGCAGACGCAGACTCGATCTTCGACGCCGTTGTGGAGCGCTTCATCGACGAGGCCGCGTTCCATTAGGACGCTCATATCC
Organism: uncultured Solirubrobacterales bacterium; assembly: GCA_963796705.1. Lineage (GTDB taxonomy): Bacteria > Actinomycetota > Thermoleophilia > Solirubrobacterales > 70-9 > VRUE01. Next base: position 340,409 of record CAWCMK010000001.1, read on the forward strand.
GGCAATCAGAAAGGCAGTCTGGATCCAACCTGTGTCGGGCTGCGTCTGTTTGCGTCCCCAGGGCGTCAGTAGCGACCTATCTATCCCTAACCGTCACAACGGCACGTATGGTCGCAAGGTAGACATGGAACATCCAGGCCAACCACACCGGCTTGTCATATTCACGCCTTTGGTCGGCCCGATTGTGACGGATCGCAAACTCATTCGCGATTCGGAACAGGTCGCGCTCGTCCTTAGACAGCAACTGCTCGTCGACCTCCGGCCGCAGGTGCTCCAGCGCATCCGCAAGCTGCTTAACGGCCGCCCGCTGATCCTCGACCGTTGCCCCACGGCGAAGAAATAACCCAACGGCGTGCTTGACCGGGTCCTTGACCTCAGCCTCAGTGCTTTCCGGAATCGGCTCAACGTAGAGTTCTCGGTGCTCCTCATCGCGTTCGACTACATGCCCGATCGGTAGCAATTCCAGCGGGGGACTGACCAACTGAAGAACCTCATTGACTTCGTCGCGGAAGATCTTCTGCCCGGCCTCCTTGTCAAACCCCTCGATGTCAATGCAGTCGGGCGGATGGACCATGATCGGCTCTGCCACGACTTCGCCATGCAACAGCTCCACGAGGTCGAGTAGCAAGTCCAGATCGGCTTGCAGGAAGACAGATAGAGGTGGCTCGTTTGCCTTGAGCACGGAATGGCCGAGGCCGGAGATTTTGAGCCGCCCAGTGAAGAACGATTCGGCATCAGGGATCGTTGGCGTCTCCTCCTCGGGGCCAAGCCCTCGGTACGGTTGAAGGGTCCCCTTGAAAAGCCAATGAAAGTCGCGAGCGCGGAAGATCTTCCGCCACACGAGCAAGGCGAGATCGTCAACGCTTAGCTGGCGGGGGCGACCGTGTCGCTCCGAGTGAAGCTGGATCCGAGATTCGCCCACGGGGGCATTTTACGAGAGGGTCCCAAGGCAACCCCGCGGTGCCTGCATTGCGCCCTCGGGGACCGGAGAAGTCCCGGTTGCGTTGTAGCCGTTCCCGCGGGCTGGCAGACTTGACCCCATGGAGGAGGTACGTCGGACTCGTCAGGGCATCGATTACATCGGCAAGGTCCTAAAGACCAAGAAAACGGTCATTACGCGGGCGGTGTTCTGGCGCATACCGCACAAGACGGATCAGGACAGCATCAGTCTGAAGCTTGGGCGCTACAGAAGGACGGAGGCGGGTGAGGAAATCGACGTTGGCGCGCCGAAAAGCGAGCTGACGCTGGAGGATGACGAGTTTCGGGAGCTCGCGGAGTTCCTAGGAAAGCACTACCCGCCACTCCGCCAGGGAGTGCGGAAATACCTCGTCCTTGACAGCGACCTCTCGGATGCTCAGGTCGATCAAGTGCGCTTGCTCTTCTCGGATCCCGATCGCGAGAAGGTCGTCGACTTCTTGCTCGCGAACGATGTGCTCCCGGAGGATTTGCTGCACGCCCTTGAATATCGCCGGAAAGCCGAGGCGATTCGCGAACTCGAGGAAATGCTGGAGCGAGATCTCGTTGAGGCGAACTGGCAGCACTTCTTTGAACGTAACGACTGGATTCTGGGAAGTGATTTCGTTCGTATGCTCGACGAGCGCGAGATCGACGTCGACCACATTGCGGACTATCTGATGCAGGCCTACGACGGCTTTCTCGATCTCATCGAGATCAAGCGCCCTGGCGGCTCGATGCGATTCTGGGCTGACGCTCTCGACCATGGGCACCACGTACCGCATTCCGACCTAACGAAGGCGATTACTCAAGCGCAACGCTATATCTACGAGGTCGAGCGAGAGGCCAATAGCGTGAAGGCCTTGGACCGTTTCGAAGGCGTAAGAGCTGTTAAGCCTCGGTGCACGCTGATCTTTGGACGATCACACGACTGGACGCCCGAGCAAACCGAGTCCTATCGCATCCTCAACGCGAGCCAACACAGTTTGTCGATCCTCACATATGACCATGTCCTCGAACGGGCTCGGCGGGTGCTCTCAACCGAGGCTGCCGGAGCCGACGGGTCCGCCTCCAGCGACGACATTCCATTCTGAGCTGAATTGCGAATGAACGACCTCCCACGCTCCGCCGCGAAATCAGTCGCTCCGTTAGCTGGCTCCCTCCGCCTCGACCAGGTAGGCATCAAGCCGCCCCGCCGCCTCGGACTCGTTACCCGGCATTAGGTGCCCATAGCGATCCATCGTGATCGAGATCGAAGCGTGGCCGATGTAGGTGGAGACCGCCTTCGCGTTGACGCCCGCGGCGATCATCAGCGAGGCGAAGGTGTGGCGGCACTCATGCAGACCGATCGGCTTAAGGCCTGCCTTCTTCCAGCGGCGCTTTGCCTTCATCGTCTGCGTCGCCGCCTGGGGAAGCCGGTCCTTATGATCGGCGAGCACCCGATGCTCCGGGCGCCCGCCATTTCGGAGCTTCTGCTCCAAGAGATAGTTCCTAAGCACGCTGACGATCGGCACCCTGCGGGTGCCCGCCACGCTCTTTGGCTCGATCTCTCCCTCGTGGGTATCCCAGGAGCGCATCACATGGATCACTCCGGCCTCGAGGTTGACGTCTTCCCAGCGCAACGCCCACAGCTCCCCGCGCCGCAGGCCCGAGTACAGCGCCAACGCCCAGAGCGCTCGTTCCTCGGGACGAAGCGCCTCGATCAATCTCGCCGCCTCGGCCGGATCGGCGATCCGCTCTCGCCGCCCGCGGGCAGCGGGAAGCTCAAGCCCCGTGGTCGGGTTGATCGCCACCTCTGAGCGGGCAAAGGCGCGGCGGTAGATAACCCGCAAGGGCATCAGGATGTTCTTCACGCTTGAAGGATCAAGGCCGGTGGCAAGCTGGCGATCTGCGAAGTCCTGCAGCTCGACCCTGGAGAGCCCCGAGAGCCGCTTGGCGCCCAGCTCGGGCGTGATGTAGAGGCGAAGGGAGCGCTCGTAATCGCGGATCACCGAGGGCTTATAGGGATAGCCGGAGCGGTTTCTGATCGAGCCGTCCCTGATCCCAGCGACGAGCACCCTGCCTGCCTCAGCGATCGTCGTGTCGCCGGGGCCACGCAGGGTGCCGCGGCGGATCTGCATCTGGGCTTCGGAGCGCCAAGCCTTGGCGGCGGCGAGGGTCGGGAAGGTCTTTCGCAGCGTCTTTCTGTCGCGCCGCGAGTAGGCCTGGGCCTGGTAGGTGGGGCGGCAGTTGCACCCTCCCCCACTCCGCGCCCGACAACGGCTCTGGTGGCGGATCGTGATCCCTTCGGGGCGCTTGCGCTTCTGCTTTTCGGCAATCACGGTGCTCATCTGGTCCTCTGCCCGGTCTCGCCGGGTCGCGACAGTAGCTCTGCGCGCGAGGAGGATCGAGCGCCTCAGGCCTCCGGCAAGAGGCGCTCGCCGTGGCGGGCCAGCCAGCGCTCCAGCTCGGCGACGGGGATCAGGACCCGGCGCCCGACGCGTACTACCCGCAGTTCGGCCAGCACATGGGCTTCGAGGAAATCAACGCTGATGCCGAGCGCCCGGGCGGCCTCGGCCTTGGAGAGGGCGAGGCTAGGGGCTTGCCTGCGCTGCGCATCGCGTGTCATGGCCCGAGCCTGGCCCCAGGGCGCCCGCTCGGCAAGGTCAGCTACCCGGTCAGATAAGGAGGTGGCGCCAGAGTGCCGAGCCGGCGTTCCTTCTCGGTCTGGGCTCGCCTTGCCTCGGGCTGGCGCAGGTAGGCGGCCTTGGCGGCGTTTCGTTTGGCCAGGGGAACGGAGTCCTCTCGCCCTGACCAGTACTTCATCAGCGTCGCTTCACTGGGCGGGGTCCTCATCCCGGTCGCCTTGATGCAGCTCTCCTCATCGCGGAGCGCCTTGTGGAGGATTTCGGCGGCAGCTTCGCGGTGGTTGATTTCAGACATCAGCCTGAGGAGCAGCTTCTGGCAGGCCTCGCGACGACGGACGTTCGCCGCGCGACGCCGTTTTCCCTGGGAGCGCTGGGCGGCCCTGCGCAATCGCTCCTCGTTTTGCGCGGGAGCAAGCTCGCCACGCTCGTGAGCGGCGAGCAGCGAGTCGAGCTGATCTGGATCTGTGCCTCTAAGGATCGACGCGAGGGCGGGGCTCTTGCGAAGCTGCCTCGCGGTCCGCGCCGGGCCGGGGAGCGCCTCGCCGACGATTGTCCTCCGCCCACAGATCCCACACCAAAAGCCCGCCGGTCCTGAAGGGCTCGCGAAGTGGGCCTGTATCCGAGCCCCCGGCGGTTCGTGCTCTTGCCAGGCGACATCGCGCTCGATCTGAAGCTTGATGTTGTGCCCGCGCAGGTGTTCGCGAATCACTTCCTCAAGCTCTTGGGACAGCTCGCTCGGCGCCGCCAGGTGCTCAGGAAGCCCGAGCCCGGTTGGGGGTTCGGCATGCCTGGCTCTTTCTCGGCCATCGCGATCACATTAGGAGGGCGGGCGGCGGTAAGGGGGCTCGCCGGCGACTGGACTTCTCCCCAATCATGTGCGTGCATGGATACATGTCCATCGAGCCAAAGACCGGGCATAGGTCGGCAATAGCCCCGGCAAAGGGGCTCCGGCGCCGCGTCATCTTCGAGCTCGATGCCGAGCAACTGCCACTGCTTGACGGCATACGCGAGCGCCACGGCTCAACCCGTGCCGGCCTGATCGCCGCGCTTGAAGCCGAGGCGGCCGGGGGCGAGCTGGGCACCCAGCTCGCCGCAGCAAAGGCCCGTGCCGAGCAAGCAAAGCGGGCGCTTGAGCGCGGCAAGAAGGAGGCGAGCACGGCGAGGCGCAAAGGGGACACCGAGGCCAAGGCGGCCGTGGAGGATCGGAAGGCGCTGGCGGCCGAGCTAGAGGATCTCCGCCGCCAGCTGGCGGAGGCTGAAGAGGAGGCCCGCCAGAGCGAGGCCGACTATGAGGAGGCGCTTGAGGAATTCCGCGAGGAGGTCTCCGACTTGGAAGAGCGTGCCGTCGAGTGGCTCTTCTGCGCCCGCTGCGGCGAGTGGGTCTCGGCCGGGGAGTGGATCTGGGAGCCGATCGAGGGTGGCGGCCAGTACGCCTACCACGAGCGCTGCGGCGATCATAAGCCAGGCCTCTTGCCCTCCAGCTGGCTCGCCCAGCGCCCAAGCGGCGCGCCTAACTTACCCGGTAAGAGACCTTTCGCTTCGCCCTGGCTGAGCGCATTTTTGCCCTCGTGCCAAAGCCGAGGCGCAAGAAGAAGCGGCAACCGAAGCAGCCCGAGAAGCCGCGCAGCGCCCGCTGCGCAATCTGCAAGCGGAGCCTTCCGCCAGCCGGTCGGGCCGGCACGGGCGCTACTGCTCACACGCTTGCCGCCAGGTCGCCTACCGGCGCCGTAAGGGGGAGGACATAAGCGAGGGCTGGTGCGGCTCGTGCAGGCCGATGCCCGAAAGTTGCTCGCCACGCTGCCCGATGAGAGCGTCGATCTGATCATCACCGACCCGCCCTACGTCTTTGAGCGCGGCGATCTGCACTTTCGCAACTGGTTCGAGATGCTGCCCGGTGAGGTCTGGCCCGAGGTCCTCGTTCAGCTCTATCGCGTCTTGGCCTGGGACCGCCACGCCTACCTCTTCTGCGACTGGCGCACCCAGCGGATCTTCGAAGACGCAGCCGCAGAGGCAGGCTTTAGCGTGCGACGACCCCTTATTTGGAACAAGTGCTCGATCGGGCTCGGCCATGGCGTCTGGCGTCCGCAGTACGAGTTCATCTGCTTCTTCTCCAAGGGCTCGCGCCCGGGCAACTCCAAGAGCCTCGGCGATATCCAACCCGCGCACCGCGGCCGCGCGGCTACCCGACCGAGAAGCCGGTGGAGGTGCATCAAGCAGTTGATCAAGCAGTCGAGCCAACCGGGCGAGCTGGTGCTTGATCCGTTCTGTGCTCGGGGAACGTCGGGCGGGCAGCGAGGAAGCTGGGGCGGCGAGGGTTGTTGTGTGATGTGGATGCGGGTTTCGCTGCGGGGAGATTGCGTCTCGGTATTGAGAGGCTGAACGCTGCGAAATCGTGACGAATTCGACAGCCATCTGTGCTCGCTTCGCTCGCCTCGGGCCGGATAGTCTTCCGAGCGCTGGTGCCGAGAGTGCAATCCGGGAGTCCGAGCGAATGGCCGAGCCGATCAAGAATCACGCCGACTTCATCTGGTCGGTGGCCGACCTTCTCCGGGGCGACTACAAGCAGTCCGAATACGGCAAAGTCATCCTCCCGCTCACCGTCATCCGCCGTCTGGACTGCGTCCTGGAGCCCACCAAGGAGGCTGTCCTCGCGAAATACAAGCAGCTCGCCGGGAAGGTGGAAAACGTCGAGACGCCTCTCCAGATCGTCGCCGGGCAGCAGTTCTACAACACCAGCCCGCTGACCTTCACCAAGCTCCTCGACGATCCCCCCAACATCGCCGACTCCCTCAACCTCTACATCGGCGGCTTCTCGGCGGCAGCCAAGGACGTCATCGACAAATTCGATTTCGGGATCCAGGTCGACCGGCTGCGCAAGGCCAATCTCCTCTATCGGGTGATCGGCAAGTTCGCCGAGATCGACCTTCACCCGGAGGCGGTTCAAACATCGAGATGGGCTACCTCTACGAGGAGCTGATTCGTAAATTCTCCGAGCTCTCCAACGAGACGGCGGGGGAGCATTTCACGCCGCGTGAGGTCATCCGGCTAATGGTGAACCTGCTGTTCATTGACGATGAGGATGACGTCCTCACGAAACCAGGGATTGTCAAGACTCTGTGCGAACCGGCGTGTGGGACCGGCGGCATGCTGTCTGTCGCCGAGGATCACCTTCGCGACCTCAATCCCCAGGCACGTCTTGAGGTCTTCGGTCAGGAGATAAACGCCGAGACCTACGCCGTCTGCCGGTCGGACATGATGCTCAAGGGCCAGGATGCCTCTCACATCGCCTTCGGCAACTCCTTCTCCGAAGACCACCATGAGGGCGAGCGCTTCGACTATCTGCTCGCCAATCCTCCCTTCGGCGTGGAGTGGAAGAAGGTCGAGGCGAGGTCCGGAAGGAGTCGGAAACCGAGGATTCACTGGGTCGATTCGGTGCGGGACTGCCGCGCATCAACGACGGCTCGTTCCTCTTCCTGCAGCACATGATCGCCAAGATGAAGCCGTCGAGCAAGGAGGCTCGCGCTGGCAATCGTCTTCAACGGCTCGCCGCTCTTCACGGCGCTGCGGCTCGGGCGGACTCGGAGATCCGCCGCTGGATCATCGAGAACGACTGGCTGGAGGCGTCGTTGCCCTTCCCGATCAGCTCTTCTACAACACCGGCATCTCGACCTACTTCTGGGTGGTGACCAACCGAAGGCGCCGAGCGTCGTGGGAAGATCCAGCTCGTCGATGCCCGCGATGACTACGTGAAGATGCGCAAGTCTCTCGGTGAGAAGCGAAGGAGATTTCCGGCACACAGATTGAGGAGATCACCCGCCTGTACGGAGACTTCGAGGAAGGGGAGAAGGTCAAGATCTTCGCAAACGAGGCGTTCGGTTTCTTGCGGATCACGGTGGAGCGGCCGCTGCAGTTGCGCTGGGAAGTGACGGATGAAACGGCGGCCGCGGTATTGGCGGCTAAACTGATTCAGAAGCTGGACGACGATGTGCGGTCGCGGTCAGTGGCAACCTTCTGGCGGAACAGCAAGGTGCCCGGTTTGCCACTGAAACAGAGCTTGTCAACGCACTTGGGAATGCCCTAACCGATCTCGGCCTTGCCCGGCCCGCTCAGAAAGCCGTCTGGTCCGGCCTCGCCGTTCGCGACGAGGACGCGCCTGTAATCAGTGACCGCAAAGGAAATCCGCAGCCAGATCCCGACCTGCGTGACAACGAGAATGTCCCGCTGCCCGCCGGCGCCAGTTACGTTCAAGGAGCGATCCAACCGAACGAATCGCGACGTTGGAGTATCGGACCGCCATCGATGACTACATGCGCGACGAGGTGTTTCCGTACGTTCCAGATGCCTGGGTCGACTACGATCGGACCAAAATCGGGTACGAGTTCCGTTGACGCGGCACTTCTACAAGTACGTGCCGCCGCGGCCCCTGGCGGAGATCGACGCCGAGATCAGAACGCTGGAGGATGAGATTCAGCGGTTGCTGGCTGAGGTCGCAGGGTGACATCTGGCCGACAGCGTTCTCAGATTCGGCGTGTCACTCGTTTTGGAGAACGGCGATAGTCTCAGCGATACTGCGCGAAAACACCGGCGAGATCGCTACGTTTACGGTCGTAACGGCCAAGTCGGTACGTCATATCAAGTCCAGACTACACGTGGAAATGTCTTCGATCGAAGTCTGGCCAAGGCGTGCCGAAGAGACAGTTTTGCGGTCAGTGCCCCTTCGCGTTTTCCCGGCGGGAACCGTCGTCTGTAGCTGTAGCTGCACTATGGGCACCACAGCGATCGTCACTAGACCCCTGGTGAGCAAACCAGACATTCATCGGGTTAGTACCGCGATCGGCAGATTTGAGCTCCGAGTTTCTCTACTACGCACTCCAGGGCCGTGGGACCCGCTTGACAGCCACGGCCACCGAGCGCAATTCAAAGCTATCTCAGTCGAGGAGGAACTTCCGAGCCCTCCCCGCATCCAAACAATCCCCGATCCCGCCATCCAGCGGGCTATTGCCCACTATCTCGACCGGGAGACGGCGCGGATCGACGCCCTTATTGCGGCAAAGCGTGCGGATCTTAAGTTTGTTCGAGAAGTGTGAAGCAGAGATTCGCCGGGCGATTGGTCAATCCGGTCTCACGTAGAGCCGGACGTGAGCGACAGTCGCGCTTCGTCGGGTGCTCGGAAAACATCAGACGGCGCAGCGCCTCCGGGTACTCCGCTGGTAACAGCGTATCGTGACGGTCAGGTCACGCGGCGTGATCGTCCGATGCGCGCTGAAGGCTACACTGAGACGCGGCGCGAGTCGACTCCGGCTACTTGCGTGGTCTCTGCCGGCGATGTCGTTCTACATGGACTCGTATGGCATTCGCCGGTCGCGGTTGGCATCGTGCAGAGGCGTCTGGTGCATGCAGTCCTGCGTACCACGTTCTACGTCGCACTGGAAAATGCTGATCGCTCCACTATTGCCGGGTCGTATGCTCAGAGTACTAGCCGTGACGGGCTACCTCGCTCTGTTCGTCGACGAGCAGCACGTGAGCGGGCATGACGACTATGCGCACATTGGGAAGTGATCGGACGCATACGCAGTCCCGGTCGTTCCAATCCATGACCAACGACGCATCGGCAACGTGCTGCGGACGAGACTCCTGCGTTGCGCCGCGACATATTCAGTAGATCAGATCGCCCTCCTCCAAGAGCGCAGACAAGTCCCGATAACCTCAGCCGTCACCGGCCAGCTCGACATTCCGGAGGCAGCATGAGTTCGGTCAGCGAGAAGCTTCTGGAGGATGAGATCAGCCGCTTATCTGGTCTCAGCTCGGTGGCTATCAGGAGTGCAGGATCGGCACAGATCCTGAGTGGCGGCAGGACTACGATGCAGAGGCTCGGGACTGGACACGGGTGAGCTCTTCCAGTTCATCGAACCTGACGCAAGGACCGGAGTGGGAGAAGCTGGTCAAGGCCCATGGCGGGCGACGAACACGCTTGCTTATCGGAAATTCACCCAGCGATTGGTGCAGCAGATCGACGCGCGGGGCACGGTGGACGTGCTGCGCCTGGAGTGGGCGACCAGGACGTGAGCTCCGCCTGGCGTATTTCAAGCCGGCTTCGGCGTTGCGCCCGAGCTGGCGCCGAGTACGACGCTAACCGTCTCACCGTGACCCGCCAGCTCCCTACGAGCCCGCCTCGACCAAGACGCTCGACCTCTGCCTGCTCGTCAACGGCATCCCCACCGCAACTGCTGAGCTGAAGAACCCTCTGACTAACCAGAACATCGAACATGCGATCAAGCAGTACCGGCGCGATCGCGACCCGCGAAACGTGACGCTGGCTCGGCGTGCGCTCGTTCACTTCGCTGTGGACCCGGAACGCGCCGCGATGACGACCAAGCTCGCTGGCGCCGCGACGCGCTTCCTTCCATTCAATCTCGGTCATGACCGTGGCGCCGGTAACCCACCGAATCCGAACGGGCACCGCACGGCCTACCTGTGGGAGCGCGTCTGGGCCCGTGACGCCTGGATGGACATCCTGGCGCGGTTCATCCACGTTGAGCGCCCGACGCACGGGAGCGCAGCCAAGCGCAGGGCCGCTGAGCGGGTGATCTTCCCGCGCTTCCACCAGTGGGATGCCGTGCTCAAGCTCGAGGCCCACGCTGGGGCCCATGGCGCCGGCGAGAAGTACCTGGTCGAGCACTCGGCCGGCTCGGGCAAGTCCAACACGATCGCCTGGACCGCGCATCGCATATCGACGCTGCACAACACCGAAGACGAGAAGGTCTTCGACAAGGTGATCGTGATCACCGACCGCGTGATCCTCGACCGCCAGCTCCAGGACACGATCTACCAGTTCGAGCATGCGCGGGGAGTGGTCGTCAAGATCGACAAGGACGCGGCGCAGCTCGCCGACGCACTCGCCGGGGAGCAGGCTCGGATCATCATCACGACGCTTCAGAAGTTCCCGTTTGTGCTCGACAAGGTCGGCGCGCTGCCCAGCCGGCGCTACGCGGTAATCGTCGACGAGGCGCACTCATCCCAGGGCGGGGAGGCGGCCAAGGACCTGCGCCTCGCCCTCGGCGCCACCGACGAGCAGGAGCTCATCGCGGCCGAGGCGGAGGACGCTGGCCTCGTCACGCGGCCATCGACCCGGTCGAGGAGGCGCTGGCCAAGGCTGTCGGCGCCCGTGGGCCTCAGTCCAACATCTCGTTCTTCGCCTTTACGGCCACGCCAAAGGCGCGAACGCTTGAGCTCTTCGGACGCGCGATCCCGAGTCGGGCCTACGAGCCCTTCCACCTCTACTCGATGCGCCAGGCGATCGAGGAGGGCTTCATCATGGACGTGCTCGCCAACTACACGACCTACCAGACCTACTGGCGCATCGAGAAGGCCGTGGAGGATGACCCAAGTACGACGCCGAAGGCTCGCCGGGCGATCGCCCGCTTCGTCTCCCTCCACCCCCAACCTCGCCCAGAAGGCGGAGATCATCGTCGAGCACTTCCGCGCAGCACACGGCCAAGAGATGGGCGGCCTGGCCAAGGCGATGGTCGTGACCTCCTCCCGCCTGCATGCGGTCCGCTACAAGCAGGAGATCGACAAGTACATCAAGAGAAGGGCTATGACGACTTCGAGACGCTAGTCGCCTTCTCGGGCAAGATCGATGACGGCACTGGCTGGCGCTGACCGAGGCCGACATGAACGGCTTCCCGGAGTCGAGACCGCGGAGGTTCGAGAGCGGCGACTACGGGGTGTTGATCGTGGCCGAGAAGTTCCAGACCGGCTTTGACCAGCCACTGCTGCACACGATGTATGTCGACAAGATCCTGATCGGCCTCGCCGCGGTCCAGACCCTCTCGCGCCTCAACCGCATCCACCCGTGAAGGAGAGCACGTTCGTCCTTGACTTCCGCAACGAGACCGAGGAGATCGTCGAGGCCTTCGAGCAGTTCCACGGCCGGACCGTCGCGCCGCCGACCGACCCGAACATCCTCTGGGACACGCGCCGGCGCCTCGATGACTTCGACGTCCTGCGGCCCGAGGAGATCGAGGCGCGATGCCGCGCTACTGGGCCCGGCAGCATCCGACGAGAAGCCTCGGCGGAGAGTCTATGCGGCGCTCGGTCCGGCGAAGGAGCGCTTCGAGCGCTCGAAGAGGAGGAGCGCCTGGAGTTCCGCGACGCGCTGAACAGGTTCGTTCGGGCGTATTCGTTCGTCTCCCAGATCGTGGCCTTCACCGACACCGCCCTTGAGCGCGACTACGTCTTCTGCCGGGCCCTGTCGCTCTACCTCCGCGGCTCCGGCACGTCGAGCGCCTCGACCTCGGCAACGAGGTTGAGCTGACCCACCTCCGCCACCAATGACATTCAGCGGGCTGTCGCTCGACCTCCGAGGAGGGCGAGGTCCGCTCGTTCTTCGGCGACGGGAGGGCAGCCAGCAGGAGCGACCTAGAGCACCTCTCGAGCATCGTCGAGGTGCTCAACGATCGCTTCGGAACGGATCTCACCGACGTCGACAAACTGCTCTTCGACCAGTTCGAGGAGACCTGGGTCGCCGACGGCGAGCTCTCCGATCAGGCCAAGAACAACACGATCGACAACTTCAGGCTCGTCTTCGACCGCAAGTTCCTGCGGACGATCGTCACCCGGATGGATGACAACGACGAGATCTACAAGAGGATCCTCGACGACGAGGATTTCCGGCGACGATCGGGGAGTTCTATCTCCGAAAGGTCTATGAGCGGCTGCGCGAGGCGGCCTAGATTGCCAACTGCATTACCGCCAGCTCGCGCTACATAAGTCGGCGTTATCGAGCGTTTGGGCGCGGCGGTGTCGGTGCCCGCCGCTCAGCCAGCTGGTCCATTGCGAACGAGGGGGGCTGCCTAGGACGGGGTGGCGGCAGGCGGCTAGGAGTTGCGTCGATATTCCATCCGGCCTACCCTGATTCGCATGAGGCGCACATTACGGGGGGTGTTTGTCTTGCTCTTGGGGCTGCTCCTCGCGGCTCCGCCCGCCGACGCCGTGCCGATGCCGGCGCCCCCGCATGCTACGGCCCCTTCATTCGAATATCTATGGCCTCCCAATCGGGGCCAGGTTGTCGTTACTGCTCCCAGCGAAGACGGCGAAGTGTCCTTCGCTTGCCCAAACTGGATTATTCAAGGCGGCGGCGTCGGCAATTGGGGCGACTACTCGGTCAATTACACGACGAGCCCGGATCTCAACGCTGAAGGCGAACTCGCGAGTCCTTCGAGTATTGGCGTTGCCAGGGCGTCGCCGATGAATGCGGGCGAAACCTTGTGCGCGGCCCGTTTCGCGAGCCGCTATGCATCCAAGATCGGAACCTACTACTGGCAGGTGACGCGAACCAATTGCCTTGCGCCGGAATGCAGCGAAGGCAAAGGGCCCGTCTGGCGCTTTGAAGTCGTCAACGCGCTTAGCTTTGAACCGACCGACAACTCGCACGGGTTCGGAGCGCTACGAAGCCGCGAGAAGTGTGAAAGTGCGCAGAGAACACGCCGTAGCTCGACTCAGAGCCAGCCTCTCCAAGACCCATCCGCGACGAGTTCGCAGACACATTCGAGCTGAGCTCAATCGAGCAACTCGAGGCCTGGATGAAGCTAGGGATCAGGTGCATGAAGTTTGTGGAGGACCCGCGTCTAAAGAACGCAATGCGCGCTAATCGACATCGCCGCGGGATTTGTCGCCTTCCTGCCGCGGCCGCCTATCTGGAGTCCCTTCGCGGCCCAGAGAGGCGATCCCGCTGCTCTTCATCAAGCTGATTGACAGCTTCATACCCCACAGGCGGGCGAGGCGTGACCTACTCAATGGCGCCCCGCTTTGCTGATGAGGAGTGGACCATCTAAGAATGCTCTCGGTCAGATGATGGGCCGGCTGGACTCGAGCAAGCGAGCAGCGGTTAGTTAGTCGGACGCCCGAAGGACTTTCGTCTCGGAATCGAGCAGTCTGGGAACGCTGAGGCGAGACGAAACGGAGTGTTAGGGTCAGCCGGGTCGCCCGAGATCCTCGTTTACTCGACAGGCATCCCTGACCGCCTCCGCAAGCTCCCCGAAACCGACCGGCGCAACGCCGATCCGGTCAAAGAAGGCGAGGCCGGCGCTCGTTTGCCCGCTGCGCAGGAGCTGGCGATGGGGAACGACCCTGAAAGCCCACTGCTCGTCCTCCAGCGGGTCATAAGCCTCGGGTTTTCGGCATGTCTGCAGGGCAAAGACCCAGGCATCGACGCGCTCTTCGGGGTCGACGTCACAGTATGCACCTAGTGCTGGGTCCCAGACCTTCGTTGCGCGAACGCTCTTGAAGCTGAAGGAGGGCGCCGACGATTTCGCCTGGGTCCAGCTCTGCAGGTAGCCGCTCGCCTTTCCCTCGAGCCGCGCCCCATCTTCTGTGTCGATGTCGTGAGCCGCCCACTCAACCCGGATCGGCGCTCTTGAGCCCACCGCGAGGCCGCCGGAACTCCGCCAGGTATCCGCGGGCGGTATTCATCCGCAGATCGCCAAGGGCCCAGCGCCAGAACTCGAGCACCGTCGGGCCGAAGGAGAAGAGCTCCTCCCCTTTGAGCGAGGGCAGCTCAGATGGTTCGCGAGCCTCATGTTCAGGCATGTGCCCAAACTAACGCGCGCTACCCTCATCGGCTATGAGAAGGAGCGGGGCAGCCGGATCGGGCAAGCTGAAGACGGCTTGCGCGCTGGCGCTCGCCTTGGCCGTGGGCGGCCTCCTCTTTTGCGATGCGATCAGCGTCAAGAGGGCCGGAGCTGATACGGCTCGCGGTGAAAGTCAGCCAAGTCTCGGTGTTACCGGCAGCATCGTCCCCTCAACTCTGCCGCGGGCCCAGCGCGCTCCCGTCACCGTGCGGGTTGGCTTTACCTCTGCACCGGCGGGCGGCAGGGTGCCCAAACTGAGTTCGCTCGCGCTTCAGATCACCCGCAACGTCGCGATCCAGGCAAAGGGCCTGCCGAGCTGCCCGCTCGGCGAACTGTTCTCCAGCTACGCCGACCCAGCGACTGTTTGCCGGAACTCGTTGATCGGCCATGGAGTGGTCACCTCCGAAATTATCCTGCCGGGGCAGACGCCCGCGGTGGCGACCGGCAAGCTGCTCGCTTTTTATTCGGTCGGGGAAGGCGGACCTCGAGTCCTCGCCGACGTCAGGACCGAAACGCCCCCGCTCAACTACGTGATCCCGTTCGAACTCGAGAAGGCGCACGGCCCATTCGGGACGCGGCTCGTCGTACACAAGATGCGGACAATCAACGGCATCTGCATCAAGTTCGGGTCCGCAGCCCGGCAAACTGAAAGGCATCTACAGTCGGATCTCGAGCCTTCAGCTCTCCTTGCACCGAGAGCCTGCGACACCTGATCGCAAGCCGACGAGTGTGGTGAGCGCCTCCTGTCCAGCCCCTGGGCAAAGCTCAACCGAGGACTTCAATCTTGACGAGGTCAGCGTCACCTACAACGGAGCCGGCCAAAGCGTTGATTTACTTGGCCGCTGCAAAGTTTCCGGGCAACGCACCCAAAAACGCGCCCAGCACCGCGGTTAGATGCGGCGCCGATCGCAAAACCGATCGTCCTCTGAAAGCGAGATCACCGAGGCTTCGGGGTGCCCCCCACACGGCGGGCGCTGAAATACTCCCGATATGAAGGCTTACCTCTCGATCCTCGCCGCTGCGCTATTGCTATTGCTCCCCACGAGCGCCGCCGCAAGGCGCGGCTTTTTCGTCGATTCCCCCAAGACCTCGGCAGCTTTCACTTTGCACGCGACAAACGGCTACCGGGTTACGGTCAGCGCCACGACCCCTGGTGGAAAGCGGGTTCCTATGGTCTACGTACAAGCTTCGAAAGGGCAGCGCTCTGTTCTGTATTCGCCCCGGGGCCGCTTCACCGCTGATGGGACGATCGACGCCAAGCTGCCGGGCGTCGGTCGGATCGCGGTGCGCTTCTATCCGACGAAGGTAGCTCCGGAAGAACTCGCTGAAAACTGCAAAGGCCGCATCGGCGTGATTTATCACGGGGTATTTCGCGGGACAATCGAGCTGCACGGCGAACTCGGCTACACAACGGTGCACCGCAGCAGGGCGAGTGGCACCGTTACCCAGGCCTTCCGTAGGTGTGCGACAACGGCGAAACCGGGTTCAGTGAAGGCAGCTTCGATGGCCAAGAGACGCTTTTCGCTGGCACCGAGGGAGGAGGGCAGCCGAGAATCGGTTTCTTTGTCGATCGAATCGATTTCGGGCCCAGCCGCGGCGGCACCTCGGTTTCCTTCACTGCGGATGCGACGATGCGCCGCGCTGGGATGGTCGTCTTCAGCTCCGTCACTGCCAACGGCAACCCCCCTGAGTTCACCACAGCAGATTCTGTCGAGAGCCTGGAAACCGCGACCGTCGAACCTCCGCCTCCCTTTCAGGGCTCGGCGAGTTCCAGCTCAACTCCCCGACATCGTCGACCTGGAGTGGAACGCTGCGTGTTTCGCTCCCTGGGGTTGGCGCAGTGGCACTTGCCGGCCCAACCTCTGGTCGGCTCTTTGCAAGGAAAACGCCTGCACCAAGACCCTGCCCCCCAATGTCCAGGTCATTTCTTAGGATCTTGCCGACCGAGTCTTCGCAAGCGCAGACCCTCACGACTCCGCGACAGCGATCCTCTCGAGACTGGTGCGCTCAGCAGCCCGATGTCGGCCAGGTGGGCGGTGTCGTGTCCTGCCTCCCCCAGGAGCCGCGCCACCTCTGGCGAAAGGTTCGCCTCGAGGAGGAGCCTCACCCGCCAGCCACGGAGAGCTCGCGCTCTTGCGCCGCGGCCGCTCTGCGCCGGGCGCTTCATGGCCTGCGGCTGCCGACCGACATCGTCGTCGTCGGCGCTCGGTATGCAGAAGACTGGGCGAACGTGCGTGGCAGCGTCGTCCACGCCGCTCTGTCGCAGGGTCGAGTTCTGGCCGGCTGATGGCCGACCACAAGCATCTCGCCGACAAGTGAGCGCCTACTACCGGCGAATCCTCGATCGCGCCCGTGGGGCGATTCTGCAGGTCGAGTTCACGACAGAGGGCCGGAATCATCGATTACGCGGTGGTCACTGCTGGAGGCAGGGGAGACAACCGAGACGATTCGCGTTTACGACGGGCCCACGACCACAACGAGATGCATCGTTACGCGCGCGGCGAGGGCGAGTGGCAGGGTCGCCGTTCGCAGCGGTACCTTTGGCAAGGAATGCGCCGCAATCGAGGAGATCGAGGCTGGCTACCGCGAGATGATCGAAGGATGGGAAAGGCAATGAGCGCCGATGGCAATCGCTCTCCCGCGGCCAAGGTGATGGATGAGGCGATCAACCTCGCCATCGAGGGTCGCTCGCCCTATCCGGAGCGCGCTGCGTTCATCGACGCCGACGATCCCTCAGCTGGCCGCGACATCGAGCGTGCCGCAGACGAAGGCCTTCCGGTCGTTCTCGTCTCAGCCAACGGCAGCACCCGGGTGCTCAGGCCCGAACTGGCCACACACTGATCGGCATTTCGGCTCCCGACGATCGTCAAGTCGATCGCTGGCGCGACGAGCGTCGCCCGGAATCCCCTTGACAATCGGCGATTCGCTCGGGATGGGGGAGCGCTTGAAAACCGGTAGCCGTCGCAAGGCGGCTCGTGGGTTCGAATCCCACCCCCTCCGCTTGTAGGGCCGAATCTCGCGAAGGAAGCAGGACCGCGGACGACGGTCAGGCGTTTGCGCGACTGGCCGTGTCGCCGGTTAAGACCGCCCAAAACCGCTCGTCTACTGCGGCGCCGATCGCAAACCGATCGCACGATTTCCGGAACGCGGATGGAGGCCGAGCGGTCGCCGGTTCAATCCAGTCGCCCCGATAATCGGAGGCCCGCTTCAGAAGCGGAATTCGAAGGCGCCGGCGGGTTGGCTCGATCTCTTCTGGTATCAGCCGTGGTACTCAGGATCTGCGCTCCCGTATTGGCTGCGTGAGTCCGTCCGTCCGATAGGTTTCGGCTCATGATGGAGCAAGGCGGAGGCGGGGCGGGGCCTCAAGAAGACGTGGCGGCGCCGGAGGCAGGTCCAGCGGACCACCTCGGAGAGGACGCCGCCGCTCTCTATTCGAAGATCCCGGAGGACGGAACCGCCGCAAGCAACAAGTCGGTTCGAGTCGCGCTCGGCTGGGAGTCTGAAGAGACCGGGGACCGCTACTTCTCGACGAGAGACCTACTGGAAGACGCGGGCCTGGTGGTCAGGGGCCGTGGGCGTGGAGGAACCATCCGTCGCGTTCTGGACGAGGTTGCAACCCCTGATGAGCAACCCCCGCCCGAGGCCGAAACTCCGGATGAGGTCGCCGACCTGCTTCGCCGCGAGCATGATCTATACGAGCCCCTGCACCGGGTGATCAGATCCGAGTGGGCGCGTGTTAATCGGACGAGCCCGCTGGCCGTTGAGATCACGGCCCACCAAGGTCGTCGCGCCACCGGGATCTGGGCACGACCGGACATCGTGAGCGTCGAGATCCGAGCCTTCGATCATGTGCCCGGCAAATTCATGGAGGTTAGGACTTTCGAGGTAAAGCCGAGTGACGGAATCAATGTGCAGGCCGTGTACGAGGCGCTCGCGCACCGGCGCGCGGCCACGCACTCGTACGTATTGCTTCACGTCCCGACCGATAAGAGGGGCGATCTGGAAGCCGCCGTGGCAGAGCTATGCGAGGTTGCTCGCGGCCACGGAAATGGCGTGATAACTGTCGAGAACCCGGAGGACTACGACACCTGGGAGGAACGCGAGGTCGCAGTCCGTGAAGAACCAGACCCGGAGTACCTCGATGCGTTTCTCGGAAGCCAACTCAGCGATACAGCGCAGCGCAAAATCCGCCTGGCACTGCGCTGAATACACGTGTCCCCGGCATCCCCGCGTACCAACTAGTCAGTCCCGGCCTGACGCGATCGTCGTAATCGCTCGCGGCGAGCTGGCTCCTCGTACTTGTAGCGAAGGATTTGGCGAACGAGCTGAGCCAGGTCAGTGGCCTGCTCGACCGACACGCTCTCAAGCGGATCGAAATGACCACCGACATTTCCCAAACCGCGCACGTCTTCTGCCCACTCTGCCAATGTGGGATCGAGGTCGTGCTCGTTTGCCATGATCTTGAGAGCGCCAGGCAAGTCGCGCTTATCTAGCTGCCCAATTGCCTTGTCGGATCCTTTGTCGCGGACTATTCCCTCAATTGTGCGGCGGTACATCACGGCAGCAGCGTGCGGAGCGAGAGCTCCTATGCAGCGCATTCCCTCGCGGTAGGAGACCGCAAGAGACTCCGGAATTGAGTGATCGAGCGTCAATGCACCTGGCGGCGGCCACCAATGCAAGGGCTCAAATACAAGTTGGTGGTTGTCACGGACTACTCCCTTTTCAACTACGAGGCACCCCTCGTGGCAGTGGCGACACTGCAGTACATGGACTACCGTGAGGGAAATATTTGCTGCGTCCCGGTTGAGCAGCCATTTCATTGGATCCGCGGCCGAGAGTCGCAGTTGACCCTGATCCTCGAATGAAGACGGCAAGCCGCAATTCGGGCAGACGCCGGTAAGGTTCTTTGCGTCCGGTGGTGCCTCTCGCTGATTGCCGCCCATGAGGGAATCATCCCAGGCAACGCGTGCCGATAGTCCGCAAGGCGAGCCTACGCGGCTACATGACCCTCGATTGATCTTCCGGGTCTGCACTCACTTCGCTGCCGGGTGGCGATGACTGACGGGCTATGGCCGACTTAGTCCCGAGGTAGGAGTCCAACTTTCCAGCAGCCTCCCCCTCGCTGCCCGGCATCAGATGCCCGTAGCGATCCATCGTGACCGAGATCGAGGCGTGGCCGATGTAGGTGGAGAGCGCCTTGGGGTTGACCCCAGCGGCGATCATCAGGGAGACGAAGGTGTGGCGGCACTCGTGCAGACCGATCGACTTCAAGCCAGCCTTCTTCCAGCGCCGCTTGGCCTTCATCGTCTGCGTCGCGGCCTGGGGAAGCCGGTTCCCGTGGTCGGCGAGCACCCGTTGCTCGGGGCGCCCGCCGTTCCTGAGCTTCTTCTCCAGGAGATGGCTCCGCAGCACACTGGCGATCGGCACCCTGCGGGTCCCTGCGCCGCTCTTCGGCTCGATCTCCCCCTCGTGGGTATCCCAGGAGCGCCTCACATGGATCACTCCAGCGTCAAGGTCGACGTCTTCCCAGCGAAGCGCCCATAACTCGCCGCGCCTAAGACCCGAGTAGAGGGCTAGAGCCCAGAGCGCCTGTTCCTCGGGCCGAAGCGCCTCGATCAGAGTCACCGCCTCCGCCGGATCGGCGATCCGCTCGCGTTTGCCGCGGGCGGCAGGCAGCTCAAGCCCGGTGCCACCGAGACCCTAAAGGTCAAGCTAACCGCAACAGGCAAGCGCTTGCTCAGGCATGCCGGGCATATTCGTCTCACCGCTAAGGGAACGTTCACGCCCACCGGTCAGGCGGCCGTAAGGGCGATCGTTCCGTTCACGCTTAAACGGTAGAGCCGAGCGGCCGCCTTCCCGCGGATCAGCGTGGCGTCCGGAGGTTCACCGTGTGAGCGTGACGGGACCCGATGCCGCGATCGGCTCGGATCACGGGCAGCGCGACGAGGGCGGGTTCCGCGGCGCCGCCACGCTCCCTGGGACGGGGGCAGCAGTTGTTCACCGCTAACCCAACCACAGTGGGCACCCCATGGGACGGGGACGCATGCACCCACGACAGGACAAGTAAGCCACAGCAGGAGTCGGCCGCCGATGTCCTGGCGCGGCTGCCAGAGCATCGCGCGACGCGACTGCTCGTGGGTTCGAATCCCCCCCCCTCCTTTCCAGAGCGGTTTGGAGCGTATGACCAGGCACCACCCTGACCCTGAGGCAAGCGTCCGAGTCAACTACGCCGTCGCGCCAGGCATCATCTCATACGTTACGCCACGCTTGCGCACCATCTTGTCCTTGACGAGCGCCGCGCAGATATTGTGGACCTGAGAGGCGGATATCCCCAGTTCCTTGGCAAGGCGCGCACCTGTAATGCCAGGCTTCTGGCCGATGGCGACGATCACTTCACGGCGGCGAGAACCTTTAGTGGCCCGCCTCGCACCTTTTCGGGCCATACTGGGCGCTGATCGCCTGTTTGATGGGCGTTTGCTGCGTTTCGGAAGATTTCCGGCCTCAAGAGACTCCAAGGCCGTGGAAAGACTCTGAATCTCTGCGTCGATCGATGCTATTGCGGAGCGAATAATGTTCTGGGCTTCAGTGACTGCATCGGCCATTTGGACCCCCTCTACAGTAAGTGATGATAACTACCTTTTGAGGCAACTAACTTCGTATCGCGATCGCCGTCGGTCTTGCATCGTGAGATCGAGTCACCCCTGGGCTCGGCCTCGGCACACTACACTGGGGATCCTCCGAGCGTGGGTAGCCTCCACGCAGCCGCCATGAGCGCCAATTCAGCCGCTGGCGAACACTTTCTCGATCGGTCCCGG
Organism: uncultured Solirubrobacterales bacterium; assembly: GCA_963796705.1. GTDB lineage: Bacteria > Actinomycetota > Thermoleophilia > Solirubrobacterales > 70-9 > VRUE01. The sequence goes on from CAWCMK010000001.1 coordinate 361,436, forward strand.
TCCGATTTTCGGCTTGTTTGGCAGGGCGGGCCCTATGAGCTTGCCATGTAGGCTTGGCGGGGTGTAGGTTTCGACCTCGATAGTTGGGTGGAGCCAAGCGGCATCGGGATGCGCGATCCAACGGCGCAGCTGTTGCGAGATCGGAACCTTGCAGGTGAAGTACAGCTCGAGCGGTGGGTTGGTCACGTCCAGCACATCGGACGTGGCATCGATCTGGCCGTGAAACGGCAGCGGCGGGAACCAGCTCCGGGCGTAGGGGTGATACCACCAGGTGTCGCCCCAACTCGCGACCTGGGTCGCTCCGCCATTCGGCGGGCCCGTGAGGAGATGGCAGAAGGGCATGAGGGGCAGTGATTTCGCCGACTGCGGCGCGACGCGAGTGTTGGACGTGATGCTCATGTTCAAGTACACCGACCCGTCGAGCCAGTACTGGCCCGCCTTGTCGATCTCGCCTTGGATCGAGAATCCGTTCTTGTATTCGCTCGGCCCCCAGGCGACCACGCCGCCGCCGCCGGCTCCTGGCAGACCCTGCTGTCCGGTTAGCCCCTGTGGGCCCTGCTGGTTCCACTGCACCAGCGTCGATCCCTGCGGGCACGAGCCGGTCGTGCTGAGGCTGAGAACCTGAGCATCGTTCGCGCACGCGGTGATCACCGAAGTGCTTTGGTCGCTGCCTAAGGCCCAGCCGGTGCCCGTGGCCGCCAGTACAAGCGCCGCCAAGGCCACGAACATTGCACGGCTCGGACGGCGGGCACGCAGGCGGTGGCGGCCTTCGCCGGCCCTCATCTCACCCAACCTCGCGTCCTTGTGGCTGGGGACCTGTGCGACGGCCACATCCCCGGATGGATCGGTCTCCACCTAGCACGTGCGGGCATTGTACAGCGCGCCGGCCCAGGGCTGCGACACGTGCCGACCGTTCAGCCGCCACTCGCGTTCGAGTGCGCGCCGCCAGGCCGGGCTGGATGATCCGAGCTCAGATTGAACCGTTAGATGCCACCGAGACCGATCCGTGGGACGTCCGCTGCTCGTTGGCAACCCAGCAGGGTCCCGCTGACGAGGCCAAACAGCCAGCCAGGCCGATCACGCGATCTCGTTCGCGTGGTTGTTCTGTCCGCATATCTAGTTGGGTTCCTGCAGAGCGCGTAGAGTCGTGGCTCTCGTTCAAGCTCCCAAGGGAAGGAAAGCATGAGACGGTTCAAGGACAAGTTGAACTACGCCAACGTGATCTCGACGCTCTGTCTGTTCTTGCTGCTCGGCGGAGGCGCAGCCTTCGCGGCCGGCAAGCTCGGGAAGAACTCGGTCGGCACCAAGCAGATCAAGAACAACGCTGTCACCTCGGCGAAGATCAAGAAGGAAGCGATCACCGCTGCGAAGGTCAAGAAGGGCACGCTCACCGGTACCCAGATCAACGCCTCGACGCTCGGCACCGTGCCCACGGCCCAGACGGCCAACAGCCTGGCAGCGCATGAAGCCTGGCATGAAGTTGGCGCATCGGGCCAACCGGCATTTGCCAACTCCTGGACCAATTCGACCGCCGCAATCCACGGGGAATCGGTGGCCTTCTACAAGGACCATGAAGGTAACGTCCATCTCAGGGGCTTGGCCACCGGCGGCGAATCCGGCAAACCCATCTTCTTCCTGCCACCTGGATTCCGCCCCGCCAAGGCCTCCTTCATCCGGCCAGCGGTGGGCTGCACGGGCGGCACCGTCTGCGAAAAAGGCGCCAGCAACGTCGTGATCGTCGGATCGAGCTTCACCCTCCCCGCTGACGAAGGGATGGTGCTCTCCCCGGGCGGCGGAGCCACCGACGTATTCCTCGACGGGGTCACGTTCCCCGCAGGTTCATAGGCCTAACCGCGGGCTCACCAACCTGAGGAGAAAAACCGGCGAAGTGTGACCCGCCAGCCGAGATCCCTGATGCACGGGGTTTGCGGGTCACACCTTGCCGACGGTTAAGAGAACACCTTGAAAAACCACTAGCCATTGCAAGGCCGCTCGTGTTCAGACCCCCCTCGTATTCAGAGAGGGATTTTGGAGCCGGGGAGGGGCACCCTTGATCGGCCTCGCCGAGCCGGCGTCGCGGTGCTGCAAGCTATGAGCCGTCGAGGAGCGTGAGCCGGGATGGGGCGCTGCCATCGGCGGCGACGTCCCTCGGTGCGGAAATTACCGCCAGGGCTCGCCCATGAACGCGATTTGCACCGTTTTGATCGACCGGTGCAAGGAGCTGCTTTAGGCCGACAAATCGCTTCAGGCCGAGAAATGGGAGTGCTCCGGGCTTTCGCTATCCCAGGTGTCGGCCCCCGGGCATCTGCCTCATTGTCAGGGCGCTCGTAGGGGATCGCGCCGCGATCCAATGACACGCTGCAGCGTCAGCTGAAATCGATCGACGTACACCGAGGCCAGGCCTGTTGTAACACTCACCGCCCCACTGCAAAGGTCGGCTTACTTCTTGTGGAGGCCGGCGACGGGATGACTGTATTCGACCGTCTTGCAGTAGAGCGGCGAGGGGTCGATCGAGTCGATAACAGCTCGCCCGGCGGGCCGACCCTTCCTGCCGCATTGGATCGTCCCATCCTTGACGCCATCGGTGGCGACGATTACGTCTTCGCCGCCGCGTCCGTAGAAGCTGTCCACGCCGGGTTGACCCAGCATCACGTTGGGACCGGCGTCGCCGATCAGAACATCGTTGTCGAAGGAGCCCTCGATGTCCTCGTCAGAGCGCGCCAAGCCGACCTTATGGCAGCCGGGGATCGCATCTATCCATGCCCGGCCGGCCGCGAGGGAGATGTAGAGGGTGCCCGGGTGGGCCTGGGTCTCGGCAAAGGAGGCATCGTCCTGACCGGGCCCGCCGACCAGGGAGCCCCCGGCGCAGCCACCTCCCGCCGCGAGCAGGTCGCCGCCGGATCCGCCGTAGAGGTAGGTCGGGCCCGGCAGCCCGCCGACGAGGCCGTCGTCCCCGGCGCCACCGTAGATCCGGTCGGCCCCCGGGCCGGACTCGATCAGGTCGTCCTCGGGGCCGCCATGGATGACGTCGTTGCCCGAGCCGCCCGCGAGGCGGACAAAGTCCACCGAGCGCAACGAGCCCTTGATCGACAGGCGATCGTCGCCGGGGCCCATGTCGGCCATCAGCCACCGGGCCGGCCCGTCCATCATGCAGTTCACCTGAGCGGTGGTGCCCGGCGGGTGGACGCAGCCGAGGCCCGCGGCCAAGCCCTTGGCGGCGCTGACGCTGAAGGTCTCAGACGGTTCGTCATAGGAGATCGTGATGTCGTCGGTACCGAGTCCCCCGACAACCTGCAGGCCGCCGCCTTCGCCGAAGATTGGGTCGACTTCGACGTAGGCCGAAGCCCTGGGCAGCTTTTCGGGGCCGCAGGAAATGTGAATCGGACCGCCGCTGCAGCTGTCACTGCCCTGGCCACCGTCGAGGGTGTCCCGGCCACCGCCACCTTTGATGTGATCGTTACCCGAGCCGCCGTCGATCACGTTGGAGCCCTTGTCTCCGATCAGGGTGTCGGCAAAGGCGGAGCCTTCGAGGTTCTCGAAGCGATAGAGGTGGTCGTGTCCGTCGCCGTAGGCCCGGTGAGTTTTGAGCGAGGCCCAGACACCGTGATCGCGCCCCTCGCCACCCACCGCTGTAGCGAAGGAGGCGATGTCCCCACGGCCGGGGCCGCCGTCCATGCGGTCATAGCCATAGTCCCCGTGCACGATGTCTTCTTCCCCCGGACCGCCGTTGACCGTGTCGATGCCGAGGCCGCCCGACACTTCGTCACGGTTGCCCGGGCCACCCAACACCTTGTCGTCACCGAGGTCACCGAAGACGCGATCGGTCCCCGGGCCACCATCGATCCAGTCGTTGCCGCGCCCCCCGTGAATAATGTCGTCGCCGGGTCCCCCGCAGATAAGGTCATCGCCCAAACCGCCGTAGATGGTGTCATTTCCGGGGCCGCCCCAGATCACGTCCCGGCGGGGTGTTCCGCGCAGGATGTCGTTACCGGCGGTCCCGACAATCGTCGCCCTGTGCCCGTCGCAACGCGGGGGTTCTTCGACTGCGGTCGCGCCTGCCGCCTGGGCCAGCACCAGGCAGCCGACCGTGACAACCACCGCCGCCGCTGCCGTTGTCCGTCGCACACCACGATCCTAGAAGGGATATCTGCGCGGCTCCTAAGCGGCCGTCCCGACCGGGCCTGCGTTGAAGGTTTCTGGGTCTGGCGCCCAAGCAGCCAGCCCGAGCTGGGCGACCGCCGAAACGGGGTTGCTGTTGGGGTTGCCGTCCGATCAGGCTGGGGCTTGACGGAGTTCGATCCGCTCCAACTCGACTCGGCAGAACGGCGAAATACTGGGCGCCCGGGTGAGCCTCAGGCAGGATCCGAGCGCCAAGCCAAACCGGGCGGCCCGATCAACTCAGCCACGCTGAGAACTCCCGCAGCGCGTCGGGGATCACGTAGTAATAGGCCCACAGTCCCTCGCGCTCAGAGCCGACGATTCCGGCCAGCCGGAGCACCTTGAGGTGATGGGAGACCGTGGGCTGCGAGAGATCGAAGAGCGGGACCAGCTCACAGACACAGACCTTCCCCGCGTGCTTGCGCAGCACGTCGACCAGCTGGAGGCGAACCGGATCGCCGAGGGCCTTGGCGACGGTCGCCATTCGCTCGGCCTCTTGGCGCTCGACGTCGGGGTAGACGACCGGCTCGCAGCACGGCTCACCCGGTGCACGCTTCTGCTTTGGGGCCAACTGGAGGGCTGTCTCCATCACATAGATGTATATCGATTGAACTTTTGTTTGTCAATGCTTAGGATCGGCCGCCGGAATGAGCGCACCGCTTCCAAGACGCCTCTTTGCGGAGTTTCTCGGCTCCGCCTTTCTGGCTGCGACGGTGATCGGCTCAGGCATCGCGGCGCAGCAGCTCTCGCCAAACGACGTCGGCCTTCAGCTTTTCGAGAACGCGGCCGCAACGGCCGCCGGTCTCTTCACCTTCATCCTCATGTTCGGCCCCGTATCGGGTGCCCATTTCAACCCGGTCGTCTCCCTCGTTGACGCAAGCTTCGGCGGCCTGCGCTGGCGTCACGCACTGGCCTACATCCCGGCCCAGGTTGTCGGCTGCATTTGCGGGGCGATCGTCGCCAACCTGATGTTCGGCCTCTCGGTGATCAGCATCTCAACCCACCACCGCGCTTCTCCGGCACACCTCTTCGCCGAGGTGATCGCAACCCTCGGCCTCCTGTTGGTGATCTTCTCGCTGGCGCGAACCCGCCGCGGAAGCCTGGCGCCGGCGGCCGTCGGCGCCTACATCGGCGCCGCCTATTTCTTCACCAGCTCGACCAGCTTTGCCAATCCGGCGATCGACGTGGGGCGGATCTTCTCCAACACATTCGCCGGAATCGACCCCGCTTCGGTCCCGGCGTTCATCGTCTTCCAGCTGCTCGGGGGCGCCGTCGCGATCGTCGTCCTTCGCACCCTCTACCCGGACATAACGCCCGACGAGGCGGCAGAGATCATGCTGCCCCACGAGACCGATGACGAGGCGCGGAAAACGCTCGCATCCGCCCGGGACGGGGCCTGAGCGATGCGGCTCTTGGCAATCGGTGGGAGCGATGCTGGAATCAGCGCTGCCCTGCGGGCGGGGGAGCTGGATCAGACCGCGGAGGTGACGGTCGTTGTCGCAGACGCCTTCCCGAATTTCTCAATTTGCGGCATCCCCTACTACGTCTCAGGTGAGGTGGGCCACTGGCGCAACCTCGCCCACCGCAGCGTCGATGACCTTGAGGCGACCGGCATGTCGCTGCGTCTGGAGACGCGCATAAGCCGAATCGATACCCGCGAGCATCGGGTTATCGCCGAGGGCGGCGAGGCCCTTTCCTACGACGCACTGATTATCGGAACCGGTGCCTTACCGGTGCGACCCACGCTTGCGGGCCTCGACAGTTTGGGCCCAGGGGACGGGGTGCACCTACTGCACTCGATGGGCGACACCTTCGAGCTCATGCAGAGTCTGGAGGCGCGGGCACCGCGGCGTGCGGTCATCGTTGGCGCGGGCTACGTCGGCCTGGAGATGGCCGAGGCGCTCACAGCCCGGGGCCTTGAGGTGACTCAGGTCGAGCGTTTGGAGGAGGTTCTGCCGACCGTCGATCCGGAGCTTGGGGCGCTCGTGCGGGCGGAATTGGAAAGACAGGGAGTCGAGGTGCATTGCTCCACCCGAGTCGAGGCTGTGGAAGCGACAGGGTCTGGGACGGAGGGTCGAATCCGCGTTCGAGCCAGCGGCCCCGAGGGCCGCACACTGTCCCTGGGAACCGATCTTGTTCTGGTCGTCGTCGGGGTGCGGCCCGACACATCCCTTGCCGAGGCGGCCGGAGTCGGTCTCGACGCAAGCGGGGCGATCGCGGTCGATCGGCAGATGCGAACGAACCTTCCCGACGTCCTCGCCGCCGGCGATTGCGTGGGTACCCACCATCGCCTCCTTGGGACGACCTATCTACCGCTCGGCACGACGGCACACAAGCAAGGTCGAGTGGCCGGCGAGAACGCCCTTGGCGGCACGCGGGAGTTCGCCGGCAGCCTAGGAACCCAGGTGGTCAAGGTCTTCGACCTCGTTGCGGCGCGAACCGGCCTGCGCGACCACGAGGCGAGCATCGCCGGCTTTGAGCCCGTGACCGTTGCTGTCAGGGCCGATGATCACAAGGCCTATTACCCGGGTAGCCGCCCGATCGAGATGCGCTTCACCGGTGCGCGCCCCAGCGGCCGACTGCTTGGTGTGCAGCTCGTCGGACACCGCGACTCAGAGATCGCGAAGCGGATCGATATTCCCGCCACGGCGATCTTCAACGGGATGAGCGCCGAGGCGGTCTCCGAGCTCGACCTCTCCTATACGCCGCCCCTCGGTTCGCCCTGGGAGGCGATCCAGATCGGCGCCCAGGCATTGACACGCGATGCTTCCCTCGCCGCAGCCGCCGGGTAGACGATGTCGCCTCCCAAGCCAGACAAGCGGAAACGCACCGGACCGTCTCAAGCAATCTGCCAACCATGCCCTGAGATTCAGGCGCCGGCGATCCCGGCGTCGAAAGGAGATCGATCCCTTGAAGCCGCAAACCGCTAGCACCAACCCGCTGAAGGCGAAGAACTGCGGATCGTCAATCAGAGCAATGCTCGCAAGGTCGGCCCCCAGACCTTCTCTCTGGTCGAAGCGGCCGAAATACCAAAGACCAAGAAGCAGCGCGAACTCTGCTCTAAGAAGGGCCATATTTGCAAGGTGATCACGGGCTGGCACGGCATCAAGGGGAACTCCGCAAGGGTCAACTTGGTCGAAGCCGGCCTTGAAGGTTGGGATACCGAAGGAACCCTGAGGACCAAGGGCGACTCCTGGTTTACCGGCACAAAGCCAAACGCGAGCATCCAGCAGCCTGTGGCCGCCGGCGCCACCGCTGGGCCGGTGACGCTGAATTTCATGAGCGCGCTGGATCCGGCACTGCACGGGAAGCTCACGGTGGTTCCGTTGCGCTAAGCGGCCCCGAGCAGGATCACTGAGGGCGCGCGTCGCGCGCCCTCAGTGTCCGCAACGGAGAATCGCCAGCCCGCTTGAAAGTGACACATCCCGACGAAGCCGCAACAGACCATCAGCAGCGGCAACGCCGACGGCGGAGCCGCTCAAAGGCGGATCCAGGCTTGCCATGACGCCCTTCAAGCTGCCTGAAGGGAGCTAGGCTATCGGGACCACCAAGCACGGCGGATGGAATTGACCCGTTCTGAGGGCAACTCGGTTTTTGTCGACCCGGAGTGGATCGACGCCCATCTCGGCGATCCCCAGGTGCGGATAGTCGAGGTCGACGTCAGCCCGAAATCCTATGAGTCGGGTCACATCCCGGGCGCCACCCTGTGGGACGCCTACGCCGATCTGCGCGGCGCCGACTACCTGCCCGTCAACGATGAGGAGATGCAGCGGTTGGTCGAGGGGGCGGGCGTTGACGCGGACACGACGGTCGTCTTTTACGGGTACGGTGCGGCGCTCGGATTTTGGCTGTTGAGTGCCCACGGCCACCACGACGTGCGGATGCTCGACGGGCCGCGGGAGCGCTGGAGTGAGTTCGGCAAAGACTGGAGCCTGGAGGCCCCCCGGATCGTGGTGAGCTCCCACTCCTACCAGCTCCAGGCCCAGGACCCGGCGCTGAGCGCCTCCCGGGAGGACGTCGAGGCCGCGATCGGGAACCCTGAGGCGATCCTGCTCGACGTGCGCTCAGAGCTCGAGTTCGACGGCGAGCGATTCTGGCCATCCGGGGCGACCGAGGACGTGGGGCGAGCGGGGCACCTGCCCGGAGCGGTCAACGTCCCCATCGATCACTTCCGGACCTCCGACGGCGCCCTCAGAGCTCCACAGGAGTTACGCGACGCGCTGGCAGAAAAGGGAGTCGATGGCGACAAGCCGATCATCATCTACTGCACGATCGGGAACCGCGCCAGCCAGGCGTGGGTGGGGCTGAGGCACCTGCTCGACTACCCGCGCGTCTCGGTCTATTACCCCTCCTGGGTCGAGTGGGGACGGCGGGACGACGCCCCAATCGAGTAGGAGGACCCCGCGATCGGTTCCGACACGGGACCTGATAGGAACCATTGATGGCACCTGACCAAGGCTCCTGGCCCGAGGCCGTGAATCAGGTGGGCTTTGCCTCATTCTCGGCCAGGAGCGGTGATGAGGGCCCGGTGGTGATGCTCAACCTGCTCGCCTTCAAGCCGCATGGCGGCGAGGAGCGCTATCTCGAATACGGTGACGCCGTGGCGCCTTTGCTCGAGGCGGCCGGGGCTCGAATTGTTTTCCTGGGCCGACCTTCGGCGGCGCTGCTGGGAGAGGCCTCCTGGGACATGGTCGCACTGGTCGAATACCCGAGCCGCCGGGCGTTTCTCGAGATGGTCGGTTCCCAGGAGTACGAGGCGATCGCACATCTGCGCACCGAAGCACTGACCAAGGGCGAGTTGCATCCGATCGACCCCCTGCCGCAAGCCTGACCGAGGCGCGCCACCCACGAGGCCGTGATCGAGGAGCTCTTCAGCGCAAAGCTCACCGCCGGCGAGATGCGCTCTTTGGCGCTGGCACTCGGTCGTGCGCTCGAGCCCGGTGGGACACCGGCCCGGCGCGAACCTCAGACGTGCGAGGTGGGCAGGTGCCAGCGGCGCGGCGCGATCAGCTCGACCTGCTCTGCGGGCCCCCAGGAGTCCGCCTCGTAGGCGATCACGGGCGGCGGTGCCTCCAGCAGCGGCTCCGATACTTCCCAGAGGCGCTCGATCGCCCGGGAGCCGGTGAAGAGGGTGCGGTCGCCGCGCATCACGTCGTGAATCAGGCGTTCGTAGGGCTCAAGTGCCTGCTCGGGGCCACCGAGACTGTCGGCGTAGCTGAAGCGCATGTGCGCCTCACCCAGCCGCATCGTAGGCCCGGGCACCTTGGCGAGAAATGAGGCGGAGATGCTGCCCGGATCGCCGAGCTCGAACGTCAGGTGGTCGCGCCCAAAGCCCTCCTCGACCCTCTCGCAGTCGATCGGAAACATGCGCCGGGGGGGCTGATTGAAGGCGATCGTCAGGAGGTGCCGGCTCTCGGCCAACCGCTTTCCCGAGCGCAGGTAGAACGGCACCCCCTCCCAGCGCCAATTATCGACGAACACCTCGAGGGCGATGAAGGTCTCGGTTTCCGAATCGGAGGCGACGCCCTCCTCATCGCGGTAGCCGAGGTACTGGCCGCGAACGGCGTTCTCAGGCCGCAGTGGCGGCATCGAGTCGAACACCTTCTCCCGCTCCAGGCCCAGCGTTCTCGGCTCCAGCGAGGTCGGCGGCTCCATCGCGACGAAGCCGAGCACCTGGAAGAGGTGGGTGACGACCATGTCCCGGAAGGCGCCGGTTTCCTCATAGAAGCTCCCACGCATCTCGATTGAGAGCGTCTCGGGCACGTCGATCTGCACGTGGTCGATGTGGTTGCGGTTCCAGATCGGCTCGAACATCCCGTTGGCGAACCGCATTGCGAGAAGGTTCTGCACCGCCTCCCTGCCCAGGTAGTGATCGATTCGGTAGATGCACTGCTCGGCGAAGACCGCGTGCAGCTTCGCGTTCAGCGAGCGCGCCGACTCGAGATCCGTGCCGAACGGCTTCTCGGTGATGACCCGCGCTCCGTGGCCGAGCCCAACCTCCTTCAGCGCCTCGACCGCGCTTTCCGCCGAACGCGGCGGCAGCGAGAGATAGAGCAGCATCTTCGCGTCCGCGCCCAACTCGCGGCGAGCCGCAGCGACGGCGTCGGCGAGCGGCCCGTAGCCGTCGCCGAGCGTGACGTAACTCAGCGAGTCGGCGAACTGGTCCCAGACCGCGGGCTCCGGCGACCTGCGCCCGAACCCGTCGACGGAGCTGCGGGCCAGCTGGCGAAACTCCTCATCGTCGTGCTCTGCACGAGCCGCGCCGATAACCCTGAAATGCTCTGGCATCAATCCGAGCCGTGCGAGACGGAAGATGCTGGGAAGCAGCCGGCGCTTCGCCAGGTCACCGGTGGCGCCGAGGAGGACGATGATCAGGTCCTCGGGTAGGCGTTGCGCCGATGCCTCGGCTCCCCGGGGTGCGCTGGCAATACTCATCGTCTGAGGCTGACAGATACAACGCCTCCATGCGGCGATCGAAGGTTGGGCTTGATTTCAGTGACCGTCTGCACGCACCTCGGTCAAGATCAAGATCACCCAGCTGCCTGGGTCGGTGGCTGGCCGCGAGGCAGTGGCTTGCCGCGGGAGACCCCTGGCTGCACCCGCACTCCTGCCTCGAGTGCAGCAAGGTGGGCTGTTGCGACAGCTCGCCGAACCGTCATGCCGGCGCCCACGCTCACGAAATCGACAACCCGCTGATGCGCTCTCTCGAGCCCGGCGAGCAGTGGTCGTGGTGTTTCCGGGACTGCTTCGCGCTGCTGATTCCCGAGGTTGAGGGCGAAACCCGGACCCCCCCCTCGCCGCTCGGCTGAGCGCGGCGCTCCCAGCTCCTTTTTTAACGCCGTTTGGGCCGGCTAGGCTAGGAAGGCATGATCGGCAAAGGCCAACGTCGAGCCGCGGCGCTCGCCACACTCCTAGCGCTGGCGATCCTGGCGCTCGCGCCGGCGCCCCGCGCCGGCGCCTTCATCTACTGGTCGCAGGGTTTTCCGATCGGCAGAGCCAACCTCGATGGGACCGACGCTTTGCTGGAGTGGATTCCGTTGCAGCCCAACGACACCTGCGGCGTCGCGGTCAACAGCTCCTACCTCTACTGGAGCGGAATCGGCGCGATCGGCCGGGCGAAAATCGACGGCTCGAATCCCGAACCGTACTTTGTGCCAACACCCAACAACAGCTGCGGCATTGCCGTCGATGGCTCCCACATCTACTGGAACAATCGGACCGCGATCGGCCGCGCCAACCTCGACGGCTCGAATCCCGAACCGGAATTCATCCCCAATGCGGGCGGCTTCACGGCAGGAGTCGCCGTCAACGGATCCCACATCTACTGGGGCAACAACGGCGAAGGCTACATCGGGCGCGCCAACCTTGACGGAACCGGCGTGGCGCCGAAATTCATCGCCGCCCCCGGGGACCCCTGCGACGTCGCCCTCACCCCGACGACCCTCTACTGGAGCACGGCCCCCTCGATGTGGGGGCCATCGGGGGTTTTTTCCGAGAGCCTGACCGGGGGCAAGGTGACAACTCCGAAAACGTTGATCAACTCCCCCGCCGGCTGCGGTGTCGCCGCCAACGAAAAATACCTCTACTGGGCCACCGAAACGCCACGCGCGATCGGCCGGGCGAACCTCGACGGCTCCGAAGCTGACCTCAGCTTCATCGCCGGTGGCGCCTCCGCCTTCGGCCTCGCGCTCGACTCGCTGAGCGCGCCGCCCTTCGTCAGCCTCGGCAACCTCCACCTCAACAACCTGCTCGGCACCGCCAGGCTGATCGTCCACATCGGGACGCCGGGACGAATTCGGCTGCAAGGGAAAGGGGTGAAGCCCGCCTACCGACACCGAGACAGCCCCGGCACCGTCGTGCTCCCGGTGATCCCGATCGGGGGCCTGAAGCACCGGCTTGCGCGGAGCGGCAGGGCCAAGGTGAGGCTGACGATCACCTTCACACCGCTCGGCGGCACACCCGAACCCCAGCAACGTGCGCTGACCCTGCACAAACGCGGCTGAGCTCTGACTCCGAGGCCGCTCGGGGCAGGAAACAAGGGGCCACAGCCGAACGAGCGGGCATGGAGACAGCGTCCGACCCCGCCCCCGCAGCCGAGCGCTGGACCAGGCGGATCGAGCGATTCAGCGACGCCTTCGGGCTCGTCTTCGTGCTGGTGATGACCGACTACGTCCTCATCTCCCTCCTCTCCCTGGAGGGTTGGAGCGGGGTCCTGATCGCGGTCGCGACCAGCGCAACCTCAATTTTCGCGCTGGGCAGCTCCCACGTCCGACGGCAGTTCCTGCAAAGCGCCATCGTGCTCTCGGCGGCAAGCGTGCTGCTCGCGGCGCTCAGCGCCCTGACCGGGGTCCGCTCGGTGTTCGGCATCGTCGCGCTTCTCCAGGTGTCTCTGCTGGCGGTGGCGATGCTGACGCTCTTGCGGCGGGTGATTCTCACGGACAAGATCGGCTCGAAGGCAATCCTCGGGGCCCTCAGCGTCTACACGGTCCTCGGGCTGCTGTTCACCTTCGCCTACGCCGCCATCGATCGCCTCCAGTCGAGCCCCTTCTTTGAAGGCGTGCCCCACCCGGCTGGCTCTGACTTCCTCTTCTTCAGCTACACGACGCTGACAACCACGGGCTTCGGTGACCTCGTCCCCGCCGGCCAGCCCGGTCGCATGCTCACCGGGCTGGAGATGATGGTCGGCCAGGTGTTTCTGGTGACGCTCGTCGCCGGCCTGGTCAGCCTCTGGCGCCCCGGCGAAGCGATCCGCCGCCGTCGCGAAAGGCGCCAGGGAAACGGCGGCGAGGCCCCCGAATCGGCCGGCGGCTAGTCGGAGAGCTCGACGCGCTCGATGGTCTGCTGCTCAACCGGCCTATCGCCGGGTCCGGTCGGCGCCGACTCGATCACCTCGACGGCGTCCATGCCGTCGGTGACCCGGGCAAACACGGTGTGCTTTCCATCAAGCCAGGGGGCCGCCTCGGTGGTGACGATGAAGAACTGCGAACCGTTTGTGTTGGGGCCCGCATTGGCCATCGCCAAGGCGCCCCTGACGACCTTGTGATCGTTGAACTCGTCCTCGAACTGATAGCCCGGGCCGCCGCGGCCGGTCCCCTCCGGACAGCCTCCCTGGATCATGAAATCGGGGATCACCCGGTGAAAGATGAGGCCGTCGTAAAACCCCTCCGCCGCGAGCTTGCGGAAGTTCTCAACGGTCTTCGGCGCGTCCTCGTCGTGGAATTCGACGGTTATCGCCCCGGCGCTCGTCTGAAGGATCGCCTGCGACATCGGCGCAACCCTACCTCAGACGCCGTTGACCCCAGCGCCCCTGCTGTGCTGGGACCAGGCGGCGGCGCCAGCGCGCTCCTGGGGGGCGAGGCTCGATTTTGCAATCTGGGGGCAGGGTCTTTCTCCTCTGTCCCGCGGGTCCCCGGCGCCGCGCTCTGCGAGAATGGCCCTGATGGGATTGCCAACCGAAGATCAGATAATCGAGAAGCTGCGCGCGGTGATCGACCCCGAGCTGCGGCGATCGATCGTCGAGCTCGACATGGTCCGGTCGATAGAGATCGGCCAAAGCGGTCGGGTCGAGGTCGTCGTCTCTCTGACCACCCCGGGCTGCCCGATCCGCTCCCACTTCGAGCAGGCCGTTGCCGGGCAGGTCTCCGAACTGGACGGCGTCAGCGAAGTGGCCGTCGGGTTCGACGTCCTCTCTGAGGAGGAGAAGGGCCGCCTGCAGCAGACCCTCGGTCGGGGCAAGCTCCCACAGGGCGCCTTGGCGCAGGTGAAGAACGTGATCTGCGTGGCGTCTGGAAAGGGCGGTGTTGGCAAGTCGACGATGACCGCCAACCTGGCCGCATCGCTGAGCGCCGAAGGTCACCCCTCGGGCGCCCTCGATTGCGATGTCTATGGCTACTCGATCCCACGGATGCTCGGCGTCAATCGCAAACCGGAGGTCAATGCCGAGCGCAAGATCCTGCCCCTCGAGGCGGCCGGCGGGGTGAAGGTGATGTCGATCGGCTTCTTCATCGAGGAGAATGCGGCCGTCGTCTGGCGCGGCCCGATGCTGCACAAGGCAATCCAGCAGTTCCTCGAGGATGTCGCCTGGGGCGAGCTCGAGTACCTGCTGCTCGACCTCCCTCCCGGCACGGGCGACGTCTCGATGACGCTGGCCCAGCTCCTCCCCCAGGCCAAGTTCCTGATCCTCACAACCCCGCAGCCCGCCGCCCAGTCGGTGGCCCGGCGCGGCGCCGAGATGGCGCTCAAATTCGACCTCGAGCTGCTCGGGGTGATCGAGAACATGTCCGGCTTCACGACACCGGGCGGCGAGCGCTTCACGATCTTCGGCGAGGGCGGCGGCCAGCTGCTCGCCGATGAGCTTGAGATTCCCCTGCTCGGCAAGGTGCCGCTCTCAGAGCCGCTGCGCGAGCACGCCGACGGCGGCTCGCCGCTGGTCACAGCGGAGCCCGACTCGCCTGCATCGCAGGCGATCCGCCAGGCAGCCCGCGGAATCGTCGCCGCGACGCCGCAGGAGCTGCCCGTCCTGCAGGCGGCGCCCGGCGGCGGCGATCCGGCGGCGGTCAGCGGCACGCCGCTGCCGATGGCACCCTAGGGCGAAGGCCGGCACTCGCGCTCACATCAGACCGGCGGCGCGTCTCGTAGTCGAGCTCCCCGGAGACCGGCTCCGGGGCCGGTGGCACTTGATATGTGAGCCGCAGAGCTCGACGAGCCCCCTCTGGAGGCTGGCGGGGGCGGCCTGATCGCAGCGCCGGGCTCAGCAACTACACAACACCTAGGTGCCCATCGCCCGGGCGATCACAACGCGCTGAATCTCGTTGGTCCCCTCGTATATCTGGGTGATCTTGGCGTCGCGGAGCATGCGCTCGACCGGATACTCGTTGACGTACCCGTAGCCGCCCAGGACCTGAACGGCCTCGACGGTCACCTTCATCGCGTTGTCGGAGGCGAAGAGCTTCGCCATTGAAGTCCATTTGCCAAGATCGACGGGGCGTGCGGCCCGGTCCGCCATCGAGCAGGCTTTGTAGAGCAGCTCGCGCGCGGCGGCGGTGCCCGTCTCCATGTCGGCGAGCTTGAACTGAATCGCCTGCAGGGCGTTGATCGGCTTGCCGAAGGCGATCCTCTCCTTCGCGTAGGAGTTGGCGTAATCGGTGGCCCCCTGGGCGATGCCGACTGCCTGGGCGGCGGCCCCGAGACGGGTCCGCTCGAGGGTTCCGAGCGCGACGCTCAGCCCCTTGCCCTCCGCGCCAATCATGTTCTCCTGTGGGACCCGCACGTCGCTGAAGGACGGCGATCCGGTTGGGGAACCCTTGATCCCGAGCTTGTGCTCGAGCTGGCCCGGCTCAAAGCCCTCCCGCTCCTTCTCGACGACGAAGGCGCTGATCCGGTGGTTCTCGCGGTCGGTGAGGGCGAAGACAACATAGAAGTCGGCGATCGAGGCGTTGGTAATCCAGTTCTTTTGCCCGTTGATCACCCACTCGTCGCCCTCGCGCACCGCGTTCGTGCGCATCGAGGCGGGATCGCTACCGGCCTCGGGCTCAGAGAGGGCAAAGGCGGGCGACCACTCGCCGCTCGCGCATTTTGGTAGGAAACGCTGCTTGAGCTCCTCAGAACCGAAGAGCTGAATCGGAAGCGTGCCGAGCTCCTGGATCATCAGGATCAGGGCGGAGGAGGCGCAGGCTCTGGCGATCTCCTCGACGGCCATCTGCAAGACCAGCGTTCCGGTACCGGTCCCCCCGTGCTCCTCTGAGAAAGGAAGGCCGAGAATGTCGTGCTCGGCGAGCAGCTTGCGGATGTCCCAGGGATACTCGCCGTCGCGGTCGATCGCCGCGGCACGGGGTGCGATCTTCTCCTGGGCAAGCTGCCGAACCATGTCGCGCAGGTCACGTGCGTCCTGCGAGACCTCGTAGGTGCTCTCGGCGGTCGCCGTCGCCATCAGACCGCCAGTCTATGCAGGCGTCGCTCGAGCAGGTCCGAGACCCCCTCGGCATCGATTCGCTCGACGTCGAGCGCGTTCCCCTCGAACTCGCCGAGGTCCGTGAAGCCGCGCCAGATCCGCTCCATGATGCCGGCGTCTATGGGCGGCTCGCCGGCACGGTTCTGAACCCGCTCGATGCACATCTCAAGCGGTGCTCGCAGCACCGCACAGGCGACCGCGCGGCCTCCGCCACGCAGGGTCTCCAGAAGTGGCTCCAAAAACCAGCCCGGGATGAGGACCCCCTCGACGACGGTGAAGTAGCCGGCCTGCGCGTAGCCGACGGCGGCTCGCGCGACTATCCCCATGACTGCCTCGTTCTGTGCCTGCGATTCGGGCTTCCAGGGCTCGACGTGGCCAGCGCGGATGAAGCGGAAGAAGCTATCGGCTTCGAGGTGGACGCCAAGATCGCGGCGCTCGGCGAGGATCGCAGCCACCGTAGTCTTCCCCGATCCGGGAGGCCCGGTGATGATCAGGACGGAGGCAGCGCCTATGCCGCGCTCTTGCTCTTGTAGTAGTCGGCGTTGATCTCGGCGTATTTCGCCCACTCCGAGGGGAGCTGGTCCTCGGCGAAGCAGGCGTCGACCGGGCATGCCTCGACGCAGGCATCGCAGTCAATGCACTCATCGGGGTCGATGTAGAGCATCTCGACCGAGTCGTAGTCGGGCTCATCGGGTGTCGGGTGGATGCAGTCCACCGGACAGACCTCGACACACGAGTTGTCCTTGGTGCCGATACAGGGCTCGGCGATGACGTAGGTCATTCGATGCTTTCTCCTGAAGTCGTTTGCGGTGCGCCGCGTGGACTTGTCCCCCGCCAAGCGCAAGCGGACATTTTAGAGATGATGTTCCGATGCTGCTGCTGACAGGGGCGACCGGAAGCATCGGCTCGCGGCTCCTGCCGCTGCTGCTCGAGGGCGGCGAGGATGTCCGCTGCCTGGTGCGCGAGCCGCGCCGGCTGGGCGAGCGCCGGGTCGACGTGCAGATCGCGCTCGGCGACCTCGGCGAGATGTCGGACCCCTACCTGGTGCGCCAGGCGCTGCGCGGCGTCGACACGGTCGTGCACCTGGCGGCGACGATCCGCGACCAGCCGCACCACCGAATCGAGGAGCTGAACGGACTGGCGACCGTGCGGCTGCTGCGCGCCGCCGAGCGCAGCGGCGTGCGCCGCTTTGTCTTCTTCAGCGCACTGAATGCCTCCGCCGCCCAACGGACCCGCTTCTTTCGGGCCAAGTGGCTGGCCGAGCGCGCCGTCGAGTCCTCGCCTCTGGAGTCGATCGTCTTCGCCCCCTCGATCGTCTACGACCACAGCGATCCCTGGATCACCCTGCTGAGGCGCTTCTCCTTCCTGCCCGTGATGCCGGTCTCCGGCGCCGGTCGGGCCCAATTTCAGCCGATCTGGGCTGCCGACACCGCCCGCTGCGTGATCACCGCGCTCGGCGGCGGGAGCGGGCGCCGCTACGAGCTGGCGGGGCCCGAGACGCTCACCTACGATCAGATGTCCGACCTCGTCACCCGCCTGGCGGGCCGGCCGCGGCCGCTGATCCACCTTCCCCTGCCCCTCGTCCGCTCCGGCCTGCTGGCGCTGCGCTCCCTTTTCGGGGAGGCGGTGTTTGCAACCTGGGAGGAGGCGGAGCTGATGGAGGTTTCAATGACCACCCAGCGAGGTACCAGCGATGCCAACGCACTTGGAGTGGAGCCAAGGAGGATGGGCGATGTGCTGGAGGAGGATTAGGCGACGGCTGGCCGGGCTGGCCGTGAGCGTCGCGCTGGCCGTGATCCTGCCCGCGGGAGCGGCGGGCGCGCTCACACTGGTGCCCCCCAAGCCGGACCTCTTCTTCGGGGTGAGCGACGGTGGCCTGGTCAGGGAATTCGAAGAATTCACCGAAGTCGCGGGCAAGCACCCGGCGCTGCTGGAGACCTTCCAGCCCTGGGGAAAGAGCGTCAACCAGAGCTTCGAACGCTGGCGTGAGACCGCGACGCGGCCGATCCTGCACATCTCTACCGAGAACAGCAAGGCGCAGGAGATCATCACCCCCGAGCAGATCGCCGAGGGGCAGGGAGACGACTACCTCCTGCAACTCAATTCCTTCTTCGCCGCCCGCGGCCTGCCCGCCTATATCCGCCCCATGGGTGAGCCCAACCGCTGCCTCAACGCCTGGTCTGCCGTCAACTGCGACGGCACCCAGAAAGGCGGCGAACACACGGCCACCTGGTACAAACAGGCGTTCCGGCGCATTGTGACGATCATTCGGGGCGGCCAGACGCTGGAAGGGATCAACGCGACGCTGGCCGGGATCGGGCTGCCGCCCCTCAACCGCACCAAGGGTCTGAATCCCTCGAGCCTGCCGGAAGCGCCGGTCAGCATCATCTGGAGTCCGCTGCCGGGCGGCTCCCCACGGGTCGCCGGGAACTTCCCGGGCAACTACTGGCCTGGCAGCCGCTGGGTCGACTGGGTTGGGACCGACTTCTACTCGCCGTATCCGGACTGGAGGGATCTGAACCGCTTCTACGGGGGCGGGCCATGGAAGCGCAAACCGGTCTCGATCACCGAGTGGGCGGTCACCGGGGCCGACGAACCGCGCTTCGTCAGCCAGCTGATCGCCTGGACCGTGCGTCGGCCGCGGGTGCGAATGCTCGTCTACTACCAGGGGTTCAGCCCGGGTAACCCGTACGACATCCGCCTCTACCCGCGCAGCGCGAACACCCTTCGGGTCAAGCTCCGGCGTCCGAATTTCCTCTCGAGCGCCGAATACAACGCCGGCACCCTGCCGCCGCTGCCGTCGAAGGCAAAGCCGACGCCGGCCTACTGACCGCTGACGAGCAATCCCTCTGAGAGACGGGCTCGGCCGGGCGCCGGCCCAGATGCGAGAGGCCCGGCATCAGCCGGGCCTCTCGAAAGCAACTCGCCTGTTGGGGCCAGGGTAGACCCGGCCGGGCCGATCGCGCAACTCCTGGTTGCGATCCCGACCCCGGACGGCCGCCCCTACATCATGCCGCCCATGTCCGGCATACCGCCCGGCATGCCGGCGGCGGCGGGCTCCTCGGGCGGTTCGGCGATGATCGCCTCGGTGACGAGGATGTTCTTGGCGATCGAGGCGGCGTTCTCGAGCGCCGAGCGCGTCACCTTGGTCGGGTCGATGACCCCGGCTTTGATCAGGTCGCCGTACTCACCGCTGGCCGCGTTGAGGCCTTCGCCGGCCTTCAGATCGCGGACCTTGTTGACCACGACCGAGCCCTCCTCGCCGGAGTTCTCGGCGATCTGGCGGAGCGGCTCCTCGAGCGCCCGGTAGACAATTCGGGCGCCGGTCGCCTCATCGGGGTCGGCGAGCTTCTCGGGGTCAAGGCCCTCCTGCGCGTTGAGCAGGGCCACTCCACCGCCGGGAACGACGCCCTCCTCGAGCGCCGCGCGCGTCGCCTGCAGGGCATCCTCGACACGGTGCTTCTTCTCCTTCATCTCGGTCTCGGTGGCGGCGCCGACCTTGACCACGGCCACACCACCGGCCAGCTTGGCGAGCCGCTCCTGGAGCTTCTCGCGGTCGAAATCGGAATCGGTGTTCTCGATTTCTTTGCTGATCTGGTTGATGCGCCCTTTGATCGCCTCCGCTTCACCGGCACCGTCGATGATCGTCGTCGTGTCCTTGGAGACGACGACGCGCCGGGCTTTGCCGAGCTGGGAGAGCTGGGTGTTCTCAAGTTTGAGCCCCATCTCCTCGGTGATCACCTCGCCGCCGCTGAGGATCGCGATGTCCTCGAGCATCCGCTTGCGGCGGTCGCCGAAACCGGGCGCCTTGACGGCGACGCCGGTGAACGTCCCCCGCAGCTTGTTGACGACGAGCGTCGCAAGGCACTCGCCCTCGACGTCCTCGGCGACGATCAGCAGTGGCTTGCCGCCCTGCATGACCTGCTCGAGAACCGGCAGGATGTCGCGTACGGAGCCGATTTTCTGATTGGCGATGAGGATGTAGGGGTCCTCGAGGATCGCCTCCATGCTGTCCTGGTCGGTGACCATGTAGGGGGAGATGTAGCCCTTGTCGAACTGCATCCCCTCGGTGAACTCCAGCTCCATGCCGAAGGTCTGGCCCTCCTCGACATTGACAACGCCGTCTTTGCCGACTTTCTCGATCGCGTCGGCGATCACGTTGCCGATCTCATCATCAGCAGCGGAGATCGCCGCGACGCGCGCGATCTGCTCCTTGCCTGCAACCTCTTTGGACTGCTTCTCGCGCAGGTTCTCAACGACGTCTTGGACGGCCTTCTCGATCCCGCGGCGCAGGGCGAGCGGGTTGGCGCCGGCGGCGACGTTCTTGAGACCCTGACGGACGATGATCTGGGCCAACAGGGTCGCCGTTGTCGTCCCGTCGCCGGCGACGTCATTGGTCGCCGTGGCCACCTCGCGGACGAGCTGGGCCCCCTGGTTCTCGAAGACGTCCTCGACCTCGATCTCGCGGGCGATGGTCACGCCGTCATTGGTGATCGTCGGCGCGCCGAACTTTTTGTCGAGCACGACGTAGCGACCCTTCGGGCCGAGGGTGACCTTGACCGCGTTGGCGACCGTGTCGACGCCGGCCTGCAGGGCGCCCCGGGCCTCCTCCTTGTACTTCAGCTCCTTATGAGCCATTTGTTTCAGTCCTCCTTGTTTCTGTAAGTCGTTGGCGGGCGCCTAGCCGAGCTTGGCGAGGACGTCCGACTCCCGCAGCACGAGCAGCTCCTCGTCCTCGACGGTAACCTCGGTGCCGCCGTACTTGGAGTAGAGAACCTCGTCGCCCTCGCTCACATCGAGCGCCCGGCGGCTGCCGTCCTCGTTGATGGCACCGTCGCCGACTGCGACGACCTTGCCCTTCTGCGGCTTCTCTTTTGCAGTATCGGGAAGGACGATCCCGCTTGCGGTCGTCTCCTCCTCATCGATCGGCTTGACGATCAGCCGGTCCCCGAGGGGCTTCAGCTTCATCCGTGAACCTCCGTTATCGGTCGGTATTACTGGTTTAAAGGTCGGAAATCGCGCTCTGAAGCCATTTGGGGGCTTCGTGCGCTTTGGCACTCCAAATGGGAGAGTGCCAACCACCGCTAAAGATAGCTGGTCGGCCGCCTCAGCCGCTTGCCAGCAGGCGGCAGCCGAGCAATCGCGCGATCCCCTCGCCGCCGCGCGCCATCACCCAGTCGTGGTTCCACGCGAAGGTCGGGCGGGCGATCGGCGCCAGAAAATTCATCCAGCCCCTGGTGGTCGCCACGTTCCACTCATACAGAACAGCCGTGGCGCCGGCCTGCTCATAGATGCGCCAGCGGCCGACACCGCTCAGCTCGCCGACGGCATCGGCCTCGAGCAGGTGAGGCGGTTCGACCCGGGTCGTCGTCACCTCGAACTGGACCCGGTAGGGAAGCAGGCTCTTCCAGACGAGCCGCGAGACGGTGCCGACGCCGTCCTCCCGACCCGGACTGAGCTCCCGCGCCTCCTCGACACCACGCCACCAGCTGGGCCAGCTTGACTGATCGTAGATCGCCTCCCAGACCGGCTCACGGGGACTCTGCAGGAGCCAGGTCGTGAGGAATCTGTAATCGGCCACGTCAGTTGTGACTTGGCGTCTCGCCGTTGCCGAGATGGGTTTCCGGCGGCTCGACGATCTGCGAGAAGCGGATCACCGTGACGACATCCTCGGGCGAGATCGGGCGGCTGTATATCTGCGCGAGGAAATTGATCTCCTCCTCGACGCGACGGAACTCGGGATTGTCATGCTCGATGTCGCGCCGGGTCAATTCCGAGACCCGCTTCACCTCGACCTCATCGATCACGGCGGAGAAGATCTTCTGGCGGGGGCTGTGGCGAAAGCCGACCGTGATCCAGACCACCTGACCGCGCTCGTACTTGTTGCTCTTGTCACCCAGCCTGATCGTCGCCGACTTGCGGCCACGCCTGAGCTGGTCGACAAACACCGCCGAGTAGAAGTTCAGTACGTAGGTGCCGCCCCGCATGGGCAGCGAGCGTACCCGACCGGGCGCCGGGGCGTGAACCCAGGAGTCGACCGAGGTTTGGAGTCCTCAGGAGGGCGCCCTGCGACCGGACGAAGAGCCTACCCCGGTCTGTGCCTGCGCCCCTCGGGCGCTCAGACGGCGGGTCTCCCCGCCCGTGCATGCCGCCCCGTCCCTCCAGGGGAGACCAGAGCGCCGCGGCAAATCCGACCGCCGGCCCGGGTGCGACAAGAGCGCCGCCGGCCAGCGTCTGGGTGGACTCTGGAGCGCCTCAGTAGATGTAGTTGCGCAGCCGGGCCGCGTCTAGGACGGTGACCCGGCCACGCCCGGGCTGCACGATGCCGGCCCGCTCGAGGTCGGCCAGGAAGCGACTGACGCTCTCCCGTGAGGTCCCGGCCAGTTGGGCGAGGTCGGCCTGGTTCATGCGGATCGTCACCTCACCGCCATCGGCCTCACCGGCCGGTGTCTCGTCGGCAACGAGCTGAGAGAGGACCCCGGCCACGCGACTTGGAACCGTCTGGAATGACTGGCGGGAGATCCGCTCATTGGCGGTGCGCAGGCGGCGGACCAGCGCCGCGACGAGCTTCACGGTGATCTCGGGATGGCGAGCCAGCAGGGACCGCACCTCGCTCGCAGGCAACGCCAGGAGCTCGCCGTCAGCCAGCGCTTCGACGCTGGCCGAGCGGACCTCGCCGTCGAGCATCGCAAGCTCGCCGAAGATATCTCCCGGCCCCAGTGTCGCGAGCGTTATCGCGCGGCCGTCAGAGTGCTCGCGGGTGACGCGGAATCTGCCCGAGCGAACGATGTAGCAGGCGTCGGAATGGTCGCCCTCATGGAAGACCCGGGTCAGGGCCGGGTAGGCGCGAGGTACGGCGACGCGGGAGAAGCGCTCCAGCTCCTCCCCCTCGAGGTCAGAGAAGAGGGGGACGCTGCGCAGCAGCTCAACCGGACCCTGCGTCTCCCCGCTGTCCACCATGACCCGATTATGTCCCCTGAGCGCTCAGCGCGCCGCCGCGGTGAGCTTGCGCGGGCCGCGGCTGAAGCCGGCCTCAAGCAGAGCCTCTTCGTGACCGGACCCGAGCACCGGCTCCCCATCGAGCTTCTCGACGGCGAGCTTCGGCAGGCGGCCGGCGAGGACCTCCTCGGCGAGGGCGCGCATCGCCTCGGCGAGGTTCTCGCCCTCGAGCTCGGCGAGGCGCAGGATCCCCCGCCCCCCGCGCTCGACGTAGAGGACGGGTTCCCCACCATGCATCAGGACATGGGCCCCGGGTGTGCGGGCCGGGCGCCGGCCCCCCTCCCGCTTGGGCCAGGGCAGCGAGGCCCCGAAGGGATTTGCGGGGTCGCTGGCGGCCAGCAGCAGGTAGGAGTCGGCGTTCTCGGGCAGCGAGCGCAGCCTCTCGACCGCGCCTGGCAGGGCGAATTGAGCGCCGCCGAGACCCTCGACGAAGTAGCCGCGACGCGCCGTCCCGAGCAGCTCCAAATTGCCCAGCTCGCCGTAGAGGGTCGAGAAGCCGCCGGGCACGCCCTCGGCGAGAACCGTCTCGCGGGTGACGATCCCGTAGCGCTCGAGCATCAGCTCGGCCTGGGCCCGCAGCCGCGGCCCCGCCGGCGGCGCCCCCTCGAAGAGTGGCGCGGTCAACGACCAGCGGCCCTGGACCGCGGCGCCGCCACCCTCCCGGCGGCGGGAGAAGCGGCGCCCCCCACCCTCGGTCCTCGGCACCGAACGCAGCCGCGGGGCGCGCAACGGCGCGAAGGCGTCGTTGGTCACCTCGCCCGACCAGGCCAGGTCCCAGAGGCCGTTGTGGAGCTCCTCGACCGGCAGCTCCAAATTTGCCAACAGGTCGAGCCAGAAGGCGGGGCCTGCGGCCAATCGCTCGCGGATCGCGTCGTGGGTCTCCCCCTCGAGGAGCTCAAGCCGAATGTTCGCTGGCGGGGGTCCGGCAAGGCGCACGTCCTCACGGAAATAGAGGGCGACCCGCCCGTCATTGCGGCCGCGGGCGCCGGCGCCGATCCAGACCACCTCGCCGCTCGTGCAGAGCTCGTCGACCCAGGTCGGCGAGTAGGCCCCGAGGCGACGCGGCAGGACGTCCTGCTCCCAGACCTTCGGTGTCAGCGCCACCCCCTGCAGGGGCACCAGCGCCTCGCGCAGGCGATCGGGGCCGGCGCCGGCGCCGCGGTGGGCGTCGACGTTCTGCCAGCTGGGCAGGAAACGGCTGAAGCGATCCCGCGCCGCGGGCTCCACCTCACGCCGCAGATGGGCAAGGCTGGCCCGGCGGATACGACGCAGGACCTCGGTGTCACACCACTCGCGCTCGACACCGCCCGGCAGCAGCTCGCCGCGCACGATCGCGCCCGAGCGCTCCAGCTCGCGCAGCGCCGGGGAGGGGTCGGTGCCGAAGCGAGTCGCCGGCTGGACGGTGAGAAACGGCCCGTGCGTACGGGCGTAGCGGCGCAGGAGGGCGACGAGCGGCTCGGGGTGGGCCTCGAGAAAACTCTCGGGCAGCCCGGGTGGGGGCGGCACACCGAGCGCGTCGCGGTAAAGGCCGGCGTCCTCGGCGGCGATGTAGCGCTCCTCGCCGCCGATCCGCACCAGCGCCGCGCGCCGCTCGGCGAGGAGCTTCTCCAGCATTGAGGCGGCCGAGTAGCCCTCGGCGACCCGATCGGCACACTCCTCGGCGCTCAGGTCACCGAGGTTTCGCAGCGCCTGCTGCAGGGCATCACGGTCGGCGGCCAGGCCGGCCTCGGTGCGGTGCTGGAGCTGCGCCTCGACCTCCTGCAGGGCCTCCAAATCGATCAGCTCGCGCAGCTCCTCCTGGCCCAGCAGCTCGCGCAGTAGGTCGCGATCGAGAGCCAGCGCGGCGGCGCGCCGCTCGGCGTTGGGCGTGTCCCCCTCATACATATAGGTGGCGACGTAGTCAAAGAGCAGCGAGCTGGCGAAGGGCGAAGCGCTCGGGGTCTCGACCTCGACCAGGCTCATCCTGCGAGAGTGCAGGTCGCGCAGCAGCTCGGTCAGCGAGGGCAAATCGAGGACGTCGCGCAGGCACTCGCGGTAGGTCTCAAGCACGACCGGGAAGCGTGGATGCTCGCGGGCAACCTCGAGCAGGCTCTGCGCCTTCAGCCGCTGCTGCCAGAGGGGCGTGCGCTTGCCCGGATAGGCGCGCGGGATCAGCAGTGAGCGGGCGGCGTTCTCGCGGAAACGGGCTCCGAACAGAGCCGAGCCCGATAGCTCGGCGACGACCAGATCCTCGAGCTCCTCGGGCTCGACCAAAACGAGCTCGGCCGGGGGCGGCTCGTCGGCGTCGGGCAGGTGGATGACGATCCCGTCATCAGACCAGATCGCATCCGCCTCGAGATCGCGCTCGGCCCTGATCTTCGCCGAGAGTGCCAGTCCCCAGGCAGCGTGGACGCGGCCGCCGTAGGGAGAGAGCACGCAGAGCCGCCAGTCGCCGATCTCGTCGCGGAAGCGCTCGACGACGATCGTCTCATCGGAGGGCACGACCCGGGTCGCGGCCTGTTGCTCGCGCAGGTAG
The DNA here is from genome assembly GCA_963796705.1 of uncultured Solirubrobacterales bacterium. Taxonomy (GTDB): domain Bacteria; phylum Actinomycetota; class Thermoleophilia; order Solirubrobacterales; family 70-9; genus VRUE01. Next base: position 387,058 of record CAWCMK010000001.1, read on the forward strand.
GCGACGAGGTTCTCGGCGGCGCGCCGATCCAGATCGCATTCCTCGGCCAACTCGGCCGCCTCTTTGGCGACAGCCTCGCGGGCGAAGGCTCCGATCGCCCGGCCGAGCTCCGCCGGGCGCCCGATCCCGTCGCCCTTCCAGAAGGGCACCGCCCCGGGCGCCCCGGGGGCCGGGGTGACGATCACGCGGTCGCGGGTGATGTCCTCGATCCGCCAGGTCGTCGCGCCAAGCAGAAACGTCTGGCCCGGGCGCGCCTCATAGACCATCTCCTCGTCCAGCTCCCCGACCCGGCGCCCGTCGGGCAGATGGACGCCGTAGAGGCCACGATCGGGGATCGTGCCGGCGTTGGTGACGACGAGCTGGCGCGCCCCCTTGCGCCCGTGGATCGTGCCGGCGCTGCGATCCCAGACGATGCGCGGGCGCAGCTCGGCGAAGCGGTCGGACGGGTAGCGGCCGTCGAGCATGTCGAGGACGTTCTCCAACTGCTCGCGGGAGAGCTCGGAAAACGGCTCGCTCGAGCGCACCAGCCGCTCGACGTCCTCGACCCGCCACTCCTCCAGAGCCGCCATCGAGACAAGGTGCTGGGCGAGCACGTCGAGCGGGTTCTGGGGGATGACCGTCTCCTCGATCTGCCCGGCACGCATTCGCTTTGCGACCACCGCACACTCGAGCAAATCGGCGCGGAACTTGGGGAAGATGCGACCGCGCGAGACTTCCCCGAGCGAGTGGCCGGCCCGCCCGACGCGCTGCAGGCCACGGCTCACTGACTTCGGCGACTCGACTTGGATCACGAGGTCAACTGCGCCCATATCGATCCCGAGCTCCAGGGAGGAGGTGGCGACCAGACATGGCAGACGCCCCGACTTGAGCAACTCCTCGACGGCGGCTCGCTCCTCGTGCGAAAGCGAACCGTGATGGGCCCTGGCGATCTCGATCGGGCCTCCGGCCTCCGCCGGGTGCGGTTCTGGCTCCGAGGTGGTGCCGGGAGTTGCGGGTCCGCCGCCCCCGTGCTCGCTGGCCGGGAGCTCGCGCTCGCCTTCGCCGTTCGCGAGCTCGTTCAGTCGCTTTGCGAGGCGCTCTGCCGCCCTGCGGGCGTTGACGAAGATGATCGTCGAGTTGTGTTCCTGCACCAGCTCCAGCAGCTTCGGGTAGATCGCCGGCCAGATCGAGCGGACGTGGGCCAGCGGCTCTCCCTCGATGGGAACGCCCTCGGAGTTCGGGAAGCTGGGGGCGCCGGGTTCGGCCATGTCCTCGACCGGTACGACGATCTGCAGGTCGAGCGCCTTCGCGACCCCGGCGTCGACAATCTCACACTCCCGATTCGGTCCGACCAGGAACCGAGCTATGCGCTCCAGCGGGCGCTGGGTCGCCGAGAGGCCGATTCGCTGGATCTCCCCCGAGCCGTTCCCCGAGGCCCGCGCCAGGCGGTCCAAGCGCTCCAGGCTCAGCGCCAGGTGCGATCCTCGCTTTGACTGGGCGACCGCGTGGATCTCATCGACGATCACCGCCTCGGTCGTGGCGAGGATCTCGCGGACCGATGAGGAGAGCATCAGGTAGAGCGACTCGGGGGTCGTGATGAGGATCTCGGGCGGGTCCCTTTTCATCGCCCGCCTCTCGGCCTGACTCGTATCCCCCGTCCGCAGACCGACCGAGATCTCAGCGCCAATACCCGCCAGCGGCGCCCGCAGATTGCGCTCGATGTCATAGGAGAGCGCCTTCAGGGGAGAGACGTAGACGAGCCGCACCCCAGGCCGATCGACCGCTGCCGACTGCGCTTCGGGCCCCTCGGCCGAGCTGGCGCGAGAGAGGCGATCGATCCCCCAGAGGAAGCTGGCGAGGGTCTTGCCGGAGCCGGTCGGCGCGCAGATCAACGCGTGGGCGCCGCCGGAGATCGCCGCCCAACCACCCGCCTGAGCGGGCGTGGGGTGCTCGAAGGAGGCTTCAAACCAGCGTCTGACGGGCGCGCTGAAGGGCGCCAGCGGGTCGGATTCGGGGGTAGATTTCGGACCGGTGCTCAACCCACCGATCTTACGCTCCGGGCGCGGCGGCTCCCTCGCGTCTAGGGGGTGCCGCCGGTGAACTTCACATATGCCTTCCAGGCCGGCTTCGGCGTGAAGCCCGCACCGAAGAGGCCCGAGCCTCCACAGAAGTTGCAATTGCCGGGCTCATCATCGACCGAGAACCAGAAGACGCGCTGCAGCTTCCACGCGGCCTGATGGCGCTCGAGCAGGTTGAAGGCCCCCTTCAGTTCCCTCGCCTGGCCCCGGGCGCCCTTCGCGAACCGGTCGCCGATACCGGCGGGCGGTTCAGAGCTCCAGCCGAGCTCGGTGATCCAGAGCCCCTTGGCGCCGTCGCCCGCTTCGCGCAGGACCCCCCTGACCCGTTCGATCTCGCCCGGCAGCTGGTGGTAGTCGATCGAGTAGGGATGCAGGGCGACCCCCTGGAACTTGCTCTTGATCCCGGGCGTGCTGCGATACATCTGGCTGAGGAATTCGGTCGCCAGGAAGGCCGGGCGCGGCCTCATCTTCCTGTAGGTGCCGCGCGCTTCCTTGGGTTCGGCGAAGAGGCCGGCGAGGAGCAGCCGCGCGCCCGGATCGACCGCCTTGATCGTCGCCTCGGAGAGCTTCACCAGCTTGCCGTAAGCCGCCGGGTTGGGCCGGGCGACGAAGTACTTGAAGTTCGGCTCGTTCCAGATCTGCCACATGCGGATCGGGGCATAGGGAACGCTGGGGTGTTGGCTCCAGAATTCCCCATTGGGGCCGTAGCGTTCAACCGCCTCGCGCAGGAACCGCTCCCAGCCGGAGCGCTCGGCGGCGGTCTTCACGGGAAGTTCGCGGGGAGCGAAGCTGTCGGATGCGCGGTTCACCGAGACCGACTTGATCGCCCAGATCGGGGCGCCGCTGATGAAGGGCAGCGCTTCGATGCCGCTCGCCGCCGTTCCCGCGACCATCGAGTCGACGTAGCCCCAATCGGGGCTGCCCTTGGCGCTTTCCACGGCGCTCCATTCGATCGGGAAGCGCAGCGAGCTGACGCCCCCGCGCTGCAGCCGCGCAAACTCTGATTCGGTCGGCAGCGACTGCGGCGCGACCCCCCAGAAGCCGGCGGGCAGGGCGCTGGCGGTTGCCGCAGCAAAGGCCGCGACCAGCGCCAGGGACGTCAATCCGAGCGTGAGTGTGCGAACAGCCCGCCGCCGCCGGCGGTAATCCTGCCTTTGCCTCACCGGAAAACTAGCCCGCCCGAGGCGTCGAGAGGCCGCCCTCGGCGCCGTGGTGACGGCGCTGACGGACCAAGAACACGCCGAGGGAGACCGCCGCCAGCGCTGCAAGCGCGATCAGGATCGGGACCAGGGGCGAGCTTTCGCCGCCGCTGGACGGCGACTTTTCGGCGGCGTGGAGAGCAGGACTCGGTGCGGGATTCTGCTTAGCGGTGGACTGGCCGTGGTGTGGGCTAGGCTGGTGCGGTTCCGGAAGGCTTTCCGAACCGGTCTTCACTGTTTGCGATGGGACCCCACCCGAATTGACTTCCGCCGGAGCCGGTTCATGCGAGCTCGTATTAGACGGCGTGCCGCCGCCGCCCTGGTTCGAGCTCTTGGCGATCGGCTGGTGTTCGGAAGAGTGGTGGTGGGGTCCGGCGGAGGGAAGCCCGGTTTCGTACTGGACTCCACTCGAGCCTTCGGCCTGAGCAAGGACTGGGAAACACATCAATGCAGACAGAGCAAGCATCGAACAGGCCACGAGGCTCCCGCGCGAAGGCACGATCCGAAGGTGGCGCTTCCCGTCCATATAGATCAAGATTAGAGCAATCGACGGCGTTCCTCGCCCCCTGTGCCTTGATCGTGGGCCTGGGCCTGAGCGGCGGCGGCTTCGACGTCGTCGACCGTCACATCGCGGGACTGGCGACGTGGGGGGTCGTGGTGGTGCTGATCGTCTTCGGGGCCGCGTCCTCGGCGCGGATCGGCAGGCCCCTTTACTGGATTTCCGGGCTGCTGGGCGCTCTGGGGGTCTGGTCGGCACTTTCATCCTCTTGGTCGGGGTCGGTCGAGTTGAGCGTGATCGAGGCAGATCGCGTCCTCGTCTACCTAGGTTTCCTGCTAGCCGCGTTTCTCCTTGCCCAAACCACCGAAAGGCGCGAACGTTTCGCTGAAGGGATCGCGGTCGGCTTCGCGATCGTCGTGCTCGCCGGGCTCGGCAGCCGCCTGCTCCCGCATGTGATCGAGGTCTCCGAAGGCCTGGGCAGCGGTTCGCGCCTGCGCTATCCGCTGGGCTACTGGAACGCCAACGCAACGATGTGCGGGATCACCGTGGCGCTGCTGCTGTGGATGAGCCGCAGATCCCGCTGGCAGGCGCTGCGCTGGCTTTCGGTCGCCCTCATCCCGGCGACCCTGCTGACCCTCTACTTCACGTACTCGCGCGGCGGCCTCGTCACCCTCGCCGTCGCCAGCCTCGTGCTGCTGGCGCTCTCCGCGGATCGGCTCTGGCTCCTTGGCACCTTGGTTATCGGTGCTCTTGGCGCGCTGCCGGCGCTGCTCGCCGTCCCGGCGCGCCACAGCCTGGCCACCAACACGATCGATCAGGCCTCGGTCGAACAGGGTGTCACCGTGCTGCTGATCCTCCTGGCCGGCACCGGACTCTGCCTGGCGCTCTTCGCCGCCCTGCGCAGGCTCGAGGCGCGCGGTGGCGGCGCCACGGCCCGCGCCCTCTCCCTCTCCCGCGACCCGAGAGTGCTCAGGCGGCTGGCGCTTGCCGGGGCACTGCTGGCCGTGGTCGCCGTGGCCCTCGTCGGCCAGCGCGCCTGGCATCAGTTCTCGAGCTCTGAAATCCAGGCCCCCTCGCAAAATCCCAGCCAGCACCTCGAAAGCTTCTCCGGGACCGGCCGCCACGACTACTGGCGAGTGGCGATCGATGCCTGGCAAGAAGCGCCACTGATCGGGCACGGGGCCGGGACCTACGTCTTCTCCTGGGATCAGTTGCGCTCGATCTACCTGCCAGCGCTTGACGCGCACTCGCTGTACCTGGAGTCGTTCGCCGAGCTCGGGGTGATCGGCGGTCTGCTCGTGCTCGGCTTCGTGCTCGGCGCGATCTGGGTGGCCTTCGTCGCCTGGCGCGCCGCGCCGCCGGAGCGCCGCGAGGCGCTGGCGGCGCTACTCGCGGCGATGGTCGCCTTCGCCGTCGCGGCGGGCTTTGACTGGTTCTGGGAGATCGCCGGCCTCGGCGCGGTTTTCATACTCGCCGCCGGGGCTCTGGCGGCCGCCCGCTGCGAGCAGCTGGCGCTCAAGCCCGCCTCGGCGCGAGGCCAGCGCAGCTTCGGCCTGGCCGTCGGCGGCCTCGCGCTCGCCTGGCTGGCGGCGCTCGCCCTGATCGGTCCGCTGCTCGTCGAACACGAGATCGAATCCAGCAAGGCGGCGGTTGGCCGCGGCGATCTCTCCAGCGCTGCCAACCACGCGGAAACCGCGCACTCGATCGAGCCCTGGGCGGCGTCCCCCTATCTGCAGCTCGGGCTGGTCGCCGAGCGGGCGGGCGAATACCCGCGGGCAGCGGAAATGCTCGGCAAGGCGATCGAACGCGAAGACCGCAACTGGGAGCTCTACGCCCTGCGCTCACGGGTCGAGCGGGAGAACCGGGATCCGGTGGCCGCCCAAGGTGACTTCGAAGAAGCGCGCCGCCTCAACCCGCTGGCCCCCCGCCAGCTTCAGGAAGGCCGCGAATGACGCCGCGGGCGAAGACATCCTCGGCGCCGGCCGAGGGGCCGGCGCCGACCCAGCCTGCCTCGGCCGCGGGCGGCCCCGGCGGAGTGCCGCCGGAGGGAACGATCGCGGAGGAGATGCGCCAGCGGGGCGCCCTGCTGCGCCGCCTGCTGGCAAGCGGCGATTGGGTGGCTTTGGTTGTGGCGCTCTGCGTGGCGACCGCGGCGACCTCGAGCGCCGACGTCGCGACCCTCTTCTGGGCCGTCCTCCTCACCCCGGTGATAATCCTGGTCTTCAAACTGCAGGGGCTCTACGATCACGACCACCGCCGGATCCGTCACAGCACCCTGGATGAGTTGCCGGCGCTCGTCTCGGCCAGTGCCCTCGGGGTTCTCGCGCTCGACGGCCTGCTCGCCCTCACCCCCGTCGGGGCGCTGGCCGCCAGTACGGCGATCGGCGTCGGCGTCGGTCTCCTGCTGGGAAGCTTCGCGCTGCGCGCCGCGATCCGCTTCCTCTGGCACCGGCTCGTCGGGCCCGCCACGGGCGTGATCGTCGGCCCGACGCTCGCCGCCGATCAGATCGCGCGGCGCCTCCTCACGCACCCCGAGGCCCAACTGGAGATAGTCGGTTACGTCTCCTCCTCAGAGGCCGGTACCAGCCCCAGCGACCTGCCGCGCCTGGGCACCGTCGAGGAGCTGGGCCGAATCGCCGAGGAGGAGCGCGTCGAAAGGGTGATCGTCACCGAGGAGGAGATGGGCGAAGTTGCCGCCGAGCGCCTGATCGAGGCCTGCAAGGCGATCGGACTGGGCCTCACCTTCCTGCCACGTCACCACGGCCTGCTGGGGCCCGGTATCGAGCTCAACCGCCTCGCCGAGCTCCCCGTCCTCGATTTTCGCTTCGCGGCCCCGTCGCGCTCGACGCTGGCGATGAAGCGCGGCATGGACGTCTTCATCTCGGCCTTCCTACTGCTCCTGCTGGCGCCGGTCCTCGCCGCGGTCGCGGTGATCATCCTGCTCGACACGGGCCGTCCGGTTCTCTTCCGGCAACGCCGGGCGGGCAAAGACGGGGTTCCCTTCATCGTCCTCAAGTTCCGCACGATGGTCGTCGACGCCGAGCAGCGCCTCAGCGACCTCGGAGTCGATCTGAAGGCTCTCGAGGAGCCGACCTTCAAGATGGTCGACGACCCGCGCGTGACCCGTTCGGGGCGCTGGCTGCGACGCTCGAGCCTCGATGAGTTGCCGCAGCTGGTCAACGTGCTGGCCGGGTCGATGTCGCTGGTCGGGCCGCGGCCCGAGGTCGGCGAGATCGCCGACACCTACGACGAGCGCCAGCGCCTGCGGCTGGCCGTCAAGCCCGGCATAACCGGGCCAATGCAGGTCTACGGGCGCAGCGACCTGACCTTCGAGGAGCGCCTTGCGATGGAGCGCGACTACCTCGACAACCTCTCAATCACCGGCGATTTGGCGATCCTCCTGCGCACCCCGGGGGCGATCGTGCGCGGCGAAGGGGCCTACTAATCTTCGCCGGCGATGAGCGAGCCCACAGACACAGCGCAGCCCGGGCGCCACAACGGCCTGGCCGAGACCTCGCCTGACCCTGACCGCACGATTCTCGTCGCCGGCGGTGGCGGCTACATCGGCTGCATCCTCGTTCCCCGTCTGCTCGACCGCGGCTACCGGGTGCGGCTGCTGGACCGCCTCTACTTCGGCGAGGAGGCCCTCGGGTCCTTCCGCGACCGGATCGAGCTGATCGTTGCCGATATCCGCAACATCCCCGACGCGGCTCTCGAGGGGATCGACGGGGTGATCAACCTCGCCGGGCTCAGCAACGACCCAACCGCTGAATTCAACCCGGAGGCCAACTGGGAGATGAACGCGATCGCGACCGAGGAGCTCGGTCGCAGCTGCCTCGAGCGCGGCATCGAACGCTACGTTTTCGCCTCCTCGTGCTCGCTGTATGACGGGCTGCCGGCCGGGATGCACGCGGAGGACGCGCCGATCGAGCCGCGGGCCGCCTACGCGACATCGAAGCGCTACGGCGAGGAGAAGCTCACCGAGATGGTCGCCCAGGGACTCTGTCCGGTGATTCTGCGCAACGGCACCGTTTACGGCTGGAGCCCGCGCATGCGCTTCGACCTGGTCGTCAACACCTTCGTCAAGGACGCCCTCCTCTCGGGCACCCTCAACCTGCACGGCGGTGGCTGGATGTGGCGGCCGCTGGTCGACGTGCAGGACTGTGCCGACGCGATGATTGCCGCCCTCGAGGCACCCGCCGAGAAGGTGAGGGGCGAGATCTTCAACGTCGTTCACTCCAACTACCAGATCCGCGAGCTGGCGATGATCGTCGCCGGCTCGGTGCAGCTCACCGGCCGCGACGTGCGCCTCGAGGAGGCACCGGCGCCGGCGGTCGCCCGCGACTACGAGTGCTCCAACGCGAAGCTCTCGACAACCCTGGGAATCATTCCCAGGCGCTCTGTTTTGGAGTCGGTCACCGAGCTACTCGAGCGGGTCGAAGGCATGAGCGCCGCCCAGCTCACCGACCCGCACGGTTACAACATCCGCTGGCTGGAACTCCTCTGCGAGGTAAAGCCGGCCCTCGAGGCCTTTCCGGCGGTCCTGTGAGGGCGCTGATCACCGGCGGGGCGGGCCAGCTGGGCCACGACCTGAGCGAGCTCCTGGGAGCCGACTCGGCATTCCCCTTCACGCACGCCGAGCTGGACATCGGCGATGAGGCGGCGATCGAGCGGGCCCTGGCCGCGGTCGAGCCCGACGTGATCTTCAACTGCGCCGCCTTCCACAACGTCGACGAATGCGAGGTCGAGGTCCAGCGCGCCTGGGCGATCAACGTGCTCGCCGTCAGGAACCTCGCCTCGCGGGGCGTGCCGCTGGTCCACATCTCGACCAACTACGTCTTCGACGGCGAGCGTGAGGAGCCCTATCCGGAGGACCACCCGCCGTCGCCGATGTCCTACTACGCGCTCTCCAAGCTGGCCGGGGAGTACGCGGCGCTGGCCTACGGCGAGCGAGCGCTGGTCATCCGAACCGCAGGCCTCTACGGGACCCAGGGAAACGCCTCCAAGGGGGGCAACTTCGTACAGCGGATCATCGCCGCGGCGGGCGCCAGGGGCTCACTCGAGGTGGTCGCCGATCAGCGCCTGCAGCCGACCTTCACCGCGGACCTCGCCGCGGCGCTGATCGAGGCGGTGGAGGCCGGCGCGGAGGGAGTCCTGCACCTGACGGCGAGCGGTTCCTGCTCGTGGTTTGAGTACACGCGGGCGATCATGGAGCTGGCGGGAATCGATGTGCCGATCGATCCGACCGAGACGACCGTCCCCGAGGGAGGCGCGGCGCGGCCGCGCAACGGCGTCCTGGCGCACCCGCGGGCCGACTCGCTCGGGCTGAGGCCGCTGCGGCACTGGCGCGAGGCACTTGAGGATTACATGACCCGGGCCGGCTTGGCCAAGGTCCCGACGAGCGAGAAAGGCTAGGTGGGGATTTGCGCGCTCTGGAGACCAGACTGCAGGGGCCGATCCTGGTGGAGCTCGTCAAGCACGGCGACGAGCGCGGGTTCTTCGCCGAGACCTACCGCAAGGACAGCTTCGCCGAGCTTGGCATCAAGGACGAGTTCCTCCAGGACAACCACTCGCGCTCGGGGCGCGGCGTGGTCCGCGGCATGCATTTCCAGCTCGGCGAGGGGGTCGCGAAGCTGGTCCGCTGCGGCCGCGGCGCGATCTATGACGCGGTGGTCGACCTGCGCCGGGGCTCGCCGACCTACGGCCAGGCCGAGGGCTTTGAGCTGAGCGAGGAGAACCTGCGCGTCCTCTACTGCCCGGTTGGCTTCGGCCATGGCTTCTGCACCCTGAGCGAGGTCGCGACGACGATCTATAAGCAGAGCGTCTATTACGCGGCGGCGCCCGAGGCCGAGCTCAGCTACAGGGACCCCGCGATTGGAATCCGGTGGCCGATCCCGGCCCAGGAGCTGAAGGCCTCCGAGAAGGACGCCGCCGCCCCGACCCTCGCCGAGCTCGAGCCGCGGCTCGAGGGGCCGCAGTTCGAATACCGCGCCTAGGCGCTCGAACCCTCAGCCGAAGGCGCGCTCGGCCTCCTCGGCGATCATCGCCGCGATCGCCAGCGAGGAGGTCGCGCCCGGCGAGGGCGCGTTGCGCACGTGCAGGGTCCGCTCGGTCCTCGAGAAGGCGAAGTCGTCAAGGAGGCCGCCATCGCGGCCGACCGCCTGGGCGCGAACGCCGGCAAAGGCCGGCTCGACATCAGCGGAGCTCAGCTCGGGCACATAGCGCGCCGCGGCGGCGACGAGGGTCCGGCGCAGGGCAGCATGCTTGATCTCGGTTAACCCGGTCCGCCACCAGCGGCCGAACATCCGCCATGAGCCCGGCCAGGCGAGGGCGCGAGCTAGCCCGGATGGGTCGAGCAGGGCCGTTGGTCCGATCAGCACCTCGCCGCCGATCGTCCGCGTCAGATGGACACCGAGGAACGGCAGCGAGGGGTCGGGAACCGGATAGATCAGCGAGCGAACGAGCGCCCGCCGGGAGGCCACCAGGCGCAGGTAGGAGCCGCGGAAGGGAACGATGCGCGGCTCGGCCGGGGCGCCGGCAGCCCGCGCCAGCCGGTCAGACCAGGCACCCGCGCAGCAGACCGCGTGGCGGGCCTCTGTAACCCCCTGTGCGTGGCGGATCGTGAGCGAGCGCGAGCCGGACTCGAGCCCGATCACCTCGCAGGCGGTCGAGATCGCTCCCCCGGCCTCGAGCAAATCCTCAGCGTAGGCGCGGGCGACGGCCCCGAAGTCAACGATGCCCGTCTGCGCTGAGTGCAGGCCGGCCGCTCCCCTCGCGTGCGGCTCGAGCTCGCGGATCGCGACGGCATCGAGGCGGCGCAGACCCGCGACGCCGTTGGCCGCGCCGCGCCGCGCCAGCTCTTCGAGGCCCGGTATTTCGGCCTTCTCGGCGGCGACGATCAGCTTGCCGCAGCGCTCGAAGGGGATCGCCTTCGCCTCGCAGTACTCGTAGAGCCGCGCCGCCCCCCGCACGCAGAGCTCAGCCTTCAGCGAGCCGGGCGCATAGTAGATCCCGGCGTGCACGACGCCCGAGTTATGGCCGGTCTGGTGGGCGCCCAGGCGCGGCTCGCGCTCCAGGACGCAGACGCTCTCGCTGGGCCGCCGGCGGCTCAGCTCGCGGGCGACCGCGAGGCCGACGATGCCCCCGCCCACCACGGCCACGTCGCAGCGCGCGGGGGCGGCCTCGGTCTCGACGGCTGGCTTCGGCACTGGGGGCAGTCTAGAAACGCTCGGTTAGGATGCCGCGATGCCGGGGCCGGGGCTCGAAGTCGTGATCGTCTCCTCGACCGGGGCGCTCGAGCTGCTGCGCGCCTGCCTGCGCAGCCTCCGCGAGCACCCCTACAGCGGCGGCCAGATGAGGATCCATGTCGTCGACAACGCCAGCGCCGACGGCACCCCGGCGATGGTCCGGGAGGAGTTCCCGGAGGTGACGCTGCACGCGCTGGATTGGAACTCGGGCTTCTGCTTTGCCAACAACGTCGTCCTGCGCCAGGCCTCCCTCCCCTACGTGCTGCTGCTCAACCCCGACACAGAGGTCTATGCCGGGACCCTCGACCACATGATGGGGCTGATGGAGGAGAGCCAGGACGTCGGCATGGCGACCTGCCGCCTGGAGAAGCGCGACGGAAGCCTCGATCACGCCTCGAAGAGCAACTTCCCAACGCCGCTTGGAGCCGTCTCGCACTGGCTCGGCCTGGCGCATCGCTTCGGCGGTCGCTTTGCCCAGTACCACGCGCCGCGGGTGGGCGAGCACGAGCTCGGCGAGGTCGAACTGATCAGCGGTGCCTTCATGCTGACCCGCCGGGCGGCGATCGAGGAGGTCGGCGTCCTTGACGAAGGCTACTGGCTCTATATGGACGATCTCGACTGGTGCCGACGCTTCAGGCTGGCAGGCTGGCGGATCCTCTATGACGGCCGCGTCTCGAGCCTCCACGTGAAGGGCGGCACGACGCGCAGGCGCAGCCATCGGGGGCTGCGCCACAACGTCGCCTTTCACCGCTCGATGGGGCGCTTTTACCGCAAGTTCGAAGCGGGGCGCAATCCGCTGCTCGACGTCTGCGTCTACCTCGCGATCGGCGCCAAACTGGCGGTCTCGGTGCTGCGCAGCGCGCTGGCGCGGCGCAGCCTGCGGTGAGTCCGCTCAGCCCAGCGCCCTGCCGTATTGGCGCTCGTAGTATTCGCGGTACTCGCCAGAGCGGATCGGTCCCCACCAGTCCTCGTTATCGCGATACCAGCGCACGGTGCGCTCGAGGCCCTCGGCAAAGCGCACCTGCGCCTCCCAGCCGAGCTCGTTGCGCAGCTTCTCCGAGGACAGCGAGTAGCGGCGGTCGTGCCCGGGACGGTCGGTGACGTACTCGATCAGCGACTCATCTGCCCCGGTCAGCTCGATCACCCGCCGGATGACCTCGATGTTCTCGCACTCATCGGGGCCGCCGACGTTGTAGGCCTCGCCGGAGCGTCCATCCAGAAGGACGGTGTGGATTGCGCGGCAGAAGTCCTCCACGTAGAGCCAGTTGCGGACCTGGCGACCGTCCCCGTAGACGGGCAGCGGGTCGCCGTGCAACGCGTTTAGGATCATCAGCGGGATCAGCTTCTCGGGGTACTGGCGGGGGCCGTAGTTGTTGGAGCCGCGGCAGATCAGGGCCTCGATGCCATAGGTGTGGGCGTGGGCGGAGACCAGCAGGTCGCCGGCGGCCTTGGTCGCCGAGTAGGGCGAGGAGGGGTCAAGCGGCGAGGTCTCGGTGAAGGAACCCGACTCGATCGAGCCGTACACCTCATCGGTAGAAACCTGCAGGTAGCGGCCGACGCGAAGCTCGCGGGCGGCGTCGAGCAGGACGCCGGTACCGATCAGGTGGGTGCGGGCGAAGGCGTTCTGGTCATCGATCGAGCGATCCACGTGGGACTCGGCGGCGAAGTTGATGACCGCATCGACGCCCGCCATCGCCTCGCGGACGAGGGCCGGATCCTCGACCCCGCCGACGATCAGCTCAACGTCCTCGGGCAGGTTCTCGCGCCGACCGGCATAGGTCAGCTTGTCGAGCACGGTCACCTCGTGCTCGTCCTTGACGAGGCGAACGTAGGTGGAGCCGATGAAGCCGGCGGCGCCGGTGACGAGCAGCTTCACTGCCCTCCTCCTCCCCGCTGGCTGAGGTAACCGGCGAGCCCATCCTGCCAGGCGGGCAGCTTGATCGCGTGCTCACGCTGGCTGGCGAGAGCCGAGTAGGGCGGCCTCGGAGCCGGGCGGCCAAGCATCTCGGTGGTCGCTGAGAGCACTTTGCACTCGACCCTGGCCTGCTCGAAGATCTCCTGTGCGAACTCATACCGCGAGCAGGCGCCTGCCGCCGCCATGTGGTGGATGCCGTACTCGAGGCCCTCGACGAGCCGGACGATGCCGTGCGCCAGATGCCAGGTGTAGGTCGGGGAGGCGACCTGATCGCGGACGACGAGGACCTCGCCGTGATCGGCGGCCAGCCGCAGCATCGTCTCGACGAAGTTGGCGCCGCCGATCCCAAACAGCCAGGAGGAGCGGACGACGAAGTGGCGCGGGTTCGCAGCCGCGGTCGCCTCCTCTCCGGCGAGCTTCGTTCGCCCGTAGGCCGAGAGCGGCGCCGGCTGGTCGGCCTCCAGGTAGGGGGCGCCCTTGGCGCCGTCAAAGACGTAGTCGCTTGAGACGTAGACGACCGTGGCTTCGAGTTCGTCCGCGGCGCCCGCCAGATGGCCGGCTCCGATCCCGTTGACCGCCATCGCCTCCGCCTCGAACTCCTCGGCCCCGTCGACGTCCGTCCAGGCGGCGCAGTTGACGACCACGTCGGGGCGCTCGGCCTCGAGCTTCGCAGCGACCGCGGGTGCGTCGGTGAGGTCGAGCTCGGTATGGCCGAAACCAACGACGTCGTGCCCGGCATTGGCCGCCGCGAGGACGACGTCGCTGCCGAGCATCCCGGCGGCCCCTGCGATCAGGACCTTCATCAGATGATCTCGATCACCGAGTTGTCGCCGACCAGCAGGCGCAGCGTCCGCGGCAGCCCGTCGCTGCGGGTCAGCTTCACGTTGCGACCCAGCAGGCTCGCCTCCATGCGTGTCCCGAGATCCTCGACAATCGAGCCGGCGAGGACGATCGAGTGCTCGATCTCAGCGCGGTGGACCTGAACGTCCTCGCCGATCGAGGTGTAGGGGCCGATGTAGGCGTCCTCGATGCTGGCACGGGCGCCGATCACCGCCGGGCCGCGGATCACCGAGCGGCTCAGCGAGGCCCCCTCCTCGAGGATCACGCGACCCTCCACCCGCGAGGCCTCATCGACCGTGCCCTCAAGGCTGGTCTCGATCTCCTCGAGCACCAGCCGGTTGGCCTCGAGCATGTCGGCGAGCTGGCCGGTGTCCTTCCACCAGCCACGCACAATCTCCGAGTGGACCTGGCGGCCCTCGTCGATCAGCCCCTGGATCGCCTCGGTGATCTCGAGCTCGCCTCGCCCGGAGGGCTCCAGCGCCCGGGCGGCGTCAAAGATCGGAGGACCGAACAAATAGATGCCGACCAGAGCCAGGTTTGAGGGCGGTTCCTCGGGCTTCTCGACGAGACGCACGATGCGCTCTCCGTCCAGCTCGGCGACCCCGTAGGACTGCGGGTCCTCGACCGGAGTCAGCAGGATCAGGGCGTCGGGTCTCTCGTTGCGGAAGGTCTCGACCAAACCACCGAGCCCGTCGGCGAGCAGATTGTCGCCCAGATACATGATGAAGGGGGAGTCGCCGATGAACTCCTCCGCGGTCAGCACCGCGTGGGCGAGGCCCGCGGGACGGTCCTGGAGGATGTAGGTGATCTTGGCCCCGAAGGCCGAACCGTCGCCTACCGCTTCGCGGATCTCCTCACCCGTCTCCGGGGCGATGATGATCCCGATATCGGTGATCCCGGCGGCGACCAGCGCCTCGATCCCGTAAAAGAGCACCGGCTTGTTGGCGACCGGCACCAGCTGCTTGGCCGAGGTGTGGGTGATCGGGCGCAGGCGGGTGCCGGCGCCACCCGAGAGAATCAATCCCTTCAGGGCGTCCATCTGAGACTGAAACCCTACCCACCGCAAATGGGGACCGTGAGACCGACCGTCTACATCCCGAATCTGAACGGCCGCGAACGGCTGCGCCCGGCGCTGGCGGCGCTGCGCGAGCAGAGTCTCCCCGCCGATGTGGTCGTGATCGACAACGGCTCAATTGATGACTCGGTGGAGATGGTGCGCACCGAGTTTCCGGAGGTGAGCGTCCTGGAGCTCGACCAGAACCTCGGCTTCGGGACGGCGATCAACCGGGCCGTGGCCGGCGGCAAGGCGGACCCTCTGATCGTTCTCAACAACGATGCCAGCGCCGAGCCCCGCTTCATCGAGGCGCTGATCGAGGAGGCAGCCGGCGCCGAGATGGGCGCCGGGGTGCTGCTCTCCGAGCGCTCCCCTGAGACGATCGACTCGGCCGGGATCCTCGCCGACGCGACCCTGATGACGGTCGACCACCTCCAGGGGGAGTCGCTGCAGGCGCTGGAGGGGGCCGCCCACCCGCTTGGCCCGACCGGCGCCGCTGCTCTTTATCGGCGCTCCGCGTTTGAGGCAGTCGGCGGTTTCGATGAGCGGATCTTTCTCTATTACGAGGACCTCGACCTCGCCCTGCGGTTGCGGAGCGCCGGCGCCCGCTGCCGCCTGGCGCCGGCGGCGCGGGCGCTGCACGCCTACTCGGCGACGCTCGGCCCAAACAGCGCCCGCAAGTTCGCCCACACGGGCTGGAGTCGCGGCTACGTCCTGCGCCGCTACGGGGTGATGTCGAGCCCACGCCTGGCCCTGCGGGCACTGATCTGCGAGGGGACGATCTGCGGCGGGCAGCTGCTCATGCACGGCACCGCCGCGGGCATCATCTCCCGTCTGCGCGGATGGCACGCGGGGGCCGGCTTGGAGCGGCGGCCACTGGAGCGCTCGACCCTGATCGACATCTCCACCCGCGAGGCACTGGCGCTGCGGCGCCGACGTCACGGTTAGCGCGCCTCCCCTAGACCGCGCCCCCGCCAGCGGAGCCCCAGGAGGAGACGCCGAGCCAGCGGCGGGCGAGGTCGGGGTCGCCCTCGCGACGCAGACGTCCTCGTTCGCGCAGGAGCGCCGGCAGCCAGCGGAGGGCGCTCAGCTTTCCCGCCAGGGTCGCGATGAAGCGCCCCCGGCGAGCAGCGCGCGCCAGCGAGCCGACCTCGACTGCGCCGATCCGGGGGATCGCCCTCACCGGCATGAACTTGATCTGTGTGGCCAGTCGGTTGCGCGCGACGAGCCTGGCGTTCTCGGGCCCCGGGCGCTTGAAGCCCTGCTTCCAAACGGCGTTGCCGGCGTGCCAGACGACGGCATCGGGTACGTACTCAAAGCGCCAGCCCGCAATCCGCGCCCGCACGTTGAGGTCGACGTCCTCATAGAAGGCGAAGTAGCGCTCGTCGTAACCGCCGAGCTCGTCGAACAGCTCCCGACGCAGCAGGCATGCCGCGCCGCAGACCCCGAAGATCTCTAGGCGCTCGAGGTGCCGGGGCCGCTGGCGTTCCCCCTGCCCCTGCTCGTAGGCGCGCCCATCGCGCTTCAATGCCTGGCCGGCGCTGTAGATGGTCGGCGAGCCGGCGCCGGTTTGCGCAGCACCCGTCCGATCGCCGTCCTCGAGTTGCAGGATGCGGGGCCCCACCCCGCCCAATGTCCGATCGCCCCGCAGAGCGTCGGCAAGGGCGGCGATGCAGCCCGGCTCCAACACGGTGTCGACATTGAGGACGAGGATCTCGCGGGCGCGAACCAGTGACGCGCCGCGGTTGACAGCCGCCGCGAACCCGAGGTTCTCAGGCAGTGCGAGATGAGGCACGCACTCCCTCTCGAGAAGCTCCCGGGAGCCGTCGACGGAGCCGTTGTCGATGACCATAAGCTCCAGCTCGACACCCTGCCCCTCGAGCGATGCGAGACAGGGCCGCAGATACCCGGCCGAGTTCCAACTGGGGATGAGGACGGCTATCGGCGGCGAGCTGCTCACGGCTCGACAGCCTGACATGGGAGCATGCCGCTAGCGTTTCGCGCCCCAATGCCGATCGACGCCCGCAACAGCAAGCCCCTGGCCGACGCTCCGCTCGCGATCCAGGTCGAGGATCTGCATAAGACCTTTCGGATTCCGACCCACCGCGTCGACTCGCTGAAGGAGCGGGTCGTGAGGCCGTTCGCCTCGCGCGACTACCGAATGCTGCGGGCGCTCGATGGGATCTCCTTCGAGATCCGACAGGGAGAGTTCTTCGGGATCGTCGGCCGCAACGGGTCGGGCAAGAGCACGCTGCTGAAGCTGCTGGCGAGCATCTACAGGGCCGACTCGGGAACGATCCGGATGGCGGGAAGGCTGGCGCCGTTCATCGAGCTGGGGGTGGGTTTCAACATGGAGCTGACGGCCCGCGAAAACGTCGTTCTCAACGGCGTGATGATGGGTCTCACGCCGCAGGAGACGCGCCGGCGCCTTGACGCGGTTGTCGACTTCGCGGAGCTCGGCGAATTTGTCGACCTGAAGCTGAAGAACTACTCCTCCGGGATGCTGGTCCGCCTCGCCTTCTCGCTGATGC
Source organism: uncultured Solirubrobacterales bacterium (assembly GCA_963796705.1). GTDB lineage: Bacteria > Actinomycetota > Thermoleophilia > Solirubrobacterales > 70-9 > VRUE01. The sequence continues at coordinate 404,400 of CAWCMK010000001.1, forward strand.
TCGAGGTCGACGCCGACATCCTCCTGATCGACGAGGTGCTCGCCGTCGGGGACGCCGCATTCCAACAGAAGTGCGCCGACGCCTTTCGCGAGATGAAGGCCGCCGGCAAGACCATCGTCCTCGTAACCCATCAGATGGCGACCGTCGAGGAGTACTGCCATCGGGCGATGCTGATCGATGACGGGCGGATAAGCCAGATCGGCGAACCTGAGGATGTCGGACGACGGTACCTGCAACTCAACTTCGAGCAGGTCGGCGCGGACCAAACCGACTCTGACGCCAGCCTGAGTGAGGGCGGCGGGGTGCGAATACTCGACGCCCGCGTAGCCAATGCCGAGGGAGAGCGGGTGAGCTCGGTCGCGCAAGGCGAGGAGATCCGGCTGCAGATCGAGTTCGAAGCGAGGCAGGACTTCGCAGGGCTTGGGATCGGATACCTGATGGTCAACGGCGACGGCGTCGCCGTCTGCCAGTTGCGGGCCACGGTCGGCGGCGATCCTCCGCCGCCAGTCAAAGCCGGCGAACGCCTGCGGGTCGAGACCGTCGTCGAAAACGTGCTTGGGCCCGGCCATTACTTTGTGCATTGCGGGATCAACCGGGTGCTGGAAGGCGGCGTCGCTCTCGACGTGCCCAGCGCTCTCGACTTCGTCGTCTACGGAGGCCGCCACGAACGCGGCCTGGTGTCGCTGCAGCAGAAGTCGACGACGACGGTGCTGGAGGAGGAGAGAGGGTGAGACTTCCTGTGTCAACCCCCCGTGGGTTGAAGCCGTCGCAGGTTGCCGTGTTTGGTGGGGTCATAGGCGACTCCGTCTTGCCAGCAGCGCCAGAGAACGCGCAGCCATGCCCTGCCGAGAACTCTGATCGCGTGCGGGTGCTCGAGGCCGCGGCCACGGGCATCGAGGTAGACGCTTCGCGCCCAGGGATTGGTATGGCGGGTGGAATCGGCCAGGCAAGAGACGGCGTCTCGCAGGCGCTTGTCGCAGGCCCAGCGAAAGCCGGCGACTTTGCGCTTGCCCGACTCTCGGGCCACCGGCGCCATGCCGGCGTCGGCGGCCAGAGAGTCGCAGCTCGGGTAGCGCGAGCGGTCATCGCCGATCTCGGCTACCAACCGCGCCGCGGTGACCACCGACTTGGGGTCTTTGAACAACGGCAGGAAGACCTTGCCGTCGGGGTGGGCACGGATCGCCCCGGCGATCTGGGAGGTGAGCTCGCGGATCTGATCGACGATCGGTCGCAGAGCCGCCACCAGGCCCAGCACCGCCCCTCGTCGCGCCTCGGCCTCCAGCTCCCCGGCCCGTCCCGCCGGCGCAGCGCGCAGCCGCTCCAAGAGCTCGGCGGCCGAACGGCGGCCGCAGTAGCCGTTGCGGGCGAGGAACCCTTCCAGGCGCTTCTCCCCGAGACCTCGGGCGTCGCCGGGCGAGGGGTAGCGCTCCAAGAAGGCAAGGGCGATCGGGCTGTCGATATCGGCGAAGACCCGCGCTGCCCCGGGCCAGAAGGCATCCAGTTGGGCTCGCAGCTCGTTGGCCAGCCGCACCCGTGCAGCGACCAGGTCCTCGCGGGTGCGGGTCAGCGCCCGCAGCGCCTTGGTCTCGTCGGAGTTCGGCCGAAGGGCCCGATAACGGTGGGAGTCGGTGCGGGCCAGCTCGGCCAAGACGAAGGCATCGAAGCCGTCGGACTTGCCGCCGGCCGCCTCATATCGCGGCCGGGTCGCCTTCAGCTTGTTGGGGTGGATCGCCAAGACGGTGAGGCCGGCCTCCAAGAGGCGGTCGACCAGCAACCCGTCGGGGCGCTCGATCGCCACCCTGACCACGCCGAGCGCTCTCATCCGGGCGATCAGCTCTCCGATCCCCGCCTCGTTGTGGGCGTGCATCTCGCCCTCCAATGTCGCCCCGCCCGCGTCGACCACGCAGAGCGCGTGCTCCTCGCTGGCCCGGTCGATGCCGGCAAACGTCTCCTCCATGGGTCCTCTCCTCGGATCGCTTTCAATTGCGCCGGCCGGGAGGTACCGTTGCGGGTGCTCATAGTTGGGCGCTTTGGTGCGCCACTTCCTGTGGCCGCTTCAGGTGCCTCCGACCGCCGGGAGACGCTGGTCTCACCCTGGCCCTCTGCGGGGCAAGCGAGCTTGGCGTTCTCCCGACGGCGGTCGGCTTCTCTATACGTTCCCCCGGGATCTTCGACGGCCTCGCTTCGCTCGGCCTCCATATCTAGATCTCAGAAGAACAAGGGGGAGGTTCTCCTATGAGCGAGTTCACAGAATTGCGCGAGGTCCAGGGCCCATCCGCGCTGGGCGGCGGGACACGACGCTTTTTCAACTTGCTGTGGCTGATGGCCGTGACCGAATTCAGGCGTACCTACTTCGGCACGGTACTCGGCTACCTCTGGTCCCTTATCAGGCCCCTGGCCTTCTTCGGGGTCCTGCTCTTCGTCTTCACCCGGATCTTCAAAGTCGGTGCGCATCTGCACAACTACCCGGTGATCCTGCTGCTCGGAATCGTTCAGTTCACCCTCTTCCAGGAAGCGACCACGACCGCGGTCACCTCGGTGCAGGCCCAGGAGGGCATCGTCCGCAAGACCCAGTTCCCGCGTCTGGTGATTCCGCTTTCGACGGTCCTCACCGCCTTCTTCAACTTCTGCCTGAACCTGGTCGTGGTGTTCGCTTTCATCCTCGCCTGGGGCGTCTCCCCAACCTGGACGTGGCTGCTCTATCCGTTCGCGGTCACCGCCCTGTTCATTCTCACAGTGGCCCTCAGCATGGCTCTCTCGGCGCTCTACGTCCGTTTCCGTGACATCTCGATCATCTGGATAGTCGCCGCACAGATGCTCTTCTATGCGACCCCGATCCTCTATCCGCTAGGCGAAAAGGGGCTCAACGACCCAACGCTCGAAAAGTTCCTGATGATCAACCCGCTTGCCGTGATCTTCGAGCAATGCCGGGTTTGGATCTTCAGCGAACCGCACGCCGTCGCCCCAACCGCCGCGGGTGCCGCCGGCGGCGTCCTGCACCTGCTTCCGGCGATGGCGATTTTCCTCGCGACGTGCGGCTTCGGGGCATGGGTCTTCAATCGCGAGGCGCCGCGGATAGCCGAGGACCTCTGAGTAGACTCGGCTGCCGTGCCGAGCGAGGAGACTTCCACCGATGCCGCGCGGCCGAGCGCACCCGCAGGCCCGGCACAGCTTGCCAATGAACTGACCCGCGAACGACGCGAGGTCGCGCGATTGAGGGGGCTGCTGGTCGCGAGAGACGCGGAACTGGGCGCTGCCCGAGGCCGGCTCTTGGAGCTTGAAACCACCGTCAGGTGGGCGCTCGGGGCCGCGCGGCGGCTGCGAGCCCTCCCGCGCCGCCTCGCGAGCCTCCCGGGCGAGCTCCGCAAGCCGCGGAGCTAGCGAATGTGACTCCGCGGTTCTCGATCCTCACGCCGGCCTGGGAAACACCGGCGCCAGTGCTGCGAGCGATGCTGCGCTCGGTGCGGCACCAACGACTCGAAGACTGGGAGCTGTGCCTGGTTGACGATGCGTCGGCCCAACCCCACGTGGCGGCGGAGCTCGAGGCGGCGGCCCGCCGCGATTCGCGCATCCGGGTACGGCACCGCGAGGATAACGGGGGCATCGTCGCCGCCTCCAACGACGCCCTCGAGATGGCCCGGGGAGAGTTCGTCGCCCTGCTCGACCACGACGACCGGCTCCACCCCGACGCTCTGGCGCTCGTCGCCGAGGCGCTCGACCGAGAGCCGCAGGCCGACTACCTCTACACCGACGAGGACAAGATCGGCTGGGGCGGATTTCACTCGGGACCCTTCTGCAAGCCCGACTGGTCTCCGGAGCGAATGCGGACCCAGATGTACACCTGCCACCTCAGCGTCTTCCGTCGCTCGCTGGTCGAGGAGCTCGGAGGGTTCGACCCCGACTTCGAGGGCTCCCAGGACTGGGATCTGGTGCTGCGCGTCACCGAGAGGGCGAGGAAGGTGGTCCACCTACCCCGGGTCCTCTACCACTGGCGCACGCTCGAGACGTCCGCGGCCGGAGGCGGTGAAGAGGCCAAGCCCTGGGCATTTGAGGCGGGTCAGCGCGCGGTACAGGCTCACTGCGAACGCATCGGACTTCAGGCGAGTGTCGAACGCGACTTCGACATGCCCGGCGTCTATCACCTGCGCCCCGCGCTGAGGAGCGAACCGCGGGTGAGCATCGTGATTCCGACCAACGGACAGACGCGGGAGGTCCGCTACGAGACCGTGAGCCTTGTCGAGCACTGCGTCCGCAGCATCGTCGAGACGTCGACTTACTCGAATTACGAGATTGTCTGCGTCGCCGACTCCTCGACCGATGAGCCGGTAGTCGCCTCAATCGAGGCGGCTGCGGGCCAGCGCCTGCGCCTGGTTGATTTCGGCGATGAGTTCAACTTCTCCGCCAAGGTGAACCTCGGGGCCGAGAAGAGCGAGGGGGAACTGCTGCTCCTGCTAAACGACGACATGGAGGTCCTCACCCCGGAGTGGATCCAGCGGATGGTCATGTACGCGCAGCATCCGGGGATCGGCGCCGTCGGCTGCCGCCTCCTGTGGGAGGACGGGCGCCTGCAGCACGCGGGGGTGCTCTTCGAGAACGGCGGCCTGCCCGGCCACATCTATCGTGGCTTCCGCGGGGGTTACAAGGGATACGCGAACAACGCCCGCGTCGCACAGAACTACCTGGCGGTCACCGGCGCCTGCATGATGACCCCCGCCTCCGCATTTAGGAAGGTGGGTGGGTTCTCCACCGAGCTGCCGGTCAACTACAACGACATGGACTATTGCCTGAAGCTCGGTGCCGAGGGGCTGCGGGTCGTCTATGACCCCGACACGGTCCTCTACCATTTCGAGTCCTCGAGCCGCTCCTCGGAAGACGTCGAGGACTGGGAGAAGGCGGCGCTGGTCGAGCGCTGGCTCGCGGTCACCGCCTCAGACCCATCCACGAACCCCTACCTCGTCCACGGGCTGCCCCGGTTGCGTGCCTACTTCGCATGGGCGAAGCGCCAGCCCCCGAATGCGCCTCTGCGGCGGTAGTTGGCACCGGGGGGGTCCCTTCCTCATAAGGTGGACAGATGCTGAGCCGCGACCAGGTCGTATCCGTCTACCGCCAGGTCCTCGGGCGCACTCCGAGCGATTCAGAGATCGCCGAACAGATGGCGGCCGGAACGCTCGACGACCTGCTGCGTACAGCACTCGACTCCGAGGAGTATTCGCTGAGGCTGCGTGAGGCCCGACAAGCATCCGGCGGCCCGGCCCTCGTGAACATCTTCCATTCCGATCTCGCAGATTGGGGGGTGCGACCGGGGACCCGCTCAGAGGACGGGATCGCGATCGTCGGTCACTGCGGGTGGCTATTCCTCTGCGGCGGGACGAATGCGAACCTCGAGCAGTACGTCGGCGCTGCCGAGATGCCGCGGCCGTGGCTGCAGGAATGGCGGGACGTGGTGCGGCAACGTGGGGCGCTCGCCGGCGAGCTGGGGGTGGCATCAGCCCTGCTTGTCGTGCCCGACAAGCTCGCGGCCTACGAGGAGCACTACCCCGAGGACCTGATGCGCGTCGGTCCCCGCCCGATCGAGCTGCTGCTGGACGCCGGGGACCTTCCGATCATCTACCCCCTGGAGGAGCTGCGGGCGCTGGCCGCCTCTGGCGAGGACGTCTATCTGCGCACCGATACGCACCTGACCTTCCGCGGCAACGAGCTCCTGTTCTCCGCGGTCTCGGAGGAGCTCGGGATCAAGAGGCCCCCGGATTTAAGCGAGCTGAGCTTTCGCTCTTACCCGATCGCGGGGGATCTTGGGGCCAAGTTCGAACCGCAGATCGTCAGTATCGTCACCGAGCCCGGCACCCTCCACCATGCCGAGATCGTCGAGGACAACCGCGAGGATATCGCGGCGGTCGAGGGGCACATCGGCACGCGTCGAGTCTTCCGCAACGAGCGATCACCGGATCCCCGGGTGCTGGTCGTGTTCGGCGATTCGTTCGGCTTTGCCGCTCCCTACTACCAGGGCTTGTCATGGTTTCTCGCACAGGTCTTCCGCGAGGTGCATTTCGTCTGGGTTCCCTTTGGCTGGGACTCCGGCTACTTGCGTGAGGCGAGCGCCGAGGCGGTCCTTGTCCAAGGGGCAGAGCGCTTCGTCGGGCGAGTACCGCACATCGAAGTCGATGCCTCGCGACTCAGCGAGGAGACCCTGCGGCGTAAGCAACCGGTCGCCGTCGAGCGCGTTTTCGACTGACCAGTATCTGCTCCGGCTTTGCGGGATTCCGCGGATCTGTCATCGCTCTGACCATGGCGACGTTCCTGCATCTCGCGATAGACCACCATAATTCGCCGCGACACAGTCGGAGGCGCAACTGTTGAACATCTGCACGATCATCGCGAAAAATTACGTCGCCTACGCGCGCGTCCTTGCTGAGTCGTTCCTTGCGATTCATCCCCGGGGCAGTTGCAGCGTCCTAGTGATCGACGATCCGAACGACTACATAGAGGCGACCAAGGAGCCCTTCGAGCTGCTCACCCTCGATCAGATCGGCCTGCCAGATGCCGAACGTATGGCCGCCTACTACGACGTGATGGAGCTCTCCACCGCGGTCAAGCCGTGGCTCCTTCGAACCCTGCTCGAGAGACCCGGCATCGACACCGTCGCCTATCTCGATCCCGACATCCGGATCTTCGCTTCGCTGGAGGAGATCGAGCGCCGGGCCCGCGAGCACCAGGTCGTCCTCACGCCTCATTTCACCGCACCGCTGCCCCGCGACGGGCGCAAGCCGAGCGAAGAGGACATCCTCATCGCCGGCGCCTACAACCTCGGCTTCATCGCGATGCGAGACGGGGAGACCGCCGCCCGGCTGCTCGACTGGTGGTCAGAGCGCCTCGAGACCGACTGCCTTAACGAACCCGAGGAGGGACGCTTCGTCGACCAGCGCTGGATCGACCTCGCACCGGGCCTCTGGCCGGGGATCGACGTGCTGCGCGATACGAGCTTCAACATCGCCTACTGGAACCTCCCAACTCGCGACCTAGAGGACGACGGCGAGGGCGGCTACCGGGTGGACGGGCAACCGCTGCGCTTCTTCCATTTCAGCGGCTTTGACCCGCGCCGCCCGACCGAGCTGAGCCGGCACCAGAATCGGGTTCGGGTCGACGTGGATCCGGCACTGACGCGGATCTGCGCCGAATATGCAAAGGAACTTCTCGGCCACGGCTACCGGGAGGCGATTGAATGGCCCTACGGCTGGAGCACGCTTCCCAACGGGGTGCACCTGGACCGCGCCGCCCGCCGCGTCTTTCGCGATCGGTTCGCGGCGGGAAACCTCAACGGCTCGATCTTCAGTCCCCAAGGGGCGGAGCACTTCACCGGCCAGCTGAAGCAGAGCGCCACCGTCCGCGGCCGTCCCAACGGCCTCAATCGCTACGCGAAGGCGCTGTGGGAGACGCGGGAGGACTTCCGGCGGGCCTTCCCCAGCATCGACGGCGACAACGGACCCGCCTATGTCGAGTGGCTGCACTCGATCGCCGGCGACGCGGGGCTCGACGTCGAGCTGCTGCCAGCGTCCTCGGTCTCGGCCAATGGCGATGGTTTCGGTGCCTCTCGCAAGCCGCCCGTGGTGAAGCCGGGGCTCAACGTTGTCGGCTATCTGAGCTCCGAGCGGGGCGTCGGCGAGGCGGCGCGCCAGATTCTCGCGGCGCTCCGCACCGCGGAACTACCCGTTGCGACGATCGACTCGCCCACCGAGCCCAAGCAGATCTCCGAGGAGCTGGCGAAGCTGGCCGACGAGGACCAGCCCTATGACTTCAACCTGCTCTGCGTCAACGCCGACATGCTGCCGGTCCTCGCGACCGCCCTGGGCCCCCGCTTCTTCGAAGCCCGCCACTCGACGGGCCTGTGGTTCTGGGAGGTCTCCCACTTCCCGGAGCACTGGCACCACGCCTTCGACTACGTCGACGAAGTCTGGGTCGCCTCCGAGCACGTCGCCGAGGCGCTCCGTCCCCACTCCCCGACCCCGGTGCACACGATTCGCACCCCGATCGTCCCCGGAACGCCGAACCGGGCGAGCCGCGCTGAGCTGGGAATGCCGGAGGGCTTCTGCTTCCTGTTCCTGTTTGACTACCGCAGCGTCTTTCGCCGCAAGAACCCGCTGGGACTCGTCGACGCCTTCTGCCGAGCATTCGAGCCCGGCTCGGGACCGTCCCTGGTCATCAAGTCAATCTGCGGAGAGGATTTCCAGGCCGAGCGCCAGGCGCTCGCCGATGCCGTCGCAAAGCGTCCCGAAATCCATCTGATCGAGGACACGATCACCACCGGGATGAAGAACGCGATGGTCGCCGGCTGCGATGCCTATATATCCCTGCACCGCTCCGAGGGACTGGGCCTGACGATGGGCGAAGCGATGTACTTCGGCAAGCCGGTGATCGCCACCGCCTACTCGGGCAACCTCGACTTCATGACCGAGGCAAACAGCTTCCTCGTGCCCCACACGATGGTCGAGATCGGCCCCGGTGCGGACCCCTACCCTGCCGACAGGCACTGGGCCGAGCCGGACCTCGACCGAGCCGCCGAGCTGATGCGGGAGGTGTTTGAGAACCCCGCGGCCGCGGCCCGCCGGGGGCGACGGGCCGCCGAGGACATCCGCCGGACGCACTCCCGGATCGCCTCTGGGGAATCGATTGCACGGCGGATGGAGGAGGTTAGACGGACGCGCCTGACCCGCCGGCTCGAGCGGCCAAGCCCCGCCCAGGCGGCGGCTGGTGCGCCAAGCGGGCGGGGCCACCTGGAGCACCTGCTCCGCTTCCCAGAACCGCCACCCAGGCGCGGCGCCGGCCGGCTGGCGAGGTCGGCAAAGCGCCTCTACATGCGCCTGCTGCGCCCCTACGCGATGCACCAGCGCCAGATCGACGTCAGCATCTCCGAGTCGCTGGACGAAGTGCGCGAGGTTCTCCGGGAAGCGCTGCGGATGGATGTCGAGAGCGAGGAGGCGCTGCGGCGGCTCGAGCGGCAGGCCAGAAAGGCTGACGATCTTGTGCGCGCCGCGGCCGCCGAGCCCTTCATGGCCGGCGACCTGCTCAGACGCAGGAGCCACCCGGTGCTCGGCTCGACGATCGGCTTCCGCAGCTCACGTGGGAGCATGGAGGGCGAGGGCTATCGCGGCTTCGAGGACCTCTTCCGCGGCCCCGAGGAGATGATCCGCCATCGCCAGCGGGTCTACCTCGACCTGCTCACCGAACGGGGGCCGGTGCTCGACGCCGGCTGCGGCAGGGGCGAGTTCCTCGACCTGCTCGCCGAGCTGGGGATCGAGCGGCGTGGCGTCGACCTCGACGCCGGCATGGTCGCGCGGTGCCGGGAAAAGGGACATGACGAGGTCGAACAGGGAGACGTCGTCGAGGTCCTCGAGCGCACTCCGGAGGGCTCGCTGGGTGCGGTCTTCAGCGCCCAGGTGATCGAGCACCTCGACTTCCCCCGTCTACAGCGCTTCCTCGAGCTGAGCCGCTCGCGTCTGCGGCCCGGCGGACTGCTGATCGCCGAGACCGTCAACCCCCACTCGGCGAGAGCTCTGAAGGCCTTCTGGGTGGATCCCTCTCACAGGCACCCGCTGTTCCCAGAGACAATGCTCAGCCTCTGCGCGCTCGCCGGCTTCGCCGCCGGGGACGTGTTCGCGCCGCTTGGCTCGGGCGAATGGGAGATCGATCGGACCAGGGTGGGCGAGTACGCGGTTATCGCCCGAGCCCCCGACGAGGATTCTGAGGGAGCGCTAGGCGGTTGAGACCGGGCTGCCTTCGCCGAGCAGGGCCAGATCGGCGTCGACCATCGTCTTGACCAAATGCTCGAAATCCATCGTCGGCTCCCAGCCGAGCTCCTCGCGCGCCTTGGTGGGGTCGGCGATCAGCAGGTCGACCTCTGCCGGGCGCATGAAGGCGGGGTCTTCACGCACGTATTGGCCCGGGTCGAGGTCGAGGTAGGAGAAGGCGATATTGACCAGGTCATCGACCGAGTGATCGACCCCCGTCCCGACCACGTAGTCGGCGGGCTCGCCGTGCTGCAGCATCCGCCACATCGCGTCGACGAAATCGGGCGCGTAGCCCCAGTCGCGCCTTGAGTCGCGGTTGCCCAAGGCCAGCTCCGAGGCGAGGCCGAGCTTGATCGCAGCGGCCGTGTGGGTGATCTTGCGGGTGACGAACTCAAGGCTGCGGCGCGGGCTCTCGTGGTTGAAGAGGATCCCCGAGCATGCGAAGAGCCCGTAGCTCTCGCGGTAGTTGACGGTTATGAAGTGCGCGTAGACCTTGGCGACGCCGTAGGGGCTCCGCGGATAGAAGGGAGTCAGCTCGTTCTGCGGCGTTTCCCTCACCTTGCCGAACATCTCGCTGGAGGATGCCTGGTAGAAGCGCGCCTCGGGGCAGACTTCTCGCATCGCCTCGAGCATCCGCGTCACCCCCAACCCGGTGAACTCGGCGGTCAGCGTTGGCTGGTTCCACGAGGCTCCGACGAAGGACATCGCCGCGAGGTTGTAAATCTCTTCGGGCTCACTGGCTCGCAGCACATCGCCCAGTGAGCGTTGGTCCAGGAGGTCGCCGGTGTGGATCGTTATCCGGTCTCTGATTCCCTCGAGGCGCTGGTGATTCTCACTAGAGAGCCGACGCACCATCCCGTGCACCTCATAGCCCTTGTCGAGGAGCAGTTCGGCCAGGTAGCTGCCGTCCTGGCCGGTGATTCCGGTGATCAGCGCGCGGCGCGACACCGCTCAAGCCTACCGAGATGGGGCACCGGTTCCGCCCGCTGGCCGATACCAATCGACGTAGCGACCGCAGGCGCGACGCAGCGCCACCACCCGCTCCGGTGCCCTGGGGGTGGCGACAATCGCGCCCAGGGCGGCGATGGGAACGTTTGGCGCCAGCAGCGGATCGTCGACTCTGAAGGTGAGAACGGTGGGGTGGCTTGAGCGCACCGTGAGCTCGCCGATCGGCCAGCGCGGCCCCGTGCGATCGAGGTTAGCCGGCAGGAGGGCGACAAGTCCGGGAGCTGTTACGTGGATCGGGAGGCGGCTGGTGTAGGTGGACTCGAGCAACCAACGCCCCGGGGCGAGGGGTAGTTCGGTGGTCGCGCTCCCGCCCGGCGGCAGTGTCGGACCCGCTGCTTCGACTGGTCGCCGACGAATGGCCGCGATCCCGCCGCCCCGCAGCACGGCGCGGCCGCGCGCGGTCTGACAGTCGAGAACCGTCCCCGCCATCCCGCCCTCGGGAAGTATTCGCCGTTCGCGAACCCTGCCGACCCGGCGCCAGAGCTGGTAGTCCTCGGTGGCCTTGACGAGGTGCATCTGGGGTGGCGGCTGGCTGCCTGCCGGGTCGCGAGGGGTGATCACGTACGGAAACGAGTTGAGCGTGCGTGCATCGAATAGATCGAAGTCGAGGGGCATACCGGGTTCCCAGTCCTTTTCCGCCCGGATCGGCACTTCGGGTTCGGCGCCGAAAACTCCCGCGGCCACGGGCACCCCAGAAAGCTCCCATTTGACGAAATCGTCGTCGCCGAGGAAGAGTGTCCGCCGGTCGTGCAGGAGCGGTCTGAGCTCACGCAGTTCGTCCGCGTGGGCAGTCGGGCCGACCGGACTCCAGCGCAGCGCCCGAACATCCGAGAGGCCAACTTTGAAGACCAGCACCAGTGCGAGGATCGCCGCCAACCCCCAGGACAGCGGCTGCCCAGGCAGATTCCGGAACGGCCACCTGGGCGATCGCGGCAGCTGGTCGGGCAATTGCTCCATCAGCGGCACGACCGCAACCGCCAGGAGCAGCGGCGAGGCGATCACCAGCGCCTTGGCAGCTACGTAGGGGGACTGGGAGTGCATCGAGACACGCCAGATCAGCATTGCTCCGGCCGCCGCGAGCGGCAGCATCCAGCTCCCCCTGCGCAATAGCCACCAGGCGCCGACCAAGACCAGCACAAGGACGAAGGCGGTCCACATGCCACCCGTGAAGGCGGGTGCCGCCGGTAACCGGAAGTCCATGTTGTTCCACACCCCGAAGGCCTCCCATCCGGGGAGCGGCGCGGCCAGGTTTCCGAGGTTTCCCAGGGGCACGATGATTCCCCCGGCGTCTGAGCTTTCCGATATGAACCGTGCGATCCGACCCGCCTGGGGAAGGAGCGGGATCACGAATGCGGCGGCACCGATTCCGATCGAAGGCAGTTCTCTGCGAGCATCCCTCAGCAGACCGCCGATGCCACGCCGGGTGACCCGCAGCGCCAGCGTCCCAATCAGCCAGAGCCCACCGATCACGACCGGCCACACGAGGCCCGTCACCGAGTAGACACAGACCATGCCTCCCATGAGCAGCCCGAGCGGGACCCAGCGGCCGACGCCGAGCCGCGGCCCGTAGTCGCTGAACAGGAGGGCAGTGGCGAGTACCAGGCCAGTCTGCACGACCTCCTTGAACGAACCCTCACCGTAATAGGCCGCGACCAGAAAAGGCATCCCTATGACCGTTGCCACAAACGCCTGCTTCAGCCACGAAGCTCGGCGCACCAGCGCCAGAGCCGTCCACGCGTTGAGAATCGGGAGTGCCATCGTCCAACCGGTGAAGGCGTAGTCGACCCGCATATCAAGCCCTCTTGAGATCAGGGCCACCATGCCGTGGGGACCAAGCGGGTACAGGCCGACCAGTGCCGGATGAAGTGCTTCGGCAGCCTGAGAGAGGTAGGTTTCGACGAACGTCATATGGGCACCCATGTCGTTATCCATGGAGACCCCGAGGATCCCGCCGTGCCCGACCGCGAGAAACGGGACGAGGACGAGAAACACGACCGGGGCGGCGGCGAGCAGCCCGGTTATCGGGGGTCGATGCCTCCGCTCCCTCCAGCACCACAAGATGGAGGCGATGGCCATAGCTCCGACGAGCACGGCGACCGGAGCACACCGTCCCGGAAGCTGGTTCGCCGGCGCGGCGATAAGCATCACAACCGAGATGCCGACCGGTGGGGCGAGCCAACTCCATTCCCGGGCGCCGGCCAGGCGCAGCGCCGCCTGCCCGATGGAGAGCGACAAAACGCAGGTAACGAAAGTGCTGAGAAGGATGGTGGCCATGCTCGATTTAGCTGTGTGGAAACGACCCGAGCTCCGCAGCGACTCTCAACCCCGCTCCGTCACCGAGCCCGAAGGTAAGGAAGCCGCGGGGATAGCGCCAAACGCGTCGTCGAAATGCCAACAAACCAACGGTCGCTCGTGAAATCCGAGCCGATTCGGATACCAATCGGATCCGAGCAACAGGGGTTTGCGCTGACGACCGATATGGGCCGCAGACCGCCCGCCGCCTGTACCGAATCTCAGTTAAGCCGCGGCCCATACTCCAGCCCAATCACAAGATTTGTTGTCACGAACGGAATCCGAAACGGGAAGAATGTTCTACTCCTCAGTGTGAACTCTCGATCACACTCCCCCATAATTTCCGACGGAACGTTTATGTGCTCACATGCAATGAACCAGTCATAGCTCATCCCGTAGCGTCTTTCAAAGACCCGCTGGGCGCTGATTCTGCGCGCGAGGGCGTAGGCCAAGCCTCCCTCGCAGGGGATCATCGCGATCAGCCTTCCGTCATCCTTCACTAGGCGGCGAATCTCGCGCAGCGCGGCGGGCAGGTTGGGGAGATGCTCTAGAACGTGGATCGCCATCACTCGATCGAACGAGGCATCCGGGAACGGCAGTCCCTCCTGGCAGTCACCTACGACGACCTCCACTGTCGGATGGCGGCGTTGAATCTCCTCTGCCATTGGCTCACGCAGCTCGTTGCACACGTACTCTCCCGGCTCGGGCGTCAGCTCGAACTCAAGGTGCTCGCCCAGGCCTGCTCCGATCTCCAGGGTGCGCTCACCGCTGCTGGCAAACTTGGCCGGCCAGCCGTGGTTGAACTTCTCGATGGCGCCGTAATTTCTCGGCAGCACTGTGTGCCAGTGGGCTACGAAATCTTCCCGAACTCGTTGCTGCTCCTCGGTGAGCTCCGGGAGGATCTTGGGCCACTTTGATTTGGGCTGACCTGCGCTCAAAACAGGGACACCTCCTTGCAGGCGGTCAACGGTCTCCCCACTCCATGTCACGGTCCGCGGGTACGATGCGTCTCAGCGTGTATAGGTCGGAGTCGAGGTCCGCACGATGTTCGGGGAATTCATTCCAGGGGTCCCAGATCGCGCTGATCAACTTGCCACTGATACCGTCGCTTGACGCCGAGGCCAGCCAGACGGCGAGGCGGGCACCGTGTTCAAGCGGAGTGCCGCCCGAGCGCTGCTGCTCCAGCGCCCGCTGATGGAAGGCCTCCCCCACCGCCTGCGGGCCGGCCTCGAGAACCTCGTCAAGCATCCGCGTATTGAGCGCGCCGGGGGCGATCGCGTTGACGTCGACGCCATCGTTTCGGAGCTCAAGCCCCAGCGTCTCGACAAAGCGAACCACCGCCGCCTTGGAGGCCGCGTAGGCACTGAGCCCGGGTAGCGGCGAGGTAGCGCCACCGCCCGAAAGCTGAATGATCTTTCCATTACTGCTTCGTTTCAGGTGTGGGATCAGCGCCCGCGCCGGCAACACCGAGCCCATCAAGTTGATCTCGATGGTCCGTACCCACTGTTCCCAATCAACAGTCTCGACCGCGCCCTTCGGACCATAGACACCCGCGTTGTTAACGAGAATCGAGAGGTCGGGGAAATGATCGCGGACGCTCGTGACGAGGGTTTCGACCTGGCCTGGGTCAGAGACGTCCGCAACCGCAGCCCCCACACGAGCCGCCTCACCCGCCCGAGAGATGAGCTCCTCTCTCGCCTGGGCAATGGCCGTCTCATCCCTGGCGCAGACGAAAACGTTCGCGCCTGCATCGAGATAGTGGCGGGCGATTTCGAGGCCGAGGCCCTGGCTCGCACCTGTGATCAGGGCACTGCGGCCAACAAGCTCGCCGCTCATGTCGGCCGCACACCCACGCGTGCATAGGCGATCTCGGGATCAGATCCGAGATTCGACTCGACATGGCCACCCGCGTCGAGGACCACCGGGCTGCTCATCGCTTCCCTAACCGCTTTGGGGGGCAGATCGCGGTACTCAGGCCAGGGGGTGCAGAGGATGGCGGCGGCGGCGTCGCGGGCCGCCGAAAGCGGCCCATCGCAGAGCTCAATGTCTTGCCCGATACCCTCTGGCAGAGCCGAGATTGCGGGGTCGTGCGCGCGCACCAGGGCGCCCTGATTCACCAGCCAGCGGCAGAGTTCGAGCGCCGAGGAACGGCGCAGGGTGTCGGTTCCCGGTTTGTAGGTCAGTCCCCAGACGGCGATGCGAGTACCGCGCAGGGCATTGCCGTTGGCGGCACCGGGGCCCAGCAGGTCGACCAGTACCCGGCGCGCCCACTGGCGATGGGCGTCGTTGCTATCCGCCACTGCACCGAACAGGCGAGCCGAGGTGTGGTGCTCGTCGGCGAGCCGACGCAGCGAGACTATGTCGCGTGCGAGAGTTCCGCCGGCGAACGCGTCACCGGGGCTCAGGTAGGAGCGCGGGCCGATCCGGACGTCGCTCTTCACGCCCCGCGAGACCTCCGAGGCGTCGGCTCCAACGGCCTCACACAGCTCGGCGATCTCATTGATGAAGGCGACCGAGGTAGCAAGAAAGCCGTTCAGCGCATGCTTGGTCATCTCCGCAGACTCCACGCCCATCCATTCGACGTTGTCGGTGAAGGGAGCGAGCAGGGATGCCAGGCGAACCTGCGCCTCCTGATCGCGGGCGCCTGCCGTGAAACGCTCCGGGGAACGGAAACTATCCAACGCCTTGCCCAGGCGGAGGTTCTCGGGTACGCAGGCAAAGTGCAGATCGGATCTACCGGACCCCTCGAGCAGGCCTTCGAGCCGAGCGACGCTGCCAACCGGCAGTTGCGATGAGACGACAACCGCGGTGTTGCTCGACACGAGCGGCAGGACCCGCCGTGCCTGCTCGATCACCCAGTCCGAGTCGGCGCGGTCCTCCTCATCTACCGGGGTGTCGAAGGTGACCCAGAGGACCTCGACCTTGGCAAGCTCCTCGGCCTCGACCCCGCAGAAGCGCAACCGCCGGGCCTCCTGGCCGGCGCCGATCAACTCGGCGAGACCGGGCTCGGCGACCGGAACCTCGCCGCGGCGCAGAGTCTCGACGAGCGCGGGGTCCGGATCGAATCCCACTACGTTGAAGCCCGCCTCGGCCAGGCAGGCCGCGATGACACCGCCCAGGTGCCAGAGACCGAGTACGCCGATTCGCAGGGGTTCTAGCCCACCTGTTGCCCCGCCGCCTCTCATCTCGGCGGCATCCTAGCCAGACGACCCTTCGCTGCCGCTCGCCGCCTCGCTGCGCAGGAAGGCATCGGCTTCTGCGAGCGCGGCGGGTGTACCGATCTCGAAGAAGCGCTCCTGCGCCTCATAGCCGCACAGCAACCCCGCGCTGGCAAGCTTGCGGTAGAGCGCCGAGAGGTCGGACTCCCAGTCGGGAACCGCCTCGATTGCGGCCGCCGTCAGTCCCCCGAGTCCGTAATCGATCCACTCCATCTCCCGGGTAGGTGCAGTCTTGTCGTAGGCGACAACGCGACCGTCGGCAAACAGCGTATTGGAGGTGTCCCAGCGCCCTTCATTGCGCAGCACAGCCATCACCGCCGGCAGCCCACTTGCCTCCCAAGTACGGGCGACATCCGCATAATCGATTCGCAGGTAGGTGTCCCCGTAGAGGACAAGAAACCGATCCCCAAGCAGCGCACGCGAACGCCTGATCGCGCCAAGAGTGCCATCAAGCTCGGGTGCATCGTAGCTGTAGCGGATCTCGATCCCGAAGCACTCACTCCCGATCCGCTGCTCGACTCGCTCGCCGAGGTAGCCGACGCACAGCACCACGCGTTGGGCACCGCAGCCGGCCAACAACCGCAGCTGGTGGATCAGAAACGGCTCTCCTGCCACCTCGAGCAGCGGCTTGGGTGTGTCGCGGACACGCTCGCCAAGCCGGGTCCCAAGTCCCCCGGCGAGAATGCAGACCGGCGGCAATGACGATTTCGGTAAGGCGCTCACATCCCGCTGTCATCCCAGCCCAGCCGTGATTGCACGAAGTACTTGGGACGGCGACGAACCTCGTCGTAAATCCGCCCGACATACTCGCCCATTATTCCCAGAGAGAGCAGCTGGATGCCGCTGAAGAAGCAGAGCAATATCACGATCGTCGGATTGCCGATCGGAAACGGAGCGCCCGCCAACTTCAATCCGAAGTACACAACTCCGAGAAGGAACGCGAACGCTGAGAGCAACACGCCGCCGATCGAAATTAGCTGCAACGGGTAGCGCGAAAAGCCGACGACCCCGTTGAGCCCGATCAGCAGTGAGCCCCAGAAGCGGTTGTACTTGCTGGCCCCGGCGGCACGCGGGTCGCGGTCATACAGGACGCTGGTCTGCGGGAAGCCGACGAAGCCCACAAGGCCGCGAAGGAATCCGTGGCTCTCCTCAAGGGCGACGACGTGCCCGACCACCCGGCGGCTCATCAGGCGAAAGTCCCCGGTGTTCGGCGGGATCTCGACTTCGGCAATCCGCTTGATCACCCGGTAGCCGAGCGCGGAGACGATCCGCTTCGGCAGCGTCTCCCCGGCTCGAGTGCGTCGCTGCGCGAAGACGACCTCGAACCCCTCCCGCCAGCGGGCGACCATATCGGCGATCACCTCGGGCGGGTCCTGCAGGTCGCAGTCGATAACCACGACGGCGTCCCCTGCCGCCGCCTCCATTCCCGCCAGCGTCGCCATCGGCTGCCCGACCCTGCGGGAGAAGCGCAGCATCTTCACTCGCGGGTCGCGCTCATGCAGTTCCTCGATCGCGATCTCGGTGCGATCGGTGCATGGATCGACCGCAAAGATCAGCTCCCAATCCATCCCCAGGGGCTCAATCACCCGGCTCAACCGCTCGTGGACACGGGCGATGTTGTCCTCCTCGTTGTAGGTGGGGACGACCACGCTCAGCAGCTCACCCCTGTTCTCGGTCATCGCGAACGCTCCGGACGCCCCAGGACCGTGAGTCCTCGGATGCCAAAGGGCAGCCGGACGCCGCGGCGAAGCAGCGCCCGCTCGAGATCGCAGGCTCGGGCGCCGAGCCACGAGTTCCGGGTGGCATCGATGTCGTGGGCGACGCGTTCCTCGAGCGCGGCTCCGCGCAGTTCGCCAAACCGCCTCCGGTTTCGCTTTTTGACAACCCAGAAGGCGGGGTAAAGGGGGGCACCCAAGTAGGCGGATTCGAGCACCTCGAGGCCGGCGCTGCGGGCCTTGGTTGCCAGCTCACCTCGCGCGTAGCGCCTTTCGTGGCCGAGGAAGCGGTCGTAGTAATCGTAGGTCCCGGGTCCGGTGGGCACGACGATCACCGCCCGGCCTCCCGGCCTTAGAACGCGGCGAATCTCACGCAGGGCAGCCACGTCATCGGACACGTGCTCGAGCAGGTTGGCGCTGACGATCGCCGCAGCCCCAGCATCGGCCATCGGCAGGGCGCAGACATCTGCCCGCAGGAGCCTGACCTGCGGCAGAAGCTCGTGGGCCTTGCTCAGCCCGGGTGCGATGAGGTCGACCCCGAACAGGCGCGCGCGCGGATAGGCCGCGGCGAGGTCCTCGAGCAGGTACCCGGTCGAGCAGCCAAGATCGACGATCGCATCTCCTGGTCCGAGCTCGCCGACCCGTTCGACGATCGAACGACGTGTCCAGACGTCGATGAAGTGGTCGCGGCTGCTCTCCTGATGCAGCTCCTCGAGCTCGTCGGACCAGTTGACCGCTGCATCCTCCTCGACGTAGGAGAGATAGGGAGCGACGCGGCCGTCGGCCAGCCTCCAGCCCCGATCGAAGGGCGGCAGCCGCCCGACGCCTGGCGGCGGCCTGAGGTTGCTAGCGGTGGCCGCCTGGCTCATCCACTCACCGCCTCGCGCATCACCGCGTACTCGCTGCGCGCATAGGCGGCCTCAACCTGAGTCCAGGCGTAGCGCGCGTCGCCAAGGTCGCCGCTAAAGGGATCGCCGCCCTCGAGCGCCTCCGCAACGTGCTCCCACTCCCGCCGCCAGGATGTGTCCTCTGCCGGATAGGTGACCTCCTCCAGCTCTGGGGGACCGAGGTCGGGACTCATCCGGTAGATGCGCAACCTCTGCGGACCGTAGCTGCGCACCAGACCGTCGACCTGCAGCTTGGCGGTGCGGCAGTAGATCTCCAGCGAGAAGAGATTCTTCCACTCGGTCCAGGTGACGTGGAGCATCGCCCAGGGCGCGCTGCGGCCGATCTCCTCGCCGAGGATAAGGGCCGCGTTGTCCTCCACAGGCATATCCCAGAACTGGGTCCGAAGCAGCGCGGAATGAAGCGGCAGGGAGCCGGCGATCCAGTGACTGAGGTCGAGCAGGTGCATCCCCTGATCGATCAGCTCCCCGCCCCCCGAGCGCACGGGGTCCGCTCGCCACTCCCGCTCGTAGCCTGGCCTGCCGCCGTGACCATAGCGCGCTCGCAGATTCAGCAGCTGACCGTGAGCCCCGGAATGGACCTCCGCCGCGGCCCGCGCGATCCCCGGATGGAAGCGGTGGTTGAAGCCCACCTTCACCCGGTGACCGGTGCGCTGCTGGGCGTCCAGCAGACGCTCTATCTGGGCGGTTCCGAGGCCGGCCGGCTTCTCGACCAGGACATCGGCGCCGGCCTCGAGGGCGAGCTCGGAGAGCTCGGCGAGGTGATTGTGTGGGGTCGCGACGACCACCACCTGGGGACCGTCACCGAGAAGCGCGTCTACGCTCTCACTGGCCGCGCCGCCATGATCGCGGCTCAGTGCAGCGGCCGCCTCGGGGACTGGATCGAAGCAACCGACCAGGACGTCGTCCTCTCCCAGTGCCTCGGCGCGCTTGCGTCCGATAAGACCGCAGCCAACGATCGCCACGCGCAGCCCGGCGCGGCTCACCTGTACTCCGTGCCGACGGCGCCGTCAAACTCAAAGTCAAACGGAAGCTCCTGCGCGCCTCCCGCCGCCATCGCCTGCCGCGTGTCAACTGGGCGCGCCGCGTAGACGAGCAGGAAGCCGCCGCCCCCGGCACCCACCAGCTTGCCGCCGATCGCGCCGCTGCGACGCGCCAGCGTGTAGAGGCGGTCGATGTTCTTGTTTGCCATCCCGGGGGAGCGCCGCCGCTTGTTCTCCCAGTGCTCGTGCATCAGCTCCGCGTAGCTCTCCAGATCCCCGGAGAGCAGCAGCTCGCGGCTGCGGCGGCCCATCTCCTTGGTGCGGTGGAGGTTCTCGAGCATCTCCGCATCGCCCGCCTTGGAGCGCTCGTCCTGATCCATGAGAACGGCCGCGGCGCTGCGAGCCTCGCCGGTGTAGAAGAGCAGCAGATGGTCGCGCAGCTTGCGCAGGGTGACTTCGTCGAGCTCGAGCGCTTCGACGTCGACGCTGCCATCGTGATTGAAGCTGTACGCGCAGATCCCGCCGTGGGCGGCGACGTATTGGTCCTGCTTGCCGACCGGCTCGCCCAGCACATCGATCTCGATCTCACATGCCGCCTCCGCGAGGCCCGCGGGAGTCGCGGCGGTGCGCCGCGCCAGGGCGAGCCCCTTAAGCAGGCAGATCGTGAAGGCGCCCGAGGAGCCCATGCCGGTTCCGGCAGGGACATCGGCGACCGAGGCGATCTCCAGCGGGTTGCCGCGCCAGTGTCGGAGCAGCGTCTCGCGCAGGATCGGGTGGCGGATCTCCTCGATCGTGTCGACCTCCTCGGTGGAGGAATACTTCATCCGGTAGCGGCGCTGAAAGACGGTGTGGGTGAGCATGTAGACGTACTTGTCGATCGCGCCGGCGACAAGGTAGCCGCCGTGCTCGCCGTAGTAGGAGGGCAAATCGGTGCCACCGCCGCCGAGCGAGATGCGCAACGGCGCCCGGCTGAAGATGACGCTCATCGGTGGCTCGGAACCTCCCCGAGGACGATCTCCGGATTCGCCTCAAACCAGTCGAGCGTCCGGACGATCGCCTCCTCGATGCTCAGGGACGGGCTCCAGCCGAGCGCGCGGATCTTCGTGCAGTCGAGGTGGATCAGCGGGCTGTCGCCCGCCCATCCCCGTCGACCACCGGTGTGCTCGATCGCCGGAGCTAGGCCAAGGTGGTGGGCGATCGTCGCCACCGAGTCATCGACGACCACGGTCTCATCGGTGCCCAGGTTGTAGACGTGAGCCCCGCCTCCCTCACCGTGGGCCTCGACCGCAGCGAGGATCGCCGAGACGCAATCCTGGACGTAGAGGTAGGACTTCTCCTGGCGACCGTCACCCAGAACCCGCAGCCGGCTCGGATCGGCGCGAAGCGCGCGGTAGAAGTCATAGACGTGACCGTGCGTGTAGCGCTCGCCGAGGATCGAGACGAAGCGGAAGATCAACCCGCTGAAGCCGTATCCGTGCGCGTAGGCTCCGATCAGGCCCTCGCCGGCCAGCTTTGAGGCTGCATAGAGCGACGTCTGCACTGGAAATGGCGCATCCTCGGGGGTCGGGAAGACCTCGGGCTCGCCATAGACGGAGCCGGTCGAGGAGAACGCGATCCTCTCGATCCCCTCGGCCCGCATCGCCTCGAGAACGGTCGAGACGGCGATCGTGTTCTGCTCCAGGTCGCGCCGCGGATGCTCGAGGCCGTGGCGGACGTCCGCGTTCGCCTGCAGGTGAAAGACCCAGTCACAGCCCGCGACCGCATCGCGCATCAGGCCCTCGTCGAGCACGTCGCCCTCGAGCAGGCGCACCCCCGGTCGCTCCAGCAGCTGCGCGACAAACTCGCGTCGGCCGCTGCGGAAGTCATCGACGAGCGTCAGCTCGGCGCCCTCCTCGCTGAGGCGGTCGGCAAGCGTGCTGCCGATGAAACCGGCGCCGCCGGTGATGCAGGCTCGCATCTAGAGGCTGAACCCGGCGGCGATCGCGTCCCGACGGAACATCTGCACGGTCTCGAGGGAGAACTGGTCGAGGTTCCTGCCGAGCAGCTCGAGCTTTTTCAGCAGGTCATGGGTCATGGTTATGACGTGGCAGCCGACCTGATCCGCCTGCACGACGTTCAGCACCTCACGCGGCGAGGCCCAGATCAACTCAGATCGCGGCGCGGCGCACATGATCTCGACCGATCGGGCCATGATCGGCAGCGGGTCAACGCCTGCATCGGCGATCCGCCCGGCGAAGACCGAGAGGAAGGAGGGCGCACCGTCCTTGACTGCGGCGGTGATCAGCTCCACCTGGGCGGTCGTGAACATCGCGGTCACATTGACCTGCACTCCGGCTTCTGAGAGCTGTCGCACCAGCGGGGCCATCGACTCCCCGTTTGTCGTCGTGATCGGGATCTTCACGTAGACGTTCTTGCCCCAGGAGGCGATCACGCGAGCCTGGCGCTGCATCTCCTCGGGATCGTCAGCGAAAACCTCGAAGGAGATCGGCTGATCGGTGATCCGCTCCAGCAGGCGCTGGGCGAAGTCCGAGTAGTCGGTCAGGCCCGCCTTCCACATCAACGTCGGGTTGGTTGTGAACCCGGCGACGTTCGGGTCATCGGCCAGGGCGAGGATTCCGTCGAGATCAGCGCCGTCGGCGAAGATCCGCGTGGAGATTTCATTGAGCATCCTGACCTACCCCCATCGACCGTACCCGCTGCGTGTGCACCGAAACTACTTGATATCAGCGAGCGCCGACGATTGCGCCCACGGCGGATGCCAGATCGGGCGCCCTCAAATCGGCACTGACCTCGCCGCTGCGCTTGTGGGCGCTCGCGGGATGCTCGATCAGCGCCGTCCGACACCCCGCCGCCCGGCCGGCGCCGACGTCGGCATCGGTGTCGCCGATCATCCATGAAGAGGCCAGATCGAGGTCCAGCTCGGCGGCCGCATCGAGCAGCATCCCCGGCGCTGGCTTACGGCATGCGCAGGGCCCACTGAGGCCCTCTCTGACCCCCTCTGGGTGGTGCAGGCACAGATAGAAGCCGTCAAATTCCACTCCCTCGGCCCGCAACAGCTCCAGGACCCGCTCCTGTACCCGCGCCAGCTGCTCGACCGTCACCATCCCCTTGGCTGCGGCGGGCTGATTGGAGACCCCGACAAGCGCGTAGCCGGCGGCCGCCAGGCGCCGGACCGCGGGCGCCACTCCCGCGAGGAGGTGCACTTCGCGCGGCCGAAGCGGGGACTCGGGAAGGCCGGTGGCGGGGTCCCGGACGAGCGCGTCGAGAACTCCGTCGCGATCAACGAAGGCGCCGGGTCGGCTCAACGCGGGGCGTCGCCGGCGGCCAGGCTCTCCCAGTGCCCCTCCTGGACGGCCAGCTCGGGATGGGAGACGAGCGCGTGCCAGATCACCGCCTGAAAGGACTCCACCAGCGGCGTTCTCAGGTTTGACGGCGGGTCGACCAGGATCGCGATATCGGCGAGCTCGGCCAGCGTTCCGCCAGGCTCACCGGCCACCCCGTAAAGCGCGGCCCCCCGGTCCTTGCCCAGTTCCATCGCGCTGACCAGATTGACCGAGACGTTGTGCTCGCGCGAGCCGCCTCCGACCGAGAAGACAAACAGCGCGTCCGCCTCTCCCAGGCGTGAGGTTTCGAGCCAGGCAGAGTAGGACGTCTCCCAGCCATCGTCGTTGGTCCTCGCCGTCAGCTCCGAGACGTTGTCGGAGGGTGCGTAGCTCTCGATCTGGCAAAGCTTGCGAAAGTCGTTGACGGCGTGCGAGGCGTGACCGGCACCGCCCCCCACGCCGATCAGGAAGAGGCGGCCGCCCCGCTCCCGAACCTCCGCGAGACTGCGTGCCATGGCGTCCACCTGCTCGCCTGGGATCCGATCGGCAAGGCTCGCCACCGCCCTGAAGTAGGTCGCAACGTGATCGGCGCCTTCCATCGCTCACAGGCTACCGCGGCAGACCTGGGTCCGAGTCTGCTTCCGACGCCGATATCGTGCCCGCGATGGCGAGCGGGGGCCCTGATGCGATGCTGGCGCTGCGCAGGCATCTGAACCAGTCCCTCTTCAAATCGGCCCCGGAATCTCGCTCGCGACTGAGCCGGGCCGAGGTCGCGGCTCTGGCGGGGGGCTTCCTGCTCCTGGCGACGGTCCTCCAGCTGCTGCGGATCGGGCCCGGAATCGCCGTCAACTCACTCTGGGCCGAGGACGGTCCGATCTACCTGCAGGGGGCAATGCAGCATGGCCCCTGGACCGACCTGTGGACCACCTACGCCGGTTACCTGGTCTTCGTGCCGCGGCTGATCGGACTCTTCGCGACGCTGTTCCCGCTGCGCGACGCGGCGGCGGCGATTGCGATCTCCTCGGCCGCGGTCGCCGCGCTCAGCGGGCTCGTCGTCTGGGTGGCAAGCGCCGCGCACATCTCCAACCCCTGGCTGCGCGGGACCCTGGTGACGCTCGCCGTGCTGGCTCCGACGGCTGCCCTGGAGTCGGTCGGGACGGGCGCCTACGTGCCCTGGTTCATGTTGCTGGCGGTCTTCTGGCTGCTGATCTGGCGCCCGCGGAGCACGTCCGGCGCAGCGCTCGGCGGCGGATTCATCCTGATTACCTCGCTCAGCACACCGGGGATGTGGTTCTTCGCGCCCCTGGCGGCGCTGCGCGGGATCGCGATCCGCGATCGCCGCGACGGGATCCTCTTCGGCTCCTGGGCGCTCGGCTCGGTGATCCAGGTGCCGGCCTTCATCCTCCAGAACGAAAAGCAGGTCTCACCCCTTTGGAGCCACGACATCCTGACGGCCTACCTGCAACGGGTGCTCGATGGCGCGGCACTGGGCGAACGCGCCGGCGGCCACGCCTGGGAGCTGCTCGGCTGGCCGCTGCTGATCGCGCTCCTCGCCCTGGCCGCTGCCTTCCTTTACCTCGGGCTCCCGCGCGCCGACGCGGGCGCCCGTTGGTTGGTTGCTATCGCCGTGCCGACCTCAATCCTGATGTTCGTCGTCTCCGCCTACCAGCGAGCCGTGGGGCCGGCGATGGCCTGGCCCGAAGGCGCCCACTTCGGCGCCGCCGGCCGCTACACGATCGTCCCGACGCTGCTTCTGGTCAGCGCCGCCCTGGTCCTCGTCGAAGCCCTCGCGCGCCGGAGCCCGGCGCTCGGACGGCGCCTCATCGCCCTGAGCGTCGCGGTCCTGATCATGGGAGCGGCGATCTCCTTTGACGTCCGCGATAGCGCCGCCCGCGGTACTCCGTCCTGGAGCAACTCCCTGAATGCCGCGAGCCGCGAATGCCGGGCGGGGCTTCTTGACGGTGCCTCGGTCTCGGTGAGGATCTCCCCACCGCCCTTCGCCCTCTCGGTCCCCTGCGGCGAACTCGATCCAGGCTAGGCCGTGATGATCGGCAGGGAGAGGATCGTGATGCTGGGGTTCGTCGCGCTCGCCGCCCTGGCCTGCGTTCTGGGCGCGGCCGATCCGCCCTCGAGCGGGCCACAGGGGGCTCCCTCGGCCGAACTGCTCGATTTCATCCGCGTCGCGGCCACCGCGGCGCTCGCCGTGACATTGATGCTCGGCCCCGGCGTCGCCTGGCGCGCGCTCGGCGGGCGGCGCATCAGGCTCGGTTTCATGGCGCTGCCGGGGCTGGCGATCCTCGCGGCGATCGGCGGGGCCGCCTGGGCATTGGCGGGCAGCGTCGATCCCGAGACCCTGGCCTTCGCCTGCTGCTCTCCGCTTCTCGGGCTGATCCTCGGTGTCCTGCTCGCAAGCGGGCCCGAGGAGATCTTCGACCCCGAGGAGCAGCGGGCCCTGCTGATCACCTCCCTTGCGCTGCTTCTCGCGATCGCGAAATCGCTGTGGTCGGTCGGCCCTGCCGGCGAATGGTTCGCGGGCGGCATCTCACGGACGCTCAACCCCGAGGGCCGACCGGATAGCCGCATCTCCTACCAAGTCGTCCAGCTGATCGCCAACGGAGCCCATCCCTACGGATCCGCGGCCAACACTCTTTTCGCCCCCTATAACTTCTCCAGCCGCGGCCCCTGGTCGGGGATGGCATCGGCGCCGATCGTCTTCCTGAGCGGCGGCCACCCGCCGCTGGCCCCCCCAGAAGAGCCCTGGCGTCCCTTCGACGCGCAGGGATTCATGGCCTACAGGCTGGCAATGATCACCTTCAGCGGCACCGTCTTTCTGGCGCTCTGGGAGCTCGTCAAACGGCTGGGCGGGATCCGCGCCGCGCGGTTCGCGCTGCTGCTCGCGATCAGCACCCCATTCCTCTATGCCGAGCTCTGGTTCACCTGGCCGAAACTGCTTGCCGTCACCTTCGTCCTGTTGGCCGCCACCCTGCTGATCGAACGCAAGGCTTTCCGCAGCGGCCTCATGGTCGGCGGCGGATTTCTCGCGCACCCAAGCGCCCTCGGCGGCCTCTTCGCGCTTGGCCCGATCTCGTTGTGGCCGATCCGCGGCGCCAGCTGGAAGCGGCCTCAGATCCTCTCGGCCCTCCTGTTGGCCGCCGGCACGGCGATCGCGGTCATCTTCTGGCGCGAGGTCAACGGTCCCCACCTTCTCCAGAACCAGTTCTTCGAATACCTGACCCAGGCCTATCCCAACCCCCACCCGACGTTGTTCGAGTGGATCCGGTTCCGAGGCCACAACGTCCTCAACACGCTGGTTCCCCTCTACCTGCCGCTGGCCGACTCGCACAACCCATCGATCAACATGGTGGGTGGCACCTCGCCGCCGGTCGTCCACTTCTTCTTCCAGTACTGGACCTCGGTGCCTTTCGCCTTCGCGATCGTCTTTCTGCCGATGATGCTCGCCAGCCTCTGGCGAGCGCTGCGGCGCTGGCCCTGGGCGATCACGGCGACGATCCTCCTGCCCTTCGCCGCCTTCGCCATCTACTGGGGCCAGAACACCTCGGGTCTGCTGCGTGAGGGGATGCAGGCCTGGGTCCTGGCGGTGATCGCGGTGATCGCCCTGCAGCAGGCGAGCGTCGGGTTTCCGTGGTTCCGCTCGCGCACCGCCCGCGTCGTACTGGTGCTGCGGGCTTTCGAGGTGCTGGCCCTGGCGGTCGGGGCGACGCTCGGCACGCATGGATTTGACCCGCTCAGCACCAAGTACCGCCTCAATGACGCCTGCGCCTTCCTCACGGTGGTGTTGGCCTCACTTGCGATCGCCTGGCTGGTCTGGGCCGGAACCGACCGGGGGGACACCCGGGACGGCTGAGCCCCGGCGCGGCTCGCGCACCTGGTAATCGCCGCGGCTGAGCGCGTTCTCGAGCCAGACGTAGAGGACGATGAACAGGTAGCGGCTGCCCATCTCCTTCATCGCCAGCTTCGGCACGCCGCTCGTGCGATTTGTCCAGTTGGTCGGGACGACCGCGAAGCTATGGCCCCGGACGATCGCCTTCAGGGGCATCTCGACGGTCAGGTTGAAGTGCTTGGAGAGCAGCGGCTGGATCGTCTCGATGACCTCGCGGCGGTAGGCCTTGAAGGCGTTGGTCGTGTCGTTGTAGCGGTGGCGGAAGAGGACCCGGATGAACCAGTTGGCAAGACGGTTGATCAGCAACTTGAAGCGCGGGTAGTCATGGACGTGCGCGCCGGGGATGAAGCGCGAGCCAAAGGCGCAGTCCCAGCCCTCTTCGAGCAGCCGCTGGTAGCGGAGGAGGTCCTCCGGGTCATCGGAGGCGTCGGCCATGACGATCGCCACGGCGTCACCGTCGAAGACGTCGAGACCGGCGCGGATCGCGAGCCCGAAGCCGCGCTCGTAGTGGGAGCGGTGGCAGCGGACCCTCGGGTTGCTCGCGGCGATTGCCTCGACCACCGCTTCGGTTGAGTCCTCGCTGTCGTCGTTGACGACGAGGACCTCGTAGTCGATCCCCTCGCGCTCCAGCACGGCGACGACACCCTCGACCGTCCCCTCGACCGACCCCTCCTCGTTTTGGGCCGGGATCACGACGGAGAGCTTCATACCGTCGCGGCGCTCCAGCGCTCGACGTTTCGCTCATACATCTCGGCGAGGATCTGCTCGACGTCATAGCGCGGCTTCCAGCCCGGGTAGTCGGCTTCGAAGGGGCCGAGGTCTGAGATCCACCAGCGGTGATCGCCGATCCGCGGCTCCTCGCCCATCTGCCACTCGAGCTCGCGGCCGGCGATCCGCTCGCAGATCTCGATCGCCTCGAGCATCGAGCAGTTGCTGTGGCGCCCGCCACCGATGTTGTAGACGGCGGCGGCGCGAGGCGCCGCGCGGTAGGCGGCGAAGGCGGCGATCAGATCGGCGCTGTGGATGTTGTCGCGGACCTGCTTGCCCCCGTAGCCGAAGACCGTGTAGGGGGTGCCGGTCGCGGTGCACTTCATCAGGTAGGCGAGGAACCCGTGCAGCTTCGCGCCGGCGTGCTGGGGCCCGGTCAGACAGCCGCCGCGAAAGCAGACCGTCGGCATCTCGAAGTAGCGCCCGTACTCCTGGACGAGCAGGTCGGCGGCGACCTTGGAGACGCCGAACAGCGAGTGGGTGGAGCGGTCGATCGACATCGAGGTATCGATGCCGCGGTGATAGCGGTGGGACTCGGGCAGCTCCAGTCGCTTCTCTCGCTCCTCCAGCGGCAGCCGGTTTGGCGTATCGCCGTAGACCTTGTTGGTCGAGCAGAAGATGAAGGGGGCCTCGGGGCAGTGGGCGCGCGCCGCCTCGAGCAGATTGAGGGTGCCGTTGGCGTTGACCCCGAAGTCGGTCTGCGGCTCGCGGGCCGCCCAGTCGTGGGAGGGCTGGGCCGCAGTGTGGATGACGAGCTCGATCCCCGCTCCGTGCTCGGCGAAGATCCGCCCGATCGCCTCGGCGTCGCGGATGTCGACGTCCTCCACGCGCAACCCCGGGTGCTCGGCCCGCAGACGTTCGGTGACGTGGGCGGTGGAGGCCTCGGGGCCAAAGAAACGGGCCCGCATGTCGTTCTCGATCCCGACCACCTCGAAGCCCTCGGAGATGAAGTGCCCAACGGCCTCCGAGCCGATCAAACCTCCCGATCCGGTGATGATCGCAACCGGCATGCGTGCCTAGGTCCTTTCCGCCGCGCTGGCGTCGATGTCAAGCGCCCGGGCGATCCGCTCCTCGTCCTCTGCGATCCAGTCGTGGATGTCGCCGAGCACCTGCTCGGCGCCGCGTTGCGGCCGCCACTCGTCCGCTGCGAACAGCCTCCGGCAGTCCGAAAGGTACACGGGCACGTCGCCGGGGCGGGTCTCCGCGATCGAGCTGATCGGGACCTCGCGGCCGCTGAGGCGCCGGCAGATCTCGGTCGTCTCGCGCAGCGAGAGGCTGCAGGGCCGGCCGCCGCCGACGTTCAGGGTGCGCCCGTCCCAGGCCCCCGGGTCGAGCAGCTGGCGCTCGACCAGGTCGACGAGATCCTCGACGTGCAGGAGGTCACGGACCTGCTTGCCCTGACCGCCGAAGCCGATGTAGGCGAGCGGCTGGCCGAAGTGATGGGCCAGCATCCAGTGGGTGAACACCCCCTGGTCGACCTTTCCCATCTGCCAGGGGCCGGCGATCACGCCACAGCGGTCGATCACCGTCGGCAGGCCAAAACTCGCCCGGTACTCCTCGACCAGCAGCTCTGCGGCGAGCTTCGTCGTGCCGTAGAGGGTGCGGGCGCCGACGAGCGGGAACTCCTCGGAGATCCCCTCCGGCGAGACCCCCGCAACCTCCTGGCGGGGCGCGAGCTCAAAGCGACTCTCGGTCTCCTCGAGTGCCAGGTTGCGCTGCGGGGCGACCGGGTAGACGCGGCTCGTCGAGAGGAAGACGAACTGGGCCCGATCGCGGCGCGCCAGCTCGAGGCAGTTGTAGGCGCCGGTCAGATTGGTGTGGATGAGGTAGCCGGTGTCGCCCTCGAGGCCGCTCAGCACCGAGGGCTCCGCCGAGCACTCGATCAGGGCCGAGCAGGGCGGCAGGGCGAGCAGCTCGCCGGGCTCACGGACGTCTCCCTTGACGAACTGCACCCCGGCCGCCTGCAGGCGTGGCAGGTTGAGCTCAGAGCCGCGGCGGTAGAGATTGTCGAAGGCGACGATCTCCCAGCCGGGGTGGCGCTCGGCGAGCCGCACCGCCAGGTTGGAGCCGACGAAGCCGGCGCCGCCCGTGATCACCAGGCGATCCATCTCCATCTGACGCTATCGAAGGTGAAAGGATCAGCGCCCAATGCGCCGCCGATTCGCCAGGACGCCGCCGGCGCTGCTCGCCGGCCTGCTCGTCTTCATCGCCTCCTGGGCGCTCTTCAGCTTCACCACCCAGCCCCTGACCGGTTATGAGCCAGAGACGGCGGCCGTCACCGAGGGGCTGGTCCTGGAAGGCCACCTCTATGACGACGAAAGCTCGCCGCTGCCGCTGAAAGCCGACATTCCGGGCCGCGGCGGACATTTCTACGCGCGGGCCGGCCTGCCCCAGCCGCTGCTGGAGGCCCCGTTCTTTGCCCTCGGCCATCTCGCCGATCAGGCATTCGGCCATTTCAGCTCCGACCCCAACGGCTATGCCTTCCTCTGGTTCTACAACCCGTTCATGGCGGCCCTGGCCGCCAGCGCCCTCTTCGCGCTGATCTATTTGACGCGCCGCTCGCTGAGGTGGGCCAGCGCGATCGCCTTCCTCTTCTCGGTCGCGAGCATCGCCTGGCCCTACTCGAAGATCGGCATGGAGACGACCTTCATGGCGGCGATCCTCGGCGCCTTCGCGCTGGGCGTCTGGGCGCGGCGCTCGCCCTCGGCCAGGAGCTGGGGCCTGACCGGCCTGGTGACCGGCACCGCGATGGCGACCAAGCCCTACGCGCTGATCTGCGTGGCGCCGATCGCCGTCCTTCTGTGGCCCAGCTTCCGCGCCCTGGACCGCGAGCGCCGCCTGCGACTGGGGCTTGCCGCGGCCGCGCCGGTGCTGCTCTGGATCGCGGCGATCGCCTGGTACAACCACTACCGCTTCGGCGGGCTCACCGACTTCGGCTACACCGAATCCTCGCTGACGCTGAGCGCCCCGCTCAACTTCCTCGGCCTCCTCTTCAGCCCCGGCAAAGGCCTCCTTCTCTACAGCCCGCTGATCGTCCTCGGCGCCCTCGGCCTGCCGCGTCTGTGGCGCGCCGATCGCTCGCTGGCCGCGGCGCTGGTGCTCCTCTTCGTGACCCTGACGGCGGTCGCGGCGGCCTCGACCTACTGGGGCGATGAGGTCTGGGGGCCCCGCTACATAGCCCCCGCCGCCTGGACGCTGCTGGTGCCGATCCCCTGGTGGGCCGACACGGCGACCCGGCGACGGGTCCTGGTCGGACTCGCGGCGGTCGCGGTGGCCGTGCAGATCGTTGGCGTCGGGGTCCAGTACGCGCGCTTCCTCAAAGTCGAGCGCCGGCTGACGGGGGTGCCGGTCCTCCGCGACCGCGAAGGCGTGCCCGATTCGCGGATCCCCTACGGAAACGATGGCTTCCGCTGGGTCCCCGAGCTCTCCCCGATCCTCCTGCAGAGCGAGGGGTTGATCTCCTCGCAGGTGATCGAACCGCTCTTCGGCGGCGGCCTGAGAATCACCTACTCACCCTTCGAGGGGCGGGCCCGCTCGGTCGACCTCTCCGAAGCGAAGCTGAGGATGCCGCTCGACTTCTGGTGGTCGGCCGCGCCCCGCTACAAGTGGCTTGCCTGCGTGCTCGCCTTTCTGATCCTCGCCGTCTCGGCGGCGGCGTGGGTGGCGCTCTACCTCATCTCCTTCGGCGGTCGCCGACCGCGCGGGCCCACCGCCCCCGCCGCGGCATGAGTGGGGGCGGCGAGATCGAGGTCTCGGTGGTGATGCCCTGCCTAAACGAGGCCGAGTCACTCGGCGAGTGCATCGGGATGGCCCGCCGCGGGCTCGCCGCGGCCGGTGTGCGGGGGGAGATCGTGATCGCCGACAACGGCAGCGATGACGGCTCCCAGGAGATCGCTCGCGAGCTCGGGGCCCGGGTCATCGAGGTGGCAAGAGGGGGATACGGGGCGGCGCTGATGGGCGGCTTTGCGACGGCGCGCGGGCGATTCGTGGTGATGGGCGACGCCGATGCGAGCTATGACTTCGCCACTCTGGCGCCGTTCATCGAGCAGCTTCGGGGCGGCGCGGAGCTGGTGATGGGCAATCGCTTCAAGGGCGGCATCGAGAGGGACGCGATGCCGTTCCTCAATCGCTATCTCGGCAACCCGGCGCTGAGCTTCCTCGGCCGCCTCTTTTTCCCCGGCGCCCGGATCGGCGATTTCCACTGCGGTCTGCGCGCCTTCCGCGCCGAGTCCCTCGCACGCCTTGACCTGCGCAGCGACGGCATGGAGTTCGCCAGCGAGATGGTCGTCAAGGCGGCGCTCGAGGGGCTCGCGATCTCCGAGGTGCCGACCACCCTGGCGCCGGCGATGCGCTCGCGCAAGCCCCACCTGCGCCCCTGGCGCGACGGCTGGCGCCACCTGCGCCTGCTGCTGCTCTTCAGCCCGCGCTGGCTGTTCTTCTACCCGGGGCTGGCGCTGATGGCGCTCGGGCTGGCGATGATGATCGCCCTGCTGCCCGGCGAACTGCGGGCCTTTGGGGTCGGCTTTGACGTCCACACGCTGGTCTACGCGAGCGCGCTGATCGTCGTCGGCTACCAGGCGGTGCTGTTCGCGGTCTTCGCGCGGATCTACGCGATGCACAGCGGCTTCCTGCCGGCCCGGCCGCTGATCCGCAGAACGGCCGAGCGCCTCAGCCTCGAGACCGGGGCGCTCATCGGTGCTGGGCTGATCGCCGCCGGGGTGGCGATGTCGCTCATCGCGCTCTTCATCTGGGGCCACAAGGGATTCCACGCCCTCGATTACCGCCAGACGCTGCGCCTCGTCATCCCGGCGAGCACGCTGCTGATCCTCGGCGTGCAGACGATCCTCGCGAGCTTCTTCCTCTCGATCCTGGCGATTGAGTACTCGCCGCGTGGGCGAGGAGAGTGACCCCGCGCCCGCGGTGGCGGAGCGCCGATCGAGAACCGGCCGCCGGGCGCTGGCCCGAACCGCGCGGAGCGCTTGACCTGCCCGCATCCGGATCGGTCCTCGAGCAGGGTCTCCTCAGGATCGGCGGCTGGGTTCTGTTCCCCTCCGGCCCCACCGCACGGATTGATGTGTGGCTGGGAGAGCACCATCTCGGTCGGGCCCGGCTCGGCTTGCACCGCGAGGATGTCCGGCTTGTCTCACAGAACCCGCTCGGTCGCTTTGCGGGCTTCGAGCTAATCACCGATCTCGCCAAGCTTCCCATCAAGGAGGGTGAGTCCTCGATCAGGATCGCCGCCGCGGACTTCGAGGGCAGGCGGCTTGACCTGAACCCGCTGCCGATCCGCATCTCCCCGCCCGGGCCCACCAGGGAGAAGCGGTGGGCGCACCCGCCGCATGGCCGCGGCCCCGGCGAGACCGGCAGGTTGCGCATGCTGATCAGCACCCATCAACTCGATCTCGGCGGCGCGCAGCTGCAACTGCTCGAGCTGCTGAGCGGCCTGCTGGAGCTCGGTGTCGTCGAGCCGCTCGTCCTCACCACGGGCGACGGGCCGCTCAGAGCCCCCCTCGAGCGCCTCGGCGTTCCGATCCAGCTCTGCGGCCCGGTCCCTCTCGACGACGTCACGCTCCATCTCGAGCGGGTCGGCGAGCTCGTTGGCTGGGCACGTGAGCGCCGCTTCGAGATTGCCCTGATAAACACCTGGACGTCGCATTCGCTGCCCGGAGCCGAGGTCGCCGGCGCCCTGGGGATCCCGGCCGTATGGTTGATCCACGAGAGCTTCGAGCCGGCGGAGCTGCTCGAGGCCTGCGTCCCGACGGTGAGAGGACGCGCCGAACAAACCTTGGCGCAGGCCTCACTGGCGATCTTCGAGAACGACGCAACGAGAGCACTCTTCGAGCCGCTGATCCCGTCCGGACGCACGCGGACCCTGCCCTACGGGATCGATCTCGAGGCGATCGAAGCCAGGCGTGCCGGATTCGATCGCTCCTCGGCGCGACGCCGGGAGGGGATCCCCCAAAACGCTGAGGTGATCGTCTGCGTGGGAGCCATTGAGCCTCGCAAGGGTCAGGTTCCGCTCGTTCTCGCTTTCGAGCGGATTGCCCCGCTTTACCCTCGCGCGCGGCTCGCCCTGATCGGCGCTCGTGCGGACGAGCACACTCGTTTCCTCGAGGAGGTTGTCGCCGACCTCGACGTGCCCGCGCGCGTCAGGGTCGTCCCCTTCACGTCCGACGTGGACCACTGGCTCGGCCTCTCGGACCTACTCGTCTGTGCCTCCGATGTGGAGTCATTGCCAAGGGTCGTGTTGGAGGCAATGGCCTGGGGGACTCCGGTGCTGGCAACGAGGATCTTCGGGCTGCCCGATGTCATCGAGGACGGCGTCAGCGGCTGGCTCTGCCCAGAGCGCGATTCCGGCGCCCTTGCCAGCGCCCTGGATCGCGTCCTCAGCACCGAGCCAGCCCAGCGGCGCCGGGTCGGACACGCGGGGCGGGAGCTTTGCGTTGAGCGCCACCGACTCGAGGCCTACGTCGATCAAATGGCCGCGCTGCTCCAGAGGATCGCGCGGCCCGGAGCTGCCTAGACGCTATGGCCTCGATTAATCACCGGGGCCATCCGAGTTAGGCCGGACCCTCTCGCTTAGTCGGGGGTTTACCTGACCGGAGACGGGCTCCGGCTGACCCCAGGCGAAGGAGGGTCCGGCCATGAACGGCACGATGACATGGGTTGGTTTGGATGTCCACGCGCGCTCCACGCACGCCGCGGCGATCGACTCGCTGAGCGGCGAGCTGCGCAGGGCACGCTTTGGCCCCGGCACCGAGGAGGTGGTGGACTGGCTCGCTGAGCTGGCCGCCCCGCTGCGGGCGGCCTATGAGGCGGGCCCGACCGGGTTCGGCCTGATGCGGGCTGCGAGTGCGGCGGGAATCGAGGTGCAGGTGGTGGCGCCGAGCAAGACGCCGCGGGCCTCCGGCGATCGGGTAAAGACAGACCGCAAGGACGCCGAGCTCCTGGCGCGGTTGCTTCTTGCTGGGCAGCTGAAGGCGGTCACCGTCCCGCCGGAGTGGCTGGAAGCGATCCGCCACCTGGCCCGCACCCGCGAACAGGTGCGCCGCGACCTGATGCGCGCCCGCCACCGGGTCTCAAAGCTCCTACTCGTGCACGGGCGGGTCTACCCGGGCAAGAGCGCCTGGGGCCGCGATCACCGCCGCTGGCTGACTCAGCAGTCCTTTGAGCAGGAGCCGACCGAGCTGGCCTTCATCGACCAGCTCGCCGCCGTCGACGGGCTCTGCGCCCGCCGCGAGGCGCTCGACGAGCGGCTCTCGCGGCTGGCCACCGACGAGCGGCTGTGGCCGACGCTCGCAAGGCTGCGCGCCTTCCGCGGCATCGACACCCTCACCGCTCTGATGCTCCATCTCGAGCTCGGCGGTGACTGGCGCCGCTTCTCCTCGCCGCGCAAGCTCTCCAGCTGGCTCGGGCTGACGCCCTCCCTGCAGCAGTCCGGGGAGTCCTCAAGTCAGGGATCGATCACCAAGACCGGCTCGGTGATCGCCCGCCGCCTGCTGGTCGAGTCGGCCTGGCACTACGCCAGAGTGCCGCGGATCGGCGCCACGCTCGCCAACCGCCAGGCCGGCCAGCCCGACCACGTCCTGCAGATCGCCTGGCGCGCCCAGCACCGCCTGCACCGAGTGGGCAAGCGGCTGCGCGAGCGCGGCAAGCCGGGAAACGTCGCAACCGTCGCGGTGGCCAGGGAGCTGGCGGGCTTCCTCTGGGCCGCGGCGACCGCGCCATGAGCTGACCGCCCACCACAGCGGTCGCGCTCGGTCACCTGGGTCCGGGCCAAAAGGCCGCCGGCACGCGCGATGCCCCTATGGGCGGCCCTCACCGGCTATGCCCGTTCCTAGATTGCGCTCGCCGGCGACGAAGCCAGCGCCCTGGGATAGCCAACTCCCGCATTGTCAGACTGACCGCCAGCGACGTCGATGTCGCGCCCGGCCCCGGGCACCGAGCCATCCCACACCGGCCGCTATTTGCGGTCGCGATCAGCGCTGGGCGCTTGACAGATCGGCGGCCATATCAGGGGCGCAGGCTGCCGCCGCTGAGGGCGACAAAGGCGCGCCAGGCGGGCTTCGGGCTGAAGCCCTTCCCCTGACGGAAGAGCCCGACCGAGTCGCAGAAGTTGCAGTCCGGGATTTCCCGGTTGTCCTTCCAGGAGAACCAGTAGACCTGCTTCAGGTCAAGCCGGGCGCGGTTGTCGAGCAGGTAGGTGTAGGCGGCACGCAGCTCGCTCGCCTGACCCCCGAGGCCCTGCTCGAAGGCGACCTTGCGGAAGTCGTTCTGCGAGCCCCAGCCCATCTCGGTGATGTAGAGGGGGACGCGGTCGTGATTTTCAACCGTGACGTCGTAGAAAGCTTCGACGAATTCTTCGAGCTCTTCGGTATCGAACGCGTAGGGGTGCAGGGCGATGCCGTCGAAGCGGCTCTTGATGCCCGGCGTGCGATAGAGGATGTCGAGGAACCTCGTGGCGGGCATCCCGTAGACGCCGCCTTTGGTCGGCTTCGCGAAAAGCCCGGAGAGGATCACCTTGGCCCCTGGGTCGGCGGCCTTGATCGCCTCGCTTGAGATCGTCACGAGCTTCGCGTATTTGCCCGGCGAGACGGGCTTGGCGAAGTAGTAGAAGTTGGCCTCGTTCCAGATCTGCCAGGTGCGGATCGGCAGCTTCGGGATCGGCGCTTCGTAATCGGGGCCGGGGCCGGTGCTCGCGTGTTCGCGCCAGAATTCTCCCTGCGGCCCGTAGCGTTCGACCGCGGCGGTGAGGAATTCGGTCCAGGCCTGGCGCTCGGCGGCGGTATCGACGGGCATCGTCGTCGGTTTGGCGGCGACCCAGTGGGGCGTGCCCCAGAGGAAGGGCAGTACCCGCAGGCCGGCCCGGGCCGCAATCGCCACTCCTTCGTCAAACCCATCCCAGTTGTAGCCGCCACGCCGATTCGGTTTGATCGAGGACCAGGGCACGAACATCCGGATCGTCGAGATCCCGCCGGCGGCCATGTATTCAGCATCGCGTTCGGTGAGCGGGGTCTGGGGGGCGATCCCGAAAAAGGAGGGCGGCGGCGCCGGTGGCGCGCGGTGCGCCCTGCGGGCGCTGCCGCCGGCCGCGCTGGCGGCAGCGCAGCTGAGCAGGGCGATGAGCAGCGCAAGTGTCGCCAGTCGGGCTCTCATGGACTGGGGAACGGTAGCGATTCCCTTGCTCCACAACACCGCCCCGCGCCCGAAACTACCGAAACGGCTTCTCTGATCGATCGATCTCTCATAGGCTTGAGAGCGTGTCCCGAAGTCCGATGCTGGGCAGCCTTCTGCGACGCCGCGAGGTCTGGCGCCGGCTCGCGGTGGAGCGTCTCACCGAGCCCCTCCACATGCACCTGATCTCGGCCGGGGTCGCGATTTTCGGAGGCTTCCGCGCCAAGGTCGCCTTCGACCTGGTGCCCCGCCACCAGCACGCCTTCGGCCTGCTGAAGGCGGCCGACGAGGCCCGCGCGAGGGGGATCCGGGAGCTGACGGTGGTCGAGCTCGGCGTCGCCGCGGGGGCGGGGCTGATGAACCTCTGCGAGCTGGCCGGGCGGGTCAGCGCCGAGACGGGCGTGGGATTCCGCCTGTTCGGGTTCGATAGCGGCGAGGGGATGCCCTCCCCGAACGACTACCGCGACCACCCCGAGCTCTACAAGGAGGGTTGGTTCCCGATGGATCGCGGCGCTCTGGAAGCCGCCCTGCCGGCCAACGCGCAGCTGCGCCTGGGCCCCCTGGCCGAGACGGTCGGCCCCTTCGCCGCGGAGCTTGACCCCGCGGCGCCGCTCGGGTTCGCGACGCTCGATGTCGACTTCTACAGCTCGGCGAGCGACGCCCTGCGTCTCTTCGAGGGGGCGCCCGAGGCCTACCTGCCGCACGTCAACCTCTACGTCGATGACCTCGCCCTGGCCACCCACACCCCCCACGCCGGCGAGCTGCTGGCGATCGCCGAGTTCAACCAAACCCAGGCGCTGCGCAAGCTTGACCGCGACCGGGACCTGCGCCACACCAGGGTCTTCAAGCACTCCGAGTGGCTCGCGCACATGTTCAAACTGCAGGTTCTCGACCATCCCGAGCGCAACGACCTATCCCATCCGGCGACGATCATGCGGCTCGAGAATCCCTACCTGAGGAACGGTCAGTAGGTCCCGCCGAGCTTGCGGTGATCCCAGGTCGCGATCCGACGGGGCCTGAAGTGGATCGCGACCCGTTTCGGCGCCTGCGCCTCGAGGGCCGCCTTCGCGTCGCCCCCGACCGAGGAGATCCCCTCCGCGTAGCGCAGCGTCAGCTCCTCGGCGAACCCGATGACCGTCTCGAAGTCGCGGTGGATCTCGGCCTCGGCCTCGATCATCGCGCCGCGCAGCTCGCCGTAATCGTGGCCGGTCTCGACCAGGACGCTGGCGCGAGCATCACGCTCCAGGTTGCGGACCTTCTGCGACTTGGCGTAGGTCCAGACCCAGATCTCGCCCTCGCGGGGCACGAACCACATCGGCATCGGGTGCGGCCAGCCGCGCGGACCGATGCTGCAGATGACGGCGATCCGCTGCCCCTCGAGCAGCTCCAGGAGCTCGGAGTCGCTGAGCTTGATCTGGTCGCGGCGGCTCACCCGGAAAAGCTTCAGGCGAAAGCGCCGATCTCCTCCCCGTTTGCGGCGAAGGCGCGGCGGTAGGCGGTCGGCGTCGTCTCGGTCGCGCGGCGGAAGTGCTCGCGCAGGGAGGCCGGCGTGCCGAAGCCCGAGCGCCAGGCGACCTCCTCGATCGCCAGATCGGTCTCCTCGAGCAGCCGGCGCGCCTCGAGCACGCGCCGCGAGAGCAGCCACTGCAGGGGGGTCGTCCCGGTCTCCTCGCGGAAGCGGCGGGCGAAGGTCCGCGGGCTGACCGCCGCGTGGCGAGCCATCGCGGCGACGTCCAGTGCCTGGGAGAGGCGCTCGGCCGCCCAGCGCCTGGTCGGCTCCAGGGAGCCGGGCCCCACCTGCGGGGCGGCGGGGTCCTCGATGAACTGCGCCTGGCCGCCCTCGCGGTGTGGCGCCGCCACCATGCGGCGGGCGACGCGGGCGCCGGCGGCTGCACCGAAGTCCGCGCGGACGACGTGCAGGCAGAGGTCGATCCCCGCGCTGAGGCCGGCCGAGGTCATCACCGCGCCCTGATCGACGAAGAGCGCCGCCGGGTCGACCTCGACCCGCGGGAAGCGCGATGCCAGCTCGCCCGCCCAGCCCCAGTGGGTCGTGGCGCGGTGGCCGTCGAGCAGCCCGGCCTCGGCGAGGGCAAAGGCGCCGGTGCAGATCGAGATCACCCGGGCGCCGCGGGCGGCGGCGGCGCGCAGCGCCGCTTCGACCTCCGTGCGGAGCGGCTCAAAGATCGACGCGTATCCCGGGACGACGATCGTCTCGGCCGCCTCGAGCGCCTCGAGCCCCTGCTCGGGGGCGATCGCAAAGCCGGTCGTCGAGGCGACGGGCCGGGCTCCCGGCGAGCAGCTCGAGAAGCCATAGAGCGGCCTTCCGGCGGCGTCGCTGGCCGCCGTGAAGACCTGCGCCGGGGTCGCCAAATCGAAGGCAACGACGCCGTCCAGACAGAGGGCGAGGACCCGATGCATGGCAGAAATCTAGCGAATAATGGCTTTCCTGCCACTGGTAAGACCGGGCCCGGGGCGTCACGATGGGGTCATGGACATCGCTCTGCTGATCTTTGAGAAGCTGGCCGCGCAGGACGCGGTCGGGCCCTACGAAGTGATGCGCAACGTGCCCGGCTGGGAGGTGCGCTTCCTCGCCAAGCGAAGGGGCGAGGTGCGCAGCGAAGGGGGTCTCGGACTGCTCGCCGACGCCTCGCTGGAGGAGGTCGACAGCGCCGATATCGTCCTCGTCCCCGGCGGCCTCGGCACCCGGCCCCTGCTCGAGGACGAGGAGGTCCTCTCCTGGCTGCGGGGGATCGACGCCACGAGCAAATGGACGACCTCGGTCTGCACGGGCTCGCTGCTGCTCGGTGCCGCCGGCCTGCTGGAGGGCCGCAGGGCCACCTCGAACTGGCTGGCGCTGGAGGCGCTTCGCGCCTACGGCGCCGAGCCGCTGGTCGGGCGCTATGTCGAGGACGGCAAGCTGATCACCGCCGCCGGCGTCACCGCCGGAATCGACATGGCGATCCACCTGGTGGCCAGGGAGGCCGGCCCGGAGATCGCCCAGGCGATCCAGCTGGGGATCGAGTACGACCCCGACCCACCCTTTGACTGCGGCTCGCCGCAGAAAGCGGCGCCGGAGATCGTCGAGCTGGTCCGCTCGGTGGCCGCCGCTGCCGAGCCGCCGCTGCCGAGCTCAGCGGGGGAGAAGGTCTAGCTCTTCCCAGGGACCCTCGCCGGCCATCGGCTGGGTGCGCCCCTCGATCCAGTCGGGCTGCAGATCATCGTAGTGGCGGCTGGCGGGGTGACCGGACTGCCCGGTGAAGGCCTGCCAGCGCGAGCGTCGGGGGTCGGCCGGGTCGGCGACCATCCGCCAGCTCGGCGCCCAGACGGCGCGGTAGGGGTCGTTGGGGTCATAGGCGATCTGGCTGACCGTCTCCTGGGCGCCTCCCGCGGCCAGGCTTCGGTTAAAAAGCCGGCGCAGCACGGGGTTTGCCTCTCCCAGGGGGTGGGGAAACTCGATCGCGTGGATCCGGCCCCAGAGCCAGCCCTCTGGGTCGGGACCGAAGCGATCGGCGAGATCGTCCAGAGCGCCGCTGAGACTCTCGAGCACGAGGACCTCCCAGGGGCGTCCGATCAGCTGCTCATCGCCCTCCTCCCAGAGCTCCATCAGCCGCGCGTGCCAGCGCCACGGTGAGGTGACGTGGGAGGTGAAGCCGTTGTCGGCGCGATCGAGCCAGCGCTCGCTGAGGTCGCGGTCGCCGATCACGCAGCGGGCGAACTCGCGCGCGAGGCGCAGCAGGAAGGCCTGGTAGATCGAGGCGGCGACGCTCTCGCGGTCGAGGCGTCCATCCCAGCTTCGCAGTCGCTCGATCGCGCTGCGCTCGCGCTGGCCGGGCGCAGCAAGACGCGAGAGCAGCCGGGCGGCCTGCAGGCCGGGAATCGAGAGGTCGTCTGACTGCATCGCCTCAAAGCTCTCGATGTCGTGCTTCTCTCGAGCGAGGATCAGCTCCTCGATGCGCTTCGCGCGGAACCCGTCAAACCACTCGCTGGTGATGTGGTGCGGGTAGTCCTCGCCGACGATGCGGTTGTTGGCGCTCACCAGGAAGCCGCTCTCGGGGTCGATGAGCTCGGGCAGCTCCTCGTAGGGGATCGTCCCCTCCCACTCGAACTCGCCGCTCCAGCCGGGCTTGGGCAGATCGGGGCAGCCTCCCCGCCGTCGCGGCAGGCGCCCGATCAGCTTGTAGCCGATCGAGCCGTGGCGATCGGCCCAGATCAGGTTCGAGGCCGGAGCCGTGTGGCCGGCGAGCCGCTCGACGAGCTCCGCTCCCGAGCTGATCCCGTGCAGCTGGAAGATCCCCGGGAAGACGGTCGGTGCATCCATCGTCAGCCAGCGCAGGGCGAGTGGCTCGGCCTCATCGGCGCCGAGCACGGCGTTGACGATCGGCCCGTGGTGGGTCTCGCGCACCTCGAGCACCTCGGGGTGGGTGCGACCCCTGACCCCGATCTCCTCGCGGCGGATCTGCAGCGGCCGCAGCTCGCCCTCGAACTCGTAGTCCTCGCCCTCGATCCGCTCGATGAAGAGGTCCTGCACGTCTGGCATCACGTTCGTGAAGGTCCAGCAGACATCGTCGTTCTGGCCCATGTAGCAGCCCGGCATGCCGGGCAGCGAGGCGCCGCGGACGGTGCGCTCACCGACCCGCATCGCAACCTGGTACCAGATGCCGGGCATCGTCGGGGCGAGGTGCGGGTCGCCTGCGATCAGCGGCGACCCGGTCTCCGAGCGGGCACCGCTGATCGCCCAATTGTTGGAGCCCCCGGCCTCCTTGGCAAAGCCGATCGCGCGGCGCACGGCGTCGATCTGCTCGACCAGGCCGAGCCCGTCCCCCGACCAGGCCCGCTGGGTGACGATCGGGTTATCGGCGGGATAGGTGGGGTCGAGCCTCGCGGCCCGCTCGGGGCCGAGGGCGCGGATCATGTCGGAGCGCATCAGCTCCCGCTCCCAGTTCGTCGCAAGGCCGAAGGCGAGCAGCTTGCCGAGGGCGAGGACGTCGGCGGGCCGCCAGGGCTCAAAGCTGCGCTGGCGCAGCAGCCGCATCTCGAAGGGCAGCGCCCTGGCGCTCGCCACCGCGGCGTTGACCCCGGCGCAGAAGCGCCCGAGCGGGCCCCCGGCGTCGGGGTCGAGGGTCGACTCCTCGGCGAGCGCCGCGCGGCGGATGCCGAGCGTCAGCATCAGGCGATCGACCGGCAGCGTCCGCGGGCCGGCGACCTCGGAGAGGCGGCCACAGACGGCACGCCGGTAGAAGTCCATCTGAAAGAGGCGATCCTGGGCGTGGCAGAAGCCCTCGGCAAACCAGACGTCCTCGGGGCCGGCCTCGATGTGGGGGACGCCCCAGCGGTCGCGGCGGATGCTCACCGGCCCCTCGAGCCCGTCCAGCTCGACCCTCCCCCGCGTCTGGGGCAGCGGCCGGCGGGCGAACCGCTGCCAGGCGGCCGCGGTCCCCGCCGCGGCGAACGCCGCGGCCGCGGCGCCGGCCAGACCGACGTTCGCTGCGCGTCCCCTACTCATCAAGGGTGATGTTCTCAGGAAGCCGCCCCTCGGCCGCGAGCTTCTGCAGATGGGCCTCCATCACGATCGCGGCCGCCGGGCGCATCTCCTGGGGAACGTCCGACCAAACCTCGGCGAGCAACGCGGCCCTCGAGCGCTCGCCACGATCGAGGGCGCCCAGCAGCCCCGCCTCGCGCATCTCGCGGTGCTCGAGGTATTCGGCGAGCTTTGCAGCCGGGCGCACTATCCAGGGGCCGTGACCCGGGCAGAGCAGCTCCAGCGGCTCGGCCTGCAGGAGGTGCAGGGATTTCATGTAGGCGGCCAGCGAGCCGCCATCGGGCGGCACGAAGGTCGAGCCCTCGCCGAGCACCAGATCACCGCAAAAGCAGACGCGATCGGCGCTCAGAAAACAGACGTGGTCGGCGGCGTGACCGGGGGTCGCGAGGGCCCGCAGCCCGGCGTGCTGCTCGCCGTCCCGCGGCAGGATGACCTGCGGACCGACCCCCGGCTCGCGGCCGTCAGCTCCCTCGGCAATCGCCCGCGTGAGCGGCTCGGCCCCGGAGCCGTGGTCGCCATGGCTGTGGGTGAGAAGCACGACCCCGATGCCACCCCGCTCGGCCGCCGCGGCGAGAATCGCCTCGCGATGCGCGAGATCGTCGGGTCCGGGGTCGATCACCGCGCAGGGTCCCGAGCCGTAGAGGTAGGTGTTGGTGCCGGCCTGGGTCATCGGTCCAGGGTTGGGAGCGAG
The DNA here is from genome assembly GCA_963796705.1 of uncultured Solirubrobacterales bacterium. GTDB lineage: Bacteria > Actinomycetota > Thermoleophilia > Solirubrobacterales > 70-9 > VRUE01. The sequence goes on from CAWCMK010000001.1 coordinate 447,699, forward strand.
GAGGCGGAGGATCTCGGGGTGCCCCGGTGCCTTCTCGGCGGCCCTCACCGCGAGCCCGCCCCGGCGCTTCGCCGCCCCGCCCGGCGAGCGTCGATCCCTGCACCTGCAGGTGCTGATGGATCGACGGACCTCAACGCAGATGACCCCTCAGCCCGAAATCTCCCTGGCGATCGCGGCCCGCGCGTCCTCGGGCTCGAGCACGACCAGATCGCCGGCTCCCCGGAGGATCTCCCGCACCAGCCAGGAGGTTCCGGCGTAGGGGAGCTCGACGACGACGGCGCCGTCGGCCAGCTCCTCGACGACCGTGCGCTCCTCCCGCAGCCAGCGGGCCCGCTCGGGCGAGACCCAGACGCGAGCGACGCTCGCGGTCGGCACCTCGCCGTGTGTCATCCAACCCTCGACCCCGGCGATCTCCTCGACCTCGGGGCGCGGCTCGAAGGCCTTCTGGGAGAGCGTCGCCTCCTTGATCCGATCGAGCTTGAAGTGACGGATTCCCTCTTTGCTCAGGTCATAGCACTCCACATACCAGCCCTCGCGCCCGTTCTCGAGGCGGTAGGGCTCGACCGCACGCTTTGTGAACTGGTCCTCGTTCTCCTTGTAGTACTGGAGCTCGAGGACCCGGTGTCCGGCGATCGCCTCGTTGACGCGTTTGGCCACCTCGCTGTCGCCGCCGCCCACCCCTGCGATCTCAAGGCCCTCCTCGGAGGGGTCGTGGCCGAGCGCGGCGACGATCTTGCCTCGGGCGCTCTGCAGACCCCCCTGCGGCAGGTGGTCGCCGAACAGGTCGATCGCCGCGATCAGCGCCTTCGCCTCGAGAGGCAGGAGACGGGCGGGGCGGGCGAAGTTGTCGCCGTAGGGCTCGGAGTCGACCTCGACCTCGCCGCCCTGGATTTCGGCGTAGAGCACGTAGGTGCCGCCGCCGAAATTGACGACGTTGAGCAGCTCGATGTCTTCCTGCAGCTCCTCGGAGGTCAGCTCGAGACGCTCGCAGAGGTCGGTCACCCGCAGCCGCTCGTCGCTCTTGGCGGACTCGATCAGAAGGCCGGCCAGGGTGACGAGGCGGGCGAAGCGCTCCGGGCGGATCGCCGCCTCGCCGCGGCCGTTGGCGCGGCCCCGACGGGGCTGCCCCTCGCGCAGCGGCCGCTCGACGATCTCGGCCGGCTCAAAGCCGTTCTGGTGGCGGTCCTGCAGCAGGCCGAGGCGACTTTCAGCTTCCTCGCGCAGCTCCGGCGGTCCCAGCACGCGCGCGTTCTGGCGCCAGCGCAGGACCCAGGAGATCAGCTCCCGGGGCGAGGCATAGTCGGTCTCAAAGATGGACCCCTTGCCCGGAGCGCCATCGGCCTTGACCGCTGGGCGCAGCGTCCCGTAGGTGCCGAAGTCGCGCTCGATCAACCAGGAGATCCTGTCGCGGACGAAGACCTTGGCGGTGCCGCGGATCTCGCCCAGCTGCCAGTCGGCGCGCTGGCCGTAGTCGCGGCGGTCGAAGTCCTCGGGCGGTGAGAAATCGTGCTCGGCCTTGGAGGCGTAGCCGACCTTGCCCTGAATCCGCGAGAGGCGGAAGACGCGCACCGCGTCGCGCTCGTGCGAGTGGCCGATCAGGTAGAACTGGCCGCCGCGGAAGACGAGGTGGTATGGGTCGACCGTGCGCTCCTCGGTCTCGTCGCGCTCCATCGTGTAGTAGGTGAACTCGATCGTCTTGCGGCGTGAGATTGCCGTCTCGATCTTGGAGAGTCGCTGGGAGAGGTCGCGGCCGCCGGCGGAGGCGGTCATCGCCATCTCCACCGGCGCCCGCTCGCCCTCGCTGAGCGGGTTGGGGTGGCCCCAGGCGACCTGCTGGAGCGCCAGCCGCAGCGGCTCGGCGTAGGCAAAGCCGCCGTCGGTGAGCAGCGAGAGCGCGGTGCTCAGGGCCGCCAGCTCATCGTCGGTGAACTCGATCGCATCCAGATAGAAGTTCTCCGGCGGCAACGAGTAGAGCTCCGCCTCGAAGAATCCCTCGCCGGGCTTCTCGACCCCGAGCTGGATCCCGAGGCTCTCGAGCTCTGCGCGGTCGGCGTAGAAGCGCCGCGCGAAGGCGTCGTCGTTCATGTCGCTGTAGCCCTCAACCTCGCGCTTGATCTCCAGGGCGGAGACCGGCCTGCCCTGGGCCATCAGAAACGAGATCAGGGAGAGCTGGCGGATCAGCTTCTCCGTGTCCTTCGCCACGCTCGCAGGATAGTGTGCCGCCGAGGCCATGGATTTCCTGCGTGACCTATTTGGGAATTTCACGGTGGCGATCATCAGGCTGGCCGTCACCGTCGGGATCCTGGCCGCCGTCTACCTGTTCATCGTCAAGCCGGTCCTGCACACGACCGAAAACGTCAGCAACACGGTCAACCACTCGATCGAGAGCGCCGACCGGAGCGTTGAGAACACCCTCGGGCCAGGCTCGGAGACCGCTCGGGCGCTGCGTCGAGCCGATCGCCAGGTCCGGGTCCAGATCAGCCGCTCCTTCCACGAGGCCAAGAGGGTCGCCGGCGGCAGGCCGATGAGGATGCTGCACTGCATCCAGACGGCTGGTGGAAACGTCGAGAGGATGCAGAAATGCGCGACCCGCTTCGCACCCTGACGGATTCGAGCGCGGGGCGCGCGGAGCCATCGGCTGAGCTGGCCGATCGGCGCCGCGGAAGCGCCGCCTGAGACCCAGCGGCTGCTCAGGCGGCGCGGGCGCCGAAATATGCCGCACCCGAAAGAGCGCGGTCAAAGCTCGACCAGGCCTCGCCGGCGGGAAGCTCGCGCTCGAGGCGATCGAAGCTGCCGAGGCGGCCGCCGAGGTTGTCGATCATGTGAACGAGGACCGCCTCTCGCGTGCAGGGAACGACCGGCGAGCCATGCTCGAGCGAGCCGTGGTGGCTGAGGATGATGTGCAGAACGGCCTGGGCGAGCGCCGAATCGAAGCCCGCGATGTCCTCGATGCGCCGCCGCACGAGGTAGTAGCCGAGCGGGATCTCCCCCTGCAGGCGGCCGGCGTCGGTCAGGTCGATCGCCAACGGGTCCTCGTTGTAGGCGGCCGTCTTGCCGATGTCATGCAGCAGCGCGCCGCTGACGGCGATGTCGCGATCGATGCCGGGGAAGAAGGCGGCGGCCGCGGAGACCGCCTGGGAGACCGAGACCGTGTGCTCGAGCAGGCCATGCCGGTAGGCCTGGTGATAGATCTTTGCCGCCGGAGCGTCGCGGAAGCGCTCCCAGGTCGAGGATCCCTCGCCGAAGAAGGACTCCAGTAGCTCCCGGAGCTGCGGGTGCTGAACGGTTGCGAGCAGCTCGCGCAGGTCTCCTTCGAGGCGCTCGATCGCAACGGGCGCGCCGGCTGCCAACTCCCCGGCCTCGTACTCCTCAGAGGTGGCCTCGCGCAGAGCCGCGAGCTTGATCTTCGCCCCCCAGCGCTCGCTGACCTCGAAGCGGCCGCAGACAAAGACGGCGCTGCCGGGGGCGGCGAGCCGGTGCAGTGCCTCCGCCTCCTCCCAGGCAACCGCCTCGACGGCGCCGCTGGAGTCGCCGAGCGTCAGCCTCAGCCAGGCCTCACCGTTGCGCTTGCGGCGCAGTTCGCGCTCGCGCACGGCGTAGGCACCCTCGACCCGCTGTCCGTCCTCAAGCTCCCCCAGCTCGGTGCGCGGCGGCTCCAGGGCCTCGATCTGGGTCTGGTCGTTCATCCTGCAAATCAAGGTAGAGGCAGCTGCGGACGGCGCCTTAAACCGCGCCGCCCAGCCAGTGTCCGAGAGCGACCGCGGCAAAGCCGGCCACCAGCGAGACGCCGATATTGGCCCAGACCAGCTCCGTCTGGCCCTCCTCGGAGAGCCGGTGGGAGTCCAGCATCCAGGTTGAGAAGGTCGTGAAGGAACCGATCCCGCCCCCGGCGACGATCGCCAGCGCCTCGCCGCTCAATGCGAATCCCGCGGCGAGCCCGAGGGCGAAGCTGCCGGCCAGGTTGATCGCGAGGATTCCGAGCGGGAAGGGGTGCCGCGCGCGGGCCGTCAGCTCGGCGTCGATCAGGTAGCGCGCGGCGGCGGCGCCTCCGCCGAGCAGGGCGACGGCGACCCAGGCCCCGCCGCTCAACCCTCCTCCCTCCTTCGGGGCCCGCCGAGGGCGCGGCCCAGCGGCCAGCGGTGGTGCTCCAGTGCCAGGCCGAGGCGGACGAAGCCATAGCCGGCCAGGACGGTCGCCGCGACGTAGGCTCCGGCGAGCCCGACGTGCCCGGCGTCGACGAGGACGAAGAGCTCGAGCTGCATCGTCGAAAAGGTGGTCAGGGTGCCGCAGATGCCGGTCGTCAGAAACGGGTGGGTGAGGCGCTCCCGCGGGTGGTCGCGCAGCTGCGCGACGAAGTAGCCGAGGAGCAGGGCACCGGCCATGTTGACCGCGAAGGTCCCCCAGGGCCAGGCATCGGGCCCGTGGGGCAGGGCCTGGGCGACACCGACCCTGGAGAGGGCCCCGACCAGACCACCGGCGAAGATCGCCAGCAGTCGTCGCGGGTCGGGCAGATCCTGATGCATGCTTTGGCCTCCTATCAGCGTCGGTGGACGTGTAGAGGCCATCAGCGGAGCGAGCCGCGGTTATTGAGGAGCGAGCCTCATCGCTCGAACCCGAGTCTAGACTGCTCCCGTGCTCACCGGCAGGGTCGAGAGCTGGCGCCGAGCGGGGAGGATCGAGGACGTCCTCGGTCACGACCTCTACCTGCAGCGGCGCGAGGGTGAGGGCCCGCTGCTGCTCCTGCTGCACGGCTTTCCCTCCAGTTCCTATGACTGGCGCGCCTTGCTGGGGCTGCGCCCGGGGCGCGCCGCGCTTGCCTTTGACTGCCTTGGCTACGGGCTCTCGGCGAAGCCGCGCGACCACCTCTACGCACTCGCCGGTCACGCCGATGCCGCCGAGGAGCTGGTCCGCCGATCCGGCTCGCCGCCGGTATTTATCGTCGCCCACGACATGGGCACCTCGATTGCCACAGAGCTGATGGCGCGCGATCTGCGGGGCGAGCTGGGAATTGAGCTGCGCGGGGCGCTGCTCTTCAACGGCAGCATGCTTCTGCACCTGGCAAAGCCGACGCTCGGCCAGAAGCTGCTGCGCAGCCGACTCGGTCCGCTCTTCTCGCGGCTCACCAGCGAGCGCGGCTTTCGCGCCCAGTTCTCGCGGGTCTTCTCCCGGGAGCACCCGCTGAGTGCCGAGGAGGCCGCCGACCAGTGGTCGCTGATCGCCCACAACGGCGGTCAGCGAATCGGCCACCTGCTGGTCCACTACATGGCCGAGCGCGAACGCTTCACCGAGCGCTGGCACGGCGCGATCCGCGACTGGCCGGGCTCGCTGACCCTCACCTGGGGCCTGCTCGACCCGGTCGCCCGGGTTGCGGTGCTCGACGGGCTGCGGGAGCTGCGCCCGGGAGTCGAGGTGATCGAGCAGCCCGGCCTCGCGCACTATCCCCAGATCGAAGAACCGGAGGCGATCGCCGCGGCGCTCGACGTCGCCCTCGAGCGGGCGGGGCTCTAGCGAAATGACCCTAACGAACGACGAGGCCCGCGGTTCGGATCGGGGACGTCGCGATGGTCGAGACCGCAGACTCCTCGGCCAAAGGTCGCGATTTACATGCAAATCACGACTCTCCACCGCGAGAGATACCCGTAATCTGCGCGGCTTTCCGGTGCCTTGTGGTCACCCGATCGGCCCCTGACCCATTCGACTTGACTTCGCGCTGGACCTTTGCGTCGGTCGATCATTCGCCCGCATTCCGGAACCCTTGATCTACTTCCGATCTGTTGTGTCGCCGGAACGGGGTAGGTCAGCGTCCCCGCATCGGGTGCCGCCCGCGAACCCTTTTCGGCCCTTATGGCAAGTACAGGTATGAGCGAGGCCCAGAGCGACAGCGAAGCGATCGCCGCCTCGCTCGCAGAACCACGGTCCTTCGGCGTCATTTTCGAACGCCACTTCGGGGCGATCCTCCGCTACCTGCGCCGTCGCCTTGATGACCAGCGCGCCGAGGAAGCGACCGCGCAGACCTTCCTCGTCGCCTTCGATGAGCGGGGGCGCTTCGACCGCGAGCGGGCCGATGCCCGTCCCTGGCTCTTCGGGATCGCCACCAACATTGCCCGTCGCCATCGGCGCCGCGAGATCAGTGAGTTGCGGGCGATCGCGGCACTTGGCGCCGACACCAGCGTCTCGGAGGACGGCAGCGAGGCCAGGGTCGACGCCGAGCGGATGCGCGGCGCCCTCGCCAGTTGCCTGGCCGAGCTTTCCACCGAGGAGTCCGACGTCCTCTACCTGCTCGTCTGGGCGGAACTGGACCAATCCGAGATCGCCGCCGCGCTCAGTGTCCCGATCGGGACCGTCAAGTCCCGGCTCTCCCGCGCCCGCGGGCGAGTCCGGGAGGCCCTCGACCTCAGCGCCGGCGACCCATCGACCACAGATCTAACCGCGACCCGGAGGTAACCAATGGACGACCTGACCGTGATGCAGAGCTTCCGCGCCGAGCGCGACGTCGAGCCGCCCGAGGCACGTGAGGCCGTCTGGCGCGCGCTCGAGGCCCGCATGGAGGCCGCCGCCAGCGAGGCCCGCAGCTTCGGCGAAGCCCTCGCTGGGTCCTCGGCGCCCGGCCGCTCCCCGAGCCGGCGCCGCGGCCTTCGCTCGCGGCGCGGTCGCCTCCTCTTCGCCGGCGCCGCGCTGGGGGCCGCGGCACTCGCCGGTGTGCTCGTCCTCAGCTCCGGCCCGACCGCTCAGCCGGCCTCCGCCGCCGAAGTCCTCCATCGGGCCGCCGCGGCCGCCTCTGAGATGCCCGCGACCTCGGTCCCCGGCCCCGGGCAGTTCCTCTTCCGCAAGGAGCAGCAGCTCGAAATCGAGGCCTGGCGCCACCCGCTGCCGCCGGAAGGCGCCGACGTCCCGGTCGCCGGGAGCGGCGCGACGATGAGCGGGCCCGATGCGTTCAACGCGCTGATCCCGCGGACAATCGAGTCGTGGACCGGCCAGAACGGAGGCGGACGCTCGCGCGAAGTCGCAGGGACGCCCAGGTTCTGGAGCTCTGCCGAAGAAGCGCACTGGAAGGCGGCGGGATCGCCGCTGCCGCCTCCCTTCGACGCCGAATACCAGCAGCGCTACAGGACCGCCTTTCGCGGCGCGCTCGAACTTGGCCCACGGGTGGTCGACATGGAGACCCGGGGCTGGGGCAACTTCAACTTCCCGGACACCTCAAGGCTGCCGAGCGAACCGAAAGCGCTCCGGCACGCCGTCGAAGGCAACGAAATCGAAGTGGTCGGCTTCAACCTGATGTACGGCAAGGCCAGGCACCTCGACACCGAACAGACGATGGAAGAGCTGATCAATGTGCTGCTGGAAGGGGAGCCGACGCCTGCGCTGCAGGCGGCGATCTTCGACGCGCTCGCTGAACTGCCGGGGATGTCGGTCGATGCCGAAGCCACCGATGGCCTCGGGCGCCACGGTGACGCGATCCAGCTCCGCGTCAGGAAGGGGGTTCGCGAGGAATACATCTTCAACCCGACGAGTGGGGAAGTACTCGCCTCGCGCGGGGTTCTGGTCGACCCCGCAGCGGCTGTCTCAAGCATTGATGAACTGCCCGCCGGGACGACGATCAGCGAACGGGACTACATCGAAGAGGCGACCGTCGACTCGACCAGGGAAACGGGCGGCGAAACCGCGGGCAAGGGACCGGTCGCGACGACCGGCCCCGTTTATCACAAGTAGAGCGGGTGCTCGGGCACGGCTCGACCACAGGCGTGAGATGGGCGTTCGCGAGCTGAAGGCGAGCCCGAGCGGCATGATGAGGTGCTGGGCGCCGAGGAGCTGCGCGGCCTCGACCCCAGCACCTCGCCGGGGCCCCACTGATCGGCTCGGGGCCCTCACGCTCACGACCTGGGATGCGCGCCTGCACCGCGCCGCCCGGAGTCGGGGGCTCGAGGGTTTCCCGGCCGAGCTCAGCTGAGGTGATCCCGCCCCAAGCTCGCCAGCAAGCGGCTGGTGACGAAGGGGTTGGCGCCGCTCGCGCGCAGCTCCAGCAGCGGGCCGATCGCCCCCACGGGCGCGAACTTCGACCGGGTTGTGCGCCGAGCCCGCGAGCATTTGGCCAGCGTCGCCGCCTGAGCGCAGTGCCCGCCCAGACGCCGACGGTTGCTGCGTCCGCCGCCGGCGCTCAGGGCGCGATCGGCTCGACCCCGGCAGGTAGGTGGAGACGCGGCGAGGTTCACGCGCCAGGGGGGGATGGGTGACGGCGGCGTGGGCGGCGATCAGGAAGTCGGCGAGGATCTGGGTTCGCGGGCCGCGGGCGCGGCGGTAGTCGGCGTGAGCGTTGCCGGCAAATGGCGAGGGTGAGAATCGAACTCACGACACCACGATTTTCAGTCGTGTGCTCTACCAACTGAGCTACCTCGCCTGGAAGGCGGGCCCGGCGGGCACGCAGCCGGAAGGCTAGCGACCGGGGGGGCCGTGGGGCTGATTGCATTGGGGCGTGGAGCGAGCTCGTGCAGTCCTGGCGCCGGTCGCTATGGCGACCCTGGGCCTGCTGCTCGTCTCCGGCGGCACCTCCTCGGACCCGCGGACCCCACCCTCACTGCCCGGTCTGCCCCAACCCTTCCTGACCGCCGCGGTCCTCGGCGACGGCGGGCTCGACGCCGGCATCGACGCCTACGGTGACGTCGTCGACCTGCGCCCCTCCCCGGCCGGCAGGGCGCTGATCATCAATCCGGCGGCGCGCCAGGAGGCGGGAACGGTGCCCGCGGACACCGGCATCGTCCCCCGGGTCGCCCTTGGCGCCGGCACCGCGCGCCCACTCTGGCGTGCCAACTCGATCCGCCAGCGCTACCTGCCGGGAACCAACGTGCTGCGCACTGTGGCCCGCTTCGACGCGGGCACAGTCTGGGTCGAGTGCGCGGCCCATGGCGCGCGGCTTGCCTGTCTGTCGGGTGGCTCCCGGCACCCCCGCGTCACCTTCCAGCGAAACGACTCTGCCGGCGTCCGGTTCGAGTCCAACGACCCGGGCGCCCGCCGGATCGTCGCGGCCGCGGGCGCCGCTGATCGTCGCTGGCTGCGGCGGGCGCGACCGCTCGGCGCCGCGGCGCCGAGATGGGCCAGGCATCTTTACCGGCGCTCGCTGCTCGTGCTCCACGCCCTGCGCGACGGCCGCTCGGGAGCGCTCGCCGCGGGCGCCCGCGAGGGCTGGGCATACGTCTGGCCGCGCGATGCCGGTGCCGCCGCGATCGCACTCACCGCCGCCGGCTACCGCGCCGAGGCGCGCCGAACAGCGCGCTTCCTCGATCGCCTCCGCCTGGGAGCCGCGGCGCGCTTCGATGCGGCCGGTCGCCCGGTTCCCGGCCGCGCCGCCGAGGGAGACGCCTGGGGCTGGGCTGCGGCCGCCGGCCGCGCCGCGGGGGTCCCTGATCAGGAGATCGCAAGGCTCGAGCGCCGGGCCCGCCGGTCATGGCTCGATCGGCCCGACTACCAGGAGAAAGGCGCCGGTGATTACCTCGCCAACGCCCTCGCCTCCGGCTCCGCTTTGCCGACAACGGAGCTGCGGCTCCGGTTCTCGGCCGATCGCGGCGGGGTCGCGGGGCCCGGGGAATTGGTGCGCGAAGCCGGCAAGAGCGGATCGGGGCTCGACTCGGCGGCGGCCTGGGCCGTGCGTCCCTTCCCGGCCCCGGCGCTCTTCCCGGCGGTTCGCGTGACCCTCGAGCGGCTGCTCGAAGGCAGCGGGCCCTTCGGCATCGTGCCCTCCGAGAACTGGCCGCAGAGCGACCCCTGGACGGCGCCAACCGCCTGGAGCGCCTGGAGCCTCGCCGCCCTGGCCCGCGTCGCGGTCAAACCCGCCCGCGCGCGCCGCGAGCGGGCCGCCGCCCTGAGGCTGCTAACCGACCTGCGCCGTGCGGCGACCGCGGCCGGTCTGCTGCCCGAGCGCGTCGGCGCCACCTCTGGGGTGCCGATCTCGACCACGCCGCTGGCCTGGTCACATGCCTTCGCGATCCTCGCAATCCGTCAGCTCTGGCCGGGCCGGCGCCAGCGCGAGAGCCAGTAGCAGAGCCGCAGGACCCGCCGCTCGCCCTGGCCCGCGAAGACCCGGAAACAGCGCGACCCGGCGGGCTGCTCGAGCAGCCGCTCGATCTCCTGCTGCCAGGCGGCCGCGTCGGGGTCCTCGTCGGTCAGATGATCACCGATCACCACCCGACCCCCGGCTCGCACGCTGCGCGCCATCTCGGTGAGGATCCGCGAGGGAACCGGGACGTGGTGCAGGCTGAAGCGGGTGATCGCGCCGTCAAAGGCGCCATCCTCGGTCGCGAGGGCGGTGGCCGAGCTCGAAGGCGACGTTTTCGAGGCCCTCGGCCCGAGCCTCAGAGCGCGCCTTCTCGACCATCGCCGGCGTCAGGTCGACCCCCAGCACCGAGCCGACCCGCGGCGCCAGCGCTCGCGAGAGGAGCCCCGGGCCGCAGGCGACGTCGAGCCAGCGAGCACGCGGCTCGGTCGGCGCCAGCTCGACCAGGGCGCCGAGGGGTCTCGGCCGCGCCCATCGCCGGGCTCGCGGCGAAGGAATCCGCCTGGCGAGCGAACTCGCCGCGGATCGCGTCCTCATACATACCGCGTCATGTTAGGGCGCCGCCGCCCGCCGCCGGTGCCCAGCGCCTGCCCCTAAGCTCAGATCGGATGCGCATCAGAGCGGCGACGATCGAGGACTGCGGCGAGCTGGCGCGCGGGGCGAGCGCCGTCGCCGCCGAGGGCTGGCTGGCCACCGAGGGCGACACGCCGGTCGCCGATCTCGAGCAGCGCTTCCGAGCCGCGGTCGAGTGGGATGGCCACCTCCTCCTCGCGCTCGAGGACGACGGTCGGCTGGTCGGCGCGGTCGGCCTGAGGCCGACCGAGGCCCTCGGAGTTCTCTCGCTGGGGATCTGGGTGCTGGCCGGGTGGCGCGGCCGCGGCGCCGGCCGGATGCTGATCGAGGCGGCCCTTGAGGCGCGTCCCGAGAGTGCCCACAAGATCGAGCTGGAGGTGTTCCCCGACAACGCGGCCGCGATCAACCTCTACCGGACGACGGGCTTCGCGCAGGAGGGCCTGAGGCGAGACCACTACCGCCGAGCGGACGGCTCGCTGCGCTCGGCGCTGGTCATGGCGCGGCTCTTCGAGGCGCGCCTCTAGGTGGCGCTCGCGAGCACCGCGAGCGCCAGAGCGACGGCCTCGGCCGGCGTCTTTGCGTGCGAGACGCCGGGGGCGTCATGCATCGTCTCACCGCCGCCGGTGAGCTCCCAGCTGCGCAGCACGATCACGGGTCGGCCCATCGACCGCGCGTGACCGATCTCCGAGAGCGTCCCCCACTCCCCGCCGACGGCGATCGTCGCTTGCCCCGAGGCGACGACGGCCAGGTTGCGGGCGTGTCCGACGGCGCTGGCGATGGCGTGGGTGCAGTGGGGGTTCGCTTCGGCGGGGTCAGTGCCGGGGAGGATCCCGATCACCGTCCCCCCCGCCCCGGCAGCGCCACGCGCGACCGCTTCCATGACCCCGCCGCGGCCGCCGCAGATGACCGTCGCGCCCGCCCCGGCGAGCAACCTGCCGACCTCCTCGGCGAGCGCCCAGATCTCCGAGTCCGCCCCACAGCCGCCGCTGCCAATCACCGAAACGCGTTTCTGCCTCGCGCTCCCCTGCGCCTCGCTGGGGCCCATCAGGACCGGCGCCCCTGGTTCAGCGACTGCGCCCCGACTCCCTCGGGGTCTGTCCGCATCTCCCTCATCAGCTCCAGGGCACCGGTCTTGTGCAGCGGCTCGTTGAGGTTGCCGCACTTGGGGCTCTGCACGCAGGAGGGGCAGCCCGACTCGCAGGGGCACTCGGCGATCATCCGCTCGGCGTCCGCCAGCAGCCGCTCGAAGCACTGATAGCCGCGCAGCGTGATCCCGACGCCGCCGGGATGACCGTCGTAGATGAAGATTGTCGCCCGCCCGGTCTGGAAGTGGACGTTCGTCGAGAGCCCGCCGATGTCCCAGCGATCGCACATCGCGATCAGTGGCAGCACCGCGATCTGGCCGTGCTCGCTCGCGTGCAGGGCGCCGAGCAGGATCTCGGGCGGCAGCGTCCCGCTTAACCGTTCGGGCAGCACGTACCAGAGCGCCTGGGTGAGGAAGTGCTGCTCGGGCAGCTCCAGGGCGACGATGTCGAAGGGCTCCTGGTCAGAGATCGAGACGCGCTGGAAGGCGACCACCTGCTCGCTCACCGAAACCTCGCCGAAGTGCAGCGCCACCCCGGCGACCGAGCGCTGTTCGCGAATCCTCTCGATGTAGATCTCGGTCTCCTTCTTGGGCCGCGTGTACCAGTCTCCGTCAAAGCGCGAGACGACCGCCTGGCGGGCGTCGAGATCGAGCTGCTCGACCTCATAGGAGCGGCCCAGGTGCAGATACACGGCACCGGGATGGACCGTCGTGAAGGCCCGCTCGGCCTCGACCAGGCCCAGCATCTCGCCGGTCTCGCGCTCGATCACCGCCACCGAGTCGGCCGAGGCCGAGCGCAGCGGGATCCGGCTGGCGATGAACTCGCTCCCGGCGGGCAGCAGCCGGCCAGCGGCGCCGCGCAGCTCGCCCGCCTCCAGCAGGCGCTCGGCGCGGGGGCGCCAGCCGGGGCCGAAGATCTCCTCATCATCATCGCCGAGGGGTAGCTCGTAGGCGGCGGCGATCAGGTGCCGGGCGGCGATCTGCTCGCTTTCGTGGTCGAGGATCGCCGCCTCGACCGGGCGGCCGATGAACTCGTCCGGATGGCGGGCGAAGAACTGGTCCAGCCCGTCCTGCCCGGCGACGTAGACGGCCAGCCCGCGGCGGCGGCGCCCGGCGCGCCCCCACATCTGACGCAGGCTGGCGACGGTGCCGGGAAAGGTGACGCAGATCGCCGCCTCGAGCTCGCCGATGTCGATCCCCAGCTCAAGCGCGTCGGTGGCGATCACCGCGAGAAGCTCGCCCCGGGCCAGACGGGCCTCGATCTCGCGCCGCTGCTGGGGGGTGTAGCCGCCGCGGTAGGGGGCGATCCGGTCGCCGAGCTCCGGCTTGCCACGCTGCTGCAGCTGCTCCTTGGCAAAGCGCTGGATCAGCTCGATCCCCCGCCTGCTCTTCAGGAAGCAGATCGTCCGCACCCCCGCCGAGACAAGCTCGGCCAGGAGCTCGGCCGCCTCCAAGAGAGCCGAGCGCCGCGCCCCCGTCGCCCTGTCGAGCAACGGTGGGTTCCACATCGCGATCTCGCGACCGGCGCGGGGGGCGCCGTCCTCGTCGAGCAGCTCGAAGGGGGTCCCGATGAGTCGCTCGGCGAGCTCGAGGGGGTTGGCGATCGTCGCCGAGGCGAGCAGGAAGCGGGGCTCGACGCCGTAGGCGCGGGCAACCCGGCGCAGGCGGCGCAGGACGTTGGCGACGTGGGAGCCAAAGACGCCGCGATAGGTGTGGGCCTCGTCGACCACGACCCAGGCGAGGTTGGCGAGGAAGTCGCCCCAGCTGCGGTGGTTTGGCAAAAGGCCGACGTGGAGCATGTCGGGGTTGGTGAGGATCAGGTTGCTGCGGCGGCGGATTGTCGCCCGCTCGGCGCGCGGTGTGTCGCCGTCATAGATCGCCTCCCGCAGACCGGGTGGCCGCAGGGCGGCGAGCTTTCGCGCCTGGTCCTGGGCGAGCGCCTTGGTCGGGTAGAGGTAGAGCGCACGGCGCTTGGGATCGCGCGCGATCCCGTCGAGAACCGGGAGGTTGAAGGCCAGGCTCTTTCCCGAGGCGGTGCCGCTGGTGATGATCAGGTTGGACTCAGCGGCCGTCTTAAGCGCCTGGCGCTGATGTGAGTAGAGGCGCTCGATCCCGCTCCGGCGCAGGGCCTCGGCGAGTCCTCGCTCGAGGCTCACCGGCAGCGGCACCAGGGTCGCCCCGCGCTCGCTCTCGAGGGCCTCGGCGACGATCCGCCCGTCGCGGCGCGCCGGGTCGATGGCGATCGCCCAGGGGGTCTCGAGCAGGCTGCGCGCCATCAGCGTGGCGCCTCGATCGCCGCCGCGACCCGCATCGCCTGCAGCGCGGAACGGTCGTGGATCCGCAGGAGATCGGCGCCCGAGCGCACCGCCAGCGCGACCGCGGCGAGGGTCCCCCACTCGCGCTCAGCGGCGGGCAGGCGCTCCTCCCATGAGCCACCAAGAACAGCGCCGATGAAGTCCTTGCGCGAGAGCGAGACGTAGAGCGGGCGGCCGAGCTCGCCGAGCTCGGCCAGGCGGCGCAGGATCTCAAGGTCCTGCGCGGTGCTGAGGTCGAAGTCGAGGCCGGGGTCGATCGCGATCTGGGACTCCTCCACGCCGCGCGAGATCGCCCGCTCGATCCTCCCCTCAAACCAGGCCCTGAGGTGGGCGAGGACGTCCTCGTAGGCGCGCGGCGGGCGATTGACGCGCGGCGGCCCCTCGATGTGCATCAGCACATAACCGCAGCCCCGCTCGGCGACCAGCTCGAACATCTCATCATTGCCCCCGGAGACGTCGTTGATGGCCGCCGCCCCGGCATCCAGCGCCCGGCGCGCGACCTCGACCGAGAAGGTGTCGGCGGAGACCGGCAGGCCACTCGCGACCAGTCCCTCGATCGCCGGAATCAGGGCAGCCGCCTCCTCGTCGGTCGGGACGAGGGGCCCGGCCCTGGCCGCGACGGCACCGACATCGAGCATCTCAAAGCCGGCCTCGACCAGCTCGATGCCGTCGGCGATCGCCCGCTCGGGAGTGCCGCTGCGCGCCCCCTCGAACATCGAGTCGGCGCTCACGTTGACGATTCCCGCCGCCAGCGGCTGGGCCAGCTCGAGAACCCGATCGGTCAATCGCCATGACATCGTCGGCTACGGTAGCGACCGCACGTGCCCCTCAGCTGCGTCTACACCGATCTCGACGGGACCCTGCTCGGCCGGGGCAGCTCGCTGTTCCGCGACGCGGAGGGCGGCTTCTCACTCTCCCAGGCACGGGGCCTTGAGGCCTGTGATCGGGCCGGGGTCGAGGTGGTGATCATGTCGGGCCGACGCGAGGCCCAGGTGCACGAGGCGGCGCGGCTGATGGGCCAGACCTCCTACATCTATGAGGCCGGCTGCGCTTTCGCGATCGACGGCGAGAGGACCCTGATGACCGGCGAGATGGTGCCCGATGAGCGGGGCACGGTCTATGAGCAGATCGAGGAGCGCGGTATCCCGGCGATGCTCTTCGACCACTTCGAGGGACGGCTCGAGTATCACTCCCCCTGGCACGTGGGGCGCGTCCTCTCCCACCTGTTCCGCGGCAAGGTGGACGTCGGGGAGGCCAACGAGCTGCTCGCCGGGGGCGGCGCCGATGACCTGCGCCTGCTCGACAATGGGGCGATCGGCACACCGATGGGCGCCGTCGAGGGCCGCACCCACGCCTACCACCTGGTGCCCAGGCCGGTCAGCAAGGCGGCCGCCGTCGCCGCCCACGCCCGAGCCCGCGGCCATGAGCCGGCCGCGTGCATCGCGGTCGGCGACTCGCTCGAGGACCTCGAGGTGGCGGCCGCGGTCGGCCGCTTCTTCCTCGTCGCCAACGGCCCCGAGAACGACCCCGGCCTGAGGACGGCGATCGCGGATTGGGGGAACGTCACGGTCACCGAGGGGGCGATGGGGGAGGGCTTCTATGAGGCGGTCGTCTCAACTCTGGTGGGGCGCAGCTAGGCCCTCGGCGCGCCCGATTCGATCATCTAGTATCGGGGCGATGGAGGGTGAGGCGACGGTCGCGGAGCAGGAGTACCTGGAGATCATGTTCTGGCTCCAGGAGGCGGGGCTGCCGATGACCGGCGCCAACGTCGCCCGCGCGATGCAGCTCTCGCCCCCCACCGTGCACGAGATGATCGGCCGCCTGCTCGAGGACGGCTACGTCAGCCGCGGCCCCGACAAATCGCTCGCCTTCACCGACTCGGGCCGCGAGCACGCCACCCACATCGTCCAGCGCCACCGGATGATCGAGCGCTTTCTCACCGACGTCCTCGGCATCCCCTGGGATGAGGTGCATGAGGAGGCCGAGCGGATCGAGCACGCGATGTCCCCGGTCTTGGAGGAACGGATGCGGGCCGCGATCGGGGACGCCACAACCTGCCCCCACGGACACCCGATCGTCGAGGGGGCCCGCGAGCGGGGCTCGCTGCTGGCCGACGTCGAGGTCGGCGCCGAGGTCCATGTCCTGCGCTTTGAGAACGAGGCCGAGGAGCTGCTCCACTACCTCAAAGAGGCCGGTCTTGAGCCGGGCCTCGAGGGCCGGGTTGAGAGCTCTGACGAGGACGGCGTGAGCATCGCCTCGGCCAAGGGTTCCCACCGCATCTCACACAGCGTCGCCGAGACGGTCTCGGTCCGAGCCGACCCCGCGCCGCCGCCCCGCGCGGCGATCCCCGAGCAACTGGTGCTGACCAGCGACCGCTACGGGCGCTAGGCGGGCGAGCCGGCGCGGACCCGGTCCAGGGCCCGGGCGATGCGGCTGACGCCCTCCTCGATGCGCTCGGCGGGAACCGGGGCGAAGGAAAGGCGCAGGGCGCTGCGACCCCCCTCGATCATGAAGTCGGGTCCGGCGACGAAGGTCACGCCCTCGCCCCTTGACTCGGCCAGCAGCGCCGGGGTGTCGGTGCCCTCGGCCAGGTCGAGCCAGAGGAAGTAGCCGCCACCCGGGACCACGAACTCGGCCTCCGGGATCAGCTCCGTGAGGGAAGCGACGAGCGCGTCGCGACGCTCGCGCAGAGCGCCCCTGACGAACTCGATGTTGCGCTCAAGGGCCCCGGAGCGGCAGAGCTCGAGGACCACCGACTCGGCCAGCATGTTCGGTGAGATGTAGGTCTCGTTGGCGCGCTTTGCGAGCTTTGCGATCTCGGCAGCCGGCCCGGCGAGGTAGCCGACCCGGACCCCGGGACTGACCGTCTTGGAGAAGGAGGAGGCGTGGATCACCCGCTCGGCCCCGTCCAGTGAGAGCATCGTCTCCAGGGGCTCGCCCTCGAAGGGGAGCTCACGGTAGGGATCGTCCTCGAAGATCCAGAAGCCGTGCTCGGCGGCCAGCTCGACAAGCCGCGAGCGCTTCGCCGCCGCGAGCGTGCAGCCGGCGGGGTTGTGGAAGTTGGGGATCACGTGGGCGAGCTTCAGCGGCCCGCGCTCGAGCGCGGCCTCAAAGGCGCCGAGGTCGAGGCCGTCCGCCTGAAGCGGAACCGGCACCAGCTCGACACCGGCGCGCTGCAAGAGCAGCAGGGTGCGGTCGTAGGTCGGCTGCTCGACGACGACGCGATCGCCGGGCTCGAGCAGGTGGCCAAAGAGCATCGCGGCCGCCTCCATCGAGCCGTTGGCGATCATCACCTGATCTGCCTCCAGGTCCCCATGTCGCTCGGCGATCCACTCGCAGAGGCCGGGATGGCCGATGCCGGTTCCGTAGGAGAGTGCCCTTTCCCAGTCGCGCTCCAGGGCGACGGAGGCAGCCTCACGCACCGCCTCGCGCGGGAGGATGTCGACACTCGGCGCGCCTCGGGCAAATGAGATCGTCTCGGCTGCCATCGACTTCGACCCTAGCAACGCCGGCTCGCACGGAGCCCGTTGGCAAGTCTTGAGCCGTTATGCCTGGGGTGGAGCGCCGCCGCGAAGCCCGCGCTTCTCAGGCGCGCAGCGTCTCGACGGCGATCTGCGCCGTCTCGGTGGGGCTTTCACCGACCCGCACGCCCTTTGCCTCGAGAGCTTCCTTCTTCGCCTGGGCGGTGCCCGAGGAACCGGAGATGATCGCCCCGGCGTGACCCATCTGCTTGCCGGGCGGGGCGGTGAAGCCCGCGATGTAGGCGACCACCGGCTTGGAGACCTCGGCGGCGATGAACTCCGCCGCGCGCTCCTCGGCATCACCGCCGATCTCCCCCACCATCACGATCAGCTCGGTCTCGGGGTCTGCCTCAAAGAGGCTGAGGATGTCGATGAAGTCCGAGCCGATGATCGGATCGCCGCCGATCCCGACGATCGAGGAGTTGCCCTCGCCCGCCTGCTTGAGCTCGTTGCCGATCTGGTAGGTCAGGGTGCCGGACTTGGAGACGACGCCGATCTTGCCGGGCTCGAAGAACTGAGCGGGGATGATCCCGACGTTGGCCTTGCCGGGTGAGAGAACGCCGGGACAGTTGGGCCCGATCAGCCGCACCCCCGCCTGCTTGGCCTTCCAGTAGGTCTTCAACATGTCGAGGACCGGGATCCCCTCGGTGATCGCGATCACCGTATGGACCCCCGACTCGATCGCCTCGTCGATCGCCGGCGCCGCGAAGCGCGCCGGCACGAAGATCATCGAGGTGTTGGCGCCCACCTCGCTGACCGACTCCTCGATCGAGTCGAAGACCGGCACGCCGCCGACCTCCTGCCCACCCTTGCCGGGGGTCACCCCGGCGACCAGATCGGTGCCGTAATCCCGGTTGCGAAGCCCGTGGAAGGAGCCCTCGCGGCCGGTCAGCCCGGAGACGACCAGCTTCGTCTCCCCGTTGACGATGATGCTCATCGATCCCCCGTCGCCGGGCCGTCTTCGCCGCGGGCCAGCTCGACGACGCGCTCGGCCGCGCCGAGCATCGTCCCCTGGACCTCGAGACCGTCGATCCCCGCCTGCTCCAGCAGGGCCAGGCCCTGCTCGGAGTTGGTCCCGTCGAGGCGCACGACCAGCGGTACGTCGAGGTCGATCTGCCGCGAGGCTTCGATGATCCCCTTGGCGACCTCATCACAGCGGGTGATCCCGCCGAAGATGTTGAAGAGCACGGCGTTGACCTTGGGGTCGGAGGTGATCACCTCGAGCGCGTCGACGATCGCGTCGGCTTTCGAGCCACCGCCGGCGTCAAGGAAGTTGGCCGGCGCGCCGCCGGCCTGGGCGACGACGTCGAGGGTCGACATGCAGAGCCCGGCGCCGTTGCCGAGGATGCCGATGTCGCCCTCGAGCTTGACGTAGGTGAGGCCCTTCTCCCTGGCCATCGCCTCCTGAGGGTCCTGATCGGCGCCGGCCTCGGCCTCGGCCAGGTCCTGGTGGCGAAAGAGGGCGTTGCCGTCGATCGTCACCTTGGCGTCAAGGGCGACGATCTGGCGCTCGGCGGTGACGATCAGCGGGTTGACCTCGATCAGCGTCGCGTCCTCCTCGGCGGCGAGCGCGGCCAGCTTGCAGAGCACCTCGGCGACCTGGTCAACGACGTCGGGGTCGAGGTCGGCCTCGGCGGCGATCGGTCGCCCGGCGCCGACGTCAAAGGGCCTCCTCGGGTCGATATGGCGCTTGACGAGCGCCCCTGGGTCCTCCGCGGCGACCGCCTCGATGTCCATCCCCCCCTTGGCGGAGACGATCGCCAGCAGCTTCTTCTCGGAGCGGTCGAGAATCACCGAGGCGTAGTACTCCGAGGCGATGTCCGAGCCGCGCTCAACCCAGACCTGGTGGACCCTGAAGGGCCCCTCCCCGTGGGGGCCGGTGATGTCCATGCCGAGGATCGCCTCGGCATGCTCGCGGGCCTGCCCGGCGTCGGCGGCGATCTTGATCCCGCCCGCCTTGCCGCGGCCGCCGATCAGAACCTGGGCCTTGACCGCACACGGAAAACCGATCCGCTGCGCCGCAGCGACGGCCTCCTCGACGGTCAAGGCGACCTCGCCGCTGGGCACGGAGATGCCGTGCTTGGCGAACAGCTGCTTGCCCTGATACTCGAGGAGGTCCATTGGGGGAGGCGCCGTGGCGCGGGCGGCAGCCTATAATGCCGCGGCTCGCCGATGCCTCTTCCTGCTCTGAAAACGATCAAATGGGTGACCACCGACTGCTACGGGACGCTGATCGACTGGGAGAAGGGGATCATCGACGCCTGCAGGAAGGAGGCGGACAAGGACGGCTTCTCCTTTGAGGAGGGGCCCTTCCTGGAGCGCTTCATGGAGGTCCAGGCGGAGCTCATGGCCGGCTCCTACGAACTCTACGCCGAGGTTCTGCGCCGCACGATCGTCAAGGTGGCCGGCGAGCAGGGCTGGGAAATCGAGCCCTCCAGGGCCCAGTTCCTGCCCGACTCGGTCGCCCACTGGCCACCGTTTCGCGAGGCCAACGCCGCCATGGACCGGCTCGCGAAACGCTACGAGGTCGGGATCATCTCCAACATCGACGACAAACTACTGGGCGTCTCGCGGCGTCACCTGCGCACCGAACTTGACCTCGTCGTGACCGCCCAACAGGTTCGCAGCTACAAGCCCGACCCGGTTCACTTCAAAGAGTGCGCGCGGCGGATCGGCGGCAAGAAAGGCTGGGTCCACGTGGGCTCCAACTACACGACCGACGTGGCGCCGCTGTTGAAGATGAACGTGCCGGTCATCTGGGTCAACCGCCATGGCGAGAAGCTCGAGGGCCGCAAAGCACCGAGCGCGACGGTGAGGAACTTCCGCGAAGCGGCAAAAAAGCTCGGCGCGTCCTGAGCGATATCTGGCGTTTCGAAACTTCCTCGGGCCCGGGGTTTTCCAATCAGAGGGCCCTCCGCTTCAGCTCATGTTCCGATCGAGACAAGACCGCTCCTCGCGGCGCGCCCTGCTGTGCGGGGCGGGCGGCCTCCTCGCCCTGCTGACGGGGCTCAGCCTGATCGCCGTCCCGGCGGGCGCATCTCCATCCGGCCCCGGTCCGCTCGGCGGCCCCGCGCGGCCCAACTTCATCGTCATCCAGACCGACGACCAGACCCTGGCCGGCCTCTATGCCTCCTACCGGCCCTATCCCGGAGCGCCGGCGATCAGGGCGATGCCCAACACGCTCGATCTGATCGCCAAGCGCGGCATGACCTTCAACCGCTACTACGTCTCCTATCCACTCTGCTGCCCCTCGCGGGTGACGCTGCTGACCGGCCGCTATGCACACAACCACAACGTGCGCGGCAACGTCGCCCCCAACGGCGGCTACCCGGGCTTCGCCAGTCGCCTCGCCTACACCCACAACCTCGCCGTCTGGCTGCAGGCGGCCGGCTACAAGACGATCCACATCGGCAAGTTCCTCAACGCCTACGGCGAAGAACCCTGGGACAGCGGCCGGGAGGTGCCTCCCGGGTGGTCCTCCTGGCACACCGTCGAGAACGCCGACTCGACCCACTTCTACTACGGCTATGAACTGAACAACAACGGCCAGGTCGAAGGGCCCTACGGCGACCCGGGAAGCCTGGAAACGCGCGAATACGGGTCCCGCGATGATCCCGGCTGCCCGTTTGCGCCGGCCAACGGGCAGCCCTGCTACTACGAGACCGACAAGCTGACGCAGCTCGCCACCGAAGAACTGGCCGGCACCCCCGGCGAACAGCCCTTCTACCTGCAGCTCGACTACACGGCCCCGCACGGTGACTTCCGCCGGCCCGCCGGGCCCGAGCCGCCGCCGCGCTACGAAAACCTCTTCAGCGGCGCACGGCTCCCGCACGACCGCTCAGAAGGCTTCGACGAGGGTAACGTCGCCGACAAGCCGCGCTTCATCCGCGAAGCCGAACACCTGAGCCTCAATGACCGGCACACCTACCGGGTCTACTGGCAAAAGCAGCTCGAGGCGCTGCGCGGGATCGATGACGGCGTCAAGCAGATCATCGACACGCTCGGTGCCGAGGGTCGCCTGCGCGACACCTACATCCTCTTCACCTCCGACAACGGCTTCTTCTTCGGCGAGCACCGCCTGATCGGCGGCAAGTTTCTTGCCTACGAGCCGGCCACCCACCTGCCCTTCCTGATCCGCGGCCCGGGCGTCAGGCCCGACTCTAAAAGCGGCGAGCTGAGCATGAACATCGATATCGCGCCGACCGTCCTCGAACTGGCCGGGGCGAGCGCCGACAAGAGCATCGATGGCCGCTCGATGGTCCCCTTCCTCGGGGACCCCGAACTGCGCAGCCGCAGGCCGCTGCTGTTTGAGTCCTTCGTCGAGACCAACGACGTCGAACAGAACGGCGCGATCGCCGAACCCGGCGACCAGAGCCGGCCCCCCGCGGCCAGGCAAACCGAAAATGTGCCCGAGCTGCAGCGCTCGGGCACGGCCAGCGCCTCGCTGCTGGCGCCCCCCAAGGACTATGAGGGGATCCGCCTCGGCCCCTACAAGTACATCGCCTGGCCCGACGGCGAGAAGGAGCTCTACGACATCAACCGGGACCCGAACGAGCTCAACAACCTCGCCAAAATCCCGAACTTCTTTCCGATCCGCAACTTCCTGCACGAGGAACTGCGCCGCCTCGAGGATTGTGTCGGCTGGAAATGCCGAGAGCCGGCCCCGAGGCTGCCGCTGACGCGCAGGGAATTCCAGCATCTGCGGGCGCGCGAAAAACGAGAAAAACGCAAGGAACGCCAAGAACAGAAGGAAAAACGCGAAGCGGAAAGGCACCACCACCACTAGCCGGGGGCCCGGCGCTTGGACGCGCATCCTTCGCGGGAGCAGCGCTATCTGATCACGGCGAGCACGTCGCCGCTGGAGACCGAGTCCCCCTCGGCGACGTTCAGCTCCTCGACCCGCCCGGAGCGGTGCGCGGTGATCTCGTTCTCCATCTTCATCGCCTCGATCACACAGATCAGGTCGCCCTCAGAGACCTCGGCGCCCTTCTCGATGGCGACTTTGAAGACCGTGCCCTGCAGGGGCGAGGGAAGCGCCTCGCTGGAGGAACTCGGGCCGGCGCCGCTGCTGCGTTCGCGCTTCGGGGGCTTGTGGGCGCCCGCCGCCGGCGAGATCCCGGCCACCGACTCGCCGATCACCTTGACCTCAAAGAGCCGCCCGGAAACCTCGACCCGGTAATCGCGTTCGATCGGGGCCGGCGCCTCGGGTGCCACGGCCCCCGCCGGCGCTGACTCGGCGCTCGCCGTCGAGCGAAGCCACTCCCGGTCCTCCATCAGATCGCGGCAGGTCTCCCCCGCCGCCCACTGCTCGGTGGCGAGGATCGCCTTGTGGAAGGGGATCAGCGTCGTCAGCCCGCCGATCTCATACTCGCCGAGGGCCCGCAGCATGCGGCGCGTCGCCTTCTCGCGGTCGACATCCCAGCTGATCAGCTTGGCGACCATCGGGTCATACATCGGCGTCACCTCGGAGCCCGCCTCGACCCCGGAGTCGACCCGGACACCGGGACCCGCGGGCTCGCGGTAGCTGGTGATCACCCCGGGCGCGGGGGTGAAGTTCTTGTGGGCGGCCTCGGCGTTTATCCGGCACTCGATCGCGTGTCCGCGCAGCTCGACGTCCTCCTGGGAGACCGAGAGCCGCTCACCGGCGGCGATGAGGATCTGCTCGCGGACGATGTCGATGCCGGTAACCATCTCGGTCACGCAGTGCTCAACCTGGACCCGCGTGTTCATCTCGAGAAAGAAGTAATCCTCGCCGACCTGCATGCCCTCCACCGTCCCAGCCCCGCGGTAGCCGACGGCCTCCGCCGCCTCGGTCGCGATCGCGCCGATCCGCTCCCGCATCTCGGCGTCGACATGGGGTCCGGGAGCCTCCTCGATCAGCTTCTGGTGGCGGCGCTGGATCGAGCAGTCGCGCTCACCGAGGTGGATCACCTGGCCGTGGGAGTCAGCCAGCACCTGGACCTCGACGTGGCGGGGGTCCTCGAGGTAGCGCTCGACGTAGACGCGCGCGTCGGAGAAGAATTTCTCGCCTTCCCGGGCGGCGCCCTGGAAGGCATCGCCGAGCTCCTCGGGGCTCATCGCCACACGGAACCCCTTGCCGCCCCCGCCGCCGGCGGCCTTGCAGGCAACCGGGTAGCCGGCCGCCTCGGCCTGCTCGCGGGCGGCGTTTATGTCCTTCGCCGGCTCGGTGGCGCCGGGGACGATCGGAACGCCGGCCGCGGCCATGATCTCCCGGGCCCGCGTCTTTGACCCCATCGCCTCGATCGCATCCGGCGGCGGGCCGATGAAGACGATGCCCGCCTCCGCGCAGGCCCGGGCGAAGTCGGCGTTCTCCGCCAAAAAGCCGTAGCCGGGATGGATCGCCTCCGCTCCCGCCCTGCGGGCGGTGTCGATGATCTTCATCACGTCGAGGTAGCTCTCCGCCGGGACCGCGGGGCCGATCAGGAACGCCTCGTCGGCCTCGCGGACGTGCGGCGCCTCGCGGTCTATCTCCGAGTAGACGGCGAGCGAGGTGATCGCCATCTCCCTCAGCGTCCGCGCCACACGAATCGCGATCTCGCCGCGATTGGCTACCAGCACCCGCTCGAACATCAGCGCTCCTCGCCGTTCATCGGCGGCGCAGTCTAATCGGATGGCTCGGCGTCAGCTCTGCCTGAGAATCAGCGTCGCCGGGCGCGAGCGCAGCGCGGTGCTTCCCCCGGTGGGCGTGAAGGCGACCCGCAGCCGCAGCTTCAGCCTTCCCCGCGTGCGAAGTCGCCTGCGGCCCTTGCCCCGCAAGCGGACCGGCAGTTTCAAAGCACCGGCCCGCCGCGCCTGCGCCTTGGCCGTCGCGACCCCGGCGCCGCTGAGGACGACCTCACCCGGACCGGGGAGCTCGACGGTCAGGGTCGCGGTTCCCCGGCGGCGATTGAGCTTCAGCTTGCCGAGCCTGAAGGCGTTGCTGGGGGCGATCGTGATCGAGCCGCTCGCTTCGACCGGCGTTCCCGCCGCATCTTTGGCGAGCAGGCTCACCCGGTAGGCGCCCGGCGCCGTGTAGGTGTGGGAGACGGAGTTGCCGGCCGCCGTGGCACCGTCGCCGAAATCAAAGCTGACCGGCGCGATCGGCCAGACGTCAAACGGCGTCGCCGCGAAGGAGACCGGGACCCCGACGGTGCCGCTCGCGGGTATCGAGACGCCACCGAGCCTTGGCGGGAAGGCGTCATAGCCGGCGTATTGGACGATCTCGTTGCTGCCGTCCGAGCGCGGCCAGAGAACCGTCGCGTCTCCGGCGGCGTCGATCGCGGCCGCCGGCCGCAAGAATTCCGGGCTCGGGGCGGAGATAGTGGCCGGCACCGAGAACGCGGCCCCGGGTCGACCGAAGGAGGCCAGGACGACGTTTTCGCTCCCGGCCTGGTCCGACCAGGCAACGACCGCTTCCCCACCCCCACCCACCGCCACGACCGGTGCCGGCACCAGGTCCGTGGATGGCGGGGCGACCTGTTCGGGTGAGGAGAAGGGGCTCGCGGGGACCGAGCGGCGGGCCGCCTGGAGGACGATTTCGGGGGCTTCGTAGAGCTGCCAGATGACCACCGTCTGCCCCCCCGGGGCGGCGGCGATCTGTGGCTGGTAGGAGTGGCTGCCGGCTTCAGAGAGCGCCACCGGCGCCGCGAAGCCCGAGCCCAGGCGATCGGCGGCCTCAACCGTGTTGGCGGCCGCAGTTTGCAGGTCCCAGACGACCGTCGCGTCGCCGGCCGCGTCGCTCGCCACCTGCGGGTCGACGTCCGCTTCGCCGGCGCCGGGCGCCGGGCCGACCTCCAGGGGAGCCCCAAACGGGCCTCCGGGGGGGCGCAGGGACGCTTCGATGACGCTGGTCGTCGCGTTTTCGTATTCCCAGACGACGGTCGCTTCGCCCGCGGCGTCGATCGCCGCACCGCCGAGCCGGGCCTTCTCACCGCTGATCAGCGGCTGCGGCGAGAGGACCTCGGGCGCCGAGAAGCTCCCTCCCGGGGGCCGCACCGATGCTTCGACGAAGGTCGCGCTGGGATCGATCAGCGACTCGGGGTCCCTGCTCTCCCAGGCGAGGAGGACGTCCCCCGCCTGATTGACCGCCAGCTGGGCGACGCCGGGGATCACCGTCGGCGGCAGCGCGTCCACCTGGATTGGAGCCGAGGGAACGGCGGCGCCCGGCGCGATCGTCGCGAGCATCAGCGAGGAGTGCGCTTCCTGGGGTTCGGCGGTGTTGATGAATTGCCACCAGGCGATGATCGCTTCGCCGGCCGGGGTCATTGCGACCTGCGGCCGGGTCGCCGATTCGGCGAGCAGCATCGGGGTGCTGAAGCCTGCTCCCGCCGCTCGCGTCGCCACCTGCGCGATGTGCCCGGGCCCCGTCGTGCTCTGCCGTTCCCAGGCGCTGACGGTGTCGCCCGCCGCGTCCATCGCGACAACCGGGCTGCTCGCGTCGCGGCCGGGCGCCGAGAGGTTCGCCGGCGCCAGCCAGGCGGGCGCGGCGGCCGCGGGGGTCGCGAGGACCGCGACCACGAGTGGCGCGAAGGCGCAGAGCACCAGCGTTCTTTTCAGCGTTCTCCCTGACATCAGCCCCTGACCGCCGAGCGGCCATACTCCCTAACCCTCGAGCGAGCCCTATGGACCGTAGCGCGCCGCCGGGGTCCGGCACAGATTAGGCTGCCGCGCATGTCGATCGAGCTGCAGAGCCACTCGACCATCTCCGACGGTCAGCTGGTGCCCGCGGCGGTGGTGGCCGCTGCGGCCGAGGCGGGGGTGAGAACGCTGGCGCTGACCGACCACGACGCGATCGCCGGCGTCGCCGAGGCCCAGGCGGCGGCCGTCGAGCACGGGATCGAGCTGCTCCCGGCGGTCGAGATGTCCTGCGTGCACGAGTATGCGGAAGACCTCCACATCTGCGGTTACTGGATCGACCTCGCCCGCATCGCCCCCGCCTGCGAGCGGGCCCAGCACGAGCGGGTCAGGCGGGCGGGAGAGATCATCGCCAAGCTGCGCCAGGAGGGCTTTGAGGTGCACCTCGAGGATGCCGTTCGTGAGGCCGGCGACGCGCTCTCGATCGGCCGCCCCCACATCGCCCGCGCGGCCGGTGCCAGCGGCGACCTCGGCCCCTTCTTCGAGGAGTACCTGGTGCCCGGCGCCAAGGCCTTCGTGCCGCGCCGCTGGCCGAGCGCCGAGCAGGCGATCGAGCTGATCCGCGCGGCGGGGGGCGTCGCCGTCATCGCCCACCCCTACTGGGATATCTCCGCGCCCGGGGAGGTCGAGGACCTGATCCGCTCGCTGGGCGCCGATGGCGTCGAGGCCTTCTACCCGACCCACACCAGGGAGCAGACCCGCCACCTGCTGGGTCTCTGCGAGGAGCTCGGCCTCCTGCCGACCGGCTCCTCGGACTACCACGGCCCGACCCACAAGACCTTCTCGGCGTTCGGCGCCTATCAGACCTACGGCCTCGGCGAGCCCCAGGTTCCCCCAAGGCCCTAGCTTCGGCGAGACGCGAACTCGCGCCGTGCCTGACCTCGGGGTCCGATCGCCTTCGGGGCGGGCCGCCCCGGCCTCCGGTCAGGCGGTCAGCGTCGCCGCCGGGATCAGCTCCCGCGACTCGAGGTAGGCGAGCAGGTTCTGCGCCGACTCCTCGGGGGTCTCATTTTCGGTCTCGGCGATGAAGTCGGGGTTCTCGGGGACCTCATAGGGGTCCGAGACGCCGGTGAATTCCTTGATCTCGCCGGCGAAGGCTTTCGCGTAGAGGCCCTTCACGTCGCGCTCGGCGCAGGTGTCCACCGAGGCCTTGACGTAGACCTCGATGAAGCGCTCGCCCATCAGCTCGCGGGCCTCATCGCGGATCTCCGCATAGGGGGAGATCGCGGCGGTGATCACCGGGACGCCGTTGCGGGAGAGCAGGTCGGCGACGAAGGCGATCCGGCGGATGTTCGTGTCGCGATCCTCTTTTGAGAAGCCGAGGCCCTTGGAGAGATTTTCGCGGACGATGTCGCCATCGAGGATCTCGAGCCTCGCGCCGCGCTCCCGCAGGTGACCCTCCAGAAGTCGGGAGATGGTCGTCTTGCCGGCTCCGGAGAGCCCCGTGAACCAGAGCGTGAAGCCCTTCTCAGCAGCCATGCTTTGTTCAGTCCTCCTTGTAAGCGTCGATCAGGATGTCGGCAACCTCGTTGCGAGAGAACTCCTGCGGCGGCCGTTCGCCGCGCCCGAGCATCTCGCGCACCTTGGTGCCGCTCAGGAAGACGTGCTCGGAGGCCTCGTGCGGACAGGTCTTGCCCGAGGCCATCCCCTCGCACGCGTTGCACCAGAAGCTGTGCTCGAAGAAGAGCGGTTCGATCCCCAGCTCCTCGATGTCGATCTCGTCGAAGATCTTCTGCGCGTCATAGGTTCCGTAGTACTCGCCGACGCCGGCATGGTCGCGGCCGACGATGAAGTGGGTCGCGCCGTAATTGCGGCGGACGATCGCGTGCAGGACGGCCTCCCGAGGTCCGGCGTAGTGCATCTTCGCCGGCTTCACGCCGAGCATCACCCGGTCGGAGGGGTAGTAGCGCTCGATCAGCACCTCATAGCAGCGCATCCGCACCTCGGCCGGGATGTCGCCGGCCTTGGTCTTGCCGATCAGCGGCTGGATGAAGAGCCCGTCACAGGTCTCCAGCGCCGCCTTGGTCAGGTACTCATGGGCACGGTGGATCGGGTTGCGGGTCTGGAAGGCGACGATCCGCTTCCAGCCCCGCTCGGCGAACTCCTGGCGGGTCTCGGCCGCGGTCTTATAGCGGCGCATGAAGGGCTCCTCGTGATCGGGCAGCGCGTCGACCTCGATCGGGCCGGCGATCATCCGGTTGCCCTCCTCATAGATCGCGGCGACGCCCGGGTGCTCTGAATCCGTCGTCCCGTAGACCGCCTCGGCCTCGCGCTTCACGTCGCGCTCCCAGATCTCCTCGACGGTGATCCTGCCCAGCGGCTTGCCCTCGTCGCTGGAGAGTTCGATCGCGTCGCCGAGCTCGCACTCGATCTCACTCGCGAGCGTGATCGGGATCGGCCATATATGGGCGCCGGCAGCGGTCCGCATCTCAGCGCAGATGCGCTCCCAGTCCGCGGACCCCTGGAAGCCGGCAAGCGGCGCAAAGCCGCCGTTGGCGATCATCTCGAAGTCCGCCGTGTGGCGCTCGTCAAGGGTCAGGGACAGCTCGGTCATCGTCTCACTCATCAATGCCTTTCACGCTTCGCTCGTTCGCGTTCATCTTCACCGAAAATCTCGCTCCTCGCTTCGCGCTCAGGGCCTCCGCAAACGGCCCTGGGCCAAAACGGCCCTTGCCGTCAGTTGATCCCGCACTCGGTCTTTGAGAGACCCGCCCAGCGGCCGTCTCGCGGCGAGCCCCCCGGCCCGACCGGCTTCGTGCAGTGCGTGCAGCCGATCGAGGGGTAGCCGTGATCGTGGAGCGGGTTGTAGGGAAGGCGGTGCTCACGGATGTAGTTCCAGACGTCTCGCTCAGACCAGTTGGCCAGCGGGTTCAGCTTCCAGACATTGAATCTCCGGTCCCAGGCGAACTTCGGAGCCTGGGCGCGGGTGCTGGAATCGCCGCGTCGGACGCCGGCGGCCCAGCAGTCTACGGAAGAGAGGGCGCGGCGCATCGGCTCGACCTTGCGCAGGTCACAGCAGGCGTCGGGGTCGCGGTCCCAGAGCTGCTCGCCGTAGCGCTCCGCCTGCTCGGCGAGGGTCAGGTTGTGGAAGCGGTGAAACTCGACCCCGAGCTGCTCCTCGAGACGGTCGCGCGTCTCATATGTCTCCTCGAAGAGGACCTCCGTGTCGAGGTAGAAGAAGCGGGCCCCGGGATTTATCTGGCTCGCCATGTGAGCGGTGACCGAGCTCGTTTTCTGGAACGAGCAGGCGATGTAGTGGCGCTCTCCGAAGGTCTCGAACATCCACTGGAGCGCCTCCGCGGCGCTGCGCCCCTCGAGCTCGGCGGCGACCCCCTCGGCCCACTCCTGGGTCGTGGGGATCGAGAGCACGGCGCCGGCCGCGCTCATATCGCGCACTCCCCCTCGCCGCGCTCGACCTTGTAGGGGCCGGCGCGATTCCAGTCGATGAACTGCTGCATCGTCTCGAGGCTGAACTCGGCCGGAAGCGTGAGGTCCTTGATCTCCGCTTCAAAGCGCCCGGCACCGACGCGCTCGGCGAAGGCGTTGAACTCCTCGCCCTCCTCGCGGCCCGCCTCATAGAGGCGGACCCAGCGCTCAACCGCCTCCGGCACCCGTTTGGCCGGCACCCGCGACTTGAGCCGCGTGCCGAAGATCACCTCGCCGCCCTCGTAGTTGCCGCCGACGTGTGGGATGTAGGCGGGCATCTGGCGGCCGCCGACCTTCAGCGACGCACCGTAGAAGCCGATGTTGGCGATGTGGTGCTGGCTGCAGCCGTTGGGGCAGCCGCTCATCTTGATGTGGATCCGCTTGCTCAAGGGGTCGGAGATCTCCATCTCCTCAACACGGCGCTTGACCGCTCGATTCAGTCCCATCGAGCTGGTGATCCCGAGTTTGCAGCTATCGGTGCCCGGGCAGCTGACGACGTCGGTGATCTCGCGCGGACCGGGCTCGCCCAGGCCGAGCTCGGCGAGCCGCGCCCAGACCTCATAGAGGGCCTCATCGCGCACCCAGCGAAGGACGAGGTTCTGCTGCACGGTGCTGCGCGCGTAGCCGCCGCTGAACTGGCGCATGATCTGGCCGAGCCCGCGGAACTGCTCGGGGCTCAGATCGCCGCGATCGATCTTCACCTCGACCGTTGAGAAGCCCGGCTGGCGTTGGGACTGGACGTTTGACCCGACGAAGCGCTCGAACTGGCTGCGGTCGCCGTTGGGCGAGGCGGCGCTCGCCGGGGGCCGCGGCGCGTTCGCCTGCTCATCGTCCTCGTAGCGCAGCCGCCCGACCAGCTCGGGGCCGAAATCGCGCTCCTCAACCCACTCCCCCTCCAGCTCCTCCTCGAGCTGCTCGCGGAAGGCATCGATCCCGATCTTGTCGATCAGGACCTTGATCCGGGCGCGGGCGCGGTTGACGCGCAGCCACTCCTGGCGATCAAAGATCCGCAGCACCGCCTCGGCGATCTTCAAATACTCGCCGTTATCGGCCTCGACGAACTCATCCAGGGTCGGCGCGACGCGGGCCATGATCGAGGTGCCGCCGCCGACGCGGACCTCGAATCCCCTGACGCCGTCGCGCTCGCGAGCGATAAAGGCGATGTCGTGGATGCCGCTGATCGCACGGTCTGCCTGCGAGCCGCTGAAGGAGGTCTTGATCTTGCGCGGCATCAGCTGCGTCGTCGGGTGGCGGACGAAGTAGCGCACGTAGGCGCCGGCGTAGGGCGTCGGGTCGAAGACCTCATCCTCAGCGACGCCCGCCCAGGGGTCACCGGTGACGTTGCGGATCGTGTTGCCACAGCCCTCGCGCGAGGAGAGACCGGCCTCGGCGATCTCGCGGAGCAGCTTCTCCGCGTCAGGCAGCGGCACGTGGTGGATCTGGATGTTCTGGCGGGTCGTGACGTGGCCCTTGCCCAGGGGCGCGTACTTCTCGACAACGCTCGCGAAGGCATCCATCTGCCCGGGGGTGAGGCCGCCAAAGGGGAGCTTGACGCGGATCATCTGGACGTCCGGCTGGCGCTGGCCATAGACGCCCTGTTTGAGTCGGAAGCCGATGAACCGCTCCTCGGCGAGCTCGCCGGAGAGGAACTGCTCGGCTTCGTTATCGAAGTCATCGAACTCCCGCTCGATGATCGGGATGATGTGCCCGGGGACGTTCTCGTAGCTCTCGGGGTTCTCCAGGGTGCCGGCGCGGCCCTTGCCCCGCTGCTGCTTTGTCTGGTCGACGATCAACTCCATGGCGCTGGAAAATAGCAAAACCTGACCGGGATTCAGGTATTTAAGGGAGACGCGGCTGCGCCTAGGCTCCCGCGGCCCTTCGGCGCGCCTGCAGAACCGCCGCCGCCTCACCGGACTCGGCGACGTATCCCGCCGCCGGCTCGAGCGCGAGCCCCGCCTCCGACCAGCCGACGATGCCCTCCCGGAGCTTGGTCGCGTCGAAGCCCCCCTCAAGGAGCGCCTCGGTGGCCATCGTCGAGCGGCTGCCGCCGCGGCAGTAGAGGATCACCGCTCGCTCGCGGTCGAGCTCGCCGAGGCGCTGCGGGAGCTCCTCGAGCGGCAGATGCAGGGCGCCGGGGATGTGGCCCGCGTCCCACTCGTGGCCGACCCTGACGTCGACCAGCTGCGCGCCATCCCCGATCAGGGTCCGCGCCTGCTCACGGGTGATCTGCTTGGCGGACTCAGCCTCAGCGTCCTCCGGGGTCGCGTCAGTCAACCTCGGTCCCTTCGATCAGGAAGGCGACCCGCACATGCGCCCGGTACTCGTCGAGGTTCTCACCGCGGATCCCGGTCGAGACGATGTCCACAGCCCGGATGTTGCGCAGGGTTCCCTGCGCCTGGGCAAGCGCCTGCCTCGCCGCATCATCGGTCGACGTCTTGGAACTGCCGACCAGCTCGATGATCTTCACCACCGCCATCGCATCCCACCTTCCAGGTCCTCAATCGTTTGCTTGGCGCTGACGCCCTCAAGGAGGCCCGCCCGCTGCCAGGCCGAGATCTGCTCCCCGGCGCTGAAAACGGCGCCCGGCGCCGTCTCGGCCTCAAACCGCTCGACTGCCGCCGCAATCGCCGCCGCCACCTCCGGGCTCGCGCTCTGCTGCTCCATCGCCAAAAGACTATTCGCTGGGCTGGTGTTCCTCGGTCTTTCCGAGCCCCGGAACCGGATGGCCGTAGGTCACTTCGGCGCAGCCGACCGGCGCCGGGTCAAAGGTGTCCAGGAAGGCATGCCCTTCGGCCCCGCCCCGGCGGCGGATCGTCGCTCCGCGGACCGCCCGCAGCCCCGGCGCTCCGCACTGGATCACTTCGTCGCGCACCCCGTCGCGGGCGTCGAGCGTGTCTTCGCCGCCGCCGCCGTAGATGCGATCGACGCCGGGCTGCCCGAGGATGCTGTTGGGTCGGGCGTTGCCAACCAGCACGTCGTTGTCAAAGGAGCCCTCCATGTCCTCATCAGAGGGGGCGAGGCGCACCGGGTGACAGTTGGGGATCGCGTCGATCCAGGCCTTGTGGAGCGGGAAGGAGACGTGGAGCAGGCCCGGGTGGGCCGGCGTCTCGGCAAAGGAGGCATCGTCGCGTCCCGGGCCGCCGACGAGGGCGCCGCCGGCGCAGCCGCCACCGGCGGCGAGCAGATCGCCGCCCCGGCCCCCGTAGAGGTAAGTCGGCCCGGGGGTGCTGCCGACAAGGCCGTCGGCGCCGGCGCCCCCGTAGAGCCGGTCGGCGCCGAAGCCGCCCTCGATCAGATCATCCTCGGGGCCGCCTTTGATCAGGTCGTTGCCGAGGCCACCGGCGAGGCGGACGTCGGCGATCGGCGCCAGCGAACCGGTGACCGTGAGGCTGTCGTTGCCGGGCCCGAGATCGGCGGTCAGCCAGCGGGCCGGGCCATCAAAGGCGCAGGAGACTTCGGTGGCGGTGCTGCGGGTGCAGCCGGGGCCGACCGCGATCCCCTTCTTCGCCGTCACCGTCAGCGCGTCGGCGACGCCGTCAAAGCCGACCGTGAACTGATCAGGCCCACCCAAACCGATCAGATCGACGCCGCCGCCGCCGCCCAGGGTGGCATCGAGCTGCACATAGGCGGAGGCGTCGAGCTTCCTTTCCCTGCCACAGGAGATGCTCGGCCCCGCCGCCCCCCGGCAACGGTCGCTCCCCTGGCCGCCGTTGATCTGATCGGCACCACCGCCGCCGATGATCGTGTCGCGCCCCGGACCGCCGTCGATCACGTTGGCCTGCTTGTCGCCGATCAGGACGTCATCGAAGGCCGAGCCTTCGATGCTCTCGAAGCGAAACAGGCGATCGTGCCCGTCTCCCCGGGCCCGGTGCTCGGCGAGATCGACCCAGACCCCACCGTCCCGGCCGGCGCCGACGTCCGTGGCGAAGGAGGCGATGTCACCGTAGCCGGCGCCGCCGTCCATGCGGTCATAGCCATAGTCGCCGTGGACGAGGTCGTAGTTGCCCGCGCCGCCGCTCAGCGTGTCGATGCCGAGCCCCCCGGCGACCTCGTCAAAGTCGCCGGGGCCGCCCAGAGCCGTGTCATCGCCAAGGTCGCCGTAGACACGGTCCCCGTTCCCCGGGCCCCCGTCGAGCACGTCGTTGCCGCGCCCGCCGTGGATCAGGTCTGAGCCGGGGCCGCCGCAGATCAGATCATCACCGAGGCTGCCGAAGATTTCATCATCGCCGGGGCCGCCCCAGATCACGTCGGGCCCGGGGGTGCCGCGCAGCACGTCGGGCCCATCGGTACCGAGGATCGTCGGCCTGCGCCCGTGGCAGCGCGGTTCCTTGGCTTCGGGCGCTTCGCTCGAGCCGGCGCCCAGCGAGACGAGCCCGACGACGAGCAGCGTCGCGACGCCGATGATCCCCCTCACAGATCCTCGCACCAATGAAGCCTAGACACACCCGACGGATGAAGGCTGCGCTCAGGCGCTGCGGATCAGCTTCTTATTGACGAACTCATCGGCGCCATAGCGGCCGAGCTCGCGGCCGAAGCCGGAGCGCTTGAAGCCCCCGAACGGGAGCTCGGGGCTATCGGCGCCGACCAGGTTGACGTACACCATCCCGGCTTCGATCTTGTCGGCGACACGCTCCGCCTGCGCGGGGTCGTTGGTAATCACGTAGGACCCGAGGCCGAATGGCGTCTGGTTGGCGAGAGCCAGCGCCTCATCCTCGGAGGCGACCCGGTAGACCTGCGCGACCGGGCCGAAGAACTCTTCCTGGGAGGCCTCGTCGCCGGGTGCGATTCCGGTCAGAATCGTGGGTTCGAAGTAGTTGCCATCGCGCCTGCCGCCGACGAGGATCTGAGCGCCGTTCTCGACCGCGCGTCTGACCTGATCCTCGAGCCGGTCGGCCGCCGTCTGCGAGGAGAGCGGCCCGACCGCCGTCTCCTCGGCGGTCGGATCGCCGGGCTTCGCGGCGCTCAGCTTCTCGCCGAACCTCTCGAGGAACTCGTCGTAGAGCTCCTCGACGACGATGAAGCGCTTGGCGGCGTTGCAGGACTGGCCGGTGTTGTCGAGCCGCGCTTCGGCGGCCTGTTGGGCGGCGGCATCGAGATCGTCGCTGCCGAGCAGGATGAAGGGGTCCGAGCCGCCGAGCTCCAGCACGACCTTCTTCAGATTGCGGCCGGCGATCTCGGCGACGGCCGCGCCGGCGCGCTCGGAGCCGGTGACCGAGATGCCGTGCACGCGCGGATCGGCGATCACCCACTCGATCTGCTCGTTGGTCGCGTAGATGTTCTCGTAGACGCCCTCGGGGAAACCGGCGTCGTCGAAGATCCGCTGCATCGCCTCGGCCGATTCGGGGCACTGCGGCGCGTGCTTGAGCAGGATCGTGTTGCCGATCACCAGGTTGGGCCCGGCGAAGCGGGCCACCTGGTAGTAGGGGAAGTTCCAGGGCATGATCCCGAGCAGGACGCCGAAGGGACTGCGGCGGATCAGCGCCGTGCCCTCGCCGCCGAGCAGCTCGATCGGCTCATCGGCCATCAGGGCCTCGGCGTTGTCCGCGTAGAAGCCGTAGATTTCAGCCGCGAAATCGACCTCGCCGAGAGCCTGCTCGACCGGCTTGCCCATCTCGCGGACGATGATCTCGGCCAGCTGCTGGCGCCGCTCGGAGTGCAGCTCGCCGACCCTGCGCACCAGCGTCGCGCGCTCGGCAACGTCGACGCTCTGCGGCCAGCTTCCAGAGGCCGCCTCGGCGCGCCCGATCGTGGCGCGCAGCTCCTCGTCGGAGATCTCCGGGTACTGCTTGACCGTCTCGCCGGTCGCTGGATTGACTACCGCGTAGCTGCTGGGCATGGGGCTCTCTCCTGT
Organism: uncultured Solirubrobacterales bacterium; assembly: GCA_963796705.1. Lineage (GTDB taxonomy): Bacteria > Actinomycetota > Thermoleophilia > Solirubrobacterales > 70-9 > VRUE01. The sequence continues at coordinate 483,148 of CAWCMK010000001.1, forward strand.
CGGGTGCTTATTTCAGATCCGTTCTAAAGGCCAAGGGCCTGCTCCACGGTGACGAAGTTCATCCCGTGAGCTTCCGCCACCGCGCGGTGGGTGACCTCGCCGCCGGCAACATTGACCCCGGGGCGCAGCCCCGGGAGCTCCTCGATCGCCGCCGCGAGACCTTGGTCGGCGAGCGCGATCGCGTAGGGCAGGGTGGCGTTGGTCAGCGCCCGGGTGGCGGTGATCGGCACCGCCCCGGGCATGTTCGCGACGCAGTAGTGGGTGATCCCCTCGACCTCGAAGGTCGGTTCGCGGTGGGTGGTGGGGCGGGAGGTCTCAAAGCAGCCGCCCTGGTCGATCGCGACGTCGACGAGCACCGCGCCGGGCTGCATGAGGCGCAGCTGCTCGCGCTTGATCACGTAGGGAGCGCGGGCTCCGTGCACCAGGACCGCGCCGATCACCAGGTCGGCGCGGGGCAGCATCTCCTCGATCGCAAGCGTCGTCGAGTAGACCGTCGAGCAGCGCCCGCCGAAGATCACATCGAGCTCGCGCAGACGGTCGATCGATTTGTCATAGACGAAGACGTCGGCCTCCATGCCGATCGCGATGAAGGCAGCGTTCATGCCGACCACGCCACCGCCGATCACCATCACGTTGGCCGCCGCGACCCCCGGCACGCCGCCCAGCAGGATGCCGCGACCGCCGAGCGGCTTCTCGAGCATGAAGGCGCCGGCCTGGGTGGCGATCTTGCCGGCGATCTCGCTCATCGGCGCCAGAAGCGGCAGGCGGCCACGGAAGTCCTCGACCGTCTCATAGGCGATGCAGGTGGCCCCCGAGCCCTGCAGGCCGCGGGTCTGCTCTGGGTCCGGCGCCAGGTGCAGGTAGGTGAAGAGCAGCTGGCCCCGGCGCAGCATCTCGATCTCCTGGGGCTGGGGCTCCTTCACCTTCAGGACCAGCTCGGTCCGCTCGAAGACGGCGGCAGCGTCGGCCACGATGCCGGCCCCCTGATGCTCGTATTCGGAGTCGGCGATCGCGCTGCCCTCGCCGGCGCCCGCCTCGATCAGGACCTCGTGCCCGTGCTCGGCCATCTCGCGCACCCCCGCCGGCGTGATCGCCACCCGGTACTCATCGGGCTTGATCTCCCTCGGGATCCCGACCTTCATGCGCCGACCAACTCCCTGGCGCGCAGGGCCAGCCAGAACTCGATCCGGTCGTGGGCGCGGGAGAGATCGCGCCCGGTCAGCTCCTCGACCTTGCGCATCCGGTAGCGCAGCGTGTGGCGATGGCAGTAGACCTGGCGCGCCGCCCGCTCCCACTGGCCGTTCTGCTCGATGAACGCCTCCAGCGAGCGCAGCAGCTCACCCCCGTACTCATCGTCGCCCTCCTCGATCGGTCCGAGCACGCTGTCGCAGTAGAGTCGCAACGCCTCGTCATCCTGAATCGAGAGCAGCAGCGTGAAGGCACCGAGATCGCGCCAGGAGGCGACCTCGGGGACCTGGCCGTTGCCAAAGGCCGTCGCTTCCAGGGCGCAGCGCGCCTCGTGGAAGGAGTGGCGCAGCTTCTCCGGCGGCGCCGGGCGGCTGGCCGCGGCGCGGACCGCGCCCTGCTCCTTGACCAGCGCCCCGCGGGCCTCGGCGGCAACATCGCAGGGGTCACGATCTGCGGCGTCGATCACCGCGCAGAGCAGCTCGCCGTTGCCGCTGGCGTGGGGAGCGACGACGGCCGGACAGGCGTCGGCGGCGAGCGCCCGCTCGAGCACCGGCTCGGCGGCCTGGGGGTCCTCGAGGGCAAAGACCAGCACCGCCGCCTCCTCACCGATCCCAAACGGCTCCAGGCGACGTCGCAGCTCGGAGGCCTCGAGACGGCCGCCGAGAGCTCCGGCGAGGACGTCGCCCGCCAGGCGTCGCTCGGTCTCGCGGGCGACGCGGCGGCGCATCATCTCGAGGGCGACGACGGCCACCGCCTGCTGCAGGATCAGGCGCTCGAAGTCGCCCAGACCGCCGGAGTCGCGGACGATCACGACCCAGGCCTGCGGCGGGCCGCCTCCCGGCGAGATCACCGGGTGCGCCAGGGCGCGGCCGGCGATCGCCGGATGACTGGGAACGAACGCGTGCCCGTCTCCGGTGTGGGCGAGGGCTTCCTCGCGGATCGCGCTGAGGGCGTCGGCGGAGAGCTGGCGGCGGAAGCCACGGCCGGCGAGACGCTCGCCGCGGGCACCGAGGATCGCCACGGTGCCGCCCACCGCGGAGGAGATCGTCGCGACGATCTCCTCCAATCCGCGCTCTTCAAGGACAAGGCGCTCCAGCCGGCGCTGCACCGCGATCCCCCGCTGCAGAACCTCGTATTGCTCGTTGACCAGGCGGGCGAAGGCCTTCTCGGTGATCGCAATGAAGGGCGTCGAGTAGGGAACCTCAAAGAGCGGGAAGTCGCGCTTGGTCGCCTCCTCGAGGAGGGCCTTCGGCAGCTCGGAGTGGCTGAAGCCGGTGCCGAAGCCTAGTCCCGCGAGGTTGTGATCGGCGAGGCGGCGCACGAAGGCGCGCTGCTTGGCGGCGGTGTCAAAGGGGATCCCGGTGGTCAGCATCAGCTCCCCGCCGGAGAGCCAGGGCGTCGGGTCCTCGAGCTCAGAGATGTGCACCCAGCGCACCGGCGACTCCGCCGCATGGCTCCCGGCGGCCAGGTCGAGGCCCAGTTCGTCGAGCAGGCTCTGGACGGTCAGCATCCGCGCCCGCCTAGGCAGCGTGCATCCGCTGGCCCGCCTCGGTCAGCACCCCGCGCAGGACGTCATGGATCTCCTCGAACTGCTGCGTGTCGGCGATCAGCGGCGGGGCCAGCTGCACGACGGGGTCGCCGCGGTCATCGGCCCTGCAGATCAACCCGCGCCGGTAGAGCTCGCCGGAGAGGAAGCCGCGCAGCAGTTCCTCGGACTCCTCCTCGTTGAAGCTCTCCTTGGTCTCCTTGTCCTTGACCAGCTCGATCGCGTGGAAGTACCCGGCGCCGCGCACGTCGCCGACGATCGGCAGGTCGTGCAGGGTTTCGAGCATCTCGCGGAACTCGCCCTCCTTGGCGAGCACGTGCCCGCAGAGGTCCTCGCGCTCGAAGATGTCGATGTTGGCCAGCGCGATCGCCGCCGCCACCGGATGGCCGGCGAAGGTGAAACCGTGGGCGAAGGATGCCTCACCCTCCATGAACGGCTCGGCGACCCGATCGGAGGCGACGAGCGCGCCCATCGGTGCGTTGGCCGAGGTGATGCCCTTCGCCATCGTGACGATGTCTGGCACGTAGTCGAAGCGTTCGCAGCCAAAGTAGTGACCGAGGCGCCCCCAGGCGCAGATCACCTCGTCGGAGATCATCAGCACGTCGTGCCGGTCGCAGATCTCGCGCACCCGCTGGAAGTAGCCATCGGGCGCCACAAAGCAGCCGCCGGCGTTCTGGACGGGCTCGATGATCACCGCGGCGACCGTCTCGGGACCCTCGAATTCGATCCGCTCCTCGATCGCGCTCGCCGCCCAGAGCGGGTGGCGATCGGCGGGCCAGCGGTAGAGGTTGGTGTTGGGGACATGGCAGCCGCCGGGTGCCAGCGGCTCGAACTGCGAGCGCAACTCGGTGATCCCGGTTGCCGAGAGGGCGCCCAGTGAGGTGCCGTGATAGGCGATCTCGCGGGCGATCACCTTGTGCTTTTGTCCGTTGCCCCGGATCCGGTGGTAATTGCGCGAGAGCTTCAGCGCCGACTCGACCGCCTCCGAGCCGCCCGAGGTGAAGAAGACGCGGTTCAGCTCGCCGGGGGCGAGCGAGGCGATCTTCGTCGCCAGCTCGATCGCGCGCGGGTGCGCATAGCTCCAGAGGGTGTAGAAGTCGAGCTCGGCGATCTGGCGGGCCGCGGCTTCGCCGAGCTCGGTGCGGCCGTGGCCCGCGTTCACGCAGAAGAGACCGGAGAGGCCGTCCAGATAGCGGTTGCCGTGCTCGTCATAGACGTAGCAACCCTCACCGCGGACGATGATCGGAATCTCGTGCTCGGCCCCATAGGAACCCATCCGCGAGAAATGCATCCACAGATGTCGCCTGGCCAATTCCTGAAGGCCTTTGACCTGCGAGCCCGGTTGCGAAGCGACGGCCATTCGTGTCTCCTTCCCGACTACGACGATATGGATAACGCTAGCTCTGAAATGGCGCGCATTCAAGTGGTCATTCGGTCAAGCGCCGATGCGCGCCTTGTGCAAAATGTACAAACAGGGGAGTTGCTTTTGAGACAATCGCCCCTTGCGCCCCCCTCGTGCTGGCCTTACGGTCGCTAGGCAGCAGCCGCGGTCTGACACCGCGTCGAGAAGAGGAGAAGAGTTGGAGAGCGCTTCCATTCCCGCCGACAACCGGCCCGAATCGGGTGATGCCACGGGTGACAAGGGTCTTAAGACCGGCGCCCTCGGGTACCTCTCCAACCTCGTGATCGGCGTCGCCTCGACGGCGCCCGCCTACAGCCTCGCGGTCACCCTCGGCTTCATCACGGCGATCGCCGGGATGGGCTTCCACGCCCCCGCGGTGATGATCGTCTCCTTCGTCCCGATGCTCCTGATCGCCGCTGCCTACAACTACATGAACAAGGCCGACCCCGACTGCGGCACCAGCTTCACCTGGGTGACGCGGGCGCTGGGGCCGCGGTTGGGCTGGCTGACGGGCTGGACGATCGTCGCCGCCGACGTGGTCGTGATGGCGACCCTCGCCTACATCGCCGCCGTCTACTCCTTCCTTTTATTCGGACTGACCGCCGCCTCGACCAATCTGCTCGACATCAGCCTCGTCGCGGCGCTCTGGATCGTCGTGATGACCTGGATCTGCTACATCGGGATCGAGATCTCGGCCCGCACCCAGTTCTTCCTGCTCGGGGTCGAGATCTTCACGCTGGCGCTGTTCGCGGTGGTCGCCCTGTGGAAGGTCTACGTGACGGGGACCCCCGACTCGGTCCACGTCAGCCTCAGCTGGTTCTCGCCCCTCGGCCTACCCGGCGGTACCACCGCCCTCGTCGACGGCGTCCTGCTGGGGGTCTTCATCTACTGGGGCTGGGACAGCGGGGTCTGCGTCAACGAGGAGTCCGAGGACAGCGCCAACGGCCCCGGTAGGGCGGCCGTGATGAGCACGATCCTGCTGGTCCTGATCTACGTCGTCGTGGCCGCCTCCGCGCAGGCCTACGCCGGCCCGTCGTTCCTCACCGAAAACTCCGAAGACGTGCTCGGCGCGCTCGGCGGCAGCGTCCTCGGCTCGCCGCTGGACAAACTGCTGATCATCACCGTGCTGACCTCGGCCTCGGCCTCAACCCAGACGACGATCCTGCCGACCGCGAGGACGACGCTCTCGATGGCCCGCTTCGGATCGATCCCGCAGGCCTTCGGGCGGATCCACCCGCGCTACCTGACGCCCGACGTCTCGACCGTGGCGATGGGGGCTCTATCGCTCGTCTGGACGCTCTTCATCATCAACGTCAGCACCAGCGTCCTCGGCGACGCGATCATCGGCCTCGGCTTCCAGATCGCCTTCTATTACGGGCTGACGGGCTTTGCCTGCGCGGTCTATTACCGCAGGGAGATCTTCAAGAGCTTCCGCAACTTCATCATGGTCGGGCTGGCGCCGTTCTTGGGCGGCGCAATGCTGACCTTCATATTCGTCAAGGCGTTCATCACCTACCAGAATCCCGCTGAAACGGAAACGGGCTCCGAATTCCTCGGCTTCGGCGTACCGGTTGCGATCGGCGTCGGCCTGATCCTCCTGGGCGTCGTCGTGATGGTCTTCGCCAACTTCGCATATCCGAAGTTCTTCAAGCGAAAGCCCGAGGTCGTCGACCCCGGGATCCTCGAGGGCACCGTGGTCGGAAAGGCCTCGGTGTTGGCCGATTGAGGGGGATTAAGACACGATGAGCGAGATCATCGTCGGCTATGACGGCTCCGAGTGCGGCAAGGCGGCGCTGGAGAAAGCGACCGAGCTGGCGAAGGCGCTGGGGGACAAGCTGGTGCTCGTCTTCGGCTACGCGCCGGGAGGCTACGGGGGCGGCGAGATCCCAAGCGCCCGGGAAGCGGTCAGGGAACTCGCCGAGAAGGCGACCGCCGAAGGAGCGGCGCTGGCTGCGGCGGCCGGCGTCGAGCACGAGGTGCGGCTGAAGCCGCTGCTGCCCCCGCACGCGCTGATCGAGGCCGCCGCGGAAGGTGAGGCGCGGATGATCGTCGTCGGCAGCTACGGGGAGGCCCCGCTGAAGGGGGTGATCCTCGGCTCAACCCCCTACAAGCTGCTGCACGAAGCGAGGCTGCCGGTCCTCGTGGTGCCGGTCGAGGGTTAGGGGATGCGCAAACGGGTAAGGAAATTTCGACAGCGCTCCACGTCGGGACCCGGGCCGAGGAGGAATCGATGAGCACAGGCGTCCCCAGCGTCGAGCTGAGGGGTGTGACTAAGCGCTTCGAGAGCCTTGCTGCCGTCGATAGCGTCGACCTGGAGCTGCAGCCGGGCGAGTTCTTCACGCTGCTCGGCCCCAGCGGCTGCGGCAAGACGACGACGCTGCGGATGATCGCCGGCTTCGAGCAGCCGAGCGAGGGTCAGATCCGGATCGATGGGGCCAACGTCGCCGGCCTGCCACCCCACAAGCGCCCCACCAACACGGTCTTTCAGAGCTATGCCCTCTTCCCCCACCTGAGCGTCGAGGACAACGTCGCCTTCGGATTGCGCCGCAAGGGGGTCTCCAGGTCCGAGGTCGTGGGCCGGGTCAGAACCGAGCTCGAGCGCGTCGGGCTGGCCGGCGAGGCCAACCGCCGCCCGGCACAGCTCTCCGGGGGCATGCAGCAGCGGGTGGCACTGGCGCGGGCCCTGGTCAACCTGCCCAAGGTGCTGCTCCTCGACGAGCCGCTCGGGGCGCTTGACCTGAAGCTGCGCAAGGGGCTGCAGGTGGAGCTGAAGCGGATCCAGCGGGAGGTCGGGATCACCTTCGTCTACGTCACCCACGATCAGGAGGAGGCGCTGACGATGAGCGACCGGATCGCGGTGATGAACCGCGGCCGCGTCGAGCAGGTCGACGTCCCCGAGGAGGTCTACGACAGGCCGGCGACGACCTTCGTCGCCGGCTTCATCGGGGTCTCCAATCTGATGCCGGCACGGGTCTCCTCGCCCGGGGTGGTCAAGCTGGAGCAGGGGCCCGAGGTGACCGGGGACACCGGCGCGATGGCCCCGGGGGAGGACTGCTACGCGGTGGTGCGCCCCGAGAAGCTGCAGGTGGCGCTCGCCGGCGAGATGCCCGCCGGCGCGAACGGCCTGCCGCGGGTCGAGGGCATCGTCGAGAGCTCGCTCTACCTGGGAACGGCGACTCAGATCGTCGTCGGGCTCGGTGAGGAGGTGCGGATGACGGTGCTCGTGCCCAACGCCGATGAGGCGCAGCGCCAACGGCTTCCTGGCGGCGGCGCCAGGGTGATCCTGAGCTGGGAGCCCCAGCACATGCACATGGTCGCCGAGTCCCCGGGCGGCGCACCGCCGCCCATCGCCGGCCCCGCCGATCAAGAGTCCCAACTGGAAACGACCCCCGGAGGTTAGGTCAAATGCCCGAGGTGAAAAAGACACGCACGAGGACTGCCTCCGTCGCAGCCCTGATCGCAGCGCTCGCCCTGAGCCTCGGCCTCGCCGCCTGCGGCGGCGGCGGGATCGAAGGCGGTGGCGAAAAGAAGGCCGAAACGGTGAAGCTCGAAGGCAAGCCGTCCGGGAGCCTGACGATCTCCAACTGGCCGCTCTATATCGACAAAGAAACGGTGCCGAATTTCGAAAAGAAGAGCGGCATCAGCGTCAAGTACGTCGAAGACATCAACTCCAACGAAGAATTCTTCAACAAGGTGCAGCCGCTGCTCGCGAAGGGCGAATCCGGCGGCCGCAGCATCATGGTGCTGGCCGATTACATGGTCGCCAAAATGCACCGCCTCGGCTACCTCCAGGACCTCGACAAATCGGCCCTGCCGAACGTCGAAAAGAACCTCGCGGACAACCTCAAAAACCCGCCGTTCGACCCCGGCCGCCACTACACCGTGCCATGGCAGAGCGGCATGACCGGGATCATCGTCAACACCGAAAAGGCGCCCGACGTGCACTCGATCTGCGACCTCTTCAACCCGAAGTACAAGGGCAAGGTCGAGATGCTGAACGAAGTCAGGGAAACGGTGCCGCTGGTCATGAAGTGCGAAGGCGTCGATCCCAACAAGGCGAGCGAAGCCGATTGGATGAAGGCGATCGAAAAGATCAAGTCGGCCGCTGGCTCCGGGCAGATCCGGCGCTTCACCGGCAACGACTACGCCCGTGACCTGACGAGCGGCGACGCGGTCGCCGTGATCGGCTGGTCCGGCGACGCGGTCCAGCTGCAGGAAGACAACCCGAACCTCGAATGGCGGATGCCGACCGAGGGCTGCATGCTCTGGTCGGAAGACATGGTGATCCCGGTCGGGGCGCCGAACCCGACCGCGGCCGAGGCCTGGATGAACTACGTCTACGACCCGGCGGTCCAGGCGAACATCGCCGAATACGTCAACTACGTGACCCCGGTCGAAGGGGTCAAACCGATCCTCGCCAAGCGCGAAGCGAAGCTCGCGGAAAACCAGCTGATCTTCCCGAGCGCGTCGTTCACGAAGAAGTGCTCGCCGACGCCCGAACTGCACGGCGAAGAGGAACAGAACGTGATCAAGGCGTTCAACGAAGTCCTGAACGGCTGAGTCGAGAGGGGGAACCCAGCATGGGAGGCGACGGATGGAAGGCGCGGCGATGACCGCGGTCCGCCGTCGCCTCGCGCCGTATTTCCTGCTCGGGCCGGGGACGATCTGGCTCGTCCTCTTCTTCGTCATACCCCTGTACTTCATGGGGAAGCTCTCCCTGAACTCGGGGGTCTTCGGAGAAAACCTGCACTTCTCCTGGAACTGGTCCAACTACAGCGAAGCGCTCTCCAGCTACGACACCCAGTTTCTGCGGTCCTTCTACTACGGCGGCGCGGCCACCGTGATCGCCCTGGTCGTCGCCTATCCGCTGGCCTACGTGATTGCCTTCAAGGCGGGTCGCTGGCGGAACGTCCTGCTGTTCGCCGTGGTGGCGCCGTTCTTCACCACATACCTGATCAGGACGATCGCCTGGGAGACGATCCTCTCCGACGAAAGCCCGGTCACCGAATTCCTCCACACGATCGGCCTCGCCCCGAGCGGGCACATCCTCGACACGAGCGCCGCCGTGATCGCCGGCATCACCTACAACTTCCTGCCCTTCATGGTCCTGCCGCTCTACGCGAGCCTCGAGCGGATCGACGGGCGCCTGCTGGAGGCTGCCAAAGACCTCTACGCCTCCCCCACGCAGTCCTTCCTGCGGGTGACGCTGCCGCTCTCGGCTCCGGGGATCGTCGCCGGGACGCTGCTCACCTTCATCCCCGCCGTCGGCGACTACGTCAACGCCTATTTCCTCGGCGGCCCCGGCAACAAGATGATCGGCAACGTGATCCAGTCGCTCTATCTGAGCCAGTCCGACTACCCCTCGGCGGCGGCGCTCTCCTTCGTGCTGATGGCGCTGATCATGATCGCCGTCGTGATCTACATCCGCTTCGCCGGCTCGGAGGCGCTGATGGGCGAGGAGGCCCGGTGAGCGGCAGCGCTCGCGCCTGGCGCTGGCTGCGCGAGCACGCGGTGAACATCGTCGCCGCGCTCGTCGTGCTCTACCTGCTGATCCCGATCGCGGTGATCCTGCTGTTCTCCTTCAACAACCCGTCGGGCCGCTACAACTACACCTGGGTCGGCTTCACCCTCTACCACTGGACTCACGCCTTCAGCCGCCCCGAACTGACCGAAGCGCTGCTCACCAGCCTCAAACTGGCGCTGCTGGCGACCGTGATCTCGACCGTGATCGGGACGATGATGGCGCTGGCGCTGGTCCGCCACAAATTCAAGGGGCGGCGGATCTCGAACTTCCTGATCGTGATCCCTATGGCGACCCCCGAGGTCGTGATGGGCGCCGCGCTGCTCTCCTTCTTCCTCCTCGTGGGCACCTTCACGCTCGGCTTCGAGACCCTGCTGATCGCCCACGTGATGTTCTGCATCAGCTTCGTCGTGGTCGTCGTGCGCTCGCGCCTGATCGGCTTCGACCGCGCCCTCGAGGAGGCCGCCAAGGACCTCGGGGCGACCCCGTTGGAGACCTTCCGGCTGATCACCTTCCCACTGATCCTGCCGGGGATCTTCGGCGGCGCGATGCTCGCCTTCGCGCTCTCGATCGACGACTTCGTGATCTCCAACTTCAACTCGGGGACCACGGTGACCTTCCCGCTCTACATCTTCGGCGCCGCCCAGCGCGGGATCCCGGTCGAAGTCAACGTGATCGCGATGATCCTCTTCAGCGTCACCATCGGGGCGATGGGCCTTGCCACATGGCAGCAGCGCCGCGCCGAAACGATGGCCTCGGTGCGCCCCGATCAGGAGGAAGCGCCCCGGCAGGCGGCGGTGGCGGGCGCGTGAGCGTCGGCGCGCCGGTGGCGCTCGCCAACTACGTGGGCGGCGAGTGGCGCGCGCCGAGCGCGGTCGAGACCCTCGAGGACCGCGACCCGGCGGACGGGCACGTCGCCGCCCAGGTTCCGCTGAGCGGCGCCGCGCAGGTGCGGGAGGCGGTGGAGGCCGCGCGGGCCGCACAGCCCGGCTGGCGCGAGGTGCCGCCCCAGCAGCGGGCGCGCGCCCTCCTGGCGCTGCGCGAGGAGCTGCTGGCTCGCCGCCAGGAGCTGGTCGCGCTGGTCACCGCGGACATGGGCAAGACCCTCGCCGACGCCGACGGCGAGGTCGGGCGCGGGATCGAGTCGGTCGAGTCCGCGGCGGCGATCCCGCACCTGCTGAAGGGGGAGACGCTCGAGGGGGTCGCCCGGGATATCGACGTCGAGCTCCTGCGCCAGCCGGTCGGGGTCGTGGCGGCGATCACGCCCTTCAACTTCCCGGTGATGATCCCGCTCTGGTTCTTGCCCTACGCGATCGCCTGCGGCAACTCCTTCATCCTCAAGCCCTCCGAGCAGGACCCGCGACCGGCGACGATGATCGTCGAGATCGTCGACTCGATCGCGGAGATTCCACCCGGGGTCGTCAATCTGGTGCACGGCGGGCGCGAGGCGGTCAGCGCGCTGCTCGGCGACCCGGGAATCGACGCCATCTCCTTCGTCGGTCGCGCCGAGACCGCTCGCTTCGTGGCCTCCGAGGCGACCGCCCGCGGCAAGCGGGTGCAGGCCCTGGGGGGAGCCAAGAACTCGCTCGTGCTGATGCCCGACGCGGATCTCGCCCAGGCGATCCCGGCGATCATGGGCTCCTCCTTCGGCGCCGCCGGACAGCGCTGCCTGGCCGGCTCGGTCTGCGTCTCGGTCGGCGATCGGGCGCGCCGCGAGGAGGTTCGGCGGGAGCTGGTGCGGGCCGCCGGCGAGCTCTGCCTGGGGCCCGGCGATGACCCGGCCACCGACGTCTGCCCGATGGTCTCTGAGGACGCCCGGGAGCGGGTCGCGGAGGCGATCGCGAGGGCCGAGTCCGAGGGCGCTGAGCTGCTGCTCGACGGACGCGGTGACCCGGGCCCGGCCGGGACCCTGCTGGGACCGAGCGTGCTGGTCGTCGATCCCGAGTCCGAGACCGCCCGCGAGGAGCTCTTCGGCCCGCTGCTGACCCTGATCGAGGCCCCCGACCTCGACGCCGCCCTCGAGTTCCTAAACGGCTCCCGCTACGGCAACGCGGGCGCGATCTTCACCCGCTCCGGCGGGGCCGCGCGGCGCTATCGCTACTCGGCCGAGGCCGGAATGCTCGGCGTCAACGTCGGCGTGCCGGCGCCCGTCGCCTGGTTCCCCTTCGCCGGCTGGAAGGACTCCTGCGACGGCGACCTGCACGCCAACGGCAGCGATGCGGTCGACTTCTACACGCGCAAGAAGGTCATCACCTCGCGCTGGTGAGCGCCGCGTGGGCAGGAGGCGCGGCCCCGGTGAGGCAGAGCGCCGCGCTCAGCGGCCGATGTGAAAGCCGATCAGCTCCGGGACGCGGGCCAGGGTCGAGCTGAGAATGCCGGGCTCGCGGCCGGCCAGCTCCGCGTCCTCCTTGGCCTGGATGCCGGCGCGGATCGCTTCGCCGCCGAGCCAGTGCAAGGGCTCAGGCGGAACGCGCGGCGGCGCCGGATCGACGAAGGCCAGGCGCGAGGCCTCGTCGTGACGATCGAGAGCCAGCGATGCCAGGGTGCGGCCGACCATGCACGAGGGCCCGACCCCGTTCCCGGTATAGCCGGCGGCAACGAACGCCCGGCCGCCGCGCAGCGGCAGGACCAGGGGGAGGTGCGAGGGGGAGGCGTCGATCGGCCCGCCCCAGGCATGGGTTATCTGCCTGCCCTTGAGCGCCGGGAAGAAGGCGCTGAGGTGCTCGACCGTCTCCCTCACCACCCCCGGGTCGAGCTCGGCGCGGCCCTCGAGCTGGGCGCCGAGCGCGATCCGGCCCCCACCCCACCCGAAGGCGATTCGGCCGTCGGGTGTCGTCCGCAGGTAATCGACGAGGGCCCGACTGTCGGTGATGCACTCGCCCCCGGTCCAGCCGAGCTCCGCGAGGACCTCGGGCACCGGCTCGGTGAGGACGATGTGTGATGAGGCGATCGAGAGCCTGCCGCGCAATGGGCCGCGCAGACCCTTGGCGGCGCCGCCGATCGCCAGCACGGCGCGCTCGGCCCGCACGGTGCCAGCCTCGGTGCGCGCCGCGACGTGATCGGCGTGGCGGCGCAGGGCTCGCAGTGGCGAGGACTCATGGACCTCGACGCCGCGCTCGCGAAGCCGGCCGCGCAACCCCAGCGCCAGGCGCGCCGGTTGCACGGTCGCCGCGTCGGGAAAGAGGACGCCGCCGCGGAAGAGCGGCGAGGCGCAGCGCTCGGCGACCTGCTCGGCAGAGAGCTCGAGGACGGCGTCGGCCTCGCCCAGTTCGCGACACGCCGCCACGGCCTCATCGGAGGAGTGGTCGTGGGCCGCAGCGGTTGAGACCTTGAGGTAGCCGGAGCGCCGAAACCAGGCGTCGACCTCCTCGGCCGCGCAGAATTCCTCAACCCAGTCGATCGCCTCGACTGCGGCGCGCGCGACGGCGAGCGCGCCCTCCGCGCCCCAGCGCCGGCGCATGTTCGGCAGCGAGAGCCACATCGTGTTGCAAAAGCCGCCGTTGCGGCCGCTGGGACCGTGGCCGCAGCGCTCCGCCGCCTCCAGCAGGACCACCCGCGCGCCGGGCTCCAGCTGCTTCAGATGCCAGGCGGTCCACATCCCCGTGTAACCGCCGCCGATCACGACGACATCGGCCTTGCTGTCGGCCGCCAGCGGCGGCGCGGGCTCAACCGTGCCTGCCTCCTCCAGCCAGTAGCCGTGGGGAGTGTGCTCCATCACCGAAGTGTGGCGAATCACAACCCCGGACCGCGGCGCTGAGCGCCCCTCCCGGGCCCAAATTGGCCAACTAGACTCGAGGCATGGGCGATCAGAGCCAGGCATCGACTCCCTATGTCGATGCACTGCTCGCCTACTCGGCCCGCGATCCGGGTCGCTTCCAGGTCCCCGGGCACAAGGGTGGGGCCGGTGCCGACCCGGCCCTGGTTGAGCTGGTCGGCGAGAGGGCCCTGCGAAACGATGTCCCCTCGATCACCGAGGGCATCGACATCGGCCCCCGGCCGACGCCCTTCGAACGAGCCCAGCTTCTCGCCGCCGAGGCCTGGGGAGCGCGGCGCAGCTGGTTCCTGGTCAACGGCGCCTCGCAGGGCAACCAGACGATCTGCCTGGCGCTGGCGCACGCCGGCGAGCCGCTCGTCGTGCAGCGCAATGTGCACTCCTCGGCGATCGACGGGCTGATCCTCAGCGGCCTGCGCCCGACCTTCGCCACGCCCGAGCTCGACCCCGAGCTCGGCATCGCGCACTGCCTGACCCCCGCCTCACTGGAGGTGGCCCTGGCGCAGACCCCGGCTGCGGTCGGCGCCCTGGTCGTCTCGCCGACCTATTTCGGGGCCTGCGCCGACGTCGCCGGCCTGGCCGAGGTGGCCCATCGCCGCGGGGTCCCGCTGGCCGTCGATGAGGCCTGGGGGGCCCATCTGCGCTTCCACCCCGACCTACCTGCGGACGCGCTCAGCCAGGGCGCCGACCTGGTCGTCTCCTCGACGCACAAGATCGTCGGCAGCCTGACCCAGGCGGCGATGCTGCACCTCGGTCGCGGCGAGCTGGTCGACGAGGCGATCGTCGACCGCTGCGTCAGCCTGCTCGAAACGACCAGCCCCAGCGCCCTGCTCTCGGGCTCGCTGGATGCGGCGCGGCGGCTGGCGAGCGTCCGCGGCGAGGCGCTCCTCGGCGAGACCCTGGAGGCGATCGCCAGAACCCGAGCCGCGATCGCGGCGATTCCGGGCCTGGTGGTGCTCGACGAGGAGATGGTCGGGCGGGCGGGAATCGCCGGCTGGGATCCGCTGCGGCTCGCGATCGATGTCCGCGGCACCGGAGTCAGCGGCTACCGACTGGCGAAGGTGGCCTTCGGGCTCGCCCATGGAATCGACTTCGAGCTCGCGGCGGAGAACCTCGTGGTGGCGATCTTCGGTCTTGGGGAGCCCGCCGCGCGGGCCGGCGAGCGACTGATCACGGCGCTGCGCGCGACGGTCGAGAGTCTCCGAGACGAGCGGCGGGAGGCGGCAGGGTTGAGCACCCTGGCGCCGCCGCCGCCCTGGGGCGAGCTCGTGCTGAGCCCGCGCGAGGCGTTCCTCGGCGAGCAGGAGGTCGTCCCCTTCGAGGCGGCCGAGGGTCGCATCGCGGCGGAGTCGCTGGCGGCCTACCCGCCCGGGATCCCCAACGTGCTGCCGGGCGAGCGCCTCACGCGGGAGACGCTCGACTACATCCGCGAGAGCGTCCGCCACGGCGGCCAGGTTCGCGGCGGCAGCGATCGGGAGCTGCAAACCCTGCGCGTCAGCGGCGCCAACTGAGCCGGGCAGCGATCCTCTAGGCTCAGCGACGATGGCAACCTTCGACCGCCTCGCCGAGCTGCCGCTGCAGATCGAGGCCTACGAGCTGGGCGGGGAGGAGTTCACGACCGCGGACTTCGAACGGCTCAGCACGGTGATCGCGATCCGCGGCCGCGAGGAGGAGGGGCTCGGCGAGGACGTCACCTACGACCCCGTCGACCACATCGCCCTGCAGGGCGCCGGGGCGGTGCTCGACCTGCGGGGACCGGCGACCCTGGGCGAGTTCTGCGACCTGATCGGCGGCCTCGACACCTTCCCGGTCGAGCCCCAGCGCGAGGTTTCGCGACGCTACCGGCGCTGGGCCTTCGAGTCGGCGGCGCTCGATCTCGCCCTGCGCCAGTCTGGGCTCGGGTTGGCCGAGGCGCTCGGCCGCGAGGCGCGGCCGGTGGTCTTCGTCTGCTCGATGCGGCTCTCGCCGGGGGAGGGTCGAGCATCGAGGATCGAGACGCTGCGGCGCAAGCTCGACCCCTACCCCGAGCTGCGCTTCAAGCTCGATCCGACCAACGACTGGACGGATGAGCTGATTGCCCAGCTGGTCGAGACGGGCGCCGTCGACTCGCTCGACCTGAAGGGCTTCTACAAAGGCACACCGGTCGACGTCGAGACCGATCCGGTGCTCTACGGGAAGCTGGTCGAGGCCTTCCCGGCGGCCTGGCTCGAGGACCCCGACGTCAACGAGGAGACCCGAGCGGTGCTTGAGCCGGTGCACGAGCGCGTCACCTGGGACGCGCCGATCCACTCGATCGAGGACATCGAGTCGCGCCCCTGGAAGCCGCGGATGGTCAACATCAAGCCCTCGCGAATCGGCGGCCTGCGGGACCTCTGCGCAACCTACGACTACTGCGATGAGCAGGGGATCGGCGCCTACGGGGGCGGGCAGTGGGAGCTCTCCGTCGGCCGTGGACAGATCCAGGTCCTCGCCTCACTCTTCCACCCCGAGACGCCCAACGACACCGCCCCGCGCCCATACAACGAAGCCGACCCGCCCCCCGGCCTGCCGGGCAGCCCCCTGGAGCCGCGACTCAGCCCGACGGGCTTTCGCTGGGAGACTTGAGGGCGAGGCGGCTCGGAGTTCGGTTACGTTGCCAAAGTAGAGCCTCACCCGCAGAATCCGATTCCCCGATCCCGAAGGAGCCGATGTGGCAGACAAGAGCTTCGCCGCCGCCCTCAACGAGCAGATCGCAAACGAGTTCGCCGCCTCGCAGCAGTACGTCGGGATCGCCGTCTACTACGACGCCGAGACCCTGCCCCGCCTGGCCCACTTCTTCTACCGCCAGGCGCTCGAGGAGCGCGAGCACGCGATGATGATGGTCCAGTACCTGCTCGACGTCGACGAGCAGGTCCAGATCCCCGACATCAGGTCACAGGAGACGAACTTCGCCGATGGGGTCGCCCCGGTGAAGCTGGCGCTCGAGCAGGAGAAGCGCGTCGGCGAGGAGATCCTTGCGCTCTTCGAGCTGGCCCGCGAGATCAAGGACTACCGGGCCGAGCAGTTCATGCAGTGGTTCGTCAAGGAGCAGGTCGAGGAGGTGGCGCTGATGGGCGACCTGCTGAACGTCGTCGAGCGCTCCAGCGACAACCTCCTGCTGGCCGAGGACTACATCGCCCGCGAGACGCCGGGCGAAGGGGGCGGCGACCCGACCGCGCCGCCCGCAGCCGGCGCCGGCGGCTGAGCCCCCCGCCTCACCGCCCCGGCGCCCCGCCCCAGCCGCCCCGGGAGGCGCCGGCATGCGCCTCGGCGGGGGATGCTCTGCGGTCGCCTATCCGAGCCAGCCCGCCCTGCGGCGCATCCCGGTGATCCGTCGGAACTCGGCGATGTCCTCGCGCAGGGTCGCGGGTGCCGGGGCCGGCAGGAAGCGGGCCGGGACCGGTGCCTCCTCGACACCCTCCTCGCCGGCGCTGACCCGGTAGGCGCGGGCACCGCGCCGTGCGGTCAGGGCGGCGGGACGGCCGTTGCCCTCCCAGAGCAGGCCGGCGTAATCGTCGAGGCCGAAGCCGCCGGGCATCCCGTTGGCGACCGCCTCGAGGTAGGCGGCGCGGCGCTCGGGCTCGTTGTTGTAATGGACGCAGAGGCTGCCGCCGATTAGCCCGAGACCGGCGGCGCTGGCAGGTTTGCCCGAGGAGGTGGTGATCCCCGCCTCAAACCAGCACATCGCGCCGGCGCTCTGCCCGGCGAGGACGATCCCCTGACGCCAGGCGAGACCGAGGATCTCCCCGAGGTCGTGGGCCTCCCAGACGGCGATCAGATTGACCAGGCTGCCGCCCCCCACATAGACGAGATCCTGGGCGAGCAGGTGCTCGCGCAGCGCGATCGGCCGACTGCCCAGCCGAAACAGCGAGACGTCGGAGGGGTCGCACGCCCGCTCCCCGAATGCTGCGTAGAAGCGGCCGATCTGCTCGGAGGTATCGCCGCTCGCGGTGGGCAGAATGCAGATCTTCGGTCGCCCCCCGGCGCGTTCGGTTGCCAGGCGGAGCATCAGCTCGCAGACGGCCCGGTCGGGCGGTCGGGAGGTGAAGTCGTGGCCGCCGAGAGCGAGGATCCGGGGGGTCATCGCCGGGTTCAGGCCACCGCCGCGGCGGTGGAGATCGCCTCGGGCGCCGGCGCCAGCGGCGCCGGTCCGGCGCCGTCCCCGAGGTAGGTTGTCGCGATCCGCATCTCCACCACGCGGTCGCCAAGGGGGTCGAGCCGGTAGCCGCGGGCCTCCGGTCGCGAGGCCACGACGCGGCTCAGCTCGGTGTCAAGGAAATGCAGGGCGGCACCATCCTCGGCCGCGTAGCCCGAGCGCATACCACCGCGGATGAAGCCGTGATAGGCGAGCCGCCGCTGCGAGCCGGGCTGATAGTGGACGCAGTTGCTGAACGGCAGGAGCCCGAGACCCTCGACCCGACGGGGCGCCCCGTGAAAGCCGGTCACCGCCTCGGCAAACCAGCAAAGCGAACCGGCCGAGAGACCGCAGAGGATCACCCCCGCCTGCCAGGCCTCGCGCAGAATCTCATCGATCCCGTGGGCCCGCCAAACGCCCAGCAGGCTGATCAGGCTGCCGCCGCCGACGTAGATCAGCTCCTGGGAGAGGAGGTGCTCGCGGAGATCGGCCGGTCCCTGCTCACGGCGGAAGAGCGAGACATGGGAGGGCTCGCAGCGCGTCGCGCAGAAGGCCCTGTAGAAGCGGACGATGTAGTGGTCGGCATCGCCACTGGCGGAAGGCAGAAAGCAGACCCGTGGGAGCCGGCCCGAGCAGAGGCTGAGCGCGTACTCATCGAGCAGCGGGTTGCCGGACTCCATCGAGAAGCCCCCGCCACCGAAGGCGAGGATCTGGCGGCGCGGCGATTCCATACAGAAATGGTCGGCCCCCGATCGCCATCCGTCCTTGTACAGGGGTCCGAAGTTCTCGACATGCCGCTCGCCCACGTGTACAGGCGGGCTGGCGCGGCTCTGCCCGCGCCTGCGCCCCGCGGCCCTCAGCGCCCGAAGGCTCGGGTCAGTAGCTGGGACTCCGTTTCATCTTCTTGCGCTCGGTGGGATGCGCACCGCCCTTCTTATCGAGCGTCGCGCAGGCGGTCGCGATGTCCTCCGCCAGCCGATCGACCTGCTCTCGGCTCAGGGTCTGCTTGACCAGCGCCCGCATCACCTTCACGTCTTCGGCGTTGGGCGGCATCGTGTAGGCCGGGAGCATCCAGCCGCGCTCGGCCGAGAGCTGCCAGGAGACGTCGAACTCGTCGTAGTCCCTTTCACCGGTGAGCTTGAAGGCGACCAGTGGTAGCTGCTCCTGCTCGGCTCCGATCAGCTCGAAGTTGCCATTCTCCTCGAGCTTCCCGGCCAAGGCCCTGGCGTTTTCCTGCATCGCCCCCAACACGTAGGCGTAGCCCTCACGGCCGAGGCGAACGAACAGGTAGTACTGGGCGAGGACCATCGAGGCGCCGGTCGAGAAGTTGAGCGTGAAGGTCGCGTCGGTCTTTCCCAGGTAATTCTCGTAGAAGACCAGGTCCTCGGAGAGGTCGGCCTTCTCACGGAAAACCAGCCAGCCGATGCCGGGGTACACGAGCCCGAACTTGTGGCCGGAGACGTTGATCGAGTGCACCTGCTCGAGGCGGAAATCCCACTCGGAGTCCGGGTAGAGGAAGGGCCAGACGAATCCGCCGCTGGCAGCATCGACGTGCAGCGGCACGTCGAGCCCCTTCTGGCTCTTCAGCTCGAGGAGCAGCTTGTTGATCCCCTTGATGTCATCGGCATGTCCGGTGAAGGTCGTGCCGAGAACCGCCGCAACGCCGATCGTGTTCTCATCGATATGGGGCTCGATGTCCTCGGGGCCGATCACGTACTTGTCATCGCGCAGCGGCACGATCCGTGGCTCGACGTCGAAATAGCGGCAGAACTTGTCCCAGACGACGTGAACGTCGCCACCGAAGACGAGGTTCGGGCTCTCGAGGGACTTTGATTCGGCTTGCCGCCGTTGGCGCCATTTCCACTTCAGCGAGAGCGCCCCCAGCATGATCGCCTCCGAGGACCCCTGCGTGCGGCAGCCGGTCGTCTCTCCGGGGGCGTTGAAGAGGTCGGCCAGCATCCGCACGCAGCGCTGCTCGATCTCAGCTGAGATCGGATACTCGGCGTGGTCGATGAAGTTGCGGTGCAGGTTCTCGGCGATGATCCGCTGCGCCTCGGGCTCCATCCAGGTGGTCACGAAGGTGGCGAGGTTGCGGTCGGGGTCCCCCTCGAGAGCCAGTTCCTCGCCGACCAGGCGCATCGCATCCAGCGCGGACATGCCGACCTCGGGGAAGGGACCGGTGGGGGCGTCTTCGGTGAGAAAGCGGTTCCCATAGAGGGCCGCGGCCTGCTCGAGGGTGTGCGCGAGGGGATGGTGGCGTTTCATCGTGCTCCTATCCTGTTCGGGGAGAGATGAGCCTACCCGGACATTTGCGCAGTCTTTACGCAATCTTGACGAGATCCGAAGCGAAGCGGTCGATCCTCGAGTGAATAGCACGCGAGCGAAGGAGGAAACCGTGCCGCAGATACTGGTGGTCACCGACAGCCGTGATGAGAACGCCGGCGCCGTCGTCTACCGCGAGCGCATCGTCCCCAGCGACCTGGAATCTGACCACTTCTCCGGGCAGCTGGTGGAGCGGCTGGGCTGGGCTCTGGAGGACGCCGGCATCAGTGAACACCGCAGCGAGCTGGCCGCGCGGCTTCGGGGCGAGACCTCACTCGACGTCTCCGCCGTGCGCCCGGCGCTGACCGCCTGAGACCACAGAAGGCTCGAGAGCAACCGGCGATCACCGGCGGTGGATCACGCGAAAGCGCTGATTCGCCGCCGGCCCGCGCAGCCCGGTCGGGCCGATCGCACGGACGCTCAGCACGTGTCGCCCGCGAGCCACCCAGTAGCGCAGCGGCGAGTGGCAACGGCGGTAGGGGCCCCGGTCGCGGCTACATTCGAACCCCCTGGTCTTGCTGGGCGAGTAGAAGTGAAAGCGGGCCCGGGCCCGGCGGTGGCGGGTGAGGGCGAGACTCCAGAATTTCTCTGCGAAGAGGATGATCGTGCGGGGTCGCCGCCGAACCTTATGGCGCTTCGAGCCGCCGGAGGGATCGGCGGGCGCCGCGAACGGTTCGGTGGAGGTGAAGACCCGACCGTCAGAGCCGACCAGAGCGCAGAGCGAGGTCGAGGGACAGGAGGCGGCGAACAGCGCATTTCGCGGCGACTGGAATTCTGCGGGGGTCCCGTAGGGAACGAGGTTTTCGAAATGCCAGGCGCCCGTTCCGCCCGTCGGATCGGTCGAGGTGAGGACGTCACCGTTGTCGTCGACGGCGGCACAGCGAGGCGCTGTCGGGCAGGAGACACCGGTGATCTGCACCGAGCCGCCGCCGCTTGCCGCGCTCCAGCCAGCCCCGAGCCCACCGGGGTTGGTCGAGGTGAGAATGTCGCCGCCGGCGTTGCCGGCGGCGCAGAGCGAGGTCGCGACGCAGCTCACCCCCTCCAGATCCCCGGGTCCCCCTGGCGTGCCGAGCGCGCGCCAGGTCGAGGCGCCGCCCGCGGGTTCGGTTGAGACGAAGACGCGGCCGTCCCTGGCGACGGCGACGCACAGTGACGGAGTCCCGCAGGAAACGGCCCGGAGATCGGGGGAGCCGGCGAGCTGGGCCACCTGCCAGCCGCCGGAGGTCGGTTCGGTCGAGGTGAGGACCCTGCCCGCCGTGTTACCCAAGCTTGGCCCGCTGGAGACCGCGACGCAGAGGGACGGCGAGGGACAGGAGACGCTGGTCAGGTGTGTGGCGCCGTGTCCCCCGCTTTCGTTGATGTCGGTCGGCGACCAGGTACCGGCGCCCCCCGTCGGTTCGCTTGAGACATAGACGAAACCTTCATAGCTGACCACAACACAGAAGCTCTGCGAGGCGCAGGAGACAGCCCGCAGGTCGCTGCCTGGCTTCCCGCAACGCGGATTTTCTTCCGGGCAGCCCTTCCCAGATGAGGGGTTCACCACATGCCAGGCGGCCGCGCCGCGGGTCGGCGCCTGGGAAAAGACGAGCGAATCCTGGCCGCCGACCGCGACGCAGAGCGATTCAATCGGGCAGGAGACGCCCGACAGTGAGGCCTCGGCTGTTCCCCCTTCTTCAAGGTGCCACTGCGGCAGCGGCGGCTGGCGCAGCGTCCAGTTCGAGGCCGCGACCGAGCCGGCAGGCGCCGCGAGAGTCGCGAACAGGACAAGGGCGCAGGAGAAGCCAAGGCGCATCCGGCCTCTGGGGAGAATTTCTTTGATTCGTTCTGAGAGGGACATGAAGACCCTGAGAGGCATCGCCTCCCCGCAACTCCTTGCTGTGATCTGAGCTGATCGTGGCGACAAGTTTCTCCCATTGGAGCGAGATCACCTGGTGAAAGTCAAGAACCTAGCCTTCTGCGCGTGGCCCCTGCCATTCTCACGAGCATCCTCTCTCTGCGCCCCGGCGATCGAGGGGTGGACACGATTGGATGCGATGCCGAACTCGTGGGCGAACTCGGGGGGCGGGCGAACCGCGGGTGACGCTGAGCGAGAGATTCGGACAAGCCTCGGGGGCGGCGCCGTGCAGAGCACCGCGGAGGATCCACGCCCCGGAGGCACCAGGGAGGAGGGCGCTCGAGAACTGCGCTCCTCGGCATTTGCCATATAGCGCAGCGGCACCAACGGCACTTCTGGAGCGTCGCCGTCAACCGACACCACCGAATCCGGGCTCGCTTTCACTTCTACTCGCCGACCAAGACCCGGGGATTCGAATGCAAGCGCGACGGGGCTCGATACCGGCGGTGCCGCTCGCCGCTGCGCTACTGGGTCGGGGAGGGGCGACACGGTCTGCGGGTCGGGCAATCGGTCCGACAGGGCTGCGTGGTCCGGCGGCGACCAAGCGCTTCCGAATCATCCGTCCGAGAGCGATCGCCCACTAACCCTCCTGCCACGATCCAGCGCCCATCACCACAGGTGGTTCGACCTTCCCGGCAACGATGCGAAAAGCGGTTGACGCACGGCCAGGGCGACTCCGCGCGTATGCTTCGCCGAGGGTGCGACACGGGCGCGCGAGATGTTAGGCGGACAAAGTCGGCTTGTGCGACGAACAGCGCTCGCCCGCATCGCCGCAACTGCTGCACTGCTGACGGCCGTGCTGTTCGTTTTCACCGGCCGTGCTGCACAGGCGCACGTGGTGTTCGCCCACGGCCGGGCATACGGCGTGATGCCTGCCTCCCCAGCCGGGGCGGCGCCGCTCTCTTCCCTGCGGAGACGTGCCGAGCCGCTGACGGTAGGTGGTCAGCAGCCATCGGTCGTCTACGGCGGCGGGCCGCTGATGCTCTCCTCGAAGCTGTATCTGATCTTCTGGGAGCAGAAGCCCGAAGAATTCGCGAGCGACTACACCGAACCGATCATCCAGTACGCAAAGGATCTGCAGGCCGAAGACACGCGCACGACCGATGAGTTCTCGGTCGCCGAGAAGTACACCGACGAAGCGGGACACTCGATCACCGGCAAGATCGAATTCGGGGGCGACGTGTTCGCGATCGGCGCCTACCCGCCGCTGGAAGAAGCCGAAGGCTGCACCAAGGCCGAGGCTCCGTGCGTGACCGACAGCCAGATCCGTGAAGAGATCGTCGACGAGATCGCGGCCAAACACTGGCCAACCGACCGCGCGGACGCGCCCGAAGCTCAATATCTGATCTACACACCCAAGGGTGTCGCCACCTGCGAATTCGGGGAATGCGCGCCCGAAGAATTCTGCGCCTACCACAGCGAGATCACCGGGATCGGCGCCGAAAGCAAGGTGGCCATATACAGTGATCTGCCCTACGTCTCCGAATGCGACTCCGGTCAGGCGCCCTCCGGTGTGGGCGGAAACGAAGACACGGACGGAACGCTCGATTCGGAGATACACGAGATCGTGGAGTCCGCCACCGACCCCGAACCTCCTTTCGGCTATACCGACAAATATGGGGAAGAGGTCGCCGACAAGTGCACCGGACCGATCGTCGAAGAACAGCCCGAGGTCTACGGCACCCCGCTCGGCGGCAGCCTCAGCGAAGACACCGCCTTCAACCAGCTGATCAACGGTCACAGCTACTACACACAGCAGATCTGGAGCAATGCGCCGACCGTGACGCCTACCCCGGCGAAACCTGTCGAACCGGCCGGTTGTGCCGCGCGGCTCGGCCCGACCCCGTCCTTCACAGCCCCCGCGAGTGGCAAACCCGGCCACCCGATCAACTTCGATGGCAGCGGCTCCTATGACATCAGCGCGCCAATCGCAACCTACGAATGGAGCTTCGGTGACGGCTCGCCGCCCGACACCACCGGCGGTGCCGACCCCACCCACTACTACATCCAGCCCGGCACCTATCAGGTCTCGCTCACCGTGAGCGACAGCGGCGGTGGCGCCGACGCCTCGACTCAGACGCTGCCGATCACGATCACGGGCGCGGCGGTGGCAGCGCCCAGCGCCGCCATTGTCTCGCCAGCCGACCACCAGACCTACACGGTGGGCGAAAGCGTAGCGACGAGCTTCACCTGCACCGAGGCGGCGGGCGGGCCGGGAATCGCCTCGTGCACCGACTCGGGCGGCGGCACCAGCCCCGGCAGGCTCGACACCACCACCCCGGGCCCGCAGCGCTACACGGTGAGTGCAGTGAGCCTCGATGGTGAGCGCGCAGGGGCCACGATCGAATACACGGTCGCCAGCTCCGGCGGCAACGGCTCGGGGGGCGGGGGCGGCAACCCGAGCGGCGATGGATCCACGACCTCGAGGGGAGCCAAACCAGCTGCGACTCCCACCACCGCCCAGAAGCTGGGGCGGGCGATCAAGGCGTGCAGGAAGCTCAAGAAAAGCAAGCGCGCCCGCTGCATCGCGGCGGCCAAGAGACACTTCGCGCCGGGGAAACAGAGGCACAGGACGGCGAAGGCCTGAGGCTAGGTCACCCGAGCCGCGTTTGCCTTTGAGGAGGGCCTTAGCGTGGAACGGGAGCGACGGGACTCGAACCCGCGACCTCCGGCGTGACAGGAGCGACTTGGAGGACGCTCCATCGGGAGCCGCCTTGTCCCGCACTCTGATCAGGGCCTCACGGGCAGCATCGACCGTCGGGTGCAGGCCACGCAGCGTCAGCCCTGCGCACAGGTCTCAAGCTCGCGTGGGTCGTGGCCATAGAGGGCGGCGATCCGCCGCTCCATTCGTCCCTCCTGCCAGAGGAAGGCGAGGTAGCCGGGAACCAGCGCGATCAGAAAGGGGGTGCCGGCAACCGCACCGTCGATCCGGGCGGCGCGGGCGGTCATCTGCGGAGATCCTCGGCGATCAGAGCGCGCGGAGTGTCTGGACGTTCTTCTCTGACGCGCTTTGCCCATTCCAGTGACGACTCCCCGATATGTTCGTAGCCGTAGAGAGTCAGCCGCTCGCAGACGTGCTCGGGGTCGCGATAGGCGAACCCGCCAGGCGGCGCCAGTCAACCCGCCTGCCACTCCCGCTCTCTGTAGACCGCGGTGGCTGCTCCGCTGGCGGCGGGTCCGCGGAACTCACCCGGTCAACCTATCCAATGGCCAATTTAGGAAATTAGTTGAGCAGCTCCCAGCTCCCGCCATGTAGCGCTCAAGCGGACAACGAGAGAACAGCGACGGGGCGGCCGGACGTGAACTCGGGGGAATTGCCTTGACCTTGTCGCTGACCTTGTATTTGGCCGAGAAGAGCTCTGCGCATCTCGTTCAGATACCCCCTTGGTGCGGGCCTCGGCTTGCCGCAGCTTTCGTCGCTTGGCCCGATCGTAAGTCTCATCGGGGCGGGGCGTCGGCCGGCGCCCGGGCGTCTAGCGCCGCGTCGATCCCACAGTCTCCTGCCAGCGTCTCATGATGGCTCCAGGTCGGCGCCGATCGAGGACGGGAGCATGAGCGCGGAAAGGCAGACCATCGCCAGGGCACTGACTTGCAGGGCGATCCCGATGGGGCTCGGGGAAAGGGGATCGCCGAAGACGAGGATCCCGCCGACGATCTGGGTCGCGTTGGCGACGATTCCCATCAGGCCGATCGTCTCGATCGCCCTCCCGCTTTGAAGGGCGGCGACCGCCGCATACTGGCCGAGCGCGCCGCAAGCGATGGTCAGGACGACCAGGGAGGACATCGGCGCCCAGCCGCCCGCGCCGCCCGTGAGAGCCTTGATAGCGACTCCGGCTAGGGCGAAGAGGAGCCCGGCGAGCACGGCCAACAGCACGCCGCGTCGAGCAGCGAGCCGCTCGGCGCGGTGGCCGAGCGCGATCCCGGCCGCGAGCAGGACGAGTCCGCCCTCGAAGCTCAGGATCGCCGCCAGGGAGAAGCCGGAGTGGGCGCCGCGGAAGTGGGGAAGCGTCGCCGCGAGCAGGGCGAGCCCCCCTCCGCCGAGCGCCAGCGCCAGCCACTGCCGTCGCTCCACAGGGTCGCCGAAGAGACGTTGCGAGAGCACCGCGAGGGTGACCGCGCCGCCGGCGAGCACCGCCTGCACTAGCGAGATCGGCACCAGCGAGAGCGCAGCGACGTGTGCCAGCCAGGCGACCGCAGCAAGCCCCCAGCCCGCGGCGAACCACGGCGAGGCGGCGAGGCTGCGCAGGCTCGCGAGCGGTCGGCCGATGTGAACCGGCTGCACGCTCTGGCAGCCACGGTGCTTGAGCAACGAGGCGAGGTTCGTCATCAGTGCGACGGCTGCGGCGAGGCCGATCCCGAGCTCCATCTTCGCCCCCGCTACCCGCCACCCTGGTCGGGAGGCCGGGGGGCGCCGGGCGGAGGCTCGGCCGAGGCCCCGCGGACGGCCGCGACCGCACCGGCTGAGGTGCGGCAGGACCGCGCGATCGTTCGGTTGGGCGCATCTGGAAATCGCCTGATCTCGAACTCGATCAGCCCCCTGCGCCGGATTTGTGCAAGCTCCTCGCGGGAGCTGTCTCCGGGAGCCGAATTCATCGCCACTTCCCCTGCCAGCGCGCGGCTGCACGCAAGGCAGAACATCCGCTCTCCCGACCGGGTCCAGGTAGGGGGCAGCGCGATGCGCTTGCCGTCGATCCTGCCGATCGAGACGCCGCAGCGCGCGCAGCTCCACCTGATGGCGCTGGCGGGAATCGTCCTCAAGCGAGTGCTCTGTCACGGCGCCGGCGGCGACGGCGCGAAGGCCGCGCGTTGGCCGGACGCCCCGCGTTCGGAGCGGTCGGGGCGGTGACGAGGCCGAGGGTGGCGGTGATCCGTCCCATCTCCTCGGCCTGGTCGGCGAGCACGAAGCTGATCCCGGTCCCGGTGCGACCGGCGCGGCCGGTGCGGCCGACCCGGTGCACGTAGGTGTCCCGGTCCTTTGGGGCGTCGTAATTGATCACCCGTTCGACGTTGGGAATGTCGATGCCGCGGGCTGCGACGTCGGTTGCCACGAGCGTCATCACCTCGCCCCGCTCGAAGCGGGCCAGCGCCCGCTCACGCTGGCGCTGGCTCTTGTTGCCGTGCATCGCGACGGCGTCAACCTGCCGTCCCCGCAGTCGCTTCACCAGCCGGTCGGCGCCGCGCTTGGTGCGGACGAAGACGAGCGAGCGACCCGCGCTCTCTTCTGAGACATGTGAGACGAGGTGGTCGAGCTTGGCGCCTTGCGATTGGACCGAGAGGAAGCGATGCTCGACATTGGCCTCCTGATATTCGGGAGGCGCATGGGTGTGAGAGCAGGCGTCTCGGGTGTATGAGGCCGCGACCTCGCCCGCAGCGCCCTCCAGGGTCGCCGAGAAGAACAAAGTCTGGCGGTCGGCGGGGGTCTTGGCGACGATCCGGTCTACTGCGGGCCGGAACCCCATGTCGAGCATGCGGTCGGCCTCGTCGAGGACGAGGATGTCGATCCCCCGAAGCGACACGACGCCCCGGCCGATCAGGTCCTCGAGGCGACCGGGGGTGGCGACCAGAAGGTCGGCTCGCCGGGCCGCCTTGATCTGTGGCGCCATGCCGACGCCGCCGTAGACGGCGGCGATCTTCAGGCGGCGCGCCTTGGCCAGCTCGGCAAGCTCGCCGACGATCTGGGTTGCCAGCTCCCGGGTCGGGGCCAGGACCAGAGCGCGCGGCTGATTATCGTCGGGATGGACCAGGTCGACGATGGGAACCCCGAAGGCGAGCGTCTTGCCTGACCCGGTGGGGGATTGGACGAGAAGGTCGCGACCGGCGAGGGCATCCCGGATGACCAGCTCTTGAACGGGGAACGGCTGGGTGATCGAGCGCGCGCTGAGTGCGTCGACCACCGGCTTGGAGGCGCCGAGATCGGCAAAAGTAGTGATGGTGTGAACTCCTAGTTGAAACGTCTTGGGAGATCCTGCGGCCCCAAGGCGCCAACCCGGCACGTGGAGGAAACGGAACCTCTCGGGCGGCGAAAACGGCCGTCCCGACTACTCCACGGTAACAGCAGACTCTCAGATCGCTCGGAATTCGCATCGATTGGTCGCCGAGTCGGCTGCGGGGCTAGTCAGAAGAAGGCCGGAGCGAAGAACAATTGGCGGTCTTCCCAGTCGGGGACCGCGCGGTCCATCGCCTGGCACAGCTCCCTCGGCTCGAATCCTCTGACGACGATCGAGTTGCCACGGTTCTTACGCAGACCCATGCCTTCATCCGGGCCGAGCTCGGAGGCGAGCCTTGCCAGGCCCTCATCCACCGCGGCGGGGCCTGTCTCGGTGTCCAGCGCAGTCGGCCGCCAGTAGACGAAGCCGACGACGGCCAAGCACCGATGGTCGCAGGTCGCCCCGTCCGGCTCACGGAGCCTTTAGGCACACCGTCTAACGTTCTTGGTAATCAGCGCTACGAGCTGCTGTCGAAGCATCCCTCCCGCGCCGAGGACCGGTTCCGACTGCCTGCACCCCATTACCCCCGGGCGGCGCTGTCCGCCTGGTGGAAGGAGAAGGATGAGCGATAGCGGTTGCACGGCGGGCATGCCCTCCGCGCCCAGCCCTGTCGATCGAATCGCCAATTTGACGGTGACCGTCGTCCCGCTGGCCCTGATCGCGGTAGCCACTGGCAGTGGGGCGGCCTCCTCATCTGGCAGGAGGTCCTCATCTTCTTCGCCACGCTGATTCTGGTTCGGCGTCACGGTCGGCTTCCACCGGCTGTTCACCCACCGCGCCTTCAAAACGAGCCGTCCAATGCGCTTTCTCTGGGCAGTGCTGGGCTCGATGGCTCTCGAGGGCCCGGTGATCGAGTGGGTTGCCTACCATCGGCGCCACCATCGCTTTTCAGACGTCGAGGGCGATCCGCATAGCCCTCACGTCGGTCACGGCTCCGGTTTGCTTGGTGCCATCAGGGGCCTTTTCTACGCCCACGTCGGTTGGGTTCTCTTCAGCGACGAGCCCGCAGAAGAGGAGCGCTATGCGCCGGATCTGATCGCCGATCCCGTCGTCCGCTTCGTTGACCGCACCTTCGTGCTGTGGGCGGCGGCGGGGCTGGCGCTGCCGTTCGGACTCGGCGTCGCCCTCACCGGCAGCGTCTTCGGCGGCCTGATGGGCTTGCTCTGGGGCGGGGCGGTGAGGATCTTCTTCCTGCACCACATCACCTTCAGCGTCAACTCGCTCTGCCACTTCTTCGGCAGTCGCGACTTTGTGACCAAGGACGAGTCGCGCAATCTGGCCTGGCTTGCCCCATTCACCTTCGGTGAGGCCTGGCACAACAACCACCATGCTTTCCCAACCTCGGCGCGGCACGGCCTCGGCCGCGCCGAGCTGGATCCCTCGGCTGCACTGATCGGCCTGATGGAGCGGATCGGCCTGGTCTGGGACGTGGTGCGGATCGCTCCCGAGCGCCTCGCGACCAAGGCGATCAGCTGAGCATGCTGGCCCTCGGCCTCTTGGCGGCCGCAGCCGCCTCGGTCGCCTACAACGTCGGCATCGTCCTGCAGGCGGCGGACGCGCGGCGGGAGCCGCCGGCGGAGGGCCTACGGCTCTCGCTGCTCGGCAACCTCGCGCGCCGGAGGCGGTGGATTGCGGGCTTCCTGCTGGGCGGTGTCGGCTTCGCCCTGCAGGTCGCGGCCTTGGCGCTGGCTCCGTTCGTCGTCGTCCAGCCGGTGCTCGCCGTCGGCCTGTTGCTGATGCTCTACCTCGGCGTGAGGATGCTGGGTGAGCGGGTTGGGGTCGCCGAGGTCATCGGGGTCCTGGGCATCACTGTGGGCATCGGCCTGCTCGCCTGGGGAACGCCGACGGGGAATGAGACCGTTGCGAGCCAGGCAGCGACGCTGGCGGTGATGGGGACAATGACCGCGATCTCACTAGTCCCCTTCGCGCTGCGTGGCCGCGGCCGGCTCGATTCCTCGACGTTTGTGATCATCGCATCCGCGCTTGCCTACGGCGCCAGCAACATCGCCACGAAGCTGGTCAGCGAAGGGGCCGCGGGGGGCGCCTGGGCCCTCGCCGGGGTCTGGCTGGCAGTTGCCGCCGCCACGGGCGTGGTCGCGCTGACAACTGAGATGACCGCCCTCCAGCGCCGGCCGGCAACCTCTGTCGTGCCGGTCTCATTCGCGATCCAGACCTTCGTCCCGGTACTGTTGGAGCCGATCTACCTGACCGAGCGCTGGGGGACGGCCGCGCTGGGGGGCGTTCCGCTCGTGACCGGACTCGCGATGGTCTGCCTGGGCGCCCTCGCCGTGGCGAAGACACGGGCAGTCAGTTACCTGGTCAGCAGTTGAGAGGTCGCCGAGCCCGGCAGCTCATAACCTGAAGGTCGCGGGTTCGAACACGGAGCCGGTTGATGCTCGTTTCTGGACCCGCCGGGCACGGGTTCGTCCGCGACCGCACCATACCCGCGGACTCTCGTTCACACTGGGTTCTGATCAATGCCTGCTCCCACGTCGACGATTGCGACTGCTGCAGCGAGTGCTCGGCCGGCGAGCGGCGCGTTGCCACTCCCAACTGCTACTCCCACCGATTTCGGCCGCCGGTTGATTCAGGGAGCGGGAGCGATGGGACTCGAACCCGCGACCTCCGGCGTGACAGGCTCATAAAGTGGCCGTGGTTCGGGCCATTTGTGCCTGATTTGGCTTAGGGAAGCGGATTCTCCAACGGTCTTGATCGAGCTGGGTTGGTACCCAAATTGGTACCCAAACCGCTCGATCCGATGCAGGCGGGCGGTGGCTTGGACAAGACCCCCGAGACTGCATTCGGGAACCCAGGAGGTCGTCAGGATGGAAGCGGATCTGAAAGACACGGGCGCTTTGGTCGTCAGGGACTACAAGGGCTGTCCCTTCTACGAGGCGAAGTGGCGGGACTCGACCCGAGCCCAGCGGAAGCGGCGGCTCGGTCGGGCCTGGCTCGAACGGGACTCGAAGAACGGCGGTTGGTGTCGCCGCCGCGGCCGTGTCCGCGATGGCTGCCTCGACGAGCGGCGGGCCTATGCCGCGATGGCAAAGGCCATCGCCGAGCATGAGGCCGAGCTGCGCCGCGCCCCCGAGAACCGGGACGCGACCTTCGATGAGGCCGTTGATGCCTGGCTCGAATATCTCCAGCACGAGAAGCGGATCAAGCCCTCCACCCTGGCCGCCTATCGGTATCTCCTCGCTCAGCCCCGCCGGGGCAAGAAGGGCCAGCGAGGCGCGCGGATCATGCGCGAGTTCGGCGGGCGAAAGCTCGCCGGCATCTCCACGGCAGACGTGCGGCGGTTCCTCTCAGCCCTGGACCGCGAGGACGTGAGCGCTCGCACCGTCAACATCCATCGCCAGGTCGTCCACTCGATCTTCGAGTACGCGATGCGCGGGGATGCCTTCGGGCTGCCCGAGAATCCAGCCGCAGGAACGACCAAGCGACCGGAAGACGGCGCTGGGCCCATCGAGACCTTCGAGCCGCACGAGGTCTTGGCAATCGCTGTCGCCGCACGGTCCAGCCTGCACCGCCGCCGGCCCAAGCACAACTACGCGCCCGCGACCGACGCAGAGTGGCAGCGAATGAATGACCAGGATGCCTCCCTGTTCATCTTCGCCGCCTGCACTGGTCTTCGGCTGGGCGAGCTGCTGGCGCTGCGCTGGTCGGACGTCGACCTCGAGGCGGGCGTCGTGATCGTCTCGCGAGCGATGTCTGCGGGACAGGAGGCCAGCACGAAGTCGCGCAGGGCTCGGCCGGTACCACTCGCCGAGCAGGCGAAGGCCCAGCTGCGGGCACTTCTACGGCGCGGGATCTTCACGAGCGAGTCCGATCACGTCTTCTGCCGCCCGAATGGCGGACCCCTCGACCGCAGCGCCGTTCGCAGCCGCTTCATCCGGGCTCAGAAGGAGGCAGGGGTCCGGGTGCGCCGATTCCACGATCTACGCCATACCTTCGGCACCTTGGCGATTCAGCAGTTCGATCTCGTGTCCGTCAAGGACATGATGGGTCACTCGAAGCTGAGCACGACCGAGCGCTACCTGCACTCGAAGCCGCGCCCCGACGATGCCGCGAAGCTGACGCGGATCTTCCAACCGCGCGAGGGCCACGATCACGAAGGACTCCTGGCGGCGTAGCCCTAGCGCTTCTGCTTTCACGCGGAAGCGGAAGTCCCCAAGTCAGTGCCGTGAGGTGAGCCGGTTGTGCAGGCGCGAACTCTGAATGAATGGTCTGGCACCATTCGCCGATGGGCCCGATGACGATCTTTGACAAGTCGGCTCTTCAAGCGCTAAGCATGGATGAGGCGGTCTGGCTCGATGCCTTCCTTCGCGTGAACGTGGTGCCTGTGTTCTACACCGAGACGCTGGCGGACCTTGAGAAGGACATGGCCGAGGGCAGGAACGCGGAGGACCTGGTGGGCATGTTGGCCGAAAAGACCCCCTCGAATGCGTACCCCAATGTCCATCACCGTACCCTCTCATCTGGACTTAAGGAGCAGCGACCACCATCGCTGCGTCCGATGGGCTGCTGCGCCGCTCGCCTCTGATCCCCTTCACGCCTTGATCGTCCTCGCCAGCATCTCCGCCACCATCACCGACTGGATCGCCCAGAACGGCGTCTACGCGGTGTTCGCCCTGATGGCCCTCGATGCCCTGCTGCCGGCCGGCGGCGAGCTGATCATGCTCTACGCGGGCGTACTCGCGGCCGGCAGCGTCGCCGGCCACCAGGTATTCCTCTTCGGGCTGAGCCTGTCCAGCGGCCTGGAGAGCTACCTGGTCCTCGCCCTCGCCGGCACCTTCGGCTATCTGCTGGGAGCTCTAGTCGGCTGGGCGATCGGGCGCTTCGGCGGCCGGACGCTGATCGAGTGCTACGGGCGCTGGCTGCACCTGAAACCCGAGACGCTTGCCCGCGCCGAGCGCTGGTTCGAGCGCTACGGCCCGCGCGCCGTCTTCCTCGGCCGCATCACGCCCGTCGTGCGATCGTTCATCTCGATCCCAGCCGGCGTCTTTCGCTCGCCGATTCATCTCTACGTGCCGTTGACGTTGCTCGGCTCTGCCCTTTGGTGCTTCTCATTCGCCGCGGTCGGCTGGGCGCTGGGCGGGAGCTGGGAGTCCTTCCACGAAAGCTTCGGCTACGCCGACTACGTGGTTGCGGCGGCGGTCGTGGTGCTAATCGCCTTCTTTGTATTTCGCCACTTTCGCACCCGCCGCTCTGCTGCCTCGCGAGCGGTGCTTGCCGAGGAGCATTCCGACTGACCCTTACCTGCGGTCGACCGGCGCCACCCGCTTGAGGAGGTAGGAGCCTGCCGGGGTCCTGAACCGCACCTCGAAGCCGTGCGCACGCAGGGTGGCAATCGCGCGACGGCGGTCGGCAATTACCGCACCGATGCGCAGTCGACGCACGTAGGGGGCGGGGTTGGCAACGCGGCCGTCGAGGACGGCGTAGGTCTCGCGCAGCTCGGCGGCGGAGAAGTGTTCGAGCCAGCCGTCGAGCTCGACCCGCGCTCGCGGCGAGCGCCACAGCATGTAGGAGCCGATCCCCGCGTAGGCGGCGATGTGTCCCTCGGGCGGTGGGTGGTGCAGGGCATAGTCGATCAGGCGCGAGTCGAGGATCGGCTCGTTTCGCGCCGGCCCGACCGCGATCGCCCATGTCGTCGCCGCCCCGACCGAGGCCGCCAGCACCAGCGCGATCAGCGGCAGAGGAACCCGCAGCGGGCGGTCGGGCGCCAGCGAGAAGATCGCCAAAGCGACCACCGGCCCGACGAAGACGATGTTGCGCAGCGAGAGGACCGCGAATGCGAGGAAGGCGATCGCGACGAGCCCCGGCGCCAGCCCCAGGGTGCCGCGCCGCCTCCACCACAGCCAGGAGAGGAACGCCGCAGCGCAGGCCAGGTAGCCGAGCGCCGGCGGCGATTGAAACGAAGGCAGCCACTCGGAGCTGGCCAGTGAGATCGCCGGGTTGCGAAAGCTCGCCAGGTAGGAGAGAAGCTCGTCGCCGAGAGGCGTGGCGAGCATCGCCACGCCGGCGGCGAGGATGCCCGTCGTCACAAGCGCGACCACGCGGCGGGGGTCGATTCCCTCGCCGCTGCCCAGCTTGCGCTCTAGGAACAGGCCGATCGCCACGAGGCCGATCAGCCCCAGGCCTGCGACGAAGCCGCCGTGTAGGTTGGCCCACAGCGCGAAGACCGCGAGCGTCGCCGGCACCGCCCAGCGCAGGGGGCTCGACGTCTGCGCCTCGGGGCGGCGCTGCAGCCAAACGAGCGCCAGGATCGCGACCAGCAGCGAGAAGGCGAGCACACTGAAGCCCGCCGCGCGCGGGTGGACGATCACCCATAGCCCCGGGCAGTAGAGGACGGTGAGCAGGACCATCATCGCCGTCCCCTTGCGCCGACACAGCCACAGCAGCACGGCCAGCGGCGCTGCCAGCATCAAGGCGTAGACGACGGTGAGCCCGGTGACGCCTATGAGGCGCACCAGCCGGTAGATGAGCAGCTCGCACAGCCACTGCTGGTTCAGCCAGGACTCCCCGTGGGCGATGGTCTGGAACGGGTCGACGCTGGCGAGCCCATGCGCGGCGATGTAGCGGCCGCTCGCCAGCTGAAGGTAGAGGTCCCCGTCGCGGGTACCGTCGAGGCAGAGCATCAGCGCCGCGACGAACAGCGTCAGCGCGCCAATCAGCGCGATACCGCGAGTTCGTTGTCGGTTTGGCCGAACCAAGACGGGGACTACTATCAGTGGACCCTCATTCGCCGTTTAATCAGTGGACCCCTCATTCGCCGTTTAGGAAGCCCTCCTACCCTGTGAAAGCGCTCTTCGGGTGAGCAAGCGATGAACTACCTCCGACGCATCTCGACCCTGCGGCTTCTGACGATCGGAGCCGCGTTGACGCTATTTGCCGCGGCTACCGCGGCGATCGCGCTCGCCGCCGCCGGAGGCGGCCCCACGCCGCCGCCGAAACCGCTCGCCGAAGCGGTTCACGACGCGCTTAGCGCCCCGCCGATCGAAGGCGTGACCGCCCGGGTCCACTTCACCGACAACCTGATCGGCGAATCGGTGCTCGAAGGTTCCGACCCGTTGCTCGGCGGCGCCTCCGGCAGGCTCTGGGCCTCGGCCGACGGCCGCCTTCGACTAGAGCTGCAGGCCGACGTCTCGAAGAGCAGCGGCGGCGACTTCCAGGTGCTGGTCGACAAGCAGAGCTTCACGGTCTACGACCCTGGTACCGAAACGGCCTACGAAGGGACGCTGCCGCAGCACGAAAAGGCCGGCGAAGACGAAGCCGGCAAGGACGAAGCGCCGTCGCTCGCCAAGGTCCAGGAAGGGATCGAAGAGGCGATGAAGCACGCCGATCTGAGCGGCGCGATCCCCTCCGACGTCGCCGGCCAGGCCACCTACACGCTGCACGTCTCACCGAAGGCGAACGGGGGCCTCGTCGGCGGCGCCGAGCTCGCATGGGACGCCGCCAACGGGACGCCGCTGCGCGCCGCCGTCTACGCGAAGGGCGAAAGCTCGCCGGTACTCGAACTGAGCGCGACCGAAGTCTCCTTCGGGCCGGTCGCCGAATCGGTCTTCGAAGTCTCGCCTCCGCCTGGGGCGAAGGTCGTCAACCTCAACCCGCCGACCGGCGAAGGCAAGGGGAGCGGCGACTCCGCCCCGGTCAGCGGGCTGGAAGCCGTGCAGGCGAAGACCTCGTTCCCGCTCAGCGCCCCGCCGAGCCTGGCCGGGATGGCCCGCGACCAGGTGCGGCTCGTCTCCAGCGGCGAAGACGCCGGAGCCTTCCTCACCTACGGCAAGGGGCTCGGCGGGATCGCCGTGCTCGAGCTGCCCGCCGGCGAAGCCGGCTCGGGCGAAGGCGGTGAAGCCGGCGGGCTGCAGCTCCCAAGTGTCTCGATCGAAGGCGCGAGCCAGGCACAGGAGCTGGAAACGCCGCTCGGCACCCTGATCCGCTTCCGCCGCGGCGGGGTCGAGTACACGGTCGCCGGCTCGGTGACGCCGGCAGTCGCCCGGGAAGCCGCGCAGGGCCTTTAGCCGGTGGCGGGTAGCCGGATGCCCGACGCGGCGCCGATCGAGGTCCGCGGCCTGGTCAAGCGCTACGGCGAGCTGGTCGCCGTCGACCATGTCGACCTGACGGTCAAGGCCGGCGACGTGTTCGGCTACCTCGGCCCCAACGGCGCCGGCAAGACAACCTCTCTGCGGATGATGCTAGGCCTGATCCGCCCCGACGAGGGCTCGGTGCGGCTGTTCGGCCGCGACCCCCAGCTCGGCGTCGCCGCGTTGGAGGGGGTCGCCGGCTTCGTCGAGGCGCCGGCCTTCTACCCCTACCTGAGCGGACGCGAGAACCTGCGCCTCTGCGCCGCGCTCGACGGCCACGACGCGGCGGCGCGGATCGACGAGGTGCTCGATGTGGTCGAGATGGCCGACCGGGCGAAGGACAGGGTCGGCGGCTACTCACACGGGATGCGCCAGCGGCTGGGGATCGCCGCGGCGCTCTTGCGCCGCCCGCGGCTGCTGCTGCTCGACGAGCCTGCTACCGGGCTCGACCCAGGAGGAATGCGCGACATGCGCGAGCTGATCCGCGACCTCGCCGCCCGCGGGATCACCGTCCTGCTCTCGAGCCACCTGCTGTTCGAGGTGGAAGAGCTCTGCAACCGAGTCGCGATCGTGCGCGGCGGCAGCGTCGTTTACGAGGGCGAGCTGGTCGAGCTGCGCGACCGCGCCGGGGTCAGCTACCGCCTGCGCACCGGCGACGACGATCGGGCGCGGCGGGTCTGCGCCGCGCAGGCGGGGATCGAGGAGGCGCGCGACGCGCCCGGCGGCGGCCTGCTGTTCCGGGCGGCGGGCGAGGCCGCGGTCGGCGAGCTGTCGCTGGCGCTGGCGGAGTCCGGCGCGCCGGTGCTGGAGCTGAGCCCGCGCCAGGCGAGCCTCGAGGACCTCTTCTTCCAGCTCACCGAGGGAGACGACGGGACGGCGAGCGCCGAGCGGATGGCCGCCGCCGCCGAGGAGCTCGCCTGATGCCGGGCGTGCTGACGGTCTACCGCTGGGAGCTGCGCAAGCTGCGCGCTCAGAAGCGCACCTACCTCGGCCTCGGCGCGGCGGCTGCAGTCCCGATCATCTTCGTCACCGCGCTCGCGATCCGCAACGGCGAACCACGCGATGTCGCCTTCGGCCGCTACGTGCACGACACGGGCCTGGCGATCCCACTGGTGCTGTTGCTGTTCGGCTCGGTCTGGCTGTTTCCGCTGATCGCCGCGCTGGTCGCCGGGGACATCGTCGCCGCCGAGGACCGCGACCGGACCCTGAAGACGATCTTCACCCGCTCGGTCGAGCGCCAGCAGGTTTTCGCCGGGAAGGCGCTGGCCGTGGTCACCTATTCGGTCGCCGCGATCGTCCTCAGCGGCGTCGTCGCGCTCCTCGCCGGCATCATCGCCTCGGGCTTCAACCCGATCGTCACCCTTTCGGGCACCCGCGTCTCGGCCTCGCACGGCCTCACGCTGGTCGGCGCCAGCCTTGCCGTATACCTGCTGCCGATCCTCGCCGTCGCCAGCATCGGGCTGTGTTTCTCAACCGTCTTTCGCAACAGCGCCGCGGCAATCGTCGGCACGCTGATGTTCTCGCTGCTGCTGCAGCTTGTCGGCATCCTGCCCGGCCTCGGCGGTTTGGAGCCCTACCTGCTGAGCACCCAGTTCCAGGACTGGCAGGGGTTCCTGCGGGTCCCTATCGACTGGGCGCCGATCCTCCGGGCTCTGTGGGTCTGCGCCCTCTACGCGGTGCCGGCGCTGGTGGTGGCACTTGTCGTCTTCCTGCGCCGCGACGTCGCCGGAGAATAAGAGCGCCCGGGCGCCAGCGCCTCAGCCCGTGTAGGGGTGAGTGGGCATCGTGCCTTCAGGACTCAGCAGGTCGAAGCCGTCGGGGATCTTCAGATGGTCATGACCACGACCAGGGCTGTCGGTCCGGCCGTACTGCCAGACGATCTTGCGGGTGTGCGGGTTGATGATGACGACGCGATGGCGGTAGTCGTCGTTGGCGCAGATCAGCCCGTTCGGAAGCCGCTCGGCGAGGCTCGGGTGATTGAGCATCCCCCGACCCGATGAGGGGTGATACGCCCAGAGGATCTTCCCTGCCCGGTTGAATTCATAGATCCCCCCAGGATCGGCGTAGTCGGCGACGAGGTAGCGGTCTGGCCCCAGCTGCTGGGGGTCTGAGGGGTATTCGATCGGCAGTTGCACACTCCAGACGAGTTTGCCCGCGGGGGTGATCTCGTCGATGTAGGAGCCGTTCACCTCGGAGACGAGGATGTTGCCGTCGGGTAGCGGCGTGTCTCCGTTGGGCGAACCGAGTGCGCGCGGCGGTTCGTGTTCGCAGCGCGCTGGTTCGCCGAACTGCTTGAGGATCTTCTTCTGCGGCGAAATCAAAAGCACCCGACAGTTCTGGGCGTCCGCCACCGAGATCGTGCCGTCCCGCCACAGATAGGCGTCGTCGGGCTCGTGCAGGTAGCCGGGTTCGGAGCCCGCGATGCCAGGGTGCCCGTAAGACCACAGCAGTTTGCCCGAGGGGAAGGAGAGCTGGACGATGCGCTGGTTCTGCTCCTCATTGGAGATGATCTGGGTGCCGCCGTGGGTGAAGAAGGCGTCGTCGGGGAAGTAGAAGCCACCCGGGGGCGCCGGGTGAGCCCGGGAGGGAAAGCGCCAGAGCACCTTCTTCTCGGCGTTGACGACCAGCAGCCGGTTGTTGCCGCGGTCAGCGATCAGCAGGTGACCCACAAACGGCGGCGGGGGGCCGGAGGTGGCACTCGGTCGCGTCGAGGCGGCTCCGGCTTCTTCTTGGGGCGCCGCTCGAATGACGTGCTCGCGCAGCACCACGACGCTGCGCAAAGCGCTGCCATCGGCCCCCTTGCCGCCGATCAAGTATGCGGTCGAGCCGACGGCGGTGGCGGCGCCGTAGGCGACCGGCAGGGGGAGCCGGCCGGCCGGTGCAATCGTGCCATTGGCCGGATCGAAGCGCCAGATGCGGTCGCTGACGACCCCGTTTGCTTCGCCACCGAGCAGGTAGACGTGGCCTCCGAGTTCCACGGCGGCCGCATGCGAAGTCGGTTGGGGCAGGTGGCCGACGACGTGTGCAGCGTCTCTCCGCGGGTCCACTTCTTGAATCGCATCGCTCGGCCGGCCGCTCGCGAGCTCACCCCCGAAGGCATAGATCTTGCCGCCGCTCGCCGCGACGGCCATATACCGGGCCGGCGCGGGAAGCGTCGCGACTTCCGTGAAACTGCCGCCGTCCGCGGTTGCCAGCACCGAGCCCAGCGGCGCTTGGCCGTCATAACCACCGAGCAGGTACGCGCGTTCGCCGATCGCCACCGCGCTCAGATCGGAGCGCGGGGTCGGCAGCCGTCCGACGACCCTCGCGAGCACGCCAGAGGACACCGAGCCGCCAGGCGCCGGCAGCGCCTGGACTTCGCCGCTGCTCGTTTCCGCGCCACCGCCGAAGACCAGCACCCGATCGCCAAGCGTCGCCGCTGCGGCGTCGTGCAGCGGCCCCACCAGTTCTCCAGCCTGTTTCAGGTGCGCACCCGTGGCGTCGAGCTGGAAGACACCGCTGACCGAGGCTTCGCCGGAGTCGAGGCCGCCGAGGATCAGCGGTCCGCCGGATAGCCCCACCACCGACTCGCCCGAGATCGGCACCGGCAAAGGGGCAGCGCGGCGCACGACGAGCACCGTCTTCGCTGGTGCTTCCGCAGGCGAGGAATGCCCGTCGCCGCCGGAGGTCTTCGCGACGATCACGGCGACGAGCAGCGCCACGGCCACGAGCCACGGGATCCTCCAGCGACGTGCCCGGCGGGAGCGGGAGATCGGCATAGCGGGCCAGCCTGTCAACCCGACCTTAGAGCCAGGTGAGTGCGGCTCTCCTCCTCGCTTAAGGGGCACCCTGCTCCCTGCCGCGCCATGAGCTCTCTCGCGCAGGCGCCACCAAAGCAGGTCCCCCCTCCTTCGGCCAGGTCCCGCGGCGCAAGATGCTGAACAAGGTCCCCGAGATCACCCTCTACTTCTGGTTGATCAAGGTGCTCTGCACGACCGTCGGCGAGACCTTTGCCGACAACCTCAACGAAAGCCTCGGCCTCGGCCTCAGTGGGTCACCAACAAGACCGATGCCACTCCAGCGGTGGTCGAGGCGGTGCGCGAACGGGCGATCGCCGGCCCGGCCAGCTTCTTCGTCCTCGTCCCCAATCCCGCCCATGTGACATTCGACCGCGTCAGCGAGGACACCAGCCTGGGCGAGAAGGTCCTCGACCGGGCGCTGCCCAAACTGGAGGAGCCCGCCGGTGGAGAGATCTCCGGGCGGTGGCGGTGAGCCCCAACGCCTACGACGACATCGTCGAGGAGCTGAACCGGGGCAACTACAGCGAAATCATCCTCGAGACCTTCCCCAGCCATGTCTCCCACTGGCTCCACGTGGATCTCCCCGAGCGCGTCGCTGCCCTCGGCTACGCGCTGAAGACGGTGACGGCGAGTCACTGACGACGGCACACCGCCGGCGGGAGGCGCCGCTGCGACCACCGCGAGCCGGGGGCCTCTGGCTGCTTGCGATCGCGCTCTTCGGCCGGAGTCGTAACCGACCTGGTCGTCAGCTACGGCGGAGGCTGAAGCGACTCAGCCGCCTCTCATCTGAGGTTAACCTCCCCTGCCACCCTTTGTGGCATGCACGTCTTGGTCGTCGAGGACGAGGTGAAGATGGCCGCGCTGATCCGGCGCGGCCTGGCGGAGCAGGGGCTCGTCGCCGACGTTGCGACGAGCGGGGAGGAGGCGCTGGTGATGGCCGGCTCCTCGGCCTATAACGCGGTCGTGCTCGACGTGATGCTGCCCGGCTTCGATGGCTTTGAGACCTGTCGCCGGTTGCGTGAGGACGGAATCTGGGCGCCGGTGCTGATGCTGACTGCCCGCGGCGCGATCGAGGACCGCGTCGCAGGCCTCGACGGCGGCGCCGACGATTACCTGACCAAGCCCTTCTCCTTCGCCGAGCTCCTAGCCCGCCTGCGTGCGCTGATTCGCCGTGGGCCGAGCGAGCGGCCCTCGGTCGTTGAGGTCGGCGGGTTGCGCCTCGACCCTGCCACCCGCGAGGTCTGGCGGGATGGAATCGAGATCACACTCTCGGCCAAGGAGTTCGCCCTGCTGGAGGCCTTCATGCGCCGCCCCGGCCATGTCCTAACCCGGCTACAGCTACTCGAGCAGGCATGGGAAAACAACTACGAGCATCGCTCCAATGTGATCGAGGTGTATGTCAGGTACCTGCGCCGCAAGATCGACATGCCCTTTGGTACCGATTCGATCGAGACCGTGCGGGGGGCCGGATACCGACTGCGCGAGGACGGCTGATGCTGAAGCGACTGCCGATCCGCCTGCGCCTGACGCTGGTCTTCGCCGGGATCATGGCGATCGTCCTCGGTGCCACTGGCGTCTTCCTCTATCTGCGCTTTGCCGCGGACTTCGACGCGACCATCAACGACGGCCTGCGCTCGCGTGCGGCCGACGTCACCGCCCTGATCAAAGAGGCCGACTCCGGTCTCAGCGAGGGGCGCCTCTCCGACCAAGCCGAAAGCTTCGCCGAGGTTCTCGACGGACGCAACAAGGTCTTCGACTCGACCCCTCAGCTCGGCCGGCGCGTTCTCTTGAGCCGCTCCGAGCTACGCCGTGCGCAGCGAGGTCCGACTTTCTTCGACCACGGGCCGACAGCGGGCCTGCGGGGCGAATCGCGCCTTTACGCCTTGCCGGTACACGCTCAGGGCCGTCCCCTCGTCGCCGTGGTCGGCACTTCGATCGCAGCCCGCACCGAGTCACTTGACGATCTCCGCCAGTTGCTTTTCATCGGCGGGCCGATTGCGCTAGCACTTGCCTCCCTGGCCGCCTACTGGATCGCCGGTGCCGCCCTGCGCCCGGTCGACGCAATGCGGGCACGAGCGGCGCGCATCTCCAGCGCCGAGCCGGGGCTGCGCCTGCCGGTGCCTCCAAGCAGGGACGAGGTGGCGCGGCTGGGCGAGACGCTGAACGCGATGTTGGAGCGACTCGCCGAGGCCTCAGAGCACGAGCGCGCCTTCGTCGCTGACGCGAGCCACGAGCTGCGCACGCCACTCGCGATCCTGAAAGCCGAGCTGGAGCTCGCCCTGCAGCGAGGGCGGTCGCCGAAGGAACTGCACGCCGCCCTCGCCTCGGCGGCGGAGGAGACGGACCGTCTCACGCAGCTCGCCGAAGACCTGCTGACGATGGCCCAGATCGACCGCGGCGAGCTGCCTGTGCGCCTGGAGCGCATTGAGGTGGGCGAGATCCTGGACGATGTGGCCACTCGCTTCGCGCGGCGAGCCGAAGAAAGCAGGCGTGAGATCAAGACGAACGTCGAGCCTGGCCTGGAGTTCTACGCCGACCGAATGCGCCTCGACCAAGCCCTGGGGAACCTGGTCGACAATGCCTTCCGCTACGGGGCCGGTCCGATCAGCCTCACCGCGAAGGGCGTCGACAGCTCGGTCGAGCTGCATGTCGGCGATCGTGGCCCGGGCTTCGCCTCAGACTTTCTCGATCGCGCCTTTGAGCGCTTCAGCCGCGCCAATGCAAGCGAGCGAGATGGCGGCAGCGGTCTCGGCCTTTCGATCGTCGCCTCGATCGCACGCGCACATGGCGGAGAGGCGCGGGTGGCAGATCGCGAGGGCGGCGGAGCGGACGCTCAGCTGATCCTGCCAATCGGCCAGCCGTGAGGCCGATCTCATCGTCCTTACATCTTTTGCTGCCAGCCTGACCTAGTCGAAAAGCAAGAAGGAAGGAGCAAGATGATCGGACGACTGAACGGCCTACTCGTGATCTGCGCAGCGCTCGCGGTTCTAGACCCTATGGCCGGCCCACCTGAGCGTCGGCTCGATCCGAACCCCGCGTAAAGGTCGGCACCCGCGCATGAGATGCGCGGGTTTGTCGTCGAGGAATGGCCTCGAACCGGCCGCAGGGCGGCGCCGACGTCTGGATCAGCCTGCCCGCCGCCGGGTCTGCGGCTGCCGGTCGACCGGCAGCCGTCGAAGCCACTCCTGCCTGAGCCACGCCGCCTGGTTTGAGAGGTCGTGACTCTCATCGCAGTCTCATCTGCGCTGCGTACAACGGAGCCTGTGACAACGAACCGGAGGTGGAAAGCGTTGAAGACAAGATGGCTTATCTCAGGTGCGCTGATTCTCGCACTCGGCCTGGTCTCAGGCTGCGGCGGCGCAGCTGAAGGCAGCAGCACGAGTGCCGAACCCAGCGGATCGACGGAAACCACCGCCCCTTCGAGCAAGAGCGAAGCAGCAAGCGCGGGCGAAGAAACGGTGCCGAGCGAGGCCCAATCGGCGGCTACCGGCGACATTCCCGACAACCAGGTCTTCCTCACGTTCACCAATCGCTCAGCCGGCTACTCGATTCGCTATCCGGAAGGCTGGGCTCGTCGCGGTTCGGGCTCCGACGTCACCTTCCAGGAAAAGGGAAACGCCATCCACGTGGTAGTGGCAAAGGGGGCGCCACAGACGCCCGCCTCAGCGACGGCCTCGCTCGAACAGCTCAAGCAGAGCGACCCGACGGTAAAGATCGGCAAGCCCGAACGGCTGACCTTTGCCGGCGCCCCGGTGATCAAAGTCACCTACACGCGCCTCAGCGCACCCGATCCGGTCACCGGCAAGCGACTGCCGCTGACGATCGACCGCTACCTCTATACCCATCACGGCAAGGTCGCCGCACTCGACCTCGGCACGCCGATCGGCGTCGACAACGTTGATGCCTACCGGATGATCTCGCGGAGCTTCCGGTGGAGGTGAAGAGCCTCTACCGGGAGCCCGAGGCCCCCTCGCGGGAGATCGAGTGGCCGGCGCTGGAGCTGAACGATGTCTTCAAGATCTATCGCTCCGGGCCGGTGGAGACCGTGGCCCTGCGCGGCCTCGACCTCGAGCTGCGAAAGGGGGAGTTCGTCGCGATCCTCGGTCC
The DNA here is from genome assembly GCA_963796705.1 of uncultured Solirubrobacterales bacterium. GTDB lineage: Bacteria > Actinomycetota > Thermoleophilia > Solirubrobacterales > 70-9 > VRUE01. The sequence continues at coordinate 526,903 of CAWCMK010000001.1, forward strand.
GTCGGGCTGCGGCAAGAGCACCCTGCTCGCCCTCGCGGCGGGCCTCGACCGTCCCTCGGCCGGTGAGGTGCGGGCCTTCGGGGAGTCGCTCGAGGCGCTCGACGAGCCCGAGTTGGCCCGCTACCGCGCCCGCCGTATCGGGATCGTCTTCCAAAGCGAGAACCTGCTGGCCCCCCTGAGCGCACGCGCGAACGTCGAGTTGACTTTACGGCTGGCCGGGTTCGACCAGGCAGGCGGGCGCGCCCGCGATGCGCTCAAGACCGTCGGCCTGGGCGCGCGCATGGCGCATCGGGTCTCCGCCCTCTCCGGGGGCGAGCAGCAACGGGTGGCGATCGCCGCGGCGCTGGCGCGTCGCGCCCCCCTCGTCCTCGCCGACGAGCCCACCGGGGAGCTGGATGTCGCCAGCGAGCGCCTTGTCCTCGCAGCTTTGCGGCAGCTCCCCCCTGAGCACGGCTGCGCGGTGCTGGTCGCAACCCACTCCAGGGCAGTTGCCGGCGCCGCGCACCGTGTCGTCGAACTGCGTGACGGAGCGGTGCGCACATGAGCGCGGTTGCCGCCCCGGCGCGGGAGCTGGCCGTCTGCCATGGCGTTTCGGTCCTCCACCGGGGCGAGGGCCGCGAGACCATTGCCCTGGAGGAGGTCGATCTGTCGATCGCCGAACATGAGGCGCTCGCCCTGTGGGGGGCGTCGGGCTCGGGGAAGACGACGCTCCTGCATGTGCTCGGCGGCCTGCTCCTCCCAAGTGCCGGGGAAGTGCGGTGGCGCGGAGAGCCGATGTCCTCCCTCGACGTCGCCGCCCGCGCGAGGGCCCGTGCCGCCGGCATCGGCTACGTCTTCCAGGGCTCCAATCTGCTGCCCACCTTCACCGCGTATGAGAACGTCGCTTTCACCGCTTGGGTGGCCGAGCGGGCCACGGGAGAGAGCGGTGGAGATCCCAGTGAGCTCCTGCAGCTGGTCGGCTTGGGCCACAAGCTCGAGGCGCTCCCCTCCGAGCTCTCCGGCGGGGAGGCCCAGCGGGTCGCGATCGCCCGGGCGCTCGCGCAGCGGCTCCAGATCCTCCTCTGCGACGAGCCCACCGGACACCTGGATTCCGACACCGGCGAGCGGGTGCTCGACCTGATCGACGCGCTGCGCGAGCGCTTCGGCTTCGCGCTTCTGATCGCCACGCACGATCGCCATGTCGCCTCCCGCTATCCGCGCACGCTCGGCCTCCGCGACGGGCGCGTGGTGAGGGAGGGGTCGCCGTGAGAACGACGCTGCGCTTTACCTCCGCCCGGCTGCTGCGCTCTCCTTCGCAGACCGCCACCCAGGTGCTGGTGCTCGCCGCGGCGGTGGCCCTGCTCGGCTCGATGGTCCTATTCATCGGCCACGCACTACAGACAATGACCGCCTCGGCGACGCGCAGTGTCCCCGTCGACCTTCAGGGCCCGGTGCGTTCCTACTCTGAGGCGCGCAGCCTGGCGAGGGGCATCGCCCGGCGCCCGGACGTTGGCAGCGCCTCCGCCGCAGCGACGGCGCCGTTCGCGGGGATCGTCCACCGCGGCCCCGAAGGCATCACCAGCACTGGAAAGGGAGCCATTCTCGCGGTTCCGCCGCGCTATCCCGAGAGCTTCGAAACGTTTCGCTTCCTGCGTGGATCGCTGCGGCGCGGGCAGGTCGTGCTCGACCAGCAGTTGGCCGCGACGCTGCGGGCGCGGATCGGCGACACTGTGGCGATTCGCAGCAGCGGCAAGGGGGCGGCGCGGCGCTTCCGCGTGAGCGGCATCGGCCTCGTTACCGCACCGGACGTACTCTTCCAGCCGCTCAACCCACAGCTAGGGCCGGCGCCGGCGCAGCCCCCAGCGAACGTCGCGATCATGCCGCTCGGCAGCTTCGCGCGTACGCTGGCCCCCCAACTGCCGACCCTGGCGGGCGTGAGCATCGGCTCCTCGGCCGTGCCGGGGGCCCAGACCGGCACCCAGTGGCAAGTGCAGGCCCAGGTCGACCGCGCGGCGCTCACCGGCAGCCCGAGCCACGCGTTGGCGCGCGCCGGTCAGATCCGCAATTCCCTGCAGAGCACGTTCACGGGCCGCATCCAGTTCGTCGACAACCTCTCCGAATCGCTCGAAACCGCAGCGGGCGACGCGCTCTACGCGGAGGCGCTCTTCATCATGCTCGCGGTGCCCGGAGCGCTGCTCGCCCTCGGGCTCGCCTACCTCGCTGGACTCGGCACCGTCGATCGCGACCGGCGCGAGTTGGCGCTGCTGCGGGCGCGCGGGGCGACCCGTCGCCAGCTCCTCGCCTTCGCGCTGAGCGAGGCCGCCGTCGTGGGAGCGCTGTCCGGGCTGCTCGGCGCTGGCCTCGCGATCGCCGCCGTCGCCTTGATCGTCAAGGGATCGGTCGCGCTGACGGCGGGCCGCGTGCTCCTCCTGGTCGCGATCTGCGTCGCCCTCGCCTTGCTGGGGGCCGCGGCGGCCCGTCTGGCGACCGGCGCACGCGCTCTCTCGGCCACCGTCGCCGCGGGTCGTCAGGCCACGCAGCGCCGGCGGCGAGTGCTGTGGGAACGGATCTACCTCGACGTCGTGGCGCTCGCCCTCAGTGGCCTTATCTACTGGTTGACCGCAAGCACCGGCTTCTCGGCGGTGGTCAACCCCGACTCCAACCCGACCCTCTCGCTCTCGGTCTACATGTTCTTCGCACCGGCGCTGCTGTGGATCGGGGCGACGCTGTTGCTCGTGCGCCTGCGTGGCCGCGTCTTCGCCGGTCTCGCCTCTCGCCTCGCCGGGCGCCGGCCGAGGGATCAGCGCTCCTTCCTGCTAGCGAGCGCGGCGCGGCGCGGCGCGGCGATCAACCGCGGGCTGGTCATCGTCGCGTTGCTGCTCGCCTTCGGCGTGAATCTCGGCGTCTTCGCCGCGACCTATGACCAGCAGGCCGGCGTCGATGCGCAGCTCACCCTTGGTGCCGACGTCACCGCAACCGCCCCGCCGGGAGTGAGCGCCAAGCGGAACTTGGCGGCGAGGATCGCCCGCGTCCCCGGTGTCGCCGCGACCTCGGCCGTCGACCACTCATACGCCTACGTCGGCCCCGACCTCCAAGACACCTTCGGCATCGATCCCAACACCATCGCCGCGGCGACGACGCTGCGGGACTCCTACTTCCTCGGCGGTGGGGCCCAGACGATGCTGGCGCGTCTGAGAGAACGGCCCGACGGTGTCCTGGTCTCCAAAGAGACGATCACCGACTACTCGCTGAAGATGGGTGACTTGCTGCGCCTGCGGGTCCTCAACCACCGCAGCGGCCGCTTCGAGGTCGTGCCCTTCCACGTCGTCGGGACCGTTCAGGAGTTCCCCTCGGCTCCACGCGACTCCTTCATGGTCGCCAACCTCTCTTATCTGAGCCGCGCCGACCGCGCCGGCGGCCCCAATGTCGTCTTCGCCAAGACCTCCGAAGACTCGGCGGCGGTCGCCTCGCGGGTGGCGGCGGCGACCAAGGCCGACGGGGTCATCGTCAAGGACATCCGCCAGCAGAGCGCGCAGACGGTCAGCTCGATCACGACCGTCGATCTGAGCGGCATCAGCCGCCTCGAGGAGGCCTTCGCGATCGTGCTCGCCGCCGCGGCGATGTGGCTCTTCATCGACCTCGCCGTCAGCGAGCGCCGCCACGAGTTCGCGACGATGGCGGCGGTGGGAGCCTCGCTGCGCGAGGTCGGGGCCTTCGTTCGCAGCGAGGCGGCGCTCGTCCTCGGCCTCGCGATCCCGCTGGCCCTGGGGCTCGGCTGGCTTCTCGCGCAGATGCTCGTGGCGATGCTGCGCCACGTCTTCGACCCTCCGCCGGACCACCTCGCGATCCCGTGGGCCTACCTCGGCGAGCTCGGTCTCGCGGCGCTCGCGGGCGGCGTGCTCGCTGCTGTGTTCGCCGCCCGGGCGCTGCGCCGCCTGCCGCTCGGGGCGATCCTCCGGGAAGAGTGACGGTGATCGGCCGCCTGCCGGCAGGGGCCCGATTCGCGGCCGGCATGCTAATGGCGGTGGCGGTGAGTATCGGGCTGCTGCTCTCGGTCAGCCACTCATCTGTCCCGCCCCTGGCCTCCCGGCGCGTCGCACAGCGTTCGGTCGACTCGTTGGTGAGCCGTCGAACGATCATCGGTCGGTCGGTAGACGGGCGGCCGGTCGTCGCAGTGACAACAGGCGACCCGGACGCGCGTCGAAAACTCCTGGTAGTCGGCTGCATCCACGGTGACGAGCGAGCTGGGATTGCGATCGCCCGCCGTCTCGAGTCAAGAGCCCCCCCGAGGAACGCCCTGCTGTGGGTCATCAACGATCTCAATCCCGACGGTGCCGCGGCGAACACTCGACAGAACGCGCACGGAGTCGACCTCAACCGGAACTTCCCCTGGCGCTGGCGCCGACTGGGATATCCCGGTGGTTCGGAATACTCGGGCCATCGGCCTCTCTCCGAGCCGGAAGCGCGGATGGCGCGCGCGCTGATTCTGCGTGTTCGTCCTCACATCACCATCTGGTTTCACCAGCCGCTCGGCCTGGTCGACGAATCGGGCGGGAGCGCTCGCATCGAGCGAACCTTTGCCCGGCTCGCCCGCCTCCCGCTTGACCGCCTGCGCCGCTACCCAGGAAGCGCTGCGGGCTGGCAGAACCATCGCCTTGCACGGAGCACCGCATTCGTGGTCGAGCTGCCACCCGCCAAGTCATCCCCCAGACTGACGGCCCGGATTGCCGGAGCCGTCAGGGTGATCGCCGGCGGACCCGCATCCAAGTCCCGGTCGTAGTCGCCAGAGTAGGTCAAATGAGCCGAGCGAGCATCTGCTTCTCGGCGCAATGCTGCGCCGAGCGTACGTCGTGCAGCCAAGCGGTCTCTCATCTGCGATTAAGGAGCATCGTCGATCTTCTATTTCCTGTGCTCTCGGCCTCGGGGGCCGCTCTTGCTGACCCCATCGCGCCTTGATCGTCCTCGCCAGCATCTCAGCCAGAACTGTCCAGGACGGCGACTACCCCGGCTTCGCACCGATGGCGACCGGTGCCCGGCCGTCTGCTGGTGACAAGCAGATCGTGTCATACCGGCGCGGGGTCCTGGAGGGTCTGCCAGGGCGGAATGAGAGGGTGCGGCGCCACAATGACGCACTCGGCGGAGCTGCGGGACGCACTGCTCGGGGGGCCGGGTATTGAGCCGCGACGTGACGCAACCGAAAGCGAGCCCCAGCCCGCGATCGCCAGTCGCGCGGCAGCGCTCGCCGTACGGCCGCCGTACTCCCCCTACCGCGCCTGCCGCCTGGCGCCGCGTTCGACGCATCGTCCTAATCGCCACCACGATCTGCCTCGTCCCGGCCGCCATCTCCTACATCGGCGACATCACCGCGCCCCACAACGTGCGTCTCGGCGTCGCCAGCGTTGAGTGGATGCGCTCTCACGGCGGCAACGGGATCGTCTCTCAGATCGAGAACTGGTACTACACGCTGACTGAACCCTCGAAGGGCGGCCCGGCATTGCGCTCGCTGCCGGCGGTGGGCGTCGCCGGAGGCGAAGAAGGTGCAAGTCAGCCCTACCGGCCTCCCAACGTCAAGCCATTAATCCACCCGGCGCTTCGGGGTGAGGGGGTGTGGCGGCCGGCCGCGGCCCACGCCGGAGCAGAGCCGCCGGTCCTGCTCACCACCTTCCGCAGCGATCCTGAATACCCGCAGTTCGTCGCCGGGGTCGCCTGGATCGACTCCCGCCGCAGCCGCCTCGCCTACGCCCCCGGCCTGGCCGAGCCCCCCGGAATCTCCCATCGCGGCCCGGCCGAGGTGCCGCCCTCGCGGCGAAGAGGCCTGGTCGCCACCTTCAACGGCGGCTTTCCCCTCGAAACCTCGAATGCCGGCCTCGTCTACCGAGGCAAGACCGTGGAAACGATGGTGAACGGCATCGCGACCCTGGTCGAGTACCGCGACGGAAGGATCGACCTGGTTCGCTGGCACGGCGGGCTGCGGGCCGGCAGACAGGTCTGGTTCGCCAAGCAGAACCTGCCGCCGATCCTCTACGAAGGAAGGCTCAACCCGAACCTCAGCGACGGGCCTGAATGGGGCGAAACCGTCAACAATGCCGTGCGCGTCTGGCGCTCGGGCCTTGGGGTCGACCGCCACGGCAACCTGATCTACGCCGTCGCCAACTACCAGACGGTCGGCTCGCTCGCCGAAATCCTGCGGCGGGCCGGAGCGGTGCGCGCGATGGAGCTCGACATCAACGAAGACTGGGTCAGCTTCATCACCTACCGCCAACCCGGCGCCCTGGAACCAGCGCAGCTACTACCCGAAATCCTCCGGCCCGCCGACCGCTACCTGAGCCCCGACGAACGCGACTTCTTTGCCGTCTACGCGAAAGGCGGCTGGTAGGTGGCACGGCCGCGGCGGATCACCCCTGGAGCGCGCGCCCGTCGCGCGCTGCTTATCGACACCGCGGTCGCAATCGTTCTCGCCGTTGTCGCGTTTAGCCTTGCCGCCGGGCTCGGCGTGATCGGCTTCCTCGGCCTGCCGCTTCTCCTTGTCGGCCTCGCCTGGATCGGGTTCGAAAGGCTGTTCAGGCGTCGCCGTCGTCAGGCGTTGTAGACGATCATCGCCACGCCGAAGACGAGGCAGTAGACGGCGAATGGCGTAAGGGTGCGGGTCTTGAAGTACTGAACGAGGAAGCGCACGGTGAAGAAGGCGGCCACGGCCGCCGACAGGCAGGCGACAACAGCCTGGCCGCGCACGCCTGCGCCGAGCGGTCCAGTCAGGTCGGGCAGCTTGTAGAGGCCGGCGGCGAGGATGATCGGCGTCGCGAGCAAGAAGGCGAAGCGCGCCGAGTCGGAGTGGTCGAGGCCGCGCGCGAGCCCGGCGCCCATGCAGACTCCGTCGCGGCTGATCCCGGCGAGCAGCGCAGTGGACTGGGCGACGCCGATCATGCCGGCCTCGCGGTACTCGAGCGTGTCGAGGCGCCGGCCGCCGTCGGCCTTAGCGCCCTCGTGGATCGCCAGTTCGCGCACCGCGGCACGGCGGCGGAAGTACTCGGCGCCGAGCAAGACGAGCCCGTTCACGGTCAGGAAGATCGCCGCCAGCTCAGGCTTGGCGGTGATCGTCCGCAACGGGTGCTCGAAGGCCAAGCCGAGCAGCCCGGTCGGGATGCTGGCGGCGATGAGCAGCCAGGCGAGGCGCTCGGTCGGCGTCTCGGCCCGGCGCTTGCCGAGCGTGGCGAAGAAGGCCTTCACGATTTCGACCCAGTCGCGCCAGAAGTAGGCGAGCAGGCCGAGGGCGCTGCCGACATGCAGCATGACGACGAAGGCGAGCCAGAAGGACTCGCTTTCGGACTGCGCCTTGACCACCGAGTCCCAGCCGAAGAGGCTCGGGAAGAGGACCGTGTGCCCGAGCGAGGAGATCGGGAAGAGCTCGGTCACCCCCTGCAACACGCCGAGGATGATCGCCTGCAGGTAGGAGATCGGTTCCATCGAGGGCTCAGGCTAGTGGTGAGTACAGACGCCGGAGACACGGATGGCCGGGTGTGCTGGCGAGTCATGCCTCCTCCGGCGCCGGCTCGGGCTCGCCGAGCGCAACACCGTGCGGTTCGCGCTCGCGATGGCGCCGGGGAGCGCGGATCTCCTGCGGCGTATCCTTGCCGGTGGCGCTCAGGTAGGCGACGAAGCCGGCGATCGCCAAGGCGAAGACGAGGCTGACCAGGCCGTTGCCAAGACCGAGACCACCGCTTTCGGAAGGTTTGCCGAGCCAGTCGGCGATCGAGGCGCCGAGCGGGCGGGTGACGACGTAGGCGAACCAGAAGGCGAGGATCGAGTTCATTCCGCCGCGGAAGTAGCCGAGCGCCGGGATCGCAATCACCGCCGCGAACAGCAGGGCCGAGCCAAAGTAGCCGAGCCCGAAAGTGACCGCGGTCAGGTCGCCGACGGCGGTGCCCATCGCGAAGGTGGCGACCACCGCGGCCCAGTAGAAGAGCTCGCGGCGCGGCGTGCGGATGCTGTGGATCGAGAGCGTGCCCTCGCTCCGGTACCAGGTCCTGAAGACCACGAAGAGGGCGAGCGCGAAGAAGATCGTCGAGGCGATGTAGGGGATACCGAAGCCGACATGCAGAACATCGGCGCACATCGTGCCGAAGACACCGACCATCGCCACCCCCAGCCAGTAGGCCCAGGGGACGTAGCGATCCTTGGAGAACTGGATGTAGAGGGCGATGATGAAGGCGATCCCGCCCAGCACGACGGCGATCTGAGGGACGAGCGTGTGGACGAGGAAGTCCGAAGTGGACTCCCCCATCGCCGTGGTCATCGCCTTGACGATCCAGAAGAAGGCGGTGACCTCGGGCACCTTGGAGTAGCGGTGTCTGTCGGCTAGGGAGGGCACGGGCTGGGAGGACGGGAAAGCGGCGCAGCAGGCTACGCACGGCAACTAAAGGAGAGATGAGGGGCGCGACCGTGGAGGATGGCCTGACCCACCTTCAGCTCGACGATGCTCGGCGCTTACGCGCCTCACCGACCAGACCAGCACGGCGACGGTGCAGAGGACGCTCAGCGGCCAAGCCGGCAGGCCGGCGGCAACCAGCAGCGCGGTAGCGGCAAGCAGGCCGGCGACACCGGCAGCGGTGCGCCAGTCGTCGCCGACCACGAACTCGAAGATGCTGGCCCCGACGCGCCGGACCATCACGCAGTCTCCACGGCGAGGGCGACCCCGGTACGGCGCAGCGAACGGACCATCAGCCAGGAGGACGCGAGGAGCGCCAGCGCGAGGGCCGGGAGAGCGGCCTCGCCGCCCGGCCAGGAAGCCCCGGCTCCCTCCGCGCCCCAGAAGACGCCGAATGTGCTGAGCGCGATGCCGACGAGGAACTTCATCGCGTTCTCGGGCACCCGCGCCAGCGGCGCTCGCAACACCGCCCCGGCGCCCAGCACAGCGACCACAGCCAGTGCCCCGGCCGCCGCCGCAAGCGGGACGTCGTGCTGGTTGGCGCCGAAGGTGAGGACGATGAAGGCGACCTCGAGGCCCTCCAGCAGCACTCCTTTGAAGGAGACGAGGAAGGCGTAATGGTCCAGGCCACGGTCGCGGGGGGCTGAGCGGGCCGCAGCGGTCTCGCGCTCGAAGGCGAGGGTCTCGTCGTGAATCGGGATCACGCCGCCGGCGCGCAGGATCGCCTTGCGCAACCACTGCAGCCCGAAAATCAAGAGCAGGCCGCCGACCACCAGTCGCAAGGCGCCGATCGGGATCACCGTGAGGGCCGGGCCGAGGATCGCGATCAACACCATCAGGACAACGGTCGCCACGCCCACGCCCAGGAACGCCGAGCGCCAGTCGCGAGCGGCGCCGACGGCGAGCACGATCGTGAGTGCCTCGGTCGCCTCGACCGCCGAAGCGAGAAAGACCGAGATCGCCAGGCTTGCTTCTGCTCCGGTCACGCGAGCAACCTTAGAGAGGGACTACATGTGAGCTGGCGGTGACGTCGACTCAATGGGAGGAGGCTTGCGGCACTCGCCTAGCGAGACGAGTAGCTCATCGGAGGGGATCGGACTGGCGCGAATGTGAAGCTCAACGCGTCACGGCGAGCTGCCCGCCCTCGGCAGCCGCGTGTTCGACCACCACGGAAATGCCGTAGGCCGTCCGAAGCTCCGGCCAGCCGCTCTCGTGGGTCTCGGGTCCGACGTAGACCTTGGTTGTCGGCGGGATCTAGGTAGACGCCCGTGTGCCCGTCCATGATCAAGGCGATCGCTTCATGATCGGGCGGCAGGGTCTCGACGCGGTTCAACTGGCCCTGCAATCCGCAGCCGAAGAACTGGCCGTAGAGGTTGACGGTCACTTTGATCTCTGTGCCGATCAAGTCCTGCAGGCGGCTCAGCGCATCGGTGAACTCGATCTGTCCCAGCTCGTCCATGTGGGACAAAGGCACCGGCATCGCTAACTGTCCCCCCTCTCGAGCAATTCCCTCACCCGCGCCCGTCCCTCGACCAGGGAACGGTTCAGCTTCGTGTGGGTCCAGCCGCGCAGCTCGCAGATCTCCTCGTAGGTGCAACCGAGTCCGCGCAGGATCAGGGCCGTGCGCTCGTCGGGCTTTAGCTGCTCGATCAGCGACAGCACCTTCGCCGTCTCCTCGGCGCGCTCGACCAGCTCCGCGCTGCTGTAGCGGTCGTCGGGAATGATCGCCTCCACCGGCTCGTCCTCCCGGTCGCGGGCGCTGAGCCGGTAGTCAGACTCGCGCGCAGCCGCCTTGCCCCGGATCGCCCAGGCGCAGCGCTTGGTGACCAACAGCATCCAGGGCAACGGGTCGCGGTCTGAGTGCACGTCATAGAAGCGGAGGAACTGAACGCAGGCATCGCTCAGCGCGTCCTCGGCGTCCTCGGCGCGGCGGGAGTGGTATCGGCCTGGCGCATGAGGGTGGCGTGCTCAGCGTGAAGCAAGCGCTCAAGCGCCTGGGCTCGGCGCTCTTGTTCGACTGCCTGTCTCTGTGGCGGGGAGGCCATGCAGCCGCCCCGCACGCGCAGCGTGCGATCCTCGGGCGGCGTGGCCTCCCCCGCCGCTGGGAGCTACCTGCCGCCTCAGCGGGCGATTCGCATGGTCCGCTCGGCGCTGCGGACCCGCTGTTTGCCGAGCTGCTTCTGCACCCGGGCGAGGCGCAGCTCGGCCTCGCGGCGATCCCGTCGCTGGGCGGCGTCGCGGGGCTTGCCGCCGAGCGGGTCTTTGCCGGTGGAGGTGACGCCGTAGCGCTGGCGGGCCCCGCCAATCCTTTTCGTTTGACTCTGGTGCCTGACGGTCGTGGGTGGTCCCCGTAGTGCGGAGTTGCCCCCTGGGTCAGCAAAGTCTGGCTCTGAGCGGCACCGAGCGAGCCGAGCTGGTCTTGATCGAGGATCGGCTGGTCGATCTGTCTCGTCGCGCAGTCGCGCCATGCATGACCACCGAGACGACCTCGACCGCTTCGCCGGGAATCACGCCCCGTAGCCGCTGCTGCGCGGATAGTTCTTCAAGTAGTGACATCGATGCGAGCAAAGGTATCCGTCTCAGCAGCCAGCCCAGGGCAAAAAGGCGAGCGGTTGGTACCCAAATGCGGTACCCATGAGCGACAGTCGGCGTCGCTCGAACCTGAAGAGATTGCCGCAAAGGCCGCTACAAGGCGGCTCCAGCTTGAGCGGGAGCGACGGGACTCGAACCCGCGACCTCCGGCGTGACAGGCCGGCGCTCTAACCAACTGAGCTACGCCCCCGAGGATGGGCCCGCACGGCCCGGGCTGACAATCTTAGGGATCGGCGCGGGACCGAGAGTCGGGGCGAGCGCTCAGGGCCTCGGCCCGGGCGGAATCTCGTCAGCCCTGGGCGCCAACGATGCCGAGAGCGGGCGGCTTGGCGGAATCGCTCGGCTGGCGGAAGCAGAGCCGCCGCGGTGGTTGGCGCGCGTTCCCGCCCACATGTAGCGGACAGGCTGGTAGCGCAGCAGGGCCCTCCAGGTCTGTTGGCCGATCACGCCATCGGCCCGCAGGCCAACAGCTGCCTGGAATTCCCGCACCGCGCTGCGCGTGACCTTGCCGAAGATCCCCGTGACCGGAACCGACTCCCCGGCTGAGATCAGGTGCTCCTGTGCCCAGACGACGAGATCACCGCGGCTCCCCGCCTTCAGTGTCGGATTGGAAGCGATCGGCCGGTAGCCGGCAACCGGGTGGACCCTGGTCCCCAACCCCTGCCAGCCCGCGCTCGTGGTTTCCTGCCAGTCCCACCAGCTCGGGGCCAGACCTTCGTAGCTGGCGGCAAAGCTGCGGAAGCTCTGTATTTCGCCGCGCCGTGCGCCGCCGTAGGTTTGGCCCAGCGGGTAGATCGGCCTGCCGTAGATGCGGTTGTAGGAGTAGGTGTGTTCGAAGACGGTCCGCACCGAGGTCCCGATCGCCTTCCAGTACATCTGGGGCTGGTTGTACTGGGCGCCCCCCGGCCCGAAGAAGACCGAGTAGGGAAAGGCGGGGTGGTAGTCGACGTAGGGGAAGCCGGCGAGCGAGACCGGGAAGCTTTCGCCGATCCGGGCGCGCAGCGCGCGAATGTAGCGATCGGCGGCCGCGTACTTGCCTTCGTAATCGCCCTCGGCGTCGATCACCAGGCAATCGGCCCCGCGCCTGACCGAGGCCGCGCCGACCTTGGCCTCGGCGACCGGGTTATCGCCATAGACGAACTGCCAGGCGCAGACTTCGAGGCCGCCGCGATGCAGCGCGTTGACGAGCGATGTCGTGAACTGGCTCCAGACGCTGCCGCCGTCACCGGACTTGATGTAGACGGTGCCGACCCCGGAGCGCCTGGCGCGCTCGATAATGCGGGCGATGCTGCCGCCTTCGGACTTTTCGACGTACCAGATCCACATGCCCTGACGGTCAAAGGGGGTTTCGCCCGAGCTCGATTCGGTCGGCAGCGGTTCGCTGGTTTCGGTTTCGCCGGCACCGCCCGTTTCGGCGAGCGAGGAGGCGGGGGCGACCGCGGCCGCTAGCAGGACGGCGGCGACCACGAGGAGCGCCAGGCGGGAACCCGGCGCCGAAGTGCGTCTGGCCCTCACGTCGATCCCAACACGGTAGCCGCTATGAGGCTTCGGTCATGATCTGCTAACCGTTGATTCACAGGTTTCGCAAGATCCCTTGCATGCTGGCGGCGGCGATCGGCGCCTCAGCACTGCTCAGCGCAGGAATCAGTAGGGCGAGCAGCCCAGCCGAGGAAGTCGCGATCAGGCCCGAAATCGTGCAGGCCGGCCTCTCTCAGAAGGGCGAGAGTTTGATCGCCAGCATCTGGACCCGCAGGCCAGTGCCGCTCGCCTCCTTTGACCCCATGCCGAGCGGTGCCGGGGACTCGCAGTACCTCTGCGTCTCTCTGCGTCGCCCGGCGAGCCGCGGGGAACGTCGCCTGTGCCTGGGCGGCCGGGACGCCCAGCGCCGGGTCGGCCTGCTGAAGCTCACCGCGAGCGGCGCGGTCAGCGCCAGGCGGGAGATCCCCGCTCGCCTGACGCGGCCCGATCCCAAGCACCTCGTCCTAGCTCTGCTGCCGGGAAGCGCCGAGCTCTCCCCCCAACGCTATGGCTGGCGGATTCTGGAGCTGCGCAGGCACTGCGGCAGGCGCGTGCACAACTGCGAATCACGGTTCCCCGCCGGCACGGCGACCGCCGTCTTCCGGCTCCGCCCGGTGCGGCCCGTCGGCTGCAGTGGCGGCAGCGCCGGGCTCATCACAAACGGCCCCCGCGACCGCCCGGTCCTCGCCCTCACCTTTGACGACGGGCCCAGCGAATACACCCCCGGCTTCCTCGACGTGCTGCGCGCAAAGCACGTCCCCGCGACCTTTTTCGAGATCGGCCAGGAGATGGCCGGACGACAGACGACGATGCGCCGGATCCTGCGCGAAGGCGACGAGATCGGCAACCACACGATGCACCACGGTGAACTCCCCGGCTACTCTGAAATCGCGCCCGACAGCGCCCTGATCGAGCACTACACGCACTTCAGGCCATGCCTCTTCCGCCCCCCGGGGGGAGCGGTCGACTCGGCCGTGATCTCGACCGCCGCCTCGCTGGGGATGCAGACGATCAACTGGGACGTCGACCCGCGCGACTGGACGACACCGGGCTCGGCGGCCGTCTACAGCCGCGTCGTCGGGGCGGCCCGACCCGGTTCGATCATCCTCATGCACGACGGCGGTGGCCCCCGCGGCGGCACCCTGGCGGCGCTGCCGCGGATCATCGACACCCTGCGGGCGAGGGGCTACGGATTCGCGACGGTCAGCGCCCTGCTCGGCCACCGGCTGATCTACCAGCCCTACGGTTGAACCGCCGCTTTCGATGAGCGATTCTGGACCGGTGCGAGATCGATTCTCCAGACTGTTTCTCACACTGATCCTGCGTCGACTCCGCGCCGGGAGAATCGAGGTCATCGAGGGCGGGCGGCGCCGGGGCTTCGGGCCCGAGGAGGCCGACCTGCGGGCCACCGTGACGATCCAGGAGCGCTCCGCCTGGCGCTCGCCGCTGCGCGGCAGCGTCGGTCTTGGCGAGGCCTACGTCGAGGGCCTCTGGGAGACCGACGATCTGGTCGCGCTGATGCGGATCGGCGCCCGGGAGCTGCGCCAGCTCGACGGACTGCGGGGCCTGATCGCCCGCCCGCGTGGTCTCCTGCACCGGCTGCGCCGGCTGGTCCCGGACAACACTCGCGAGGCCGCCAGGAGGCACATCTCGGCCCACTATGACCTCGGCAACGAGCTCTTCGCCGCCTTCCTCGATGAGCGGATGATGTACTCCTGCGCCTACTTCCCCCAGCGGGAAGCGAGCCTCGAGGAGGCCCAGCTGGCGAAGCTGAGACGGATCTGCGAGCGCCTGCGGCTCGCTCCCGAGAACCATCTGCTGGAGATCGGCAGCGGCTGGGGTGGGCTGGCGATCCATGCCGCCCGCAATCACGGCTGCCGGGTGACGACGACGACGATCTCCCGCGAGCAGCACGAGCTGGCGCGGCGTCGCGTCCGCGAGGCTGGGCTCGAGGACCGGGTGACCGTCCTCTTTGAGGACTACCGCGACCTGCGCGGCAGCTATGACCGACTCGTATCGGTCGAGATGATCGAGGCCGTCGGCTGGCAGCACTTCGACGAGTTCTTCCGCCGCTGCGATCAGCTGCTCGCCCCCGATGGCCTGATGCTCCTGCAGGCGATCACGATCGACGACCGCCTCTATGAGATCGAGAAGGGAGCGCGCAGCTTCGCCAATACCCATGTTTTCCCCGGTGGCTGCCTGCCCTCACGGGAGCTGATCGCAACCTGCCTCTCGCGCGACACGCAGATGCGCCAGCTCTGGGCGGAGGACATCACCGAGCACTACCCACTGACGCTCGCCGCCTGGCGCGGGCGCTTTGCGACGGCCTGGGAGCGGCTTCGGGCGCGCGGCTATGACGAACGCTTCCGGCGCCTGTGGTCCTTCTATCTGAGCTCCTCAGAGGCCGGCTTTCGCGAGCGGCGGATCGGTGACGTGCAGGCACTCTTCGCAAAGCCGGAGTGGCGTTGAGCGAGCGCGAGCCGCTGCTGCTGCTGCACGGGCTCGGCGCCAGCGGCGTCGTCTGGGAGCCGGTCATGGGGCTGCTTGGCCCCGAGCGCGAGCTGATCGTCCTCGACATGCCGGGCTTCGGCACGACGCCGCCGCTGCCCGCGGAGATCGAGCCGAGCCCCGCAAACCTCGCCGCCGCGATCCGTGCCAGCTGCGAGAAACTCGGCCTGGAGCGCCCGCACGTCGCCGGCAACAGCCTCGGCGGCTGGGTGGCGCTGGAAATGGGACGGCAGGGTTGGGCAGCCTCGGTCACGGCGCTCTCCCCGGCTGGCCTGTGGCGGGCACCGCTCGGCCCACGGCGACGCGATCCGCACCTCTGGGCGCGGCGCGCGCGCCCGCTGGTCTCGCTGGCGCTGCGCTTTCGCCGGCCGCGCGAGGCGATGCTCGCGACCTTCGCCGCCCAACCGCGACGCGTCCCGATCCGCCAGGGCCGCGAGCTGATTCTCGGCTGGATCGATGCCAGCGGCTACCGAGGTGCGAACCGGGCGATGCGGACGCACCTCTTCGACCCCACCGGCTACCCTGAGGAGGTGCCGGTGACGCTTGCCTGGGGAGAGCTCGACCGGCTCCTCGGGCCGCCGCGCCCGGAGCGCCGACCGGCCGGGGCGCGCTTCCTGAGGCTGGCGGGTGTCGGACACACGCCAACCTGGGATGACCCGGAGCTGGTCGCCCGGACGTTGCTCGACGGCAGTTCGGTCGCGGCCCTAAGCTAGCCCCGTGCTGATCGAGAAAACCGAGAACCCGCTCTGGCTCTCGAACGCATACCTGGTCGCCGAGGGGCCGGGCGGGCGCGGGGTGCTGATCGACGGCAACGACGAGCTCGGGCCGCTGCTGGAGCGGGCCGAGGACGAGCAGGTCGAGCTGACCCACATCCTCATCACCCACCCTCACCCCGACCATATCGCCGGCCTGGCCGAGGCGCGCGAGCGGCTCGGGGGAGTTCCATTCCTCGCCCACGAGGAGGCCGCCGCGCAGATCGAGGGCCTGGAGATCGAGCGGACGCTCGCTGACGGCGAGCGGCTTCGCAGCGGGGGGCTCGAGATCGAGGCGATCCTTACCCCCGGGCACGCCGCCGGCCACCTCTCCTTCCTCATCAACCGCAGCGACGTCTTCACCGCCGATGTCCTGTTCAAGGGGACGGTGGGGGGCACGATGGCCCCCGGCGCCAGCGGCTTCGATGACCTGCGGGCCTCGGTGATGCGCCTCATGGAGCTGCCGCCGGAGACGATCGTCCATCCCGGCCACCGTGAGCCGACGACGATCGGCGCCGAGTGGGAGGGGAATCCGTTCGTGCGGGTCTGGCGCGGGCTCGAGGAGACCGGTTCTGAGCAGGTGAGCGTCTGGGGACGGCCGGCGACGCTGAAGCTCTGGGCGCCCGACTACGACGGTGGTCACAAGGCCTGGGTCGTGTTCGGCGACGGCGACAAGGCGCAGGCGATCGTCGGCGGCTCGCAGGTCGAGCGCCCCGCGACTTGAGTCCGGGAGGCATTTCTGGACAGATATGCGATGCCGAGAAGCTGACAGGACGCTGGCCGTCCACTAAGTTGGCCCGCGAATGCATCCGCTCGCGGCCCTCGCCCTCGGCGATATCAAGAGCTTCTTCTTTGACTGGTACCCCGTCTTCGGGGTCTTCTTCATGGCGGCGCTGCTGCTCATCTTCGCCTCGCTGCTGCGCAGCACGATCGGCTCGACGAAGCCGGAAACAGTCAAGGCGAGCAGGACCAAGCCGGTCCTCTGGGAGGAGGTGCAGGGCGTCGATGCGGCCAAGGACGAGCTGATCGACGTGACCGCCTGGCTGAAGGAACCGAAGCGCTTCGCGGAGCTCGGCGCCGAGGCACCGCGCGGCGTGCTCCTCTTCGGGCCGCCCGGCACCGGAAAGACGATGCTCGCCCGCGCCGTCGCCGCCCAGGCAGGTGTCGACTTCTTCTCCGCCTCGGGCTCGAGCTTCGTCGAGATGTTCGTCGGCCGCGGCGCCGCCCGCATCCGGCGCCTCTTCAAGGAGGCCCGAAAGGCGGGCCGTGCGGTGATCTTCATCGACGAGCTCGACGCGATCGGCGGCTCACGCTCGGCGGGCGGGGGCGACGGCGGCACCAGCGAGCGCGAGCAGGCCCTCAACCAGCTGCTGGTCGAGCTGGACGGATTCGAGAGGGAGAAGGGGACGGTGATTGTGATCGCCGCGTCCAATCACGTCGACAAGCTCGACCGGGCGCTGCTGCGACCGGGGCGTTTCGACCGCCAGGTGCTGGTCGCGCCCCCCGACCGAGGTGGCCGCGAGGCGATCCTCCGCGCCCACGCCAAGGGCAAGCCCCTGGGGCCCGACCTGGACCTGCGCGACGTTGCCCGCAAGACGACCGGCATGACCGGAGCCGAACTCGCCAATGCCCTCAACGAGGGAGCGATCATCGCCGGCCGCGCCGGGCGGCAGGCGATGAGCCGCGCGGACCTCGATGAGGCCCTGCTGCGCCAATCGGTCGGCTCCCAGCAGGCGCGCGTGCTCAACGCCCGTGAGCGCCGCATCATCGCCTACCACGAGGCCGGCCATGCGCTCTGCCGTCATCTGGTCGGCGGTGACCCGCCGGAGATCCTCAGCATCATCCCGCGTGGCCCCGCGCTCGGCTTCGTCGCCACCTCGCCCGACGAGGACAGCTACCTGGAGTCGCGCGAGGACCTCCGCGGGGAGATCGTCGCGGCGCTCGGTGGTCGGGCCGCCGAGGAAGAGGTCTTTGGCACCTCCTTCTCGGGCGCGGTCGGCGACCTGGCGCGGGTCCACGCGATCTGCAAGCAGATGGTCGGCGAGTTCGGTATGGGGGTCGCACTTGACGCCGAGGGGGCTCCACCGATCGCACTGCCAACGGGCGATTACGCCCTCTCTGACCGCACCCGCCGCGACGTGGACGTCGCGGCGATGATGCTCGCACGCGACGCCCACCGGCGGGCCCGGGCGCTGCTCGCCGAGAACCGCAGGTGCCTTGACGACCTGGCCGCCAATGCCCTGGAGCGCGAGACCCTCTCCCGCGAGGAACTGGACGAGATCTTCGCCGCCCACGGCCTCAGCCACAGCAAGGCGGCGGAGACCTCGCATGAGACGCCGACCGTGACGCTGGCCGAGCGTTCAGGCGAGGCGGCGGAGTAGCCTTCGCGGTCAGCGTGACCGCGGAACGCAGAGCTACCCCCGATCACTACTTCCTGCCCGGACGCTCGATCGCCCGGATGGTGCATGGCGAGCGCTCGGTCGGTCTCCTCTACGGTCAGCGGGCGCTCCTGATCGGGGCTCTGGAACCGCTCACCTACACGGCCACGATGCTCAGCACGCGCTCCGCCGAGCGACCCTTCCAGCGACTCGCGCGCACCGCGAAGATCCAGGAGACGATCTTCCTCGGAACCCGCGAGGAAGCCGACCGCGCCCTTGCCGCAGTGCAGCGGCTGCACGAGTCGATCGCCGGGGAGCTGCCGCAGGGCGCCGGCCCCCATCCGGCCGGGACCCGCTACTCGGCGTTTGACCCCGAGCTGATGCTCTGGACCCTGGCCGTGATCGCCGACTCTGGCCGCGCCATGTACGAAACGATGGTGCGGGCGCTGAGCGAAGCTGAGCGCGAGCGGCTCTGGCAGGACTACGTCCGCTTCGGCGAGCTCTTCGGGCTTCCCAGCAGCGAGGTTCCAACCAGCTATCGAGAGTTCAAGCGCTGGTTCTCGGAGAGTCTCGCCTCCCCGAATCTGCAGGCCACCCCGCACGCCCTCGAGATGGCGCCGCTGGTCGCATTCCAACAGCCGGTGCCGGCCCCTGCCCGTGGAAACGTCGCCCTGCAGAACCACATCATCAAGGGAACCCTGCCCCCCCGGGTGAGGGAGATCTTCGGGATCCGCTGGAGCCCCGCCCACGAGGCCAGCTTTGAGGCGATCGCCGCCTCCCACCGACGGGCCAGACGCCTCTTCCCGCGTGCGATTCGCCGCGGGCGCAACGACGTCTTCTTCGACGTCGTCACTCGCAGCGAGCGCCGACGTGGGGGAACCAGGACGCCCCCGCTGGGGCACCGCGCCTAGCGCACTCGGCAGGATTTGATGAAGACTCCGCTGAGGTAGGTACCGTCCTTGAAGGTCGCTTCGATGCGCGCCTGAAGGTGGCCCGTTTCGCAGCGGGCGTTCACGTAGGAGTGCCTGGCGCCCCGATAGGTCCACTTCCTGCCGATCACGAGGTGACCCGAGATCGGGATCCCGTAGCCATTGGCGATCCGCGGGATCTTTGCTTTTGTCCGATAGCCGTAGACGCCCCTGTGGATCCTTTCGATCACGATCGGGACGATGAATGTGGTCGGCGCCGGGACCGTCGTGTAGGCGTGGGCGAGGACGGTTGGACGACCGTGGTCCGGCGGCCCGTTGAAGAGCGTGATCGGCGAGGAGACGTGGATCGGCCGGCTTTCGGGGAAGACGACCACGGCCGAGCCGCGGCCCTCGCCGACGATCGCCCCGGGGCAGACGTGGCGCGCTCCCTTGGAGGTCGTCGCTTCCAGCTTGCGTTCGGTGCAGATAGGCAGGCCGGTCGTTTCCACGGAACCGTGGCGGTCGAATTCGACGTTGATTTCTTCCAGGACCGGGGGGAGGGCGCCGGAGACGGTCTTCACGTCGCCGCCGCCATGGATCGTGATGGGCGCATTTTCATGCTTTGGCAATCTGGTCGGGCTGAAACCGCCTTCAGCGCTGAGAATGATGTCGCCGACCCGGATCAGCCGCCCCCAGGCGGCACCGGTAAGCGCCAGTCCGAGCGTGGCGATGCCGGCGAGAACAATCAGCTTACGACTCACTCCACCCTCTCCCTTCCGAGCGAAAGCGTAGCGCCTGCCATGGCACCTGAAACCCGAACGTGTTCCGCAGCCGATCGGTGTCTTTGAGGCTGAGATTGCTTGCCGGCGGCGGGCAAGGGGCAGGGCGCCAACGCGGGGCCATTATCAGATCGACGGCGGACCCGGGCGCCGCCCGAAAGCCCCCTGTCTGCCCCGTCGCAAGAGGTCACCCGCGCGCCGCAGGGGCGCTGTGAGCCACCACGAACGCGAGCCCAGGACCTCGTCGAGCCGTCGCTGCAGGTCGGCGGCCCGATCGCGCTCGGCTTCACGATCGTCCCGCACCCGCAGGAGTTCGGTTTCGATCCCGATCGTGCTCGCCGTCGCTCGAGCCTCGGCGCGGACCATCAGAGCGAGCGTCTCGAGGCTATCCTCCGGGCGCGGTGCGGTGCCCTCCTCGAGCAGCCCCAGCAGCGCCTCGGCGTGTTCGGTCGCTGAGTGATGCAACCTGACCAGGTCGAAGCAGATCGCGCCGAGCTCCGGCCGATAGGCGGTGAAATCAGCGCGCAGGCGATCGCCGTCGATGATGTCCTCGGTCGCCTTGCCCGCGAAGCCGTCGGCCTCCAGCGCGGAGTAGCTCTCGGCGGTGACCCATCCATCCCCGCCCGCGTAGTCCCAGACGTATCCGGCGCAGCCCATCGCCATCCCCTCGAGGACCGAGCGCCCGTATCCGACGACGATGTCGGCGCCCGCGAGTGCCACCTCGGGCGCCAGGGTCGGGGTCGCCGGGCTGCCGAGCTGGGTCAGCTCGAAGCCGAGCTCGGCGCAGACCTGCGCGAGGATCCGCTGACGCGGTCCGTCGAGCCGGTTGCCGAGGGCGACGACCCGTCGTGTGCTTCGACCGCTCGCGGGCCGTGGGATGAAGCGTTCGATGTCGATCGGCTGGCGCAGCCGCACCAGCTCGGGCTTGGAGGCGAGCGCGGCGAGGTGGCGCGCGGTACGGTCGTTGAAGACGATGACCTGCGGAGCGGGCCTCAGTTGGACCGGTGGATGCTCGAATGGGGCGAGGCCGTGCGTGGCGAACACCTGAGGCAGGTCCGGTCGCCGGTCGGCGACCAGGTAGGCGCTGGCCGAGTCCTGGGCGAGCACCACGTCGATCCCGTCGAGGTCCGGGACCCTTCCGCCAATCAGGCGAAGCCCCCGAGCCGCCGCCATCTCGCGGCCATCGGAGTTCGACAGCGGCGCGTAGATCGTGACCGGGTGGCCGAGCCGCTCGAGCTGGAGGGCGACGGTCGCGGTGTAGGTCTCGGTTCCGCCGAGCCCGAAGTGCGCCAGGGTGATCAGGATCCGCATCGGTTACTCCGGTGAAGCCTTCCCAACGCGACCGACTCCTGCGCCGGGCGTGGGGCCTTGATCCCTCCGGCACCGAGGTCGCGGTCCTCTCGCGAATCGCGCGAGAAATCGGGGTCGTGCAGGGTAGTTGGGCATCGGCGCCGACCAATTTCCCATATACGCTCAGAAATCTCGCCGCCGCCGCCGGGCGCACCTCGCGCGCACGCGGTGGCGGAGGGACCAGCTTCCCCGGTGAGATCGTCCTTCGCCGGGCTCCCGATGCGCTGCGCCAGCTGGGCGCTGGACTGCGAAGGATCGTGCTCGTCTCGGGCACCAACGGCAAGACGACGACCGCGTCGATGATCGCCGCGGTTCTTACCGAGGCGGGGCACCGCGTGGCTCACAACCGAGCCGGCGCCAACCTGCCGGCGGGCGTCGCAACCGCTCTTCTCGATCAGTCTGGCGAGATCGGCGTCTTTGAGGTCGACGAGGCCTGGCTGCCGCTGGTCGCGGCGGAGCTCTCGCCGACCGTGATCGTGCTCGGGAACCTGTTCCGTGACCGGCTCGACGCCTACGGAGAGCTCGAGGCGTTGGCCCGGGCCTGGCGGGAGATGATCGGAAGTGGGCTTTCCTCCACCTTCCTGCTCAATTCCGACGATCCCTCGATCGCCGGCCTGGGCCAGGCGCGCGGCGCCGCCGAACCCCGGGCCTCGTTCTTCGGCGTCGCTGACAGGATGCTGGCCCTGGCCGATGGCGAGGAGGCATCCGACGCGCTCCGCTGCCGGGACTGCGAGCAGCCGCTCAGCTTCGGCGCGCGGCTGCTGAGCCACCTCGGGCACTACGCCTGTGAGACCTGCGGCACCAGCCGGCCCCGACCCGAGACCGAGGCCCACGAAATCCATCTCAACGGGGTCTCGGGTTCGCGATTCTGCATCGAGGGTCCGCGAGCTCGCCTCCGCGTCGAGCTGGGGCTGCCGGGCCTCTACAACGTCTACAACGCGCTCGCCGCCGCCGCGACCGGGCTCGAGCTCGGCGTCGAGCCGGCCGCGATCGCCCGCGGCCTGGCCGCCTTCGAGCCGGTTTTCGGTCGCGGTCAGCGGGTCCGCTGGGGATCCACCGAGCTGCTCGTGATGCTGATGAAGAACCCGGCCGGCGCAAACGAGTTGATCAGGACCCTGCAGGCGGATGGTGAACCGCGGTTGAACCTCCTGATCGCACTCAACGACAGGCCCCCCGACGGCCGCGACATATCCTGGATCTGGGACGCCGACTTCGAGGCTCTGCGGAGCAGGGTCGGTCTCGCGGTCTGCAGCGGGATTCGCGCCGCCGAGCTGGCCCTGCGGCTCAAATACGCCGGCTGGCCACGCACCCGGATCTCGGTGGAGCCGGGGATCGCGGCGGCGATTGAGCGCGGGATCGGAACCACCCGCGGTCGCCTCACCGTGCTGCCGACCTACACCGCTCTACTGGAGGTTCACGAGGAGCTGGCCTCGCGCGGCCTGACCCGCCCGTTCTGGCACGGGGCTGCCGGATCGGTGCCGGCCCAGGGCTCGCCGTAGGGCGCCACGGTCATCGGCCTTGCCGTCATTGACGGACTCGACCTGGTTGCCGCGCCCCATGACGGCGACCACGTCCCCGGGCAGGGCCTCGCGGAGGGCCAGATCGATCGCCCCTTCGCGGTCCGCGAGGACCGTCAGCTCAGCACCAGCGACGGAGCTGGCGCCGGCGATCATCGGCTCCAAGGTCCGCACGGGGGCCTTCGGGCGAAAGCTGCCGACGGTCAGTATCAGCCGATCACAGAGCCTCCGGGCGGCGCTGCCGGTGGCCCGGCGGTGTGCGGGGTCCGGCGCCCCGAGCACACCGAGCACCGCATGCAGGCGCGCGCCGGGGCTCATGCCGCGGCGTACGGCGCTGAGGAATTGCTCGACGGCATCGGCGGAGGCGGCGGTGTCGAGAATCACATCGCACGGCTGATCCCCGGCGATGTGCTCGAAGCGCCCGATCGCGCCGGGGTGGGCGGCCAGCATCTCGCTCAGCGTGTTCCGATCACAGCCGAGCTGATCGGCGAGGGCGGTAACGGCGGCGACATTTCGGGCGTTGTAGAAGCCCGGCAGCCGCGTCTCCAAGCTGAGGGCGCCGCTCGGCGTATCGAGCTCGAGGCGGGCGCGGCGCAGGTCCCAGCGAGCCTTGCCGATCCTGTAGTCAGCTCTCGAATCGAGACCGATCCGAATCACCTCACCGCCGGCCCGCTCGATCTCCCGCGCCAGCTCCTGGCCAAACTCGCCAATCGTGTCGATCACCGCGAGCCGCACGACCGACTCACCTCTGATGAACATGCTCCGCTTCACCTCTCCGTAGCGGCGCATGCTGCCGTGCCGCTGCAGGTGATCGTGGCTGAGATTGGTGAAGACGCCGACCTCCGGTACCAGGGCCGAGCAGCCTTCAAGCTGGAAGCTCGATATCTCACAGACGATCAGATCGGGGTCCCCCGCCACGGCCGACAGCGGCGGTGCCGTGTCCGCGTTCCCCGCCAGCACCGCCTCAAGGCCAGCACGCGAGAGCGCCGCGGCGGCCAGGGTCGCGGTCGTCGTCTTGCCGTTCGTACCGGTCACTCCGATAAGCGGCGCGGCATGTTGTCGCCAACCGAGCTCGAGCTCGTCAAGCACCTCAATGCCCTCACCTGCGGCCCATTTGAGCAGCGTCGTACCCGGTGGCACACCTGGACTCTTGATCACGGTCTGGGGCCGCGGACCGAGTTCGTCAGGCTCGACGTCTCCCAGCCGGACGCTTGCCCCGAGCGCCGTCAGTTCCCGCCGTACCCGCTTCGGGACCGCCACCGGGTGCTGGTCGAGCGCGACGATCGGCTCACCCGGCGCGATCCGGTGCAGTGATTTGATCGCCGCCCGGCCCGCTTCGCCCAACCCGAGCACGAGGTAGGGGCCCTTCGAAATCCCTGGCCTGGGTTCCCGCCGAAGGCCCGTTGGGCCCGGCGCCGCCGGGGTCCGACGATCAGGCTTGCTGGACGATGTCACGGAGCGGCGATGGATGGCAGTTCGGACCCCTCCCGGGACGATCGATCGTATTCGGCACCTCGACCCCGAGTCAACCGGACTCCCCGGTACGCCCGCCTGCTGGGAGCTAGTCCTGAGAGGCCCCGGGCGGCAGGCCGTCGTCTCGCCAGGGAAGGTGCGCCCTCTCGAGCGCCCGGGCGCGGTCTGAGGCGTAGGCGTCGCAGAGCACCTCGTCTCGCATCGCAAACCGCACCCCGGCCCGCAGCATTCGCTCGGCCAGCCACCAGTCTCCCGGGAGCCCGAGGTCAGCGGCAAGAAGCTGCCTTCCGAAGAAACCGAGCCCCGCGTGGTACATGCCAGCGACCCAGCAGAAGCGCCCGTTGCGGGGAGGGAACTCGCAGAGCTCCCAGCTGTCCTCACCCATGTGTTGGCGGACCTGTCCGTAGACCGCCTCGGCCTCGCTCTCGCGGGCCAGCTCGAGGAGCGCCGCGAGGCACCCCGGGCGCATCGCGTCATCGTCGTCGAACTCCACGACCCAGCGCCCGCGCGCGGCGCCAACCGCCGCGTTGCGGGCTCGAGTTGCCCCCACCAACCAGAGCCTCACCGGGTCATCGGTCCAGGCCGCACGCGGCCCCAGGTCCAGGTAGCGGACCCGCTCATCGCCGAGGGCCGCCAGCGCCGCGGCGGTCTCCGGCGGGGCGCCGTCACCGGCGACAATCACCTCCAGCTCACCGTAGCCCTGCTCGAGGATCGAGGGCAACGAGCGCGAGATCAGCTCCGGACGGCCGATGGTGGCGACGGTGACGCTGATCAACGGCGCCGCCTCACTCCAGGCGAGGCGGTAATCGGGGCTCTCCCGGAGAGCCCGCAACAGGTCGCGGTTGCGGTCCTCCCCCGCCCCCAGGGCCCGCAGCGCCTCGTGCAGATCCCCCTCGAATGCTCCCTGCCGGGAGCCGAGCTGCTCGAGCCTCGCCTCGATCGCGGCGGCCCGGCCATCGAGCGACTCGAGCTGCCGCGCGAGCTCCTCGAGGATCGGGTAGGGACCGTGGCGGCGGCGGCTCAGGGCCTCGCGCACGCGGCTGATGCTCCAGGGCCGGCGGGCGCCGCTCATCGCCCTCCGTAGGGCAGCGCGGGAACACCCTGCACTCTGCTCGCCGCAGGGACGTCGCGGATCGCGACGGCGCCGGCGGCGACCGTGGCCCCCTCGCCGACCACGAGCGCGTTCAGCACGACGCTGCCCATCCCCAGGAAGGCGCCGGCCCCGACCTCCGAGTTGCCGCCAACGTTGACGCCGGGATTGAGGGTGGCGAAGGCGCCGATTCGGGTGTGGTGGCCGACCAGTGCCCCGCGCGAGAGCACGGCCTGCGCACCCACCTCCGCGTGGGCGCCGACGACCGCCAGCGGGCCGACCGTCGCATCGGCTGCGATATGCGCCGCCGCGGAGATCTGCGCCGCCGGGTGCAGGAGACCCGCGGAGCGCCAACCCGCGGCCGCGAGACACCGCCAGCTTGCCAGCCGATCGCCGCCGAGTCCGAGGATCGCGGTGCCATCCTCCGGTGGCTCCTCGACCGCGACCACCGGCAGCCCATGAATCATCGACCCCGCCTCATCGGGGCGCTGAATTGCGATCAGGCCCTTCACATCCAGCGCCGCGGCGTCAGCCCAGTCCGCGATCTCGGCCGCGAAGGAACCGGTGCCGGCGATGTAGAGGCGCTGCGCCACCGGTCGAACAGATTAGTTTCACTTGGGCAACTGGGAGCCGTATGGCGCCGAGGTGGCAATGGTTCGAGCCACCACCACCGCTCGTGGGTCAGAAATCCGCTGAGGCCGCTGAAGCTGAATCGGTCGAATCCCGGATCGCCCTGTTGGGATCCGCCCAGGCCCTTGCCACCCTGGCCTACAATCCCAGGCGTGGCGAAGGTACCAAGGGGAGCGCTGCCTGTCCCGCGAGCTCTGGCGGCGATTCTGGCTCTTGCCGCCTCGCTAGGTGCGGGAGCCTGCCCCCTCGCCTCAGCCCGTGACGTCTACGTAGCCAACGCAAAATCAACCAGCGTTTCGGTCATCGACTCCGAGACCAACCAGGTTGTGGGCGCGCAGATCGGGGTCCCGGGCGAACCTGAGGGGATCGCAATCACCCCCGACGGCAAGCGCGTCTACGTGGCCAACTTCGATCAGGAAAGCGTCTCGGTGATCGACACCCAGACCAACCAGGTGGTGGGCCCGCCGATCGGGGTCGGCAAACTCCCCTCCGGGATCGCCATCACCCCCGATGGCCGCTATGCCTACGTCACCAACCAGGATTCGGAAAGCGTCTCGGTGATCGACACCCAGACCAACCAGGTGGTGGGCCCGCCGATCCCAGTTGCCGGGCACATCTACGGGATCGCGATCAGTCCCGACGGCAAGCGCGCTTATGTCGCTGACTACGGATCGGATGCCCTGTGGGTGATCGACACCCAGACCAAACAGGTGGTGGGCTCGCCGATCGTAGTCGGAGGAGCATTCCCGATTGAAGTGGCGACCACCCCCGACGGGCGCTATGCCTATGTCGCTGAGAACTTCTCAAACTCAGTCTCGGTGATCGACACCCAGACCAACCAGGTGGTGGGCTCGCCGATCACGGTCGGCAACGAACCGGTCGGTGTTTCGATCACGCCCGATGGCCGCTACGCCTACGTCGTCGACTACGGCTCCAAAGACATTCGGGTGATCGACACCCAGACCAAACAGGTGGTGGGCTCGCCGATCACATTGGCAGGTGCGCCCGGCTCGATTGCGTTCACCCCCGACGGCCGCCACGCCTATTTCGCGAACGTGAAATCGGAAAGCATCTCGGTGCTCGACCCCCAGACCGACCAGCTGGTCGGATCGCCCATCGAGGTGGGCTCCGAACCGTTCACGATCGCCATCACCCCCGACCAGCCTCCCGTTGCCTCCTTCACCTATCCCCGGGCCCGCCCGGGCGTTCCCGTCGCCTTCAACGCCTCGGCCTCCAACGACCCGGACGGCCAGATCGCTCGCTATGACTGGTCCTTCGGCGATAACCAGAGCGCCCCGAACGGCGGCCCGGCCCCCTCCCACACCTACAAGCGACCCGGCACCTACGCGGCGACACTGACGTTGACCGACAACGAAGGCTGCTCGACCACGTTCCTGTTCACCGGACAGACCGCCTACTGCAACGGGCAACCCTCCGCCAGCCAGACCCAGACGATCAAGGTGGCCTATCCCGGGGTGCGGATCAAGTGCCCGAAGAACGCTGGGCCGAATGGCTGCAAATTCAAGCTGCAGGCGGTGAGCAGGAAGCGCAAGGGCAAGGTCGAGAGCGCCCTCGCCAAGGCCAAGGCAAAGGCGCGCGGGACCGTCGTCGTCTCGCTGAAGCCGAAGCACAAGTTCGCCTCCAAGCTGGCCGCGGCCGAGAAGATCCTGGTCCGCGAGACGATCACCCTCAACGGCTCCCGGCGGGTCAGCTACCGCAAGCTGCAGGTGGTTCAGTAGTCGCGCAGAGCCGCACCGCATCAAGTCACTCAGACAGTCGCGCCCAAAGCGCTCAGATGGCGACCACAGACCGTTGCAAAGGCGCCGCCACCCGCCGCCGCCGTGGCTTTCGCGCTCCCCGCCTGCGATCAGGGGGAGGTCGGTAACCAGCCCCGCGGTCTGCTGGTAAACCCTTCTGCGTGCCTTCCTGAGACCTCCTCACCAGGAGGTGGCCCCCGATTCTCCCCGCTTTGGATTTCGCCGGCGCAAGAGCGGCAGATCAGCCCGTCGGGCGCGGTGTCGCAGCTAGGTCCCAGCGGACCCGGCTCGGAAGCGGCCGCGCCACTCCTCAGAGTCAAATATGGAAGGCGCGGTCTCGGCCAGGAAACGATCCAGCGTTGCGATGAACCGCCCCGGCGCCTCGAGCTGGGGCAAGTGACCGACGCCCTCGAAGACAACGAGGCGGCTTCCCCTAATCGCCTCATGGGCATGGCGGCCGTGGCCGACCGGGATGATCGGATCGCGCTCCCCCCAGATGATCAGCACCGGCAGGGACTCGGCAAGGTAGAGACGGTCCTCGGCGTCAACGCGCTGGCCGCGAGTGCCGACCACCGAGCGCAGCGTCGCGAGGAAGGCCCCGCGCCGCTCGGGGTCAGATAGCGAGGCATATCCACGCGCGACCTCCGCGAGGTCGGCGTTGGGGCTCAGGCCAACCGCCCCCAGGCCGCGCCTGAGAATCGAGCCAACCCGACCGCCGGCTCCGGCGGTGGCGGAGATGAACAGGTCGGCCCCTGGGAGCGCCGCCGCACGCAGGACGAGGCTGACCTCGGGCCCCAGTCCACCGCTGGAGACCAGCACCAGGCGCTCGACGATCTCGGGGAACTGATGGGCGAACTGCATCGCGATGCCGCCGCCGAGAGAGTGGCCGACCAGCGTGGCCCGGTCGTGGCCGAGCGCCAAAAGCAGGTCTCGAAGGGCGGTGGCCAGCGCTCCGAGAGAGTAGTCGCCGCCCCCAGGAGCCGAACGGCCGTGGCCGGGAAGATCAGGGGCGATCACCGTGTGGTCGCGGGCCAGCGGCTCGATCACAGCCTCCCAGTTCTCGAAGGTCCCGCCCATCCCGTGGATCAGCAGAAGGACAGGCCCGCTACCGGCCTCGGCGTAGGTCAGCGAGTGCCCGTGCAGGGTCGCCGTCCTGACCTCGAACGGCGCCGATTGCTCAACCATGGCGGAGCCGCGCATTCAAGTCGCGCTCCCTGTGACGGGGGTGGCTGTGGACCTCAACTCGCATGAAGCCGCAATGTTAGGCAAGTAAACGTCCACCGTCGACGACGATCTGAGCGCCGGTCATGTAGCTCGAGAGCTCGGAGGCGAGGAACAGCGCCGCGCGTCCGATGTCGTCGGGGTCGCCCATCCTCCCCATCGGGATCATCGCCTCGAAGGCGGCCATCGTCGCCCTGTCCATCTCGCCGACCCCCGGTGTCGCGATCCCGCCCGGGGCGATCGCATTGACCCAGATGCCATGCGGCGCCAACTCCAAGGCAACGTTTTTGGTGAAACCCCAGGCGCCGTGCTTGGAGGCGTCGTAGTGGGCCAGACCGACCATCGATGGATGCAGCGCGTCGATCGAAGTGATGTTGATGATCCGACCTCCTCTGCCCGCGGCGATCATCTGCTGCGAGACGGCCTTCGTGCAGAGGAACAGGCCGGTCAGGTTGATGTCGATGACGCGCTTGAAGGTCTCGACGTCCAGTTCGCTCAACGGCAGCATTGGGAAGATCCCCGCGTTATTGACGAGGATGTCGACGGCGCCGAAGGTCTCGACCGCACTCTGCACCGTTCTCTGGACGCTCTCAGGATCGCTGACATCGCAGCTCACCGCGACAGCGCCGTCCGTCCGCCCACTCTGAAGAGTCTCAGCCGCTTCCTCTCCGGCGGCGGCGTCAAGGTCTGCGATCACGACACTCGCGCCCGCCTCGTGCAGGCGGCGGGCGATCCCGAGCCCGATCCCCATCGCCGCACCGGTGACGATTGCGGTGCGGCCGCTGAGGTCGATCAGCTCTTTCAGCGGCGCGATCTTCGGGGCATCCTGTGGATCCATGCCTGTGAAATTGGCATGCGCGCCGGGAGCGAACATCCGTGCTCGGCCGATGGCCCCGGAGCGGATGACTACTGATAGGGAAGCCTGCGGGTACTGACGCTGGCCGGGACCCGACCGCCCGCCACGGCTCTGCCCGGCCGCACTCGAGAATCAGCCTCGCGGTCGCCGAGAGCCATCCCACGCCCTTCGCCCGTAGTTACACAGGCGCGGGATGCTTCCAGCGTTTGGGCGGAAGCGATCCCGTGGCGCCTGCCGACGCTCAGTCGTCGATGGTTGTACGCGCCCCGCTGCCGCTTGAGCGCGTCACGATCGGCGGAGAGGTTCTCTTTCCGGCTGCAACCGTGCTCGGCTGCATCGCGGGAGCGGAGACCGCGCCGCTCGCGCTGGTGACGATCGGGGCGCTACCCGAGGCGAGCTGCCTGGTGGCCGCGGGAACGCCATGGTTGGTCTCTAGCGCGACCCCGCCCAACGCTCCGAGAGCCGCGATGGTCGCGACCGCTGCGTACTTTGCCCGTCGATTGCTCATTCTCGGTCCTTCGAATAGGGGGACAGCCGTTCAGTCTGCGCCTCGGCGGGTAATCAATCGGCCAGGTTTCGGTCAAGACTTGGTGAAGCCCGAAGCGCCGGCCCGGTGCGGTGCGCCGAGGAACGTGGCGCTCAGGGCAGCTGACCCACCCCCGGATTCCAAAGGGTTCTCGGCTCGCGGGGCGCCGTAATCGAGTCACGTTCTGCGTTTGGCCAGAGAGCTCGCCCGATCCGGCAGACGCCGATGGCCAACCGACCTGGTCGGGCCGGATCCTCGCACCGTCTTCCGGCCGCGCGGCCGGTGCGTTAAAACCCTGCGATGCACATCCGGGCGCTGGGGATCTTCCTTTTCATTGCCACGCTGCTGGTCAGCGCCTGCGGCTCGGGCTCGGCCGAGACCGGCTCCGGTGCCGAGGCGACCGGCTCCGCGCCCGCGGCGCCCACCAGCGGCCCAACCTTGACCGAATGGCCGGAGTTCGGGCTCGACCCCCAACGCGCCGACGCGACCAACCGGCCGACCGGTGTCAGCGCCGCCAACGTCGGCCGGCTCCGCTCGAAACAAATCTCGCTGCCCGGTACGGTCGACTCCTCGCCGATCTACCTGCACGGGGTCGAGGTCGGCGGCCGCAGCCGCGACGTGATCGTCGTGACCACGACCTACGGGCGGACGCTCGCGATCGACGCCGCCAACGCCTCGCCGCTGTGGACCTTCACGCCGGCGGCTTACAGCCGCCTGGTTGGCAGCCCTCAGATCACCACCGCGAGCCCGGTCGCCGACCCCGAGGGCGGCTTCATCTACGCCGCCTCACCCGACGGCCTGATTCATAAGCTCTCGCTTCGCAACGGCCATGAGGTCGGCCGGGGGCGGTGGCCGGTGAGGATCACCAAGGACCCGACGCGGGAGAAAATCGCCGCCGCCCTAAACGTCGATGGTCCCGACGTGCTCGCGACGACCGGCGGCTACATCGGCGACGCCCCGACCTACCAGGGTCACGTGGTCGCGATCTCCCGCGCCTCCGGTCAGATCGACGCGGTCTTCAACGCGCTCTGCGCTCGGCGCCACTCGATCATCGTCCCCCGCAGCTGTCCCCAGAGTGACTCGGCGATCCTCTCGCGCGGGGGCGCGGTGGTCGAGCCGGGCGGCAGGCGGGTGTTGGTTTCGACCGGCAACGGGAGCTGGGATGGCCGCCGCTACTTCGGCGACAGCGTCCTCGAGCTTGGCTTCCC
Source organism: uncultured Solirubrobacterales bacterium (assembly GCA_963796705.1). Classification (GTDB taxonomy): domain Bacteria; phylum Actinomycetota; class Thermoleophilia; order Solirubrobacterales; family 70-9; genus VRUE01. The sequence continues at coordinate 558,370 of CAWCMK010000001.1, forward strand.
GGGGCTGCGGCTGCGCCAGTCCTTCACACCGCAAGATCAGGCGCAGCTCAACTCCACCGACACCGATCTCGGATCGAGCGCTCCCGCCCCGCTGGGCCACGGCTGGGTGATGATCGCCGGTAAGGACGGCATCATCCGCGTGCTTCGCTTGGCGCGTCTTAACGGTCGGCGTCCCGGCTCGACCCGCCGCCTCGGCGGCGAAGTCCAGAGATTGCCGACGCCGGCTGGTGATGAGCTCTTCACCGAGCCGGCCGTCTGGCACCAGGGCAAGGCGACCACCGTCTTCATCGCGGACTTCTCCGCCACCGCGGCCTATGCCCTGCGCGACGGTCGCCTCCACAAACGCTGGGAAAACGACACGCCGGGAACCAGCCCGATCCTCGCCGGTGGTCTGCTCTACGTCTACGAACCAAACGGCGGCGGCATCGAGGTCTACTCGCCGAGCTCCCCCAGGCCGATCGCCCGCCTGCCGGGGGCTCCGGGCCACTGGAATAGCCCGATCGTCGTCGACGGCCACATCATCGAGCCCGAGGGGGACGGCAACGACCATAGCGCCAGCGGCAGCCTCGATCTCTTCACCGTACCCTGATGAGGGACGCCCGGTCAGCCTCCATCGGTTGAGGAATCCTCACTCGCTCTCTCCAGGGCTGCTCACGACAGGCCCTCAAGAGGCGCGGCCGGTTCAGCAGAACTGAAATTCGACGGTGCGCTTCAGTGGACCGGCGCCTCCGCGCCGCGCCTTGATCTGGAGTTTGTGGATGACTCCCAGCCGCCTATCAACAATCCGCGAAGCAGGTACGGTCGCCGATAGCCGCGACCCGCGCGAGGTGCGGCGCCATTCGTGAACATAGCCTTCCGCGTCGGCGCCGAGTTCGAGAACGGCGGTAACCTTCTTTACGCCCGGAGCCTTGGCGATCACCTTGAGCGGGAAATCGCCGTTGACACAGCTTTGGGGGAGGACGGGAAGCCTGACCCGGGAAGACCCGGTCACCACGGGCGGCACGTCCAGGGTGATCCTGTCGGTTGCCTGGTTGTTAGTGTTATCGGCATCCTGGTAGCCGCCTTCATGGATGTTCGGTAGCAGCGTGGCGTTGTGATTCATCGTCTGGTTGACCTGAACCATCGCGCGCACGTGGGCGCTGGCTCCGGCCTCCAACCGTCCCAATTGGCAGATCACACCCTGGTAGGGATCTATCGCCTCCTTAAAGCAGCTGCCCTGGGAGCTGGAGAAGGACTGGTAGGGGTCGTTCGCCGGCTCGCCAAAGCCGCCGAGTGATCCGAGTTCAATGATCGCTTCGCCAAATTCAGAGGTCGCTTCGGTTCCCCGATTTTCCACCGTAGCTTCGATGGTGACCGTTTGTCCGGGCTTGACCACATGCGCAGAGACCGACTGACTGACCCCGAGGTCAAACGAGGCCTGGGCGGTCTGCGGTCCGGCCGCCAGCCAGGCCGCAAGGGCGGCGAGAATGACGAGTGTCGAGCGGCCCATCGGCTTCCGCGGCGCCGCGAGAGGGCGGCGCATCACCCCAGGCAACAACCGATGGTTCATAGGGCCTTTCATGGGACGCGGGCTGACGCAGCGATTGCATCGCGCAAGACGCGGATGCGGGCGTTGTCAGAGTTCTGACGATCATAACGCCTGGCAGCCTGAGGGGAGTACTCCTACACCATGTCCTGGGACTTGACTCGGACTCTCTGAGCACTGTTGGGCAACGGGCGCAATCGTGCTGGCAGAGGTCGCTGTTAGCGCATGACCGTGAAGCAGAGCGACCGCGCCTCCACCGGTCGGTGCCGGTCTGCCCCAGCTCTTCTCCCCATTCCCAAGCGCTGGGCAAAGCTGCAGGAACCCCAGGATCGGCCTAGAGTTGTCCGAGCAGTCTGGCCAAGGGCGGATCCCGAACGTCGGATCGCTCAGGGGAGCAAATGCGCCGTCGGGTCGAGTCACTAGGAGGAGCAGCATGCGAGAGCAAGCCAATCGGGTTGTCGCCAGCAAGAGCCGCTCGATCCGGGCCACGGTCCTAGCAGTCGCGCTCTGCGCAATCCCCTCCCCGGCGCTTGCGCAGGCTGCTGACACTGTCATCAACTTCGACGATCAGCCCGCCCACACGGAAATCGAAAGCCAGTACAGCGCCGAGGGCGTCACCTTCAATGAAACCCCTTCCGGCCTAAAGGAGCCCAAGCCCACCATCGTCGCTCCAACCGGCGGCGAAGCCCACTCGTCCCCCAATGTCCTGGACGTGAGCCAGAAATGCGGCAGCGAGTTCCATGAAGTCCTTCTGTGGGGCCGCTTCTCCGCGCCCCGTAGCCACGTCAGCCTCTTCGTCGGCAACCTCAACACGGGGCTCGGATATCCAGCCACGATCACTCTTGAAGGGTTCGATCTCGGCGGCAACCCGATCCCGGGTGCCAAAGAACAGGTCGCCATCTCCAGCTTCGGCGTTGACATCGAGATGGGAATCGAGTCCTCGGGTTCGGAAATCAGCTTCTTCGAGCTGACCAGCAACGCCGAATGCACTGTCGGAATCGACGACCTGAGCTTCGACGAAGTGCCGGGAACGATCCCCCCCGACTTCGGGCTCTCGGGCCCCAGCCTCGCTACGACTCTCACCCCCGGAGGCTCGGCGAGCGTGCCACTGGTCCTGCATCGCACTTCGACCTCAGTCGGCCCGATCAGCTTCGCTGTGAGCGGCCTGCCACCCGGGGTGAGCGCGACGGTTAGCCCGAATCCGAGCAGTGGTCCCGATAGAAGCGCGCTGACCCTGAACCTCTCCGCAAAGGCAAATGCCCCGCCGGTTTCCAACAGCATCGCCACCGTGGAAGGCGCCCCGAGCCCCGGGGCGGGCGAACGCAACCGGTCGGTGCAGATCCCGGTCTCGGTGGCCGGGAACTTTGACCTGCGGGCGCAGGGGCTCGAAGTAACCCAGGGGATCCAGCCCGAAGGTCCACTCTCGCCCAGCGGCGAGGAACCGGGGCAACATCCGAGCGGCAGCTACAGTGGGGTCGACCTGATCGCGCACAAGCAGACCGCGGTGCGCTTCTTCGCCGATGCCCACGGCCAGATTGCCTCCGGCATCAAGGAAGTCGGAGCCCTTCTGTATGGCTTCAGAGACGGACGGGAACTGCCCGGCGGCCCACTACGGCCTGACTATGGCCCACCCTCGACGAAGAGCGGCGGGCCGGGATTGACCAGCATTCAGGTGGGCGAACCCGAACCGGTGCTCGAAGCGGAGCGGACGAGCAACGAACACACCTACACCTTCACCCTGCCAGTCTCCTGGACCTCGGGCACGATCAGCCTGCGCGGGCATGTGTTCCAGGAACCGGGATTCCCGCAGCCGGGCCGCCGAGCGGAGTGTTCAACGACCGACTGCGTAAACAACAACACCTTTACGCTCAACGACGTCACCTTTCATGACACCAAGACCGTCCAGCTCGAGACGGTGGCGCTGAGCGCCAACGGCGAATTCCCGGTCCCTGCGAGCGCCGCCCTGGCGGACGCAAAGCTGGTCACTCCACTGGCAAACACCGGCTGGAACCCGCGCAACCCAAACGACGGCTTTGACGTGCTGCCCTATGAAGGAATCATCGACATCAGCGATATCGTCAACGACAAGAACAGCGAAGGTACGGAAAAGGGGGCAGACGTGCACGGTCGGGTCAGGGCCTGGGCCGCAGCGTTGGGCTACCCGGGCTTCTCCACGATGGCGGTCGGCAAGGGCTTTCGCAGCGTCACCGGAGGTGGCCTCGAGAGTGGCCTCGAAAGCGCCTTCGGTACCTTCGGGAATATCTCCGCGGTCGCCTTCAATCCGGCGGAAGAATCCGAAAACCGGCCACTGACTAGCGTCGCCCATGAGCTGTTTCACCAATTCGGCCTTGCACACGCGAGCAGCGAGTGTGGCGGCGGCGATGACGGGGACAGCGACGATGAAGGCCAGAGTGGGACGCCGTGGCCACTGAAGCCGGGCGAGACTCACGCCTCGGAGGCGGCCGCGCTCGGCGAGCCGAAAGACGACAACCCGAACTCGACCGAAGGGTTCGGCCAACTGCTGGGGATCGGGTTGAGGATGGACTCCTACCCCTATCGCATCGTGGCCGACGGCGTGAACTTTGGGCAGAACATGGACCTCATGTCCTATTGCGCGAAGAACACGGGGGGTTTCGGGGGTTTGGGAAGCGGCGACCCAGGCGTTTGGGTTTCACCGATCAACTGGGAGGCCGTCTATCGGACCTTCGCCACGAACGCAGATGCTGGCTCTTCCCGCTCTGCCGATCGAACAGCTCTTGGCTCCTCATATCGATCCGAAGCGCCCGGCGAGAGAGCCGCTGCGAGAAGCCAAACGGGCGCCGCACAGCGCGGGGCGGGGCGAGCAAATGCCCGCATCAATCGAAGGCGCTTGCGCGTGCTCGGCTACTACTCGGGATCGAGCTTTAATTTCACCAGCGTCGGCCCGCAGGTCGGACTTCCGCTGAAGGCCGGCAGCTCCGGCTTCTCGCTCCTCGCCCGGGGCCGTCGCGGTCAGATCCTGCGCAGCGTCCCGATGACGGCACAGCGGGTCCACGAGGACGGGGTTACCGTGTTGCTCGAACTCGCTGCGGAAATCCCCAGCCACGGAGTCGAGAGCGTCGAAGTGCTGGACAACGGCGTCGCAGTCGGGAGCCGCAAGCGCCCCCGGCGTCGACCGAAGGTGCGAGTCCTCACCCCGCACCGAGGCGCGGTGGTCGGGGGGCGGCACAGGGTGGCGGTGAAGTGGGCGAGCGCCGGTGCGAGCACCAAGACCAGCACCGCTTCGGTCGACTTCTCAAGTGATGGAGGACGCACCTGGCAGCCCGTCTTTATCGGACCGGACCGCGGCAGGGCGAGGATTCCTGGTCACTATCTAGCTGCAGCCCACCGGGCACGCGTACGGGTACGGGTCAACAACGGCTTCGACGAAGCGGTCGCGACCTCGAATATCTTCACCAGCCTCGCCGCCCCCCCGCTCGCGACGATCGCCAAACCTCCACAGGAACTGCCCGGAGATGCCCTTCTGCAGCTGACAGGACAGGCCTTCCAGGCCGGACCCATGGCCTTGAAGGGGAAGAGGCTGCGCTGGTTCGATGGGTCCCTTCCCCTCGGCAGCGGGACCGAGATCATGGCCGGACCCCTTCCGCCCGGCAAGAACCACATACGCCTCCTCGCTCGCGGGGTAGGCGGAGCGACCGGAACGGCCAGCGTAAACGTCAAGGTTAACCCCGTCCGACTTCCATTCCTGCGGCTCTCGATACCCAGAAGGGTGCCGCTGAGAGCGAAGAGATTCGTGATCAAAGCGCGCTCGGCCGTCCCGACGCTTCTCACCGTCAATAAAGGCAAGTTCAAGATTGGGAAGAAGACCAAGAAGCTCCGTGTTGCGATCAGGCCGCGAGGGCAGACCTGGCTTCACCTGGCGGCGACGGCAAACGGGGTTACCACCGCCTTCTCTGCGATTGTCAAGCGCGACTAACTTGGCCTCTCGTCTCCGCGTGGGGGCCCCGCCGAGTTCGCTGGAGCCGTCGTCGCGCAACTCGCCACCGGGTTGGGGAAGGTGAATGCTGCGGCGAGACGCCAACCGAGGGAGTGGAGATTTGGTCATGGGCGGTACTGGGCTCGAACCAGTGACCTCCTGCGTGTAAGGCAGGCGCTCTCCCAAACTGAGCTAACCGCCCCGGGGGGCCTGATTATGGCTTGTTGATGCGGGTTTTGCCACTCCTGATCCGTGGGTCGACTCGCCTCCTCACGGGTTTGCCGAGTGTTCCCTGCCCATTCCCTGCCTTTTCGCCAGCAGCCGCCGGCCGTGGAACCGGTCCCGGAGGAGGGCCAGAAAGAGTGGCTTCTAACGCACATCCAATTCAGGGGCCGGTCACCGCCGAGCCTGATTCGGCGGCGTTGAGGGTGTGTCCGAAGCTAGGACGCTCCGTAGGCCCCGCGCAGACCGACCCTGGTTCGTGCCATAGAATTCGTGGTCATGGCCGGAGAACCACGCCGAGCCCTCCCTCTGCGTTTAGCCATTTTCCAGACCGTGGCTCTCTGCCTTGCGGCGCTGGTCCTGGGTGCCCTGTCGCCCCCAGCGTTCGGCCGGGATGCCTACGTCACTCTCGACAGCTCGACGTCCGTCGCGGTGATCGGTACCCCGAGCAACCAGCTGGTCGGCTCGCCCATTCCGATCGGCGAAACGCCGGTCGGAATCGCAATCACGCCGGACGGCAAGGCCGCATACGTCAGCAATTATCTCGCCGGCAAGGTCTCGGTGATCGATACCCAGGCCAAGCAGGAGGTCGGTCTGCCGATCGGCGTCGGCATGAAGCCGAGTGAGATCGCCATAGCCCCGGATGGCAGGGATGCCTTCCTCACCAACGCCGCCTCGAGCAGCGTCTCGGTGATCGACACCAATACCAACCAGGTTGTGGGAACCCCGATTTCGGTCGGACTGGGCCCGCAGGGGATCGCCATTACGCCCAACGGTGGCACCGTTTTCGTCTCCAGCGACGGCTCCAATGAGGTTGCGGTGATCGATGCCCATGACGACCAGGTGGTGGGCTCGCCGATCGTCGTGGGGGAACACCCGAACGGCATCGCCATCACCCCCGACGGCAGGTTCGCCTACGTCGCCAACGGCAACTCGGACGACGTCTCGGTGATCGATACGCAGACGAACCAGGTGGTTGGAGCGCCGATTTCGGTGGGTCATTCACCAGACCTCATCGCCATCACCCCCGACGGCAGGTTCGCCTACGTGACCAACGAGGACTCGGAAAGCGTCTCGGTGATCGACACGAAGAACAACCAGGTGGTGGGGCCTGCGATCGAGGTCGGCGCCATTCCAGAGGGCATCGCCATCACCCCCGACGGCAGGTTCGCCTACGTGACCAACGAGAACTCCGAAAGCGTCTCGGTGATCGACACGAAGAACAACCAGGTGGTGGACACGATTACAGTCGGTAAAGGCCCGATCGGCATCGCGATCGCCCCCGATCAGCCGCCCACGGCCTCCTTCTCAATCCCCGGAGCGACCGCCCGTCCAGGGGTGCCGCTGGCCCTGAATGCCTCGGCCTCGAGCGACCCGGACGGCTCGATCGCCAGCTGGGACTGGGAATTCGGCGACGGCCAGAGCGAACCCGACGGCGGACCGACCCCCGTTCACTCCTACGCTCAGCCCGGCACCTACCAGGTGAAGCTGACCCTGACCGACGACGAGGGCTGCTCGACCGTTCTGGTCTTCACCGGGCAGACCGCCTCCTGCAACGGCCGGTCCACGGCGAGCCAGACGCGAACGATCTCGATCGCCTACCCCGGTGTCAGGGTCAGGTGCCCGAAGAGCGCCAGGGCGAAGGGCTGCAAGTTCAAGCTGCAGGCCGTGAGCAGCAAGCGCAAGGGCAAGGCGGAGAGCGCGGTCGCCGAAGCGCGGGCCAGGGCCGGGAAGTCCGTCTTGGTCGCGCTGAAGCCTAAGAAGAAGTTCGCCTCCAAGCTGGCCGCCGCACAGAGGATCCTGGTCAGGGAGACGCTGACCATCGAGGGTTCCAAGCGAACTCGCTACCACGAGCTGAAGGTGATCCAGTGAGTCGAGGTATCAGACAGTGGGAGGTGCCGGGCTCGAGCCAGCGACCCCTGCTTGTGGGGGCCGCGCGGCTGCTTCTGCCTAGCGCCCCTGCCGCCGATCACGCCTGAAATTCCCGGACTCGCCCATAGATCGACGATGGCGCCGCCGACGAAGACAAAATCGTTCGCAAGCACCCCGAGATGCTCGAGCGCCCGTTCCAGCATGGCGAGGTTCTCTTGATTCATGTCAAGACGGGCGCCTTAAGGCGGCGATCAAGTTCTTTGCCTGCCAGTCCGCGCTCACGTGCATTGCCGATTCGGATCGCATCGAACAAAGCGAGCAGTTCACCAAGGAAGGGGTCCCTCTTTGCCGCCTCAGGAACGACGGGATGAAGTGGCTCAAGCGCAATGCCCCGCGCTTTTCCTTTGGCAAACGGCCACACCGGCACGTTTTCCCGAGAGGAAACGAGTCGGTCGCGAAGCGGCGGCGCCGCCCAAGCAGTAGGAATCCCCCGCGATTCTCCTTGCCTCACCGGGGGAAATACGTATCTGGCGCCATGGAGCAGGAACTCCAAGAGGGCCGCCCGGTTGATCTCCTTGCGCTTTGAGTTGTAGAGCCCAGACTTCTCAGCGCGCTCAAGACTGCGATGCACGGCAGATGGGCTCAGATCGAGTTCCGAGGCGATCCGCTCAAACGTCCAGCCATGCGATTGGCCGGCCAGCTTCAGGAGCACCACGATGTCCTGGGGTTTCAACATGGACCGAGGATAGCGTCCATGTATTCCATATTCCAGAATTTGGAATATGGAGCAAGATATTGCAGAGGGGCATCGGGCCACCGGGAGCACTCGGACCCGACGAGGCTCTCGTCGTGGCAGAGGCACTATCTGCGCTCTTCCCGGCGGCTTAGAAGGAGCGAGCCCGCTACTGAACGATCTTCAACTTGCGATAGGTCGTCCGAGTAGAGCCCTTCACGGTCACCGTCTCCTTGACGAGGACCTTCTCGGCGCCGGCGAGCTTGGCGGCGAAGGTCTTCTTCGGCCTCAGGGAGACGATCGCCGAGCGGCCCGGCTTGAGCTTGGCCTCCGCCAGGGAACTCTCTGGCTTCGGCCGCTTGCCCTTCCCACCTTTCTTCGCGAGCGCCTGCAGCTTGAACCTGCAACCCCGGGGCCCGGCGCTCTTGGCGCACTTGAGTCGGACGCCCGGATAGGCGACCTTCACCTTCTTGGTCTCGCTCACCGAGGACGACCCATTGCAGAAGGCGGTCTGACCGGTGAAGAGAAAGCCGGGGCAGCCTTCGCCGTCGTCGACGGTCAGCGTCACGGTGTATGTGCCGGGCTTGCGGTAGGTGTGCGGCAGCTGCGGGCCGCCGGTCGCCGTCTGGCCATCACCGAAGCTCCAGGCGTAGGTGGCGATCGTGCCGTCGGGGTCGCTGGAGGCTGAGGCGTTGAGGGTTGTGGGCACACCCGGGCGCACACGGTTGACTGAGAAGGAGGCAGCCGGCGACTGGTCGGGGATGACGGCGATCCCGGAGGGAACGAGGCCGACGCCGATCGGCGAGCCGACCACCTGGTTGGTCTGGGTGTCGATCACCGAGACTGTGCCGAGGCCAAAGCTGGCGACGTAGGCGGTCTTGCCGTCGGGGGTAATCCCGACTGTACGCGGGTCTCCGCCGACCGCGATCGGCGCACCGACCACCTGGTTGGTCTGGGTGTCGATCACCGAGACGTCGTTCGCGCCGCCGTTGACGACGTAGGCTCGCTTGCCGTCGGGGGTGATCGCAATGCCGGCAGGGTCTTTTTTGACCGTGATCGAGCCGACGACCTGGTTTGTCTGGGTGTCGATCACCGAGACGCTTTTCGAGACGACGTTGACGACGTAGGCGGTCTTGCCGTCGGGGGTGATCGCGATCGCGTCCGGATTGATTCCGACCGTGATCGGCGAGCCGACCACCTGGTTGGTCTGGGTGTCGATCACCGAGACTGCGCCGGAGTTGTTGTCGGCGATGTAGGCGGTCTTGTCGTCGGGAGTGATCGCGACGGCCACCGGGAAGCTGCTTTTTTTCAAGCCAATCGGCGACCCCAACGCCTGGTTGCTCTGGGTGTCGATCACCGAGACGGTGTCGGATTCCCCATTGGCGACGTAGGCTCGCTTGCCGTCCGGGGTGATCGCAATGCCGGCCGGGATTTTCCCGACCGTGATCGGCGCACCGACCACCTGGTTGGTCTGGGTGTCGATCACCGAGACGGTGCCGGATTCCTCATTGGCGACATAGGCTCGCCTGCCGTCCGGGGTGATCGCAATCGCGGCCACGCCTTTGCCAAGGACGATCGGCGAGCCGACCACCTGGTTGGTCTGGGTGTCGATCACCGAGACGGTGCCGGATTCGATGTTGGCGACATAGGCGTCGCGGGCGAGGGCGCTTGTGGAGGGGACGGCCAACAACAGGGCGGCGAGGACGGCGCAGAAATGCAGGCCGCGGCGAAGATGCCGCCTTCGGGAGAGTGACCCGGCCACACAGCAACTATACCCAGAACAAAGTAGCTTGAAGGAACGCGGGCAAGTCGTGAACATGGTCCCCTTCAGGCTCATGGTGGTCCAGGATGTCGGGCTGCCCGCCAGCCAAGGAAGCTCGGCGACCTCATGTGGACCAACCCGTCCCGTCGAGGAACGACCGACGGACTAAGGATTATGAGACCGACGCATGACTTCATCCCCGGGCCTAGTGATGGCGCTGGGCGAATACGGGTCGGAGGTTCCACTGGATCAAGGCTTCGTTGAGGCCTTCTTCGGTGATCCCGCTCAGATCCTGGACGCGGAACACCGGTCCTTCGAACAAGTAGCCGCCGGGTGTGGAATTGGTGCCGAGGATCACACCGGACTTGATCTCGGCAAGCCCCGAGAGATGCAGGTTGGAGGCGATCGTCTCCGCCGGGGTCTGGGCGACCGCGATGAAGGATCGCTGGGTGGGAATCGCCAGTTGGCTCTTGCCGGCTTCCTTGATCAGATCGTTGGGCGCGATGCTGTACCCGACTTTCAGCACGTATCCGCAGCCAAGCTCCTCTCCGGTCCGAGCCTTCCCGAACCGCCCTCCGAGCTGAATTGTCGCCCCGCCGCCATACCGACCGCTGGGGCCAGAGCCCGCTTCCGATCCCGCCGCCCCTTCTTCTTCGTACTGAACCATGCTGTCTTTGACACCGACCATGCCGCCACTCACGCGGCCGCTGAATCTCCTGCCGGCGACCGCAACCGGCAGGGCGGTCGGCTGCGCCCTGAGCGACTTCAGCTGCAGACCCGCCGCCGTCTGTTCGAAGGCGGCGTGCCAGGTGCCGTTCGAGGGCCAGGTGAAGCCGGGTTCGTAGTCTTCTCTGGTTCTGGCCTGGCTGAAGGAGATGCTCGCCGTTCCCTTGAAGGACCTAACGTTGCTCAGGCTCGGACAGGCGCCGGCACTGGCGGGAAAAATGAGCAGCACAAGCGCCGCAGCACAGGCACAGGGCGCAATCAACGCCACGAATCGATGCTCGCCCAACTGACCGGCCTGCGAGCTTCGGGAACGCCGACGAGTCTAGCCGAGCCCCCCCTTTGCCGCCCGCCAATTGCCCAATCTCAGGAGGCCTCCACACCCCGTGAGTCAAGACACCGACTCCCCGACGTTGGAGGGAGGGGGCCCCTCCGGCCCCCTCCCGGGCTTCAGTTGCTCAGCGTCTGATGGTTATCCGGTGCTGGCAGCCACGGCGGTGCAGATTGCGGTGACCGTCATCGTCGTGGTCGAGTTGCTCGCGACCCCGGTGGCCGTCCAGCCGGTTCGAGCCGCCGTCGGGCCGGTGTCATTGAGATAGGCTTCGGCCTCGTTGCTGACGGTCGCACCGCCGCCGATCACCTTCGTTCCCGTGGGGCAGCTGGCCGATCCAGGCGTCCCGGTGAAGCCGAGACCCGTCGATTCGGCCAGGGTCACGGTCGATGCGACGTAGGTCACCGAGGAGAGGCTGCTGGCGCTGACCCCTGTCAGGCTGCTTCCGACGACCTGCGTGCCGGTCAGGGACTGCGCCTTCACCTGCGCCGCGGTGATGCTCCCCGGCTTGATGCGGTTGCCGGGAATCGACTTTGGCTTGATCTGGGTGCCGTTGATCTTGCTGGCGGCGTAGACCGTGCCGCCCAGCGCCAGAAACAGCGCCAGACAACTGATCAGAAGCGACGCCGATGGCCGGCGTGGCCGAGAGCGCTTCATAACATCCCCCTATCGGGTTTCGTGGCTTTGGCCCCGCAACCCGAAGGGCCGAGGCATCTCCGGGCGAGCGTAGTCCCGCTTTCGGGAGGGGTCAAGCGAATGAGCAGACGGCACCCCGAGCGTCCTGAGCCGCGGTTATTGGCGGTCAGCGATCCGACCTTGACTGCTTCTCGCGCGACGGCGTTTCCTCTCTGGCCGCCGGTTGCTTGGAATTCTTACCCACGCTGGCGAATTCGGCGCCGCCTCACGTCTGCGTGGTTCGGCTCTTGATGCTTCTCCACGCTCCCGCTTCTCAGCAGACCAAGGTCAGATCGACCGGCTCGGATTTCTCGCCTCCGTTGCCGTAGGGAAAGGTCCTGATTTCCTCTGGTTTTTCCGGATTTCGGAGGGTTTCGACGGTCCGTTGTTCGGCGATGATCAGAAGTCCGGAAGTGCGGATGTCAGCGGTGGCGGTGGCCGCACAGTTGATGATGCTGGTGGGGAATTTCACCGCGCAGCCCGAGGACCCGACTTTTTCGGCGGCCACCCCGCTCGGGAATGGCGCAGCGGGGGTGCAGCTGGGGTTAAGTGCGACACCGAACACATTTGAGGCCCGGACAGAGGTGAGAGTGGATTGATCGATGTTGGCTCCCGTGAGCGATCCGCCCGCGATATCTGCCGCGGTTAGCGATCCAGCCTTGACCTTGGTCCCGGTGATGCTGCCGTCAGCGAGCTTGGCCGCGGTGATTGCGCCGTTCTTTACTTTCGCCGCCGCGACCGCGTTCTTCTTGAGCTGCTTCGTTCCGACCGAATTCTTGGGGAGGTTTGTCGCTGCATAGGCTCCGCTGCCAAGGGCCACGAACAGCGCAAGGCACGAAGCGACGTTTGCGAAGGACAATTTCGGGCGCACGACAAGGCTCCTTTCGACGGGCTTCGGCTGGGACCAAGTGACTACTGTTCGCCGCGTTGCCGCTGCGTCCTGCCTCGCCGGCGCCGGGAGGTTCCCGTCCAGATTCCGAGCTGCTCAGATGATCAGGATGCGACCGGAGCCAGCCCAGACGGGGGACGAGACTGCAGAGATCCGACTGAATATCATTGCCGGGCACGCGCAAGCTCTGCAGCACAGGAGAACCGGCGGCGGATAAGGAGAGGTTCCATCCGACGCCCGGCACCTCCTGTTACTTAGTGGATCGCCGCCTTGGGAGGGGCGGCTTGAGGCAACGCGACAGGGAAGACGCGATACCCCTGCCCTCATGAGGTGAAGCAGAGTTTGAAGACCGCGGCGTTCTCAATCCACGGAATTGCTGCGAAAAGCCGGCCGAAGCATTCGTAGATGCTTCGAGACGGGCGGGGCGGAATTCGTAGGAGATACGAATTCGTGCGTGGGAGGCGGGCCAATTCCCTGCCGACCTACCTTGATTTTGGCGCCCCGGCGGCGGCCGTCAAGTGGCATAACCGGCTGGGTGGAGTGGCTGTTGACTGCCGCCGCCGGGGCGCGGTTTGGGCAGGTAGGTCGGCTGGGGGTGGTGTGTCGGGCGATGGGGAGTTGATGGGCAGCCAGAGGGTGCGGAGGCAGGCGAGCAGGAGGAAGGCGGCGAAGGAGCCGGCAATGAGGAGCAGTGGTGTCAGGGAGGCGCCCTGGGCGGCGATGGAGGCGACAGCTACGAGGGCGAGCAGGGCGAGGATCAGCAGCGCGTGGTGGGATTAGCTCCTGGATGAACACGGCCGAGGCGACCGCGGTCTGAGAGTTCGTGGTGGAAACGCTGGCGGTCGAGCTGTTCTGGGTGGGGGAATTGCATGCGGCAAGGCTGGCGAATCAGGACCGAGTGGTCAGTGAGGGTGGACACAGATATCGAGGATTGCGTAGGCGGCGAGACTGTCCGACGAACTGTGTGAGGCCAAGCGGTTGGTTCATCGATCGTAGTCAGTCCGGCATCCGCTCCCCGAAGTGGATTTTCAGGGCTCTTCGGGCGGCGCTCCAGTTGTAGACCGTCCGCCACTTGATCTCGGCCCGGCAGATCGCCAGGTAGATCAGCTTCGTCGCCGCCTCCTCGTTGGGGAAGTGCCCGCGGGTCTTGATCGCCTTGCGGATCTGGCGATTGAGGTTCTCGATCGAATTCGTCGTGTAGACGACTTTGCGCAGATCGGCGGGCAGCGAGAGGAACGGAGTGATGTTCTCCCAGCGCGAGCGCCAGCTCTCGACGACCATCGGATTACGGCTGCCCCAGCTCTGCTCGAAGGCCTCGAGGGCCGCCTCGGCGGCCTCGACGTTGGGAGCCTGGTAGATCGGTCGCAGGTCCTTCGCCACATGCTTTTGGTCCTTGTAGGGGACGTAGCGCATGCCCGAGCGGATCTGGTGGACGATGCAGGTCTGGACCCAGGCCTGCGGGAAGGCCGCCTCGATCGCCTCGCTGAAGCCGGTGAGGCCGTCGACGCAGAAGATCAGCACGTCTCCTGCCCCGCGCTGATGGAGATCGTTCAGCACCGCCAGCCAGAAGCGAGCGCCCTCGGACTCCTGCCCACCAGATCCCGAGCACCTCGCGCTCGCCCTCGACCGTGACCCCGATCGCCAGATAGCAGCTGCGCTTTGAGACCGAGCGGTCGGTCTTGACCTTGACGACGAGGGCGTCGAGGTAGACGATCGCGTAGATCTCCTCCAGCGGGCGATGGCGCCAATCGGCGACGTCCTCGAGGACTGAATCGGTGATCCGACTGATCTGATCGCGGCCGATTCGGGTCCCGTAGAGGTCGGCGAGCTGGTCGGAGATCTCGCGGGTCGAGAGGCCACCGGCGTAGAGGGCGATGATCTTCTCGTCGAGGCCGGCGAGGCGGCTTTGGCGCTTTGCGACCAGCCGCGGCTCGAACTCCCCAGCCCGATCCCTGGGGGTGGCGATCTCGACGTCGCCGAACTCGGTCGCGAGGATCTTCGTGGTCGAGCCGTTGCGGTGGTTGCCGTCGGCCGCCGGGGCCCCGTAGGGGCGACCGAGGTGCTCTTCGAGCTCGGCCTCCAGGGCGGCGTTGACGACCCGGCCGGCGAGCTGGGTGATCAGCCCGCCCGGACCGGTGATCTGCTCGGGGCTGAGGCCCTCGAGGGCCTCGTCGAGGGCATCTGCCGGCAGCAGCTCCGCCAGGCGCTCTCGGGCCTCGGGCTCGAACTCGATCGTCGGATCGTTATTTTGCGCGTGCTTCGCCATCGTGGTCGGGTCCTTTCGGGCCACCGCCCGATCCCACTACGCCCTTCGGGCTTCGTGGGATCGGCAGGGGTAGCCGTGTCGGTTACCTCGACCTCACACAGAAGATCGGACAGACCCGCGCCAGGATCTTGCCAGGCTTAGCGTGCTGCCCTTTCGGCTACTGAACGACCTTCAGCTTCTTGACGAGCGTCCGCTGGGAGCCGTCGGCCGTGAGCGTCTCCTTGACCAGAATCTTCTTGGCGACGGCGAGCTTGACCGCGAACGCCTTTTTCGGCTTCAGCGAGAGGACCGTTGTGTGTCCAGCCTTGACCTTGGCGTTGGCGACGGCGCTCTCCGCCTTGCCTTTTTTCTTCTTGTTCACGACCTGAAGCTTGAACCTGCAGCCCTTCGGCCTGGCGCTCTTCGGGCACTTGAGGCGGACGCCGGGGTAGGCGACCGTGACGGTCTGCATTTGGCTTGCGGTCGAAGCTCCGTTGCAGTAGGCAGTCTGGCCGGTGAAGATCACCGACGTCGAGCAGCCTTCGTCGTCGGTCAGGGTCAGGGTCGCCTGGTAGGTGCCGGGCTTGGCGTAGACATGTGTGAGGCTCGGCCCTCCGCTCGCGGCCTGCCCGTCGCCGAAGCTCCAGGCGTAGCCAGCAATCGTGCCGTCGGGGTCGCTGGAGGCGGAGGCGTTGAAGGTCGCGGCCACCCCGGGCCGGGCGCGCGCCGGCGTGAAGGAGGCAAGCGGCGGTTGGTCGGGGACGATCGCCACTTCATAAGGGTCTTCGCCGACCGTGATCGGCGAGCCGAGCACCTGGTTGGTCTGGGTGTCGATCACCGAGATGTTGTTCGAGCCGGAGTTCGCGGTGTAGACGCTCCTACCGTCGGGGGCGATCGAGATGCCATATGGAGTGCTGCCGACTTTGATCGGCGGGCCGGTCACCTGCCGCGTCTGGGTGTCGATCACCGAGACGTCGTTCGAGCCGCCGTTGCTGACATAGGCGAACCTGCCATCGGGGGTGATGGCGATCCCCAGGGGCTCCGAGCCAACCTTGATCGGCGGGCCGGTCACCTGCCTCGTCTGGGTGTCGATAACCGAGACGCTTTCTTCGCCCTCGTTGACCACGTACGCATACCTGCCGTCGGGGGTGAACGAGATCGCCTCCGGATTGTTCCCGACATCGATCTGGGGGCCGACGACCTGTTTGGTCTGGGTGTCGATCACGGAGACGCTGTTGGAGCCCTGGTTGACGGCATAGACGAACCTGCCGTCGGGGGCGATCCCGATCCCTTCTGGGCTGGCGCCGACTTCGATCGGCGTGCCGACGGCCTGATTGGCCTGGGTGTCGATCACCGAGACGTTTTTCGAGCCGTAGTTGGCGACGTAGACGAACCTGCCGTCGGGGGTGATGGCGATCGCCGCAGGCTCGAAGCCGACCGTAATCGGCGTGCCGACCACCTGGTTGGTCTGCGTATTGATCACCGAGATGTTGTTCGAATCGAAGTTGGCGACGTATGCCGTCCTGCCGTTCGGGGTGATCGCCGCGGCAAAGGGACTGGTACCCACCGGAATCGGCGCGCCGAGGGCCTGGTTGGTCTGGGTGTCGATCACCGAGACGTTGCCGGCGCCCTCGTTGACGACGTAAGCATCGCGGGCGAGGGCGCTGGGGATGGCAAGCAGGGCGTAGGCGCCCGCCATCGCCATGGCAAGACAACAGAGGCAAGCGGAGGCGCGGCGGCTGGGCTGGACTCGCATCGCCGACGAGGCTAGCTGCCGGTTACGGCTGGGTCAACGGGAGTTGTCCCAGGGGGCTACTCGTCCAGCTCACGCCACGCGATCCGCCCGCCATCGAACTCATACCGCCGTTATGCCGGGGCGCTGCCGCGGCTCGCGAGCTGTCCGGCGAGGCGCATCGCCCGTGGCAGGAGGCGACCTGTCGCATGACTACGGTGTCTGGTGCGCTTGGAAGACAACCAAAGGAGAGAGATGGCGATCGTGAACAAGGACCAGCTGGCGAAAGAGGTTGCGAGCAGGACGGGCATCGACGGCGGCAAGGCGAAGCTGGCGCTGGAGGCGACGCTCGAGGTGATCGCCGAGGAGATCGGCCGCGGCAACGAGGTCCGGCTGACCGGCTTCGGCAAGTTCTCGACAAGCCAGCGCGGGGCGCGGCAGGGGCGGAACCCGCAGACGGGCGAGACGATCCAGATCGCCGCGAAGACGCTGCCGAAGTTCAGTGCCGGCGCCGAGCTGAAGAAGGCGGTGGGCTGAGGCCCAGCTGACCTACCGTGATTGTGGCGGCGGCTCGCCCGCCGTCAAGCGGTTCCGGGCGTAGGCGGAAGTGACGTTTACGGCGGCCGAGTCCGCCGCGAATCAGGCAGGTAGGTCGGCTGGTGGGGTGTGGCTGAGAATGAGGAGAGAGCTAGAACGAAGGGTGTAGCCCGGGCTTCCTGACGAGCAGTATTTCTTTGTGGGCTTTTGGCGATCAAGGTGTGGGCCTGGCTGGAGCAGATGCCGCTGGGTGCGGCCGGCGCGATGGAGTTCGTCCTCGAACGGGCGGAGATCGACAGAACTCGAAGACGAAGTCGGCTGGACAGAGTTGATCTAGACCGGACTAACCCCTTCGAGACGCCGTCGGGGCGGTGTCGTTGACGTCGGCGGACTTGGCGCGCCTCACGTTTGCGCAGTTCAGCTCTTGACACCTCTTCTGCACTCCCGATTCAGGAGACCAAGGTCAGGTCGACGAAGGGAGGCACGCTGTTTTGATCGGTTGTCGGTTCGTGAACGAATCTCGATGCGGAGATACTCTGATCAGGCGTCCACATGTTTAGTTCTGCCATCAGCGTCGGAGAAGTTGCCGAGTGGATCGTGATCGTTGGCGCCATGACTCTGTTCACGATCAATGGGGCGCGCCGCATCAGGGCGCAGCGACGGGGGCGCAAGCGCTGAGCGTCTCCCGGCCGGACTACCTTTTCAAGGTAACCCGGGTGGGAGGAACAGCCCCCGTAGTGCCCTCGACGGTGATGTTCAGCCAGAGCTTCGCCTCGGCGTGATGGGCGAAAAGGCGCCGCCCCGCGGCTTTCAGCTTCGCTTTGACCGTGCCGCTTTTGTGGGCTGCGATCTTGAAGTCGGCGCGTGCGTAGGTGCGGGGCTTCAATTTGAGTGGTTTGAAGGCGAGGAGCCGAGCCGCCTCCTGGTTTTGAAGCTGGAGTTGCCCCTGGCAGGTTGCTGAGAGGTCGCAGAGCAGTTTGACCAAGGCGTTGCCGCCTCGGACAGGGACCGTCTGGTTGACCAGCTTCAGGGGCGCTTCCCCTGCTCCGCCACCGCCACCGTTTCCATTTCCGCCGTTGCCTTCTCCCACCGGACTCCAGTCGGCGTTGAAGAGAATCATCGCCCCGCTCGTGCCGTAGAGGCCGGCACGCTCTTCACCCGGGGCCTGCCAGGCGGGAAACCAGAGGCCGACGCTGGCATTGGGGTCTAGGTTGGCGGGGATCGGGACGCTCGGGCTCAGCACCGAGAGGGAGAGATGCTGATCTACGTAGTAGCCGCTTGCCTCCGGTGCGGTGTCCTGCTTGACGCGGAAGGTGACGGGGACGGTGGTGATCGCGTTGGCGTTGGGCGTGAAGACTTCGCTCGCAGCGACCTCCTTGCAGCAGGCGTAGCTCGGGTGGCCGGGGTCGGCCGGATTTTCGGCGCGCAGCGCTTCTTCCTCGATGATCTGCATCGGGCCGGTTGTTGGGCCGACGCGGACTCGGACCTGAGTGACGACGCCTTCGCCCGCGGGCGGGAAGGCGGACTCACCGGTCGTGGGGTCGATCGACTCAGCCGAGCAGTCGGTGAAATAAGTCGGAACTGTTTGCGCCGTGTAGCAGGTGTAGGGGCTGTTCGGTTCGCGGTTGAGGTTCGCGCCGAATGTCATCGCGCTGGCTGGAGCGGCGATGCTCAGGGAGGCGACTGTGAGCGCGACTGTCCGGAGGGCGATGCACCGCAACATCGCCCGCGAGCGTAACGGAAGGAGCTAGCCACGATCCGAGCCCTACGGTGTCGGATCGCCGGGCACCCAGCGCCGACAGTCCGCGAGGGCGGGATCTTCGCCAAAACTCTCCGCGTGCCGGGATGTTGAGCGAGCCCGAGCGGCGGCAGATCCTCACGACGGTTCGCTGAGCCGTGCAGAAACCCAAGCTTGCAGAGCGCGGTGTGGTGCGGGAATCGCCCTGGGGCGCCGGGGATGATTGGGCAGGGGACGGCGATCCCCTGCCCATTGGGGGTCAGGCCGCGCTGCTGAGCCAAAAGCGGCCCCGTGGGGCCGCCGGTTCAGGCGCCGTGGCTCACTGCCGCTTCTCGTCCGGAGCGGGAGCGTGAGTGGCGTCCGTCGAGACGCTCGCAATCGCGCAATGCCTCCGATCGCCGAGCCCTAAGCCTCTCGGGAGTGGGTGTGAGTGAAGTCAGCACCGTCAGACCCACCCGCGCCCGGTGGAAAGCCGCAGTCCGGAATGTCGGATACCGCGGATGGCGGTCGCGCACCCGAGTGCGACCTTGGAGCGTGGAGGTAACAATGATCTTTTCCGTCGAGAACGAGCACGAAGGAGTCTGGCGAGTTCTCGATACGGCGGTCGAGGCAGTAGCCCATCAGCAAGCCGTCGCTCGCGCTTGCACGGTCCCGGGTCTCTATCGCGTCCGGGCGCTGAGCGGATCTGAACAGCGACCAAAGCATTTCTGGGTGCCTCTCCGGGGGCCTCCTAGGCCGCTTCCGGCAATGGAGTGACCTGCGCTGCTCGAACACCGGTGTCGCGGCGAGATGGGAGGGCTAAGTAAGCCACAGGTCCCCATAGGCGACCTTGGCTAGCGCCCAGGCGGAGTCAATCCGCGGTTCCCGATACCTCTGGCAAGCCGTCCTCGTCTCCGGGTGCGAGGAGTACCGAACACGGTGCCCTGTGAAAGACCCTCTCGCCAACGCTCGTCAGGGCGCGCGGTCCAAGCAGTCCGCGATGGCCGAGAACGACGAGCGAGGCCTCGAGCTGTTGAGCGGCTCGGGTGATCCCGCCGGCAACGCGGCCCCGGAGCTCGAGCACCTCCACGCTCCCTCGCGTCGCCCGCTGCACCGTTTGGAGCTGGGCGTCGAGCTCGGCGCGTCGCCGCTTGCCAATCAGGTGCGAAACGTGAACGAAGGCTATCTGCGAGTCGAACGCCTCCCCAAGACCTGCAGCAATCCGCACCGCTTTGCGCGAGGAGGCAGAACCGTCGGAGGCGAGCAGGATCCGGGAGGGAAACGCCGGATCATTCCGCCGCTCGCGCGCGACCAGCACCGGGCGCCTGGTGCGGTGCGCCAACTCGCTCGCGGTCCTGGCGAAGGCAATTCCCGACGCTCGGGAGTGCCCATGGCTGCCGAGCACCAGCAGATCGTGGCGCAGGCTCTCTTCGAGCAGGATCTGGCTGGCGAAGCGCCCACGCAGTATCTGGCTGGAGACTTGGACGCCCGCTACGCGGGCGGCTGCCACGGCTTGGTCGAGGGCCTCGCGCAACCTCTCCTCGCTTAGGTCCGGGTGTCGCCGTAGGAGTTGATGAAGGGTGTGGTCAATTGCGACCACATGCAGCTGCGAGCCGGCTCTTGCGAGCATCACTGCCTGGTGAGCAGCTTGCTCTCCGGCCCGACTTCCGTCCACTGCACAGATGATCCTTTGGATTTCCCCATCCATCCCAGCCCCAGCTAACCACCGGGCACCTGCAGGTGCAATCGGGAGGGAGCGAAAAGAGAGGTTCGGGAGTTTAGGGCCAGTCGCGGAATCAATAGGCAAACCGCGACCTCCTGGAGCTGATCGCGGTCTGATGTGGCGATCAAGCCGGGATCGGCTTCCGCAAGCGGGGCTCGTAGCAAGCTGGCGCGACGTGACCTCCAACTTCCCCCCTATGCGCGCGAGCCTTGACACGTCCGCTGCAGGAGATATAGCTTTGTCCGCCAGCCACCGTTCGAGGTAAGGGGTCGCCGCAGCCATGTTTTTTGCAGCGCTGTTCGAACTGAACAACCCCGCCCACTACGTGCACTGGCATTTCTTCCAGATGTCGGTGCCCAACCTGATCGTCATCCTGATGATGATCGGCGTCTTCATCGCGGCGATCCTGATCCCGTTCCCGAAACGAAGGCGGGAACCGTGAACGGCGCCGAGCGACCGACGATCTCCGATCCCGAGCGGCAGATGTGGACGACCTGGGTCCGCGAGCGCGCGGTCAAGGCGCTGCCACCGGAGAAGCTGCTCCCCGACCGCCAGCCCTCCTACGTCTCATCCTGGATCTACGTCTTCGGGGTGGTGACGATCGCCGCCTTTGCTGTGATCGTCACCTCGGGCGTGATCCTCGGCCTGAAGGGGCCCGAATGGTGGCACCTGACGAGCATCGGCCACTTCTTCAACAGCATCCACCTCTGGAGCGTCGAGATCTTCTTCTTCGCGATGGTCGTCCACCTCTGGGGGAAATTCTTCATGGGAGCCTGGCGCGGCGGGCGGGGGCGCACCTGGGTGACCGGCGCGGTCACCTTCCTGGTCGCGATCGGTGCCGCCTTCACCGGCTACGTCTCCCAGCAGAACTTCGATTCGCAGTGGATCGCCAGCGAGGCCAAGGACGGGCTCAACTCGGTGGGAATCGGCTCCTTCTTCAACGTCGCCGATTTCGGCCAGATGTACACCTGGCACGTGATCCTGCTGCCGGTTGCGGTGCTCGTCCTGATCGCCGGACACGTCCTGCTCGTGCGGCGCACCGGGGTCGTGCCGCCCTACCCGGCTCGGGTTGCGGCAAGCCAGGCGCGGGCCGCCGCGCCGCCGGGCACTCCCCGCCCGCCGACCGAGACGCCAGCGCCGGCCACGAACCCGACGCCGCCACCAGGCGGAAGCCCGCCGCCGTGAGCGCCGTGACGACCCCACCGGCCGCCCCCGACGAGCGTGCCCCCTGGCCCGGGCCCTTCGTTCGCTATGACCTGGTCAAGGAGCTGGTCGTCGCGCTGGCCGTCGTCGCTGGCCTGGCAGTCGTGCTCACGATTCTCTTCTCCTCGCCCGATGACCCGCCGACGACGATCCAGAGCTGGGCCAGGGCCGACCCCGCCGACTTCCTGGGCACCGCGATCACCGAGCTGAACCGGACCAGCGAGCTGGCCGAATATGGCCCCCCCTACAACAACGCCAGCGGCAGCGCCCAGAAGATCGGGCCGCTCTCTCTACAGGAAGCCGGGGGCGTCAAGGTGCCGATCGAAACGGCGCATGACTTCGTCATCGACCCGTTGGAAGAGATCCCCGGCAACCCGCGTTTGAAGCTCGCCCTGCAGACCTATCAGGCGGCTCCCGAAGGGCTGCAGAAAGCCTGGGCGACGGCCTATGAAGAAGCCGTGCCGAAGGCGCGGATCGTGCGCGGTCTGCCGCTCCTGCCCCCGGGTCGTTACGGGCCGGTGGCGCCGATGATGACCGCCCTCCTGGCGATGGCCCAGAGCGGCGGCCTCGACGGTGCCCTGCTGACCGCCAACAACCGCTTCTACCAGACCAACTACACGAAGCCGCTGCTCTTCCTCTCGGGCGGGGAATACTTCGAAAAGCGCGCCGAAGGCCAGCACCTGCTGGGAACCCAGTGGGGGATGATGAATGAGACCGGCAGCTACCCCGGTCAGGTCTGGCTCTGGCTGTTCACCTTCTGGTACCAGGTCGAACCGTTCCTCGAATCACCCAACGCCGACGCCCTGGTCTTCGTCGTGATGGGAGTCCTCAGCCTGGCCTTCATCTGCATTCCGTTCATCCCCGGGCTCAAGGATCTGCCGCGACGCCTGGGTGTCTACCGGTTGATCTGGCGCGATCACTACCGCGAAGTGGAGAGTTAAGGGCCGGAGCGCCGACCGTACCGGCGGTCCGGCCTCGCGGCATTTCTGACACGGAGTTGCCGCCATGGGGAGCCGGCTACCGCCTTGTGCGATTTGCGAGCGCCCGCTACGTGTCGCTCCAGACACCCGGTCTGGACGATTTGCGAACGCCCGGGGACGTGCCGCAAGGTACCTGGTCCGGACACTGCGACGGTTCCCATCGCCATCGTCTTGCTCCCCCGTCGCAACGCCGCCATGGGAGATGGAACCGAAGCTCCGGCAGTGTCACGCGGTGAGGGTACGGCGCAGCTGCCAAAGCGCAGCGGTGATCGTCAAGGCCGCGAATCCGAGCAGGATGCCGACCTGCGGCAGCACTGTCACGAGGTCGGCGCCGTGCTTGAGCAGCTTGGAGAAGGCTTCGTTCGCCCAGGCGTGCGGAGTGATGTGCGCGATCGTCCGGGCCGTGCTCGGAAACACTTCGAGCGGGGCCATCGAGCCACCCAGCGCCGCGAGGCCGAGTCCGAGTAGCAGCGCAACCGGTCTGACCTGCTCTTCGCTTGAGAACAAACTGCCGAGCAGCAACGCTGCGCCGGTGCCAACGAGCGAGAAAGCGAAGATCACCGCAGCGGTGCCGAGCGGGTTTCCCCAGCTGACGCCGAAGAACAAGAGCGATCCGAACACAATGATCAGCGCCTGTACGACCGCGACCGCAAAGCGCCCCAACAGCTGGCCCATCATCAGCGAGCCGACGGAAGTCGGCGTCGAGAGGATCCGGCGGGCGATCCCGAGCTTGCGAGTTTCCAGTACCCAGCTTGCGCCGTTTAAGGAGTTCAGGAAGATGAACAGCACCAGCATGGTGCTCGCGCCTGACTCGAATCGCCCGGCCGTTGTCACATACGCTGTGCCATCGGGGGCCGTCAGACGGACCCGAACGAGCGGAACCCTGTCTGTAGCAGCCTGTGCGCGAGCGAGCGCGCGCGCAAACCTAGCTCCGGTTTGCCGCTCAAGGAGCTGGGCGGCGGCAATCGAGCGGTTCTGGCTGGCGGCGACGGACTGGATCGTCGCCCGCAGCTGCTGCGCACCTGAGTTCGGACGACCCAGATAGCCGAGCGCGACGCGAGAGCCCTGCTCCAGGCTGGCGTCGTAGTTCGCGGGGATCAGCAGCCCGGCATCGACGTCGCCATGCGCGACGGCGCTCTCCAGCGCGCCGCGGCTTGTGTAGCCGCTCACGTCGGTTGACTGGCGTGCCCGTAAGGCCGCCACAAATTGCTGTGCCAGCTTGCCGCGATCGGCCTGCAGGACGCCGATACGCGCCTTGGCGGAGCCCCCGAACGCCGCTCCCAGCAGGAGGATGATCAGCATCGGCAGCACGAACAGGAAGAAGATATTCGCCCGCCAGAGGAACAGCCGACGCAGATCGGTGGTGGCGATCGCGAGCGCCTTCATTTCTCTAGAAGCCTCCCGATCCTCATGAACGCGAGTGAGCCGGTGACGACCGTGAATGCGAGGATCGCCGCCACCGGCCCGAACACCGCACTTGCTCCAGCCCCTCCGGTTAGGTTGTCGAGCCCGCGCAGGAACCACGCTTGTGGGGTGACAAGACTGAGGGCCGCGACCAGTCCGCCGGCCTGGGCGACAGGGAAGAAGGTGCCGCCGAGCATCCCGAACACGAGCGCCACCATCGCCTGCCAGGACTGGGCCTGTTCGGAGGTGTGGGCGAAGGTCGCGACGAATGTCATTACGGCGGTCGCGGCGAGCACGCCGGCGAGGATCAGGATCCCGACGCCGAGCGCATTGCCCCAGTGGGCCGAGAGCAGGAAGCGAGTCGCGAGCGCCAGGACGGCCATGCTTGCGAAGCCGAGCACCAGACTCGTGATCAGCTTGCCGACGAGGATCGCTCTGCGAGGGATCGGCGCCGCCAACAGCCGCTGAAGCGTCCCATCCTGGCGCTCGTTGAACAGAGACGAGATCCCGAACTGGACCGTGAAGAACAAAAAGAAGACGGCCATGCCTGCCGCATAAAACGTCCCGGCGTCGAGCTGCCGGTTCTGCGTGGAGACGTCGGCGACGACAATCGGAGCGAGTGCGGCGGCCCCCGCGCGACTAAGCGGTGCCCGTGCGCCGACCGCGCTGGCGACCCGGGCTGTGTCGATCCGGTCTACATAGGCCTCCGCGACCGACTGCGCAACCTGGGTCCCGATCGTCGAGTCGACGCTTCCGAGCACCCGCAGCCTGGCGGGCTGACCGCGCCCGATCGCCGTCGAGAAGCCGACTGGAAGCAGGAACGTAGCCGCGACGTGGTCCGTTTCGGCGGCGTTTTGGCCCGCCGCGAGCGTCGACTCGTGGTCAAGCTTGATCAGCCCGGGGCGCTCCAGCGGCCCGAGCGCATCCTTCACGAACGCCTGCGCCGCCGGCCCGTGGTCATGATCGACGATTCCAAACGTGAACGTCACCCGGCCCGTAATCGCGTTGTGGAAGATCAGACCGAAGATCGAAGCAAGAACCAGCGGGACGACCACGGCGATCATCAGCGCTGAGCGATCGCGCAGCCGCTGTCGCAGGTCCTTGCCGGCGATCAACAGTGCGGCGCGCATCGCTCAGTCCCGCAGGGCCTTACCGGTCAGGTGGAGGAAGACGGCCTCGAGATCGGGCTCGTGTACGTCGACGGAGCGGACGGCCACGCCCGCGTCGCTCGCGGTGACCAGCAGCTCGGGGAGGATGCTACGAGCCTGGTCGACGATTAGCTGGATTGAGCCCTCCTGAACGCTTGCCGCGCGCACCTGCTCGAGTGCCTGGCACGCACTTGCGGCCGCGTTCAGATCACCGACGCCCTCCAGGGCCACGCGGTCGTGCTCGCCGACGAGCGAGACTAACTCGGCACGCGTTCCCTCTGCCTTGAGCTCGCCGAGGTCGACGATCCCAATCCGGTCGCAAAGTCGCTCGGCCTCCTCCATGTAGTGGGTGGTATAGAGGACCGCCATGCCCTCACCAGAAAGCTGTTCGACGCTTTCGAGAATCGCGTTGCGGCTCTGTGGATCGACCCCGACGGTCGGCTCGTCGAGGATCAGGAGCGCAGGACGGTGCAGCAAACCGATCCCGATGTTCAGCCGCCGTTGCATCCCACCAGAGAAGTTCTTGGTCTGCTCGCGTGCGCGATCGCCAAGACCGATCACCGCCAGGACCTCGTCGACGCGGGCTTCTGCGGTGGCCGCCGGCAGTCCATACAGGCGTGCGAAGAAGCGAAGGTTCTCGCGCGCGCTTAGGTCCGGATAGATAGCAAGCTCCTGGGGGACGTAGCCGATCGCCGCCTTCTCCGCGACGCTGTGCGTGGTCAGCGGCCGGCCGGCAACAAGCACCTCGCCACCGTCAGGCTCGAGCAACCCGCAGGCGATCGAGATCGTCGTTGTCTTGCCTGCGCCGTTTGGACCCAGGAGACCATATGTCTCTCCCTCTGCGATTTTGAAGCTGACCCCGCGGACGGCTTCAACCTCGCCGAATCGCTTGCGCAGATCGATGCAGTCCAGCACTTGGCGCCGTCTCTCGGCAGCCATCGAGCTGCTGTTAGCACCTTCCCGATTAACGAGAGCCATGGCGAGCCCCTGCAAATCCGGCACTCCGATGTCGTCCCCGCGGCCGCGCTAATTGTCCCATGGAGCCGGATCGGCGCTCGATCCAGTTCTCAGTCTGAGATCGTGTCGGCATGAGACTCGTGAGCAGCTGCGCCGCAGGATAGCCCTTCGCTCGGGACATTGGATCTCGCCTTAGACAGAGGGCTCTCAGTGCAATCGAGTCGTCATACGGCCTGGGGGCTCGAGCCACCGAGCGCTTCTGACCAGTGCTCGGGGTTGGCGGCGAGGGCGTGGTGGCCGCGAGCGACGGCGCCGTTGATTTTGACGCGGGTCCCGCTGGTCTCGGCGGGTTCGAACTTGATCGTCATGTGCTCGTGGTTAAGGTTGTGCCAGAGGGTCATCAGTAGCGGCAATTTCACACGCGGCCGGAAGTCGAGCTCGCTGGTGCCGCGCTTGGTCAGGCGCAGCCCGACCCGGCGAGCGGGCTCTGTGAGAGCGACTGCCGCGCGTGCTTGAGCATCCGAAGGAGACTCTCGCATCGTAAGCTCGACGTTGAACTGGTTTGCCATGTCGGTCCTTTCTAACCTGGGATCTGGGGCGGCGGCTTGGTGTGGTCTGACGGCCGGGTGTCCGTGATCGTACGACGTTTGATCAAAGAGGCTCGGAGGCAGAACGGCGGCAGACGGAGTTGGTGATTTCGCTTGTTGGTGCGGTTTGTCACCGTTCCGTAACCAATTCGCCTCATAAACGGCACCGCGACGCTGCTTGCCGTTCGGGTGCGTTGAAAGGCCCCGGATGGCCGAAGCTTCCCGCGACACGGGCCGCGCCGGGCGAGGGCCCGAGTGGCCACCCCAGTGACGGGGTCGCCGGGCTGCAGAGCTGGGGACGCTTTGAGTCGGACGACGCGGACGGCGCTATCGGCCAGCAGCCGCCGGTGATCCACTGAGAGGATGTTCACGTGGCCTCGCTGCGAGATGCGGACATGAAGCTCAAAATGGGCGCCGGCGAGAGCGAGCGACGCATCCTGCAGGCCCAGCGCAGGCTGCTCGCCCTGCGCCTCCAGCTCGGCGGGCTCATCGCCGGAGCCGAGCTGGGACCACCGCTGTGCGTGCTCTTCGAGGGCTGGGACGCGTCCGGAAAGGGCGGAATCATCAGGCGGCTGGTCGGCATGCTCGACCCACGGCACGTGCGCGTCCGCCAGTTTGGGCCCCCGAACGACGATGAGCGCCGCCATCACTTCGTGCACCGGTTCTCTGAGGCAATGCCGGGCTGGGGCGGCATGTCGGTGCTCGACCGCTCCTGGTACGGGCGGGTGCTGGTGGAGCGCGTCGAGGGCATCGCAAGCGAATCGGAGTGGCGGCGGGCCTATCCCCAGATCGTCCAGTGGGAGACGGGCCTCGCCACCGAGGGCGCTGTGCTCGTCAAGATCTGGCTTGAGATCTCCGAGGATGAGCAGCTTCGCCGCTTCCGCGCCCGAGAGCACGACCCGCTCAAGCGCTGGAAGCTGACCGGCGAGGACTGGCGGAACCTCTCCCACCGCGCCGACTACGAAGATGCGGTCGGGGACATGCTCAGAAAGACCGACCACCCCGCCGCCCCGTGGCACGTGATCGCCGCCGAGTCCAAGCCCTACGCCCGGGTGACCGTGCTCGAGCTCGTGATCTCGACTGTCGAAGAGGCCCTGCGAAATCTAGGCCGCAAGCCGGTAACGGCCGAGGCGTCGCTGTAAGACTCCCGATTGCCGCCAGCAGTCTGCGGGGCCCGGCACGATTCCTGCTTCCACATCGACGGCAGCCGGCAAGAGCAGCTCTGGCTGCGCCGCGGCTCCTGAGGTGCGCGTGCGCTTCCCGTCGATGCGAGCGTATCGGCGGACGCTCCGGCTTCTGCCTGGGACGACCTCCGAGCGCACCGGCTGAGGATCGGCACACTCCGCTTGTTCCGAACGAAGCGGAAGCGCTCGCCTCGCTCCGTCTCAAACTCGGACCTCGTCCGGAGCAGGCATCTTGCGACCAGGTCAGCAGAGACTCGCAAAACGCGCGAAGCGATCGCAATCAATCGAGGTCGAATGTGGCCATGATCACGTCATTGGGGTTGGCACTTTGACTGCCGAGCAGCACGCCGAGCTGCTCAGCCGCAGCAAACCCCGAATCGGCGGGTTTGTGGAGAGATGGGATCGACGCCGAGCAGAGCTTCCGCACCGATCGCGCTTCTCATTGGAACGTTGGGGTTGCTGGCAATTCTGGCCACCACGACCGCCGGCGCTTCCTCGGTGCGCTGGTCGCCGCGTCCCACCACCGCTCCCTGGCAGTGGCAGCTGCAGGGGAAGATCGATACGAGCGTCCCCGCGTCCGTCTACGACGTCGACGGCTTCGAAACTTCGGCCAGCACGGTGCGCCGACTCCATCGCCAGGGCCGCAAGGTGATCTGCTACCTCGACGTCGGCAGCTGGGAGACCTATCGCCCCGACAAGGCCGAGTTCCCGCGCTCGGTGATCGGGCGCCGCTACTCCGGCTTCCCCGACGAGCGCTGGCTCAACATCGCCCGCTTCCATCTCTTCGAGAAGCCGCTGAAGCAGCGCTTCAACATGTGCGCGCGCAAGGGTTTTGACGCGGTCGAGCCCGACAACCTCGCGGGCTGGGAAAAAGAAAATCACACCGGCTTCGAGATCACCAAGGCCGACCAGCTGCGCTTCAACCGCTGGGTCGCCCGCCAGGTCCACGCGCGTGGGATGGCGGTGGCGCTGAAGAACGACGGCCGCCAGGCCGCAGAACTGGTCCACAACTTCGACTTCGCGATCGTCGAGCAGTGCTTCCAGTACCACGAATGCGGCTACTACCGGGAATTCATCCGCGCCGGCAAAGCGGTCTTCGAGGCCGAGTACGAACAAAAGCCGAAGCAATACTGCAAGACCGCGCGGGCAATCGAATTCAGTTCGATCCACAAGGCATACGACCTCTTCGCGCAACCCTGGTACCCGTGCGTGCGCTGAAGAATCGCTCACCGCGGATTGTCATGTCGTCCAACTGTGACCTTCGGCCTGCCAACGACCTGGCCTGCCCTCGGTAACTCTTCCGGGCAAGGTGGCCTCGCCGCCGCGACGCTTCAGCATGCGCTTGGTTGCGAGCGCGTCGACCATCAGCAGTAGACGATCGCTCTGGACGAGGAGCCGGCCTACGCTGGAAATCAAAGCTCCAACTTCGACGCGAATAGGGAGCGTTGGCGAGTGGACCGTTGTCACAAGTCTTTGGCGAGTTCGGGAAGACCTATGACCAAGCGTCGCCGGCGGGGTGTCTGAGAGCCCCGCACGGAGGCCGCCGATGCCCGAACAAGCGGGACGTCCTCCTGGGAGAAATGGAGCCCGAGCCCTGAAGGGTGGCTCGGGAAGAAGCTAATCGAAGGTTTTCGGGAGGGGGTTCCGGGGCACCAGTACCTGTCTTTGGAGGGCCGAGACGCGGCTTTGATTGAGCTTTCTTGCAGAGAGGCGTCTGTGTCATGAATGTCGGAGGCAGAGCGTTGCCGTTTGCCGGACTTTCGACGGCAGATAGGAGGGGCCGGGGCGTTCTGGCGCACGGTTCCCTGCACGCGCCGAGGTTCCCCTGATGCCGATCAAGAATCGTGGAGCGGCGCCGATAGCAGTAATGATGCCCTTCAATCGAATCAACTCCGGAGCAGGGCGCTCGGAGAACGAGGCGGTGCAGCTTGGGCTCCAGCGCCTGGGCAACGCGCTGAACGCGCGGACCAGCGACGTGGTTGCGGCGATGATGAAGCGCTCGCTCGCATCCGGACCATCGCTGGACAGAGCCGTCGAAGAAAGCTTCGAGCGGTTGGGCACCGCCTCCACGGTTGGCGTCGCGCGATGGATGGCGGGCGAGGGGGAGGCGGTCGCGCGGGAGGTCGGTGAGGAGGCCTGGGGGATCTTCGCCCACCTTGCCTCGCAGGGCGAGGTAACGCTGAGCCAGGTCACCAAGCGCTGCCTGAGATGGCGTGATTCTGCGGCGGAGGTACTCAGCTCCACCGCAGCCGAACTCGAGCTCGATCCCAGCGAGCAGGAGCGGGGACTGCAGATCCTGCGGCGGAGCCTCGACGTGACCCTCGTGCGGATGTGCGAGCTCTTTGAGGACGAAAGCCAGCAATCCCAGGAGGAGCTGGCCCAGCGCCAGCGGGAACTGGTCTTCCTGGCGACCCACGACGCACTCACCGGGTTGCCGAATCGGACCCTGATTCTCGACCGCATCGAGCAGACCCTGACTCGGACTCGGGCCAAGCAGGAGCCGGTGGCTGCGCTGTTCCTTGACCTGGACAACTTCAAGGCCATCAACGATTCCTTCGGCCACAGCTTCGGGGACGAGCTCCTTTGCGCAGTCGCCACTCGGCTCAATGCGGTGACCCGGGAGACCGATGCCCTCGGCCGGCTCGGTGGGGACGAGTTCGTGGTAATTGCCGATGGGATCTCACTGGCGGCCGGCCCGGAGCTGATTGCCGAGCGCCTGCTGGAAGCCTTCAAGGAGCCGTTCGTCCTCGGCGGGGCCGATCACAGGCGGTTGTATGTGAAGGCGAGCATCGGCATTGCCACCGATCGTCGAGCTTCCGCCGAGGAGCTGTTGCGCGACGCAGACATCGCCATGTACCGGGCGAAGTGGAGCGGCAAGAACCGCTACCTCGTCTTTGAGAAAGACATGCAGGAGGAGATCCAGACTCGCCTGGAGATCGAAATGGACCTCCAGGCGGCGCTGGAGAACGAGGAGTTCTTCCTCGCCTACCAGCCGACTTTCGACCTCGAGAGCATGGTGCCGACCGGCGTCGAGGCACTGATTCGCTGGCGTCGTCCTGGGCGCGGGATCGCACAGCCCGATGATTTCGTCCCCCTTCTGGAGGAAAACGGATCGATCGTCAGAGTTGGGGCGTGGGTACTACAGGAGGCCTGCGCCCAGGCCGCAAAATGGCGGGAGGCCGGCCAGTCGCTCGATCTGGCGGTCAACGTTTCCGCCCTTCAGCTCAATACCGACGATCTGCTCGACCATGTCGAGTCGGCGTTGCGCTCGAGCGGACTCGATGCTGACTCGCTGACAATAGAGATCACCGAGACCGCCTTGATGCGCGACGCGGAGGAGACCGCTGAGAGACTTGCCTCGCTCAAGCGCCTCGGAGTTCGCATCGCCGTTGATGACTTCGGGACCGGCTATTCCTCCCTCGCCCACCTGCAGCGGTTCCCCGTCGACGCGCTCAAGATCGATCGTTCGTTCACCGCGCAACTTGCGAGGGGTCGCGAGGGAGAGGCCCTATTTCACACCCTCATCGAGCTCGGCAAGGCCCTCGCGATCGAGACCACCGCGGAGGGCATAGAACGGCAGCAGGATCTGTCGCTGATCAAGGCGAAGGAGTGCAACATTGGCCAGGGATTCCTCTTCGCCCGCCCGCTCAGCGCGCACGATGCCGACTTGTTCTTTCGCCAATGGCCGGAGACGCGCCGCAGCGAGGCCCGTCAGCGCACCTCTGCCGTCGCGGTTGTGCGGGCGCTAGAGACGACCGAGCCCTCAGAGTTGCCCGACTGAACTCTCTGAATCGGTCAGACCCTCGAGTCTCGTCCAGACCGGGTGTCTGGAGCGACACGTAGCGGGCGCTCGCAAATCGCACAAGGCGGTAGCCGGCTCCCCATGGCGGCAACTCCGTGCTCGTGCTCGTAGACGAGGCGTTCCTCCTCGGCTCGCCCTGGGTGCTGGCCTGGGCCGGAGCCTTCCTGGCGCTCAACTTCATCTACGTGCTTCACTTCGAGGAGCCCGGCCTTGAACGCCGCTTTGGCGAGCGGTACCGCGCCTACAAGCGCGCCGTGCCGCCCTGGATCCTGCAGCTCGATCCCTGGCGACCGGACTGAGCCGATGATTCGAAATGGCTGGATCGATACGGAGCCAGATTCGCTGCTAGCCCCCCGGCAATGTCCGCCCCAGACAGCGGACGTGCGACGGCACCATTCCCCAGCGCTCGTAGAAGCGCAGCGCGTCTTCGTTGCCGGCGATGACGGTCAGCCCGATGAAGCCGACGCCCGCCGCGGCGAGGCGCAGCTCGACCTGCTCCATGAGCAGCGAGCCGATTCCCCAGCGGCGCAGCTCGGGCTCGACCGAGAGCGCCTCCAGCTCGCCCATCCGCTCGTTCGTTTCGAAGCTCCAGTCGCCGCCGCAAATCCGAAAGAAGGCGAAGCCAACCGGCGCACCCACGCGCTCGGCGATCAGAAGCCAGGCGCTGCCGGCGCGCATCCAGCGCTCGAATTCTGCCTGGCGCCGATGCCAGGAGTCCTCCGCGCGCCGAAACCGGACGAACTCCCGGACCTTGCCGGCGACCTCGGCGTGGTGCTCGTGCATGGCTCGCCACAGCGACTCCACGTCGTCCAGTCGCTCCACCTCCGCCTCGATGATCTCGACCTCGGGCAGCCCTGTCTGATCTACGTTCAAGGTGAGGCGAGCCTACAAGCGCGATGCGATCGGCAATCTTCTTGCAATGGATATCGGCTTCGAAGAGTCTGGGCCATCGTGAGTAGACAGCTTGTTCAGCTCGCGAGGAAATTCAGACTGTTAGCGGCCGCCCCGTCCTGCCGATCTAGCCGGTCAGGCGAGCCCTGGCCGTGGCTGCGATGTTGAGCCGCGATGCGCGACGCGTCGCATTGGCTGCCGCGAGCAAAGCAAGGAGGAGCGCGGGCAGGATCGCGAGCACAAGAAGCTCGGCGTTTCGGGATGCAGGCCAATTTCGAACCAGGCTCTGCGATCCTCTGCGAGAGGGGCGATGCGATCAAGTCGCCGAGGGGAATCGAAAGGGACGCCGCAACGATCGTCTGGGTGAGCGCCTCACCTGCAACCGCGGCACCGACTCCCGCAGCGGCGACCCAGGCAGAGTGCGCCTGAGCGATCACAAGCGGCGGCGTTCCGCCGAGGCTGAGATCGGCTCTCAGAGCCTCGCTCTCGGGGCAGGGTGTCCTTCACCCTTGCTGTCCACGGAAGAACTTGACTGCTTCGGGCCACAGGCATGCACCAGCCGCCTTGCCCCTTCGGGCTGCTCGGGATCCCGACCTAACGATGAGGCCGAATATTCATCGGGCCATAGATGATCCCGGCACGTCCTGTTTGAGCTGGGGCGAAGGCCGGCGTTAGATGGCCAATCCCTACCCAGGCACCGCGTGGCGCGCGACGATCGCCGCGAAGTCGACCCCGGGCGGCAACGTACCGAACGCGCCACCGCCCTCCCCGGCCAGGCGCGAGGCGCAGAAGGCATCGGCGACAGCCGGCGGGGAATAGCGGACGAGCAGCGAGCCCTGCAGGGCCAGCGCCATGCGCTCGACCACGCGCCGCGCCCGCGCCTCGATCTCATTTAGATCGGAGAGCTCCGCCTTCAGGGCGCCAAGGTAGGCGTCGAGTCTCGGATCGGCGCCGGTGGCATCTTCGAGCTCGGCCAGGAACGCGGGAACGGTCGCGGGCTCCTTGGCCATCGCGCGCAACACGTCGAGGCACTGGACGTTGGCGGTGCCCTCCCAGAGCGAGTTGACCGGACTCTCGCGAAATAGGCGCGGCATCCCGGTCTCCTCGGCATAGCCGTTGCCGCCCAGGCACTCAAGCGCCTCTGCCGCATGCGTCGGCCAACGCTTGCAGGTCCAGTACTTGGCGACTGCTGTGGCGATGCGCTTGAAGTGGGCGGCCTGCTCCTCGCCGGCGATCGCCTGGTCATAAGCGCGCCCAAGTCGCATTGCCGTCACCGTCGCGGCCTCCGACTCCAGACAGAGGTCGGCGAGCACGTTGCGCATCAGCGGCTGCTCGTTCAGGTGCTTGCCGAAGGCGCTGCGGTGGGCGGCGTGCCAGGTCGCCTGTTCGACCCCGTAGCGCATCCCGGCGGCCGCACCGAGCAGGCAGTCAAAGCGGGTGTGGTTGACCATCTCAATGAGCGTCGGCACTCCGCGACCCGGCTCACCCACCATGCGGGCGAGGGCGGCGTCGAACTCGACCTCAGAGGAGGCGTTCGAGCAGTTGCCTAGCTTCTCCTTGAGCCGCTGGATGTCGAAGGCATTGCGCTCACCGTCGGGAAGCACACGCGGCAGCAGAAAGCAGCTCAGCCCGGCCTCATCCTGAGCGAGGGTCAGGAAGGCATCCGACATCGGCGCCGAGCAAAACCACTTATGGCCGGTGAGCGCGTACTCGGCCCCAGGCCCACCGCCGTCCAGCGCCTGGGCGGTGGTCGTGTTGGTGCGCAGGTCAGAGCCGCCCTGCTTCTCGGTCATCGCCATGCCGAAGATCACGCCCCGCTTCTCGGCGGCCGTCACCAGGCGCGGGTCATAATCGGTGGAGAGGATTCGCGGCTCCCACTCCGCCGCGAGTTCGGGCTGCGACCGTAGCGTGGGCACAGCCGAACAGGTCATCGAGATCGGACAGCCGTGGCCGGCGTCGACGTTCCAGATCATGAAAAGGGCGGCGCGGGCAGTGTGAACACCCGGGCGCGGCTCTCGCCAGGGCAAGCAATGCAGCTCATGCGCGACCGCGGTCTCCATCAGGCGGTGGTAGCTGGGGTGGTAGGCGATCTCGTTGATGCGGTTGCCGAAACGGTCATAGACGCGAAGCTGGGGGGGCTGCTCGTTGGCTTCAAAGCCCCAGCGAATCGCCTCCTCGCTGCCGGCCAACTCGCCGAGCTCGACCGCGCGTTGCTCGGCCCATTCGGCCCCCTCGCGCGCGAGTGCCTCGCGCAGCGGCTGGTTGCTCAGGTAGACATTGTGGCCGACAAGCGGCGGCGGCTGGTTGAGAACCTCATGGGTGCGGTGAGATCTTCGCTGCGCTGCGCTCACCGACATGGCCCGGCTCCTGGCTGCCAAGAGAACGGCCCTCGAAGCCACAGCGGTGGGAAAAGAATCGCGCTCGGCATCTGAATCACCTTCCCTTCCTTACGTGAGGAATCTCTATCTGTGACGCATTACCGCCAAGGCGAAAAGAGAAAGCTCACCCTGAATTGATGAGCACAATCGCAGCAGTATTTCTGGTCCTTCCCATATTGGGGCTGATCGTCGTCTCTGTTCTCTTCGCCGAGTAGGTACTGTCCCAATCACGAGGCCCCCACTCGGACGGCTGAGATGTCAAGCGCAACCTTCACCGTGTTGCCAAGCAGCGCCCCGCCCCTGTCAAGGGCCTCGTTCCAGGTCAGTCCGAAATTTCTGCGGTCCAGCTCGCCGTGCAGCTGGAGCGCGATCCGCTGATCACCTTCCGCCCCGGGCGCCCCGGCTGCGATCTGGGCGTCGAGCTCGATCTCGCCGGTGTGGCCGCGCATCGTCAAGTTGCCGAGAATTCGGAGCCGCCGCCCGCCGAGGTACTCGATCTGAGTCGAGCGGAAGCTGATCTCGGGATAGCTCCCGGTGTCGAAGAAGTCCGCTGAGCGCCGCAGGTGCTCGTCGCGTATCGGCTCGTTGGTGTCAATCGAGGCGGCCTGCACCACGCCGCTGGCCCGCGGAGCGCCGGAGCCGAACTCCAGCACTCCGTCGAAGTCCTCGAAGCGTCCGCTCATCCTGGCGAGCATCATGTGCTTCAGCGTGAAGGAAACGCTCGAGCGTTGAGCATCAACCGACCATCTCCCGCCCGGCAACACGCTCTCACTATCTGCCTCTTTCACCGAGGACATCCGCACACTCCTTCTCGGAGGAACAATGCTGAAGGGTTAGGCTCACCGCTGCGCCTCACCCACACATCGGTAAATAGCCCTATCGCGGCATGGGCATCCTCCACGCGGCAGGGGCCGGAGTTCATGCTCTCTCCGTTGCGGGGACCCAGCCAGCATCTGCCAGGACCCGCTGGCGCGCAGCCAGCACCCGTTCGGCGAGCTCAGCCGGCTGGGACTCGACCAGCTCGCAGGCGGCGTCGCAGCTGCGGACCGAGGCGCGGGCCGCGCGGGCCAGCCGGCGGGCCTCGGCAGCCTCGGACTCACGGATCAGCCCGGGCAGGGCGAGTGCTTCGATCGCTCGCAGGGCGGCCACGACGTCGTCTTGTTCGAGGTGGAGTCGTTCGATCCGCTCGGGGCCGAGGACCGCGGCAAGGCGCGGGAAGAGCGAGCGCTGCTCGTAGCGGAAATGGGGCTCGGCGATCGCTCGAAGCGACCGAGTGAGGACCAGCACCCGATCGGCATCGCGGGCGTCGCTGGCCTGCTCGAGCTGCTCGAGGAGCGCCAGCATTTCGCCGTGCTCGGCGTGAGAGAGGGCCTCGAACTCCTCGATCGCCGACCCTGGCGCGGGGCCTGCGGCGGGCAGGGTCGGCCCGCCGCCGTGGTCGAGCACCGGTAGCGCTCGCTCCAGCCAAGCAGGCATCCACCAGGCATAGGGCCCGAGCGCGCGCATGATCGCCGGCAAGAGCACCAGCCGGATCAGGGTTGCGTCGAGCACGACGGCGACGGTGAGGCCGGCGCCGAACTGCTGCAGTGAGGCGATGTTGGCGGTGGCGAAGGCGAGAAAGACAGAGCTCATGATCGCCGCCGCCCCGGTGATCACGCCGGCCGTATTGCGCAGGCCATACTCGATCGCCTGCGCGTAGTCGTGGCTCGCCAACCAGGCCTCCCGCATGCGGGTCAGCAGGAAAACCTCGTAGTCGATCGACAAGACGAACATGATCGTGAGGACGCCGGCCGCCGAAATCGCATCGATGTAGCGCGGGCCGACCAGCAGGTTGAGGCCGAAGAAGAGCTGAAGAGCGCCGAAGGCGGCGGCGATCGTCAGCAGGTTCAGCGCGACAGCGACAACCGGCAGTGCCAGGGAGCGCACCACCAAGACCAGCATTACCAGCGCGACCAACGAGAGCGAGAGGACGAGCCAGGGAATGCGAGCCACGGTCGCATCGGCGTAGTCGGCGAGGCTTTGCGCCCCTTCGCCGATCGCCACCCTGGTGGCACTGGCGTGGGCGAGGGCCGGCAGCTGGCCAGCCAGCCGGTGGGTGAGGGCGACGGTGGAGGCGGCGCTCGGCCCCGCGGCAGGCACGATCAGCATCCGCGCCGACTGGCCTCCGCCTTCCAGGTTCACG
This sequence comes from uncultured Solirubrobacterales bacterium, assembly GCA_963796705.1. Taxonomy (GTDB): domain Bacteria; phylum Actinomycetota; class Thermoleophilia; order Solirubrobacterales; family 70-9; genus VRUE01. The sequence goes on from CAWCMK010000001.1 coordinate 595,727, forward strand.
GCCTGGGTGATCTGTTCGCGCACCGCCGGCACGGTGCCGTCGAGCGCGGTCAGCATCAGGTAGCCGGAGTCGATCGCCCCCGGTGTACGGGCGTTGAGGCGGCCGTAGTCGCGGCCATAGCCATGCAGGAGGAGCGCGTAGTTGTGCAGCGAGCCCTCGGGCTTGTTGAGGCCGGTGGCGAGCTTCTTACTGCGTGCCTGGCCGCCGTGCAGCTCGCCCGAGAGGCTCCCGGCTCCGGAGGCGATTGCGCCGAGCCCGTCGGCAAGTTGGGCGCCACCGTCGCGGGCGCCCTTTAGGCCGCGATCCAGGCGCTGAGCGCCGCGGGCGAGCCGCCCCAGCGCCAAGCCCAGCTTGTGGTCGCCGGCTTCGGAGCGCCGAGCGCCGAGCGCTACCTTCTCGGCGCCCGAGTGCAGCCTCCCCACACCCTTGGCGAGGCGGTTGACCTGGTCTGGAAGGGAAGCTAGGGAACCGACCTTGCGAGCCAGCTGTTCCTGGATTTCCACGATTGCCCCCGCCACCGAGCTGGCGACGCCGGCGGGCAGCGCCGGTTCGCCCTGCCCTGGGGCAGCTCGCGCCGGAGCGCCGACCAGCGCCGATGCTTCGGCGATCGTCCGCACCAGCCTCGCGTAACGCGGATCGCTTCTTCCCACCGTCATCGCGTCCAGTTCCCCCATCCCGCGTTCGAGCCGCTGCGCCGCGATCTCCGTCGGGACCCGCAGCGATCTGATCCAAATGACCCAGCGCTGCAGGCGTTCACTGAGCGCGCGCAGCTGTGCCAGTGAGCCCTGCAGCGTGTTGTCCAGCTGGCGAACGCCGCGCGCGACTCGCGCCGCCCCGCTGCCCAGCCGCTGTTGAGCGTGCGTCAGGGCCCTGGCGCCGCGTAGGGCGCGGCGCAGTCCGGCCGAGAAGCGCCGCGCGCCGGCACTTGCACGCCCGAGGCCCGCTTCCAGGTGCAGCGCCCCGCCTTGAGCCCGGCGCGTTTTGGCGGCGATCTTCGCCGCACCGCTCGCCGCCGCCCCCAGACCGCCGCGAAGCTGCCTGACGCCATCGCTGGCGCCGCGCAGACCCGAGCGCAGGGAGGCGATCCCGCGCTGCGCGCCCGCCAGGCGGGCCGGAGCGCTCTTGTAGGCGCGGCGCGCGCTCTGCAGGGAACCTTCGGCTGCTCGCAGCGACGCCGGCCCGATCACCGCCGAGACGCCGGGCTCGCGGGCGACGCGGCCCTGCCAGCGCGAGATCGCCTGCAGCCGTCCCGGGTCGGAGATCACCCCCTGGCGGGCCGTGGCGACGACGACGATCGGTGCCGCCCAGCCGGGGCCGATCGCCCGCCGCAGCGCTTCGAACCCTTGCCTGGTCGGATCTGAGGGCGGCAGCTGGCGCGGATCGGGAGGGCCCATCTTGAGCGCGTTCGCCGGTGCCGCAAGGGCCAGCATCGGCGCGACGATCAGCGGAATCGCGATCCAGGGGCGGGCGATCAAGCCTCCGGCCAGGCCGATCAAGCCCTCGCCGCGGCCTGGGCTTGGCAGCCGCCAGCGCTCGAGGTAGGGTGCCAGTGCGCGCAACAACGCCGGCAACAGGGAGATCGCCAAAAGGACGCTGAGCAGGGCGGAGATCACCACCCCCGCCGCCACCGAGCCGAGCAAATCACCGGGGGCGACCAGCGCCGCAGTGAGCATCGCCAGGGCCAGGGTGCCGCCGGCGAAGACGATCGTCCGTCCCGCGGCGCGCGTTGCGATCGAGATCGCAACGTCGACCTCCGCACCGGCGGCGCGCTCTTGGCGAAAGCGCGAGACGGTCAGTAGGGCGTAGTCGACGCCGAGCGCCAACCCCATCATCGAGGCGATCGCGACAGCGAGCGAGTTGATCGTCATCAGATAGGTGCTGAGCCAGAGCAGGCCCCGCCCGGCGATCACCGTGGCAGCCCCCATCAGCAGCGGGATCGCGGCCGCCACAGGGGTGCGGAAAACGAGCAGCAAGACGATCAACAGGATCGGCATCACCAGGAGCTCGGCCTGCTGGGTAGCGGCGAGGGCGTCCTTCTGGATTGCCGCGGCGATCGCCGCCACTCCACCCACGTAGGCGTGCAGCGGCGGCCGCACGTACTTGCCGACCAGCCGCTGCACCGAGGGCACGACGACGCTGATCGCTTCCGATTGGGAGCGCTCGAAGCGCGCGACGATCAAGGCCGCCCTGGGGTGCGGGCGAAGGATGGGCGATCCGCCGCCTCCCTCCCAGGGAGACATCACTTCCACCCTGCCCTCGCGGCGAAGGGCGGTTACGAGGCCCGGGCCCTGACGGTCGATCGCCGCGGGCGGACCCTGGAGCAAGACGGTCAGCGGCACAGAGCTGCCGAACTGGCGGTCGAGGATCGCGTGGGCTCGAGCCGAGGGCGTCCCCGGCACCAGTAGCGAGCTCGGCGAGAGCCGGGCGGCGATACCGCTGCCGAGCAGGCCCAGGGCCGTAACGGCCAACACCCAAGCGCCGAGTACGAGCCGAGCGCGGCTCATTGGGTTGGGCGGAGTGAGCATTGATCGCTACCCGCTCTAGGGGCCTGCCGCCCCAGGGATGGCGCGCGGGTGCCCGATCTCCCGCTGCAAGCGCCGGGCCCGGCGCTTCGAACCGGCAAGCGCCTTGCTCAGGCGCTCGATACGGGTTGAGAGCTCAGCGGCTTCCTTGGCCCTCTGGCGCACGGCGAGCGCGCTCGCCGTGAGTTCGGCGCCAAGGCCCGAGTAGCTGGGGTCGAGTGCCGTCCCGGTCAGGGGGTCGGCGCCGGTGGCGGCGAGATAGGCACGCCCGACGGCAACCAGCGCTGGCAGGTAATGGGGATCGACCCGCAGCGCGCTCATCTGCTGGAGCTGGTCGAGTGCGATACCAACCTGGGCTTCGGTTGTGGCGCTCGGGCCACTCAGCGCTTCGAGCCGCTGGGCCTCGGCTGGGATCGTGCCGGCGAGCCGCGAGGCAGAGGGCCTCAAGCTGCGCCGGACGCGGGCCGCGAGGCCGCCGAGGGAGGAACTTAGCCCCCTAGCCTCGGTCGCCGCGCTGTGTCTCGGCTGCCCGCCCCCTGCGGCCATGTTCGCCAAGCTCAGCGCGATCACTGCCAGCAAGCCGAACGCGATCACGAGCTTGCGGGGCACCGTCTGACAGGAGTTCATCGCGCACCTCCATAGCAGCTATACATACGTACGTACAATTTACACAAATGTATAATAGCGACAATGAACGTGGATGCGAAACAAGATTCGGGTCACCGAGCACGCCTGCTGGAGGCGGCGATCCTCTGCCTGCAGGAGAAGGGCTATGCGCGGACGACCGCCCGCGACCTGGTCGCCGCCTCGGACACGAACCTCGCCTCGATCGGCTATCACTTCGGCTCCAAGGAGAAGCTGCTCAACCTCGCCGTGGCGGAGGCCTTTCAGCGTTGGCTGAAGCCGCTGATCGCCCTTGCCGCCGAGCCGGGCCCGGCGACGCCGCTGGAGCGCCTGCAGCGCAGCCTGGCCGGGGTGATCGAGACGCTCGACGAGAACCGCCCGCTGATCGCCGCCTGCCTGGAGGCTTGGGCACAGATGGCCCGCTCGGAGGAGTTGCGGGCTGAGATGCGCGCGAGCTATGACGACTTCCACCGGACGATCGCCGCGACAACTGAAGAGGCCTTCGCCGCGGTCGGGGCAGAGGATGTCGACGTCGACCCCCTGGCGGCACTGATCATCGCCCTCTTCGACGGCCTCCTGGTCCAGTGGCAGCTCGACCCGAGCTGGGCACTGAGCGCCGAGCGCCTCGCCAGCGCGGCGCAGGGTGCGCTGGCGGGCTTGACCGCCCAGCGCTGAGGACGACGATCCGCGACAACCCTTCGGTGTGGCCAGGCGGCGCAGCGCGATTCGCCGATCAATCAGGGCGCGAGCCGCTCGAGCACCGCGCCGTCCCTCGCCACGGCGATCACGGTGGGCGCGACCGCCACCCCGTACTTGCGAGCGAGGTCGGGGCGCTCGCGCACGTCGACCCTCAGCAGTGGCTCAGGCCGATCGGCAAGCCGCCGCTCCCATTCCTGGCACTCGACGCAGAACGGGTGGGTGAACTCGACGAAGGTGCGCGGGCTCCAGCCAGTGCTCCGAGGTCGGCGGGTTTGATGTGGCTGTGGTGCCGTGGCGAGATCCCATGTAGCCGCGCACTCAGCTTGTGGATCTCGCAACCGGTGCAGAAGCCGCTCGTCGCGGGCAAAAGCGCCAACGCCGTCACCATCGCGGCGAGTACGGCGCCAGCGGCGGGCGAGCCCAGCCACCATGCCAGGGCGGCGGCGGTGAGGAACGCGAAGCCCATCGGTTGGCGAGGCGCGGGGGCCGGGCATCCCCCAGCCGGCCCTCGCCAAAACGCGGCTGGAGCAGCGTGAAGTACGCGAGGCAGGTGAGGCAGAACCTCCTCCCCGCGGTGAGGCCGATCAGGAGCTGTGCCCCATCAGCGCCGAGGCCAGGGCCCATCCGAAGAGAGCTCCGAGGAGCCGGCCGATTACGCGGGACGATCGGTCAATTTAACCGAGTCCACCTGGTCAGCGGTCTGGATCTCGCATCGCCTGCTCAAGCCTCGCGCGCTCGACGCCGTCGACCCTCACGATCTTGTTCAATGACTTTGCGCCTTGTACGACGGTCACCCTTGACGGCGCAACCCCAATCCTCTTTGCGATCAGCTGACAAAGCGCCTTATTTGCCCTGCCTTCGACTGGGGGCGCGGTGACCTGCGCCCTTAGAAGCCCGGCGGACATCCCCATCAGACGATTGCGCCGGCCGCGGGGACGAAGACGAACGTCGATTTGAGCCTCGGCCATCAGCCAATCTTTGCCGATGACGCCTTGATCGGCAGTGCCGGAACGGGGTTTACTCCATGCTCCCCAGCTGCTCCGCGGCGCCCCGGTCCACCAATGTCGACCCTCAACTCAGGATGGTGGAGCTTTGCCGGATGCGGGAGGGCGAGGAGCGTCCAGGTCGCCGAGCAGGGCGTTGCTTTCTTCCAAGTGGGAACCGATGATCTGTCGAGCGGTCTCCAACAACTGGGAGGTGCGCGGGTCGCGAATTCGGTAATAGACGCTGGTTCCCGCGCGGCGTGATTCAACTAGCCCCTGGCCGCGCATCGCTGAAAGGTGCTGCGAGGTGCCGCTGGAATCAATCTCAAGCTCTGCCTGCAGCTCGCCAACCGTCAACTCTCCGTCTCTTAAGAGCTCAAGAATCCGCACCCGGGCAGGATGCCCAAGGGCGCGAAAGAGGTCCGCCTTGATGCGGTGAATTGGTCTTGGTGGTCCGGATTTCAAGGTTTAGCGGAGCCGAAAGCGGCAGCTAGGCGCTGGGCCGGGATGTTCTGAATCTTACAAGTTGTTAAGTTTACGGAATGAGCGAGACGCAAGCCGCGACGAGCAACGGCTACCCTCGCCAGACCGCGATCGGTTCCGCCCGACAGGGGACCTACGACGAGCAGTTGCACGCTGCCGTCCTGGTGGGCGGAGCCGATGCGCTTGAGGCTGCGATCACGCTCATGGAACGTCATGACCCGACCTCACTTCAGCAGGCGCGGGAGTTGGTCGGCGCTGAGGCCGAGCTCTCACCAGCCGCACGGGAGGTGCTCGGCGAAGCCTGGGATCGCTACTTCCACATGAAGAGCATGTCGTGGGATTGAGCTCTGCTCAGCCACCCGAGCCGGGCGAAGCACGCTTCTCAATCAATCGCCAGATCTGCCAAGCCGGCGAATACGATGCCCTGCGCGACCGCCTCCCCCACCGCAGGCGCCGCGAAGTTCCACGCCTGCCCTCCGGACACCTGGGGCTGATCGTCCAGGCTGTCACCAACGACGATTACCCACTGCGCACGGTCTACGGATCGGTGCCGGCATCCAGTGATCCCAATCTGGCTCTCGAAAGATTGGAGCGGACTCTGCGTCGCAAGATGTCCGAACCGGTTGACCGAGATCGACGTTAGCCAATCCAGTGGCCTGTTAGCCGATGCTCTCGGCGGACCGGCGCGTTATGTGATCCGAGGCGGGAAGGCCCCTGTGGCGCCGGTACATCTCGGTGACCCATTCTCCGCCCGGCCGCTGGGCCAGTGGGTCGATGAGCTCGCGCGCTGAATCAGGCGGGTCGGCAACCGACGAACCGGTTCAGGCGCCGTGGCTCACTGCCGCTTCTCGTCCCGAGCGACAGTCTGCGGCGGGTTGATCGAGATGACTGCTTTGTCGCGCTTTGCGACACTCCGAGAGAACCCGCCAGCCAGAGCGGCGCGTGGGGCGCCCGAATCCCAGCTTCGCCACCAACGTCAACGGAGGGACCGGACATGGAAACGCTCACCCTCAACAACGGCGTCGAGATGCCGGCACTTGGGTTCGGGGTCTTCCAGACGCCCCCCGATGAGACTCGGGACGCCGTCCGTAGCGCACTCGGCAGCGGCTACCGGCACATCGACACCGCCGCCGCCTACGGCAACGAGCGCCAGGTCGGAGAGGCAGTCCGCAGCTCCGAGGTGCCCCGTTCGGAGGTCTTCCTCGAGACCAAGGTCTGGATCAGCGACTACGGATACGACAGGACGCTGCATGCCTTTGAGAAGAGCGCCCGAAAGCTCGGTGTCGAGCGGATCGACCTGCTGATTCTGCACCAGGCGCTGCCCTCGGCGTTCGAGCGGTCCCTGGATTCCTACCGTGCGCTGGAGACGCTGCTCGCTGACGGCAAGGTCCGCGCGATCGGGGTCAGCAACTTCATGGTCGAGCACCTCACGCGGCTCCTCGAACGCGCGACGGAGGTGCCGGCGGTCAACCAGATCGAGTGCCACCCCTATTTCCAGCAGCACGAAGTGCAAGACTTCGGCGCCCAGCACCGCATCCTCACGCAGGCGTGGTCACCGATCGGGGGTATCACCTTCTACCGCGACGGCAGCCACGGCAGCACCCTTGAGGACCCGGCCATCGGAGGCGTCGCCGGAGCCCACGGCAAGAGCCCGGCACAGGTGATGCTGCGTTGGGGTCTGCAACACGGCCGCTCAGTCATTCCGAAGTCCGTCAAGGCCAGTCGCATCGCAGAGAACATCGACGTCTTCGACTTCGAGCTCTCCGCCGAGGAAATGGCAGCGATCGACGACTTGGACACCGACCGTCGCGGCGGCCCCGAGCCCGACGCGATCACCCTGGAGGACTTCGGCCGCGAGATCCCCGAGGCCTGAGGGCCGTGACCTCGCCGTGAGCGCCGCGCTCTCACCTTTCGCGCAAACGAGCCGCGCCTCCGCGCAGCCGCGCGGCTTCCGGTCGTCGGGGCAAAAGGATAGGGCGCGATGCGACTATAACCCGACCCGTAGGAGCACCAAAACGAAGGAAGGACATGACTTGTGGGCAAGCTGATCTACTCGATGAGCGTCTCGCTCGACGGCTACATCGCCGGTCCGGACGGGAGGTTCGACTGGTCGGTGCCCAGCCAGGAACTCCACCGCTTCCACAACGGGCGGGCCCGTGGGCTCAGCTGCCACCTGCTCGGCCGGGACCTCTACGAAACGATGGTCTACTGGGAGACGGCTGACCAGGACCCGGAGCTCGGTGAGGTCGAGCGCGAGTTCGCGGGCATCTGGCAGGAGCTTCCAAAGGTCGTCTTCTCGACGACGCTCGAGGAGGTCGAGGGCAACACGCGGCTGGTGCGGGATGGCGTCGTCGAGGAGGTCGAGCGCCTGAAGGCGGAGGAGGGAGGGGACTTGGGGGTCGGCGGCGCCGGGCTGGCCGCGACCCTGATCAAGGCCGGCCTGGTCGATGAGTTTCAGCCGTTCGTCTACCCGGTGATCGTCGGTGGCGGCACGCCGTTCCTCCCCGACCTGGAGGAGACGTTTGACCTGGAGCTGGTCGAGACCCAGACCTTCGGCTCGCGGGTCGTCTCCATGCGCTACCAGCGGTCCCGGCGAGAATGAGCGAGCCAGGCTGACGAGCGGCACCCGGAACCGTGCCGGCTCTGGCGAGGGATCGCCAGCACTTCTGCTTTCGCTTCGCGCGGAGGGTGTCGCACAAAGCAGCCCCAGGAGAGTCACCGCGCGGATGCGCAATAGCGCAAAAGGGCGCTGGAGCGGCCACTGATTGTCACATCGCCCTATGGCCGATCTGAACTGAGGCTCAATTTCCAAAGAAGTCCGAGATCAGCGCATATCGGCTCGCTGAGGGTTTGTGCGACACGCTCGCGTGAAGGGGGCACTGCGAAAGGTCGTCCACGGGGCGCCGTCAGGGGCCGAGCTGACAGGGTCACGCCCGGCCCGCTCAAGTCGGAGGTTCGGGTGGGGCGAGGGTGGGCTCGGCTGATTGGAACGGGCGGGCGCTCTGTGAGGCGGGCCTATGCGGGGATTCGCTTGGGAAGCGACGCGGCGCCGCAGCGCGCAGGCGGCGGGGGGCAGAGGGGCGGGTATTGTCGCGTCGATGAGCTTGCCTCCGCCCTCGCGTTCGCTTCTCTCTCCGAAGGTGCTGGGCGCGCTCTACCGTAAACACCTGTCAGACCCGCGCCAGGAGCGCCTGTTTCTCGGCAACGTCGGCTTCATCGCGGCATTCGCCACCGTCCGCGGCATCACCCACTCGATTCGCGCGGGCCGCGGTCCCTTTCGCAACCTCACTCCCGGCGGCCGCCACATCCATCACATGACGTTCGGGATCCTCGGGTTGCTGCTCACCGGATACGCCTGGAACGCCCAGCTGGGCCTGGGGACAGACCCCAGACTTCGCTGGGGCTCGCGGGCCTCGGCCGCCAGCTATGGAATGGCCTCAGCGCTCACTCTCGATGAGTTCGCGTTGTGGCTCAACCTCCAGGACGACTACTGGACGAAGGAGGGGCGAGAGAGCATTGACGCGGTGGTCATATTCGGCTCGCTGCTTTTTCTCGCGTTGATGAACCGCGACCTCGTTCGAGAGGCCACCCTGATCGCCAGCGGGCGCCGCGATGCTCGCGAGCTGCAAGAGCGAAACGCCGGCTGGCGGTATCGACGTCGCCACAAGTAAGCATCGGCTACGCCGCCCACGGCGATCGCCAGGCTGCCAAGCCCGTCAGCCCGGCGGCGGCGCGGGGCCAATTTTTGGCTCAGCAGCGCGGTTTTACCCCTTTGGGCAGAGGATCGCCATTCCCTGCCCAATCGCCCTCGGCCCCACCAGGCGCTTTCCGCACCACGCTGCGCTTTGCGGGCCCCAGCGTTCGTCTGCTCGTCGAGCGGGCGAACACTCGATAGCGCCTCCCTGGGCGAGTTCCGTATTCCCAATCGCCTCTGGACTCGCACCCAATGAGCTCGCCGAAGCCTCCCCGCGCGTCCCCCGTCAATCGCGAACCCCACAGCTCCTCGCCGGGAGCAGATTGGCTGTACCCGGGGCGCGCCGGGGCCGCGATCACTTGAGGTCGAGGACGACCCTGCCGTTCCAGCTGACCGTCTGCTGGGTGGCGTGGTCTGAGGAAGTCTTGGTCTTTTTGCCCTCGATGTTCAGGACCAAACGGCGATCGCCGATTTCGCCGGCGACGGTGGTGTGGACCTGGATTTCGCCGGCGAACTGGTCGTAGAGGCGCCCGCAATTGGGCGAGGCGAATCCGGCCTGGATCGGCCACATAGTCGCCAGCTTGCCGCCCGCAACCTGGTGGACCTGCACGACGATCGCGCCGGGCTCAGGTTTTCCTTCCCAATCGCCGCTGCAGGGGTCGTTTGTGCCGCTCGCGGTCAGGGTCTCATCCCCATTGCTGGTTTCGTTGGTGTTGATGTCGACGGGAACGGTGCTGCCACGCGCGAGCAGGACCGGCAGCATGCTGGGCTTGAGCTTCTGCTCGACGCGGCCGAATCCGTTCCATTTCAGGGAGGGGTAATCGGAGGTGGCCTTGTCCTTGATGATCAGGAGGGCGTGAATCGGTTCATAGACAAAGCTCTTCCCTGCGCCCGCAATCCTTGCCCCGGAGGCTCCCGCCATCGAACCTAGGAGCAGGATGAGGCCGGCGCCCACACAGCAAAAGATCAGCACCGATCGCGAGCCTCGTGCCGGCCCGGGCTGACCCGCAACCGTGCCCAGGTTCGGCTGAGGCCGGCGTGCCTTCCACAGTTTCATCTCTCTCCTCCTTTAACCAGACGCAGACACGAGCCACTGTAGCGCGCCGGCAGAGGGCCGCCGCAGAGTTCGACTCTTCTCCTCCTCGAGTCCACAAAGCTCCGAGCAAGCTCCCCGCCTGCCCGTGATCTTCGGTTCCGCAGGCTAGCGGCGCCAACTCGCCTTGCAACCGACCAGGGGTCGCTCGTGGCTCGTCGGCCTCCCCGTCGCCACCCTCGCAAGCGCGCGCTCGAGTGGTTCGCCAGGGTCCCGACCGACCTCCAGTTTCGGTGAGGCGACACCACGCTGGCCGCCGGGTTCCTCGGCGGGCCTAACTTCAGGCGGCGAGCGCGATCGGAAGCTGCTTGGGGTTGCTGAGCCATGCCTGCTCGATCGCCTCGGCATATTCGCCATGGAGGGTGCTGGGCGGTCTCAGCCCGCTCACCCCGTAGCCCTCCTTCATCGCCCGCGCGAGCGTCCTCTTGAACGTTGGCCCGTGCCAGGCATGCGCTTCCGCAGCCCGCCCGACGTGCAGGTGGACCAGCTCGTGGAGCAGGGTCTCGAGGATGTCTCCCACGCGGATTCCGGGATACGCGGTGACGGAGACGCGAAACTGGCTTGGCACGGCGAAGCCAAGACGCCTCGGACGCCGGCGCGCCCGTCGAACCTTGAGTTCGGGATCCCGTCGGGCCAGGGGCCCATCTGCGAACACCGCTAGCGTTCGGAGTCTGCGCGTCTCCCGATCCAGGGTGATTCCCGCAACGACGAAATAGGACTGGTCGCGACTCAAAGCCCGCGAAGCATCCCGCCTCCCTCGGATGCGAATCCCCGGGGGACTCGGGGAAGCTGGCGAGTGCTCGCCATTCGCCGCCGATTCCATCCCATCCGACGAAGGCGCACGGATTCCTCGCTCAGATCCACGCAAGCCCAATGCTCCGATTCGTCAAAGCTGATCGCCCCAGTGGGCGGGATTTGCGGCCCCCTCCTCCCCTCTGCTCGTCGAGCGGCAATCTCCCAACTGAAGCTAACCGCCCTCGAGCGTCTGCGACGGCACAGAGTGCTGCATTCATGCGGGAGGAGGCGTCAGCTCAGTGCAGCCCGTCGCTACTGCCCCTCGTCCAAACCGAGAGCGCGAGCAGCAACGATCGACGTGCTCGCAACCAGGCGAGGGCGGAAGCCCCTGAGGCGCGCACCGTGCCGTGCAATCGCCAATAGCGCATGGCGCAACCCAGGGTCAGAAGCCCAAGCCTTCCGCAGCGCCAAGTCAGCTGCCGGGCGTCGGACTGGTCGCCGGGTCGTACTCGCAGAGGACATCGGTCTGGGTTTTGCTGCTCAGCGGCGTCCCGACGATGACGACGACGATCCCTTCGTTGTTGACAGCGACCGACCAGGCGCCGGACGGATTTGGACCGTTTCCAGCCAGGTCGGAGGTGAAGGCGGTGACTTCCTTCCAGGGAACGCCGCCGAGCCGAGCGTAGGCCTCGACCTGAGCGACGGTCGGCAAGGTTGCGCCGGGGACGCCCACCTGGCAGGCCTGGATCGCTTCTTCCCAGGTTGCTCCTCCGGCCACCGTCCTCTTGTAGACGCAGGGTCCGCCGAGGATGAGGGTAGCGTCGGCCGGGTTGTTGCAGGTGAAGTGCAGCGAACCCTCGTTGACCTTTGCCCCCGTCACCGCGCCGTTGGCGATCTTGCCGGTGGTGACCGCTTCGCCGGCCAGCTTGCCGGTGGTCACCGCGCTATCTCCGAGCTTGCCCGTGGTGACCGCGCCGTTGGCGAGCTTGCCCGCGGTCAAGGAGTTGTTGGCAATTTTGTCGGTGGTCACCGATTCGCCGGCGATCTTGCTCGCCGTCACCGCATTGTCGGCGAGCTTGTTGCCCGTTACCGCGCCGTTCTTGATTTTCGCCGCGATCACGGCGTTCTTCTTGATCTGCTTGGCGCCGACGCTGTTCTTGTGCAGCTGGTTCGCGGCCAAGGCGGCACCACCGCTGACGACCAAAAAGAGGCTCAGATAGGCGACCACGGTCGCGTGGCTCGGGCGGTGCAGCTTCAGGCGCTTGATCATTTTTCTCCCTGTATGGGTTGTGGATTTCGGCCTCCCATACCCGGGCATCTGGCCTGAGAACCTTTCGACGACGCTAGCCGGTTGTGCCGATGGCGTCAAGCAGCGCTCAGCCTGCCGGGCTCGCCAGGGCGCCTCCTTTCGTCCGGAAGCGGGCATCTCGGCAGCTCGGTCGCAACGCTCGCATCCGCAGCAAGGGGGGCGAGGACAGATCTACTTGTGTATTACCGATTCCGCCGGCTGCTCGGTGGTCTGCGAGTCGTCAAGTCTGGCCGCTGTGGCGAGGACAACCGCTCAGGAGAGAGGGCTCCTACGGCTACAACCCGACTTGCCCGAGCCGCTCACCGTGCTGGTGGGGAAGGTCACCGAGTTGGCAGCCGCATCGGTGCTCGGTTCTTCCCAAACACCTGAGTTGTCTGCGTTAGCGATGCAGGGCAGAGGGCTGTTACATCTATAGAAACATGACCGAAGGCTTGAATCTGGATCTGATGCACTACAATGATGCGGATGACTCGCACCACGGTTGATGTTGATGATCGAGCGCTTGATGCTGCGCGTCGGGAGCTGGGGACGAAGGGCCTCAGCGAGACGGTCAACGCCGCCCTGCGCGAGGCGGCGCGGCGGCGGATCCTCAGAGGGTTCGACGTGCGCCACGACATAGATGGGACTCCCGAGGAGGTTCGGGAAGGGCGGGAGCGACTCTGAGCCCCGCCGACGCGCCGAGGCCGGTCGAGCTCGACGCCCCGGCGCTGTTCGACACCGGCGTTTGGACCTGGGCGCGGGACCGTCGCTTCCCGCACCTCGCGGATTGGTTCAACTCCGAGGTCGAGGCGGGACGGGTGCTGGTCTGCGACCTGGTGGTGCTCGAGCTGACGCGCCTTGCCCCCAATGAGGACCGGGCACGTGGAGTCGCTGAGCGCCTGGATGCCTTCGAATCGGTGCCGATGCCGAGCACGCTCTGGGGCCGCGCCCGCGAGGTCCAGCTCCTCCTGACTCCCCACGGTGATCATCGCCGCATCCCGCCCGCCGACCTGCTGGTCAGCGCCACAGCGGAGGCTGCGGACGTCCCGCTCGTTCACTATGACCGCGACTACGAACGTGTCGCGACCGTCACCGACCTACAGCACATGTGGATGGTCGCGGAGGGATCGCTGGCGTAGATCGAATCGGCCAGCCCGTGGGGCAACAGATGGGGCAACATGCCCACAGATTCCAGCCGATCCCAGCGGGACTCGATCAGCCGAAAACCGCTTGAAATTAGGCTCCACCCAGCCCAGCGGGTCTGCGGGCCCGGGCTACGAAACCCGAAGGCCACGGGTTCGAATCCTGTCGGTCGCTCAAAAGTCGGCCACAAACGCCCTGACCAAGCCTGTCCTCTTTGTGGAGCGGATTCCAAACCGCATTTGCGGTCTCTGCTCAGTGCGCCTCGTCGCTGCTGCTCTTCCTCTATGACACCGAGTTGATCGTCAACTACCTGTTGCCGCGACCGGACGAGAAGGATCTCGACCCCGACGATCCATGGGCGCTCGATAAGGCGGTGGAGCACACGCTCGAGCTCGATGACGGGCTCGGGACCAAGTTCGCATCCTCAGCCGGGAGCGTCGACCCGAACGGCGAGGGCCCCCTCCGGTTCAGGCGGGAGTTCACCCCAGCCGTGCCGGTGGCGGCCACGCGGCTGCTGGTCAAGCTGGATCAGGCGAGCGTCGAGATCAAGCTGGGGCCGGCGTGAGGCTGCGGTCGGAGCGAACTCCCGAGCATGAGCAACGCAAGGCGGCCGCGAGCCTGCTGTTGAGCCGGGTCGCGTTGGGTCTGATCCAAGACGCGCGACACGGCGGAGGTTTTGGCGAGGACGAGGCGGCCCTGCGGTCCCGTGCCGCCCGGCTGGCCACGGAGCTCGCCGGTGACACGGGCGCGGAGCTGGAGCAGGACCCGGTCGAGCTGGAGCTGCGCTCTGGCGGGCGGATAGAGCTCTCGGTGCCCTTCGACGCCGGTTTCCGTGAGTGGGCCGAGCTGCGCGAGGACGGCGTCGTGCTCGGCGGAAGCACGGCGGGACCGTCGCGCACACGGACTCTGCGTGCGGAGGAGATGGAACCTTGGGAGAAAGAGGAACAGGAGCGGGAAGCCCTCGCCCGCAAGGCGACCCGCGGCAAGCCCAAGTTCCGCAGCAAGCGCTATCTGCGCACCCTCGTCCCTTCTCCGCAGCCGGGCGCTGAGGAGCGAATCCTTGCGATTGAGCTCTACGACGACGGCCTGATCGTCGAATTCACCTACGACACCGAGCCTCCCTCAGAGGAGCAGATGGAGAGCATGTTCTATCCGCCGCGACCGCCGATGCGCGTCGAAGACGACGTCGGCAGCGGCTATTACGCGGGCGAACGGGCGAGTTATGGCGGTGGCCCAGGCGCCTCCCACTCCTACTTCACCTTCGCTCCCGCGGTCCCCGCCGCAGCCTGCGTCCTGCGAATCACCGTGGACAGCGGCACGGTCGAGGTCGCGACCCAGGCTTGAGCGATCTCCCCGCCGGCTGGCGATGGGGGTCGGCGTCGGAGATTGCCTAAATATCGTCGTCGCGGGCACCTCGTGGCTGCGTCACCCGGCGCTCGCAAATCGCGGAGCTGCGAGCGCGTCGGCGGCCAGCTGGACACGCTCGCAAAGGATGACCCGCAGCAGTCTCCGCGACCGGCGGCAGACCAGGGCCGGCCGCACGACCGTCGATCATGCAGAGCAGCGGGCCGACCGGCAGGCGCTCGCGCTCGGCCATCCAGGGGCGGGGCTGCTCAAAGCCCCGCTCGTCCATGGCACCAGCCATCGGAGTAGCCTTGGAAGCATCGGTCGTTGACCAGCTCGACCAGCAGCGGTCTCAGCTGACCATTGCCGTCGCCGCAACTCGCCGTCCAGATCAGCCTCCGTTAACTCTCGATCTCACCCGAGAGGTGACCAACCGAGCTGCGCTCGGAGCAAACAACGCCCAATCCTGGAGGTTTAAACCTATGACCGATCTGAAGAGTGCCGCCCAGAACGCCTTGGACCGGATCCGCGGCAAGAGGCCGGTTTCCCAGCCAGTCCCGACCGAAACCGTCGAGCCCGCGGCGCCAGCGGAGAAGGTGCCGAGTGCCGAGGACGTGACTACACCGATCGACAAAGAGTCCGACGGCGCCGGCGCGAGGGAGGATCCCCCTGCGGCGACCGGGAACTAAGGCCGTTTGCCAGCGGGCTGATCGAGCCGCGCTCCGGTCAAACGAATGCGGCGGCCCACCGCCTCATCTCTCGCCCCTCGGGATCAGCACGACCTGGATCAAGGGCCGAGAGTCGACGGCGCCGATGCTCGCCAGACAGGTGAGGCGATGACCGACTTCCAACTTCAGGTACCGCCCTGTGAATTCGAGGCCGGCGACAACGTCGTTTACTCGAACCACGGCGCGGGCGTCGTGCTCAAAAATGAGACCAAGGAACTTTTCGGAGAGAAACGCGCCTATCTGACGATTCAGTTCCTTCACAGCAGCATGACCGCGCTGGTCCCCTGCCAGAACGCCCACACGGCTGGCCTCCGTCGTGCCGTCGACAGGGAGGAGGCCGAAAAGGTGATCGGCGTCCTCACCGGCGAGGCCTCGGAAATGCCGAAGAGCTGGACCCACCGCCTCAAGCTAAACCGCGAGAAGATCAAGACTGGGGACGTCTACGAGCTGGCCGAGGTCGTCCGCAACCTGGCGAGCCGGGAATGTGAGCAGGGACTGTCCGCCGGGGAGAAGGATCTGTTCACCCGCACCAAGCGAAACCTTGCGTCAGAGTTGATGTACGCCCTCGATAAGGGCGAGGACGCGGCGGAGTCCTATCTGGAGCAGCTGCTGGAGCAGCGCTTCAAGACCCGGCCTGCAGGAGCTATGCAAACGCCAGCGCCCCTGCTGCCGCCGCCGCCCCACGCCGAGACCGACGGATCTGCCTCCCAGGGCGAGTAGGCACCTTTCGCCAGCCTGGAATCGACCGGCGGCCTCGGGGAGATCCGAGTCGCCATCGGTCCAAAACGTCGCGCGCCGTCGTCCATCAAGAGAGCCGGGATTGTGGGATCTCCCTCTCGGCAAGGAGTGTGGACAAGATACTGTTCAGTGAAGCCCTCGGTCCGGTCGGGCGCCATAAGCATCGCCGCAGGAGTTGCTCACGGCGGGGGGCCGCCGTCCCCGGGACGGGTGACTTGCAAGACGGCGCGCGAATGATGAGCTACAGCTACACAGCTGCTCGCTCTCGTCGCCGTTGGCGGGGGGTAAGGTTTTAAACCGGCCTTGACAACGGTGAGAGGTCTGCACCCCGCGAGGTCAATTTCACGATCGTGGGGCACAGCTCAAAAAGAGCTCGGAGGTCGGCAGGTTGATGCGATGGGTCATGGAACGCTGAAGGCGAGGCCCGCAGCGATCGACGAACGCTCCTGCCTTGCAGTGCAGCTCTACGGTTCGTTGCTGGTAGCAGGCATAAAAAAACTCCGAGCTGATGCGGATCGGCTGGCGCAGCGTCGGGCGGATCTGCGAGCGGGTGGCTGCGGAGACCGGCCGCGCGGTGGACCTGCTCGCCGGCCTTGAGCGAATCGGGATCGATGAGATCAGCCACCGCAAGGGCCAGCGCTACCTGACCGTGGTCGTCGACCACGACAGCGGCAGGCTGGTGTGGGCGGCACCGGGACGAGACAAGGCGACCGTCGAGGCCTTCTTCGATGCGCTCGGCGAGAAGCGCGCCAAGCGCCTTCGGCTCGTCTCCTGCGACATGGCGGGCTGGATCGAGGCGGTGCTGGTGAAGCGCTGCCCCAAGGCCCGCCGCTGCGTCGATCCCTTCCACGTCGTCGCGCTCGCCACCGAGGCGCTCGACCAGGTCCGCCGCGAGGTCTGGAGGGAGGCACGCCGCCAGGGGCAGGGCGACGTCGCCAGCGAGCTGAAGGGCGCCCGCTTTGCCCTCTGGAAGAACCCCGAGAACCTGACACCGCGCCTCCAAAAAAGAAGGTCATTGATTCCATTGCAGTTGCAATCTCGGACTGGCTAGGGTGAGCCCGTGCGCAGTACCCTGGGAGCCCACTCGATGCGGGACCTGCCGCCCGCCGTGATTGCTTGGAGGTCCGCTCATGGCCTAATAGCGGTGGGCTTTCTGGCATCGATTGGATACGTGTGGTGGTGCGCTATCAGCGGCAGGCGCGGACGGTTCCTGCGATCGGCCATCGCTGCCCTGGCCGGTGAGGGTGCGCTCGTCGTCGCTAACCGGGGCGACTGCCCGTTGGGACGGCTAGGAGATCGCATAGGCGATCCTGTCCCCCTGTTCGAGTTGGTGCTCTCGCCGCGTGCTGCACGTCTCGCTGTCCCGACCCTTGGAGCCGTAACGGTGGCCGGCCTCGGCCTTCTAGCGGCGCGCTCTCGGAGCATAGGTCAATTACCAGATGGTGGATGAGTAGGGCCCCGTGCGCGCGAGGGCTCCTCCTTCGCGCGAGACTCGGAGTCGACGCGCTCGCAACTCGCGAGAAGGGGGAGCAGGACGTCGTCCAAGCCTTGCCCACAGCTCGGCGAGCGGTTAGGCTCGCGCCGGGTTGGGTGCAGATGTCGCCGGGTATCGAGGAGAGGACTTCCATGCCGGATCGCTTGAGTCGTTTCGCGCCCCTGACAGGCGCGGTCTTTTTCGTGCTGACGCTCGCCGCCATCTTCACGGGTGGCGAAACGCCGAACGCGAACGCCAGCGTCGCCAAGGTCGTCGCCTATTACGCGTCCCACCGCTCGGCGGTCGAGACGTCGGCGATCTTGATCGCGCTCGCCTTCCTCTTCCTGGTCCTGTTCGCCGGGTCGCTGCGCTCATACCTGCGCCGCACACCGGGGGCCGAGGGTCTCGCCGCGCTCTCCTTGGCGGGCGCGGTGGTGATGGCGGTCGGAGCGCTCATAGTCACCGGAATCGAATACGGACTTGCGCATCACCTGCGCGATCTGACCCCGGCCACCACTCAGACCTTGAGCTTCCTCAGCAACGAACTCTTCCTGGTGGTGATCGGCGGGGGCCTGCTGTTCGCCCTGCCGAGCGGGCTGGCGATCCTGCGCGGAGCAGAGTTGCCCAAGTGGCTGGGGTGGGTGGGAGTGGTGCTCGGCATCTTCTTCGTGATCCCGTTCCTGATCTTCCCGGCCCTGCTGGGCACGCTGGTTTGGACGGCGATCGTCAGCGTCCTGATCTATCTGCGCAGCGGCCCGGCGAGTGCCGCTCCCGCGGCTGCCCCCGGCGCATCAGCCGGTTGACCACACGTCGTCACCGTCATTGCTGAGGCTCGCGCGGCCGCATGGACAGGGGGCCCGGAGTCCTACAGCCCCGACAACCCGGAGTTGGAAGGCATTGGGTTCTCCTCCACCCGAGGATCTCGGGATTGATCGGCCAGTTGACCCGATTCTCCCGCATGCCGCGGTTCCGGCAAGCCTCGCCGGCACGATCATCTAGCGCCGGCCGGATCCGGACTTCCGCTTAACCCTGAACCGAAACGTCGCCGGGGTGGGATCGGCGCCGGCGGCGCTCACCGCCTCAACTGCGAACTTGTGCTGGCCGAGCTTGACCTTGTAGCGCTTGGGCGATGAGCAGGGCATGAGCTTGCGCTTGTCGAGCTTGCACTCGAAGCGTGCCCCAGGGACGTTTGAGTAGAAGGCGAACCTGACCTTGACCCTCTTCTTCTCGGCTCTGACATTTCGCTTGGGATGGCGGCGAAGGAGGGTGTTGGGAGGGAACCCGGTGTCCGCGCTCAGGGTTGGTGTGCCCGGTGCCGCGGTCGGCGGACTCCGGGCCAGAACCGTGTAGTGGACGCTCTGGGTGGCCGTGTCTCCCTCGTCGTCTTCGGCGCTGACTTCGAAGCTGTGCTCCCCCGGGGTGCCGGTGTCGATCGCCGCGCCATCGGCGACGGGCCCGGCACAGGCGGTGAGCGTAGCGTGTTCTTCGCGTGCGGCGCAGGAGTAGGATGCGGCGACCGCTTCACCCTCGGCGTAGGTGGCGCCCTCGCTTGGAGAGATGACCGAGATCGAGGGCGTCACGCCATAGGTGATTTCCACCTTCGTAGGCGGTCGCGCGAAATCCACCGCTGTGCCGAGCGTGCCGACCGAGAAGGACATTCCACCTCCGCCCCCTCCCCCGCCGGAGGTTTCGCAGCCCCCGCCCCCGCCGCCGCCGCCGTAGTAGCCCCCGCCTCCGCCTCCGCCACCGCCGCCGAGCAGATCACAGCTCGAGCCACCGGCTCCGCCCGAGCCGAACTGGCCATTAGCGCCGGTCGCGCCCGGGCCGGCGCCGCCGGCGCCGCCATTGGCTTCGAAGCCGGGCCAGCCCCTCAAGCCTCCGCCCACCGCGTCTTCTCCTTCGAAGCCCGCCGCCCCGCCTTCGCCCCCAACCGTGAGTTCGCCGCTACCTCCTGCACCGCCCCCGCCCCCGGCGACGATCAGCCGGCTTTCGAGCGAGGAGCCGGCCGATCGCGACACCGTGCGGATGTCCGATGCGCCGCCGCCCCCGCCGGCAGCCGGACTGCCGCCACTTCCACCTGGGCCGCCGCCGTTAAAGCCCCCGCCGCCGCCCGCGCTGCCGTCCTGGCCG
Organism: uncultured Solirubrobacterales bacterium; assembly: GCA_963796705.1. Classification (GTDB taxonomy): domain Bacteria; phylum Actinomycetota; class Thermoleophilia; order Solirubrobacterales; family 70-9; genus VRUE01. The sequence goes on from CAWCMK010000001.1 coordinate 615,405, forward strand.
CTGCCGCCCACCTCGACATAGAGGGTCTCGCCCGGCGTCACCGGCAGGTCGCCGTTGGCGATGACAGGGGCTCCGCCGGGTTCTCCACTGGCTCCGCCGCTGCCGCCGATCAGGATCGCGTGGATCCCGACGACGCCGGCCGGGACGACGAAGCTCTGCTCAGCACCGGTGTAGGGGAAGGTTTCGGTGACCGCGGCTTGCACGAATGCCGGGGCCCCGGCTGAGAGCACGGCGGCAAGGCAAAACGCGGACAACAGGCCGCCGATCCTCCGGACACCGCGACTCCCTGCCGACAGCGAAGGGAGATGATGACGGCAGGCCACGAACAACCGCGAGGGTCCCACAGGGCTATGGTGAAGTCAACCGGCCGCACTCCTCGCATCGAACGCCGCCATTGTGGCGACTGAGCAGATCGAACCCACTCCTTGCCAGTCGCGTCTGACCGAGATCGGTGAGCTTCGCGATGCCAGGCGTTGCGAACACAGCCGCCAGAACGAGCCTCAATCCCCAAAGCGCCCCGGCCACCTGGGAGCCGATCCTACGCCCGCGCCTGCCCGGCATCAAGGTGCGCTCAGCAGCTTCCGAGGAAAGGTGATCGCGCTGTCGCAAAGCGCGAGGGGCAGGCGCCTACGACTCGGAGTTGGCGCGCTCGCAAATCGTTCCAAAGCGAGCGTATGCAGGTCTCTCGGCGAGGCGCTCCCAACGAGTAAGGCAGGTGCGTCCAACGCGGCGCGATGATGCTCGTCATAAGAAGAGTAGGTCTATCGGTTCGTTCTTCCAGGCGAGGTTCGTCCGCTGGCGTGCCCGGCCAGAAGTGGACTCTCGGATCGTCGAGCAGATCCAGCCGTCCCGTGGCCGCGACGTCAGTGCTGGTCGTGTCGCTCAACAGCCGGTAAGGGGTCAACGCCCCGTCGGGGTCGCGGCGACCGGTCTAATCGCGAGCAAGAGTCTTGCGCTGGCTCAGCAACTCGGTGTAGTGCGCAATCCGCTCAGCACGGCGCTTGGGGTCATTGGTGTGATGCAGCCGGTACAGGAACTTGTAACGCTCGGCGCTCCCAAGCGTCTGGAAGAACTCGTTGGCCTCAGGGTGCTCGTGGAGTGCTGCCTGAAGGTCCTCTGGAACCGTGGCCTTGCTTTGCGGCGCATAGGCATCATCGAGTCGTCCGTCAGCCTCCGCGGCTTGATACTCAGCGAGGCCTGCCCCCTTCATGCGGCCTTCGACGATCAGCCGCCGAGCGCGCTCCCGGTTGACCGCCGACCATCTGCTGCGCGGTCGCCGAGGCGTGAAGCGTTGCAGGAAGAAGTACTCATTGTGGCGGCCAAGCTGCCCGTCGATCCACCCGAAGCAGACCGCCTCGTCGATCGCTTCCGCCTGCGTAACGGTGGCCTTCAGGGAGCCCTTCTTGGCGATCTTCAGCCATACACCCGCCGACTGGGCGTGATTGGCGCCCAGCCAACGGGCCCACGCGGTGCCGTCGGGCAGCTCAAGAACCGGCAAATCCCGTGCGACGGCCACGCCGATAAGGATGCCGGACGCCGGCGTGCCGTACAAGACCCGCAACGGACGACTACCAGGCGTGCTTGTGCGAGCCTGAGGCGCTTCTGCATTCGGTCAAAACGGGCAGAGCGCTTCCAACCGTCGCCACCGTCCGCCCGCGGCGAAAGCATCAAGTGGATGACGCTGCCCTCTGCTGTCGACTGGCCGACCGTTGCCTCGCTGGCGACAGCCGTGGGAACGTTGGTGCTGGCGAACGCGACGTTCTCCTCGGTGCGGTTCGGGCAGAGGGTGGCACGGCCGCGGTCGAGCGCAACGGCGAGAGCTACTACTTCGTGATTCCGCTTCGCAACGTCGGCAACGGTCTCGCCGTACTTCAAGCCTGGCGCTTCGTGGCGCGACGCCCGGAGATCGACACCCCGCACGCCGAGCCGGCCGAGCATCGCCCGCAGACACGTGACCTGTACGTGCCAGCGGGCGACACTGGTTTCTGGCAGGGGGCGATACGCGAGGGCGACGATCCCTTCCGCGAGGGCCTGCGTGAGGCGTTCCTAGCGGGTGTGGCTCTGACCGTCGACCTGCTCTACGGCGACCACGAGGGCGGCCAGTTGACGATCAGCCACTTTATCCTCACGCGCGAGGAGGATGGCCACTGGCTCCCCGGCAATCGCCCAGCTCCGCCGTCTGATCTAGACCCAGGCGTCTGAAGGCGCCGGCGCCTTCAGCTACATCCTGCTGCTGCTGAGCTTCACCAGTCCCTCGTTTCGTCCCGACGGACTCCATGACGCCGTGGCTGAGAGGCTTTGTCGAGAACCAGCCGATGACGCCCATCATCGAAACCATGCGCCCGCTACTGACCTAGCAAGGGCACCCCGGGCCCCGAACTCGGGGTCGCCCTGGCATGTGCCGCGGGCATCCTGGTCATCTCCTACACGCTCGCGCTGGGCGTCTATCGCCGCAGTGCTCCTGTCCCGGCAGCCCAGTAGGGCGGCGCTCAATGTCCAGCTCGCCGTTCGTCGACGACCAGGCACCTCGACGCGACTAAACGAAGCGCGGGCACGAAGACGAATCAGTAGAAGCCGCGCTGCGTCCATGATGTGCCGACGGTCAGGCTCACAACCGGAGAGGATGAGTTGATGCCCCAACCCCATCGCCCGAAAAGACGCACCGAACCAGTTGACTTTGGCTGGGTGATTTCGTTCGGTTGCAAGCCCGCCGGCAAGCTCCGGCGCCTCAAGGTCGACACCGATCCGGCCGCAGACACGCGGCCAATCGAAGTCCGTTGCGTCTGCGGTGAGGTCCATCGCGTGACCGTCTCCCCTTACCGGCGTCGGCGCTCCGCCGACGAACCGTTCGACCTCCAGGTCGCCTCGCTTGACGAGCTGCGCTGATGCCGTAGCCGAGGAAACTTCGATGGCGTCTCGGGGAACGCGAAGGTCCGCGACGCCCATCCGCAGCGCCCTAACGCCAGCGCCCTCCGTTCGCCTGCTCGTCGAGCAGACGAACTCCAGCTGCGCCCACCGCTCAGGAGCGCCTCAGAGCTTGCCGATGCTCCTAAGTGCGCGATGGGACCTCGGTCAGGTGTGAGCGAGATGCGCGGGAGAGCTCGGGAACCAGATGGGGAGCCTCGGTTGCGGCGATCTCTTCCAGGAGCTCGCGCATCCGGGCGAGGCGCTCGGGGCCATAGCGCTCGGCCCAGCGGGCTTCAATCTCGGCGAAGAGGCCGAAGCCGACGCGCTGGGCCGCCTCGCCCTTCGCGGTGAGGCTGATCAACTTGGCGCGACGATCATCGGGATCGGGGATGCGCTCGACGTAGCCGCGCGCGGCGAGGTCATCGACGACCTCGCCGACGGACTGCTTGGTCATCCCGGCGAGGGTGGCGAGCTCGGTGAGCCGCATCCCGTCCTCCCGCACAAAGCGAAAGACGCAGCCATGGGTCGGGCGGATGTCGCTGTAGCCGGCCGCCTCGAGTTCGGCGCGGAACTCCACCAGGAGGGCCTCGAGGGTGATGTCGAGGAGGCCAGAGATGGGGATCTGCTCGGTCGGGTTGGCGTCGGGAGGCATGTAGTAAGGAAACCTGATAAGTTTCTCTGGTCAGGTGACCTGAACAGGACACCTGACCAAATTGTACCTGACGGATTGGAGCCCAGATGAGGTCCGCAACCAACCGCAAGTGGTGGACGCTCGGCGCGGTCTGCGTCGCCACCTTCATGCTGCTGCTCGACATCACCGTGGTCAACACGGCCCTGCCCGCGATCCAGAAGGACCTCGGCGCCAGCTTCACCGACCTGCAGTGGGTGATCGACGCCTACGCGCTGGCGCTGGCCGCGCTTGTCCTCACCGCCGGCTCACTCGCCGACCGACTCGGACGCCGCCGCGTCTTCGCGGTCGGCCTCGCAATCTTCTCGGCCGCCTCGCTGCTCTGCGGCCTGTCCCCCGACCCGACCCTCCTCAACGTCGCCCGCGGTCTGCAGGGAGTCGGCGGCGCGATCATGTTCGCCGTCTCCCTCGCCCTCGTCGCCCAGGAGTTCCCCAGCGGCCCCGAACGGGGCATGGCGATGGGCATCTACGGGGCGACGATCGGGATCGCCGTCGCCATCGGCCCGCTGCTCGGCGGCCTGCTCACCGACGGGCTCGGCTGGCGCTCCGTCTTCCTCGTCAACGTCCCGATTGGGCTGGCGGCGATCGCGGTCACCTACTGGAAGCTGGCCGAGTCGCGCGATCCCAACGCCACCCGGATCGACTGGGCCGGCCTCCTCAGCTTCTCGACCGCGCTCTTCCTGCTGGTGCTGGCGCTGGTGCGCGGCAACGACGAGGGCTGGAGCAGCGGGCTGATCGTCTCCCTCCTCGCCGGCGCCGCGGTACTGCTTGCGGCCTTCGTCGCGATCGAGATGCGGGTGCGCGAGCCGATGCTGCCGCTCTCCTTCTTTCGACGCCGGGCCTTCACCGGCGTGCAGCTGGCGGCCTTCGCGGTCTCGGGCTCGATGTTCGCGCTGTTCCTCTACCTGACGCTCTACCTGCAGAACTTCCTCGGCTTCAGCCCAATCGAAGCCGGCCTCCGCTACCTGCCGATCACCGTCGGCGCCTTCCTCATCGCGCCCCTTTCGGGAATCGCCCTGGCCCGGGTCCAGGCCCGCTACCTGATGAGCGGGGGCCTCGCCCTCACCGGCCTCGGGCTGCTGCTGATGGGCGGCCTGGGACTGCACTCGGAATGGACCGCACTGCTGGCCGGCTTCATCGTCGCTGGGATCGGGGTCGGGCTCCTGAATCCGGTGATCGCCGACGTCGCCCTGAGCGTCGTCCCGAAGGAGCGGGGCGGGATGGCGGCGGGGATCAACGATACCTTCCGCCAGGTCGGGATCGCCGTCGGGATCGCCGCCTGGGGGGCGATCTTCCTCGGCCTCGGTGCCTCCAAAGCACAGGAAGTCGCCCCCGCCCTCGGCCACGGGCAGGCCCGTGGCCTGATCGAAGCGACCTCCTCGGGGGCGCTGCCGCAGGCGCTCTCCGCGGTCCCTGCTGGGGCTCGGACGCTGACCCACAACGCCGCCGAGCAGGGGTTCATCCACGGTCTCAATGCGATTCTCCTGCTCGGGGCGCTGCTCTCCTTCCTCGGCTCGCTGCTGGCGCTGTGGCTGGTGCGGGAGGGCGACATCGAGCGCGAGACGCTGGTTGGGACCGAGCTCGATCTCGAGCCGGAGTCCGGTGCGCCCGCCCCCGAGGCGGCGAGCGCCTGAGGCTGGCGCCGAGCTGGGCAGCGAACAAGAGGAGCGCATCTCCTCTGCTTGGGTAAACCACACCCGCCCTTGAGGCGAATGAAAGCTCCTCAGAACGAGACCGCGTCAGCGGCCGGTGCGCTCACGGTGCCTGCAGCCCGGCCAGCAGCAGGGCCTGCGCTGACCCTCCGCAAGCTCCTCCTGGGTCCGGCGAATGCGGCGTTCCCGGGTCCTCGCCTGTTTGGCGTCCTCGACCCAGCAGATGAACTCGTTGCGGGCCAAGGGCGTGATGTCCCGCCAGGCATTGAGCGCGGTCGTGTTCGCGATCAGCGCCCTGCGCAGGTCCGCGGGGAGCTTGTGCACCACCCCGCCAGGCACTCTCGGGCCGCTCATAGGACCATGGTAATGAGCGTGCCAGGCCGTCTTGCGAACACCTTGTGGAACCTCCCCGCCGCGACGTTTTGCGGTGAGGCTAGGAGCACTCTCAGCCACATATCGAGGCTTGCACGATCAGCGCGAAGACTTGCGAGCAGTCCAATCGCCGTCGCGGACGCTCTTGCGCCGTTGCGGGACGCGAATTAAGTACCGGACGGCCAAGATCACGCATGTGACGCCGGGAAGGGCTGACGTGGTGCCTTTGCCCGTGCACTGGCGCCGTGACTCTTCCGCGGAGGGTTTGTGCAACACCTTCGCACGAATGGGGCTGCGCTCCGAATGCTTTGGTGTTGAGGCGCCGGCCCTTGCGGCCCGGGCCCGCAGCTAACACCATGTAGTCCCGCGAGGCGCGTCGGGCCACTCTTCAATGTGTATCCAACAGAGACACATGCGGCGAGCGTCTGTCAAGTCGGCGATTCGTCGGGGTCCTGGTGTTGCAGGGAGCGCTCGTAATGCGTGAGAGTGTTAGCTTGATAAACGGACATCAACTGCGGTGCGCCAGCGCTACCGACCGACCCCCTGGCTCGGCTCGGACGCTTTTGGGCAGGGGATCGCTTTCTCCGCCGCTGCCTTGCCCTTCACGTCTTCCCCCTCTGCGCCTTCCGGCTTCCGCCCGACGCTCCCCGGAGGTAGCCTTGACAGCCGCGTGCGCGAGCTGACCTTCGTCAAACCTGGTTCTGTCGAGTGGCGCGAAGCGCCGGATCCCGAGCTGAAGAGCGATCGCGAGGTCCTTGTCCGACCGTTGGCGGTCGCGACCTGCGATCTCGACGCGGCGATCGTCAGAGGAAGGGCGCCCTTCCTCGGCCCCTTTCCCCTCGGCCACGAATTTGTCGCCGAAGTGGTCGAGGTCGGCCAGGAGGTCAAGGGCGTCGAGGACGGGCAGTGCTTCGCGGTCCCTTTCCAGATCTGCTGCGGCATCTGCGCCACCTGCATGGCTGGGATTACCGACACCTGCCTGAACGCCCCGAATATGGCGATGTACGGTCTGGGCCCGATTGGTGGCGATTGGGGTGGAGCGTTCAGCGATCTGGTGAGGGTGCCGTTCCCCGACTTCATGCTGGTCCCGGTTCCCGAAGGCGTCGATCCGATGACGGTCGCCGCGGTCGGCGACAACATCCCCGATGCGTGGCGGGCAGTGGCGCCGGCCCTGGAGGCCCGCCCGGGCGCCGAGGTGCTGGTGGTCGGAGGCGAGGGTGCGGTCAGCATCAGCCTCTACGCCTGCCAGCTGGCCCTGGCGCTGGGTGCCGGCCGGGTCGACTACGTCGATCATGTCAGCGAGCACCTCGAGATCGCCAGGGCGCTCGGCGCCAACGCGATAGAGGCGAACGGCGAGGAACAAACGGTGCCCTACGCCGCACGCTTTCCCCGGCGCCTCGGCCCCTATCCGATCACGGTCGAGACCAGCTCCCATCCCGACGGCCTCGCGCTTGCCGTGCGCTCTACGGCGCCCGGGGGAGTGTGCACCGCAGTCGGCATCTTCTACGAGGAGTACACGCGGATGCCGCTGCTGGAGATGTACTCCACCGGCATGAGCTTCCACCACGGTCGCGTCGCGGCGCGCGCAGCGATGCCAGCGGTGCTCGAACTGATCGCCGCGGGCAGCTTCGACCCAATGCTCGTGACGACCCAGCGCGCGGGCTGGGAGGAGGCACCGGAGGCCGTCGCCGAGGCGCCCGTGAAGCTCGTCGTCAGCCGCGAAGCACGCTAGCGCCGGCACTTGGTCAACCGGGTCTGCCGGCGCCGAATACGGAGCAGTAGCCGGCCTTTGGCCTTGAGCCGCCATTCGATGCCAAATCGCGCCCGGAGTTCCGCGGGGTTTCACCCCGCTTGCGCTGGGCATTGCTGGTTGCTGTATTCGCCCTGCTGATTGAGCCGGCGCTCTCCCGGCTGAGCTTCCGCCCCGCAACGCCTCCGGGCTGAATGCAGGGCACGAGTCCGGCATCCAAGCGAAGTCCGTCATATTGGGGCAATCACCGACCTGATTTGCCTAGCGGCTGGGCGAGCGAACCGCCGGAGTCGCGCCCGCTGATCAGGCTCCGTTCGCTGCGCGACTCCGCCTGATCAGCTTCCATCGACTGGTGCACTATTGGGCTCCCGAAAGTGGTGCACTTTTCGGTTCCCCTTGGAAGTCGATGACCCGTCACACGCGAAAGCCGGGTGCGGAGGGACGTGGGGGCCGTTCAATCCCCGCAAGCTATCCTTGGCTCGTGGAGAGGAGAAACTGGTGCAGGGTGCGTCGTGCAGCGCCTGCGGTCTGCATCGCTGCACTTTCCCTGTTGGCGCCAAGCACCGCGGGCGCAACGCGAGTTTGGCTCGGCAGGACCACCTACCGCCTGACCGCACAGGGCAGCAATGGCTACAAGCCTTAAGCTCTCGACGCTCGAGAACCGGCTTTACCATCGGATCTCCCTGACCGCCGAAAACGAGGAACGGCAATACGTCCGCTACAGCGTTCACGGGGAACCCAGGAACGGCAAGATCCACGCCATCTTCCCGGGGGTCGGGAAAATCGACGTCCTCATGCACCCAACCAGATTGAAAGAACGACCCCCACCGAAGGGCTGCAAGCTTCCAAAGGCAGTCATCCAATATGGGACATTTGTTGGGACGATCGAGCTCCGCGGAAATGGGATAGGGATACACACTGCTAGACACCACCAGCGCCCACGGAGCGATCGAACGATCAAAGCGCCAGGAATGTCAGCTTGCGGACCAGGCGAAGCGGAACGTTACCCGGGGGGCCCTGACGACGTTCGCGGAACTCAGGCTCACGACGGGCCCCGTAACGGTGAGTGCGTCAGCCAACGCCGGAGGGCCGACAGGAAATTTCTCCGCCGAGGCGCACGAAGAACGAGACGGTATGACGATCGTTCGGGAATCTCGGGGCGTCTCCGCGCCTGGGGATTTCGAAGCAGATCACGAACTGACCTGGGCGAACGTCTCCCCGCCCCTACCGTTTCTGGGTAACGCGACCTATAGCGGCCTGCCGCACTCCACGGGGTGCGCTCTTCCCTGTCCGCCTCCCACCGGCGAAATGAGCGGTTCCCTGCGTCTGCCGCTGCCGGGCCTTGGGGTGATCCCACTGACCGGGCCCGGCGTTAAGGCGACACTCGAATGGGGAACCATCGCGTACTGAGGATCGTCTGGACGAGCCGGCCCACCGGCATCAACGGATTTTTTGCGCCGGAGGCCAACACCCGCCTAGGTGGCGAGTGTCCACGGAAAGGTGCCCGGGCCTGGGTGGCCGCCGATCATCGAGGAAGAAAGGACGGTAAGTAATACGAGCCAAAGACCGCCACGACGCGCAGGCGGGATCACGCACTTGAGTGCCGGTCCTCGAATGTAATTCGACCTCATCTCAGCAGACCTCAGACCTCCCTGGCAACTTCGCGAGGTGTTGAGATCGGGATTTCCCCCGCCAGACCGGTTGCTGGCAGAACGGGCTGCGTTCGCCAGACCTTGTTGAGCTCCCACTGCGTGTAGATAATGCCCCCGATCCCAAGGGTCAAAATCCACAGTAGTCCGGCGATCCAGCCGCTGAAGGTTTGTTCGTGACACGCGAGACGCTGTGACCTGCCGATCCGCATACTGGTTGTGACGATCGTCCAAACGAATGGTACGTAGAGCAGCCAGCCACCTATGGTCCATGCAGCGCACGACAGCGCGGGGTTATCACCGAGTCCGGAAACGCTCCGGGCTCGACCGAGATCGCACATCTCCCGATTGATGAAATACCACCAGAACCAGCTGTAAACACCGAGGGTGATGATGGACAGCGCCCAGACGGCGACGCTGTTTCGAATCTTGGCGCGATTCTGCGAACCTGAGATCAGGACTTCCTCCGCCACGGGCATCGACCTTATGTCCCGCGGCCGGCCGGTGTCAAAGATTGGTCGGCTTGGCGGACGGTTCTCAGCCACGCGACATCCGTTCGCAAACACCGAACGCGCCGCGTGGGGCGTCAGGTCCCGTCTTTGAATTCGGTGTCGCCGCTCAGGGAAGGTGCATCAGCCGCCACCCGAGCGAGGGGGCGGGGAGCGCTTCGCGGGCGAGAATCGGGACTCGGCGGGTGCTGGTGCCAGAGACCGTCAGGGTACCGAGCCGTTGGCGGTTGGCGAGTGAGCCACCCGGCCTCGCCAGCCTGACCTTCACCCGAACCGGCATGCCGGGCCAGCCGAGCTGGCGCACCGGCGAGGTGGTGATCCCGGTCACCTTGTGTCCGTCGGGGCTGCGGGCAACAAGGACCTTGGTCCCGGCGGGGATCGCGGTCCTAACGCGGGTGGCGCCGGCGACCGAGCTCGCCAGGCGATCGGCGCTGGCAAGGGCTGCTTCCAGCAGTTCGCCGTCGCGCTGGCCGAGGACGGCGCCGAGGATCGTCGGTGCGCGAGCGCCCGCCCGGATTCTTCTGGCGAAGAGCAGACAGCCGCCGGCAGCTTCGTCAGAGCCGGTCTTGATCCCGACGTAGCCGCGGTGGCCAACCAGCCCGTTGGTGTTGAGGACCCGGCCGGCAACCGGAAGTTTGGCTGAGCGCATCGCGACGATCCGGGCGAAGACCGGATTCGCCATCGCCACACGGGCGAGCTTGATCTGGTCGCTGGCGGTCGAGACGGTACTGGCCAAAAAGCCGCTGGGATCGGTGTAATGGGTGTGGCGCATGCCCAGTTCTGCGGCCGCCCGGTTCATCTTGGCGAGGAAGGCGTGGATGCTGCCGGCGTCGCGAACGGCGAGCAGCGCGGCGATGTTGTTCGCCGAGGGGAGCATCAGCGCCTCGAGCCCCTTGCGCTCACTGAGGCTCTCGCCGGCACGCACCTCGACGACCGACTCATCGCGCGCGATCCGCTCGTGCAGATCCTCGACGTCGGCGGCGGTGATGCGGATGCGAAACCCTTCCCGGCCGGGGGCCAGCGGGTGCTCATTGAGCGTCAGGTAGGCGGTCATCACCTTGGTGACGCTCGCGATCGGCACCGGGGCCTGGCGCCCGCTCCTACCGAGGCTGCCGAGGCCCTCGACCCCAACGGCAGCCTGGCCTTCCCGTGGCCAGGCTGGGTGAAAGGGCTTGCCGGGCAGGCGTATGCGCGAGGGGATGGTGCGATGTAGGACAACCCGAGGCGTGGTCTTCGTCTCGGCGCGGACGATCGCCGCCGCTGCGAGGAAGAGAGCGACCAGCAGCGCGAGCGCGATCCAGAGTGAGCGCTGGCGTTTCGGCTGGCGCGACACAGGCCGCCGGCGGCCGAGCGATCCAGCCCTTGTCCTCATCTTCGCAAAGCTAGCGCGGGCAGCGGGCGACGCCAACCCGATGGGGGCTGTTCCCCGGCGCTCTGCACCGAAATCCACCCGCCGCGCGACACCCGGACCGAAGTCCGAGCTCGCAGTTGCGCCAACGACGTTAGACGCGCCTGCGCGGTTGCCAGGCGCCGCCCACCAGAGCCCCTAAACCGATCGCGCTAACCTGCCGATGCTATGGGCGTGGAGGCTGGGCAGGCTCGAGACGGCGACACCTCCGGGGAGGGGAGGATGGCGCGCGGCTGGCGCTTGACGAAGGCCGCCTGGGCGCTAATCCGTCGCGACCCGACGATGATCTCGATCGCGCTGATGGGCGCGGGCTGCGGACTGGCGGGAGGCGCCGCGCTTCTCTATTTCTCCGGCTATTTCAGCTCGCCGACCCACTCGCGGGGCGACCTGGCACTGGCGGCGATCATCGGCATCTACCCGATGACGTTCCTGAGCGTCTTCTTCAACGTCGCCCTGGCAGGCGCCGCCGCGGCCAGCTTCGACGGCCAACCGATCGGCGTCCGCGAGGCGCTCGGCGTCTCCTGGAAACGGGTGGGACGGATTGCGCAGTGGTCGCTGCTCGCGGCCGGAGTGGGCCTCATCCTGGAGCAGATCGCCTCGCGAATCCCCGGTGCCGGACGTCTTGCGTCCTGGCTGCTCGGCGCCGCCTGGAGCCTGGCGACGATCTTCGCGGTGCCGCTGCTGGCGCTCGAGGGCGCCGGACCGCTCGAGACCGCGAAGGAGTCAGTCGAGCTGATCAGGAGTAAATGGGGGGAGGGGATCACCGGCCTGATCAGCATCGGAGCCTGGACCGTCTTCGCGATGATCCCGGTGGGAATCCTGTTCGGGGTCGGCATCGCCGTCAGGAACCATGACGCAACCGCCGGCGCCGCGCTCATCGCGATCGCGGTCGGGGCGATCCTCTTGGTCTCCGCCCTCTCACTTGCAACCCGGCAGGTCTTCTCTGTCGCGCTCTACCGCTACGCAAGCGGCAAACCCAACACCGGGGGCTTCGCCGCCGCCGATCTTGAGGAACCATTCCACCGCCGAGGCGGTGGCGATTGACGAAGCCCGGCTCACGTTAGAGCGGCAGCGAGGTGGCGCAAGATTCGCTGCGCGCGCATCGAGCTTCCCTCGGCGATGGCGCGGATCGCGGGAAGGATCCGGGACCTCCCCCGAGAACTGATCGACACCCCCGACAGGGTCGGCGAGCCTAGCGCGTGCTCAGCCCCGCATCCTCGAGACGTGCGGTGATCAGTCTTCTGACAAGCGCCTTCGAGAGGGGGCGGTCGATGGGAAAATGCAGGGAACTCTTGGTCATCGTATAGCCCTCAAGCTCATCGCCGAGCCGGCCGAGGACCGAACCGCTGAAGGGCAGGTAGCTGAGGTGATTCTTGAATGCCGCAAACCCGGCGATGACCTTGCCGTGCAGGCGGAATGCGGGGATCTCGTATGAGATCACCTCCTCGGCCTCTGGGAGGATCTCGAGAATCGTCCGGCGCAGCTCTTCGAGCGTTGTCCGCTTCGGCTCCTCGAGACAGAGGAGGTAGCTGTCAACCTGCTCGGCGGACATCCCGCGCAGTGTAAGGGCGGGTGGCTGGCGATTAGCGGCCAGTGGGAGGTCCATCGGGCGGGGATCGTCGTTGAGCGAAGCCTGGCCCTCTCCCAGCAGCCCCCATTAAGCTGCTGTTGGCATGGTTGAGCGATCCGCAGGGAAGGACGACCGTGCATCGTCGGTCCCCCTCGTGGCCTGGGTCTGCATTCTGGTTTTCGCAGTCCTTCTCGGCGTCTGCGGAAGCGCTCTAACGGACACCAGCAGGGCTCAAGCTCAAATGCACCCGGCGGCCACCGGCCAAGAAGCCCTCCCCCCGGCCACCGCCACCGGCTCTTTCGGCCTCGACCTGATGCGCGCGCATGGCCCGGGGAACCTCGTCCTCTCGCCCGACAGCATCGCGGCGGCGCTGGCGATGACGGGGATGGGCGCCGCCGGGAGCACCGCGGCGCAGATCGCCGCGACGCTTCATCTCAAAGGGCCATCCGCCTTTCCCGCGGTCGGCGATCTCCAGCGCGCCATCGCTGCCGCACAGGCCGCCGCGGCAGCGGGGGACCCCGAATCGCCAACCCTCGAGATCGCCAACGGCCTGTTTCTCCAGCAGGGGCTCCCGTTTGAGCCGAGCTTCCTCTCGGGCGCCGAGCAGCACTTCGGCGCCGCTCCGCAAACCGTCGACTTCGCGGGAGATCCAACAGGCGCCCTGGAAGCGATCAACGGCTGGGTGAGCGAACGCACCAGAGGGCTGATCCCGCGGATCCTCGACTCCCTGCCCGAAAGAATGGCGCTGGCGCTGGCCAACGCCGTCTATCTGAAGGCAGACTGGGAGCACCCCTTCAAGCGCAGCGAAACCAGGTCCGGTGTCTTTCATGCGGCGGCAGGGGCGAGGACGGCCGAGTTCATGCACGAGACCGAGCCGCTGCCCTACGGCGCCGGTCCCGGCTACAGGGCGCTGGCGCTGCCCTACCGCTCCTCGAACCTGTCTCTGCTCGTTGTACTGCCCGCCGGCCAGCCACTCGGCTCCCTCCAGCATCATCTTGACGGCAGGGCCCTGGCCCGGATCGCGCGCGGCCTCTCGGCAAGGCCGGTGATCCTCAGCCTGCCGCGCTTTCACCTAGATGCCGAAGCCGAATTGAAGGGCAGCCTGGAAAAACTGGGCATGCCCGCAGCCTTCAGCGAAGCCGCCGATTTCTCCGGCATCACGACCGCGGTGCCCCTGAAGATCGCCTTCGTCAAGCATGCTGCGGACCTCACGGTCGAAGAAGAAGGGACGGTCGCCGCGGCGGCGACTGTGGTTGGGGCGGTGGAGCTCTCGAAGCCCGCGCCGCCACGAGGTGCCGTCCGGTTCACCGCCAACCGCCCGTTTCTCTTCTTCCTGCGCGATAACCGAACCGGCGCGGTCCTGTTTGCGGGTCGACTGGTCAACCCGGGATCCGAAGGCGGGTAGCCGGCAACCACGTTTTCGCTGGGACTCATCCCGCCGGAGGTCATCCGGTCGACCGGACCCATGCGGTGAACGCCTCGACCCCGCCGATGACCGCCTCGAAGCGGAGTGAGTGAAAGATGTCGAACGCATGCTGAACGGGTAGCTCCACATAGACCTCCGGGTTTGACGAGATGCCTCGCCGCGACCCAACAAAGTCTCGGGCGATCTCCAGGAAGTCCGGCGAGTAGGTGTCCCGGGCGCCCTGTGCGATGAAGAACGGTGGTGCATCGGTGTGGAGATGCGCTCCCGGCGATGAGGCATGGCCCCGGCCGTAGTAGCTCCCGAGATAGCCGTACAGAGAGATGGCGGCGGTGACCGAGGTGTCCGCCGCCTCAAAGCCCGGCTGAAATTCTGGATCGTTGGGAGTCAGAGCGGCCAGGGCAGCCATATGGCCACCGGCCGAGCTACCCCCCACGAACAGCGCCGCCGGGTCGGCGCCGTACTCGGCGCCGCGACGTCGAACCCAGGCGATCATCTTCTTGAGGTCGATCAGGTGCTCCGGGAAGCTGGCCGCGGGCCTCAGCCTGTAGTTGGCGCTGATGCACACCCAGCCCTGGCTTGCGAGGCGGTCGATCAGCGGACGCGCCTCCCGACTCTTGCTGCCGCTGAGATATCCGCCCCCATGCACGTACACGAAGACCGGGGCCCGCGAGGGATGCGAGCGGTGGCGATAGAGATCGAGCAGATTCGACCTCCCGGCATCGCCGTATCTGATGTTCGCGATCCGTTCGACCGCCCCCGGCGAGGGGCGCGGGAATGGCCAGAGCAGAATCCTGGCTAAGGGCAGGCGATCTCGAAACCGATCGGAGCCGGCGGGGTCGAGCGCATCGCGCCAACCGGCTCCAAGGTCATCTCTCAGGGCCCGCTCAACCGCGGGACCCGCCCCCAGCGCCCGCCAGATCACGATCGCCTGCCCGACGATCACCAGGCCCGCCACTCCGACCAACAACCAGCCAGCCGCGGAGTCGACATCGCCGTCGGCGATCGCCAATACGGTTGCGGCCAGCAGGGGGTAGAGGGCAATGAAGGGCAGCTCGTTGAAGACGAGGCCAACCCCGGAAGCTGAGGGCGGCGAGGATTCGGGGACGGCGGTCCGGCGCCAGAGCGAACAATGTGCCCAGGGCGATCAGCGTCACGGTCACCAGATAGCCGACGGGCATGCTCGGCACCTACCCCTGGTCGATCCAAAAACAGGACGGCCGGAAAGCCCCAATTTGCCGAGCTCAGAGGTATCGTGGCGTGATGAGCAGCCGCGCTGCGCCGATCACCGTGACGGCATTGGCACTGGCGCTCGCCGTGGGCCTCTTTCTCGCCCCGCCGGCAGCGGCCGCGACCCACCGGTTCCGCGTGCTTTCGGCCTCTGAGACCTACAGCACCATCGCAAGCCAGGGCTGCGTCTCCGGCAGACGGGACATCACCGAGTCGACCAGCGCCAAGGTGCCGGATGACCCGCAGAATGCGTTCATCCCCGGCTCGGGCAGAGAAGGCGTCATCAGCACCCGTTCCTCGAGCACGGGCGTCTCGCCCACCACGGGTCAGGTCTCCAACGACTACACCAACGACTCCTGCGCATCGCCACCCTGCCACCACGACTACGGCATCACCCCGCTGAGCGGCGGCTCGATCACCATGAATCTCGCCGAATCGGGCGACCCGGACACCCTCAGGGTTTCGACCAGCTTCGGGCCCCTCGAAGTCGGCGACGTCACCGTCGCAATCTGCGGGAACATCGCCGCGGAGCTGCCCGAAGAACCATCGACCACCGTCTCGACGGCATCGCTCCTCAGCGGCAAACCGCTGACGATCACGATCGCCGGCTCGCTGTCCATCCCCAAAGACATCCTCGGAAATCCGGCCTCGATCGGCGTCACCTACAGCGTGACGATGAGGGTCCAGGCGCTCGGCAAGGAACTCCAGGCCGACCCCGGGGGGCCCTACACGGTCAGACGAGCTGCCCGGGTAAAACTCGACGGCTCACACTCCAAACCAAGGTCGAAGATCGTCAAGTACCTGTGGAAATTCCAGCCCGAGGCCGCCGCCTGCCCCGCGGACGTCCCCGGCAAAGCGACCCGCAAGGAAGGCCGTGAGACGAGCGTCGTGGCGCTCTGCGGACTCCGCGCGACCCTAACCGTCCTCGCCCGCAACGGTGACCGCGACTCGGCCAGCACGACGGTGGATGTCCTGCCCCGCGGGCCGAGCGGCTGGCGGACGCCCTTCTCACAACGCGAAAAGACCGGCGACCCACGGACTCCCCATGAAGCCCCGAGCGCCACCTCGCTCGGGGCTGGAACCTACGGCTTCTCGATATACGGCGGGCTCAACGTCTCAGACTGCGGTGCACCCTCGGAAAGCTCGGAGATCCTCTGCCCGCTCAAGGGCGGCTCGGGCAGCTGGCTCGGAAACGGCTACGAGCTGGCAACCGTGAATGACCCGAACGGCCCCTTCGACGGCTACTCATATGTAGTCGCGCCCGAGATCAAGGTCAAGCGCGCTGCCCTCATCAACCCGACGATCCTGCCCGGCACCCCGTTTTACGAACACAACCTCCAGGCAGGGCGGGACGTGGCCGGATTCGTCAACGCGATCCGCGAGCACGAGGGTCTCGGCAACGGGACTCCGGGCAGCGGCCACGGCGAGATCATGAAGACGATTCTCCAGAGTCCCGACGGCGACCCCAGGCGGGTGATCGAGCAGATCTTCGCCCCCGACCGGGAGACGGCGAAGAAACGGGTCGACGGTGCACTGCAGGGAATCGAGCGGCGGCTAGACCGTGAATCCGAAGACCCGCTGGCCGAAATCTGGAGCGGCACGATCGAATTCTACGATTCCTACCAGCAGCGCTGGATCACCGGCGAAGGCTTCAGGATTCCGGGACGGATGGCCGGCTGAGGAGCTCTACGGCTTGATCTTGAACGCCCTGGCGGCCGGAGTCGGATCGAGGTAGCCGGCCGGGTCGCGGGCCTCGACCTGGAAGCGGTGCTTGCCCCGCTTCAGGTGTTGGTAGATCTTGGGTGACCTGCAGGCCTTGAACGGTTTGTGGTCGAGCCGGCACAGGAACGTCGAGCCCGGCGCGGTGGAGGTGAACCGGAAGGTCGCGGAGTCGTGCCTCTGGCTGATCTTCGCCCTGCGGATCAGCGAGTCTGGTAATTCGATCACCGACTTCGCCGCTTCGATCGTGAAGCTGCGGCTGGCGGGCGTTGGATCCGTGTTGTGCGATTCATCCGTGGCCCGGACTTCGAAGACGTGGGGGCCGCTCGCCAGGGAGCTGTAGGACTTGGGAGATGTGCAGGGCTTGAAGGCTGACCCCTGGCTTGAGTCAAGCCGGCATTCGAAGCTCGCGCCGAGCTCTGAGGAAAAGGTGAACGACGGTGAGGCTTCGGTGGTCGGCCCCGAAGGACCGGAGTCGATCGTGGTCTCCGGCGGAGTGGTGTCGGGGGCTCCCGCGATGATCAGCCCGAAAGGCTTTTCGCGGGCTCCCCCTGCATCACCCACCGCGATGTCATAGCTCGTGCCGCCCACGGCTTCAAAGCTGACCTTGCTGCCGTATTCGTTCTCGGTGGCGCAGGCCGGATCGTTGTTGTTGTCGGTGACCCTGGTCAGGGCGTTGAGCGCCGAGCCCGTGTAGACCGCGAGGATGCTGTCGATTTCCCCGATGCAGGTGTTGATCGTCGTCGGACCCGAGTTGGGCGCGGTCCAGCGGTACCAGACTGAGTGATCGCCGACCCAGAGATCTGAGTCAGGCGGATCGGTCACATAGTGATCCGGCTCACCGATCTGTCTGGTGGCGCCCGCCGTCGTGCCTTCGATCACGACATTCTGACCGTGCAGTTCTTCGGCGCGTTCGAAGTCATCGTTCGCCGGTCCGAGGTAGGTTCTCAGACCGGCATCGTCGCCGGAATTGCCGACGAACGGAGATTGATACCGGTTGAACAATTCGACGCCGGCACAGGGATCTCCGTCATTGAAGGCCCAGGAATTCTGAGCCGTGTCACTGGTCTGCAAACCGATCGCGTAGGTCCGGCCGGCGTTCAGATAGGCAGCAGTTTCAGGCGCGAAGTTCGCCGAGTAGTCATGGTAGGCGCTATCCGTCGCGATGTCCGCGGTGGGGATCGTGGTCGATGCGAGCACCGGTTCCATCGGCGTCCCGCTTTCGTCGGCGCCGTAGAGCCGAACGGTAACGTCACCGCCGACGCCACCGGGAGCACGTGCGTAGTTCAGGAGTTCGACCGTGAGCAGCTTCCCGCTGTGTTTGGCCGGAAACGTCTGGGCCCACTCTGCCGCGCTGTTGATGATCCCAAAGCCATCGGTGCCCGTGACACATTCCGTGTTGCGCGTCCCTATCGCCTCGGCCGAAGAGGCGGCGATCGCAAGAGCCGAGACGAGGACGAGGACGAGGACGATCGCGACCCCGCCGTGGGCCGGCCCCCCACGACTCGACCGGTCACCGTGGTCAGAGATAGCGGTCATCTGAGTCCATCTGTTGATGCGGAGTGCCATTGCCGTCCTCGGAGTCCACGATAGCCACCCGCTCAAGACCCGGCAAGTCCCCTGGCTGGACCGCGTGCCTTGGCGGCGGCCGCCAGGACACGCGCACTAGACTCGCCGCCATGCTTGATCTGGACGCCTACCTGGAGCGGATCGGCGCGGACCGGCGCCCGAGCATCACGCAGCTGCACAGAGCGCACCTGACCTCGATCCCCTTTGAGAACCTGGACCCCCACCAGGGCCTGCCGGTCTCACTGGAGCTGGAGGACCTCGAGCGCAAGCTTGTGACCGAATGTCGTGGTGGGTACTGCTTCGAGCAGAACCTGCTGCTGGGGGCGGCCCTGGAGGCACTCGGCGCCGAGGTGGAGATGCTCCTGGCCCGGACACGGCTGGGAGCGAGGCCGGGCGTGGTGCGGCCCCGTAGTCACCTTCTCCTGCGCGTCAGTGAGAACGGCGCAAGCTGGCACGCCGACGTGGGATTTGGCGCTCACGGCATCCTCGAGCCAATCCCATTCGGGCCGGGGCCCGCGCATGAGCAGTCGGGGTGGAGCTTTCGTGTCGCCCAGGACGGCTCCGAGCTCGTGCTGCAAAAGCTGGACGGGGACGAGTGGACCGACCTCTACGGCTTTCTCCCGCAGCCAGTTCCGCTCGTTGACATCGAGACCGCAAACTGGTGGACCTCGGGGCATCCGGACTCGCGGTTCGTCACCGGCCTGATCGTGAGCGTTCGCGGCAATGACGGCAGCGCCACATTGCTGTGTGACTGGGACGAACTGTCCCTCAGCGAGCAAACGCCCGCGGGCACGAGCGTGACGCCGCTCGAGCCGCACGCCGTACCTGAGCTGCTTGCGACGCGCTTCTCGCTGCCGGGCTTTGCCCTCGGCGACGGGAAGCGCCTTGTCCGGGCGGCGGCAACTTAGATGCCTGCCTTCAGGTTCGCCATCTGGCGGCTGAGGTAGCGCCCCGAACCTCCGACCCCAACTCCGAAGGAGAGCAATATGGGACCGTTCGTGGAACAGCAGAGGATGGGTTGGCCTCCTGCACCGCCCTAACTACTTCCACCGGAAAAACTGCCGGGCATGAAAACGGCCGCGCGGAGTGCCGGCCTCAGGGCTGTCTCGTGACGGTGGTCCGCACGTGCTGATCCGAGCGCGAGGACCTCAATTGCTCACCCCAGCCGAGCGGCTCATGCTTGCCTTGGTTTCGTCCGTTGCAAGGTTGACATCTCCAAGGCCGGGCAGGAAGACCCTCAGGGACCCGAGAAGGGATCCCTGGGTGAAAAACCCAGTCATCGGACTCTTCGGATTCCCGCTGCCGCTGTAGCTCGCTCGCCCCTGAAACGGCGGGGGAGGCGCCACAGCGGCTTCGGTCATCGGACCGTCGTAGCTGAAGTCACCCTGGCCGGTCACTTCGGAGATCCCCCGGGCGATGTGCATGCCGCGCCTCATTTCGTTCGACTTCACCTCGAAATGTGATTGGCTCTCACCCACCGTGTTGCCTGCGGTGAACCGAACGGCACCGACCATTGCGCTCAATTGAATATCTTCAAAATGTCTGGGTGGAAACCGTCGCGACCCTGTGGCTCCCCTTTTCAGAACTCGGCATAGCTGTCGAAAGCGCTTGACGATGATTCCGTGAGCATGCGAAGCATTGACCTCCGTGAACCGCTTCTCTCCCCGGAAGCGGATTACGCCGACATACGTGCCCGATTCGATCGCCCCGCTGGGTTTGCGACAGCCGGCGTGGGGGGCCATCTCCTTGACCGTTGACGGAACGAAATGGACGGCGACTCGTCCGACCCCGGGGTAGATCGCCGTGATCGCTCTATTGTGGGCCACCCCCCTGACGCTGTAACGCGCGTATAGGCCGTGCTTTTCGACGGAGAGAGTAATGCGCTTGTACTTATGATTGACGTAGCTCGACAGGGAGAGGTGGTAGCCGTCGCTGCCCATCAGGGAAAGGCGGTGGATGCTGCCGCCCAAAAAGAGGCTCTCCGCCGGACCATGCACCAGATCGGAGGGGGCCGATTCTGCGGGGGCACTGCTGCCCCCGAGGTTACGACCGATGACAAAAACCCGAATGGTGTGGCCGATGTCACGGGCCCCGACTCGGTACCGCTGACCACGAGTAACTTCCCTGCACGAGCTGCCAGAGCGATTGCAGTCCTGTCAGAGGAAGGAGTACCGGGAGGGGCTGTTCGCCCAAACCCCTGGGTGCCCGGTTAACCTGAACCCCGGTTTTGCGGTTCCCGTGATCGACGGAGGTTGGAGGTCTTCGGGAATCGGGCCACCGGGATCGAGGCGGCCGATCTTGTCAGCCGCGCTCTCGGTGAACCACAGGAATCTCCCCAGTCCTGAGGTGATGCCGGTTGGCGAGGCCTTTTCTGGGAAGGCTTGCGGAATCGGAAATTCGGTAACGGTGCCTCCCGTCGTGATCCTGCTGATCGTGTTGGCGGTCATTTCGGTGAACCAGAGATTGCCGTCCGGACCTGCCGCAATCCCGCCAGGATTCCTGAAATCGGCCTCGCCTAGCGGAAACTGCGTGATCTGGCCGGTCGGGGTGATGTGACCGATCCCCTGCCCCTCTGTGAACCAGAGGTTGCCGTCAGAGCCTCTCGCGATCCCGCTCCCCAGGCCGGCGGGTGTCGAGACGGGGAACTCGGTGATTTCACCCGCGGGGCTGATCCGGCCGATGCGGCTTCCCTGCTCCTCGGTGAACCAGAGGTTGCCGTCCGGACCAGCGACGATGCCGGCCGGCCTGCTCACTTCGTGCGGCAAGGGGAACTCGGTCATCTTGCCGCCGGGGGTGATCCGGCCGATCGCATCGCCGAATGTCTCGGTGAACCAGATGTTTCCGTCAGGACCCCCCACGATGCCTGTCGGGTCAGATTTCGCAGAAGCCAGAGATAGCTCGGTCACCAACCCCGCTGTCGTGATTCGCCCGATCTTGCCCGTGGAGGCCTCGGTGAACCAGAGATTGCCGTCGGGGCCGGTGGTGATTCCCGTGGGCCCGCTGTTGGCGGTTGGGATCATGAATTCGGTGAATTCCCCGCCCGGCGTCATTCGGCTAATTCGATTGGCTGCGTGCTCGGTGAACCAGAGGTTGCCGTCGGGGCCAGCGGTGATCCCGATTGGACCGGAATCTTCCGTCGGAATTGCGAACTGCTGGAAGCGTTCTTCCGCCGCCTTTGCCACCGGGGACCCGAGCAGACAGCAGATGGCTGCTGCGGCGAGCACCATCACGGTGCGATGTTGCCGCGTTACTCCCTGCACCACCACCCCCTACCGTTCTGTTCTCTGAACCGTAGCCAAGAGCGGGGGATGGGTCAATCCTTGTTTCGCCCCTCAACCACGCGAAACCTCGATACGAATACCGCTAGCGCGATTTGCGAGCCTAAGCTGGCGGCGGCTCTCTGCGCTCTCGTTGCAGACGGGGCAAGGTGACGCCGTTAACAGGGCCGGGCGGCTCAACCTCCTGGGAGCGCTCGAGCATTGTCCAGCTTAGAGGTCGCGAGGTTCAAAGTATTGAAGACTGGCTGATGCTAAATGACGTACTCATCAGAGTGATTGACGACGGTTCAGCCGACCCACGCTCGCGGTCCCAGCCGGGGCTCAATGGATTTTGCCGGAGATGAGGTCCTTGACCAGGGTGATCATGTGGATCAAGGAGATGTCGCCCTGCTGGGCTGCGGCGGCAGCTGACACCATCAACTCCCCTCCTCCGGGCGAGGGTCCGTATCCGATCACGTTGATGTGCGTGAGCGAGGGCTCGCCGGCGCAGATTGGGCCGGTGCGCACTTCCAGAGGCGCTGGGGCCGGCGCTTCTTCAGACCCACACGGTGGCAGCGATGCGCTCGTTTTCGTGCCTGTCACAAAGAACGCCTTCTTCCCGACCTTCAGGGCTCTGTTGACGATGCCGAACTGATCGTGTTCTCGCATGGCCGATTGCACGGCGTCGCGTTCGGCCACGGAGAACACTTTCTTACTCCAGGGGACGATCTGGATTACAAGCGCAGGTTTGTAGTGCTTGCGAATCCTGCCCGAAAAAGTGCATAGGTTGCCGACCTTCTTTTCGAGCGTCAGCGGGCCGGTCCCCACCAGGCTCGCGATTGCGCCGCGCGAAAGCGCCGAGCAGTCCGGGATTCCCGGCGAGCTCCTGTGAGACGCCGCCGCGAAGGCGGGAAGCACGATCAGCGCCGCGAGTAGTGCGAGCAATGCGCTCCTCGTGCGGCGCTTGCGTATGGGCGCTTGAGAGATATAGCGACGTATGCGATCGAGATTATCAGCGACCAGGGCGTGCGCCAGCACCACTCTTGCGCCGGGAGGGGCAGGAGCGGCGCCCAGGATTGGCGCCCTCTCCCCTTTTGCGCGACTGCGGCACGATCCCGTCAGAGGGCCGCAGCCACGCGGTGATGCGAAGCGATGAGGCCTTTGCTCCGTGTGGAGTCGGGCGAGCTGGCGGTCTCTGAAGGCTGCCCTCATCTTCCCGGGTGGTCGTCGCAGAGGCTTAGCTAGATTCTTCGCGTAACCGTGATCACGGTGGATCACCTCCGCAAGATCTTCGGCCGGGTCGTGGCCGTGTCATTCGGGGTGCGGGCAGGGGAAATCTTCGGCATCCTCGGCCCCAACGGGGCCGGCAAGACGACGGCCGTCGAGTGCGTACAACG
Source organism: uncultured Solirubrobacterales bacterium (assembly GCA_963796705.1). GTDB lineage: Bacteria > Actinomycetota > Thermoleophilia > Solirubrobacterales > 70-9 > VRUE01. The sequence continues at coordinate 638,505 of CAWCMK010000001.1, forward strand.
TCTTCGTCGCCCCGACGGCGGAATGATTCGGGTGCTCGGGCTCAACCCGAGGACCCAGGACCGCAATCACGCGAAAGGCGCTCTCGACTCAACCCGACAGCCGCCCTGTGCCGAGGTCGGTTGCGGTGGCGCATCTGAGCGCTAGTGGCGGTGTCGCCTGTGCCGCCGCTTGGGGAGCACCTTGAACGTGGCCGTGGCGGGCGTCGGATCGACGTTGCCGGCGGGGTCGATCGAGCGCACCGCGAAGCTGTAGCGGCCCGGTGCACGCAGGTTTCGGTAGGTGAGCGGAGAGGTGCAGGCGCCGAACGCAGCCGCTGGCTTACTCGTGGCCGAGTGCGCCGGGCGGCGGTGATGGTGCTTACGCCGCGGCTGGATCAGCTCGCATTCGAATGTGGTGTGGACGTCACCAACGGCTTCGAAGGCGATCATCACCGGGTGGCGAGACGCTCGCCGCTTCGGCTTGGGGGGACGGTTGATCGCCGTGTCGGGCGGCGTGGTGTCGCCCAGAACTCGCAGGAGCAGCCTTTCGTCGTTGCCGTTGGCGAGGGTTGCACCTCCGACCAGGACGCGGCGATCAGGTTCAACGGCGACCGTGTAGGCGGCGTCGGATGTTTCGGGAGGCGAGGGGAGGGTGAGGACCCCGTTCGTTCCCCAGGCGGGGTCTGGCTGACCGTTTGCGAGGCTGCGAAGCAGCATCGGGTTGGTGTTGCTTGAGGCGAAGGTGGTCACCGCCGCGACGATCTTGCCGTCGTCGCTCTGGGCGAGGGCGCCGAGATACATGCCCGTGACTCCGCTCGGCGCTTCGAAGCTCGTCACGCCGCCGCTGCCGAAGCTCGTGTCCGGGGATCCGTCGGGCTGCAGTCTCGCGAAGTAGGCCTTGGTCGACTGACTGCCGGCTATGAGGATGCGCCCGTCGGGCTGGATCAGCAGCGCGTTGGATTCGGTCCCGGCTGGGAAATTCACCGGGGCGATGCCGTCGCCGCCTCCGAAATTCGGGTCGAGAGTTCCGTCCGGCCGGTAGCCGAGCACGTCCGTGTCGGGGCCCGAGTTCGCCAGAACGACGATCCGTTCTCCCTGCATGGCCAGGGCGTTCCCGATGTCATTTCCACCCAGGTTCGTGTGAACGCCCGTCGGCCCACCGAAGCTGCCATCAACCGATCCATCGGAATGCAAGCGGGCCAGGAGCACGTCGTGAGAGCTGTTCGAGCCAGTCCGCCCGGCGATGAGGATCCCGCCACCCGAATCGATTGCGACGCCGTTGGCGAGGTCATCACCACCAAGGTCAAAGACGCTGACCCCGTCTCCGGTCGGATTCGGGGGGTCGTTGCCGAAGGAGGGATCGAGGGCGCCCTGCGGCGTGAGGCGCGCGACCAGCGTGTCGAACGTGGAGCTGACCGACTCTTCGCCGCCGGCAATGAGGACCGACCCGTTCGGTTCGCGAACGGCGGCCGATGCGAACGAGTATCGGCTCTGGGCGAAGTAGGTCCCGCCCGCGGTGCCGAAGCCCGCGTCAAGGCCGCCATTGGCGAGATTCTGGGTTACCCAGATCCCCTTTCCTTCGCCGGCGCCGACCGAGAGGAAGCGCCCGTCGGCGCTCTCAAGCAGACCCGACGCCCCCTCGGCTCCGAGGCTGTCGATAAGGCTCAGATCAACCCGCCCGCCGCTGCCGAAGCTCGGGTCGAGCTGACCGTCGGCCGACGCCGCTTGCGCGAAGACCGTCATCGTCAGCAGGAAAGCCAGCGCCCATCTCGTGATCGCGCCGGCCCCCATGAGTCGAATATAGCCGCGCCGACGATCGCGTCAAAAAGGCTGGCCGCAACGGACCGTTGCCGGGGAGGGGAAATCGACCGATATCCGTCCTACCCGCAACTCGCCAGCCTAACTTCGCTACGAGTGGCAGGACCGCTCACGCGATCAGCCGCGCTCAGGGGACTCAAGCGCCGCGGCGCGGCCACGGCTCAGCGGTCCGGGGTCGGCCCTGGAAGGGATCCGCGTTGGTCTCGATGGCGAAACCGGGCGCGGACCTCAGTCCTCGCGACCCGGCCCGATGTTGCGGTCGCGGCGGCTCAGGCGTCGTTGACGAGCATGCCGAAGAAGCGGCAATCGGCGCCGGTGTTGATCGCCACGCCGATTGTCTGTGCCGTGGAGAAGACCGCGAGCGTTCCCGCCGCGTCGAAGGCCGCCAGCCCGGTCGAGTTGCCGTCGTTGGCCACCGCCGTGTCCTGGCTGAGGATCGGGTAGGGCGCGTCGCCGGGGTTGATCGTGGTGCCCCCCGGGAGGCTTTCTGGCTGATTGCTGACGAAGGTGCCCGACTCGCTCGTCTTCACCGCCAGCGTGGCGTTCGTCTTGGCGCCGTCCGCGGCGCAGCTCGCGACGAAGCTCAGCGGCCCGAAAGGCCCGAACTGGTGAGGAGCATCCCCCTTGCTCATGCTGAAGCTCCAGCGCAGCAGTTTCGATGCCGACAGGTATGCGCTCGGACCCGCGCCCCCGAGTTCGGCTGCGTTCGTCGCCGTGTCGGCGAGATGGGCATGCGGGACGGTGCCGAGCTTTGAGAGGTTGATCTGCTGGCCGCCCAGCGAGTGCTTTTTCAGTCGGTTCGCGGGAATGCTGTGGGGCTTGATCGAGGATCCGTTGATGAGTTTCTTGGCGGCGATCGCCGACCCGGCCAATGCCAGCACGAGCGCGATCACCGAGACGACGAGGGCTGGGGACGGACGGCGAGGTGCTGCGGACATCTTGACCTCCTTCTGCGGGCCAGCCAACCGCACCCTGGCCCCCATCAACGGGTGTATTGGGGGAAGTCATATCACCGCGCGACAGATTGCGCGGCCGCTCCCAACAGCGTTGGCGAGAATTCTCGCCTCGAGCGGATGCTCGGGACCGAGTCCCCACCACGACCGGCCTGCGTGCCCCACTGCCCGAGAGGGCGCATTTGGTTGACCTCGGGCGCGCCTTGCCAGAAGCCTTCTGTCGGTGGGTCAAGGTCGACTAATCGACGGGTGGCGGCTCGCCCTCCGCGCTTCGGGCCAGTCGTTGATCCCAGCCGCAGACATCGCAGGCATGCCGATAGGCGGCGCGGGCGAAATCGAGTGCGAGCTCGCGCGGATCCGCGGCCCCGATGACGTCGTCCCAGTCCAGGACGTACTCCCCCAGCTCGCTTTCCCAGCGCGAGGTCGCCGGGGGCAACTCGGTGTTGGCGAAGTCATCGGAAGCCGGATGCGCGTAGGCGTAGAAGGCCGGCTTGGGATAGCGCCCATCGCCCGGCCACCAGCCAAAGGCGAACTCCTGCGAATCCATCGCGTTGCGCATGATGAAGTCCTCGGCAGGAGGTTCCGCCGGGGCACCGGAGAAGAGGTTGACGGCGAGGTCGAACGAGCCCCACCAGGCGTTGACGGGAGTCGAGCGGCCGCGATATGGAGCCCGGAAGGCCGCGAGAACGATCGCCGCCCCGGTCGCCATCGCCATATAGGTCTCGACCTGTTGCGGATCGTAGGTCGCGTGCTCAAGGTCCTCGTCGAGCGGCACCGTCCAGGTGACCTCCTGCGGCGTGGGGTCTATCTCCACCGGGCCGGCGAGCTCACTCACTGCCGCCAGCACCGCGCGCGTCACCTCCCCGACCGGACGGTCGGGTCTCAGCGGCACGGCCCGGCGGGAGCCGCCGCTGCTTTCGAGGACCGCCTGATGGCGCTGCAGGTCCAGCGCCGCGACGAAGGCGCCCTCGCCGTTGGGAGACGGCAGGGGCGCGGTCTCCAAACCACGCGCGGTGAGCCGCAGGGCCGCATGCTGGAGCTGGGGCTCGGGCGGCGCCAGTTCGGCAGCGAGCTTGCCGAGAACCTGGCTGTGGGCGTGCAATGTGTCGCAAGTCGGACGCCACTCCTGGTAGGCGATCGAGGGAAGCGTGGCGCGCATCGGTTGAGCATAGGGCAGCGCCTCCAGGGTCCGGGTGAATCCGGACACCGCTTCGGCCTCTCCATCACGGGCATCGCGGCGCAGAGCTCGCCCCAGCGGCGGGCGCCTCCGTCGCCTCCCGACCGGGGGGGACTTGCAATCCCCCGGCTTCAATCGCCAAAGCTCCGCGAGCGTTTCGCAGGCGGCCAGCGAAAACACCAGCCGGGCGGGCCGCTCAGGAGGGCGGCTGGTGCAGCCCGAAGCTCGAGCCCTGGTTGTCGCGGCAGAAGGCGAACGTCCCGGAGGGACCGGGTCCGGAATGCTCGTTGAACACGGCCTCGCCGCCCAGCTCCCGAACCCGCTCGGCAGCCGCCCCGATGTCCTCGACTCTGAAGAACAGGTAGGGGCCCCCACCCTGATCGCCGCCGTGCAATCCACCGCTGACGTTCTCCGTCTCAATCTGGAAGCCGTGCTCCTCGCCGGCGGGACCGGGCACCATCTGCCATCCGAAAAGCTGCCCGTAGAACTGTCGCGCCGGGCCGGGATCCTTGACCCCCAACTCGAAAAATGAGACCTCACCTGCCATCGGCTACCTCCTTCTCGTCGCCTGGAATCTCCCCGTCTCCACTCGCAATAGCACAACTTGATGCCGCTCGTCCTCCTTTGAGGCGGGCGCCGGAAAGCTCGCTCCGAGCTCCCTGCGGCAAATGGGCCCTCGCGGTCGAGGTTCAGCGGCGCAGGGTGAGGAGCGCTTCGCCGAACTGGCCGTATTGGTCGGCGCTGTAGGAGGCGCTCGGGACGGCGTAGATCCGGATCGGCAGCCGCCGGTAGTGCGCGATCGCCGCTCGCAGGCCCCGCTGCACGGGCAGGCGGGCGCTCGAGCTCCAGTGTGCCCCCTTACCCCGGAACACCTTGAATCCGAGCACCGGATTTTCTTCGGTCTCGACCGGGCTGCCGTCGCGATAGACAAAGTAGACGTTGGCGGCATCGTGATGGGAGAAGGAGCAGTTGATATGGACCGGCAGCCCCCTGCTCAGAAGAGCCCCGATGCTCACGGCCCGCGCCCTGACCGCGCAGGGAAGCGGATTGAAGTCCACCCTTGCCGCCTGGCTGGAGTGCCCGAGCTGGTCGGTGGCGCGAAACCAGAAGCTGTAGTCACGACGCACCCGCGGCAGCCGCTGGCCGGGGATGAGTTCGGCACTGCGGTTTTCCTTGCAGCTCGACCAGGCCGGGGTCCCACCGAGCGGGGTCAGCGAGCATTCGAGGTGCACGCTGATCGGCACCGCCGCAGCGGTTTCGACCGAGGCGAGAAAGGACGGTTCCCAGGGCGAACCGCCGGGACTCCCGAGCCGCACCTTGGGAGGCGTCGCGTCGACGGTGAACAGGAAGCTGCCCCAGAGCAGCAGGCCACCGTTGCTCGCATACCAGCCGGCGACGAAATCGTGGGTGCCGTCGGCGAGCGGTGACGCCGGCCTGAAGCTCGCGCAGAGCGCCGCCGTGCAGCCGGCCAGGGGCGGGCCGCAGGGGCCCGGTTGCGCATCGTCAATCGAGCACTGGATCTGCACACCTTCGAATTCGGCTTCGCTTGCCTCAATCCCGAGCGTCGGCCTCGGGTCGCCGGTCAGCATCGCTTCGCCGACGGTCGGTGGCGGGACGATCCTCACGGTCGGTTCGGCCAGGGCCCGCGCGGGCGCGGCCAGGGCCATTACGAGGGCGAGAATCGTCGCCCACCGGAGTCTCCACTCGGGCCGGGGCACGCGCCGATTGTCTCATCGTCCGGGGCCCGCGTCGGCCGATCAGCATCAGCAGCGCCGAGTAATGCTTGTGCCCCGCCCCTCGCCGAGCGGCCTTGACGAGTCGGGTGGAGGCTCGCGCTAACGCGCCCGGCAGCTGCGGATCGTTTCGGTGGTCAGCTGGTTGCCGCCCTCAAAGGTATAGGTGGCGCGAGCCAGCGAGAGGAAGCCCGCAGTGAAGCCGTTTGGCACCGGGCAGGAGGCGCTCAGGTAGCTGTGCCTGCGACCCGAGAAGTTGAAGCGGCGCGAAACCCTGATCTGGAAATCGGCGACGTGCGGCCAGGGACCCGCCGAGCGGCGGATCAGGGCGACGAGGACCGTGCGGAAGGCGCCGGAGCGGTGGTGGACGCTGAATGGGATCACAAAGGAGACCGGCGGGCTCATGGAGTAAGCGTGTACCAATACGGCATGGTGGCCGGACCTGGTGCGTCCGTTGAAGGCGGTCAGCTGGGCGCGGATGTCAAAGGGAGGCTGGTTGGGGACGAAGATCTTGGCGAAGAGGCGCCCCTTGCCCACCGCCGCCCCGCCGCAGACCGCCAGCGCCTGGTTCGTGTCGGTTCCGCGCAGCCGCTTGCGCGGGCAGGCGGGCAGACCGCGGGTATCGAGCACCCCTCTCCAGGCCAGTTCCAAGCGGATCCAGTTGACACGAGGCAGGGGCGAGCGGTCGGTCGTGAGGACGTGGCCGGCGAGGCGCACGGCGACCGGGGCGCGGTCGCTGCGCGGCAGTTTCCTGGGCGAGATGCCGCCGTTCAAAGAGACAACCAGGTTTCCCTCTTGAGAGCGTTCCGCCGCGGCGGTTCCGACGAGAATCGCGAGTGCGGCCACAGCCGGCGCGGCGAGGAAGAGCCAGCGCCTGATCTTTGAACAGCGCCGTTTCCTGATGCGCGCATGGTACGCCTATGTTTCCAACTATGCAAGTGCTCTTTATGTCAAGCGTCCTTGCTCCAAACCGGCGGCAGGAGATCTGGGGGCTCGGCCCGGCGGCGACGCCCCCCTCGGCGCCGGGATCCTTAACGATGAGGCGGGCCCGGTTCGGCGAAGCCCGAGATCCGCACGATGCCCCGCGCCAGGCTGCGCACATCTGGGCAGATTCCGCCCGCCGAGGTCGGTCGCCGGGAGGATCCCCCCTCGGCGCTCCGACTAGCGCTTCTTCGCCTTCCGCTTGACCCTGAAGGTGAAGCTCGCCGGGGTCGGGTCTGTGCCGCCGGGGCCGATGGCCTCGACCGCAAAGCTGTGCTTCCCGGGCTTCACCCTGTAGGTCTTCGGCGAGGTGCACGGCGCGAAGGCTCCCCGGTCGAGCCGGCACTCGAAGGTTGCACCGGCGGGCACCGAGGAGAAGCTGAATCTGACCTTCGCCTTCTTCCTCGTCTTCAGCCTGGGTTTTGGATGGGAGCCGAGGACGGTGTTGGGGGGGGTCAGGGCGCTGACCGTGTAGGTGACCTCCTTGCTCGCGGTGCCACCGTCGAGGTCTTCGGCGTGCACGACGAAGCTGTGCACGCCCAGCGTCGAGGTGTCGAGCGGGGCGCCGTTGGCGATCGGGCCCGAGCAGCTCTTCACACCGGTGCCTTCTCCCGGGGCGCAGGAGTAGATCGCGCTGACGGCCTGGTTCTGTGTGAAGGTGGCGCCGTTTGCGGGCGAGGAGATCGAGATCGTCGGCGGCACGGCGACCGTGTAGCTGACTTCCTTGCTCGCCTTAGCTCCGTCCGCGTCTTCGGCGCTGACCTTGAAGGTGTGCGGCCCGGCCGTGGAGGTGTCGAGCGCCCCGCCGTCGGCGACGGGGCCTTCGCACGTTTCCAGAGTCGTCCCCGACGGCGCCATGCAGGTGTAGGAGGCGTGGATCACTTCGCCCTTCACGTAGATCGCGCCGTCGGCGGGGCTCGTCAGCGAGATCGCCGGCGGCACCAGCGTGTAGCTGAATTCGATCTTCGGCGCCGCCGTTGTCAGGGCCTGCAGGCCGAGCGCCGGAACCAGCGAGGAGCCCCCGCCCCCTCCGCCCCCTCCGTAGGAGCAGCCGCCACTGCCACCGCCGCCGCCGTAGTAGCCGCCGCCACCGCCACCGCCACCATTGCCACCCCCGCCGCCGCCGTCCGCGCCGGATCCCAGCTGGCCATCGGAGCCGGTGCCGCCACAGCCGCTGCCGCCGCTGCCGCCGGTGCTTGCGGTGCCGGCACCGCCGCCGAGATTCCCGCTTTCCGGCGCTTCTGCGCCCGCTTCACCGGCGCCGCCACCGACGCCACCGAAACCTTCGATGCCGCTGCCGCCGCCACCGCCACCGCCGGCGGCGACGATCAGGCGGGTGTCTTCGGTGCTGAGGGCGACCGAGCGCGGCACCGTGCGGACGTCGCTTGCCCCACCGCCGCCACCTCCGGCCAGGGCGCCATTGCCGCCACCGTTGAAGCCCCCCACACCGGCGACCTGACCGGCGCCGCCGACCTCTACGTAGAGCGTCTGGCCGGGGCTCACGGTGAGGCTGCCGCTGACTTCCGCGGCCTCCCCACCGCTCACTTCGCTGTTCGCGCCCGCACCGCCGATTGCCTTGACGCCGAGACTGGTCACTCCACCGGGTACCGTGAAGGTCTGCTCGGCGCCGGTGTAGGTGAAGGTCGTGGTGCTCGCCTGTGCGGTGCCCGCGGATCCCAGCACCGCGAGCAGGGCGCCGCCCAGGACGGCGATGCTCCTCAGCGGCCGGCGGCGCCGATCGCATACCTTTGCTGGAGCGCGAATTTCCACAGCTTTCCCGCAACGAGACTGGCAGAGGCGGCGGCGGAAGTCAATCCGCGCCGCCGAGGGTCAGTTCGGCGCTGAGCGACTGGCCGTCGGCGCGGTATTCCCAATGATTGGGCGCCCCGCCCGAGATGCTGCCATCGGCGTTGATCAGCGCCGCGGTGATCCGCTTGAAGCGCCCCGGATGGCGCAGGGTGAGGCTGCGGCGTCCGCCCTTTGGCGCCAGGGCGAGAGCCGTCACCACCCTGCCTCTCGGGGTCCGGCCGATGAGGGCAAAGGCCGAGTAGATGCCCTTCGGCGCGGTGGCGCTGAGGGTCACGCTCCTGCCCCTGCGCAGATGGAAACCGTGGGCGGGCTCACACTCAAAGAGGACAAAGCTGGTGTGGTCAAGGCGTACGGCCGCCCGGTGTCCGACCCTGAGGACGCCGCGGCGCCTGAGGTCGGGATAGACGACCGAGTCGGTTAACGGGAACGAGGCGCTGTTGAGCTCGGCGCTGGCCGCCGCGAAGCGGGCGAACTCGGCCGAGAAGCCCCCGCCGCCGGCGGCCCGGATCGCCGCGTCAAAGGCCCCGACGCCGTAACCCTGAGGGCTGCTCGTTCGCAGATCCGTCCAGGCGTCGCGGATCACCCCATCGCCGTAGCGGGCCGCCAGCCACCAATCCCAGATCGCGTAGCCGTAGGCGTTGGCCGGCTCGGCGCCGTTGAGCGGGTTGGCGGCGAGCGGTGCGCCGCTCTCGGCCGCCCAGACGGCGAAGGCCCCTTCCTGGCCGATCGAGTTCGAGAACTCGTGAAAGGCCATCCATTCGGCCGTCGACTCAGCCATCCAGTCGTCGAACTGATCGTCGTAGCCGAGCTGCAGAACGTGGTTGAACTCATGGGCGAGGACGATCGCGGTCGTCTGTTCGGCGCTGACCAGATTGATCTCTTTGCTGAAGTCGTTGTTGAGGAGGATGTATCCGGATGCCGTTCCGCTCGCGGGGTCGATCTGGCCCGAGGTCGCGCCGAGGACGTCGACGCTGAAACCGCCCGCCCGAAGGTTCGTCACGTAGACGTCGAGCTTGCCCTGGTTGGCGGAATCGCCCGCGTCTCCGATCGCACCGTCAGAGGGGGGCGGCCGCCAGCCCTCGGTGCCCACCTGGAAGCCGTATGCGTCTTCGGCGTAGGCGAGCGTCCGGTCGACCGCGTCGGGGATGCCGTTGTGGGAGATGTCGGCGCCAGGGGGAGCATCGGGTCCGCTTTCGACCCAGTGCACGCAGACGTGCGCCCCGCAGTCCGGCGGCGTGTGCTCGGGAACCGGGTAGGCGTTGGGATCTCCCGGATCCGTGGGGCGGGCCGAGGCGCCCGGGGCGCCAATGGCGGTGAGGCAGAGGCCGAGCAACAAGAGGCAGCCGCGGATCGCGCGCTCAGCAGGGAAGGCGTTCGTAGTCGCTCCAGATCTGGGCGTTGCCATAGGAGGGGTAGGTGACTTCGAGGGGCTCTTCGGGGACCGGCGTTTCCTTCAGGTGGTAGCGGATCCTGCAGCGGGTGACATCCGGGATCCAGCTCACAAAGCGCCCGCCCCGCCAGAGTCCCCCTGAGTTCTGGCTGGCACCGGTCACGCAAAAGCCGCCACCCGCCGCGGGCCCCGAGGCGGGGGCAAACGCCTGATCGTTGGGGGAGCCCAGGTGCTCGGCCACAGCGGCCTGCCAGGCGTTGGCTCCCCAGGCGCTGGGCAGGGCGAAGCACTTCCAGCCCCGCGGTCGGCCGTGACCGATCGACTTATCGGTTCGCCCTTCACCGACCGTCAGGGCATAGCCCTGCCAGTCGATCTTCTGAAAGCCGGCGCCGTCGTTGAAGGGGAGGCTTTCGATCAGGGCGTCGGCCGTGTTCTTCGCAAAGCCGCAGCTCGTCCTGCCGCCGACCGTCACCGCCCATTCCAGGTCAACCGTCGCCGAGGCGTAGGTCGTCCAGTCAGTCCACGGGGTCGAGGTCAGATCCGAGCAGCTCTTCGCCCGCTGCTTCCAGTTGGAAATGTAGCTGCGCGGGGAGGCGGCGAGCACCGAAGGTCCGGCCGCCGCGGGCAACGCCGCTGCCAGCGGCGGCCGCGCCAGGAACAACGCGAATAACAGGCAGGACGAGAGAAGCGTGCGTTCGGTTTTTCGCATGAGCGCCGCGAGGCCCCACAAGGCTAAAGCACCAAACGCCGAGCAGATCCGCGATCGGCGAGAATGGCGCCGTGAGCAAGTCGACCCTCTGGCGGGCGGCGGCCGTGCAGCTGGTCTCCGTTGCCGTCTTGTCCCTGCTGCTGGGCCTCACCCTCTCCCACGGCTTCTTCGAAGACTGGGGCAAGCTCGTGGGGCCGCTCGCCTGGCTCGCCTGCGCGTCGCTGACGGCACGGGTCCTGGCACTGCCGCTTGGGCCGGCACTGCTGGGCGCGGTGCTCGCCGGGATTCCGAGCGCGCTCGCCGTCCTGATCGGCGCCCACTGGCTCGGCGTCGCGCTCGCGATCGTTATCTTCGCGCTCTGGTGCGCGCGCCTGCCGCGCGCGCGGCGGACGGTCGGGGGAACCCCCAGCCCTCAGTGATGGTGGTGGCGCCGCTGGCTTTCGCGGCGTTCACGTTCCTTTTCACGCCTCAGCTTTGCCTGCTGGGAGCGGGTCGGCGGCAATGGCGGCGAGAGTTCCTGACAGGTCTTGCCGGCGCAGCTCTCGAGTCGCAGCAGTTCGCGATGCAGGAAGTTACGGATTGGGAAGTAGTTCGAGTCGCGGACGCGGTTGTTGAGCTCATAGGGGTCCGTTTCGAGGTCGTAGAGCTCCTTCTCGCCGTCGGGCCACTCGATGTACTTGTAGGGGCCGAGGATGATGCCCTCGTAGTTGCGCGGCGGGGCGAGGATCGAGGCGTGGGCAGCGGCGCCACTCGTCGAGGCCGGCTTGGCACCGCCGTTTTCTTCGACATCGGCAGTTTCGACGAACGACTCAAAGAGCACCGGCCGCGGGGTGATCAGCGAGCTGTCGTTGGCAAAGGGGAACAGCGAGCGCCCGTCGATCGAGCGGTCGGCCCGCACGTGGGCCAGTTCGAGGACCGTCGGAGCGATGTCGATGTTGGAGGCGAGCTCGTTTGATTCGGTTCCCGGCCTGATACCCGGGCCACGAATCAGGAAGGGCAGGTGGGTCGAGGGCTGGTAGGCGAGGAACTTGCCGCCGAGGATCCGGTGCTGACCGTAGAAGAACCCGTTGTCGGAGGTGAAGATGATGTAGGTGTCGTGCAGGAGGTGCAGCGCACCGAGCTCGTCGACGATCATCCTCACCCCGTCGTCAACCCCCCGTAGCGAAGCGAGCGCCTTCTCGTAGTAGACGCGGTAGGTGTGGATTTCATCCAGCGTCAGGTAGGGCGCTTCACGCACGAAGCGCGGCTTGTCGTTGACATTTCCCTCATCGAAACCTTCGCTGCGGTTATCGGGCAGGCGCGCACCGTCAAAGAGGTCGTAGTAGCGAGGGGGTGGCTCGGGACCGGCGGGACGGCGGAAATCACCGTGGGGAGCGGTGTCGTCGAGCTGCAGGTAGAAGGGGGTGCCCGTCGGCGTCGCGGCCAGTTCGCGGACCGCCAGTTCGTCGAATTTGTCGGTCTCGTAGTAGCAGGGTTTGCCGTTGGCCGGCGCCGTCGGGCAACCCGGATCGTCGCGTTCGCCGTATTCGCGAGATTCCCAGCTGCCGGGGTCCCCGAACGGCCCTTCCAGGACGCCGTTATCGCTCAGTTCATAGCCGTAGAAATAGTGGTCCGAATCGGAGTTGATGACGCTCTGCCAAGAGCTCCATCCGGGTGGGACTTCCTGCGCGGTCGAGTAGGGCGGTTCCCCGTAGCCATTCAAGAACTTGCCGACGTGGATCGTCCGGTAGCCGTCGGCCTGAAGCCAGGTGGCGATGTTGTGGTTCCACCCCGGGCTCGAGCGAAAGCCCGAGTAGCCGCCGTCGGGCTCGATGTTGCCGGGATCCCCGTCGTTGTGGGCGTAGCGACCGGTCAGCAGGCTCGCCCGCGAGGGGGCGCAGAGCGAGTAGGAGACGTAGTAGTTGTTGAAGGTGGCGCCGCGTTTGGCGATCAGGTCGAGCGTGTTGGGCATCGCCCTGATCGCCGGCGCGCCGGGGTAGGGTTGAAAGGCCGCGTAGAGCTGTTCCAGTGTCTGATCGTCGGTCTGGATGACGACGAAGTTGGGTCGGGCCGGCAGCGCCGGGCCGACCTGAGCCGCGGCCCGCCCGCCCCAGAGCAGGTAGAGGGTCGTGAGAGCGGCGAGCAGGCCGGCGGCAATCGCGAACAGAAGTGACCGCCCGATCGCACCCGTCGCCGCGTGGTTGTTTGACTGAGGCATCCCGCGCGTTATCAAACCGCCACTTCCCTCTCGAGTTGCGGGCGGCGTCAGCTGCTCACCGGACAATGCGTCAGCTCACACCCAGATCGTGCGCATTCTGGCAGCGTCGACGGCGCCAGACCCTGTCAGCACTCCGACGCAACAATCGAGCGGCCGCCGCGGCGATCAATTCGGCGCAGGAGCTGGCGGTGAGGCGGCGGCGCTTGTGACCTGAGAGCGGCCATCGGCGCGGCGCTCGACCTCGGTCAGGGGGCTCGGCGGGCTGGATGCCCGCCGAGGAATCCCCCAAATCTCCCTGGCCGGGCCGTTGCGCGCGGTGCAGCCCGTTGTCGATCGCGTTCGCCAAGAGGAGCAGGCGGCCAGTGAGAAGAGCGAGACAAAGGTGATCATCGCCGTCGCTCGCATTATCCTGCGGCCAACCGGCGCTTTCCCGCCGCACCCGGTCTCACTTGCCCTCATCGATGTCCTATCGCGTTGATCCGATCCCCACCGCCTCTGCGGCCGGCGCCAACGGCGGGATCCGCTCGAGGATCGAACATCCGCTCGCGGCGATACGGTGTATCAAGCAGCCCGGTTCTACAAAGAGAGGTCGAGGTCGCGGATCGTGAACCGGGCTGGTGGGCGGGCGGGCATCCGGCGGCGAGCGCCCCTGAGCCGGGAGGCGATCGTCACCGCGGCAATCGAGATAGCCGACCGCGACGGGCTGGAGGCCGTCTCGATCCGGCGGATTGCCAAGGCAATCGAGGCTCGGCCGATGAGCCTCTATGACCACTCGGCAACAAGGAGGGACTGCTTGCCCTGATGGCTGACCGGGTGGTCGAGGAGAGCCTTCTGCCGGAGCCGATCTCCGAGGACTGGCGCGAGGCCATGAGCGCGATCGCAAGGCGGCAATTCTCGATGTTCGTCGCCCATCCGTGGGCCGTCCGACTGTTCACGACCCACGCCGCTTTCGGGCGCAACGCGAGGAGATTCGCCGAACAGATGCGGCGGATCACGGCGCAGCTAGCGCTCGACGAAGAAGAGGCGTGGGCGATGATCGGGGCCTTGAACGACTACGTGTTCGGATACTCGCTTCGAGCGGTCTCCGCCTCCGCCAGCGTCGCGCCGGCGGAGGCAATTCCTCGCGACGCGGTTGAGCAGTTTCCCGACCTGGCCGCCCTGAAAGAATCCCTGCGCACGCGGACGTCTATCGAGCGTCTCGAATTCGGCCTGGAGATCATGCTCGACGGGATCGCAGTGCGGGTCAGGGGCGAAGATGCGTAGGCGCTCGCGTCCTGCTCGCCGGGCTCGGTGAGCGCCTGCGCCAGGGGGCCGGATCGAAGATGTCCGTCGCGCCCGAAGGTGGCCACCCATGGAGAAACATCGGTCGACATCCGAGAGCTGAAGGACGGCGCCAGCACGAGCCTCCTGCTCGGAGAGGTGTCGACCAGCTTGTGCATCGCTCTCTGGTGCTCATGCCGAAAATGGTACCCGGCGGCACGTTGGCTCATCTACTGGTCGATGACCGCTCTGATCGCGTCGTGGATGCGCTGCAGGCCGGCGGAGCGGTTGCCGCAACGGCGGTTCGGAAGTTATTCACAAGTCATCCTTATTGACGGGGACGCAGGATGATGACTCTCGCAGCCAACGCCAACGAGGGCAAGTCCGGTGCGCCTCCCCTCAACGGGTAAAGCTGTTGGCGACGCCCTGGGAATGCGGTCAGCCTGGTAGGCGTTGGCTTCTGGCTGGAGTTGCGCTAGGATCGCGCCGCGCCTCCAGTCGGTGCCGTCTCGTCCGGGAAACCGTTTACACCGACAAGGAGCCTGAAAAAGTGTGGAATAGAGGCGTGCCGGTTCCTTTGGTAACGGAGGGTTCCCGAAGGGTTGTCGTCGCCGCCAACCCCAAGGGCCCGATGCATATAGGGATCGCGTGGCTGACGATCAAGGCCACGACGCACGGGGCTCGGCGATGAGACTCTGGGGGTCCCTGACCGTGGCGGCGGTGGTCGCGATGCTGGCGCTGAGTGGCTCCGCTGTGGGCAAAGGCTCCCGCACGTTGCCTCGGGGCTTCCCCTACGCGGCCGAGATTCAGGCGACGATCCGCTACGACGGCACTTTCTCGATCCGTGAAACCGGCTACACGCCCTGCAGCAACAGCGAAGGCGAAATGGTCAAGGTGCCCCAGGGCAGCCACACCACGCTCCATTTCAAGCGCACACTTTTTTTCCGCCACATCACCGTGCCGGTTGCGACCCCGGCCGAACTCGGCGGGGCCGCGTCGAAGCTTGTGGTGAAGCCGACGATCACCACGCACGGCGAAATCAAGAACGACGCCTCGGCGATCATCGACGAAAGCACGGCCGTGAAGGGCGAAGGCGGCGCAGGGGAACCCTGCCACGGGGTCCAGGAAAACTGCAACTGGGCGTTGGTGCCAGAGCCTCGCACCCCCTATCAGGAGTTGGTCGTAAACGACGTCGGCGACGAGGTCAAGGCCTGGACGCTGAGCGTGCTCGGCGTCAACAGTACCTACCCCTTGGACCAGCTAAACGACAACTGCCAGATCGCTGATGACGGCGACGTCGAGCTGTCCGCTCTGCTTGAGAGCGCGGGTCGGCTCTATCCCGAGGAAGCGCTCGGGTTCCCCGAAGTGATAGTCAGTCGACTGATCGAGAGCGATTTCCACAAGCTGCAGCATGCGAAGAAGACCGAGTTCAAGGTGGTACTCAACACCCCGGTGCCGTCGGGCAGCGAAGATTGTGAACGCACCAGTCCCGAACAGGAATCCTGCACATTCGGGGTCACGGGGACAGCGAAGGTTACCCTCCGCCGCCTGTTCCTATACAGGAGCAAGAGCGCCTACCCGAGATGAACCGACGCCCTCGCTCGGCGGTGATGCTGTCTGGCGTCGTCGTGGCACTCGGACTTCTGCTTTGGACCCCTGCCAGCTCCCTCGCCAGCCGGGGCATACCGGCCGTCAACGTGAACCTCACGATCGCCGGCTCGGTCGTCGGCTCGGTCGCGTTCCAATCGCCCGCGATCGCTGCCGAACCGGAAGAGGGTTGTGCAGCACTGCCGGCACACGGCTATGAAGCAAAGGCCCGGCTCCTGCTGCGGACCACCTTCACGCACCTGCTCCTGCCACTCGTGAAGCTCAACGCCGAAGGCTATCCAGAGCGACCCGCTGCGCGCGCAAGCGAGGCCGGTCGGCCGACCGGCAGTGGCGGCTCGCGGGGAGGCAGCTTCTCCTACTCAGGCGACTTTCCAGCGGAAGGGGAATCGCTCAGTCACTGTTTCTCGTTGCAGCACTACGCTGCGAATGCAGAACTGGCTCCCTCGGCCCACAGTCGGTTGCCGCCGACCTATGACACCGAATACCCGGACTTCTCCCAGTTCTGGCTCGGTGGCCTCCAGGGGGGCTCAGTCGCCTCGCCGCCACGCTTCGCCGCACCCAATGGGGAATCTCAGCCGGTGCTCTTCAGCCTCCCTTTCTACCTGCCCGCCGACCGCCTCTTCTTCGTTAAGCACGCCCCAGCGGCCGTGCAGGTCGGCTACGACGAAGTTGGGGTCAACTGGAACGAGCTGCAGCGAAAGCTGGGCCATCTCCGTCAGAGCTCACAAATTACGATCCACGCCAGCGGCGGCTACCGGCGGCAGCTTCGCGTGGCTGAACCGACCCAGATCGGTGAGGGCTGCGTCGAAACCAACGAGGAACCCAGCCAGGAACCGAGGACCTCGACCTGCCGGCAGTCGACCGAAGCCCATTTCACGATCACGGTCCACCGCAACCGGCTGCTCACCGTGGGCTAGGTTCGCGACCCTGCCACCACAGAGGCCGGGTTGAGAAGTTCCGAGATCTGAACCTTTGTCCAACCAATCATCCAAGGAGGTCCGATGAAACGCACTCGATCCCGGATCACGTACGCCAACGTGGTGGCAACCGCCGCCCTTTTCGTCGCGCTCGGTGGCGCCAGCTACGCGGCGACCCAGCTGCCGGCGAACAGTGTCGGCTCCAAGCAACTGAAAAAGGGGGCGGTGACCCCGGTGAAACTGAGCGGCGCCGCGAAGACGACACTGACCGGACCGCGTGGCGAAAGGGGCGAACCGGGGCCCAAGGGCGAACCGGGGCCCAAGGGCGAACCGGGTCCGTTCCCCCAGAAGCTACCCGCCGGCAAAACCGTGGTCGGCACCTTCGACGTGCAGAGGAAAGCCCCCGCGGCCGGCGACTTCGCGACCGGCGGTATCTCCTACCTCTACGAGGCCCCCGGACAGCAGGTCGAATACGTCGAACCAGGTGAAACGACCGCCAACTGCAGCGGCAGCGTCACCGAACCGACCGCCCCCAGCGGCCACACATGCATCTACTCCTTTCAAAACACCAACGTCATCAACTTCGGCGTGAATTTCACCGAGGACAGCGGCGTGACCCTATTCGCGGTTTCCAATGCTGCGGGAAACTTCGGGATCTGGGGGACCTGGGCGGCGACCGGTAGCTAGAGATCTGGTGCTGAAGATTCTCCCGGCGCAGCGCGTCTTCGGGGTGGCTCCGAGCCAGTGGCGGCCGTCCCGTCGCCCGGTAGGGCGATCGCCAACCTAGCGGCGCGCCTTCACCGCACTGCCTCAAGCCCAACCCCAGGGGAGGGGCGGGCCGGAGTAGGCGAGCAGTCACCGGCGGCTGGGCAACCCGGAAATACTCGATCGCCGCCGGGCCGCCCGGACGCCATCCAGTAGCGCAGCGGCGAGTGACAGGGCCGGTAGGGACCGCGGTCGCGTTTGCATTCGAACTCCCTGACCCTGGTATGCGAGTAAAAGCGAACGCGGACTGGCGTGACGGGTTCGGGAATGGGGGTAGGGCAAGTGAAGAACGGTGCCGGGCCGCGGTGGCTAGATGTAGTTCTAACAACGTTGTTCATCGGGCCTCCTTGGAGGCTGGGGGTGTCTACCCACCCAGCAACAAGGAGGACACCGGATGAAGCTCCACGCTATGCCCCCTTCGGCCCGAAGGGGAGACGACGATGGTCAGGCGCGTCACCGAGCAACGGTGGTCGCTCGCGGAGGCGGCCGAGGCCGCCGGAGTGAGCGAGCGCACCGCCTGCAAGTGGACCCAGCGCTACCGCTCGAAGGAGAGGTCGGCCTCTGGGATCGAAGCTCGGCACCGCGCTCGGTGCCAAACCGCACCCCCGAGGACCGCGTCGCGGCGATCGCCGCCTTGCGTCGGGTGCGAATGACCGGGCCGAGATCGCCGAGGTGCTGGAGATGGCGAGTTCCACGGTCTCCGCGGTGCTGTCGCGGATGGCCTGGGACGCTCGCCGCCTGGAGCCGGAGCCTCAACGATACGAGCGAGCCAACCGGGGGAGCTGATCCACATCGACGTCAAGAAGCTGGTGCGGATCGAGAAGGGTGCCGGTCACCGGGTGACCGGCAAGCGCACCTCCCAGGCCAAGGGCGCGGCTGGGAGCGGGTCACGTCTGCGTCGACGATGCGACCCGTCTCGCCTACGTGGAGGTCCTCAGCGACGAAAAGGGGAGGACCGCCGTCGGCTTCCTGAAGCGCGCCCTCGCCTTCTACTCAGCCCACGGCATCACCGTCGAGCGGGTGATGACCGACAACGGCCCGGCCTACCTCTCGATCGCCCATGCCATCGCCTGCCGGGCTTGGGGGTCCGCCACATCCGCACCCGTCCCTACCGGCCGCGCACCAACGGCAAGGCCGAGCGCTTCATCCGCACGATGCTCGGCGGCTGGGCCTACGGGGCCATCTACCGCGACTCCGCCCAACGCACCGCGGCGCTATCCGGCTGGCTGGAGTTCTATAACTGGCGCAGACCGCATGGCTCTCTCAGTCACAAGTCGCCCGGGGCTCGCCTTCGCGAGCTGAACAACGTTGCTGGGTCTTACAGCTAGAGATCTGGTGCTGAAGATTCTCCCGGCGCAGCGCGTCTTCGGGGTGGCTCCGAGCCAGTGGCGGCCGTCCCGTCGCCCGGTAGGGCGATCGCCAACCTAGCGGCGCGCCTTCACCGCACTGCCTCAAGCCCAACCCCAGGGGAGGGGCGGGCCGGAGTAGGCGAGCAGTCACCGGCGGCTGGGCAACCCGGAAATACTCGATCGCCGCCGGGCCGCCCGGACGCCATCCAGTAGCGCAGCGGCGAGTGACAGGGCCGGTAGGGACCGCGGTCGCGTTTGCATTCGAACTCCCTGACCCTGGTATGCGAGTAAAAGCGAACGCGGACTCGGCGTGACGGGTTCGGGAATGGGGGTAGGGCTCCAAGTGAAGAACGGTGCCGGGCCGCACGGGCGCTCCGAACGGTTCGGTGGAGGTGATGCGCCCGACGAGAATCGAACTCGCGACCTTCGGCTTGAAAGACCGAGGGCCAATTCGGCGCAGATTTGGCTCTAGGGGCCGGATTTCGCCGATGGGCCTTTCGATGTAGCCCAAATGTAGCCAGCGGTCGCCAGTGGTTACATCACTTCAGGCCGAGTTCTCGTCTGACCTGCGCAAGCGGGATCGTTGGCACTCCAGCCTTGAGTTCGTTAATGGCTTCTTGAACCGCTGCCTCCTCACCAGAGGAGATCTCCTCGTCCTCTAGAGGGGCGTCTTCGAGAATGCGGAGCAGTGGATCTTGTCCCTGGGCGGCGGCCTACATAGGCCAAGGAGTCAGCTGAGCCCGCCTCGACTCTCTGTCCTTCTGAGCTCACCCGAACAGGCTAGCCGAGAGCTGGTCTAAACCAAGATGGCCATCTCGCGCTAAAATGTAGCCACCTATGGAGAAGGCAACAGTCGGCATTCGAGAGTTGAAGGACAGTGCCAGTTCGATCATCGACCGCGTCGAGGCGGGCGAGCCGATCATGGTCACCCGCCGCGGTCGACCGGTAGCGCAGATCGTCTCCGCCGCAATGCCGCCACATCTGGCGGCGCTGGTCGCAGAGGGCGCGGTACGGCCTGCGGAAGGGACTCGCCACCTGCCGAAGCCAGCCAAACCGCGAGGGACAGGCAAGAGCGCCGCCGAGTACGTCTCCGAGGGTCGGCGCTGAGCCTCTATCTCGATACCAGCGCGCTCGTCAAGCTGCTGGTCGCCGAGCCGGGCACCGAGGACGCCCAAGGCGCCTACGAAAACACTGACCGAGTGCGCACCACTGCGATTGCTCACCTCGAGGCCACCTCAGCGCTGGTGAGGATGAAGAAGGGCAAGCGACTGACGGCCGGGCAGTTGAGCAAGGGGCTCGAGGACCTGGAGAGACTGTGGCGCGGCCTATATGTGCACGCGCTCAGCGACGCGCTGCTCGCCCAGGCCGCCGAGAGCGCCGAAGCGCACGGGCTGCGTGCCTACGATGCAGTCCACCTGGCGGGCGCACTCTCGTTTCGCGATGGAGAAAATCTCGAACTCGCCTGCTGGGACAAGGAGCTGCGGCAGGCGGCCGATATTTACGGATTCAGGTTGGTTCCTCAGCAACTCTAGAGGCGGGCGAGCCCGACCCTCGAACTAGCCGATCACCGCGCGGATCGCGTCGTGGCTGCGCTGCGCAAAGCGTCGGCCTACCAGCTCGGCCCGCGGCGCAAGCCTCTTCGCAGGCCGAGTCCGAGCGCCAGGCCCACGGCAACGATCGCGGTGACCAGAAGGACGCCGCTTGTTGTGGAGTAGCCACTGTCAACAGTCGCGACATCACCGAGCGTCGGACTGCCGTGCCGGTCCCCAGACCCTACGCCGCGCGCGACCTGGTCACTATTGCCGCCGCTCGCCGGTCCGCCGCCTGAGGCCGATCCCCGCCCTGTGACCGCGGCCCCGCCTTCGCCGCCGGCATGGGCCGTACCGCCGGTGCCCGGGCCGGAGACGCCTTCGCCGAACAGCGGCGCCGGTTCCACCGAGCCGTTCTTGCCGACGCCGGTCTTTCCGGCGGCTTCGTTCCGGGCCCGGGAAAGTGGCAGCGCGTATTCGGTTCCGGCCGGGCTCCCGGGGTCGAAGTGAACGCCCTTTTCGGCTGCACGCGCGGACCCGGCATATACCGCAGCCAAAATCGTTATTCCCAGTAGGCAGGTCAGTACCATCGCCAGGCGAAACCGGCGACGGGGGACGCTGTTTCTGAGCAAGGGGGCCACCACGCTGAGCATGCGGACTTTAAAGCAGAGGATCTGGCTATTGGCCGCCGTCGTCTTCTCGGCGGCGGTGCTCTCGAGCGTCGCCACCCCGGCCGCATCTGCCGCGGTCACGACCAAGAAGCTCATCTGGGGGCCTTATGACGCCAAGGCATTCGAGACCTACGCCGATCTCGGCGCGGGCCTATACGAGATCACTATCAACTGGTCTCGGATCGCCCACAGCCGGCCCGCCAACCCGACCGGTCCCGCCGACCCCGCCTACGAATGGCCACCGGCGGTCACGGAAGCGATCGCCAACGCTAAGGAACACGGGATCCAGGTCGTGCTGGAGGTCTCCGGAGCGCCTGAATGGGCAAATGGCGGCAAACCCTGGCGCTGGGCGCCCAAGAACCCGCAGGACTACGCCAACTTCGTCGCCGCGGCCTCGAAGGAGTGGCCGCAGGTGCATTACTGGCAGATCTGGGGGGAGCCCTGCCGTCGCGAAAACTTCATGCCGCTGCCCCATGTCGAAGGCCTGTACCTGACGCCCTCCCAACGCCGAGCGCCGGAACGGTACGCGCAGATCCTCGACGATTCCTATGAAGCACTGAAGCAGGTCAATCCCGCCAACCTGGTGATCGGCGGCAACACCTTCAGCGGCGGCGACATCCGCCCGCTGACCTACATCAAATACCTGCGCCTGCCGGACGGGAAGCCGCCGCGCATGGACATGTACGGAATGAATCCGTTCGGCTACCGCCGCCCGGACCTCGCCAAAGGACTGATCAACCCGAAGAGTGGCGTCGCCGATTTCTGCGACCTCGACGTCGTCGCGCACTATCTGGACAAGTACCTCGCGCGCGACGGGCGCGACCACAAGCTGCCGTTGTTCCTCTCCGAGTACTTCCTGCCGACCAACAAGAACGTCGAATTCGAATACTGGGTCTCGAAGAAGACCGCGGCGAGCTGGCTGACCTCCGCCTTCAAGATCGAGCGCAACTGGAGCAGGATCTACACGCTCGGCTGGTTCTCGCTCGAAGACGACAAGCCGACCGGTCCCGGGAACCACGTGGACCGCGGCTTGCTCACGTATACAGGCGTCAAAAAGCCTGCGTACTACGCCTTCAAACGGGGCTAGGAGAGAGGACGCCGGCCGGAGAGTGCGACCGGGAAGCCCTGGCGACGGATGTCGGTCAGCCCCGCGTCCCTGAACCACCCCTCGACCTCCTGCCAGCCGTGCTTCCACTGGTATTTGGGCGCGTACCAATCGAAGGTGTCCAGAACCCTCCACTCGGGATCCGGGTGGTTCGAGACGGGCAGCACTGGCGTCAGATAACGACCTAAGCGCGTTCGATAGAGGCGGCCAAGAGGCGCGATGGCCCGGCAGAGCTTCAGCAGCCGCTCGTCGTCCATCCTTGTCGTCGCCCTGCGATAGAAATCCGACGAGCGGTACCAGAACGAACGCTCGCTCGAATAGACCCAGATCGCAATCTTTCCGCCGGGTCTCAGCAGGGGGGGCAACTGCTCGAATGCGGCCCGGGTGTCCGGGGTGTGATGGAGGACGCCGATCGAGTAGATCAGGTCAAAGGACTCCCGCCGCAGAGGTAGGTCGAAGACGTCGGCCTGGAGAAATGCGGTGTTGGGAAGATCTCCGAGATTGCGCTGCGCGGCCTCGACCGCCACCGAAAGGTCGACCCCGACGACATGGGCCCCATGTGAGGCGGCGACGTCGGCGAAGCGGCCCATGCCGCAGCCCACGTCGAGCACTGTTTTGCCCTCTAGTTCCCCTGGGGAGAAGCCGGTCTTCTGGAAGAACGTCAGGCGCGACTCGATCCGGTTCTCGTCAGGGCGGTCGAGCTGCGTCCGTTCGAACCAATTCCACTCCTTGCCAAAGCTCCCGGCGTAGGAATCCGAGTCGACGAATCGGAGCACCCCGTCCGAGCGGTGCGGCTCCCGAGACGGCGCCAGCACTTCGTCCAGCCAAGCTGGATCCGCGACCGCGCTGTCTCCGTTGGGAATGCCCCTGTCTGCCATGATGCCGCCGGTGATTCTGCCATGAAGGCACTCGTGACCGGCGGCGCCGGCTTCATCGGCTCGCACCTAGTCTCACGCCTCGCGGGAGAAGGTCACGATGTGCGGGTGCTCGATAACTTCTCCACCGGATCGCGCTCGAACCTCTCGGATCTCCCCGCCGACCTCGACCTGATCGAGGGCGACATCCAGAGCTACGAGCGCGCCCACAACGCCGTCCAGGGCTGCGAGTTCGTCTTCCACCAGGCAGCACTTCCTTCGGTGCCGCGCTCGATCCAGGATCCGTTGACGAGCACCGCGGTGAACGTGACCGGGACGCTGAACCTGCTGCTCGCCGCGCGCGACAGCGGCGTGCGCCGCGTCGTCTATGCCTCCTCCTCGTCGATCTATGGCGCCGACCGGACGCTGCCGAAGAGAGAGGACCGGGCGCTGATGCCGATCTCCCCCTACGCGGTCGCCAAGCTGGCCAGCGAGGGCTACTGCCGCAGCTTCTCGGAGGTCTATGGGCTGGAGACCGTCGCGATCCGCTACTTCAACGTCTTCGGCCCGCGGCAGGACCCGCTGTCACAGTACGCGGCGGTGATCCCACGCTTCATAACCGCCTTGCTCGCCGGCGAGGCCCCGATCGTCTACGGAGACGGCGAGCAGTCGCGCGACTTCACCTACGTCGACAACGTCGTCGAGGCGAACCTGCTCGCGGCCGTCGCGGAGGGCGCGTCAGGCAAGGCCTTCAACGTCGCCTGCGGGGAGCGGATCAGCCTCAACCGCTTGCTCGACGAGCTGCGTTCGATCATCGGCACGGAGGTCGAACCGAACTACCTCGAAGGGCGGCCGGGCGACGTCAAGCATTCACTCGCCGACATCTCCCGAGCCCGTGACCAACTCGGCTACGAGCCGCTCGTCAAACTGGACGAGGGGCTGCGCCGGACCGTCGAGTACCTGCGGGACCGTTCGCTCAGCCAGGCTCTCTGAGGCTGGGCGCGCAGAGCACCGCCGCCGCCAGCGCGATCGGTATCGAGAGCTGAGGCACCGGCAGCGCTTCGACGAATACCATTCCCGCGAGCGCGGTCGCGAGGACGCCGAGCGCGGCGGACTTCTCGATGCTCGACTCGGCTTTCCACAAGCCGAGGCCCCATGCGCAG
The DNA here is from genome assembly GCA_963796705.1 of uncultured Solirubrobacterales bacterium. Lineage (GTDB taxonomy): Bacteria > Actinomycetota > Thermoleophilia > Solirubrobacterales > 70-9 > VRUE01. The sequence goes on from CAWCMK010000001.1 coordinate 662,472, forward strand.
ATCATCAGCCCGAGCAGCAGAAGGCCGATGACACCGAGTTCGGCGGCGAATGAGAGGTACTCGTCGTGTGCCGCGAGCTGCCCGTAGCTCAGGTGTTCGTCGGAGTACGCCGGGAACGACGCCCAGCCGATTCCCAGCAGGGGCTGAGAGACAAAGGCCTTGAGCGCCAGATGCGCGGCGTCGAGCCGTGAGCGGACGTAGCGGTGTTCGGCGCGGCTCGCGGCGGAGGTCATGTGGGCGTAAAGGGAGCCTTCGAGTCGCGGTGGGAGGGAGATCAGCCGCTTGGCTCCGGCGCCGTCCCTCTCTCGAATCCGGGCGTCCGCGATCAGGAAGGTCGAGGGGCCGGCGCGCTGCCACAGGTAGATCGATGCGTGGGGGGACCGAAGCCGTGGTCGCCAGGTGAGCGAGAAGTCCCGCCAAACAGGGCCCAACCGACCGACCGCCGAGGCTCGGTTCGCCGGCAGGTCCGCGTCGCCGATCGTGTAGCTGAAGGGGAGGCGGGCCTCCGGCGCTCGGGCTTTGAAGGTCATCGTGTAGGTCCGTCCTGGGCTTGCCTCGCCCCACCGGAAGCTGATTCCCTCACCCGCCCGGTTGGATCTCACCGCTATTCCCCCGTCACCGTTGGAAAGCTGCGAAGGGCCGTCCGGGACCGGGCCTGTGCCACGGCTGTCCCAGCCCGTCGCGTCGCGTTGGCTCAAGGGCCTGAGCGAGGCGGAGACCGAGTCGAAGCTGACGTTTTCGCGCTCACGCTCGAAGACCGAGTAGAGGGCCGCTCCGACCAGCACGCAGGCCGCGGACCCACCGAGCACGATCAGGAGTTTGCGCCGCGAGCGGCGGGCTTCCCAGAGCGCGAGCGCTAGGAGACCTACGGCAACGGCCACGACCGCCCCGCGTGAGAATGTCAGAATCAGAGCCAAGACGAAGACCAGGAGGCTGCCGGCCAGCGCAGCCCGGGCCAGTCGGCCGGAGACGGAGCGGAACGCGATTGCGATCGGGATGCCGAGGGCCATCGCGAAACCGAGTTCGTTCGCGTTCCCGTAGGTACCTGAGAGGCGGCCACCGGTTTGAGTCAGATAGGTCGAGCCTGAATGGAGTTCGCCGACCCCGGCCAACGCCAGGGCGCCCGCGAGCGCCAAGCCGGACAGGGTCGCCGTGAGAGTCGGGCGGCGCAGCCACGGCGCGAACCCGATTGCGACCAGCGAAAGAATGCCGACCATCGCAAACTCGGCGAATCCCCCGGCCCTGCCATCGCAGTTGCAGCCCCGGGATGCGGCACTGACCAAGATCCAGCCGAACAGAGCCACATAGGCGGCGATCAGCAGCAGGGCGGGGAGGTCGAAGCGGAAGTGATGGGGCCGTTCTCTGAACAGGTCGAGAGCCAAGAGGGCGCCGAAGAGGATCGCGGTGGCCCGCCCCATGGAGAGGGGCCCGGCGATTTTGGTCGCCGAAAACGGCGCCAGAAACCCAGTGATGACGAGACCGATCCCGGCTCGCCTGAATCCGCGACTCTTGACGCTCAATGCCCCGACTGCCCCATCAGGCGGCAGGGCTCTGGGCCTGGCGCCATGGGCGCCGGCGCACCAGCGCAGCCAGTGCTTCGGCGAGCAGGGCCAGGGTGGCAGAGGCGACGATCCAGATCATCGGAGCGAACATGATGTCGTAGCGGGGCGAGTAGATGGCTGTGAAGCTCGCCCCCAGGAGAGCGGCAAGCACGACGATCACGAATGTCGTTGACGCGAGCCTTCGTCTCGGCGCACCGACGAAAGGCAGCAGCAGCCCCAGCAACCCCCCAATGGTGACCACGTAAAGGAGCTCGGTGAAGCTTTGGCCCAGCTGCCATGGGATCCGGGTTGCCTTCGAGTCTCCCGGGAGATTGGTGATTCCCGGGCTCAGGCCCCGAAAATAGTTCCTGACGACAGTGATCTGGTCGACGTATTGGTTGGCGGTGAAGGTCCGCGGGTCATACAGGCGGCGATCGAGTTCCAGGATTTCGCCCGATCCTTCGAGATAGGTCCACGGGTCGCGAAGAATCGCGTCTTTGGCGATCGCACCCATCGCCGCCGAGGCTTCGGCCTGGGTCTTGCCTTCGCTCACCAGGGCGTCGAAGACCGGCGTCGTCATCTGCAGGGCAGGCCGCGCCTGGCTGACATCGGCGATGTTGTAGATGCTGAGGGCGAGCCTGCCATCCGCCGTGCTGGCGCTCGGTGGGACTTCGTCCCAGCCGATCGCTCGGGCGTAGAGCGAAATCCCGCCCTCGGTCGCAATCGTCAACCTTCCGTGGGCGACGGCATTGGAGAGCACCCATGGAAGGACCACGACGAGCATCGCAAGCAACGCTGTGACGGCGGGGCGAATCGCCCTTCGCAGGCTGCGCGTCGCGATCAGCAGCAGCACGGGTATCACGATCACCGCCAGCTCGCCGTTGGCTCGGAGCATGGTCGCCAGCCCGAATGCCGCTCCCGTGGCGACCAGGATCCGAGTGGTGGACCGGTCGGCCCGGATGCGGAGTGTGGCCTCCGCCAGAAGTGCGGTCCCGACCAGCACGAGGACGCCGAAGAGGAAATCGGCCAAGGCGGCCTGCTCGGTGACGATCATCAGTGGCGAAGCCGCCGCCAGCAGGCCGGCCATCAGCCCGACGGCCGGCCTGAAGAATCGCCAGCCGATCAGCACCAGCAGCGCCGGCAGGAGAATTCCGATCACGTTCTGGAGGGCGACCACGCCACTGACCGGATCGATGCCCAGCCCTTCGAAAAGCGCCAGGAGGAGCGAATAGCCCGGAGGGCGGAGGTCGGAAGGGAAGTGCCCTCCGGAGATTTCGTGCGCAACTTCGAGGAAGACGGTGGTGTCCGAGGCCGATATCCCATCGCCGAAGAACGGGACCCTGACCGTGATCGCCAGGGCGGTTACAGCGGCCAGATAGCCAGCGAGGCGCAGCCGTAGCCGCTCGGGAAACGCTTCGGCGAGGCCGACATACTCGGTCTCGCTGCCACCGATGTCCGAAAGGAAGGCACCCGCACGTGTGGCGCGCCAGCGCTCTGAGAATCGCAGGTGCACGCCGTTGGTCCCGAGCCTCACGCGGTTACTGAAAGATATAGATTCATCAACTCGATGGGAGGGTTCTCAATACGTTCGATCCGGCCTGCCCACGGCCGTGCCTCTCGATCGCTGTTGGCGTCCGCCCTCGCGCTTCTGGCGCTTGCGGCCCTTGTCACCGGTTGTGGGTCGAGCGCCTCCGAACCGGCCGGCACGAATGCTCCCAACAACCTGCTGACACCGGCTGAACTCTCCAGGTACCCGGAAGGAAGCGTGCAGAGCGCCTTCCTCAATTTCTGGTCCGACCTGCAATTCCGCTCCTGGTCGGACGCGGCCGCTTTCTATAGCCCCGCTTTCCGCGACTTCGTCGGGACCGCCAACGTGATCGGCGCGAAGAAGCTGAACGGTTCGATCTATCCGCTTCTGAAGCCGACGATAGTCCGCATCGGCCAGGGCCCCGAAGGCAAGACCGTCTATTACAGCGTGCGGGAGACCGACGGCACCAAGGAACTCGCGTCGATCGCGTGGCGCGACGAAGGTGGGAACTGGCAGATCGTCTACGACTCCCGGCTCGACGGCGAGTTGCAGCAATTAGCCCAGAACCGGGTCGAACTCGAACGCAAAGGCGCTCTTCCGAAAACCGAAGAAGAAGTGTCGCCCGCCGCGGTGAAGGCCGGCAACGAAGCCTCCCAGCTACAGGCGGAATTCGAGCAGAGGGAGCTGAAGGGAGGGGGTTAGCGCCCCCTGGGGCGGCCGCTGCCGAGCGCCTCGCGCAGAACCGCGAGGTGCCCGGCGGCAGATCTCTCCAGGTCGTGCTGCTCCAGCGCGTGACGGCGGGCGCCTTCGCCGAGCGAACGGCGCAGAGCCGGATCGTCGATCAGTCGCTCGAAGGCACGCGCGATCTCGACCGGATCGTGCGAGACGAGCAGTCCGCCTTCGGGCCCGATCACCTCGGCGGTCCCGCCTCCGTCGGTGCCGACAAGTGGGCGGCCGAGGACGGCGGCCTCGATCAGGGCGTTCGGGCTGCCCTCGTCGTCGGAGAGGAGCACAGCGACGTCGTGCTCGGCCCAGAAGCGACGCACGTCGGTGATCGGGCCGCCCGCGACGACCCTGTCGTCGAGCCCCAGCTCGGCGATCTGGGCGGTGACCGACTCCCGCATCGGCCCGGCGCCTGCGAGCTCGACTTGCCAGGGCGCCTCGGTCTCAACCAGCGCCAGCGCCGCGAGCAGCCGCGAGTGCCCCTTTTCGGGCCGGTAGTTGGCGAGATACCCGAGACTCACCGAACTCTTCTCCGGTGGGGGCAGGGCCTCGACGGGCGGATGCCCGTTGCGGACCAGTCGCAGGCGGTCCCGTGCGACGCCTCGCTCGACGGCTCGGTCGAGCACGGCTTCGGAGTTGCCGGTCACGAGCCGAGCGCGGCGCTCCGCCCAGCGGATCGCCATCCGGAAGGCGGCCTGGCGTTCGGCCCCCGACCCGATCACGCTGCGGCGCGCGATCACCACCGGTATCCCGAGGGCAAGGGCCGCGGGCGTGACGGTCGTCGACGCCTCCTCCAGCCAGGCGTAGACCACCTCGGGATCCCGGCGGCGCAGGGCCCGGTAGGTCCGCGGCAGCGATATCAGAGGTCTCGCTGCCCGAGGCCCGGGGGGCGGCGGCAGCTGGACCAGCTCGACGCCGAGATCGCGCAGGCGCCTGGAATGCCCGGGATCGCAGAGGGTCGAATACGTGAGCACCGTCGCCTCGATCCGGTCGGGATGGAGCGCCTCGATCAGCTGCATCAGCTGGCGCTCGGAGCCGCCGAGGCCGAGTCCGCCGATCGCGAACAGGACCCGGGTCTCAGCCATCGATCCAGAGCCGGTGCCAGAGCTCGAGCACGGCCAGGTTCCAAACGCGATTGGTGTTGTCCGCGGTTCCCTCGACGTGGTCCCGGACCAGCCGCCGCACTCCATCAGGGTCGAAGTAGCCGCGGTCCAGCGATGTCTCGTCGAGCAGGAGATCCTCGACCCAGGGCCGCAGCTCCTTTCGCATCCAGGCGCCGACCGGGACGCCGAATCCCTGCTTGCGGCGCTGGACGAGGTCCGGCGGAAGGCCGCGCCGCTTCGCCAGCTCCTTCAGGGCCCACTTCGTCGTGCACCCCCTCAGCTTCATCCGGGCCGGCAGGCGCGCCGCGAGCTCCTGGACCCGGTAGTCCAGCAGCGGCGAGCGCACCTCGAGCGCCGTCGCCATCGACATCCGATCGACCTTGACCAGCAGATCGCCGGGCAGGTAGGTCTCCGTGTCGAGGGCCAGGTAGCGGCTGAGGCCGCCCAGCTTCGGCGGCGCCAGGGTCTCGTCCCATGCCGACCCGAGGCCGCCGGCCTCGGCGACGAACTCGGCGGTGCAGAGGCTCGCGAGCTCGCCAGGGGAGAAGTGGGACATCATCGAGGCGTAGCGATGCTCGGGGCCAAGCGCGAAAGCGTCGACCGCCCGCCGCAGCTGGGCCCCGGCGGGGAGCCGTGACAGCCACTCGCGCCCCCGCAGGAGGCGGGCGAGCGTGCTGAGCGGGCCGAGCCGATCGGCGGTTCGCGCCAGCAGATAGCGGCGGTAGCCGGCGAAGGCCTCGTCGCCCCCGTCGCCGGAGAGCGCCACAGTGACGCTTTCGCGGGTCATCTTCGAGAGCAGCAGGGTCGGGATCGCGGAGGAGTCGGCGAACGGCTCGCCGGCGTGCCGCACGGCCTCGCCGATGAGGGGGGCGATATCCGGTTCGAGGACGTGGTCCTGGTGCTCGGTGCCGTAGATCTCGGCGACCCGCCGCGCGTGCTCGCCCTCGCTGAAGCCCGCCTCGGGGAAGTCGATCGAGAACGTCTTGACCTTGCCGCCGGCCTCGGCCATGTAGCTGACGACCAGGCTGGAGTCGATCCCTCCGGAAAGGAAGGCGCCGAGCGGGACGTCAGCGACGAGGCGTTCGCGGGTGGCCTCGGCAAGCAGCGCATCGAGGCGCTCCAGCGCCTCCTCCTCATCCAGGTCCTCGGGGGAGTCGAAGTCGAGCTTCCAGTAACGCTCGACCCGTGCCTCGCCCGCCTCGTAGATGAGACGCTCGCCCGGTGCCAGCTTCTCGATCCCGGCGAAGCCCGATCGGGGCGGGGGCACGTACTGCAGGGTCAGGTATTCGGCCAGCGCGGCCGGGTCGGGCCGCCCCTGGACCAGGCCGCTGGCAAGGATCGCCCCCGGCTCGCTTGCGTAGAGCAGGCCGTCCCCGACGGGCGCCCAATAGAGCGGCTTCACGCCGAGCCGGTCGCGCGCCAGGAGGAGCCGCTCTGACGACTCGTCCCAGAGGGCGATCGCGAACATTCCCTGCAGAGAGTCGAGACAGGCCGCGCCCCGCTCCTCGTAGAGGTGGGCGATTACCTCGGAGTCCGATGCGGTCGCGAATCGGTGACCCGCCGCCTCGAGCTCGGCGCGAAGGGCGCGGAAGTTGTAGATCTCGCCGTTGCAGGTGACGTGAACCCGGCGGCTCTCGTCGCAGATCGGCTGGTCGCCTCGGTCCAGGTCGATGATCGCCAGGCGGCGAAACCCGAGCGTGACCTTGCCGGGGACGACCAGCTCGCCCTCGGCGTCGGGGCCGCGGTGGCGGATCGCCGCGCACATCCTCGCCAGCGTCCCCCCGTCGGCACCGACCTCGCCGGCCCATCCCGCGATTCCGCACATGGGCTAGCCCGTCGCCCGCCGCAGGCCGCGCCGGATCAGCCGCGGCAGAACGTCGTCGCGGTGGGGGGCCCGCAGGGCTCGGCTCATTGGCACCTCTCCATGGCGGGACAGGAGATACAGCATCAGGCCGGCGGCCAGCCAGTAGGAGAGAAGGGAGGCGATCGAGGCGCCGACGATCCCGATCGACGGGATCAAGGCGAAATTGAGGCCCGCGTTGAGGAGCAGGCCCGCGGCCGAGGCGGCGGAGATCGAGAGCGGCGACCCAATTCGGACCAGCAGGTTGCGGGACGGTTCCTCGACCGCGAGTGCGACGACGGCCGGCATCAGCACGACGAACGGCAGGACGCTCGCCTGCCACGCCTGCCCGTAGACGAGGACGACGAACGGGTAGGCGACCAGCGCGGCAAGCCCTCCGAGGAAGGCGGCGACGCCGAGGTTCTGGGCGATGAAGTCGATGGTGTAGTCGATCGCCGCCCTGGCATCCACTTTCGTCTGCGCCTCCAGCGCCCCCAGGGCGACGGTCGAGATGCTCGCGAAGACAATGTCGGCGAGGCTCGCGGAAAGCGAGTAGAGGCCCGCGTCGTGGGCGGTCGCGAGCAGCCCGACGAGGAGCAGGTCGATCTTCAGGTTGAGCCAGAGCGCGATCGAAGCCGGCTGCAGCCGGAGCCCGACCCTCAACGACTCGCGCACGAGTCGCGGCCGGCAGACGGGAGACAGTGCGTCGAGGCCGAGCCGCCTGGCGAGGACCGCCGCGAGAGCGATCCCGACAACCGCCACCGCCACCAGTGCCGCCACCATCGCCAGCGCCGGCGTCAGGCCGGCCCCCAGCTCGAGAGCGGCGATCAGGACGAACTGGACGAGGGCGCCGGCCGCGATCACCCAGCCGTAGGCGCGCAGCTCGCCGAGCCGCAGGAGCAGCGCCGTCGCCATCTGCCCGATCAGCGTGAAGGGGATGCAGGCCGCGGCGAGGACGACCGTAGCGGCGCTGGCTCCGCCGAGCAGCGAGTTCCTGGTGGCCAGGCCGATCGCGAGTGTCAGCGCCGTTCCGGCCGCGCCGAGGACGACCACAAAAAACGAAGACACGCGGCAGAGCTCCTCGGGGGAGGCTTCCCCGCGCGCGAGGAGGCGGCCGACGGACTGCTCGACGGAGCAGTGGGAGATGACCCAGACCATCGTCGCCAGGTTGAGCGCCAGCGCGTACTGGCCGCGCCCGCTGGGCCCGAGCGCCCGCGTTGCGATCAGGCTGAGAAAGAAGAGGAACGCGAACTGAACGAGCCGGAAGCCGAGCAGGCGGCCGCCCCCGCGCAGGGTCGAGGAGACGAGGAGCTCGGGCTCCTCGACCGTTCCCGGGAGCGCCTCGCCCCTAGCCTGCATCGGCGGCCCGCCTGAAGCCCACTGCGCACCAGTAGGGCGGGTCGGGAGAGAAGGCAATCCGCTCCAAGCCGGAGGCGTCCATCATCGCCTCTATCACCTGAGCGCTGAAGCGCTGCTCGAGGCCGGTGCCGAAGCGGTCCAGCGCGTCGGTTCGCATCGTGTAGAGGCTCGTTTGCCTATAGGCGGAAAGCGGCATCCCCTCGACGTCGGCGCCGAGCCGCTCGAGCAGCGCCGCCAGTCGCGCAAGAGGCAGGTAGACCAAGACCGCGATTGACGTCGTCAGCCAGCGGCGCGGTCGGTGCGGGAGGCGGCTGATACCGCGGCGCGCCAGGTCGGTCGCCCTCCAGATCCCGCGGAACCAGGCGGGACGCTGTTCGAGCGCGTAGTACAGATATATGAGAAACGGGGCACCGGGCCGCAGCCTCTCGACACAGGCCCTCAGTCCGGCAGCGGTGTCCGGCACGTGGTGCAGCACGCCGAGGCTGTACCCGAAGTCCATCGATTCGGGCTCCAGCGGGATTTCCCCGACTCCCGCGATGTGCAACACGCAGTTCGGGTTGCCGGCGAGGTTGCGGCCAGCGACCGCGATCGCCGCGGGGCTCGGGTCGATGCAGTGGAGGCCTCCAACGCGCGGCGCGACCCGCGCGGCCCAACGACCGCTGCCACAGCCGAGGTCAAAGCCCTGGGCATCGTCCGGAAGCTCATCCCAAGGGAAGATCGCGAAATAGCGGCCGAAGAGTTCGTCGAGCTCGGCCGCAGGGAGTCGGGACTGGTCGAACGAGGACCACTCCTGACCGAATCCGGCGACCGTTCCGGCATCGAGATTCGGGGCCTGTCCGGTGCCCGGCCGGCCCTCGTCGCGAGCGCTCACCTTGCCGGCGCCGCGGTGGCCAGGAGCCGCGAGTAGAGGGAGTCGATGTCGCCCAGCAGCCGCGCCGCCCCATAGCGGGTAGCGACGTGATCGCGTGCCCGGGCGCCCATCCGCCGCCGCAGGCCGGCGTCGGCGGTGAGCAGCTCGATATGCGAGGCGAGCCCTTCGGCGTCGCCTGCCGGCGCCAGCAGGCCGCCCCCCGGGACGACGATCTCCGAGACGCCACCCACATCGGTGGCCACCGCCGGGCGCCCCGCCGCCGCCGCCTCGATCAGGGCCACCGGGGTCCCCTCGTTGTCGGACGTCAGCAACGCGGCGTCGCTACCGGCGGCGATCCACGTAAGGTCGGTCCGGTAGCCGAGGAAGTGGACCCACTCGGCGCAGCCCAGTTCGCGCGCCTGCGCTTCCAGCTCCGGCCGGATATCCCCGTCGCCGACGACCACCACCCTGGCGGGAGCACCGTTGCGACGGGCGATCGCCAGCGCCCGCAGCATCGTGTCGGCTCGCTTGATCGGCACCAGCCTGCCGGTAAAGGTGAAGAGGGCCTCGCTCGCCGCGGCTCCGATCTCCTTTCGCAGCTCGCCGGTCGGGCTCGGGTCGACCGCTAGGAACGGCTCGAGCTCCAGCCCGAGTGGCACCACCGAGAACTTCGCGCGCGGCGCCACGCGTAGCTCGACGAGCTCATCGACAGTCGCCTTGCTGACGCCGATCAGCCGGTCGCTGACTCGGGCCAAGGCGCGCTCGACGCCGCGAAAGAAGCCGGTCTTGGCCCGCCCGAAATAGCCCCGCAAGACGTGGCCGTGGAAAGTGTGGACGATGACCGGGCGCGGGCCCCGGGTCAGAACCGCGGCCGTGCGCCCCAGCATCCCTGCCTTGGCGGTGTGGGTGTGCACCACCGCCGGGCGGAAGCTGCGCATCAGGCGCATCAGGGCGACCAAGGCGCGCAGGTCGTCGTAGGGGCGGATCTCCGGTCCGAGGGAGTCGAGCCGCCGGACCCGACCGCTCCCGCCTGTGCTGTGCTCCTCCTCGCCAGGTCCTACTCGGCCGCAGACGAGAAGCGTCTCATAGCGCTCGCGGTCGAGCCTCTCGTTGAGCAGAGCCGCCTGATGCGCCGGCCCACCGAGGTTCATCCGCGCGATAACACGCAGCACTCGTACAGGTGATGACTGCTCCGCCATTGGGATTATTATCGCCGTGGTCAGGGCAGAGGTATTCAGATGCGGTACATGGCAATCGCAGGTCATGCAGGCGATCGGGAGGGTGTTCGAGTTGAGATATCTGGTGACAGGCGGTGCGGGCTTTATCGGCTCGCATCTCACCGATGCACTTCTAGCAAGAGGCGAAAATGTCCTGGTGCTCGATGACCTCAGCACCGGCCGGCTCGAGAACCTCGAGCCGGCGCTAAAGAGCGGCTCGGTTGAGTTCGTCGAGGGCTCGATCCTCGACCAAGGATTGGTCGAGGAGTGCGTCGCGCAAACCGACTTCTGCCTGCACCTAGCCGCAGCGGTGGGAGTCGAACTGATCCTCGAGCGGCCGCTGGACTCGCTGATCCGCAACGTGCGTGGCAGCGACAACGTGATCTCCGCCGTCGCCCGCCGCGAGGGCCGGATCCTCGTCGCCTCCTCCTCAGAGGTCTACGGGAAGAACACCAGCGGCCCCCTGGCCGAGACCTCGGACCGGATCCTCGGACCGCCCTCGACGGCCCGCTGGGCCTACTCGGTCGCCAAGTCCTACGCGGAGATCCTCGCCAACGCCTACCACTACGAGACCGGCACCCGGCCGGTCATCGTGCGCCTCTTCAACACCGTCGGGCCGCGCCAGACGGGCGCCTACGGGATGGTCCTGCCGCGCTTCGTCCAGCAGGCGCTCGACCGCGAGGTCCTGACCGTCTACGGAGACGGCTCTCAGACCCGCTGCTTCACCCACGTCGCCGACGTGGTCGAGGCGCTGCTCTTGCTCGCCGACAGCGAGCCGGCGATCGGCCACACCTTCAACATCGGCTCGCCGCGCGAGATCTCGATCGGCGAACTCGCCGAGCGAGTCCTCGCCCGCAGCGGCTCCGACTCGGAGATCGAATTGGTTCCCTACGACGAGGCCTACGGCGAGGGCTTCGAGGAGATCGGCCGCCGCCGCCCCGACCTCTCGTTGATCACCGAGGTCACCGGCTGGTCGCCGTCGCGCAGCATCGAGGACGTAATCGACGACGTGATCGCCGAGCGTCGGGCACCGGTCGAAGTCAGCGAAGCCGCCTGACGTGGCGGACGGGCTCGGCCTTTTCCTAACCTTCGTCGCCGCCGCGGCCCTGACCGTCGCGACCGTCCCGGCGGCGATCGCGATCGCCGGCCGCACCGGCTTCCTCGACCATCCCGCCGGCTATAAGGCCCACGCCGCTCCGACCCCGTACCTCGGCGGGCTAGCGGTCCTTGTCGCCTGGCTGGCGGCGGCCCTGGCCTTCGATGGCGGGCACGGCTACGGATCGCTGCTGGTCGGTACCGTCGGTCTCGCGGCGGTGGGGACGATCGACGATCGCCATAACCTCTCGCCTCTGCTCCGGGTCGCGCTCGAGGTCGCCGCCGCCTGGCTCCTCTGGGACGCCGGCATCCACTGGTCGGTCTTCGGCGCCGGGGCGCTCGACTTCGCGCTCTCGGCTTTCTGGGTGGTGGCGATCGTCAACGCCCTCAACCTGATGGACAATCTCGATGGCGCCGCGGCGAGCGTCGGCGGCGTCTGCTCTCTGGGCGTCGGGGTGCTCGCCCAGGTTGGCGGCGACCGGGCCCTCGCAGTGCTCGCCTTCGGCCTCGCCGCGGCGCTGCTCGGCTTCCTCCGGCACAACCTCGCGCGCCCCTCGCGGATCTTCCTCGGCGACGGCGGCAGCATGGCGATCGGCTTCTTCCTCGCCGCCGGGCTGATGGCGGCGCCGACGGGCGGCCTCCGCGGGGGCCGCGCCGCTGCTCGTCGCCGCGGTCCTCGTCGGGCTGCCGGTCTTCGACACGACCCTGGTCGTCTTCTCTCGCCGCCGCCGTGGAGCGCCGCTCCTCTCCGGCGCCACCGACCACACCACCCACCGCCTGGGGGCCCTCCTCAAGACCCCGCGCGCGGTGGCCGCGGCCCTGGCGCTCGCCCAGGCGCTGCTCTGCGGCCTGGCGATCGAGGCGAGCCGGCTCGGCGACAGCGCCGCGATCGCCCTCGCCTGCGTCTGCCTGGTCGCGATGGCGGTGACGATCGCGGTGATCGAGGGGACACGATGGGTGCCCGCCTCCGGAAAGTCCTGAGCGGCGGGCGCGAGGCCGCGCCGCCGCTGCCGGCATGGGTGCGGCGCGGCCTCCTCGTCCTGCTGGGGGCGGCCTGCGGGATCAGCCCGGCGTTCTTCGGCTACTTCGGCATGTCGGTCTGGGGGCCCATCGCGATCGGCCTCGCGGCCCTCGCCCTCGCCCTGCTGGTCGCCCGTCCGGTCCTGCCGACCGGCCTCGCCGCCGTGGCAATTGCCGCCCTGGCGCTGTTCGCGCTCTGGTCCCTGCTCTCGATCGGCTGGGCCGAGTCGGCGGACCGGGCCCTGACCGAAGGCGATCGCTGGATCCTCTACGCGCTCTACCTGCTGGTCGTGGTGCTGCTCCTCGAGGACCGTCGTGACGGCGCGGCCTTCGTCGCGGCGGTCGGCGCGGGGGTCCTCTGCATCGCTGGCTACGACCTAACGAAGATGCTCGGTGGTGAGGGGCGCTCGCTTTTCGGCGGCTCGCGCCTGCTGGAACCCCTGGGCTACATCAACGGCATGGGCGGCTTCTTCCTGCTCGGCTTCTGGCCCCTTGTCGCGGTCGCCGAACGCGCCCGCCAGGCCGCCGTCGCCGGTTTGGCGGCGGGCGGCGCGACGCTGCTCGTGGCGCTCGTCCTGCTGACCGACTCACGAGGCACCGCCTTCGCCTTTGCCGCCTCGGCGCTGCTGGTCCTGGTGCTGATGCCCGGCCGCAGCCGCCGGGCGTGGTTGCTGCTCGTCGTCCTCGCCGGGCTGGCGGTCGCCTGGGGGCCGCTGAGCGACGTCACGGCGGTGCTGCCGCACGGGACCTTCGCACCTGCGGCCTCGACGATCGAACGGGCGGCCCGCTGGAGCCTGGCGATCGCCGTTGCGGTGGGAGCTCTCTGGAGCCTCGCGACGGCTGCCGTGGCCGCCGCCCGCCGGGGCCGGCCCTCGCGGCTCGTCGACAATCTGCCGCGGATCTCGGCCGCGGCGCTCTGGGCGCTCGTCGCAGTCGCCCTGGTCGCCGCCGCCGTCTCCGTCAAGGACCCGGGCGGGAGGATCTCCGAACAGTACGAATCGTTCACCAAGCTCGAGAAGGTCGAAAGCGGGGTGCGCTTCACCTCTGGCGGCGGCAACCGCTACGACTACTGGCGGATCGCCTGGCACCAATTCACCGATCACCCACTGGACGGGGTCGGCGCCGGCAATTTCGACCGCACCTACTTCCTCGAACGCCGCACCGACGAGGATGTGCGCCAGGCCCACAGCATCGAGCTGCAGACCCTGGGAGAGACGGGCCTGATCGGGGGCCTGATCCTGCTCGCCTTTTTCGTTGCGGCCTTCGCCGGCCTGTGGCGCCGTTCGCGCGAAGCGCGCCGGGGCCGGCGCGGTGCCGCTCCCGGGCTGACGATCGCCGCAACCGGGATGTTCGTCGTCTGGCTGGCTCAGACGAGCGTCGACTGGTTGCACTTAATACCTGGGCTGACCGGGGCCGCCCTGGGCGCCGGCGCGATCCTCCTTCTGCCGGCGGAAACCGACGGGGAGGCGAGGCGCTTTCGTCCGCTGCCCCTACTCGGCATTGCCCTCGCCATCCCCCTCGCCGCCGCCGCGATCGTCCTGATCGGCCGGCCAACCCTCGCTGAGCACCTGCGCAGCGAAGCGCAGAGTCAGATCGAGACGGAGCCGCGCCGCGCCGTTGCCACAGCGGTCGAATCGCTCTCACTGAACCCCGAATCGGTGCAGGGGTACTACCTCAAGGCCGCAGCTCTGGCCAAGCTGGGGCTGTACCGGCCGGCTCGGACCACGCTGCTCGAAGCGATCAGGCGGGAGCCCCACAACTACGTTAGTTGGGCACTGCTCGGCGACCTTGCCACTCGACGCGGGGCGATCGGCGATGCGATCGTGGCCTACCGCCATGCCTCGCTGCTCAACCCACGCGATCGTGAGCTGAGCCTTCTCGGCTCCCAGCGGCGCCAGGTCCAACGTCTGCACCGAAACCCTAGCTCGGTCGCCGCCCTACCCGAAGCCGGTGGTTGATCGGCACAGCCCGGCGTTCGAGCCAGCACTGCGATGGTTGGCTGGAAGGCCACAGTAGCCAGTGGGCGCTGGTCAAGCCGTGGGCTAGCCCGAACCGCTCGGCGGCTCGATTCCCAGCTGCCGGCAAATCGCCGGGGCCAAGCGATCGTCGACGCGGCACGGAGAGCCTTTGCCGGTGGCGGGGATCCAACGGCTCTGATTGGCGGTCCGGTGGGTGGTCGGGCTCGAGGACGGCTTCGATGCGCCGGGCGCGGCGGTCGATAAGGGCGGCGTAGGCCTCGATCGGCTCGGCGGCCTCCGCCCCACCCAAGCCGGCGAGGTAGGGCACGGAATCGCCGGCGGTGTCGAAACGGAGGTCACCGCAGGCGCTAGCCGATCACCGCGCTGATCGCGTCGTGGCTGCGCTGCAGCGGGTGGGTGTAGACGGAGATCATCGTCTCACGGTGTGGCCGGCGACGAGGGCGAGGTCGGCGTCGTCGATGCCGGCGGCGCGCAGGTGGGTGACGTAGGAGTGGCGGAACTCGTGGGGGGTCGGGTCAAGGCCGGTGGCGAGCTGGGCCGGAACCCAGACGTCGCGGTAGAAGTTGCGCTCGCGCCAGAGCCGGCCGGTCGGGGTCGGGAAGAGCAGCTCGGTGTCGATCCTAGTTGGGGTCGATTCGATCAGCGCCGCGAGGCTCGGTGGAACCGGGACGGTGCGCTCGTGGTTCTTCTGATCGCTGGATTCGACCAGCTCGCCTTCGTGGGCGGAGAAGCGGAAGCTGAGCTGGGTGCCGTCGAAGTCGGCGCGGTGCAGGGCGAGAAGCTCGCCGAGTCGCAGACCGGTCAGGCCCGGGGTGAGGAGCAGAGCCTCGTAGTCGTGGGCGGAATAGAAGCGGGGCTTGTCGCGGGCGCGGCGGCCCTTGGTGCGCGGGGCGGGCGGGCGCTCTGTCTGTGCCCTGAGCTCGGGTCTGCCACCACTGGCGAACTCGCGCATCTGCTCGAAGCTCCAGATCCGAGGCTTGCGGGGGAGCTTCCTGATGCGCGGGTCGCTGCGGCGCAGGCGCAGGCCGCCGAAGGCGTTCACCTCGGCGACGTCGTCGCCGATCGCATCCTCGGCCATCGCCGAAAGGGCGCTGAGGATGCCGCGCACGCCTTGGGCGGCGCGGCCTTGCACGCGCAGCATGTGGTCAACCAGCACCAGGACCTGGCGGCGGCGCAGCTCGTCGAATTGCCAGTCGCGCAGTGGCCGGCCTTCGATCTCGACGTCGAGCACGTAACCAACCCGGTCACGGTTGGTCTTGTTGGTGCGCTCGGAGCGCGGATGGCGGTCAAGCCAGTCGGCGAAGTAATCACCGATCCGCTCCGGCTGAGTGAGGCCGCTGGAATGCAGTTGTTCCAGCGCCTCGTCGATCGCCGCCTGGGCATCTCCCTTGCGCTCAAAGGTCGAGCGGCCGCCATTCCAACGCGGTTTCGCATACTGCCGAACACCGTTGAGATCGCGGTAGCGGGCAATCCAAACGACGCGACCGTCAGGGTAGGTGCGGCGGTAGGGGGCCTCGCGCGGTGGGCGCCCAACAGCGCGGCGGCGACTCATGCCGCCACCTCGCGGCGGTCCCGAAATTGGGCAACGAAGGAGTCCACCTCAGCCGGATCGAAGCGGCGACAGCCGTCGAGCTTGTAGGAGGGGAGGCGGCCTTCGGCGACCCATTTACGGATCATGCGATCGGAGACCTGCAGGTAGGAGGCCAGCGAGTCGGGGGTGAACCAGGCGGTTCGCTCGGTGGTGATTGAGAGCTCAGTCATCGTGCCGTCTCATAAAGACGAGTTGGAGAGCGATTTCGATCCCCTCTTTGCGGAATTGCCACGGCCGTCGAGGAAAAGCTGAGCACTCGAAGCCGATCTGCCTCTCTCAGCGGCCACGATTCGCCTCCGACAAGGGTAGGCCACGAAGCACGAGACTTGGCCAGTGGTTCTTCGACGAGAGCCGCCTGAGAGCCGCCAGGGGAGTGGGATTGGCGAATGCGACGACGGCGTCGTAGCAGCGCATGTGGGTCTCGAGGATCTCATTGAGCAGATCTGGCGGCTTGGGGCGCAGCTGCACGAGGATCGCGTGGCGCTCACCGCCGATCTCGACGACGGCGTTGGGCCGGTGACCGGTCCGGCCCTGTTGGCGAAAGACGGTCCGGCCGCAGACCCAGCGCGCCTCAGGTGCGCGGGCGGTGATCCGGAGGCGGACCTCGTTGACCGCCCTGGCCCGAGCCATGGCGCCGACTCGGGGCGGCAGCGCTCGGAAGCCCGTGCCGGAGAGTCGCGCGCCGCGCGGCGTCAGCCAGAGCCAGTGCGGCTCATCGTGCAGAAAGCGGCCGTAGTCGGCGTAGCCGACCTTGGTCAGATGCTTGGCGACCCTCGCCGCCTGGGCGGTGTCGGCGCCGAGGAAGCGAGCGAGCTGGTCGAAGGGGATCGAGCCCTGTTCGGCGAGGAGTTGCAGCAGCTCTGACTCCCAGGGCTCGGGGGGGCGGCGACCGGCGTTGGGTGAACTCGGCCGGCTGGCTGGTCGGGGCATCGCTCAGTCCTCCTCGCCGAGGTAGGCGACGTGCTTGGGCAAGGCTGCCGCTGCCCGCTGCAAGGCTCGATCGAGGCTCTGTGGCTCGGGAAGTCCCAGCCGCTGCGGGCACGGCGCGGGCTCGATGGCGACCTTCGCCGCGCGTCCGCGTCTGATCACCCAGGCGGAGCCGATCGGTAGGCCGCGGATCTCGTCGGGGTCGACCTTGAGGCGAGGCTCGTGGCGGGCATGGCCCTGTCGCAAGTAGATCCCGTCTTCATAGCGGTGGGTCAGCTCGATCACCCGCTTGCTCCCACCCAGGGCCGAGATCTCCTCGGGCTGGTTGACGGCGTGGACGATCAGCGTCTCGACCGAGCCGAGGATGCGGTCTCGCTGGGTGCGCGGCCCCATCCCGGGGGTGTTCTGTGGGACGAGAACCATGCCGGCGTTGAAGCCGCGGGCCTGCTCGACCTTGATCGCCACATCTGAGGCGCCAGCGATCGCCGCGAACTCGTCAACGAAGAGCAGACAGAAGCGCTCCCGCGGCTTGCGCTGGCTGAAGTAGTGGGCGAAGTCTGCAAAGAGGATGCGGGCGGCGCTGGCGGCGTCCTCGCCCAGCGCCACCGAGTCGAGCAGGAAGTAGGCGGCCTCGGCGTCCTCCCAGGACCACTCGCCATCGAGGGCGCGGCCGAGCTGGCCGAAGAAGGCCTGGTAGCGCAGCCGCACCTGTCTCACCTTGTCGCGCGGCAGGGAGAGCACAGCCCTGGAGGGCCCGTGAGCGTCGAGGAGCAGCTCGCAGTCGAGGCGAGCCAGGAGCTCCTCGCTGCAGCGCGGCGGGCCCTCGGGATGGTTGCAGGCGAGCTGCAGGGCGGTCTTGGCGACGTCTCGGTAGTAGGCCGCCGGTCCCTCGGTGGCGAACTGGATCACCTCCAGTAGGCGGTTTGCGATCCCCCGCCAGTCGCCACGCCAGGCGTCGAAGGGCTGGTTGGGGAAGACTCGGACACGACGACCCGAAGCGGCCATCAGGGCACTGAAGCGCTCGGCGGAGCGGCGGTCGCCCTTGGCGTCGAGATAGAAGACCTGAGCGTCGCTCTTGGCCGCCAGCTCGTGCGCGATCCGCATCGAGGTCTCCGTCTTGCCCGAGCCGCTGGCGCCGAGGATCACCGCGTGACGACCCATGTCGGCGAACGGCCAGATGAGGCGCCCGCCCGGGCTCAGCGGCAGGGCGCGCTCGCCGGCG
This sequence comes from uncultured Solirubrobacterales bacterium, assembly GCA_963796705.1. Taxonomy (GTDB): domain Bacteria; phylum Actinomycetota; class Thermoleophilia; order Solirubrobacterales; family 70-9; genus VRUE01. Next base: position 680,467 of record CAWCMK010000001.1, read on the forward strand.
AGGCGGCGGCCCAACTCCGCTCCGTCGATCGACGGCGCGGCGGGAGCGGCGCGGCGGTTGCGGCGCCTCAGCACGGTGGTGCCTCCGGCAGGCGGCGGACGATCAGCTTCGGCCAGCGGCCCTCGGCTTGCACCCGCTTCATCAGGTTGTAGGTGCGCGGAGCACAGAAATAGATAACGGCGTCGTAGCGGTCGCTGTGTTCGGCGACGATGCGATGGATCTCGTGATTACGTTTGTGGGAGAGCTCGGCCTCGATCGCGTGGCGCTCGCCGTCGATCTCAAAGACGGCGTCGGGGAGATGGTCGTTGGGGTCGCGCTGTCGGAAGACCGCGCGTTCGCAGAGCCAGCGGCCCGTCGGTGCCCGCTCAGCGAGATAGAGGCGGATCTCGTTGACGGCGCGGCGGTGGGCAAGCATTGCCACCTCAGGCGCCGAGGCCGAAAACCCGGTTCCTGGCGAGGGAAGCTCCGCGGCGGCTCAGCCAAAACCAGGGCATGTCGCGGACCAGGAAGCGACGGTGGCGGATGCAGCCGGCCACCTCGAGGCTCTGGACGTGGGCGATCGTCTCCTCCAGGCAGTTGCCGAGGAAGCGAGCGAGCTGGTCGAGGGGGACCGCTACCTGCTCGGAAATCAGGCGGAGGATCACCCGTTCCTCAAGGCTCGGCTCGTGGCAGCGCGGCCTGTCCCCGATCGACTCTGGCTGGGCGTGCATGAGGCGACGAAAGCACGCCTGCGGCGTGCCATCCTGGGAGTCGCCGCACGCCCAGCGTCGAGTGGCAGCCAATAAGAGCGGGCTCGACTGCGCCAACTCGGGCCGAAGCTATGAGCGTGCTTACCGACCTCAGAGCCCGGGCGGATGGCTCGGCGCAAAGCCGGCGGTCGGCTGGAAGCCGTAGCCGGGGCCGTTGGCGAAGTTGGAGTCCGAGGTGCCCCAATCGCGGCCGTCGATGGCGAGGAAGACGTGATCGACGTTGGACCAGATCGTCACCTGCGCTCCCGGGCCGGAGGGGTAATGGGCGCCGAGTTCGTTGGAGACGAGCCCGCCGGGATCGGGGAAGCCGGCAAGAACCAGGAGCCAGCGCACGGCACCGGAGCAGTCGAGGCCCCGCACGCCGGGGCCGCAGAATTCGCCGCTGCCGGGCGAGGGGCCGGGCTTCGGCCCGTGGCCGCCGCCCCAGCAGTAGTGGATCTTTCTGGCTTCGATCCAGCTGGCAACCGCCTTGACACGTTCGAGCGAGCGCGGCGGCAGCGCCCCAAAGGGCTCGCTCGGCATTTCTTCGCAGGTGACTTCGGCGCCGAAGGAGGCCGCTTTTTCGAGCACCTCTTCGACGTACCACCAGGCGTGGTTGTAGTCGAAGATCGCGCCACGCCAGTCCTGTGGCGCGCCATCGACGTGCAGGAGGTTGGCGGTCGCGAAGATTGAGTCGGGGATCGAGTAGGGGTCCTTCCTACCGTCACCGTTGGCGTCGACGCCGAACTCTTCCCAGCTCGGCACGAGAAACTGTCCCGGGCCCTCGGCGCCAGCCGAGTTCTGGGTTCCGGGGGCAACACCGGGCAGGGGCGAGCGACCGAAGTCCGACTCGACGTAGTGGATTGCGGCGACGATCGAGAAGCCCCTCGGCCCGAGGTGGTACCTGACCGTCGCCCGCGCCAACCAGGGGACGTAATCGGCCGGGATTCCCCTGGCCGAGCCGGCGGCGAGCGCGCAGCTCTGCGCGGAGACGCCCGGCGAGCCGGGCGCGGCGGCGCCGAAGAGGCCGACGACGAACAGCACGGCGAGAAGCTGCGGGAGCGCCGCGAGAGCGAGCTTGATGCGCAGCCCGCGAGGGGCAAGCCGCGTGGTGGCGCCAAGCGTCTTTTGAGGATGCTCATTCACCCGGCCCGCTCGCCAGCCAGGCGCCGCCGCGAACCTGGAAGAGGAAGGAGAACTGCTCCTCGCTCCCTCCCCGTCGTGCGGCGCCGCTGACCAAGGCTCGCGGCGGCAGCGCCGGCAGAACGGTGATCGAGAGCCGGGTGAGGCGGGCCGACGGAGAGCTTCGGGCCGAAAGCCGCGGCGGTTGCCGCATGAGTGAGGCGGCGAAGCGAGCGGTGGTGGTTTCGCGCAGGGCGCGACGAACACCGCCGCCGCTCTGGCCGACTTCATATTGGAAGAAGGCAGCGAGAAACTGCCTGGCGGCGCGACGCAGGGCGGCGCGCAGGGCGGCGCCTCGGTGGGCGGGCGCCGGCGAGCGAGCGGCGGGGCTCCGCTCAGGCGACGGAGAACCCGGCGTGTTGGGGCCGGCGAAGAGGACCGCCGCCAGGCAGAGCAGGGCGGCGCAGAGGCCGAAGAAGGCGGCGCGCCAGCGCTCGGCGGCAGATGACATCTAGCCCCCGCGACTGAGGTTGCGGCGCGAGGCGAGCTGGTCGAGGCGGCGTTCGCGGCGCAGGTTGCTGAGCTGGGCGCGGCGCTCGGCGCCACCTTCAGCGCCCTGGCGAAGCCGCTCGCTGAGCAGGCGGCCACGGCCGACGATCCTGCCCGGGGGCCGCGAGGCGACCTCGATCCGCTTCAGGTCGCGGCGGCGGGCCTTCTCGATCTCCGCCTCGGCGCGCTCGCGCTCGGGGCCACGGAGGCTCTCGAACTGGGTGCGCCCGTAGCCGGCGCGGTGGGCATGATCGGCAGGATCGCGGGAGTGCCGCAGGAGCTCGCGATCCTCGGCGGCAAAGCGCGCCAGGTCGGCCTCGCTCCAGCGGCGTCCGAGGCGGCGCTCGTTGTGCTCGGTGCGGTCGAGGAGGGCCCGGGCGCGCTCGTAGGCCTCGCGAGTGGGGGCAGGGCGCGGCGGCCCGGAGTCCGACGGCGCCGCCTTTGGTGCCGGCGGCAAAGGGCGGAGCTGATCCTCGGCATCCGAGGGGGACGGTCTTTTGGTCTCGTAGGCAGCGTGTGTGTGGCGCGCCTCGGCGTAGCGCTGATCGGCGAGGGCGCGTGCGCTCTCCTGCAGGGAGCCTCTGGCCGTCTGCCGCGTCGCCTCGGCGCCGAGGGCGGCGCGCTCGCGGCGCCAATGTGCGCCGCGACGCGCGAGGCCCCTGGCGCTCTCACCGGCGCGGCGCGAGATGAACTTCGGGATCGCAAGAGCACTGAGGGCGCTGGCTCCGAAGCCAGCGTGGGCACCGCGCTCGGGCTCGGCGATGCGGACCAAACCGATCAGGTCGGCGCGCTTCAGCAAGATCGCCCAGGTGAAGGCTGCCGAGAGAAGGAAGCCGGTGGCGCTGCCGCCGGAACCGTCGACGCGGCCGAGGATCGCGATCCCGAGCAGGACTATGGAGAGGAAGGCGGCGTAGATCACCTTGGCGAGGAGGGCGCCCGCGAGGGTCGTGCCCCAGCTCCTGAAGGCACGGCGGCCGGTGTCGCCGAGAAGCGGGAAGAAGAGGGCGAAGGGCGTCGCCAGGAGGCAGAAGAAGGCGATCGCCGCCTGGGCAAATAGTCGGATCGCGAGCCAGGCGAGGAGCAGGATCGCGCCGAGCAGGCCGAGGGCGAATAGCGCCAGCATCGAGAACCGGGTGAGGGCCCCTTCGCCGCCCTGGGCGGCGACCTTGGTCTTGTAGCGTTCTTCGCCGTTGAAGTAGTTCCAGAGCGCTTCGCGCGAAGGGCTGCCCGGCGAGGAGCGCAGGTAGAGGTCGATCACGCGGCGCGGGCGCCCGTAGCGCTTGCGGGCAAAGGCCCCGCAGGCTTCCTGAGAGGAAGCGCTGCCGAGGCGGGCGTAGAAGGCGAGCAGGGCGAGCGCGCCGACGTCCTGGCAGAAGGCGGCGTCGGCGCGTTTGACGGCTTCGGGCGGCGGTGGGCCGAGGGCCCAGTTGACGTCGGAGAAGTCGAGGCCGGCGAAGGGCACCTCTACCAGGCGCGACCAGGTGGCGGCCATCGTTTCGGCATAGCTGCCGACCGGGCGACCGAGCGAACCCGTCTGCGGGGCGCTGATCACCCCGAGCGCGACTTCGTCGGCGAGGCCGGCGAGGCGGCCGACAGATTCGCGCGGCTGGTGGATCACCCAGAGGCCGAGGACGAGCATCGCGATCGCCGCCAGGGTCCCCCCCACGCCGCCGGCGAGGTCGCGGCGGATGAGGCCGCGGTAGGCGAACCAGATCCCCGCGCAGACAACGAGGGCGCTGAGCCAGGGATCGGTGATCTCGGCGTAGAGGCGGGCGAGGGCAGCGGAGATGCGGGCCATCGTCTGGCCTTCGGAGAAGGGGTTGAGGCTGAAGGCGAGGCCGAGCAGCTCGAGGATCAGCTTGAGGACGAAGATCAGCCCGAGCCAGATGCCGTTGAGGATCGTGACGAGGGCCGCCATGAAGTCGCCGTACGGGTGCGTGATGCCGGTGGTGATGAAGGTGTCAAAGCCGTAGTTGGAGGTCGGGTAGGCGGACTCAGGGCTGCCGTCGCCTTCGCAGCTGAGGCGGACGGCGCGACTGCGGATCTGGCCGAGCTGGTCGCAGACCGGGTTGCGGATGCCGAGGCCGGCGACCGGGTCGACCTGCCCCGAGCCGCCGAGGTCCTTGGCGAGGTTTGAGGCGCTGACCTGCGAGGGTTCGGTCAGCTGGGCCGCCGGTTCGGGTTCGGGTTGGGACGCCTTGCCGGCTTTGGCGTGCTTGCCGGTGGCCCGATCCGAACTCGGCTTGGCCGCGCACGCTGGCGGCGCCGCCAGCGCGATGAAAGCGAGGACGATCGCGACCAGCGGGGCGAGGCGGCGATCAGGTGAGCGCACCCTCGGCCGCCTCTCCGCGGGTGGGGGTCGTACTGAGCGCGGTGAGCAGCCGGGGCGGCGGGTCGATCTGAACCGGCGCCACCTGCCCGCTGAAGTCGCGAAGGTAGCAGCGACCGGCCCGGTAGCCGAGCAGTCGCTGCGCAGCGGCCTCATCGTCAGGATCGAGCCTCAGCAATTCGAGCGCTCGGCGCGCCTCGGGGTCGGTCTCAACGCCGAAGGCAAACAGGGCGCCGACCAGCGGCTCGAGCTCGGCGGCGTCGCCCAGCATCTGGGTGGCGAGGATTGGGGTGATGTTCTGCGAGCGCCCCAGTCGGCTGATCCGCTCCAGGAGAGCGCGCCCCTGGGTATCTGAGGTGAGCGCCCAGGCCTCATCCATGGCCAGCACCGAGTGGCGCCCGCGCTCCGAGGCGCAGAGGCGCAGCGCGTAGGAGGCGAGCAGGCGCAGGACGGCGAGGCTGGTGCGCTCCTCCTCGGCCAACTCCGAGCGCGATGTCCCCGCCAGGGGCAGAGTGAGGTTGCGGATCCGCAGCGAGACGACCTGGGCGTCGCCAACCATTGGGGGCTCGGCCTCGCCGCCGCCGAGGCCGAGCTTCGCGAGACCGCCCCTGCCGTGCACCTCGATCGCGCGACCGACCTGCAGCGCGTCCTCGTTGGTGGAAGCGGCGAGCAGGGCGAGGATCTCGCCGCAATTGCGCGCCTCGGCGGCCGCCGCTTCGGAGACGGCGAGGCGCAGCTGCGTCTGCCACTCGGGTCTGACCGGCGGCGGCAGGATCGAGACGAGGAAGTTGTAGGTGAGGTCCTCGCGCGTCTCGGGCGTGGCGATCCGCATCGGGTCGAGCAGGCCGCGGTAGCGCTCCTCGGCGGAGAGCTCGATCGTCTCGAGTGCCTCGGCGACGCCGGGAAGCCGGTCGAGGCGGTGATCGCCCTTGGGGTCGATGTCGACGATCGGCCCCGAGCCCTGCAGGAAGGCCTGCCAGGCGAGTAACTCCAGGCAGACGGTCTTGCCCGAACCGAGGCTGCCGACGAGAAGGCAGGTCGGCGGGCGGTTCTGTTGACAGGCCTCGGCGAGGTCGAACTGGACGGGCGAGCGGGAGCCGCTGAGGGTGTGGCCGATATAGGGGCCGATCTGCGAGCCGACGTGGGAGACGGCGTGGGGCACCATCGCGCCGACCTGGTCGGGCAGGAGGTGCTCCTTGTACTCGGGCAGGGGAAAGACCGTGGCCGGCAGCGAGGCGAGGAAGAGGCGGTGCTGCTCGCCGCCGGGGCGGTGCAGTTGGACCCGCCCGTAGGCCTCGCGCAGGCGCTGGACGCGTTCCTCCAGCTCCGCCTCATCGCGGGCCGCGACCGAGAGGAGCAGGGCGGATCGCAAAAGCGGCGGGCGGTCGCCGCCGCCGAGCACGGCCTCGAGCTCGCGGGCAAGGTGGGGCCGCTCGGCGGCCTCATAGGAGGGTCCGTGCTCGCCGGAGGCCTCCTCGCGGGCGATCTGGTCGGCGTCGAGCTTTCGCTTGGCGAGCAGGCGCCGCGCCTCGCGGTTGGGGAGGTACTCGACCGAGAGCGTCGCGTCGACGCCGAAGCCGAGCTCGAGCGGGGCGAACATCAGCTCCGCCGCCGGGCCGGGGACGACGGCCTCCTCGGGCATTGCGCCGAGCACCAGCTGCGCCTGGTGGGCACGGCCCTGATCGGAGTCGATCACCAGTGAGCGGCGAGCGACCTGCACGCGGCTCTCGTGCAGGCGCAGGAGGTCGTGGCCGTAGGGCTGGAAGCGCTGCTCGCCCTCGGGGTCGAGGAAGGAGAGCGCCTGGGGCTCGAAGCCCTGCTCGCCCTCGGGCTCGCCGAGACCACGGGCGTAGGCGTGGCGGATCAGGTTGGCGAAGCGAGCAGGGCCGACGCGCCGACACTCCAGGTAGCTGAGGACGCGCTCAAAGACGGCCTCCTCGGCCTGGCGCAGGGCGGCGAGGCGGGCGAGGCCGAGGGCGCGCGGCTCCTCGATTCGAAGGCGCTCGGCGGCGTGGCGCCAGGCGAGGGTGGCTCCCTCGAGCAGGCCGGCGAGCGGGCCGCTCGGCGAGCTGGGGTCGAGGCGCACCGCGAGGTAGACCTCGGGCCGCAGGGCGCTGCGGCTCTCGAACTGGGCCCGGTGTTCCTCGAGGTGCGCCTGGAAGCGGCGGCGAGCGCCGTGGCGCGGATCGAGGGTGGAGAGGGCGCGGCGGACGTAGGCGGCGGCGTCGAAGGCGCGGGCGATGCGGGCGATCTGAAAGTCGGCTTCGAGGGCGTAGGCGAGTGCCTCAAGGCGCTCGCCTACCTCGACCTTGCGCGAATCGGAGAGGCCGGGGTAGCTGTGGCCCTCGAGCTCGTAGACCGCCCAGGCGTCGCTCGGGGTGCGCAGAACGAGGTTCGAGAAGAAGAAGTAGTGCGGGCGCCTCACTCGAAGATCACCTCGCGTCCAGCCGGGACGGCGAGCGTCTTACCGCTGTGAAGCGGCTGCTCGCCGAGCTGGCGCAGGCGCCAACGCCTGGCGGCCGCCAGGCGACTGTCGCGGTCCGGAGCCAGGCGCCGGGGTACGAGCTCGAGCCGGACCGCGACCGGGTAGCGGAGCAGGACGCGGGCGGGACCGACCAGGCGGCCCCGCGGGTAGCGACAGCCGTGGGGATCGGGGGCCGCTGCGACGGCCCCCGATGGGCCGAGCCGGCTGCCCGGCGCTGGACAGTGGCGCAGGGCGGCGATCGTGCGCGGGCGCAGCCACCAGGCGGCGAGGCCAAAGAGGGCCCGGTGGGGGCTGCGTCCATCGACCTCCCACCGCGAGAGCGCCCAGGCGGCGGCCAGCGGTAAGGCGAGGAGACGCAGGGCCGGGGGAATCGCGGCGAAAAGGGCTCCGAGCAGCGGCACGCGAGCGAGCACGGCGCCCAGCAAGAGGCAGGCGAGCCAGTAGCCGACGGCGCGCAGCTCAAGGCCGCCCGGCAGGGGGATGCGCCAGCCCTGGATGCGGAAGATGCGCCAGCGGCGACGGAAGACGAGGCGGTAGGAGCGGATGACCTTGCGCGGTTGCTGCTCGGGCATCGCGGCCTCAGAGGACGGTGCTGGCGATCTGCTTGGCGAGCGACTCGATCGAGGACGGTGCCAGCAGGAAGATCAAGCCGAGCAGGGTGACGATCACGATGCCGACGCTGGTGCCGATGTTGCGCGAGAGCAGCGCTCCGATCAAAAGGCAACCGCCGAGCACGATCAGGACCGGAACCGCCCAGCCGGTCAGGAGGCTGCTCAGTCGGTTGCCGGCACCGGCGACGTTGCCGCCGCCGCCACCGGAGGCGCTCAGCGACTTGGTCACCGCGGCCAAAGCGCTCGGCGGGGCGCCGAGCCCCGCGAGAATCGGCGAGGCGTGGCTCGGCCCCAGCCCCGAGGCGCCTAGGATCAGGGCGCTGGTCGCGAGCCCGGTTGCGATCTTCAGTTTCATCGTTGCTACCTCCCTTTTGGTTGGTCTGCGGTCAGCTCTCGGTCGGGATGACCTCGATGAAGTCGATGTAGGGGCGCTCGCGGTAGGCGATCCCGAGTTCGTAGGTGAGCGTGTAGGTGGCGCCGCCCGAACCGGTCGCGGTCAGGGTCGCGAGGACGGCGCCGGAGCCCGGCGCGCCGAGCCAGAGGAGTTCCTGGACTTCGTCGAGGCGCAGGCGAATCGTGGGCAGGGTGACCTGGGCGCTGGGGCTGAGGTCGGCTTCGAGGTCGCGGGTCGAACCGGCCAGGTAATTGCGCAGGACGCGATCCACGACCTGGATGAGCGCCGGGTCTGAGACCGGTTCGCGGGCCGGCGCGGCGGCGGGCGGGGCGGTCGAGGGGGCGCCGACGAGCGAGGGGTAGCCGACCAGGCGCAACGGCTGAGCGCGGGGGTGATTGACGGTGACGGCGAGGTATAGAGGGAGGCGCTGGGTGGAGACCGAGGCGGCGACGGTGATGAGACGGCCGCCGGCGAGGGCGGGCTGGTCGGAGGCAACGTCGGCCCAGCGGACGAGCTGGCGTCCGTGGATCGGGGCGAACCCCGCGCCGGGGGAAAGTCCCCCTCCCCCTATATATGGAGCGAGGGCCCGGGCGCGGACGCCGGGGTGGGCGGCGTCATAGGTGAGGTAGGCGCGGGCGAACTGGAGGGCAAGGTCCTGGCTGGGGGCGTCGGCAGCGGGGTGCCGAGGCGTCTGCGGTACCGCGGGGGCGAGGAAGCACGACCTGATGCCGAGACCGAGGAAGAGGGCGAGGACGGCGCTTGCCAGATAGCGCGGCGCGCGCTCGGCGTAGCGGCGATGGCGCCAGGTACGCCAAGCGCCAGGGAGGGCGGTGCTGAGGCGCGGGGCCGCCATCAGCGCTCAAAGCCGAACTGCTCATGCCCACCCGAGCCGCCGCCAGACGAGGCTGGCGGCGGCTCCGGCGTCTCTGGAACCGAGGCCGGCGGGGGTGCCGGAGGCGCTGGCACCGACGAGCTTTCAGGCGCCTCGATGGGCGTGGGTTTGCGCTCGGGCTCGCGTTTGGCCAACCGCTGGCGCCGCGCTGGCGGTCTCGGCGTGGGGCGATGAGAGGAAGGCCGGGCCGCCGGGGCGGGCGGCCCGCTTGCACGCGGATCCGGCCAGATGGCAGGGGCCCGGTGCGCCGACGTCTGCGGTTCGCGCTGTTGGTTCGAGGAGCCGGAGGAGAGCTCCAGAACCCCCAGCACAGCGGCCGCCGCGGCACCGAGGCCGAGGGCCGCGAGCCGTCGCGAAGCCCGCCCCGCCCGACCGGGATCGGGGGCGTCAGGACCGAGACTCGCGACGAAGAGGTCGTCGAGCTCCTGGTCCTCAGCGGGGGCGGGCTCCGCGCTGCGCGGGGCGATCTCCTCGGCGGCGAGCAGCTCGTCGCCGAGGACGAAGACGTCGTTGTTGTTTCTTCTTCCCATCGTCTGATGGGGAGACGGAGGTCGGGGTGGGTTCGATACCCGTGCCTATAAATGGGCACGAGGCAAGCCCTGGTGAGGGTTCACCGTGGCCGAGACGGTGGCGCCGGCGGCGGTGCTCAGCCTGGCAGGAGGGCGCCGAGTGGGCTCTCGCCACCGTTGAAGTAGCTCGAGTGGGTCTGCTTGATCGTCGCCAGGGAGTCGGCACTGAGCAGGACGATGTCGAGCTTCGTCTCCAACCCGTTGGCCTGCTCGGCCTCGGCGTAGGCCCGCTGCGCGGCCTCGTAGTCGGTGCCGAAGGACCGCACGTCGGCCTCGCCGGTGGCGGGGTCGTAGGTGACCAGGAAATGCTTGATCTCATCAGGACTCATCGGCCTCTGCTCCTAAAGGTATCGGCTTGCTCCTGCAGGTCCTTGACGTGGTCGAAGAGGACCGGGTCGATCGGGAGGCCCTGGTCGCCGCCGGCGCCGAGCTCCGCCAGGGCAAGGTAGAACTCGCGCAGCTCCGGGGGGCCGCCGCCAAACTTCAAGCCAGGTGCAGTGAAGCGCGCGTCGGCCTCAACGGCGTTGGCCGAGCTGTCTTGGAAGGGCGTGCGCAGTTGCACCTCAATCAAGCGGTTGCGGTTGCGGTTGCGGTTGATGAGGTGAAGCGCCCTGTAGCCATCGGCCTTGGGCTCGGCGACGTAGTCGCGAACCCTGGTGATGGTCCAATTGCGACGCAGGCGGCTGGCGACCTTGTAGGTGGCCTGCTGGTCGGGCAGCACAGCGCGGACGCCACCGATGTCGGCCATCCGCGAGAGCTTCATCTTCGGCTGGCGGAGGAGCTTGCCGGCGATGGTGGGAAATTTCTTCAGCCGTTGGGCGACGACTGGCTTGCCCTGCGCCGCCGCGTGGTAGCGGAGATTGGCGGCGACCCGCGAGAGCGGCCTTGCGTGCTCAGCTCGCCACCAGCCGATGATCTTGAGTGCCTCGCGAAGCTCATCTGGCAGTTGATCGAGCGATCGATTTGCGTCTGCGACGGCGAGAATGTGGTCGGCAAGCAGTTGTTCGGCGCGGTCGACTTGGCTCTTGATATAGGGCACCGGGCAACCGTAGTGGCTGCTGAAGCATGCGGTCAGCCGCCGAAGCCGAAATGCTCGGCGCCCGATCGTCCCCCACCGCCGGTCGATTCCGAGGACGTGGAGCTGCTCGGCGGGGGTGAAGATGCCGATTCGGGCGCCGAGGCCGGTTCGGGTGGTGGAGCGCTGCTCTCAAAGCCGAATTCTTCGGAGGCCTGTGCGGATGGGGTCGGGGTCGGTTCGGGCGGGGGGGCTTCGGGATGTGAGGCCGCAGCGGGCGCGCTCGGAGCCGGAGAGGGCGTTGGCTGTTCGGCGGGCGGCGAAGAAGCGACTTCGGGCGGGGGTTCGGGGGCGGCGCTGAGCGCAGCGGTCGGCGATCGGTGGGCCGGCACGGGATGGTGGGTCGCGGCGCCGGCGCCGAGGCCGGGGCCGATGATCCCGGTGGCGAGGCAGGTGGCGGTGGTCGCGGTGGCGGCGCCGCAGATCGCGAGCGCCTTCTGGGCGGTGCCGGTGAGGGCGCCGGCCGAGGTGGCATCTCCAGGGCTGAAGGCACCGCTCGCCTTGTAGGCGGCGAGACGGAGGCGGCCGGCGGCGGCCTGGGCGCCGCCCGAGAGGCCGTCGAGCAGGCGGCCGAGGTGCCCGGCGATGCCGAGCCATGAGCGCTGGCTGGCGACGCCGGCGAGCAGAGCGCTGCCGCCGAGCTCGTGCAGGCCAGAGCGGAGCTCGGCAAGGAAGGAGCGGCAGGCGCCGCAGTGGCGCAGGTGCTGGAGCAGGAGGCGCTGCTCATCGGACTCGGCGAGGCCGGTCAACTCCCTGTCGACAAGGGAGCGGGCAAACCCCTGCGCCTCGGGGCAGAACTCGGCGCCCTCGATCGCCTCCAGGCGCCGACGGGCCTGCTCGGTGGCACGGAGGAGGAGCTTCTTGGCGGCAGGCAGGCTGATCTGCAGGCGCTTGGCGATTTCGGGGACGCTGAGGCCGAGGCCGAAGCGCAGAACGATCGCCTCCCGATAGTTGCCCCGCATGCGGCCAAGCGCCTCCTGGAGGCGGAGCGCGTTCTCGCGGGCGAGGGCGTGCTCGGACGGCGCGGGCTGCTCGGCGGGGGCGTCGGCGGCCGCGTCCAGCGCAGTGGTGGGGCGGGCGCCGCGCGAGCGGAGCTGGTCGATGGCGGCGTTCCGGGCGCTGGTGAAGAAGATGGCGCGCAGGTTGCGGGGCGGCTTGCCGGCCTCGATCTTGCGATGGAGTCGAATCACGACCTCGGCGACGGCGTCCTCGGCGTCGGCGCGGTCGAGCTGGCCGGCGAAGCGGCGCAGGAGGAAGGCCTCGCCGAGCGGACGCAACTGCTCCAGCTCGCGGGCAGTTTCATCGGGGCGACGCGGCGGCCGCAGTGAGGGGAAGTTGCGCGCAGCCTCCATCAGGGCAGCCAAGCGATCCTTGGCCGGGATCTACGCAGGCAGGGAAAATCGCGCGTCATCACAACCAAGACGCCGATCGCATGGGATTCGATACCCCAGCCTGCAAATCTCACCACCGTCGCGAACGCTCTCCCGATCTGCAGCTTCAGGCTAGCGCCGGGTGGGGCGGGGTGCAAGTGAGCCCCGCCCCACCCGCGCCGCGGTTAGAACTCCGGTACCGGCTGCGGCTCGGCGCCGCCCTCGGAGCGCTCTTTGCGCCCGCTGGAGAGGAAGTCGACGCGATCGGCGGCGATCGAGTGCGCAGACCGCTTGGCGCCGCCCTCGGCCTCCCACTCGCGGAAGCGGAGGCGACCGCTGACGGCGACGGCCCGACCCTTGCGCAGGTAGCGCTGGCAGGTCTCGGCCTGGCGACCGAAGGCGGCGACGTCGATGTAGACGGGGTCGCTCCCGGAGCCATTGGAGTCGGCGAGACGCATGCGACAGACCTTGGTCTCGCCGTTGCCCGCAATCTCAGGGTCCTTGGTCAGGTTCCCGATCAGGGTGACTGTGTTCACTGCACATCTCCTTCCAGGCCCCGGGGGGCCAGTGTCGGTTGCCGAGACAACTCGCCTCGGGTGGCTGCGCCCATCACCGATCTGGGTGCGGGCGCTGTTCGCGAAAGCCGTTGCCAGGGGGGCACCACCCGGGCGCGGCGGGCGCGGGTGGTGCCCCCCTCGTCGAGGCGGGCGACGTAGGCCTCGCCGCGCCCGAGGCGCTGCAGCTCAGAGGGGTTGACCTCGAAGCGGTAGCCGCGGGTGCGGGTGCCCTCGCTCGTGGGCAGGCCGAAACGGTCGGTGCGGATCGTCGACTGCCAGGTCGGCACGGCGCCGATCAACTCGGCTACCCACTCGGCATCGGCCTGCTCACCGATCCGGTGGCAGATGATCGCCGAGATGGTGGCGCCGATGCGCTCGCGCACCGCCGGGCCCGCGGCGCGCAGGTCGGCCAGCGTCTGGGTGCCGAGGGCGACGCTGACCCCGGCGGCGCGACCGCGGGCGTAGAGGCGCTCCAGTGCCGGCGCCTCGAGCGCTCCGAACTCATCGATCGCGACGAAGGTGCCGACGCCACCTCCCATCAGGGCGCTGGCGGCGGCGCCGAGGTCGAGCAGGACCATCTGGGCGATCGCCCGACCGACGTTGCCGGTGCGGTCGGTGTCGAAGCGAAAGTAGGCGACCTCGCGGCGCTCGATCGCCTCGCGCAGGTCAAAGACCCTCGCCCTGGAGCGCTCGGGATCGAGCCAGTCTCGGGCGAACTCCGAGGAGGCGAGGTTCTGGAGACGGGCGCCGAGGCCGGCGATCGCCCGCTGCTGGTCAGAGCGCAGCCCGCGTACGGTGGCCGTCACCTCCTCGCCCCCGGCGGCGTCCTCACAGGTGAGCGCCAGGTTTTCGAGCTCGGTGGGCTCGCAGTAGCGAGCGACACTCGCCAGGGTGACCGGCTGCTCGCTGCGATCGAGGGTGCGCAGGACGAGTCGCAGGAAGGGAGAGGCGGCCTGGCGGTAAAAGCCGGCGTCGCTGGAACCCCAGCTCTCGACCGCGATCAGTCGCTCGGAGCGCTCGTCGACCGAACCGTGCGCCAACGGGTCATAGGTACCTGGACCCGCAGGCGAGAGCAGGTGAAAGGCGGTGCCCGCCGCGGCGGCGGCAGCCTCGGCGGATTGGCGCAGCATCTCGTCGGTCTTCGCCTCGAGGACGACAGCGCCGAAGCGCGAGCGGGCGACGTAGTCGACCAGCAGGGCGGCGAGCGAGGTCGTCTTGCCGGCGCCGGTGGCGCCGGGGATGAGGACATGCCGGCCCGACTCGGCGCTGCCGCGACCGATCGAAGCCAGCTCGCCCTTTGCCGTACGGCCCAGCGGCACCTGATCGGCGAGCGTCTCGCGCACACGCGGGCCAGCGGTGAGGCGAGGGCGGAGCGCATCGAGCAGGCCGCGACGATCCCTGGCGGCGGCCTCGCGATCGCCGCCCGATCGACGGTCCTCGATCTGCAGGTGAAGGCCGAGGCCCAGCGAGCCGGCGGCGAGGCCAAGCGCGAAGGCGAGCGGGCCGAGGGCGCCGCGCAGATCGAGCAGGCCGAGCCGGAGCAAGGCGGCGATCAGCAAGGCCGGCGCCAGGGCGAGAACGCCCCAGCTCCAGGCGAGACCGCGGCGGCGCAGGAGGGTGGCGAGGAGGGCCCCGATCGTGGCGCCGACGAAAAGACAGACGACCGCGGTCAGCGCGAGATGGGCGGCCCCTGTGAGGCGACTGAGTGCCGACAATCCTCGGTGGCTGGCGAGAAGCTGGCTGTGGCGGGGCCTCATTCAGGGACAAGACGGCAAGCAGAGGCCGAGCGTCCCACCCCAAGCCCCCGGCTCATGACGCACCCGTCTTCCAGTGCGCCGAGGAGCCGTAGCCGCTGATCTCGAACTCGCGCACCGCTGCGGCACCGCCGCGAGCGGCCATCTCGTGACTGATCTGTTCGGACTCGATTCGGCGCTCGACGTAACTGGCTCGCCGGCGACCCTTGAGCCGTTCGATCTCGCTCGAGGCCTGCGCCGTCGTCTGCGGGTAGGCGAACGACTCTCCGCGCTGCATCGCCAGGTTTCGCAGGTAGCGGAGCTGCTTTGTGGTGGGTGGCTGATCGGTGAGGTTCATCGCTGCCTCCTTCGTGGTGGGTCTTCGCCTGCGAAGCGAGTGGGCACGCAGTCAATTGCCGCCGCCGCACCGCAGGGGAAGGGAACGGAGTGACCTTGCGGCGGCGGCTGCTGCGGGCAGAATCGAGCGCAGCGGCGAAGGGCTGCCAGCGTGGGCGCCAACGACCTCAGAGCTCCTGCACCGAGATGACGCTCTCGGTCCGGGTCCGCTCGACGGCGCGGCGGACGTAGGGCAGGGTGCGGGGTGCGCATCGGTAGACGATTCGCGTGAGGCGTCTCTCGATCACCGCGTGGCGCCAGGCGCGCATCAGCTCGTCAAGTCGGGCCGCACCCTTGGTCGAGAGCTCGACCTCGATCGCCTCGCTGGGTAGGCCGTCTTCGCCGACGCGGATCAGGTCGGCGCGGTGGAAGCGGCCGCCGGGCAGCTGCGCTGAGAGCAGGTGCTCACCGGCGGCGCGCTCATGGGCGAAGATCTCGCGCTCGGAGAGCAGCCGCTGGCCGGAGCGCTCGAGCGCTGCAGCGAGGTCGGCGACGACGGTGTCGTGGCTGAGCGCCGCCGCCGAGACTCGAGCCGTGCGGAGTTCGCGCCGACCGGCCGCCCGCAGCCCCGATTTCGTCGCCACCGAGAGCGGGCCATTGTCGCCGAAGCCGCGCACGACGCGGATCAGCTCCGCCTTTCGCAGGCGGCCCTCGCGGACGATTGTCACCGTGCGAGCCGTCCCCGCCCACCTCGCGACGGAGCGACGGGGGACTACACCGAAGCGGGCGATGAACTCAAGCACCTCGAGGTCGCGGGCGCTGATGTGATCTGTTCTCTTTCCACCCATGGCGGCTAGACGCTCCTCTCGCGAGGTTGGGGACAGCAGGCAAAGGCCCGGCGCCCCAAATGGGGCGCCGGGCCTTGGTGAGGGTCTCTGCGCTTGACCGCTACGCGGCGGTCAGCTCGCGGACGATCACCGAGTGCCTGGAGCGCTTCTCGCCCGAGTCGGTTTGCCACTCGGAGTAGCGCAGGGAGCCGGAGATCTCGATCTCGGCGCCCTTCTTCAACTCGGCGCTGGCCTCGGCCTGCTCGCCGAAGGCGACAACGTCGATGAAGACGGTCGGGGCCTTGCCGGTTCCGTTGACCGCGAGGCGCATGTCGCAGACCTTGGTCTCGGAGCGCTCGGCGTACTCGGAATCGCGGGTGAGACGGCCGTGGAGCTTGACGATGTTCATTTTGTCCTTCCTTTCGCCCGCTGGGGCGGTGTTTGCTTGCGAAACGACCTGGCCCCGGAAAGGCGAGGCGCGCACCGAGCGAAGCGAGGGGAAGGGAGCGCAGCGACCTTGCGCGGTGAGCCGACGGGGCAAAATCGAGTGGAGCTGCAAACGCGGCCAGCGGCGAGGAGAAGCGACAAGACTTCATCAGTCCTCGATCCCGATCTCAGTTGCCCGATCAGGCGCTGCCGAACCGACGCCCTGCACGTCGCGAGCAAGAACCGTGTGCCGATACATACGCCGTGGGCCGGGCCAGCGCTCCGAGCGAAGGTGCCCGCTGATCGCGACTCGATCTCCCTGTGCCAGCTCGGCGGCGAGGCGCTCGGCCAGGCCTCGCATCGAGACGACCAGGACATAGAGGGTGTGATGCTCGAAGCGTCCGCTCACCTTGAGCCAGAACTGGCATACATCACGGCCGGGCATGCCGAGCAATTCGGGCGCTGAATCGACCTCGCCAAAGAGGCTGACGTTGTTCATCGATCACTCCTTTCCAGGCCGTGGGCCTGCGCTTCGCTTGCGCGGCGACCCGGCCCCGTCAGGGGCCAAAATCGAGCGGGCTGCGAGCGCAGGCACAGGAGGGTCTTTGCGAGCAACGGCGGCGGCGGCTGAGCGAAGACAGCGCTACGTTCAGCGCGTCGAGATCGCCGCCAGCAGCTCATCGGCAACCTCCGTCTCGGTGTCACCGAGCAGCGTCGCGATCGCCTCGGTGCCCATCGGGCAAGCGTCGAGGCGCCGCGCCTGGTCGACGTAGTCGCCGATGAAAGCCGCCAACTGCTCGCGACAGTGGAAGCCGCGATCGACGACATAGCCTCGGGCGCGGCCCCCGGAAGGCCGGTCGGTCACCTCGAGGCCACCACGGCGGCGCCAGCCGGTCAGCATCCGCTCGCCAGTGGAAACCCGGTAACGGGCCAGTTCGGCGCCGTCAGCGATTGCGTCGATGTCGAGTCGTTCGGTGGTCATTGAAACCTCCCGTGTCGGTGGATCGAACGAGCGGGTCATCCGCACCGGGAAGCCGAGGACGGAACCCCGAAGCCGCAGGCGAAGGGGCCGAAGGAGGCCCTATGCGGGCCTTGCAGTCCTCGGCGCAGGTGCCAGGATGACCGGCCTCGATCCACCCTCGGGAGATGCCGCCGAAAGGCCTGGGAAAGACCAGATCAAAGTCACGAGCAGGTCTGTCCAAGGAGCCGCTCAGGTAAGCCGGCTTGGCAGTCCACGCTCAGCGGCCCACCTCAGCCGCCCGCCGTCCTAGCCGTCCGATCGCCTCGCTGCCCTTCCGACCCACTGACAAAAAGCCCGCCCGACGATTCCAACGGCCTCACAAAAACTCCCGTCTTCGTTCGAATCACCCCACCTCTCCGTGCACCTTCTCCACCCCCACCCCGCCACGCTCCTGGCACCGCGCCGCAGCTTCCCCAGCCCACCTCGTCCCGTCACGCCAACCCTGCCCAACCCCCCTGACCCCGACCACTCACAATCGTGTGGGGGCGGGGTCAGGGGGGTTGGGCGGCGGAGGTGGGAAGCGGCGGGGAAATTGCTGCGAGGGGTGGATTCGCGGCGCGGTGCGGCTCGACGTTCGCAGCAGCGGGGTGTCCCCAACAGGTGTCCGCTTGCGTCCTGGTGTCAGAAGTCAGAAGCTTGGGTAGCGGACAGCACAAGACAGGAGGCAGCCGATGAGCGCCAGGCAGACCACCGTTTCGGCAAGCCCGCGGGCGAGGGGGTCTCGCGCGCGCGGCGCGCGGACCTTGGGGAAGCTGACGGCGGCGCTGGCGGCGCTGGCGCTGCTCGTCGCGGCGGCGGCGGAACCGGCGGCGGCCGGTCCGGCGCGGTTCATCACCGAGGTCTGCGACTCGGCGCTGCCCGGCGGGGGGACGCCGCCGGGCAGCGCGAAGTTCACCGTCGACCCCGGCGTCCACCTGGCCGGTGCGAACACCTGCGGCTCGCCGGGCGGCTCGCTATCGATCACCGAGACCGGCCCGGTGGAAGCAAACTATGCGTTCTGGAGCGTGACGCTGCCGGTGACGCCAGGGGGCAGCATCGGCTCCTACACGGTGGCGGCCGCCGCCTGCGCGCCGAATCAGAGCACGGTCGCCTTCGCGGTGGAACGCAGCTGGCCGACCTTCTCCTGCAGTGAAGAACAGCGGATCTTCCGGGGCGGCGGGCTGTTCGGGGATTGGATCTGGCTCGGCTGCAACGGAAACGGGCCGGCCTGCTCGGCGGGCACCTGGATCGCCGCCCACTACTTCGCCGCGACGGAGGACGATCCCAACGCGCCGACGGTGGGCGGCGTGGGTGGCTCGCTGCTCTCCGGCGGCCAGGTGCGGGGCCACCAGACGATCTCCGCGCATCTCGCCGACAAGGGAGGTGGCCTCTCCGAAGCGGCGGTGCTGGTCAACGGCGTCGCGGTCGGTGCGAAGCACGAGTCCTGCGAAACCGCGCAGGCCCACAACCCCGACGTGCTGGGCACGGTGGCGGTGAGCGCGACGCCCTGTCCGACGAGCGATCAGGTCGAATGGACGCTCGACACGCAGAGCTATCCGTTTCATGACGGGACCAACCTGGTGGCGGTCTGCGGTTATGACTTCTCGACGCTGAACGAGCCGAACGAGGGCTGCTCGGAAACGCAAAGGCTCGACGTTGACAACTCCTGCACGCCATCGGCGGTGGAAGGTGGCGAAGTCCTGAGCGCGCAGTTCTCGAAGTCAAACCGCGAAACGCTGACAGTCGGATACGGCCACGAGGCTGACGTGGTCGGCCAGTTGAGCAACGACGCCGGCGAGCCGGTGCCCGGGGCGACGCTGTGCGTGAAGATGCAGACGCTGGGGATCGCCGCGCAGGCGGCCGACGTCGGCACGGTGCAGACCGACGCCAGCGGCCGCTACAGCTACTCGGTACCGCCGGGGCCCGACCGCGAAGTGCAGATCGGCTACCGCCACGACGCCCACCAGATCGCGCGCGAGGTGCGCTACTACGCCCATGTGAGACCGAGCCTGAAGCTCGGCCCGCCGGCGTTGCGGAATGGACAGAGGGTGCACCTCTGGGGCCGGCTGCCGGGACCGCGGGCCGGGAGGCGGGTGGTGATCATCCAGGCGAACGTTCCGGGCTCGCCGCGCTGGATCACGTTCCGCAAGGCGACGACGAGCGGGCGAGGCTCGTTCGTCGCCAGCTACCGGTTCAACTCAACGACACGGCGGACCCGCTATCGATTCCGGGCGCTGGTTCCAAGGCAGGCGGGGTATCCCTGGGTTGAAGGACACAGTCGAGCGGTGGCGGTGCTGGTGAAGCCGTGAGCTAGCGCGAATGTGGGGCCGCTCACGATAGATGGCCAAATGAGGCCTAGCTTCAGTGGACACTCGACCATCGTGGAGCGCTGTCACCGAGAGGCAGCGGCCGGCTTGTTAGCACCTTTGAGGAGGAGCTCGGCGCCGCTTGGGTGTCGGCGCGCTAACGCTCTGTACGCGGAGCGGCGCGACTATACGATGGTCCCCGTGCATCGGGACTTCCTGAGCAAGCTGACGCTCAACGGCCTGATCTGGGGCCGGATGACGTTCG
This sequence comes from uncultured Solirubrobacterales bacterium, assembly GCA_963796705.1. GTDB lineage: Bacteria > Actinomycetota > Thermoleophilia > Solirubrobacterales > 70-9 > VRUE01. Next base: position 700,041 of record CAWCMK010000001.1, read on the forward strand.
GCGCTGCGGCTTGGCTGGCGCCACGGCCCGTCGGCAATGCGGTCGGTCTCGATGTGAGCGGGAATCCACAGGCCGTCTACCTGGCTCGGATCATGGCCGTGCGTGATTTCGTTCTCGCCTGTGGTGCTTACGGAACCGAGGGAGAGGTTCAGCGCCAGTGGCTGCTCGCTGGTCTGGTGTGCGACAGCGCCGACACTCTCGCTGGGGTCGCCGCGGGACGCGGCGGATATCTACCGAAGCGCACGAGCTTCTACCTGGCCGGGTTCGCCCTTTCGGGCGTGGCTGCGGCAGTGGCTGTCCTGACGATCCAGCCGTCCTCACCGTCCTCGTAGACGATCGTCAGATCGAGCGCTTGCATGGCTTAAACGATAGCCAGACCAACCCGGTCGGAGGGCTACTTGAGGCAGATCGCCTGGACTTCGGCGGCGGCGCTACCGCCGGAGTTGCTGGTGATCCGACCCAGATATCCGGAGGTGGTCGAGTTGCTGTAGGGCAGCGACTCGAGGACGCCGACTTCGCGGTTGCCGGGATTGGTGAAGACGATGCCGCCGGTGAGGAGCCGTTCGCCGGTCGCGCAGGCGGCGTTTGCGGAATCGGATGCGGTCCATGTTCCATTTTCTGCGACGGCGTCGACATCGGCCATTGGAGCCGTATGCAGAGTCACTGAACCCAACGCCCCCCCATACACCGAACCTGGGGCGAGGGCGGCGGCGGTGACCGCGTCGTTCGCAAGCGCTGCGGGGCCGACCGCGCCCGGCTTCAGCGCCTCGGCGGTGACGGCGCCCTTGGCGAGGGCCTTGGCGTGGACGGCGCCCTTGGCAAGCGTATTGGCGGTGACCGCGCCCTTGGCGATGTCGCCCTTGCGGACGACGATCTTCTGGCCGCCGAAGGCGTTGGCGTTGCCGGCGATGGCGACGATCAGGGCGAGGGTGCCGAGGACGGTTCCCGGCGAGGGTCGCTTCAGCTTCACGGATTGCTCATCTTCTGCCTCCTTGGCGGGCGCGGTTCGTGAGATTCGAGTCTAGGTCGGTAACAGTGACAAGACGAGGTCCGAGCGGCTTTCGGTCCATCGATCTCAGACTGATGAGATAGCCAGCTGACGCAGGCTGGCGCGGCCCTCGGTGATGCTGTGATTGACCTTGGTCATCGTCCAACCGCGAAGTGCGGCGATCTCAGCGTAGGAGTAGCCGAGTCCGAACATGATCAGCGCGGCGCGCTGGTCGGGCTTCAAATGGGCCAGGGCGGCGCGCCTCTGAGCCAACAGTTCGCGGCATTCCGCCTCCGCAGCAGGATCTGAGTCCGGGTCGAGGAAGGCGTCGCCGAGGTCCGCTGTGCCGTTTCCGTCCCTGCGGGGGACCGCGGTAATCGCGAGCTCGTTGCGGCGGTAAGAGCGCTTGGCAAAGCGCCAGGCCTCGCGCTTGATCGTGGTCAGGAGCCAGGGCAGCGGCTCGGCCGGCGGGCGGTATTTTTCGAGGAAGAGCGCGTAGGCAGAGTGGAGCGCTTCCTCGGCGTCGGCGTCGAGCTGGGCGTGGCGGCGGGCCTGGCGGATAAGCAGGGCGCCGTGGGTCGTCAGCAGCTCGGTGAGCAGCTTGCCGTTCGATGCCTGGCGGTGGGTGTCGGTCGTGCTCGCCATCCGCAAGCAAGACGCACGCCAGCCGGCGTGCGATCCTCGGCGGGTGGCGAGTGCGGGCGGACGCCATTGAAGCGAGACACCCGGGCTGGGGGCGGGCGGAGGTGGGCAGGGGAATGTCCGAAGCGTAGATTCTGGTGAATGAGAGGGTCAAAGAGAAGGGACAGTTTAAGGGACAATTTGAAGGTGTAAATCGAAGAAAGTGCTCTAGCATGGGGACTTCATGGCGAGTGCAGCGGACATTGCGAGGGACAGTGGACGGACCTTTCTAGACTCGCACTCCTGGGTTCGTTTCGAGCTTGACCTGAGCGAAATGCCGTGGCTGTTCTGGGAGCAGCTGGGAGAGGCAAAGTCGAAATGCCTGCATATCGAGACGACGCCGATCCCGCCGGGGGTGTCCGCAGAACTCTCCTCCATCTACCTGGCAAAAGGGGCGCTGGCGACGACGGCGATCGAGGGCAACACGCTTAACGAGGAGCAGGCCCTGCTGGCGGTCGAAGGACAGCTGCGGCTGCCGGTGAGCCAGGAGTACCAACGGCGTGAGATCGAGAACATCGTCGCCGCCTGCCGGCAGATCCAGGCCAAAGTGATGGAGAAGCGGGAATTCGAGATCACGCCGGAGCGACTGGCGGCTTTGAACGAGCAGGTGCTGGCCGGACTGGAGCTGGAAGAGGGTGTGGTGCCGGGGAAAGTGCGGGAGGACAGCGTTGTGGTCGGCAACGTCTACCGAGGCGCGCCTGCGGGGGACTGCGAGTTCCTGGTCGAGCGGCTCTGCGAATGGCTGAACGGCACAGACTTCGGAGGGGGTAGGGACCGACGCGAGAGGTTCATGCGGGCATTTCTGAGGGCGGTCCTGGCGCACGTCTACATCGCCTGGATCCATCCCTTTGGCGATGGCAACGGGCGAGTGGCACGGCTGGTCGAGTTCGGGGTGCTGAGCGCTGCCGGCGTGCCGGCGATCTCAGCCCAGCTGCTGTCAAACCACTACAACGCGACGCGCGAGCGCTACTACCGGCAGCTGAACCTGGCAAGCCGCTCTGGAGGACGACTGACCGACTTCCTGAGCTATGCCGTGGAGGGGTTCGTCGACGGGCTGGAAGAGCAGCTGAAGCGGGTACGGGAAGTGAACTACAACTTCGCCTGGCGTGAGTACGTCGATGAGCTTTTCGCCGGCCGGTCGACGGCCGCCAAACGACGAAGGCGGGAGCTGGTCCTGGCGCTGCCAACCAAAGGGACGGTGAAACGCTCCGAGATCACGCGGCTGACACCCGAACTGGCGGTGCTATACGCAGACAAGGGGACAAAGACTGTGACCCGGGACCTGAACGCTCTGGAGGAAATGGAGCTGATTGAGCGAAGCGCGGCGGGGGTGCGCGCCAGGTCAGAGGTCATGCTGGGCTTTCTGCCACCTGCGGTAGCCGAGGAGGAGGTGCCGCCGATGGGCGCCGATCGAGGCGGGTGAGCAGCAGCCGCGGAAATGTCACTCGAGGTCGACGAGGCCGAGGGCGAGCCACTCATACTCATCGTTGACGACCGGAACCTCGTCGGGATAGGTCGAGGCCCAGAGGGCGCGTTGGTGGGCGCTCAAGAGGCCGGCGCGGAACTCGGCGAGCCGGTGCTCGGGGGTGAGGCCGCGGAGGTGGGCGAGGAAGTCGCGGTGAGGACGAACCGAAAGGCCGATTGTCGGTGAGGGCATCTGAGCCTCCGTGTGAGGGGCTCCCACCGGCGCGGGAGCCGTCGCCCCCAAGCCGCACGCGGAGCGTGCGAAAATTCAGTCGCGTGTCCTCGGCTCCCGCGATCAGGCGGGCGTCCTCCGCTCTCGGGCGAGCGCAATCATGAGGACTCGTGATCTTGCGCTCGCCCTGATCAGTACTCAGCTTCGCTCCACGACGCGAGGGATAAGACTGTGATCGCTTGCTTCGCTCCGCCTCGCGGCGCGTCCGGGCGCCCTTGCCGAAGTCATGAGATGAATTTCGTGCTTCGCTCGCGGCGCAGAAAGAATCAGATTGCGACTGCTTGCTTGGTCCGCACTCAGGAGGGGCGATGGGAGGCGCAACGGGTCTCCGGCTCCCCAGCAGCCTCGCGCGAGGACTGGAGAACTCAGCCCGGCAGCAGTTCAAACCCCTGGCGGGTGAAGTCGGCGTCGAGCGCCAGGGCGGTGCGGAGGTCGAGGCGGCGCATCAACTCGAAGCTGACGTAATCGATGAGGGAGGAGCGGCGGCGCAGCGCCCGCAGATGAGCAGCGGCAGCCGCGTCGTGGAGGTCGGCGTCGACCCAGACGAGCTGCAGGACGGGAGCGATGTCCTCGAGCAGGGCTCGCACGGAGCGGGCACCGAGGCGCCGGTGTGCAAGCGCCTCGGTCTCAACCAGGACGTAGTTGTGGGTGATCGCCTCGCGGTCGCGAAGCGTCTGGGCCATGGCCGTCGCAACGCGCTGGTGCTCGGCGGCATCGCGGTCGAGGAAGGCAAGCAACCCCGATGTGTCGAGGAAGATCAATCGCGGCGAGGCTTTGAGATCGTCTCAGCCAGGTAATCATCATGGCGCTCGGCGAGATCACCAACGCCGGATGCACCGGAGCCGGCGGCGGCCAGCGCCCTCTCGACGGCGGTGTCGCCTCCCCCCTGGGCAAGGAGCGAGGTCAGCGCCTCGCGGACGATGGCGGCCTTGGAGGTGCCGCGCCGACGCGCCTCGCGCTCCAGCGCGGCGGCCTGATCCTCGGGCAGCTGGATGATCGTGCGAACCATAGAGATCGGATGATATCGCTGGGCTCTTGACTGATGACATATATGGCCGCCCTGCGCGACACCTGAATTCAGGAACCGGCCTGGAAAGCCGGCAATTCGGCGATCGTGACGAGCGACCGAAGGGGGCCCGTGAGCAACGGGGTGGACCAATGCAGGCGTCCAACGCTGCTTGGGAGAGGGCCCTCGTTGCGCTCCTCTTGACGAGCTAAGCGCCGCCGCGCAGTCGCTCGGCCTCGTCGCGGATCTGCTCCTCGCTGAACGGCTTCCAGTGCCCGTAGGTCGCCCAGGCATGGGCGGAGAGGCCAATGCCCCAGCCGAGAATCGGGAACACCGGCCAGAAGAGGCCGCCGGTCAGCGCCCAGACGCCGATCAGTAAGAGGTTGACGACCACATAGGCCCGTGCATGGAGGGCAAAGCAGCGCTTCTTGATCAGCTGGTAGATGGCCCGGCGCCGCAGCTCGTCGTCGGTTCTCAATTTCGTTCTCCTCCCATCGATGCAGATGCGTTAGGAGCAATACTAGTAAATAGACGGTCTAGAATATATTATCGGTTCGCGAAGCTTATCCCGCGGCCCTCGAAAGGCGGTCAACAGGCCGGGCCAGCTGCTTGCGGGGATTGGCGAACCGCTCAGCCGAGCTTCGACCAGAAGCGCACGTACTCACGCTCGTGACCGATCCCTGCCTCGAGGGCGAGGAGCATTCCCCTGGGGATGTCGCCCTTACTCAGTTCGCGGTGGAGCTCCCGGTAGCCGGCGAGGCGCTGACGATGCGCCTCGAGCTGGGCGGGAGCGACGCGAGACGGATCAGCACCGAGGAAGGTCTTGAGGATGCCGAGATCACGTAGCTCAATCAGCTCGGCGGTTGGCTCGGAGAGCCAGCTCTGCAGGGCACGGCGACCCGCGGCGGTGATGGCGTAGGTCCGGCGACGCCGCCCCGTCCGCTCGCGCCGCTCGCTGAGCAGTCCATCCTCGGTCAATTTGGCCGTCTCCGTGTAGAGCTGGGCATGCTGCAAGGACCAGAAGTGGCCGACCGAGGCCGCGGCACGGTTTTTCAGCTCGTAGGGGGTGCCCGGCCCGTGCTGGAGGAGTCCGAGGACGATGTAGGAGGTCGGGGTTAGGGAACGTTTGCTCACGACGATCTAGACTGGATGGTGTAGTAGAGCCCGTCGAAGTCTAGTGACAGACCGACCGCCTGCAGCCGGTGGGGAAGACCGACGCCGAGGACTCGACCAAGCCAACGGCGGTCCATCGGGGAGCTCGCAGGAGTGCGGGGGCCGTCGCCCGCAAGCCGCACACGCAGCGTGCGAGGATCGGGGTACCGGCGAGCGCGGAGGGTCAGCTCGAGCGATCTGGATGACGCTGTTGCTGGCCGTTGGGCAACGCGACCGCAGCAAGGGGCCAGCTGGCAACAAGTCCGTTGCCGGCGCCCTGCACGCCGCCGCGACCGTCGAAGGACTTGGAGACCGCGGCCGCTGCGAGGGGAGTCGGTTCGAGCGCCTCCGAACTGGCTGAGAGGAACGCGCCGAGACCGAAAAGCAGGAGGCAGGCAATCAGCAGGGTAGCGGTGCGACGTGCATTGGTGATCTCCTTTGGCCGGGATCTGTTGGCGGTAGGCAGGACCTCGATGAAGTCGACGTAGGACGCTCGAGGCGGGCGAGACGAGTTCGTAGGTCAGCGTCTTGGTGGCGCCGTGAGAATCGGCGGCGGTGAGGGTGGCAAGGAGGGCGCCCGAGCCGGGGCTCAGAGCCGAGCCGTTGGATTTCGCGCTGGGCCAAGTGCCGGGTCAGGAGGTGAGCCGGGAGGCGGTGCTGAGGTCTGGGCGGTCGGCGGCAAGGCAGTGCCCAGAGCCCAATCGACGACCTCGGCCAGCGCCCGGTCGGTGGCTGTTTGACGCTGTGGCGGAGGCGCGGCGGCGGCGGACCGGGGGTGTGCGCCGAAGGGGGCCGGGTAGCCGCCGCGGCAGAGGCCAGTGCCGCGAGGGAGGAAGTCGGCGGCGATCTGAGATCTCTCTACCTGAGGATGCTCGTCCAGAACAGTCCCGGGAGACTCTTTGACGGCAATCAGTTCAGCAGGCGACCACCTGCATACGTCCTCGGGATCTGGGTTGACGACCATTTTCCCGGCACGGGAAGGTTGCCGCGGAGGATCACTGCGGCAACCCGGGAGGGGAAGGCGGGATCGCTTAGACCGGACAAGCGCGGCTCGAGCAGGAGGATGTCGTTGGCAAGGACACCGGGCGGCGCATCCCTGCGGGTCATGTCCAAGATCACCAGGATCGAGAGCTGGCGACCGCCGCCGCTTGCGTACTGAGTGGTCTGCCCCAGGTATGCGATCGCGGTTTCAGCGGTCACGGGCCGATCCTTGGCGATCTTGAGCTCCGCCACCACGCCATCGTGGACGAGATCGGTCGCGCCGCCGCCCTGCCAGCTGTGCTCGATCACGCGCCCGCCGAGCGCACTGGTCATCTTCAAGCGCTTGCACATCTCCCGCTGAAAATCACCCTCGGTCGGCTCGGCGCCTTCCGGGAACTCGCGGTCGGCCTGAATCTGGTCCCCCGCTCTCGAGAGCTCGGCGAGAAAGCGAGCGAAGGCATCACGCTCGGCGGGTGCGGTGCCCTCCGCATCGAGCTTGGCGAGAATCTCGGCGAGGCGGGTATCGAGTGCCGGCGAGCGCCCGGAGCAGGATTCGCGGGAGCGTAGCTCGAGACGGGGAGTTCCGAAGAGCTCGAGCGTGCTGGTGTTGCCCTGGCCACTCAACTCCGCGTCGATGTCGAACAGTACCGTGTCGGGCGGCTCGCCAGGTCTTGGGCGAACGGTGAAAGAACCCGCTCCGGTCGTGACCCAAAGCCCAGACTCGTCCCGAGGGGGGCGCAGAAGCTCGATGTCGGCGAGATCGACAGAGGTACGAGTGCGAGGCCGGAAGTGCACGGTCAAGCAGGGCAACTCTGGGGGCCAGTCGAACACACGAGCGTCGACTTGCAGCCTGTGGACGCGATCACCTCGGAGCGAGTGAGAAGCGTCCGAGGGAATGCCGTCGACGGTGATGGTCAGGGCAGCGCGTGGGGGGTAGCGAGATCGGCATCGATCCGCTGAGCGAGGGATGGCGGACGGCGATTTTCGGACAGGTGTGAGCGAAACCCGAGCACGGAAACGCGCGCCGGCAATCGCCGGCATCTACTGACCTCTACTTGCGATCGGAGGCGCCATCGCGGTTTGAGAACGGTCGGCTGACGAGAGGCGGGCGACGCTTGCGCGAGTTCCACGGTCGGAGGAGGAGGCGCGGCGAATCCTGATCGGTATCGGAACTCACGCTTCCGACCTAGCTGTATTCACCCCAGTCGCGGGGGAGGTACCAGTTGGGCTTCCAGCTGACGAATTCTGACGGTAGGAAGTCGTGGCCGGACAGCTCGATCTTCAGCACTCGGGCGGGCAGAAGAGTGAGAGGGTGGGGCCCGGCCCGGCTGTCGGAATCGAAGTCCCAGAAATGGTAGCGATCGGACTTGTCGCGAGCGCGCTTGAAAGGGCCAAAGTCCATCGGGGCGCAGGTGCGAACCAGTTGGCTGTCGTCGTCATCTTTGGAGATGAAGGTGACCGTGACGCAGTGAAGATTGCGAACCGCGTCGACGAAAACCTCGTGACTTGGGTGGATCGGATGTCGGGATTTGTAAGTCGTGGCGGTATCCTGAAAATGGTGGGGGTATGAGTTCTCACAACCACGACCGCAATTCAATCGAGACTTAGTCGAACTCTCTAGCTCAAGTTGGTGTCGAGGGTGTTCTCGAAAACTCGTGCTCGAGAGACAGCTAACTGACGACAGGCAGCTGACCTGGACAGCGTGAGATCGCTGCCTGGTCCTGCCAGCCCCCAGAACTTGGGTACGGCTTCCGCCCCCTCGCGGGGCTCGAGACGACCGCGGGGCTTTGCCGGGGAGGGGGAGTCGAGGCGGTTGGCGGCGATCGAGTGAGCCGGGCGCTTGCCGCCATCGAGCCCCCGCCACTGGCGGAAGCCGAGGCGACCGTTGGTCGCGACCGCGCGGCCCTTGCGCAGGTAGCTCGGGTGGATCTAGGCCCGAGGGCCGAAGGCGGCGACGTGTTCGATGTAGAGCGGCTCGTCCTTGGCGGCGTTCGGGACCTTGGCCTCCTCCGAGTCCCCCACGCCTGGCTCGACCCGCAACGACCTGGCATCAGAACCCTCGATCAGATCCGCACGCGGAGCGCGGGAGGATCGGGGTGCCGGCGAGCGCGGACTGCGGAGCTCGAGGCGTGAAAGGCCTGCGCGACCTAAGCGTGGGGCCGGGGCGCCCGTGGAGCGCGCGCTCGCGCAGCAAGACGAAGAGCGGCAGGGCGAAGTAGAGCCGCCGAGCAGCGAGTCGGGGTCCGGCGCGCACCAGGAGCGCATTCGGACCTGAAAGGCGCTAAAGCGGGACCGAGTTCGATCGCAGACCGAATCGGGTGACCGATAGCGCCCAGGAGTTCGCCGAGATACGGCCGAATACCAGCAGCGAGACTATGTGCGGTGGTGCCTGCAGCGGACGCAATCGCGGTGTTCTCGGCGCTCGTCACCTACGAGCGGCAAATCGTGCCCCTCGTGCGCGGCGAGCTGGGGCGCTGGGAGGCCCGCGCCGCGACGATCCCCGACCCTGACCTGCGCGCGGCGGCGCTCTCGGCGCTGCGCGAGAAGGGCCAGAACGCCGAGGCGACGGCTGTCTTCGCGATCCTGGCACCGCGGGCCAACCGAGTCGGGGCGCTGCGAGCGATCGTAGCCCTGCAGACCGCGATCGACTACCTGGACACGCTCGGCGAGCAGCCGGTTGATGACCCCCTGGCGGACGGCCTGGCGTTGCACAGCGCCCTTTGTGACGCCGTCTCCCCCGGCGCCCGGACCAGAGACTGGTACAGACTTCACCCCCAGCGTGAGGACGGCGACTACCTGGCCGCGCTGGTCGCCGGGTGCCAGGAGCAGATGGCGGGGCTGCCTGCAACCGATGCGGTGCTGGCGCGGCTGCGGAGCGCGGCAAGGCGCTGCGGCGAAGGCCAGAGCTACACCCACACAGCCGGCGCGAGGGGCGGCGATGAGATCGAAACCTGGGCCATCCGCCAAGAGTTCTCGTCGGGATATCTCTGGTGGGAGCTGGCGGCCGGCGCCAGCTCCTCGGTGGCGGCGCATGCACTGATCGCCGGGGCCGCCGACCCGAAGACGACCACCGAGGAGGCGCGGCTGATCGACGCCGCCTACTTCCCTGCGATCGGCGCGCTGACTGTGTTGCTCGACGACCTGGTCGACCGTGACGAGGACCTCGCAGCCGGCGAGCACAACTACCTGAGCTACTGCGCGAGCCCGGAGGAGGCGGCGAACCGGATCGCCCTGCTCGCCGGTCGGGCCAGAGCCGCGACCGGCGACCTCCGCCGAGCCCGCCGGCACCGGGCAATTCTCGCCGGCGTCGCGGCCTTCTACCTGAGCGCAGCCCCGGCGACCAGCGAGTACGCTCGCCCGACCAGGGAGCGTCTGCTTGAGTCACTGGATCCCACCATGCGCCTGATGACGGCCGCCATACGCCTGCGCCGCCGTGGCTGAGCGCGAGGGCCCCACCTACGTGGCGATCATCACCGACGGCAACGGGCGCTGGGCGAAGGCGCGGGGGCTGCCGGTGGGCGCCGGGCACCGGGCCGGGGCCGAGAACGTGCGGGCGCGGCTGGCAGACGCGGTGGAGCTCGGGATCCGCGAGCTGTCGGTCTATGCCTTCTCGACCGAGAACTGGGCGCGCTCGCGGGAGGAGGTCGCCTACCTGATCTCGCTGATCGGCGAGTACATCGAGCGGGTGACGCCCGAACTGCACGCCCAGGGCGTGCGCCTGCGCTTCATCGGCGAGCGCGGCGAGCCGGTACCGCGCGAGCTGGCGGAGCGGATGGAGGCGGCCGAGGAGCTGACCGCCGGCAACGATCTGATCACCCTCTATGTGCCCTTCAACTACGGCGGGCGGGCGGAGATCGTGCGGGCGGCGAGGGCCTTTGCGGGCGGAGGCGAGGAGGAGTTTCGGGCCGGGCTCTATGCGCCGGAGATCCACGACCCAGAGCTGCTGATCCGCACCGGCGGCGAGCAGCGACTCTCCAACTACCTGCTCTGGCAGGTGGCCGAGTCGGAGCTGGTGTTCTCCGATGAGCTATGGCCCGACTTCTCGCGGGGCTCGCTGGAGGCGGCGATCGGTGAATTTCGCGAGCGCAAACGGGAGGGGAGCGCGGAAGGTGGTGGATCGGCTCGAGGAGAGGCGTCTCTGCGGGGCAGCTGACGGCGAACGGTGGCGGTGATACCTGGCCCGGGAACTCAGCCGAATCGGCGGAGATTGAACCGGCAGTAGTTGAAGCCGTAGAAGATGACGACGTCGTTGGCGAGATTGCCGGTGTGGACGAAGCGGACGGAGTCGTGCTGGTAGCGGACGATCTGCTGGGCTTGCAACGCGGACGCCGCTCCCCGCAGATAGGACTCCTGGAGCCTCAGGTAGCGAAACCACTTGGCGAGCTGGGGCCGATCGGCGGGCGGGCGCGAGCACGGCGGAGATCGCCCCGACGGTGCCATCGAAGATCCGGCTGGCGCTGGAGAGCTTTCGGGCGGCGATGGTGAAGCGTTCGGCCTCGATGTCGGAGCGCACCCCCTTCACCGCTCGCTGGGTCTGTTCAACGTTTGGCCTGCAGATCGACTCGAGGCGGCTGACGTATTCGGCCTGGTCCGGCACGGCAGTCGGCGGCCGCCACTGCGCTCAGCGCGAGCACGGCCAGCAACGCTGCGGCAACCGTACGGCGCACTCGAGGGCTCCTGCTGGCGCGAGATCGCATCCCTGTATCCCCGCCAAGGATTGTCTCACCGCGCGGGATCGTCCGCGGGAGCTGCGTGGAAATCAAGGCGCGGCAGCAGTCGGTCGAGGGTCGGGGGCACATGCCAGACGCGGTCGCCGAGGAGCAGCATCAGGGCGGGCAGGAGGACGATGCGGACCACGGTCGCGTCGAGCAGAATCGCCACCGTCAGCCCGACGCCGAGCTGGCTGACGGTGGCGATCGGGGCGGCGGCGAAGGAGACGAAGACGGCGATCATGATCGCCGCGGCTCCCGTGATGACGCTGGCGGTTTTATCGAGGCCAAATTCGATCGCCCTGGCGTTCCGTGAGGCAGATTAATCGATCTGCTCTGATCATTCGCCTCCTCCGCTCTCGCTCCCTCGCGCTGATGGCAACTGGAGATCTCGCTCGGTCGCTTCCGCGTCCGGGGATGCCGCGGGGTTGTGAACCTTGCTGACGTTTCGCTGCTGCCGGCAAGCCGAGCTGGTCGTATTTTTCGCGCATGCGGGCGAGAAGGAAGACGGAGTAGTCGATCGAGAGGCCGAAGGTGACCGCGAAGATGCCGGCGGCGCCGACGGTGTCGATATAGCTGTGGCCGCCGAGCGGATAGCCGGCGGGGACCTTGCAGATCAGGGTGACGACGCCGACCGCGGCGGCGACCGAGGCGAGGTTGAGGGCGAGCGCCAGCGCGGCGAGGAGCGGCGCCCGGAGGATCACGAGGAGCATGATGAAGGTAATAACAACGATCGCACCGATTACGAGCGGCAGGCGGGAGCGGGTCGCCGAGCCGTAATCGTTGAGGACGGCGGCGCCGCCGCTTACGCCGGTCAGCAGGTGGCCTTCGCGCGCGAGGCGCGCGGCTTCGGCGTTGAGCAGGGCGCCGGTGGCGCGCGAGCCGGGGGTGTTGAAGGGATCGGTGGAGACGACGAGCAGGCGGGCGGCCTGGCCGCCGCGCCCGACACTGACGGCCTCGCCGGCGAGGGAACGGGGAACCGGCGGGGCGCCGTCGAGGGCGGAGAGGACGAAGTAGCCGGAGTCAAAGAGATGCGGCGAGCTGCGGCGCAGGGCGGCGACGCCGCGAGCGAGGGGAGCCGGCGGCGGCGCTGACCCGCACGGCGGCTCGCCCGAGCCCGCGTTGCAATGGATAGGAGCGCTGGAAGCCGCCGGTCAGGCCGCGTTCAAGTGCGGCGGCGCCCCCGTGTAGTTCGCCGAGGCCGGTGGCGAGGCGATGAGCAGCAGAGCTCAACTGTTCGAGTCCGCCGCTCAGTCCAGCGGCACTCCCCGCCAGGCGCTGCGTTCCGCCTTCGAGGCGGGCGCCGCCCGCGGCGAGGCGTCCGAGGGCGCCGTGCAGTTCGGTGGCGACGTCGCGGATGCTGCGCACCTTCTGGTCCTCGGCGGCGAGGACGCGAGCCAGGAGCCGCTCCTGCTTTGCCATCCCTTTCAGGGCGGGGTCGCTGCGAGCGGCGGCTTCGAGTTCGTCGGCGAGGCGGCGGGCGCGCCGCAGGGCCTTGCTCCGCAGGCTGGGAAGCAGGGCGTGGAGTTCGAGTTCCAGGGAGAGGCCAGCACTGGAGGCCTTCTGCTGGCCGGCGGCGAGATGCTTGGAGCCGGCCGCGAGGCGTCCGAGGGCGCCGCTCGCCCGCGCGCCACCGGCGGCGGCGCGTTCGAGCGCTTCGGCGAGCAGTCCGGCTCCCGCCCCGGCGCGTTGCGAGCCCGCGCCGAGCACGCCGCTGCCCGGCGGCGGCGCTGCGAGAGCCCGACGCGCAGCCGCCTGACGGCGGCGGCGGCGCGCCGCAGGCCGGGGCCGAGGGCGGAGAGCTGGGAGGCGCTGTCGGGACCACCGGAGGCGAGGCTGCTGCCAAAGTTCCGCAGCGGCCGGACGGCGCGCTGGATCGGAGCCGGGCCGATCACGGCGCGGACGTCGGGCCGGGCGGCGATACGGCGCTGGGCGCGGGTGAGCAGGGCGAGTCGGCGAGGGGTCGTGATCGGGCCGTGGCGGGCAGCGACGACGATCTCGAAGGGGGCCTCCCAACCGGGGCCGACGGCGCGATCGATCGCTTCGGCAGTTGCGCCGAGCTGGGCTCGAGCTGGGCAGCTCGTTGATGCCGGGAGCGCCGGTGTTGAAGGCGAGGGCGGGCGCGGCGAGGAGGATCAGCGGCAGCGCGATCAGCGCGACCGCGACGGCGGGCCGGCGCAGGGCTGCGCTGGCGGCGGCGGCGATCGCGGAGCGCCGCCGGAGCGGTCTGGCGGGCCCGCGGGCCGATCGGCCCGGCGTTGATCCGCTCGCCGAGCAGCGCGAGCAGGGTCGGCAGCGCAAAGAGGGCGATCGCGACGGCGATCGGGGTGACGACGACCAGCGCCGTCGCCAGGGAGAGGAGCAGCGAGCCGGGCTGGAGGAACGAGGAGAGCAGGATCGAGACGAACAGCGTCGCGCCAGCGAAAAGGGTCGTGCGGCCCGCGGTGGCGCGAGCGGTCCGGGCCGCCTCCCGCGGCGAGGCGCCCTTGGCCAGCTCCTCGCGGAAGCGGGAGACGATGAAGAGCGAGTAGTCGACGCCGAGGGCGAGGCCCATCATCGTGCAGACGACCACCGAGAGGGCTTCGATCGTCATCACGGAGTCGAGCAGGACGAGGACTCCCCGCCCCGCGAAGACGGTGAGTGCGCCGAAGGCCAGGGGGATCGCCGCGGCGATCAGCGAGCGGAAAACCAGAAGCAGCACGATCAGAAGCAGCGGCACAGCGATCAGCTCGGCGCGCTCCGTCGCCTTCAGCGATTCCGATTGCAGGTTCCTCGTGACGCTGGCGTAGCCCGATTGGATCGCTTCGACGGGCGGGTGGACGTGTGCCTGCAGGGTCCGTTCGAGGGCGGGCACGGTCTGGCGCATGGCGACGTCGAGCGGCAGGTGATAGTCGAGCAGGATGACCGCCTTGCCCGGACCGGGCCGCAGGTAGCCGACCGCCCCCCGGTCCCAGGGGGAGACGACGGTGACCGCCGGGTCGCGGCGAAGAGTTCGGACCAGCGGAGGCCCCTGCCGTTCGATCGCCGCGGCCGGGCCGCGCAGGAGGACGGCGAACGGCGAGGAGGGGCCGAAGTGCTCTTCAGCGAGCGCCTGGCCGCGGGCGGAGGAGGTGCCGGGGACGATCAGCGAGGTCGGTTGGAGGCGGTCTTCGATGGCGAGCCCGACGAGGCCCAAAGCCAGGCATGAGACCACGACGACGAGGAGGCCGAGAACCGGCCCGGCGTGGCTTCGCCTCACCCCGGTCTCTCCCCCATGGCACTCCCCAGTTTAGGTCCCATTGATCGCCTGCGGAGCCCATCGCTCGTGTAAGCGGCTCACCGCAGGACGACAAACCTTAAACTAGGACATGGACCAACCCGACGTAAATCGACTCGGTCTCGGAACCCAGCCAGTCCGCGAAATCATGCTGATGCAGATTTACCGTCACCGAGCCGGCACGGCT
>CAWCMK010000002.1:0-651035 GCA_963796705.1 uncultured Solirubrobacterales bacterium
GCGAGCTCGGTGTGGGTGAGGCCGAAGTAGGCGGCCGGTTCCACCGAGGCCGCGTTGCCGAGCAGGGTGAACCCCCAGGTGAGGACGCGGGCGCGGTCGGGTGCGAAGGACTCGACCCGGTAGCCGATCGGGACCGCCGTGTAGAGGGTCTGCAAGCCGCGACGGACGCCCTCGCCGATCGGTCCCGACGCGAGGCGCTGGGCGCCCGGCGAGTTGGCGGCCAGCATCGTTTCGGCGTAGTCGGGCGTTGCCACCGCTTCGATCCGTGCCCGCATCACCTTCGGCCGCAGGATCGCCGGGGTGGCGAAGGCACGCTGGTAGGAGGCGACCGCCTGCGCCGCTCCGGCAGGGGTGTCGGGGAAGGAGACCGGGACGCCGGCGAGCGACCGCGCCGCGCCGGCTTTGGCAGGTGTCGCGGCGCGGTCGCTGCCGCTGGGGGAGAGGGACCGGCCCGCCAGCAGGCCGAGGAGGAGGGTGGCGAGGCAGGCGAGGAGGAGACGCCGCCGCCCTGGTGTGGAGCTGTCCCGAGGCGGGCGCATCACTTGACCGCCGTGCCGGAGGTGTAGAAGAAGTTGATCAGAGCCGCCCCGGCTCCGACCACGAAGGCGCCGATCAGCGAGTAGAGGACCTTCTGCTTGCCGTCAGAGGCGTGGCTGAAGTTGTTGGATTTGCTGCCGAGCGCCCACTGTGCGGCGCCGATCAGCAGGCCGGCGGCGCAGCCGAGCAGGACGAGCGCGGCGAGCCAGTTGATGAGTTTTTCCAGCGCCGGAGTTCCCGGACCTCCGCTGGGATTGGGTTTGATGCTGACGGCGGCGAGCTGGAACCTGACGAAGACTGCGAGGGCCACGATGGACTCCTTTGGCTAGAGGTGCCTCTGCACCCCCGCTGTCCAACGTCAGGCCCGCTTGCATCGGGCCCGGCCCAAATTGGCCGGGGCGGAAAGATCGACAGGGGCGTCGTCCGCGCCCTACCAGGCGCCTACAACACCCCGGACGGCTTGGCCGCTACCGAACTTCGCAGGAGGCGACAACGAGGAAATCCTGACGCGCTGCTCCTCCGAGATCGGAGCTGGCAGTCACCACCCATTCGCGTCCAAAGGGTCCGGACTCGACCAACGCGAAGTGCCCCACGATGGAACCGATATTGCCCTTGTGCAGCCGCAGGCCACCCGAGATCAGCCGCTCGCCGTTTTTGCATCTCGCGTGTCCCTTTGCGTAGTTGAAGACGCCATCCCCGGCGGTGGTGTCGGTATCGACCAGCTTCCCGAACCGCAGCTTGATCTTGCCGCGGTGGGCTGGCCGTGCAGCGGTTGGCCCCGAGTGCGCGAGCGCACTTCCACCCAGCGCTACGAACAGGGCAATCAGAGCCACCACCAAGACGGTCGATGGACGGTGGAGCTTGGCCTTCATGGCATTCCTCCTTGGTAGAGCTGCCGTTGAACCCCGAGTATGGGGTGATTACCGCCTGACCCGGATGTAGCGAGGTACGGAGTGGCCTCGCACATAGGGATACCCATTCTGTTCGGGAATGACGGCCGCGAAAACGAATCTCGTAGTCGCGGGAACTGGAGAGAAGGCATAGCCGACGCGGTAATGACAGAGCGCGTCGGTCTTCGCGCGGCGAACGAGGAAGCGTCGCTTCGAGCCGGGCACCGAGCCGCGCACGATAACGACGCGTAGGGCGCAGCTGGGTCCGGCGATCTCGCCGGAGAAGTAGATGCGGCGGTGGACGCGAGCGCGGTGGCGACTGAGGTGGAGCGTTGCTCGCGCCCGCATGTGCAGGCTCAGTTCGGTCGAGGTCTGGAAGGCGCCGAAACGGTAGGCGATGCGGAAGGCTCGCGAGGGTCCACGGGCGAGTTTGTACGACCAGCCGCCGTTTTCATTCGTCGTCGCCGTGCCAATCAGATGATAAGGACGACCAGGCAGATCGGTGTGGCCCTGGATACAGACCTGGGCGTTTGCGACCGGGTTGCCGCTCGGGTCATGCAGGCGCCCCCGGATCAAAGCGCGGTTACGAAAGGCTAGGGTGCGCTCGGCTTTCTGGTTGCCTGCGAAGCCGGCAGTGATCGTGTTGCCACCTCCGACCGGCGAGCCGGGGCAGAGGTTGTTGACGAGGATTTCCTTCGTTTCGCAGGCGCCGTTGGGGGTGCCGGTCTGCGCATAGTCATAGGCGCAGACCGAGATTGAGTTAACGCCCTCTTGGAAGGGAGCCTGTGCCGTTTCGAGCGTGTAGGTCTTGCTAAAGCTCGGCGGACACGGAGCCATGCGCGAGGTCATGTTTCCCGGAATCTGATTGCAAGAAGCCGAGAGGTCATCACCCGCTGCGCCTTTGCCGTTGACGGCGATCTGCACCGACTGCAACCCGGCACCTTGATCGGCGGCTGCGACGGAGATCGTCTGCGGGCCACGCAGTTCCGCGCCCGAGAACATCGAGCCGCCGATCGAGATGGTCGGAGAAACGACGTCAGTGAGCTGGATGCGGACCTGCTTGACGTAGGTATGCGCTCCGCCTGCTGCTCCGACGCAGCGGTTGCCTTCGTTCGGCTGCGTGCATTCCAGGCGGGCGACGAGATAGCGCCAATTGCCGGTGGGGATTCCCGACTCGTGTCCCTGGTCGTCGTTCTGATTCTCATAGGAGAGGCCCGCCCCGCTGTCGGGGGAGACTGCGAGATAGCCGTGCTGCCCGTCTTCGGTCGCCAGGCGGCTGAACGTCGATCCGCCGGTGATGTAGGTGCCTGCGGGTGCCGTCCACACCCAGGCGCCGAAGCCGCCCTGCACGGTCCCGGTTTCGCCGGTGTTCAGGCCGTGCGTGATCTGGAGGCCGGCAGCCGAGGGGGAGCAGTCGGCATGTGGCACGTAGTGAGTGGTCGACGCGGTGAACCCTGCGTCGTCTGCGCCGGCGTAGACCCCCGGCGAGCACTGGGCGACGATGTAGCTGCCAGCATGGGCGGCCGAGGGCAGGAGCACAAGCGCCGACGCGACGAGGGCCGGGAGCCAGCGAGGGGCGTTGCTTTTCGATCGGGTTGTCGCTTCTCTCATCAGTTGCCTCTCTCAGGGTCCGAACTGTTCGGTTGCGACTCGGGTCGGCGTCGAGCTGGAGCTGCTCGCGCTGGATTCGACGGGGGCGGGCGCGCTGGCTTCCGGGGCAGGGGCTTCTTCGACCGGAGCGGCTCCGGCCGCCGACTCCAGCGACTGCGAGCGAACCGCGCGAGTGGCGCGGCGAGTCCGCTGCTCGCTTGCGGAGGCGCTCGGGCTGCTCGCGTTCCGTGGCTGTTCGCCCGAAGCGGGGGCGCTCGTGTTCTGAGACGCGGAAGGCGTCGGCGCCCGATGATTACTCGGCGTCAGCGGTGCGACGCGCGGCGCGTCGGCGACGTGGCGCTGCTTCGCGGGGGGGCTGCCCTGACCCCCGCCGCCGAGCAAGTTCAGACCGCCCACGCCCGGCCCGACCACACCGCTCGCCAGGCAGGCCAGTGCGGCGGTCGCGCAAACGCCAGCGGCGCGTCCGGCGCTGCCGCCCAGCGCAGCGCTCGCCGAGGGCTCGGTGCCACCGCCGAGCGGAAACCGGCGCGCGAGACCCTGAGCGCGCGCCCAGCCGTGGGCGGCGCCCCGGCTGACCGTCTCGGCGATCGCTTCGACCCCGGGCGGGAGGTGCGGCGCCGATCCGCGTTCCGCGAGCGAGACGTAGGCTGCGAGGCCGACGATGATCTCCAGCTCGTCGAGGCTGTCTACGCCGAGCAGCTTGTGCAGATGCTCGCGCGCCGCTTCGTGGCAGCGCTGCGCCTTGGAGGGATGCCAGTGGAGTTGGCGTGCTGCTTCTCGCACCGCCATGCCCTCGAAGTAGGCAAGCTCGAGTAGCCGCCTCTCCTCGACCGAAAGTTGCTCGACCGCCTCCTGCACCCTTCGCAGCCGGTCCTCATCGAGGGCGACGTCCTCGGGGCTCTGGCCCAGCTCGTCCTCGATCGTCTCGGCCTTGTCGGTCGAGACGATCTGCGGAGATCGGTCCTGCGCTTCCAACAGGCTCTTGGTCCGCCGCCAGGCGCAGGTGATGAGCCAGCCGGCGGGACTGTCGATATCGGTGCCCCCGGCGATCTTGCGGCTGTATTCGAGCGCCGCCGTGGCGAAAAGGTCGTCGCCGTGGCTGGCGATGAACTGCGGTGAGAAGTTCTTGCGCCGCAGGAACTGGATGAAGCCCAGGCGGGCCTCCTCCAGTTCCGCTTGCCTCAGTTCACCGTTGACCTTGCGTCCATACATCGGGTCTTTCCAGACTTCGGTGTTTACCGACGAGGTAGCTACAGCACTCATCTTACTTTTAGGTATTCGCGCTGTGCCCACTTACTCGTATGTCCATCGTCAAAGCCATTTGCATCGGGCAGTCCCGAAAACGATGCAAACCGGCCCCTCGCTGGACAAACAGGGCGGATGCAGCGCGCCCGCCACACCCTGCGGTGCCGTCGCCGACACGTTGCGATGTGGCGGTCGCTGTCGGGGTCCTTGCGGGCGTCTGGCGGGCTGGCGGTCCTTGCGGTCACCTTCGTCGGTTGCTCCTCCGGCGATCAGCACACTTCCGCCAGTTCGTCCCTTCTGAGCGGCGCGCGCAGCGGCGCGATCGCCGCCGAGCAGCTCGCGCCCGCCGCCCGTCTTGCCCGCCGCTTCGCCGCCGCCTATGCCCGCAGCATCTATCGGCGGTGGCCTGCTCGACTCCCGGGTGCCACCGCCGCGCTTCGCCGCGACCTCGCGGCGGCGGCGTCGAGGGTGCCGCCCGCTCGGCGCGGCCTTCACCCTCGCGCTCTCGCCGTGACCGTGGAGCCGCGGGACGCCGGAATGCTGGCCGGCACGGTGAAGATCGGCGACGGTCGCTCGCCGCCTTTCTCGGTCGGCTTCCTCGTCAAGCAAAGCGGCTCGCGCTGGCGCGTCGTCGCGGTCTCGGCGCCGGGTTGAGGGTGCCGTGGAGGCTGGCTCACTTCCCGCTCCCCGCGCGCCGAAGCTACTGCTCGGCCTTCCGCTCGGTCTGCTCGCAGCGCTGATCGGCGCACTGCTCGCGATCACAGTGATGTTCGGCGCATCGCCGGGCTGCGGGGGCGGCGAAGCCGTCGGCGCCCTCAGCTCGAAGGTGCCGAAGCGGCTGGTGCCGATCTACGAGCAGGCTGCCGCCAAGTACGGGCTGGGTGAGCGAGGCCCGTCGATCCTCGCGGGGATCAATTGGGTCGAGACGGGCTTTGGTACCAACCTGGGTGTCTCCTCGGCGGAAGCCGAAGGCTGGATGCAGTTCCTCCCTTCGAGCTGGGAAGCGTTCGGCGTCGACGGCAACGGCGACGGCATCAAGGACCCCTACAACCCCTGGGACGCGATCTTCGCCGCCGCCCGGCTCCTGCGCGCCTCCGGCGCCCCGGGGGACTGGCACGGCGCGATCTTCAGCTACAACCACGCCGAGTGGTACGTCGCCGAGGTCCTCGCCGACGCCCACCGCTTCGCCGGTGGTGGCACGGTCGAGGCCGCGAGCGTCGGCGGCTGCGCCGCCGCTGCCGGCGCACCCAACGAGACGGTCGGCCGTATGGTTGCCGAGGCTGCCCGCCTCAGCGCCCTGCGGCCGACCTCCGAATACGTGTGGGGCGGCTCGCACGGTTCCTCACCGACTCCGCCCAATGGGCCCTTCGACTGTTCGAGCGCGGTCAGTCACCTGCTCCAGGTCGGCGGCTTCGGCAACCCAACGATGGACACGACCCTGCTGGTGGGATGGGGCGAACCGGGTCCGGGCCGATGGGTGACGATCTTCGTCAAGCCCTACGGTCCCGAAGCCCACACCTTCATACGCTTCAGCGCGAACGTGACGCCGCCAGGTGAGCGCTATTGGGGCACCTCTGGCATCGTCGCCTCCGGCAAGGGTCCGGGTTGGATCGGCGAAGACAAGTTCTCTGCCTCCTACCTGGCCGGATTCGAGCTGCGACACCCGCCCGGGCTGTGATGGAGCAGGCTCGAAAAGCGGATTGCCGCAAACGCTCGCCGGTCGCTGGATTGCCTGCGCGGATTGTCCGCGCCTGTTGTGGGGGGAACACTTTGGCGAGCTCCAGGCTTGAAGCGTCATGCCTAAAAGAAGGGATCGAGCTGGAGGCGGCGCGGTTTGTCCGCGCATGCAATCCAGCGCCCCAGCTGAGGACTCGCGATGGCAACGGTTGATCGCCTTCGCGGCGCACCCGTGTCCGGCCGCCCCGAAGGCTCCCTGTGGACCGCGCACGAGGTTGCGGACCTGCTCGGCATCTCGCACGAGTACGTGTGGCAGCTTTCTAGGGAAGGTCGCATTCCCACGGTTTCACTTGGGCGGACCCGGCGCTACCGCAGGGAGTCGATCCTCGCCTGGCTCGAACAGATCGAGTCGCCTGGCGGGAGCGTCTAGGTGGAGGTCGTCTCGATGAGCAAGGCGAGCAACCAGCGACGCGCCTACGGCTCGGGTTCGCTGTATCCGCATCGCGGCTCCTGGTACGCGAAGTGGTACGTCGGCAACCGGCAGGTTAAGCGCAAGATCGGCGCCCAGCGCAAACGCGGTAGTCGCGACGGCCTCACCAAAACCCAGGCAGAGGCTGAGGTGCGCCGACTGATGCGCGAGGTGAAGCCGACCCCCCAGGAGCGCTTGACGTTGCGTGAGGTGGGCGACGCATACATCGCCCACCTCCGAGACTTCCTCGAACGGAAGCCCTCGACGGTTCAGGACTACGAAGGCATCCTGGGGAAAGCCGAGCGCGGACTGCCGAAGAAGACCGTCGAGCGCTACCAGGCTGCGGACATCGAAAGCTACGTCGCGGCGATGAAGGGAGCGGGTCGCTCGACCAAGACGATCAGCAACCACCTGATCTTCCTCCACGGTCTTTTCGCCTTCGCGGTCAAACGCGGTTGGGCTTCGAGCAACGCGGTCGCTGCGGCCGAACGGCCACGCGCCGACGAGCCCAATCCCGACATTCACTACATCGACCAGGACGAACTCGAGGCGCTCCTGCTGGAGATCCCCGACGACCTGCTCGGCGCGGTCGAGCGGCCGCTTTATCTGACCGCTGCAATGACGGGGTTGCGCCAAGGCGAGCTGATCGCCTTGCGCTGGAAAGACGTCGATTGGAAGGCGCGCCTGATCCGCGTCCGCCGCAACTACACCCGCGGACGTTTTGGGACGCCGAAGTCGCGGCGGTCAAGCCGAGCGGTCCCGATGCCCGAGCGTGTCGCCGTCGAGCTTGAACAGCACTTCGAGCGCTCCAACTACACCGGCGACGACGATCTCGTCTTCTGCCATCCCGAGACGGGCAACCCCTACGACTCCTCGAAGATGAGGAAGCGCTTTGAGGCCGCGATCAAGGCGGCCGACGTTCGCTCGATCCGCTTCCACGACCTCCGCCACACCTTCGGGACGAGGATGGCCGCCGCCGGAGCGCCCCTGCGGAACATTCAGGAGTGGATGGGGCACCGCGACCACAAGACCACCGAAATCTACGCCGACTATGCGCCCGATCCCGTGCAGGGCGCGCGCTGGGCCGAGGCGGCCTTCCCCGGTGGCGACGCCGAGGACGAGGACGCAACGGACGATGAAAACGAGGCCAGTTAGACGGGCAGGCCCGCAAGCTGGCGTAAGCTAAAAGGAGAGGTTCAATGGCAGACAACGCACAAGAGATCGAGCTCGTCTTCGAGCCACAGGACGAGGGCGGCTACCACGTCTACGCGCCCGACCTTCCGGGTCTTCACACCCAGGGCGACGACCTTGACGACGCGATGGCGAACGGCAATGAGGCAGTCGCCCTCTACGTCGAGGGTCTGCGCGAAGACGGCGAGCCGCTCGACAGCGGCATGATCCGTCGCACGATTCCACTGCCAGCGTGAGTCCGCGCCAAGCCGGTCGTCTCCGGCGAGCGCCTCATCAAGGCGCCTCGCAAGGACGTCTTGGAAACTGGCCAGAGCCGGCAACGCGGGCAAGCTTGAAGCTACCTACCGACTCATCCGCGCAAGATCCTTAACAAGCTGGCCGTAGTCAGCGTCTTGGTAAGCGCCTTCGCTGTCGTCAGCACCGAGCTACAAAATGTCGATCTGTCAGATTGACAAAATGTACGCCCAGGCCTATAGTCGCGCTATATGACTGATGCAATGACTGGATTGAGCTTCGTCACTCATGGCGAGATCGAGGGGCTTCTCGGCCGGAGTCCCAGCGCTGGACAACAGCGTCGCCGACTGACGAAGAGAGGCCTTTTGCCTGAGCCCGCCTGGGTTCGAGCTGACCGGCAGCGCCTCGGGATCCTGCCGGAGTTCGTCTTGGCAACTCTCGTGGTGCCTGTTCGCAGCCTCGAAGCGCAGCACATTGCTCTCTTGACAGCGATGGTCGACGACGCAAAGCGCCTGTATAGAAGCGCGGCTTTCAAGCGGCTTAGTCACGCCATTCAGGAGCTCCTTCCGACGCTCGGCACTGTGACGAATAGCGCGGCACTCTTGGACCGATTGACCGAATCACATCGTGACGAGCTGGAGGCTTGGAGAGCTGACGTAGCGATGGTTGCCGAGTCACTGAGTCATCGCGGTCTGAGAATCGAGGCTGAGCCCGGCTGCATCGTCGCCGTTCGCGACGATAGCTACGTCCTCAAGGCCCTGGAAGCAGATCTAACTGAGGCTCACCCCTTGAGCGACGCGCCTTTTGAGCTACCTGGCGGATCGTGGGTCGTTCGCGATCGGGTCCATGCTCTGTCCTCCGCGAGGGATTTCCTTCTGCCCACCAGCAGACCCGAACTATCGGGGATGGCAGCTACGGTGCTTCCGGCGAAGGTCGAGGAGGAAGCAATGTTCGAGGAGATGTTTGCCTCGTTTGAGGCGGCGCCTCGTCCTGTGCGTCGCCTTCCGCTCACGATTGACGACGAGACCGTGATTGACGCGCCCGAGGCGCCTCCGCGGCTAGTCAGAGCTCCTCTGGAGATCCTTGAGGGATTTACGCCAATGACTCGACCGAGAGTATGAGCAGGGAGCTCTCGGTCGGTGTCCGTTTTCATAGATTCTCCGTATCCGACGCTGAGCTTCGGGGACGTCTGTAGCGGCTTCCCCTGGTTTGACGCCTCGCTCCGGGCTGACGCCACAGCGCTTCAGATCCAGGAGGCGCCGAAGCGCTACGCAGAAAGGTGGGGGGTAGACCGGGTCGACTTCTTCGTGCCGGCTGATGGCGACGCCATTCCCATCCCCAAGGCCACCGACTATCTCCTGGCACACGGCCAGCAGTTCGAGGAGGCAGTTTGCGTGAGCGACGACTGCGTCATCGAGACTGCGCTCGGCCGTGACAGCAAGAAGCCCAGGGGCCAGCTTCTCTTTGCGCCTGTCACTGCGCTGAGAGAGAGCGAGGCAGAGGCGCTTGAGCGCAACCTCAGGCGACACCCGTTAGGCGATGACCGAGTGATCGAGCTCCACCGAACGTTTCGAGTCCGGTCGGTGGACATCTTGGAGACGCTCGATCGTCTAACCCGATTGAGCCTTACTGAAGCCGCTCGCGCAAGCCTCGCGATGCGATGGGCCGCTCATGTCTGTCGGGCTGGCCCAATGGTGGCAATGGACAATGCCGACAAGGTCGCACAGCTGTTCATCCAGAAGGAGGGCTGGCCAGAGTTAAAGGCGGTAGATCTGGCACAGGCCTTGGTCAACGTCATCGCGACCGGTTGGGTGGTGGAAACCAAAGGCCTAGAGAACGCGGGCGAGCAGCACGACGAGCATCGAGATGACCTTCAGGCCGCCGATCTCGCTGCGGCTTTGGGGCCCCTTCGGGACAGCCTTGAACGTCTCCGAGACAATGCGGACGAGGCCTTGGCAGCTCTTCCGTCGCTCTAGTTCCTCGCCCGGCCAGGCGACAAGCTCAATCTTTTATTTCCCATATTTGGGAAGAAATCCAAGTTTTGATAACTTATTCGGGTGGCCGAGTACAGCCGAAAGAGGTTGTCAATGCGCATCCAGCTCCCGACGGAAGGCGAGACTGGCGAGCCCTTTGTCAAATGGCTACATAGGGTTGCTGGTCGCGACCGTGCCAAGCGCTTGGTCGTCTTCCTCCAGCAGTGGGATCACCAGGCCGACGAACTTGGTCGGGCGCCGACGGTAAAGGAGTACGCCGAAGAGTGGCGCGAGTCAGAGAGCGGTACATACCGCCTGCTCGAAGAGCTTCGAGAGGTATTTCCCACCGAGCGCGACCCCTCGCAGATTATGAATTTGCTCTGG
Organism: uncultured Solirubrobacterales bacterium; assembly: GCA_963796705.1. GTDB lineage: Bacteria > Actinomycetota > Thermoleophilia > Solirubrobacterales > 70-9 > VRUE01. Next base: position 10,212 of record CAWCMK010000002.1, read on the forward strand.
GACGGCACCCCGCGCAGCGGTGAGTTGATGGCTCTGCTCGACGTTCCTGTCGTTGAAGTAGGCGAGCACTAGAGGTGCCCGGCGAAGATGTCTTAGAGGCGGCGTCCGAGCTCCTGCACTTCATGATCGCGCGCGTCACCGACGGCGGAGAGGTCGACAAGCATGAGTTCGTGTCGGCTCGCAAGAAGATCCTCGCTGACAGGGCAGGCGGGAAGGTTGCTCCGCAGTGCATCCAGATCTGCCGCGAGCCCGACGCGGTCTGGAGCTACATCAAGGGACAGGATCCAGAGCTGCCGACATACGAGTCTCGACGGATCTTCCTGCGCAAAGAGTTTGCTGCTCTGTTGGACGCCCTCGAGAGCTTCGATGAGGCGCCCATCGACGAGCTCGTCGCCGGTCAAGCGAGGGACCTGAACGCGGCCTCGATCGAGCGAACGTGGGCAAAGGCTCTCGATCGCCGGCACTCAGATCCTGAGGGCGCGATCACCTCGGCGAGAACGATGCTCGAGTCAGTCTGCAAGACCATCCTCGACGACCGAGAAGTCGACTACAAGGAAAGGGACGACCTTCCAAAGCTCTACAAGAAGGTCTCGACGAGCCTCGGTATTGCGCCGAGCGATCACACTGAGGAGCAGTTCAAGGCGATCCTCGGCGCATGCACGACCGTGGTCCAAGAACTGGGGAGCCTGCGAAACCGCGTTTCGGATAGCCACGGGCCCGGCCGCCTCGTTTACAACCCTGCTCCGCGCCACGCTGCGTTGGCGGTCAATCTCGCAGGTTCCATGGCCCTGTTCCTGATGCAGACCCACGAGGTCAGAGACGACCGCAGGCGCGCGTCAGGGGTCGTGGGTGCTCCACGCCGCTGAAAACCGTGTCCCGAAATATGTTCCCCAACTCCACCGAACTCAGCCGAGCGAAATCGAATATCACGGACCGGGTCGGCATAAAGTCGAGCTACTCCTGGCCTTGACCTTCGCTCGATGCCCGCCGCTCTTGCCGGACGTCTCTGGGGTAGAACTGGTGGTTGCGAGTGAGGGAGTGGGGGAGCCTCGGAGAGAGCATTGAGCCTGATCAGGCGGCCAGGCTGGGCGACATCGAGAAGCAAGGAGCGCGGGTACTTAAGTGTAAGTGGGTACTAAGTTGAGCGAAAGTCAGCCCAGCTGAGGGCAACTCAGCACCCCCTACAGGCGCGAAACAGGCCAGAGTCAGCAATCGCCTGAGCGGCGCTCCTGCCCTTCCTGACAAGGGCGCTACAAGGGCGGGACGGCCGCCCACCAGAAAGATCAGCCGAGAACGCCCACGATCCCGGCCACAGCCGCCAGGAACAGGACAGCCCGCTCGATCACCGCCGCCGGGCGCTCAAAGGGGAGCCGATCTTCGGGCAGCCTTCCAGCTCGGCCGAGTGGCGGGCGAACGTGACGCCGGGGCCACGTTCGACGGGGCCACCTTCGACCACCTTGCGCGGGTGCCCGTAGTTTGAGCCTTGTCCGCTTGCTACCCTGGCCATGTCTGATGATTAGGAGGCATTGGCCATCTCCCGCGACAGTACTGGCGGTTATTGCGCTGATCGTCGCGTTGGGCGGGACGGGTTATGCGGCTTCTGCCGGAAACTCCTCGACTGGCGTCTCACACCGAAGCAAGCACCGTCCCTTGGCGAAACTCGGCCCGCGTGGCCCGCGTGGAATGCCTGGCCCACAGGGCCTTTCGGGGCCTAGAGGACTCGCTGGACCGGGCGGTCCACAGGGGGCACCTGGTGCTCAAGGCCCGCAGGGAGAACCCGGTGACGCTCGTGCCTACGCCTTCGTCAGGCCCCCCTGCTCGGGTTGCGGAGAACTTGCGCCCGGCTTCACGCCCCTGGTTGCGGCGCGAAGCAAGAATGTCGCCCTTACGGAAACTGACGGAAACTATGGCTCGCCCGTTGGCACCTGGTGCTTCGTGCTGGAAGGTGGGATCGACCCGTCCACCGCCACGGTAGTAGCCAGCGCCGTAGATAACGGAACTCCCGCTGTTAGTGCGGAGTGGGTTCCGACTGCGCCGGACTGCGCGACGAGCCAGATTGAGATAGAGACCTTTGTCTATGCGATCAAAGAAGGCAAAGTGACCGAGGAATCGGGGAGCCTGCTTCCCATTGCTTTCTCGTTCGTCGTGCTCAACGCTGAGTCGCCCGCCTTCGCCGGGCTGCAGAGCGCAAACTACTGCATCGGCGGTGGGGTTCGGCCGGCCGAAACGGTGCAGTACACGCTCCGTTGGCAGGCGGCCACCGACAACGTCACACCCAGCTCGCAGATGGTTTACGACATCTTCGTAGCTCACTCCCCCGGCGGCGAGGACTTCTCGCACCCGACTTGGACGACGCCGCCTGGTGTCACCACTTACACGACTCCCGGTCTGCCTTCCGAAGGCACCTACTTCGTCGCGCGTGCGCGCGACGAAGCAGGGAACGAGGACCAGAACACAGTCGAGCGAGAAGGCCGAAATATCTGTCTGTAGGTTGCGCGCTCGACGTATGCCGCCTGCTGATTTGGGGACGGCTCGCTGGCCAAACCCAGGCGCAATCCCGACTTAAGAGGTCGGAATTGTGGCGGATGGCGCGGCTCGGCGGCTCCAGCGAAACACGCTAGGCAAGCTGCCATGCGGGTTCCCGCGAGCCGGTCCGGGCCGATCACCCCAGGTTGGAGCATTCTTTACCCCAAGCGTATGATCCACGGTGATCTCGGGCGCGTTGGCGTTTGTCTGCCCCGACCAACAGCAGGAGAAAAATCAGTGAAGCGAGCGAGCTTCAAGCGCATGTCCTCGGCGATCGTACTTGTCGTCCTCGGATCGCTCGTCTGGACCGCGAGCGCATTTGCGGACTCAGCGCCCGTGATCGAAAGCGAGTTGGCTGCGAACATCACCCAAACCGACGCGACCCTGGAAGCCCAGATCGACCCGAACGGCGCCTACACGGGCTATGAGTTCCAGATCGATACGAACAGCAGCTATAACGTTCCCCGCGCTGCCTGTCCCTTCGACTTGCCGGGGTACGCGGAGTGTGACGTTCTCGCCACCGGGGAACCTCTGCCGCCCGGTCTCGTCGAGCCTTCGCCCGCCTACATCCCGGCGAGCTCCGGCGGTCAATCCGTCAGCCTCGATCTGGCGAGCATCGGCGCCACCCTCCAGCCCGGCACGACCTACCACTACCGGGTGATCGCCTCCAACGGCGGCTCAGTCGTGACCGGTCCCGACCAGACCTTCACGACGCCTGCGGCGACAGCCCAACCCTCGATCGACAGCGAGTCGGCGACCAACGTCACGCCGACGAATGCGACCCTGAACGCCCAGATCAATCCGAACGGGCTCGAAACGACCTACAAGTTTCTGTTGGTCCCGTCCTGTAGCGGAGGGACTTGCCTCACAGAGGCCTATTCGCTGCCAGTTGGCAGTATTCCCGCCTCCTCTGGAGACCAGGGCGTCAGCCTAGATCTGAACGAAGCCGGTGTGACCCTGCATCCGGGCACGGAATACCACTACAGCGTGGAGGCGACCAATTCGGCGGGGCCAACGGTCTATGGCTCCGATCAGACCTTTACGACGCCATCGGAACTGCCACCCCCCAATGAACAGACCAGCGGAACTGGTGGCCATTTGCCGGCGATTCGGTCGCCGGCCTCCGCTTCGCCCTCGCATCACCGCAGGCATCACCGGAGGCACGAGCGCGGACTGCACCAGAGCAGGCTGCACCGAGCAAGCCACGTGGGCTGACGACAAGGGCGCGCTAATCACGGTAGGACACGCCGGGGGGAGCTCCGTCGAAACGGCTTCGCCAACTCTTGCGTCAGAAGTTCTCGCAGCAAGTGCGCGCCGAATTGAGCGCGTACAGCTACACGCGGATTTGACAATCCTCGCCATGCTCGCCAGCAAATTGGCGCGGGCAAGATCAGCCACAGACCGCGGCTAACGCCGCGCCCCCCGGTACAGCAGGGGACTCTTTCGCAACGGACAGCCTCGTCAGGCAACGAGACGCCTTTGCCTGCTCGGTCGATGTCAAAATCAGTTCCAGCAATGATATTGGCCGCGAATTCACGCCCGCAGCATGCTGAAATTGTGTGGTCTCACCGCGTAGGTGGACGTTTCGCAGATCGTTTCGCGGAAGCCTCCTAGAGGTTGAGGGCGCACGGAGGAGCGTGCGCACGGCGAGGCCGTCGCTACGGTTGGGGAGAAGCGCGCTAGGTCCGCCCCGAGCTGATCGGCGCCGCGGATTGCAAGCGCAGATGAAGAGGAGACCATCGTCGTCGTTGGTGACGAGCTCGACGAGCTACACGAGTCGATCTTTTGGTCCCGCTGATCTCGGTCCTGGCAAGCGCTACGAGCGCCTATTAGCACTCATTTTCGCCACGCTCGGCGAGCGAGTCGTTCGGCACGACGTCAAGGCCGCCGCGCCGGGGTCGGAGCATCAGATCGACGTTTGGATCGAACGAGACGGCCAAGAACAGCTCGTGATCGTCGAGTGCAAGCACTGGGCCGAGGCGGTCGGCAAGGAGGCACTCGACAAGCTGGTCGGCGTCCGCAGTCAGATCGAGGCGGCAGGCGCCCTCATCGTCACGACCGTCGGCTTCACGAAAGGAGCCCGTGACGTGGCCTTCGATGAGGGGGTCGGTCTTATTCGTGTGACGCGCTTCCGCGATCCAGAGGACTGGGAGGGCCAGGGTCAAAGAAATCCACGCGCGGGGGACCATTGGCTACTCGGAAGTCGACAATCTTTCCTTCCGCGCCGCCGACCCCGATGAGCTGAACAAACTCGATGACGATGATCGCGAGTTTGGTCCGATCCTCAGCGAGGAACGCTTCCTCGCGCAGACGGAGTCCGACGAGAGAGCATCGCCGAGTTGATCGACTCGGTTCCTCGGGCAACTGGACTCGGCGTTCACCCCCAGGCGTTGCCACTCGATCCAGATCGCTTCTTCGAGCTTCCAAGCGGCCACCGGCTCCGCGTGCGGGCGCTCGAATGGGATGAGGTTGTCGGTCCATTCAATACGGAGCACCGCTTCGGGCCCCGTAGTCAGGCGCAGGCGCTAGTTCGGGAGATCGACGCTGAGAGCGGCGAAGAGACCGACAGGCGGGCTACCTTCGATCATCAGCTCCGCCGCTTGCGGATCGGCGACGACGGGAACGTTCGAAGCATCTGACGGGGCGGTTCCAGCTTCGAGCTGAGTCCGACCTGCGGGTACTAAGTGGGTACTAAGTTGAGGCAAAACCAGCCCAATTCAGTCCAACTCAGCCCAGCTACACAGGCACGAAACAAGCCAGATCCAGCTTTCCGATCAAGCTCATAACCCGAAGGTCGCGGGTTCGAATCCCGCCCCCGCTATACCTCTTCAACAATTATTCGGTCCCATCCCACTGGGGTGAAACAGGGGGCGTCGTGAAGCGACGTCTCCTGCGCAGGCGCGAATGGTCACGTCGCTAGGTGGTGGCGAAGTGAGCGGCGAAAGCGTCTCGACGGAAGTCAAAGATCCGCTCGAGGTCGTGGCGTACGAAGAGGTTGTGGGCGAGCTCGCCGAGGGGCCCGTAGGGAATGGCGTAGCGGACGCGGTCGTGGATCGTGCAAGCGTGCTCGCCGTCAGGCTCGAAGACGTGGGTGTGCTCCCAGAGCGAGTAGGGCCCACGGACCTGGGTGTCGCTGAAGCGCAGAGGCGGCTCCCAGGTCTCGATCCGCGTCTGCCAGCGAATCGGGAAGCCGTGTAGGCGCAGCCGGTAGTCGAGCAGCGTCCCCACACCCATCTCGATCGGCCCCGGCGTCGTCACCCGGAAATGGAGCCAGGGCGGCGTCATCGGCTTGAGGTTGACGGCGTCGGCGTAGAAGTCGAAGGCAGGCTCGGCCGGGACGGGAACGCGCTGGCGGCGTTGCAGGACGTGCTCGCGCACACGTGCCAGTCTCGCAGGCCGGCGCCTCGATCGGATAGCGTGGATCGATCCCACAGAGCACGTTGATCGCAGGCGCGACGGGTTTCGTCGGCGGCCGCCTGGCGGCGGCGCTGGCCGGTTCGGGGCCGGTGCGGTGCCTGGTCCGCGAGCGCTCCCGAGCGGCAAAGCTCGCGGGACTGGGCGTCGAGCTGCGGGTCGGCGACGTCACCGACGCCCCCAGCCTCGCCGGGGTGGGGGAGGGAGCCGACGTCGCCTACTACCTGGTCCACGCGATGGCCGGCGGCGCCGGCTTCGAGGAGCGCGAGCGGGTCGCCGCCGGCAACTTCGCCCGGATGGCCAAGAGCGAGGGCATCGGGCGCGTCGTCTACCTCGGCGGGCTCGGCCAGGAGACCGAATCCAAGCACCTGCGCAGTCGCCACGAGACCGCCCGCATCCTCGCCGCCGAGGGACCGCCGCTCACCTACTTTCGGGCGGCGATGGTCGTCGGCGCCGGCAGCGAGTCGTACCGCACCCTGCGCTACCTGGTCAAGCGGCTGCCGGTGATGGTGGCCCCGAGCTGGCTGCGCACGCTGACCCAGCCGATCGGGATCGACGCGACGATCGAGTACCTGCTGCGAGCGCCGGCGGTGCCCGAGTCAACCGGCCGCGAGGTCCAGATCGGCGGGCCCGACATTCTCTCCTACGCGGATATGCTCGACCGGATGGCGCTGGCGCTCGGCAAGCCGCCGCCCCGCAAGCTGTCGGTGCCGCTGATCACGCCGTGGCTCTCGGCGCTTTGGCTGGGACTCGTCACCCCAGTCGACACCAAGGTCGCTCGACCGCTGGTCGAGGGGCTGAGGACGGCGACCGTGGTCACCGACCCGAGCGGGGCCGAGCCGTTCGGGATCGAGCCCGAGTCGTTTGACAAAGCGCTGCGGCGGGCGCTGGCAGAGGAGGAGGCGAGCGGCGGAGGGTGACGTTCTCCCTCGACGTCAGCCGCGGCGCGGCGGCCGTGGGAAGAAGGCGCTCGTACGGGCGACGTAGTCCGCGTAGCCGGGGCGGCGTTGGCTCAGCGAGCGCTCGAGCATGGCGACGCCGCTGACCCGGATCAGGAGGACGGACATGACCGCGGGGCCCACGACCGTCCACCAGGTGCTGCCGGCGGCCAGCGCGACCAGCCAGATCCCCCACCAGACGCAGAAGTCGCCGAAGTAGTTGGGATGGCGGGTGTAGCGCCAGAGGCCGCGGTCCATGACCTTGCCACGATTCGCCGGGTCGGCCTTGAACCGCGAGAGCTGCCAGTCGCCCCCGGCCTCGAAGGTCAGCCCGACCGCCCACACCGCGGTTCCCAGCCAGTCGAGCACGCCGAGGCAGGTCGGCGTGGGGTCGGTCATCGCCACCTGCACGGGGAGGGAGACGACCCAGATCAGCGCGCCCTGGAGCCAGAAGACGAGGAACAGGCTGCGCAGCGGCCAGCGCTCGCCGTGGCGTTGGCGCATCTCCGCGTAGCGGTAGTCCTCGCCCTTGCCGAGGTTGCGGCGGGCGAGGTGAGCGGTGAGGCGGAGGCCCCAGGCCGTGACCAGCAGGGCGAGGAGCAGGGCACGGTCCCGGCTGCCGCCGCCGAGCGCGTAGGCGATCCACGCCACGAACACGAATCCGGTGCCCCAGAAGACGTCGACGATCGAGGCGTCCCGCAGCGCCAGGCTCACCGCCCAGAGCGCCGTGAGGAGGGCGAGCACGAGGCCCGCCTCGATCGCGAGCAGGCCCGCCGCGCTCACGTCGCCGCTCCCGCGAGGTCATCTGCGTGGGCCCGCCGCTCGACCCAGTCGTCGACGTCCTGCCAGAGGTCGTAGATCCAGTCCGTGCGCGCCGGGCCCGCCGCGGGCACCGCGGAGCGCGGCACCCGCGTGATCTGGACTCCGACCGTGAGCCGGACGAGGCCGCCGCGCCAGATGTCGGATACCAGGCGCAGGCCGTCGAACCCGTGATGCGCGACGACGAGGACGTCCGCGGCGGGGGCGCCGTCGAGCAGCGCTCCGACGCCGCCCAGCCGCGGTGGCAGCAGGTGGCGCAGGCGCTCCGCGCGCGCCGCCAGTCGTGGGTCGCGCTCGGCGATGCGGGCGATCGCCCGGGCGCGCCGCTGTGGCGTGAAGCGGGTTCCCTCGGGGTAGATCAACACGCCCTCGTCCCCTCCCAGGCCGTGGGCGAGCGCGCCCACTCGGTTCCGCTCCTCGGTCTCGCCCGTGCCCCTGCGCACGAAGTAGTTCGGCAGGCGCCGCCCGGCTACGTCGAGGCAGGGATCGGCGAGCAACTCGCGCTTCAGCACGTAGCGCAGGCGGATCCCGTGCGGACGCGCGATCAGGCTGGCCGGCAGCAGGTTGTCGACGATGCTCGCGTGGCGGACCAACACGACCAAGGGGCCCGGAGCGACGTTCTCGCCGCCCGTCACCTCCAGCCGCAGGCCGAACAGTGCCCGCACCGCGCCGAAGAGGGCCGCGGCCCAGAGCTGCTGCAGGCGCAGGGTGGCCCTGCGCAGCCGGGCGTCGCGGCGACCGCCAAGGCTGGCAACCCACGCCGCCGCCAGCGCCGCCAGCCCCGCTACCTCGGCGGCGAGGTAGACCCAGAGGAAGAGCGCGAGCCGCGTCGCGGTGGGCAGAACCCCGGACACTGCCCAGCGCCCGAGGTCGATCGCCAGGCCGACGACCAGCAGCGCCGGCAGCAGGACGGTGACCAGCAACAGGCCCAGCACGAGCGGGGGGATCGACCGCAGTCGACGCAGGAGCGTTTCGGTCCGAGTCTCGTCGACACCACCACGCCGCACGCCCGTCATTCTGGCACTACGTCCTGCCTGCTCGGACCGACACGAATGCGGACGGGCGTCGGCCAACTCACCTTCGCGTTGCTGACCTATGCGTCGATGCCCCTGGCGCGGGGCTCCGCGGGCTCTGGAGCAGTCTTTACGCGATCGCCAAGACCCGTCAGCTCAAAATCCGAAGGTCGCGGGTTCGAATCCGCCCCCTAGTCTTGCGACGCGATCCGCTCGTGATGGGTCCAAGACCGGCGATCTTCGGCGCGCCGAGCTTTGACCTGGGCGCTCAGCTTGTGCGGCTTGCAAAGGAGGCATCCGCTCCGGCGATGCTTGGGTCGCTTGCGCTTGTGATGCGCCATAGATCCCAGGCTAGCGCGATCCATGGCTCATGTACGCCATGTGCCCTTGCGTGTACCTTCCTGGCTATGGGTGAGCGGAACCGCCGCATCAACGTCACTCTCGAGCCGGTCTATGCGCAGAAGCTGGCGAGCCTGGCGGAGCGCACGCATGTCCAGGAGGGGACTCTGGCTCGCTCGCTTCTCTGCAGCGCGCTCGACGAAGCCGATCCCGACGCCTCGGGGATCACCGAAATCCTGGATGGGATTCCCGGGGCCTGGGAGAGAGCGCAAGAGTCGATCCAGCAGGCTCGGCGCGGCGAGACGGTGCCGCTCTCCGAGCTCTAGCCAATGGCGACGATCGAGGTCACGCGCTTGGCGCGTGACGAGCTTCGCGAGCTGATCGAGACCCGCCAGCTTCCGGCCGACACTCGCGAGCGGGCCTCGCGCAGGCTGCTCACGCTGGAAGAGTTCCCGCGCGCCGGCAAGCAGCTATCGGGCGTCTGGCGAGACCGTCGGGCGCTGATCGGTCCGTGGGGCTGGCTGATCGTCGTCTACATGTACATCGAGGCCGAGGATCGCGTCGTTGTCATCGCCTTCCACAATGCGCGGACATCCGAGGCTGCGACGGCGCGCCCCTGAACCCGGCTAGGCGCTCTCGGCGAGCGTTCTAACACTGCGCATCACTTCCGAGCGGCACGGTCAAGTGCTCTCGGCGCCCCTGGGCCGAGCCGGCGAGGCGCCGCAGGTCGGCCAACGCTTCCTCGATGCCGTGCTTCAAGACGCCTAGGTCGGGGACCGTGGCGCGGTCGGCGTTGAGCCCGAAGCAGACCCCGCCGTCATAGCTCACCACGGCGACCCCGACCGCATGGCCGGAGAAGATCGGCACCAGCGGGATCACCCGCCGCATTGCCGCACCCTGGGCGTAGAGCGTCATCGGTGGCCCGGGGACGTTGGTGATCGTGATGTTGAACAGGCGCGGTGTGAATGCAAGCCGCGCAACGACGCTGTGGATCAGCGGCGGCGCCATGCCGGCCACCTCGATCAGCGTCTCGGTACCCGTGGCCTGGTTGCCGCCCTTCAGATCCTCCGTCGCCGCAACGGTCTTGCGAAACTGAAGCAGCGGATCGGGCTCGGCGACCGGCAGATTGACGAAGAGAGAGGAGACCCGGTTGCCAAGGGCAAGTCGCTCGCTCACCCGGCGAACGCTGACCGGGACCATCGCCCTGACGCTCTCCACTTCCGAGCCCTCCCCTCGGTGCTCGAAAAGGCGTCGCAGGCCGCCGGCAGTCGCGGCAAGGATGACGTCGTTGACGGTGCCACCCAGCTCGCGTTTTATCTGTTTGAGGTCGTCGAGCGGCACGCTGACGGCGGCCAGGCGCCGGCTGGCTCCGATTGCCTCATTGAGGCTGGTGTGGGGCGCCCCGATCAGCTCCTCCCGAATGACTATCTCTGCCATCGACCTCGAGCGGGAGATGGCCGAACCGAGCTTGCGTGGATGGAGCGCGATATCGGCACCGCTCCCCACGGCACCGTAAAGCTTTGAGAGCACACCGCGGTCGGCCTCCTCGTCCGGGCCGACTGGCGCCAGCATTCCTGCGAGGCCTTTTGAGTCAGCGGCCGGGTTGGGCTCGGGGTCAAGCAGCGCGCTCGTGACCGATGCGCCGCCGATCCCGTCGACCAGGCAGTGATGCACCTTCGTCGCCAGCGCCCAGCGGCCTTCGCTGAGTCCGTCGAGGAGGGTCGTCTCCCACAGCGGATGGGCGCGGTCTAGCCGGTGGGAGTAGAAGTCACCGAGCCAGTCGAGCAGCTCCGCCTCTCCCCCCGGCGCCGGCAGGGCCGCATGGCGCATATGGGTTGCGATGTCGAAGTCGGGGTCGGGCTCCCAGCTTGGCAGGGAGAAGCTGCCCACCCGCGGTGAGGAGAGACGGCGAAGGAAGCGGGGCAACGCCTCGAGCCGCTCTGCGGTCTGGCTTCGAAGGACCTCGAGCGATGGTCCCCCGCCCTCCGGCAGCGGATCGAAGACCATCGCCCAGCCGATGTGCATGTGGGCGGACTCGTCGACCTGCTCGAGCTCCAAGAACGCTGCATCGAGTGGGGTCAGACGTTTGCCCATGGGAGTCCCAGGTCCCTACTCCTCCTTGCCCGACGCCCCGAGCGCCTCACCGGCGCTGTGCACGACGTTGGTCAGGAAGTCGTACTGCGTCTTAGCCAGCTTCTCCGACATCTCCAGCGCGGAGTCGATGACCTCCTGCCGCCTGGACGGGTTCTCGCCATGCGGTGGCAGCGCCTCATCGACGGACTCCATGAACTTGCGCACCGCCTCGATCGCCCTCTGCTGGCTCCCCCTCATCTGTTCGAGGACCTGCTCGGTCAGCTCGGTGGTTCTCTCGACCGCGTCGCGGCCGGATGCATCTTTGCCTTTGGGCTGTTTGGTTGTGGTGGGCATCTAGGCTCTCCTCATCTATCGGCGGATATGCACAAGTCACCTGTTACAGGCAGACTCAAATAGCGTGCTCGTTACAAATCTATGACCCGCTCTCGGCCGATTTCATCGGGGAAAAGCCGCACCCAGACAGCGGAGTTCCCGCAGGCCGAGGATGGAATTGGCTGGAGGTCGGCTCCGTGGTCCGATTGCGCCACAGACCGCGCCAGGTCGACGAGGCTACCCGGCCGCCGGCGAAGGCGGCTCAGGCGGAGCCGGCGGCTGCCGCCGGAACATCCCCCGCCCGCTCGGGCCTCCTGAGGGCCTCCAGCAGCTCTCCCACCTCACGCTCGCGGACAAGTGGATGACGCTGGGGCAGCTTGGGCTTGGGAGGACGGCCCCCACCCGACGCGCCGCCACCGTGCGCATGACAGAGCACCTGCGCGCCGTGATCGCCCTCGTGCGCAGTCGGCAGCTCAGCACCTCGGGATCTGTGGACAGCCCAGCTCGCCGATAGGGTCGGTCAATGCAAGGTCAAGCTTCGAGGAACATTGTCAGCTTGGCCGCGGCGGCGGCCCTGACTATTTCGCTTGTGTCGTGTGGCGGCGGGTCGAGCGAATCGTCTTCCAACGGCTCAACCGAGCATCGTCCACCGACCCAAACCGTCACCCTTAGCGCGGCGACCCATCGTCCCGTAGCCGGCGCTCCTTGGTCGATCGTGATCCGAGCTTACGATGCGGCTGGCCATCCCCTGCAGGCCGAGGTCCGATACCAGTACCTCTTCGCCGGCTCGGTGGTTGCCAGGCGCTCGCACTATCGCTTCCGGGGAACCTTCCATGACACGTTCCGCTGGCCCGCTCGCTCGCTTGGTGTGCCGCTCACCTTTCGGGCGGTGGTGACCACGCCTCTCGGAACGCGCAGGCTCGACTACGCCGTAAAGGTGAAGCGATAGCCGCCTTCGGTGAAAGGGCACGCGAGCGCCCGCCGGAGACGAGGGGCGCTGGCGTCGAAGTCGAGCGGGTCTCGAAGCGCTACGGTCCAATTGAGGCCCTGCACGATGTCTCGCTGGCGGTCGCACCCGGCGAGGTCATAGTGCTCACCGGGCCCTCCGGCTGTGGCAAGACGACGCTGCTAAACGTGATCGCCTCGATCGAGCGCACCGACTCCGGACGGGTGACAGTCGACGGCACCATCGTCACCGAGCTGACCCACCCGACCTCCTACCGCCGCGACACGATCGGCATCGTCTTCCAGCTCCACCACCTGATGCCGATGCTGACCGCGCGGGCGAATGTCGAGCTGCCGCTGATCGCCGCCGGGGTGCCGCGGGTCGAGCGCCACCGCCGGGCCGAAGAGCTGCTCGCCGAGGTCGACTTGAGCGATCGGGTCGAGCAGCGTCCATCCGTTCTCTCTGGCGGCGAGCGCCAGCGAGTCGCGGTGGCGCGGGCACTGGCCAATGAGCCACGTTTGCTGCTCGCCGACGAGCCGACCGGTTCGCTCGACTCCGAGAGCGGCCGCCGCGTTCTTGCCGTTCTTGATCGTGCCCGCGAGCGCCGAGGGATGACGCTGGTCGTCGCCAGTCACGACCCGCTTCTCGGGGACCGCCCCGACCGCTACGTGCGGATGGTCGACGGCCGGATCGTCGCCGACAAAGCTCCCTGACCTTAGAAGCGGCCGAGCAGCTCGGCGGGTGGGCGCCGCGATACGCTCCAGGCGGGATAGAGGCCGCCGAGCACGCCGATCGCCAGGCCGACCAGCAGGCCGCGGCCGATCCCCCAGGCGGTCAGCTCGGGGTTGACGAAGCCGCCGGCACCGAGCAGGTCGACGATCAGGTGGCTGATCAGGATGCCGCCGAGCACGCCGAGCCCGGCGCCGAGCAGCCCCACCCCGACGCCCTCGCCGATGACGATGCCGGCTACCTGGGGCCTGCTCCAGCCGATCGCCGCCAGCAGCGCAAGCTCGCGGCGGCGCTCCAGTACCGCCATCGCCATCGTGTTGGTGACTGCAATCCCACCCAGGATCAGCGCCAGCACGGCGATCACGAGGACGGCCTTGGTGACGATCTCGAAGCCGGGGTTGGCGCGGGCCGCCTCGCCCGGATTGGAGATCGTGGTCGTACCGGGGAAGGACCGTTCGATCTCGGCCGTGACCGTATCTGCGGACGCGGTCGGTCCGAGAACAACTGCGATCGTCGTCACGCTGCCGACCCGCCCTGCGAGGCGGTCGGCAGCAGGCAGCGGCACGACCACGCCGCCGTCCTCGAAGGCGACTCCGCTCTCGTAGATCCCGACAATCGGGAAGTGCTGTCCCTTGAGCGCGATTGTGTCTCCCGGCCCCAGGCCCTGACTCGCCGCCAGCGCGCTGCCGACCATCGCCTCACCCGGACCCGACGCACGGCCTTCGGTGACGACGAGGCGGCGTTGCACGAAGCTGTCGTGTCGTACGCCGAAGACGATCGCCGAGGGCGAGTCGGGCACCGCTTCGGTGACGAGCTGGATCGGGGCCGCATCTTCGACTCCCGGCTGAGCTCGCACACGGTCGATGAGGGACACGGGCAAGACCGAGGCGGTTGGGTCGGCGACACCGCTCTGGAAGATGCCGAGGCTGGCTCCGCCGAGGTGGCTGAGGCCGCCGAAACTCTGCTTGAGGCCTTGGGTCAGGGCCAGCAGCGCGACGATCGTCGCCACCCCAATCGCGATGCCGGCCGCGGTGAGAGCCGTCCGTCCCCGATTGCGCACGAGGTTGAGCGCTATGAGGCCAGGCACGCGGCGATCATAGATCGGACGCTGGAGAACCAATAAACGATCCGAAGTTCGCCTTTGCATGGCGACAGCCGAATCGGAACGTGCCGCCGGCGAGACCGACGATGGTGAGACGGCTCTCCAAGCAGGCGACCGCCGCGCCGAGGGCGATCGACGTTGGCGCGGCTGCCCGGCGTGCGCTGATCATCCACGACCGGTGAATCACTGCCTCCACGGGTCGTCGCAGGCGAGGAGACGGGGTAGGAGGGTGCCGCTCCCCGATCAAGGGAGCGAGGGCGATCCACTAGGCTGACCCACCTTGCACCGTGGCCTTGAGCGATGAAAACCCCCCGATCCTGATCGCCTATGACGGCTCGGATTTCGCCAGGGCGGCGATCGTGGAGGCCGGCCGGCAATTAGCGACTAGCCGCCGGGCGATCGTCCTCACAGTTTCCGAGCCCCTTGAGGAGGTTCCGTTCCTCGGCGCATCTGGGGCGCCAATCGATCCGGGCACAATGGACGAGTTCCTGAAGGCGGCCAGGGAGGGCGCCGAGAAGATTGCAGAGGATGGGTCCGCGCTCGCGCGGGAAGCAGGATTTGAAGCCGAGTCGCGGGTGCTCATCGGCGACTCGATATGGAACTGCATCGTCGAGACCGCCGATCACGAGGGCGCCGATCTGATTGTGATCGGCTCTCGAGGGCGCTCCGGGCTGAAGCTAGCGGTGCTCGGCAGCGTGGCCGCGGCCGTAGCCCAACACAGCAAGCGCTCGGTGCTGATCGTCCACCACGCCTAGGGCCCGGTGGGGGCGAGCGGCTCTTGGCTTCGGTTCAACTCCACCGCAAGGCGCTCGATCATCGCGTCGAGCTCGGGGGCCTCCGATTCCCAGTCGGCGACAAGCGTGGCTAGGCACTCTTGACGCGCGGCGAGCAGACGCTCGTGGACCGCGAGGCCGGCGGGGGTTAGCCGCGTCGGGGCCTCCTGACCCTCAACCAACCCGCGGCCGCGGAGCTGTGTCATCCCCTGCTCTAGCAACGCTTGGTCGGCGGCCTCGCCGGACTCGGTCGCAGTCGCGGGGATCGTCCCGCCTTCGGCCCTGCCCAGCAGCCAGACCTCTGCTGGCGCTAGCTCGACCTCGGCTTCGGTGATCACGCCCTCGATGAAGCGGCGGGTCCGCTCGCGGCCCACGAGGCGACTCAGCTCGCGGGTTATCTCGCGCAGGGAGTCCGTGTCCTGGGGTGCTGCGAAGGTGTCGCCGAGGTCCTGGGTCTCGATCGTCTTTCGCAGCGGTCGCTCCTCGAGAAACCAGGCGAGCAAGAAGGCGACCACGGCCACCGCCGCGGCGATCAGGAAAACGGTGGAGATCGAGTTGGTGAATGAGCGCACGTAACTTTCGTGTAGCGCGGTCGGCAGCGCCTTCAGCTGGGCGGGGTTGATTTGGCCCAAGGCGACCCCGGTGGCCGCCGGGGAATTGGCCGGAAGGCTCGAGGCGAGCTCGCTGGCGAGCCGGTTGGCGAAGATCGCCCCGAGAATCGCCGTGCCGAGGGAGCCACCGATCGAGCGGAAGAGGGTCGCCGAGGATGTGGCAACGCCGAGCTGGGAATAGGGGACGGCGTTTTGAACCGCCAGCACGAGCACCTGCATCACGAAGCCAAGGCCAACTCCGAGCACAAACATGTAGAGGCCGGCCTGCAGATTGCCGCTTCCGGGCTGCAGCCGGGAGAGGAGCAGCAGGCCGACGGCGGCGATTGCGGTGCCGAGGATCGGAAAGCGTCTATAGCGCCCGGATTTCGAGATCAACTGACCTGAGCCGATCGAGGCGCCCAGTAGGCCTACCATCAGCGGCACCAACTGCAGTCCCGAAGCGGTCGGGCTGAGGCCGCGGACCACCTGCTGGAAGAGCGGCAGGTAGGTGAGCGCGCCGAACAGGGCGAAGCCGACGACGAACCCGATCGCGCTGGTGATGCGGAAGACGGAGTTTCGGAACAGCTCGGGTGGCAGGATGGGCTCTGCAGCGGAGTGCTCGACCGCCACGAAGGCGATCATCGCCACCAATGAGAGAGCCCCAAGCCCGATGATGAAGGCAGAGCCCCACGCGTAGGTGGTTCCGCCGAGGGTCGTCAGCAGCACCAGCGATGCCAGAGAGGTGCCGAGCAGCACGGTTCCCAGGTAGTCGATCCGATGCGGCGTGCGCTCCGCAGCTGCTGGCAGGGCAAACGCCAGGACTACGAATGCCAGCAGCCCCAGCGGCAGGTTTATGTAGAAGATCCAACGCCAGCTGGCGTGGGTGGTGAAGAAGCCGCCGATCAGAGGTCCGGCGACGCTGGCGACGCCGAACACCGCTCCGAACAGGCCCATGTAGCGGCCGCGTTCCCTGGGTGAAACGACATCGCCGAGAGCGGCCTGAGCGCCGACCATCAGCCCACCGCCTCCCAGCCCCTGGATCGCCCGGAAGCAGATCAGCTCGCTCATGCTCTGTGCCTGACCACACAGCGCCGAGCCGACCAAGAAGAGGATCAGCGCCCCCTGCAGCACCACCTTTCGACCGTAGAGGTCACCTAGCTTGCCGTAGAGGGGGGTGACGACGGTGATCGCCAACAGGTAGGAGGTGACCACCCAGGAGAGGTGGTTGAGCCCTCCCAGCTCGCCCACGATCGTCGGCAGCGCGGTGGAGACGATCGTCTGATCGAGCGCGGCCAACAACATCGTCAGCATGAGTGCGCCGATAACGATCAGCACGCGACGGCGCTGGGCGGCTTCGGCTGGCTGGGATAGAGCCCGCTCCCTCACGCCGCCTAGGCTAACCCCGCTCTCGCCCCGACTCGCAGGGCTCGCTCACGCCCAGGCGCGGTCTTCGTGCTCGCCCGGACAAGCTTCAGCTTGGTCGATGGCGCGAGCGTCAAGCGCCACCAATCCAGCAGCGCGCGAGGCACGAGGCAGGTGATCCACCAGGCCCGATATCGACTGACCCCGGCCAGGAAACGGCTACTGACTCCCAGGGCCGCGGGCTCCTGGGCCGACTTGCGCCGCCGGGGCTCCGTAATACCAGCGGTGGTACCAAATGAGCGAAACTGAGGTGATCTGAGAGCAGCTCAGACCGCTTGGCAGAGCCACGGAGCCCCCCGACGGAATCCCTCAAGGCACCTCATAACCCGAAGGTCGCGGGTTCGAATCCCGCCCCCCCTATCGGTCCTCGCTACCACCGCCAGAATCGCTGCAAATGGGGCACCTCTCAGGCTCGCCCCTGTCCGCCCTCCCAACTGGAGCTAACCGCCCTCGAGCGCCTGCGACGGCACCGAGTGCTGCATTCACGCGGGAGGAGTCCTCAGCTCAGTGCGCCTCGTCGCTGCTGCTCCTCGTCCCAAGCGCAACGTTTCGCTCCGCATCGAAAGCGGTGCTTCGAGATACTGCCTGGGCGATGTCGCGACGAGACCTCGAGCGAGGGGAGAGCTCATGAGCCAGGATGAAAAGACCTTCAAAGGGCAGTGCTTCTGCGGCGCTGTCACGATTGAAGTCACGGGCGATCCGGAGGGCGCTGGCTATTGCCATTGCGCCTCCTGTAGGAGCTGGTCCGCCGGCCCCGTCAACGCATTCACGCTCTGGAAGCCCGAGGCGGTCAAGGTGACCCAGGGAGAAGACCAAATCGGCGAGTACCACAAGAACGAGCGCAGCTACCGGCAGTGGTGCAAGGTCTGCGGCGGCCATCTGCTGACGCGGCACCCGCAGTGGGGATTGGTCGACGTCTACGCGGCGACGATCCCCGCATTTCCGTTTGAACCGGGGGTGCACGTCAACTACGAGTCGACCGTGCTGCCCATGCAAGATGGCCTCCCCAAGCTCAAGGACTTCCCCGAAGAGTTGGGCGGCTCCGGCGAGACGATCGCCGAGTAGCAACGCGACCGACCGGGATTTCCTAGCTGCCGGTTTGGACGAAGGGCAGTAGCGACGCCGCACATTGAGGGGTCCCCGTTCGAGTGGATGGGACAGACGGCGTCGGTCAATCGGCGAGGTGGCCTCGCTCGACTATCCGCCGGTGGTAGCGAGAGACGAATCGGGCCCCCGCTATGTGAGAAAGGCCCTCGTTTGCAGGGCCGTTTTCAGTACTCCTCGGAGACTCGGAATTTGGGCGGGTACTATTTCTGACTCTTTTTTTTTGCGCCTCCCAGGGCACCCAGGGTCTCTGCCGGTTCCGTAGTTCCAGGCACGGAATTCTCCTGAGAACGCCTCTTCGAGCAGGTTTTGCGAGCTGACCTTCGGGTTTTTCGGAAGAACCCGAAGGCGAGAGCTCATTTCCTGAATATCCTGCGGTGAGCTACCTACGGCTTCGTCACTTCGGAGGACGAGACTCGGTGAAAGACAACGACCAGGCTCCTTGCGGCCCGGGCGATCCTCAATGGTGCTGCTTGCTGTCATACATATAGAGAGCTCTCTATCCCCGATCCGTGAGCTGTTCTCGTTCGCCCGCTGCGCGATCAGTGGCCCAGCGGGCGTCCGGTCAGCGCTGCTGCGCTGACCCCGATGAACGCGCCGGCGAGCACGTCTGCCGGATAGTGGACACCGGTATGGATTCGGGAGTATCCGACCAGCGCTGCCAAGGTTCGCAGCGGCGCTGAGAGCAACGGCTGCACGTTACCGGCGCCGGCGGCAAAGGCGAAGGCGGAGGCGGTGTGGCCAGAGGGAAAGGAGCTTGAGCGCGGCATTTGGATGTGGCGCCTCGCGAGCTCTTCGGCCTCCTGCCTTTCCGGGCGCCGACGGGCGCTCAGCGGCTTAGCGACGAGGTTGGCGAAGCCGGAGGCGATGCCGAGTGAAACAAGGCCCCTCCGAGCTGCAAGCCGGCCGCGTGGCCCTCCGAGAAGGGCCAATGCGGCCGCGGTGGCGAACCAGAGCTTGCCGTGATCGGCGGCACGGGAGAGGTGACGCATGGCGACGTCCAGCGTGGGGGTGTCGCCGGCGGCGATCGCTCCGTAGAGGGCGGTGTCGACCGCCTTCGCCTCGTTGAGCCAATTGCTCATCGGGGCGACGATTTCGAGTGTTTCGGCGTTCCTCCTACAGCGATCCGCGCCAGCGCGCGAACGGTCTCCCAGGCGCCCTCGGGCATTGCCTCAGACGGAGAGGCGCCGGGGTGTGCGGCGGCTATCCGCACGCGCAGCGCGCCCGGCAGGATTCTGAAGCGCAGCGGCGCGTCCAGAGTGACGGCCTCGCCATCGATGCCCGCGGCGATCGGGCCGTCTGCGTCAACCTCGAAGGTAGGGGAGGACCACTCTTGCCAGGGACGCCGGATCGACCATCGGTCTCCGCCCGGCAGGGAAGCAACGGCGACCCCCAGCAGCCCGTCATCGATTCTTGGCCTGGTGCCCGAGCCGACCGCACGCCCGAGGCGGTAGCGATTGTTGGAGACGAGGATCGCGGCGCCGGAGGAGTGCTGGTGCCCCCCTTGGCCAGTCCAGCGCAGGTCCAGCTCTTTGCCCTCGGGCCCCAGTGCCTCGGGCAGCGTGTCGAGGATGGTCCGTAGCTTCGCCTCCCGGTAGCCCTCGCGTTGGACGGCCTCGGCGTAGAGGCCAAGCGAGACGTTGTTGACGAATACCCGGCCGTTGACCTCGGCGAGGTCGACCCGTCTCTCGCGACCGCTGACGAATGCGTCGAGTGCGCCGAGGACGTCATCCCGATCGACCCCGAGGTCGAGGGCGAAGTGGTTGCGGGTCCCCGCCGGGATGCAGGCATAGGGCAGACCCTGCTCCGCGGCGACCATGGCGACGACGGCCTGGGAGCCGTCGCCGCCGGCCATCGCCAGCGCGTCGGCTCCATCGGCGGCCGCGCCCCGTACTAGCTGCTCGAGGTCGGTGCCGAGCTTCAACTCGATCGGCTCGATGCCACGCGCGCGTGCCTCCTCGGCCAGGCGGAATTTCTCGGCCTTTCCCCCGCCTGACTTCGGGTTGTAGAAGAGGACGGGGTGGTGAGGATCAGGTGCCGGGTCGAGCAGGACGTGGACCCTGAAGGCAGATCGCGTCGCCGAGACCATCAGCCCCAGGCCGGCCACGATGACGAGGGCCTGTATGAGGTGATCGCCGTCGGCGATCAAGACGGCGGCCATCGCCCCCACGGCCAGGATCGCGGTCCCCGATCCCAGAAGCCTGGCGCCGCCGGTGCGGGTCAGGCCGTACCAGGCTGCCGTGAGTGCGATCACGAGGCAGGCGAGCACGATCAGTCCGCGGGGGAACTGCGAAAGGACGATGTCGACGCTGAGGACTAGGAGCAGCGCCGCGCATCCCAGAGCCGCAAGTGCGGCCAGCCGGTGCGGGGCGCCCTGCTGAGCCGACATCGAACTGCTCCTCGTCCTCGTGCGATGAATAGTCGTTGACAAACCACATAACGACCCCGTGGCGCCGCTCGCGCCAGCCTATCCCCGGTGACCCAGAGCGACAAGGAGGTGATTGAGTCCGCGCGTGGACATCCTCCTGCTGGCCTTCTCGGCAGCGTTGAACCCAACGCTGCTTGCCGCAACTACGGTGATGCTGTTGCTGCCGAGGCCGCGGAATCTGATGCTCGGCTACCTGCTCGGGGCGATGATGACCAGCGTCTCCCTGGGGCTGGTTATCGTCTTCTCATTGGAAGATTCAGGTGCGGTCCAGGTGGCCAAGGACACGCTCGGCCCGGTGGGCGACATCGTCCTGGGAGCGATCTTGCTCATCGTCGCTCGGGTCCTCAGCGCCGAACGTGATTCGATTCTCAGGGAGCGCCGGGAACGGCACAAGGCCGCAAAGGGCGAGGCGAAGAGAGAGAAGGGCCCTCCGCGCTGGCAGCAGGTCCTGAGTCGCGGCACCCCGCGCACCACCTTCGCCGTCGGAGCGCTCCTGACTCTTCCGGGCGCCTCCTATCTGGTTGCCCTCACCCGCTTGACCAAGGACGAACTCGGACCGCTCGAGATCGTCCTCGCGGTCGTCGGCTTCAATCTGATCATGCTCGCCCTCCTCGAGCTGCCGCTCCTCTCCTATTGGCTAGAGCCGGAGGCAACGCCGGGGCGGGTGGAGCGCTTCAAGGCCCGGTTGCGCCGGGACGGCCGGCGGATCGCGATCCGCATCGTGACTGTCGCAGGAGTGCTGCTGATACTTCGTGGCGCGGTGACATTGGTCGTTTGAGCCGTCCACCCGGAGCCTTCCCGAACGCCACCGGGTGCTTCATGGGAGGGTGGCATCTCGAATTCCCATGCATGGCACCGAGCCCCCCGATTCAGAGAAGCAGCACCCAGACGCCGGCCGGCTTGACCGCTGGGCACCCGGGATCAAGCTTCTCCGGCACTACCCCGGCCCGTCGGTCCGCCCTGACCTGGTCGCCGGGGTCGTTTTGGCAGCGATCCTCGTGCCGCAAGGAATGGCCTATGCAGAGCTCGCCGGCCTGCCTGCGGTCACGGGCCTCTATACAACGATCGCCTGCCTGGTGGGCTATGCGCTCTTCGGACCCTCGCGGGTCCTGGTGCTTGGGCCCGACTCCTCGATCTCGCCCCTGATCCTCGCTTCGATCACGCCCCTGCTGGTCGTGGGAGACCCGGGGTCGGCGATCGTCCTGGCGGGCATGCTCGCGATCCTCGTCGGTCTGATCGAGATCGGCCTCGGTCTCGGGAAGCTCGGGTTCGTCGCCGACCTGCTCTCCAAAGAGGTGCAGGTCGGCTACATGAACGGCCTTGGGATCACGATCATCGTCGGACAGCTGCCGAAGCTGTTTGGGTTCTCGACCGACGCCGACTCCTTCCTCGCCGAGCTGAAGGCGTTCGTCGAGGGTCTCGGCCAGACGCACGCCGCGACGCTCGTGCTTGGGCTCGTGGTCCTCGGCATCCTGCTTCTGCTTCCGCTCGTCACCAAGCGCCTGCCGGCGATCCTCGTGGGAGTCGTGGCAGCCACCGTCGTCTCTGCGGCCTTCGGCCTCGCCGGTCACGGGGTCGCGACGGTTGGATCCCTACCCCAGGGCGTACCGGCCCCCGGATTTCCCTGGACGAATGCGAGCGACGTCCCGGCGCTGCTGCTGGCAGCGCTCGGCATCACCCTGGTGTCGCTGACCGACACGATCGCGACCGCGACCAGCTTCGCGGCCCGGCGCGGAGACGAGGTCAAGCCCGATCAGGAGATGATCGGCGTCGGTGTCGCGAACGTGGCGGCCGGCTTCTTTCAGGGGTTCGCGGTCTCGACGAGCGGCTCGAGGACCGCGGTGGCCGAGCAGTCGGGGGCCAAGACCCAGCTGGCCGGGTTGGTCGGGGCCGGGCTCGTCGCGGCTCTCCTTCTCTTCCTGAGCTCACTGCTCGCCGACCTGCCGCAGGCGGCGCTTGCGGCCGTGGTGATCGCCGCGGCGTTGTCGCTGATGAACCTGCCGCTGCTGCGCCGCTATTACGAGATGCGCAGAAGCGCGCTCGGTGTCTCCCTGGTGGCCACCGCCGGGGTGGTGCTCCTCGGCGTCCTGCAGGGGATCGTGGTTGCGGTCCTGCTGGCGATCATCCTCTTCTTTCGCCGCAACTGGTGGCCGCACGGGGCGGTCCTGGGGCGCCCCGAGGGACTGGAGGGATGGCACGACCTCAACGCCTACCCCGATGCCAGGGAGCTCCCGGGCGTTGTCGTCTACCGCTGGGAGGCGCCGCTGTTCTTCGCCAACTCGGGGAGGTTCCGCGGCGAGATCAGGCGGCTCGCGCGCGAGCGCAGGCCAGACTGGATCGTCCTGCAGTGCGAGGCGATCACCGACGTCGACGTGACCGCGGCGGAGATGCTCGAGCAGCTCGATCTGGAGTTGAATGCATCGGGAATACACCTCGCATTCGTCGAGCTGCGCGATCGCCTCCAGCAGCTGACCTTGCGCTACGGGCTGATGGACACGCTCGACAAAGATCACTTCTACCCCTCGATTGAGGCGGCCATGGCTGCGATCCGGTCGGAGCGCGCCCGGGCATGAGCCCGAAGCTGGTTTGGCGCGTTGCCCTCGTCCTCCTCCTGGACTCGCTGACGCTGCTGGCGCTGTCTGCTCTGATCGACGGATTCGTGTTGGAGGGCGCAGGATCCGCGCTTGCTGCCGCCACCATGATCGGGCTCCTCAACGCTCTTGTATGGCCGGCGCTCTCACGGCTGGCACTGCCGCTCACGGTGCTCACGCTCGGCCTGGCGGGACTCGTTCTGAACGGCCTGCTAATCAGCTTCGCAATCGACCTTCTCCCCAACGCGGAGATCGGCGGGGTGGCGCAGGGGGTCGTGGTAACGATTGTCATCGCGGCCGTCACCAGCGGGCGGATCCCAATCCAAGCCACGCTCGCCGCGCTGGACGCGGCCGAAGCGGCCTAAAGGCAAAGGAGAGCTGTCATGCCGGGACTACTCAGGGGAATCGCTCGAACCGCCGCGATCGCGGGTACCGCGACTCCGCGGTGAGCAACCGCGTCTCCAAACGCCAGGGCGAGCGCTGGGCGGCGCAGGAAGCGCCGCCAGGGCAGCCGCAGCCGGCTCAGGCTGCCGCTGTCCAGCTCGACCAGATCAAAGGAGCTCGGCGAGCTCAAAAGCCAAGGCATCCTGACCGACGAGGAGTTCGCTGCCCAGAAGGCCAAGCTGCTCGGCTGGGCGGGACCTCGGTCGGAGGCAGGTCCGCGTCAAACGAAAAGAAAGAACGCATGAGCGGGTCCGCCGGACCCACCGACGCCGAAGTCAAGCGGGTCGCCGCGCCGCACTGATCCGGCTGGCGAGCAAATAGGTAGCCCAAAGTCGCATCGCCTGCCTGGCATTGCGTACACCCAAGAGGCATTTCGCACTCGCGGCGGGTACTAAGTGGGTACTAAGTTGAGCGGAACTTAGTCCAACTCGGACCAACTCGAACCGCTTGAGCAAGCCAAAAACCGCCCCGAGGCAATCGGGGCCAGAGACCTCATAACCCGAAGGTCGCGGGTTCGAATCCCGCCCGGGACACCGCCCCGGATTCGACCCATCGATTTGCAGGGATTTCTTCCGGTCGGATCGGACCGGCGAAGAGCCTCAGCCCGCCGGGCGCCTGCAACGGGAGGTGATGGGTGAGGAGACGCTGGATCCGGGCGACCGCGGACGGCGCTACCCCGAGCTGAGCTGCGGCTCGTCTTCTGGCGCGTCGTTGAGCTGCGCCAGCAGGTCACGCAGCTCCGCGAATCGCCGGGGACCGAGCTTCTGCCTCCACTCGTCCTCGACCTCGAGGACGACCTCTCGCATCGCCGCGCCCGCCGCGCGCCCGCGCGGCGTCAGGTGTATGCGTTTGAACCGCTGATCAGCGCTGTCCTCGACGCGTTCCAGGTATCCGAGCCGTTCCATCTGTCCGAGAAGGTAATTGAGGGCCTGCTTGGTCATCCGCGTCCGGCTCGCGAGATCAGAAGGGCGCATGTTCTCCGGGCCTGGGTACTGCAGGACGTTTAGATGGGCGGCGATCAGGTCGCTGTAGCCACGCTGGTACAGGCCGACGAGCATCCTCTCGTGCACGGTTTCCCAGGGCATGCGCAGCAGCGCCCCGATCAGTGGTGGGCCGGGAGAGGCCGATTCGCTATCCAGCGGGGTCAAGTCACTTGACAATTCTGGGGCAGGGGTATACGGTAGTCAAGCAACTTTACCCCACGTGCACCCCACAAGAGGAGACCGCAATGAATCAAGCCGCCACAGAGACCATCACCGTCGGTGAGTTCGGCGTCCGCTTCCTCGTCGAGGGCTCCGACTCCAACGGCAGCGTGAGCGTCTTTGAGTGCTACGTCCCGGCGAACGCCAAAATGCCGGCGCCGCACAGCCACGATGCTTTCGAGGAGACGATCTACGGGATTGAGGGCGTCACGACCTGGACGATCGACGGCGAGTCGATCGAGATCGGAGTCGGCGAGGCGGTCTGCGTGCCACGCGGCGCGGTCCACGGCTTCGGTAACCACGGCAGCGCGGATGCCAGGTTCCTCGCGATCGCTAGCCCCGGCGTCTTCGGGCCCGCCTACTTCCAGGAGGTGGGCGAGGTCCTGGCAGCGTCCGCCGGGGGCCCGCCAGACCTTGTCGCTTTGATGGAGGTGATGCGCCGTCATGGCCTCACCCCGGTCCCTCCTGCTGGGAGTACCCAGGCCTGAGGCCTCGCGGTTGCTGGGACGGGTCGAGAAGGGAGGAGGCGCGCCGAGGGAACGCTTAGCCCAGGCGAGTGCTACGAGGGTGCCGTCGACGCGTCTTCGAGCCCCGGTCGCCTCGATCGCGACCACGGTCTTGGGAACATCGGCCGCTTCGATCAACTCACAGAGCCGCTCGATTCCTTCGCGCTGGGCCGGAAGCGAGACCGGCTCACCGATCAAACGCCAGCGCAACGTTGTCCCGACGGTAATCCAAGCGTGGTTGACCAGCCGTGTGCAATCGGGTCCAGCCTTGGGTCAGTTCTGGGATCAGACGGCCCGGTTGCGTTGTGTGGCGCCTCGTACTTGGTTGAGTGAGGCATCCGAGCGCGGAAAGGTCCAGCTCGAGTGGTTCTGCCGGCCAGCTACGATGCCGCCCCACCGATCGCTGCCGTCCCCGCGCCCACGCCGGCGCCGACCCGGGCGGTGTCGACAGCCTGTTTGGCGATGTGACAGCAGAAGAGGAGGAGCAGGGAAGGCAGGATGTGGGGGTCAGCCGCCTCAACCCGCACCGGGGTCGGCTCGGCGAGGGCCTCCAGCGTCGCCAGGGTCTTCCCCGCCTCAGAGACCGTGAAGGTCCGGCCCAGCTGATGGTTGGCGCGCCAGTCCAGGGCCCGCTGCGGCAGGCGCAGCTCGCCGCCATAGATGCCGCGCAGGTGCAGGAACCCTCGCGGGATGTAGCTCGCCGCCAGGCTCCCGCCCGCAGGGTTGACCGCGGTGATTGACTGGCCGAAGCCGAAGAGCTTGCGCCGCAGCCTCCAGCTCTCCCCACCTGCCTCGATCAGCGCCCCGAAGCGCCGTTGGGTCTGGAGCGAGCCGAGGTCGCCCAGCAGGTAATGCCCGGGCCGATCGCAGGTGAGCCCCAGGGACGCCATCTGTGATCGCGACGGTAGCAGGGCGCTCGACATCCGAGCGGCCGTCTGGAATAGCCCCGCCCCTCGTCCTTGTCCCGGATGGTGGGAATTCGACCCCTAGGCAAATACATATCTCGCGATCGTGAGGCCGATAGCCCAAGCGATTGGCCAAATTTCGTCGCTGTCGAAGATGGGCCGATGTGGCTAGACAGCCGTAGGCGCCCAGTTGACGCCAAGACAACCCAAGATGGTGGCGCCACATCGCGGCGCCCTATGCCCAGGTCCGCCCGTCGTCAATTGTTGGCGGAAGTTCCATACCCGGTACCCCTATCCCCATGCACTTCGCCTGCTCGACGAGCGGCGATCCCAGCTGGAGCTAACCGCCCGCGAGCGCCTGCGACGGCACAGAGTGCTGCATCACGTGAAAGGGGGAGCGGGTGTGTTCATCCAAGCGTCGCCGAGCCCGTTTCGCCTCCGTCGATCCAGGTCAGGGTCGAGCCGTGCAGTTCAAGTGATTCGACATCGAGGTTGTTGCCCGCCGCAAGCAATCCTCCCGGACAGGCGAGAAGCTCCTTCTCGTAGGCTTCGATCAGTTTGAACGTCAGTACCGGCGGAACCGGCGGCGCGACTCGCGACGGGACTTGTCTGGCCGATTCCGACGGGCTAAACGAGACCTCTTCTTTCACCGAGCCGAACCCAATCCACGCCAGCCCGCCGCTGCGGCTGAGGACGAACCCGCCCACGTAGGCTTCATCGGGGCCTTCTGCGGCTCCTACCTCGCAGCCGTTCACAGCGCCCGTTCTGAGGTTCTCCGCCCGCAGCACCAGCTCAGGAATCCCATGTCCGGTGTCCTCGTACAGTCCGGCCACCCAGGGGACTCGAAGCTGAACACGTTCGAGCAGCCGGTTGTCTTGGGACCCGTAGAAGCCGAGTGGGCTGGGCCTTCGGATAGGGGACGACGAACGGAGGCAGCCGAGAACCCGTTCGGTCTTCGGCGGCTTCGACCCGGCCAGCGAATAGATCCGGGCTTTGCTGCCACCCACCAGCGTCTGTCCCCTTGCTGGGCCGCAGACCGTTGCCGGACGGTGGCCGACCGCTGCGGCTGAACCGACAATGGCGCTCGCCACTAAAAGCACCGCCGCGATGAGGAAGAGCGCATGCCTTCCCATGTCGTCAGCTTAAGGCGGCGTTGCGGACCCCCCAACTGAACACCCGCGAAAGCGCCTCGCCGGCTCCCGCTTCGCTCGAGTTGCGGGCACGACAACCGCTAGCGGCAGACGCTCGCATGAGGCGAAGGGCAGTAGCGACGCCACACGTTGAGGGCGCTTCCCCGTTCGGGTGGATGGAACAGACGGCGTCAGTCAATCGGCGAGGTGGCCTCGCTCGACCATCCGCCGGTGGTAGCGACGGACGAATCGGGCCCCCTATCGGTTGTCGCGACCACCGACAGAAATCGATGCAAACGGACGCCTTTCAGACCGCCTGTGCGGCTGTGCGTGCATACCTGCACCCCCCGGTTACGGGGGCGACCGCTTCTCGTGCAGAGCGAGCATCTGCCGCTGGGGGTTGACGCGCTCAAAACCACGCGAAAGCGAAACGCCCCGCCTTGTGGCGGGCGCTCGCGGGACCAGGGGAAGGGGCTCTCGGAGAGAAAACGCTCCCTATGCGTTGGAATCAGTGGGGAGGTGGGCCGGGCCCTGCTCTGCCGCCGCTGCGGGCATCGCGGGGCCGATGCCCTGATAGGCCGCACGGGCCCCTGGCCAGGAAATCATTTGTCCTTGCCTCGGTGCGACTCATTCCCATCCCTGCTTCGCTCACTCGCGTAGGTTTGGACGGTCGGTTGGGGTATTCCGTAATTTGCCGGTTGATCGCTAGGGGCGAATACGGTTGGAAGCGATCTGACGGCGCGGAACGATGCCGGTATGCGTTCGAGAACGTGTCTTTGCTGTGGTGCCGCAGCCCTTCTCGTCCTCGTCGCACCGGCCGCCGCGGCCGCGAGGCCAGCTCCGATCAGCGGCAATCTGAGCAAGCCCGGCTACACCCTGATCGCGCTCGCCGACAGCGGCAAGGCGAGCTCGGTGCTGGTCAGGAAGCACAGCTTCAAGCTCCGCCCCCCGACCAAGAAGGTGACCCTGCAGCTGCGCGCACCCGACGGCCTCTACGCCGGCCCGGTCGTAGTCGGAGAGAAGAACCACGGGAAGCTGGCGATCGTCGGCGTCTTGGCAGGAGCGAAGCTCGGCAAGGTCGTGATCAAGGGCGGCAAGGGTTACGCAAGGCTGAAGAAGAAGCCCGCGACGAAGTTCGTCAATGCGAAGCGCACCGCCACGGCCAAGAAGGGGGTTCCGATCGGCGCCGGGAAGTTCGGGTTGGTTCGGGTGAAGAAGCTCAAGGGCCCGAGTTCCGATCCAGACCTGGACGGCGTTCCGAACACCTTCGACATTGACGACAACGGCAACCTGATCCTCGACAAAGTCGATCGCTCGACCGGCAGCCGGGCACGGACGGCGCAGGCCGAAAGCCCCTTCTACATCGGCACCAGCCTGTTCGGCGGCTGGTACGGCAACGCCGTGAACGCCAACGTGCGCGCGGTGACCGACGCGGACATCGACCAGTCCCTGGTGACGAACCAGTGGATCGCCATCGGCATCCTGCCAGGCAGCCCTGAGCTCGACTGCGGCGGGGCGCCGGACCCCAACAACCCTCAGGGCTGGATCGGCGGCCTGAGCTACTGCACAAGAGGAGGCACCGGCGAGGAGGCTATGACTACGGCGGGCGTCGCGGGCTATCTCTTCGAACCCTTCCCGGCCTGCTGTGACCCCGACGACAACGGCTACGGGACACTCCCCAACACCTCCCACTTCCCGCCGCCAGGCTCCTTCAGCCTCAAGCCCAACGCGACGTCCAGCCAGATCGGCACCGGCGACGTGCTGATCCAGCGGGTCACGAGCAACAGCGTGACAACCGACACGCCGACGATGCTGCCCTACGTCTTCGCGACGGCCCCGGCGCTCGTGTCCTACGACGACGGGCAGGGGAACGCCGCGACGATCAACTACCCGGTGGACCAGTGGACCGCCCCCGGAAGACACGGCGACGGCTTCCCGGTCGCGGCTGGCCCCAACGGTGATGTGGCGCTGAAACTGACGTTCTGGCCTCCTCAGCGCAAGTCCATCCCGCCAGAGCCGGGCGCCTGGACGGACATCGGCAAACTCACCTATGGAGCGAATATCATCAGCGTCGGTGCGACGCATGATCTGGGATCGAGTACTCAGTGCCCGGCGAGCGCCTACTCCGTCAACGATCCGAACCTGTCTCTACCCACGGCCCCGGGGGTAGGGGTCACGGATCTGGCAACCGACCAGCCGGCGAACCCCGCCCACACCATCACCTACACACTGAACGCCACCAACTGCCTCGCCGCCCTCGGGTTCGCATGGAACCCGGGCGAGGAAGCCGAGATCCATTTCTGGGCGACCGACGGATTCACCTCGAGTGCCAGCTCGACAGAAATGTGGGCCGTATTCACACGTCGCTAGTGACCTGAGTCGTTAATCCGCCGACAATAGGCGGCAATCCCCCCCGAGGATCTCGTCGGCGCTCTTGTGCCAGGCGTAGGACTTGGGGTCCTCGTTCCAGTGGGCGATCCAGGTTTTTATCGAGGCGACGAGGTCGCGGACCGAGCGGTGGGAGCCGCGCTTGATCCACTTCTCGCTGAGCTCGGCGAACCAGCGCTCGACCAGGTTCAGCCAGGAGCTGTGGGTGGGCGTGAAGTGCAGGGTGAAGCGGGGGTGGCGCTTCAGCCAACGACTGGGTCGGGGTGGAACCAGGTTCCCCCGATCGGGACCGGCGAGGTCAGGTGCTGAGCCAGCGCTTCGGGTTCTCGACCATCATTGTCTCGATCTGCGCATCGGTCGCTCCCATCTCTCTCAGCGCCGGGATGATCTCCTCGAAGAGCAGGGTCATGCTCCAGCCCCGCGATGCCCCGCTGGCCTCCAGCTGCTCGATCACCTGCGGCGGGTACCAGTCGAGCCCGGCGGCGATCGGAATGTTGAAGTCCTGCGAGAGGAACATCCGCTCCGCGTAGCCTCGCTCGAGCAGCTCGACGACAGTGGCGTTGCGTTGCTCGGTGGGCAGGAATATGTCCAGCCCGTAGCGGTCCATCCCGATGTAGACGCCCTGCTCCAGGAGCCTCTCAATGTAGTCGAGGTCGGCGGTGTCGCCGGTATGGGCGATCTGGATCTTCTCCGGCGCGACGCCCTCCTCGAGCAGGATCTCGACTTGTCGCGAGCCGGTGTTCGAAGCGGGCCGGGAGTGCGCCATGATCGGCACCCCGGTCCGCAGACTGGCCCGGGCGGCGGCGCGGTGGACCTTCTCGACCCGCTCGTTGACTCCGGCCGCGTCGGCGGCGCACTTGACGAAGGCCGCCCTGGCCTCGGTCTCCTGGATTCCCTGCTCGATGTCGTGCACGAAGAGACCGGCGATGAAGTCCTCGTCGCGGTTGAGCAGGAACTGGGGCAAGTGGTCGTAGGTGTAGATGCCGGTGCAGGCGACGATCTGAAGACCCGTCTCGGCCGCAAGCTGAATTGAGGCCCGGATGTCGCGACCCAGCAGCATCGCGGTCGGCTCGACCACGGTCTTCACCCCGTGCCGCTTCACCGCCTCCGCCGAGTCGACCGCCAGCCTGTGCTCGGTCTCGCGGTCGCGCACCTGGGGCCACTGCGCCGTCACTGCCTCATCGGAGGAGAAGAAGTGCTCGTGGATCAGCGTCAGCCCGAGCTGCTCGGCCTCGATCGGTCCCTGTACGCCCTGTACGGTGGCCATTGGAGCCGATCGTATTCGACCGCCCAGCGACGAGTGCCTCCGTCCGCCTGGGTGCGAACCACTGAGCCCGCTCAGGCCGCAAGACGACTTCGCTCGACTATCCGCGGGAGGTAGCGAAAGACGGAGCGGGCCCGGTCCGTCTTTCGCTACCACCGGCAATCCGGGCGCTCCCTGCTGCGGCCTGGCGCGGCAGGCGATCAACTGCCGTTGATTGGTCGCCGCGACTGAGAGCCGTCGGAGTCGCGACAGGCTCGAGCGGCCTTTAGAGGTAGTTGGCTGCCGCGCCACCGGCGCCGGCGGGGGCACCGAATCCGGATCCGGAGCCACCCGCGCCCCCAGCGCCACCGCTGCCATGGGTGACGGTCGTACCCGGTGCATCGGCCGCGGGGAGGCCGAAGATCGCGACGCTCGGCCCGCCGGCGCCACCACCGCCGTCGCCGGCGCGTCCACCTAGACCACCGTCGCCGCCGGTGCCGCCGTCGCCGCCGGTGTCGCCCATGTCGCTGGGCGCTTCGCCGAAGGCGCCGCCGCCACCCGCCGCGCCGAAGGTGCCGCCACCTCCAGCGCCCCCCGCACCGCCGTTGGAGGCCGTGACGTTTGAGTCCTGAACCAGGGCGCCGGCCGAGCTCACGAGGAAGATCCCGAAGGACCCCCCACCGCCGTGGCCGCCGCCGCCGCCGTGGCCGCCACCGCCACCGCCACCGCCACCGCCACCGACGCCACCACGGTGATTAGTGCAGAAATTGCAGCTGGTGGAACTGCCGCCACCGCCGCCACCGCCACCGTGGCCTGCAAATCCGTCCTGTCCGCTCGTACCCGCTTCGCTGAGCCAGATCGCGGAAGCCGGACCGTCGGCGTTCCCCGAGCCGCCGCCGGATCCGTTCGCTCCAAAGTGCCCGGCGTCGCCGGCATAGCCATCTTCGCCCCGTTCGCTGGCGCCGCCGGCGCCCCCGGCGCCCCCGGGACCACCCATGTCGCCCCAGACGTCGGGGGTCGTTGCCAGCCCCGGTGCGCCTTCCGTGCCGCTATCCCCGCTATATCCGCCATACCCGCCTGCCCCTCCGGTGTGCCCGGCGGGGCTCGTACCCCCCGTTCCAGTGCCCGTTCCGCCGCCGCCGGGTGTGGCGGCGATTCCGTTGGCGCCCGCGGCGCCGGCGACGCCCGGGGCGGCCAGCACGGTCAGGTGGTCGAGCACGAGCCCGGTGCTGCCGGACCCGCGCAGGCCGTAGGAGTTCGCGCCCGGGCTGGTCGGGGCGCTTGGGGCGAGATTCAGGAGCTGAAGCGTGGTCGGCGTGGTGACGGAAAATGCGGTTGCGGCCTCGGTATCTCCGGAGAATGTGGTGCCGGTGATCTTGGTCACATTTTCGGGCGAGCGCTGCCATGAAGCGTCGTAGCCGCCGTAGACGCTGACGCCGTTGGCGACGTTGAGTACCTCCGGGTAGACGCCTTTGGTCACATAGACATCCTTGCCCTGCGCGGCTGCGGTGCTGACGCCGGCGGCGAGCGTTCGCTTCGGCAAAGCCATGGTGCCCGGGTTCGAGTCATCGCCAATCCCCGAGACGAAGATGCCGTCTGAGGCGTTGCCGTCAAAGCAGTTCGGGTCGGGCGAGGTGAGGGCCGGGTTATCTATCGGCATGCAAGTCATGGTGCTGGTGGTGATTGGCGTGGGCGTCGCGCCGCCACCAGCTGCCACAGTGACTCGCCCGGCGGCTACACGGCAGTTGTTGCGCTCATTGCGTTCCTTCACCTGGTGGTGAGCATCGGCGCAACCGATCAGGAAATAGGAACCCGCGGAGATCGCGCTCGGAATGACGAGGTTCGCGGTGCGCTTGGCTTCCTTGCGCGCGTTGAGCGCGCGAATCCGAACTGCGCCGGTTATGTGGATGGCCCCATGGCCCAGTTTCGCCGCCGGGGACAGGTAAAAGCCGGTGATGGATGCGCGAGCACTTTTGTTGCCGATGTTCTTCTCGGTGATGCTCTCCCCGAACATTGATCCGGGTGCCAACTGCGCGCTGGGGGCTGACACCGAGCGGAGCACCAGGTCAGGCCCACGGTTCGCCGCCGCCAGCGTGGTGGCGACGACGATAACGAGCGCAACCGCCACAGCTGCCGCCAGCGAAGGTGCTCTGCGGCCGAGCAGCGCAATAAGCGAGTGCGGCCTCCTCCTTCGGTGGTCCACGATCGTAGTCGCGAATACCGCGATCTTGCGGGTTAGCCCGTGCATAAAGAACCTCAGCACGGACCACTGTATCCCCCACAGCGGTGCATTTGTGACCGCACGGATAGCGAGGTACGTGGCATTGGGCGCACCACGGAGCGGTGTCCTAGCTGTGGCCGCTCCTTTCCCACGATGATCAGCCCACGGCAGGTGCCAGTCGCGATGAGCGAATCAGCGATGGATAGGGAGAGAAGGCCCTCTCCGAGCGGATTGACCTTGCCCGGCGGACCTCGGGCTGCACCGAGGTCGAGCGCCTGTTGAGCTGGCCCGAGCCGCCTGCGGAAATCAGAGTCAACTGGACGTCCTGGGACGACCGTGACCACCAGCCGCGATCGCCTCAGGCAGTCTGCGCCTCGATCCGCTCCACTATCCGCCGGTGATAGCGGGAGACGAATCGGGCTCCTGCTATAGACCGGATCGCCCGCCGAGGTTCGGCACCGAGGCTTCAGCGCGATGGGGGAGGCGGTCTAATATTCGGCGGGATGAGGGTGTCTGATTCGAGACGGTTCCTGAGGCGTCGGGGTCCGTTGGCCGCGGCTTCGTGGCACGCCGGCATGCTCGTGCTGATAGCAGCTCTGGCCTTGGTGGCAAGTGGCCCCGGCTCGGGTCTGGCGAGCGCCAGCGGCCCCGACGTGGTGCCCGAAGCGGAGTGCAATAACGCAGGCCTTCAGGCGGCGATCTCGGAGGCCGACGGAGGCACGATCGAGCTCGACTGCAGCGGCGTCGCCCCCCCGAAACCGTCCACCATCGCGATCTCCGCGCCGATCACGGTAAGCGGCGCGGGCGCGACGATCGAACCGGGACACGAACAGAGCGTCACGCTCGAAGGTGGCGGCAAACACCAGATCTTCATCGTCGACAGCGGCCAACTCACTCTCTCCCACCTAAAGCTGAGCAACGCGCTGGCTCAGGGCGAAGCCGGGACGCAGGGTCTGCTCGGCGCAGATGGCGGCGAAGGCGATGACGGCGAACCCGGCCAGGAGAACCTCTACGGCGAAGGAGAAGCGGGCGAAGAAGGCGGCGAAGGGGACGAGGGCGGCGAAGGGACCGAAGGCACTGGAGGAGAGGAAGCCAAGGGCGGCGCCATCTACATTGCGGCCGGCGCCGAAGTGACTATCTCGAATACGAACTTCTCCGCCGACCACGCGATCGGCGGCGCGGGCGGCAAAGGTGGTGCAGGCGGTGCGGGTGGGGAAGGCGGCGACGGCGGCTCGGGTGGCGCCAGCGGGCCCGCTGAAGGCGTGGGCCCCAACGGCGGCTCGGGTGGCGACGGCGGCGCGGGCGGCAAGGGCGGCGACGGGGGAGAAGGCGGTGAAGGAGGCGCGGCCGAGGGGGGCGCGATCTTCAACGCCGGCACACTCATCCTCAGCAACGACAAATTCACCGCTGGCGACTACGCTCAGGGTGGCAAGGGGGGCGGAGGCGGCAAAGGCGGTAGCGGCGGCGACGCCGGTGCGGGCGGCTGGGGCATCGTCGCGGGGGTCGGCGGCGGTAGCGGCGGGGTCGGTGGCAATGGAGGCACGGCCGGTGCCGCGGGCGCCGCCGGCGAAGGCGGAGGTGGGGGTCAAGGCGGGGCCGGTGGCGAAGCCAGGGGCGGCGATGTCTACAACGAAGGGACCCTCGAAACGACGAGGACGGCGTTCGTTGGAGCCGCCGTTCAGGGCGGAGCGGGGGGCACGGGCGGCACGGGCGGCGCGGCGGGCGACGGTGGTGGCGGTGGGTACGGAGGCGCTGGCGCCGGCGGCGGCGGCGGCGAGGAAGAAGTGATCCTCGCCGGGACCGGTGGCAATGGCGCCGCGGGGGCCGAAGGTGCCCAGGGCGGCAGCGGCGGAGAGGGCGGACCGGGAGGTAGTGCGGCGGTGGGCCTGGGCGGCGCGGTTGCGAGCGCCGACTCCGAAGTCAAGATCGAAGAAATAAACGAAGAAAAATTCAAGACCTTCGAATCGAATACCGCGACGGGCGGCAAGGCGGGAGGAGGCGGCGGCGGCGGCAACGGCGGGCACGGGGGTCCCGGCGGCGGGGGAGGGAATGCCGGTTACGGCAACGTTGCCGAATACCAGGGGCAATACACAGGCCCCGGTCAGGCCGGCAGCGCCGGCGACGGTGCCAAGGGCGGCAAGGGTGGAGAAGGAGGTCCCGGCGGCGCGAGCCAACTGCATGGGGCCGAAGGCGCTGGCCAAAACACATACATCGCCGGGGCGGGCGGCGGTGGGACTCAGGGACCCGGTGGACCCGGGGGCGCCGGCGGCAAGGCAGGCGAAGGCGGCCTTCCCGGCGAACCCGGCATGGCCGCGCTTTCCTCATCCGAAGAGTTGCCCGGGCTGGCCGGCACGAAGGGCGAACCGGGCGAAAGTGGCGACCCCGGAACCGACGGACCGGGCCTGCCGCCCGAACCCGTAGAACCGCCGATCCTGATCTCTACGTCGCCGCCCTCGCCGTCAAACAAGACATCGATCAAGGTGCTCGGCCACGCCGAAGAAGAAGCGACGGTCGTGATCTTCTCGGGCTCCTCATGCGGTGGCCAGCCGCTGGGGTACGGTCCCGCCAAGACCTTCGAGTCACCTGGCATCGCCGTCACCGTGCCGGCTAACTTGACGACGACCCTTTCTGCGCTCGCCGGCGACGACGAGGGCGAGTCGAAATGTTCGAGCACAACGCTCAATTTCGAACAGGACTCGGTGCCGCCGGAAACCACGATTACCGCCGGCCCCTCCGAGGGCTCAACGACAAGCGAAGCCAAGCCGAGCTTCAGCTTCGAGTCCAGTGAGGAAAAGTCCAAATTCGAATGCTCGCTGGACGGCGCCTTCCAGTCGTGCAAATCCCCCTACACAGCGGCACAGCTGTCTCAGGGGCTCCACACCTTCTCGGTGCGCGCGACAGACCAGGCGGGAAACACCGATCCGACCCCCGCCGTGCGCGCCTTCAGCGTCGTCCCCGAATCTTCGCCGCGAGAATCGGCTTCGTCCTCCTCTTCGTCGGGACGTGCTCCTGGCGCGCCGAAGATCGGCGAGCATCCGGCGCAGAAGGTCGTCACCACCTGGAGCAAAGCGAAGGTCAGGTTCACGTTCGCGGCAATGGAAAAGGGCGATCACTTCAAATGCCGGCTGGACAAGGGGGCACTTAAGCCCTGCGTCTCGCCCGCAATCTACAGGGTGAAGCCGGGCAGGCACACCTTCGAGGTTGAGGCGATTGGTGCCGACGGCAAGGTGGGCAAGACTGCTACGGACAAATTCAAAGTCGTGCACAGGAGCGGCTAAACGATGGCATCGGCGTGTGCACTTCGCGGTTCGCCCTGCGGGGCTTGGGCAGTCTTGGGTTCAGGCTGCGGGCTCAGCGCTGAGAGCTTGCCGGGAGCTGACGAGCTGTCGCTGACGGTGCTCTTGGCCCGGCCCTTGGCCTTGGCTTCCATCAGGGCGCGGTCCGCTTTCCTCGGCCGGCCCCCTTTGGCGGGTATCCACTCCGGTTTCCCGTCCCCTGCCGAACTCAACTGCACCCGAAGCTGACCGCGAAAGCCGGCGCGGGATGCCGCCCGTGCCGAGATGACCGTCGCAGGTTGGGTCCCACGCCCTCGAGCTTCAGACACAAAGGGTCGATGGCGATTGCCCTTGCTCGGGCGTGGTTCCCCGCAGAGCAGCGGTGGCAATCCCCGGATGGCGAATCGAGGTCGGCCCCCACAATGGAGTCATGCGCTGCCTTTTTGTCTACCGGAGTTCGACTGCCCTAGCCGCGGTTGCGGCGGCGGTGCTCCTCATCCCCGCTACCTGTCGTGCGGGCGCCGGCTCGCTCGACCGCGGTTTCGAGGGCAGCGGCCGGCTGG
This sequence comes from uncultured Solirubrobacterales bacterium, assembly GCA_963796705.1. Classification (GTDB taxonomy): domain Bacteria; phylum Actinomycetota; class Thermoleophilia; order Solirubrobacterales; family 70-9; genus VRUE01. The sequence goes on from CAWCMK010000002.1 coordinate 47,229, forward strand.
TGGTCGAGGCTGCCAGGGGCACCGGCTCGGAGAACTTCGAAGTCTCGCGGCTGCTGCCGGCCGCGATGGCGAGTGCGGCCGCGCCCAATAGTGAACTCGTCGCCGCCAACAGCCGGCGCGTCTTCCGCTACCGTGCCAACGGCCGCCCGCAGCGCTACTTCGCCGGCAATGGTCGCGCCGTGATCCCGACCCCGGCGGGGATGAGCTTCCAGCTCGCCGGCGTGGCCGCTGACTCGCATGGTCGCGTTCTTGTCGCCGGCACGACCGAGCCGATAGGGGCGGTCAATGGCTCCCAGGAAGCGCGCGTCAGCGTCTACCGCTTCATGCCCAATGGCAAGCTCGATGCCAGCTTCGGCAGCCGCGGCCTCAGCGGCGCCCAGCTTGGCCCGATGGAGGTGACCGGGCTCGTCGTCGACTCGCACAACCGGCCGCTGTTGACCGGCTTCTCGGCTCTGACGCCGTCCTTCTGCAATTCGACGCCCGTCTACCTCAACGCGACCGTGGTCGCGCGGCTGACCGCCCACGGCGATCCAGATCCCAGCTTCGGCGACGGCAACGGCACCTTCACCGACCCCTTCGAAGACCCCCGGCTGCCGACGCTGACCGCGAGCGGGGATGGCATCGTCTACGTCAGCGCCCCCGAACAGCGCTGCGCCTGGTTTGTGGGGCACGGAGCCGGCGGCGCCCCCGAAGCCTCGATCCTTTCGCCAAGCGGCAGCCTTGTGCGCCGGTTCCCGGTGCGCCCCAGCGAGCCCTATGGCCTCGCTCTGGAGGGGCTCCTCGAGGTGACGTCGCTCGCCGTCGATCGCCAAGATCGGATCGTGATGCTGATGACGGCGGTCCCTCCCGAAGGCGGCGATGAGATCCTCCAGGAGGTCCGCCGCCTGCTTCCCGATGGCAGCCCGGACCCTCAGTGGCAGACCTGGATCAGCGACATCACGGGCTGGGGCTCCGAACAACCGGCGCAGGCAATCACGACCGACAGGCGCAGCCGCGTCATCCTCGCCGGCTCCTCGCTGCCCCCGCAGGGGGAAGGCCCCCTCCAGCCCCGCGGGTTCGCGGTAGAGCGCCTGAACGCCGCCGGCAAGCTGCAGACCTGGTTCGGCCGCGACGGCGTCGCCAAAGCCTGGTTCGGGAAGCGGACCGCGGCGACAGCAACCCAGGTCCACGTGGACAGCCGGGGCCGGATCGTCCTCGGCGGCACGGTCGAAACGCTCCGACTGCACAAGCCCCCGACCGAATACGGGCTCGCCTTTGCCCGCTTCCTCAGCGGCCGGCGCTGAGAGTGGTGGAGAAAGGGAGGCAAGCCGGCATTGGGCCTCGGCCGGCTCGTAGAAGTCATCCCGCCCGCAGACCAGGGATCAAAGCGATATGAATTCTCTCGATGATCCGGTGGTGGTGGCGAGACGAATCGAGGCCCAGCTATTCCGGTCTCGCGGTCCAGCGGATGCGTTCGGTCAGACAACCGCCGTTGTCAACAATCACCCAGCCTCGCGCCAGGTGGCCTTCCTTCAGGAACCGACCGCCGAAGGAGATTTTTTCGCCGGCGTAGGTGCCGGGTCCGGACGCTTCGAAGCTGCCGTTGCGCCCGACGGCGACCGGCCTTTCGAGTTCGGTGCCGCCCGCGGCCAGTTCCGGACAGCGCGGATAGAGGTAGCCGACCGCGCCGAACCCGAGGACATGTGCGCCGTGTTCAAAGCATTCGGCCCCGGGGCAGCCCCTGCCTCGAACGTCGAAGCTGACGAGCACATGTTTGTTGCCCATCTGATAGCCGGCGTACTGGGGCAGGTGCGTCGTGGCTTGGCTGAAGGCGGCCGGCGCGAGCAGCGCGACAAGCGCCACCGTGCATAAGGTCAGTTTCTGGTTGGCTCCCAGGCCCATCCTCAGCGCACCCGCCTGACCGCAATCGAGAAGACGATCGTCTGGGTTCCGTCGGGTTGCCCGTCCGCGCCGATATGGGGAAAGCTGGCGTTGTCGGAGTCCCTGAGGTCCTTGCCCTTGCGCAGGGAGAGGAGCTCACCGACCCGCAGGGCGGTGGGGACGCCGACCGATTTCCCGAGCAGATCCCCGTAGACCCTCGGGGGGTCGCACTCGACCGGGAGTGGCTGCCCCTCGTAGATGAAGAAGCGATTGCGTTTCTGCAGGGGGGCGGTCGGGTTGACGTCAAGTTCGGGCGAGATGTCGAAAAATTCGCCGGCTTCCAGCGAAGAGCGGTTGTCGAAGGCGCACTTCGCAACGGTCCGGGTCGGTGTGAAGGCGCATTCGGCGGCGCTTGGCGGATAAGGCTCGCCCATATCCGGAGCGAAACTGCCCGCGCTTTCAAGCGAGCCGCCGGCGCTCAGCGAGTTGAGCGCCGCCCTGAAGACCACATAGGGGAAGTTGCGGCCATAGTAGGCCAATGCGCTTGGCCCCGACTTGGGGGCGAGCTGCGCCGAGGCCGCGAACTTGAGCGTTTCCGAGCCCTGGCCGAGGCAGTCGAGCGGCGGGGCGGATTCATCGAGGCCTTCCGTCCTTTCTGACCATTCGAGCCGCACGCTGCCGGAAAGGGAAACCAGATAACGGCGCTGTGGCACCCCGTGCTTCGCCGCGGAGACGGTCCCCGGAAGCGCGAGCGCGAGCAGGAAGGCGAGCACAGCGGGCGTGCAAAGCGGGCAGCGCGATTCTCGTTTCCTGGCTCTCACTTTCCCTCCTGGCGCGGACGAGAGACGATTCGGAAAGGAATGCCCTGGCAATGCAATCAGTAGAGCCGAGCGAGCGAGCCCTGTCAAGCGACCTCGGCGATCCGAGAAGCGTGGAGAGGCGCCAATCGAGGCATCGGACTACGCTCATATGGCGCCGACGGAACGCCGATCTCGTTCAATCGGGCAGGGATCCATGCTCGACTTGTCCCCTGGGGGTAGCCAGAGACGAATCGGTCCCACTGCATGGACTTCTCGCGCCAAAAGCCGGTCGACGCGGCGCTGCTTTGACGGTACCGTTGGCGGATGTCCCGTCCCGTCCTTCTCGTCGTTGACGAGAACCAGAAATCGCTCCGCGATATTGAAGGCGAGCTGTGCGACCGCTACGAGCGCAGCTATCGGATCGTCTGTCTTGGCTCGGCGCCGGAGGCTGAGGCAGAGCTCGTCCGGACCGCGGGTGCGGGCGAGGAGGTCGCCCTCGTTCTAGCGGGGGACTCGCTCGGTGGAGCGCCCGGCAGTGAGTTCTTGGGCCGGGTGCGAAGGAGCCACCCACATGCGCAGCGCGGTCTCCTGATCGACTATGAGAGCTGGGGTGTGAGCTCAACTGGGGAGACGATCCTCGCCGCGATGGCGCTGCGCCAGATCGACTACTACCTGCTTCGCCCCATCCGTCGTGCAGACGAGCTATTCCATCAATCCATCTCGACCTTCTTGCTCGAGTGGGCGCATGCACAGAGGGTGTCGGGGCACACGGTGCACATCATCGGTGAGTCCTGGACCGGACGGGCATACGAGCTGCGCAAGGTCTTGGGTCGCTGCGCCCTTCCCCACGCGTTCTGCCTTGCCGATTCGCCCGAAGGGCGCGAGCTGGTCGCCGAGGCGGGAGACGGGGAACCGTTGCCGCTGGTGGTCTTCCCCAACGGGGATGTCCTCGCCGACCCGACCAATGCCGAGCTCACGGTCGCCGCGGGTGGGCCCGTTGACCCCCAGGGTCGCGACTTCGACCTCGTCATAGTCGGCGCCGGACCGGCCGGCCTCTCCGCCGCGGTGTATGGCGCCTCGGAAGGGCTTCGGACGCTGGTCATCGACGAAGGCGGAATCGGCGGACAGGCGACTCTTAGCTCGCTGATCCGCAACTACCTCGGGTTTCCGCGCGGCATCAGCGGGCGCCGGTTGGCCGAGGAGGCATATGAGCAGGGATGGGTCTTCGGGGCACGCTTCACCTTCATGCAGAGGGTGACCAGTCTCAGCCGCGAAGCCGGGCCGATCCGCCTCGCCCTTTCCGACTTCCCAGATCTCAGCGCCCGCGCCGTGATCCTCGCTACCGGCGCCGCCTATCATCGACTCGAGATCGCAAACCTCGAGGCCCTGGCCCGGAAGGGCGCTGGGGTCTTCTACGGCGGTCCCGCGGCGGAGGCTCCGGCGATGGCTGAGCGCGACGTCTTCATCGTCGGCGGCGCCAACTCCGCGGGGCAGGCCGCGCTGCACCTGGCCGAATATGCGCGGCGGGTGACGATCGTCGTCCGCGGGGACTCGCTCGCGGCGCGAATGTCGCACTACTTGGTGCAGCAGATCGAAGCGACACCGAATATCGAGATCCGGCTGCAGACGGAGGTCACCGGTGGCGATGGCGAGGAATGGCTACGGCGCCTACAACTGCGCGAACGCGGCTCCGCGGTCGAGGAGGTCGATGCCCACGCGCTCTTCCTGATGATCGGTGCCCGCCCGAACACTGAGTGGCTGCCCGAGGAGGTCTTGCGAGACGAGCGCGGCTTCATCCGCACCGGATTCGAGCTCGCAGACGCGCCCAGCTGGCCGCTCGAGCGCACGCCGTTGTCTCTCGAGACCTCCATGCCCGGGGTCTTCGCCATTGGCGATGTCCGCGAGGGCTCGATGAATCGCGTCGCTGCGGCGGTGGGCGAGGGATCGATCGCCGTCCGGTTGGTCCACGACCTCTTCACGCTCGAGCGCGTCAGGACCGCGGCACGCTCCGGATGATGAGCGAAAGCATCCAGATGCGAGACGAATGCGATCGCAGCGCACCTTCGGGCCGGCTGGCAGGGGTTGGCTCGATCGATTCTCGTACTTGGAAATCTCCGTATTAGACCCCAGCGGGTCAGCGGGTCAATTGCGGATGGTCGACGCGATTCGCTGGTGCATGGTTGCGGGGTGCCTGCCTCGACTTGCAATTCATGGATGATTCGCCTCGGCAAAGCTGTAGGTCAGACGACGGTGACAGTGGCGGTGTCGATTGGGTTGGGCGCACTGTTCTTCGCCCCAAACGCCGATGCGCAGAGGCGGTTGCCGGCCCCAATCTTCAAGGCCGTCATCAGGGTGGATGGAAGTCTCCGGGCTGGAATCGAAGAAGCGCCCGCTGTACTGATTCGTGACCTGAATTCCTCACGCACAGCCTGCGATGGGGCTCTGAAGGCCGAACAGAGCGGCGGCGGTGCCGAGGCGAATTGGGCGGCCCTCGCTCAAATTGTGCAAAGCGATGACCGCCCGGCCAGCCGCGCGACCATTGGCGCACTGTCCGAAGCCGAGTCCGATCTCGGTGGACTTCAAGCTCTCTTATCGGGACGATGGCACGATAGGTTCGCCAAGGCAACCGCGGTGGTGCCGACCATCACGCAGGTCAAGAGCTCAATCGAGCGACTGCGGGCCGCGGTAACGGGTTTCAGGATTGCATTCGAACGCTGGGAAGGTCATGACTGCACCCGTGGGCAAGAGGCGATCACGGTCACCAACCGCCGGATTTTCTTGGCGGTCGAGGCGGTCAACCACGGCATGAAGCAGATGACTGCCGCTCTGGGGTAACCGGCCCTGGTTGTCCATTGGCCTCGGGCCTCGGGTCTCCGGCATGAAGGCGTCAGTCGACTTCGTACTTGATGTGGGTGACGCCCGGCGCGTCGACGGCGCGTAGCTGCCTGAGTGCCAAACCGCCGCGCTCGAGCCCCTCGAATAGAGGGGGCACCGCTGCCGAGGATAACCGGCGTGATCGAAAGGTCGATCTCGTCCACGAGCCGAGCGGCAAGGTACTGGTTGACCACCGAGGCGCCCCCCGCGAGCCAGATGTCCTGGCCATTGGCGGCCTCATTTGCCTGCGCGCCGCCTCGATTCCGTCACTGACGAAGTGAAACGTCGTTCCTCCCCGCATCGCCAACGGCTTGCGCCGATGGTGCGTGAGCACAAACACCGCATGGTGATAGGGCGGCTCCTCGCCCCACCAACCGCGCCAAGAGTCATCGGGCCACGGCCCGGGGGCCGGGGCGAACATGTTCCGGCCCATCATCGTCGCGCCAATCCCTCTCCGGCGCTCCTTGACCACCGCAGAGCTGGCGTGGACCTCGCCCTCTGCCGCGCCGTGGGTCTCCCTGAACTCCTTGAGCGGAAACATCCACTCGTGCAGCTCCATGCCGCCGACCCCGAGCGGGTTCTCCCGGCTTTGTTCCGGCCCGGCTACGTACCCGTCAAGAGACATCGAGATGCTGAGTCTGAGATTGCCCAAGTGGTCGCTCTTCCCGATCCGTTGGCCCTGATCAGACTAGGAGAGCCCAGTGACGCTCACCGACGGACGAATTGCTCCTCAGCGGCCAAAGCCTGCCGGTGAGCTGATCCCCCCGAACAGTCGCGAGAACGATCAGCAGTAGCGGCACTCAGATCGCATCGTTTAGACCGCTCTTCACATTGAGTGATTGCTGCACTCGCTGGAAAGTCTCTTGTCGGTCATCACGGCACTGCCGAGCGCGCCGTCGGTTGGCGCCAGGATTACGGCGAGGATCAGCGCATCGCTCACAGAAAAAGATGGAACTGCAAGGAGGCGGCCAGGGCGCGCAGGACGATCGTCAACGGCAGACCGATATCGAGCAATCGTCCCGGCAGTGAAGCTTCGCGTCGCAGAGCCCGCAGTTCAATATGCGCCGCATCCGAGAACAGCACCAGGGCGAGCGTGGCTTCGGCCAGTCTCCGCAGCGTCGAACTCGTAGGGGGGCCGCCAGGGATCGAGCACCAGCGAACCGGCGAGGACCCCCAGCGAGACGACAACCATCGCCGGCCTCACCGGTGAGCGAAGCTTGAACCGTGCTGCGGTGCTGAATCGAGAACTCGCGGCCCATGCGGAGCCGGGATCGGCCAGCCCCGGCGCGCGGCATAGCTTGCATGCTCAGCCTCCTTGGCGGTCAACGCGACCCGCCGGGATGCGAACTGGGCGTTCGACCGCGATACTCAGCCCTCGGGGCGGGGACGAGAACCCGGCGAAGAAAGAGACATCCACCATGGCGAAGAAAAAGAGCGACTCGAGGGACGGAGGGGAAGGGTCTCCCTCGCGCCTGATAGACGAGAGGATCGAGGAGCTGGGGGATTGGCGCGGCGCGGCGCTCGCTCGAATCCGAGCCCTCGTCAAACAGGCCGACCCCGACGTGGTCGAGGAGTGGAAATGGAGGGGGGTGCCGGTCTGGTACCACGGCGGAATGATCTGCACCGGTGAGACATACAGGGAGGTCGTGAAGATGACCTTTGCCAGGGGAGCCTCGCTGCAGGACCCCGCGGGTCTCTTCAATTCCAGCCTCGGGGGGAACACCAGACGCGCCATCGATGTCCACCAGGGCGAGAAGATCGATGAGAAGGCATTGAAGGAGCTCATTCGTGCCGCCGTGGCGCTGAACCTGTCCTCGGAGAGCAAACGGATGAGAACCTAGAATGCCCGAGGAATTCCGAGCGCGCCCGAGCGATGTCCCTTGGCAACCAGCGGCCCCCCTGCCCTCGAGCCGCTCGCGCGCTACTCCGCGGCTCGGCGCTGGCCCGTCCCTACCCTCGCTTCGTGACGTCTGAGGAGCGCGCCAATCTCGCGCATCTGCGCCGCGCCCGCGACCTGATCGACCGAGAGTACGCGCGCCCGCTAGACGTCGCCGCCCTCGCCCGCACCGCGCTGATGTCGAGCGCACACTTCTCGCGGCAGTTCCGCGCGGCCTACGGGGAGACGCCCTACGCCTACCTGATGACGCGACGCATCGAGCGGGCAAAGGCGCTGCTGCGCCGTGGGAATCTGACTGTCACAGAGGTCTGCATGGCGGTCGGGTGTTCCTCAATCGGTTCGTTCAGCGCCCGCTTCACTCACCTCGTGGGCGAGACTCCGACGGCCTACCGCGTCCGCGATCACGGCGCGCTGACGAGCGTGCCGGGCTGCATCGCGCGGGACCTCACCCGACCGAGTCCAGAACCGAGCAGGATCGGAGAAACGCGCGCGGCGCCGGGCCCCTAACGTTGGGTCCATGAACCTCACTCTTTCCACCTGCTTTGTCCAAGTCCATGATCCCGACCTCGCGCTCGCCTTCTACCGCGAGGCGCTCGGCCTCGAACTGCGCAATGACGTTGCCAAAGGGGACTTCCGCTGGATCACCGTCGGCGCCGTCTCCCAGCCCGACCTCGCGATCATCCTCACAAACCACGTGAACGGCAGCCCCACCGACGCCGATGCGCTCGCCACCCTCGTTGCCAAGGGTGCTCTGAACGGCGTCCATTTCCATACCGAAGACCTCGACGCCGCCTTCGAGAAGCTGCGCGCCTCGGGTGCCGAGATCGTGCAGGAGCCAACCGAGCAGCCGTGGGGCACGCGGGACTTCGCCGTGCGTGATCCGTCCGGCAATCTGCTCCGCATCGACCAACCACCCACCGCCTAGGGCTGGCCAGATTCGGGCCGGCGAGGGTGGGGCGGTGGCCGCGAAAGCGGACCCACCCGAAGGGCCTGAGGCATGCCTTGGGGGCCGATCGGGTTCGGGTCGTGCGGGCTCCGCTTCAGCCCTCCTCGGCGAGGATCGCGTAGATCTTGCGTCGGGTCTCATCGAGTAGCTCGCGGACCCGTTTCTGCTGACCATGGTCGGCCGCGCTGAAGACCTGGCGGATCGCGTGATGCAGCTTCTTCATCGACTCGGCGAGTTGGATCTGCTCCGGAGCGGCCTCCTCGCGGATCGCGTCCCATGGGTTCCGCTCGCCGGCCTTCTCGGCCTGCTCGGCGGTGCCCGCCTCGGTCAGCGTGAAGCGCCGCTTACCCTCGATCTCCTGGCCACTTATCAGTCCCTCGTCCTCGAGCAGCTGCAGCATCGGATAGATCGAGCCGGCGCTTGGGGTCCAGGCGCCCTCGGTGCGCTCCTCGATCTCCCTGATCATCTCGTAGCCGTGCATTGGCCGTTCGGCGAGCAGCGCCAGGACGGCGGCGCGAACGTCGCCCCGTCGTGCCCGGGGGCCGCCGCGACCCCGGCCGTAGCGCACCCCCCGGCTGCGGGCGAACTCCTCCCCTCGGTGGACGCCCGCGTGTCGTGGATTGCATCTGTGGTGCATTTGAATACCTTTCTTTCGTAATAACGCGATATATCGTAACACATCGTATTGCTACCGCGAGATCCAGCCGTGGGATCGTGGTTTTCGACCTAGCGCGCGTCAGAGACCCCAGGCAAGGGCACCGTGGCCGAGCCCCGCTTGCTTTCCTGCCGTCCAGCCCCTCCGTAGTTACTCGCCATCGGGTTGCGGCATGATCCCGATGGACGCCGCATCCTCGCGTGGGATCGTCGTCTCCGTGACGTCCAGGCAACGAGGAGGAGTCCGGCTCACAGCGGTCGCGGCGGTGTTTGCCTTGGCGCTGGTCTCGGTCTCGCAGGCGGACGCCGCGGCCCCGGACCGCTCCGCCTATGTCCCGGCCGGCCTCAGCCAGAGCGCGACCGGGTCTCACTTCGTGTTGCACTACAACCCGAGCACGCCCTCGCCGGTGGCCGGGATGACGATCGACCAGTACGCGCAGGCGGGTCTCGCCGACTTCGAAGAGGCCTACGGCCACGACGTCAGCGGCGGCGGCCTCGCACCCAACGCTGGCCTGCGGGCGCCGACCGACGACGGCGATGAACGGACCGACGTATACCTCGCCGCGCCGAACAACGAACCCGAATTCCACGGTGGCGTCGTCTACACCGACTCATTGCCCTGGGAGAGCTCCTACGTTTTCATGACCCCCGACATGAATAGAGAGGCCTTTCGCTTCCGCGCCGGCCATGAGTTCATGCACGTGATTCAGGGCGCCTACACCTACATTCTCGCCGATCCGCTGACGGAGGCGTTTGCCAATTGGGCGGCCGAGTGGGCGCTGCCCGACATCGACCCGCTGGACAACAACTTCTACGGCGAAGAACAGCGGGGCGCGCCGCACCCCTGGCTGCCGCTCGACTGCAGCTACGGAAGCTGGAAGGGCAACCCTTGCGGCAACGGCTACTGGCAGTGGCTGTTTGTGCAGGCCCAGGTCGAAGAATTCGGGCCGGCGTTCGTCAGCGGCTACTACCAGCGCTTCTACGAAAGACCCGACCTGAGCCTGGACGAACTGCTTAGTGCTGAGATCGCCGTCCTCAGCGGCGGAACCCAGAACCTGCAAACGCGCTTTGGCGCCTACGCGGTGAAGGTCTGGGACCCGACGCGCTGGAAGACCGGCTCGGTGGCGCGACTGCGAGAAGAAGAGCACCTCCAGCCGGCCGCCTTCAACTTCAATCTGGCGATGAGCGACAGCGGCTGGAAGTCGGTCGCGATCGATCACCTCGCGGCCCGCTATGTCGCCGTCCACAACATCGCCGCCTTCGCACGTGCCGGCGACACCGTGACGCTCTCCTGGACTCGCCCGGCGGGAATGGCTGGCAACGTCGAACTGCTCTTAAAGCACAGCGATCAGGAAGGTTGGAGCGTCGTCGCGAGTCTCGCTGGAACGGAAGGCTCGGTAACGGTCCCATTCGGTCCCGAAGCTGAAGAAGTGGTGCTGCCGCTCATCAACGACAGCCTCGGCGCCGACGAACAGCCCTTCGCCTACCGGGTGCAGATCGCCGGCCCGGTCGCCATCAAGCATCCGGTCACCAGGCTCCTCAAACACCCGCCGAAGCGGACCACCGCTCACCTGGCGAAGTTCGTCTTCGCTGCCGCCGAGCAGGCCCGCTTCGAATGCCGGCTCGACCGCCATCGCGAGTACCGAAGCTGCCCCGCCCGCTACCACGTCAGGGTGAAGACCGGGCGGCACACGCTGCTCGTGCGGGCCGTGGACCAGGCGGGCAACAAGGACCAGACGCCGGCCCGCTGGACCTGGACCGTCCTCGGCAGCTCAAAGGGCCGCGGGCGGCGGGCGCGTTGAGCGAGCGAGACGGGGCCGCCGCCCGCGTCTGCAGGTAGTCCTCGGCGCTAGCGGCGGAAGCGCTCTCCACTGCCCGGCGTCATCGAAACGCCGCGCAGCACTTCGCCGAAACCGGCGCTCCGCACCGTGTGGAAGTTCTCGGAGGCCGGCAGCGAAGCGGCGGAGAGGTCATCGGTGATCTCGACCAGCCTGTTCGGGTCGGCGCCTTCATCGCCATTGCCACTCACCGTTGAGGTGATGCCCCAGATCGTCGCCCTCCCGTCGCGGTTGAGGCGGCCGGCGATGTCGCGAAGGCCGTCGGTGGCTGGTGACCAGGGCAGCCCGGTGGCGGAGTTGTCGCCGCTCGGATAGCCGGGCACGGTGTAGGGCTTGCCCAGTTCAAGGCCGTTCTGCAGCGTGTAGGCGAGTTCCCAGCTTTCGCCGTTGAAGACCCACTTCTGCAGTCCGGCTTCGGTCTGTTCGCCAGCCTTCGGGTAGAGGCCAGTTTCGGTCGAGTAGCTGTTCTTGCCGTTGCCCTCCTGGGCGACGTAGAGAGTGTCGGGATTGGCGAACCAGATCCCGAAGGGGAAGAAGTTCTTCGACTTGAGTGCCGTCGGGAACCCCTTGAGGATGCACAAGTTGCGCGGGGTCAGACCTTCTTCCTGGAGCTTGGCTTCATCGTAGGCAAGCGGCGAGGTGGGCAGTTTGGCGCCAGGTGCTGGCAGACCGACCCCGTTCGGGCACGCATTCCCGGTGGTGTCGAGGAAGTACACCGTGTTGACGCCGTTGCCGCCGCTGCCCTTCGTGTAGTAGAGGACGTGGTCATGGATCGTGATACCACGGAAGTTGGTGTCCTTGCCGATTTTGTCGCTCGGCTTGCCCAGCTGACTGACATCGAAGCTTCCGACGGGGGTCGGCGTCCCGGGATTCTGGACGAACTCCGGCCTCATCTGAGGCGTGAAGATCTGCGCACCCGTCCCGACGAGGATCCCGTCCGGCTGCGGGCTGGCGCCGCTGCCGGCGTTGCCGGCGCCATAGATGACGTTGGCACCTTCTTCGCGGTTGAGGATCGCGGCGCGGCCGTTGTCACCGCTGTAGGCGTTGGTCTTGGTGAAGTGGAACACTCCGCCGGCGTTCACCTGAGCGATCACCCGGTAGTAGGCGCCCGGGTTGTGGTTGGTGGGATCGATCACGCCGGGGGTGTTCGCGTTGGAGATATCGAGTGCGTCAACGGGTGCCAGGTAGCCCATGAAGGTCACTTCGCGACCGTCGCTCGACAGATTCAGCGAAAGCTCTGACTTGGAGGAAAAGCTTGTCACCAGCTGGTCGCTGCGCGGCCCGACGCCCCACGCGGCGCTGTTGGGAACCTCGAGGGTATTGACCAGCGAGCCGCTCCCGGTCAGCTGGTCGAGGAAGATCTTCGCGCTGAGGCCGAAGTCTTCGTCGGAGATGTCGTTGTTCCATACGTAGGGGTATTCGCCGTCGACGCTTGCCGACCCACATTCGAAGGTGCAGCCGGGGGGCAGCACCATGCCGGGCGTCACGTTGCTCTTCCGGTTGTCGTAAACGCTGCGACTGACCAGCAGGTTGCCGGGACGGAAGTGGTCGCCGCGCTCGGCCCGGTGCCCAAACCCGGGCCAGGAGGGATCGCTCTCGGGGTTTGCGCCCGCCGCCACACTCATCACCAGGGTGAATGCCGCCACCCCGATCGCTCCCAACCACCACATCCTCATCTTCCAACCTCCGGGTCGCGGTTCAGTTCGGCCGCAAGCCTCAGGGCTCGATCGCCGGCGCTGGTTACCAGAGGGTGAAGCTCGCGTGCTTTTCTGTTAACGGTTGAGCCGCCCCCGCCGGTTCAGGGCGTGAGACCGACCGCAGCCTCGGGCGTCATCACTCGAAAGCTGAGACTCTCCTCCAAGAAGAGGCTGATCGAGGTCCCATCATGGTCTGAGTAGCCGATCGCGAAGTCCTGGCCGGAGTCCAATACGAAGTCGCCACCGCGCATGCTGATCACCGCTCCGCCCTGGATCGCCGGCGCCCAAACGATCGGGCCGCCGAGAATCTCCCGCAGGTGCCTGAAAAGTGGATAGCCACCGTGCTCCGCCGTCTCCAGCACCCGGGTGTGTGCCTCCGGGCTGAGTGCCAGGCCGTAGGGCTCGTCGATGCCGACGCTACGAAGCGCGTCAACCGCCTTGGCGACATGCCGCGGGTAGCGCTCGCACTCCCCTCCAAGGGCGATCGACTTGTGGGTGGAGGCGCCGATCACCCCGGTGATGCCCGCCGCCGGCAAGCCGTGAAAGACGACGGAGTTCTCAGCCCCGGCGATCCGGCGGGCAGCCTCGTCGAGTGAGGCGAGATCGATGTCCTGCGCGCCACGCTCGGCGTCCTCGAGCTCAGCGCGCGACACCGAAAACGCCGCCCTGAGCTCCACCAGGCCAAGCACGCGCCGCTGGCGGCCCGAGACACCCTCGCCGGGGAGGTCGGGAAGCCCCTCGGAGCGGCCGAGGTTGGCGGCGGAGAAGTCCCAGCCGTGCGGTCCGTCGAAATCGACCAGCCTGCGCGCAGCGAGGCCGGGGGCGAGTCGCTCGCGTGCCTCGCGCTCGAGCAGCCTCCAGCTCGCCTCACCAATCGGCGCATGCTCGCGCAGCAGGTGGCTCATTGCCCCGCCCCTCTGAGGCTGCCGATGCCGAGCGACTCGGCGTCGCCCGACCGTGCTCCCCCCGGGGCCTGCCCGCCGGCGGCCTCGGCCTCCGACTCCTCGCCGTGCTCGACGATGTCGCCCTCTTGAAAGAGAATCCCGCGAGCGATCTCACGCCACAGTGGAGTCCGACGCAGTAGGAACTCGAGGTCCATCGCGAAGTGCTTGAACTCCTCGCCCTGGGCATCCCTGATGATCGCCCGCGCCTCGGGGTCATCCTCGACAGCCAGCCGCTGCTCATACCAGCCGATCGCTTCAGACTCCTCGGTCAATGAGGCGCAGAGTCTCGCGAAGGTCCGGGCCCTCGCCGGAAGCTCCTCGGGCGGCTCGTGGTACTGGTCAAATCCCACGGCGATCCTCCTTTCAAGACGTCGCGAGTGCCTTTGTATCTCACGGCGCCGCCCGATGCGGTTTCGAATTCTCTGCTCGCGGGGAGTGGGTAGGGCCGCCTCTCGCCGCTATGGCGATCGCCGTCAGTCTTTGATCGAGTCTGGTCCGGCTCTTCGCCGCCTCGCTCAGCCGCGGATCACGGCGCCGAGTTCGGTGAGCTGGCTGGCGATCCCGGCGCTGACGCCCTCGCAGATTTCGTGGACGCCGGGGTCCGCGATCCGGTAGAGCGAGCTCGTTCCCTGTTTGCGCCGGGCGACGAAGCCCTCCGCCAGGAGCGCCGAGAGGTGTTTGGAGACGTTCTGCTGGGATCCGCCGACCTGATCGGCGATCTCGCCGACCGAAGCCTCATCGCGATTGCGCAGCAGATCAATGATGCGCAGCCGGGTGGGATCGGCGAGGGCCCGGAAGCGGCGTGCGATCAGCTCGGCTGCGTCGGGGTTCAGGGGGCTTCTCATCATCCTGAACATGTTACTATCTACAACTGTTAAATTGTTAAACTGCTAACTTGTTAACTGGTAGAGCTGCTTCGACACTAGGAGGCCCGATGTCCAACGCATCGATCGCACAGCCCTTGAAGAACTCAGCGGATGGCCGCGACGTCAATTCGCGGCCGATCAGCGGCCGGGGCTGGCCGCTGGAGCGGATCCTGTTCGTGCTCGCCGGAACAATGACCGGGCTGAGCGCGGTCCTCAGCGCCATGGTCAGTCCCTGGTTCCTCCTGTTGACCGGTTTCGTTGCCTTCAACCAGCTGCTCTTTGCGACGCTCGGCGACTGTCCGGCCTCGCTGATTCTGCGGCGGGGCTTCGGCGTTAAGCGGGCTTCGGAGCGATGAGCTCCCTGGGACCGATCGGGCGGCTCGGCCGCTTCGCCGCCACCCACCGCAGGCGGGTCTTCGCTGCTTGGGCGATCATCGCCGTCGGACTCGGCTTCCTCGCGCCACGCGTGGAGACGGCTCTCTCGGGCGCCGGCTGGCAGGCGGAAGGCTCGCAGTCCGTGCAGGCCCGAGAATGGCTCGAACGCGAATTCGGCGGCCGTGATGCCTACGCGCTGCAGGTAGCCGTCAGCTCGCGGACCCTCAGCTACGCGGACAGCCGCTTTCGCCGCACGGTATCTCGCGTCGAGCGAAAGCTCGCCTCCGACTCGGCGGTGCGCGCGATCGTCCCGCCGCGGCGTGGCGCATCGGTCTCTCCTGGCGGCCACGTGGCGATTGTCGTCGGAGCCGCGGCAAAGAACCCGAACGCGATGGTCGCCGCCGCCGATCGCCTGAAGGAACCGCTCGCCAGTCTCTCGACCCCCGCAGTTGAAGCGAACCTGACCGGTGCCGCCGGCATGTGGTCGGACTTCAACGAAGCAAATCGCGAAGCGATGCTGAGGTCTGAGCTCTTCTCGTGGCCGGTGACGCTGGCAATCCTGGTTCTCGCCTTCGGCTCCCTGGTCGCAGCAGGGCTACCGCTGATGCTGACGATCGTCGGTCTTATCGCCTCGGCCGGGCTGCTCTACATCGGGACCTCGATCGCGCCGATCTCGATCTGGGCGATGAACTTCGCGCTGATGTTCGCGCTGGCGCTCGGTATCGATTACGCCCTGTTCATCGTCATGCGCTTCCGCAACGCGCTCTTCGGGCAGGACCGAGACCCGGTCGATGCGGTTTCCCAGACGATGGACACCGCCGGCAAGGCGGTGCTGTTCTCGGCGCTCACTGTCCTGATCTCGCTCTCGGCGGTGATGCTCGTGCCGAGTCCGGCGTTCCGCTCGATGTCGGTCGGGATCATGATCGCGGTCCTCTTCGTCCTCGCGGCGACGCTGACCCTGCTCCCCGCGGTGTTGGCCAAGCTCGGTGCTCGCGTCGACCGCATGGCGCTGCCCTGGGCGCATGGGAGTGACCACCGCTCGCCTCGATTCGCCGCCTGGGGCGGGCTGCTTTGGCGACGGCCGGTCCTCGCAGGGGGGCTCGCACTAGTTGTGCTGCTGGGACTGGCCCTGCCGATCCTCGGTCTGCGCACGGGAATGCCGTCGATCAAGGTCGTGCCGCAGGGCGATGGATCGCGGGCAGGCTATCGCCAGATCAGCGCCGCATTCGGGCCCGGTGCCCCTGGGACGATGCAGGTCGTCGCGCCGCGCACTGAGGCCGGCGCCGCAATCAGCGCCCTGGGCTCGCAGCGAGGCCTGGCGACCGTCTCCCCACCCCGTGCGGGCAGCGGCTCCGCGGTTCTGATCGAAGCCGTGCCCACGGCGGGACCGTCGACACCCGCCTTCGGGAGGATCGTCGATGGCCTGCGCGCCCGCTTGCCTCGCGGTGCTCTGCTCGGCGGCCCGGCGGTCGAAAATCGTGACCTGGAAACGGCGCTTGCCGCGAAGACCCCGCTCGTGATCGGGGTCGTGCTTGGCCTTGGCTTCCTGCTCCTCTTGATCGCCTTCCAGGCGCCGGTGGTAGCGGCGATTGGGGTCCTGGCAAACCTACTCTCGACCGGGGCCGCATTCGGGGTCGCCAGGCTGATCTTCCAGGACGGGCACCTCAGCGGGCTGCTCGGCTTCGAACCGCAGGGTTTTCTCGACGCCTGGGGGCCGGTCTTCTTCTTCGCGATGATCTTCGCGATCGCGATGGACTACACGGTCTTCCTGCTCTCCTCGGCCCGCGAGCATTGGGAGGAGTCGGGTGACGCGCGCGAGGCGATGGTCGGCGGCCTCGCCCACTCGGGGCGAGTAATACTCGCGGCCGGCGCCGTGATGGTCGCAGTCTTTTTCACCTTCGCCCTCTCCGGCCCGCTGCCGCCAAAGGAGATGGGGGTGATTCTCGGGGTCGCCGTGCTGCTTGACACGTTCCTCGTCCGCCTCACTCTGCTGCCGGTCTTCCTGCGGCTGGCAGGCAGGTGGGCCTGGTATATGCCCTCCTGGCTGGAGCGCCTGGTGCCGGAAGTTCACTTCGGGCACGGGGCGCCGCCGGCCTCCGCCGGGGCCAGGGTGGCGCGCTAGGAGGGGTTCGGCGGAGCGAGCCGCGGGGTGCGGCCGGTCTCGTCGCTGAGCGGCCGGAGGGCGACGTGAGCGGCCAGGCGCTCGATCTCCTGACGGGTGCCGGTTCCCAGACCACGCCTGGTCGCGTTCAACGCCCCGGCCGCCATGCCGAGGCGGAGGGCGTCGAGCATCGGCATGCCGCGGGCGAGGCCAACTCCGGTTGCGGCGAACATCGAGTCGCCCGTTCCGGTGTGGTCGAGGGCCTCAAAGACCGGACCGGCGAGCTCGATCTGCTGCGAGGTCTTGGGCTCGTCTGTGATCAGGATCGCCGGCTTTGAGGCGCGGGAGAGCAGCACGTTGCGGGCGCCGGCCTCATGCAGCCCACGCGCGGCCTCGACCAGCGCGGTTGGCGAGGTGCTCGCCGCGTAGCCCTCCGCAACCGCCTCGTCCTCGCTGATCCGCAGCAGATCGACGCCCCCCCTCAGGGTGGCGCCGAGGGGTGGGCCCGTCAGGTCCGCGATCACGCGTCTGCCGTTCTGGCGGAGATCGGAGACGAGTCGCCGGTACAGATCGGCGGGCAGGATATCGGCGGGCTGGGAACCGGTGATCAAGCTCAGATCCGCGTCGAGCCCGGCTCCCAGCGCCACCCCGTAGAGCTCGTCAGCCGCGTGACGGCCCAGCGGGCGACTCTCGACGTTGACGATCTCGCTGCGCGAACCGCCGCGACGATCGTGGATGTAGACGCCGCTCGGGGTCGCGGCCTGGACCGCTCGCAGGGTCACCGCCTCGGGGGCCTCGATCAATCCGCGCAGGACGCGGCCCGGCTCTCCGCCGAGGGCGCAGCAGAGGACGACCTCCGCCCCCAGCGTCGCGGCAAGCCGGGCAACCCAGAGCCCCTGGCCTCCCGCGTGGAGGTGGACCTCGGGACGGTCGCCCCCGGGCTCGACGGTGATCGTCAGCACGGGCGCCGGGGCGAAGACCGCGATCCGTCCGGAGCTCTCGCGCCTCACATTGACTCCCTGATCAGCCGGCCCACCGGCTCAACCAGGAGCGGATCGGAGGCGATCGTGAAGCGCGACTCGGCGTTGTGCTGGCTGCCGTCGAAGTCATAGACCATGCCGCCCGCCTCGCGGACCAGCAGCAGTCCGGCCGTCACGTCCCAGGGAAGATTGGAGAGCATCGCGGTGGCGTGCAGCCTGCCTGCAGCGAGCCAGGCGAGGTCGAGCGCGGCAGATCCGTGCATGCGCACGCGCAGGCAGTCGCGGGCGAGGCGGCGGAGCAGCGCGAGGTGCACCCGGTTCTCCTCCTCAGAGCCGACCCCCACCTTGAAATCGGCCAGGCCGATCACGGCCTCCTTCATCGCCTCAACCCTTGCGACGGCCACCCTGGTTCCGTTCAGATAGGCGCCGCCCCCGGCCCGGGCCACGAAGCGCTCGCGGAGGAACGGTGTCTCGACGATTCCCAGAACCGGTTGCCCGTCGACGAGGAGCGAGAGGGAGATCGCGCAAAGCGGGCTGTCCTTGCTGAAATTGATCGTCCCGTCGATCGGGTCAAGTACCCAG
Source organism: uncultured Solirubrobacterales bacterium (assembly GCA_963796705.1). GTDB lineage: Bacteria > Actinomycetota > Thermoleophilia > Solirubrobacterales > 70-9 > VRUE01. Next base: position 65,643 of record CAWCMK010000002.1, read on the forward strand.
CGCGGCCCCTCCCCGCCCGCCCCCCCGCCCTTCTCCTCGCCGAGGAAGGGGATCGCGGGCGTATCCTCGGCCAGCGAAGCGCGGATCGCCGATTCGATGCGCAGATCAACATCGGTCGCGAAGTCGCGGTCGCCCTTCGCGATCAGTGCGCCGATGTGTGCGCGGCCCCGTCGCAGAATGCTCGCGCCGATATCGACCGCGCGCTCGGCGGCGAGAAGTGCTCTTGCGTCAACTCGGACTTCGATTTGATTTGACCCTCCACTTGTCGTTGCCCCCGCCACGGGAAGCGTTACCTCCGGCACGCTAGGCCTCGGCATCGCGGCGCACGACGGGGTAAAGCCGCACCAAGATGTGGGGATAACGCTGATGCCCCGGATGGCGGCCGGACGGAGAATCCGCCCCGATGGAACTGCGAGAGGTCGATCAGATGGAGATCGGGCGGATCGCCGCCCTGGGTGGGCCCGGCAGTCCGGTCCTAAGCGCATATCTGTCCCTCGATCCCGCCCAAGCGCCCGACGCACACGTTCGTCTCGCCGAGCTGGGCGCTCGCCTGGATGAGGCGGAGCGGCGCCTCTCGCCGGACCCCGGGGTGGGCGAGCGGGAGGAGAGGGCGCTGCTCTCCTGTCTGACCCGGGTTCGGCGGGCGCTCGCCGAGGTCCCCGCGCCTGAGCATCGTGTCCATGCGGTCGCGTTCTTCTGCGAGGCCGACGGCGAGTTGCACGCCTACTGGCTGAGGCGGCGTCCCGACTTCGACGTCGCTGCGTCCTTTCGCGAGCGGGCCGCGATCGAGCCGCTGGTCGAGGCGCTGCCCGGTTCGCGCTGGGCCATCGCCCTTGTCAGCCGTGGCCACAGTCGTGTCTTCACCGGCACAGAACTGGGACTGGTCGAGGTGAGCGACGTCGACGGCGAGGTCCATCGCTGGCATGCCCAGGGCGGCTGGTCGCAGGCTCGTTACCAGCGCGGTATCGAGAAGGAAGAGAAGGACCACGTCGGCCGCGTCTGCGACCGCCTCTTCGCACTGCACCAGCGCCGGCCGATCGACGGCCTGATCGTCGGTGGGCCCAGGGAGATCTGGCCGCTGGTCGACGAGCGGCTGCACCCGTATTTGCGTGAGCGTCTCCGCGGACACCTGGAGATCGACGTTCGCCACCCCTCCGCCGAGGAGGTCCTGGAGCGGGCGAGCGGCGTTATGTCGGGAGAGCGTCAGCGCCGCGAGGGGGAGGCAATTGCTGAGGTGTTGGAGGGACTCGGGACGGGCCGAAAGTCAGTCGCCGGACTCGAAGAGGTTCTCGCGGCGCTCGAGGCGAAGCGGGTGCGCGTCCTGCTACTCAGCAGGGGTGCACCGGACGGGCGCTTCGAGCAGGCGGTGGAGTCGGCCGAGAAGCAGTCGGCGGAGGTCCTGATCGTCCACGGGGATGCGCTCGACTCGCTGGGGCAGGTGGCCGCCCTGCTGCGCTACTGATCACAGTTCCGGCGGACCCGGAGATCGCCGGCCTTGGAGAATTCGAAAGCGATCCGCCGAGGTTCTTGCCTGACTCAATTCTCGGCGCTTGAAGGTGACTCTGGGCTCGGCGGTGACCATCTGCTCCCCCATTGGGCCACTTTCTGCGACGGTCTTTTTGGAGCAGGTCATTCCTTCACAGCGCTGATCAGCCACGCATCGGTGCGCGGTGCAATACGGATGTCGGGGCCCGCGCGCAGCGCCTAAGTTGGCGGTCATGGCCAACCGCCTTGCTCTGTTCACCGACCGACGGGACGCGGGCCGCCGCTTGGCCGAGCTTCTGGAGCCACTCGCCGCCGGCGAGCCGCTGGTCGCGGCGCTGCCACGAGGTGGCGTTCCGGTCGGCTTTGAGGTCGCGAGGGGCCTCGGCGCTCAGCTCGACGTGGTGCTCGTCCGCAAGCTGGGGGCGCCGTTCAACCCGGAGTACGGGGTCGGCGCGATCGCGGAGGGGGGCGTACGCCTCATCCGTCGCGCCGACATCGAACTGCTCGGAATCCCCGATGAGGAGCTCGACGCCATCGTCACCCGCGAGTCGGCGGAGCTCGAGCGACGCCGGCGTCTGTACCGAGGCGATGAAGAGCCCCTCTCGGTCGAGGGTCGCACCGCGATCCTGGTCGACGATGGGATCGCCACCGGTGGTACCGCCGTCGCTGCCGGGCGGGCGCTGAAGCTTCGCGGCGCCGCCCGGGTCATACTGGCCGTACCGGTCGCTCCGCCGGGCACCGAGGAGCGCCTCGCGGGCGAGTTCGACGAGGTCGTCTGCCTCGAGCAGCCACACGGCTTCTTTGGAATCGGCCAGTTCTACGTCGACTTCCGCCAGGTCGGCGACGAGGAGGTGATACGGCTCCTCGCGGAGGCGCGCAGGCCCGGCGGGACCCAGATCTCCAGCGACCGTCGGGGTTCGGGGGACCCACCTCCGACCGAGCGCTCGGTCGATATCGAGCCGGCTCCGGGAGTGTGGGTCGCTGGTGACCTGCGAATCCCACGGCCCGCCGCGGCCCTTGTGATCTTCGCCCACGGCAGCGGCTCCAGCCGCCTCAGCCCCCGCAACCGCCAGGTCGCCGAGATGCTCAACGAGGCGGGCTTCGCGACCCTCCTCTTCGATCTGCTGACGCCGGAGGAGGAGCAGGACCGTGGCAATGTATTTGACATCGAGCTGCTCGCCGAGCGACTGCTCGCGGTCACCGAGTGGGCCCAGGGAGAGGCCGAGACCGCCAGCCTGCCGGTGTCCTACTTCGGCGCCTCCACCGGGGCGGCGGCGGCGCTGCGCGCGGCGGCTCGACTCGGCGATCTGGTGGTAGCCGTCGTCTCGCGTGGAGGCAGGCCGGATCTCGCGGCCGGGAGCCTGGAGGAGGTGGTCTCACCGACCCTCCTGATCGTCGGCGGCGCCGACTGGCAGGTGCTGGATCTAAACGAACAGGCGGCGCGGCAGTTGGCCTGCGAGCACGAGGTCACGATCGTGCCGGGGGCGACGCATCTTTTCGAAGAGCCGGGGGCCCTGGATCGGGTTGCGGATCTCGCCATCGAGTGGCTCTGCCGCCACCTCGACGAAGGGATCGCCGGAGCGGGCGAGCTGCGGTAGGGCCGCGGGAACGCTGCGGATTTCCGCGGATGCCGGAGGAGGCGCGGTGTCGGATCCTCATCCAGGTGAAGCGGATCGTGATCATCGGCGGGGGCACCGGGGGTACCCTGGTCGCCAACCGCCTGCGCAGGCAGCACCCGGTTGAGCAGCTCGAGATCGTCCTCATCGACCGCGACGACAACCACGTTTACCAGCCAGGCCTGCTCTTCGTGCCGTTCGGCCTCGAGGAGCCCGAGGGAATCATCCGCTCGAGAGGGGCCCAGCTGCACGATGGAATCGAGCTGCGCCTCGCCGAGGTCGATCAGGTTGATCTCGAGGCAAATCGCGTGCGGCTCGCCGATGGTCAGGGCCTCGACTATGACGTGCTGGTGGTGGCCAGCGGCGCCTCGCTTCTGTATGAGGAGACCGAGGGGCTGCTGGGACCCGGGTGGGGTGAGAGCGTCTTCTCCTTTTACTCGGTCGCGGAGGCGAGGGCGCTGCGCGACGCGCTCGCCCGGTTCGATCGCGGCCACCTCGTCGTCAACCTGACCGACATGCCGATCAAATGCCCCGTCGCACCGCTTGAGTTCTGCTTCCTTGCCGATTGGTATTTTCGCGAGCGGGGAGTTCGGGAGCAGGTCGAGATCACCTACGCGACGCCGCTCGACGCCGCCTTCACCAAGCCGGTCGCGGCTGAACGGCTGGGTGGGATGCTCGCGGAGAGGGGGATCGGGCTGGAGGTCGAGTTCGCGACCGGCCGTGTGGATGGCGGTGAGCGCAAGCTGGTCAGCTGGGATGAGCGCGAGATTCACTTCGACCTCGCGACGATCGTCCCCCTTCACGGTGGCGCGCCATTCGTCGCCCGCTCGCCGGGTCTCGGCGACGATCTCGGCTTTGTCGCCGTCGACATTCGCACCCTGCAGAGCAAGGTCGCAGCGAACGTCTTCGCGATCGGCGACGCGGCCAGCCTGCCGACCTCGAAGGCCGGCTCGGCGACCCACTTCGAGGCCGAGACCCTGTGCGCGAACGTGGCCCGCTTCCTGGCCGGTGAAGAGCTGCAGGGCAGCTACGACGGCCACGTCAACTGTTTCATCGAGAGCGGCTTTCACCGGGCACTGTTGATCGACTTCAACTACGAGGTCGAGCCGCTGCCCGGCCGCTACCCCGGGGCGCACCTGGGCCCGTTGCCGCTGATGCGCGAGTCGCGGCTCAATCACCTCGGCAAGCTCGCCTTCGAGCCGCTCTACTGGCACGTTCTGCTTCCCGGTCGCGAGATTCCCGGGGTCGGCGCCCGGTTCTCGATGGCCGGCAAGCACTCTCCCCACGATGAAGGAGGACAACCGTGAGCACGATGACCTACGCCGGCATGGCGGTCGACGTCGACGCCGAGGGCTTCATGAGCGATCCGAACCAGTGGAACGAGCAGGTCGCGGCGTCGATCGCCGAGGAAGCCGGGATCGGCGAGCTGACCGTTCGACACTGGCTGGTGATCAACTTCATGCGGAGCACATACCTCGAGTCGGGCTCGGCACCCTCGATCCGCACGCTCGGCAAAGCGTCGGGCGTTCCGATCAAGGAGCTCTACCAGCTGTTTCCGAAAGGGCCGGCCAAACTCGCCGCGAAGGTCGCTGGCATCCCCAAGCCACGCGGCTGCATCTAGGAGGAAGACAATGAGCGGGCAAGCGAACGGAAGCACCCCCGAGCCGATCGAGAAGGTCTCGATCATCATCTCCAGGGGATCGCTGGAGGGGGTCTATCCGGGGCTGATCATGGCCAACGGGGCCCGCATGGAGGGGATCGAGGCGAACCTCTTCTTCACCTTCTTCGGTCTTGACGCCATCAGCAGGGCCAAGCATGAGCACGTCAAGGTGGCGACCGTCGGCAACCCCGGCCTGCACCTGGCGACCTGGGCCGGCGGAATCCCCGGAGTCTCAACGATGGTCACCCACAAATTGGCGCAGGAGATGGAGAAGCTCGACATACCGCCGATCCCCGAGTTCATCGAGATGATCGCTGAATCAGGTGCCGGTCTGTACGCGTGTAAAGCCTCCGTCGACCTCTTTGGGCTGACCGAGGAGGACTTCGTGCCGGAGGTTGAGGAGGTGATCACGGTCGGCGAGTTCTACGGCCTCGCGGCTGGGGGGCAGATCGTCTTCACCTAGAACCGGCGGCCGATGAACTGCTCGCGGAGCGGTGAGGTCAGACGGCGTCCTCGGCGGTCGCGGTAGGTTCCCCCTGTGGAGATCGCGATCGCGGGTGGGCACGGGAAGATCGCGCGGCGCCTGGCGCGAGTGCTGAGCGCCCGCGGCGACGGGGTCAGGGGCCTGATCCGCAACCCCGACCAGGGGGAGGACCTGAGGGCCGAGGGGACCGAGCCGGTGGTCTGCGATCTGGAGGTTGCGAGCGCGGCCGAGGTCGCGCTTGCGATCGCCGGCGCCGAGGCGGTCGTCTTCGCCGCCGGCGCGGGTCCGGGAAGCGGCGCCCAGCGCAAGCACTCGATGGATCGCGATGGCGCCGTCAAGCTGCTCGAGGCGACGTTCGCGGCCGGCGTCGGGCGCTACGTGATGGTCAGTTCGGTCGGCGCCGAGGATCCTCCCGACGACGACGCTGTCTTCAGCGCCTACCTGCGCGCGAAGGCGGAGGCCGATCGTGCGCTGCTCGCCAGCGACCGGGCCTGGACGATCGTGCGGCCGACCTCGCTTGGCGACGAGCCCGGCGGCGGCGTGCAAATCGACTCCGAGCCGCTGCGGGGATCGGTGAGTCGCGACGACGTCGCGGAGCTGCTGGCGGCGGTGCTGCACGAGCCTGGTGCCGTGAGACGACTTATCTACGTGCGGTCCGGCGAGCTCCCGGTGGACGAGGCCCTCGCGCAGCTCCTGGCCGACGCCGGCTCGTGAGGCCCTATGGTTGAAGGCCTTGAGAGAAGGGAGAACCACGGTTTCTCGCGCACGACGGGATTCATCTAGGTTCGGCTGGCTGCGACTCGCGGGCACCTGCCTGCTCGTTTGCTGCGTGCTGCTGGGGTTGGCCGCAGCAGCTCGGGCGGACATCTATTGGGGCGCGGCGATCAGCGGCGAAACCTATGGCCAGGAAGGACAGGCGCCCAACAATCAGTCGGCCTGGGATCTCTTCGAGCGGCACGCGGGCAAGAAGATCGCAATCCTCAATACAGGTCAGCGCTGGGCGACATTTGAAGCAAAGGCCCTGGAAGCGATCACCTCTCGGGGAGCGATCCCCCTGGTGACGATGGGCCTGCCCGAAGGCGTCAGCATCGCCGAAGTCGCTTCCGGCAAGGAGGACACTGCGATCAGGAGCTGGGCGCGTGCCGCCAGGGAATGGGGCTACCCGTTCCTCTTCGCACCCTGGTGGGAGATGAACGGCGACTGGTACTCGTGGGGCCGCCAACCTGAATTCGTCGCCGCCTGGCGCCACTTCCACGATCTCGTCGTCGCCGAAGGCGCGACCAACGTCACCTGGGCCTGGACGGTCAACAGCATCTGGTATGACCCGGGTTCGGATCCAGCGCCCTACTACCCGGGCGATGAATACGTCGACTGGGTTGGCATCGACACCTACAACTGGGGTCTGAACCCGGCCCAGCCGGACCGCTGGATAAATCCCGACCAGACGATCAGCCCGACGCTTGAGCGAGTCGAGGAAATCGCTCCGGGCAAGCCGGTCGCGATCGTCGAGGATGCCTCGAGCGAGTTCGGCGGGAACAAGGCGGACTGGATCAGGGAAATGCTGTCCACCTATCTTCCGCACCACCCGGCGATCAAGGCCTACCTCTGGTTTAACTGGAACTTCCTGAAGCCCAACGGGCTCCGGGCCGACTGGCCGATCGAGTCCTCGGCGGTGGCGCAGGAGGCGTTCCGCAGCGCCATCCAGTCGAGCCTGTACCGGCCGGCTCCAGGGGTGCTTCCGAAGCTTGCCAAGGTGCCACCCCCGCCGCCCGCCCCCGGCGAGGCGGCGCAGCCTGAGGACCTCTCGCCCCACGGCGCCGCCGGTACCGCGCCGCAGGTGGTGGTCGGCCCGGACGGCACGGCGACGGTCGTCTGGAGCGGGAGCGACGGCTCCAACTACAGGATCTACGAGCGCCGCATCGCCCCCGATGGGACCGTGGGGCCGCCCGCGGAGACGCTCTCCGCCCCCGGCGCGGATGCCTTCTCGCCGCAGCTCGCCGTCGCGCCCGACGGCACGGTCACGGTGGTCTGGATCGGCTGGGAGTCAAACGAAAACGGTGAAGCGAACTTCGTCGTCCAGAGTCGGCGGATAGCGCCGGACGGCGAGGTGGGCGAAGACCCGATTGATCTCTCGTCTCTGGGTCGAGACGCGGGGGAGCCACAGGTGGCCGTCGCCCCCGACGGAACCGCGACAGCGGTCTGGAAGCGCTTCGACGGCTCTCACTTTCTGATCAAAGAGCGCCGCATCGCCCCCGATGGAAACCCTGATCCGACACCCTCGCACACCCTCTCGGCATCCCATCAGGATGCCGTCGAACCTCAGGTCGCGGTTGCTGCAGACGGAACCGCGACGGTCGTCTGGAGCCGCTTCAACGGCTCGCACTCGGTCATCGAGTCGAGCCGCGTCGCCCCCGACGGCACCCCCGGAACGGTCACCGACCTCTCTGCGGGCGAACAGAACTCGGTCGAGCCGCAGGTGGTCGCCGCTCCCGACGGGGTCGCGACGGTCGTCTGGGTCCGATCCGGGGGCTCCGAATCGATCGTGCAGGCGCGGCAGATCTCCCCGGGTGGAGCCCTTGAGGCCGAACCGACCGACCTCTCGGCCGCGGGCCAGGCGGCCGCTGAACCGCAGCTCGCGGCCGCAAGCGACTCGGCCGTGACGGCCGTGTGGGAGCGCTACGACGGAACCAGCTTCATCGTCCAGGGGTCGCGGGTCGCGGTGGGGGACGAACCCCCGTCAAGCCCGGTCGACCTCTCCGCGCCAGGCCAGGACGCGACGGAACCGCAGCTGGCGATCGCCCCGGACGGTACCGCGACGATCGTCTGGAGCCGTGCCAACGGCTCAGACCCCATCGCCCAGGAGCGAAGCTTGGGACAGGGTGGCGTCCCTGGGGCCCCGGCCGAGGACCTCTCGACCGCCGGCGGCTCCGCGAGCGGCTCGCAGGTCGTGGTCGGCAGCGATGGCGCCGTCACCGCTGTCTGGACGCGGGTCGCCGGAGGGGTCGGAGTCATCCAGGGCTCGACCGTTCCCCGACCGATGGCCTCGCTGGAGCCAACCTCCTATGATTTCGGTACCGTCGCGCTCGGCCTGCCGCCCGTAAGCAGCGAAGCCTTCCAGATCACCAACCTGGCGAACTCCTCGACGCTCGTCTCATCGATCTCCCTAGCCGGGGCGGGTGCGGGGCAGTTCTCGCTCCTCGATATGGATGCGTGTATCGGCGTCAAGCTCGCTCCGGGCGCGAGCTGCCGATTCTCAGTTCAGTTCGATCCCTCGCAGGCGGGCACCTGGGAGGCGAAGGTGGAAGTGGCGGCCAACTCCGCTACGGGACTCGGTCCGGTATCGCTCTCGGGTCAAGCGATCGCCCGACCCCAGCTGACGACGCCGGGGTTGACGACGCTGACGTCGCACTCGCCGCAGGTCAATGACTCCTTCGTCATCGGGCGGCCGATTCTCAACCGACGTAGGGGAACCGCGAAGCTGCCGATCACCGTGCCCGGCCCGGGAACGGTGAGCCTTTCCGGCGTCCGAGCCCCGACTCGCGTTAACGGCGCCGGGACGGTGGATGTCGAGATCACCGCCCACGGCCGATTCCGACGGGTGCTGAGGAGGCGCGGCCTGGTACGGGTTACGGTCACCGTCACCTTCCTGCCCGACGGGGGCACCGCGAACAGCGAGCAACTGACCCTGGCCCTGCGTAGGTCCAGGGCCCGCCAGCGCTAGCCAGGACCCTCGGCGGGCGAGACCGATGGAGGCACCTCCGGTGCGGCGCGCCCCAGCCACCTGAGGGTGACCAGCAGCGCGGCGGGGATCGCGACGAGCCCGTTCAGCGCCAGGAACCACAGCTCGGCTGCGTCGCTGCCCGCCTGGATCGTGTGGATCATCGCGAGCGCCCAGAAAAGCGCCGTCAGCCGATGCAACCGCCGCCAGCGTGCGGCACCCAGGCGGTCGCGAAGGTAGTAGGAGAGGCCGAGCGCAGCCAGCCCATAGCCGGCGATGACACCAAGGCCCGTCCACAGCGGCCGGTAGCTGCTCGCAAAGGGCACCGCGATGCCGGTCAGGCCCGGGTGCATGAAGGCGTCTCCCAAGAGTGAGGCTCCATGAAGGGCGACCATCGCCAGGGCCGTCAGCGAGAGTGCCTCGTGGATCGCGCGAAGGTCAGCCTTGTTCGAGGAGCGCCGGCGGGAGCTCATCATCAGCCCGACGATGACGCTGGCGCTCGCGAGCAACATCGCAACGATGCCCGCGGCGCGGCTGGTGATCCAGAAGAGGTGGGGCGCGACGTTCATGCGGCCACCCCGTCTGCTGCTAGGTGCCCGGGGCTGGCGAGGATCTCGCGGCCGCCGTCCTCAAAGACCAGGGCCCCGCCGTGGGGCAGCCATTTGCGCGCCTCGCCGGGGCCCGAGAGGAGCGCCGCCTTCGCATAGACCTCGGCGAGCAGCGCCGAGGGCGCCAGCGCCGTCGCCTGGACGATCCCGGTATGGGCCGGCCGGCCGGTCGCGGGGTCGATCAGATGATGCGCCGGGCTTCCGTCCTCGCCGATCCAGGCGCGGCGGCCGATGCCGCTGGTCGCCACGCCGCCCGCGACGAGCGCCAGCTCGCCGAGCGACTTGCCGCCGAACGGGTCGCCGATTCGGATGCGTCGCGGACGGCCGCTGCTGCCGCCGATCCGCATGTCCCCACAGCAGTCGACCGCGAACGCGGGCTGGTCGGCGAGCATCTCACCAACCAGATCGGCCAGCATGCCCTTGGCTATCCCGCCGCTGTCGATCCGCAGGCCGGGAGGGCGAAGGATCGTCTCGGCCGTCTCATCGATCGTCACCAGCGACCAGCGCGCGGTTGGATCGGGACGAGCCGGGCGCGGTGGCGCGAACCGATCGGGGACTTCCCAGCAGTCGTTTCGGTCGCTCGGCGCCATTGAGTCCCGGTAGCCGGCGCGCTCGAGGCTCCCGATCACGGTTGCGTCAACCAGGCCGCCGCTCAGCTTGCCGGCCTCGGCCACTGCCCGCGCAAGCATCCGCAGCAGCGGCGAGGCGGGAACCTCGGCGCGCGGGTCGCGGTTCAGTCGGCAGAGCTCGCTGTCGGTGTCGAACCTGGTCAGGCACCGGTGGGCGTCCAGGAGGCTGCGGTGGGCGGCCTCGATCCTCCGCCCGGCGCTCTTCGTGTCGCTGCCGCGGACGTGGACGGTGACGCTGCCCCCGAAGCAGGCAAAGCGTCGACGTGCTTCTGAGCTCATGACTGCACCGTTTCCACCGGTTCGGGTTCGAAGAATTCCGGTTCGGCTTCGACTTGGGGTTCGGCTTCGATTTCCGGTTCGGCTTCGATTTCCGGTTCGGCCGCTTCGGCTTCGACGGGCGCTGCCGCCGTTTCGACTTCCTCGGGGTCGGTTGTTTCGATCGATTCGCGATCGGCGCCGGCCGCTCCGAGCGCCTGGCCAGGACCGCTGCCGGCGGGTTTCTGCCGCCGGCTGGCGAGGGCCTTGCGTCCGCTGCCGAGGACCGGGTCATTGCCGGTCGCCATCTGCGTGAAGACGACGCCCCAGAGCAGGGCGAAGCCGATCAAGGAGAGGGCGACGACTCTGCTGCGAAGCTCTCCGATGCGTTGACGCCGCGCCCACTGGCGCCTGTGCGCGTCGCGGCGGCGTTCTGATTTCTCGAAGGGATCCACGGCTCAGAGCCAGGGACTCGCCAGCTGAAAGGTCAGGATCGCGAGGCCGAAACCGAGCAGGATCGAGACCCCGAGCGAGAGGTTGCGGGCCGTGGCGCCGGCGAGGCGCGGTTCACCCGGACGCCCACCCACCCAGTCGGCAAAGGCGAGGGCCGGCACCTCGAGCAGATGCCCGAGGACGTGGATGGCCATCAACGCGAACCAGGCGATGAAGCTCAGCTTGTGCGCGAAGATCAGCGTCTTGCTGGGGGGCCCGGCGAGCAGCAGCGCCACTCCGGTCCCAAACAGGGCGAGCGTCGTCAGCACGACTCCGGGGGCGAGTAGGCGCAGCGACAGCGGCGGCGGACCCTTGCGCAAGTAGGGCGGACTGCCGCCGTAGTAGCGTGCGAACCGGTAGCCGGTGCTGCCCAGCTTGAGGATGACCGGCGGGATCAGCAGCATGCCGATGAAGATGTGCGGCCCGAGCAGGGAGCCGATCAGGGGGATGGTCGCGCCCTCCGCCGCGAGCAGGATGAGCAGCGCCGCCGCCACGGCCCCCGTGAGCCGCGCGTTGCCCTTGACGCCGTCGGTTACCAGCCCGATCGATCGGTACATCCGAGCGATGGTGCGGCGAAAGGGTTGATCGAGCCTAAGGAACCCCTGAGAGATCTCTAATCATCGGCGTGAACCCCGGCAGCTCGAAGGAGACCCGCGCCCCCCCCAGCGAGGAGTCGCCGATCAGAATGCGGCCGCCGTGGGCCTCGACGATCGATCTGGCGATCGCCAGGCCGAGGCCGCTTCCGCCCGAGGCTCGGTCGCGAGCCGAGTCGAGCCGGTGAAAGCGGTCGAAGACGAGCTCGCGCTGATCGCTGGGGATTCCCGGGCCGTCGTCATCGACCGCGATCGTCAGCTGATTTCCCCGCGCCCTGGCGGTGAGGATCACCCGGCTCGCGTGGCGGTGGGCGTTGGCCAGCAGGTTGCGCACCACCTGGGCCAGCAGCTCAGGGTCGGCGTCGAGCGTACCGGGGTCGAGTCTCCCGAGCTCGGTATCCCCGGCCCCTGGCGCCTCGGCAAGTCGCTCCAGGAAGGCCGGGATCTGCACCACCGAGCGGGAGATCGGCAGCCCCTCGTCGAGTCGTGCCAGCGAGAGTAGGTCTTCGACCAGCCGTTCGACCCGGCGCATCTCCTCCATGACCTTCTCCTCCACCCGGCGGACGTTGTCCACGTCCGGGGATTCCTCCCGAGCGAGGACTTCGAGCTGCCCGCGGATCGCGGTGAGCGGGCTGCGAAGCTCGTGGGAGGCATCGGCGACGAACGCCCGCTGCCTGGCGAAGGCGCGCTCGAGGCGGTCGAGCATGTGGTTGAAGGTTTCCCCCAGAACGCGCAGCTCCGCCGGTGAGGTGAGGTCGAGGTCAAACCGCGGGCTGAGGTCGCCGGCGTCGACGCGAGCGGCGGTGGCGGCGAAGCGACGCAGGGGGGATGCGGCCCGCGCCGCGAGCAGGTAGCCAGCGAGCAGGGCCAGCGCCAGGGTGGCTGCGGCGATCAGCAGGAACGTCTTCTCGACATCGGATTGGGCATCCTCGATCGGCGAGATCGTCGGGCTCTCCCGCGCCTCGGGTGCCGAGCCCGCGTGCAGGGTTCGCTCGCGGCCCTCCTCGGCTCTGATAACTCGGGTCTCGTGGGCCATCTCAACCTGAACCACCGCGAACACGATCCCGAACGCGACGACGAACAGCACTCCGATCGAGATAGCCAGCCTGCCGCGCAGGCCGAGACGTTTCCACCAGCCGGTCAAGCGGCGTCCCGCAGTCGATAGCCGACCGAGCGAACGGTCTCGATCGGCGAGGGGGAATCGGGCGCGGCCAGCTTGCGGCGCAGGTACCCGATGTAGACCTGGACCACGTTGGTGCCCGGATCATGGTCATATCCCCAGACCGAGCGCAGCAGCTCCTCCTTGCTGCACACCTCGCCCGCCCGCTGCATCAGGTGGGCCAGCAGCTCGGCCTCCCGCTCGGGCAGCCGGACCGACGCTCCGTCGCGCTCGGCTCTGCGGGAGATGAGGTCGAGCCTGATCCCGCCAGCCTCGAGCACCGTGGGACGCTCCGCCGCGCTCTTACGAAGGTGGGCCCGAACCCGCGCCAGCAGCTCGTCAAAGGCGAACGGCTTGGTCACGTAGTCGGTCGCCCCGCTTTCCAGGCCCTCGACTCGCTCGGCGATCTCGTCACGGGCCGTGAGGATGATCACCGGGAGGTCCGGCTTGCGCTTGCGGATCCCGGCCAGCACCTCGATGCCGTCCCGCCCGGGGAGCATCCGGTCGAGGATCACGAGGTCAAAGCCGCCCCGCACGGCGAGCTCCTCGCCGCTGATCCCGTCGGCGGTGGCCCTCACCTCGAATCCCTCCGCGAGGAGGCCGCGGCTGAGGAAGTCCGCGATGCCCGCCTCGTCCTCGACGATGAGGATCTCCATCGCGGTGATGCTAGAGCGAGGAGCGCGGCGGGAGCCTAGCTCGACTCGGCCAGCTTCTCGTCCAGCTGCCTGCGCAGCGCGTCGCAGACGGACTCGACGTCGGGGTTGTAGCGCTCTGAAGAGAGCACTCCGAGGAGCACCTCGGCGTCCGCCCTCGACATCGTCAGCGTAATTTGCTCGTTTGGCATGCGTCCTCCGATCTTTGTCTTTTTGCTCAAGCGGGAATGGGGGCGCGGACGCCGGTGGGGGAGATCAACACCGGGCAGCTCGCCTCGGCTAGTACCGCGCTGGTGACGCTGTGATGCAGGGTGCGGCGGATTCGCCCGCCGCGAGAGCCGAGCACCAGCAGGTCGACACCCAGCCTCACCGCTTCGATCAGCTCCTGGGCTGCGAAGCCGCGCATGAAGATGGGCTGCGCCCGCACCTCCGAGGGGAGAGCGGCGACCGCGTCATGCAGCTGTTCGCGCAGGGCCTCGGCTTCGCTGCTCGGGCTATGGCCGCGAGCCCCATCGGCGGCGGGGGCCACGACGTACCTGCGGGCCACGCTGTAAACGCGCAGCGCCGAGCCGTTGCTGAGGGCGAGGTAGGTGGCGATCGCGAGCGCCTCGTCGGCGGCGCGAGTACCGTCGTATCCAACCCCGATCACCCGCAAGCCGACGTCCTCCAGATCACCACCGAGCGGTCGCCACCCCCCGTCCAACTCGAGCGACCTGCCGAACCCCGGCGGCGCGACCGCTACCGCACAAGGGGCATCGGCGAGCAGGCGATCGACGGTCGCTCCAGGGATCAGACGGCCGAGGGCGCCACGGTGGGTGGAGCCCAGGACGACCAGATCGGCGCCCTCGGACCGGGCCAGATCGGCAAGGCGCTCGCCGGCTTCGCGGGGAGCGGTCACGATCAGCAACTCGGCTCGGTTGGCGCGCGCCAGAATCTGGCCGAGCTCGACCGCATCGCGGCCGGCATCTGTCTCCTGGAATCCGACGATGATCTTTCCGTACATCAGACCCGCCTTGTGTGGGGAACGACGAGAACCGGGCACGGGGCCTGCTCGACCAGGTGCCTGGTCACCGAGCCGAACAGGAAGTGGTCGATCGGCCTGCGCGCGCCAGTGGCGAGCAGGTCGACATCTGGGCCGCAGGCCTCGGCAAGGGCCTGGGCGATGGTTCGGACGACCTCCCGCCAGCCCGAGTCGACCTTCCTTCCGGCGGGGGAGAGGGCGGGATCCACCGACTCGATCGCGGCCTCGAGGACGTCAGAGAGCGAGGAGGGGGCATTTGCGGGAAATTCCGCTTCGATGCCGGAGACCACCGGGTCGGAGGCAACGAGGACTTCGAGGCTGGCGCCCGCCTGGGGCGCGAGGTCTTCGGCTCTGGTTAGGGCCATCTTCGACTCGAGTGAGCCATCGACCGCTACCGCGACCTTGGCCAGAGACTCGTGGCGGGCCACCGCATAGCCGCGGGGGGCGACGACCACCTCGCAGGGAGCCCGGTGGAGAATCTGCTCGGCGGTGCTGCCGAGCAACGCGCGGCCGATCCTGCTGTGGCGGGTGGAGCCCACCACAAGCGTGCCGGCGTGCTGGGCGCCGGCGCTCTCGATCAGGGCTCGCGCCGGAGAGAGGACGCCGATCACCACGGTCTCGAGTGGTTCCTCGCCCAGCGGCGAGCGTGCTTCCTCGGCGAGGCTTCCGTCCGTCGGGATTGCCACCACGCAGTGGGCCCGCCGTGCCCGGCAGGGGAGGTGCGCCAGGGCGAGTGCGTCGTGGCCTCCCTCGGCGCCGTCGTAACCGACGAGGATCGGTGCCACGGGTGTCGGCGAGGTAAACGCAGCGGCTGGGTCCCTGCGCCCGGTCTTCGACGTGTTCACCGATCGGCTCCCTAGGCGGCGGCGACGTGCGGTGATCGGAGGGCGTTCAGCACCTCACGGTCGGAAACCGGTCGGAAATCGAGGTACCACTGGCCGACGCTTTGCAGGCTCCCGGGAGCCCGCAGGCAGACAACCTGGTCGGCCTCTCCGCGCAGTACCTGGAGCGCATCGGTCGAGCAGACGGGGAGCGCGAGGATCAGCCAGCCTGGGTGCTGGCGGCGAACCGCGCGGATCGCCGTCGCATCGGTGAGGCCGGTGGCGGCCCCATCGTCGACGAGAATCACGGTTCGCCCCGAAACGGAGGGGGGCGGTCGATCGCCGCGATATGCCTGCACCTGGCGGCGAAGCTCAGCTCGCTCACGCTCGGTGATCCGCTGGAGCTCGCCGTTGTGGACCCGCATCACCCGGATCGCCTCCCAGTCGATCAGCCTGGTGCCGTCCTCGGCGATTGCGCCGATCCCGTACTCGGAATTTGACGGCGCCCCGAGCTTGCGCACGGCGAGGATCTCTAGTGGCGCCTCGAGGACGCGAGCGATCTCGCTCGCGACCGGAACGCCGCCGCGAGGTAGGGCGAGGACCAAGGGCCGGTTCGCGCCCACGCCTCGAAGCTGCTCGGCCAGCCGCCGGCCCGCCTCGTGGCGGTCGACGAACGGTTCCGCCTGTGGCGGGTGCTCACGCCCCGGAGCGACGGCAGTCTCTCCATCGACGGCCCGAGGAACCACGAGGACCGGACAGGGAGCACGGTGGATGAGCTCGGTCGATACCGAGCCGAGAAGCACGCGGCCGGCGGGACCATGCCCTCGCGACCCGGCGACCAGGATGTCGATCCCGTCCTCGCAGGCCTCGGCGAGGCGCGCCGCCGTGGGGCCCGTCAGCTGCATCCCTTCCACGCGCAGCTCCGAGCTCACCGATCGGATCGCTTCCTCGATCAGCTCGTCCGGGTCAGTCGGCGGCGGGGGCGTGTAAGCGGCAACGCCCGGAATCGCCGCGATCGGCTCCGCGACCGTGAGGATCCGGACCGTGGCGCCGGTGCGCCCGGCCAGGCCTTCGGCGCAGCCGAGCGCAAGCCTCGAGCCCGGACTTCCGTCGTAGGCGACGGCGATCAGATCGATACCGGGGCGCTCCTCGCGGCGCGCATAGCCGCGTGGGGCGGCAACCGTAGGTACCGAGGCGCCGTGCAGGAGGCCCTCGGCGACGCTCCCGATCAGGGCCCTGCCGAGGGCCCCGCGGTGGGGGGAGCCGACGACGATCAGATCGGCGCCCTCCTCATAGGCCAGCGCGGAGAGCGCCGCGGCTGGCGCACCATCGGAGCAGGTTCGGGCCTCGACGTCGACGTCCCCGAGCCCCAGGCGGGCGTCCTCGAGTGACTCCCGGTCGCCTTCGGGCAGAACGGTCACCAACAACGCCGAATCGGTCGTTCCCGTACAGAGCCGGCGCGTGAGCGCGACCGCGTCTCGCGCCCCCTCGCTTCCGTCGAATCCGACCAAGACCCTCATGGCAACGAATCTATGCGCGTCCATTTGGGCGAGCATCCGTGCAGGCCCGCTTCACCCTCGGCGGCAGACCACGGATGGCGCCCGCGGCCGGAATTTGGGATCGCGGCCCGGAGTGCCCTCCGTGCAGCGCGAGATGCTTATCTGCGGCGAGACGCGACCGCCGGGTGCGCTCAGGTTTCCCGCAGAACCGAGTACCAGATCCGCTCGGCCACGCGGACGAGTTCGTCCCCGGTTCGCGCCAGGCGCCGGTAGATCTCGCGCCGGGCCGCGACCTCGCGGAGGTCGGGATTCTCAACCAGCGCAGACATCGCCTCGCGGTAGGTGTGCTGCACGTTGCGCTGGTCCTTGACCGCTCGGTCGGCCGCCGCGGTCGCCGCCTGCCTGTCGCCGGCGGCAAACTTCTCGAAGGCCGCCGCGAGGCACCTCGTCCCAGCCGCCAGCTCGCCTGCCATCTCCGCGGTCGCCTGGTCGGGCCTGGAGTGCATGGCCTCTGCCTCGCCGACGATGTTCTTGGCGCTGTTGAGGACTTCATCCAGTCCGCGCGAGAGCTCGAAGATATCCTCCGGCTCCAGCGGCGTCGAGAAGGCCTCCGTCAGAGCACTGCGCAGCTCTCGCTTTTTCTTGTCTGCGAGGTGCTCAGCACGACGCAGGCGGCCGGCTGCGTCGGCCTCGCCGCCCGCCCAAGCGGCGAGCTCCGCGAGGCCTTCGACGGTTATCTCAGACTGCTCGCGCAGCATCCCGAGCACGTCCGAGGCCTGGGGAAGAAACCAGTTAGCTCGCGCCATCAGAGAACCACTTTCCAGATCAGCAGCATTATCGCTCCCAGAACCGCGGCCGCGGGCAGCGTCAGCAGCCAGGCGTATGCAATTGAGCGCACGAC
The DNA here is from genome assembly GCA_963796705.1 of uncultured Solirubrobacterales bacterium. Lineage (GTDB taxonomy): Bacteria > Actinomycetota > Thermoleophilia > Solirubrobacterales > 70-9 > VRUE01. Next base: position 83,237 of record CAWCMK010000002.1, read on the forward strand.
CGCCCAGCGAACGTGGCGCCAGCGCCTTCGTCCGCCGCCGACTCCAACCACCGAAGAGGCGACCACCTGGGTTGTCGAAACCGGGGCCCCGAGATAGGAGGCGGGCAGGATTACGGCGCTCGACGCGCTCTGGCTCGCGAACCCGTCGATCGAGGCGAGACGGAAGATACGGCGCCCCACCGTGCGGATGATCCGCCAGCCACCCATCGAGGTGCCGAGCGTCAGCGCCGCGCCGCAGGCGAGCTTCACCCAGAGGGGCACCGAGAGCGTCTGCAGATGCCCACTCGCGACCAGCAGGGCCGCGATCACACCCATCGACTTCTGCGCGTCATTGGCGCCGTGCCCGAAGGAGAGCGCCGCCGACATAACCCACTCGGCCCCTCGAATCGGGCGCCGGAAGCGGTGGGTGGCGCGCCGCAGCAGCCGGCGGTTGAGTCGGGCGAAGGCGAAGCCGAACCCGAGCCCAAGAAGGGGCGAGACGGCCAGGGCGATCAGGACCCCGGCGATGCCCGTCGGCCTGAGGCCGTTCAGCCCTCCCCAGTGAATTGCGCCGAGGCCTGCCTCGGCGAACGCCGATCCGACCAGGCCGCCGACCAGCGCGTGTGCTGAGCTCGAAGGCAGTCCCCGCCACCAGGTCAGCACGTTCCACAGCGTCGCCGCCAGAACCCCGGCGCCGATCACCGCGACCGCCTCGGCTTCCGAGACGGTGACGATTCCGGCGATCGTGTCGGCGACCGCCGTGCCGGCCACCAGGGCGCCCAGCATGTTGAAGACGGCGGCAAGGGCGACGCCCTGGGAGGGTCGCGCCCCGCGGGTTGCGACCAGCGTGGCGATCGCGTTGGCCGCGTCATGGAACCCGTTCGTGAGGGCAAAGGTCAGGGAGAAAGCGATTGCCAGCCCGAGTTCCACGTTGCTGAGAGCATTACCGCATGGCGGTGATCAAGACCGAAGCCCTGACCAAGCGCTACGGCGAGGCGCGGGGGATCGAGGAGGTCAGCTTCACGGTCCAGTCGGGGGAGGTGTTCGGCTTCCTCGGCCCCAACGGAGCGGGCAAGACGACCACGATCCGGACCCTGCTCGACCTTCTGCACCCGACCAGCGGCAGCGCCCGCCTGTTCGGCCTCGACAGCCGCCGTGACAGCGTCGCGATCCGCGCCCGCCTTGGCAATCTGCCCGGCGACTTTGGCTACGGACGACAGGCGAGCGGCCGTCAGGCCCTTCGCCTTCTGGCGCGCCTGCGGGGCATCGAGGGCCTCGGTCGCGCCGAGGAGCTGGCGGCGCGCTTTCATGCCGACCTCGATCGGCCACTCGGCGAGCTCTCGCGGGGCAACCGTCAGAAGGTCGGCCTGATCCTCGCCACCTTCCACTCGCCGGAGCTGTTGATCCTCGATGAGCCGACCAGCGGGCTTGATCCCCTGATGCAGGAGGAGTTCCTCGGCCTGGTCGCCGAGCAGCGGGATCGGGGCCACACGGTGCTGCTCTCATCGCATGAGCTCGATGAGGTGGAGAGGGTCTGTGACCGGGTCGGCATCCTCAGGGAGGGGCGGCTGATCGCGGTGGAGCGCATCGACGATCTCCTCGGCCGGGCCAGGCGCACGGTCACCCTGCGGCTCGACGCTGGGGCGGACCTCGCAGACCTGGAGGCACTGCCCGGCGTCAGCGACCTGCAGGCGGCGGATGGCAAGGTCTCCTTCAAGGTGGGTGGCGAACTCGACCCGGTGCTCGGGGCGATCGCCAGGCGCCACGTTCTCGATATGGAGCTGACCCGGCCGACGCTCGAGGAGGTTTTCCTCACCTACTACGGCGCCCAGGAGGGAGTATGAGGGGGCAGCTGACCGCTCTGGTCCGCGCGCATCTTTCCGACCGCCGCCGCTCGCTGCTCGCCTGGGGCCTGCCGCTGGGATTCTGGTCAGCGTTCATCGTGCTGATCTTCCCCTCGGTCGAAGGCGCCCTCTCGAAGGCGATCAAGAGCTACCCCCCCGCGCTCAAGGAAGCGTTTGGAATCGGTGCGCTGACCAACGTCGAGCAGTATCTGCACGCGGAGATGCTGAGCCTGATCGTGCCCCTGGCGCTCGGCTACCTGGGGGTGCGCGCGGTCGCCAGCGGGCTCACTGGGGCGGCGGAAAGCGGCCGCCTGGACGTCCTGCTATCCGCGCCCGTCTCGCGCAGACGTCTGGCGGCGGCGAGCTTCCTCGCGAGCGCAGCCGAGCTGGCGCTTGTCCTGGCGCTAACCGTGCTGATCACGGAGCTCGGCAGCCTCGTCTCGGGCGCCGAGCTGTCCTTCGCCTCGGCGCTTGCCGGATACGCGAACGTCTGGCCGCTGGCGCTGCTCTTCACGGGTCTCGGGATCGTCGCGACCGGTTTCTCGTTGCGGACCAGCATCGTCACCGGTTCGGTCGCAGGGATCCTGGTGACGATGTATGTGATCGATCTGATCGGGCGACTGGACACGAGTCTCTCGGGCATCCGCTACGTCTCGGTCTTCAAGTACTACGGAAACGCGATCGAGAACGGGATCGAACCGCTCGCCTTCTGCGGCATCGTTCTGGCCGCGGTGGCGTTGGCGGCGCTCGGCGCCTTGCTCTTCGAGCGTCGCGACCTCGCGGCCTAGGGGTAGACGGTCTCTCCGGTCGCCTCATCGACGACCGAGATCGCCACCGCCGGGCACGCTTCTGCCGCCTCGAGCAAACGCTCGGGCGTGCTCGTGCCGATCACCACCGCGACGTCGTCGAGGCGGAACACTTCGGGGGCGATCTCGGTGCAATCGCCGTGGGCGCTGCACGTGTCAGGGTCGACTATCGGCACGTATGTCATGCGGCCTCCTTTGCTGTCTCTGCCGACGGCTCGTGTGTGCTCTCGATCCGCCTCCTCAGCTCTGGTATCGCGCGCGGCCGGCCCACGGTGAGGCCGGCGACCGGTTGGCCGGCGCGAGTGAATAGAGCCTCGAAGTCGCGCTCCCCGGAGTCGCCCTCCAGGACGACGCCGTCCGCATCGCGGGCGTGACCGACGTACTGGATCCGCAGTCCGTATTGGTCGCTCCAGAAGCTCGGCAGCGGCGAAACTCCCGGATCCTCGCCCAGCATCGCCCGCGCCGCCGCGGCTCCCTGCCAGGCGGCCGCGTCCCAATGCTCGGTGCGAGCGTGGCCGCCGCGGCGGGGATCGAGGGGTAGCGAGGCGTCGCCCGCCGCGAAGATCCCGGGCAGCGCGGTGCGCCCCGCTTCGTCGGTCCGTACCCCGGTTTCCCCCAGGCCGCTGCTTCGCAGCCAGGTTGTCGCCGGCACCGTGCCGACACCGACCACGACTGCATCACAGGCGATCCGCTCACCGCTTGCGAGGATCAGCTCCTCAACCCGCCGGTCCCCGCGCGCTTCCTGGAGTTTCGTGTCGGTCAGAACCCTGACGCCCTCGCTGCGATGCAGCTCGGCGAACCAGCCGCCCAACTCGGCGCCGAAGATCGGTGTCAGCGGGGCCGGCAGGGCCTCGATCATCGTCACCTCGACCCCCATCCCGCGGGCCGTAGCCGCGACCTCCTGGCCGATGAAACCGGCGCCGACGACCGCCAGGCGGGCGCCCGCAACCAGCTCGGCGTTCAGCCTTCGTGCGTCGGCGAGCGTGCGCAGCGCGTGGACGTTCTCGTAATCCGCCAGGAACGGCAGTCCCCGCGCGGCGCCGCCCGTCGCGATCAGCAGCCTTTCGTAGCTGAGCTCGCCTCCCGTGTCGAGCCGGACGGTCCGCTCGGCCGGGTTTAGGGCCTCGGCGCGGGCACCGAGGATCAGCTCGACGCGATCCTCCTCATACCAGCCCGGTGGCCGGTAGGCGACCGACTCGGGCGCGAGAACCCCCGCCAGGAGTCCCTTCGAGAGGGGCGGGCGGTCATACGGACGTTCCCGCTCGGCGCAGACGATCCGCACCGAGCCCTCATATCCGCGCCGCCGCAGGGTCTCCGCACAGCGCTGCGCCGCGAGACCACCACCAACGATCAGCACTCCAGAACCGTTCATCAGGCCTCCTCGAGAATTGGGGAACGGGGAATCGCGGCCGGGCGGGGTGAGGGGCGGCTGGGCGCGACCGCGCGCCTGAGCAACCGATAGACGAACAGGCCGCCGATCAGGGGCGTTGTCGCCAGGGCCCAGCCGCGGAACCAGAGTGCGGTGGCATCGCTGCCGGACCCAAAGGCGTGGGCCAGGCCCAGCAGGTAGACGAGTACGGTCGCCCGATGGGCCTTGCGCCAGAGGCGGGCACCGATCCGCCGGCGGGCGTAGAAGCTGAGACCGAGCAGCGCCGCGAGGTAGCCGCCGATCACCCCGAGCCCCGTCCACAGGGGACGGAAACCCATCGCGAAGGGGACCGAGATGCCGCTTATCCCGGGGTGCAGCCAGGGGTCGCCGAGCAGGGTGACGCCGTGCACCGCGATCGCCACCAGCCCGGCCAGGGCGGTGTGCTCGTGAAGCGCCATCATTTTTCGTGAAAGTCCCGGCCGGCGCATCACCTTGCCGGCCATTGCCAGCCCGATCCCGACCGAGAGGGTGACCAGAACCATCGCGACCAGACCCGAGGCCCGGCCGGCGATCCACCACCCGTGGGACTGCAGGGTCGTGGAGAGTTCGCTGCTCACGCGGGTGCTCCGATATCGGGCATCCGGATGCGCGGCATGACACTGAGCGGTCCCACGGCCTCCATCCGCCCGCTGTCGTGGACCAGCAGCCCACCGTGTTCGGCGAGCGCCTCGCGTCCGCCCTTCGGGCCCAGGAGTAGCGCCGCCTTGGCGAGTGTCTCGGCCTCGACCGCTGTGTCGCCGAGCGCCGTGACGCCGATCAGACCTGTCCAGGCCGGCTCGCCCGTCGATGGATCGAGCAGGTGGTGCGCGTAGCGTCCCCGGGCGTCGCGCCAGATGCGAACGTTGAGGCCGGAGGTCGCAACGGCGCCGGAGCCGAGTTTCAGCACGTGGGCGCGCTCGCCGGAGAGGGGGTGCTCGACGAAGACCTCATAGGGCCGAACCAGCGCGTCGGGGCCGCCGATCCGGATGTCGCCGCCACAGTCGATGACGAAGCGCGAGTAACCGTGCAGGTTATTGGCGATCAGATCGGCCGCCAGACCCTTGCCGACGCCGCCCGAATCGAGACGAACACCGGGGGGGCGGGAGATCGTGCCGGCAGCGTCGTCGACCTCGATCAGCTGCCACCTCGCCGAGGGGTCCGGGCGGGCCGGGTGGCGGGTCGGGGCATCCGCGAGAGCGGCACCCAGCGGGGCACCCGGAACGCCGGCACGCGACTCGACATATCCGGCGGCCTCGATCTCTCCGACCAGGGTCGGGTCGACGAGGCCGTCGCTGCGCCGCGCGGCCTCCAGGCCGGCGGTTACGGCGGTTCGCAGGAGGTCGGATGCGGGAACACACGTGCGCTGGTCGGCGTTGAGTCTGCAGAGCTCGCTCTCTGGCTGGAAGCGCGACAGGGTGGCGTCGAACTCGACAACAAACCGGGTTGCCTGTGCGGCGGCCGTCGCCGCCGGGGCCATGCCCGGCCCCGGCTCGCCGATCAGGAGCCGAACATGGCTTCCCATCGCGTCGAATATCACGTCGTGCTCGCGCATGATCAGGAGGACGCCGTCGTTACGGGGGCGTATGCAGAGGAGGACGAGCCAGACAGGGGGCCGCTGGTGACCTGGGAGCGGCCGGGGGTCGGGAGGATCATCGTCACAACCCGGCGTTTGAGGACCTTTCTGACGACCACCGGTCGGGACGCGGGCGGCTGGCCGGCGGCGAGCTGATTGGTGATCAGCGCGAACATCACCGCGAACAGTGCGACCGAGCCCCAGATGATCGCCCCGGCACCGGGGCGCCGCCGCGAGGCCGACGCCCGCGGCGCGGGTGCCGTATCAGCTTGACCTGGGGCGTCCTCAGTCACCCTTGCCCCCGTCCTTGGAGTCACTCTCTGAGCCACCGCCACCGCCGCCGCCACTGGTATGGGTCACCACCGGAGCGCTGCCGCCGCCGCCACCGGCGCTGGCGCCGCTGGTGTGGGAGACAACCGGAGCGCTGCCGCCGCCGCCACCGGCGCTTGCACCGGAGCCGCTGGTGTGGGTCACCACCGGAGCGCTGCCGCCGCCGCCGCTCGAGCCGCCGTGAGAGCCGCTGGTATGGGTCACCACCGGTGCCGTGCCTGCCCCGGTTCCCGTTGGCACCGAGGTCGAACCGCTCGAGGAGGTGGTAACCGCCGCCGAGGGCGAGTAGCCGGCCGAAGAACCAGTCGAGGAGGCGCCGGTCGAAACCGCCGCACCGGACCCAGCACCGCCCGCTGATCCCGTGTAGCCCGGTGTGCCGGCTGCCGGTGGATGCTTGGGTTTTACGTGTTTTGTGACGTGGACCGTCTGGTGGACGACCTTTGTCCGAACCAATGGCTTCGTCGCCACCGTCGCGGCCTTCTGGTTCCCTGAGCTGAGTGCCAGGCCGGCGAGGCCGCCGAGACCGACGATCGTTGCTGCGGTGGCGATTCGGGTCTTCAGATTGTTCACGTCGACTCCTCCTGGACGGATTTGCACCGAGCAGTCTGGGGAGCGGTGGTTCAAGCGTCACCCAGACCCCGGTAAAGAGACGGCAAAACCTCCGCGCCGATCATCTGGGTCGACCCGCGGCCGCGTTACAGTGGCCCGATGGCGCTCAAATCGGCTCCCGGGGGGCGAATCCTTGTCGTCGAGGACGAGGACTCGATCTCCCAGCCGTTCGCCGAGGCACTGCGGCGGGCCGGCTTCGAAGCGCTGGTCACACGGACCGGGGCCGGCGCGCTGCAGCTCGCCGATGAGTCCGAACCCGACCTCGTGATGCTCGACCTCAATCTCCCCGACGCCGACGGGCGCGACGTCTGTCGGGAGCTGCGGCGCCGCTCAGACGTGCCAATCGTGATGCTCACCGCGCGCGGTACCGAGATGGACCGCATCGTCGGTCTCGAGCTGGGAGCCGACGATTACGTCGTCAAGCCGTTCAGCGCTCGCGAGGTGATCTCGCGCATCCGGGCGGTCCTGCGACGCAGCGGTGCTCGCGAGGATGATGCCGAGCCGCTGGCGCCGATTTGCATAGGTGAGCTCGAGCTCGACCCCGCCGCTCGCGTCGCCCGGATCAAGGGCAAGGAGCTTGACCTCTCGCGCAAGGAGTTCGATCTGCTCGCCGAGCTGATGCGCAACGCCGGTCGGGTCGTCAAGCGCGAGGATCTGATGTCGAAGGTCTGGGACGTCAACTGGTTTGGCTCGACCAAGACTCTCGATGTCCATATCGGCTGGCTGCGGCGAAAGCTCGAGGATGATCCGGCCCGGCCGCGCTTCATTGAGACGGTGCGCGGGGTCGGGTTTCGCTTCGCTGCGCAGGAGGACGGGGAACCGTAAGCCTCAGGGCGACCCTCCTGCTGGCGCTCGCTTACGTGCTGCTGTTGGCGCTGATCGCCCTCGGAGTGCCGCTGGCGATCAGCCTCCGCGACCGGGTCGACTCCGAGGTGCGGGCGCAGGCGCGTAGTCAGGCCGACGTCGTGGCCGCCTCTGCGTCGGAGCTGCTCGGCCCAGCCCAGCGGCCGACGCTTCGGCATCTGGTCCGGATTTCGGCCGCCAGTGTCCGGGGTCGCGTGATCGTGGTCAACCGCCGCGGGCGCCTCCTGGCCGACTCCGCCGGCGAGCCCGGCGGGCGCAATTACGCCGACAGGCCTGAGATCCACGCCGCCCTGCACGGCCACGGTGTGCAGATCACCCGCAACAGCAACACGCTCGGCACCGAAATCCTCGCCACCTCAGCTCCGGTGCTCAGTCACGGCCGCCTCGACGGAGCCGCGAGGGTCACCCAGAGTGTCTCGGCGGTGCACCGTGCCGTGCGCACCTCGATCCTCGACCTGGCGGCGCTGGCCGCGCTGGTGCTGTTGCTCGGCATGCTGGCTGGAGCGATAGTCGCCCAGCGGATCGTGCGGCCGATTCGTCGGCTCGATCGCGCCGCCCGGCGGGTCGCGACTGGGGAGCTCGAGGCGAATGTCGCGATCGAAGGCAGCGCCGAGCAGCGCTCGCTGGCTCGAGCGTTCAACGAGATGACCCTGCGGATCAGGCGCCTGCTGCGCGCCCAGGAGGACTTTGTCGCCGATGCCTCCCACCAGCTCCGCACGCCCCTCACGGGGCTGCGGCTGAGGCTCGAGGGCCTTGCCGACCGCTTCCGCGGCGAAGACGCCGCCGCGGAAGAGCTTGAGGCCGCGCTTCGGGAGACCGACCGGATCTCCCAGACGGTCAACGAGCTGCTGATCCTGAGTCGCGCGGGCGAGCGCGAAATGCCCGCTGAGTCAGTCGAGCTCGGCATCGCCGCTCATCGTGCGGTCGAGCGCATCGAGAGTGCCGCCAGCGAGCGGGCGATCAGCTTCGAGGTGGACGAGGGTTCGGGGCCGGCCCTCGCCCGGTGCGCGCCGCGCGACCTCGACCACGCGATCGACGCGCTCCTGGAAAATGCTGTGCGCTACTCCCCGCACGGTTCGGTGGTGGAGATCTCGATCAGACCTGGATCGATTGCGATCCTTGATCGTGGTCCGGGACTCGAGCCCGGCGAGGAGGAGATGGTGTTCGAGCGCTTCAACCGAGGCAGTGTCGGACGCCGCGTCCCGGGTGGCACCGGGCTCGGCCTCGCGATCGCCCGCGAGCTGATCCGCAAGTGGGGCGGCGAGGTGACCCTGTCTGCGCGCGAGGGGGGTGGGGCCAGGGCCTCGATCCGGTTGCCGGTGGACCAGGGCGGGGCGCCTGGCTGACTTTGCAAAGCCTTTGCCCGACTGGGGCTAGGCTCCTGCTCATGTATCGGTGGTTTGGTCTGGCGCTGCTCGGCATTCTGGTGGCCGCTGGAATCTCAGTTGCCTCCAGTCGACTCGCCAGCCAGCAGATCGGGTTGGCCTCTGAACCAATATCGGCAGGCGACTCGCTGGCCCCGGCGCGCGGGGCCCAGAGGTCACATGCTCGGCCCAGAACACCCTCTCAGGCGAACTCGCCGGTACCGAGCGCGGCGCCGGCGCCGAGTCTGACACCCACACCGACGACGACGCCCGCCCAATCGGCATCCCCCGTAGCGCCGCCACCGGCCGCCGCGGCTCCCCAGCGGCGGGATGATGGGGGCGACAGCGGTGGCGGTGGCGGTGGCGGTGGCGGCGGCGGTGGCGGCGGCGGTGGCGGCGGCGGTGGCGGCGCTGACGATTAAACCTCCCATTTCCTAAAATGACCTGGGCCGCCCGTGATCAGGAATGATTGGCAAGGTGGATCCAGCCGACCAGTCGCAGACCGATTCCTCCGAGAGCCGTTTCAGGCGGCTGATCGAAGTTGGCACGAGTCTCCTGACCGAGCTCGACACGGAGGCGGTCCTTCAATCCGTGGTTGAGGCAGCGCAGGAGCTGACCTCGGCCCAGTACGCCGCCCTCGGCGTACTGGACAGAGATCACGAGGAACTCGAGCGCTTCATCTACCTGGGAATCGACGACGACACGAGGCGCATGATCGGCAACCTGCCGCGGGGTCGTGGCGTCCTCGGTGAGCTGATCCGTGAACCGGCACCGCTGCGCTTGCCCGACGTCAACCGGCACCCCCATGCCTACGGCTTTCCCCCTGGGCACCCGCCGATGCGCTCCTTCCTCGGGGTGCCGATCAGCGTTCGCGGCGAGACCTTCGGCAACCTCTACATGACCGAGAAGCGGGGTGGCGAGGAGTTCGACGAGGACGACGAGGCGGCCGCCGTCAACCTCGCGACCCTGGCCGGGATCGCGATCGAGAATGCCCGGTTGTATACGGCCCTCAGCGAGCGCGAGGCCTTCACCGAGCGGGCCCTGAGGCGCTCAGAGACATCGGTCGACATCGCCCGCGCCGTCGGTGGCGAGACCGACGTCGAACGGGTGCTCGACCTGATCGTCAAGCGCGCCCGGGCCCTGGTCGAGGCGCGCACTCTGCTGGTCTTGCTGCGACGCGGCAGGCATCTCGAGGTTGCCGCCAGTGCGGGCACGGTCGGCGAGGAGGTGCGAAAGCTGACGATTCCGACCGAGGACGCCGTCTTCCAGGCGGCGATGCAGGAGCGAGTCGCCCAGCACCTGCGGCCCGGCTCGCCACCCTCACAGGCCCGCCTGAGAGAGCGCCTCGGCGCCGATTCCGCGCTCATTGTGCCGCTCCTTTTCCGCGGCTTTGCGGTCGGGGCGCTGGTTGCCTTGGATCGCGAAGCGGGAGGCCCGGAGTTTGACGAGGAGGATCTGCGCCTCCTGCAGGCCTTCGCGGCGAGTGCCGCGACCGCGGTTGCCACCGCGCAGAGCGTCGAGGCCGAGCGCCTCCAGCAGCGGGTGGAGATCGGCGAGCGGGAGCGTCAGCGCTGGGCGCAGGAGCTGCACGACGACGCGCTCCAGGGGCTGGCGGCGATTCGCATCTCCTTGGCGACCGCGCTGCAGAGCGAGGCGAGTGGTCGCGCCGAGCTGATCGAGGGAGCGGCCGCGGATACCGTCTTGCGCCTTGAGGATCAGATCAATGAGCTCAGCCGCCTGATCAACGACCTGCGCCCCGCGGCGCTCGAGCGGCTCGGGTTGGCGAAGGCGCTCGACGCGCTGGCCGAGGAGTGCTCGGCTCGCGGTGAGCTGGCGGTTGAGACCGACATCGAGATCGAGTTGGAGCTGCGCCCCGAGGAGGAGCGCGTCATCTACCGGCTGGTGCAGGAGGCTCTCAACAACGTTCTCAAGCACTCCGGGGCCGCCCACGCCAGCATCAGCATGCGTCTCATCGATCACCGGGTGCAGGTCGATGTCCGCGACGACGGCGGCGGATTTGACCCGCAGGCGGTCGGCAACGGTCGTGGCCTGCTCGGCATGCGCGAGCGCTCCGAGCTGTTCGGGGGGCAGATCGGAATCCACTCCGAGCCGGGCGGCGGCACCCACATCTCGGCACAGATCCCGGTCCAGGGAGTCTAGGTGCCGCTCCCGCCGGCCTCGATCACCCCGTTGGCGATCGCAAACCTGACCAGCTCGGGGCGTGAGGCGATCCCGAGCTTCTCCAACAGCTTCGCTCGGTTGACCTCGATCGCCCGCACGCTGAGGAAGAGGCGCTCGCCGATCTCGCGGTTGGTGTGCCCCAGCGCCAGCAGCCGCAGAAGCTCTAACTCGCGGTCACTCAGCTCGGCAAGGGGGTCCGATCCCAGCGTCGCCAGCGCGCCGCCCAGCTCCGGGTCGATGTAGGAGCCCCCTGCGGCGGCGACCCTTATCGCCTCGGTCAGCTTGCGCTCCGCCGCCTGCTTGAGAACGTAGCCGGAGGCCCCCGCCCGCAGGAGGTCGCGCGCCCTGCGCGGGTCGCTCTGCATCGTGAGGACCACGATCGTCGTGTCCGGTACGGCCGCGCGCAAGCTCTCGATGTCGCTTGCCGGCTCAGCACCCGGCATCTGCAGGTCGAGAACCAGCACATCGGGACGCCGGTCGCGGGCCAGTTTCGTGGCCGAGGCGGAATCGGCGGCCTCGCCGATGACCCGCAGGTCCTCCTCCCCTTCGAGCATGCTGCGCAGACCCGATCGGATCAGGTTGTGGTCATCGGCGAGGACGACAGTGATTTGCTCGGAGCCCGCCATCATCCCCGCCAGTCTGCCACCTGGGGAGCGTGGCAGACCGCAGCCCCAATGTGGTCTTTGCCCGATGGAGGGTGGGCAGCGGTTCGCCAGCCTAGACCAATGCGAATCCTCGCCTCCCTGGGCGCCACCGCGCTTCTCCGGCGTGAGCAGGCCACCGAGGTCTCCGCGCAACAGCACAACCTCAGGACCGCGGCCGCCGCCCTCGCGTCCCTGGCCGGCGAGCACGAACTGGTGTTGATCCGGGGGTTCGGGCCCCAGCCGCGGCCGGCGACAGGGCTGAGCGAGGGCGACCGGGAGCTCGCGCCTGAGTCGCTCGACCCTCTCGATACCCGGAGCGAGGGCAAGCTCGGGCGGATGCTCGAGCTGGCCCTGCACAACGCGCTGCCCGACCGCGATCTCGCGACGGTCCTCACCGAGGTGATAGTCAGCGCCGATGCCCCAAGCTTCAGCGCACCGTCCCAGCAAATCGGTCCGCTCTACAGCGCCTCCGAGGCGCGGCGGCTTGCCGCCGAGCGAGGCTGGACCTTCGAGGCCGACGGTGGGGGGAAGCGGCGGCTGGTTCCCTCGCCGGAGCCCAGCGCGATTACCCAGCTGCGCAGCCTGCGGTTGTTGATCGACGCCGGCGTTCTCGTGATCTGCGCCGGCGCTGGAGGAATGCCCGTCCTAATCGATGAGACCGGCGCGATGCGGGGCGTCGAGGCGGTGGTCGACCAGGACCTCACCGCGGCCCTGCTGGCCCGTCGCCTGGACGCCGATCTGCTGCTGTTGTTGACCGACCGCGACGCGGTGCGCCTCGACCCGGAAACCGATCAGGAGCGCCCGTTGCGCACGGTGAGCCCGAAGGAGCTGCGCGAGGCTAAGTTCGCGATCGGCTCAATGGCTCCAAAGGTCGAGGCGGCGCGCCGCTTCGTTGAGGCGACCGGACGCCGGGCGGCGATCGGAGCCCTCAGGGATGCGGTTGAGGTAGCCCGGGGCGGGGCCGGAACCCAGATCTCGGGCGAGCCCGCCTGACCATCCAGCGCCGCAGCTCGTCGGCTCCCCAGACGATGAAGGGGAACGGCAGGACCAGGAGCAGGTCGCGGGCGGGGAGCGCGGCGGTGCCGAGCAGGCGTTGGGAGAGCGGCAGGTAGATCAGCAGCGCCGCCAGGATCAGCTCGAAGGCGATTCCCCAGAGCAGCAGCGGATTGCTGAAGACGCCGATCGAGCGAAGCGAGGCGCGCTCGGTGCGGGCCGCGAAGGCGGTGCCGATCTGGCAGGCGACCATGCTGAGGAAGGTCATCGTCGTCGCTTGTTGGTAACCGTGGTGAAGCGCGGTTCCCTCGCCGGTCGGATCGCCCGGGCTCCAACCGGCGCGCCTGAGGACATAGAAGAACGCGCCCATCTGCAGCGCGGCCGAGATCAGCCCCAAAAAGAGCCAGGCGCGAGCCAGCATCGAGGCGCGGATGATGCCCTCAGAGGGTGGGCGTGGTGGCCGTTGCATGAGGCCGGGCTCGGCCGCCTCGCGCCCCAGCGCCAGGGCGGGCAGGGTCTCGGTGCCGACGTCGAAGGCGAGCAGCTGCAGAACCGTCAGCGGCAGCGGGATCGCGCCGCCGCCGAGGGCAAAGACGACGAACGGCGTCACCTCCGGGGTCGCGTGAGCGAAGATGTAGAGGATGAACTTGCGGATGTTGTCGTAGATCCGCCGTCCGGCCGCCACCGCGGCGACGATCGTCGCGAAGTTGTCGTCGGTGAGCACCATCGTCGAGGCCTCCCTTGCCACGTCGGTGCCCGAGCGGCCCATCGCGACGCCGATGTCCGCGCGGCGCAGGGCTGGCGCATCGTTGACTCCGTCGCCGGTCATCGCGACCACGTGTTTGCTGTCGCGGATTGCGTCGGCGATCCGCAGCTTGGCCTCGGGCGTGCTGCGGGCGAAGACCAACTCACCGTGGCGCAGCACCTCGTCGAGCTGAGCGTCGCTCATCGCCTCCAGCTCCTCCTCGGTGATCGCCCGCGGGATTCCCCGCGCGATGCCGATGCGACGGGCGATCGCGACCGCGGTACGGGGATGATCGCCGGTCACGACGATGATCCGGATTCCCGCCTCATGACAGCGGGCGACTGCGTCGGCGACCTCTGGGCGAGGCGGATCGAGCATCGCCACCAGCCCGAGGAGCGTCAGATCACGTTCGGCCTGTTCGCGCGTGGCGGGTAGCTCCGCCGCCCGACGGCTGGCCACCGCCAGCACCCGCAGGCCCTGGTCCGCGTAGGCGCCGACCACCCTCTGCACCCGGGCCAGGCTCCGCTCCTCGAGCCGCACCGGGCCATCGTCTGAGGCGACCCGGGAACAGAGGCCGAGGACAGCCTCGGGCGCCCCCTTGACGTTCACCCGGAGCTCGGCGCCGGCGGAATCGATCGTCGCCATCCGCTTCAGCTCGGGATCGAAGCGGAACTCCGCCACGCGGTGCCCCTGCGCCTCCTGGGTCGCCCCCAGGGTTCGCGCGGCGAGCAGGATCGCGCTCTCGGTCGGCTCGCCGGCGATCCCGCCCCCCTCCTCAAGCCGGGCGTTGTTGCAGGCGGCCATCGCGTCCGCCATCTCGCGCAGCGCCGGCCGCCCCTCGCCCGCTGGCGGGTGCTCGAGGTCGATCTCCTCACCGGCGATCCAGGCGCGGGTGACGCGCATCCGGTTCTCGGTCAGGGTCCCGGTCTTGTCGGTGCAGATGATGTCAGTGGAGCCGAGGGTCTCGACCGCGCTGAGCCGCTTGACGACCGCGCCCTGGCGCACCAGGCCGCGGACGCCGACCGCCAGGGCGAGGGTGATTACCGGCAGCAGACCCTCGGGGACGTTGCCGACGATCAGGCCGATCGCGAAGACGATCGAGTCTGAGACCGAGAGCCCGGCGCCGAGCGTCGCCAGCGGCATGAAGGCCACCCCCATGAGGACCGCGATTCCGGCGATCAGCCAGGCGACCCGCCTGACCTGGTGCTCAAGTGGGCTCTCCTCGCTCTCGACGCGCTGGGAGAGGGCGGCGATCCGACCCAGCTCGGTCGACATCCCGGTCGCGAAGACGAGCGCCCGCGCCTGGCCTCCGGTGCAGGTGGTGCCGCTGAAGATGAGCTCGTTTGCCTGCAGTAAGGGGGTCCCGGCGGGGTCAATCGCGGCGGAGCGCGAGACGGGGAGCGACTCGCCCGTGAGGGTCGAGAGGTCGAGCTCGATGGCGCCCTGCACGATGTGCGCGTCGGCGGAGATCCGGTCGCCCTCCTCGATCAGCAGGAGGTCGCCGGGAACGATCATGGCGGCGTCGATCTGGACCGGACGGCCGTCCCGCAGGACCCGCGCCTGGGGGGGAGGAAGTCCTGCAGGGCCTCGACGGCACGCTCGGCCTGCAGCTCTTGGACGAAGGCGAAGGCGGCGTTCATCGCGATCACGATCACCACCGCGATCGCCACCGGCGTGATGCCGGCGAGGGCCGCGAGCGCGGCGGCTCCCCAGAGCAGCAGCGCCAGTGGGTGGGTGAGCTGCCTTGCCAGCTCGCGCGGCCAGCGGCGTACCCGGCGCCGTTCGAGCTGATTTGCGCCGTGGCTCAGCAGCCGGCGGTCGGCCTCTCGGGCGGAGATGCCGGCGAGCGAGCTGCGCAGGTCGCGGGCGAGGAGATCGATGCGCTCGGTTGGGTCGATCGCCACGGTCACTCACCGCCGATCAGCGTTTCGAGCTTGCTTTGCGCGGGAGACGGCCGCCCGGCGGCCCGCGTCGAAGAGCACCGAACATGTCTCCTCGAGCGTCTCCCCGAGGGACCCCTCGGCGCCCCGGTTGGGCGGGCGCTGGATGGGACCGCGTCCGCGCCCGGCCGGGCCCATGGTCCTCACTCACCGAAGCGGGCCGGAGCTCCCCGACCCAGACGGCTTCCCGATGCCCACGGACGGATACGCCGTCATCCGCGTAGGGCTCTCGATCGATCACCGTTGGCTTGCGGCCTTAAGCTCGGCGTTCGGCAGCGGTTGAGCGTCCAAGCGGCAGGCTCCCGCGGCACCCCCGCGCCGGCAGGGGATGACGCGGGGGTGCTCGCAGTGGGAGGGGGAGGGCCCCCGCGAACGGGTTCCCTCGAGCGGCGGCCAGAGCACCGGTCGTGCCAGGGGAGCTGGCCGGTGCGGGGGGTCGAGACGCGCTTCGCTGCGTCTCCTTTTGGCCGCCTTGGCCTGTCGCCGACTCATCAAGGCTACGTGCTGCTCCTGTTTCGTGGGATGGAATGATCGACCGAGATGGTCGCGGCGGCGCCGGGGCGCTACATCCGGGCTCCGCACCACCGGCGGATGGGGGCGCACCGCAAAATCGCGCGGGCCGCGCTAGGAATCGGTGGAGGTGATGAGAGTCGGGCAGGTCGCGCGGCGCAGGGCCGCGGCGGCGACCGTGCCGAGAATCACCCGAGGAGTGCGGCCATGGTTCCCGCGCGAGCCGAGCACCAGCAGATCGGCGTCCTCGCTGGCCTCGAGGATCGCTCGCGTCGGCTCCCCGAAGAGCAGGCGGGAGCGCGCCTTGATGCCCGGCGGAACCATCTGCAGGGCGCGTTTCAGGTGGCGTTCCATATCGGCCCGCCCGAGGTCCTTCGGCTGCCTGGCCTCATGACCCGCGAGCCCGAGGGAGATCTCCACCGCTCCGAGGATCAGCAGGCGGACGCCGCCTCTCTGGGCCAACCCGATCGCCCGCCTCAACGCAACGACCGAGCCGCGGCTGCCGTCATAGCCAACGGCTATCTCGCGAATCAACGCATCGGCCTCGGCAAGGCCCCGGGGGGCGATCGCCACCGCGCAGGGCGCTCCCTCGAGCAGCCGCTCCCCGACGCTGCCCGGGCAGACGCGGCCGAGGCGGCCACGGTTGCTGGAACCGAGGACGATCAGATCACTGTTCCCGGCCTCGGCGAGTTCCTTGAGGCCAGCGGATCGATGGCCTTCGGCGACGACCCTCGCGCAGAACGGGGTCGCGCCCAGCACCCTGCTGGCACCGCGCCTGATCCAGCGCTCGTCCTCGCGGGCGATGTTCGGGAAATTCTCGACTCCCACCAGGGAGGGCCAGTAGGGCCTGATCGAGGCGACCGTCAGCTCGACTTCGCCCGTCGCGCAGAGCGCC
Organism: uncultured Solirubrobacterales bacterium; assembly: GCA_963796705.1. Lineage (GTDB taxonomy): Bacteria > Actinomycetota > Thermoleophilia > Solirubrobacterales > 70-9 > VRUE01. The sequence goes on from CAWCMK010000002.1 coordinate 99,922, forward strand.
CTGGCGAGCGCCAGCGCGTCGCGCGAGCCGGGTCCTCCGTCATAGCCAACCAGCACCCGCAGGACTCCCGCCGAGGCGGCTTCGATCGCCGCATCGGGGGTGGTGCTTTGGACTGTGGCTCGCGCGGCCTCCATGGAAGGAAGCTAGGTCCAATCCTCCGCGCCGCCATCCGCAGTGCTCCACACGGGGCTCTGTGCAGGGTCCGCGTTAGGCTGGGCCGCGATGAACGAAACCCGGACAGGGGGGGCCGCGACGATCAGCGTCGTCCTGGCTGATGATCACGCCGTCGTGCGCGGCGCCCTCAAGGCCCTCCTCGAAGCCCAGGAGGACATCGAGGTGATCGGAGAGGCCGCCGACGTGGAGCCGGCTCGGGCCGCCGTTCGCGCCGCCGGTCCCGACGTCCTGATCCTCGACGTGAACATGCCCGGGGGCACCGGAGTCGACGCGGTCGGCACGCTGCGCGAGGAATTCCCCGAGACCGAGATCGTCCTCCTGACGATGGAGCGGGACCTGACCCTCGCGAGGCGGGCGATCGAGGCCGGGGCGCGCGGCTATCTGTTTAAGGACGCGGCCCACCTGGAGCTGATCGAGGCCGTGCGGCATGCCGCGGAGGGACGCGAGTATCTGCCGACCTCGGTGGCCGCCGGCCTCAGGAAAGATGCCAGCGCAGAGCAACCCGATCTCTCGCCGCGCGAGACCGAGGTCCTCAAGCTGATGGCCCTCGGCCACACCAATCGGGAAATCGCCGAGCAGCTTTCGTTGAGCGTCCGCACGGTGGAGACTCACCGCTCCCACATCCAACAGAAGCTCGGCCTCGGCAGCCGGCCGGAGCTCACCCGCTACGCGCTCGAGCACGATCTGATCGACGCCTGAGGGGGCTCCGTGGCCCCACACGTGCTGTGTGGATAAACCAGGATGGAGGGCTCCCCGCGGCGCCGTAGCTTGGCGGCAATGAGCGCCCTCGAACTGAGATGGACGATGGCAGTTCGGGATCACGACCCTGTTTCACTTCGTCTTCGTCCCGGTGACGATCGGTCTGGCGATCAGGGTCGCCGTCTTTCAGACGATCTGGCAGCGGACCGGGGAGGAGCACTGGTTGCGCTCGACCAGCTTCTGGGGCAGGTTGATGCTCATCTCCTTCGCGCTCGGGGTCGCGACCGGCATCGTCCCGGAGTTCCAGTTCGGGATGGATTGGTCGAACCACTCGCGGTTCGTCGGTGACATCTTCGGGGCTCTACTGGCGATGGAGGGACCCGCCGCCTTCTTCGTCGAGGCCTCCTTCCTCGGACTCTGGATATTCGGCCGGGGACGGCAGCCCTGGACGCCTTTGATGAGGTGCTCGAGCTCTCCCGAGGACGACTGATCGGTCTCTGAAGGTCTGCCTTAGGCCCAGGTGCTCGGCCAGGAGCGCGCCCCGGCAAACGGCTCGACCCTGATCCGGGCGTCGACTGCCAGGGCGCAACGCGGCGTCGCGATCACCGGATTCAGGTCGAGCTCGGCGATCTCCCGGTGACGGTCGGCAAGCGAACCGACCCGCAGCAGGAGGTCGTTGATCGCATCGAGGTCAACCGGCTCCATTCCCCGGAAACCCATCAGCATCGGGAAGATCGCCAGTGAGTGCACCATCTCCTGAGCGTCTGAGGGCGACAGCGGGCAAACGCGAACCGAGACATCCCCCAACAGCTCGACCGCAGTGCCGCCCGCCCCGCAGGCGATCACCGGGCCGAACACCGGGTCAGTCGCGACCCCGACGAGCAGCTCCACTCCCCCCTCGACCATCCGCTGCACGAGGAATGACTCCCGCCCGATCCCGCGCTCGGCGAGACGCTCGTCGATCGCCGCGGCGGCCGCCCTGACATCGTGCTCCCCCTCGAGTCCCGCCTGCACGGCGCCGAGCTCGGTCTTGTGCAGGATCTCTCCGCCGTGGGCCTTGAGCGCCACGCGGCCGCCGAGCTCCGCCGCCAGCTCGCCCGCGGTCTGGGGGTCCTCCGCGATTCGGGCCTCGGGCATGAGGATGCCGTAGCACTCCAATAGCCGGGCACAGTCCTCAGCGTCAAGCCAGCTCTTTTCGGCAGCGAGCGCTTCGGCGATGGTCGCCGCCGCCTCCTCGGGCCGGGAGTCGGGGAACTCCGCCGGGGCCTCCGCGGGCCGCGCGCGCCAGCGCGCGTGTCGCCGCGCCTTGCCCAGTGCGCGGGCGGCGTCCTCGGGGTAGGCCGTCATCGGGATCCTCATCGACCCCTCCAACGCTTGTCTGTCGGCCGGCGACATGAACACGGTCTGCGTGGGAAGTCCTCGGGGAATCGCCCTCAACGCCTCATGCACCGCCGCAGCCACGTCCTCGCCGCGGGTCTTCAGCGGACGAATGAAGATCACGATAAGCGCGTCGATCTCCTCCGAGGCGCCGAGCGCCTCGATCGCCCCGCGGAACTCCTCGGCCGAGGCGGTTGCGATCAGGTCGACGGGGTTGCCGAGGGAGGCCTCGGGCCGCAGTGCCCTGGACAGATCCGCTCTGAGCGAGTCCGAGAGGGCCGGGACCTCCAGGCCGGCCGCCTCGCACGCGTCAGCGCACATGATGCCCGGGCCGCCGGCATTGGTGACGATCCCCACCCTCGGGCCGCGGGGCAGCGGCTGGCTGGAGAGCAGCGAGGCGACGTCGAGCATCTCGCCGAGTGACTCGGCCCTGATCACCCCGGTCTGCTCGAAGAGCGCGTCGACGGTTCGGTCGGAGGCGGCGAGCAGCGCCCCGGTGTGCGAGCCGGCCGCTCGCACCCCCGAGGCGGAGCGCCCGCTCTTGACGGCGACCACCGGCTTGTGCCTGCCGATCCGCTTCGCGACCCGGGCGAAGCGACGGGGATCGCTGAAGGACTCTATGTAGAGGAGCGCGACCTCGGTGGCCTCGTCGGTCTCCCAGTAGTCGAGCAGATCGTTACCGGTGATATCGGCGCGGTTGCCAACCGAGGCAAACGAGGAGACACCGAGCCCCCGGGCCAGGGCGAGCTCGAGCAGCGAGAGGCCGAGGGCGCCGCTCTGGGTGACGAAGCCGACGTTCCCGCGCACCGGGGGGGCGGGCGCGAAGGTGGCGTTCATCTCAAGCCCGGGTGCGGTATTCAGCACCCCGAGGCAGTTGGGGCCGATCAGCCGCATCCCGGCCCGGCGGCAGATCGCCAGGAGCTCCCGCTGGCGCACGGCGCCCTGCTCACCGATCTCAGCGAAGCCCGCGGAGAGCACGACCAACGCCCGCACATCCCGCGCCGCGCATTCGCGCGCGCACTCGAGAACCGCGTCGGCGGGCAGCGCCAGAACCGCCAGCCCGGGCGACTCTGGCAGCTTAGCGACGCTCTCAAAGGCCGGCAGGGACTGGACCTCCGACGCCGCCGGGTTGACCGGGAAGAGGGGGCCGGGGAAGCCCGACTCGACCAGGTTGTGGAGGACCTCGCCGCCGACCGTTCCGCGGCGCCGGGAGGCGCCGATGACCGCGATCGAGCTCGGCTTCAGGAAGGTCTCCACCGCGGCCCTCGCGGAAACTCGGTCGCGTTGCTCAAAGCGGTCGAGCACCTCCGCGGAGAGCGAGGTCGGGAATTCGACCCGGATGCCCTCCGCGCCTGACTCGATCGCGACCGGGAAGCCGCTTTCCCGCAGCATCTCGATCATCCGCAGGTTCTCGGGGAGCATTTCTGCGACGAACGTCGCCACCGCCTGATCGGCCGCGGCCTCGGCCAGGTGGGCGAGCAGGATCGTTCCCAGCCCGCGTCCCTGCAGCTCATCAAGGACCGCGAACGCGACTTCGGCGATCCCGTCTCCGATCGAGGCATAGATTCCGTGGCCGACCGGGCGCCCATCGGTTCCGCGGGTTGCGAGCAGCCCGTAGCGCTCCCCGTCACCCGCGGCCATCGCCTGTGCCGCGCTGTCGAGGTCGACTGCTCCGGAGAAGAAGCGGAAGGCCTGGGAGGCCGGCTTTAGGTCGTTGAACAGCCGGCGCAGCCGCGGCTCGTCGCCCGGTCCCACGGGGCGCAGATGAACCGTCGAGCCGTCCCTGAGGACGACGTCTGCCTCGTGGAGCTCGGCGGAGGTCTTGCTCATCTCTCCTTCCCGCCTGCGACCCGGATGACGAGCTCTGCGTACTCGGCCAGCCGATTGGCTGCCAGAAAGGATTCGAAGACCCGCTGGCGGGCCCGCTCGCCGATCTGCGTGGCGCGGCCGCGGTCGCTGGCCAGCGCCAGAATCGCCTTGGCGAGCGCGTCGAGGTCGCGCGGATCGCTGATCAGCAGCCCGCTGACCCCGTCGACGATCTGATCCTGGATGCCGCCGACGCAAGCGCCGATGACCGGGCGGCGCTTCCACATCGCCTCGGCCACGGTCAGGCCGAAGCCCTCCGCGAGGCTCTTCTGCACGACGATGTCGGCGCGCCGCTGCAGGGCGTTGACCATCGCCGCGTTTTCATCGAGATCGTCCATTGGCAGGCTCACGAGGTGGACCCTGCGGCGGATCTCCGGTGAGAGCTCGTGCCAGGCCCCGCCGATCTCATCCCAGACGGCTGCGCCTTCGGGGTCATCGGCGACGGCGGCGGTCGCGGGTCCGGCTAGAAGCAGGTGAAGGTCCTGCGTCGCGAGATCCTCCTCGAAGCAGCGCAGCAGCCCGCGATGATCCTTGAGCCGGTCCCAGCGGGAGATCTGGGCGACGAGCAGCGCGTCCTCGCGCAGGGGCTCCTCCTGGATCACCTCAGCCCCTCGCTCGACCCTTGCCGGGGTGCCGTCGGACCCGCAGAAGGTCGGCGCCAGGGCGCCGTCGTGCTCGCCGAGCCCGAGCACCCCGACGATTTCCTCAACCGTCGCTCGATCCATCTCCTGGTTCTTGGGGGAGAAGGGATCGATGCACGGCGCCATCACCCAGGCCCGCCCAGCCTCGAGCGTCTCCCATATGTAGGCGGAGCGCGAGAATACGTAGGCCTCGCAGGCGTCGATGTAGGGGGTGAGGAACTCCCAGGCGCGACGCACGACCTCATTCGGATGATCGGCGCCGATGTGGCAGCGCCACACGACCCGCGCGCCGGCCGCCCTGACCGCCTGGGCGAGGCCCGCCGTCTGCGGGTCGTGCAGGAAAACGACGTCGCCCTCGCGCAGCAGCGGGGCGAGATACCGGGAGCTGGTCGCGAGCGTTCCCTCATAGATGGCACGCTGTTCGCCACCGAGCATCCCCCCATCGCCGCGCTCGCCGTGCAGATTGTTGTGAAGGCGCTTGGTCAGCTCGAAGAACTCGGGCCGCTCGCGGAGCACCACCCAGCGCGTGTCGATTCCGGCTCCGCGGACGTAGGGGAGCAGGGCGTGCAGCATCTCGGCGACCCCGCCCCCGCGCATCGTGGAGCTGATGTGCCAGATCGCGCGGCCCTCGAGAAGCCGGCGGGCGCGCTCGGCGGCTGCATCGACGCTCGCGTAGTCCGCTCCCAACAGCGGTTTGAATCGCTCGGGCGAGCGTTGCGCGATCTGCACGAACTTCGGCCGCGCCATTACTCAGAGGTCCCAGTAGCGGGCGACGCCGGCGGCGGCCCTGGAGGTGAGGAGCGCCTCGGGGGCGGCGCTCACCGATTGCCCCTCGCCGCCGAGCGCCGCGAGCGTGGCGGTTACCGAGTCGGCCAGCGCCGCCGGTTCATAGCCCCCCTCCAGCACCGCCCCGAGCGGGGCGTCGAGCTGCTCTGCCATATCGCGCACCAGGCACGCCATCTTCGCGAAGGATGCGGCCTCCAGGTGGCAATCGGCCAACGGGTCGGCGCGATGGGCGTCGAATCCCGCCGAGACGAGGACGAGGTCGGGGTCGAATGCGAGCGCCACGGGCAGCACGATGTGCTCGACGAGCGATAGCCAGAGAGCCTCATCGGCGCCGGCCGGCACCGGCAGGTTGATCGTGTAGCCCTCGCCCGCACCGCTGCCGAAATCGCCGGAGGCGCCGGTGCCGGGGAAGATCCCGGCTTGGTGGATGCTGATGAACAGGACGTCCGCCCGCCGCCTGAAGGCCTCCGCGGTTCCATTTCCATGGTGCACGTCCCAGTCGAAGACCAGGACCCGCTCGGCACCCAGCTCGCGAATCGCCAGCTCGGCGGCGATCGCCGCATTGTCGAACAGGCAGAAGCCCATCGCCCGCTCGGCTTCGGCGTGGTGACCGGAGGGGCGCAGGGCGCAGAAGCCGGCCCGATCCTCTCCATCGAGCAGCGCCCGCGTCATCGCACAGGCGCCCCCGGCCGCATGCAGGGCGGCGCGATAGGAGGCCTCGCCGACGAAGGTGTCAGCGTCGATCGCGCCGCCCCCCGAGATGCAGAGTTCGCGCACCCGCTCGATGTGTCGCGGGCTGTGGATCAGCTCCAGCTCACGCTCCGCGGCGGCGGGAGCCTCGCGCGGCTCCCATCCCAGCCAATCGCGATCGGCGAGCGCCGCTTCGATCGCGAGCAACCTCTCGGGCGTGTCAGGGTGGCTCGGCATGTGGGCGCGCGGATCGTGCTCGAGGCTCGAGGAGTGATGGAGGTAGAGCATCCGCCTCAGCCGTTCGGGCAGATCACGGCGCGGCCCTCCAGCGTTCCCTCGCGCATCCGTGCGTAGGCCGTCTCGACCTGCCCGAGGCCGAAGCGCTCTGTGTGGGCGCGGATCTTGCCGGCGCGGGCGAGGTCGAGAACCTCGGCCAGCTCCACCGCGCTGCCCCAGTAGGGGATCGTCAGCTGCGCCTCGAAGGGCAGCGCACCGAAGCTGAACTCGAATTTTCCTCCCGCCAGCCCGACGACTGTCAGGTGGCTCTGGAATCGGGCGACCCCAGCCCCCAGGGCGATCGAATCTTCGGAGCCGACCATGTCGAGGATCAGCTCAGCCCCGAGTCCGGAGGTCAGCTCGCGGACCTGCTCGGCGGCCGTCTCGCCCGCCTCGACGATCTGATCCGCGCCGACGTCGCGGGCGAGGCGCAGCTTGTCCCTGGAGATGTCGACGGCGACGATTGTGGCTGGGCTCAGCGCGCTGAGAATCTGAACCGCCATGTGGCCGAGACCGCCGACGCCGATCACGACCGCGGTCGAGCCGGGAGCGAGGAGGGGCAGGGAGTGCTTGATCGCGTGGTAGGGAGTCAGCGCCGCGTCGGAGAGCGGTGCCGCGTCACGGGGGTCGAGGTCTCCGAGCTCCAGCAGTAGGCGCGCATCGGGTACGAGCATGTACTCGGCCATGCCGCCATCAAGCCCGAGACCGCCCCCAAAGGCACCGATCTCGGCCTGGTGCTCGCAGTAGTTCTCGGCCGAGAGCCGGCAGGCGCGGCAACGGCCGCAGCCCCAGGGACCGTATACCGCGACGGCCTCGCCCTGCTCGAGCCCCCTGACCCCCGCCCCGAGGGCCTCGATCCAGCCCGCGTTCTCATGGCCGAGCGTAAAGGGGAGGCCGAAATCCAGGGTCCCCTCCGGCCAGTCCATCAGGTGGAGGTCCGAGTGGCAGGCTCCGGCGCCGCCGACTCTGACGAGGACCTCCCCGGGACCCGGCTCGGGTACCGGGACCTCACGCATCTCGGGCGGCGATTGCCAGCCGGTCAGCTGGTAGGCCTGCATCACTCTCGATCCGCGATTCCGGGGTGCCCGGGTGCTCCTGACTCTGCCGCCGCGATCAGGCTCCGGGCACTGTCCACCGCGTCGATGTTCACCGAGATTGCATCGATGCCGCTGGCGACAAGCAGCTCCGCGTACTCGGGATACACCGAGGGCGCCTGGCCGCAGATTGAGGTCTGCAGGCCGAGCTCGCGGGCACGGCCGATGAGCTGCGCGATGTACTCGGTGACGGCCGGGTCGCGCTCATCGAAGACCTCGGCGACCAGCTCCGAGTCGCGATCCGCGCCGAGCAGCAGCTGGGTCAGGTCGTTGGAGCCGATCGAGACCCCGGCGATCCCCTGTTCCGCGTAGCGGGGGAGGTGGAAGAGGACCGAGGGCACCTCGGCCATCACCCACAGCTCAAATCCGGCTCTCCCCAGGAGGCCGACGCGCTCCATCTCGGACCGGCAGAAGCCGACTTCGCGAGGGGTGCGCACGAACGGCAACATCACGTGGATGTTGGCGTGGCCGGCCGCCCAGACCCGGTCGATGGCCCGCAGCTCAAGCTCGAAGAGGTCGGGCTCATGCGTGTAGCGCAGGGCGCCCCGGTAACCGATCATCGGGTTCGCCTCCTGCGGCTCGAAGCGCTCGCCGCCGGCGAGGCCGCGGAACTCGTTGCTGCGGAAATCGATCGTCCGGTAGGTGATCGGCCTCGGTGAGAAGGCGGCGGCAAACAGTGAGAGCGAGTCGGCCATTCGCTCGACGAAGCGCTCCCCCTCGCCTCGCTCGAGCAGGGCGCGCGGGTGCTCGCCCTCGAGCGCCTCGACGACCATCAGCTCTGCCCGCAGCAGCCCGACCCCGTCGACGGCGAGGTCCTCGACCCGCTCGAGCTGCGATGGCTCGGAGAGATTGACGAGAAGCTTCGTCCTCAGGGGCATCTCGGTGGCGCTGAGGTGTCGCTCCTCTCCTTGCCCGGCGGCCTCGGGTTCGGCGACCGTCGTCGCCCCCTCGGTCACGAGGCCGCGGCGCGCATCGACCGTGACCACCTCCCCGTCGTGCAGGACGGAGGTGGCCTGTCCGGTGCCGACCACGCAGGGAATTCCGAGCTCGCGCGAGACGATCGCCGCATGGCAGGTCATGCCGCCCGAATCGGTGACGATCGCCGCCGCCCGTCGCATCAGCGGTACCCAATCCGGCGCGGTCATGCGCGTGACCAGGACCTCTCCCTCGACCAGCTGCCCGGCGTCCTCGCGTGAAGGGATCACCCGCGCCTTGCCCGAGGCCGATCCGGGCGCCGCTCCCAGCCCCCGCACGAGGACCCTGCCGGCTCCTGCGGCGGTCTCCGCGTCCAGCTCTCCGACGCTCGTCACCGGGCGCGATTGCAGCATCCAAACCTCTCCCCGGGGATCGATCGCCCACTCGGTGTCCTGCGGAGAGCCGTAGTGACCCTCGATGCGCAGGCCCAGCTTCGCGACCCGCAGTACCTCCTCATCGCTCAACACGGGAACCTCACCCTCCTGGGCGCTGAGCTCACGAGTCTCCGTACCGCCGGCCGCGGTCGCGACGATCGCCAGCTCCTTGCGCCGAACTTCTTTCGTCTCGATGCTCAGGTCGCCCTTTGCGACCACGTAGCGATCCGGCGACACCGACCCCGAGACGACCGACTCGCCGAGGCCGAGCGCGCCCTCGATCACAAGTCGGTCGCGGTCGCCGCTGGCGGGATCGATCGTGAACATCACGCCGGCTCGCGTCGCATCGATCTGCCTCTGGACGACCACGGCGATGTCCATCTCGGCCTGGCCCAGGTCGCGCTTGACGCGGTAATAGATCGTGCGGGCACCGAACAGTGAGGACCAGCAACGTTGGACGGCGTCCAGGACCGAGCCGGCGCCGCTCTGGTTTAGAAGGGTCTCATTCATCCCCGCAAAGGAGGCAGACTCGGTGTCCTCGGCTGTGGCCGAGGAGCGAACCGCGACCGCGACCTCCTCCTCGCCGGGGCAGAGTTGCTCATAGGCCTCACGAATGGCCCGCTGAAGCCAGTCCGGCATCGGCTCGGCCTCGACCATCGCGCGGACCTCCTCGGCGGCGCGGTTCAGCTCGGCGGTGTCCTCAACGTCGACGCCGGCCAGGCGTGTCTCGATTCGGCCCCTGAGCCCGGTTCCGTCACAGAACGCCGCGTAGGCCGGCGCACCGACCACGAACCCGGGTGGGATCGGGAGCCCCGCCCGCGTGAGCTCCCCGAGGTTGGCGCCCTTGCCGCCGGCGAAGGCCACGTCCTCGCGGCTGAGACGCTCGAACCAGGCCACCGCCTCCTCAGGGGAGGTCATGGCCGTGGCACGACCAATACCGGGCAGGGAGCTTCCTCGACGAGCTTCCGCGAAACCGAGCCGAGCAGGACACGCGTCATCGGTCCGTAGCCGCGCGAGCCCGTGACGAGCAGGTCGACGCCCTCGCTGGAGGCCTCGGCGATCTCCCTCGCGGGGGAGCCGTCGAGTCGTCTGCCCTCCGCGGCGAGCTTCGGGTCGACGGATTCGAGGGCCTCGTTGATGACCCGGTCGGGCTCGGCGGGGAACTGCGGCACGTAGCCGGTCCCCACGGCGCCGGGCACCGCGGTGGCGACCGGCTGGGAGACGACGGTCAGGATCTCGATGGTCGCGTTGGAGCTGCGCGCCAGCGCTTCTGCCTCGCGCAGGGCCGCCTTTGCTTCCGGTGAGCCGTCGTAGGCGACAGCGATTCTCCGCAGGGAGCCGTGCTCCTGATCCGCGTAACCCTTGGGGGCGATGAACACCGCGCAGGGCGAGCCGCTCAGCAGATTGCGGGCGACGCTGCCGATCAGCACCTGGCCCACGGCTCCGCGATGGGGGGAGCCGATCACGATGGCGTCGGGGTGTTCGTGTTCGGCCAGGCTGGTGAGGACGGCGCCCGCAGAGGCGCCGCCGAAGGCGCGGGTCTCGAGCGCGATCGTGGACAGTTTCTCGCCCACCTCCTCGAACAGGGGCTCGGCCTCGGCGGCCTCGGGCTCCTCCAGGCCGGCCAGTTCGACCGGCAGCGGTCCCCCGAAAAGAACGGTTGCGACCAGGGCGCTTCCGTCTCCTGACTCTGCGGCGAGGACGCGCACCAACTCCAGCGCGTCGCGCGCCTCCTCGCTGCCGTCGAACCCGACCAGCAGGCGCATTCCTAGCTCGCCTTGCCCTTCGTCTCGATCTCGATCGGCTCCTTCTCCTCGGCCTTGGGGACGGGGATCGTCACCTCGAGGACGCCGTCCTCGGTGGTCGACTTTATGTCCTTGGCATCGACGCCGGCCGGCAGCGTCATCGAGCGCGAGAACGATCCGTAGCGGCGCTCGCGACGCATGTAGTTGTCCTTCTCCGTCTCGCTCTCCTCGGTGTGCTCGCCGGAAACGGTGAGCACGTCGTCATCGACCGTGATCTTCACCTCGTCGGGCTTGATCCCGGGGAGGTCGGCGCGCAGGATCAGGTTGCCGTTCCGGTGGATCACGTCCACCGACGGGGTCCAGCGTCCCTCGCCGCCGGCCATGTCACGAAACATCTGGTCGACCCGGTGTCGCAGCTCGCCGAAGTCTGCGAACGGTCGCCAGATGGTCGTCTCTGTTGCCATCGATCTCTCCTTCGGTAGGGGGTTGCCTTCGATTGCGAATCTAGGTTTGCGGTGCTGACGGCGCATCCGGGTAAAGCCACAGCAGCGGCTCGGCCCTTCTACCGATGACGGCCCCTCGGCCTGCGCCTAGGCTCGCCGCTGTGATTCGTTCAACGGTTGAGCAGAAAAGAGAAATGGCTCCCGGTGGGTCCACCGGGAGGGCCGTCTTTCGCGACATCGTCTGCGGCGTCGACGGCAGTCGCGGGAGCCGGCTGGCGGCCCATCAGGCGGTCGCCCTCTCTGGTTATGACGGGACGCTTCGCTTCGTGGCGGTGCACTTCACGGAGGGTCTCGGCCTGAACGAAATGTCGACCCTTGGCGAGCATCGCGCAGCCGATGCCCTGGAGGAGTCCGAGATTCTCGCCGAGAGCCGCGGCCTTCGGGTTTCCTGTGCCCTCGTTCCGGCCCCTCGCGCCAGCGTCGCCCTTCGAGGCGAGGCCGCCGGTCACGATCTGCTCGTGATCGGTTCGCACGGAGGCAGCAGGGTCGGCGGCATCGTCCTCGGCAGTGTCGTCACCCAGATCGCCCACCGCTGCGAGCAGCCGCTGCTGATCGCGCGGCGGATAGTCGACCACGGAGCCTTCCCGGAGACGGTGCTCCTCGCCACCGACGGCTCGCCCGGTTCCTGGGCGGCGGCCCGGGCGGCCGCTCGCCTGGCGGCGCTCAGGGGCTCGGAGGTCCAGGTGATCTACGTTCCCGACGGCGCTGACGGCGAGGCCGCTGGGGAGGTGCGCGAGCAGCTGCTCCTGATCGGCACCGAGATGGGCCGTCCCGCCAGCTTTCAGGATCGGTCCGGCGAGGTGACCGAGCGGATCTGCCAGGCCGCCCGCTCCCGCCAGGCCTCGATTGTGATCATGGGCCGCCGCGGCCTCGCCGGGGTCAAGGCGCTCGGAAGCGTCAGCGAGCGGGTCGTCCACCAGGCTCCCTGTTCGGTCCTCCTCATGCCAGCCGAGAAGGGCGGCGGATGATGACCGTCCGCGAGGTGATCGAAAGGCAGGGGCACTTCGCGCACGGTGGCAATCCCGATGACACCGCCGAGACCTGGGAAGCGTCGGGTTTTGAGGCGCACGAAGTCGACGAGTGGCTAAACGCGCGCTGCTTCGATCCCGGGGCGGCCCGCGATCTCGCCGACGCCGGGGTCAGCGCGGCCGACGCGCGGATGAAGACCGAGGCTGGCGCGAACGACTACATGGACACGGTCGGCTTCAAGGTCTCCGCCGGGGATCTTGAGGCCGAGGAGGCCCGCGACCTGCTCGGCGTCAACTGAGCCGTGATGGGCCGCGGCAGCGTGCGCGTCGGGCGCCTCGCCGGAATCCCGATCGGGATTCAGCCGCTGTGGCTCGTGATCGTCGCTCTCATCACCTGGTCGCTGGGTGCCGCCTACTACCCCGAACAGGTGGCCGGGATCGCCCCGGTGGCGGCCTATGGCCTGGGGCTCTTGAGTGCGCTGCTGCTGTTTGCCAGCATCCTCCTGCACGAGCTGGGACATGCGATCATCGCCCGGCGCCACGGTGTGGAGATCGAGGAGATCGACCTCTGGCTACTGGGTGGGGTCGCGAGGATGAGCGGTCACCCGAGGGCCGCGGCCGATGAGCTGCGCTTTGCGCTCGCCGGGCCCGCGGTGACGCTGGCGATTACCTGTTTCTTCGGGGTGGTTGCACTGGCGCTTCCCTCCTCGGCAGCACCGGCGCTGAGCGCCCTGGTTGCCTACCAGCTCCTGATCAACGCGGTGATTCTCGGCTTCAACCTTCTGCCTGCGTTCCCACTCGACGGCGGTCGGGTGGCGCGGGCGCTGATCTGGCGCTACACGGGCGATGTCAGCCGCGCAACCGCGCTGGCGGCATCGATCGGCCGCGGCCTCGGATACGGGATGATCGGCCTCGGCGTGTTCGCCGCCCTGGCCGGTGGCTACGGCGGGCTATGGCTCGCGCTGATCGGCTTCTTCGTCGTCGTCGCGGCGCGGGCCGAGGAGGGGGGGCTGCGGATGCAGACCGCCTTCTCGGGTCGCGAGGCGCGCAACCTGATGACCTTCCCGGCGGTGAGCGTGCCCGCCTCGATCGGGGTCGAGGATGCGGTGCGCGAATACTTCATCCCGCGGCGCTTCTCGGCGTTCCCCGTCCTCGACCGGGGGCGGCCTGTCGGCCTCATCGATAGGGCGACGATCGAGCATCTGTCCTCCGCGCGACGTGCGAGCGCGACGGTGGGGGAGGTGTGCATCGTGGACCCCAGCCTGATCGTCGCCGAGTCCCAGGATGTCGCGGAGCTGCTCGAGCGACCCTCATTTCAGCGCGTCGGACGGGCGGTGGTCAGCACCGAGGCAGGCGGGCTCGGCATCCTCTCGATCACGGACGTGCGCCAGGTGCTGGCGGCCCTGGAGCTGGCGGAGGGCGCCGGGTCCCCGCGCGCCCGCTCGGCCTGAATCCGCCGGCAAGGACTGCCAGGCCGATGAGCAGCGCGATCTGCACCATCACCCCCAGGGGCGAGCCCAGCGCATCCAGCATGACGGCGCCGAGGTTGCGCTCGGCGAGCGTCGCGGCGCCGAGGTAGAGCGAGTAGGAGACCAGCCTGCCGAGAAAGAAGGCCAGCGTCAACGGCAGCAGCGGCACGCTCAGCAGACCCGCGGCAACAAACAGCTGGCCCGAGGGGAGCGGGGACACGGCAAAGAGGCCGAGCCCGGCCGCGGCCCGCAGACGGTTGGAGCTGACCGCGTTCTGGGCGCGGTCGAGACGTTCGAGGCGCGCTGCGGAGAGGCGGGGCCGCAGGCGCCGGGTCAGGTTCGCGAGCAGGAAGCGCCCCGACGCGGCGGCCACCGCGCCGCCGAGGACGAGCGGTAGGGGCGCCAGGTCGAAGTCGATGCTGAAGAAGACAAGCAGCGCCCAGGTGGGCGGAGCGAAGGCGGGCAGCAGGTTGACGGCAAAAACGACGCCGATCACAAGCGCAAGCTGGGTGAGCGTCGCCCCCTCCATCGCGCTGACGCTAGGAGGGCCCGGGCCGGCGGTCATCGGGGAAACACCGCAGCCGGGCGAGGGGCTTACCCGGATGGCGGCAGAGCCAGCAGGTTGAAGACTCGTTTCGTGTCAGCGAGGGAACGAAGTCTGCGTAGGGCGATCGAGGCGGTCAAGGCGCGGCGTGCGGCGCGCACCGGGACGCGGAGGACCGACCGGCAGGAGAGCGGCGTCAACGAACTCGAGGAGCGCGTCCGCCGGCACCTCCACGGAGGCCGCCGATGAGCTCACGGGTCCTGATCGCCGGCGGGGGCGTTGCCGCCCTCGAGGCGGCAATCGCGCTGCAGGATCTAGCTGGCGATCGGGCCGAGGTCGCGATGTACTCGCCTCGCGAGGACTTCATCTATCGACCGTATGCGGTCGCCGCTCCCTATCGGCAGTCCCCCGAGATGCGCTACGAGCTGTCGCGACTCGCCGAGCGCTGCGGCGCCGCGCTGCATCGGGCGAGCATCGGCTCGGTCGACCCCACGGGCCAGCGGGCCCGGACGCACGATGGTCAAGAGGTCGCCTATGACCATCTGATCGTCGCCACCGGGACGCGGCTGCTGGCCGGAGTCTCGGGCGCGGTCACCTTCTGGGGGGTGCCCGAGGACCCGAAGGTCGAGGACGTGATCGGGGAGCTGCGCGCGGGCAAGCTGCAGCGGATCGCCTTCGCGATGCCCGGCGGCGGCAGCTGGACGCTGCCCCTCTACGAGCTGGCGCTCCTCGCCGACAGCGAGCTCTCGAAGGCCGGCGTCGAGGCGAGCATCGTGATCGTCACCCCCGAGGAGGCGCCGCTCGGTGTTTTCGGCCGCGCTGTATCGGAGCGGGTCGGTGGGCTGCTCTCCTCGCGGGGGATCGAGGTGAGGAGCGCGGCGACGCCCGTCAAGTTTCTCGATGGACGCCTGACGTTCTCCCCGGGTGGCGCCGTCGAGGCCGATGCCGTGATCTCCCTGCCACGGATGGAGGGTCGGCGGATCGCCGGCGTTCCTCACGACCCGGACGGCTTTATCGCGGTCGATGGACAGGGGCGCATCAGGGGGATCCAACACGCCTTCGCGGCCGGCGACGTGACCAGCTTTCCGGTGAAGCAGGGCGGGCTCGCGACCCAGCAGGCGGACGCGGCCGCCGAGCAGATCGCCGCCGAGCTGGGGTGCGAGGTCAGTGCCGAACCCCTCGACCCCGTGCTGCGGGGAGTGCTGTGGACCGGAGGCGAGCCCCTCTTCCTCTCAGGGCACCTGAGCGGCGGCCGCGGTGAGGGCTCACAGGTTGGCACCGAGCCGCCCTGGGTGGGCGCCATCGAGGGCAAGCTCGTCGGGCGCTACCTCGGGCCGTTCCTCGCCGAACTTCCGGCCGGGGTCGGAGCCCACCGGTGAGCGCCCGGGTCCTGATCGCGGGCGGAGGGGTCTCGGGGCTCGAGACGGCCCTGGCCCTGCGCGATTTGGCCGGCGATCGCGCCGAGATCGAGATCTGCGCGCCGCGGCGCGACTTCGTCTATCGCCCGTTCGCGGTCGGTGAGCCGTTCGGAACGGCCCGTGTCCTGCGCTACGGCCTCGAGGAGATCGCCGAGCGCTCGGGCTTCTCCTACGTTTGGTCGAGCCTCGAATCGGTCGACACCGCCCGCCGCTACGTGACGACCTTCGATCAGGAGCGCCGCTTCTATGACCACCTGGTGATCGCGACGGGCGCCAGGCACCTCCAGTCGGTGCCGGGGGCGACGATCTTCTGGGGACTGGCCGATGAGTTTGACGCCGAGAGCGTCCTTCGCGGCCTCGGCACCGACGCGGTCCGCCACCTGGTCTTCGCGATGCCGGCCAGCCACAGCTGGAGCCTGCCCCTGTATGAGCTCGCCTTCCTGGCTGCGGCCCGCCAGCGAGACCAGGCGGCTGGCGCGAACCCGACCCGCCTGACGATCGTGACCCCGGAGGAGTCCCCGCTGATCGTCTTCGGCATTGGGGCCAGCAACGCCGTCGCGGAGCTGCTTGAGGAACGGAATATCGAGGTCATCGCCGGCGCCCACCCGGTCGACTTCGACCGCCGGCGCCGCGTTCTCTCGCTCGCCCCCGGAAGGTCCGTATCGGCGGACGCGGTGATCAGCCTGCCGCGGATGGAGGGGCGGCGATTCGACGGCCTGCCCGCCGATGAGCATGGGTTCCTCGCAACCGATGAGCATGGGCGCGTGAGCGGCCCTGAGAGGGTCTATGCGGCCGGCGACATCACCACGTTCCCGATCAAGCAAGGGGGGATCTCCTGCCAACAGGCCGACGTCGTTGCCGAAACGATTGCCGCCGAGCTGGGCTGCGAGGTCGATGCGAAGCCCTTTGCACCGGTTCTACGGGCAGTGCTCTGGACCGGTGACGGGGTCAGGTACCTGTTCGGCCATCCGGCCGGCGGACACGGTGAAGACTCGACGCTGAGCGATGAGCCACCCTGGCCCGAGCAGCCCGGGAAGATCATCAGCCGCTACCTCACCCCGCTGCTCGATGACCTCGATCGGGCCTCGGAACTTAGCTCCTGAGCCCGTACTCCCGGTAGGGGTACCACCATTCCTTGCGCTCGATGCGCGTCTCGGCGTGGACGTGCTTGGTCTCCTGAAAGGCTTCCAGTCCCTCGCGCCCCAGCTCGCGGCCGAGGCCCGACCGCTTGAAGCCTCCGAATGGCCCGGCGTCATTGTCGGTCAGCGGATCATTGATCCAAACCGTGCCGGCGCGCAGCTCGCGCATGCAGCGCACGGCGCTGCCGAGATCGCTCGTGTAGACGTTGGCCCCCAACCCGAAATCGGTGCCGTTGGCCAGCTCGATCGCCTCATCCAGCGAGGAGACGGGCACGATTGGCGCAACTGGACCGAAGGTCTCCTCGGTCAGCAGGGCGGAGTCCGGCGGCGCTCCGGTGACCACGGCCGGCGCCAGGAAATGGCCCCGCTTCTGCCCCCCGGAGTCACCGCCGATGAGGATCCTCGCCCCGGCGGAGCTGGCCGCATCGAGCTGGGCGAGAACCCTCCCGCGCTGCCTCTCGGAGACCATCGGCCCGAGGTCGGTGGCGGGCTCGAGGGGATCACCGAGGACCAGCCCGCGGCTGTGCTCGACGAACGACGCGACGTAGTCCTCGAAGATCTCCTCCATCACATAGAAGCGCTCGGCAGACGTGCAGACCTGGCCGGCGTTGAGGAACGCCGCCCAGGCTCCGCCCTGAGCGGCGACCTCGAGCTGGGGGGCGACGTCGGCACAGACGATGAAGGCGTCCTTGCCCCCCATCTCGAGGTTCATCCGCGCCATTCGCGGCAGGCACGCGGCGGCGACCTTCTTGCCCGTCGCGACAGAACCCGTGAAGGCGACACAATCGACGCCGGGATTCGCGGCGAGTGCCGCGCCGACCTCGCCATCCCCGGCGATCAGGTTGACGACGCCCGCCGGCAGGTGCTCGAGGGCGCCCGCCAGCGCCAGCGTCGAGAGGGGCGTCAGCTCCGAGGGCTTGCAGACCACGCAGTTGCCGGCGGCAAGCGCCGGGGCCACCTTCCAGGCCAAGAGGAGCAGGGGGTAGTTCCAGGGGACGATGCAGCCGACCACTCCGACTGGGTCCTTCAAGACCAGCGCCAGCTGGGTTGACTCGATCGGGGGTATCACGCGGCCAGCATGCTCCCGGCCGATCTCCGCGTAATAGTCGAATGCGGCCGCCGTCCACTCCAACTCGTCGCGGTTCTCGATCAGCGGCTTGCCGCCCTCGGCGGTCATCGTGCGGGCCAGGTTCTCGGCGCCGTCGCGCAGCCGTCGCGCCACCTCATGCAGGAGTTCGCAGCGCTCGCCGGCGGCGCAACCCGCCCAGCGTCCCCAGCTGGCCCGCGCCGCCGCGACGGCGGCCTCCAGCTGCTCGGCGGTGGCGGAGGGGACCGCGGTGATCGTCTCGGTTGTGTAGGGGTTCTCGACCGCAAGCGGTTGGCCCGCCCCGGCGAGGAGCTCACCGCCGATCAGGAGCTCGGTCTGATGGCGTTCCTCGCGTGCCATTTCCGGTGCCCAGGCTAGCGCTCCGTTAGAGACGCTCGCGCAGCTCCTGCGCCTCGGCGCCGAGCTGGTGCGCAAGCCGGTCCATCTCCTTGCTGCGCTGATGGAAGAAGGCGCCGAAGGAGCCGGCCAGGGTGGCCACCACGGTGATCGCGTAAATGTCGAAGAAGAGCTCCAGGACCTTGCCGAAATTGGTCGTCGGATTGGCGACCGAGGAGGCGGTCAAGAGCTGTGAGGTGGAGAAGAGAAAGGCGTCAAAGAGACTGTGGATTTCGGTGCCGTGTGCAGGGTGCTCGGTCAGGTAGACGATCAGCGTGCAGAGGACCGCGAAGACGGCGGTGATCAGGAAGATCGTCAGCAGGCGCCGGCGCAGGTGGGCGTGGGTCGCCGTCGCCCCGCTGGCAACGGCGATCATCTCGCGGCGCGCCTGGTTCACATGGCGGCGGGCGTCCACGGCGCGGATTATGGGGCCGGGCGGAGCGGAGCGCGAGATCGATGGTGTATATGGGTGCATGGCCTCCGACGCCGGAACCGAGAGCTTCGCCGCCTACGCGGCGGCGCGCGGCCTGACGCTCGAGCCCGGAGCCCGCCTGCCGCGGAGCACGCCGCTTCTCGCCGAGGGCGAGCTGCGCTCGGTCGACGCGGTGATGAGCGGCTGGCTGGGGACCTATCTGGAGGCGCAGATCGCCCTGATCACGCGCGAGGAGACGACGACCGACCCCGAGGGACACGAGACCAAGGGGGACGCGCACTTCACCGTCGCGGTCGCGCACGTCCCCAAGGCCAAGCGCTTCGTGCCGTGGGTGCTCTGCCGGCGGGCCGAGGAGGGAATCCTCGGCCGCGCCGCCGAGGCGCTGATCCACGGCCACGACCGCCTCGACCTCGAGAGCGCCGAGCTCGATGCTCGCTACCGGATCTATGCATCCCCCGAGAGCGACGCCGTCTGGATGCGGGAGCTCTTCTCGCCGCGCTTCATCGTCTTCCTCCTCGAAGAGGCGCCGCGCGGCTTTGCCTTTGAGTATGTGAACGGGACCCTATGCGTGAGCCTGGTCGGCCGCCGTACGCTTTCTGAGGACCTCGATGCCCTGCGCGATGCGACGGTCGACCTGGTCGGGCGCCTGCGGGCCGAGATACGCGAGAGCCTCGGCCCGGCCCGGGGGCGGTCCTCGCCCGCCGCGCCCAGCTTCCCAGACCGCGGCGAGCACTCACCGGGGTCTGGGCCCGATCAGCTCAGCTGAACTGCGAGGGGTTGATCTTGCAGTAGTGGAACCCGAAGACCAGCACCTGGTTGTTGGCGGTGTTGGCGTTGTGGGTCAGCTTCACCGAGAGCGAGGAGCCCTTCGATTTGTTGCCTGCCTTGAACGCGGCGGCGATCCTCCGCATCAGCGAGACCTCGCCCTTGATGTCGGAGAGCCACTTGCTGAGCTTCGCCTGATCGGCCGCCGGCTGAGGCACCCTCGCCAGCTGCTTCTCGGCCTTTTCGAGCGCATTGGCGGCCTTGGTAAAACGGGCGCCGGCCTGCTTTAGCTTGTTCTGCTTGACCAGGGTCTTGACGCCCTTGAGGATCTTTTCCGATTCTTCCTTGTTGGTCTTGCAGATCGGTTCGACCTGTTCGGTGTATTCGCCGCGCGTCGTTTCCGCGGCGAGGGCAGGCGCCGTCGCAAGCATCACGAGCGCCAGCGCGGCCAGCATGGCTGATCTCATTTGCTCCTCTCCCTGTCGATCGGGACGTTTCCTGTTTCTGGCAACAGTTGCGGCGCCGTCGAGTTTCGCCTAGCCGAGGCTGCGCCCACAGTCAAGGATTGTCTCCTCGATCGGGCGGGGGGTAAACCCGAGCCGCTCGCGCGCCTTCTCACTCGAGTAGGTCAGTTCCTTGCCGAGCTGTCCGACAAATGACCGCACACCGGGGTCGAACAGCCCCATCGCCCGAACGAGCAGGTCGGGAACGGTGCGGGTCGGCACCCTCCCTGCCGCCGGACCGAGTCCCTCGCGCAGGATCGTTGCCACCTCCGACATCCAGGCGAACCGGTTGACCGCGATGAAGCGCTCCCCGCCTGCGGCCGGCTCGGTCATCGCCCTGACGTGCATTTGGGCAACGTCGCGAACGTCGACGATGCTGAAGCCGATCCGTGGCACGCCCGGCGCGCCCTTCAGCAGGCGCTCGACCATCTCCAGCGAAAACGAGCGAGCATCGCCGAGGGTCGGCCCGAGGATCGCTCCGGGGTTGATGCAGGTGAGCTGCCCCTGCGCACCCTGTTCGCGGGCGAAGTCCCAGGCGGCCCGCTCGGCGATTGCCTTCGATCTGACGTACGGCGTGAGCCCGCGATCGGCACCGTCGGTCCAGGTGCGCTCGTCCAACGGCGAGACCGACGGGTCGGCACCACCGCCGATCGCGGCCACCGAGGAGGTGAGGACGACGCGCTCCGCACCGGCCCCCAGGGCGGCCCGCAGGACCCTGATGGCCCCATCGCGGGCGGGCACGATCAGCTCGTCGGGATCCCTGGGTTGGGCCGAGGGGAAGGGGGAGGCGACGTGCAGTACGAACTCGCAACCGGCCGCCGCCTCCTCCCAACCCGCATCGGCGCTCAGGTCCGCGGTGAAGAACTCGATCTGCGGCTCGGCGCCGGTGAGCTCCGCGAGCGCGGCTCGAACGTCTGGCTCTCGCGAGGCGTCGCGCAGCGTGGTGCGCACCTGGTGGCCGCGCGCGAGCAGCTCGACCAGGCACCAGCCGCCGAGAAAGCCCGAGCCTCCGGTGACGAGGACGGTCTTCGTTTGCTCAGCGACCATCTCGGTGGGCGATTCTCACGCTGCCGCCGTCGCGAGTCGCTCGTGTACGAAGCGAACCACCGCGGCGCCCTCTCCGACCGCGGTCGCGCAGCGCTTGATTGAACCGGCGCGGACGTCCCCCGCCGCGTAGACCCCACCGACGCTGGTCTCAAGGAGGCCCGCGGCGCTGACATCAGAGCCGGTCAGGATGAAGCCGTCCTCGTCGCGCGCAACGACCCCGCCCAGCCACTCGGTGCAGGGCAAGGCACCGAGGAAGAGGAACAGAAACGAGAAGGGCAGCTCGGCCCCGTCGGTGAGCGTGACGCCCTCCAGGCGGCCGTCCTCGCCATGCAGGGTGGCAACTTCGCTGCGCGGGCGGATCGCGACGCCGTAGTGTTCGAGCTCGTCCATCAGATAGCTGGACATCGTCTCGGCGAGGTCGGCGCGGCGATGCAGGAGGGTCACCAGGGCGCCACCGCGCGCCAGCCAGACCGCGGCCTGCCCGGCGGAGTTGCCACCGCCGATGACGGCGACCCGGCGGGCGCCGCAGAGCTGCGCCTCGGGGGGCCCGGCGGCGTAGAAGACGCTCAGCCCCTCGTAGTTGGCGAGCCCCTCGATCGGCAGGCGCCGGTATTCGGCACCGGTCGCGAGCAGCACCGCGCGCGCGGCGATCTCGTTGCCCTCCTCGAGCCTCACCAGGTGGCGCCCCTCACCGGGCTCCAGGGTTCGGACGCGATAGGGGGTCGCCGTGCGGGCCCCGAACTTCCGCGCCTGGGCGATCGCGCGGCTGGTCAACTCGGAGCCGCTGATCCCGGCCGGAAACCCGAGGTAGTTCTCGATCCGTCGCGAGGTTCCAGCCTGCCCTCCCAGTGCCGCTCCCTCGACGAGCAGCGTCCCGAGTCCCTCGGAGGCCCCGTAGACGGCCGCGCCGAGTCCCGCCGGGCCCCCGCCGATCACCAGCAGGTCGACCTCCTCTCGGTCGTCAAGTTCGAGCCCGATGTTCAATGCGCGCGAGAGCTTGCCGTTGCTCGGGCGGTGCAGGACCTCGCCCCCGGGAAGTCGCACCAAGGGCAGCTCCTGGGGCGGGGTTTCACGCAGCAGGGCGGCCGCCGTCTCGCTCAGGGCCGGATCCAGCCAACTGCTCGGCAGCCGCATGCGCCGGGCGAAGTCAAGCAGCCGCCGGGTCTCCTCGGAATCGCGTGCGCCGACGATCTCAATTCCGATCCCCTCACGCTGCTGGAGCCGCTCGCGGCGCTCGACGAAGGCCGAGAGGAGCAGATCCGAGAGGGAGCCGTCCTCGAAGAGCAGCCGGCGCAGCACGTCGCGCTCGACGGCGATGTAGCGCATCGGCTCGGTGACGACTGCGGTCAGGAAAACCGTCTGGCCGGACAGCAGGTTCATCTCGCCGATGAACCCAGAGGCGCCGTGGCGCACTATCTCCCGCCCGGCCGCATCGGTGATCGCCGCCTCGCCCTCGAGGATTGCGATGAACGGGTAGGTCCGGTCGCCGATCTCGAACAGGGTCGCGCCGACCTCGGCGCTGCGCTCCTCGCCGACCTCGGCGAGCGTTGCCAGCTGCGACTTGGAGAGCACGCGGGTCTTCAGCGAGGCCACGCGCCAAGGCTATCTGGGCGGCGCCCGCGTTTCAGCGCGTAGGATCCGCGGCGTGCGGGCGGTAACGGTGAGGAGTGCGGTCTCAAGACCCGTCGAGGAGGTCTACGAGTTCCTCGAGGTGCTCGCCAATCACGAGCCCTTCGTCGATCATCTTTTCACCGACTGGTCCTTCTCGGGTCCGCGGCGGGGCGTCGGCGCTAGGGCAAAAGCCCGCACGAACGCCCCCGGCTCTCAGGATTGGAATGAGTTCGAGATCCTCGAAGCCGAGGCACCGAGGCGGATCGTCGAGCAGGCCCTCGGCGCGAACGGCAGGCGCCGGACTCGGGGCACCTACACACTCGCCTCGCGGCCAGACGGAGGAACCGACGTCTGCTTCACCCTTGAGTGGCTTGAGGCGGCGCGTCTGGAAGGACACCTCGCCCCTCTGACCCGCGCCTTCGTGCGCCGCGCCAACGCGAAATCGATGCGCCGCATGGCGAGGCATCTCGAGGCCCGAGGCGGCGCCTGAGCCGGCGCCGCGACAGCGGTGCGTCAAGCGCGCATCGAACCGGCGCCCAGCGGGGCGCCCGACCTTCCCTTTCTGCGCCTGGCGAGCAAAACATACGATGTGGCCGTGGGCGCGGATCGAGATGCAGGCGGGGATCAGCAGCATGACCTTGATGAGTTGCTCGCCAGGCGCGCCCTGATCGAGGACGCCGCTCGACCCGAGGCGATGCGGCGGCGTCACGCTGCCGGGCGCCGCACGGCGCGCGAGAACCTCGCCGATCTCCTCGACCCCGGCAGCTTCGTCGAGTATGGACGCTTCGCGATCGCCGCCCAGCGCGGCCGGCGCGAGCTCGACGACCTGATTGCGCGAACGCCCGCCGACGGGCTGATTGGAGGAACCGCGCGGGTCAACGGCGAGCTCTTTGGGCCGCGGCGCTCGGCCTGCGCGGTTCTCTCATACGACTACACGGTGCTCGCCGGCACCCAGGGGGCACTGGGGCATCGCAAGAAGGACCGGTTGTTCGAGCTGATCGAGCGAATGCGCCTGCCGGTTGTCCTGTTCGCCGAGGGAGGCGGAGGGCGCCCTGGGGACACCGACTATCCGGTCGTCTCAGCGCTCGATGCACGCGCCTTCGCGCTCTGGGCCAGGCTCTCCGGCCTGGTACCGCGGATCGCGGTCGTCGCCGGGCGCTGTTTCGCCGGAAACGCGGTACTTGCCGGCTGTTCGGATCTGATCGTCGCCACCGAGGATGTCTCCCTCGGGATGGGCGGTCCGGCGATGATCGAGGGCGGCGGGCTCGGCAAAGTCGACCCCGACGACGTGGGTCCGGCGAAGATGCAGGCCGAGGGCGGCGTGATCGACGTGCTGGTCGCCGATGAGACCGAGGCCACCGCGGTGGCGAAGCGACTGCTGGGCTACTTCCAGGGGCCAACCCAGGCGGGCCCTGAACCCGATCAGGCGCGACTGCGAGAGCTTGTGCCCGAGCGCCGTCGCCGCGCCTACGATCCGCGGCCGATCGTGGAGACGCTCGCCGACGAAGGCTCGGTGACATTCCTGCGCGAGGGCTTCGCGCCGGAGATGTCGACGGCGCTGGCCCGGATTGATGGGCGGGCGCTGGGAGTGATCGCCAACGACACCCGCCACATGGCGGGCGCGATCACCAGCCAGGCCGGCGACAAGGCAGCGCGCTTCATGCAGCTCTGCGACGCCTTCGGCCTGCCGCTGCTGACCCTCGTCGACACGCCGGGGATGATGGTCGGCCCAAAAGCCGAGGCGACGGGGCTGGTGCGCCACACCTCGCGCATGCTCTTGGCGGGGGCGGCGCTGCGGGTGCCGCTGGTCTCCGTCATCCTGCGGCGCGGCTATGGCCTGGGCGCCCAGGCGATGGTCGGCGGCAGCCTGCACGAGCCGCTTCTCACGGTCGCCTGGCCGGGCGCCCATCTCGGCCCGATGGGCCTCGAGGGCGCCGTGCGACTTGCGCTCCGCAAGGAGCTCGAGGGGATCGCCGATGAGGCCGAGCGCGAGCGGCGAGTGCGCGAGCTGACCGCTGCGGCTGAGCAGAACGCCCATGCGCTCAACGCTGCCACCCTGTTCGAGCTCGATGACGTGATCGATCCGGCTGAGACTCGGGGGCTCCTGCTCGCCACGCTGAGTGCCGCGCCCCCGGCGCCCGAGCCGGACGGGCGGCGCTTCGTCGATGCCTGGTAGGGGCCCTCGCCGAGCCTTACGGTCGCAATCTGGACATCTGCTCTCGCACCCGCGCTCGCAGGCGGCGGGCGTCGCCGCGATCACGCCTCAGCATGCGGGCGGTCATCAGCTCACGCAGCGGAAATCCGAACTGCGGGCAGGCGCGGTTGGCCGCTCCCTGGCTCCGCGCCGGCTCGACGTATCCGCAGTGGGTGCACCCCGCCAGAGCTTGCATTAGCGCCTCCGTCCTCCTCGACCAACCGCGTGTTGTTTCGGCCCGGACGGGTCTGGTGTACCCGGGGTCCGAGAGGTCAAATGGGTGCACGGATCCCGGGGTCAGGATCCTGCCAACAGGGCGATCAGAAAGAGGACCAGCACGTGCCAGGCCTGGTCGACGGCGATCAGCAGGCCACCCGGTTCAGGCTCGACGCCCTTGACCCGGCGCATGTAGATATCGAGCAGGCGCCCATCGTCCTGGACCAGGTGGGGGACCGCGATCAGCAGCGCGATCCCGATCGTCCACCAGCCGATGTCGGTCGAGAGCCAGATCAACCCGGGGACGAAGGCCAGGGTGTAGGTAAGCGTGTGCGAAACCAGCCCGCGGGTCGACTCGCCGTGCGCACCGAGGCCGCCGCGCTTGTTGATCGCCTGCACGTTCGTCTGCAGGAGGAAGTCACCCACCAGGTGAGAGACGATGAAGACGGCGAAGATCTCGACCCAGGGCATCGCGGGGCGGGACCGTATCGCGTCCAGCCGTCGAGTTGGTCGGGTGCCGGGAGTGCTACCGTCGTGTATCAGGCGCCGGATATCGATTGACAACGACAGGGCATAAGCAAGAAAGAGTCATCGTCCGCTTCGCGGGGGATTCGGGTGATGGCATGCAGCTGGTCGGCGGCCGGTTTACGGCGGCGACCGCGGTTCTCGGGAACGATCTTTCGACGCTGCCGGACTTCCCCGCCGAGATCCGGGCGCCGGCGGGTACTCCGCACGGTGTTTCCGCCTTTCAGATCCACTTCGCCTCTCGCGACATCCTCACCCCGGGTGATCACCCCAACACGCTTGTTGCAATGAACCCGGCGGCTCTGAAGGCCAACCTGGCGGCCCTCGAGACAGGGGGAACGGTGATCGTCAACGAGGATGCCTTCACCGATAACAATCTGCGCAAGGCCGGTTACGAGGCGAACCCGCTCGACGACGGCACGCTGGAGAGCTATCAGCTGTTTCGGGTCCCGATGACGACGCTGACGACCCGCGCCACCGAGGAGATCGAGGGGCTCAAACCGGCCGAGGCCCAGCGCACCAAGAACATCTTCGCCCTCGGCCTCGTCTCCTGGCTCTACGGGCGCCCGGTCGAGTCCTCGCTGAGCTGGCTGGAGACCAAATTCGCGAAGAAGCCGGCGATCAAAGAGGCCAATGTCACCGCCTTCAAAGCTGGCTACAACTTTGGGGAGACGACCGAGATCGCCGCCGCCCAAGTGGAAATCGAGCCGGCGCCGCTCGAGCCGGGCGAGTACCGCAACATCGACGGCACCCAGGCCCTGGCGCTGGGCCTGATCGCCGCCGGCGTGCGCAGCGGTCTGCAGCCGTTTTTCGCCACCTACCCGATCACGCCGGCCTCCGAGCTGCTGCACCATCTGGCCCGGCACGACCGCTTCGGGGTTCGGACCGTACAGGCCGAGGACGAGATCGCCGCGGTCAACATGGCGCTCGGCGCCTCCTTTGCCGGTCACCTCGGCATCACCGCGACCAGCGGCCCCGGCATGGACCTCAAGGCGGAGACGATCGGTCTCGCGGCGATGCTCGAGCTGCCGATGGTGATCGTCGATGTGCAGCGCGCCGGGCCCTCGACTGGGATGCCGACGAAGACCGAGCAGACCGATCTGCTGATGGCGATTCACGGTCGCCATGGGGAGTCGCCGCTGCCGGTGATCTCCTCGGCGACCCCATCCGACTGCTTTGACGCCGCGCTTGAGGCGGTGCGGGTTGCGGTCCGCTACCGGACCCCTGTGATCCTGCTCTCTGACACCTTCCTGGCCAATTCGTCGGAGCCCTGGAAGATTCCCGCCACCGCCGACCTCCCCGCGATCGACCCCGATTTCGCCGAGAGTCCAAACGCCGGTGACGAGTTTCTGCCGTATCTGCGCGACGAGAACGGCGCCCGACCCTGGGCAATCCCGGGGACCCCGGGATTGCAGCATCGGATCGGGGGCCTGGAGAAGGAGAACGGCAGCGGCAACATCAGCTACGCGCCAGACAACCACGCGCTGATGACCGAGCTACGCGCGGAAAAGCTCGAGAAGCTCGCGGAGGAGATCCCGGAGCTTCAGGTGGAAGCCGACGAGGGCGCCGAACTGCTCGTGCTCGGCTGGGGCTCGACCTACGGAGTCGTCCAGGCGGCCGCGCGGCGGATTCGTGAGCGCGACATCCCGATCGCCACCGCGCACCTGCGCCACGTCGAGCCGCTGCCCCGCAACACCGGAGATCTTGTGCGCTCCTTCGACAAGGTGCTAATCCCCGAGGTCAACACCGGCCAACTCCTCGGCATCATTCGCGGCAACTATCTGGTGGACGCGATCGGCTACAACAAAATGGAGGGGCTGCCGATTTTCGCCGAGGAGCTCGAGGGCGCGATCCTGGAGGCTCTGGCATGAGCAAGAACGGTGCCGGCAACGGTCACCTCAGCGGCGCCGCCGCCACCCTGACCAAGCAGGACTTTCAGTCTGACCAGGAGACCCGCTGGTGCCCTGGCTGCGGTGACTACGCGATCCTCGCCAGCGTCCAGGCGCTGATGCCGGAGCTTGGCGTCGCGCCGGAGAAGACCGTCTTCATCTCCGGGATCGGCTGCGCCGGCCGCTTTGTCTACTACATGGACACCTATGGGATGCACGGCATCCACGGCCGCGCCCTAGCACTGGCGACCGGGATCGCCAGTGCCCGGGAGGACCTCTCAGTCTGGGTTGTCAGCGGCGATGGCGACGCGCTCTCGATCGGCGGCAACCACCTGATCCACGCTCTGCGCCGCAATGTCCCGGTCAAGCTGCTGCTGTTCAACAACCAGATCTACGGCCTCACAAAGGGCCAGTACTCGCCGACCAGCGAGCAGGGCAAGATCACCAAGTCGACTCCGTTTGGCTCCGAGGATCATCCCTTCAATCCGGCGGCGCTGGCGCTCGGCGCCGAGGCCTCCTTCGTCGCCCGCACGATCGACGTCGAGAAGAAGCATGTCGCCGCCACCCTCAAGGCGGCGGCTGAGCATGAGGGGTCGGCCTTCGTCGAGATCTACCAAAACTGCAACGTCTTCAACGACGGTGCCTTCGACGCGGTCCGTGGCAAGGAGGGCCGGCCGAACCAGATCCGGCTCGAACACGGCGAGCCGATCCGCTTCGGCGCCGAGCGGGAGAAGGGCGTGATCCGCGCGGCGGATGGCAGCCTGGCGATCGCCTATGTGGCCGATGTGGGGGAGGAGGCGATCGTCGTCCACGACGCACACCGCACCGACCCAAGCTACGCGACCGCCCTCTCGCGCCTCGCTGAAGCGCCGACCGGTCCGACGCCGATCGGCGTGCTCCGGGACGTGAAGCGCCCGGTCTATGGTGCTGGCCGCGAGCAGGAGCTCGCCGCCGCCCACGCCAAAGCGACCCTGGGCGACGTCGATCAGCTGCTGCGCTCGGGTGACACCTGGACCGTCAGCTAGGAATCCGGGGGTCTAGGCGTTTGGGGAGGGTCCTCCGGGAAACCGGTGTCCGCGATCGGGTCGATTTCCGCCAGCGAGCCCTCCGTCGGGTCATAGATCAGTCCCCGCACCCGCTCGCGGGCCGGAAGGATCGGATCTGAGCGCAGGCGCTCGAGGGTCGCCCGCAGGGTCATCTCCAGGTCTTCGAAGCCGCCGAGATCCGTCCGACCTTCCATGCCGCAGTCGCGGTGCATGAGGACGACCACCTCCTCGGTGCCAAGCAGCCGTTGCGAGATGGCCAGGGAGTGCAGGGCGTCCTCGGTGGGGAGGCCGCCCGCGTTGCGGACGATGTGGGCATCGCCGCGCTGCAGGCCGAGCAACTCGTAGGGGTTCAGCCGGGCGTCCATGCAGGCGAGCACTGCCAGCTTTCGCCGTGGTCGGGCACTCACGGGCGCCCCGCCTCGATCAGGCGCTCGGCGAGTTTTCGCATCCCGCGTTCGAGCGCCGCCTTGGCGCCGCCCTCCCAGTCGGTCGGTCGGTCCGGGGGCGGCTCGACCTTGACCTCTTGCAACGTCGCGATCTCCTTGAAGGCGAGCAGCTCCTGGTGCTGCTCGATCAGCGCCTCGCGCAGCTTCGGCCTGCGGATGCGGATCGCGCTCTCCAGCAGGCTCTCCAGGCTCCCGTGCTCGCGCAGCAGCTCGGCCGCGGTTTTGGCGCCAACTCCCCTGGCGCCGGGCAGCCCGTCTGAAGGGTCGCCTCGCAACGCGATGAAGTCCGGCACCTGCCCGGGGTCCACCCCGTAGCGCTCCCGCACCTCGCGCGGGCCGACCTTCTCCGCGCCCCTGCCGCCGGTCCGCACGTAGAGGACCGTGACCAGATCGGTCGCGCATTGGTACATGTCACGGTCGCCGGTCAGGATCAGGGCCCGACCGTCGGCGTTGGCCTCCTGATGCGCATAGCTGCCGAGCAGGTCGTCGGCCTCGAGGTCCTCGCTGGCCACGACCTCCCAGGCGAAGCCTTCGAAGAAGGCGCGGCTATCAGCCCACTGCGGCGTCAGCTGCTCGGGGATCTCGGGGCGCCCCGCGTGGTAGGCCGGGTAGAGCTCGGTTCGGTAGCCCGCGGCGTCTGGCCCAAAACACAGGACGACGGCCCGCGGGCCGTGGGCCTCGACCTCACGGAGGATCAGATTGGCCGCGCCGAGCAGGGCATTGACCGGGTTCCCGTCGGGATCGACGATCGTTTTCGGTAAGGCGAAGAAGGCACGGAACAGCATTGACGGTGCGTCGACGAGGAGCAATGGTCCGGTTGGCATCGCCGCAGCCTACGGCCTCATCTCAGCCAGCCGATGACCACGGTCTCATAGCCGATGACCGCGGTCTCATAGATTCCCTGGCGTGACGAACGCGCTTCAAATCGAGGAGCTGGTCAAACGCTACCCGACGGGTGTCGAGGCCCTCCGGGGTGTCTCGCTGGAAATCGCGCCCGGCGAGCTGTTCGGACTGCTCGGGCCAAACGGCGCCGGCAAGTCGACCCTGATCCATTGCACGACGGGCCTTGCGCAGGTCACCTCGGGCAAGATCGAGGTCTTCGGGCACGACGCTGTCTCCGACTACGAGCAGGCGCGCCAGGCGGTTGGTCTCGCCCCCCAGGAGGTCAACCTCGACTGGTTCCTGACGGTCGAGGAGACGCTCGACTATCACGCCGGCTATTTCGGGATGCCCAAGCGCGAGCGCGAGGAGCGAACCCGAGAGTTGCTCGAGGTCTTCTCGTTGACCGAGAAGCGCGACGAACGCACGCGCACCCTCTCCGGCGGGATGAAGCGCCGTGTGGTCCTGGCGCGGGCGATGATGCATCGACCGCGCCTGCTGATCCTCGACGAGCCCACAGCTGGCGTCGACGTCGAGCTGAGGCTCGAGCTCTGGCACTACGTCCGGAAAATCAACCAGGAGGGAACGACGATCCTGCTCACCACGCACTACATCGAGGAGGCCGAGCAGCTCTGCGACCGGATCGCCTTCATCAACCAGGGCAAGATCGTCGGCGAGGGAACGAGCGAGGCGTTGGCTCGACTCCATGACGTCGACAACCTCGAGGATGCCTACCTGGCACTGGTCGGCCGCAAGGAGCTGTCCCGATCCCACATCGAGGTTGAGGCGTGAGCCCGGCACAGATCCGCTTCGTGACGCTCTGGCGGCGCGAGGTCAATCGCTTCATGAAGATCAAGAAACAGACCCTCGGTGCGCCGCTGCTCGAAACCTTCCTATACATCTCGATCTTCGGCGCTGCGCTCGGCACCCGGATCAAGGAAATCGACGGGGTCGAATACATCCTCTTCGTGATTCCCGGTCTGATCATGATGTCGCTCGCGATCAACGCCTTCGCCAACAACTCTTCTTCGATTCTCCAGCAGAAATTCCAGGGCGCCATCCAGGACCAACTCTCCTCGCCGGCCTCGCCGCGGGAGCTGCTGCTCGCATTCAGCCTCGGGGGCTTTTCCCGCGGAATTCTGGTCGCCACGCTCGCATTCCTGGTCTCCGTGGCGCTCGCGGGGTTGCCGGTCGATCACGTCCTGGTGCTGATTCCCGGCCTTTTCCTGGTCGGCTTCTTCTTTGCGCTGCTCGGCGTCCTGATCGGAGTCCGCGCCGAACAGTTCGACGACGTGGCCTTTGCCCAGACCTTCATCCTGCAGCCGCTGATCTTCCTCGGCGGCGTCTTTTACTCGGCGAGCCTGCTGCCGCAACCCTTTGAGACGCTGACCCGCTTCAACCCAATCTTCTACATGATCAACGTCGTGCGCTACGGGTTTGTCGGCCACAGCGAAGTCAGCGTCGGGCTCTCGTTGCTCGCCCTTGCCGCGGCGACGGCGGCACTTTTCCTCGTCAATTTGCGCCTCTTCACGACGGGCTACCGACTGCGCGCGTAGCGGCCTCGCTGGCGGCGCTTGCACCCCGGCGCAGGGTCCTGAGGGCCGCCTCGATCGTCCGCATCGCAACAAGCCCCCGCGTCAAAGCCCGAGACTTCACGCCGCCGGAGGCCGATGCGGACGCCGTGGCTCTCGGCGCTCAGTCGACGTTCTAGGTGAGCCAGGCGAGATAGCCATCGCTACCGGCGACGACCGCCGTGGCGACGATCTCCGGCTCCTCGTAGGAGTGCAGCTCACGGATCATCGCCTCGACCCGGGGGTAGGCCGCGTGCGTCGTCTTTGCGACGCACATCCACTCGCGTCCGCGCTCGAGCACCCCGCCCCAGCGGTAGTTGCTGGAGATCGGTCCGACCACCTGGGCGCAGGCCGCCAGGCGGCCCTCCACGAGCGCCTCCGCGATCCCTGCGGCCTCCTCCTCGGAGGCAGCCGTGGTCGCCACCTGCAGGCACTCGGTCACGGGTCGCGATGGACCTCCCCCGCGCTCGCCTGCGCGCGGGGCCGAACGACGATCTCGTCGACGTTTACGTGGGGCGGCTGGAGGACGGCCCAGCGGATGCACTCGGCGACGTCCTCAGCGCGCAGCGGTTCGAGGCCCTCATAGACACGCCTCGCCGCCTCCTCGTTGCCGCCAAAGCGGACCAGGGAGAACTCGGTCTCGACCATTCCGGGCGCAACCTCGGTGACCCGCAGCGGCTCCCCCAGCATCTCCAGCCGTAGCGCCCGCAGCAGGGCCCGCTGGGCGTGCTTGGCCGCCATATAGCCGCCCCCGCCGCGGTAGGCCTCGAAGGCGGCGATGCTGGTAACGGTGACGACGTGGCCATCGCCCGAGGCGCGCAGCGCCGGCAGTAGGGCGCGCGTCATCCGCATCGTGCCCATCACGTTCGCCTCATACATCCAGCGCCAGCGCTCATCGTCGGCCTCGGCCAGCGGGTCGAGGCCGAGAGCGCCGCCGGCGTTGTTGACCAGCACGTCGCAGCGCGGCAGGGCAGCGGCGAGCGACTCGACCGAAGCCGGGTCGGTGACGTCCAGAGCGATCGCCCGAGCCCTCTCGCCGAGCTCGCGAGCGAGCTCTTCGAGTCGCTCCAGCCGCCGTGCCGCGATCACGACATCGAAGTCCTCGGCGGCCAGCGCTCTGGCGGTTGCCGCGCCGATCCCGCTGGAGGCGCCGGTGAGGACCGCGAGCTTGCGATGACCCATCGCCCGAGACTATCCGGCGGCGGCTTCTCCTCGGTTGGCTCCGGAGAGGCGATGGACTGCCGGAAGGTGGATCTCCTGAAGGTACTCCTCCCAATCGATTGCCGCCGTGTCAAAGGGCAGCTCCTCGCGATCCTCCGGCGCCAGGCGGGCCGACAGTTCGCGGGCGCCCGAGTCGTCAAAGACGCAATCCAGCTCGGTGTATGAGCCGTAGATCTCGACCATTCGTGTGATCCGCTCGGCGAGCGTGCGGTTCGCGCGCAACGCGCGCTCGGCCGGGATCGAGACCGGCGAGGCGATCGCCAGGCGCGCCACGGCGGCGGCAACCCTCTGGCGGCGCCTGGCAGGACGCAGCGCGGCTCCGCGAGGCACGAACCGCAGCTCGCCGATCTCGATCGGGCCGCCGCCCGGCCGGTGCAGTGGATTGCGCATGAAGTAGGTTCTGATCTGGTCGGCGAGCTCGCCGATCGCGAGCGGGTTGCGGGCGGTGCTCGCCACGGCGATGACCTGGTGTTGGCCTTCCGGCGGGTGCGCGGCTGCCGCGATGCAGGCGTTCGCAACCTGGTCGACGGGGACGATGTCGATGCGGTTTGAACGTCGCCCCGGAAGGTGAGTCAGGCCGCGGGCTGCGTAGGCGAGGATCAGGGGGTCGGCGACCTTGATCCCCTCGAGCCATCCTGGGTATGGCTGTGCCAGCGCCGACTCGATGATCGTCGGTCGGATGATCGTTGTCGGGCCCGAGGAGCGCAGCAGGAGGTGCTCGCCGAGCGCCTTGGAGAGCGCGTAGGTATCGGGCCAGCCGAGCGCCAGCGCCTCCTGGCGACCGCGCGCCGAGAGGCGGTCATCGATCCAGCGGCGTCGCAGCTGCGCGGCCCGTTCGCTTGGGTTGAGCCCGGGGCGGCGGGCAGCGTCGCGCCGCGCCGATCGGGCGAATCCGTGAGCCAGCCGCTCGGCGCCAGCCTCGCGCTCGACCGCCTCTCGCCAGCGCTTTGCCGAGGCGAGCAGCTCGTCGATCTCGATTCCGGCAAGCGCCTGGTGAGGGGGCCCTTCCTCAAAGACGGCACCGCTGCGACGATCGGCGACATAGGCGGTGGAGACGTGCACGAAGTGGGGCTCGGAGCCGTCCCTTGCGAGCGCCTTGCGCAGACGGGAGGGCCCCAGTGTGTTGAGCTCGAGCGCCCCGTCGAGCGGTTCCTCGAAGGAGACCGTCGCGGCACAGTGGATGACGAGGTCGATCTCGGCCAGGGATCCGGGCGGCGCGACCCCATCACGGCCGAGGTCACCGGCGACGGCGCGCAGCCCGCCATCGCCAATCTGCGCCCTCAGCGCCGCCCCGTCCAGGCCGGCGAAGGCGTCGGCGCCGAGGACCTCTCCGCGCAGGCGCTCCTCAGCCTCCGCCTCGGATCCGGACCTGAGCAGGACCCGGATGCCTCGCGGCCGATAGCCATTTCGCAGCAGGGTGGCGAGCACCGCCTTGCCGAGAAAGCCCGACCCGCCGCTGAGGAGGATCGCGCGACCCTCGAGGCGCTTGCGTACGCGGTCCCCATGCCTGCTCACCGAGGCGAGTCTAATGAGCCGCGCCGCCGCGCCGCCGCGCACGCGATATTGCGCTTGCGGATGCCAAAACGGGCGACTCGGCGCCCTCAATACAATTTGCCGCGATGACTCGCCGTATGCGACGCAGGCGTCGCCGGTCCCATGGTGCGAAGCGGAAGGCGCTGATGGCCCTCGGGGTCGTTGTGGCCGTGCTCCTCGTGGCCTGTGGGGTCGCCGCCGGCTGGGCGATCAACGTTTACAACGAAGCGCCGCCACTCTCGAGCCTGAAGCCGGTCCAGAAGGGTCGCTCGTCGGCGATCTACACGGCGGACGGGACCCTGATCGGCTTCATCAGGTCGAGCAGCATCCGCCAGCCGATTCCCGCCAAGGCGTTGCCCCAGGACCTCAAGGACGCGACCGTCGCGATCGAGGACAAGAACTTCTACGAGCACGGGGCGCTCGACTACGCCGGGATCGTGCGGGCGGCCTGGAAGGACCTGCAGGCGGGGGGCAAGCCGGTCCAGGGCGCCTCGACGATCACCCAGCAGCTGGTCCGCAACCTCTACATCCAGAACCCCGAAGAGACGATCAAGCGCAAGATCTACGAAGCGCACCTGGCGGTCGAACTGTTCGAACGCCACAGCCGCAACTGGATCCTCACCCAGTACCTGAACACCGCTCCTTACGGGACCGTTGAAGGCTCGACCGCGGTCGGGGCCGAAGCCGCCGCGCAGACCTATTTCGGGAAGCCGGCCAGAAAGCTGAGCCTGACCGAGGCGGCGCTGCTCGCCGGGCTGCCGCAGGCGCCATCCGAATACAACCCGTTCCTTGACCCTCAGGCGGCGCTCAACCGCCGCGACGAGGTCCTCGCCGCGATGCACGAACAGGGATATATAAACGGGGACGAATACCGGACGGCGCTGCACCACGGCCTGGGGTTGGAACCGGGCCACAAGTATCAGACGATCCGCGACCCGTTCCTCTTCGATCTCGTGCAGGACGAACTGATCGAACGTTACGGGACCAACACGGTCCGCAACGGCGGGCTCAAGGCCTACACGACGATTGAACCCAAGCTGCAGGAAGCGGCCGAAGCGGCGGTTGCGACCTGCACCGAAAGCGGCTTCTGCTACCCCGAAGGCGGGCCGGCCGCCGGCCTTGCCTCGGTGAACCCCGAAAACGGCGACATTCTCGCTCTCGCCTCGACCAAAGGCTATGCCTCCGAAGCCGAATTCAACTACGCCTGGCAGGCGCACCGCCAGCCCGGGTCCTCGTTCAAGGTTTACGTGCTGACCACGGCGATCAAGCAGGGGATCGACCCCAAAGACACCTACTACGACGGTACTTCGCCGATCACCCTGTCGATCCCCGGCGGTGGTACCTGGACCGTCCACAACGCCGAGCCCGGGGGCGGCGTCATGTCGCTTGAAGACGCGACCTGGAACTCCGTCAACGCCGTCTTCGCCCAGCTCGACCTCGACGTCGGTCCGAGGAACGTGACCCACACGGCGCACCAGATGGGGATCGAAGCGCCGCTTGAATCGGTGCCCGCGGAGGCGATCGGCGGTCTCGCGGTGGGGGTCACGCCCCTGGAAATGGCGGACGGCTACGCGACCCTTGCAAGCGGCGGCATCCACCACGCCCCGACCGCGATCAACAAAGTCGAGTTCCCCAACGGCAAGGTCGACGAACCCGACGCTGCCGAAGGCGACCGCGTCCTGACCGAAGGCCAGGCCTACGAAGTGACCCGGGTCCTCGAGGGCGTGATCACGAGCGGAACCGGGGCCGGCTACACCTACATGGGCTGCCCCTCCGAGGCAGGCAAGACCGGAACCTCGGAGGGCCTCTCCGACGCCTGGTTCGTCGGCTATACGCCACTCTTCTCGACGGCCGTCTGGGTCGGCCACCCGCAGACTCGCGAATACACGGGCTTCGGGGGGCCGACAGCGGGGCCGATCTGGCGCTCCTTCATGGAAACCGCGGCGAACGGCAGGTGCCCGGAATTCAATGTGCCCTCGAGCCTCCCCGAACTGCACGCGTTCTCCAGCGGGCATACCCGCGCCTCCAGTGAAGTCTCACCGAAAAACGAAGCGTTCGAAGAAGGCGAACAGACCAAGAGAGGCAAGGAAGCGGCAACGCCGGAACAGAGCGCAGGCAAGCAGGGCGGGGGAGCGGAACACCAGGAAACACCCCAGCAGACCCCCTCCCCGGCCCCAGCCCCGACGCCCTCTCCGGCGCCGCCACCCCAGACCGAAGTTGGCGGTGGCATCGCCGCACCCCACTGAGCTGATCTAGACTGAACCGATGCGTAGGCTCGCAGCGGTCAATATCTCCGTTCTCGCAGTTGCGCTCGCCGGCGCCCCCGCCGCATCCGCGGCCCCCGCGATTAGCGGCCACTTCCCGCTCGAATCCGAAACCGACACGAACTCGAAGATCGTCGAAGGCCCCGACGGGAACATCTGGCTGGCGATCCATAGCGCGACCAAAGACGTCGCACGGGTGACGCCGGAAGGCAAAGTCACCGAATACGAACTCAAAGAAATCGAATTCCCTTCCGGGATCGCGGTCGGACCGGAAAAGAAGCTCTGGATCACGGCGACGAACAAGGTCGCCTCGTTCTCCCCGGCGGACCCCGAAGGCACCGTCCACGTGTTCAAAAACAACCTGATCGGCTCGAACGACCCGATCGTCGCCGGTCCCGACGGTCAGATGTGGGATGGGACCAACGAAAACCTGGTGCATTTCAAACCTTCGGAACCGGAAAAAGAAGAAGAGTTCTTCGTCAAAGAAATGAGCCCGCGCGACATCGACGTCCAGGGGTCGCTGCTGGTCATCGCCGACGCCGGCGCGCCGCGGATCCTGAAGGTGAACACCTCGGGCGAAGTCAAAGGCACAATCACGATCGGCCACGAAAAAGGCGGAAAACAGGAAGGGGCCTCGCAAGGAGTGGCGGTCGCCCCCGACGGTTACATCGGCTTCTCGCAGCCGGGCGCGCCGCCCGAGCAGGTCGGCTTCGTCAGCCCCGCCGGGACGGTTCAGGCCTTCGAACGCAACGGCGATCCCTTCGGCGTTGCCTACGGCTCCGACCACGCCTTCTGGTACGCGCTCGCCGGTCCGCCGGCCGGCATCGAGCGAGTCACCGAGAATGGCGAAGCTACGTTCTTCAGCCAGGGGGTTCCTCCTGAATTCAAGATCAGGCAGATCACCGCCGGCCCCGGGAACACGATCTGGGCGACGGCCGAAAACGAAACGCCCGGCAACCCCTCGCAGGTGATTCGCGTCAGCGGGCTCGAACCGCCGCTCCCACCGGAAGAAAAGAAGGCGCCGGAAACGAAGCTCAAGGGCCCCAAGGGGAAGATCAAGACCCGCAAGGCCAAGGCCCCGGTCAAGTTCAGCTTCAGCAGCGCGACCCCCGGCGCCTCGTTCGAATGCGCCCTCGTCAAGCTCCCGGGCGGCAAGAAACACAAGAAGGCGCCGCAGCCCAAATTCAAGGGATGCAAGTCGCCGATGAAGCTGAAGCTGAAGCCCGGCAGATACCGCTTCAGCGTCCGCGCCGTCGCCGCCGGCCTGACCGACCCCTCGCCCGCGACCAGCTCATTCTCGGTCGTGCGGGTGCGCCTCCACCACCGCGGCGCCGGCTGAGCGGCCGGCGGACGAACGCGACGCTACTCCCCGATGATCTCGATTCTGTACTGATCGGGGTCGCGGACAAAGGCGATCCTGTGGCCCTCCGTGCGGCCGCCGGGGCGGTAGGGCGGCTTCTCGGGCTCGATCCCCTGTTCGGCCAGGCGGGCCAGGGTCCCGTCGAGGTCCTCGACGGCGATCGCGATGTGGTTGTAGCCGGTCCCCAGCTCGTAGGAGTCGACGCCGTGGTTGTAGGTCAGCTCGAGGCGGGGGTCTTCGCCGGGGAGGCCCATGAAGACGTTGATCGCCTCCTCGCCAATCGGCATCCTCGCGACCTCCTCGAAGCCCAGCTTTTCGTAAAAGGCGAGGGAGCGCTCGATGTTCCCGATCCGATAGCAGGTGTGGATGAAGCTCGCCACCGCGCCAAGCCTAGCGTGCGCCGCCCGGGCCTTGACCGCCCATCCCCGGCAGAATAGGTTCCGGTCCACGGCGGTCCCCCGACTGGTTTCACCGGAATTGGACCGATTCAAACCTGCTCGCGCGGGATGGTCCGCCGGGGAAGATTGGCCCAAGGAGAGAGACACATTCTCTGTGCACCCCGGCGAAAAGATCCGGATTGCGGGGCATTTCTCCGACTACACCGGCAGGTTCGTGATCCACTGCCAGATGCTCGATCAGAGGACCACCGCCTGATGACCCAGTTCGAGATGGTCGGGCGGGGCGCCCGGCCCCGCTGAATGGAGTCCGAGCTGAGTACCCCTGAGGCCGAGGAGCTTGTGCGCCGCTATCGGGCGGCTCGGCGCGACCCGAGCCTGGCCGTTCTCGAGGGCTTCCACGCACTCAAGCACGCCCTGCGGTTCGGAGCTTCGCTGCGCGAGGCCGTGGCCGCCGATCCCGACGCCCTGGAGCAGCTCGCTGCCGGGCTGGCGCCGGATCTGGCGGGATCGCTGCGAAGGCGGGTCACCGAGGTCGAGGAGGGCCTGATCGGCCAGCTGGTTCCGCAGGCACCACGGACCGGCGTCGTGGCGATCGCCGCGCGGCCGACGGTGGACATCAACTCAGTCCTGCGGGAGCCGAGGTTGGCGCCGCTCGTCTTGCTCGAGGACCCGCGCACGATGGGCAACATGGGGGCCTGTGTGCGGGTCGCGGCGGCGGCCGACGCGGCTGGCGTCCTGACGACCGGTGAGAATGACCCCTGGCACCCCGATGCGCTGCGTGGTGCGGCCGGGCTTCACTTTGCGCTGCCGGTCGTTGCGGTGAGGCGGTTGCCGGCGTCTGAGCGCCCCCTGGTCGCGATCGATCCCGACGGCGAGCCCCTGCGTCCCTCGACCCTGCCCCCACGCGCGGTCCTCGCCTTCGGCAGCGAGCGCCACGGGCTCAGCGAGGAGCTGCTGAGGAAGGCAGACGCGCGCCTCGGGATCCCGATGCGTGAGGGGGTCTCCAGCCTCAACCTGGCGACGGCGGTCGCCGCGGTGCTCTTCGCGGCCCGGCTTTGAACCCGAGGGTGGCCCCGTCCGTAACCCAAGAGGTGGGTACTCACGGAATTCAGCTTCAGCTGCGCCTGGTGGCCGCCGGCGCGGTCCTCGCGATCGCGGCGCTCACCAGCCTCACGCTCGCTCGCGGCCACGCCTTCGCCGTCACAGGGACGGCCAGCGGTGCAAGGACGGTGACGATCGCCCACTTCAAGTACGACCCGACGCCGCTGCACATCTCCAAGGGGACCACCGTCGTCTTTGCCAACGCCTCCAGGGTCAAGCACACGGCGACGGCCAGGGGCAGCTTTGACACCGGCAAGATCGCGCCGGGAAAGGCGGTTTCGATCCGGTTCACCGCGCCGGGGACCTATGCCTACCACTGCACGATCCACCCTGAAATGCACGGCAAGATCATCGTCGGTTGATCCTGGCGTCGGCACGCCCCGCTGAGATAGATTGGGCGAGGCGATCTGCGATCGCCACTGCTAACGCCTGATCGCCATACACAAACGCCTGAAAGGACGCCCCCGTGCCGTTTGCGAATATCAACCTGGGAGAAGCGCTTCTCCTCGCCTTTGAGATCTTCTTCTTCGTGGTCTGGATCTGGATCCTGATCACGATCCTCAGCGACCTCTTCCGGGATCACGAGCTCTCCGGCTGGGCTAAGGCCGTCTGGGTCCTGTTCCTCGTATTCATCCCCTTCGTGACCGCTCTCATCTATCTGATCGCGCGCGGCAGCGGGATGCGCGAAAGGGCGCTCAAAGCACAGGCCGACGCGAAAAAACATATGGACACCTACATCCAGGAACAGGCCCACAGCTCGCCCGCCGACGAGCTTCACAAACTCAATGACCTGAAGGAAAAGGGCGCGATTTCCTCTGAGGAGTTCGAGCGCGCGAAGGCAAAACTGCTCTCATAGGTGTTTGGCCACCGCGTCGATGCCGTCGTCGCGGTGGCCGTTTTCCCTGCAAAGCGGCAACATCGTGCAAGAGAAGTTGCAAGTTATTAGCAACTCCTAACAATTCTTCGGCGATTTCGCTAGCGTGCAGCGCCGATGTTGGCCTCCTTCTCCTGGAACTCCAGGCGCCTGCTCCTGCCTGCCGCGTTGCTGCTGGCGGCGCTCTCGCTCTGCGTGCTCGCTGCGGAGGGCGCCAGCCGCGCGCCCGCGAAGGACCTGGAAGAAAGGTTCGAAGCCGCTCAGGGCAGGCTCGCCCACGTTCGCAAGAGCGAAAGCTCGCTCGGCGAATCGATCGAAGCTCAGAACCGCGAAATCAACGCGATGATCGGCGAAGTATCGACGCTGCGCCAGCGCGAGGCGGCAGTCGCCGCGGAACTCGCTGAAAAACAGAACGAACTCGAAACTGCGACCCGAGAGCTGGAAGCCGACAAACTCCGCCTGGCTCGGATCAAGGCCCGCCTGCACCGCGCCCTGGGCGTCCTGCGCACCCGGCTCGTTTCGATCTATGAGGCGGGCAATCCCGACATCGTCAACATCATCCTCGACTCGGGCAGCTGGTCGGAAATGAACGCGCGCGCCGGGTATCTCAATCAGATCCGCGAATATGACAACACCGTCGCCAGCCGCGTCAAGGGCCTGCGCGACCAGGCGAAGGCGGCGGTCAAGCGGATGGCCGCCGAGCGGCGACAGATCAAAGGCGCGCGAGACGCGATCGCCGCGAAGGAGCGCGAGGTCGCGCGCGCCAAGGAAGCCGCCGAGGCGCGCTTCGCCCAACTGAAGGCGGCCCAGGCGGCGCGCCAGGCGCAGCTGGAAGCGCTCGAGTCGCGCTCCCAGGCGCTGAGCGACAA
The DNA here is from genome assembly GCA_963796705.1 of uncultured Solirubrobacterales bacterium. Taxonomy (GTDB): domain Bacteria; phylum Actinomycetota; class Thermoleophilia; order Solirubrobacterales; family 70-9; genus VRUE01. The sequence continues at coordinate 140,888 of CAWCMK010000002.1, forward strand.
CCTGGCGTCGATCTCCGAACAGCTCTCCGCCGCCGGCTCCCCGGCGCCCGTCGCCGCCGAACCGGCACCGCTGACGCCGGGCGAGACAGCCGAATTCATCTCTGAAAGCCAGGCCAGCGTGCCCAGCGGGGCCCCGCCGGCGATCGCCGCGGCGATTGAAGCCGCCAACTCGATCGCGACCACCCCCTACATCTGGGGCGGCGGCCACGCCTCATTCGAATCCTCGGGCTATGACTGCTCGGGCTCGGTCAGCTTCGCTCTGCACGGCGGCGGCTTCCTGGAAAGCCCGCTGGACTCGACCGGTCTGGAGACCTGGGGGGACCCCGGTCCCGGCAAGTGGATCACCGTCTACGCCAATGCTGAACATGCCTGGATGATCATCGCCGGGCTCGCCTTTGACACCGTCGGAGGCCCCGGCCCGCGCTGGCACCCCTCGCCGGTCGATTCGACCGAAGGTTTCATCGCCCGGCACCCGCCCGGGTACTGATGCCGAGCTCCGAGCGCTGATTTCTCGCGCCGATAGTGTGAAAGGGGCCGCCTGCGGGTAGTCCTGAATACCGGGTGAGGAGAAGCGTCCCGCCGGCCGGGGCTCCGGCGCGCGGGCGAGGGAAGGAGTCGCCATGGAGTCCGTATCCGTTCGAGACAGGGAGCCGACCGCGGGCGAGAGGGCGCGTCAGAACGCCTCTGCCGCCGAGGCGCACGCAGGCTGGACGCCCGCCGATCCGGGGCCACTCGGCCTCGCCGCCTTCGCGCTGACCACCTTCGTGCTCAGCATGTTCAACGCAGGGCTGGTGAGCAAGGCGGGAGAGCCCGTCGTGCTGGGGCTGGCGCTGGCCTACGGAGGCATTGCCCAGGTCCTCGCGGGGATGTGGGAGTTTCGCACCGGGAACACCTTCGGCGCGGTGGCCTTCACCTCGTTCGGGGCGTTTTGGATCTCGTTCTGGGCGCTCGTTACCTTCTTTGCCGGAGACATCCCCGCGGCGCACGCCGGTGACGCGATCGGCCTCTATCTGATCGCCTGGGGCATCTTCACCACCTACATGCTGGTCGCTTCGCTGCGCACGACCGCGGCGATCGCCGTCGTCTTCCTGTTGCTGGCCGTCACCTTCTTTTTGCTCGGCATCGGCGAAGCCGGGGAAACGGCAGGTGTCGTTGAAGCCGGCGGGTGGTTTGGCCTGGCAACCGCGGTCGCGGCCTGGTATGCATCGTTTGCGGCGGTTACCAACTCGACTTTCGGCCGGACCGTCCTCCCGGTCCACCCGCTGAGTCGCTGAGAACGGAGGGAGTCCGAGATGGCTACGGAGAACGCGCTGTCGAGCCTTGAGGGGGAGTTGAACGAGCTGCTCGAGGTCGAGCGCTTCGCGCCACCAGCCGATTTCAAGGCGCGGGCGTTGCTCTCGGACCCCTCGATATATGAGGAGGCTGGCGCCGACCCCGAGGGCTGGTGGCGAGCGCAGGCGCTTCAGCATCTTGACTGGATCGAGCAGCCGAGCCAGGGTCTTGACGACTCCAACCCCCCCTTCTACACCTGGTTTGCCGACGGCCGCCTGAATGCCTGCGCGAACTGTCTGGACCGTCACGTCGCGGCCGGCAATGGCGAGCGGGTCGCCTTTCACTGGAGGGGCGAGGAGGGAGAGGAGCGCGACCTCACATACGCCGACCTCCTCGCCGAAACGCAGCGCTTCGCCAACGCCTTGCGCGACTGCGGTATCCAGAAGGGGGACGTCGTCGGGATCTACCTGCCGATGATCCCCGAGGTGGTTGTGGCAATGCTCGCCTGTGCGCGGATCGGCGCCCCGCACAACGTCGTCTTCGGCGGCTTCTCGGCGGAGGCGGTGCGCGAGCGAATGGAGTTCTCTGCGGCAAAGGCGCTGGTCACTGTCGACGGTGCCCGGCGCAAGGGCCAGACGGCGCCGATCAAGGAGGCCGTGGACGAACACATGGGGGACCTCGAGACCCTGGAGACGATCGTCGTCGTCCGCCACACAGGTATCCCGGTTTCGATGAAGGAGGGGCGCGACCGCTACTACGATGAGCTGATCGAGGCGGCTGCGCCCGAGTGCCCGCCCGAGCCGCTCGAGGCCGAGCACCCGCTCTTCATCCTCTACACCTCCGGCTCGACCGCCAAGCCGAAGGGGATCCTGCACACGACCGGCGGCTACATGGCGGGCGTCACCGCCACCCACCGCTACGTTTTCGACATCAAGCCGGAGTCCGATGTGTATTGGTGCGCGGCCGATGTCGGCTGGGTCACCGGCCACTCCTACATCGTCTACGGGCCGCTCTCCAACGGCGTCACCAGCGTCATGTGGGAGGGGGCGCCGGACTACCCACACAAGGGCATCTGGTGGGAGAACGTCGCCCGCTACAAGGCGACGATCCTCTATGCGGCGCCGACCGCGATTCGCACCTTCATCAAGTGGGGCGCGGAGATCCCGGCCGAACACGACCTCTCCTCGCTGCGCCTGCTGGGCTCGGTCGGGGAGCCGATCAACCCAAAGGCCTGGCTCTGGTATCACAAGGTGATCGGCGGGGAGCGCTGTCCGATCGTCGACACCTGGTGGCAGACGGAGACCGGGGCGATCATGATCACCCCGCTGCCGGGGATCACCGCCACCAAGCCGGGCTCGGCGACGATGCCGTTTCCCGGGGTGGCCGCCGAGGTGGTGGGGGAGAGGGACGGTGAGCCCGTCGGCACCGATCAGGGTCTCCTGGTGCTGACCCGCCCCTGGCCCTCGATGTTGCGCACCCTCTACCGCGAGGAGGAGCGCTTCGTCGAGACCTACTTCCGGAGGTTTGGAGCGGAGACCTACCTGGTGGGCGATGCCGCCCGCAGGGACGGTGAGGGCTACTTCTGGGTTATCGGCCGGATCGACGACGTCGTCAACGTCTCCGGGCACAGGCTCTCGACGGCGGAGGTCGAGTCGGCGATCGTCGCCCACGAGAAGGTCGCCGAGGCGGCGGTCATCGGCCAGTCTGATGAGCGGACCGGGCAGGCGATCTGTGCCTTCGTCACCCTCGCGGGCGAGACCGAACCCAGTGAGGAGCTGGCGGAGGGAATCGGCGAGGTGGTCGCGGAGCGGATCGGCAAATTCGCCCGCCCGAAGCGAATCGTCTGGGCCGAGGACCTGCCGAAGACGCGCTCCGGCAAGATCATGCGCCGCCTGCTGCGCGACATCGCCGAGGGCCGCGCGCTCGGTGATGTGACGACGCTGCGCGACCCCGAGGTGATGAGGGTGCTCGAGGAAAAGATCGCCGAGGAGCGGGCCGAGGAAAGCTAGCCCCTCGCCGATCTGCCGCCCTGTTCCCCGAGGGCTCGGCGCTGGCGCGCGTTGCAGCGCCTAGCGTTCCGCGAGGCGTTCGTCGACCATCCGCTCGACCGCGACCTGCAGCGCCTGCAGCTGTTCGCGGACGCCGTTCAGCTCGCGCAGCGCCGCCGCCTCGGCGCTCAGCTCCTCACGCTCGAGCTCGTGCTCGACCTCAGCAATTTCTGGGCCGAGGAAGCGCTGCGCGAAGGCGCCGGTGAGCAGGGCGACGAACCCGATGCCGACGATCAGGATCACCGTCGAGACGATCTCCCCACCGGTCGTCTTCGGGTAGATGTTGGAGCCGAGGGTGGTCATCGTCGTCACCGCCCAGTAGATGCCATCCCAGGTGTCGAGATGCTGGGAGCCTTTCTCGAAGGCGACGAACAGGGCGCCGCCCCCGATCACCGTCAGCACCGTGAGCAGCATCGCGTAGCGCAGACCCTGCAGCGAGAACACCTCATGACTCAGCTGGGCGAGCCGCAGCAGCCGCAGCAGGCGGAAGAGGCGCAGGACCCGCAGGCTCTGCAGTCCCGGCGGCAGCAGCGGCGGCGTCAGGACGACGATCGTCGCGTCCAGGGGGTGGTGAAGGAGCCATTTGCGTCGGTCGGGGACGACGGCGAGCATCACGACCAGCTCGACCGCGAAGGCGAGCCAGGTCGCCCAATTGAGGATCACGGCCACCGTCTGCAGCCAGCCCCCGGGATGGGACTCGGTGATCGCGACCATCGGCAGGGTCAGCGCCGCCGCGATCAGCATCGGTGTTTCGAGGATTTCCGCGATCCGTGTGCTGCGGGCGTCCATCCCCTCTTCGTAGAGTTCGTGCCTGGCCTTCCCGGGCTGTGCCATCCGCGTCTAGTTCGACGCGAGCGGCGCGGTGCCTACCTCTGCGCAGACCCCCCGACCGCCGCTCACTCAGCGCCCGCTGCCTGCGGATCCCAGAGGAAGCGACGACTCGCGATCCGCGCTCCGGCGAGTGCCCAGAGCGCCAGCACGAGGACGTTTTGGAGTTCGAGGCCGCTGCCACCCGCACCCGGGGCCAGCGTCGTCTGCAGGCCCAGCGCGAGGTGATAGAGCGGGAATATCTTGCCGACCGTCTCGAGCCAACTCGGCAACTGTTCGACCGGGATCCAGATGCCCGAAAAGAAGGCGAGGATGACGACCCCGAACGGGGCGATCGTCGAGGCGGCGTCAACGGTCGGGGTAAAGGCGGTCACCGCTATGCCCAGCGAGGAGAGCGTCGCGGTTCCCAGCACCACGTAGAGGATGAAGGCGGGGAGGGTCGAGGCGGGGACCGGGATCCCGTAGATGATCGCGCCGAGCGCGAGCAGCATCGCGGTCATCGCCAGCGCCTGGGCGGTCGCACGCACGATCTGGCCGGCGACGAAGGTCCAGGCCGGCATCGGGGTGCCCCGGTAGCGCTTCAGCTGACCGCGCTCGCGCTGTGTTGTCAGGGTCACGGCGAGCGTCGTGAAGGTCGAGAGGGCGATCGAGTAGGCGATGATCCCGGCCGTGAAGTAGGCGGCCGCGTCGAGCCTTAAGCCGTTGGGAAGCGTGGTCGTTTCGTGGCCGCCGTGGCCGAAGATCGAGTTGAAGATGATCAACAGCACGAGCGGGAAGGCGATCGTCAGGACCAGCGTGCGCGGCGTTCGCAGCGCGACCGCCACCGCCGCCTTGGTCTGCGCCCAGACGATGCGGTGGTCGCTCACCGCTTCTCCTCGCTGGTCAGGTCGAGGAAGATGTCCTCGAGGCTGGGCCGTCGCACCTCGATGTCCTCGAGCACCGCGCGCCGCTCCGCGGCCAGCGAGAGCAGACGGTAGAGGTCTGCCTGGGGGTCCTCGGTCTCGATGCTGACCCCATTTCCGGCGATTTCCACGGGAGCGTCGAGCAGCGAGCGGATCTCCCCGACGGCGAGGCCGTTCCCCAGGCCGAAGCTGATCACCGCGCGGCGTCCGAGATCCTCACCGAGTTGTGCGGTTGGACCCTGGGCGACTATCTCACCGCCGCGGAGGATCGCAACGCGATCGGCGAGGTGCTGTGCCTCGTCCATGTAGTGGGTCGTGAGGAAGACCGTCTTGCCGAGTTCCTTAAGACCCTCGATCATGTTCCAGGCCTCCCGCCGCGCGGTCGGGTCAAAGCCGGTCGTCGGCTCGTCGAGGAAAATCAGATCGGGATCGCCGATCAGCCCCACGGCGACGTCCACGCGGCGTTTCTGGCCCCCGGAGAGCGAGCCGATCCTCGCTCTGCGCTTATCCCCGAGCCCAACAAGGTCGATCGTCGCATCGACCGGGCGCGGGGAGGAGTAGAAGCTTGCAAACAGCTCGATCACCTCGCGCACGGTCAGCAGCGGCTCGAGCTCGCACTCCTGCAGGACGAGCCCGACTCGCTCGCGCCAGGCGCGGGTCGGGGCGCCGGGGTCGACGCCCAGCACCGCGACACGACCCTCGCTGCGCGCCCGGTAACCCTCGAGGATCTCGATCGTCGTCGTCTTGCCCGCGCCGTTGGGACCGAGGAAGCCGAATACCTCGCCGACCGCCACCTCGAAGTCGATTCCCCGGACCGCCTCGAAGTCGCCATAGGTCTTCCGCAGTCCCGCGACGCTGATCGCTGTCTCGCTCACGCCCCTCACGCTAGCCAAAGTTTGTGACGGTCTGCACGCCTGCGGCTCTAAATTTTGAAAAGTAGTTTGCTAAGCTAATTAGCAAGGCTAATCAATGTTCGCAGAGACCGACATCGGGACACCCACGACGCCCCTCACCGATTCGGCCGCAAGGCTGAGGCTGGCGATCGTGCGCACGGCCCGGCGCCTGCGCCAGGAGGCCGCCGGTGCAGCGAGCGAGCTGACTCCGACCGCCGCCTCGGCTTTGGCGACGGTCGAACGCCACGGGCCGCTGACCCCGAGCGAGCTGGCCGAGATCGAGCGCGTCAAGCGCCCGACCGCGACCCGCACCCTGGGGGTCCTCGAGGAGGCCGGGTTCATCGACCGCTCCCCCGACCCGGCGGACGGTCGCAGCTTCCTGGTCAGCGCCACCGCCAGCGGGCGCGAGCGCCTGCGCCGTCTGCGCGGCCGCAAGACCGCCTACCTGGCGCGCCGCATGCGAGGCCTTCCCGATCACGACGTCGAGACCCTGGAGCGAGCCGCCGAGATCCTCGAGGGGATCTTGGGGGAGCGTCCTTGAGCGGGCGGCGGCCGGGTATCCACATCCGCCGCGGCTTTAGCTCGCTCAGTGTCCCCAACTATCGGCGCTACTTCGTCGGCCAGGTGGTCTCGCTCTCGGGCAACTGGATGCAGACCGTTTCCGCTCTGTGGCTGGTCCTGAGCCTGACCGGCTCGGGGGTCGCGGTCGGCCTAACGAGCGCCCTGCAGTTCCTGCCGATGCTCCTCTTCGGCGCCTGGGGCGGACTGCTCGCCGACCGCTTCCCGAAACGGCGCCTGCTGATCGTCACGCAGACGCTGATGGCGATTCCTGCCGTGGGTCTGTTTGCGGTGACCGAGAGCGGTGCCGTCAAACCCTGGATGGTTTACCTCGCGGTGCTCGCGATCGGTGCCGTCAACGCGGTGGACAACCCGACCCGCCAGAGCTTCGTCTTCGAGATGGTTGGCGCCGAGCGGGTCGTAAACGCGGTCAGCCTAAACAGCGTGATCGTCCAGGCGGCGCGGATTATCGGCCCCGCGATCGCGGGGGTGACGATCGCCGCCATCGGGGTCGGGCCGTGCTTCGCGCTCAATGCCCTCACCTTCGCGGCGATGATCGCCGCCCTGCTCTCGATGGACCCTGCCGAACTTCACGCGGTGCCGGTCTCCGGCCACGGCCGCGGCGCGATCCGGGCCGGCCTGCGCTATGTGCGGCGCACCCCGGAGCTGGCGGTCCCGCTTGCCCTGATGGCGTTGGTCGGAACCTTCGGGCTCAACTTCCAGGTCGTCCTGCCATTGCTGGCGCGCTTCAGCTTCGGTGGTGGCGCCTCGATCTACGCAGCGCTGGTCGCGTCCATGGGGGCGGGCTCGGTGATCGGCGCCCTGTTCGTCGGCTCGCGGGGTCGTGCCGACGTGCAGTTGATCGCCCTTGCCGCTGCCGCGTTCGGGGTCCTGGCCCTGCTGGCGGCGCTGATGCCGAGCCTGGCGCTCGAGATCCCGGTGCTGGCCCTGCTCGGCGCCGCCGCGGTCACCTTTGCCGCCTCGATCAACTCCTCCCTGCAGCTCGCGGTCGCGCCCGAGATGCGGGGCCGGGTGATGTCGCTCTACTCGGTCGTCTTCCTCGGCTCGACGCCGATCGGTGGGCCACTCGCGGGTTGGCTGGCGCAGGCATATGACCCGCGTCTGGCCCTGCTGCTGGCGGCCACCGCGGGTTTCGCCGCGGCCTGGGCAGCGCGCGCCTCCTTTGCGCGGTTGCGCCAGCGGGCGGGCGGGGCAGCTCTGCTGCCCCGCCCGCCCGAGGTGCGCGCCGGTCAGCCGGTGTAGCCGGCTTGCTTGAGGTACTGGGAGGCGGCTTCTTTTGCCGTCTCCTTTTCGAGTTCGACCCTGGCGTCTAGCTCCTGCATGACCGCCAGCGTCAGTCCCTTCTGCACCTGGACGATCGTCTTTTCGTAATCGGGACCGGCTTCTTCGGCCGTCGCCTGCTTGGTCAAGAAGATGACGTTGCCCGCCGGGAAGACGTGCTTGTCGTCTTCGAGAATCACGAACTTTTCCTTCTCGGCCGAGAGCTGCGGGTCGGTCGTGAAGAGGATCGAGAGGTCCGCCTGGCCCTTTTCGAGCACCGTGTAGCGGAGACCGATTTCAACCGGGTGAAAGGAGGCGAACTTCAGCCCGTAGAGCTTTTCCAGCCCGGCCAGGCAGTCGATTCGCTGGCGGCACTCGGGAGAGCCATAGAGGCTCAGCTTTTCCGAGACGCCTTCCAGGTCAGAGACCGTCTTCAAGCCATACTTTTCGGCCGTCGTCCTCAGTGTCCCGACGGCGTTGGCGCTCGCGAACGGCGTCGGCGGGAAGGCGGTCAGCCCTTCCTTTTCAAGTTCTTCGTTCGCCTTTTCCCAGGCTTCGTTTGCGTTTGAGGGGACTTCTTCAGGTTCGAGGCCAAAGAACGAGGTCAGGGCCGTGCTGGCGTACTCGGGGTAGCCCGAGATCTGCCCCGACTTCAGCGCCTGCAGGGCGACGGTTTCCGAGCCGAGGCTGAGCTGCGACTTAACCTTGTAGCCGGCGGCCGCCAGGGCCTGGGCGTAGATTTCGCCGAGGATTTCCTGTTCGGGGAAGTTCTTGGAACCAATCGTCAACTGCACCTTCCCGTTTTCCGGGTTGGAGACGATCGCCCCACCTCCTTCGGCCGAACTGGATTCGCCGGTCGTGCTGCTGCTGCTGCCGCAGGCCGCTATGCCGAGGCTCAGGACGAGCGCCAGCGCCGTGGCCGCGCCCAACCGGGTGGTCTTGGTCCTCATCGGGATTCCTCTCTGTTTGATTTGGATTCGAGACATCTCAGACAGGCTGGAGCTTCATCCCCCTCGAGGTCAGCCTGCCCTGTGCGAGGGCCAGCAGGCCCTCGAGCGAGAGGGCCAGCAGGGCGACCATGATCGCGCCGGCGAGGACGCCGTCGCTGCCATAGACGTTGTGGGCGATGATGTATTCACCAAGGGTCGGCACTCCCGCCAGGGGGCCGATCGTAGCCGTAGAGACGATCGCGATGGTCGCCGCCCGGACCCCCGCCATCAGGGTTGGGATCGAGAGCGGCACCTCGACCCTGAGAAGGATCTCGGGCTCGGTCATCCCGATGCCCCGCGCGGCTTCAACGGTCGAGCGGTCGACCTGCCGGACCCCGACGTAGGTGTTGGTCAGGATCGGTGGGATGCCGAGGATCGCCAGCGCGATCGTCAGGTTGAGGACGCCGACTCCGATGGCCGCCGCCATGAAGGCGATCACGGCCAGCTCGGGAACCGCGCGACCGATATTGCCGAGGCCCACCGCGAGAAGTTCGCCGCTGCCGCGGTGGCCGAAGTTGAGGGCGAGGGGAACGGCGATGGCCAGCGAGAGGGCCAGGGCGAGGAACGTGACTTCAAGCTGGGTTAGCGCCAGTTCGACGGTCTGCGCGGGTCCGCCGACGAGCTTCCCGCCGGTGACCGGGGAGGGCTGTTCTTCAAGGATGAATTCGAGCGCCCCGCGGAAGGAGGCCAGCGGCAGGTGGCAGAGGAGATGGATCATCGCTGCGCCGCCCGCCGCCAGGGGGTCGCGAAGCGTTGGAACGCTAGGAGGATTCCGTCAAAGCCGAGGGCCATGGCGAAGGCTATCCCGCCGGCGATGATGATCCCGGTCTTGAAGGTGAGATTGCCTTCGCGGTAGATCTCCGTGCCCAGCCCACCCCCGCCGATGAAGACCGCCAGCGTCGCCAGGGCGACGGTGCTGACGGTGGCTATGCGCAGCCCGCCGATGATCTCCGGGGTCGCCAGAGGCAGCTCGACCCGCCAGAGCATCTGCCTCTCGGTTAAACCCATCCCGCGGGCGGCCTCCCTCGCGGCCCTGGGGACGTTGGCGAGGCCCGTGAGGGTGTTGCGATAGATGATCTGCAGCGTGTAGACGGTGAGGACGATGATCGCCGTCTCGCGCCCGAGGCCCGTTACCGGCTCCAGAAGAAAGAAGAAGGCAATGCTCGGGATCGTGTAGAGGATCCCGGTTCCGGCCAGCAGCGGAGGCTGCAGCCAGCGCCGCCGGTGGGCGAGCAGGGCCAGCGCAAAGGCGATCGCGAACCCAAGGACCACCGAGATCGCAACCAGTTCAAGCTGCTGCAGGGTCGGGGTTGCGTAGCGACCGATGTTTTCCCTCGCCCAGTCAAAGCAGAAGAACTTGCCGGTGTCGGCCTGGCAGGGGAGGGTCGAGGCGCTGCGTTCGTGAAAGAACGATGGCGGCAGTTCCCCCGCGGCGGCCAGCGGCAGCACCCAGCTAGGCACTGGTCTTCGCCTCCGGCGAGCCGAGGAACGAGGAGATGATCTCGACCGAGAGGACGCCGGCGACGCGGCCGGCGCGGTCGGTTACGGCCGCGTACTGAGCACCCCCCTGCAGCATGTCGGCCAGCGCGTCGCGCATCACGTCGTCGAGTTCGAGGACAGGCCCCAGCGGCGAGTCGGGTTGCGGGGGAACAGTCTCTCGAACCAGGTCGCGCTCTGAGAGCCAGCCCTGCGGCCGGCGCTCACCGTCTACGAGCAGCGGGTAGGGAACCTCGGCGCCGGCCAGCTTGGCCCGCACCTCGGCGCTGGCCTCCCCGACGAAGGCGAGCGGAGCCTCCCAGAGGTCGATGTCGGAGACCCGCACCAGTGCCAACCGCTTCAGTGCCCGGTCGGCGCCGACGAAGTCCTCGACGAACTCATCGGCAGGGGACATCAGCAGCTCAGCGGGCGTCGCGTACTGGGCCACCCTGCCACCCTCGCGCATCACCGCTATCCGGTCGCCCATCTTGATCGCCTCGTCGATGTCGTGGGTTACGAACAGGACCGTCTTGCGGATCTCCGCCTGCAGGCGCAGGAACTCGTTCTGCAGACGCTCGCGGCTGATCGGATCGATCGCCCCAAAGGGCTCATCCATCAGCATCACCGGGGGATCCGCGGCCAGGGCCCGGGCGACGCCGACGCGCTGCTGCTGGCCGCCGGAGAGCTGCGTCGGATAGCGGTCGGCCAGCTCGGGGTCGAGACCGATCAGCTCGAGCAGCTCGGCGGTGCGAGCCCGCCGCCGCCGCCTGTCCCAGCCGAGCAGCCGCGGAACCGTTGCGATGTTCTCGCCGATCGTGCGATGCGGGAACAGGCCGACCTCCTGGATCACGTAGCCGATTTCGCGCCGCAGCCGCGCGGGCTCCCGCGTGCGCACCGATTCCGTGCCGATCCGGATCTCGCCGGCGCTCATCTCGACGGTGCGGTTGACCATTCGCATCGCCGTCGTCTTGCCGCAACCCGAAGGCCCAACGAGGACGCAGATCTCCCCGGCCGGCGCCTCCAGAGTCAGGTTCTCCACCGCGGCGCGCTCGGAGCCCGGGTAGCGCTTGGTCACCGCTTCGTAGCGCACCGGGGAGGCCGCCTCGCGTGTGTCTCGCGATTGGTCAGTGACCTTGGACGTGGGCACCGCACTCGACCCTATACCCGGAGTCTCGCCTCGATAGCCACATCAGGGCGGCGAAGCCGACCGTCGCCAGGACGTTGAGCACCAGCTTGTAGTCGAGCTGCACCGAGCCGAAGATCTCGGCGCGGCTGGGGCGGGCGGTCGGGATCAGACCGAGGGCGCTGAACAGGGCATCGACGACGAGCGCCGCGACCACCATCGTCAGCAGCATCAGGGCAACGATCCGTAAGGTGAAGGCCCAGCCGTAGTACTTGCGGTAGATCGCGACGATCGGCAGCACGATCAGGTCTGCGAAGATGAAGGCCATCACTCCGGCGAAGCTGATGCCGCCTGACCATAGGACGGCGGCCAGCGGGACGTTGCCGACCGAGCAGACGAAGCTGAGGACGGCGATCAGCGGCCCAACCAGGACGTTCTCGATCGTTCTCAAGAATCCCGGCGCTTCCTCGATGAAGAGGCTGTTGAAGAATTCATCGCCGAGCAGACCGATGAAACCGGCCAGCAGCAGACCGATGCCGATCTCCTTGTAGAGCATCTGCCAGTCGCCGCGGAAATTGTGGGCCACGTCGACCCAGCTTCGACCCGCGCTCTCGGTGTGTTCGTGCACATGGCCGGCGTCTGCCTCACGGGCATGCCGGCGGGCCCGCTCCTCGAGGGGGCGCGAGACGAAGGCGCGCAGAAGCAGCGCCATCAGGATGATCATCACGATCCCGCCCAGATACTCGGCGAGGGTGAATTGCCAGCCGATCAGGACCCAGAGGACCAGGCCCAGCTCCCAGACGAGGTTGGTCGAGGCGAACTGGAAGGCAAGCGCGGCCGCCGCCGAGGCGCCCTTCTGAAAGAGGCTCTTGGCGATCGCCACCGCCGCGTAGGAGCACGAGGAGGAGGCCGCCCCGAGCCCGGTCGCCCAGGCAATCGGGCGGCCCCCGTCGCCCGCCATCGTCGCTTCGATCCGCTCTCGCGGGACCCACGCCTGGACGGCGCCCGAGATCGCGAACCCGAGCACCAGCGCCCACCAGACCGCATACGCCATAAGCAGGGACTGTTCGACGCCTTCCAGGATCGTCTCAAGGACCCCGCTCATCGGCCGAGGAGGCGTCCCGGTACGCCCATCTCAGGAGGCAGTCCTCACCAGGCCGAGTCGCCTGGCCCGCTCGGCGGTGCGGGCCAGGACCTCGGCGGCGTCGCTGAGGTGCCCACCCCGCATTAGCACGCGGCCAGCGACCACGGTCGTATCGACCACCGAGCCGCTGGCCGCGTAGACGAGGTCTGAGTGCAGCTCGCCGAGTCCGATCTCGAAGGCGTCGCGGCGCAGCAGCAAAAAGTCGGCGGGAGCCCCGACCGAGAGCGGCGGCCGAGCGCCGCCCAGGAGCAGGGGCGAGGAGGCGCCGGTGGCGATCGCCCAGGCCTCCTCGGCGCCGATCACCGTCGGATCGCCGCTCGCGTGGCGCTGTGTGAGGGCGAAGACCTTGAGATCGGCGAGCAGATCGAGCGAGTCATTGGAGCCGGCCCCGTCCGTGCCGAGGCCTACGGCGATCCCCGCATCGCGCACCAGGGGGTAGGGGAGAAAACCGCCGACCGCGAGCTTCATGTTGGCAACCGGGTTGGCCACCAGCGTGCAGCGGCGCTCGCTGATCAACTCGAGCTCCTCGCGGTCCAGCCAGACGCCGTGGGCGAGGAGAGTGCGCTCCCCGAGCAGGCCGACCCGATCAAGGTAGGCCGCGGGCCGCACGCCCTGACGCTCGATACACCCCTCGACCTCTGACTCAGTCTCCGAGAGATGAATGTGGAGAGCCAGACCGCGCTCGTGCGCGGTCTCGGCCGCCCAGCGAAGGAGCCCTTCGCTGACCGTGTAGATCGAGTGCGGCGCCAGTGCCCCGGCGATCCCCTCGGGCTCGAGGCCGGCGATCGCCTCGAGATCCGCCAGGGCCGTCGCCTTCATCTCCTCGGCGCCCCCTTCGGCGTCAAGCAAGGGTCCCCCGACGGTCGCCCTGAGGCCAGCGTCGCGAACCGCGTGTGCCGTGGCCCGGGGATGCCAGTACATGTCCCAGAAGCTGGTGGTGCCGGTGCGGATCATCTCCACACACGCCAGGCGTGTACCCCAGTAGACGTCCTCGTCCTCCAGTCTCGCCTCGACGGGCCAGATCTTCTCGCGCAGCCAGCGCATCAGCGGCAGCTCACCGCCGTATCCGCGGAAGAGCGTCATCGCCGCGTGCGTGTGGCCGTTGACGAGCCCCGCCACCAGGGGCGCACCGGCGGCGTCGATCGTCTCCCCGCCGGGCTCGGCCCCCACATTCGACCCGAGGGCGGCGATCGTCCCGTCCGGGGCGCAGCGCAGGCCGACCCGCTCTCCGTCAAGGGAGGCGTTTAGAACCGTGAGGCTCACCGGGCCAGCTCCGGCAGCAGAACGTCGAGGCCTTCGGCGAGCCGCAGCGCGTTGGCCTCGCGGTCGGCCTCGAGCTCGGCGACGCTCAGGGCACGCTCGCCGATGCCGTTGGCGAGATTGTCGACCACACACAGCGCGGCGTAGGGGAGACCGAGCTCGCCGGCGATGATGCACTCCGAGGCGATTGTCATTCCGACCAGGTCTGCGTGATCGGCCATCAGGCGGATCTCGGCGGGGGTCTCGAAGCGGGGTCCGATCGTCTGCCAGTAGACACCGCCGTCGAGCAGCCCATCGATTTCGGCCGAGGCGGCGATCAGCTGCGCGCGCCAGTCGGGGTCAAAGCCGGGGGGCCGGTGCCCGCGAGCATCCTCGAAGATCGTGATGCCGAGCTGCAGGGCGATGAAGTCATCGGGACAGACCAGGCTGCCGACGCCGATCCCCTCCTTCAACGAGCCCACCGAGCCGAGAGCCAGGACCCGGTCGCATCCCGCCTCGCGCAGGGAACGCATGTTGGCGGCATGGTCGATCCGGTGTGGAAGCCTGAAATCGGTCCCGCTGGGTCCGTGTCGCTGCAGAACCAGGGCCCCGTGGCGCGCCGCGCTCGCCGCGACCCCCTCGCCACCCGGGCCGGTCGCGCTGCTCCCGAGGACCACGGCCAGACTTGCCATCCGCCGATCCTATGGTGGCGCGCGGTGTTCGCCTATCGTGGGGGCCCGTGGATGACGGTCCCTCAGGGCGTCAGGAGACGGAGAGCGAGCGTCTTGACCGCAACCTTGGCGAGCTCTTGCAGGAGCTGCGTGTCGCCCTTCCCGGGGTTCAGGTCCTGTTCGGCTTCCTGCTGGCGGTGCCCTTCCATCACAACTTCTCCAAGGTCGGCTCCTTTGACGAAAAGGTCTACTTCGCGACTCTGCTCTGCACCGCGATCTCGGCGGCGCCGATGATCGCTCCGACCGTCTCTCAGCGGCTGACCTTCCACCTGCAGCAGAAGCGCGAGCTCGTCTTCCTCGCCAATCGCCTCGCGATCGCAGGCCTCGGAATCCTCGCGTCGGCGATGACAGGCGCCCTGGTTCTGATCACCGACGTCCTCTACGGTGCCGGTATTTGACGGTCTGGACGGTCGTTGTCGCCTTCGGAGCCGCGACGATGTTCGCCGTCCTCTGGTATGTGATGCCCCTGCGACGGCGGGTCAGCCTCGCTCTCCGTCCGCTCGATCGCCCCGGGAGCGGGCCAGCCGGGTCAGCTGGCTCGAGAGGCGAGCCGCGAGGTCGGTGAGCGCGGGGTCGGCGCCGGCGCAGCGCTCGAGCATCGCAAGATCCGCTTTCCAGACGCGGATCTTGACGTCCAGGGGTACCTTAAGTTCGACGGCGACGGTCTCACCCGCGATCGCGTAGGCGTCGCGCAGCATTTCCGCGTTCGTCAGCTTGTCGGCCGCATAGATGAGCAGCGCCTCGCTCCCGGCGTCCTCGACGCGACAGCGGTGCTCGCGCTTGCGGGCCTCGTAGTCCTCGATCGCTTCGTCGTCGCTGAGGGCGTCGACGATTGCGGCGACGCGGACGCCGCAGGCGCGGCGAACGTCCTCGGTCTGCAGGTCGCTGTCCTCGATGACATCGTGCAGGAGCGCCGCCGCCAGCACCTCCTCCTCGCACCCCAGCTGCGCCAGCCGCTCGGCGACCGCCAGCGGATGCTCGATATAGGGACGCCCGCCGCTCGCGTTCCGCGTCTGGCCGGCGTGGGCCCTACGCGCCAGGACGAGAGCCTCGCGGACGAGATCGGAACGCTCGACCGCCGAATCGAGGCCGGGGGAGGCGATGGTCATCGAAGGCCAGGGTAGCGGGCGCGAGAGCCCGCTCAGGCGGGTGCCACGGCGGCCGCCGGCGTCGCTCGACGGCCGGCCAACCGATACTCGGAACCCTCGACGGCCACCTCGATCGCGCCGTCGCGGCCGCCGAGGGTCGCCCAGCACTCGCCCGCTTCCTCGGCGAGGCGGTCGAGGCGCTCGTCGCTGTGAAGCGGATCGTGGTGGAAGAGGAGCGTGCGCTGAGCACCGCTTCGCCTGGCGAATGAGAGCGTGTGCGAGACGGCGGAGTGCCCCCAGCCGACGTGCTCGGGGTACTCGGCCTCCGAATACTGGCCGTCGTGGATCAGCAGCGAGGCGTCGCGGGCGAGCTCAAAGCCCGAGATCCAGTCCTCCTCGAGATGGTCGAGATCGGCGCCCAGGGCGGGCTCGTGGTCAGGGATGTAGGCCAGCGAGGTCGGCCCGTCGTCGATCCGGTAACCGAGGGTCGGGCCGCGGTGGGTCACCGAGGCGGCGCGCACCCGCGCAGGGCCAATCTCCCACTCGGTCTCCGGACAGTGGCGGAACGAGACGTCGCAGGGCAGCTCGCGGACCTCGACGGGGGAGAGCGGCGCCGAGATATAGCGCGCGATCCGGTCACGCAGGGAGGCCTCCGGAGAGGCGGGCCCCCAGATCACGAGCTCGGTCTGCGGTCGAAACGCGGGCGCGAAGAAGACGAGCCCCTGGATGTGGTCGAGGTGCAGGTGGGTGAGGAGGATGTGCAGCCGCGCCGGCACCTCGTCGCAGGAGAGACCGAGGTTGCGGATGCCGGTGCCCGCGTCCAGCGCCAGCAGCGAACCGTCTGAGAGGGTGACGCCGATGCAGGAGGTGTTTCCGCCATAGCGGATCGTTTCGGGTCCGGGGGAGGGGATCGAGCCGCGCGTCCCCCAGAGCTTGACCTTCATCGAGTTGCCGATCCGTTCTTCGGCGAGCACGGCCAGAAGATCGCGATCGCGCCCTGAGAGCCGTGGGCGGTGAGGATCGGAAACGCGGATGCCTCGATCTCTTGGCAACCGCCATCTGCAGAGCGGATCTCGAAGGTCGCGTGAGCCGGGTGGCCGTTGCGCACGGCGATCACCAGCGGCAGCTCGTCATAGGGGATCGGCTCGCCGCTCTCGTCGAAGGGCCCGAAGAGCGAGCCCCACTCGTCAGGACCGACGGTCCCGAGCTCCTCGTAGCGTTTGCCGAGCAGCGCGCCGGCCGCCTCGTTGTAGAAGACGAGGACGCCGCCCTCATCGACGAGGAAGGCGGGTGTCGAGAGGGCCGACATCAAGTTGCGGGCGAGGATCAGCTCGAGTGGCCGCTGTGTCGTCACAGATGACACTTTAGATCGTCGGGATTCGGCATTTACACGAGGGCCCGAGAGGGCCCTGAGCCACCCCGGATCTTCAACCCTCCTTTCCGGGGCCGACCGGCAGCGTGAAGTTGGTCACACTCGACGGATCGCTGCATCGTTCAGTCGAGGCTGCCCGCGGCCAGCTAGGGTCGAAAGAGAGACCGCGGAACCAACAGAGAAGGGGTGGATCGATGGGACTCGACCAGAGCAAGATGGGCAACGTCGTCGCCAAACAGATGGAGGCACTGGAAGCCGATTACGGCGACGACTGCGAAATCGGCGACGTCTGCACCATCGTGGAGGTCCTCGGCCCGCACGGCTCGCACCTGCGCGTCCGTAGCAGTGACATGCGCCCCCACATCACGATCGGGCTCCTGCGGGCCTCGGAGGGGATGTTTCTGGGAGGCCTGCGGCCCGGTGCCGCCGGGGAGGAGTAACGCAAGGGGCGAGCCGCGGGACTTAGCCCCCAAGCTCCCTGCCGGTGGGCCCGAGGGCATACCACGAGGCGCCGAATGAGGTGGTGCCGTTGCCGCTCGTTTCACCGGGCTCGGTGTCCTGGACGTAGGTGTAGAGCGGATGGCCGGCGTAGGTCACCTGCACGGTCCCATCCTTGCGCCTGGTCGTCCCCAGCTTCGACGCGATTGCCCCTTCTCCGGCTCGCGGCTTTCCCTTGGTGAGCAGCGGTGGCCAGACCCGCGCGCAGCCGCCGTAACAGCTCGAGGACAGGCCCTTGTCTCGGTGGAAGTCGTAGAGGGTGAGGCCTTCGGAATCGACGATCGCCTTGCCCAGCTTCGGCGTCACCGCAGCCGACACAACCGCCCCGGTCGCGGTGGCGGCGGCCGGTTGGCTCGTGCTCGACCCTCCGTAGCCCGCTTCTGAGCCGCTCGAGCTGCCGCCGCCGCAGCCGGCGATCGCGAGTCCGGTTGTCGCGATTGCGGCGAGACTCGCCAAGGCCCGCGTCATTGGCTTTGCTCCTCAGCGGGGTTGGGGGCTTCGGTTTCGGATGAGTCGACCTTCGCGAGGTAGCTGTGGGTGCCGATCCGCAGTTCCAGGGCGGCCGTCTTAGAGAGGTCGAGTCCCGAGCTGAGGACGGGGAAGCTCTGGTCTCCCCAGCGGTAGCGGAAGGTCCCGGCCGAGAGCCGGCTGCCATGGCGGCCCAGCAGGTAGACGCGGCAAAGGGTGCCGGAATTGACGCCGCTGACGTACATGTGGATTTCGGTGCCGAAGGCGTTTGGAATCAGCCCCGCCGAGACCTTGACCCCCTTCGGCAGCGAGGCGAAGGAGACATGCTGCTCGGGACCCGTCTCGGTGGCTCCGCCGAGGACGAAGATTGCGAGCACCGCGGCCGTCGCTGCGCTGGCGCCGACCAGGGCCAGCCCGTACCCGACGCGACGACGGCGCCTGGCCCGGCGCTCGCGGCCGACCGCACCGGCCACCCGGCGCGCCAGTCCCGCGGGCGGTGTGGGCGCGGTGTCGAAGAGGTCGGGGTTGGCGAGCGACATCGGCACCACCAGCGAGGAGAGCTGCTCGAGCTCGGCGCTGCAGCTCGGGCAGCCCTCGAGGTGGGCCTCCAGCCCGACGCGCTCCTCTTCGGAAAGGTGGCCGAGCACGTAGGCGCCAAGACTCCCGCGCCACTCACGACAGCTCTCAGCCTTCATAGCCAATCTCCTCGAGGGCGATTCGCAGGGCTCGCAGCGCGTAATAGACGCGGCTCTTCACGGTGCCGACCGGGATCCCGAGCTCGGTCGCGACCTCGGCGTAGGGCCGACCGCGATAGTGGGTCTCGATGAGGATACGACGATGTTGGTCGCCGATTCGCCGCATCGCCTCCTCGACCTGCCAGGCGAGAAGCGTCTCCTCGAACGGTTCGACGGCAGGCTCGGAGTGCTCCTCGGCGACCGCCGGCCGGGCCGCCCTCGCCCTGCCGAGATCGATCACGACATTGCGCAGGATCGCGAACAGCCAGGTCCGCAGCGAACCGATCTGTGGGTCGAATCGGCTCCCGGCCCGCCAGGCTCGCAGGAAGGTCTCCTGCACGGCCTCTTCGGCGAGCCCGGCGTCACCGAGCGAGCGACACGCGAAGCCGTACAACTCCCCCGCGTGGGCAGCGTAGGCCTCGCGGACGTCCCGCTCGCGGGTCAGTGCACCAACCGACATACGCCTCGATGTACGGGACGCATGTCGGTTGGGTTCAAGCCCGTCCTAGAGTTTCCCGATCTTGAAGATTTTCGTGCCGCAGTCGGGGCAAACCCCCTGGATCGCCGGACGACCGTTTTTCATGGTCACCTGCTTGGCGTCTTTGATCTCGACCTTCTTGCGCTCTTTGACGCAGTAGCCCTCGGGCATCGGTGACTCTCCTTTCACTGCCGTAGCGGCAAGTCTCACGATCGCTCGTGAGGTGGGATTGCGCCGAATGTAACGGAGGCCGGGGACGGCGCGAAAGATCTATGTGCGAATTCGCACGAAACTATTCTTTCGGTTTCGCGCCTTCCGGCGTCTTTTTCGGCGGCTTCGCGGTTTCGGACGGTTCTTCGGCGGCCTGCGCGGCCGCCACTTCGGCGCGCAGGGTCGAGACTTCCGAGCGCAGCTGGGCCAGTTCGGTCTGCAAGGGGGCCGCCTCGCCCACCCCCGAGGTTTCGACCTTTTCCTGAAGCGCCCGGAATTCATCCGAGCTGACGCTGCCATTTTCGGCTTCGATCGCCAGGTAGATCGCCGCGCCGGAACCGCCGATCGCGATCGCGACCAGGACGAGGAAGACGCGTGTGCGCATGCCGAGCTTCCGCTCGACCTCGCCGATCCATGCCCGCAAGCCGTCGAGCGACATCGCCGCAACGTTAATCAACTACCCTGGCGCCCGCACTTTCGCCCCCGAGCCCGCAAGGAGATTTCCGAGATGCCCGATGCAGTGATCGTCGACACCGTCCGCACGCCGATCGGCCGTGCCTTCAAGGGCTCGCTGGCCCAGCTGCGCCCCGACGAGATGGGGGCCTACGTGGTCGACCGGCTGCTGGAGCGCAACCCAGAGGTCGACCCGAACGGGATCGAGGATCTCTTTTGCGGCTGCGGCATGCCGCAGGGGCTGCAGGCCTTCAACATCGGTCGGATCATCTCGCTGCTCTCCGAGAAGTTGCCGCAGACCGTCAACGGCGTCACCGTCTCGCGCTACTGCTCCTCGAGTCTGGACGCGATCCGTCACGCCGGCAACGCGATCAAGGCCGGCGAGGGCGACATCTACCTCGCCGCCGGGGTCGAGTGGGTGAGCCGCTACAACGAGCGCACCGAGCCGGCCGGGGCCGCCGATCAGAACGACAACCTCAAAGGTGAGAACGGCCAACCAAACGCCTATATCGAAATGGGCGCCACGGCGGTCAACGTCGCCAAGACCTACGAGGTCAGCCGCGCCGACATGGACAAGTACGCGCAGCGCAGCCAGGAACTGGCGGTCAAGTCCCAGGAGGACGGTTTCTTTGACCGCGAGATCGTCTCGGTCGAGCTGCCCGACGGAACCCAGGTGAGCAAGGACGACGGGCCGCGCGCCTCCTCGACCCTGGAGAAGCTAGCCGAACTGCCGGAGGCTTTCGGCGGGGGCGGCGTCACCGCGGGCAACTCCTGCCCACTCAACGACGGCGCGGCCGCGGTGCTGCTGATGAGCGACACCAAGGCCGCGGAGCTCGGCCTGAACCCACGTGCGAAGATCGTCACCGCCGCGACCTGGGGCAACGAGCCTGAGTACATGGGCGTCGCACCGATAGGTGCGATCAAGAAGGTGCTGAGCCGGGCCGGGATGATGATCGATGACGTCGACGCCGTGGAGCTCAACGAGGCGTTCGCCGCCCAGGTGATCCCGATCATGGATGAATGCGACATCCCGCTGGAGAAGCTCAACACCCACGGTGGGGCGATCGCCCTCGGACATCCCTTCGGCATGACCGGCGCCCGCATCATGGGCACCCTGCTCAATGTGTTGGAGACCGACGACCACCAGGTGGGCCTGGAGACGATGTGCGTCGCCGGTGGCCAGGGCAAGGCGATGATCGTCGAGAGACTGAACTGAGGCGCCGGGGAGGTCCCTGAAATCACCCCGCACACGGGGGCAATCACCACCATGCCGGGTTAGAGTCGGTCCGTGGAGCCGCTGCACACGCTCGAGTACGAGACCGGCGACCGGGTCGCGCGGATTACCCTGAATCGGCCCGAGCGGGGGAACGGGATCACGCCGCGAATGCCTGCCGAGATCGCCGACTGTGTCGAGCGCGCCAACCTCGACCCGGGGGTGCACGCCATCGCCCTCGCCGGAAACGGCAGCGGTTTCTGCGGCGGCTATGACCTGGTCGCCTCGGCCGAGGGAGATATGAGCGGCCTCGAGGTGCAGAATGCGCCACCCGGCTCGCCACTTGACCCGGCCGTGATCGGTGCCAACCACGCGCCGCGGACGAATTGGGATCCGGTGACCGACTTCCAATTCATGTGGCGCAACGTGCGCGGCTTCATGAGCCTCTTCCACTCCGAGAAGCCGGTGCTCTGCAAGGTGCACGGCTACTGCGTCGCCGGCGGCACCGACATGGCCCTCTGCTCAGACCTGCTGGTGGTTGCCGAGGACGCCAAGGTCGGCTACCCGCCGGCCCGGGTCTGGGGCTCGCCCACCACCGCGCTCTGGGCCGCCAGGGTCGGGCCGATGCGGGCCAAGCGGCTGTTGCTGACCGGCGATTCGCTGAGCGGTGCCCAGGCCGCCGCCTGGGGACTGGCGACCGAGGCGGCGCCGGCCGCTGAACTAGATGAGCGCTTCGAGGCCCTCCTGGGACGGGTCGCGCGGCTCCCGGTCAACCAGCTGGTGATGATGAAGATGCTCGTCAACCAGTCGCTCTACGCGCAGGGCCTGCACCAGACCCAGCTGCTCGGGACATTCTTCGACGGGATCGCACGACACACCGAGGAGGGCCACGCTTTCGTGCGCAGGGCTGCCGAGTCGGGCTTCAAGGAGGCGGTGCGGGAGCGCGATGAGCCCTTCGGTGATCTCGGGCTCGAGGGCTTCGGCCTTGAGTAGAGGAGGCCGAAGCGTCGCGGTGGTCGGCGCCGGATTCGGGGGGGTCGGGGCCGCCGTGGCGCTGAGTCGGTGCGGGCACGACGTCACTGTCTTTGAGAAGGCCGGGGGCATCGGCGGCGTCTGGCACCAAAACACTTACCCGGGTGCCGCCTGCGACGTACCGTCGCACCTCTATGAGTTTTCCTTCGCCCCCAATCCGGAGTGGTCAAGCCGCTTCGCGCCCCAGCCCGAGATCCAGTCCTACATCGAGGGCGTCGCACGGCGCTTCGGGGTGATCGATCGGATCCGGACAGCCACCGCGGTCAGGGGCGCTGAGTGGGACGATGCACGTCGCCGCTGGACCCTGCAGACCAGCGATGGCCCGCACGAGGCGGAGATCCTGATCGCCGCCTGTGGCCAGCTCTCCACCCCCAAGCGGCCGTCGCTGCGGGGCCTGGAGAGCTTTCGGGGACCCGCCTTCCACACGGCCGAATGGCGCCGTGACGTCGATCTCGTGGGCAAGCGGGTCGCCGTGATCGGCAGCGGTTGCAGTGCGGTCCAGGTCGTGCCCGCGATTCAGCCGATCGTCTCGCACGTCGACGTCTATCAGCGCTCTCCCGGTTGGACGCTTCCCAAGCACGACGCCGTCTACTCGGACCGTTCCAGGCGCCTTTTCCGGCGCTTTCCGCTCCTGCAGCGCCTCGACCGCCAGATGATCTTCGCCTCCCACGAGCTGGGCGCCGCCGCCTTGACGCGCCACCGGTGGTTGCTGCCGCTGGTTCGTGCGATCGGTCGCCGTCAGATCAACAGGGCGATCGCAGACCCGGAGCTGCGGAAAAAGGTCACCCCCGCCGACGAGGTCGGCTGCAAGCGGATCATGCTGACCGATGAGTGGTACCCGACCCTGACGCAGCCCAACGTCGAGCTGATCAGCGACGGGATTGAGGAACTGACTCCAGCCGGCATCCGAACGCAAGACGGCGTCGAGCGGGAGGCCGACGTCCTGATCCTCGCCACCGGCTTCCAGTCGCACGCCTTCGTGGCGCCGATGGAGATCACCGGTCGCGAAGGTCGCAAGCTCGCCGAAGAGTGGCAGCCGGTGGCCCGCGCCTACCTCGGCCTCACCGTTCCCGGCTTCCCCAACCTATTCCTGCTCTACGGGCCGAACACCAACGGCGGCACGGGTTCGGTGATCTTCACGCTTGAGGCCGGCATCGGCCACCTGGTTGTCGCCTTGCGGGAGTTGGAGGCGTGCGACGCGGATCGCATCGAGGTCAGGCGCGAGGCGGCCGAACGCTTCGACCGCGAGCTGCGAGGGGCGCTCGCCGACACCGTTTGGCACAGCGGTTGTCGCAATTGGTACGTCGACGAGCATGGCAACGACCCGAGCCAGTGGCCCTGGTTGTGGAGGACCTACAGGCGTCGCACGGCCGCTCTGGTTCCGGGTGCCTACGCCCTCGACTAGGGTGCAGCCGCGATGAGCGAGGCGCCACACCCGAGCTCGATGATCACCCCCGAGAGCGTGCGGGCCTTCCTTCCCGGAAGCTTCCCCGGCGACCTTGGAATCGAGCCGCTGGAGATCGAGGCGAGCCACTCGGTTGGCCGAATCCTCGTCGAGGAGCGCCACCTGCATCCCGGCGGCTTCGTCCACGGGGGCGTCTGGACCGCACTCGGGGATACCGTCGCCGCCTGGGCGACCTTCAAGGCAATTCCGCCCGGGCATAACTTCACGACGATCGAGCTGAAGCTGAACGTCTTCGCCGCCGGTCTGCTCGGCGATGAGATCGTCGCCCGTGGCGAGACGCTTCACACCGGCCGCAGCACCGTCGTCGTCGAGGTCAGGATCCAGCGTCTTCGCCACGACCTGCAGCGCCTCGCCGCCAACCTGATCGTGACGCAGTTCGTATTGCCTCCATCGGACTGAGGATCGGTCGCTCTCCGTCGCCGGGCGGCGGCTCGGCTTCCAGCCGTTCGATCTGCGGCAGGCGCCAGAGGATCGCGGCGATTGTCAGGCCCGCGGCCGCCGAGAGCAGGGCCAGGAACCACTGGGCCGAGCTGA
Source organism: uncultured Solirubrobacterales bacterium (assembly GCA_963796705.1). Taxonomy (GTDB): domain Bacteria; phylum Actinomycetota; class Thermoleophilia; order Solirubrobacterales; family 70-9; genus VRUE01. Next base: position 164,917 of record CAWCMK010000002.1, read on the forward strand.
GAACTTCCATGTCGAAGAATTCGCGCACGGGCGGGATGCCGAGGATCAGCGCGAAGATCGCGCCGAGCCCGAAGATCAGCACCAGCATGTAGGTCTGGATCGCGATGTGTTCGCGCCCCGGGCCGCGCTCCAAGAGCAGCACGAAGGCGAGGCCGAGGACGATCAGGGTCGTCGTGGCCGCCGTGCGTCCCGCCTCCAGCGAGCCGCCGAACACCGTGTCAACGAGAAAGAAGGAGAGGATCGAGCCGAGGGCCGTGGCGATCCCCGCCGGCAGCGCGAAGGCGGCCAGGGCGCGCATCAGGCGCCCCCGGTAAAGCGGCCCGTCGGAGGGCAGCAGGGCCAGCACGAAGGACGGGATCCCGATCGTCAGGAAGCCTGCCAGGGTCAGGTGGCGGGGCAGGAAGGGGAAGGCAAAGCCGGGCACCGCGACGAGAAGGATCAGCGTCGCGGCGTAGACGGTCTTGGTCAGATAGAGGCGCCCGAGACGGTGGATGTTGCGGGCGATCCGCCGTCCTTCGGCCACGCCCTGCGGCAGTCGCGAGAACTCGTCCTCGAGCAGGACGACGTCGGCTACGCCTTTGGTCACCTGGGCCCCGGAGCCCATCGCCACCGCGAGCCGGGCCTGCTTGAGCGCCGGGACGTCGTTGACGCCGTCGCCGATCATCGCGGTGTAGCGCCCGGACTCACGCAGTGCCCCGACCAGCGATTTCTTCTGCTCGGGGGCGATCCGGCAGAAGATCGTGTTGCGCAGCGCCGCGGCCGTCAGGCCGGCGGCGTCCTCGGGCAGTTCGGAGCCATCGATCGTGCCGGCATCGGCGGGTACGCCCACCGCCGCGGCGACCGCGGAGACCGTCTCCCGCGCGTCGCCGGAGATCAGCTTCAGGTCGACTTCCTGCTCACGCATGAAGGCGATCGTTTCCGATGCGTCGGGCCGCAGGGTCTCCTCGAGGACGACCAATGCCAGCGGCCTGAGACGCGGCGGCGGCGTCGTGGCAGGCGATTCCGGCAGCGCCTCAGCGGACTCACCGAAGGCGACAACGCGACGGCCAGCCACGGTCTCCCGTCGCAGGACGGCAGCCAAACCAGGCGGCAGGGGCAGCGCGCCGGCGCCGACCAGAACATCGGGCGCCCCCATCACGTAGCTCTTGGCCCCGATCCGCAGGCCGCTCCACTTCCATTCCGAGGAGAAGGGAACCTCGCCGCCAACCCGCGATGGCCTGGCGGGCAGCTGCTCGGCGATCGTCTCGAGGGTCCGGTTGCGATCCCCGGCGCTGGCCGCGAAGCGCGCCAGGGCGGCGCGGGCGGCCGGCTCCTCGACCCCATCGGCAATCTCGACGCTCAGCAGGCGCAGCTCGCCATCGGTCAGGGTGCCGGTCTTATCGACACAGATCGTGTCGACGGAGGCGAGGCTCTCGGTGGCGCTCATCTGCTGAACCAACGTTTTGCGGCGGGCCAGTCGCGTCACCGCCACCGCAAAGGTGATGCTCATCAGCAAGACCAGCCCCTCTGGAATCAGCGTTACGAGTCCGGCGGTGGCCGTCTGGGCCGCTTCTTCGATCCCGGTTTCGCGCAGCTTCAGGGTGATCAGCAGGATCACCGCCAAGGGCACCATCACATAGACGCAGGCGACGATCACCTGGTTGACCTCTTCCTGCAGCGGCGAGGGCGGATGACGGAAGGCCTTCGCCTCGCCCGCGAGGCGCCCGGCGTAGCTCTCCTCGCGCACCGCATCGACCCGGTAGCGGCCCGAGCCGGCGATGCAGAAGGAGCCCGAGAGCGCGCGCTCGCCGCTCTTCTTGTGAATCCCCTCGGCCTCGCCGCTGAGCAGCGACTCGTCCAGCATCAGTCCGCGACTGGCGAGCACCTCCCCGTCGGCGACGAGCTGGTCGCCGGGCTCGACGGCGATCACGTCGCCGGGAACGATCTCCTCCGCCAAGAGGCCGACAACCGCACCATCGCGCAGCACCTTGGACCGCGGCGCGACCAGCACCGCGAGCTCATCGAGGGTCCGCTTCGCCTTCAGCTCCTCGCGAATCCCGATGTAGGAGTTGATCACTGCAATCAATCCGAAGACCGAATCGGCATAGAGACCGAGGCCCAGGTCCAGCACCAGGAAAGCGCCGATGATCGCGTTAAAGAGCGTGAATACGTTGCCGGCGACGATGCTCGACGTCGATCGGGAGGAGGTCTCGGGCGCCGGCCCGAGCTTGTGCAGGCGTTTGGAGGCCTCCTGGCTGGAGAGACCGCCCTCGCCGGGTGTCTCGGTCGCGGCGCTCACGACCCCATTGTTTACCGGCTCGCCCGGCAGCGACGAGCCGGGGCGGTGAGATAGGTTTCGCTCGATGGCGAGTGGAGACCTGAAGCTTGGCCTCAACCTCGGCTATTGGGGAATAGGCCCGGCCGGCGAGGACGCGCTGGAGATCGTCAAGGCGGCCGAGGGCGCCGGCTTTGAGTCGGTCTGGGTGGCCGAGTCCTACGGCTCTGATGTGGTCAGCGTCCTCGCATGGCTCGCCGGGCAGACGACGAGGATCAATCTCGGCGCGGCGATCATGCAGGTGCCGGCGCGACCGCCGGCCGCGGCCGCGATGGCCGGCGCGACGATCGACAGACTCTCAGGCGGGCGCTTCCTGTTCGGCTTCGGTCCCTCGGGCCCGCAGGTCTCCGAAGGCTGGTACGGGGTCCCCTATGCGAAGCCCTGGGGACGGACGCGCGAGTACATCGAAGTGGTCCGGGCGATAATCGCGCGCCAGGGTCCCCTCGACCATCAGGGCGAGCACTATCAGTTGCCGCTGCCCGGAGGTGAGGGCAAGGCTCTGAAGCTCAACTTCCACCCGGATCGCAACGAGATCCCGGTCTTCGTCGGTGCGATCGGGCGCCGATCGGTCGAGATGGCGGCCGAGATCTGCGACGGCTGGATCCCGATCTTCTTCTCGGTTGATGCCTTCGAGGAGACCTGGGGCGAGCACCTGCGGGCCGGCTTTGCCACCGGCGGCCGGCAGCGTTCCGATCTCGAGGTCAGCCCCTCGCTGCAGGTTGCCATCGACGGCGACCTGGAGGCGGCCAAGGCGGTCGTGAAGGCAGGCCTCGTCCTCTATTTCGGTGGCATGGGCAGCCGCAAGACGAACTTCTACGTCGATCTCGCGCATCGCTTCGGCTTTGGCGAGGTCGCCGACGAGGTCCAGCGCCGCTTCCAGGACGGCGACCGTGGAGGCGCCTTTGAGGCGCTACCCGACGAGATCGTCGAGGCCACCTCCTTGGTCGGCACCGAGGCGGAGGTTGCCGAGCGGGTGCAGCGCTTCCGTGACGCGGGTATAGACCGACTGATCGTCTCACCCGTCCATGTCGACAGCGCTCAACAGCTGCACACCCTGAAGAGCCTCGCTCGGATGACGGGCGTCGGGACACAGGCCTAGCGAGTGTCATAGGCTCCCGCGCCCGCATTCGTCCCCGAGTCCAGCACAGCAGAGAACGAGATGAAGATCGGAGTTCCAAGAGAGACAGCCGAAGGGGAGCGGCGCGTAGCGCTCGTCCCCGATGCGATCAAATCGTTGAAGCGCAACGAGAAGCTCGAGGTGGCGATCGAGCGTGGTGCCGGCGAGGCAGCCGGTCACCCTGACACTGCTTTCGAGGAGGTGGGCGCGGAGCTCGTTGATCCCGACCTCGCCTGGGGTGCTGAGGTCGTCCTGCGCGTCGCGGTCCCAAGCCTGGAGGAGATCGGCCGCCTCGATTCGGGTCAGCTGCTGATCGGCCATCTGGCGCCCTGGACCTCGAGCGAGACCAACAGGGCGCTCGCCGCGGCCGGCGTGACCAGCTTCGCGATGGAGGCGATCCCGCGCACGACGCGGGCTCAGGCGATGGACGCGCTCTCCTCCCAGGCGGCCGCGGCCGGCTACGCAGCGACGCTTATCGCGGCCCGCGAGTCGGGCCGCTTCTTCGGGATGATGACCACCGCCGCCGGCACGATTCCACCCGCAAAGGTCCTTGTCCTTGGTGCGGGCGTCGCCGGCCTGCAGGCGGTCGCCACGGCGAAGCGTCTGGGCGCGGTCGTGACCGGCTTTGACATTCGCCGCGCCGCCTGGGAGCAGATCGCCTCACTCGGCGGCCGCCCCCTCGAGCTCGACTTCATTCCCGACGCCGAGGGCGAGGGAGGCTACGCCAGGCCGCTGACCGAGGAGGAGGACGCCCGGGTCCGCGAGGCGCTCGGCAAAAACGCGGCCAAACAAGACATTGTGATCACCACAGCGGCGATCCCAGGCCGGCCGGCGCCGCTGCTGATCACCGCCGAGGCGGTGCGTGGCATGCAGCCGGGCTCGGTGATCGTCGATCTCGCCGCCGAGACCGGCGGCAACTGCGAGCTGACCAGGTCTGGGGAGACGCTGGTCGATGGCGGCGTAACTGTGGTTGGCCCCCGCAATCTGGCCAGCGAGATGCCGGCGCCCGCCTCGCAGCTCTACGCCAGGAATCTCGAGAACCTGCTCGGTCTGATGGTGGGTGAGGACGGCGAGCTGAGGATCGACTTCGAGGACGACATCCTCGCCGCCGCGTGCATCACCGACGGCGGCGAGATCAAGAACGAGAGGGCGGCCAAATGAGCGCCAGGATCGCAGTCGTGGATGGCCGATGAACCTGTTCTCTGAGATCACGATCTTCGTGCTGTCGATCTTCGTCGGCTTCGAGGTGATTTCGAAGGTGCCGACAACCCTGCACACGCCGCTGATGTCGCAGACCAACGCGATTCACGGGATCGTGATGCTCGGTGGGCTGATCGTCGTCGGTGAGGCGAATGACCCGCTCGAGTACGTGATCGGCACGATCGCGATCGCCTTCGGGGCGATCAACATCGTCGGCGGTTTCATGGTCACCGACCGGATGCTCGGGATGTTCTCGAGGAAGAGGCCCGCCGCCTCAGCGACCGATCAGGCGGAGCATTCAGAGGCGGATTCGTCCGATCTTCCGGAGCCGGAGGCGGCGGACGAAAAATGATCCTCGGTGTCCTGAAGCCCGGGGGCGATGCGGCGACCGCCCTCTACATCGTCTCCTTCTCGCTGTTCATCATCGGCATCAAGCAGGGGACGCACCCGACCACCGCCAAGCGCGGAAACATGATCGCCGCCGCGGGGATGGTCGTCGCGGTGATCACGACGCTGCTTCTCGATGGGATCGGCAACTGGGGTTTGATCCTGATCGGTCTCGGCGTCGGTGCGGTAATCGGTGCGATCGCCTCGGTTCGCGTGCAGATGACCCAGATGCCGCAGATGGTCGCCCTCTACAACGGCGTCGGCGGCGGCGCCGTGGCGCTCATCGCCTGGTCTGAGATCCGCCACGGCCTCTCCGGGATGCCGTTGGAAGAGCTGATCCCGACCGTCTTCGCGGCGATCGTCGGCTCGGTTTCCTTCTGGGGCTCGAACATCGCCTTTGCCAAGCTCCAGGAACTGATCCCAACCAGGCCGCTCTCGGTACCAGGCCAGCAGGTGATAAACGCGATCCTGCTGATCGGAGTCGTGGTCGCCGCGGTACTCCTCGCGGTCAACCACGACGAACCCTCGCAGGGACTGTTCATCGGGATCCTGATCGCCGCTGCTGTCCTCGGGAACCTCGTCGTGCTCCCGATTGGGGGCGCCGATATGCCGGTCGTAATCTCGTTGCTGAACGCCTTTACCGGACTCTCCGCCGCGGCGACCGGTTTCGCCCTGCACAACGTCGCCCTGATCGTTGCCGGAACTCTGGTCGGCTCCTCGGGGACGATTCTCACACTGGAGATGGCGACGGCGATGAACCGCTCGGTTGGCCACATCCTTTTCGCCAGCTTCGGGGGCGCTCCGGCCGCCGGCGCCGCGAGACCGGGGGAGGAGCGCCCGCACACCTCGATCAGCGCCCAGGACGCGGCGATCAAGCTCGCCTATGCCGACTCGGTGGTGATCGTCCCCGGATACGGGCTCGCCGTCGCCCAAGCACAGCACGCGATCAAAGAGGTCGCGAACCAGCTCGAAAAGCGCGGCGTAACGGTCAACTACGCGATCCACCCGGTGGCCGGTCGGATGCCCGGCCACATGAACGTCCTGCTCGCCGAGGCCGACGTGCCCTACGAGCAGCTGCGGGAGATGGAGGACATCAACCCCGAGCTGCCGCGCACCGACGTCGCGGTGGTCGTAGGCGCCAACGACGTGACGAACCCGGCGGCCAAGAACGACCCCAATAGCCCAATCGCCGGGATGCCGATCATCGAAGTCTCCAAGGCCCACGAGGTGATCGTCATCAAGCGCTCCCTCAGCCCCGGGTTCGCCGGAATCGACAACGACCTCTTCTACGAACCGAACACCTCGATGCTCTTCGGAGACGCCAAGCAGGCCGCGTCGGAAATTGCCGGCGAGATCGAGGAGCTCTGAGCGCCTCCAAACCGGCACCGACGCAACGCCCGCTGCCGAGGTTCGGCTCCTGAGCCGCGCGTCGCAGGAGTGGGAGGCGTTGAACCCGAACCAGCGAGATCCTCGCTCAGCCGCCGTTTTCCGGCGAGATCGATCCCAGCTCTGGCGGGTCCTCAGGCAGCGAAACCCTGACACAGAAGCCCCTGGGCCGCGAACGGTCCCACCAGCCGGCGCTTTCGCCGCTCAAACTTGAGGGGCCAGGTGGATCGTTTGCTGCGCCACGGCCGCGCTACTTCGGCGGCATCCGCAGCGCCCCGTCGAGGCGGATCGTCTCCCCGTTCAGCATCGGGTTGGTGATGACCGCGGCGACCATCTGTGCGTACTCGGCCGGGCGGCCCAGACGGGAGGGGTGTGGAATGCCGGCGCCGAGCGCCTGGCGCGCCTCCCGCGGGAGCGCCTCCAGTAGTGGCGTGTCGAACAGGCCCGGTGCGATCGTCACGACGCGGATCCCGCGGCCGGCCAGATCGCGCGCCGCCGGCAGCGTCATTCCCACGATGCCCGCCTTTGAGGCCGCGTATGCGACCTGGCCGATCTGACCGTCGAATGCCGCGATTGAGGCCGTGTTGACGCAGATGCCGCGCTCGCCCTCCTCGTCGGCCTGGTTGGCGCTCATCGCGGCGGCGGCCTGGCTGAGCACGTTGAAGGTCCCGATCAAATTGATCGAGATCACCCTGGTGAACATCTCCAGGTTGTGGGCGCCGCCCTTATGGGCGACCCGCTCGGCCCAGCCGACCCCCGCGCAGCAGACGGAAATCCGAAGGCCGCGCTCCCCGCTTGCAGCCTGCTCGACGGCGGCGGCCACCGCCGCTCCGTCGGTCACGTCGGCGCTCAGGAAGCTCGCCGCGGCGCCGAGCTCCGCAGCCAGCGCCTCGCCCCTTTCGGAATTGAGGTCGACGATCGTTACCTGTGCCCCGGCCTCGACCAAGGCGCGCGCTGTCGCCTCGCCGAGCCCCGAGGCTCCGCCCGCGACAAGCGCCGCTACTCCGTCGATCCGCATCGCCGGCGCAGCCTATTTCAGAAGCCGGTGACCGGACCCCTATAGGGTCCTCGCATTGCCACCGAGGTGAGGCCCACCACCAAGGATGCGATCGCGGGACATCTCGCCGAGGCGCGCCGCTGCACCTTGGAGCTGATCGAGCCGCTCGACGATGAGCAGCTGAACCGGGTCTACTCCTCGCTCCTCAGCCCCCTCGCCTGGGACCTGGGTCACATCGCCAACTTTGAGGAGCGCTGGCTGGTGCAGAGGGTCGGCGCTCGCGAACCGCTGCACGGCGAGCTCGGTCGCCTCTATGACGCCATCGAGAACCCGCGGCGGGCGCGCGGCGAGCTGCCGATCCTGCGCGACGCCGAGCTGCGCTCCTACCTCGCCGACGTCCGCGAGCGCACCCTGGAGGTGCTCGAGGAAGTGGAGGTCGGCGATGAGGTCGAGGACCCTCTTCTGCGGCGCGGCTTCGTCTACGAAATGCTGGTCGCGCATGAGCACCAACACAACGAGACTATGCTCCAGCTGCTGCAGATGGTCGACGGCTATCGGAGCTCCCGCGAGCCCTCCGGAGTCCCCGCGCCTCCAGCGGGCGATGGTCCCAACTCGGTCACCGTTCCCGCGGGAACCCATCAGATTGGCGCCCAGCCGCTCGCTGAGGGCTTCTCCTATGACAACGAGCGCCGCCGCCACGAGGTCGAGCTCGGCGCCTTTGAGATCGACCGCCTGCCCGTCTCAAACGGCGAGTATGCGCACTATTTGCAGGAGACCGGCGCCGAGCCCCCGATGTATTGGCAACCAGACGGGGATAAGGACTGGGTGCGCACCGCGAGCGGAGCCCCGCGGCCACTGGACCCCGCCGAGCCCGTCGTCCACATCTGCTGGCATCAGGCTCGCGCCTATGCCGAATGGGCCGGAAAGCGCCTGCCAAGCGAGCAGGAGTGGGAGGTAGCGCAGGCGCAGCTGGGCGGGACCGGTGAGGTTTGGGAGTGGACCTCCTCGCACTTCCTCGCCTACCCGGGCTTTGAGGCCTTCCCCTATCCCGAGTACTCGCAGGTCTTTCTCGGCGAGCGCTACCGCGTCCTGCGCGGCTCCTCCTGGGCCACCCACCCGAGCCTCGTGCGGCCCAGCTTCCGCAACTGGGACCTGCCCCAGCGGCGGCAGATCTTCGCCGGAGTCCGCTGCGCGAGGGACGCATGAGCATCGCGATCGAGGTCCACCTCGACGCCCAGGCCTCGGCGACGATGGCCCGCGACGTTCGCCGCGGCCTGCTGACGATTCCCAAGGAGCTCTCGCCGAAGTACTTCTATGACGAGCGCGGCTCGCGTCTCTTCGAGCGGATCACCGAGCTCCAGGAGTACTACCCGACCCGCGCCGAGCGCGAGATCCTCGCCGGCCGGGCGGCTGAGATCGTCGCCGCTGCCGGCAATCCGACGGCGCTGGTCGAGCTCGGATCGGGCTCGGCGGCAAAGACCCGCCACCTACTGAGCGCGATGCGCGCAGCTGGCTCGCTGCAGACCTACGTCCCAGTCGACATCTCCGAGGAGATCACCCAGCGCACGGCGGAGCGCTTGGTCGACGAGTACCCGGGGCTCGACGTTCGCGGTCTGGTCTGCGACTTCGAGCACCATCTGGAGCGGATTCCCGACACCGGCGAGGAACGCCTGATCGCCTTTCTGGGCGGCACGATCGGCAACCTCTACCCCTACCAGCGCCGTTCCTTCATGTGCCGGATCGCCGCCCTGATGTTCCCTGGCGACCACTTCCTGCTCGGCACCGACCTGATCAAGGACAGGGCCCGCCTTGAGGCCGCCTATGACGACGCCCAGGGCGTCACCGCCGAGTTCAACAAGAACGTGCTCGAGGTCCTCAATCGCGAGATGGGGGGCGACTTTGACCCCGACACGTTCGAGCACGTCGCCCGCTATGACGCGGAGCAGGAGCGGATGGATATCCGCCTGCGCTCGCAGATCGCCCAGCAGGTGTGGCTCGCCGGAATCGATCTGACCGTCGAGTTCGCCGCCGGGGAGGAGCTGCGCACGGAGATCTCGACCAAGTTCACCCACGAGCGCCTCGAGGCCGTGTACGCCCACGCCGGGCTCGAGCTGTGCGGCTGGTTCACCGACGCCGCCGGCGATTACGCCCTCAGCCTCGCGCGCCGTCCTGCCGCCGAGGGGGGCGAGTCGGCGAAGGCGCCGGCCTAGGGAGCGAGTGCCTCGATCAGCTCCCCGAGACCGTCGGGCGTCGTGATCGGCGTCAGGATCGGCAGCGTCACGCCACCGGCGACAAAGGCTTCCAGCCGCTCCTTCATCTGCTCGGGGGGGCCGAAGATGAACGTGTCCTCGATCAGCTCCCATGGTGCCGCCTGCGCAGCGGCCTGCCGCTCGCCCGCCTGCCAGGCATCGAGCATCGCCTCGATCCGCTCGCCGTAGCCCAGCCACCGGTAGAAGTCCGCGTAGACCGGCACCGTGATGTAGGAGGAGAACATGAAGCGGGCCAGCGGCTCGACCGCCTCCCGCTCGCCCGGCAAGCAGAAGAAGCGACAGAGCAGCTCAAAGTCCTGTGCGGCCCCGTCCAGCTGGGTCCTCACCTGCGGCAGACCTCCGAGGGGCAGGAAGTTGGTGAAGGCACCGTCGGCGCGCTCAACCGCCAGGTCCAGCATCCGTCCGCGCAATGCTGCGAGCACAATCGGGACCCGTTCGGTGGGCGCCGATTCGAGCTTGAAACCCGTTGCGGTGCGCTCCCCTGCTAGCGCGACCTCGAGGAAGTCAAGCGTCTCTCTGACCTTGGAGAGGGGCCTCTGGAATGGGATTCCGTTCCAGCCTTCGACGATCCGGTCTGAGGAGGAGCCGATCCCCAACACAAAGCGTCCCGTGGAGGCATCGGCGAGCGCCGCCGCCTGCTGGGCCAGCAACGCGGGGCCGCGCTGGAAGACGCCGACGATGCCGGTGCCGAGCCGCGCCCGCTCGGTCCAGGCGGCACTCAGGGCGAGCGGCGTGAATCCGTCGGGGCCGGCGGTCTCGCCGCTCCAGAGGTCGGTGTAGCCGGCCGCCTCGGCGCGCCTGATGAGCTCCTCGCTGGCGCCCAGCGGTGTCCCTGGCAGCGGCAGCGTCAAACCCCATCGCGACATGGGGGGACCCTATCCCGAGAACCGTCGCGAGCGTCGAATCCGATTTTTCCCGGAGGCCGGCGCCGCCGGTCACTTCGCCGGCTCCGACGCGCGGCGGCAGATCCGGCTGATTTGACTATGGTCCCTGCAGATGGAGGGAACCCAGCAGGCCAAGCCCGACCGCAACCTCGCGTTGGAGCTGGTGCGGGTCACCGAGGCGGCGGCCCTGGCCGCGGCCCGCTGGGTCGGACGCGGCGACAAGATCGCCGCCGACGGGGCGGCGGTTGATGCGATGCGTCTCGTTCTCGAGTCGGTCGCGATGGACGGCACCGTGGTGATCGGCGAGGGCGAGAAGGACGAAGCACCGATGCTCTTCAACGGCGAGCGAATCGGTGACCACAGCCCGCCGGTCGTAGATATCGCCGTCGACCCGCTCGAGGGGACGACGCTCTGTGCCCGTGGTATGCCGAGCGCGCTGGCGGTGATCGCCCTGGCCGAGAAGGGCTCGATGTTCGACCCCGGTCCCTGCGTCTACATGGAGAAGATGGCCGGCGGTGAGGAGATCGCCGACCTACTCGACCTCGACCGGCCGCTGCCGGAGACCCTGCGACTGATCGCCGAGCGCAAGGAAGGTAGCGTCGGCGACGTGACCGTTGTAATGCTCGACCGCCCGCGACACGAGGAAGCGATGCGCGAGGTCCGCGAAGCCGGTGCTCGCATCCGCCTGATCTCCGACGGCGACGTCTCTGCGGCGCTGCTCGCCGTGAGCGAACGTTCACCGGTTGACCTCCTGTGGGGAATCGGCGGTACCCCGGAGGGGGTCCTCGCGGCCGCCGCCCTGAAGTCGATGGGCGGCCAGCTTCTCGGCCGGCTTTGGCCACGCGACGAGGAGGAGCGCCGAGCGGCGATCGACGCCGGCTATGACCTCGACCGCGTGCTCAGCGCTGATGACCTCTGCTCTGGCGAGGACGTCTTCTTCTCGGCGACAGGGGTGACCGACGGCGACGTCCTGCAGGGCGTTCGCTACCGCGGTCCCGGGGCGACCACCGAATCGCTGGTGATGCGCTCGCGCTCAGGGACGGTGCGGCGCATCAACGCCCGCCACGATCGCTCGAAGCTGCGGGCGATCATCGGCGAGCGCTACGGCTAGTCCTCCTCGCAGCCGCAGGGACCCCGGCTGGGGGGCGCGCCGTTTCCGTAAGGCATCTCCCCGGTCTCGTGCAGCTCATGGCGCAGACTGTTGATCACGGCCCCGATCAGGATCGCAAGGCTCAGCACATAGAACCACAGCAGGGCGATGAGGATGAAGCCGAGGGTCGAGCCCAAGCGCGAGAGGCTCGAGATGTTGGAGAGGTAGACCGGGAAGAGCCAGTTGGCGATCGTCATCCCCGCCGTGACGAAGACCGCGCCCGGCCAGACGTCGCGCCATGGCATGCGGCCCTTGGGCACCGCCCAGAAGATCACGCAGCAGATCACGAAGGTGATCAGCACCGCGGCGCCGAGCAGCAGGACCGTGTCAATGGCCTGAATGTCGGACAGACCGAAAGGCAATCTGTCGGTGCTGGAGACCAGCGCGCTCTCCATGGTCGGCACGAAGATGCTGGCGGCGATGAAGAGGACGACCACCGCGAGCATCGCAAAGGAGAAGCGCTTCTGCTCGACCCAGCCGCGGCACTCGACGTGGTATATGCGGCAAAAGGCGGTGTCCATCGCCCCCCAGAAGGAGGCGCCGATCCAGAGCGAGCCGACGAAGGCCGCGATTCCGATCGTCGTCGAGTTTTCCTGGATGCGATTGAGGACGTCGGTCAGCGTGTGCTGCTCGACGTTGGGGAAGAGCCGCTGGAGGTCGTTGACGACGCTGCTCTCGACCCCGTGGATCTTCAGCACCTGACCGCCGATGAAGAGGATCATCAGGGCGAAGGGAAAGACCGCCAACATCAGGTTGTAGGCGACCATCGCCGAGAGCCCTGTGACGTTCTCCCGGTATGCCCGTTGCCAAAAAGCGCGCAGCCAGGGGCGGGATTTTGGGGGGGAATTCGGCATTGACTTCAGAAAGTGAAGCAGTAGAATGCGAACAGGCGTTTGAGTGGCCAGGGCGCCTAGCAGCGACCCACGCAGCGCAGATTAATTTGCTTCGCGGACCGGTTCGCCGGTCCATTTTTTCGCGACTTTCTGCCCTGATGGGCCTTTCATGGCCACCAATCAAAATTCGAGCGCAAGGGAAACGAGTAATACAACGATGCTGGTAGCAGAGCTTCAGGAGCTTGAGGAGGTCAAAGGTCTGATCACGCGCGGGCAGCAGCTCGGCGTGCTCACCTTTGGCGATATCGCCTCCGCGGTCTCGGAGGTCGATCTGGATGAGTCAGATGTTGAGGACCTCTACGGTCACCTCGAGAAGTCGGGGATCGAGCTTGTCGAGGACATGGATCCGGCGCAAAAAGCCGCCGCAGAAGCGATGCCGGAACCGTCGGGCAAGAAAGGACGGCGCCGCCAGAAACAGGCTCTCGACCTGAAACCCGACATGACCACGGACAGCCTCCAGCTGTTCCTCAAGGACATCGGCAAGGTCCGCCTGCTGACCGCCCAGGAGGAGGTCGAACTCGCCAAACGGATCGAGCGCGGCGACCTCGATGCAAAGCAGAAAATGGTCGAGTCCAACCTGCGCCTGGTCGTCTCGATCGCGAAGAACTACCGCAATCAGGGCCTGCCCTTCCTCGACCTGATCCAGGAGGGGACCCTGGGGCTGGTCCGCGCGGCGGAGAAGTTTGACTACCGCAAGGGCTTCAAGTTCTCGACCTACGCGACCTGGTGGATCCGTCAGGCGATCGCTCGGGCGCTCGCCGACAAGGCGCGCACGATCCGCATCCCGGTCCATGTGGTCGAGAAGCTCAACAAGATCGGCCGAGCCGAGCGCAAGCTGGTCACCGAGCTGGGCCGCGAGCCGACGCCCGAGGAGATCGCCGAGGTGACCGGAATCGACCCCGAGGAGGTTGACTCGATCAAGCGCTCCGCGCAGGCCCCGGTCTCGCTGGAGAAGCCGGTCGGCGACGAGGAGGAGTCCGAGTTCGGGCAGTTCATCGCCGACGAGAAGGCCGAGTCGCCCTTCGACCGTGCTGCGGACCTGCTGACCAAAGAGGCTCTGAAGGAAGCGCTGGAGAACCTCTCCTACCGTGAGCGGCGGGTGCTGGAGCTGCGCTACGGGCTCGGCGGTGAGCATCCCCGTACCCTTGACGAGGTGGGGCGGACCTTCAACGTGACCCGCGAGAGGATCCGCCAGATCGAGAACCAGAGCCTGAAGAAGCTGCAGCAACTCGGCGAAGCTCAAAAACTTCGCGAAGTCACCTGAACCCCTCCCGGGGCCTTCGGGCCCCGGGGGTGCATCGGGCGTTGCATTGAGCCTTTAGACATTCGTCCTCTCGACCGATAGATGGTCGAGATGTTCGCCATCGATACAGCCCTGCGCACTCTTATCGAGCGCGAAGGGTCCGACCTTCACGTGAAGGTGGGATCTCCCCCGATCGCGCGTCTGCACGGCGAGCTCGCTCATCTCGAGGGTTTTGGCGAGTTGAGCGCCGAGGACACCGAGAAAGCCTTTCATGACATCGCGGCGGTGCGTTCGCTGACCGAGTTCGAGGAGGACGGCGAGGCCGACTTCTCCTATGCGATTCCCGACCTCGCGCGCTTCCGGGTCAACGCCTTCAAACAGCGCGGGACAATCTCGATCGTCTGCCGGGCGATTCCCTTCGAGATCCGCTCGGTCGAGGAACTCGGCCTTCCCGCCGTGGTCACGAGTTTGGCCGAGGAGCGCCGCGGGATCATCCTCGTCACCGGAACGACTGGCTCGGGCAAGTCGACGACGCTGGCGGCGATGATCGACCACATCAATCGGACTCGCGCCTGCCACATCGTCACGCTCGAAGACCCGATCGAGTACCTGCACTCCGACAAACGCTCAATCGTCAACCAGCGCGAAGTCGGCTTCGACACGATCGGCTTCGGGCGCGCGATGCGTCGTGTCTTGCGCCAGGACCCCGACGTGATCCTGATCGGGGAGATGCGCGACGAGGAGACGGTGCGCACGGCTCTGTCCGCCGCCGAGACCGGGCATCTCGTGCTCTCCACCGTCCACACCCTGGACGCCACGGAGACGATCAACCGGATCATCGACTTCTTTCCCCCACACCAGCAGCAGCAGGCCCGGGTGATGTTGGCGGCAACCCTGAAAGGCGCGATTGCCCAGCGGCTGGTACCGGACGTGACCGGGGATGGTCGAGTCCCGGCCTCGGAGATCCTGATCGTTACCGGTCGCGTCCAGGACCTGATCCTCAACCCGGAGGAGACGGGCAAGATCACTGAGGTGATCGCCGACGGGGAGTTCTACGGGATGAGCACCTTTGACCAATCGCTCCTCTCCTACGTGATGGCAGGCAAAGTAGACGAGGGAGTGGCGCTCGAGGCGGCCTCCAGCCCGCACGATTTCAAACTGATGCTGGCCGCGAGGGGCCAACGGGCCAGCGGCATCGAGCAGTTGAGCGAGGAGCCGGTGGCCTGATGCGCGAGAGACTGAACAGCGACCCGAAGGCCCAGATTCTCCTCATCGGCGTGCTCTTGGTTCTCGGCGGGTTCCTGCTCGTCTCGAGTATGGGCGGCGGTAGCGAAACAGGAGGAGAAACCGCAACTAGTCCCACCGAAGCGACCGTCGCGGTGGCCGGGACGGGGGTGACGGGGACCGCGACCGGCGCCAGCCCGGGCGAAGCTGTCGAAAATGCGGTTCAGGAAGCCGAAAACGCCTCCGCGGAAGCGACACCTTCGACGGCGCCCCCGCCGGCCACGGTCAGCTCGATCGAAGCGCCGGAACTGCCGAAGCCGGTCACCGCCGCATATGAGGCGAATAAGACCGTCGTTCTCGTGATCGTCCACGACGGGGGCATCGATGACGCCTTCACCGCCCTCGCGGCAAGCACCCTGCGATCGGATCCGAGCGTTGCCCTCTTCGAGGTGCCCGCTTCGAAGATCTACCGCTACGCGGCCATCACCCTGGGGGTCGAAGTCTCACGCGTACCGGCCCTGGTGGTCGTAAGGCCGCGCAACCTGAGTCACGGAATCCCGCAGGCGACGGTCAGCTACGGCCTGCAGACCCCCCAGGACGTCGAGCTGGCGGTCCGTGACGGCTCCTACCACGGCCCCGGCGCCACCTACCACCCCGAATGAGCATGGCCGCCGCCGATCCCTACGCCGAGCACCTTCATCCGGTTCCCGCGGACGGTGAGAGTGCTCCCGTTGCGGTCCAGGTCGCGCCGGTGCCGCCTGAGGGGGAGCCGGCCGCACCGGCGATTCCGGGTCTGACGCCGCCCCTGCGCCGCGGCCACTCGCGGGGCTCGGTCACCGATGTCCTGGTCGAGCTCGGATACGTCACCAGGGAGGCGGTCGAAGTGGCCAGCGAGCAGGCCCGCCTGAGCGGCTACTCGCCCGAGGCGCTGCTGCTTGAGCAGGGTCAGATCGTCGACGAACAGCTGACCCGCGCGACCGCCGAGCGATACGGTCTCGATTACGTCGACCTCTCCGTGTACCAGGTCGATATGGGTGCCGCTGCGCTCTTCCCGGTGGCGATGGCGCGCCGCTACCGAGCCGTTCCGGTTGGCTTCCTAGACCAGCACACCCTGCTCGTCGCAAGCGCCGATCCCGCCAATGTGCTGGTCGTCGACGATGTGCAGATCGCGACCGGACTCGACTGTGAGATCGCGGTCGCCAGCCGCGAGGACGTCGATTCGCTCCTCTCGCGCCTCGGCACCCTGCAGAACGCGGCCGCCGAGGCGATCATCGAGGAAAACGAGACCGACGGCGCGGAGGACGGCGAGGCCGGCGCGCTCGCCGAAATGCAGGTCAGCGCGGCCGACGCACCGGTCGTGAAGCTCGTCTACAGCATCCTCGCCCAGGCGGTCGGAGAAGGCGCCTCAGATGTCCATCTCGAGCCCGAAGAAGGGGAGCTGCGGGTGCGCGTCCGCGTTGACGGCGTCCTCAAGGAGTCCGCCCACGTTCCGCGGCGGATGATCAGCGCGGTGATCTCGCGCCTGAAGATCATGAGCGAGCTCGACATCGCCGAGAAGCGCGTCCCACAGGACGGCCGGGTCAGCGTCAGCGTCGATGACCGCCGCATCGACCTGCGCGTGACGACGCTCCCGACCCAGCGCGGCGAGGGGGCGACGATCCGCATCCTCGATGAAAGCAACTCGGAACGCTCGCTCGATGACCTCGGAATGGACGGTGGCGCCCGTGAGCGCTTCGAGGACTCCTTCAAGCGGGCCTATGGCGCGGTCCTGGTGACCGGTCCCACAGGCTCGGGCAAGTCGACAACCCTCTACGCGGCACTCGGCGAGCTGAACAGCATCGAGAAGAAGATCATCACGATCGAGGACCCGGTCGAGTACCGGATAGCCGGCATCAACCAGATCAACGTCAACCGCAAGGCCGGTCTCGACTTCGCGACCGGCCTGCGGTCGGTTCTGCGCGCCGACCCCGACATCGTGATGGTCGGCGAGATCCGCGACGCGGAGACCGCCCGGATCGCGATCGAGGCGGCCCTGACGGGCCACATGATGCTGACCACGCTGCACACCAACGACGCCCCGGGAGCGCTGGCGCGCCTGGGGGAGATGGGGATCGAGACCTTCCTGACCGCCTCGGCTGTCGACTGCGTCGTCGCCCAGCGGCTTGCCCGCCGCCTCTGTCAGCACTGCCGGCGAAGCGCGGTGCTGCCCGCGGCCGCCCTCCTGGAAGCCGGCATCGAGGCCGACGCTGATCTGGAGGGCTTCGAACCGGTCGGTTGCCCGCGCTGCAACAACAGCGGCTATCGCGGACGGGTCGGCGTCTACTCGGTGATGACCCTGGGCGAGAGGTTGAAGGAGATGACCGTCGAGAAAGCCCCCGAGACCGAGATCGCTGCCGTCGCCCGCCAGGAGGGGATGCTCACCCTGCGCGAGGACGGCATGATCAAGGTGGCCCGGGGGGAGACCAGCCTTGAGGAGGTCCTCCGTGTCACTGCATGACTTTGATTTCGCCGGCGTCCTCGGCCGCATGGTCGAACTGAACGCCTCCGACGTCCACCTGACCCCGGGTTTCCCTCCCGCAATGCGCAACAAGGGGAGGATCACGCCGATGGATGGCTTCCCGGTGCTCAGCGAGCAGCACACGCGCGAGGTCGTCTACAGCATCCTCAACGATGACCAGCGCAAACGCTTTGAGACCAACAAGCAGCTCGACTTCGCCTACGCGATCCCGACCGTCGCCCGCTTCCGCGTCAATTGCTTCATGCAGCGGGGCGCCGTCAGTGCGGCGTTTCGGCTTGTCCCACACACGATCCCGGCGCTCGATGACCTCAAGGTCCCCCAGATCCTGCGCGAGCTGACGACCAAACCGCGCGGCTTCATCTTGGTCACAGGCCCGACCGGCTCGGGGAAGAGCACGACGCTGGCGGCGATGATCGATGTGATCAACGCCGAGCACCAGGATCACATCCTGACCATCGAGGACCCGATCGAGTTCCTGCACAATCACAAGAAATCGATCGTCAACCAGCGCGAGGTCGGCGCCGATGCTCCCGACTTCGCGCTCGCCCTGCGGGCCGCCCTGCGAGAGGACCCCGACGTGATCATGGTCGGGGAGATGCGCGATAAGGAGACGATCGCGACGGCGCTGACCGCCGCCGAGACCGGCCACCTCGTCTTCGCCACGCTGCACACCCAGTCCACGGCGCAGACGGTCGATCGGATCATCGACGTGTTCCCGGCCGAGCAGCAGGCGCAGGTTCGAACCCAGCTCTCGATCGCCCTGCAGGGGATCATCACCCAGCAGCTCTTGCCGACGGCTGATGAGACGGGGCGCGTCGTGGCCTGCGAGGTGCTGATCCCAACGCCCGCGATCCGCAACCTGATCCGGGAAGGCAAAACCCACCAGATCTACGCGGCGGTGCAAACCTCGGGTGCGGTCGGGATGCAGACGATGGACGCCGACCTGGCGCGGCTCGTGCGCGAGGGGACAATCACCCGCGCGCTCGCCCAGCAGCGCGCCTCCGTTCCCGAGGAGCTCAGCCGGCTGCTCGGACACGGCCCCCAGGATGGCGCCGTCGGCCCCACCTATTCCTACGGTCCCGCCGACACCACCCCGACGCCCGCCTACACACAGGGGGGTTAGGCGATGGCCGGCGCCAGCACATTCGCCTTCCGGGCGATGGACGTCTCGGGCCTCGCCTCAACCGGTGAGCTCGAGGCGGAGTCAAAGGCGCAGGTCTCAGAGAAGCTGCGCAGCCGCGGCCTGATCGTCCTCGACGTCACCCAGAAGCGCGAGGCGATGAACGTCGAGGATCTGTTCGCCAAATGGCGCGGCGTCGACCTGCGCGAGCTGGCGATCTTCTCGCGCCAGTTCGCAACCCTGGTCGCCTCCGGGATGCCGATGCTGCGGACTTTGCACACGCTCGAGGAGCAGACCCAGGACGAAAAAATCAAGGAGGCTGTCGCGGGGGTCCGTGCCGACGTCGAGGCGGGTTCGACCCTGGAGCAGGCAATGGAGCGCCACCCCAAGGTCTTTGACCGCCTCTTCCGGGCGATGGTCCGCTCCGGCGAGCAGTCGGGGCGTCTGGAGGATGCCCTCGACCGGATTGCCTTCCAGGTGGAGAAGGCCGACGCCTTGCGCCGCCAGGTCAAATCGGCGCTGATGTACCCGGCGCTGATCTTCGGCTTCGCGACGGTCGTCCTGATCGCGATCGTCGCCTTCGTGATACCGGTCTTCGTCAAGATCTTCGAAGAAATCGCCGCCGAAAACCCGGAAGAAAAAGCCGGCCTGCCGGCGCCGACGCAGTTCTGCGTCGCCGCCTCGAACATCCTCACCGGATACTGGTACATCCTCATCCCGGGGATCGCGCTTCTCGCCTACGTCTTCTTTAAATGGAAGAAGACCGACTCCGGCCACGAGGTCTGGGACCGGTTCAAACTGCGGCTGCCCGCGAAAATCGGCGACGTCATCCAGAAGGTCGCCCTGGCCCGCTGGTCGCGCACCTTCTCAGGCGCCGTCTCCTCGGGCGTCCCGATGCTGCAGGCGATCAAACTGACGGGCGTGACGGCCGGCAACGTCGTCGTCTCCCAGGCGATGGACGACGTCTACGCCTCTGTCAAGCGCGGCGGCTCGCTCGCCGGGCCGATTGAGACCAACCCGATCTTCCCGCCGATGGTCGGCCACATGGTCGCCGTCGGCGAGGAGACCGGGCAGCTCGAGCAGATGCTGACCAAGATCGCCGACTTCTATGAGGCCGAGGTCGACGCCAAGGTGAAGGCCCTGACGGCCCTGATCGAGCCACTGATGATCATCTTCGTCGGCGGCATCGTCGGGTTCATCGTGATCTCGATGTACCTGCCGATGTTCAGCATCTACGAACACATCCGCTGATTGGACGTTCGTACGGTTTGGCTCGGCCTGCGACCCTTCCGCAGGCCGGTGACTTAGGCAGTTTTGGGGAGAGGGAGAAGTCGATTTTCAGCGTTACGGTGGGAAAACCGACGCATTGCAGTATCTGACCATTCAGCCCTAAAGACTCCTCGTCGCCCGCCGATGATGAGGGTGTAATGCCAATGTCTCGGTGCCCCAAAGCCCGGGCAACGGCGCAAACGATAGGTCCACAGGAGGTACCTATATGTTGCTCCAGAACCTCCGGGCTCGAATTGGGGCCCGGATCAACGGCGATAGCGAGGCCGGCTTCACGCTGATCGAGCTGCTCGTCGTGATGCTCATCCTCGGAATCCTGGCCGCGATCGCGCTGCCGGCTTTCTTCAATCAGAGGGAAAAGGCCGGTGACGCGAAGGCGAAGGAGTACGCCCACACCTCCGAGGTTGCGATCGAGACGTGTGCTACCGAAAACTCCGGTAAATACACGAACTGCACCGCGGAAGCGCTCGAAAAAATCGAGCCGACCCTGAGCAGCGCGATAGTCACTGTACCGACGCATGGGGAAACCGAATACGAACTCATTTCGGAATCCAGCAACGGTGACGGTAACCAGTTCAAAATCAAAAATGTCAAAGGCACCCTCACGTTCAAATGCACCACCGAAAAAACAGGTGGCTGCCCGGCCGGAGGAGACTGGTCCAACGGCTAGTGAGGTGGTTCGACCTCTCTTGGCATGAGTAATCTAGGCACAAGTATCGTCAAGGGGCGGGCCCGTCGGGCCCGCCCCTTGGTGTGCCTGTTGGCGGTTGCGGCCGCACTTGGAATCTCAGCGACATCGGCGGCAGCATCTCCGCCGGGGGCACCCAGCCTGACTGGTACCAATCCTCCCTCGCCGAGCACCGCGACCCGCCCGCTGATCCAAGGCAATGCCGAAGGAGCCGTGATCTCGCGCCCCCGGCTCGGCGCGGTCGGGTCCCCCCCGGGGACAGGTGGGCTGCCGGTCACCAGCGCACAGACACAGAACTTCCTGATCACGATCTACGCGGAAGACGGCAGCTGCGCGGAAGAAGCTGCGATCGTCGCCACCGGCACCGGGAGTGAACTCGACGGTGCCGGGATCCAGGTCTCCCAGGACGTCAGACTCGACTGGACGACGACTTTCTACGCGACGGAGACGGACCCCGAAAACCCCTCCGAACCGTCTCCCTGCTCAAACGGCATCGCCTTTCAGCAGGTGACCACACCGCCGGCGCCGCCGGAATTCACCCACACAGTGCCGGCCTCTCCGGGCGCCGACACCCTCCCCCACCTGTTCGGTGGCGCCGCGGCGGGCTCCACGGTTTCGATCTTCGCCAACGCGAGCTGCTCCGGGTCACCGGTCGCAACCGGGACGGCGGCCGTCTTCACCGAAGGCGGGATTCAGGTCGCGGTCGGGGCCAACACGACGACCACCTTCGACGCGACGGCGACCCTTGCCGGTCTCGTCTCGGCCTGTTCGACCTCTTCGATCACCTACGAAGAGGTCGAACAGGGCCCGCCGGGCGAAGAACCGCCCCCCGGCGGAGAAGAAGGGCCTTCCTCAGGAGAACCGCCGTTCAATCCACCCGGCAGCCCACCGCCCCCAAGGCTGCGGACGGCGCCGCAGGGAATTGCCAATGACAACACCCCGACGGTGACGGGGAATGCCCCCGGGGCCGTAGGTGTCGAGATCTTCGGGAGCGCCGGCTGCAAGGGGTCCGCGATCGTCTCGGGATCGGTTGCACAGCTGAGCCAGGGATTCCCGGTCCGCGTGGTCGAAAACGCGACCCAGGACTTCTACGGTTTGGCGATCGATGGCGGCGGTGATCGCTCCGCCTGTACCAAGAACCCCGTCGTCTACGTCGAGGACTCGACGCCACCCCACACCGTATTCACGAGCGGTCCGGGATCCAAGACCCGCAGGCGCACCGTTCGGTTCACCTTCCGCGACACCACCGAAGATCCGTCGACTACGTTCCGCTGTCGTTTGGATCACCGCGCCTGGCATTCATGTCGGTCGCCACTGCTACTCCGTCACCTCGGTCACCGTCATCACACCGTGGCCATCAGCGGGACCGATGCGGCCGGCAACGTCCAGGCGCGGGCCGCGAAGCGCTCCTTCCGGGTCATTCGACACCACTAGCGTCGCTGCTGCGCCGGCCCTTGGTTGAGGGGCGGCATTTCTCGGACACATTCGGTTGTTGCCGGTGTGACCATATTTCTCCCTCGTGCAGTTATCGTTTCGACGGGCGCTCGGTACCGTGCGCATCGGCGACGAAAGAGTCAAGTAGCGATTAGTGGCGTAACACCCGTTGGTATCTCACGCAGCTTCCAGTGTTGGCACCTCCTTTGGACCCTCATCGCCCTGGTCCTCGAGGACCAGGGCGATCGACCCCGGCGAGAAGTAGCGGCGGGCAACCAGCCACTCGTCGTTTTGCTCGATCAAAAGGGCGCCGGCAGTCGGATGGCGGAAGCGTCGTTGGGGAAGATGCCGACGACGTCGGATCTGCGCCCGACCTCGCGGTTTACCCGCTCCAGGGGATTGGTCGATCGTAAATTCGGGCAGTGAGGCTGGGGGAAGCGGTAGAAGGCGTGCAGGTCCTCCTCGGCTTCCTCCGGGAGCTCAGCGACCTTGGGGACGCTGCTGCGAAAGCGCTCCAACACCGTCCCGAAGCCCTCGCGGGCAACCTCGGCGTCGGGGCGTCGAAGATCTCGCGCAGGGCGGCGGAGACCAGCCCGCGCTCATCGCGAGGCAGTGGCCGTGCATGTTTCGCACGAAGTACACCCTGCAGCGCTCCAGGGGCAGGCGAGGACCCGCTCGATCGCCGCCTTCAGGCCCTGGTGCTCGGCGGAGATCGCCAGGCGCACGCCGGAGAGGCCGCGGGCCACCAATTCGCGCAGTAAGGACACCCAGAAGGCCTCCGTCTCGGTCTCACCGATGTCGATGCCGACCACCTCCCGGCAGCCGCTCTCGTGCACCGCGCAGGCGATCACAAGCGCCTTGGAGCGCACCGAGCCGCGGTCTCTGACTTGAGATGCTTGGCGTCTGATGCATATCCGGTTGGCTCAGGCTGGGCGCTTGAGGCCGGGATCCTCACTGCCGGCTCAGAGTCGCGAAGATCGATTCAGCCGACTCTCTCGCACCACGATGAGCCTCATAGACGGCTACGACGGCGGCGCCTGTCCAGCGGGCTCACAGAACGCGAACCGGAGTGAACCGGATACGCATCTGGCGTCTAGCCAGAGGTAGGGAAGGCGCCTTCCAGCGGGCGGTTGCGGAAGGCCTCGACCCGCTCGTCCAGTTCGCGCAGAGCGCCGATACCCGGTCCTTGCTCATCGAGGAGATGCCCAGCTGCTCGACCAGGCGGTCGACCTTGCGCCTGCTCGCAGGGGCGGCCGGGCTCCAGGAAGCTCGGGAATTAGGCGGCGCTGGAGCGCTTGCGCGCCAGCGCCAGCTCGATCTCCCCGACCCTGGTCTCCCACAGGCGCTCCCGGTAGCCGTTGCGATGGGTGGCGCGATCGGCGGTTCGCTCTCCCCGCCCGGCACCTATCTCCCCGCCGATCTCGGCCTCCATCAGCTGGGGGGGCCACCAGCGCCACCGCCTCACGCAGGGAGTCGGCGTGCTCGGTGATCAGGGTCATTGGCGAGGACCTCGGGGTTCGTCATGCTCTGCCGATCGGCCATCGTGGTGTTCCTTTCGTCGATTGGGTGCGAGTCCAAGGCCGCCGGACGCTGCAGGGGATCGCTTTCGTCAGGGGGCTGCCTGGGCCCTGGCGAGGATGCGCCGCGGCCGCTCGTCGGCCTCGTCGAACCCGGCACGTCCACCGTGGTCATCACTGCCCGGATTCCCAAATCGTGGTCCCGTAATCACTCTGTTGAAGGACTGCCCTTGCGCAAGCGCGCCGAGTCTCGTTGGGATGCGGGCGTCAGCCGAATGGCCGGCAATCCGACAACCGACCCCGTCGATCCCGATAGGCCAGAGGCTCGGATTCAGTCAGGACCAATTTCGCGCTGGCCGATCTGTGTGCCAACCGGTCGATCATGATTCGGCTTGCGGGGCTCCGAGGCAACGGCCGCCAGCTCGGATAGAACTCTGTTGATGACGGGCCTCCTCGGGATCTTCGCCTTCCTCGCCGGGGCGGTTGCGGGAAGCTATGCCACCGCGGTCGCCTACCGGGTCCCTCGCGGACTCTCAACTGTGCTGCGACGCTCGGTCTGTCCCGCCTGCGGCGCTCCGATCGCCCCCTATGACAACGTCCCCCTTCTGGGATGGGTGTTGCTGCGGGGCAGGGCGCGGTGTTGCGGCGCCCGCATCTCAGCGCGTTATCCCATCACGGAGCTCACGGTCGCTCTTCTGTTTGTGGCAACCGTGCTCATCTATCGCCACGATCCGGCCGGGGCCGTGATCGGAATGGTCTTTGTGACGATGCTCGCGGCGATCACTCTCAGCGATCTCGAGAAGCGGCTGATACCGAACCGGATCCTGGCCAGCGGGGCGATCATCTGTCTTGCGATTGCCGTTCCGACCGATCCCAGCAGCCTGCCCGAGCGTGCAATCGCCGCGGTCGCCGCGGGGGGTGTGATGTTCGCAGTCGTGCTCGCCTACCCGGCCGGCATGGGGCTTGGCGACGTCAAGCTGGTCGCGACGATGGGATTGTTCCTTGGCCGGGCGGTCGCGCCGGCCGTGCTTATCGCCCTGCTCGCCGGAACCCTCGTCGGAGTGGCGCTGATCGTCCGACACGGAAGCGAGGCCCGCAAGATGGCGATCCCCTTCGGACCCTTCCTCGCCTTCGGCGGAGTGCTGGCGTTGCTGGTCGGCGACCAGCTGATTGATCTTTACCTGGGCTGACGAACAATGGTCCGCATCGCAACCTGGGCCTGGGGCCGAGGGGCCGGAGATCGCTTGTTCGAGCGACCGGGCTTACCGAGCGGGGCACGGTTGAGTTTGTTCGTTTCGACGAGGCTGATCTTCAGCAGTTCGACCCGAAAGATCCGTTGGTTGCCACCGTAGGAAATGGTCTCGGGGACGCCCGGTTCGAGGGCGAGCATCTCACAGGCTTCCCCGCCAAGCACGCATATCGCGTCGCCGAAAACGGTCGTCACATTGGAGGAGACGAGCATCAGGGCCTTCTTGCGGTCGCTGCTTGGGCCGATGAAGATCAGGGCCGGGGTGTTGTGGCCGGGGAGCATCGTCAGCTCAGGCTGGTTTCTGAGGACCGTCGGCTTGGCCTTGCTGGGCTTGCCGTTTGAGGAGACCGGGACGATGCGGACGTCGATCTCCCAGGAGAAGTACTTGAGTTCGTGGGTGACGGTATGAGTTCCGCCTTCCGAGGTCGACGGGGGGCCGCCGGCTCCGCTGGGCCCGCTGCCTTCTTCGCTCGGGACCGTTGAGGGCGTTTCTTCTGATGGCACCGCACCTTCTGCTTCCGCGTTGGCGAACTGCTGCTTGAAGGGGTCCTTCGCCCGCAGGCCGTTGAGGCGCTTTCGGTAATCGCGCAGGCCCGGGAGGCTCTTCGCGACGACGATTCGGGATCCGCTGCTGGACGCATTGGCGGCCCCTGTCGCGGGGGTGGCAGGGGCGGCCGTCGGCTGGGACGATTCACTGAGCGCCACCGGCACGGCGACGATCGCAACCACGAGGACGATGACCAGCGGCAGCAGGTGTCGTTCGTCGAGCTCATGGTAGATCTCCGAGAGGAAATCGGGAACTCTGAGTTCCGGCATCCTCGTCGGGAGCTTGATCTCGGGGCCTTTTTTGAGGAAGTTCATCGGGGTTCGCTGACGCTGGCCGAGGGTGTGCCGGAGGTCGTTTCCGCTGTTCCCGCTGATGCTTCAGCTTCTGTCGGGCTCGATTCACTGGCGCCCGCCGTGAGCGCCTGGCCGGGGGGCAGTACGTATGTCGTCACAGAGAAACTCGCCTGCAGAAATGGAAATTCAGCCTTACTTTCCTGGAGGGAGAAGCCGTTGATGGTCATCAGGCGGCCGTTCACCTTGACGTTGCTGTCCTTGGTCTTGACCAGCGAGTCGATGCCCTTGATGAAATCGGCGATGTGAAAGAAGTTGCCGGTGAAGATCAGGTTGTAGGGCATCACCGCGAGGCCGGCGCTGCCGACGGTCGCCCCCAGCGGAAGCAGCGCCGCTTCGGCCTCGGTGGCGTTCGTCGGTGCTTCGCTCGGGGCGGTGCTCGTTTCGGGGCTGCTCGTCCCTTCGGCGGTGCCGAGTTCGATCGAGTCGAAGCTGTTCCCCGATACCTGTGAGACGGTGTTCATCTGGACCAAGAGTGAGGCAGTTTCATCGCCTGCTGGGACCGCCTTGCCGAGAACAACAAGCTGGCGGTAATTTCGGGGGAACTGGCGCTTTGCCTTTTCCGCCGCCGCCACTTCGCTCTGTGACTGGACCAGCGTCGAGCGCAGGCCTTCCGCCCGGGTGCTGAGTTCGTCGGCTTCCTTGCGCTTGGGGCTCAGCAGCAGCATCCAGAAGGCCACAGCCGCGGCGACAACCACGAGAATTGCGACGAGCGTGCGTGTCGAGTTCTCGACCTTCATGCTCAGCCGCCTTCCCCTGAGGAGGGGCTCGCTTCGGAGGACGATTCCGTGCTTGATTCGCTTTCTTCGGGGGCGGCTGATTCTTCGGTGCCGCTGGTTGTGGGGACGGGCGCCGCGTCGAAGGCGACCACGATCTGAAATTCGGGAATCCAGGGTCGGGTCTGACAGTTGCCCCCCGAGGCACTCGCCGATCCGGATTCGCCCCCGCCTTCGCCTTCGGGGAGTTTCGAGTACTGCATCGCGACCCGGGTGGCTCCGTCGATGTTCTTGAGCGCTGAGACGAATCCGGCCACCGCGTCCTGACTCGTGCTGCAGCCGATGATTTCCAGGGCCGGGCCGGCGACTCCCTGCCGCAGGGCGATGCTCGATGAACCGTTGACGGATACGTTCGGGGCGTCCGTGCCGGTCATGTTCGTCAGCCAGACGTCCCGCGGCATGATCAGGGCCAGTTCCCGCATCACCCGTTCCCAGTCAAAGCGGCTGTCGGCGAGTTCTGTAACGGTGGCGACGCGCTCGTCGCGGACGCCTTCCAACTGTGTGTAGGCGGCGAGCCTTGAGACCCGGGCTTTCGCGGTCGCATTTTCGGCGGTGAGTTCCGCGACTTCGGATTTGTTGCTGGAGATCTCGTTTTCGGCCGAGACCAACAGCGTGATGCCGCCGAGCAGCAGCACTAGTGCTCCAACGATCACGTAGGCAAGCGGCCCACCGCGTTTCGGGGCACCACGACCGCGCCGCTCATCCGTCGGGATCAGGTTTATCGGCCGCATCGCTCAGCTCTCCAGGGCGAGGCCGTAGGACAGGGTCAGACGGGCGGCCGAGGCCACGTCGAACTCTCCCAGCGCTCGCGGGAGGCCGATCTGAACCGGAAGATCGATCTGTTGCTCAAGCTGTTCGGAAAGGCCGGAGATTGAGCTTCCCGGGCCACTGAGAACGACCCGGTCGATCGGTACCGAGCCCTCCTGCGCCCCGTAGTAGTCGAGCGTCAGACGCAGCTCATCGCGCAAGGCGGAGAGCCCGGTCTCCAGCGCTTGGCGGGTTGCCGCGACGGTCGCCGGGTCACCGCCGATCGACTCAAGCGGTTGGCTGAGCCCGACGTGGTCGAGCCACATCTGGGCATGTTCAGGGGTGAGCCCCATCTCCGCCGAGAGGCTCGCGGCGATCGTCTCCATGCCGGCGGGGGCAACGCGCGTAAAGAGGCACGAGCGCCCTCGGGCGACCGCCAGGTTGGTCGTGTCTCCGACGTTGCAGTAGAGCGCTGCGCCGCTGGAGGAAGGAGGGGGGTCCTGGCCGGCGTTTGGCTGAACCGTGAGGTCGCCGAGCGCGCGGATCATCCCGAAGGCGGAGAGATCGATGCCGACCGGCTGCAGCCCGGCCTTACGCAACGGGTCAAGCGAGGCCGCGATCATGTCGCGCCGGGCGGCGACGACCATCACGTCGATTTTCGGGCGCGAGTCGCTGTCTTGGGCCGGAGCGCCACCGATGACCCTGTGGTCAAGGACGGCCTGGTCAATCGGCATTGGGATCTGGTCCTGGGCCTGGAAGCGGATCGCGGCGTCGAGCTCCGCGGGGTCCTCGATCGCCGGCAGCCTCAGCGTTCGCACGACGACGCGCTGGTTCGCCAGGCCGAGGCGTACCTGCTTGGAGAGCTTGTGCTCGGAAAAGAGCGATTTCAGACCCTCGGTGAGCGCCTCGCCGTCGCGGACCTCGCCCTCGCGAAATGCGTCGGCTGCGAGCGGCCCAATCGCGGCAGCGGTCACCTGCGCGGAGCCATTGGTCCGCACTTCGGTCGCGGCGACGCTACCGGCTTGGATCTCGAGCCCGACCAGGGCTTTGTGTTTTTTTCCGAGGATCTGCATAGCTGGACGAATGATGTATCGGCAGAATGGTGCGACTCCTAGAGCCCGCAAGGCTTGTTTCAGGTGCGGATCTGGCCCGCGGCTCTCACCACGACGATCAGCCGGAGGTCTCGCGACCGATCACCCAGTCCGACTGGACCGGTTCGATGAAGCTCGGTGGCTCCATCGTTTTCAGGCGTTCGTCGTAGTTGTAGTTCTTCAGAAAGCCGGTTCCTCCCGAGGTGCCGACGGCGCCGCGATAGTTCTGGGCGATCGCACCGACGACGGTCAGCGTCCCCAGCGAGCTGCCGCAGTTGTAGTTGTCGACGATGAACGAGTGGTTGATCGCGAGGATCGCCGCTTCCACCGTTACATTCTTCAGCGGTTCACTGACGTTTTCGCAGCGTTCTTCTGGAACGTATTCGCATTTTTTAGTTTTACCGCTGCCGGTGCAATGTTCGACATTGACGACCTTGAGCGGGTGGTAGATGCGGATGAAATTGTTGGCGATCAGGCCGAGCATCGCTTCTTCGCCGCTGTGGGTCAGGTTGCCATCGATGATGATGTCGTTGCCGGCGGCAATCGTCAGCGGCTTTGAAGAGGAGCCGTGCACGTAGACGTTGCCGCATTGGGAGGTGCTCTGGTATTCGTTGCGGAACGGAGAGTAGGAGCCGGTGCAGGTCACGTTTTCGACATAGATCACGCCGTTGGGGGGCAGGGCGCCGGAGTAGGCGACGTTTTCGGTGCAGGTCGCACCTTTACCCACGGTCATCGTCGCACCGTTCAGGCAGATCCTGACCTGACCGGAGAACTTGAACGCGGGTTCGACGATCGTCGCGAGCTGCGAGTTGGTTTCCGGCGGCAGCAGTTCGGGTGCGTTGGCCTCTTCGGTCCCTTCGAACCTTTTTGAGTTGCCGCTGCAGGAGGAGCCGGAGTGGGGGATTTCATTGGTCGAGTACCACGCACGGGCCGGGCTCCCGTGAGGCGGCCCGCTGATCTCGATTGGGTCTCCGGCATTACGACCGAGCCGCGGTTCGCCGCAGATCGCGAAGGTGTCGTTGGTGTGCATCGGTCCGTGGATTTCATCGCCGCTGACGAAGGAGATCACGTCGCAGTATTCCCCGCCGGAGTTGGGGATGGGAGCTTCATAGCGACCCTGACGCATCTGTTTAGAGCACTGTGTGTAGGCGCCTTCGATGGTCGCCTGATTTCGGTAGGTGACCGGATCCGATGTCTCCAGCTGGGTGAAGTAGACGTAATCGAGGAAGCTGGCCGGCTTGAAGGTCGCGACTATCGAGGACTTCGCCTTGCCATCGAAGCCGGTCGAGCGGATCCGGAACGTCCCTTTCATCGGTTCAGTGGCCTGCAGCATGCTCGCCGTCGCGCTGGCGACCGTTGTCGGATCGCAACTCGCTTTTCCGGTTGCGGGTAGGAGTTCGATCGCGTATTCGGCGCCTGAGTTGCCGGAGAGCGTGCGTCGCTTTGTCGTTGACCCCTGCTGGTTGACCGGGCCCGAGACGTTGGTGCACTTCGCCCAGTAGCCGCTGTCGATGTGAAGGTGGAACGCGTATTCATTGATTCCAGCCTGGGCCGCGTTGTAGGCCTGTTTCTGTTCGAAGTCCCGCAGCCCGGAGTGCGTGTCACCCATCACCGCGGCGACCGCGACAGCGGTCATCAGGGCGATGATCGAGAGGCCGATCACCGTCGCGATCATCGTGAAACCCTCCTCTGCACGAGCGCGTTTCATTGACATGGTGGGGCCGCCGCCTTTTCGTTGTAGGAGGGGGGAGTTAGCCGCAGGACCGCGGCGTCCCTGATGCTCGCCGCGGCACCGGCATCTTTGACCGGGCTTGGACTCGCGCTCGGACTCGTGTTGAGGCCGACGCGGACTTCGATCACGCCGATCGCCTGCGCGGCCGTGAGGCCTTCCGTGCCCGGCACTATTTCGCTCACCGAGCCGCTGGAAGAGCCGGCATAACTGAAGATCGAGGTGCTGGGGGGAATCGGCACCACCTTGGTGACAAGCGTCGTCGTCGTCGGAGTCGCGGAGTAGGTGCTCCCCGGGTAGGTACCGGTTCCTTCGTAGTCGTATTGGGTGAGCGTTTCGCCGCTGTATTTAATTTCCGTCTTGGTCGGGATGGGTGCCACCTGGGAGCCCTGGGTGCCAACCGCGTGGATGAACCTCAGGGTCGACCCGGTACTCTTTTCGAGGATCGGCGCCGCCTTCGGCGCTATGCATGCCGAGTGCAGCTCTTCGATGATCCGCGTCACGGCAATCCTTGCCCGCTGAGTCGCATCGACACGGGCGCTGACCCTGGCGGTGCCGTGGATCACGACGATGATCAGCGTCGCGAGTGCCGCCATGACGACGATGCCCGCCGCCATCGCGACGATCAGCTCGACGAGGGTCGTTCCGCGCTCGCTTCCCAGGTCTCCGAGGCGTGTCTCGCTCATGGGCATGTGTTGGTTTCGGAGCCGCTGCCGGTCAGGTTGAGGTTTGCCGTGACGGTTGCCGATACGGTTTCGACCGCGACGTTTTTCGCGTACAGCCGGTGGTTCTGGCCCGAGAAGTTCGCCGAGGCACAGATTTCATACGTGCTCCAGGGGAGCGCCGGCGTCATCGGGCCGGTCGTCGTCTGGCTCTGGTGTCCGTTTGCTTCGGTCGTGTACACGTACTTGCCGGCGGCTGCGCACTTGCTGTCGGTGATCGTCACCCGAGCCCCCTGGATTTTCGTGCTCCCGTTGGTCGTAACCGTAATTTCCAGCGCAGGCATGCGAATCTGGGGAGCGGTGACCGAGGCGCCGGAGGGCACCGCGATACTTGCCATCGCTTCGGAGGAGGAGGGCTTGTTTGATTCGCAGGCGCCAGCGTAGACCGTGTAGGCGGTCTTGAAGGGAAACAGCGAGGCGACAACCGCGTACTTCGTCGAGCCGACTTCTTCGGTTGTCGGTTTGTAGCTTTTCGCGCTCGTCCCCATTTCGGCGTCATAGAGGGCGACGTATTGGGGGACGACGCTGTAACTGGTCGTCCCGAGCTTGTAGAAGAAGGGCGCTTTCAGCGTGCCCGCTTGGTCGAGCAACAGCGGCACACGCTGCGTCTGGCCGCCGCTCACCTGCACCTGCTGTCCCGACGGTGGGTTGCCGAACCTTTCGACAAGCCCGGTTCCGCTCGGCGTCAGCGTATAGGTGCCGGCGGGAAGATCGGCGAAGATCGCACAACCGTTGGAATCCGTCGTCCCGCTGAAGCTGCTGGTTCCGGTTCCGCTCAGGTGCAGGCCCGAGAGGGCCTTGCCCTGAGCGTTTGTCGCCGAGATCACGATGCTTCCGTGGGTCGGGTCGAGCGATCCGTTTGAGGGGGAGACGATGCTCTGTAGGGAGATCGGGCTTCCTTGGCCACTCTTCTGGCGAACGGTCGATGTGATCCGCACGTAATCGGGTGTCGATTCGTTTTCGTTGCACGACGAGGTGCCCGAGGTGTTGTTGACGAAGACGCCGGTCGATTCGACTTCGAATTCGGTGCCGTTGAGGGTCACCGGGCGGACTTCGTGGAGGCCGTTGAGTGTCGAGATTCGTTTTGCGCGCAGGCGCGCCTGGTCTTCCTGTGCCATCGCGTATGCCTGCGTGCGTGCGCGCTCCTGCGCGGCCGAGCGTGTCGAGGCGACGAGCAGCGAGAGCACCGCGCTGCCGACGATGATGATCAGCATGGCGCTGATCAGCACCTCGATCAGGGCGAAGCCCGCCTCGGAGGGCGGCGCCGCTCGGCATCGCAGTTTGGGCATGGGACATCCATCGGATCGCAGCTCGCCTCGCTTTAGCCCGAACTGCCGAAAAATGCGCACTGCAAGGCCACTCGCCCAAAACTTCAGTAAGTAAAGCTATGGCGCTACACTTGCTGAAGCGCGTCCTGGTTGGATTCACGCGCCCGTTTGATGAACGCACTGAGCAATTCCAGCTGCCCCGTCTGCCGGACCGCCGACATCGTTTGCGGTAAGTGGACGCTGCTCGTAATCCGTGACTTGGCCGAAGGTTCGAGGCGTTTCTGCGAGTTGGAGCGCTCGCTGGAGGGGATCAGCCCACGGACGCTCTCTCTGCGGCTCCGGGCCCTCGAAGAGGAGGGTGTCGTCGCTCGCCACACCTTTCCCGAGGTGCCACCTCGCGTCGAGTACGCCCTCACCGAGAAGGGCGAGGCGCTGGTCCCGCTGATCGAGGATATGCGTCGCTACGGGCGTCGCTGGCTCTTCGACGAGGCTGCGCACCAGCCGGCGACCGTCTAGAGGCCCGCATAAGACGCGGGTTGCAAGGCGCCGTGCAGGCGCAGGAGGCCCAGGTGTGGGGCGGAAGCGATCCGGCGTGCGCGACTTTCTTTTCAACGAAGCCCTGAAGCGCCTGGCGGCCGACGCCGCGGTCCGGCTCAGCGCGCTCGTTGCCGGTGGCGAGCAGATCCCCTTTGACGTCGCCGAGCAGCCGGGCCCAGACTCCCTCTTTCATAGCTATGAGCCGCTGACCGCGCGCTTCGTCGAACTTCACGAGGGCGAGATCCGGGCTCTGCCCTCGTTCATCACAGCCCGCAACGCTGTCGAGGCCGCCGGGGTCGCGGTCCCCTACCTCGAGTCGCGCGGCGAGTTGGTGCCAACCGACCCGGCCGCCCGCGCGGACCGTCTGCTGATCGCCTTCATCGCCTCACTGTGGGAAGGCTGCACCGAGTTCTCGCTCGATCGGGAGCGGCTCGAGCGGGCAAGCGACGCACTTGATGCCGAAGCGCGCAAACCCGACGAGGCGGATGTGCTTGTGGTGCCGATCGTCGGTCTGAAGATGGGCGTGGCGAGCCTCGAGCTGCCACACGGCGTGCGCCTGATCCGGGCCGACATGATCGAAGCACCGGTCGAGGCGATGCGCAGCGAGGGGATGGGACGGGCTGCCTGGGAACCCCAGTTTCTGGCCGTCGCCGAGCAGGGCGAGGGCGGTGAGAGCGCCGCCGAGGCGCTGCACCAGTTGCACGAGCTGATCAGCGTGATGAGGCTCTACAAGGCCGGCGGGATTGGTCTCGGCCCCTACGCCTTCGCGCCCACCGGGGAGGGCCACTGGGCCCGGATGCCGAGCGGCTCGCCCGCGACGCGCCCTGGCGCCTACAGGCTGAGTGATGCGGAGGCCGCGGGTCTGGCGGAGCTGGCGATTCGGTTGGAGGCTCGCCCCGATCCCGACGGTGCCCTCTCCTGGGCGGTGGCCCGCTTTGAGATGGGTTGTGCGCGGGAGACCGCGATGGAGGGCCTCAGCGATCATCTGCTGGCGTTGAGAGCGGTGCTCGAGGGCCATGGGCCGGTCGGGGCCTCGCTGCCGATGCGCGCTTCAGCCCTGATTACCGACGAGAGCTGCGACCGGATTGAGGCCCGGGGGCGCATCGAGGATGCGCTTGAGCTCGAGCGCTCGCTGATGAACGGCGCCCCCGCCCGGGACGGCCTGGAGCTGGCCGCCTGGCTGGAGGAGGGCGTGCGCCGCCTGCTGCGCGAGGCCGCCCTCGGCACGCTCGGTGATGATCTCGGCACGGTCGCCGACGAGTCGCTGATCGCCTCCGGACTTGAAGCCGGGGACATAGAGATTGCGGTGAGCGTCGGAGAATCGCCCGCTCCTAACGGACGCGAAGCTCAGGAGATGCCGGTTTTGGAGGAGGCCGTGGCCCCCGTCGAGATCGGCGATCCCCTGTCGGAAAACGCCAAATTTGCAGAGGAGGTTGAGATGCACGACCAGGAGACCCGCATCATGGAGCCGATCCCGGCCGAGGAGGAGATCCGGATCACTGCGACGCACTGGCTCGATGAGGTGGCGGTCGAGGACGGAACGATGGAGTGGGCCGCGGCCGAGAGCGACATCGCCCGCCGTGAGCGGATAGACAGCCCGCGGGTTCGCCACCTCTTCCCGGTGCCCGAGGACGCGGACTGGGAGGTCCGCGAGCTCGAGTACGACCACTACCGCCGGGTCGGCTAGCCCTAAAGGTCCGCCGCCAGCGCCGTCCGCTCGGCACCGCTGGCAAACAGGTAGCGATTGATCTCCGCCAGCCCGGCGAGGTCGTGGACGTCCTCGTCAAGATAGGGAATGCGGATTACGGCGCGGCTCCGCATCTCCCGCTGCAGGCGCTCGATGTTCGCGGCATCGCGCTCGGCGAGCGCCTGGTAGTCGGAGAAGTTCTCGGTGACGCGGCGCGCCAGGCCCTCGTTGCCCAGGGCCTTGGCGAGCGCGACCTGCAGGCCCTCCGATGAGCCTCGAAGGCGCTCAGCGGAGTAATGGACCTTGTTGACGATCATCCCGCCGAAGGGCAGCTTTGCCTCCACCAGCTTGCGGTGGAAGTAGACGGCCTCATCGATCGGCTCCCCCTGGGGCCCGCAGATCACCAGGAAGCAGGTGTGGGGGTCGGCCAGCAGGTTGTTGACCCGCTTGGCGCGCGCCTGAAATCCCTCGACCATGCCGCTGAACGCATTGAAGAACTCGGCCAGATCTGCGATCAGGTCGAAGCCGACGATCCGCCGCAGGACGCTGAGTGCGACCGATGCACCGCGCCCGGCCACCCGGGCGGCGAGTCCGGTTGGCTTCATGAAGACCCGCAGCGAGCGCCCCTCGATGAACTGCGTGAGCCGCTTCGGCGCGTCGAGAAAGTCGAGCGCGTTGCGGGTCGGGGGGGTGTCGAGGACGAGCAGGTCAAAGCGCCCTTCGCTGTGCAGCTCGAAGAGCTTCTCCATCGCCATGTACTCCTGCGAGCCGGCGAGGGCGTTGGAGATTTGCTGATAGATGCGATTTTCGAGGACGCGGTCGCGTGACTCCTCGTCCGCTGCATGACGCGCGACCAGCTCGTCGAAGGTCGCCTTGGCGTCGAGCATCATCGCCCACAGCTCGCCCCTGACCTCGATCCCCTGAGCGGCGAAGAGCTCCGGATCGACGCGTCTGGCCCGGTTGCCCAGCTCCTTCAGTCCGAGCGAGTCAGCGAGCCGCTTAGCGGGGTCGATCGTCAGCACACAGACCTTCAATCCCCGTGCCGCCATCCCGGCTGCGATCGCGGCCGAGGTGGTCGTCTTGCCGACCCCGCCGGAGCCGGCGCAGATGCAGACGTCCTTGCCCTCGAGGATCTCGCTGACCGATGGCATCAGATGAGCCTCTCGCCGAGCCGGCGGGCCGCCTCGACGCCGAGCTGGGGCTCGAACAGGAAGGGCAGCGTTTTTACCGGCGCCTCGACCCGGCGCCGGAGGCGGGCCAGCTGGGCGCGCTGCGAGCGGGCGCGATCGTGCTCGGAGACCGCGGCCCGCGCGGCAGCCCGCACGGCGCCGTTCTCGCCGGTGGTCAGCTCCGCAAGTCGCGCCGCCTCCTCCTTGCTGAAGCGCTCCGGGTAGAGCCCGTTCATGTAGATGCGGTCGACCGCGACCCCGACCTCCTCCCGCAGGTCGCGCTCGAGCGCCGCCGACTCGTTGACAGGCATCTCCTCGGGGAGCGCGACGATCGCGGCACCCGTGTGCCGCTGGTCGGTGATCAGGCGGTCGAGCTGCTTGGCCTGGGAGTGGATCGGGCCGACCCTGGCAATCGCCGCGAAGGTACGCGGCGTCTGCAGGAAGCCGACCCCGTGGCCAGTGGCCGGAGCATCGACGATCACGAGGTCGTACTTGCGCCCGGACTTGACCCTGCGGTCGAGCTGCGTCAGCTCCCAGATCTTGCCGATCGTGACCAGCTCCTTGAGGCCCGGTGTTGCGGCCGCCAGATAGCTGAAGATGCGGCTGCGAAAGAGCATGTCGCGCATCGCCCGAACCTTGAGCTGCAGCAGCACGTACTCGCGCATCGACTCGTCGGGGTCGATCGAGATCGCCCAGAGGTTCTCCTCCATCGGGACCTCGTGGAAGCCGACCTCGGTGTGCTCGAAGAGTCGTGAGGCGTTCTCCTGGGAGGCGACCTCGCAGACGATGGTGCGTTTTCCCTCGGCTGCGGCGCGCAGTCCGAGCGCGGCGGAGATGGTCGTCTTGCCGACGCCCCCCTTGCCGGTGACGAATACCAAGCGCTTGTCGAGCAGCTCGCGGATCGGGTGATTCCTAGCAATTTCGGCGTCGGGCAGGAAAAGCGGTGGCCCATGCGAATACCCGCGCATGGGATTCCTGAGCCGAAGGTCGAAGTCCGCGCCCGTGATCGAGGAGCATCCAATCGTCGAAGAGCTCGAGGAGATGGAGCGGCTAGTTCCCCCACCGGGAACGCCTGCACGCGCGGCGGAACGGCGCGAGCAAATCCCAGATCCTGAGCCCTCTCGCGCGAGCCAGGGAGACGCATTTGTCAGCGACCCTGCCAGCGAGAGGGAGGCAGCCGCCGCGACCGTCAAAGGTCCCTCCGGGCCCGAGCCCAAGCCTGAGCGGATGAAGGCGCGGGACCTAATTGCGCCCAGCAGGCATGAGACGCCGGCCGAGGAGCCTGAGAGCGAGGTTCCGACAAAGCACGCCGAGGTGATCGCCTTCGCCAACCAGAAGGGCGGTGTCGCGAAGACGACCACGACGCTGAACCTTGCCGTGGCCTTCGCCGAGGCCGGTCGCAGGGTTCTCTGCATAGACCTTGACCCGCAGGGAAACCTGACCATGAGCCAGGGGATTGACCCCGATAAGGTCGAGAAGAGCCTCTACGACGTGCTCGTTAACGACACGCCGATCAGCGAGATCATCCAGCATCGCGAGATCGACATCGCGGTCGCTTCCATCGACCTGGCGGGCGCCGAGATCGCGATGAGCACAAAGATCGGCCGCGAGCGCTCGCTCGAGAAGGCGCTCAAGGAGATCATCGGCGACTACGACTTCGTCTGCATCGACACGCCCCCCAGCCTCGGCCTGCTGACGATCAACGCGCTGACGGCGGCGACTAAGGTGATCGTCCCCGTCCAGTGCGAGTATCTCTCGATGCGCGGACTGGTCCAGCTCCAGAACACGCTGAAGATGATTCAGGAGAATCTGAACCCCGAGGTGCGGATCGAGGGCATCCTGCCGACGATGCTTGACACGAGGACCGTCCACGCCAAGGAGGCGGTGGAGATTCTTGAAGAGAACTTCGGCGACCTGGTCTTCAAGTCGCGGATTCGCAAGGCGATCAAATTCGCCGAGGCCCCGGTGAAAGGCGCAAGCGTCCTCAAGTACGATCCCGAGGGCAACGCCGCGAACTACTACCGAGAGCTTGCGAAGGAGGTCTTGGCAAATGAGTCGGCGTAAGCGGGCGAGCATGCGTGAGGGTCCCCTCGCCGACCTCTTCCGGTCGACCGGGCCCGGCGAGGACCCCGCGGCCGCGACTGCTCCCGCGGAGCAGGACCCCTCCTCGACCTCACCGGCTGCGGGAGAGGCAAGACCCTCAACGCCACCCGCGCCAGGGTCCCCGTCGACGCAGACCGACGAGCCACGCTACGGTCGTCGGGACCCCATCGATCGCGCGGTCGAGGACGTTGCGGCCGCGTCCCCCCCGGAGAGGCTGCAGCGGGTCTTCTCCGAGCAGCCGCAGGCGCGGCGGGAGATCGAGCCGATCGTCGAGGCGCCGCGCTACGGGCGCGAGGAGCCCGAGTACGCGCCCAAGGGAAGCGGTGAGCCCCACACCCCGGTGATTCGCGTCATTGGCGTCGGAGGGGCTGGCGTCAACGCCGTCAACAGGATGGTCGAGGCGCGGATCCCCGGTGTCGAGTTCATGGCGGTCAACACCGACCTCCAATCGCTGCAGGTCTGCGTCGCCGATGTCACTGTCCACATTGGCGACGAGCAGACGCGTGGGCTGGGCGCCGGCGCCGATCCCGAGGTCGGCTACTCATCGGCCTTCGAGGAGCAGGACAAGATCAAGCGCCTACTGAAGGGCGCTGACATGGTCTTCGTCGCCGCCGGC
The DNA here is from genome assembly GCA_963796705.1 of uncultured Solirubrobacterales bacterium. Classification (GTDB taxonomy): domain Bacteria; phylum Actinomycetota; class Thermoleophilia; order Solirubrobacterales; family 70-9; genus VRUE01. The sequence goes on from CAWCMK010000002.1 coordinate 203,137, forward strand.
GCCGGCGGCGGCACGGGTTCGGGGGCTGCCCCTGTTGTGGCCCGCCTGGCGCGCGAGGTCGGCGCCCTGACGGTCGGGATCGTGACCAAGCCGTTCAGCTTCGAGGGGAGCCGGCGCGGCAACCAGGCGAGCAAGGGAATCGACGCGCTGGCGGCCGAGGTCGACACGCTGATCGTCGTTCCCAACGATCGCCTGCTCGAGGTGCTCGACCAGCAGACCTCGATGATCGAGGCCTTCCAGGTCGCCGACGACGTCCTGCGTCAGGGCGTGCAGGGAATTTCCGATCTGGTCACGCTGCCGGCGGTGATCAACCTTGACTTCGCCGACGTGCGCACGATCATGTCGGACGCCGGTCGGGCTCTGCTTGGAATCGGCATGGGGAGCGGCGAGGGTCGGGCGGTGCTTGCCGCCGAAAAGGCGATCTCCTCACCTCTGCTTGAGACCTCCATGAACGGTGCCCGTTCGATCCTTCTCTCGATCACAGGGGGCGCGGATCTCTCCCTGGTTGAGGTCAGCGAGGCGGCCAAGGTCGTCGGCGAGGCGGCGCACGCGGACGCCAACATCATCTTCGGCGCCAACGTCGACGAGGCCCTGGCCGACCAGGTCTGGGTGACCGTGGTCGCGACCCGCTTCGATGGCCAGTCGACGCCGCCGCGCCGGGCCGTGGAGCCGAGGATCACCCGCACCAAGGACGCGCCACGCCCGCGGGCGCGCGGCCGCGGCGACGAGCTCGGGATCGACGTTCCGGAGTTCCTCCCCGGCTGAGCACGCGCGCTGCCAGCGTCGTCATTACGCTGCCGGCATGAACGGCGTCGTCGCCGCCGGCCATCCACAGACCGCCGAGGCCGGCGCCGCGATCCTGCGTGACGGCGGCAACGCCGTCGACGCCGCCGTCTGCGCGGTGCTCGCCTCCTTCGCCGCCGAGAGTCCGTTGACCGGTTTTGGGGCCGGTGGCTTCATCATCGTCCACCTGCCCTCCGGGGAGACGTCGCTGATCGATTTCTTCGTCGCCGCCCCCGGTGTCGACCGGATCGAGCGCCGAGTCGAGCTGGTGCCGGTCCCGGTCCACTTCGATCCCGAGACCGTCCAGACCTTCTACGTAGGTCCTGCCTCATGCGGCGTTCCGGGGACGGCCGCCGGCCTCGAGTTGGCGCTGCGCCGCTTCGGCTCGGTGCCGCTCGCCGAGTTGGCCGCACCGGGTGCGCGGCTCGCCCGCAAGGGGGCGCTAGTCAATGCCCAGCAGGCCTACATCCTCGAGATCCTCGCCCCAATCCACGGTCGCCTTGAGGGTACGCGCGAGCTCTATGCACCCGCCCGCCGCCCCCTGCGAGAGGGTGATGAGATCCGCTTCCCGGAGCTGGCCTTGGCCCTCGAACGCTTCGGTGCCGAAGGGGCGGAGCCCTTCTATCGCGGCGAGGTCGCCAGCCGGATCAGCGACTTTGTCCTCGAGCATGGCGGGACCCTCGGGTCCTCCGACCTGGCCAACTACGAGGCGATCCTGCGACGGCCGATCCGGGCACCCTTTCGTGGCGCCGAGGTGCTCACCAATCCACCGCCGTCCTCCGGGGGGATCCTGATCGCCTTCTGCCTGGGGCTGCTCGAGCGCCTCGGGCAAACCAGCGGGCCCGAGCAGCTGGTGATGGCGATGGGGGCCGCGAACGGTGCCCGCGGCGAGGAGTTTGCCGAGGCGCTCTACGGCGAGGCGCTCGAGGCAAGTCTTCTGGATCCCGGCGGCCTCGACCTCGCCGCCGCCGACCTGCTCGGGTCGACGACCCATATATCGGTGCTCGACGGAGCGGGGATGTGCGCCAGCGTGACCTGCTCCAATGGTTCGGGCTCGGGTGTACTTGTCCCAGGCACCGGCGTGATCCTCAACAACATGCTCGGCGAGGAGGACCTCAACCCACTCGGTTTCCACAGCATCCCGGCGGGCCGGCGCGTTCCCTCGATGATGGCGCCGACCGTCGTTCTTCGCGACGGTGAGATAGTGCTCGGCCTGGGCAGCGCCGGATCCAACCGAATTCGTTCGGCGATCCTGCAGACGATCGTCCGCTCGGTCGAGCAGGGCCTCGGAGCCGACGAGGCGGTGCGGGCTCCGCGCCTTCATTTCGAGCAGGGGATCGTGCAGGCCGAGCCCGGAATCGACGAGGCGGCGCTCACGCGGCTCGAGGAGCGCGGCCTTTCGGTCGCCCGCCGACCGGCGATCAACCTGTTCTTCGGCGGTGTTCAGGCGGTCGCCCGCGACCCGCTGAGCGGTGCGCTGAGTGGCGGCGGAGACCCCCGCAGGGGCGGCGCGGTGGTCTTCGCATGAGACGTCCTGTGTCAACCCCCCGCCGCCTGGAGGCGGTTGAAGTTGCCGTGTCGAGCAGGGTCATAGGGATAGGGCACGCTGTCCCGCCAGCAGCGCCAGAGGACCCTGATCCAGGCACGACCGAGAGTGCGGATCGCATGGGGGTGATCCTGGCCCCTGGCCCGGGCTCCTCGGTAGACCTCCCTGGCCCACGGATGCCAGTGGCGGGTCGAGTCGGCGAGTCGGGCAACCGCGGCCCGCAGGCGCTTGTCGCAGGCGCGCCTGAAGGTGGCGACTCGCAGCTTGCCCGACTCCAGGGCGACCGGGCTCATGCCGGCGTCGGCGGCCATCGCGGCCTCGGTCGGGTAGCGCCCCCGGGCATCGCCGAGCTCGGCGATCAGGGTCGCCGGGCAGATCACCGTCTTGGGGTCGCGAAACAACGGCGCGAAGATCGCCGCGTCGGGATGGGCGGCGAGGCACTCGCGGATCTGGGCGTCAAGCGCTGCGATCTCGGTGACGATCGGTTCGAGGGAACTGACCAGGCCGAGAACGACCGCCCGGCGGGCTTCGCACTCGACCTTCCCCGCGGTCCCGTTGGGCGCCGCGTTCAGCCGCGCCACCAGCTCGGCGGGATCGGTTCTGCCGCTATAGGAGTTGCGGGTCAGAAAGGCCGCCATGCGCCCGGCGCCGAGCCCGCTGGTGTCCGCAGGGCTCGGATAGCGCTTGATGAAGGCCAGCGAGATCGAGCTGTCGATGGCGGCGAACATAAGGGCGCCGGGCCAGAAGGCCTGCAGCTGGGCGCGCAGCTGGTTTGCCAGCTCCACCCGCACCCCGACCAGGTCCTCACGGGCGCGGGTCAGCGCCCGCAGCGCCTTGGTCTCCTCGCCGTCGGGCACCAGCGCCCGGAAGCGGTGGGCGTCGGTGCGAGCCAGCTCGGCCAGGACATAGGCGTCGAAGCGGTCGGACTTGCCGTGGGCGACCGCGAAGCGGGCGCGGGCGGCCTTGACCTGGTTGGGATGGATCGCCAGGACTTCCAGGCCCGCGGCGAGCAGATGCTCGACCAGGATCCCGTCGGGCCGCTCGATCGCCACCCGGTCGACCTCCGCTCGTGCGAGCCGGCGGGTGAGCCCGGCGATCCCGCGCTCGTCGTGGGGCGCGGAGAAGCGCTCGAGCACCTCTCCCTCTTCGCTGACGCAGACCTCATGGGCCTCGCTCGCCCAGTCGATCCCCGCGGTCATTCCTGCGATGCTTCCTCCTCGGTCGATTCATCTCGACTGAGAACCGGCCACGAGGAGCCGTTGCGCGTGCTCATAGGGTGGCGCTCTCGGGCACCACGTCCTGTTGGCGCTTCTGGCGCCTCGCACCGCCGGGAGGCGCTGGTCTCATGCGGGCCGTCTATGCGGCTAGCGACCTTGGCGCTCTCCCGGCGGGGGTCGGCTTCTCTATGCGTTCCCCCGGGATCTTCGACGGCCTCGCTGCGCTCGGCCTCTCAATCTCAGAAGAACAAGGGGGAGGTTCTCCTATGAGCGACCCGGCGGCTATCGACTTTGCGGCCGAGGGGCTGCTCGAGGGCGTCGAGGGAGAGGCCCGGGTGGCGCGGCTGGAGCTGCTTCGCCGGCTCGCCGCCGAAGGCGTGAGCTTGGAGGAACTGCACGAGGCGGTCGAGTCCGCGCGCCTGACCTTGTTGCCGGTGGAGCGCGCGCTCGCCGGTGGTCGCGCTCGCTACACGGCGCGGGAGATCGCCGGGCGCGCCGGCATCGGTCTCGAGTTCCTGCAGCGTGCGACGGCCGCCCTCGGGATCCCCAACAACGACCCAGACGAGCGCCGACTGACCGACGCGGACCTGGAGGCCGCCCGGGGGCTGAAGGCCTTCCTCGATGCCGGCCTGCCCGAGGATGGACTGCTGCAGGTCACACGCACAATTGGCATGGGGACCGCTCGCATCGCCCAGGCCAACCGGGAGCTGGTGGTGCGGGCGCTGATGCAGCCGGGCGACACCGAGCGCGACCTCGCCCTGCGCTTCGCGGACGCAGCGGAGCACATGATGCCGCTGCTGGAGCCGAGCATCGCCTACGCGCTGCGCTCTCACATGCTTGAGCAGATCCGCCGCGACGTGATCGGCGCCGCCGATCTCGCCTCGGGAGAGGTTCGCAACACCGCGGAGCTCTCGGTCTGCTTTGCAGACCTCGTCGAGTTCACGCGACTGGGCGAGGAGATTGCGCCCGAGGAGCTGGGGGCAGTCGCCGGTCGCTTCGAGGAGATGGCGAGCGCGGTCGCCGAGCCCCCGGTGCGCCTGGTGAAGATGATCGGCGACGCGGCGATGCTAGTCGCGATCGACCCTGAGGCAAATCTGGAGGCGGCGATGCGGCTGATCGAGGTTGCCGAGGCAGAAGGGGAGCAGTTCCCCTTCCTGCGCGCCGGCCTCACCTACGGCCCGGCGCTGGCCCGCTCCGGCGATTACTACGGCCGCGCCGTCAACCTCGCGGCGCGGATCACTGGCGTCGCCCGCCCGGGCAGCGTTCTGGTCGACGCCGCTACGAAGCAAGCCGTGGCCGCTGGGTTCAGATACACGTTCATCGGCGAGCGCCGGCTGAAGGGCATCGATGCCGGGGTGAAGCTCTTCCGCGCCCGCCGCGAGAGCGATCAGGGCACCGACGGGTGATCGCTCGCCGGCGCCCGCGCGGGCTTTTTTCCTGAGGCGAGCAGGTTGTAGAAGAGCTCGGCCGGCAGGCGCGGCTCGAGCAGGCGCGTGTCGACCTTCTGCAGGGCGATGTAGCTGCGAAAGGCAAAGCTGCGCCAGGCCAACGGAACCGTGTCCGGCTCGGCGCTTGACTCGACGGTCCGAAGCCCCCAGCCCCAGGCGTTGGCGAGCAGCTCCTCACCGCTGACGCGACGCTTCTCAAAGCCACCCACACGCAGCAGGCGGCGCAGGTCGGTTGGTGCGAATGCATGGACATCGACTTCACTCTCCAGGGCGTGTCCGTGGGACCGCTCGACCTCGGGCACGGCGAGGGGGCGGGCGCCGACCAGGCGCCGCCAGATCGGTGCCGCGGCAAGCCCGGCGCGCTTCGGGACGGCCGCCAGCGTGTCGCCGTAGCGCGAGGGCTCCCCGCAGAAGGCGATCGTCCCCCCGGGCCGCAGCACCCGGCGGAATTCGCTGAAGGCCCGCTCGAGGTTGGGGATGTGGTGAAGGACGGCGTGGCCGAAGACGAGGTCAAAGCTCTCGTCCTCGAAGGGCAACGCCTCGGCCTCAGTTAGGACGGTCTCGACTTTCAGGCCGAGGCTCGCCGCCGTCCGCGAGAGCCGCTCGAGCATGCCGGCTGATATATCGGTCGCCGTGAGCCGCTCGATGACCCCAAGCTGCAGCAGGTTGAGAGAGAAGTAGCCGGTCCCGGAGCCGATCTCGAGGCCGTCGGCGAAGCTATCGGCCGCGAGTCCCCCGAGCGCCTTTGAGAGCTTCAACCGCACCTGGCGCTGGCCGGTGGCACCGAAGTCGATCCCCCACTTGGAGTCGTACTCGTTCGCCGCCGCGTCGTGGTAGCGGGTGTTGACGTCCTTGATGTGCTTGGGCGTCGCCGTGGGGGAGGCTGGCATCGGGCAGAACTCTACGCAGATCCGCGCAACGTTCGTCTAATACCGTGCGGCCCGTGGAGCCCGAGTACGTGCAACTGAATCAGCCCGAGGGGGTGCCGGCACTGGCGCTCACGGGGGAGCGAACACTGCCCGATGTCCCCGAGGAGAATTACTGGTACCGGCGACATCTCATCGTCTATGAGTGGATCGCTGGGCGGGTCATCGGCAAGCGGGTCATCGACATGGCCTGCGGCGAGGGCTACGGCTCGGCGGTCCTCGCTGAATCGGCGGCGACAGTAGTCGGGGTCGACGCCAACCCGGAGGCTCACGAGCACGCCCGGCTGCGCTACGTGCGGTCTAACCTGCGCTTCGAGCGCGACCTGGTCGAGAGCTTCGTCGAGCCCTGCGACGCGGTCGTCTTCCTGCAGACGATCGAGCACGTCGAGGACCCGGGGGTGATCCTCGAGCACTTCAAGTCGTTGATCGGCCCGGGGGGGGTCGCCTACATATCGACCCCCAACCTGCTGACGCTGGCGCCCCGGGGCGCGGTGAAGTCGGACAACCCGTGGCACGTCAAGGAGTACCGCGAGGAGGAGTTCCGGGGGCTCTGCGAGGCACATTTCCCGCGAGTCGAGCTGCTCGGCCTATTTCACGCGGGCAAGTTGCGCGCCCATCAGATCGCGATCGACCTGGGCTGGGATGCGGTCCACCGGCGGCTCGGCCTGACGCGGCATTTCTATGACCGTTTCACTCCGGCGATTGCAACCTCTGACTTCGCCCTGCGAGGGGATGGCCTCGAGCGGGCATTGGACTTCCTGGCAATCTGCCATGCCTAGCGTGCAGAGCGCCGGAGATCTGGCGATCGTCCTGCACTCGCACATGCCCTACGTCGAGGGCTTCGGCACCTACCCGTTCGGCGAGGAGTGGCTCTTTGATGCGGTGATCCGCTCGCACCTGCCGGTGCTCGAGGTCGCTCGGGACCTCACCCTGACGGTGACGCCGGTGCTCGCCGACCAGCTCGAGGACGGCGGCGTGTATGAGCGCCTGCGGCGCTTCCTCCTCGAGTGGCGGATCGGCGCAGCCGAGGCCGACGCCGATGAGGTGGAGCCGGAGTGCAGGTCGGCATGCGAGGCGGAGTCAGCTCGCTACCGGCATGCGCTGGAGCTGCTCGAGCGGACCGGGGGGAGCCTGTTGAGAGCTTTCCAGGATCCTGTCGAGCAGGGCCGGGTGGCAATTGTCGGTTCGGCTGCCACCCACGCGGTGCTGCCGCTGCTGGCGACGGGCGCCGGCCGGCGCCTGCAAATCGACGCTGGGATCCGCTCCCACCGTCGCCGGTTTGGCTGGAAAGGGGGCTTCTGGCTGCCGGAGTGCGCCTATGCTCCCGGCTTTGAGTGGCATCTCGCCGAGCACGGCATCGAGTGGTTCTGCGTTGACCAGAGCGCCGCTCCGGGGTTCGGGCCGCTCGACGCGCTGCGGCCGATTGCGACCGAGGCTGGCCCGGTGGCGATGCCGATCGACTGGCCCGCGGTTGAATGGCTGTGGTCACTCGGGGGCTATCCCTCCGATCCGGCACACGCCCAGTTCGCCGGCAAGTCGATGCGCGGAACGCGGATCTGGAAGGTCGGCGGCGGCGCCTATCAGCCGGAGGCGGCGGCGGCCGCGGCGCGCCGCCAGGCGCACGAGTTCCTCGCGGCGATGGCGGCGCGCCTGCGTGAGCACATCGTGCTCGCCGGGCGCCCGGGTCTGGCCGTTTTTGCGATCGACACCGAGCTGCTCGGCCACTGGTGGTCTGAGGGGGTGACCTGGTTGCGCGAGGTCCTCTCGGGGGCGGCTGCGGCCGGCATCCGCCTCGTGACCGTGCCCGAGGCCCTTGGCCGTCACGAGGCGCTCCCGCGTCCGCTCACCGCTTCCAGCTGGGGGGCGGGCAAGGACCTGCGGACCTGGAGTTCGCCCAGGGTCGGCGACATCGCCTGGGCGGCGCGGCGCCTCGAGCTGCGCCTTCTGCGCGCCCTCTCGGACGGACTGCCCAGCCCCGCCGCGCAGCGCGCTGCCCGCGAGCTGCTGGCGGTCCAATCAAGCGATTGGGCATTCCTCGATGGGCGTGGCGAGGCCGGCGACTACCCCTTCCAGCGGGCCACCGGGCACGCCGACGCGGCTCTGCAGGCCATAGACTCCCCCGCCAGCACCAAACCGAATATGCGCTCGCTTGCCCCGGATCTGAGTCTCGCTCCCCTGCTGGAGCCCTGAGCTGAGCGGTGACCCGCGTCCTAATCCTCTCCTGGGAGTACCCGCCGCTGATCGAGGGGGGTCTGGCGCGCCACGTGCGCAAGCTCTCGGAGGCGCTGATCGAGCACGGCGTCGAGGTCCACGTACTGACACGCGGGGGCGAGGAGTCCCCGGCGGATGAGCTGAACGGCGGTGTTGTGATTCACCGCATCCGCGAGCCCAAGCGGCCCACCGACCTGGGCGAGTTCGTGGCCTGGGTGGAGCGCATGAACTCCGACATGCTGGCCGCCGGCGTCGAGCTCGGCGATCGTTATTCATTCGACCTGGTACACGGCCACGACTGGCTCGTGGCCAACGCCTGTGACCACCTCGCCAAGCGTTTCGGAGCGCCCCTGGTGACCACCATCCACGCGACCGAGCACGGCCGCCACCAGGGCTGGGTTGACAAGCACCCCCAGACCTACATTCACGGCGTCGAGCGCTGGATCTCGAATCGCTCCGAGCGGCTGATCGCCTGCTCGCATTACATGCGCGAGCAGATCGTCGACATCTTCGGTGTGGAGGAGGAGCGGATCACGGTGATCCCCAATGGCATCGACCCCGACGACCTGCCGGCCCAGGATCCAGCGGAGCTGAGGCGGCTGCGCTCCGAGTTCGCCGCGCCGGAGGAGAAGCTGGTTCTGCTTATCGGCCGCCTCGTCTATGAGAAGGGTTTCCAGCTTGCGCTCGAGGCGATGCCGCGGATGATCGCCGAGGCGCCGGGCACCCGCTTTCTGGTGGCCGGTTCCGGTACCCACGAGGCCGAGCTCCGCAAGCAGGCCGAGGAGCTCGGCCTGATGGAGCACGGGACCTTCGTCGGCTGGATCGGCGACGATGTCCTGCACTCGCTTTACCGGATCGCCGACCTGACGGTCGTCCCCTCGATCTATGAGCCCTTCGGCCTCGTCGCGCTCGAGGCGATGGCCTCCGGCTGCCCCTGCATCGTCGCCGATACCGGCGGCCTGCGTGAGGTGGTCCCGCACGAGGAGGCGGGCCTGCGCTTCCGCGCACACGACCCAGATGCGCTTGCCGAGGTCGCCGTGCGGGTCCTATGCGACGATGAGCTCGGTCACCGGCTCGTCGCCGAAGCCCACGAGCACGTGCGCCGCTTCGACTGGGCCGACGTCGCCGAGAGCACGGCCGCCGTCTACGCCGAGATATCGGATTCGCGCATTGTTCCGCCGGCCAATCGGCGGCGCGTAAGGACCGACCCGAAGGACTCCTCCAGCCCCGCGAGAGCCTCGGGTAACGGCCGCGGAGCGGCCACCTAGCCGCCCGCCTCGAACTTCAGCGGCGAGCATCGCAGCGCGCCGGATAAGAGGAGCTTGCAGAGTGTCGCCCTCCTGTTGCGGCAGTTCTCCCATGAACCAGGGACGATTGGCGCCGAGAGAAAAGGGTGTGGGCCCTAGCCTGTCTCTCATTTTCTGTGCGCTCTGCGCCTTCAGGATGAGAGCGAGAACGTTACCTTCGTTCCCTGTCCCGCCACGATCACGAACCCCTCGGTTTCGGCGTCCTCTGGACCCGCACGGGCAACGGCAGTCCACACCCCAGCGGGCAAGACGAAGATCGTCGTAGAACCTGATTCGACCCCGGGTCCGCCTTCGGTGGGCCCAGTCGTATGTCCCGCAGATGCAACCGCGGTGCGATTGGAGTCCACGACAGAGATGCCACCCGGACAGGAAGCAAACCCCGCAGTTGGGTAGGAGAGCTCAACTTCAACCCAACCATCGCCGCTCGGAACGCTTTGCGGCGGACCGGGAATGGTTGGTACTTGCGGACATCGACACGGTATGGAGATGCCCCATCCGGGACAGATCGGGCCGTCGATCGGGATCGGTGCCGTTGGGGGATGCGAAGGCGATGCTGGACCCGCAGGGTTCACCGCGATACGGGAGGCGATGCCCATGCGAGTTCTGCGTCGATGCCCCCGGTGCTTCCCAACCGAAACAACTCGACCCGCAGCTGCCCGGGAATAGCCGGCCTCATGTGGACCGATGCCGTCCGCGCTCCCCGCGGGAGAGGGGAACGCGTCGTTCGCCCACGCGAGCGATAGGAAAATCGCGACCGCTACGCAGCCCGACAAGGACCGAATCCCACTCGCCTCCTTCATCTTCATAATTGAGCTTAGAACGAGGCGGTGTGCACGATCCCTGACCAGATGAACCGGATGCCTCATCTCACGCGCATTCCCACCGGCTGCGCATGGCCCGACGAGTAGCGACGGCCATCGATCGCAACCACGTTCGTGGTCACCTCCAGGGGTGGTTATCCGCGCAATCGCCCCGCCCGGGAGCGCCAATGCAGTCTCCGCAGAACCAGCGTCCCCTCATGGCCTTAGAAGCTGTCTCAAAACCTCTTCCGGGAGGGCTTGAGGTAGCCGCACCGAACCTCCCCGGTAGACATAACCAGACCCAGGAGGTACTTGGTGGCGGCTTCGATCTGGCAGGTGCGAGACGACCTTTGGGACCAGGTGGAGCCGATGCTCCCCGTCCACGAGCCGAGCGCCAAGGGCGGTCGCCCTCGGGTGGATGACCGCATCTGCTTCAACGCGATCGTCTTCGTGCTGTTCACTGGCATCGCCTGGCGGCACCTGCCGCGAGAGATGGGTTGCTCGCCGGCGACCGCGCACCGACGACTGGTCGACTGGCAGCGGGCCGACGTCTTCGAGCGCCTGCACCGTGAACTGCTGAGGAGGCTGAACGCAACTGGGCGGATCGATTGGGACACCGCGGTCATCGACGGCAGTCACATCCGCGCGCTGCAAGGGGGGGCTCGACAGGTCCCTCCCCGGTCGACCGTGCCCGCACCGGCTCAAAGCACCACCTGATCACCGATTCCGCCGGGGTGCCGCTGGCGATCTCACTGACCGGCGGCAACCGCAACGACGTCACCCAGCTGCTGCCCCTGGTGGACCGAGTCGGCCCGGTGGCCGGCAAAGTCGGTCGGCCCCGCAAGCGGTCCGATCGCCTGCTCGCCGACCGTGGCTATGACCACGACAAGTACCGACGCGAGCTGAGAAAGCGAGGCGTGAAGCCGATCATCGCCCGTCGCGGGGCCGAGCACGGCTCGGGCCTGGGCAAGGAGAGATGGGTGGTCGAGCGCAGCTTCGCCTGGCTTCACAACTTCCGCCGCCTGCGCACCCGCTACGAGCGCCGCGCCGAGCTGCACCTGGCGTTCATGCAGCTGGGCTGCGCGGTGATCTGCCAGCGCGCCCTGCCGTCGGGCTGAATTCAGTCGAGCGAGTCCCGGAAGTACTGGTCGGGGATCGCTCCCCAGCCCCAGATCGGCACCGGCGCCGATGGCTTGGCACCGTACTCCTCCTCCGGGTCGGCCTTCTCGGGCTCCACGGTGCAGTGATGCCGCCAGTCGTCGCCGAAGTCGAAGGTGTAGTCGAAACCGTCCCCCGGTTTCACCTCCTTGGCCACCTTCAGGGTCATCTCGTCGAGCCAGTCACCGGGATAGTCAGGATCGAAGATGCCGATCCGACGGCCGTCGGCGAGCTCGAAGCCATGCAGGTGGGCGAGATCCCAGCGGGCGAAGGCCCGGTCGATCGCCTCCGCCAGGTCGCCGAAGGAGTGAGACGGGCCGACTATGAAGACCCGACCCGGCGCCGGCTTGAGGTCAACGCCGTGCCCCCCGAGGAGGTCGACCCTGATCCGCAGCCACGTCCGCGCCATCGCCTGGAGCCTACGGGGTTTTGAGACAGCTTCTTAGGCGGAGGCGTGTTGGAGCCCCTGACCTTCGGGCCCTCCAACAAGCCGCTGTGCTGTCTTTGAGAACCGTGGGTACCGATTGCCTTGTGATGCTGCCCACAGACTCTGAGCCCCTGGTGATTTGCGGAGTCGCTGTCCTAGTCTTGGTGCGGTTGACTGAAGGGCAGCGAAGCAATACCGTGGCCGGTCCATGACAGGACGCCGTTTCAAAGGGCGCATCACCTCCGCGCACGTTCTGGCGATAATCGCGATCGTTCTTGCCCTCGGTGGAAACGCCTTGGCCTTCACGCTGGGCAAGAACTCGGTTGGAACAAAGCAGCTCAAGAAGAACGCGGTTACCACAGCCAAGATCAAGAACGGTGCAGTCACCGGGGCGAAGATCCAGGCCTCGACACTCGGCACGGTTCCCAACGCGATTCATGCCGACAGTGCCGACAGCGCCTCCACCGCGAGCGTTGCCAGCTCGTTGCCCCCGGCCGAACTCTGGCACTCCGTCGGTAGCTCGGGTGAGCCAGGGTTCCAGCATGGTTGCCACAACGCCAGCCTTCCAGATATTCCGAATGTCAGGTTCTACAAAGACGAGGTCGACGTCGTGCATCTAGAGGGGGTCTACGACGGATGCTCGCCTGAAGGTGAAAATGCGTTCCAACTGCCGGCCGGATATCGGCCCAGACCGAATCTGACGTTCTCCTTGACACTCTTTGGAGAACAGGGCGCGGTAATCGTTCACGGCGGGGCGCCAGTGATACCGGCAACCGAAGCCGGAGCGGTTGAGTGTCCGGTTTCGCTGTGCGTCCTGGATGGCATTACGTTTCGCGCCGAAAGCTAAGCGGCAAGAGCGCCGGCTTCCCGTGAGGGATCGCCTGTGGGCGAGTCGCCGGCGATCGAATCGCCGGCGGCGATTGTGAAGGCGTTCGAGGGATTGGCGGAATGTGGCTCTCCAGTGGCGACGCCACCAACCTGAGTTCGTTAGACGTCGAGGCCGGTTGGGAGCTTGATGACTCAACCGGCAGTGGGGTGCTAGGCCGAGAAAGCGATGGTCCGTTCACCGTTGGAAATTCCAGTGGTTCACCGTTCCCATGCCGAGTTAGCACTGACCTCGATCCAAAGCGTGCATCGTTAGCTTGCCCTCCTTGAAGAGCGCATGGAATATCAGAAACCCGGTCTCGCAAAGTCGTGGTCGGCCTCAGGGAGCAGGTCGCGTCCTCAACAAACTCTCCACCCGCTATCCAGAAGCTGAAAAGGAGAAAGCCAGCAGCAGCATCGAAAATTGAGGGGTGCGCCGCATTTGCCTCCGGCGGAAATCCGAACATAGACTTCGCATTACTTAAGGGGGCGATTCGTCTGAGCGTTGGGACCGTGTGGATACGAATTGTCGACCACGGGCCGCCAAAACGCTAGAACGCCAGCCACCGTCTATACGGAGGCTTGGTAGGTCCTGAAGGCGCGCGTCGCGAAGAGAACGCATGCCGCAACGAAGGCCGCAAGGAGCGCCGTGCGCGAGACGATCAGGCTCCAATCTGCACTCTGCATCGCCGCCGAGCGCCCTGCTTCGACGGCCCAGTTGACCGGGTTGAACTTGGCCACCGATTGGATCCAGCCGGGCGCCAGGTCGAGCTGCATGAAGGCACCGGAGAGGAAGGTCAGCGGCAGCAGCATGAACTGCATCAGCCCGATCAGCGACTCCTCGCGACGGACCAGCAGGGCAACCCCATTTGAGAGGGCCCCGAATCCGGCTCCGACCAGCACCGAGAGGGCGATCAGGATCGCAATGCCCCAAACGCTGTTGGGGAAGGTCGCCCCGAGGATCAGCGCCAGGACGATGATGATCAGCGCCTGGACGACGATCCCGACCGAGTTCTGCAGGATGCGTCCAAAAATCAGTGACGAGCGGTTGACTGGCGAGACCAGGAAGCGGTCGATAACGCCACGGTCAATGTCGTCGATCATCGCCATTCCGCCCCAGCCCGAGGAGAAGAAGGCGGTCATCACGATCACCCCAGGGGTGAGCAGCTGGATGTAGGAGGTGCTCTGGAAGCCGGGTATTTCGACGACGCTCTTGAACAGGGCGCCGAACAGCAGCAGCCAGATGATTGGCTGGACGAGCGTCACCGCGATCCACCAGGGCTGGCGAAGCAGCGCTCGCAGGTGGCGGATGGTCATGTGCTGGGAGTCCCTCAGGGCCTTGGTCACCGGGGGCCCTCTTTCTTCTCCTTCGCCATCCTTGTGTCATCGGCCTCGGCTCGCTCGAAGGTGCGGCCCGCGTAGCGCAGGTAGACGTCGTCGAGCGACGGTCGGGCGACGGTCACGGCGGCGGCGGCGGTACCGCGAGCCTCGAGCGCCTGCAAGACGGCCGGCACCGCGCGGGCCCCGTCCTCGGCGCGGGCATGCAGAATCCGGCCATCGAGCACCACCTCGCGCACCCCGTCGACCCCGGCCAGCGCGTTGCTGAGATCGCCGTTGTGATCGCCGACGAGCTCGATTCGCAATGCGTCCCCGCGCAGCTCCCGCTTCAGCTCCTCGGGCGAGCCCTCGGCGACGATCCTTCCGCGGTCAACGATGACCAGTCGCGAGGCGAGGATGTCTGCCTCCTCCAGATAATGGGTGGTGAGCAGGATTGTCATCCCCTGCTCGGAGGCCAGCTCGGAGAGCTCATCCCACATTTCCGCCCTCACCTCCGGATCCAGCCCCGTGGTCGGCTCATCGAGAAAGAGGATCGCGGGACGGTGGACCAGCGCCATCGCAATGTTCAGGCGGCGCTCCATGCCACCCGAGAGGGTGCGGGCGATGCGGTCCCCGGCCTCGGAGAGGTTGAACCGCTCGAGCAATTCGTCGATCCGCGCCTCAAGGTGCGGGCCGCGCATCCCGTAGACCTGCCCCTGCAGGCGGACGTTCTCGCGCGCCGTCGCCTCCCGGTCGACGGTCGACTTCTGGGCTACGACGCCGATCGCGCGGCGCACTGCGTCGGCTTCGGTGGCCACGTCATATCCGGCGACACTCGCTTGGCCCTCATCTGCCCGGGTGAGGGTCGTGAGAATCTTCACCGTCGTCGACTTGCCGGCGCCGTTGGGGCCCAGCAGGCCGAAAACGGTCCCGGATGGGACCCGGAAGGAGATCCCGTCAAGGGCTAGGACATCGTCTCCGTATCGCTTTCTGAGGTCCGTCACCTCGATCGCATCTGGCCGTGGCATGGTTGTCATCCACGGTAGCGAGACGGCTCGCGGGGCATGCTCCTAACCGGGCCGAACGGGCCGTGGCAGGGTGGTCGGGGCGTCTGGATCCGGTTCGATCGGCCTTTTCCAGCGCAGCCTCTCCGGAGTCTCGCGCATGCGGATCACGCGCGCCGGGATGCCTGCCACAACCGCGTTGGCAGGCACGTCCCTGGTGACGACGGAGCTGGTGCCGATGATCGAGTTATCGCCGACCCGCACTCCGCGGAGGATGCAGGCGCCGTAGCCGATCCAGACATTGGAGCCGACCTCGACGTCGCGCTTGTAGATGCCCTGCTCTCGAATTGAGCGCTCGACCTCGACTACTCCGTGGTCGAAGTCGATGAACATCGCTCGGTCGGCGATCACGCACTGCTCGCCGATCCGCACCCTCTGGTAGGCGGAGATCGTGCACTCCTGGCCGATCACGGTCTTCTCGCCGATCTCAACGGCTCCCTCGTGGCAGCGGATCTTGGTGCCATCACCGATCCACACGAAGCGGCCGAACTCAACCCGACCCAGCCGGGCAATCTGCAGCTCCAGCCGTCGACCGAGGAAGAGCATGCCGTCCGTGTGCCAGCGGTAGCCCGCGGCGGTGAGGAAGCGCCGCACGAGGAAGCGGCCAAGCAGCCGGGCATAGCGCGAATTCAGCATGCCGTTGTCGGCGCAGAAGCGGAGCGTGCGGATCACGGCGGCCGGGACTTTAGACTCAGCCCGCATGAGTGCGAGGACCGGTAGATGAGCGATTCCGCAAAAGTCGCGCCGCTCGCGGAGCGCCTCCTTGGCGGAGACAAACGGGCCCTGGCCCGGGCGATCACGCTGATTGAGTCCGACGATCCTGCCGGCTGGGAGTTGGTGCGCGAGGTCTATCCGCGCACGGGCCGGGCTCGTATCGTCGGCTTCACCGGTCCCCCTGGGGTCGGCAAGAGCACCCTGATCGGTGCCCTGACCGCTGAGTTGCGCAAGGCCGAGCGCCAGGTCGCCGTGCTTTCGATCGACCCCTCAAGTCCGTTTACGCAGGGCGCCCTGCTGGGTGACCGGATCCGGCTCTCGGACCATTTCCTGGACTCTGGCGTCTTCATCCGCTCGATGGCATCGCGTGGTGCCCTTGGCGGCCTCTCCGAGGCAGCGTTACAGGTGGCGTTGGCGATGGATGCCGCGGGCAAGGATGACGTGCTGATCGAGACCGTGGGCGTCGGCCAAGGTGAGATCGACATCGTCGACCATGCCGACACAATCGTGCTCGCCCTGATGCCGGGCGCTGGCGACTCAATCCAGGCCCTGAAGGCCGGAGTGATGGAGATCCCCGACATCATCGTCGTGAACAAGGCCGACCACCCGATGACCGACACGACGGTGCGGGAGGTGCGCAGCGTCCTCTCCCTATCGCGGGAGGTCAATGGGTGGCAGGTGCCAATCCTGCGAACCGAGGCTGTCCGGGGCGAGGGTGTCGCGGAGCTGGCAGAGAAGATCGCCGAGCATCGGTCCCATATCGAGGCCGAGGGGACGCTGGCACGGCGCCGGGCCCGCAATCTGCGCAGCGAGGTGCTCGGCATCGCTGCCGCCCGTATGCGGCGGCGGTTGGAGGCGACGGCCGCAGACGACGCCGAGGTCCAGGAGTTGCTCGAGAGGGTTGTGAGGCGCGAGCTCGACCCCGCCAGCGCCGCGGCAGAGCTCCTCGCGAGGGAAACCGATGCCTGACTCCTGGGTTGGGTTCGAGCTTGACGACCGCGACGGCAATCGCGTCGGCAGCGTTCACGGTCTATATGTCGACGTCGACAACGGTGAGCCGGTGTGGCTCGTCGGTGCGCTCGGGCGGCGGCGCGTGAAGTTGGTTGCGATCCCGTTTTCCAACTGCGCCGCCGGTGCGGGCCGGGTATGGGTTGCGCAGCGTCGCGAGATCCTGCGCGAGGCCCCCGGGGTCGACCCGGCACGGCCGCTTCTGCGAGAGCACGAGCTTGCGATCTGCCAGCACTACGGGATCAGCGACCGGGCCGGCCGCGCTGCGGCCGTGACCGACCGCGACGGCGGTGCGCTGACGGCGAGGCCGGGCTCCTAGCTCTTCGAGACGTAATCGCGGCGTCACATTTTCCTCCTAGCGTGGTCCCCCCGACCACGAAAAAGGAGAAGCAGATGCGGGAGATACGTGCATTGGCGGCGCCGGCGGTCGCGATTCTGGCCGTTGCCGGGGGCCTTGCAGTCGGCGGCTGCGGTGGGTCCTCGAACAACAGCCAAACCGCGCCGCCGTCCCAAAACGCGGCGGCCAGTAGCCACGAAGCCGCGATGAAGCATGAAGCCGCGATGAAGCATGAAGCCGCGATGAAGCATGAAGCCGCGATGAAGCATGAAGCCGCGATGAAGCATGAAGCCGCGATGAAGCATGAAGAGGCGATGAAGCATGAAGAGGCGATGAAGCACGAAGCCGCGATGAGGCACGAAGAGGCGATGAAGCACGAAGGCTGAGCGTCATCTGCTCGTAATCTCGAGCTGCCAAGGTTGAGCGAATGGTTGTCCTGATGCTGTTTGGTTTTCTGGCCGGGGCCGGCACCGCGCTCTCGCCCTGCGTGCTGCCGGTGCTGCCGATCGCGCTCTCCGCGGGCGCGACCGGCGGCCGGCGGCGGCCGCTTGGGATCGTCGTCGGCCTGGCTCTCTCGTTCACCTTTGCGACCGTCGCGCTCGTTTACGTGATCTCAGCCCTCGGTCTGCCCAATGACCTGCTGCGCGACATTGCGATCGCGGTGCTTCTGTGCTTCGGCGTGACGTTGATGATCCCGCCCCTGGCAGCCAGGGTGGAGGCGATGCTCAGCAGGTTTGCCGGGCGGGGTCGGGTTGCTGGCCGCGGTGGTGAAGGCTTTTGGTCGGGGACCGCGGTTGGCGCCAGCCTGGGACTTGTTTATGCCCCCTGCGCTGGGCCGATCCTCGCCGGTGTGATCACCGTCTCGGCCTCGCAGGCGTTCACCGCCGGCCGCCTGGCCGTGGCACTCAGCTACGGGATCGGCTCCGCCGTCGTGCTCTACTTCCTGATGCTCGGAGGCCGGCGTCTGACGGCCCCCCTGGCTCGCCGTGGTGTCGGCCTGCAGATCGCGATGGGGGCGGTGATGGTTCTCGTGGCCCTGGCAATGGCGGGAAACTTCGATGTCAAGTTCCAGAACAAGATCGCCAGCTCCTTGCCGAGCTTTCTGATCAATCCGACCGAAGGGCTCGAGGACACCGCCTCGGCGCGGGCCGCGCTCGCCGAAGCCAGGGGCGAATCGGCGCACGGAGTGGGTGCTGCGGCAGCCGAAGGCAGGGGCCGGCCGGCCGGGCCTGCTGGCAAGGCCTCGGGGTTACCCGTCTATGGGCCGGCGCCGGAATTCGTCGACACGCAGCGCTGGTTCAACACACCCGGCGACCGGCCCCTGACGATGCGCGGCCTTCGGGGCCGAGTCGTGCTGATCGATTTTTGGACCTACAGCTGCATCAACTGCCTGCGGACGCTTCCCTACCTGACCGCGTGGGACCGGACCTATCGTAAGGACGGCCTTACGATCGTTGGCGTGCACTCGCCGGAGTTCCCCTTCGAGAAAGACGCCGGCAATGTCGAAGAAGCGATCCAACGCAACGGGATTCAATATCCGGTCGTACAGGACAACAACCTCGCGACTTGGAACGCGTGGGGCAACCAGTACTGGCCGGCCGAGTACTTCGTCGACTCCCGCGGGCGCGTTCGCTTCGCTCACTTTGGTGAGGGCGAATATGGCGAGAAAGAACACGTGATCCGCGAGCTCCTGGCCGAAGCCGGTGATCGAGTCCCGCGGCGTTCCGGCGCGCACGGAATCGCGCCCTCAACGGGTGTCAGCACCCCCGAGAGCTATCTGGGTGCGGCGCGGGCCGAACGTTTCGTCAACCCGATGATCTCGCCAGGCAGCCACGAGTTCGGGCGCCCGGCAACCCCCCCCGTCAATGAATTGGCCTACCGCGGGAGGTGGCAGATCAGGCTTGAGTCCGCGACCGCGGAGGGCGGCTCGCTGGCGCTGCACTTCGGCGCCCGTCGCGTCTACCTGGTCCTGGGTTCCCCCGGTCACCCTCGGCGAATACGGGTAATGCTCGATGGTAGGCCGATCCCCCGGAGCCTCGCCGGCTCCGATGTCAGGGCAGGCGTGCTGACCGTCACCTCGCAGCGGCTCTACCAGCTCGTCAACCTTCCCGCTGTCGGCGATCACGTGCTCGAACTGTTCCCCGAACCGGGAGTGATGGGTTATGCGTTCACCTTCGGCTAGTGCAGGCGCGACAATCGGTGTCGTGCAGCAGAAGGCGAACGGCACCGTGCTGGTCGTGGACGATGAGCCAACGATCGTCGAGATCGTCGGTCGCTACATCGAGCGCGCCGGTTTCGCGGCTCTCGCCGCCGGAGATGGGCCGGAGGCTCTGCGCCTCGCCGAGCTGCACCGCCCCGACCTGGTCGTGCTCGACGTGATGCTGCCAGGGATCGATGGCATCGAGGTGATGCGACGCCTGCAGGAGGGGCCCGGCCGTCCGGTCCCCGTGATCCTGCTGACCGCCCGCGGCGAGGAGTCCGACCGGCTGGTCGGCCTGCGGCGTGGCGCCGATGACTACGTGGTGAAGCCCTTCTCCCCGGCGGAGCTGGCGGCCCGCGTCGCCGCCGTGCTGCGCCGGGCTGCACCGAGCCCCGGGGAGAGCGGGGAGGCGCCCTTGGAAGTTGGCCCCCTGTCGGTCGACCGGGCCACCAGAAGGGTGACCGTCGACGGCGATGAGGTCGCTCTGACTCTGCTTGAGTTCGAGCTGCTCGCCCATTTCGCCGCCAATCCCGGCCGCGTCTTCACCCGCGACCAGCTGATGGAGTCGGTCTGGGACACCCCCTTCTACAACGACACGAGCACCGTGACCGTCCACATCCGGCGCCTGCGGGCAAAGCTCGGAGATGATCCTGCCCGCCCGCGCTTCATCGAGACAGTCTGGGGCGTGGGCTACCGGCTGCGGTCATGATCGGGGGCTCAGACAGATGAAGCGCGCTATCGCAATCGCACTTGCCGCCTTTTTCGCCGGCGCCGCCGCGGTGACGGTCCCCCACCGCATGGGCTGGGGGCAGATCGGCCTCGTCGCCCTCGCGGTCGCAGGCGGTGCGCTCGCCGCCTGGCTTGCGACGACGCTGATCTCCGAGGAGCGCTCAAGGCGCAAGATCGAGAAGGCTCGCAGACAGCTCGTCGCCTCCGTCTCCCACGACCTGCGCACACCGCTTGCCTCCCTGCGTCTTCTGGTCGAGTCGGTTGACGACGGGGTAGCCACCGGGGCGACCCGCGACCGATATCTGCATGAGATGCGAACCCACGTCGAGGTTCTGACGACTCTGATCGATGACCTCTTCGAGCTCTCGCGGATCGAGGCCGGGGAGATCAGTTGGACGATGCGCCAGGTTGAGTTGCGGGAGCTGATTGACGACACGGTCGCGGCAATGCGGGCCCCGGCCGAGGCGAGGGGTGTGGCTCTCGCCGCCGAGCTCCCGCCCTACGAGGTGATCGCCCGGGCCAACTCCGAGAAACTGCAGCGGGTTCTCTTCAACCTGATCCAGAACGCGATCCGCCACACACCCACCGACGGTAGCGTAACCGTCCGGGCTCGCAACTCCGGGGCCAGGGTCGAGGTCGAGGTAACCGACGACGGCGAGGGAATCTCCACCGATGATCGCGCCCGCGTCTTCGACGCCTTCTACCGCGGAGACGATTCGCGCAGTGAGGAGGGCGCTGGACTCGGCCTGGCGATCTCGCGGGCGATCGTCGAAGCTCACGGCGGCCGCATCTGGTTGGAGGGGGCGGCGCCCGGCACCAGGGTTCGTTTCACGCTGCGCGCGGCTCAGTAGCCTCAGCAGCCGAGCTGCCGCGCGATCACCATCTGCTGCACCTCGTCGGTGCCCTCGCCGATCGTGAGGATCTTGGCATCGCGGTAAAAGCGGCAGACGGGGTACTCCTCGATGTAGCCGTAGCCGCCGTGGATCTGGACCGCCTCCTCGGTCGCCCGCACGGCGAGCCGACCTGTGATCAGCTTCGCCTGAGCTGCGGTCAGGGTGAACGATTTGCCCGCGTCCTTCTCGAGCGCGGCGCGCCAAACGAGCAGACGGGCGGCCTCGATCTGGGCCGAGATGTCGGCGATCTTCGCCTGGATGGACTGGAACCTCGCAATCGGCTGACCGAACGCGTGGCGCTCCTTGGCATAGGAGATCGCCTCGTCAAGGGCGCCCTGCGCGAGCCCCACGCCCATCGCCGCGACACCGATGCGACCACCGTCGAGGATGTGGAGGAAGTTCTTGAAACCCTCCCCACGGCGACCGAGCAGACTCGCCTCCGGAACTCGGCATCCCTCAAACGTGAGCGGACGCGTGTCCGATGCATTCCATCCCATCTTTCGGTAGGCCTCGCCGACGACGTAGCCGGGGGTGCCCGTGGGGACGATCAGGTTTGAGATCTCCTTGCGAACGTCGTTCTGGGCGGTCGTCGCTGTGATCGACACGCAGCCAGAGATCTCGGTGCCGGAGTTGGTGATGAACTGCTTGGCGCCGTCGATCACCCATTCGCCGTCCTCGAGCTTCGCGGTGGTACGGACGTTACCTGCGTCAGACCCCGCTTCGGGCTCGGTCAGACCGAATGAGGCGAGCCGCTTGCCGCTGCAGAGCTCCGGCAGCCACTCGGCCCGTTGCTCCTCGCTTCCCCAGAGGTGGATCGGCATCGTCCCCAGCGAGGTGTGGGCGGCCATCGTGATGCACACCGAGGAGTCAACCCGCGCCAGCTCCTCGACGGCCAGTGCGTAGGAGAGGGTGTCCGCGCCCCCGCCGCCGTACTCCTGCGGGAAGGGGATGCCCATCAGACCCAGCGCCCCCATCTTGGCGACGATCTCATAGGGGAATCGCTTCTCGCGGTCAAGCTCCTCGGCGTGCGGAGCGACCTCGTTACGGGCGAAGTCGCGGACCGTGTCCCGCAGCAACCGTTGCTCGTCGGAGAGCTCGAAATTCACGGCGAGCAGCCTACGTGACGGCTCGAATCATCGATTCAGCGGGCGCCGAATCCCCCTTCCGGAGGAACTGCAGGGAACTCGCGGGCGCGGCTCGGGGGACGCAAGCGCAGAGAGCGATGGTTCCTCAGAGCTGCAGGCTCTTTGCGAGGAGCAGCTCCTCGATGCCGAGGCGGCCATTCTCGCGCCCGTGGCCGGATTGCTTGTAGCCGCCGAATGGGGCGATCGGGTTGAAGGCACCGCCGTTGATCTCGATCTGGCCGGTCCGAATTCGCTTGGCGATGGCGATCGCCCGCTCCTGGTCTGCTGACCAGACACCCCCCGCGAGGCCGTAGACGCTGTCGTTTGCGATTCGCACTGCGTCCTCGGTGTCCTCGTAGGGCTGGATCGAGAGGACGGGTCCGAAGATCTCCTCCTGGGCGATAGTCATCTCCGGCGTCACCTCCGAGAAGACGGTGGGGCGGACGAAGTAGCCGTGCTCGAGGCCCTCGGGTGGTTCGAGACCGCCGGTCAGGAGCTTCGCTCCTTCTGCCTCACCCTTTTGGATGTAGGCGCGGACGCGTTCACGCTGGGTCTCGGAGACGAGCGGGCCGAGCCGCGTCGCCTCCTCAAAGGGGTCCCCGGGTGTGAAGGCCTGGGCGGTCTGCGTGGCGATCTCCTCGGCTTCGCTGAGCTTCTCGCGCGGGACCAGCATCCGGGTCAGGGCGCTGCAGGTTTGGCCGGAGTTGAGGTAGCACTTGGCGACCCCGTCCGGTACCGCCCTGGAGAGGTCGGCATCGTCGAGGATCACATTCGGCGACTTGCCACCGAGCTCCATCGCAACCGGCTTGACGGTCGCCGAGGCGAGCTCGGAGACCCGCCGCCCGGCGCGTGTGGAGCCGGTGAAGGAGACCATGTCGATGCCGCCGTGACCGGCGATCGCCTCGCCCACGACCGGGCCCGTCCCGGTGACAAGGTTGAAAACGCCGGCCGGCAGTCCCGCAGCCTCGATGACCTCGGCGAGGATGAAGGCGTTGAGGGGGACGATCTCGCTCGGCTTGAGGACGACCGTGCAACCGGCCGCCAGGGCGGGGGCGACCTTCGCGGCAATCTGGTTCAGTGGGTAGTTCCATGGGGTGATCGCACCGAGCACCCCGACAGGCTCGCGCAGAATGCGCGAGTTGCCGATCTCCTCCTCCCAGGCGACCTCCTCCATCAGAGACGGCATCGCCGCAAACTGGCCGATCGGCAGGCCGGCTTGGATCATCTGGCTGAGTTTCAGCGGCATGCCGAGCTCTTGGGCGATGGTCGCGGCGATCTCCTCGGAGCGCTCGCCGAGGCCGGCGGCGATCGCCGAGAGGTAACCGGCGCGCTGCTCGCGCGGCGTCTGCGACCACGACTCGAAGGCCTCGCGCGCGGCTCGGACGGCGCCGTCGGCGTCCGCCGCGGTGCAGGCGACGATCGTCCCCATCACCTCCTCGGTCGTCGAGTTGGTCACCTCCAGGGTCCCTTCGCCCTCCGGCGTCACCCACTCGCCCGCGATGAAGATCTTGTCGCGTACCTGAAGCTCCGCTGCGGTGGCCATCTGTGTCCTCCTGTCTCGTCGGCGGCGGCCGGGTGTGCAGTCAACGCTAGCGCGCCGCAAGCGGCGCGGCGTTCTCCGGCGCTGGGTGGCCCAGTCCGGGCCCGGGAAGGGCCTGCGCCTCGCGGGCCTCGAGCACCTTCCCACAGCGCTCGCAGATGCCGCGATCGCTGACGCTTCCGCCGCAATCCTTGTGCACGATCAGCATCGGCGGTCCGGCGGGTGCCGGGGAGTGGCGGTCCCCCCAGCCGAGAAGTGCAATCAGGGCCGGCCAGAGGTCCAGGCCCTTCTCGGTGAGGAAGTACTCATAGCGCTCCGGGTTGGTCTGGTAGGCGCGCCGCTCGAGGATGTCCTCCTCGACCAAGCGCTGGAGGCGGGCGGCCAGCACGTTGCGGGCAATCCCGAGACTTCGCTGGAGCTCCTCGAAGCGGCGCCGCCGGTTCATCACGTCACGGACGATCAGCAGCGACCAACGCTCGCCGACGACTTCCAACGCCTTGGCGATCGAGCAAACCTGGCCTGGGTAATCGTGGCGCAGCATCGTGTGTGATCTTCGCACACTGAGTTGCTTCATGCAACTGAGTTGGATAGATTTGCCCTGACCAAGGAGGCATGTCATGAAGCTGAGCCAGCGACGATCACGAATCGATCACCGCGGGAAGGTGCCGAGGGTTTCGATAAGCCAGGCAGAGATCACCGCCGACCTTCTCTACCCGATGCCGAGCACGGTGCCCCACCGCGTGCCGAGCAGAGCCGCGGGGCCGCGGCCCAGGTGAGTGCGGACGGCATCGCGACGGCCGGGCCTGGTGGCGCGGTGGAGGAGGCGCAGGCTTTCGCGGCCTTGGATCCAGCCTCGAGTCGCAGTCGCACGCTGATCTGGCAGGACCCCGTACCGACCGCCGCGGCGGGGGCGACGATGACGGGCCTCGAGTACATGCGGGCGGTGGTCGAGGGTCGGCTGCCACCGCCGCCGATCGCCGTGGTGATGCGCATGCGCCCGATCGAGCTCGCCGCGGGCCGGGCAATCTTTGAGGGTGAACCGGGAGAGGAGCACTACAACCCGATTGGGGTCGTGCATGGAGGCTATGCAGCTACCCTGCTCGACTCGGCACTTGGTTGCTGTGTGCACACCACCCTGCCGGCCGGGGTCGGCTATACCTCGCTGGGGCTCGAGGCCAAGTACGTGCGGCCGCTCACCCGGGACACCGGCCGGGTTCTCTGTGAGGCGAGCGTCCTCTACAGGGGCCGCAGGCAGGCCACCTCGGCGGCGACGCTGAGGGCCGCTGACTCGGGCAAGCTGCTGGCGCATGGAAGCGCGACCTGCATGATCATCGGCGCGGACTAGGTCTGCGCGGCCGAGCCGCGGGCGAGCTCGACGAGCAGCCGGACGCCAAAGCCACTGGCATCGTTGCCGGTGTACTCACGGCCGACATCCCAGGCTGTCCCGGCGATGTCGACGTGGGCCCACGGCGTTTCGCCAACGAACTCCTCGAGGAAGGAGCCGGCATAGATCGTGCCGGCCTTGCGCTTCGCGGAGGCGTTGGTGAGGTCGGCAACCGTGCCCTTGGTCAGCTCCTTGTACTCAGGATGCAGCGGCAGTCTCCAGACGAGCTCTCCGGTCGCCCCGGCGGCGGACTCGACCGCAGTGGCGAGCTCGTCGTCGTTGGCAATCAGTGCCGCGTAGGTCGAGCCGAGCGCGATCACCGCCGCCCCCGTCAGGGTCGCCAGATCGATGATCCGCTCGGCGCCAAGCTCAACCGCGTAAGCCAGCGCGTCGGCGAGGATCAGGCGTCCCTCGGCATCGGTGTTGTTCACCTCGACGGTCTTGCCGTTGTACTGGGTGATCACATCCCCCGGTTTGACGGCGGTGCCCGAGGGCATGTTCTCGGTCGCTGGAACGACCGCGACCAGCTCGACCGGCAGCTGAAGCTCGGCGATCGCAGCGAGCGCCTCGAGCACCGCCGCCGCTCCCGACATGTCCATCTTCATCTCCTGCATGCCGGCCGAGGGCTTGATCGAGATGCCGCCGGTATCGAAGGTCACCCCCTTTCCGACAAACCCGAGTGTCGGGCCGGCACCACCACCCGAGTAGCGCAGCACGATCAGCCGAGGCTCCTCGGCGCTTCCCTTGCTGACCGCGACCAGCCCTCCCATCTCCTTGGCGGTAATCTCCTCCCGCCCGAGGACCTCGGCCGAAACAGCGGCATGGTCGGCGGCGATCTGTTCAGCGCGCGAGGCGAGAAAGGACGGCGTCGCGACGTTGGACGGAAGGCTCTGCAGGTCCCGGGCCCTGTTTTGGGCGGTCGCACAGGCCGATGCCCTCTCAGCCGCCCCAGCGAGGCTCGGGGGACCGAGCAGTGTCAGGGAGTCGAGGGCCACCGGCGGCGGGTTCGCGGGATCCGGGGTCAAGAAGCGGTCGAAGCGATAGGCGCCGAGGATCGTGCCGGTGATCAGCGCCGCGACGATCTCCTCCTCATCGCCGCCGTCAGGGAGCATCCATGCGAGTGCGGCGAAATCAAGTGTGGCCGCCTGCTTGGCGGCCAGGGCGGCCGCCACCCGGGCCCGCTCGGGGTCAAGCTCCTGCCGTTTGCCGAGGCCGACCGCTAGGGCCCGGGATGGGTTCTGGGGGTGCAGCATCGTGAGCTTCTTGAAGCCGCCCCTCGCTTCCGCGGCGCCGGCGGCGGCGGCGAGGCTCCTCGGCAGCTCGCCGTCCTCGAAGAGGCCGACGACGAGCAGCTCTGCATCGAGCTCTGCCGGATCCGCCTGTGTGACTTCGACCTTCACGGGAGGGCGAGTCTATGCGCTAGATCACGCTGGCCCTGGGGGACCCCCGCTATCTTTCGCACCGGGCCAATGGCCCACACCGAGCCGAGACCCGGCATACCCCGAGAACGAAAGGCAGCAGATGCCCAGCACAGTGATCCTTGGAACCGCGCGGACCCCCTTCGGCAAGATGGGCGGAGCCCTCTCCTCATTGGACGCCACCGACCTCGGCGGTCACGTGATCGAGGCCGCTTTGGAGCGCTCCGACGTCGCCCCCGAGCAGGTCCAGCAGGTCGTGTTCGGGCAGGTCCTGCAGGCCGGCCAGGGCCAGATCCCGTCCCGCCAGGCGCAGATCAAGGGGGGGATCCCCAAGGAGGTCCCCTCGGAGACCGTCAACAAGGTCTGCGCCTCGGGCATGCGTTCGATCGGGATCGCCGACCAGGCGATCCGCGCCGGCGATACGGAGCTCGCGGTGACCGGCGGCATGGAGTCGATGAGCAAGGCCCCATACCTGCTGCCGGGTGCCCGCTTCGGCTTTCGCATGGGCGACGTCAAGGCGATCGACGCGATGACCCACGACGGACTCACCAACCCCTTCACCGACAAGCAGATGATCAACGAGGCGAGCGAGGTCTCCAACGAGCTGGAGATCACGCGCGCCGACATGGACCGCTTTGCCGAGCGCTCGCACCGGCTTGCCGCCGAGGCGACAGACGCCGGCCGTCTGGCAGAGGAGATCGTTGGCGTGACCGTCAAGTCGCGCAAGGGAGAGCACACCGTTGAGGCCGATGAGGCGATCCGGCCCGACACGACTGTCGAGACGCTCGCCAAGCTGAAGGCGATCGGCGGCGAGGAGGCAACGCACACCGCCGGCAACGCCCCCGGCGTCAACGACGGTGCCGGCGCGGTGCTCGTCGCCTCCTCGGAGTGGGCGGAGAGGGAAGGTCGTCGCCCGCTGGCTCGGATCATCTCCTATGGGACCGTGGCCGATGACTTCCCCTACCTGGCGAGGACACCGGCCAGGGCGGCCAGGCAGGCGCTTGAGAAGGTTGGCAAGAGCCCCGAGGAGGTTGATCTTTGGGAGATCAATGAGGCCTTCGCCTCGGTCGCCCTCAACTCCGTGCGGATGCTCGGCGTCGATGAGGAGAAGGTCAATGTGAACGGCGGCGCAATCGCGCTCGGCCACCCGATCGGCGCTTCCGGGGCCCGCATCGTCGGTGCTCTCGTGCACGAGCTCGGCCGCCGTGGCGGCGGTCTCGGGGTCGCGGCGATCTGCTCCGGCGGCGGCCAGGGCGACGCGATCGTGATCGAGGTCGACGGCTCCTAGCCAAGGTCCAGGGTGGCTCTGCCTCGCGCGGCAGCATTCTTCGATCTGGACAAGACCCTGATGGCGGGGTCCTCGGGAATGCCGTTCGCGCGAGTCGCGATGCGTCACGGCATCGTCTCCCGCCGGCAGCTGCTCAGCTGGGGAGTCGAGCATCTGCGCTACCGACTGCGCGGGACCACGGACGAGCGCACCGCCGACGTCCTGCGCCAGGTACGTGAACTGATCGCGGGCGTCCCGGCGCGCGAGATCGAGCGGATGAACCCGGAGATCATGGCCGCGGTGCTGCCGCGGGTCTACCCCCAGATGCTGGAGGAGGTCCACGCGCACCAGGACGCCGGCCGCGCCACCTTTATCGTCAGCGCGGCAGGCAACGGCGTGGTCGAGCCGCTTGCCCAAGTCCTCGGAATGGACGGTGGGATCGGCACGCGCTATGAGGTGGACGAGGGGGGAGCCTTCACCGGCCGCTTCGAGGGCCCGTTTGTCTACGGCCCGGGCAAGGTGGAGGCGATGCGCGCCTTCGCCGCCGAGCACGACATCGAGCTGTCTGACTCCTACGCCTACTCGGACTCGCGGTCGGATTTGCCGATGCTGGAAGCAGTTGGGCATCCGGTCGTCGTCAATCCGGACCCCGGTCTGGCAGCGATCGCCAAGCGCGAGGGATGGCAGACGATGCACTTTGAGCGCCTAGGGCGTCGACTTGCGATCGGCGTCGCCGCGCTGCTAGCGGCTGCGGTCGGGTGGGGCGGCTCACGCTTCGCCGCGCGCCGCGCCTAGACTGATCTGTGAGATGGCGACCGATCCGAAGCGGCGGCCCCAGTACGCGGAGCGCGAGGCCGAGTTCTCGTCGATATCGGGGCACCAGATCGAGCCGCTCTACACGGCAGAGGAGCTGCCCGCGGGAGCGGAGGAGCGAATTGGCCAGCCCGGCGAGTACCCGTTCACCAGAGGCCCCTACGCGTCGATGTACCGAGGGAAGCTGTGGACGATGCGCCAGTTCGCCGGCTTCGGCACGGTCGAGGAGACGAACAAGCGCTTCCACTATCTGCTCGATCAAGGCCAGACCGGGCTCTCGACAGCCTTCGACATGCCGACCCTGATGGGCTATGACTCCGACCACTCGCGCAGCCTTGGGGAGGTCGGACGCGAGGGTGTCGCGGTCGACAGCCTCGACGATATGGAGCAGCTCTTCGAAGGGATCCCGCTTGCCGGGGTGACGACGTCGATGACGGTCAACGCTCCGGCGGCGATCCTGCTGGCCTTCTATGTGCTCGTCGGCGAGAGGCAGGGGGTGCCACCGGAGAAGCTCGGCGGCACGATCCAGACCGACATCCTCAAGGAGTACATCGCCCAGAAGGAGTGGTGCTTCCCGATCGAGCCGGCGATGCGCTTGGTCACCGACATGGTCGAGTGGTGCACCGAGAACATGCCGCGCTGGCATCCCGTTTCGATCTCCGGCTACCACATCCGCGAGGCGGGGTCCACCGCCCAGCAGGAGCTCGCCTTCACCCTCAAGGACGGCTTCACCTACGTCGAGCGTGCGCTCGAACGCGGTCTTGAGGTGGACGACTTTGCCCCGCGTCTCTCCTTCTTCTTCAACGCACACATCGACTTCTTTGAGGAGATCGCCAAGTATCGGGCGGCCCGTCGGATCTGGGCGCGAGAGTTGCGCGAGACCTACGGAGCCAGGCGCGATGAGTCGATGCGATTGCGCTTCCACGCGCAGACCGCGGGCGTCTCCCTGACCGCCCAGCAGCCGCTCAACAACGTCGTGAGGACCTCCTTGGAGGCGCTGGCGGCGGTGCTCGGGGGCACTCAGTCTCTCCACACCAACTCCTTCGACGAGGCCCTGGCACTGCCCACCGAGGAGGCGGTGCGGGTCGCGTTGCGCACGCAGCAGATCATCGCCCTGGAGTCCGGCGCGCCGAACACGGCCGACCCGCTCGGCGGCTCCTGGTTCGTTGAGAGGCTGACCGATGAGATGGAGGCGGCGGCCTACGATTACTTCGCCCGCATCGACGAGCTCGGCGGGATGGTTGAGGCGATCCGTGCCAATTTCCCCCAGCGCGAGATCGCCGATGCCGCCTTCATCTATCAGCGTGCGCTCGACGAGCGCCGGCGGATCGTGGTCGGTGTCAACGACTTCACTGAAGCTAACGAACCGGAGACGCCGATCCTGCGCATCGACCCGACACTGGAGCGCAAGCAGGTCGGCCGCTTGCAGGCGACCCGCGCCAGTCGGGACGGTGCCGCTGTCGAGGCCGCTCTGGGCCGTCTCCGGCTGGCGGCGGCGGGCGAGGCCAACCTGATGCCGGCGATCATTGAGGCTGCCCGGGCGCGGGCGACAGAGGGAGAGATGATCGCCGCGATGCAGGAGGTCTTCGGCACCTACACCGAGTCGCCCGTCTTCTGAGGCCAGGGGGTCGCCGAGCTGCGAGGCGCTACGCTTCCGCGCGCAGATGAGCGCGCAGAGAGTCAGCAGCGTCGCCCGTTGGTGGGGGCGCGAAGGAGTCAGGCGGGAAGTTTGACCATGGAGGCAGCCACCGCCAGGAAGATCCGCGTCGTTGTCGCCAAGCCCGGCCTCGACGGGCACGATCGCGGTGCGAAGATCATCGCCCGGGCTCTGCGCGATGCCGGCATGGAGGTGATCTACACGGGCTTGCACCAGACCCCTGAGCAGATCGCCGAGACCGTCATCCAAGAGGACGCGGACGCGGTCGGCCTTTCGATCCTCTCCGGCGCCCACATGACCCTCGTTCCCCGGGTGATCGAGCTGCTCGAATCGCAGGGGGTCGACGATGTCCTCGTGACGGTGGGGGGGACGATCCCGGCCGAGGACATCCCCGAGCTGAAGAAACTCGGCGTCGCCGAGGTCTTCACCCCCGGAGCCGGAACGGATGACATCGTCGCGTTCATCCGCGAGGGCGCCGCTGAACGCCATGGCGGATAGCACACCGCCTCGTGCATAGATAGACTGACTGACTAGTCAGTCAACAGAGTAAACCGACGCCCCAAGGAGCTGAACTTGAAGATCTGCGTCCTGGTCAAGGAGGTACCGGACGCCGCCGTCCAGAAGCGCATCGACCCCAACACGATGCGGCTGGACCGAAGCGGCGAGAAAAACCTCAATCCCTTTGATACCCACGCCATCGAGGCCGCCATGCAGATCAAGGAGGGCGGCGCGATCCCGGTCGAGGAGGTCATCGCGGTGACGATGGGCCCCGACTCCGCGGTCCGCGCTCTGCACAAGGCGGTTGCGCTCGGCGCCGACCGTTCCGTCCATCTCTCCGACGAGGCGCTGGCGGGCTCAGACGTTTGCGCCACCGGCTATGCATTGGCCAGGGTGCTCGAGGCCGAGAGCCCCGACCTGGTGCTCCTCGGCCAGCAATCCGATGACGGCGAGTGCTACACGATCGGCGCCGTCGTCGCCGATCACCTTCAGATGCCCTCGCTGACGCAGGTGATCAAGATCGATGTGACCGACGGCAAGCTGCGCTGTGAGCGTCAGGCCGAGTACGGCTATGACACCGTCGAGGTCGAGCTGCCGGCCGTGATCAGTGTTGGCGATGCGATCAACGAGCCCCGCTACCCGAGTCTCAAAGCGATCATGGGGGCAAAAAAGAAACCGCTGGACGCGAAGGCGACCGGAGACCTTGGCATCGACGGCGGCCTGGTTGGCGAAGCCGGATCAAAGACATCGGTTCTCTCACTCAACCCGCCCCCGGCCAAGGAGGCGGGCGAGATCATCGAGGACGAGGACACCAACGAGACGGTCGAAAAGATCGTCGCCTGGCTTGACGAGAGGAAGCTGATCTAGATGGCAGGCATCCTGACCTACGCCCTCCACGACGATGAGGGCAACTTCAACAAGAACTCGCTCGGGGCGATCAGCGAGTCGAGGAAACTCGCCGACCAGATCGGCGGCGAGGCTGCGGTGATCGTCGTCGGCGACATCGCCGACGACGCCTGTGCTGGGCTCGGCAACTACGGCGCCGCCAAGGCCTACAGGGCCAAGGGCGTTCCAGAGGGGCTGGCGCAGCCGATCGTCGATGCAATGGCCAAGGTGATGCAGGACGAGGGCTTCAGCTACGCCCTGTTTGGCGGCGGCCTGCTCGGCTTCGAGATTGGTGCCGGCCTCACCGCCCGCCTGGGTGCCGGCGTGACGATGGAGGTCACCCAGGTCAAGGTGCAGGACGGCAAGCTCGTCGCCGAGCGCCCGATCCTGCAGGACTCCCAGATCGCGGACGTGGGCTACGTAAGCGAGCCGGGGATCATCATCGGCCGCCTCAACGCTTTCGACGCCCAGCAGACAGATGGCAGGGCCGAGGTTGTCGACGTCGAGGTCGAGCTCTCGCCCTGGTCGACCAAGGCGAAGATGGTCCAGCGTGGCGAGCAGCGCGGAGCCGACGTCAACATTGAGGACGCCGACATCCTCGTCGGCGGCGGCCGAGGCCTCGGCGCCGCCGAGGGCTTCGAGCTCTGCGAGGAACTCGCCGAGTCGATGGGCGGCGCCGTCGCCGCAACACGGGCAGTCGTCGACGCCGGCTGGTACCCCTATTCGGCCCAGATTGGTCAGACCGGCAAGACGGTGGCGCCGAAGCTCTACCTGGCTGCCGGGATCTCCGGCGCGATCCAGCACAAGGTCGGGATGCAGAGCTCGGAGAACATCCTTGCGATCAACAAGGATCAGAACGCGCCGATTTTCGAGTTCTCCGACCTCGGCGTTGTCGGCGATCTTCACAAGATCCTGCCGAAGCTGACCGAGGCGATCAAAGCGAAGAAGGGAGGCTGAGCCGCAGGCTCAGCCTCGCCTCATTTCTTCCTCCCAAGGAGTCAACAGATGCCGGACGCAGCACCGATCGAATTCCCGCCACCGTTTGATAGCGCCGAGGTGATCGCCCCGCTGACCGACGCACCCGAGGACCGCATCGAGGTCGGGATCGCGATCGTCGGCGGCGGCCCTGCCGGCTTGGCCTGCGCCAACCGGTTGATGCAGCTTCTCGGGCAGGAGCCCGAGTTGACCGAGAAGCTCGGCGAAGTCCCGGTCGCGGTGATCGAGAAGGGCAAAGTACCCGGTGCCCACCTTCTATCCGGCGCCAACGTCGACCCCTCGGCGATGAAGCGACTGTTCCCGGACATTGATCCGGGCGATTGGCCGCCGGTCTACCAAGAGGTGACCAAGGACGCGACCTACTTCCTCACCTCAAAGAAAGCGTTCCCGCTGAAGCCCCCGCCTCCCAACTTCCGCAAAGAGGGAACCTACACGCTTTCGGTCTCCAAGCTGGGACGGTTTCTCGCCGAAAAAGCTGAAGAGGCGGGCGTCTACATCCTCTCCGAGACGGCCGCGACCAAGCTGCTTGTCGAGGATCGGATCGTCAGAGGTGTGCGCTCGGGCGACCGCGGGCGTGGCAAGGACGGCGAGGAGCTCGGCAACTTCGAGCCCGGATCCGACGTCGTCGCCAGGGCCACGGTTCTCGCCGAGGGGACGATCGGCCATCTGACCTACGCCGCTTTCGACTATTTCGGTATGCGCGAGGGTTCCGACCCGCAAGCCTGGGAGCTGGGGGTGAAGGAGATCTGGGAGGTGTCGAAGCCGCTCGACCGTGTGATCCACACGCTCGGTTGGCCGCTTCGCTGGGGCGCCAAGTACAAGGAGGCCGGCGGCAGCTTCATCTACCCGATGGGTGAGGACAAGGTCTGCTTCGGCCTGGTCGTCGGGCTCGACTACACCGACGCCACGTTCAGCGTCCACGACGAGCTGCAGCGCTTCAAGCGCCACCCCTTCATCGCGAAGATCATCGAGGGCGGCAAGCGAGTCGGCTGGGGCGCGAAGACGATTCCCTCCGGTGGCTACTGGGCCCTCCCCAAGCGCTTCTCGGTGCCGGGGATGCTGGTCGCCGGCGACGCGGCCGGAATGGTCAACATCGCCGAGCTCGCCGGCATCCACTACTCGATGCACGCCGGCATGTACGCGGCGGAGGCGATCGTCGAGTCGCTGAAGGGTGACATTGACTCGGTCAACTTCGAAGCCTACGACGCAATGATCCGCAAGTCGGTGATTGAGAAGGATCTCTACAAGTCGCGCAACATGAAGCAGCCCCTGACCAAGGGCCTGGTCCTCGGTGGCATCGTCGCCAACTCGTTGGTCGCGACGAAAGGGAGCTTCCCGCCCGGTCACTGGAAGGTCGAGGACAACGCCGAGCCGAAGATGCACATCGGCAACGCCGCCGACCGGTACCCGAAGTCCGACAACGAGGTCACCTTCAACAAGCTCGACTCGGTCTTCCTCTCGGGCAACGCTACCCGTGACGATGCCCCCAACCATGTTCGCATCCAGACCAGGGTGCCGCGGGAGATAGCCCAGACGTGGGTCTCGATGTGCCCGGCCCAGGTCTACGAGATCCCCGAGGAGCAGCTCGCCAACGGCGCCACCGAGGTCGACGTCCACGTAACGGCGTCCAACTGTGTCCAGTGCGGGGCGATCACCGCGAAGGGCGGGCGTCTGACGCTGCCTGAGGGCGGCGACGGCCCCCTCTACCAGGAGACCTAACCGGCAGGGCCGACCAGCTCTCGCCCGCCGGGCCACCCCGCGGAAGGGGCGGGTTACCGGGATCGCCACCTTAGGCCGCCGAGCTCCCGCGCAGGGATTCTGCCGAGCGACGGGTGGGACCGCCAGGGTCCTGCTGATCGCGATTCGTGGCGGGGGTGCTTTGTCGAGCGGTATCGCGGCCTTGTAGCTTGCTCCCGTGCTAGCACTCGGCATACTCGCGGCGATCGGGGCGTCGCTGCTCTACAACACCTCGATCGCCTTGCAGGCGCTGGAGGCGCGGGAGGTGCCGGCCAAGCACTCTCTGCGGCCCTCATTGCTGGGCCGGCTGTTGCGCAACCGACGCTGGCTGGGCGCGACGGCGCTGGGCCTCCTAGGTTGGCCGCTGGAGATCGCGGCGCTGCTGTTGGCGCCGCTGACGGTGGTTCAACCCTGTCTTGCGAGCGGGCTGATATTGCTGCTCTGGCTGGGAACGACGAAACTCGGGGAGTCGCCCGGTCGGCGCGAGGCTACCGCCGTTACGGCGATCGTCGCCGGCGTCGCGGGCGTCGCCTGGGCGGCGCCGGAACGTTCTACCGATCACGCCGGAGCCGCGGCGATCGCACTTGCGCTTGGGCTGGTCGCGATCCCGATCGCCATGCCCTACGCGTTTCGGCGCCGGGGGACGGGCATACTCGCGGTGATCGGCGCCGGCTGCGGCTACGCCTGGACCGCGATCGCCAGCAAGCTGTTGACGGACGAGCTGGCGGTCGGGGCGGTGCTCGCCGCGGGTGCCTGGCTGGCCACGGCGGCGGTCTCGGAGGGGCTGGCGCTTCTCAGCGAGATGAGCTCCCTGCAACGCCGCCCGGCGACCCATGTAGCTCCGGTGATGTTCGCGGTGCAGGTCCTCGTCCCGGTGCTGCTGGCGCCTCTGATCTTCGATGAGGCTTGGGGCTCGACGCCGCTGGGCGGCGCGTTGCTCGTCGCTTTCATGGCGCTCGCGGTTGCCGGAACGGCTCTGCTGGCCGGTTCCTCGGCCGTCGGGGCGGTGCTTGGGTCCGCGCGCAGTCGGGACTCGGGCTGAAATAGATCCGCATTCACTGCTAGCCTTGCGGCGCCTTTCGCTCCCCTCTTGTCCGCGGAGGCACATAACTCAGTCACACTTCAGCAAGGAGCCACCGTAGGGCCCGCAGAGACAACCCGGCCCGATGCGACCAAGTTCGCGATCGGGTTCGACCACCGCGACCGCGGCAAGCTTTTCGACCTCTGGACCGAGATCCTCGACTCCGAGCAGTGGTCTGAGGGGGCGAAGTTGACGGCTTTCGAGCGGCGCTGGTCTGAATGGAACGGTCTCCAGAGCGTTGGCCTCTCGAGCTGGGCGGGTGGCGCCCTGGCGGCGCTCACGTTCGCCGGGGTCCGCGGCGAGACCGTGCTCTGTCCGTCGAACACCTTCATGGCCACCCCGCTGGCGGCGATTGGTGCCGGGGCGCAGGTCGAGTTCGTCGACTGCTCGCGCGAGGACCTCTGCATGTCCTTCGAGGACTTCGAGCGCAAGGTCGAGCGTCACCGGCCGCGGGCGGCGATCCTGGTCCATATCGGCGGCCACATCGCCTTTGAATCGCAGCGGATCGCCGAGTACTGCCGCGAGAACGGGATCTTCCTGCTCGAGGACTGCGCCCACGCCCACGGCGCCGACTGGAACGGCCGCCGGCCCGGAGGTTTCGGGGACGCCGGCGTCTACTCGCTCTATGCAACCAAGACCGTGTCCACCGGCGAGGGGGGCGTGCTTGTCTCATCGAATCCCGAGCTCCTCGAATTCGCGCGCAAGTTCCGCAACTACGGCAAGTTCGAGCATGAGGTCGAGGGGCTGAACTTCAGGATGAGCGAGTTCACCGCCGCCCTGGGTCTGGTTCAGACCGAGCGAATGGAGGAGATCGTCGCCTGGAAGAACCAGTACGCGCGCGAGCACCTCGATCCCCTCCATGCGTCGCGCCTCGAGCTTCCCGAGGGGATGACCTCGGGACTCTACAAGTACATCGTCTTCGAGGAGATCGAGAAGAGCACCGGCCGCGTCTATGAGGAGCCCTGCCACAGGATCATGGGGAGCGCCGACGAGTTGCCCAACACCGACTGGGTTGCCGCGAATCACTGGTGTGTGCCGCTCTATTACCGTCCGGAGAGCCGCGCGGCGGCGCCCGGAGAGGAGGAGTGAGCATGAGGGTCCTGGTGACCGGGGGTGGGGGATTCATTGGCTCCCACGTCGTTGACCGCCTCCTGGAGCGCGGCGACACGCCGCGGATCTTCGATCTGAGTGCGTCTCCGTACCACTCGCCGCTGGAGGTCGAGACCTTCACCGGGAGCATCACCGACCAGGCGAACCTCGACCTGGCGATGCGCGACTGCGACGCCGTCATCCACCTCGCGGCGGTTGCCGACGTCGGTCACGTACTCGCCGATCCGGTGCTCGCGGAGGAGGTCAACACCCGGGGCACATTGAATGTCCTCGAGGCTGCCTGTCGCGCCAAGGTGGGCCGCGTCGTCTACGGCTCGACGACCTGGGTCTACAGCGACTGCGAGGAGCAGGATGTCGACGAGGAGACGCCGATCCCGGCCCCGCGCCATCTCTACACGGCAACCAAGCTCGCCGGCGAGACCTATTGCGCCGGTTACGCGGAGCTCTACGACCTCGAGTCGACCGTGCTGCGTTTCGGCATCCCCTACGGTCCGCGCGCCCGAGCCGCCGGGGTCGTCGCCAAGTTCACCGACCTTGCCTTCGAAGGCAAGCCGCTGACGATCGCTGGCGACGGCAGCCAGACCCGCAGCTTCATCTACGTCGAGGATCTCGCGGACGGGATCGTCGCGGCACTGGCGCCCGCGGCGGCTGGGCGCACCTACAACCTGTCCGGCGACGAGGTGGTGACGATCCTCGAGATCGCCGAGCGCGTGCAGGAGAACACCGACGGGTGTGAGATCGTCCACACCCCTCCGCGGCCCGGGGATTTCCCGGGAAAGGCGATCTCAAATGAGCGCGCTCTGGAGGAGCTCGGCTGGCGGGCCGAGACGAGCTTCAGGGACGGCGTCCGCCGCTACGTTGAATGGGTCCGCAGCAGCACCAGGCCCCCCGACCCCGTACCCGGCAAGCGACCCTCGCTGAACGGCAACGACCATGCCGCCGGGGCGCTGCTCTCCGGTGTCACCCGATTCGAGGAGCGCTCCCCCAACGTCCTGGTGCTGACCGCCGACATCGGCGAGGGGCACGACCTGCCCGCGCGGATCATCAAGGCCGACCTCGAGGAGGAGGTGCCGGAGGCGAACGTCGAGATCGCGAACGGCCTGGAGGCGATGGGCAGAGTGATCTCCGCGGTCGTGCGCGGCGGCTCGCGCGTCACCTTCCGCTGGATGCCCTGGCTTTTTGACATCCAGTACTGGCTGATCACCAAGTTCGCGCCGACCCGCTGGCTCGCGCATCAGCTCTCCTACGCGCTCGGTGCCGGGGGTCTGCTGCAACTGATCTCAGAGCACGAACCCGACGTGATCGTCTCGACCTATCCCGGGGTAACCGCCGTGCTCGGGATGCTGCGCGAGAACCGGCGCCTTGGGATACCTGTGCAATCGGCGATCACCGATCTGGCCGGCCTGCGCTACTGGGTGCATCGAGGGGTCGACCTGCATTTCGTCACCCATCCCGAGTCGATCGAGGAGGTCGAAAAGCTGGCCGGGCCATCCAGCGTGGAGTGGGCGCGACCGCCGATTTCGCGCGATTTTCTGATGCCCAGGACACGGCGTGACGCTCGCGAGGCGCTGGATGTTCCCGCCCACGCCAGGGTGGTGCTCGTCTCCGGCGGCGGCTGGGGGATCGGAGACCTGGGTGGGGCGATCCGCTCGGCCCTGGCCGGCGAGGACACGCTCGTCGTCTGCATCACCGGCCGTAATGAGGCCGCCCGCGAGAAGCTCGAGCAGCAGTTCGCCGACAACGAGCAGGTGCGGATTCTCGGCTTCACCGAGCAGATGAGTGACTGGATGGCGGCCGCCGACGCGATGATCCACGCAACCGCGGGCCTGACCGTTCTCGAGGCACACATCCGCGGCTGTCCGGTCGTCTCCTACGGTTTCTCCGCCGGCCACCTGCGCGCCAACAATGCCGCCTTCGAGCGCTTCGGACTCGCCGAGGTGGCGCGCTCGACCCACGAGCTCGAGTCGGTGCTGCGCCACGTCACCAAAGAACGCCGCTCGCCGGATTCCACCTTCGCTTCGCTGCCGTCCGTGGCCTCGCGGGTGTTGACTGCGCGGCCGCGAGTCAAGCCTCAGACGGTTTGGCGGCGACGGACATCCCAGCTCGCCGCCGCAACCAGCGTCGCAATCATCGCTCTGGTCCTCTTCGTCGGCATCAGCCTCGCCGCCGACTGGCTCACCCCCTACCGGGATGTTCTCAAGGTGGCCAAGCCGGTGACAAGCCGGATCCACTTCGGCAAGGACAGCGAGCAGCCTCCGGAAGCCTCCGCCGCGCGCATCTCCAACGCCCGCCCGACCACCGCACCTGACTCCACCCGCCGTTGATCAGGGCGCTGGCTTCGGCCGCTGCGCTCGGGGGCGCACTCGTCCAGGCGGCCCCGGCACTGGCGCCTGTCGTGCCGACGGTGGGCAGGGCCTTGGACATCGAGCTGCGCCAGGAGGGTGTGACAGGTGTGGCACTCACATTTGATGACGGGCCCCACCCCGCGGGAACCCCGCAGGTGCTGGAGATCCTGCGCGACGCCGGCGCGACGGCGACCTTCTTTCTAGCTGGGGAGCAGGTCGATCGGCGGCCGGCGCTCACCGCCGAGATCGTCGCGGCGGGGCACCATGTGGAGCTCCATTGCCACCGACATCGCAACCAACTGCGCCTGACGTCGGCCCAGTTGCTCGAGGACGCGGAACGGGGAAGGGTGGCGATTGAGGACGCGACCGGCCAGGCCGTGCAGAACTATCGCCCGCCCTACGGGATCTTCAGCGCGCTCGGACTGCGGACCATACGCCGTCGCGGTTGGCGCCCCGTGCTCTGGTCCCTGTGGGGGAGGGACTGGACGCGGCGCGCGACTCCGGAGTCGATCGCGCGACGCGCGACAACTGGCGCCCGCGACGGCGACATAGTGCTCCTGCATGACGCTGATTACTACAGCGCCGGCGGCTCCTGGATGCGCACCGTGGCGGCTCTGCCGCTCATACTCGAGAAGCTCGACGCCCACGGGTTGAGGGTCGTCTCGCTGCGTCGCTGAGGGGGCGGTGCCGTAGTCCACTGATCACAGCCGGCAAACGCTTCGTCGAGCCTTCTCGCCATCGCGCTGCGCGGCCGCTCCTGGTCGAAGATCTCCTTGGGCATAGCTCTCCGTCCTGTGTGGGGTGGGTTCACATAAGAATGGACCCCCGGTCAGACGAAAAACACCGACACAGTGAAAAGACAGCCCAAATCGGGATGTTTTCAGATCGGTTCAGCCCGCCTGCGCGGGCGACGTGCGCTCGACGCTCAGGTTTGCGCCAGGTTCCCTGGAGACGGAGAAACTCTCGCGGGTGACGCGGCGGGACTCCTTCTGCGCGTACATCCGCAGGTCGGCGAGACGGAGCGCCTCCTGCGGTGTCCTCGCGTCGCTGGGGATCGTCGCCGATCCCCACGAGGAGGAGATATCGGCGCCCTTTTCGGCGGCGCTGAGGGACATGGCCGCCTGCCGCCCAGCCTCCTCGAAGCGACTCTGGTGGCAGGTGAGAAGCACGCAGAACTCATCGCCGCCGAACCGGTAGGCGACCCCATCCTCGCCGACCGCTCGCCGCAGGGCGCCGCCCAGCCTGGCCAGCAGCTCGTCGCCGGCGGGGTGGCCGAAGGTGTCGTTGTAGCGCTTGAACCCGTTGAGATCGAAGAGCAGGACCGCGACGGGATCCTCGGCGGTGGCATTGGTGCAGCGGTCCTCGAGGTCAACCTGCATGCCTCCCCGGTTGACCAGTCCGGTCAGTGGGTCGGTTCGGACCTGCTGGAGGAGGTGATTGTTCTCGCGGACGCTGAGCGCGAGACGGGCGACGACCGCGATCATCGTGCCCGCCGCGAGGAACGTCGTCAGGCCGCTGCCGGCCCGCGAGTACTGAATCGCAAAGAGGCCGATCATCACCGAGGCAAAGACCCCAGGAACGATCAGCTCGCGCCAGCCCTCCAGGCGGACGGGACCCCGGATCTCCCGATCTCGGAACTGCCAGGCGCCGGCCGCCAGACAGCAGGCCGCGATCAGGTAGATCGGGTCGATCCAGACGCCTTCGGGCACCGCCAGCGCCGTTGACTGCAGCGTGTAGGCGATGTCGGCGAACGCCAGGGCGGCGATTCCGGCGAGGAGCAGGGACCAGGCCCGTCCTGGGCGCCAGCTCGTCAGCGCGACGATGCCCAGGGTCAGCGAGAGGAGGACGATGTCCCCCAGCGGATAGGCGAGGGTGGTCGCTACCTGCAGTGAGGATCCGGAGGTCTGGTTGGCGACATAGTCGAAGATGAACGCAGCGCCCAGCGCGCCGCTGCCGAGCGCGGTGATCGTGGCGTCCATCCAGAGCTGCCAATTGAGCTCGCGGGCCCGGGCGCGCACCAGCAGGCAGAGGCCCCCGGCGACGAGCGGGTAATAGACGAGGTAGCCGATGTCGGCGAGCGAGGGGTATGGCGGCGTCGGGTTCTCGAGGATCTTCAGGGTCCAGTAGACCTCGCCGGCGCCCCAGCTGATGATCGCGCCGCCGATCAGCAGCCAGGCGAGCCGCTCTGCCCCGGCACTGCGGGCCCTGACCAGGCAGCTGAGGCCGGCTGCCACGACGACAGCGTCATAGAGCCAGCCTTCCGAGGGCCGGTTCAGCCAAGCGCCACCGATTGCGAACCAGTCGTGCAGGGCGACGGTCAGGGTTCCCACGCCGAGCACGGCGGCGAGGGCCAGCCTCACCGCCAGCGTGCCACTTTTCAGCTCGCCCGCGGCCGTCACCGTTCCTTTATCGGCACGCTTTGACCGGTTCTCTAGACTTGGGGGTGATGAAGGCAGAGATTCACCCAACCTACGGACTCGCCAACGTGCACTGCTCGTGTGGCAATCAGTTCTACACGCGCTCGACCAAAGAGGACCTCCACGTCGAGCTCTGCTCGGAGTGTCACCCGTTCTATACGGGCAAGCAGAAGCTGGTCGACACCGGCGGCAGGGTGGAGCGATTCCAGCGCCGCGCCGCCAAGCACGCCAAGGCCAAGCGCTGATCGATGAGCCCTGAGACGGGCTCTCCGCCGGTTCCCACCGTCTCTTCCAACGGTGCCGATCCACTGCGCATGCCCGACGGCGCCCTGGTCGCAAGGCGCGACGCTCCGGTCGGGGGCCAGGCCGTGCTCGAGGGCGTGATGATGCGCGGGGTCTCGGTCTGGTCGGTCGCGGTTCGCAATCCCGACGGACAGATCGAGATCAGCGCCGAGCGGCTGGTCCCCTGGGCGGGCCGGCACCGGCTCTGGCGGTTGCCGGTGATCCGAGGCGTTGTCGCCCTGGCCGAGTCGATGAAGATCGGCTTCCGTGCGCTCGCGATATCGGCCAACGCACAACTCGACGAAGACGAGGCGGGTGAGCCGGAGGAGATCGGCGGCTGGGTATGGGGCCTCACCATCGGGCTCTCGATCGTGATGGCGATCGGGCTGTTCTTCGTGGTCCCGGTTGGACTGACCAGCCTGATCAAGGACCAGCTCGGCTCGCCGTTTCTCTTCTGGCTGGTGGAGGGCATCCTGCGGACCGGGCTTTTTATTGGCTACATCTTCGCGATCAGTCGCCTGCGGGATCTGCGCCGGGTCTTCGAGTATCACGGCGCCGAGCACAAGACGATCTCCTGTTATGAGGCCGAAGACGATCTCATCCCCTCCCGGGCGAGGCTCTACTCGCGCCTGCATCCCCGCTGCGGCACGAGCTTTTTGCTGATCGTCATGGTGCTGGCGATCTTTGTCTTCGCGCCGATCGGCCTCCCCGCCTGGTACTGGCTCGTCGCCTCGAGGATCCTCGGCATCCCGCTGATCGCCGGCCTCTCCTACGAGGTGATCAAGTGGGCCGGTAAGAACCGGCGCAAGCGCTGGGTGCGGGCACTCATGTGGCCCGGCCTGATGCTGCAAAACCTGACAACCAGGGAGCCCGACGAAGAGCAGCTGGCGGTTGCAATCGCCGCCCTGGAGAAAGTGCTCGCCGAGGATTCCCCGGGAGCAGACACGGGCGAGCGCATCGAGATCGTCGCCTAGGCGACGCCGACTATTTTTTTGGGCGTGTTCGAGTCGCTGATCGAGCAGATCGAGAGCCGCTTCGCGGAGCTCGAGCGGAAGATGTCCGATCCCGAGGTGATCGGCGATCGCGAACGCTATGCGGAGGTGGGACGCGAATACCGCGAGCTACAGCCCGCGCGTGAGCTGGCGGCGCGCTGGCGGACGCTCAGCGATGATCTCGATGGCGCCAGGGAGCTGCTCGAGGAGGACGGCGATGACCCGGATTTGCGGCGGCTGGTCGAGGAGGCACCGGCGCAGCTCGCAGACCTCGAGGAGGAGATTCGCCTGGCGATGGTCGAACGCGACCCCAACGACGACAAGAACGTGCTGGTCGAGATTCGCGCCGGAACGGGAGGCGACGAGGCGGCGCTGTTCGCCGGCGACCTGCTCAAGATGCTCAGCCGCTACGCGGAGGAACGCGGCTTCTCGCCCGAGGTGCTCTCCCAATCGCCGGCCGAGATGGGCGGTTTCAAGGAGGTCACGATCGCGATCAAGGGCGAGGGCGCGTACTCGATCTTCAAGTACGAGGGTGGAACCCACCGGGTCCAGCGGGTGCCCGAGACCGAGTCCCAGGGGCGGATCCACACCTCGACGGCGACCGTTGCGGTTCTCCCGGAGGCCGAGGAGGTCGAGGTTGAGGTCGACCCCGGTGATCTGCAGATCGACGTCTACCGCTCCTCGGGTCCCGGCGGGCAGTCTGTCAACACGACCGATTCCGCGGTGCGCATCACCCACCTGCCGACCGGCATCGTGGTTGCGATGCAAGACGAGAAGTCCCAACTCCAGAACAAGGACCGGGCGATGCGGGTGCTGCGGGCGCGCCTTCTCGAGCGCGAGCTCGCCGAGCAGCAGGCGAAGATCGCCTCCGAGCGCCGGGCTCAGGTGGGCACGGGTGAGCGCTCGGAGAAGGTGCGGACCTACAACTTTCCCCAGGGTCGGGTGACCGACCACCGGATCAAGCTCACCTCGCACAATCTCGATCGCGTCCTCGGCGGCGATTTGGGCGAGTTCACCGATGCCCTTGCCGCCGAGGAGAAGCGACGGCGGCTAGAGGCGGCGGCAGACCGCGACGAAACCGCGGGCTGAGGATGCCAGGGACGATCGCCAGTGTCGGCGATGCGCTCGGCGCGGCGGTCGACGCGCTTCGCGCAGCCGGAGTAGCGGGGGCGCGACTCGATGCAGAATTGCTGCTGGCCGAGGCGAGTGGCCTCGACCGGGCGCGGCTGGCGGCGGCCCCAGCTGCGGAGCTGCCCCCGGGCGCCAGCCGCCGCTTTGCCGAGCTGCTTCGGCGGCGGTTGCGTCGCG
Organism: uncultured Solirubrobacterales bacterium; assembly: GCA_963796705.1. Classification (GTDB taxonomy): domain Bacteria; phylum Actinomycetota; class Thermoleophilia; order Solirubrobacterales; family 70-9; genus VRUE01. Next base: position 246,940 of record CAWCMK010000002.1, read on the forward strand.
AGCCGCTCGCCTACATTCTCGGGCGACGTGGCTTTCGCAGGATCGAGCTGGGGGTCGACAGACGGGTCCTGATCCCACGTCCGGAGACCGAGTTGCTGGTGGAGCTTGCGCTGCAGCTGGGGCCGCGCCGGGTCCTTGACATCGGCACCGGCTCCGGCGCGATTGCCCTCGCGGTGGCCGACGAGTTACCGGCGTGCTCGGTCGTCGCCACCGACAGCTCGCCCGCGGCGCTTGAGGTCGCGAGGGCCAACGCGAGGCGCCTCGGGCTCTCGGAGCGCGTCGAATTCCTCGAGGGAACACTGCCCGCCGGGGCGCCGGGGGGCGCGGAGGAGGAGTGTTTCGATCTCATCCTCGCGAACCTTCCCTACGTCGCCGAACCTGACTGGCCTCAACTGCAGCCCGAGATCACCCAGTGGGAGCCGCGCGAGGCACTGATCGCCGGCCCCGACGGTCTCGACGCATACCGCGCCCTGATACCGAAGCTGGGCGCTGCGACTTCACCAAACCGTCGGTCCTCTGGCGAGGGGGCCAGAAGATCGACGGTGGCTCTCGAGGTGGGAGAGGGGCAGGCGGATCCAGTCGGCACCCTGCTCGACGATGCCGGCTTCGCCGAGATTGAGCAAATTCGCGACCTGGCGGGTATCGCGCGGGTCGTGGCGGGGCGGCGATGAGCGAGGTGGTTTCGATAGAGCGCGAGGGGGCGGCCGCGGCGCGCCGCGCCCTCGAGCTCTGTATCGCCGAGGGTGGGGTCGCGATATTCCCCTCCGACGGCCTCTATGGCCTGGCCTGCGACCCGCTCGACGCGACCGCGATCGGCCGCATCCACGCGCTGAAGGGGCGCGATGAGGGCAAGCCCTCGGCGGTGCTCTACCTCTCGCCGCTGGCGATGCGCGAGATCGTCGAGGGGCGCGGTCCCCGGACACGCGCGGCGCTGGCGGCCCTGCTGCCGGGGCCAGTGACCCTGATCATCGACAACCCCGAGCACCGCTACCCACTCGCCTGCCGCGAGGACCCGGATCGGCTCGGAGTACGACTGATCGGTGGCCCCCTGGCCGGCGTCATGTCGCCGCTGTTTCAGACTTCGGCCAACGTGAGCGGCGAGCCGGCGCCGGGCTCCTTCCGCGCGATCCCGGGCGCGTTGAGTGCGGCGGTCGACCTGGCGATCGACGGCGGCGTGCTCAGCGGGTTGCCCTCCACCGTCGTCGACATCACCGGGATCGATGCAGGTCAGGACTGGGAAGTTCTGCGCGAGGGCGGTCTGTCGCTCGGCGACCTCACCGCCCGCCTCTCCGAGCGGGGGATCCCCTGAAGATGGCGGTCGAGCGCGCAGTTCGATGCGGCCCGATCGTGATCGGGCCCTCGCTCCGGCTGCGTCTCCTCGGGGCCGATGACGCCCCGGAACTGCACGCCGCGATCGCGGCGAATCGCGACTACCTCGCCCGCTGGCTGCCCTGGGCGGCCGGCCAGACCCTGGCAGACACGGCTGAGTTCATCCGCGGTGCCGGGGAGCAGCTGGCGGGCAACGATGGATTTCAAACGGCAATCCTCGACGGGACGCAGATCGTCGGGATGATCGGCTTCCGAAGCGTCGAGTGGGAGCATCGTTCGACCAGCATCGGCTACTGGCTCAGCCAGAACCGGCAGGGGCGGGGGACGATGACCGCGGCGGTCGGCGCTCTCGTCGACCATGCGTTGCGCATCTGGCGTCTGAATCGGGTTGAGATTCGAGCGGCGGTCGAGAATCGTCGCAGCCGCGCGATCCCCGAACGCCTCGGCTTCAGCGAGGAGGGGACATTGCGCCAGGCCGAACGGATCAACGACGAATACCTCGACAGCGTCCTCTACGCGATGCTCGCGGCGGACTGGTCGGCAAATCGAAGGCGGCAAGCGTGCAGCCCGACCGGCCGCGATCGCGGGGAGAATCAGCCCGGAGCAGGATAGGCGGTCTGCCTGGGAGTCTGAGCAGGGGTTTTCCGGAACATCGACGATGGCTGGCGTCGTCGCTGGAGGAGACCCCGATGACCGCCACCGCCAGCACCGTTGGTATCGTCGCTCGGATGATCGGAGAGATACCCGACAGCTTCCAAATCGCACCCTTGGCCGACGTCGATCCGCAGATCGCCGCCGTCCTGGACGGCGAGCTCCGCCGCCAACAGGGGACCCTGGAGATGATCGCCTCGGAGAACTTCGTTCCCCAGGCGGTGCTTGAAGCGGTCGGCTCGGTGCTCACCAATAAGTACGCAGAGGGCTACCCCGGGCGTCGCTACTACGGCGGCTGCGAGGAGGTCGACATCGCCGAGGAACTGGCGATCGAGCGGGCCAAGGACCTGTTCGGCGCCGAGCATGCGAACGTCCAGGCCCACGCCGGCGCGCAGGCCAATAACGCCGCCTACATGGCCCTGATCGAGCCCGGCGACAAGATCCTCGGGATGGCGCTTGACCACGGCGGCCATCTCAGTCACGGCATGAGGCTGAACGTTTCCGGCAAGCTGTATGAGCCGGTTCCCTACCATGTGCGCCGCGAGGACATGCTCGTCGACATGGACGAGGTGGCGGCCCTCGCCGAGGAGCACAGGCCGGCACTGATCGTCGCCGGCTGGTCGGCCTACCCTCGTCATCTCGACTTCGCTGCGTTCCGGGAGATCGCCGACTCGGTCGACGCCAGGCTGATGGTCGACATGGCCCACTTCGCCGGTCTCGTGGCGGCCGGAGAGCATCCCAACCCGGTGCCCTACGCGGACGTCGTCACCACCACCATCCACAAGACGCTCTGCGGGCCCCGCAGCGGCATGATTCTCAGCCGCAAGGAGTACGCGCAGGCCGTCGATAAGGCGATCTTCCCCGGTCAGCAGGGCGGTCCGCTGATGCACACGATCGCGGCCAAGGCGGTCGCCTTCCACATTGCGCAGAGCGAGCCCTTCCGTGCCCGTCAGCGCCAGACGATCGCCAACGCCAAGGCCTTCGCCGAGGGCCTGCAGCTCGGCGGCGTCCCGGTCCTCACCGGCGGCACCGACGTTCACCTCGTCCTCGTCGATCTGACCCCATCGGGTCTTGGGGGCAAGGAGGCCGAGAATCGCCTCGAGGCGGTTGGGATCACCGTCAACCGCAACGCGATTCCCTTCGACACCCGAAAGCCGATGGACCCCTCGGGCCTGCGGATCGGCACGCCGGCGCTCACAACCCGCGGTCTGGTTGAGGAGGACATGCGCGAGATCGCCGAGGTCATCGTCGGCGCTCTCTCTGAGGAGTTTGGCGTGCGAAGGGAGGCGCTCTCCGAGAGGACCCGCGCCCTGATGGACCGCTATCCCCTCTACCCGCAGCTCTCGGCGGCGACGGTCTGACGGCACCGGGATCTCGGGGGTGGGTCGAGCGAGCCGCCCGATGGCAGCGCGGAGAGCTGCCGAGATTCGAAGAGGGCGCTGAGTTGCGCCGCCGAAGGCGCTGCCTTGGGCCTCCGGCGATTCCCCGACCGCGCCCATCCAGCGGGGCCAGGGAACTCGATCGATGAAGGTCTGGGTCGACTGCACGGCGGCGGCCCACCCGCTGGTGCTGAAGCCGATCATCGAGCGACTCGAAGCGCAGGGCCATGAGGTCTTTGTGACAGCGCGCGAGTACGGGCAAACCGAGGGCGTGCTTGAACGCCTCGGGATTCCCTACCTGTCCGTCGGCAGGCACGCGGGTGCGGGCAAGCTGCGCAAGGGATTGGCGGTGGCGACGAGATCCGCTGGTCTGGCGCGGCTCATCTGGAAGCGGCGCCCAGACCTGGCCGTCGCCCACGGCTCTGTCGACCTCGCCGTCGTCTCCTGGCTGTTCAGAATTCCCTCCGCTCAACTGCAGGACTACGAGTTCGCGAGGCTGCAGCGCCAACTCGCCTTCCGTGCCGCGCGCAGGGTGCTGGCGCCCGACTCGATCCCGCCGAAGCGCCTCGCGAGGCTCGGAGCCAAGGGGAAGAAGCTTGTCCGCTACCCCGGACTCAAGGAGGAGTACTACCTGGCGGGCTTTGAGCCGGACCCGACGGTGCTCGAGGAGCTCGACCTGGACCGCAATCGGGTTCTGGTCGTCGTCAGACCACCGCCCGATACCTCCGAGTACCACGCCCGCAACGACCTCTACGCTGAGACCCTCAGACGCTTGGCGGCGGACAAGACGGTCCAGGCCGTTGTCATCCCCCGGACCGAGCGACAGCGGGCCGAGGTCCAGGCCTTGGGATCCCAGCGCCTGATCGTGCCGGACCGGGCGATCGACGCCCAGAGCCTGATCGCGTTCGCCGACCTCGTGATCAGCGCCGGCGGCACGATGAACCGTGAGGCGGTGGCGCTTGGAACGCCCGTCTTCACCACGTTCACGGGTCGGATGGGGGGGGTGGATGAGACCCTGATCGCCGAGGGCCGGCTGCGGGTCCTTGAGGACCCGGCGGCCCTGGATCTGCGCAAGCGCGAGACGCCGGTCGGAGTTCTCCGGGCCCGCGACCCGGGACTGCTCCTCGAAGGCGTCCTCGGGGCTGTCGAGGCCGTCCAATAACCTGATCCGGCCCACATTCCGTCGGGCACGCGCAATGGCCCCGACGACATCCGACGCAGTCCTCGCCTTCCTTGCGGCCGCCGCGATCGCCTGGCTGCTGGTTCCCTACGCCGAGCGCCTCGCCTATCGGATCGGGGCGATCGACCCACCGAAGGAACGCGGACTGCATGATCGGCCGATGCCCCGGCTCTCGGGGCTGGCGATCTTCGTCGCGATCGAGGTGACCGGCTGGATCTGGCTGCCGTCCGACGGCGAGACGCGCTCGATCCTCCTCGGCGCCGCCGCGATCGCCGCGGTCGGAGTGCTCGACGACGTCTTCGAATTGCCGGCACTGCTAAAGCTCTCCGGCCAGATCGCGGCGGCGACGATCCCGGTGATCGGGGGAGTCCGCGTCGATGTCCTGACCCTGCCCTTCCTGGGGGGCTTCGACGTTGGTTGGCCGGCATACCCGCTGACGGTGCTGGGAATCGTCGCCGTCGTCAACGTGATCAACTTCATCGACGGCGTCGACGGCCTCGCCGCCGGGGTCTGCACGATCGCAGCGATTGCACTGGCGATAATCGCTCTCTCGCTCGAACGCAATGAAGCGGGCGTCCTCGCGGCGCTCACCGCCGGCGGCGCCCTCGGCTTCCTCCGCCACGGCTTTCCCCCTGCCTCGAGCTTCATGGGGGACACCGGCTCCAACCTGCTGGGCTACCTGCTGGCAACGGCCTCCGTCCAGGGAGCGCTGAAGACGAACGCGGTCATCGCCCTGGTCTTCCCGCTGGTGGTGCTGGCCGTGCCGATCCTTGACACTGGCTTCGTCGTCGCCAAACGACTCAAGTACGGCCAGCCGATCTACCGGGCCGACAGCTGGCACTTCCACCACCGGATGGCCAACATCGGCTTCAGTCAGCGGCGCACCTTGGCCTATCTGTATGGCTGGACTCTCGCCCTGGCGGGATTGGCCCTGGCGCTGCGCTTTGTCCCCTACAGCGACAATCATGGCCATTTCGACGCAGTTTGGACCGCTGTGATGGTCGCCCTCGGGCTGCTCGCCCTGGCGACCAGCGTCTATCTCATATACGTTCTCGAGATCCTCAAGCTGCGCCGCGGCCGGCTCAATCCGAAAACTGGCGAATTCGAGGCGATCGAGTTCGACGATGACGCTAGTAACAGGTTGTGACAAAGGGCACGAATCCGCTTCAGAAAGCCAATATCCGGCCCTTCGGATATAGTCGTCACTCCGCCCGTTCTAACTCGTTCCGAGGCGGTTTTTATGTCTCCTCCCAAGTATGTCGACCTCCTCGCGCTGGCCGCCGCGCTGGTGGTCTTCGTGCTGGCCAACCTGCCGATGGCGGGCTTCGCGGTCGCCGCGGCCGCCTGGCTCGCGCAACGCGCGGTCCAGATGCTGGCGACCCGGCGGGCCAGCGAAGCCCTCGCTAACGGCAACCGCCAAAGAGCGATGGGAACCCTCGCCGCGACCACCCTGGGCCGGGTCTGGCTGATGGCCACCGCCGTCCTCCTCGTCGGCCTGATCGCCGGGCGCGAAGCCGGGCTGGCGGCCGCGGTTCTCGTCCTCTGCCTGTTCACGATCTCCCTTGCGGCCCAGGGGATCGCGTATCTGATTCAGCCCGAAGGCGAGAAGCTGGCGTGAAAACGAAGACCAAGGTCCTGATCGGCCTCGGCGCCTACCTGGCGATCGCGGTTCTGATGCTGCTGATCTTCGGCAATGCCGGCAAGAACGAAGAATTCAAGCCCCAGAACGAGTTCAAGCTCGAACCGTGGGTCTCGATTCACGTTGCGGGCCTAGACCTCTCGATCAATAAGGCGGTCCTCTACCTGGTGCTCGCCAGCGGCCTCACGATCGTCGCGATGGTCTGGATCGCGCGTCGCATGACCCAGAAGCCGAATCGAACTCAGACCGCTGTCGAGGTTGCCTATGACCTGACCAAGAACACCATCACCGGCGGTAGCCTCGACGGCGAATTGGCTCGGCGCTGGTTCCCGTTCCTGGGGGCGCTCTTCTTTTGGATCTGGTTCTCGAACATGATCGGCTTTCTGCCGCTGCCGACCAACACCGAGCACACGGTCAGTGTCTTCGGCTTAGAAATCCCCGCCTTCGCGATCTACGCGGCGACCGCCAACATCTCTATCCCGCTGGCCCTGACCCTCGTCGTCTGGGTCTCCTACCACGTCGAAGGGGTGCGCGCGAAGGGATTCCTCCCCTATCTGGCGAGTTGGCTGCCGCCCGGACTGGAGGAGATGCACCCGATCGGCAAGGCGGCGATCTTTGTGATCGAGGCGATCTCGCACTTCGTGCGGCTGATCTCGCTCTCTGTGCGACTCTTTGCCAACATCCTCGCCGGTCACCTGCTGTTGCTTTTCATGGGTGGCGGGCTCGCCGTCCTGCTCGGCATCGCCGCACTGGGGGCGTTGACCTTTCCCCTCGCCTTCTTCTTCTTCATCTTCGAGGTGGGGCTCGTGGCCACGCTGCAGGCGTTTATCTTCTCGACCCTCACCGCGATCTACATCGGCGGAGCGACCTCCGCAAGTCACTAAACAAAGGAGCGCTGTACAAAAAATGGACCTGTCACCCGTCGCCGCGGCGGTCACCGACGAAGGCGTGAAAGGCGCCGGCAAAGCGATCGCCTTGGGGGTCGGCGCCGGCCTCGGCTCAATCGGCGCCGGCATCGGCATCGGCTTCATCTTCGGCAAGGAGATCGAGTCGGTCGCTCGCCAGCCCGAGATGAAAAGCGAGCTGGAAAGCATTCGCTGGCTCGGCTTCGCGCTGACCGAGGCGGTCGCCTTCTACACCTTCATCTTCGGCCTGATCGCCTTCTTCCTCTCCTAAGGAGATGGCGCTCACCGCCCTGATAGCCGCCGCCCCGCTCGCCGCCCAGAAGAGCGAAGGCAGCTTCCTGGTCTCCCCAGGCCTCGGCCTGATGATCTGGACGCTGGTCCTCTTCCTGGTCACGATGTGGGTTTTGAACAAGCTCGCCTTCCCGAGGATTCAGCAGGCGCTCGACAAGCGCGCCAAGGTGATCGCCGAGTCGATCGAGGCGGCCGAACGGCAGCGCAAGGAGTCCGACGATCTGCTTCAGGAGTACCGCAAGCGGCTCGCCGAGGCCCGCGAGCAGGCCGACGAGATCATGGCCAGCGCGCGCAAAGCGGCGGAGACGGCCGAGGCCGAGGCGACCGCGGCCGGCAAGGAAAAACGCGAGGAGCTCGTCGCGCAGGCCAAGCGGGACATCGAGGCCGAGACGCGGCGTTCGTTGCAGCAGATCCGCAGGGAGGTCGCCGACCTGACCGTGCTGGCAACCGAGAAGGTCACCCGCAAGGCGCTCAGCGAGGAGGACCAGCGCCGCCTCGTGGAGGAGGCACTCGGCGAGGTCGACTTCAGCGCCCTATCGGGAAGTGAGAACTAGTCGATGGCCGAGGCGGACCGCGTATACGCCGAGGCGCTCTTCGAGGTCGCCAAGGAGAAGCGCAAGCTGGACGCGATCGGCGAGCAACTGGGTCAGTGCGCGGACGCGATCGATCGCGATCGCCAGCTCCAGGTGTTCTTCTTCAGCCCCTACTTCTCCTCGGCCGAGAAGGTCGAGGGATTGAGGCGGGCCCTGAGTGGCGCGGACCCGGAGCTGCAGAACTTCCTCGAGCTGCTCATCGAGAAGCACCGGATGCCCGAGATCTTCCGCATCCGCCGCCAGTTCGACCAGCTCTGGAAGCGAGAGAACAAGCGCCTGGACGTGACCGTGACGAGCGCGGTTGCGCTCGATGGGTCGGTGGTCGCCAAGATCAGCGATGAGATCGAGCGCCAGACCGGACAGAAGGTGGAGCTCGTTTCGCGTGTGGACGACGGGATCCTCGGCGGCATCGTCCTGCAGGTCGGCAACATGGTCCTCGACGCGAGCATTCGCAGCCGCTTGGAGAAACTTCGAAAAAGCGTCGCCCAGGCGGCGTAGGAAGGGAATAAGAGCACGCAATGGAGATCAAGCCCGACGAGATCGCATCGATCCTGCGAGAGCGAATCGAGGGGATGGACAACACGAGCGCCGACCTCTCAGAGGTGGGCACCGTGCTGTCGGTCGCAGACGGAATCGCCCGCGTTCACGGCCTCGACAACTGCATGGCACTGGAGATGCTCGAATTTCCGCACGGCGTCACCGGCCTGGCGCTGAACCTCGAGGCCGACAACGTCGGTTCCGTGCTCTTCGGCGAGTGGGAGAGGATCGTCGAGGGCGATACCGTGAAGCGCACCGGTCGCCTGCTCGAGATCCCGGTCGGTGAGGAGCTGCTGGGTCGGATGGTCGACCCGCTCGGCCGGCCGCTTGATGGCAAGGGCGAAGTCGGCACCACGCAGACCCGCCCGGCGGAGTTCAAAGCCCCGGGCGTCGTCCAGCGCCAACCGGTCACCGAGCCGGTTCAAACCGGCCTGATGTCGATCGACGGAATGATCCCGGTCGGCCGCGGCCAACGAGAGCTGATCATCGGCGATCGCCAGACCGGCAAGACCGCGATCGCAGTCGACACGATCATCAACAACAAGGACAAGGACCTGATCTGCATCTACGTCGCGGTTGGGCAGCGGATGTCGACCGTCGTGCAGCTGCGCGAGATCCTCGAGGAAAACGGCGCGATGGAGAACACAATCATCGTCGCCGCTCCCGCAGATGAGGCGGCGCCGATCAAGTTCATCGCTCCCTATGCCGGCTGCGCGATGGGTGAGCATTTCCTCTACGACGGCAAGGCCGCGCTGGCGATCTATGACGATCTCACCAAGCACGCCTATGCCTACCGCCAGATGTCGCTGCTGCTGCGGCGCCCACCGGGTCGGGAGGCCTATCCCGGCGACGTCTTCTACCTGCACTCGCGGCTCCTCGAGCGGGCGGTGAAACTCAATGACGAGCTCGGCGGCGGTTCGCTGACGGCGCTGCCGATAATCGAGACGCAGGCCTCCGATGTCTCCGCCTACATTCCGACGAACGTGATCTCGATTACCGACGGCCAGATCTTCCTCGAGTCCGATCTCTTCAACTCGGGCGTGCGACCAGCGATCAATGTCGGCATCTCGGTCTCCCGGGTGGGCGGCAACGCCCAGACCAAGGCAATGAAGAAGGTCGCCGGGAAACTGCGCCTCGACCTCTCCCAGTACCGCGACCTCGAGGCCTTCGCTCAGTTCGGCTCCGAGCTCGACCCGGAGACGCAGAAATCGCTCAACCGGGGCGAGCGGCTCGTCGAGCTGCTCAAACAGAAAGAGCGCGAACCGCTCGAGATGGCCGACCAGGTGGCGGCGATCTACTCCGGAACGGGTGGCTTCCTGGACCGAATCAAGGTCGAGCGGGTCGGAGAGTTCCTCAGGGACCTGCGCCTGCACCTACGCGCCGAGAAGTCGGAGCTGCTCGAGCGGATCTCCGAGAGCGGCAAGCTCGAGGAGGCCGACGAGGAGGAGCTTGGGGCGGAGATCACCGAGTTCATCAACGACTTTGGGCCCGACTTCGACAAACACGGTGATCCACTGGAGCCGGGCGAGTCCGACCGGGTCGGCTCCCCTGAGGAAGGTCCGAAATCGGACCGCGCCGAGGTGACCGGCGGCGCCGAGAGCGAGGGCGAGAACGAGAGCGAGGAGGAGAAGGAGGCCGCGCCCGCCTGAGCGGGGCGCCTCACGAGCAGCCCATGCCCTCCCAGAAGGACGTCAAAAGCCGGATCGCGTCGGTTAAGAACATCAACAAGATCACGCGGGCGATGGAGATGGTCGCGGCGGCGCGCCTGCGCCGTGCGGAGGAGCGGATCGAGGCCCTGCGCCCGTTCGCCCTGGGCATGCGTCGCCTTGCCCGGCGCGCGGCCGAGCAAGCCGGGGGCGTGCCCAGGGTGCCGGTGCTCGAGGAGCGCCGCGAGGCCAAGACGGTGGGCGTCGTCTTGGTGACCGGTGACCGCGGGCTGGCGGGCGCCTTCAATACCAACATCATCCGCGAGGGGATGCGGCTCGGCACCGAGCTGCGCGAGCGAAGCATCGAGCCCTCCTACTCGGCGATTGGCCGCAAGGGCGTTTCGGCGCTGACCTTCCGCAAGCAGGAGCTGCGCTCGACCTATATCGGCTTCACCGACCGGCCCGGTTTCGCCAACGCCCGTGAGATAGGGGAGGAGATGACCGCTGCCTATGTCGATGGCGACCTCGACCGAGTCGAGCTTGTCTACAACCGCTATGTCTCGCCCCTGACTCAGAACGTCTGGCGCCAGACGCTGCTGCCCCTGCAGCAGGCGGATGTGATCGGCGAGGGGACCGAGTTTGAGCAAGAGGAAGGCGAGGAGATCGAGATCGAGAGGGCCCACAGCCGGGCGCTCTGGAACTACGAGCCCGAGGCCGAGATCCTCCTGGCCCAGCTGATTCCCGAGTACGTGAACATATCCGTCTATCGGGCGCTGCTCGAGTCGGCGGCCTCGGAGCTCGGGGCGCGGATGACGGCGATGCGCAACGCGGCGGAGAACGCCGAAGAGATGATCGGCGACCTGACGCTCGAAATGAACCGGGTGCGCCAAGCGGACATCACGCAGGAGATCCTCGAGGTGGTCGCCGGCGCCGAGGCGCTCGGTTGAGAGCGCGACAATCTGTCTGAAGGAGAGACGAAGACGAATGGCTGAAAACGGAGCAAACGTAGGACGAGTGGAGCAGGTGACCGGCGTCGTCGTCGACGTTGCCTTCCCCGAGCAACTGCCCGAGATCTACTCGGCGGTGAAGATCGAGATGGCCGCCGATGAGAGCCGGGAGGCGACCGAGCTCGTCTGCGAGGTCCAGCAGCACCTCGGAGATGACCGGGTGCGCACCGTGGCGATGGATGCGACCGACGGCTTGCAGCGCGGCAACAGGGTGATCGACACGGGACAGCCGATCACGGTGCCGGTCGGCGACGCGACGCTGGGCCGAATCTTCAACCTGCTGGGGGAGCCCATCGACGAGGGTCCCGAGGTGGAGGTCCAGGAGCGCTGGCCGATTCACCGTCCCGCCCCGGAAGCCTCTGACCTCGCTCCGACCCAGGAGATCCTCGAGACCGGGATCAAGGTCATCGACCTGCTCGCACCGTATGCGAAAGGCGGCAAGGTCGGGCTCTTCGGCGGCGCGGGCGTCGGCAAGACCGTTCTGATCCAGGAGCTGATCCGCAACATCGCCGAGGAGCACTCGGGTCTCTCGGCCTTCGTCGGCGTCGGTGAGCGCTCGCGCGAGGGCAACGATCTCTGGCTCGAGATGAAAGAGTCGGGCGTGATCGACAAGACGATGCTCGTCTTCGGTCAGATGAACGAGCCGCCCGGGGCCCGGCTGCGGGTAGCCCTTTCGGGGCTGACGATGGCCGAGTACTACCGCGAGCAGGGCGGCCAGGACGTGCTGCTGTTCATCGACAACATCTTCCGTTTCGTGCAGGCCGGCTCCGAGGTCTCAGCCCTGCTCGGCCGGATGCCCTCCGCGGTCGGCTATCAGCCGACGCTGGAGACCGAGATGGGCGAATTGCAGGAGCGCATCACCTCGACCGAGCGCGGCTCGGTCACCTCGATCCAGGCGGTCTATGTGCCCGCCGACGACTACACCGACCCGGCGCCGGCCTCCGTGTTCGCCCATCTCAACGCGACGACGGCGCTCTCGCGGGCGATCTCTGAGAAAGGCATCTACCCGGCGGTCGACCCGCTGGACTCGAGTTCGACGATCCTCAAGCCCGAGATCCTCGGCGAAGAGCATTACCGCACCGCGACCGAGGTCCAGGAGGTCCTGCAGCGCTACAAGGAGCTGCAGGACATCATCGCCATCCTCGGGATCGATGAGCTCTCCGACGAGGACAAGCAGACAGTGAGCCGGGCACGCAAGATCGAGCGCTTCCTCTCGCAGCCGTTCTTCGTGGCCGAGCAGTTCACGGGGCGCACTGGCGAGTACGTGCCCGTCGCCGAGACCGTGCGTGGCTTTCGCGAGATCCTCGACGGTGAGCATGATGAGCTGCCGGAGGGCGCCTTCTATATGCAGGGCTCGATCGATCAGGTCACCGAGAACGCAAAGGCTGCGGCCTAGGTGAACGCCCAATGACCACATTCGGCGTGGAGGTGTTCACCCCAGAGGGAGAGATCTTCAGCGGCGAGGTGCACCAGATCTCGACCCGCACCTCGGTGGGGGAGATCGGGATCCTCGCCAACCACGCGCCGCTGCTGGCACAGCTGCGCCCGGCGGAGCTGCGCCTGCACGTCAGTGACTCGGAGACAAAGACTTTCGCCCAGTCACACGGATGGCTGCAGGTCTTCGGTAACCACGCGAGACTCCTGCTCGAGGAGGCGATCGCCCCCGAGCAGCTCGATGTTACCTCGCTCAGGGAGGAGCTCGGCGGCGCCGAACAGCGCCTGGCGGAGTCCGAGGATGGTTCCGGTGCCCACGCTCGCGCCGAGAAGGACCGGGCCCGTGCGGAGGCGTTTCTCGCGATCGCCCGAGGATGAGTCGGCGGTTTCGATGCCGCACCGCAGGACGGCGTCACTCGACTTGAACTGCAGACGGCCTGCTCAACTCAGCGAGCTGCGCGCCGGGTGCGGGACCGGGCGCTGATATGAGCGAGGAGCTCATCGCTTTGGCCTCGCGGCTGATCGGATACGACAGCTCGACGGCCGACGGCATTATTGAGGCCGCCGGCTTCGTCGAGGGATGGCTCGAAGCCCGCGGCGTAGCGGTCGCGGCCGAAGAGGTTCGCGGCCTCCCCGTGCTCAAGGCCGAAGTTGGACCCGAGGGGGCGCCGACGGTCGTTCTGCACGGCCATCTCGACGTGGTCCCGGCCCCTGAGGGTCAGTTCGAAGCTCGCCTTGAGGGCGACCGGCTCTACGGGCGCGGCGCCTATGACATGAAGGGGGCGCTTGCCGCGATGCTGCTGACCCTCGTCGGGATGCGGGAACAGTCGGATGTGCGGGTCAGGATGGCGATCGTCGGTGACGAGGAGTCCGAGGAGGCCGCCGAGCGCGGCAGCGACCACCTCGTGGACGGCGGCTTCGTCGGCGACTTCGCGATCACCGGGGAGCCGACCGACCTGCAGATCGGCGTCGAGGCGAAGGGCGTCCTCGCGCTGCGGCTGCTCGTTAGCGGGGTCGCCGCCCACGGCGCAACGCCATGGCTCGGCGAAAACGCGATCCTCAGAGCCCACGAAGTTTTCCGCAGCATTGAGTCGCTACCGTTTGCCCGTCAGAGCTCGGAGCTGTTCGACCGCCCCTCGATCAACCTCGGTCGGATTCTCGGCGGCGACGCTCTCAACAAGGTCCCCGACCGCTGTGCAATCGACGTCGACATCCGCTACCTCCCCGAACAGGATCCCGAGGCGATCCTCGACGAAGTGCGCGGGATCGGGCCGGAGGTCGCGGTGAGGACCCTCTTCGCGCGCCCACCCGCGGTCGTGGACCGTGATTCCGCCTTTGTCCGCGTGCTGCGAACCGCGGTCGGCGAGCACCACGGCGGCGAGCCGATGAGCGTCGGACGCGACGGGGCCTCCGACGCGGTTTCGTTCCTGCGGGTCGGCGTGCCGGCGGTCGAGTTCGGCCCGCTCGGCGCCGGGCATCATGGGCCCGAGGAGTGGGTCTCGCTTCCATCTCTTGACGCCTATCAGCAGACCCTCCGGACCTTTCTGCGCGCGCTCCCAGGGCGGCTCCATGGTTGAGACAGCGTTTCCCAAACCGCCCCCGGAGGGGGACCACGAGCCGCCGCCCAAGCCAAAGCGCTTCTGGTGGCGTTTCACGCTCGCCTCCGTGCTGATAGTCGCGACCTCCGCCGCCGCGACCGCCGCCGGCGCGTTGCTCTACATCGACAGCATCGCGCACGCCCTCGGACACAACAACAAGCTCCATGACAAGCTCCAGACGGCGCTGGCTGAGATCGAACCCGGGGAACCGCAGACGATTCTGATCCTCGGCTCCGACAAACGCGCCAACCTCGGCGAAGAACGCGGCCGCTCGGACACCACGATCCTTCTCCGCATCGATCCCGGTGAGGACCGCATCGCGGTGATGTCGATACCGCGTGACCTGAAGGTCGAAATCCCCGGCTACGGGACCGAAAAGTTCAACGCCGCCTACTCCGATGGGGGTCCCAAGCTGACCCTCCAGCTGGTCAAGGAACTGACCGGCTTGACGGTCAACCACGTGGTTAACGTCGACTTCCTCGGCTTCGTCCGCGCGGTAGACGCGATCGGCTGCGTCTACACGGACGTGGACCGCCGCTACTTTCACTCGAATCTCGGCGTGCCGCCCTCAGAACAGTATTCGGAAATCAACATCCAGCCCGGCTACCAGTTGCTCTGCGGCAAAAAGGCGCTGGAGTACGTCCGCTACCGCCATACCGACACCGACATCGTCCGCTCGGCCCGCCAGCAATCATTCATCAGCGACGCCCGTCACCAGGTCTCGCTGAACGACCTGGTGTTCGACCAGAAGCACCTGATCGACATCTTCACCGAATACACGCAGTCGGATATCAACAACACGACCGAACTGCTCGAAGTCTTGCAACTCGCGGTCGCCGCCCGCGGCGCTTCGATCGATCAGATCCATTTTCCGGCCGAACTCGGTCCCAGCTTCGTTTATTCCTCGGAGAGCAAAATCCACCACGCGGTGAAGGAATTCCTCGGCGAAACGGCGACCAGCGGGAGCGAATTCCCGGAAAAGACCTTCGCCTCTTCGAAATCGAAGAAGAAGTCGAAGGGCGGCCACCACAAGAGCAAGAACCAGAAGCAAAAGCACAAGCCGCTGGTCAAGGTGGCGCCGCCGGGCGGTGACGGATTGGTTCCAGCGCGGGAATCCGGCGAAGCGGAGGCAAAGATCGTCGCCCGCAAGGTTGGCGGTGGCTTCCCCGTCTTTTATCCGACACGGCTGCCTGCGGGCGCCGCATACGTCCAAAGCGACCCCTACGAACACATCGTCGATCCGCGCGTGTACCACCTCAAGGATGGGAATGAAATGCGCCACGGCGCCTACCGGATGGTCTCCTTCTACCAGCCCGAATATGAACTCAACTACTTCGGGATCCAGGGGATCCAGGGCTGGACGGATCCGCCGATTCTCGATAATCCGAGCGAAACACGGACGATCAACGGGCGGGAATACGAGATCTACGTCGACGGCGAAAATGTCAAGCTGGTCGCCTGGCACCGCGGTGATGACACCTACTGGGTGTCGAACAGCCTGCAGCAGTCGCTGAGCAACGAGCAGATGATGGGCATCGCCCGTTCCGCGCACGTGATCATCCCGAAGTCAAGGCATATGAACAACCGTGCGAGAGGGAACGGATGAGCAGCGGGCGCGAGCCGATCGGCGTCATCGGCGTCGGCTGGGTTGGTCTGGTGACGGCCGCCTGTTTCGCCGAGCTCGGCCACCGGGTCGTCGCACGCGACATCGTCGCGGAGAAGGTCGAGGCGCTCGCCGGTGGCAGGGTGACGATCCATGAGCCGAGCCTCGCGGAGCTGGTTGCCCGAAACGCCGAGCGGCTGACGTTCACGACCGAGATGGATTCTGTCCTTGAGGCCGCGAACCTGCTGTTCGTCTGCGTCGACACGCCGCCCACCCACTCCGGAGACGCAGATCTCTCGCGGGTGCGTGCGGTCGTCGAGGAGCTCGAAGGCGGTGACCGGGGCCACGTGCTGATCATGAAGAGCACGGTCCCGGCCGGCACCGGTGCCTCGATCCGGCGGGAGCTTGGGCCTGGCCTGGCCTATGTCTCCTGCCCTGAGTTCCTCAAGGAGGGTTCTGCGGTCGAGGATTTCATGCGCCCCGATCGGGTGGTGATCGGGGCCGAGCCCGAGGACCGGGAGGCGGGGGACCGGGTCGCCGCATTGTATGAGCCGCTCGGCGGGGAGCGGGTGCGGACCGATGTCGCCAGCGCCGAGATGATCAAGCTCGCCTCCAATGCCTTCCTGGCGACGAAGATTTCCTTCGTGAACGAGATCGCGAACGTCTGTGAGGAGGTTGGCGCCGACGTCACCGAGGTCGCGCGGGGCATGGGGTTGGACAGCCGCATCGGCTCCTCGTTCCTGCGCGCCGGCATCGGCTACGGGGGCAGCTGCTTCCCGAAGGACGTCAGCGCCCTGAAGATGCTCGCCGGCAACACCGGTTACCACTTCCAGCTGCTCAACGCGGTGATAGAGGTCAACGAGCTCCAGAAGCGACGCGTGGTCGGCAAGCTGCAGAGGCACCTCGGTTCCTTGCTGGGACGCCGCATCGCGCTCCTCGGCCTGGCCTTCAAGCCCGATACCGACGACATGCGGGAGGCTTCGAGCCTGGTCCTCGCGGCGCGTCTACAGGGCGAGGGGGCCCAGGTCGTCGCCTATGACCCGGTCGCCGCGGGTCGCGCTCGCGAGCTGATGCGGTCGGTTGAGCTGGCCGGCTCAGCGCTGGAGGCGCTGGACGGGGCCGATGCGGCCGTGCTGGTCACCGAGTGGCAGGAGTTCGCTGATCTCGACTGGCGAGCAGCGGCCGCGTGCATGTCTCGCCCGCTGCTGGTCGACGGGCGCAACTTCCTCGACAGTGCCACCCTGCGCGCTGCCGGCTTCGCCTATGAGGGGATCGGTCGCGCCTCAGAGAGCGACCGCGCCGCGAGCGTCGCGGACTGAGACAGTGCAGGCGATCATCCTCGTCGGGGGAGAAGGGACGCGGCTGCGGCCGCTCACGGAGTCAATCCCAAAGCCGGCCCTGACGCTGGTCGATCGCCCCTTCCTGGCCTACATGATCGAGTGGCTTGGCGGCCACGGAGTCGAGGAGGTGATCCTCGCCTGCGGCTTTTTGCCCGACGTTCTTCGCGAAGCCCTCGGCGAGAAGGACCACGGGGGAGTGCGACTTCGCTACATCGCCGAGCCGCGTCCTCTGGGGACGGCTGGGGCGATTCGCTTCGCGGCGGACCAGCTCGGGGGGGAGCTCGGCGAGCGCTTCCTGGCGCTCAACGGCGACGTTCTCACCGACCTCGACCTGAGCGCGCTGACCATGGCCCACAGGAGCCGGGGCGCGCGGGCCACCATCGCGCTGCACCCGGTCTCGGATTCGGCCGCATACGGGCTCGTGCGCAGTAAGGCTGATGGCGATGTGCTCGCGTTCCTCGAGAAGACCGGCGACGCCGTCCCCGGTGAGATCAACGCCGGCATGTACGTGCTCGAGCGCTCCGTCTTGGACCTGATCCCGCCCGCCGAGGCGGTCTCGATCGAGCGCGATGTCTTCCCGCGGTTGGTCGGCGACGGCCTCGGCTGTCTGCTGCTGGACGGCTACTGGATGGATATCGGAACCCCCGGCCGCTACCTGCAGGCGACCTGGGACATTCTCGAAGGGACTGTCCAGAGCCAGGTCAAGACGACCGCACAAGGTCTCTACGTCGGCCAGGACGCTGAGATCGCCGGGGACGCCGTGGTGGGCCCCCGTGCCGTGATTGGCCCCGGCACCCGCCTCGCCGCCGGCGCGCAGGTGCGCGAATCGGTTCTGCTTGAGGGCTGTGCGATCGGCGAGGGCGCGCGGGTGGAGAGGTCGATTCTCGCGGCTGGGGTAGAGCTCGGGGCGGGCACGGTCCTCGAAGACGCGGTCCTCGGCCGAGATGAAAGGGTTCCCGCCCGATGTCCCTGATCGACGATGTCCTGGCGATCCCCGATCACCTCGGCGACGCTCTCTGGCGGGTCGCATCGGCGCGTCTGGAGGTGGGCCGATCGGCTGGGGTGATCGTCTGCGGGATGGGCGGCTCTGCGATCGGCGGTGATCTCGCGAGCGCCGTGCTCGGCGACCGTTTGGAAGCACCGTTGCTCACCGTGCGCGGCTATGAGCTGCCCGGCTGGGTGGACGGTGACTGGACCGCGATCTGTTCGTCTTACTCCGGCAATACGGAGGAGACCCTTGCCTGCTTTGAGGCGGCCGGCCAGCGCGGTAGCCGCCGCATCGCGGTCAGCACCGGCGGCGGGCTGGTCGCGGGCGCCCGCGAGGAAGGCGTCCCGGTGATCGGTCTGCCGGGCATTCTGCAGCCCCGCGCTGCGGTCGCATACATGTTCGTTGCCGCCGCCGAGGGAGCTGCGGCGGCCGGAATCGCTCCCCGAATTGTCGAGGAGATCGAGGCCGCGGCCGAATTCCTGCGGGAGCGCTCTGAGGAGCTGCACGAGCGGGCTGCGGAGATCGGCGCCCTTCTCGGGGGTACGGGAATCCCCGTCATCGGCGGAGCCGGGCTGACCGCTGCCGTCGCTCGCCGCTGGAAGACGCAGCTAAACGAGAACTCGAAGTTGCCGGCGTTCTTCTCAGAGCTGCCGGAGGCCGATCACAATGAGATCTGTGGCTGGGACGGTATGCCCGAGGGGGCTGGCGCGAACGTCGTACTGCTCGAGGATCCCGCCCAGGGAGAGCGCCTGCGGCGTCGCTTCGAGCTCACCGGAGAGGCGATCGCCGCCAGCGGCGTCCCCCTGATCCGGGTCCAGGCCGAGGGGGATTCTCGGACCGCGCGGGTGCTCTGGACGGTGATGCTCGGCGACCTCCTCTCGCTTGCGTTGGCCGAGGCACGCGGGGTCGATCCCCTGGCGGTCGAGGCGATCGATTCGCTCAAGTCCGAGCTGGCCCGGCCCTAGCCCGACGGACCCCCCGCACGCCTGCCCCTCGGCCTCCCTGAGCGCGACCAGAACCCTATCCTTCGGTCTCGGCAACGAAGAAAGGACTCGATGGCAACCGCCGCCTCCAATTACGACATCGCAGACATCGCCCTGGCCGATGCGGGCCAGAAGCGGATCGAGTGGGCCGACCGTCAGATGCCTGTGCTCATGCAGATTCGCGAACGGTTTGAACGTGAGAAGCCGCTCGAGGGAATCCGCATGGCCTGCTGTTTGCACGTGACCACCGAGACCGCGAACTTGGTGCGCACGTTGATGGCCGGCGGGGCCGAGGTGGCGCTCTGCGCCTCCAACCCGCTCTCCACCCAAGATGACACCGCGGCGGCGCTGGTCGACCGCTACGGGGCGGAGGTCCACGCGATCAATGGCGAGGACAACGAGACCTACTACCGTCACATCGAGGCCGCGGTGGACAAGCACCCGCAGATCACGATGGACGACGGTGCCGACGTGATCAGCGTCCTGCACGGCAAGCGGCCCGAGCAGCTCCCAGAGGTGCTCGGGGGTACCGAGGAGACGACGACCGGCGTGATCCGCCTCAAGGCCCTCGAGGCCGAGGGCAAGCTCGGCTTCCCGATCATCGCGGTCAACGATGCCGACACCAAGCACTTCTTTGATAACCGCTACGGGACGGGCCAGTCGACGCTCGACGGGGTGATCCGTGCCACCAACGTCCTCATTGCCGGCCTCAGGGTCGTCGTCATCGGCTACGGCTGGTGCGGCAAGGGTGTCGCGATGCGGGCCAAGGGCCACGGTGCTCACGTGATCGTCTGCGAGGTGGACCCACTGCGAGCTCTCGAGGCGGTGATGGACGGCTTTGACGTAATGCCAGGCGTCGAGGCGGCCAGGGAGGGGGATCTCTTCATCTCGGTTACCGGCAACCGGGACGCGGTCGCTGGCGAGATGTTCGACGTGATGAAGAGCGGCGCGATCGTCTGCAACTCGGGTCACTTCGACGTCGAGATCAACAAGGGCGACCTCGATGCGCTGACGGAGTCGACCTACGAGGCTCGCCCGCTTGTCGAGGGCCACTTGCTAAAGGACGGGCGCGAGATCTTCCTGCTCGCCGAGGGTCGCCTGGTCAACCTGGCGACGGCTGAGGGCCATCCCGCGGCGGTGATGGACATGAGCTTCGCAAACCAGGCTCTTGCTGCGGAGTACGTGGCGAAGAACCACGCCGAGCTCGAGACTAGGGTGCACGCGGTGCCGCGCGACATCGACCGGGAGATCGCCCGGCTGAAGCTGGTCTCGAAGGGCATCCGGATCGACGAGCTCACAGAGATCCAGTCGAAGTACCTCGCCTCGTGGGATCAGGGAACCTGAGCAGCCGCTCCGGGCACGCCAAACTCAGCGGACCCTTCAGCCAGCGGCGTCGCGCCGGGGCTCGCTGAGGCCGCTGGGCGCCGGTTATCCCGCGGCCTCGCTCCGCGGTCGGGGTCCCGGTGTGATCCCATAGGTTTCAGATATGCGAGCGATGGTCTTGGCGGCAGGACTGGGGACCCGGCTGAGGCCGGTGACCCACGCGATTCCCAAGCCGATGGTGCCGGTGCTGAACCGACCGGTGATGGAGCACACGGTCCGGCTGCTCGCCCAGCACAGCTTCAAGGACGCGATCGCCAACCTCTACTGGTTCCCGGAGGCGATCGAGGGTCACTTCGGCGACGGCCGCGAGTTCGGTTTGCGGCTCGCCTACAGCCGAGAGCAGCAGCTACTGGGGACCGCCGGCGGGGTCCGTCGGGCAGCCGGGTATCTGGGCGACTCGTTCCTAGTCGTCGCCGGAGATGCTCTCACCGACATTGACTTCACGGCGATGCGCGAGTTCCATGAATCCCACGAGGGACTGGCGACCCTGGCGACCAAACGTGTCGCCGACACCGAGCAGTTCGGGGTGGTGATCGCCGCGGAGGACGGCCGCATCCAGGGCTTTCAGGAGAAGCCAGACCCGGCCGAGGCGCTCTCCGACCTGGCCAACACCTGCATCTACATGTTTCGCTCAGAGGTCTTCGAGTACTTCCCCGAGCCGGGGGGGAGCCGCGCCGCGGGCCCCGATGACCCTCCCGAGTTCACCGACTGGGCGATGGACGTCTTCCCAGCGCTGCTCGAGAACGACATCCCCTTCTACTCGCATGAGATCGACGCCTACTGGAACGACATCGGCAACCTCGAGGAGCTCAGGCAGGGCAATGTCGATGCCCTGCGCGGGGCCGTAGCGGTCGAGCACGGCGTGCCCGCACTAGCCGGCGATGTCTGGACGGCGAGTCGCCTCGAGGGGGCCGAGGTCGAGGGCCCGGCGCTGATCGGCGCCGGGGTCGAGATCGGCCGGGGCGCGCGCATCATCGGCCCGGCGGTGATCGGCGACGAGTGCCAGATCGGGGCCGGCTCCTACGTCGGGCGGCGGGCGATCCTGCTCTCCGGCGCCCAGGTCCCCGCCGAATCGATGCTGCTGGGCGCGATCGCGGGCCCTTTCTGCGCCGGCTCCTGAGGGGCAGGCGCCGGGCTTCGGCGCCGGCTCGGCGCTAGGCATCAAGGCGGACGCCGAGCTCCGCCAGCAGGCAGGGTTGCCGAGCGCCTGCGGCCGGCGTAGCATCGGATGCCGACCAAGGAGGCTTGCATGCGGATCGAGATACGCGGGCGCAACGTCGAGGTGGGCGAGGAGCTGCGCGAGCAGGTGATCAAGCGCTTTCGTCGCGTCGGCAGTCAGGTCTCCGAGCTGGCCACCCTGGAAGTCGAGCTTTCAGAGGAGCGCAACCCTGCGATCGCCGACAGCCAGGTCGCCGAGGCGACCTTGCGGCTTAAGGGCGTGACGCTTCGCGCGCAGGAGGCCTCGCCGCAGATGTCGCACTCGATTCATGAGCTCGCTGAGGACATTCGCCGTCAGGTCAAGAGGCACCGCGAGAAGCGCCGCAAGCGCAGCCAGACCAGGCGGGCCGTGAACCGCCTGCGGGGCGAGGCGACCGAGTCCTAGTCACGGTCCAGGCGCGGTCGTCGGGCTCTGCCGGACCGAGCAGCGCAGCTCCATCGATACCCTAGGGCCATGGCTAACGCCAGGGACATGGTCACCCGCGCCCTGAGGGTGGGCGAGGGACGCAAATTCAAGAGCTATGAGAGGCGCGTCCAGTCGATCAACGCCTTCGAGCCCGAGATGGAGCTCCTCGAGGACTCGGAGCTGCGCGAGGAGGCGGACAAGCTGCGCGAACGCGTCCGTGAGGGCGGGGCCTCGCTGGAGGAGGTTCTGCCCGAGGCTTTCGCGTTGACCCGCGAGGCGGCACGCCGCACGATCGGACAGCGCCATTACGACGTGCAGCTGATCGGTGGGATGGTCCTCCACGACGGTTCGATCGCCGAGATGAAGACCGGTGAGGGCAAGACGCTTACCGCCACGCTTGCCGTCTTCCTCAACACCCTGGGCGGCGACAGCGTGCACCTCGTCACCGTCAACGACTACCTGGCGCGGCGGGATGCGGAATGGATGACGCCGATCTATGAGGCCCTCGGGGTGACGGTGGCGGCCATCCAGGAGGGCGACGACCATGAGGCACGGACCCGCAAATACGCCTGCGACGTGACCTATGGCACCAACTCCGAGTTCGGTTTCGACTACCTGCGCGACAACATGTCGCAGGCGCTCGAGCACTGTGTCCAGCGCGGGCACCACTTTGCGATCGTCGACGAGGTCGACAACATCCTGATCGACGAGGCGCGGACGCCATTGATCATCTCCGGCGCCCCCGAGCAGGCCGCCCAGACCTACTACACCTTCGCCCGGCTGGCCAGGCAGATGGTCGCCGAGGAAGCGAAACAGAAGCTGAAATCTCTGGGCGAGTCCAAGGACACCTCCGAGGTCGACTACGACTATGAGTTCGACGAGAAGCACAAGACGGTGGCGCCAACCGAGAAAGGCGTCAAGCGCGCCGAGGAATTCCTCGGCGTCGAGAACCTCTATCTGGGTGAGCACGGGACGCTCGTCAACCATCTGGTGCAGGCGCTCAAAGCCGAGTCTCTCTACAGGAAGGACAAGGACTACGCCGTCGTCGATGGCCAGGTGATGATCATCGATGAGTTCACGGGGCGGATCCTTGAGGGGCGGCGCTGGTCGGAGGGGCTCCATCAGGCGGTCGAGGCCAAGGAGGGCGTCGCGATCGGCGAGGAGAACCAAACCCTGGCGACGATCACCCTGCAGAACTACTTTCGGCTCTACGACAAGCTGGCGGGAATGACTGGTACGGCGCTGACCGAGGCGACCGAGTTCATGAAAATCTACGAGGTTCCGGTGGTCGAGATCCCAACCAACCGGCCAATGGTGCGGATCGACCACAACGATCAGATCTTCAAGACCAAGGACGGCAAGTGGAAGGCCGTCCTGGAGGAAATCATCGCCCGCCACGAGATGGGTCAGCCGATCCTGGTGGGGACCGTCTCGGTCGAGGTCTCAGAAATGATCTCCGGTGAGCTCAGGCGCCACGGCATCGAGCACGCGGTCCTCAATGCCAAGCCCGAGCACGCGCAGCGCGAGGGCGAGCGAATCGCGCAGGCCGGCCGCCGGGGCGCGGTGATGATCGCGACCAACATGGCCGGCCGCGGCGTCGACATCAAGCTCGGGGGTGACCCCGAGCACCTGGCGATCCACGAGCTGAAGGCGAAGGGGATCGGCGCCAGGGACGATGGCTATGAGCGGGCGCTGGCTGAGCGAGCCGCTGAGCTCGAGTCGCAATGCAAGGCAGAGGCCGAGGAGGTGAGGGAACTCGGCGGCCTTTTCATCTGCGGTACCGAGCGGCATGAGTCGCGGCGCATCGACAATCAGCTGCGCGGCCGCTCCGGCCGGCAGGGGGATCCGGGGGAGACGCGCTTCTTCCTCTCCGCCGAGGACGACGTGATCCGGCTCTTCGCCGGTGATCGGATCTACAAAATCCTCGACAAACTGGGACCCGTTGACGAGTCCGGCGAGGAGATGCCACTTGAAGCGAAAATGCTCACCAAAACCGTGGAGAACGCGCAGAAGAAGGTCGAGGAGCAGAACTTCCTGATCCGCAAACGCGTCCTCGAGTACGACGACGTGATGAACGAGCAGCGGCGCGTGGTCTACAAATATCGCCGCGAGGTGCTCGAGGGGCGGGACATGTCAGAGGTCGCCCGCGAAGAGCTGGAAGGGGTGATCGAGCGCCTCGTCGACGAGTACACCCCCGGCGATGAACTGGAGGACTGGGACCTGCCCGAGCTCGACGTCCAGCTGCGCCAGATCTGGCCGGTGGGGATCGACGTGGCCTCGATGGCGCCCGAGTCCGTCGACCGCGAACAGCTCAAGGACGAACTCGACGAGGACGCGATGAGCGCCTACGAGGGGCGAGAGGAGACGCTCGCCCAGCAGGGTGGCGAGAACCTAATGCGCCACCTGGAGCGCTCGATCTTGCTGCAGGTGATCGACAATCGCTGGCGCGAGCACCTCTATGACATGGATTATCTGCGCGAGGGGATCCACCTGCGCGGTTTCGCCCAGATCGACCCGCTGGTCGCCTACAAAAACGAGGGCTTCGCGATGTTCGAGGAGCTGATGCACTCGATCTGGGAAGAATTCAGCAAGCTGGTGTTCCACGCCGAGGTCGAGTTCGAGGTCGGGACCGAAGGCGTCTTTGCCCCCAACGGGGGTACCGATCCGGACGCGTTTGATTACTCCGGCGGCACCGCCGAAGGACAGCCCTCGGCGCTGCAGCAGGTTGCGGCCGGCGCGGGCGCCGAAATGAGCTCGGCGGCCGCTGACATCGCCGCCGAGCCGGCGATCGGCGGCGGCGCACCGGAGCCGGTCGAGACCGTGGTCAAGAGCGAGCACGACAAAATCGGCCGCAACGACCCTTGCTGGTGCGGCTCTGGCAAGAAGTACAAGAAGTGCCATGGAGCCTGAGCGCATCCCCTGCAAGGCGGCGCAGCTCGAGGTTTGCGGCCGCGCGGCGCGCGTCTCGCTCTAGATTTGCCCGCGAGCGCCCACGACCCCGTGCGCGAGTTCATCCGCGCCTTCAACGAGCGCGACCTCGACGCCTTCGTCGCGGTCCTCGACCCAGAGGTCGAGCTGCACTCGATGCGCGGGCTGCGCAAGGGGCCCGGGGCGGCCCGGGTCTGGGCGACGCGGCCGCCGGGCGGTGTGCAGCAGACGATCGAGCTCGAGCAGCTCTACGAGGACGGGACCGAGGCCGGCGGGGGCCGGGCGGTCGCCCTGATCGTGCGGCGCTGGCACTGGGAGGAGGACGGTTCGGAGGCGGGCGCCGAGGAGATGGCCTGGCTCTTTGAGCTGCGTGAGCACCGGGTGCGTAGCTGGCGCCCATGTGAGGACCGGGCTGAGGCCCTGCGCGCCGCCGGCTTCGATCACGCCGGCGCCTAGCCGCGGGCGGGTGCGCTCCGGCCGAGGAGGCGATGCGCGACCTGGTGCGTGCCAGAGAGGATGTTCGCGGCGACCTGATGCGGGCCCGCCACCGGGTCGCCAAGCTCTTGCTGCGCCACGACCTTCGCTTCGAGGGCAACAACTGGACCCAGCGCCACCTCGACTGGCTGGGGCGGGTGGAGCTCCCGGAGCCGGTGGCCCAGGCCGTCCTGCTCGACGGGATTGGGGCGATCGACGCCCTGCTGGTGCGCCGCGAGAGCCTCGAGTCCCAAATGGCCGCCCTCATCGAGGGCTCCCCCTGGGAGCAGAGCGTCGCCCGCTTGCGCTGCCTGCGCGGCATCGACACCCTCTCCGCCCTCGGACTCTGTGCGGAGGTCGGCGACTTTGAGCGCTTCGATCGCCCCGCCCAGTTGATGAGCTACCTCGGCCTGGTGCCCTCGGAGAACACGACGGGCGAGAAGCGCCGGCAGGGCGCGATCACCAAGTCGGGCTCCCGACACGCCCGCCGCCTTCTGGTCGAGGCGGCCTGGCACTACCGGCGGGCGCCGCGCAAAGGGCGCGAGCTCCGACGCCGCCAGGAGGGACAGCCCCAGGCGGTCTGCGCGATCTCCTGGAAAGCCCAGCAGCGCCTGCACCGCAGCTGGGTGCGCCTCGATGCCGAGCGCGGCAAGCGCCGCACCCTCTGCGCGGTTGCCGTCGCCAGGGAGCTGGCCGGCTTCTGCTGGGCGGTGTCGAGGGCCAACTGAGACCACCAAGCACTGCTTGGCCCAGGAGGCGGCGGAGCTCGGTCCCTCGCGCAGCGCATCCGCGATTCAGCTATGAGCAGCCGCTTGCGGCGACGCTCGGTCCTAGACAGCGGGCGCTATGACGAAATCCGGTCCTGCGGTAGCCAACCCGCGCATATCAGCCTGACCGCGAGTCGCGCACCAGGCCGACCGCCGCCTCCTGGACCAAGAAGAAGGCCCGCTTTCAGCGGGCCTTCGGTGGTTGGGGACTTGACAAACGGGCGTCCATATCAGCTGTAAGACCCAGCAACGTTGTTCAGCTCGCGAAGGCGAGCCCCGGGCGACTTGTGACTGAGAGAGCCATGCGGTCTGCGCCAGTTATAGAACTCCAGCCAGCCGGATAGCGCCGCGGTGCGTTGGGCGGAGTCGCGGTAGATGGCCCCGTAGGCCCAGCCGCCGAGCATCGTGCGGATGAAGCGCTCGGCCTTGCCGTTGGTGCGCGGCCGGTAGGGACGGGTGCGGATGTGGCGGACCCCCAAGGCCCGGCAGGCGATGGCATGGGCGATCGAGAGGTAGGCCGGGCCGTTGTCGGTCATCACCCGCTCGACGGTGATGCCGTGGGCTGAGTAGAAGGCGAGGGCGCGCTTCAGGAAGCCGACGGCGGTCCTCCCCTTTTCGTCGCTGAGGACCTCCACGTAGGCGAGACGGGTCGCATCGTCGACGCAGACGTGGACCCGCTCCCAGCCGGCGCCCTTGGCCTGGGAGGTGCGCTTGCCGGTCACCCGGTGACCGGCACCCTTCTCGATCCGCACCAGCTTCTTGACGTCGATGTGGATCAGCTCCCCCGGGTTGGCTCGCTCGTATCGGTTGGGAGGCTCCGGGGGCTCCAGGCGGGCGAGCGTGCCCAGGCCGATCCGCGACAGCACCGCGGAGACCGTGGAACTCGCCATCTCCAGCACCTCGGCGATCTCGGGCCCGGTCATTCGCACCCGACGCAAGGCGGCGATCGCCGCGACGCGGTCCTCGGGGGTGCGGTTTGGCACCGAGCGCGGTGCCGAGCTTCGATCCCAGAGGCCGACCTCTCCTTCGGAGCGGTAGCGCTGGGTCCACTTGCAGGCGGTGCGCTCGCTCACTCCGGCGGCCTCGGCCGCCTCCGCGAGCGACCACCGTTGCTCGGTGACGCGCCTGACCATCGTCAGTCTCCCCTTCGGGCCGAAGGGGGCATTAGCGTGGAGCTTCATCCGGTGTCCTCCTTGTTGCTGGGTGGGTAGACACCCCCAGCCTCCAAGGAGGCCCGGATGAACAACGTTGTTAGGAACTACACCTAGCCGCCGTACAACGGGTTCTGCACGACTCGAGGTCGCGGGCTAGGATCAACGCGTGGAGTCGGTCGCAGGATCGAACCAAGAGGCCACCGAGGCCTGGAGCGGCCCGCTCTTCGATGCCTTCACCAGGTACCGCGATCTCGTCACCGCCGGCCTGGGCGCTCATGGTGAGGCCGCCCTGGAGGTTCATCCGCCGCGGCACGGCGATCGGGCCATCGACCTCGGCTGCGGTTTTGGCGACACGACACAGAGGCTCGCGACGCTGGTCGGGCCCGAGGGCGCGGCCTTCGGGGTCGACGTAGCCGAGCCATTCATCGAGCAGGCCCGCAGGGAGGCTGAGGATGGGCCCGACAACGTCGATTTTGCTGTCGCCGACATCCAGATCGGCGATCTGGGCGGCGAGTATGACTACGCGTTCTCGCGAATGGGTCTGATGTTCTGCGCGAACCCGGTGCAGGCCCTGCGCAACGTTCGCGCTGCGATGAGGCCGGGCGCCCGACTGTGCGCGATCGTCTGGCGGCGCAAGGAGGACAACGACTGGGTCCACCGCGCCGAGCTGGTGGTGGACGAGTACCTCGAGCACCCGCAGGAGACCGACGAGCCGACATGCGGTCCGGGTCCGTTCTCGATGGCAAATGCCGATACCGTCTCCGAGCAGCTGAAGATCGCCGGTTTCGAGCGGATCTCGCTCGAGCGTTGCGACCTGCCGCTGAAGATCGGCACTGACCTCGCCGAGGCGGTCGAATTCAACACGGCCCTTGGGCCGGCTGGGGAGGTGCTTCGCCTCTGGGGAGACCGCATCGAGGAGATCCGTCCAAAGATCGTCGCCGAACTGGGGGAGGCGTTGACTGAGTTTGACGGGCCGGACGGGGTCTTCGCACCCGCCTCGACCTGGATCGTCGGGGCGACGAATCCGCGGTAGCGCTCATCTGGGGATGGCCCAGTAAGCTCACTCGATGGCCGAATCAGCCCAGAACGAGTCCGTCGCGCCGCGCCTGGCCGCCGTCCGAGGGCAGCTGTCCCTGCTCTCGGACTACCTTTGACCCCGCCTCGCTGCGATCGGAGATCGAGCGGCTGGAGGCCGAGATGCAGAGGCCGGGCTTCTGGGATGACCAGGAGGCGGCCGCGCGCGTCTCTGCCCGGCATGCTGCGGCCCAGCGCAAACTGCAGACCTTCACCGAGCTCGAGTCGGAGATCGGCGATCTCGATGAGCTCAACGAGATGGCCGCTGCGGACGAGGAGATGGCGGCCGAGCTGGCCGGCCAGCTCGGCTTGATCGAACGGCGCCTCGACGAGCTTGAAGAGGCACGCCTTTTCAGCGGCTCCTATGACGCCGGCGACGCAGTCGTGAGCGTCCACGCCGGCGCCGGGGGTACCGACTCTCAGGACTGGGCCGAGATGCTCCTGCGGATGTACCTACGCTGGGCGGAGCGGCGCGGGTTCGAGGTGGAGATGAAGGAGGCCTCGGCCGGTGAGGAGGCGGGAATAAAGTCAGCCACCTTCATCGCCCGGGGTGAGAATGCATACGGGTTGTTCGCCGCCGAGCGCGGGGTTCATCGCCTGGTGCGCATCTCGCCATTTGACGCCTCCGCCCGGCGTCACACGAGCTTCACGCAGGTTGACGTCGGGCCGCTGGTCGATGAGGGGGTTGAGGTCGAGATCGACGACGCAGACCTGCGGATCGACACCTACCGGGCCTCCGGTGCGGGCGGTCAGCACGTCAACAAGACCGACTCGGCCGTGCGCATCACCCACATCCCCACCGGGGTCGTCGTCCAGTGTCAGAACGAGCGCTCGCAGACGCAGAACAAGGCGGTCGCCATGCAGCTGCTCAGATCCAAGCTGATCGAGCTGGAGGAGCGCAAACGCTCAGAAGCGCTAGCCAAGGAGAGGGGGGAGGTCAAGGACGTCGCCTGGGGCTCGCAGATTCGCAGCTACTTCCTGCACCCCGACCAGCGGGTCAAGGATCACCGAACCGGTCATGAGTCGGGGGACACCCAGGGAGTCCTGGACGGGGACATCGACGATTTCGTCAGGGATTACCTCAACAAGACAGCCTCGTGATGCGCGAAGGACGTTCGTGGGCCTGAGCTATCTGGAGCGGGCCGCGGTCGGGGAGGAGCGGGGCCTGCTCGTCCTGCACCATGGTCGCGGCGCCGATGAGCACGACCTCTTCGGGCTGGCCGATCTGCTCGACCCAAGTCGCCGGCTGAGGGTCGTCACGCCCCGTGCCCCGTTGCAGCTGCCGGGTTTCTCTGGGCACCACTGGTATCGCGTGCCCCGGGTCGGGTACCCCGACCGAGACACCTTTGACTGCGCCCGCGAGGCGCTCGCCGATCTGCACGACACGCTCTGGGAGGAGACCAGAGTCGATCCCGCGCGTACGGTCCTCGGCGGCTTCTCGATGGGGACCGTGATGAGCTACGCGATGGCGCTCGGCGCCGAGCGCCCGCCGGTGGCCGGGATTCTCGCCTTCAGCGGCTTCGTTCCCACCGTCGAGGGCTGGCGTCCGCAGTTCGACGATCGCTCCGTCACGCGGGCTTTCATCGCCCACGGCCGCGCCGATCCGGTCATCGCGGTGAGCTTTGGGCGCCAGGCCCGCGAGCTGCTCGAGCAGGGTGGCCTCGCGGTCTCCTACCACGAGTCGGACATCGGCCACCGGATCGACCCGAGGCACCTTCAGCCAGCCGCCGAGTGGCTGGCGGGCGTTGTCTAGGAGGTGGTCCCGCCGAAGGGAGAACCGGATTGAAGCCAGATCGTGCCTCCGTGAGCCGCGCGGTGGGCGCTCAGGCGGCGGGTCTCATAGCGCCGGCAGAAACCGGGTGCGCCCGGGACCTCGAGGTCTACCGTAAAGCGCTTCGCCGATCGGACCTTCGTCATCTCGGCCTTGCTCAGCCGCTCGCTCAGGCGGAACAATCCGCGCTCGGAAAAGTGGGCCCTGGCCTGGCCGACCGGCGGCGAGCCCCTGGCGCCACCGAGCCCGTAGCGGATGTTTAGGTCGGTGGGTGCATAGGAGGTGTAGCGGACCACCAGGAGGACCCGTTCACGCGCGCTGTAGCTGACCAGTCGAGCCCGGGCGGATCGCAGAAGACATTCGGGCGGCGGCGGCACGGCGTCTGCTTCTGCGAGTTCACATTCTTCGAATTCGCCTTCTTCGAATTCCGCTTCTTCGTTTTCGAATTCCCCCGCTTCGCATTCCCGGTCCGCTCCCCCGGCCGCGAGGTAAAAGCTTCTGGTCGCCGGAGTGGGGTCGCGGATCAGGGTGCTCGGGTCTTCCGCGTCGACGCTGAAGCTGTGAGGGCCTTCTTCGAGTTCTTCGAGGCGCAGGGGACTGGTGCAGGCCCGCTCGGGTTGACCGTCGAGTGAGCAGTGGAACTGGGCCGTGGGCAGGGGTGCGCCGTCAAGCGTCGCCGTGAAGGAGAATTCCGCTTCGTCGTTTTCGATTCTCATTCCATCCTGGGGCCCGGCGGTGATCTTCGTGTCGACCATCGGTGCAGGTTCCGCCGCGGCTGCTGGGGACGCGGTCACGGCGGGCAGCGTCAGGAACAGAAGCGCGATTGGGAGGATCGGGGGGCGCATTGGCAGGCATGGATCGGCCGCCCGGTGTCCGGTCTTTAGCCGCCTGGACCTTCGTCCAGTGCCCCCTCGATCTCGAGCAAAGCGCGCTTCATCGGCAGACCGCCCCCATAGCCGCCGAGGCCGCCGCCGCTGCGCAGGACCCGGTGACAGGGGACGACGATCGGAATCGGGTTGGTGCCGCAGGCCGTGCCGGCGGCGCGCACCGCGCGCTCGTTCCCCGCTCGCCGGGCCACCTCGCTGTAGCTGCGGGTTTGCCCGTACGGGATCCGGGCAACGGCTCGCAGTGCTCGGCGGCGAAACTTCCTGCTCAGCCGCCAGTCAAGCGACAGCTCGAAGTCACGAAGCCGACCATTGAAGTAGAGGTCGAGCTCGCGTCGTGCCTCCTCGAGACCGGCGGGTGCCTCCAGGACCCTGGGCGAGACGCGAATGGCAAGATCTTGGAGCAGCTCGTCCGCATCCTGGCTGGGGAGGCCGATGCGAACCAGGCCACGGGGAGTCGCTGCCAGCAGCAGCTGGCCGAACGGTGAGTCGGTGGTCGTGTAGGCGACGTCGAGAAGTCCCTCGGCGGCGGCACGCGCCGTCAGGCGGGCCATGGCGGAATCGGTCATCCCAGCTCCTCTCGCAGTCGCTTAATCCCCTCGTGCAGGCTGCGCCGGGCTGCGGCCGGGGAGCAGTCCAGGGCGGCGGCGATCTCGGCGTGAGGCAAATCCGCGGCGTATCTGAGCGTCACCGCGGCGCGTTGCTTCGGCGGCAGGGCCTCAACCAGATTCCAGATTTCGCCGTCTGCCACCATCTTCGGCATGGGCTCTTCCGCGGCGAGATCGGCGACGTCGGCGACAGGCACCGGGCGACGGCCGCGGGCGCGGTGGTGGTCGATCGCCTTGCGGTTGGCGATCGTCAGCAGCCAACCACGCAGATTCTCGGCGTTTCTCAGCCTCGGGTAGGCGCGCAGGGCCGCGATGAATGTCTCCTGGAAGCAGTCCTCCGCATCCCCCCGCCCGACGGCACCTCGCAGGACCGCCAGCACATCACCGGCATGGCGGTCGAGGAGTGTTTGGAAGGGCGGTAGGTTTGCCACGGCGATGATTAAACGCCCCGCGCGCCTGCCACGTGAGATTTCGGCACGAGTGGCCCCGCGCTGAGGTCTTGTCAGCCGTCAATTTGGGAACCGTCGGTGATCTAGGCTGCGGACGATGTCAGAGGCCCCCGGCGAGACCCTGAGCGAGACGGTCGCACGCGCCCTGGCCGAGGACATCGGCCGGGGGGACGTCACCTCCGCCGCGATCGTGCCAGAGGGCAGCGACGGAGAGGCACGGATCGTTCAGAAGCAGCCCGGCGTTGTCTTCGGCCTCGGGGCCGTCGCCGAGGCGATGCGCCAGTGCGGGGTACAGGACGTCGAGAATCTCAGCCCTGAGGGACGCTGGCAGGAGGACGCCCCAGCGGAGGTTCTGCGGGCCAGTGGGCCAGCCGCCGGACTGCTCGCCGCCGAGCGCACCGCGCTCAACTTCCTCGGCCACCTTTCGGGGATCGCGACGCTGACGGCACGCTACGTCGAGGCGATCGCCGGAACCGGCGCTCGAATCCTCGACACGCGCAAGACGACGCCCGGTCTGCGCGCCCTCGAGAAGGCCGCGGTGCTAGCCGGCGGCGGCCGCAATCATCGCCTTGGCCTCTACGACGCGATCCTCATCAAGGAGAACCACATCGCCCTGGCCGGCGGCCTGGCCAATGCGGTCCATGCGGCTCGCGGCGCCCACCCAGAGCTCGCCGTCGAGGTCGAGTGCCGCGACCCCGAGGAGGTCTCCCAGGCGCTTGGCACCGGCGCCGACCTGCTGCTGCTAGACAACATGGACACCGCGACCCTGCGCGAGGCGGTGCGCCTGCGCGATGAGAGCAGTCCCTCGGGCGAGGGACCTTCGCTGGAGGCCTCCGGCGGCGTCAACCTTCGCACCGTCCGCCCGATCGCCGAAACCGGCGTCGACCTGATCTCCGTTGGGGCAATCACCCACTCCGCTCCGAGTCTCGACTTCTCAATGCTGATCGAGCCCGCGTGAAGCAGCGGCTCCTCAGCCTCGGGTCCTGGCCAGGCGCAATTCCCCAGGGGGGCCGCCGCGGGAAGCGGATCCGGGCCGAGCAAGCCAGGCTTCGCCCTCGGGCGGAATCCGCGTTCAGCGAGCGTGGGCAGGGCTGAGGGGTCGGAGGCCGACGCTTCTCGGAGCCCTTCTGCCGCCTTACTTCAAGAGTTTCGACAGCCGTCGGTCCTTGAGCAACTTGCCGTCGGTCTGCTCAGCCGGACAGTAGTTCGTCTGGTGCTCGGCGAAGTAGACCGCCTCGATCATGGTCCCGCAACGGGGGCAGGGTTGACCCTCGCGCCTGTGGACCCTGAGCGGCTTGGGCGCCTTATCCGGCAGCTGCTCCTCCGGGTAGGAATCCTCGTAGTAGTCGATCGCGTCGCCCAGGATGTGCAGCGCGTCGCGCAGGCGCTCGACCTCCTCTGGGCTCAGCTCGGAGCCTTTCTTGAAGGGCGAGAGTCGGGCCTCCCAGAGGATCTCGTCGACCCAGGAGCGGCCGATCCCGGCGATGTCCGCCTGGTGGCGCAGTAAGGAGTGCAGGTGTCGCGGTTGGGCGATCAGTCTTGCGAATTCCGCCGCGGGCGGTGCGGGCCAGGCTTCCGGTCCCAGGCGGGCGAGCGCCTCGTCCCCCTCGACGGCCTCGCGGGGCAGCAGCTTTGCCCAGGCACGCTGCCTCGTCCCGAACTCCCGCAGGCGCAGCTCGCGGCCGTCATCGAGCCTGATCAGTAGCCGCGAAGTGCGGTCTTTGGAGGAGGAGCGCTTCTGATTGACGCGCAAGCGCCCGGCCGACATCAGGTGAATCAGCAGCGCCAGGTCCTCGAACTCGACGACCGCCAGCTTGCCGACCCGGCGCACAGCGGTCAGCCGCCGCCCCGCCAGCGCCTCCAGCGGCGGCTCGAAGGTCTTCATGACGTTCACCCCCGGGGCCAGAGCCGATTCGACCATCGCACCACCCAAGAGAGCGTTCAGGCGGCGGGCGGTTATCTCAACCTCGGGTAGCTCGGGCATTGCCCAATCTTGGCGGCTCGCCCACGCCGGCGGGACGTTAGACTGGGTCCGAGGTCCATTCGACTGGTTCGAGGCGGCGCTGCCGCCGGGCCAGCGAACATTAAGGAAACGGAAGGCTCCCATGCAGGAGTTGCCGACGATCCAAGCAACACCCACGCCGGAACTCACCCCGGAGGAGATCCGCGCGCTTAGCGAGGAGGTCCGCACGCTCGCCGCGGAGCGCAACGCGGTAATCCTCGCCCACAACTACCAGCTGCCTGAGATCCAGGACGTCGCCGATCACCTCGGCGATAGCCTCGGCCTCTCACGGCGGGCAGCCGAGACCGACGCCGATGTGATCGCATTCTGCGGCGTCCACTTCATGGCGGAGACGGCCGCGATCCTCTCACCCGAGAAGACCGTGCTGATCCCGGATCTCGACGCCGGCTGCAGTCTGGCCGAGTCGATCGACGCCGAGCAGCTGCGGTCCTGGAAGGCGGAGCATCAGGGCGCCGTCGTGGTGATGTACGTCAACACCTCCGCGGAGGTGAAGGCGGAGACCGACTACTGCTGCACCTCATCGAACGCTGTGGGGGTGGTCGAGCACATCTGGGCAGAGCATGGCGCCGAGACCGAGATCCTCTTTGGCCCCGACATGTGGCTTGGTGCGTTCGTGGAGCGCGAGACCGGGTTGCGTGGGGATCCCGAGCGGCGTGAGCGCTTCCACATCTGGGACGGCGAGTGCCATGTGCACGCCGGGATCCGCCCCGAGGACATCGTTCGCACCCGCGCCGAACATCCGGAGGCCGAGTTCCTGATCCACCCCGAGTGCGGCTGCGCGACGCAGGCGATGGAGTACGTGGCGGCCGGGGAAATCGAGAGGAGTGGGGTCCACATGCTCTCGACCTCCGGAATGCTCAGGCACCTGGAGGCGAACCCGGAGGGCAGCTTCATCATCGCCACGGAGAACGGAATGCTCTACCCACTGCATCAGGCGGCCCCGCGGGCGAAGCTGATCGAGGCGAACAGGATGGCCTTCTGCAAATACATGAAGATGATCACCCTGCCGAAGCTGCGCGACGGCCTTCGCGAGATGAAGTTCGAGGTCAGCGTCCCGGGCGAGATCGCGGAGCTAGCGCGAATCCCGATCGAGCGAATGGTCGCGATCGGGTAGCCTCGCGCCCGTGGATCAGGCCGTCGTGGAGGGCACCCAGAGTCGCGAGCAGCTGCATGAGCTGGCGCGCCAATTGCGCGTTGACTCGATCCGCGCCAGCGACGCCGCCGGCTCGGGGCATCCGACCTCCTCGATGTCGGCCGCCGACCTGATGGCGGTCCTCTTCTCCAGTTACCTGCGCTATGACTTCTCGGCCCCCGAAAACCCTGCCAACGACCACCTGGTTTTCTCCAAGGGACACGCCTCGCCACTGCTCTATTCGCTCTACAAGGCGGCCGGGGCGATTGACGATGAGGAGCTGCTCAGCTTCCGCCAGCACGGCTCCCGCATGCAGGGCCACCCGACTCCCGAGATCCCCTGGGTCGACGTGGCCACCGGTTCGCTCGGCCAGGGCCTGCCGATCGCCGTGGGCATCGCCCTGGCCGGCTCGCGCCTCGAAGCGGCCGACTTCAGGGTCTGGGTGCTCTGCGGGGACTCCGAGCTGGCCGAGGGCTCGATGTGGGAGGCCTTCGAGCACGCCGGGCAGGCGCGGCTCGGGAATCTGATCGCGATCGTCGACGTCAACCGTCTCGGCCAGCGGGGGCCGACCATGCACGAGTGGGACACCTCCTCGCTGGCGATCCGGGCTGGCGCCTGCGGCTGGCACGCCAGCGAGATAGACGGGCACGACCTCACCGCGATTGAGGAGGCCTACGCCCAGGCACTCGCCGCCGAGCAGCCAGCGGTGATCTTTGCCCGCACCAAGAAGGGCTCCGGCGTCGCCGCGGTCGAGGACAAGGAGAACCAGCACGGCAAGCCGCTAGCCGACGCCGAGGCTGCGATTGCCGAGCTTGGCGGCATTCGCTCGCTCAGGGTCTCCGTGGCGCCGCCGCCGGAGCCGCGTCCCTTTGAGATCGCCAAATCCCGGGTTGAGCGGCCCTCCTATGGACTCGGCGAGCGGGTCGCGACCCGCGGCGCCTACGGTGATGCCCTGGCCTGGGCCGGCTCGCTCGACGATCGCGTCGTCGCGCTGGACGCCGAGGTCGGTAACTCGACCTACGCCGAGCGCTTCGCGGCCAAGCATCCCGACCGCTTTTTCGAGATGTTCATTGCTGAGCAACAGATGATCGCCGCCGCGATCGGTCTGCAGACTCGTGGCTGGAAGCCGTTTGCTTCTAGTTTCGGTGCCTTCCTGACCCGCGCCTATGACTTCATCCGCATGGGGGCGATCTCGGGGGCGGACCTAAAGCTCTGCGGCTCTCACGTGGGCGTCTCGATTGGGCCCGATGGTCCTTCGCAGATGGCGCTCGAGGACATTGCCGCCTTCCGCGCTGTCTGCGACAGCGTCGTCCTTTACCCATGTGATCCCAACCAGACGGTGGCCCTGGTCGACGCGATGCGCGAGCGGCACGGCTTCAGCTACATGCGCACGACCCGCGGCGCGACGCCGGTGCTCTATGAGCCCGGAGAGGCGTTTCAAATCGGCGGCAGTCGCACCCTGCGCCGTGGCGAGGAGGACGCTGTAACGCTGGTCGGCGCCGGGATCACCCTGCACGAATGCCTGGCCGCCGCCGAGCGGCTCGCCGAGGATGGGATCGCGGCGCGGGTGATCGACCTCTACTCGGTCAAGCCAGTCGACTCCAATTCACTGCTCGCCGCCGCCACCGATACCGGGATCCTCATCACCGTCGAGGATCACTGGGCGGAGGGGGGGATCGGCGAGACCGTCGCCGGAGTGATCGCGGAGGCCGGCTCTGGCGCCCGCCTGATTCCGCTCGCGGTAACGGAGCGGCCCGGTAGCGGCACACCGGAGGCGCTGCTCGACGCGGCCGGGATCGATGCCGCGCATGTGGTGGCGGCGGCACGCTCCGCAGTTACTAACGTTCACTAACAATTCGCTAAGCTAGCGCTCATCCAAATTGGGCGGGGACTTGCGCGTGATTCGGGGCGCAGGAGTCACCCTGTATCTGGAGAAGGGACCGCGCGCATGGCAAGAGCGAAAAAGAACCGGAGCGGGGGTGGCAGCGATCCGCGCCGACCACGGCGTGGGGGCGCGCCGATCGTCGAGCTGCGTGACGTGACCAAGGTCTACCCGGGTGGACACATGGCGCTCGATCGCGTCTCATTGGCCATCAACCGCGGCGAGTTCGTTTTCCTCGTCGGGCCGACGGGCTGCGGCAAGTCGACTCTGATCAAGACCCTGATTCGCGAGGTGGAGGCCACCGAGGGCACGGTGACAATCGCCGGCCGCGACATCGGCGCCCTCTCGGAGAAGAAGATCCCGCAGCTGCGGCGCAATATCGGCACCGTCTTCCAGGACTTCAAGCTTCTTCCCGACCGGACGGTTTACGACAACGTCGCCTACGCGCTGCAGGTGATCGGCGCCAGCCGCGCGGAGATCCGCACGCAGGTGCCTGAGACGCTGCGCCTGGTCGGGCTCTCCACGAAGCTTCACAACTACCCGGATCAGCTCTCCGGCGGCGAGCAGCAACGTGTTTCGATCGCGCGTGCCTTTGTCAATCATCCGCCGCTGCTGCTCGCCGACGAGCCCAGCGGGAACCTCGACCCGGTCACCTCGATCGGCGTTATGCAGCTCCTTTACCGGATCAACAAGACGGGCACCACGGTCCTCGTCGTCACCCATGATCGGGAGATGGTCGACAACATGCGCCGCCGGGTGATCGAGCTCTATGAGGGACGCATCGTTCGCGACGAGGTCAGCGGCGGCTACACCGAGGAGTCGACGACCGAGTTCGGCCTGCGCATGCAGGCCGAGATGGGGGTCGGCCCCGCGGCCCACAAGAACGGACACGACACACACGAGACCCTGTTCTGATGTCCAGGTTCTTCTTCTTCGTCCAGGAGGCGTTCCGGGCCCTGCGCCGCAACGCTGCTCCCACAACCGCCGCGATCGTCACCACCGTCACCACCGTGATCCTGCTCGGCGTGCTGATCCCCGTCTTCCAGACGACCCAGGCAAAGAGTGACGAAGTCCGCGAAAGCCTCGAATTCCGGGTGGCGATCTACGACGACGCGATCAAGTCCGAAATCACGTCCCTGCAGCACAAGCTCGAAGCGATCCCCCACGTCGCCTCGGTGCGGTTGATCACCAAGGCGGAGGCCCTGAAGGAACTCAAGAGCCAGCTCGACAAGAAGGAAAGCCGCGAACTGCTGGTTCAGCTGCACGAAAACCCGCTCCCTCGAAACTTCGCGGTCAAGGCCGACGACGCCTCCAATCTGGCCGCCGTGCGCCAGGCGGTGACGCCGCCGGGACCCAACGGCAAGCCGAAGCCGATCTCCCCGATCATTCCGGCGAAGAACGGCGTCTTCGATCGTCAGCAGGCCTCCGAACAGATCGCCAAGGTGACCGGTGCTCTGAAGATCGTTCTGACGGTGATCACGGCGCTGCTTATCCTCGCCTCGCTGATGCTGGTCGGCAATACGATCCGCCTCTCGATCTACGCCCGCCGCCGCGAGGTCGAGGTGATGAGGCTCGTCGGTGCAACCCGCTGGTTCATCCGCTGGCCGTTCATGATCGAGGGCGTGGTCGTCGGCTTCCTGGGCGGCGCCTTGGCAATACTTGTCCTGTGGATTGGCAAGGTGACGATCGTCGACCCGCTGTCCAGCAGCATCGGCCTGTTGGAAGCGCAGAAGACCAGCACGTTGGCCTTTCCTGCCCTGGTGGGCATCCTCTTCGCCTCGGCCGTGCTCGTCTCGGCGATCGGCTCCGGTGTCACCCTGCGTCGCTTCCTGAAGGTCTGAGGCGCGCTTGAGCCTCCGGGCGACGGTCGCCTTCGCGACGGCCATCATCGCCTGTCTGCTCGGCGGGATCTGGCTCGGTGGCCACCCGGCCCATCTGCCCCAGTTTGCCCGTGACGCCTTCGTCGGCGGCGAAGCAGGGCTCAACGTCGAAGCGACCGAAGAAATCGAGAACAACTACTTCCGCAAGGTCTCCGCAACGAGACTCAGCGACGACTCACTGCAGGGGATGGCTCGTGGGTTGCGTCGCCGCTACCACGATCGCTTCTCCGAATACTTCTCACCGGAAAGCCGCGAGCGCTTCAACGAATCGATTGCCGGCCGCTTTACCGGTATTGGCCTGGAGGTGGCTGAAGCGGGGAAGGGGCTGCGCGCGACCCAGGTCTTCAAGGGATCCCCCGCCGAGCGGGCCGGGATCCAACCCGGTGAAGTGATCATCTCGGTCAACGGAGAATCGATCGCCGGCCTGAGCAGCGAGGAGGCGACAGCGAAGATCAAAGGGCCCGAACAGACAAAGGTCACCGTCGGTGTGCTGGACCCAAAGAGCGGCAAGGTTCGCGAGCTGCACCTGACCCGCGAACAGATTTCGCTGCCGGTTGCGACGAGCAGGCTGGAGCGCCGCGGAGGCCGCAAGTTGGGCTACGTCCGGCTCGCCGCTTTCAGCGAAGGGTCCGATGAGCTGCTGCGCAAGCAGGTCGAAAAGGTCGAGCGCGAGGGAGCCGAAGGGATCGTTCTGGATTTGCGAGAGAACGGCGGTGGCCTGCTCGAGGAGGCGGTGCTGAGCGCGAGCATCTTCCTGCCCAAGGGCGAAGTTGTGACCGAAACCAAATCCCGCACCCAGGGCAACGCCGTCTACAAGACGGTTGGCGAAAATCTCCCGGCAAAGCCGCTGGTCGTTCTCATCGATCGCAACACTGCCTCGGCGGCCGAGATTCTCACGGCGGCGCTCGCCGACGACGCAAAGGCGCCCGTCGTCGGCACCCGCTCGTTCGGCAAGGGGGTCTTCCAGCAGGAGTTCGACCTCTCCAACGGTGGCGCCCTGAAGCTGACCGTGGGCGAATACTTCACTCCCGATGGCGTCAACCTGGCCGAATCGCACGGCATCCATCCCGACGTGTGGGCGATCGACAACCCCGCAACCAGGCGGGATGAGGCGCTGGAACGGGCGTTGGAGGCGCTTGCCGAAAAGCGGGTCGGTCGGGCCGGAAAATGACACCGCGCGGCCCCCGCCGGCGGGGCCGTTTGCCGCGCAACGCCCGAGAGGCTGTCGAGTTGCTGCTGCGTGAGGAGTTGGATCGGCGACTGGGGTTCGAGGCGGCGCTCGAGAACCAGGCCCGCCGCGCCGCGGATGTCGCCGGTACGCGATCGCCGCGGCGACGCGACTTGACCGAGCTGGCGACCTTCACGGTCGATCCGGCGAGCGCACACGATTTCGACGACGCGATCTCCGCCGCCCGGGACGGCGACGGGGTGCGCATCTGGATTCACATTGCCGACGTTGCCGCCCACGTGCGGCCGGGATCAGCGCTTGATCTCGAGGCGCGCCGACGCGGCAACAGCACCTACGTCCCCGGGATGGTCGAGCCGATGCTCCCGCGAGCGCTGAGCGAGGCGGCGTGCAGCCTCGCGCCGGGGATGGAGCGATTGGCCGTCACCGCCGAGGTCGCACTCGACGCAGCCGGGCGACCGACGGGCACCTCCTTTTACCGCAGTCGCATTCGCTCCGACGCGCGTCTGGACTATGACGAGCTTGACCTCGTGTTCGCCGGCCGCGTCGAGGCGCCGCCCGCCGCAGCTGCCTCTCTGGAGCTCGCGCGCGAGGTGGCGGCGGCGCTCGGCCGGCGCCAAGGGACGAGCAGCCTCGATGTCGAGTCCTTCGAGCCCGAGTTCCGCTTCGACGCGCAGGGCGAGGTGGTCAGCGCTCGCGAGATCGAGCAGACCGAGTCCCATCGTTTGATCGAGCGCCTGATGATCCTCGCAAACGAGCAGGTCGCCCGCCTGCTGGAGCGCAAGCGGGTACCGGCCCTCTACCGAGTCCACGCCCAGCCTGACCCGGCGAGCGTCGAGCGCCTGCTGGCCCAGCTCGCCGCCCTCGACCTGCCGACGCCGCCGCTCCCGTCCGGCGGCTGGGCTCCCCGGCAGGCGGGGGAGCTCGCCGCCGAGGCGAGCAGACTCGTGCGGCGTGAGGCCGTGCGGCGCGGGCACGGCCGCGAGGCGTATACATCGCTCGTGCTCAGATCGCTCAAGCAGGCCCGCTACAGCGAGCGCAACAGTGGCCACGCCGGTCTCGGCAGCTCCGCCTATTGCCACTTCACCTCGCCAATCAGGCGCTATCCGGACCTGTTCGTGCATCGGGCGCTTCTGGCGGCACTGGGCGAGGGGGAGGAGCCGCCGCGCGCGGGCGACGCGCGCGTTACCGCCGCCCGCTGTAGCGAGCTTGAGCGAGAGTCGGTGCGAATCGAGCGTCGCGCCGACGACGTCTGCGCGGCCTTTCTGCTCGAGCGTGAGCTGTCTGAGCGAGGACGTCAGATCACCTTTGAGGGCGAGATCTCCGGTCTCACCCGCTCCGGCGCCTTCGTCGCCTTCGGCGGTCAGCTCGGCAACGTCTACGAGGGCTTTCTCGCCGCGCGGCGTGTGCCGGGCGACTACTTCGAGCTGAATGCGACCGAGACGGCGTTGCGCGGAAGCGCGTCGGGTGCGGCCCTGCGCTTGGGGGAGCCGGTCTCCGTCAGGGTGATCGGTATCGAAGCGGCACGCGGACGCGTCGACTTGGAGCCCGGTGCGGCGGAGGACTGAGCGTGGCGAGGAAGGGAAAGAGGAGCCGTCCGCCGGCCTCTGGAGACGTCGCGACCAACCGGCGCGCTGGACATAAGTTCGAGCTTGTCGAGAAGCTCGAGGCCGGGATCGAGCTGCGTGGCTCGGAGGTGAAGGCCTTGCGTGGCGGCAAGGCCCAGATGGCCGACGCCTACGCCGTCATCGAGGGGGGCGAGGTCTGGCTGCGGAAATTGCACATCCCTCCATACGAACCCGCCAGCCGCGACAATCACGATCCCGAGCGACCTCGGAAGCTGCTCCTCCACCGCGCCGAAATCGAGCGCCTGGTCGGCAAGACCGCACAGCGCGGCCTGACGCTGATTCCGACCAGGATCTACTTCAAAGGATCGCGCGTCAAGGTCGAGCTCGCACTCGCCCGCGGCAAGGAGGGTCGCGATCGGCGCCGGGAGATCGCCGAGCGCGACACACGTCGCGAGGTCGAGCGCGAATTCCGGCGCCGAATGAGGTAGCTTCGCTTCTATGAGGATGC
Organism: uncultured Solirubrobacterales bacterium; assembly: GCA_963796705.1. Classification (GTDB taxonomy): domain Bacteria; phylum Actinomycetota; class Thermoleophilia; order Solirubrobacterales; family 70-9; genus VRUE01. Next base: position 289,338 of record CAWCMK010000002.1, read on the forward strand.
TTCCCACACTCCTTCCTTCGGTGATCCCGATCGCCGCCGACGTCAAAGTGATTGGCGGGGCCGCGATCGTCGCCCTGCTGATCCTGCTCCTGGCGATCAGCATCGTTCAGCGCCGCAAGAAGGAAAAGGGGGAGGCGAAAGCGCCCAAGGCGCCGAGGCAGCGGGGTCGAAAGAAGGGTCAGCAAGCCGCCGAAGGGGCTCAGCCGCCGAGCGTTGCGCCACCGTTTCCGTCGACGCCGGGGGCGCCTACCGCGACCGTCACCCCTCCCGGTCAGACGTCGGAGGTACCCCCCGCTGCGGCAGCTCCGCCGGTCGCGCCCCCGCCCGCTGCGCCCCCGCCCGCCAACCCAAAGGAGCGGCGCAAGCAGGCGCGCGAAGAGCAGCGCGCGGCGCGCACCGAGCACCGCAAACGCAGTCAGGAAGAGGCCAAGCGCCGTAAAGAAGACCGGCTGCGCAATCGGGCCGAAAAGAAGGGTGGCGGGGGGCGCTCCGCGCGCAAGGCGCGCAAGGAATCTGCGCAGACCGAGCGCCAGATCGCTGCCGCGCGGGCCGCCCAGGAGCGCGAGCTGCTCGAGCGCGGCACCCCGGGAACGGCCGAATTCGCGCCGCCACCCGTGCCTCCCGTCCCGGCGCAGGCTCCGGCGCCGCCGGTTGCTCAGGTTCCACCCACCCCGGTTCCGCCGGTTGCTCAGGTTCCACCCACCCCGGTTCCGCCGGTTGCTCAGGTTCCACCCACCCCGGTTCCGCCCGCCCCGGTTCCGGCGCCGGTTCCACCCACTTCCGGCGCCTACAACCCGGCTGAGGCAGAACAGAGGGTGCGCGCCAAGGTCGATGAGATTCAGCGCGAGGAGGAACGGATTCGGCTTGAGGCCGACCGGCGCATCCAGGAGGCCGAGCTCCTGCAGCGCCAGGCGGGCGCCGTCCAGGCTGGCCCCGGAGAGTCGACGCAGCCGATCGCGGCGGTGCCCCCTGCCCGCCGTTCTCCCGCCCCTCCGCCGGCGATGGCCGTACCGCCCCCGCCCGAGACGCCACCCGCCGATATGCAGGCCGCCGAGCAGTCGATCAAAGAGGAACGCGAGGCCCAGGAACGCTCGATCGAGGAGGCGCAGAATCGCCTTCGCGAGATAGAGCAGCGGACCAAGGAGGCTGAGGAGCGCGCGGCGGAGGCGGCGCGCCTGGCCAAGCTGAAGTCCGAGGAGGACGAGCGCGAGCGACGACTGCGCGAGATCCGCGACTCGGTCGCCCAGGCCGAGGAGCGGGCACGGGAGGCCGAGCGCCGCGCCGTGGAAGCTGAGCAGGCGGTGGTGCGGGCCGTGCAGGCCCCGGTTCCGCCCGGCGCGCAGTCCTCGGTGCCCCCCGCACAGCCCCCAGCTCCACAGCCCCCAGCTCCACAGCCCCCAGCCCCACAACCGCCGATGCCCCCACCACCGCCGATGTCCCCACCACCGCCTCCGCCCGCGGCGGCACCACCAGTACCCCAGTCTCCACCGCCCCCGCCGGCACCACAGTCCCCGCCGCCGGCGGCCCAGAGGATCTCGCCGCCGCCCGGCCCGGGCCCGGGGACTCCACCCTCGGGGCCGTTCCCTCAGACCCCGCCGCCTCCGCCCAGCCCGCCCGTGCCGGCCCCGACGGTGCCGCCGCCAGCCGATCCCTCCTCGCCCCCGGTCGGGGCAATCCCACCGCCGGGAGTTGAGGCCCCGCCCACGCCCGCCCCGGGTCCCGGTGCGGTGCCCCCGCAATCGCCCCCGCCGCCAGCTGCAGCCCAAACCCCGCCGCCCCAGGCGATTCCGTCGGGCGGCGCGATCAACCTCAACACGGTCACCTTCGACCAGCTTCGAGCCGAGAATCTCTCGGTGACCCAGGCGACGCGACTTCTCGCCCACCGCGAGCGCCTCGGCAGGTTCGGTACGGTCGACGACCTCGACCAGGTCCCGGGTTTCCCCCAGGAAGTTCTCGAAGACCTGAAGCGCCGTTCGACCGTCTGATCGGCCTCGGTCTCGCTCGCAGGTATGCCCCCCTTGCGTCCCGTGCCCTCAGTCGCCGCCGGGTGCTTCGTAGGCCTCAAGGAGCTTTAGCCAGATCTCGCTGCGCGTCGGATAGGCGGCGACCGCGTGGCGCAGGCGGGCCAAGGGGACCTCGCCGAGGATCGCGATCGTCGCCGCGTGCAAAAGCTCCCCCGTCTCAAAGCCGGTGAATGTTGCGCCAACGATCGTCCCGCGGCGCTCATCGACGACGATCCTGGCGGTGCCCCCCGTCTCCTTGCCGTAGAAGCTGGCCCCGGCCGTTCCGTCGGTGGGAACGTCGACCGCGCGAGCTTCGAGCCCTTCCTCCTCGGCCTGCCCGAGCGTCCTACCGACGGCCGCCACCTGCGGGTCTGTGAAGGTGACCCGCGGCGTGCCAAGCCCTTCCGCGAGTGCCCCGATGTTCTTGCCCTTGGCATTCTCAGCCACGACCCAGGCCTGGTACTTGCCCATGTGCGTGAACAGAGCGCGGCCGTTGACGTCGCCGACCGCACGGAGCCAGTCGCGCCCGCCCACCCGCAGCCGGTCATCGGTCTCGAGAAAGCCGGCCCGATTGGGCTTGACCCCAACCGTCTCGAGGCCGATGCCCGCCGTGCGCGGTACCCGGCCGACTGCCACCAGTAGCTGCGCCGCGGCAATCCGCTCGCCCCCCTCCAGTTCGACGAATATTCCCCCCTCGGGCTGGGCGCCGACCGACCTGGCGAGCGTCCCGGTGCGAACGTCGACTCCATTTCGCTCACGCAGGGCAGCGGCGAGCTGCTCGCCCGCGAAGCGCTCCTCGCGGGGAAGGAGCTGTTCGGCGCCCTCGATCAAGGTCACCGTTGTGTGCAGCGTCGACCAGGCCTGCGCCAGCTCGCAGCCGACCGGGCCCCCGCCGAGCACGGCGAGGCTTTCGGGAACCACCTTCGAGGTGGTTGCGTCGCGATTGTTCCAGGGATGGATCGAATCGAGGCCATCGATCGGTGGCATCGCCGCGCCGCTGCCGGTCGCAATCACCACCATCCGCCGCGCGGAGAGGAGTCGATCTCCGACCATCACCCGCCGCTCGCCGTCGAGGCGCCCCTCGCCGCGCACCAGCTCGATCCGCCGCTCCTTGAGCCAGGGCAGCTGGGAGCTATCGCTGAGGTTATGGATCACCTCGTCGCGGCGAGCGAGGACCGCGGCGACATCGAGGTCGCCGGTCACCGCTGCCGCGGTCCCCGGAACTCGCCGCGCCTCAGCAAGCAGCGCCCCGGGTCGCAGGAGCGCCTTGGAGGGCATGCAGGCGTAGTAGGAACATTCGCCGCCGACCAGGTGTTGCTCGACGATCGCGACGCTCAGGCCCGCTTCCGCGAGCCGCCCCGCACAGACCTCTCCGGGAGAGCCCGCGCCGATCACGATTGCGTCGAACTCGCTCTCGCTCATGTGGGCAACCTACCCGCAGTCCCTACAATCTGACTGGACATAGCACGGGGGCGACAGGCTTCGACGTGGTCGATCCGTGCGAACGGTTGCAGGCCGAGGTTGCCGGAGGCCTCGTTAAACACCGGCACCAACCAATACGTGCGGACCATGAGTTCGCCCTCGCCGCTTAGCCGATAGCTGAGTGAGTGAGAGTCGGCCCACTCCCGCCCGCGGGGTGGGGCACCGGCTTCAACTGCGGGCTCACCCAGGCGGATCGCCCCGTCCGCAGGGGGAAATTCAAGGGGCTCGTGTCTCCCGTAGTGCCCGCCGGCGCGGACCCCGGGAGACGAGATTCAAGCGCCGGCTAAGCCTGTAGAGACCCTCGCATCGCGGCCGCGGACCCGAGTTCGATTCTCGGCGCCTCCATCACCTCGCCGCGAGCCAGCCGATCACCACGGCGGCGTCGCGGTCGGGGGGAAATACCGGGTAGAAGACCTTTACAACCTGCCCGGCCTCGACCACAAGGGTGAGCCGTCGGTAGAGCTTCAGGCCGCCGGCGAGGAAGGTCGGCAGGCGCAGCGGTGGCGCCGCCAGGGTCAGCCCCGGATCGCTCAGCAGAGGAAATGGAATGTGCTCGCGCGCGGCGAACTCACGCTGCCCAGCCGGGTCCTGTGCGCTGATCCCGACCAGGGCTGCGCCGAGTCGCTCGAACTCGCCGAGCGCGTCGCGGTAGGCGCAGCTCTGGGGGGTGCAGCCACGGGCGCCCGGGATCTCGTCCCAGCCCTCGGGCAGCGGTACACCGGGCACGCCGGTGCGCGGGTACACGTACGCGACCAGCCGTCCCCGGCCCAGTTCCGCTAGGTCAAGCGGCTCTCCCAGGGTTGATTGGAGTTTCAGCGAGGGGAGCCGCAGGCCGCTCAGATGCGCCGCAGCGCCGTCATCGACGGGCACCGGCAGCTTGGCGGGCAACCGGTTGTAGTCCATGGTCCGTAGTTTCCAGGAATGGCAAGCCACGTCGCCTTCCTGCGCGGGATCAACCTCGGCAAGCGCCGCCGGGTTCGCAGCGAGGTCCTGGTCGGCGCGCTGGAGTCGATCGGCCTGGCCGAGGTTTCCGCCTTCCGGGCCAGCGGCAATCTCGCCTTCGAGGCGGCTGGGGGCGAGCGACTCGCGGCGCCCGTGGAAGCGGCCCTGCTTGAGGCCCTCGGCTTCGAGGTGAGCGTCTTTCTGCGCTCGGCCCGCCAGGTGAGGCAGATCGCCTCCCAGCGGCCATTTGACCCGGGGTCAGTCGGGGCTTCGCAAGGCAAGCTTCAGGTCGCGCTGTTGTCCGCGAGACCAAGCGCCGCAGCCCGCAGGAGGGCTCTTGGCCTGGCTGGCGCGGCGGACAGTCTCGCGATCCGGGGCGGCGAGCTCTACTGGCTGCCCGCCGCGGCACTAACCGAGTCTCAGCTCGACCTGAGGGCGCTCGAGGCCACCCTAGGCCCCTGGACGATGCGGACCATGGGGACGATCGAGCAGATAGCCGCTCGCCACTGTGCCTAGAGGGTGTCCGCTCGCGGCAGTGCTGCGATTTCTATCTCGGTGCTGACCTCGCCGATCTCCTCTGGCAGCCGCGCGAGCCGGGCGCCGGAGACCAGCTCCAGCTCGCCACCCAGGGGACGGAAGAAGTTGTCGTAGTGGGTGGGGACCAGGAGCCGGGGCCGCAGGCGGGGAAGGATCCGCTTCCAGTAGTCCCTCGTGAAGTTGCGGCCGGCAACCCCGGCGAGGAAGACATCGACCTGCCGCTCGCGGATTGCCTCGTCGATCAGGTTGGCGCTCCCCTGATGGTAGAGGCGAATCCCCGCGACTGAGATCGAGATCCCCCAGACCGCTCCGCAGCGGTAGGCACCTGGAGAGAGTGAGTCAAGCTGCTCACAGGTCAGGGCTCCGTCGTAGGGCACCGCCAGGCCGAGCAGCAGCTTCGAGTGGACGCTGGGTGTGAAGGAGACAGCGAAGGGTCCGAGCTCGTAGGTCCGGTAGGGCTCCACCTCGACGCCCCGCTCGGCCAGGCCGTGCAGCGCCATCAGCCTGACGAGCGAGTCCGAGCCATAGGCCGGACAGCCGAAGCGGCGTGCGATCGCCGGTGCGTCGACCGAGTGGTCGAAATGGGTGTGGCCGACCAGCACTCCAACCACCTCCCCCGGTGCCCGCAGAAAACGATCCAGCGCCCCGGAGTCAGGCAGGCTTGGACGGCGCAGAAGCAGATTGCGCAGCGGTACCCGCGAGAGGTAGGGATCGATGAACAGCGTGCTGCCTTCGCAGGTGAGGCGGTAGCCGGAAACGCCAAGCCATTCGATCTCAAGGCCGGATGGTAGGCCGGCCGCGCGGGCCCCCAACTCCCGCAGCGTCTCCGCGTCCGCCTCTCGCATGTTGCGGCCAGACCCCGACGCTCAACCGCTCATCATTCTGACCGTCAGCTGTGGCGGGGTGGAGAGGGTTTGGAAGACGACGCAGTAGCGCTCGGTCAACTTCAGCAACAGATCCAGCTGATCGGCCGGGGCGTCCGTGTCAAGGGAGAAGGAGAGCCGGATCGCCTTGAAGCCGACCGGCGCGTCGCGGTCCACCGCGAGGGTGCCGCGGAAGTCGAGGTCACCCTCGGCGCTGACGCTGCCGCCGCGGACCTCGATGCCGAGCGAGGTAGTCAGCGCCCGCAGGGTGACGCCGGCGCAGGCGACCAACGCCTCGAGCAGCATGTCGCCCGAGCACAGCAGGGTCCCCTCGCCGCCACTTGCAGGGTGAAGGCCGGCCTCGGCCAGAGCGCGGCCGGTGTCGATCGAGCAGGAGATCCCTTCGCCGAGCTCCCCCTGCGCCTCGAGGGTGACGAGCGCCGCCTCGGGGTCGCTTTCATAGCGTGCCTTGAGGGGCGCCTGGATGCTTCGCAGCTCGTCCTGGTCCACCTTCTCTCTACCCTCCCCGGGTCTGCCCCTCAGCGCAACGGTCCGTTGAGCATCACCCGCGCGCCGCGAGCCGGGGCGAGGGTGATATTACGGACCTTGACCCTCTCGGGGGCGGGGTCGGGTGCGCTGAGGTCGGCCCGTTCAAGGAATGCGCGCAGCACGACGCGCATCTCGTATTCGGCAAAGGCGGCCCCAATGCAGCGTCGCACCCCGCCGCCGAAAGGGATCCAGGCGTAGTTGTCGGCCCTGCCGTCGAGGAAGCGCTCCGGACGGAACAGCTGCGGCTCGGGAAACAGGTCCTCGCGATAGTGAAGCGCGGCGATCGCCGGCAGGACGAACGTTCCCGTCGGCAGCTCGTAACCCTCGATTCGCAGCGGGGAGGTCAGCCTGCGGGCGACGTCGACGATCACCGGCCGCGCCCGCAGGGTCTCCTTGATCGTCGCCTCCAGGTACTCATCCTCTCCGCGCGCCACCGAGTCCCTGGCCCGCGCCAGTGCGGGCGGCGTGCGCAAGAGACGCTCCATCGCCCAGGCGAGCCCGGTCGCCGTCGTCTCGTGGCCGGCGCCGAGCACCGTCACCAGCTCATCGCGCAGCTCCTCATCGCTCATCGGACGACCGTCGTCATGGCGGGCCTCGAGCAGCAGCGAGAGGACGTCGTCGTGCTGCTCGCCGGCGCCGATCTCCTTGCGACGCAGGGCGATCTCCTCGTAGATGAAGGCGTCGAGCGCCTCACGGGCGCGGAGAAATCTCCCCCAGGGGCTGAGGGGGCCGAGGTTGCGGCGCAGCATCGGGAAGGCGGTCACCGCGTTCACACGGCGGCCGAAGGTCTCGATCAGGCCCTCGAAACGGTCAAGTCGGCTCTCGTCATGAACCCCGAAGACGGCCCGCATGATCACCGCCAGGGTGATCCGCTGGGTGTGCGGGCGAAGTGCAAAGGGCTCGCGCACCGGCCAGCTCTCCATCTCGCGCAGCGTCACCTCGCGGATCAGGTCGCCGTAGCCGGCGACCCGCTCGCCGTGGAACGGGGGCAGGAGCAGCTTGCGCTGGCGCATGTGGGGCTCGTCGTCGAGCGTCAGCACAGAGTTGGGGCCGAGCGCGGGCTCGAGGACCGTCGCGTTCGCCTCGCCCGCGTGCATCTGCCCCGGTGGGCCGGTGAAGACCTGTTTGACTAGGTCGGGTCGGGTGACATAGACGAGCCGCCCGAAGAACGGGAAGCGGACGGTGAAGATGTCCCCATGGCGGCGCTGCAGGCCAGTCAGGAACCCAAGCGGTGCCCGCGCGTAGCGCACCGCCTGCAGGACCGCCGGGGTACGGGGGCCGGGTGGGAGCGGGCGGGTCGAGCCGAGTTGGGGGTGGGGGATTGCCGCCTGCTCCATTCGCTTGCAGGGTACGACAAACTGGCTGTCCAGCCAGCCGCGGGCTAGTCAGAAGACGATCGTGCGGTCGCCGTCGAGCAGCACGCGGTCGTCGAGGTGGGCCTTGACCGCCCGGGCCAGCACGAGTCGCTCGATGTCGCGGCCGATCCGCATCAAGTCCTCGACCTCATCGCGATGGCTGACCCGCGTTACGTCCTGGTCGATGATCGGTCCCGCGTCGAGCTCCTCGGTGACGTAGTGGGCGGTCGCGCCGATCAGCTTGACGCCGCGCTCGTGCGCCCGTCGGTAGGGGTCGGCGCCGACGAACGCCGGCAGGAAGCTGTGGTGGATGTTGATCGCCGGAGCACCCAGTGCCCGCAGGAAATCTCCCGAGAGAACCTGCATGTAGCGGGCGAGGACCAGCAGGTCGAGCCCGTCGAGCAGCGCCAGCGCCCGCCGCTCGGCGGCCGTCCTCTCCTGCGGGTGGACCGGCACGTGGTGGAACGGGAGGCCGAGCGATTCGACCTGGCCGGCATGGTCGGGGTGATTGGAGAGGACGGCGAGGACCTCGGCGCCGAGCTCACCGCTGCGCCACCGCCAGAGAAGGTCTGAGAGGCAATGATCCTCGCGCGAGACCATGATCGCGACTCGCTTGTGGTCGCCGGACTCAGCGAAGCGGTGCTCCATCTCGAAGCGCTCGGCGATCTCCACGGCAAAGCGCCGATGGAGCGCGGAGCGCGTCTCGGGCGCCACGGCGTCGAACTCCATTCGCATGAAGAAGCGCCCCTCGTCGCTGGAGTGCTGGTCGGCGTCGAGGATGTTGAGACCAGCCTCGGCCAGGAAGCCACTGACCGCGGCGATCAGACCTGGCCGGTCGGGGCAGGCGAGGAGGAGGCGGGTGGTCGGCTTCTCGGCGATCCTCGAATCATGCCGGTTGCAGGAAAAATCGATGCCGAGCGCGCAAGAACCGATTCACAAGCCAAGTGGCAGTCGACACTTCGTGCCTGTGATCGTGGCGATCCGCATCAGCGACCCCAGACGTGTGATCTTGCTCACCAAAGCGCCCCGCGGAACCCGCCACGGTCCCGCGCTTGCTCGCGAAGCCGACTTATCTCATATCTGTCCTGGCCCTGGTGCTCGCCCTGGCGCTCCCCGGACTCGCCTCCGCTGCCGCGCCGCAACCGCGGCCCGGCGTCTCGCGGGCACGGCCCCTCGCGCGCCGCCTGGCGCCGTCGGTGGGGCGCTTCTACGAGACGATCCGGGTTGTCAATCGTCGCCTCGAGGCTGCCCACCGAGCGAGACAGCGCCGTCGGGAGTTCGCGACGCTGCCCGGCGGCGTCTCGATGGCGACCCTCGAATCGATCGCCGCCTGCGAGTCGGGCGGCGACCCGACGGCAATCTCCGCAGACGGCACCTACCGTGGCAAATACCAGTTCGACTACGGGACCTGGGAATCGGTCGGCGGCAGCGGCGACCCGGCGGCCGCCCCGGAAGCAGAACAGGACTACCGCGCGGCACTGCTGTATTCAGAGGCGGGCTCCAGCCCCTGGCCTGTGTGCGGCTAGAGTCGTCGGGGTGAGCGAAGAGCGAGTCCCGACCCCCGATCCGGGGGGGCCGCGGCGAAAGCCGCCGAGGGAGGCGATCGCCGAGGCCCACGTCAGGGCCCCGACTCGCGGCAATCGCAAGCTCCAGAGCTTCCTTGACGCCGTCAACGCGGACGAGCAGGTCCGCGCCTGGTGGTACATGGCGCAGGTCCACGCGGAGCGCCTCGGCATGTCGGATCACTCCTGGGTCCATACCCAGATCGTGCTCAACATCGGCCTGCGACTGCTGCGGCTGCTCGTCAAGGCCGGCGTCGAGCCCGCCGTTGTCGCAGACCATGGCATGAGTGACCGTGACGCCGAGGTCGTCGTCGCGGGGGGCGCACTGCTGCACGACGTCGGCATGTCGATTCACCGCGCGGACCACGAGGAGTACAGCCTCTTTCTTGCCTCCGCCGCGATGCAGCGGCTGCTCGCCGAGGTCTATCGGGAGCCCGAGCGCACCGTGATCGTCGCCGAGATCCTGCACGCGATCATCGGTCACCGTCGTCGCGGGGAGCCCTACACCGTCGAGGCGGGTGTCGTGCGGGTTGCGGACGCCCTCGACATGGCCCAGGGCCGGACCCGGATTCCCCTCGAGGCAGGACGCGAGGGGATCCACTCGATCTCCGCCGCCGCGGTCGACGAAGTGCGGATCGAGGCGGGGGAGGAAAGGCCAGTGCGGATCGAGATCGAGCTCAACAACTCGGCCGGGATCTTCCAGGTTGACGACCTGCTGGCGACCAAGATCCGCGGCACACCGCTCGAGGGGCGGATCGAAGTTCTCGCGAAGATCGAGGGCGAGAGCGAGAAGCGCCTGCTCAGCGGCTTCAGGCTGGATTGATCAGGAGTTCAACCGTAGCGCTGGAGATCTGCCTGGCGCCGCTCCTTGCGCTTTTCCAGGCGCCACTGGATGAGCGAGAGCACGATCGGCAGGGCGGCGAAGAAGCCGATCACGCCGAAACAGAAAAAGGTGACCGTCTGGTCGGTGGTCGGACCGGCCAGACCGACGCCGTTGTCGGCCAACGCGGCCGGGGCCCCGACCAGCGCCAAGCAGAGCGCGGCGAGCGCGGCACAGACGATGACGATCCGGCGGGACGACGTCTCCACGCCCAGCAATCTAGCGCAACTCGCCTGACGCTCCCGCCGATCTCGGGCCGCTCGGTTGGAGACGTGCTGGGCAGATCCCGATCGCGCACTCAGCATCAATTTGCCGCGCCGGCCGCCGCCCCCACAAAAAGCGAACGGCCCGGGGCAGTTGGGCCGTTCGCGGTAACGAGAGAGGAGATCTCGTGATGGCGGAAGTCTCGCGGGGTCGCCGGGGTCGCGGGTAAACATCCCGATAAGGTCGAGGACCGGATTTCGTGCAATTTGCACCTCGCGACTTGTGAAAATCTCGTGAACGCAGGGGTTTTCCCGACTCGCCGCCGTCGCTCGGGCATACAATCCAAAGTCGCTTGACAAGGATGCGCCGTCCGTCCCAAACCGGCGCCTCGTCAGTTTGAACACTCAGCAAACCATCAGGCTCGCGGTAATCGACGACGACAGCGGCTTCGTGACCGTGCTCGCGAAGCGTACGGAAGCCGCTGGCTGGCAGCAACGCCAGGTCGCCAGCGCGATTCCGCCGGACGAGCTCGTTGCGATGAAGCTCAACGCGATCCTGCTCGACCCGACGGTGTTGGGAGAGGAAAGCTGGAGCTACATCGAGCGCGTCTGTGGGATGCTCCCCGACCTCGGGGTGATCGTCTGCACCGGCCGCTCGACCGTAGCCCAGCGAGTGCGCGGGCTGCGGCTGGGCGTCGACGACTGGATCACGAAGCCCTGCCACCCCGAGGAGGCGATCGCGCGGATCGAAGCCGTCGCCCGCCGCCGCCGCCGCGGTCGTGCCAGCGAGGAGGCCGGACCGCTGATCGTCGGCGAGCTCGAGATCCGCGCCGACCAGTTCCAGGCCTTCGTCAGCGGCAGCAGCCTCGACCTGACCCGTCGTGAGTTCGAGCTTCTGCAGCTGTTGGCAGAGTCCAAGGGGCAGGTGCTCGAGCGGGAGGCGATCTACCAGCGGGTCTGGGGCTACGCGATGGCCCACGGCGACCGCTCGGTGGACGTCTTCATCCGCAAGCTGCGTCAGAAGCTGGAGAAGCGCTCGCCGAGCTGGAGCTACATCCACACGCACTTCGGTGTCGGCTACCGCTTCGACCCAGAGCCGGTCGCGGGCGAGCCCGAAACCGCCCCCGCGGCAGCCGATGGGGCGCTCGCGGTTCCCACCGTTTCACAAGTCGTTCACAACTAGTTCACGGCGGAGTAACCGGTCGCTGGCGCGGCGCCGCCATGCTCAGCGAGCATGGCAGGCGAGACCGCATCCCGATCGTCTCAGTTGGACGGCCGCCTCGAAATCAGACCCGAGGAGCACGCGGCGTTGGTCGACGGTCGACCGCTCAGCCTGACGATGCGCGAGCTGCAGCTGCTCACGACCCTGGCCTCTCACCCGCAACGAATAATGACCCGCGAGGAGCTCTACGCCGAGGTCTGGGGTGGTACCCCGCGCCACGCCGACCGCTCGGTCGACGTCTACGTCAGCCGGCTTCGATCGAAGCTCGGCGAAGCCCTCCCCGAGCACAACCTGATCCACACCCACTCGGGTATCGGTTACAGGTTCTCGCCCGATGGCTAATGCGTTTACATTTTTTTTACATGCTCGGTACATGCGGGTAACAAGCTCTTCTTCGGCCGCTGAGAGTGTGAAACGGCAACTGACATTGATTCCCTGAAAGGCAAGGAGAGACGCGTGATCAAGAGACCCCTCAGCGTCGTGACCGCGCTGGCGCTGACAATCGCCATCGCGGCTTGCGGCAGCTCGTCCAGCTCGAGCACCAGCGGTGGCAGCGGTGGCAAGGAAGCGCTGGTGGGCGCCGGCAGCACCCTGGTCGCACCGCTGATGTCCAAATGGCAGCCGGAATTCGAGTCGAAGACCGAAATCGCGGTCACCTATGGGGCGATCGGCAGCGGCGGCGGGATCGAGCAGATCACCAACCGCACGGTCGACTTCGGTGCCTCGGACGCCCCGCTCAACGAAGAACAGTTCGAAGAAGCCGAAGAAGCGGGCGAAGTCGAGCAGATCCCGTGGGCGCTGAGCGGCACGGTTCCCGCCTACAACGTCAGCGGCGCCCCGGAAAATCTGAAACTGGACGGCACGGTGCTGGCCGATATCTACCTGGGCAAGATCACCAGCTGGAATGACCCGGCGATAGCCAAGCTCAACCCGGGAGCGAACCTGCCGAGCACCAAGATCACGCCGGTCTACCGCAGCGACGGCAGCGGCGATACCTACGCCTTCACCAACTATCTCTCGACGGTGGACCCCGAATTCAAATCGAAGGTCGGCACCTCGACCTCGGTCAAGTTCCCGACCGGCGTCGGCGCTGAACACAACGATGGCGTCTCGGCCGCGATCGCCCAGACCAACGGCGCGATCGGCTACGTCGGCCTCGCCTACGCGCTGGAAAACGAACTCAGCATGCCGCTGGTGGAAAACTCGGCCGGGAACTTCCCGAAGCCGGGGGTGAAGAGCGTCGAAGCGGCGGCCGAAGCGGTCAGCGAAATCGGGCCCAAGAACGAAATCTCGCTGGCCAAGCTGCCGCCCAGCGCGAAGGGGGCCTACCCGATCTCGACCTACACCTATGTGATCGTCCCGCTGCAATCCAGCAAGGCGGACGAGCTGAAGGAATTCATCGAATACGCGATCGGTGAAGGGCAGAAATTCGGCCCCGAACTCGATTTCGCGCCGCTGCCTAAGCATGTCGTCGCCGCCAACGAAAAGGCGCTCGAAAAGATCAGCAGCTAGATGGAGGCCGGCGCCCTCGGACACCTCACCCATCGGGCCCGGCGCAACCTCACCGACCGCATCGGCGACCCGCTGCTGCGAGGCCTCTCCGGCCTCGCGGCGGCGCTCGCCGTCGCGGTCATGGCGGGAATCATCTACGAGGTCGTCCACGAGGCCTGGCCGGCAATCACCAAGTACGGCATCGCCTTCGTCACGACCAACGACTGGAACCCGGTCACCAAACGCTTCGGCGCGGCGCCGTTTCTCTACGGAACCGTCGTCACCTCGGCGATCGCGCTGCTGCTGGCGACGCCGGCCTCATTGGCGATCTCGGTCTATCTGACGGAGCTGGCCCCGGTGCGGGCGCGCCGCCCGGTCGCGACCCTCGTCGACCTGCTGGCCGCGATCCCGACGGTGATCCTCGGCCTCTGGGGGATCCTGGTGCTGGGGCCGTTCATGCGCGACACGGTCGAGCCCGCCCTGAAGAGCGCGCTCGGCTTCATCCCCCTGTTCAGCGGCGAACCCTCGGCCTTCGGCTACCTGACGGCCGCCCTGATCCTGACGATCATGGCGATCCCGATCATCACCAGCGTCACCCGTGAGGTCTTTGAGACCGTTCCCGGCGACCTCAAGGAGGCCTCCTATGCGGTCGGCGCGACGCGCTGGGAGATGATCCGCCAGGTAGTCCTGCCCTACTCGAAATCGGGCATCGTCGGTGCCGTGATCCTCGGTCTCGGGCGCGCGATCGGCGAGGCGATCGCCGTCGCCCAGGTGATCGGCGGCGCCACCGGCATCCACGTCTCGCTGTTTCACACGGGCGGCACGATGGCGGCCCAGATCGCATCGCAGTTCGCGGGCAGCTCGAGCAAGCTGCAGGGCGCCTCGCTGATCTATCTGGGTTTGATCCTGCTGGTCTTCGCGCTCATCGTCAACATCGTCGCGCGGCTGATCGTGCGCCGCGGCCGCCTCAGGGGCGTGGACCTGGTTCCCGCTCCGACGGAGGTCGAGGCGCTCTAGCGCCGGATCGCGATGGATGCCGAGAGGCATGCGCTGCTGCTTGACCGAGGTCACCTGAAGCGTCGCAACCGCGTCAACCGGATCGTCGAGGTCGCCTCGACGATCGCCGCCCTGGCGGCGGTGGCGGTGCTCCTGATCGTCGTCGGCTCGGTCTTCCTCAAGGGCGTCGGGGCGCTCAGCTGGCACTTCCTCACCACCCCCACCGCCCTCTTCGGAGAAGCGGGCGGTGGCATCTCCAATGCGATCGTCGGCACGGCGATCATCGTCGGCATCGCCGCCCTGATCGCGATTCCCGTCGGGATCCTGGTCGCGATCTACACGACCGAGTTCGCCCCCCAGCGGATCGCGGAACCGGTCCGCTTCATCCTCGATCTGCTAAACGGGGTGCCGACGATCATCACCGGGATCTTCGTGTACGGGCTGTTCGTCGTCGGCGCCCACCAGAGCGGCTTCGCCGGTGCGGTGGCGCTCGCGATCGTGATGCTGCCGATCGTCGCCCGCACCGCCCAGGAGGTCCTGGTGTTGGTTCCGGGAACCCTGAAGGAGGCGGCGCATGCGCTTGGCATCGCCCGCTGGCGCACGGTCGCCCGGGTCACCCTGCCGACCGCCGCCGGCGGTCTGATCACCGGGGCCCTGCTGGGAGTCGCGCGCGTCGCCGGCGAGACGGCGCCGCTGCTGTTTGCCTCCTCGATCTTCCGCCAGGGGGTGTTGACCGACCCGAGCGAAGCGCTGGCCTCGATTCCGATCTTCATCTTCCAATCCTCGGAGTCGCCGAAGCCCGAGGCCCACACCGAAGCCTGGGCGGCGGCGCTGGTCCTGATCGCCTTCGTCCTCGCCTTGAACATCATCGCGCGAGCCTTCTACGGCCGTTCCCGCAAGCGCATGGGGGCCTGAGCCCCGGTGCGAGTTGCCGACCGAGGAGCCCTAGGATGGACACTCCAGACCCGAGCGAGATCCAGCTGATGAGCGATCCCAATCCCGAACCTGTTCCGGGGGCCCCGGCCCCGAGGATCGATTTGCCCGGCGCGACCGTCGCCGCTCAGGTCGAGAAGGCCGCCAGTGCCGCGCGGCGCGGTCGCGACGTCGGCAATATCGAGCTGCGGGGCCTCAACGCCTACTACGGTTCCAACCAGGCCGTCAAGGATGTGAACCTCGCCTTTGACGCGGCCCAGGTGACGGCGATCATCGGGCCCTCTGGGTGCGGCAAGTCGACGATGGTTCGCTGCGTCAACCGCATGCACGAGGAGATCGCCGGCGCCCGCGCCGAGGGAGAGGTGCTGCTCGATGGGCTCGATCTCTATGACCCGCGGATCGACATCGTCGCCGTGCGGCGCTCGGTCGGCATGGTCTTCCAAAAACCGAACCCCTTTCCGACGATGTCGGTGATCGACAACGTCACCTCCGGCCTGCGGCTGACCGGGGTCCCGCGCTCGGAGCTCGCGGACCGCGGCCGCGAGGCGCTGCTGGGGGCCGGCCTCTGGGAGGAGGTCAAGGATCGCCTCAAGGCGCCCGGAGTCGGACTCTCCGGAGGCCAGCAACAGCGGCTCTGCATCGCTCGGGCGCTGGCCGTCGAACCAGAGGTGCTGCTGATGGACGAGCCCTGCTCGGCGCTTGACCCGGTGGCGACGCTGAAGATCGAGGAGCTGATCGGCGAGCTCAAGCAGCGGGTGACGATCGTGATCGTCACCCACAACATGCAGCAGGCCGCGCGGGTCGCCGATACGACGGTCTTCATGCTGAACGGCGAGCTGGTCGAGGTCGGGCCGACGGACAGACTGTTTACGAATCCCAATGACCAGCGCACCGAGCAGTACGTGACCGGGAAATTCGGCTGATGAGCTCTCCCGAAACCCGATCTCACTACCAGGAGGAGCTCGAGGCACTGGAGGCGAGCGGCCTCGGCGGCCTGGACCTGGTCAGCGCCGCCCTGGAAAGGACCATGGAGGCAATCGAGCACCAGGACGTCGAGCTGGCTCAGCTGGTCGTCGCCGACGACGATCGCATCGATGGTCGCTATCTGGAGGTTCACCAGGCGCTGATCACGCTGCTGGCCACGCAGTCACCCGTGGCCACCGATCTGCGCCTGATCTCCTCCCTGCTGCACGTCCTGAAGAACGTCGAGCGGATGGGCGACCAGTGCGTGAACATCTGCAAGATGATCCCCCTGTCGGGGAACGAGCCGCCGGCCGACCGGGAGATGATCGAGCTGATCATCGCGATGGGGCGTCAGGCCCGGGCCATGATCGGGCAGGCGAAGCGCTCCTTCGAAGGCCGTGATGTTGAGATGGCGCGCGACCTGGTGCGCCAGGACGACCTGATCGACAACCTCAACCGTGACTGTTTCCGTCTCGCGCTTCAGATCGGCGACGACGCCGACCGGCGCGAGTGGGCGATGACGATGCTGCTGGCGGCGCGCGCGATCGAGCGCATCGGCGACAACGCGGTCGACATCGGCGAGCAGGTCGCATTCGTCGTCACGGGACTGTTCCGCGAGTTCGAGGATGCCTCCCACCCGGCCCAGTTCTCCTAGCTTGCGGTTTCTTCCTCGCTTGCGATCCGAGCGGTCTGGGAACATTGAGGACACCCCCCGGATGCTCTGCGCGGCGATAGACATCGGCTCCAACACGACCCGTGTGCTCGTCGCCGAGCCCGTCGAGGGTCAGCTCAAGAAGGTGATGGAGCAGCGCGCCTATACGCGCATCAACAAGGCAATCGGCGCCAACGGGGAGATTCTCCCCGAGAAGGTCGAAGAAGTTGCCGAGGTGGTCGCGACCCAGGTGCGCCTGGCGCGCGAGCTTGGTGCCGAGACGATTCGCGCGGTGGCCACGGCGGCCGTGCGCGAGGCGAGCAATGGCCGTTCTGTTGTGGAGCGGATCGGTGAGGCGGCCGGCGTCGGGGTTGAGATTCTCAGAGATGAGGAGGAGGGGAGGCTCTCGTTTATCGGCGCGACCAAGACTCTCGGCCACCCCGTCTCCGGAAAGGTGGGAGTGGTCGACGTCGGCGGCGGCTCAACCGAGGTGATCCTCGGCACCGTGCCGGGGGGCGCCCAGGAGGTCCTCTCCTGGAAGGTCGGTTCGGGTGCGCTCGCCGACGAGCTGATCGCCTCCGACCCGCCCTCCGCGGCCGAGATCCGCAAGGTGCGGGACCGTATCGACGATCTCTTCGAGGGGGTCGAGATGGACCATCCGGCGCAGGCGGTCGCGGTCGGCGGATCGGCGACCTCGCTGCGGCGCCTGGTCGGTGCCGTGCTCGAGTATGAGACATTGGAGCGGGGGGTGCGGGTTCTCTGCGGCGACCCCGCAGCCGAGGTCGCGCGCCGCTTTGAGCTCGACCCCGAGCGGGTAAGGATCCTGGCGACCGGGGTGCTGCTGCTCGAGAAGCTCTCTGAGCTGCTCGGTCAGCCCCTGCAGATCGGCAAGGGCGGGCTGCGCGAGGGGGTCATCCTTGACCTGCTGAACGGCAGGGCCAACGGCTCTCATCAGCGCCTGGCCGCCTAGACATCCGCCGCGCCCGCGTTAGCCTGCCGTCGTGGCGCGAGCGCGCGAAGTTATGGGCTTGGACTGCGAGGAACCCTTCGCCGCCGCGGCCGCGCGCGTGATCGAGGTGCGCGCGGCCGAGGTCTTTGTCTATCGCAAGGGGGTGCTCGGCCTCGAGGACGTCGAGCCCCTGCACGACATGCGTGTCGCGACGCGACGCCTGCGAGCCGCGCTGGAGATGTTCCGCCCCTGCTTTCCCAGCAAGCGCTACCGCCGTGCGATGAAGCCGCTCAAGGCGCTCGCCGCGGCGCTCGGGGAACGCCGCGACCGCGACGTCGCGATCGACCTTCTGCGTCAGCTCGCCGCCCAGGCTGCGGCCGCCGACCGCGGCCGTCTCGAGATCCTGGTGGCGAAGCTGGAGGAAGAGCAACGGCGCGCTAACGAGGAGTTGGCGCCGCTGCTCGCTGAGAAGCGGCTCCACCGCTTGCGGGTACGGCTTGGCAAGCTGACCGAGGGGATCCGGTGAAGGCCCGCAAGGTCGGCGGGCTCGATCCCCAGGGGACGCTGCGCGAGAACGCCAAGCGCATTCTCGCGGTGAGGCTGGATGAGCTAAACGAGCTGGCCGCGGACGCGCTTGAGCCCGGCGCCGAGGGCTCCCAGCACAACATGCGCATCGCGGCGAAGAGACTGCGCTACGTGCTTGAGATCGCCGCCGGCTGCCTTGGGCCCGACGCCGCGGCGATGCGCGATGCGGCCAAGCGGCTGCAGGGGGTGCTCGGCGAGATCCACGATTGCGACGTGATGCTTCCCCGGGTCGCGGGGATCGACTCGCTCGAGGCCCTGCTGCGCACCCGGCGCGAGCTGCTCTTCGGTCGCTTCCGTGAGACCTGGGCGGAGGTCGGCACGCTACTGGCTCCCTAGGCGCGCCAGGGGATCGCCCTCGAGTCGCAGCATCCGCCACTCATCCAGGCGACGCGCCCCGAGCCGGTCATAGAAGTCAAGGGCGAGATCATTCCACTCCAGGGCCGCCCATTCGAGGCGCGGGTAACCGCGCCTCAACGCCGTGGCGGCGACCCAGGCGAAGAGTGCCCGGCCGATCCCGCCCCGGCGCTGCTCGGGACGCACGTAGATGTCCTCGATCCAGAGGCCAGCACGACACTCGAAGCTGGAGAAGGTGCCGCAGAAGATCGCATAGCCGACCGCCTCGCCGTCGACCTCGGCAAGCAGCGCCTCGGCGGCGCCCTCCACGAATAATGAGTGGGCCAGCGTCTCGCGGTCGCCCTTGACTTCATCGCCCAGCTTCTCGTAGGCCGCCAGCTCGAGGATCAACGCGAAAAGCGTCTCCACGTCAGCCTCGCTCACCTCGCGGATCCTCATCCCGTCCATCGGCTCAACGCTAGCGCCGAGGCGCCGTCCTGGTCGCCGGGGCTGCGGAAGGAGGCCGCGGCTCACCTCGTCGCGTAAACACCTTGTTCACCGCGCGTTCCCCGGCGGTTCACAAGTTTTCCCTGGAAATAGCGAACTATTTGAATGACTGAATGAACCAGAAGAGGGAGACGCCGATGACTTCCCGAGTTGACATGCATTGCCATTCCACCGCGTCGCAGCTCTCGCGGCTGGGGGTTCAACGCAGTCTCGGGTTACCGGAGTGCGCGACGCCGCCGCAGGAGGTCTATGAGCTGGCCAAGCGGCGGGGAATGGACTTCGTCACGATCACCGACCACGACACGATCGACGGCTGTCTGGAGCTGGCCGACCGTCACGATTGCTTCGTCTCCGAGGAGCTGACCGCCCGCTTCGCCGGTGAGCCCCAGGCGGTACACGTCCTCTGCTACGGGATCACTCCCGGGGACCATGAGTGGCTGCAGGCACACGCCGGCGATGTTGAGGCCTGCGCCGCCTACCTTCACGAGAACGAGATGACGTGCGCCCTGGCGCACCCCTTCTACAACGTCGGCGCCCCCCTGGGGCGCCGCCACCGACGTCGCCTGGCCGAGCTCTTCCCGATCTGGGAGGTGCGCAACGGTTCGCGCGCGGCGGAGCTGAACATGCCGGCGGTGCTCTACGTCGAAACCCGTGCGGGAATCGGCATCGGCGGCTCCGATGATCACGCCGGCGTCGACATCGGCCGTACCTTCACCGAGGCACCGGCCGCGTCTACGCCGGAAGAGTTTCTCGGGCGCCTGCGCGAAGGCACCGGCGTGGAGCCGGGCGGCGAGCAGGGCTCGGCCGCCAAGTGGGCCCACGCGGCGATGGCGCTCGCGACTCGCGCCCTCACCCTCGATGGACGGACCGGGGGTGAGGGCGCGCCCGAACCCGCGGTCGTGCTCAAGATCGCCCAGCGCGTGATCGGTGAGGGTGCAGCCCGGGAGGGCAAGGTGGCAACCGACATCGGTCCCCAGGACGGCCGCGCGCTGCTCGAGGCCTGGCTGCGCTCGGTGGGCCTTGAGCCGCGCGGTCGCGAGCTGATCGAGTACCTGCAATCGGAGGGCTTCTCCCACGCCGATCTCTACCGACGGGCCCGCCGGGCGCACGAGCGGCGCCTGCGCACGGCGGTGGAGAGGGGCGCCGAGACTCTCCTCGCGGGCGACTTCGTGGGGGCCTTCTCGGGCCTCTTTGAGGCGGTGATGCCGGCGATCCCCTACGCGCCCGCGGCCGCCTTCCTCGGTGCGGAGAAGGCAAAGCTCGCGTCGCGTAACGAGCGCCCCCGGGTCGCCCTGATCGCCGACGGCATAGAGGCGATGCACGGGGTCACCCGCACGATCGAACAGGTTCGCGAGCTCGGAGTCCCCGGATTCGAGGTCGAGGTCATCGGGACAGATGCGGGCGTCGACCGCCGGTTGCCGGCCGCCGCCGCGCTCGCGGTCCCCCACTATGAGGGGATGTCGCTCGGGGTTCCGGGTTTGCCCGACCTCGTCGAAACGCTTGCCGAGGGACGCTACGAGTTGCTGCACGTCACCGCCCCGGGCCCGGCGGGCATCGCGGCGACGCTGCTCAGTCGCGTTACCGGCCTACCGCTGCTCGGCAGCTACCACACCGAGCTCGCCTCCTATGCGGGCCTGCGCAGCGGCGACAGCGGCTTGGAGGCGCTCGCGCGAGCCGCCCTCGGCGCCTTCTACAGGGCCCCTTCGGTGGTGCTCTCCCCGAGTCCCGCCGCTGACCGTTCACTGATCGAGCTGGGGGCCGACCCGGCCCGAATCGGACGCTGGGAGCGCGGCGTTGACGTCTCCCGTTTCGACCCCGGGAAGGGCGACCGCGGCGCCTTTCCGGGGGAGCTGAAGGTGCTCTACGCCGGCCGCCTCACCCGCGAGAAGGGCTGCGATCTGCTGGCCGAGAGCTTCCTGCGCGCCCACGCCGTCGATCCTCGCCTGCACCTGCTGCTGGCCGGCGGGGGGCCCGAGGAGCCCGAGCTCCGCGAGCGCCTCGGCGAGCATGCCACCTTCCTCGGCTGGCTCGATGGCGAGGAGCTGGCCCGCGCCTACGCGAGCGCTGACATCTTCCTCTTCTGCTCGCGCACGGACACCTATGGCCAGGTGGTCGTTGAGGCCGGGGCCAGCGGGCTGGCGATCGTCGCGGTCGCCGAGGGCGGCCCCGCCTCGCTGATTGAGAACCGTCACACCGGAATGCTCTGTTCTTCGGACCCCGATCACGTCGCCGGTGCGGTGCTGCAGCTCGCCTCCTCACCGCTGCTGCGCCGCCATCTCGGCTCCTCGGCCGCCCGCGCCTTCCGCGGACGCTCCTGGGAGCGGGCCTTGGAGCAGCTCGCCAGGGGCTACACGAGGGCCCTCGCGGCTGGCGCCGAGCAAGCTGCCGCCCGCGCCGCCTGAGCCTGCCGGAGAGCCCCTCGTGCCTCAGTACGATGGGCAGATCGACGATCCGAGCCTCTATTTCAACCGCGAGCTCTCCTGGCTGGACTTCAACCAGCGGGTGCTCGAGCTCGCCGAGGATCCGAGCGTGCCGCTGCTTGAGCAGGTCCGCTTCTGTTCGATCTACGCGTCGAACCTCGATGAGTTCTTCATGGTCAGGGTGGCGGGGCTGTTCGACCAGCTCGATGCCGGGATCGACGCCCGCGGCCCCGACGGGATGGCACCGGGAGAGCAGATCGACGCCATCCAGGCCCGGGTGCTGGAGCTCGACCGCCGCCTGCACAGCTGCTTTGAGGCGATGCTTCCCGAGCTCGAGCAACACGGGATACGGATCGTCTCCCTGGAGACCGCGACCGAGGCCGAGCGGCGGGAGATCGACGCCCGCTTTCACGAGCAGATCTTCCCCGCGCTGACGCCCCTGGTGATCGGGCTCGGCCGGCCTTTCCCCTACATCTCGAACCTCTCGCTGAGCCTCGGCGTGCTGCTGCGCGACCCCGAGAGCGGCACCGAGATCATCGCCCGGGTCAAGGTGCCGAAGGAGCTGCTGGGGCGCTTCCTTGTGCTGGGCGAGGAGGGCACCGCCCTGGTGCCGCTCGAGGAGGCGATCGCCGCCAATCTGGACAGCCTCTTCCCCGGCACCGAGGTGATCGACTACGGCTACTTCCGGGTCACCCGCGACGCCGACTTCAACGTTTCCGATGAGGCCGATGACCTCCTGCAGGCGGTCCAGGACGAGATCCGTCGGCGCCGCTTCGGCGAGGTTGTGCGCCTCGAGATCGCCGCCGCCATGAACCCGAAGCTGCGCGAACAGTTGATCGAGGCGCTGCGGCTCGAGGAGCGGGAGGTCTATGACGTCGATGGGCTGATCGACTTCGGCGACCTCGGCACGATCGCCGATCTGCCGGGTGGGCAGGAGCTCTGCTACCCACCCTGGACGCCGGTCACCCAGGCGCGCCTCCAGGGAGAGGACGGTGAGCAGGTCGACATGTTCGCGACGATCCGCCAGGGCGACGTGCTCGTCCATCACCCCTATGACTCCTTCGGCAGCTCGGTCGAGCGTTTCGTCGACCAGGCCGTCGCCGACCCCAACGTCCTCGCGATCAAGCAGACGGTCTACCGAACGAGCGACGACTCGCCCCTGGTGCCGGCGCTGATCCGGGCCTCCGAACGGGGCAAGCAGGCGGTCTGCATGGTTGAGCTCAAAGCCCGCTTTGACGAGGAGGCCAACATCCACTGGGCCAAGTCGCTGGAGGAGGCCGGGGTCCACGTCGTCTACGGCATCCCCGGCCTCAAGACCCACGTCAAGGCGATCCTCGTTGCCCGTCGCGAGGGCGACAGGGTGCGCGAGTACGTCCACATCGGCACCGGCAACTACAACCCGACCACGGCCCGCCTCTATACCGACATCGGTCTCTTTACCGCCGATCCGGAGATCGGCGCCGACGTGGCCGAGATGTTCAACTTCCTGACCGGCTACGGGCGCCCGGCCCAGTATCGCAAGGTGCTCGTCTCCCCGACGACGATGCGCGAGCGCTTCGTCGCCGAGATCGAGGCGACGGTTAACGCCCACCGTGCCGGGCAGGAGGCGTGGATCGCGCTGAAGATGAACTCGCTCGTCGACGCGCGCTGCATCCAGGCGCTCTATGAAGCATCCCTGGCGGGCGTTCGCGTCGACCTCAACGTGCGCGGGATC
Source organism: uncultured Solirubrobacterales bacterium (assembly GCA_963796705.1). GTDB lineage: Bacteria > Actinomycetota > Thermoleophilia > Solirubrobacterales > 70-9 > VRUE01. The sequence continues at coordinate 312,479 of CAWCMK010000002.1, forward strand.
TGCTGTCTGCGGCCCGGAGTTCCCGGCGTTTCGGAGAACATCCGCGTCGTCTCGATCGTCGGCCGCTTCCTCGAGCACTCGCGCGTATACGCCTTCCGGCGCGGCGAGGAAACGCGGGTGCTGATGGGCTCCGCGGACATGATGCCCCGCAACCTCGACAGCCGGGTCGAGCTGGTGGCGCCGGTCGAAGACGCCGAGCTGCGGGCCGAGCTGCTCGACGTCCTCGAGCGCTGCTTCGCGGACAACACCAATGCCTGGGGACTGGACGCGAGCGGCACCTGGCTGCGACTCGAACCGCTCGGCGAGCCCCGCAGCGTCCAGGCCGAGCTACGGGAGAAGCATTCGGCGCGCGCTGCGGAGCATTTGGCCGCCGCCGCGACCTGAGCCGAGGCGGGGCTTGACCGGCCAATAGGATGAGAAGCGGTGGCGCGCCTATCCCTACGCCCGCGTGACAGCGGCTTCTTTGAGCTCTTTATCGAGGCGGGTCAGAACTCGCTGACAGCGGCTCGGTTGCTCGACGAGATGATGAGCAACTGGCCCGATGAGGGCGAGCTCGGGCGCGAGGTTCTGAAGGCCGAGCAGGAAGGTGACCGGATCACCCACGACATCATCCAACGCCTCAACTCGACCTTCGTCACGCCGATCGACCGCGAGGACATCTACGGACTGGCGACCCGCATGGACGACATCGTCGACTACACCGAGGAGGCCGCAGACTTTCTGGCGCTCTACAAGATCGAGGCACCGATGAGCCAGGCCCAGGCGCTGACCAGGGTGCTGGTAGCCGCCTGTGAGCAGCTCGCCGAGGGTCTTGAGCAGCTTCCCGACTTCAAGGGCCTGGACAGGTACTGGATCGAGATCCACCGCCTCGAGAACGAGGGCGACCGGATCTCCCGCGACGCCGTCGCCTCGCTCTTTTCCAACGGGATCGATCCGATGGTGGTGATCCGCTGGAAGGACATGTTCGCGGTTCTCGAGGAGGCGATCGACGCGACCGAGACGGCCGCGCAGATCCTCGAGGGCATAGTGATCAAGAACTCGTGAGCGCGTGACCTCGGACCTCGTCATGGTTGTCGCGATCTGTGCGGCCCTGGCGTTCGCGTTCAGCAACGGATTCCACGACACCTTTGACGTGATCTCGACCGCCGTCTCGACCGGGGCGGCGCCGCCACAGGTGGCGATCACGATCGCCGCCCTGCTGAACTTCGCGGGGGCCTTCATCTCCGTCGCCGTCGCCGCGACCATCGCCCGGGACGTGGTCGACGTCGCCGCGATCACACCGGGCGTGGTTTTCGCCGGGCTGATCGGGGCAATCGCCTGGAATCTCGCGACCTGGCGCCTCGGGGTCCCGTCGAGTTCCTCGCACGCACTGATCGGCGGCCTCGTGGGGGCGACGCTGGCCGCGGCGGGCACCGGCGCCGTGATCGGCGGCGGCCTGCTCGACAAGGTCCTGCTGCCGGCGCTGCTGGCGCCGTTGGCGGCATTCCTCTTGGCCGCACTGGCGATCCTCCTCATCTACCGATTGGCGGGTCACCGTCGTCCGGTTCCGGTGGGCCGCTTCTTCCGGCGCGGACAGATTCTCACCGGCTGTCTGCTGGCAATCGGCCACGGCGCGAACGACGCCCAAAAGACAATGGGGGTGATCGTCTTGGCGATGGTCGCCAACGGCAGTCTCGCGGCCGATGCCAACCCGCCCTTCTGGGCGATCGCCGCCGCGGGGGCGGCGATCGCCCTCGGTACCTACAGCGGTGGCTGGCGGATCATGCGATCGAGCGGCGGCGCCCGGATCATCAAGATGGATGCCGCCCAGGGATTCTCAGCGCAGGGGGCCGGTGCGATTGCAATCCTGGCCGCGACCTTTCTCGGCTTCCCGATCTCCTCGACCCACGCGATCAGTGGCGGCGTGATGGGGGCGGGCACCGCACGGCCTGTTTCGGCGGTGCGCTGGGGCATTGCGGGGAACATCGTCACCGCCTGGCTCCTGACCCTGCCGGCCTCCGCGGCGATCGGCGCCGCCGCCTACGGGATGGCCCGCGCCTTTGGTACCGGCCCCCTGGGGCCAATCGTCGTCGCGCTGCTCGGCCTGCTGGTGGTGGCCCTCGCTTTCGGGCGACGTTCGGCGATGTCCGGAGCGCTATCGGCGTAAAATCTGGGCCATGCGCAACGTGCGCAATGTCGCGATCGTGATGCTCCTGGCGTTCCTGGTCGCCTTCGCCCCACATGGAGGCAACGCGGCCGATGCCGTGCTCACGGCGATCACGATGACCTTCCTCGGCGCGATCACCTGGACCATCTATGTCTTTGGCCGCGAGAACCAGCTGACCCTGGCCAGCCTCAGCGATGGCCGCCGCGCGGTCCTCTATGGGGCGCTGGGGATGATCAGCCTGCTGATCGCGGGCAGCGAAGAACTGTTCTCCACCGGTGGGGGGACGCTCGCCTGGATCCTCCTGCTCGCCGGCTCGATCGTCGCGATCTACCTGGTCTGGCGGGAAGCCACCACCTACAGCTGAGCCCACCCGGTGTAGGCCACAGGTTCGCTTTCAGCGCGCCGCGCCGCTCTCGGGCTTTAACCCGCGGCCGCGGTCGACCTCTCCGCCGGCGGCCCCCCTCAGTCGATTACGGCGTTCCTCTGGTGGACGACCTCACCGGCGGAGAATTCGGTCAGCTGTTCGATCCTGTATTCGAGCGGCGGCGTGGCCTTGCCGCGGTCGAGGTGTGTCGACCTCGCTGAGCGCAGGACCGTTCCCCGACGCGGCTCTCGGAGCTCTGAAGTCTCGATCGCACTTTCAAATCGAGCGGCGATGCCCCGAAAAAAAACAGCGCCGCGGCCCTCCCCTGAATCGGTTCGGCGCCCGGCAGCTTCGCGGGCGGCTCGTAGTGGACGACCTCGGCGAAGGGGGCAAAGACGGAGTCGAGATCACCGCGGTTGAAGGCTCGCTCGGCATGGCCGAACGCGGTAAAGAGGACCCGGCGCCGTAGTGGACCCGGCGAGGCGAGGACCGCCCTTAGCAGCATTCGTCTCATCCGCGAATTCGCTCCCTCACCCGTTCCCAGTCTCTTCTCGCAGAACTTGGCACTGATGATCACGAACCCCTGCAGTCAGTGCCCGCCGCTTCCCGTCGGGGGCCACGCGGACCCCTCGCCCGCGCTCGCGGCTCGCGTCTCGTTCCGCTCGCCCGATGGGTCGCCCGATCGATCCCCGAGATGCGCAATGGGGGAAAACCCGGATGGCCGCCCGCTCCAGGGAGAGTAGTTTCGCCTCATGGAGGGCTCTCGAGCCAGGTTCGAGATTCGCGTTCACGGCCGCGGCGGTCAGGGCGTGGTCACCGCCGCCGAGCTTCTCTCGGTGGCCGCCTTCGACGAGGGCGTCCACGCGCAGGCCTTCCCGAGCTTCGGCTCGGAGCGGATGGGGGCGCCGGTGGTCGCCTTCTGCCGTTTTTCAGAGGTGCCGATCAGGACCAGAGAACCCGTCACCGAGCCCGACGCGCTGATCGTCCAGGACCCCACCCTCCTGCACCAGGTCGAGCTGTTCAGCGGCGTCCGCGAGGACGGTTACCTGCTGATCAACAGCGGCCGCGGTCTCGGCGAGCTCGGCCTGGCGGAGCTCGCCGAACGTTTCGCCCCGGGGCGAGCCCTGACGGTCCCGGCGGGGGAGATCGCCCGCGCGCGCCTCGGCCGGCCGCTGCCCAATGCGGCGCTGCTCGGTGGCTTCGCCGCGCTGACGGGGCGGCTGCGTCTGGACTCCGTCCTCGATGCGATCCGCGGACGCTTCCGCGGCGCCGCCGGAGAGGACAATGCGGCCGCGGCCGGTGCATGCTTTGAGGAGGTCGGCCGACGGGTCGGGGAGGCAACCGGTGCTTAGGCAGATGGAGGGCTCCGCGGCGGTCGCCGAGACGGTCGCGCTCTGCCGCCCGGAGGTTGTCTGCGCCTACCCGATCTCTCCCCAGACACATATCGTCGAGGGCCTCTCCGATCTCGTCCGCGAGGGCCGACTGCAGCCCTGCGAGTACATGATGGTCGAGTCTGAGTTCGCGGCGATGTCCGTCTGCATCGGTGCCTCCGCCGCCGGCGCCCGCCCCTACACGGCGACCGCCAGCCAGGGTCTCCTCTACATGGCGGAGGCTCTCTTCAACGCCTCGGGGCTCGGGCTGCCGATCGTGATGACGGTCGCCAACCGAGCGGTCGGCTCACCGATCAATATCTGGAACGACCACAGCGACTCCATGTCTCAGCGCGACTGTGGCTGGCTGCAGCTTTATGCCGAGACCAACCAGGAGGCCGCCGATCTCCACGTCCAGGCTTTCCGAATCGCCGAGCACCTCTCCCTGCCGGTGATGGTTTGCATGGACGGTTTCATCCTCACCCATGCCTACGAGGAGATCGACGTGCCCGAGGCCGCCATGGTCGACGCCTTTCTGCCGGCGCTCGAGCCGCGCCAGGTGCTCGACCCGGCTGAGCCGATGACGATCGGCGCGATGGTCGGCCCCGAGGCGTTCGCCGAGGTCAAGTACCTGGCCCACGCCAAGCAGATGCAGGCGCTTGACGTGATCCCCGAGGTCGCCGCAGAGTTCGAGGCCTCCTTCGGGCGGCCCTCGGGCGGCTTGCTGCGCGGCTACCGGATCGATGACGCCGAGACGGTCATCGTCGCGCTCGGCTCGGTCCTGGGGACGATCGAGGACACGGTCGATCAGATGCGCGAGGAGGGGATTGCGATCGGCGTCCTGGCGATCAAGTCATTCCGCCCCTTCCCGCTGGAGGAGGTGCGAGCCGCCTTGGCTCAGGCGGCACGTGTTCTCGTGCTCGAGAAGGCGCTCGCCGTCGGCGTTGGCGGCATCGTTTCGGCCAATGTGCGGATGGCTCTCTCCGGATTGCGCCTGCACGGCTACACGGTGATCGCCGGACTCGGCGGCAGGGCGATCACGGGTGCCTCGCTGCGCGGCCTGTTCGATGATGCCGTCGCGGACCGGCTCGAGCCCCTGAGCTTCCTCGACATGAACTGGGAGCGGGTCCGCGCGGAGCTCGACCGTATGAAGCAAGGCGGGCGCAGCGGACCTCACGCCGAGAACATCCTGCGCGAAGCGGGGATCGTCGCCGCGAGGCCTCACTGATGGAGCGGCACCCAGAGACCGGCTCCACCCGGGCGGATGGCACGGGCACCACGACCCCGGCGGGCGGCGAGGGTGAGGCCGCCCAGCGCCACCAGCGCGTGCGCTTCTATCAGGTCGGAAGCAATGTGATCGGCAACCGCTTGCTCGACCCCGAGCAGCGCACCGTGCAGGCCCGGATGGATCGCTCAAACTCGATCACCTGCGGGCACCGTGCCTGCCGCGGCTGTGGCGAGGTGCTGGGCGCCCGCTACGTGCTCGACGCGGCGATGCGGGCAACCGGAGGAAAGCTGGTCGCCGCCAACGCGACGGGCTGCCTTGAGGTCTTCTCGACCCCCTTCCCTGAGAGCTCCTGGCAGCTGCCCTGGATCCACTCGCTTTTCGGCAACGCACCCGCTGTCGCCAGCGGCGTGGCGGCGGCGCTGCGCGCAAAGGGACGCGAGGACATCCGCGTCATCGGCCAGGGAGGAGACGGAGGCACGGTCGATATCGGCTTCGGCTGCCTCTCGGGGATGTTCGAGCGCGGCGATGACGTGCTGTTCGTCTGCTATGACAACGAGGCCTATATGAACACCGGCGTGCAGCGCTCCGGGGCGACGCCGCCGGCGGCCCGCACGGCCAACACGAAGCCGCTCGGCGCTCACCCCGGCAATGACTTCGGCCAGGGCAAGGACGTGCCACGGATAGCGATGGCGCACGGAATTCCCTACGTCGCGACGGCGACCGTCGCCGAGCAGCACGACCTGGAGCGCAAGGTCGAGACCGCGATGGGCATGCGCGGCGCCCGCTATCTCCACGTCTTCGTCCCCTGCCCGCTCGGTTGGGGCTCAGAGCCGCGCGACACGATCAAGCTGGCGCGGCTCGTCAAGGAGAGCGGCCTCTTCCCGGTGTATGAGGCGATCGAGGGCCAGGTGGTCGGCGTGTCCAAGATCCGCCGCCGCGTCCCGGTAGAGGAGTACTTGCGCCCGCAGCGTCGCTACGCGCACCTCTTCGGCGAGCGGCCCAACACCGAGGTGCTGAGGCGACTGCAGGAGATCGCCGACCGCAACATCCGCGAGTTCGACCTGCTCGACGAGGACCGGGCTGAGCCGCCAATCGACGGGCAGGTCCGATGAGCGCCAAGCCCTATGCGATCACGCTCGATGTCGGCTCGAGCCTCGCCAACAAGACCGGAAGTTGGCGAGAGGAACGCCCCGTCTTCGTCGAACGAATGCCGCCCTGCAACGACGCCTGTCCGGCCGGTGAGAACGTCCAGGCCTGGCTGTATGAGGCCGAGGAGGGCGAGGCTGGTTACGAGCGGGCCTGGCGCAGGCTGATCGCCGACAACCCGTTTCCCTCAATCATGGGGCGCGTCTGCTACCACCCCTGCGAGACCGCCTGCAATCGGGTGCAGCTCGATGAGGCGGTCGGCATCCACGCGGTCGAGCGCTTTCTCGGGGATGAGGCGATCGAGCGCGGCTGGCGGATCGAGGCCGCGGCGAGGCCGAGCGGCAAGCGGGTGCTGGTCGTCGGCGCCGGCCCGTCGGGCCTCTCGGCGGCCTACCACCTGACGAGGTTCGGGCACGCCGTCACGATCCACGACGCGGGCGCTCGGCCCGGCGGCATGATGCGCTACGGGATCCCCCGGTATCGGCTGCCGCGGGAGGTGCTCGACGCGGAGATCAAGCGCATCCTCGATCTCGGCGTTGAGTTGGAGAGCGGCCGCCGAGTTGACAATGTGCTCGACTCGATGCGGGAGGGCGGCTTTGACGCAGCCTTCCTCGCGGTCGGCGCGCACATCGGGCGCCGCGCCTACGTTCCCGCCGGTGAGGCCGAGCGTATCGTCGACGCGGTGTCGCTGCTCGAGGGACTGGAGGAGGGCGAGCGCCCGATGCTCGGGCGTCGCGTCGCCGTCTACGGCGGCGGCGACACGGCGATGGACGCTGCCCGCACCGCCCGCCGCCTCGGCGCCACCGATGCCGTGGTGATTTACCGACGGACCCGTGCGCGGATGCCGGCTCACGACATAGATGTCGCCGAAGCCGAGGAGGAGGGGGTCGAGCTGCGCTGGCTCTCAACAATCCAGCACTTCGAGGGCGGCCGGCTGCTGCTGGAGCGGATGGAATTGGACGAGACCGGTTTCCCGCAGCCGACCGGCGAGACCGTCGAGCTGGCCGCCGACTCGCTCGTGCTGGCGCTCGGCCAGGAAGCCGACCTCGCCCTGCTCGATGGGGTGCCGGGGATCGAGGTCGCCGACGGGGTCGTTCAGGTCGGCCCCAACATGATGACCGGCCACCCCGGCGTCTTTGCCGGCGGCGACATGGTGCCCGCCGAGCGCACGGTCACCGTCGGTGTGGGCCACGGCAAGCAGGCCGCCCGCCACATCGATGCCTGGCTGCGGGGGGAGGAGCACGAACCGTCCCCCCGGCATCAGCTGGCGAGCTTTGAGGGCCTCAACACCTGGTACTACGCCGAGGCGCCCCCGGAGCGGCAATCGCAGTTGCAGGCCGCACGGCGCACGAGCGGCTTCGAGGAGGTCGTTGCCGGTCTAAAGCGCGAGGACGCGCTCTTTGAGGCACGTCGTTGCCTTTCCTGCGGCAACTGTTTTTCATGCGATAACTGCTACGGGGTTTGTCCGGACAACGCGGTGATCAAGCTCGGCGCCCCCGGGGAGCGCTATGAGGTCGACCTCGACTTCTGCAAGGGCTGCGGACTCTGCGCCGCCGAGTGTCCCTGCGGGGCGATCGAGATGGTGCCGGAGCGCATCTAGCTGGGCGCCGCCCAGCACTCCTCGCGTAGACTGCCGCGAATGGCAACCGTAGAGGTGCAGGGCGTGGAGGGGATGCAGGCGCTGCTGGGGCGGGAGGTCGGCCCCAGCGAGTGGCGCACCGTCACCCAGGAGGACATCGACACCTTTGCCGGGATCTCCGGCGATGACCAGTGGATCCACGTCGACGTCGAGCGGGCCGCGCGGGAGAGTCCGTTCGGGACGACGATCGCCCACGGCAACCTGACCCTCTCGCTGGTTGACGGCTTCCGCAAGAACCTGATCTCCTCCAGCGGCTTCGCGCTGGGCGTCAACTACGGCTGGAACAAGATTCGCTTCCCGGCTCCGGTTCCCGCGGAGGCCAGGGTGCGTGCCCGCGCCGAGGTCGTCTCCGTCGATGAGGTCGGGGGCGGCTGGTGGCAGGTCATCACCCGCTTCACCCTCGAGGTCGAGGGCAACGAGAAGCCCTGCTTCGTGGGTGACTCGGTGACGCGGGTGATGGCTCCCGCCGAGTAGTTGTTCGAGCTGCGCTGGTTTCGGGATTCCGACGCCGACGCCGTCTGGGCGCTTCACCAAGAGGCGCTTGAGGATGCGGGCGTCGACGGTGGCCGCGGGCGTTGGGAGGAGGACCTGCGCGACATCTCCGCCTCCTACACCGGGTCGGGCGGCGACTTCCTCGTCTGTCTGCTCGACGGGGAGCTGGTCGGGATGGGCGGGCTCGGCCCCCGCTCCGGCGGCGTCTTCGAGCTGAGGCGGATGCGTGTGCGCTCCGACCGCCAGCGCCGCGGTCTGGGCCGCCGGATCCTCGAGGGGCTGGAGGAGCGTGCCGGGGAGCTGGGCTTCGGGCGCGTCGTTCTCGACACGACCGAGGGGCAGATCGCGGCCCGCCGGCTGGCTCTATGAGAGCGCCGGTTATCGGGAGGCCGGCCGCCGCGAGGCAGGGCGCTTCCTCGTCATCGACTTCGTCAAGGAGCTGGGCCCGCCGCGCTGGAGTTCCTGACCGCGCGCGCGAGCGCGACGATCTTCTCCTGTGCGTGGGGCAGCGCCCGCGCCGCCGCCGGGCCCATCACCCGCCTCCAAAGGGGCGCCAACGGCCCCTCGATGTAGATCGTGTTGACCAGCGTGCAGGCGCCCTCGTCCCTGCCTTCCACCAGGTGGCGGTGGCCCATGCGAGCCCCGGGAAGGCGCGCCTCGTCGGTGAACAGATGGCCCTCCTGAAACTCAATGACCTCGAAGCTCAACCGCAGTCCGGTGCGGAAGACGATCCTTGCGCGGGCGCCGTGGGCGAGCGGCCCGTCGAGCTCAACCCGCCGGATCTCGGAATTCCATTCCCGCCACGCAGCGACTGCAGCGTAGGCCCGCTGCCAGACGGCGCCGGCCGAAACCTCGGCCTCGCGCTGGCTGGTCGTCTCCCAGCGGCTGATCACCGTCGTCTACTTGACCGTCAGGGTCCCTTCCATCCCCGCTTCGCGATGACCGGGAACCGTGCAGAAGAACTTGTAGGTGCCGGGTTTCAGGTTGACGGTCGTCGTGGCGCTGCCGTTTGCGACGAGTTCGGTCTGTCCCACCACTTCGCCGCTCGAGTTTTCGATCGCGACGTCGTGTTCCAGTTCCTGGGGGTTGGTGAATTCAATCGAGACCTGCCCCGCCTTGGCTGTCACATGCTTGCTGGTGTAGGCGAGATTCCCATTTGTCGGGGTCGCAAGCTTCACGACCGAGCCAGCCGCTGCGGCGCCGCCCCCCGTTTCGCCACCACCCCCGGCGCCTGATTCCGATGGCCCGCCGGTTTCGGCTGCCGTGCTGCTCGAGGAGCTTTCGCCGCTGCTTCCGCAGGAGATGAGAGCGATTGAGGCCAGGACGAGGAGCGCCAGAGCCACGGCCTTCTTCATCGGAGATCCTTTCCTGAGTTTTGCCGGCAGAGGGGCGCGAGGGACTCTACTGCGGATGGGACCGTGCTTCGTTCCGCGTCAGCGGCCGGTGAATTCTGCCCTCCCGCCGTCGAAGAACGCCTCCACCCCGATTCGCAGATCCTCGGTCGCCATGCTGTCGGCAATGCCGTGCCGCTCGAGCTGCAGGTGCGCGGTGAGCGTGTTCTCGATGCTCTGACCGCAGAGGATTTTCGCCATACGCACGTAATAGGGGGCCTTCTCGGCCAGGCTCTCGGCCTTGGTGCGGGCCGCGTCGAGCAATTCCTCGGCGGCAACCACAGCGCTCACCAGGCGCTCCTCCAGCGCCTGCTGAGCGCCCAGGTTCGGATCCTCAAGCAGCAGCTCCAGAGCCCGGCCGGGGCCGACGATGCGCGGCAGAAAATAGGTCATCCCGCCGTCGGGTGAGGCTCCGATCCGCCCATAGGCACAGGCGAAGAACGCCGCCTCCGAGGCGATCCTCGTGTCGCAGGCCAGGGCCAGCGAGAAGCCGGCACCGGCCGCTGGCCCGTTGACCGCGGCGATCACCGGGAAGGGGATCCGGCGCAGGTCGACGATCGCCTGGTGCAGCGCCTCGGCGCCGCGACGCACCTCCGAGGGCAGGTCGATCTCCTCCGAGCGCACACCCGCCCGGAAGGTGTTGACATCGCCGCCCGCGCAGAAGGCCTTGCCCGCACCGGTGATGATCAGGGCGCGCAGGCCGGATCGGTCCGCCAGCCAGGGGAAGGCGACGGCCATCTCGAGAATCATCTCCGGGCTCATCGCGTTAAAGGCGTCGGGCCGGTCGAGGGTCAGGGTTCCGATCGCGCCGTCGATCTCCAGTCTCAGGGTCTGCAGCTCGGGCGGGCTCAGGGTCTCGGTGCTCATTTTGTGCGCAATCTCCGTCTCTGGCGTGCGGTTGGCCGTGTGGCCAGGAGCCTACTCTTTGCTAGATGGCAAAAGTCAGCGAGACCAATGGGCACCCGGAACGGGAGGAGCGGATCGCAGAGCGCCGTCGCGAGCTTCCCGACTCGCCCGGCGTCTACCTGTTCCGCGATGCGGATGGGGAGCTGCTCTACGTCGGCAAGGCGCGCTCGATCCGCAAGCGGGTCGCTTCGCACTTCTCAGGCGGAGAGACGCGCCTCACCTCGCGGATCGATGGAATCGAGGTGCTGGTCACGGCCAACGAGGCGGAGGCGCTGCTCACCGAGCAGAGTTTCATCAAGCGCCACCGGCCGCGCTTCAACATCCGCCTGCGAGACGACAAGTCCTACCCCTATGTGGCGGTCAGCCTCGACGAGGACTATCCGCGCGTTTACTTCACCCGCGAGAAGCACCATGCAGGACGCGCCTACTTCGGTCCCTTCTCGAGCGCGAAGCGCGTGCGCGAGACACTCGACCTGCTCGGCAAGCTGTTTCAGTTCCGCACCTGCGAGGGGCCACAACCCGGTCGGCGCTCCGGCAACCCCTGCCTCGACTACTACATCAAGCGCTGCGGGGCGCCCTGTGTTGGTCATGTCGACCGCGAGGAGTATCGGCGCAATATCGAGTCGATCGTCGACTTCTTATCCGGCCGCTACCGGCAGGTCGAGGAGGAGGAGCGGATGAAGATGGACGCGGCGGCGGCCGCTCGCGAATTCGAGCGGGCCGCTGTGCATCGCGACCGCCTGGCGGCGATCAGCTCGCTGTTCGAGCGCCAGCGTGTGGCCGGTGCCTCGGTGGGGACGGCCGATTTGATCGGCGTCGCCGCCGAGGGCGCCGACGCCAACGTCCAGGTCTTCCAGGTCCGGGACGGGATCCTCGCCGAGCGCCAGAGCTTTTATCTGGAGAACCGCGGTGAGCGCGGCGAGGCCGAGGTCGCCGAGGAGTTCATCGGCCAGTACTACTCCGCCTCGCCGTCGATCCCCAAGACGGTCATCGTTGGCCCCTACGTCGATCGCGATCGAACCGAACTGCTCGCCGCCGCGCTGGGCGAGCGCCGCGGGGGACCGGTTGAGGTGCGGATCGCGGAGCGCGGCGATAAACGGCGCTTGCGAGAGCTCGCTGAGCGCAACGCACGCCTCGCACTCGACCAGGACCGGCTGCGCCGCGAGCACCGGCGCCAGCAGCGTGTCGAGTCATTGGCCGAGTTGCGCGATGCCCTTGGGATGGACGAGCTGCCGGTGCGGATCGAGGGTTTCGACATCTCCAACCTAGGTGGCGAGCACACGGTCGCCTCGATGGTCGTCTTCGAGGGCGGTGCGACCAAGAAGAGCGACTATCGCCGCTTTCGCGTGCGGGGCGAGCGCCGGCGGGGCCCCGACGACTTCCGCTCGATGGAAGAGGTGCTGGAGCGGCGCATGAGCCGCTTTCTGGAACAGGCCGACCTCTCACCTCACGACCGCGAGCGCGATGGGAGCTTCGCCTCTCTGCCGGTGCTGATCGTGATTGACGGCGGCAAGGGACAGCTCGGCGCCGGCCTGCGTGTCCTGCAGCCGTTCATCGATCGCGGCGTAGTGATAGTCGGCCTCGCCAAGCGCGAGGAGGAGGTCCACCTTCCCGGGCGCGCCGGACCGCTCGATCTGCCCGCCGACTCAGAGGCCTCGCGACTGCTGCAGCGAGTGCGGGACGAGGCGCACCGCTTTGCGATCGAACACCACCGCGGACGCCGCGACCGGGCGATGACCGGTTCGGTCCTCGATGGGCTGCGGGGCGTCGGGCCCGTGCGAAAGCGGGCTCTGCTCAAGCATTTCGGCTCACCGGAGCGCTTCCTGGCCGCGAGCCGGGAGGAGCTCGAGGCCGTGCCTGGCGTGCCGGGAAAGCTGGCTCGCGAGATCCACGAGCAGCTGAATAGGACCGGCTGATGGAGGCGAAGGAGGACCTCCGCGAGGGGGAGGAGAAGGACGTGACGGTGGTCGTTATCACCGGCCACTCGGGGGCCGGCAAGTCCGAAGCGATCGCCGCCTTCGAGGACAGCGGCTACTTCTGCGTCGACAACCTGCCGCCACGCATGATCGGCAGCCTCGGCGAGCTGTTCCGCCACTCCGGCAGCGGCGTCGAGCGTGCCGCCGTCGTCTCCGACGTCCGCGGCGGCGATTACTTCGACGAGCTCCAGCAGGTCCTCGAGGAACTCGACGCCGACGGTCTCAGGCCCAAAGTCCTCTTCCTCGAGGCGGGGGAGGAGGTGCTGCTCGACCGCTACAAGGAGACCCGCCGCCGACATCCGATGGCTCCCGCGGGCAGCATCGTTGACGGGATCCGCGCGGAGCGCGCGCTGCTGGCGCCGCTGCGCGAGCGCGCCGACGTCGTCATGGACACAAGCGATTTGACCGGAGGGATGCTGCGGCGGCGGATTGCCGAGGAGATGCTCGGCCGCGATGGCAGCGCGAAGCTGGCCCTGACGCTGCTGACCTTCGGCTTCAAGAACGGGCCGCCACGCGACGCCGACCTGACCCTCGACGTGCGCTTCCTGCCCAACCCGCACTATGTCGAGCAGCTGCGCTCGCTCACAGGGCTCGACCCGAAGGTGCGCGAATACGTTGAGTCGGGGACCCAGGCGGGCGAGTTCTACGGGCGCCTGCTTCCCCTGCTCGAGTTCCTCGTGCCCGCCTACGTTGCCGAGGGCAAGAGCCACCTGACGATCGCGATCGGCTGCACCGGCGGGCGGCACCGCTCGGTGACGGTCGCCGATCGGATTCGACGCGACCTGGCGGGACGCGACGACGTTGCCGTGCGGGTCAAGCACCGCGACGCGGAGCTGGACTCGTAAGAATCCAGCTCCGATGCCTGAAGATCCCCAGCTGGTCATCTCGGTTCGCGGCCTGCGCAAGAGCTACGGTGAGCTCGAGGCGGTGCGCGGCATCGACCTCGAGGTGAGGCGCGGCGAGGTCTTCGCGCTGCTTGGGCCAAACGGTGCCGGCAAGACGACCACGGTCGAGATCCTCGAGGGCTACAGGCGTCGCAGCGAGGGTGAGGTCAGGGTGCTCGGCGCAGATCCCGAGAGCGCCGGGCGCGAGTGGCGGGAGCGGATCGGGATCGTCCTGCAGTCCTGCCGCCTGGACCCCTACCTGACGGTTCGCGAGTCCCTGCAGCTGTTTGCCGGTTACTACCGGGCGCCGCGGCCGGTTGATGAGGTGATCGAGGTGGTCGGCCTCCAGGGGGAGGCCGATGTGCGCGCCAGGCGGCTCTCCGGCGGCCAGCAGCGGCGGCTCGACGTCGGCATGGCGCTGGTCGGCGATCCCGAGCTGCTCTTCCTCGACGAGCCGACCACCGGGTTTGACCCCTCGGCTCGACGCCAGGCCTGGGAGGCGATCGCCGGCCTGCGCGAGCTCGGCAAGACCGTCCTGCTCACGACCCACTACATGGATGAGGCGCAGCGCCTCGCTGACCGGGTGACGATCGTCGCCGGCGGCAGAATTGTCGCCCGCGGAACGCCGGAGGACCTCGGTGGGCGTCAGAGTCAGCCGACGACGATCTCCTACCGGCTGGACGGGGAGGAGGTCACCCTTGAGACGCAGACGCCGGTGGAGACCCTGAACGCGCTCACCAACCGGGCGATCTCCGAGGGCCTCGAGCTCGAGAATCTCGAGGTGCGACGCCCCAGCCTCGAGGACATCTACCTGGAGTTGACCGAGTCGTGAGCCTCGTATTGCACCAGTTCCGCTACGACCAGAAGGCCTTCTGGCGCAATCCGGCGTCGGTCTTCTTCACGGTCATGTTCCCGGTGATCGTCTTTGTGATTCTCGCCGTCGTCTTCAACGGCGAAACCGTCAAGGTTCGTGGCGGGGTCAACGCGACCACCTATTACGTGCCGGCGATCATGAGCCTCTCGATCATTTCGGCGACGATGCAGACGCTGGCGATGACCCTGGTGATCGCCCGCGAAGACGGTCGCCTGAAGCGCGGCCGTGGCACACCGATGCCGCCCTGGGTGTTCATCGCGGGAAGGATCGGCAACTCGATTGTCGTCGCGCTCCTGATGCTGACCCTGCTGGCGGCGATCGGCGGCCTGCTCTACGGGGTGGCCTTTCCCTGGTCGCGGCTCCCGGCGATCGTCCTGACCCTGGTGGTGGGCGCCGCCGCGTTCTGTTGCCTCGGGATCGCGCTGACCGCCGCGATCCCCTCCCAGGACGCGGCGGCGCCGATCGTCAACGCGCTGTTGTTGCCGCTGTACTTCCTCTCTGGCGTCTTCATTCCCGAAGATCAGCTGCCGACCGGTGTGATCCATTTCGCCGACTTTTTCCCGGTGCGGCACTTCTTTGACGCCTTCTTTGACGCCTACGTTCCCGCCGGCGGTCCGGCGATCTCCTGGGGCAATCTCGCCGTGGTCGCGGTCTGGGGCATCGCTGGCGCCCTGCTCGCCGTGCGCTTTTTCCGCTGGACGCCGCGGGCAGGTTGACCGGCCGGAGGGGGCAGACGACCTCCGCCGGGGCCCCGCGTATAGCCTCTCGGACCCCAGATGCTGCACCACGTCCTCCTAGAGGTCTCAGACCTCGACCGCAGTGCCTCGTTCTACGACGCGCTCCTTGCGCCCCTCGGTTGGCGGCGTCATTTCGAGGAGGACGGCACGATCGGTTGGGGAATCGCCAAGCCCGTCTTCTTCATCTCGAACCACCACGGAGCGCGGGCGGGCTTTGGGCTGCTCAGCTTCTCCGCCCTGGGCATCGTTGCCGTCAAGGCCTCCTGGGAGGCGGGCATCGGCGCCGGCGCCACGAGCGTCGCCGAGCCCGGGGAGCGGCGCTCCTATGGCTCGGGTTCCTACTCGGCGTTCCTGAAGGACCCCGACGGGTATGAGATCGAGATCACGATCGGCAGCGACTGACCTCTAGCATCGGCATTGCAAGCAAACCAGGAGGAACTGAGCTCATGGCTGTGAAGGTCGGCATCAACGGCTTCGGACGCATAGGGCGCAACATCTTCCGCGCCGCGCACGCGGCGGGCGCCGACCTCGAGTTCGTCGCCGTCAACGACCTCGTTGACGCGACCACGATGGCGCACCTGCTCAAGTACGACTCGATCCTCGGCCGCTTCCCCGGAGAGGTCGCGGCACGCGAGGGGGCGATCACGGTTGACGGAAAGGAGGTCCGGCTCTTCTCCGAGCGCGACCCGGCCGCCCTGCCGTGGGGCGAGATCGGTGTCGATGTCGTGATCGAGTCGACCGGGCTGTTCACCGCTCGAGAGGAGGCGGCTAAGCACCTTGCGGCGGGTGCCAAGAAGGTGATCATCTCCGCTCCCGCCAAGGAGCCCGACGTGACCGTTGCGCTCGGCGTCAACTTCGAGAGCGCCTACGATCGCGACAGCCACCACATAATCTCCAACGCCTCCTGCACGACCAATTGCCTGGCGCCGCTCGCCAAGGCGATTCACGAAGAGTTCGGCATCGAGCAGGGATTGATGACCACGATCCACGCCTACACCGCCGACCAGCGCCTCCAGGATATGCCCCACAGGGATCTGCGCCGGGCGCGGGCCGCCGCTCTCAACCTGATCCCGACGACGACCGGCGCCGCCAAGGCCGTCGGCCTGGTGCTTCCGGAGTTGAACGGCAAGCTGAACGGGATCTCCATCCGGGCCCCGGTGGCGACGGGCTCGGTCGTCGACCTCGTCGCCAGCCTCTCCAAGCCGGCTGAGCCTGGGGCGGTCAACGCCGTCATGCGGACCGCCGCCGAGGGACCCCTGAACGGAATCCTCTCCTACACCGAGGATCCGATCGTCTCGACCGACATCGTCGGCGACCCCCACTCGGCAATCTTCGACGCAGGCCAGACGATGGCGATCGGAGAGGGCTCGATGATCAAGGCGGTCGCCTGGTACGACAACGAGTGGGGCTACTCCAACCGCTGCGTCGAGCTGGCCGGCAAGGTCCTCTGAGCGCCCCCCGCGGGTCCGATGAGCTTCTCCAAGGCAAGCGTCCGCGACGCCGAGGTCGGCGGCCGACGGGTTCTTCTGCGAGATGACTTCAACGTACCGCTCGAGGACGGCCAGATCACCGACGACACCCGAATCCGGGCGGCCCTGCCGACGATCGAACTGTTGCGGGAGCGCGGCGCGGCTCTGGTCCTCGTCTCGCACCTCGGGCGGCCCCAGGGCCAGGTCGTGGGCGAGCTCTCGATGCAACCGATCGGTGAGCGCCTGGCGGCGCTGCTCGAGGCCGAGGTGCACCGGGCGCCCGCCGTTGTCGGCGCCGACGTCGAGACGATGGCCGGCGCGCTTGGCCCAGGGGAAATGCTGCTGCTCGAGAACGTCCGCTTCGAGCCCGGGGAGACCGAAAACGACCCGCTCCTGGCCGAGGCACTGGCGGCGCTCGCCGACCTCTACGTGAACGACGCCTTCGGTGCGGCCCACCGGGCGCACGCCAGCACTGAGGGCGTCGCCAGGCTGCTGCCCGGATACGCCGGGCTTCTGCTGGAGCGAGAGGTCACCGAGCTGAGCCGCGTCGTCGAGGCAGCGCGGCGGCCGCTGACCGTCGTGATCGGCGGGGCGAAGGTATCCGACAAGGTCGGTGTCATCGAGCGCTTCCTTGGGCTCGCCGACCTGATCCTGATAGGCGGCGCGATGAGCTACAGTTTTTTTCGCGCCGAGGGGATTGAGACCGGCGATTCGCTGGTCGAGGAGGAGGGGGTCGCGCTCGCCGCCGAGGCCCTGGCTGCCGCCGAGCGCTCCCGGTGCAAGCTGCAGCTGCCCGTCGACCAGATCCTGGGCCGCGAGTTCGATGCGGCGACCGAGCGGCGCCAGATCGAGGGGGCCGCGGTGCCGCGGGGTTGGATGGGACTCGACATCGGGCCGCGCACAGCCGCGGCATACGCCGAGGCGATCGAGACGGCCGGGACGGTGCTCTGGAGCGGTCCGATGGGGGCCTTCGAGCTGGCGCCGTTTGCGGCCGGCACGCGGGCGGTCGCCGAGGCGGTGGCCGCTGCGGGGGGGAAGACCGTGGTCGGCGGCGGCGACTCGGTTGCGGCTCTGCGCGAGTTCGGGCTGGACGGAAGGGTGGACTGGCTTTCGACCGGCGGAGGGGCCTCCCTGGAGCTCCTGGAGGGCAAGAAGCTGCCGGGCGTGGAGGTCCTGCTGGATGCCTGATCGCACGCCCTACCTGGCCGCCAACTGGAAGATGCACAAGACGGTCGCCGAGGCGATGGAGTTCGTCGACGCACTGCTGCCGCAGATCGCGGCGACCCAGCACGATGTCGTCATCTGCCCTCCCTTTACAGCCCTCGCGGCGGTCGTCGAGCGCCGCTACGGCACCGCCGTCAAGGTCGCCGCCCAGAACATGCACGAGGAGACCTGGGGCGCGTTCACCGGCGAGGTCTCGGCGCCGATGTTGGTCGAGCTCGACGTCGAGGCGGTTGTGCTTGGCCACTCAGAGCGGCGACAGCTCTTCGGTGAGACGGATGAGAGGCTGGCGCGGAAGGTCCCCACGGCCCTGGCCGCGGGGCTCGAGCCGATCCTCTGCGTTGGCGAGAGTGAGCAGGCGCGCGACGCCGGCCGCACGGAGGCGATCCTCGAGAGCCAAATTGAGGCCGACCTGATTGCGGTTGAGGGCCCGGAGCTGGCCCGGGTCGTCGTCGCCTATGAGCCGATCTGGGCGATCGGCACGGGCCGCACCGCGACCCCCGAGCAGGCGCAGGAGGCGATCGCCTTCATCCGGTCCCTCCTCGCTCGGCGCGGCGCCGGGGCCGAGGGGGTGCGGATCCTCTACGGCGGCTCTGTCAAGCCGGCGAACGCCGCCGAGCTGCTGCGGATGCCCGATATTGACGGCGCCCTCGTCGGCGGCGCCAGCCTCGACGCGGGCGACTTCGCGGCGATCATCGAGGCGGCGGGTTAGCTTTGGCGGAGCTTCCGGTCCCTGCCGTTGCGCTTGTCGTGCTCGACGGCTGGGGGCTCGCCGAGCCCGGCCCCGGCAACGCCATCTCCCTGGCGCGGACGCCGACCTTCGACCGCCTCTGGGATTCCTACCCGCACACCCAGCTCTCGGCTCAGGGCCGTGACGTCGGTTTGCCCGACGGCCAGATGGGGAACTCCGAGGTCGGCCACCTCAACCTGGGGGCGGGCGCCATCGTCAAGCAGGACCTGGCGCGCATCGACGACGCGATCGCCGACGGAAGCTTCTTCGAGAACGAGGTCCTGCGCGCCGCCTGCGAGCGTGCGCGCCAGAGCCCACGCGGTCGCCTGCACCTGCTCGGGCTCGTCTCCGACGGCGGCGTGCACTCGGGCTGGGAGCACATCGAGGCGACGATCGAGCTCGCCTCGCAGGAGGGAGTCCCCGACGTCGTCTTCCATGCCTTCACCGATGGCCGCGACACGCTGCCGCATGGGGGCCGCGAGTACCTGGCCGAGCTCGAGCGCTGGCTGCGCCACGCCGGTCGGATCGGAACGCTGGGTGGCCGCTACTACGCGATGGATCGCGACACCCGCTGGGAGCGGGTCAGACTCGCCTATGACGCGATCGTCCACGCCCGCGGTCAGCACGCGCCGAGCACCGCGGCCGCGATTGAGTCCGCCTACGAGAGCGGCGAGACGGATGAGTTCGTCAAACCGACGGTGATCGGCGGTTACGACGGCGCCGCCGAGGGCGATGTCGCGATCTTCGTCAACTTCCGACCCGATCGAGCCCGCGAGCTGACCATGGCGCTGGCCGACCCAGCATTCGACGGCTTCTCGCGCAGCGGCGGTCCGCTTCTCGAGCTGACGACGATGACCGAATACCGCAAGGGCTGGCCCTACCCGGTCGCCTTCCCCGAGCAGCGCCCGCAGGTGACCCTGGCGCAGGTCATCGCCGAGACTGGCGCTCGGCAGCTTCACGTCGCCGAGACCGAGAAGTACGCGCACGTTACCTACTTCTTCAACGGCGGCCGCGAGGAGGAGTGGGAGGGGGAGGACCGGAAGCTGGTCGAATCGCTGCGCGACGTGCCGACCTACGACTGCAGGCCGCAGATGAGCGCCCGCGCCGCCACTGAAGCCTTCACAGGCCGCTGGGCCGAGGCCAGCTACCGCTTCGGGATCATCAACTTCGCCAACCCCGACATGGTCGGGCACACCGGGGTCATTCCGGCGGCCGTGGCTGCCGTCGAAGAGGTCGACGCCTGCCTGGCCGACGTCATCGCGACGGTGGGGGGGAGCGGCGGTACCTGCCTCGTGACGGCGGATCATGGTAACTGCGACCACATGCTCGAGCCCGACGGCTCGCCGAGCACCGCCCACTCGCTGAACCCGGTGCCGTTGATCGTCACCCTCAAGGGGCTGGCGCTCAGCGGGCCGGGGATCCTCGCCGACGTCGCCCCCACGGTCCTCGAGCTGCTCGGCATCTCCCAGCCCGCGGCGATGACCGGTCGCTCGCTGATCGACGCCACTGAATGAGGGACGAGCCGCGGCGCTTGCGATTCGAGATCAAGGCGCGTGATGGCGCCGCCCGGGCGGGCATCCTGCACACCGCGCACGGGCAGGTGCGGACGCCCGCCTTCATCCCGCTGGCGACGAAGGGCACCGTGCGCGGTCTTGACTCGAGCGAGGTTGCCGGGCTCGGTTATGAGCTGATCCTGGGCAACACCTACCACCTGTTCGTCTCGCCGGGACCCGAGCGGATCGCCGCGGCCGGCGGCCTGCACAACTTCATGGCCTGGGAGCGGGCGCTGATCACGGACTCCGGTGGTTTCCAGGTCTTCTCGCTGGCCCACGGAGGCGTTGCCGACGAGGTCAAGGGCAGCGGCCGCACCGGCGGGGGAGAGCACGGCTCGGTCCTCTCGATCGACGAGGAGGGGGTGCGGTTTCGCTCCTACCGCGACGGCGCCGAGCTCTTCCTCTCGCCTGAGGTCTCGATGCAGGTCCAGGCGGCGCTGGGAAGCGACATCGCGCTCGTCTTTGACGAGTGCACCCCCTACCACGCCGACCGCGAGTACACGGCGCGCTCCATGCAGCGCACCCACCGCTGGCTCAGGCGCTGCCTCGCGTGGCACGATCGTCAGGGACCTCCCCAGCAGGCCGTCTTCGCGATCGTCCAGGGGGGTGTCCACGAGGATCTTCGCCGAGAATCCGCGCAGGCGGTTTCGGAGGCCGCCGTCGATGGGGTCGCGATCGGAGGGACCCTGGGACGCGACAAGGCGGAGATGGCGGCGGTTCTGGCGATGACCGTGCCGCTGCTGCCCGAGACGGCTCCCAGGCATCTGCTTGGGATCGGTGAGGTGGATGACCTGCTGGCTGGAATCGCCCTCGGGCTCGACGTCTTTGACTGCGCCGTGCCGACCCGCCTCGCCCGCCATGGCGGGGCGCTCGTGCCAGAACCCGGCGGTCGCTTTCGCGTCGACCTGCGGAAGGCGGGCTGGGCGGGTGACCGAGCGCCGCTGGTGGAAGGCTGTCCCTGCGCCGCCTGCTGCAACCACGATCGCGACTACCTCAGCTACCTCTCGCGGGCCGAGGAGCTGACCGCGGTACGACTCCTTTGCCTGCACAACCTGACCTACATGAGGGCTCTGGTTGAGGGGGCGCGAGTCGCGATCGAGCGCGGCGAACTCGAGGGGTATCGGGCGGCGATCATGGCGGGAGCCACACCCTTCCCCTAGCGCCCCTATTCGGTATTGCTTTTCACCAGTTTTTCGAGCTCACCCGTCACCTTTTCGATGGTGTTGCCGGCGACTTCCTTGATATGGACGCCGCTCGCCTTATCGGTTGTGAGAATTACCGTCGCCGCGACGGCGCCGGCGATCAGGACGAGTGCGACCAGCGCCAGCACCCAGCGCACGAACCGCCCGAAGAGGCTGCGCCGCGGTCTCGCCAGGGGCCGCGGCGGCGGCTCGATCGGTGCCCGCCGCGGCCCCGCCGGCGCCGGGCGACGGGTCTGCGAGCGGGCCGGCTGGAACTCAGTGCGGGCGTTCTCCGCCAGACGCTGTGTCGCTGACTCTGACCCGAGGACCGAGGTTGTCGCCGCGGCGGCGCCGGGCAAGGTCACGTCTTCACCCTGCATTCCCCGCTGCAGGCCGCCCGCGAGTTCCTCGGCGCTGGCGTAGCGGTGCGTCGGGTCCCCCTCGAGCGCCCGCAGTACGGCGGCGCCGAGCGTCTCGGGAACGTCCGGGTTGTAGGTGGATGGCGGCAGCGGGCGCTCGTTTTGTTGGCGGACCGCCAGCTCGGCCAGGGTCGAGCCCTCGTAGGGCAGCCGCCCGGTGAGGAATTGGTAGAGGACGACGCCGAGTGCGTAGACGTCGGTCGCCGGGGTCGCCTCCTCGCCACGCACCTGCTCGGGCGCCAGATAGGCGGCGGTGCCGACCACCGAGCCGACCTGCGTGATCCGTGTCTGCTCGAGGGCCCGGGCGATGCCGAAGTCGGTCAGCTTGACGGTCATCTCTCCGCCACCAACCGGGCCGCCGACGATCATCAGGTTTCCGGGCTTGACGTCGCGATGGATGATCCCGCGGCGGTGGGCGAAGTCCAGCCCGGCGCAGGCCTGGGCCCCGATCTCGGCCGTGGGATCGGGGCCGACCGGCCCTTGGCGCTGAAGGATCTGGGCCCCCGAGCGGCCCTCGACGTACTCCATGACGATGAAGTGGCGGCCCTCATCGACGCCCGTGTCGTAGACCTGGACGATGTTGGGGTGGATCAGTTTTGCCACCGCCAGCGCCTCGCGCCGGAAGCGTTCGACGAAGCGCTCATCATCTGAGAGGTGCTCGGCGAGCACCTTGACCGCGACGGTCCGCTCGAGGACCAGATCCTTCGCCCGGTAGACATTCGACATACCGCCCGATCCGAGCCTGTCACCGAGCTCATAGCGGCCCGCGAGGGCTGCGCCAGCCATCAGCCGGCGCCGCCAGCTTCACTGCCTGGGCCGATGCCGCCGGAGGGCGGTTGCGGCGTCGCTTCGGGAGGCGCCGATTCCTGGCCTTTGGCGTTGCCTTTCGGGGCTTCTTGTTCGGGTTTGGGCGTCGGCGGTTGTTCGGTTTCTTCCCCGCCTTCTTCCTGCTTTTCCGGCCCCGGCTTTGCCTTGTGAGGCTTGGTGGGGGTGGTCGTTTCGGTCGTCGTCGGGACGCTTTCTTCGGTTTCTTCTTCGGTTTCTTCGGTGCAGGTGAGCACGACTTCGTTCAGTCGTTCGGCGCCCTTTTGCAGCGCTTCCTTCAAGCTTGCGTCGATTTCCCGGAGGTCATCGATCTGATTGCCGACCGCCTGCGCCGCGTCCTGGGCGGCGACGCATTCGCCTTCGGCCGCCAGGCTGCGCACCGAGGCGACGTTTTTGGTGATCTGGCGCGCGGTTGTCCCCGGCAACAGCTTCGCCTTGCCTTCGCTGCCGCAGGCGGCCAGGGCGATTGCCATAGTGAGGCCGAGGGCGAGGACGATGGTGGCTAGTGCGAGCCGAGGCATTGGGCGAGTCTAGAGAACGCCGCGTGGCCGCAATTTGCCTGCAATTTGTGCCTCACTGCCCGATGTACAGTCGGTCCGCGAGGCGCTTCGGCAGGCCCGCGTCGACGATCGACGCGGCGGCCCGGTCGATGTCGTAGGCAACGCGGCGAAAGCGGGCCGAGCTCGCCTCGACATCGAGCTCCAGCCAGGCGGCCCGCGGGTCGCCGTCGCGCGGCTGCCCGACGCTGCCGGGATTGACCAGCCAGCGCCCGGCCTCACTCAACTCGATCTCGGCGCCATCGCCGGCCTGGCTGCCGATTGTCTCCGCGAGGGTGCCGTCCTGCGGCATTGCAAAGAAGAGCGCGACGTGCGAATGGCCGATCAGCGCCAGCGGCTGTGGCTGGGCCTGCAGGCACCCGAACGCCTGCTCCACCGAGAGCACGTACTCCCAGATCGGATCGCGCGGGGAGGCGTGAAAGAGTCCGACTCCCCGGCGCGCTCCGCTCGGCTCGAGCCCGCGAAGAAAGGCGAGGCCATCTTCGCCGATCGCCTCCCGGGTCCAGGCGACAGCCACCGCAGCGGCCTCCGAGAAGTCGGCGATATCGAGCCCACCGAGCACCGCGAGATCGTGGTTGCCGACAAGGCAGACCGCACAGCGCTCATGGACAAGCGCCGTGCAGGCGTCGGGGTCGGCGCCGTAACCGACTATGTCACCAAGGCACCAGATCTCCTCGATCTCGGAGCAATCGATGTCGGCCAGAACGGCTTCCAGGGCGGCCAGGTTGGCGTGGATGTCGGTGATGACGGCGACGGGCAAGGCGGCTCAGCGTACCCAGATACCCGTTCGCTCCATACGATGGGGCCTTGCCGCCGAGCTGGGGAAAACTGTGAGTCACGACGCGGTCGCGGACCTCAGGGAGGCCGTTGCCCGTGCCGTCCGCGAGCTGCGCGACGGTGAGTCGGGCGGTCCCGAACCTTCGCTCGAGCGGCCGCCCAAGCCCGAGCTGGGCGACTACAGCTCCAACGCCGCGATGCTGCTCGCGGCGGCCCTTGGCGAAAGCCCTCGCGAGGTGGCCGGCCGTCTCGGGGCCGAGCTGGAGCGAGCCCTGGGCCGGGAGGGAGGTCTGGAGCGGGTTGAGGTCGCCGGCCCGGGCTTCGTCAACCTCTTCCTCACCGATGCCTGGTACAGACGGGCGATGGCCCGGTTGGCGGCCGCCGGCGAGGATCTCGGCCCGACCCCCACCGCCAGCCCCGAGAGGGTGATCGTCGAGTTCGTCTCAGCCAACCCGACCGGTCCGCTGCACGTCGGCGGCGGCCGCCACGCCGCGTACGGGGACGCGGTGGTGCGGCTCCTGGAGGCGTTCGGGCACGATGTCGCTCGTGAGTACTACGTCAACGACGCCGGTGGTCAGATCGAGCGCTTTGCACTCTCCATCGCCGCCCGGATGACCGGCGAGGAGCCGCCCAAGGACGGCTACGGCGGCGAGTACGTGACCGAGCTCGCGGATCATATGGACGCCGAGGGAATCGACCCCGGGGACGCGGATGCGATCGGCCGACGGGGAGTCGAGCTCGTGCTGGAGACCGTGCGCGGCACGCTTGAGCGCTTCGGTGTTGCCTTCGACAGCTGGTTTTCCGAGCGCGACCTCTACCGACGGGGCGAGGTGGAGGCGGCCCTCGCCCGCCTCGAGAAGGGCGGCCACTCCTACCGCAGCGAGGGGGCACTCTGGCTCCGGACGACCGACTTCGGCGACGACAAGGACCGGGTGCTGATTCGGGCGAACGGCGAGCCCACCTACCTGGCCGCGGATGTCGCCTATCACTGGGACAAGCTGCAGCGTGGCTTCGAGCTGTTGGTCGACGTCCTCGGGGCCGATCATCACGGCTACACGCAGCGGCTCCGCGCCGCGGTCGCCGGCCTCGGCGCCGACCCCGATTGCCTGGAGACACTGATCATGCGGCTGGTGCACGTCCTCGAAGGCGGTGAGCGGGCCCAGATGTCGAAGCGAAGCGGCGAGTTCGTCTCCCTCGAGGAGCTACTCGACGACATCGGAGTCGACGCGACGCGCTGGTTCATGCTCTGGCGAAGCCACGACACGACCGTCGACCTCGACCTCGATCTCGCCCGTCGCGAGTCAAACGACAATCCCGTCTACTACGTCCAGTACGCGCACGCCCGGATCGCGAGCATCCTGCGCAGGGCCGGACTCGATGAGGAGGCGGTGGCCGGCGGTATCTCGGGCGCGCCGGAGAGCACCCTCGAGCCCTCCGAGAAGGTGCTCATCAAGCGCCTGTTGGAGCTCCCCGAAGAGGTCCGGGACGCAGCGGAACGCCGCGCGCCGCACAGGATCTGTGCCTACTCGACGGCGATCGCCGCCGACTTTCACGGCTTCTACCGTGACTGTCAGGTGATCGGCGCCGAGGGTGAGGGCGTCGAAAGCGCCCGCTTGGCGCTCTGCCTGGTCACCAAGCGATCGATCGCCTCCTGTCTGGGGCTTCTGGGAATCTCCGCGCCAGAGCGGATGTGAAGCCGATCGCCGAGATCCGGGCTCGCCCGCCCGGCGCCACGCGGCTGGGCGCTCTGCGCCGCAAGGATCTCGAGGCTTTGGACCGGATCCTCGAGCGGCAAAATCGCGGCGTGCTGCTCGTCAGCGGTGTCGGAGACGGTCTCCTGACGCTCTCCACAGGCCTTGCCGGCGCCGCCGCGGCGCGCGGCGTGCGCACGGCGTTTCTCGAGTGCGATCTAGAGGAGCCGGTCCTCGCCGGGGCGCTGGGTTTGGCGAGTGTCCCGGGGCTGGCCGAGTACCTGCGGAAGCAGGCAGAGGCCCCCCAGATCCTGCAACCGGTGGTGCTCGCCGGGCCCGCCTCAGGGGCCGCTGCAGGGCCGTTGGTTTGCATCGTTGCCGGCGCAGCCTGGGGTGAAGGGCCGATCGAGCTAGGTGGCTTTCGCCACGCGCTGGCCAAGCTCCGGCGCGCCTACGAGCTGCTCGTCGTTCTGGGGCCGCCGCTTGGGGACGAGAGCGGCGTCCTGCGCGAGGTGGCCACCGTTGCGGATCTGATCCTCGCCTGCGTTGAACCGCAGCATGCCGCCGGTCGGTCGGGACGGCGCCTTGCCAAGGTGCTGAAGCGACTGTCGGCGAGCCCTGCCGAGGTTGTCATTCACCGCGCTTCCGAGTAGGCCGTTAGAGGTCGTAGCGGGCGATATCTGCGTCAAGCCGCTCCGCGTCCTCCTCTCGCGGCGGCGAGGGTCCAGCCCGGCCTTGCCCGTCGCCGCCGTCGCGCCTACGCCAACGCCAGACGCCGGCGCTCAACGCCGCGGCGGCGAGGAGAAAGGCGATCACCGGCACCAGATAGGCGGACAGGTCGAAGCCCGAGCCTTCTGGTTGCGCCAGTACTGCCGGTCCGTACTGGGCGACGAGGGCGTCCTTGATCTGGCTGCGCGTCCTGCCCGTGGCGATCAGGCGGCGGACGAAGGCCTTCTCGCGCAGCGCCTGGGGCGATTCGGCGAGCTCGAGCAGCGTCCCGCAGATCGGGCACATGACTTCCGCTTCAATCTCGGCTGGCGTCACCTCTGGCGAGGCGGCGGCGATCGAGGGCAGCGCCGCCGCATTCAGCGCGGCGAGCAAAAGGAGGAGCGGTGCGGCGCGCCTCATCCGCGTTCGATCACCGGTAGGAACTGTTCTCGGAGGATTTCCTCATCGACCGGCTGGCGCCAGATAAGCGCCAGGCGGCCCTTGGGATTGACGAGGAAGTTCTCCGGCACCCCGCTTGCCCCGAAGGCTTCGCTGCGTTCGGCGCCAACCGAGCGCAGCTCCGGGAAGCTGGCGTGGACTTCGCGCAGGAAGGCGAGCGCATCGTCGCTGTTGTCCTGGACGTTGATGCCGAGCACGGTGATGCCGTGGCCGCGATGGTGCTTCCAGAATCCCTGCAGGGCCGGCGTCTCCTGGCGGCAGGGCCCGCACCAGGAGGACCAGAGGTTGACCAGCACCCATTCGCCGCGGTAATCGGCGATGTCCCGCGTGCCCTTGGCGCCAAGCACGGGCAGCTCGCGATCGGGAACCGGGTCGCCGACCGCGAGCTGGGTGGTTCCCTTGCTGAGCAGCCCGTAGGCGAGCAGCGCGACGACTGCGCAGACGGCGAGCAAGGCGATCAGGGCACGGGTGCGCACGGCCGCGAAGGTTAGATTGAGATTCACACCGATGCCGTCGCTCGCCGCCGATCGGCCGACGATTGCCTCGCTGGCGACGGCGGCCGGGCCTCGCGCTCGCGTCCTTCACCTCGGTTCGCTTCGCCAGCGTTCGACCCGGATTGCCGAACGGTCCACCGCGATCGCAGAGCGCGCCCTGCTGGTTGGACTGCGGCCGATGCATGCCGCGGCGCGGGTGACGGACTCGCCTGAGCTCGTTCGCTTTGCTGGGGGCCGAACGATCCGCGTCGAGGGCGGCACGGCCGCCCTCGAGCGTGAAGGAGAGGTCCGCCACCCGCTGATCTCGCGACCTACCGTCGGCGATGGCCTCGCGATTCTTCAGGCTTCGCGCTGCTTCACAACAGATCACCGGCAAGCCGACATCCCTCACCCCGAGGCGGCCCAACCCCGTCCCCAAACCCGTGACCTCTACGTGCCGCAGGTGACACCGGATTCTGCCAGGGACCGATCCGCGAGCCCGAAGATCCGTTCCGCAGAGGTCTGGATGGGACATATGCGGCCGGCGGCAACCTCTTCATCGACCTGCTCTGCGGGGGACCACGAGGGGGCAGCAGACGATAGCCGCTTCATCCTCACGCGCGAGGAGGATGCGAGCTGGCGTCCGGGGGTCCTCCGCCACTGGCCTCTCGAAGGCGCCGACCCTCGCCTGCGCCAGCGCCACTGGCCCTAGAATCAGCGCCAACGCGGACGTAGCTCAGCTGGTAGAGCGCGAGCTTCCCAAGCTCGAGGTCGCGGGTTCGAGACCCGTCGTCCGCTTTGCATTACCCTCTCAGCGTGCGATTCGCGAGTTTTTCGATGGCCGGACCGGCACTCGCTCTTGCGGTTTGCTGGGCATTTGCCCTCGCGTTCTCCGGAGCGACCGACGCCCTCTTCTATCTGGCGCCCGCCCTGCTGATCCTCGGTCCGCTGCTCGCCGGCCGCTATGTCGGGGAGTCGCTGGTATTGAAGCTCGCCACGCGGGGCTCGCGGCGACGCACGCGACCCAGGCGGATCCGCCCGCTGCCCAAGACCCCCGCGGTCTGGTCACCGCGCGGCAACAGCCTGATTGCCCACTCCCTGGCCGAGCGCCCGCCGCCCGCCGTGGCCATCTTGCTGAGCTAGCTGCGACGGCCGGTTCGGTCGCCGCGCGCGACCGAAAGGAAACCTGTGCGAAAGCGCTGCACGGTGCTTGCCGGCATCACCGCCGTGCTCGTCCTCATCAACGCCCCGCTTGCCTGGTCCCATGCCTCGGGCAATCCCGATTACCGGTCGGTGATCGACCGGGTGACGCCGAGCGTCCCCGGTGTCAGCTTCGAAGTGCTGTCCTATGACGCCTATTTCCAGCTCCTCGACCAGCACGGTCACGAAGTCGTCATCTACGGCTATGAAGACGAGCCCTACGCCAGGATTCAGAAGGACGGCACCGTCCAGGTCAACGAACGCTCACCTGCCTACTACCTGAACGACACCCGTTACCCGGTCGAGTCTGCCGTGCCGCCGAGCGCCAACGCCAAGGCGCCGCCCAAGTGGATGACCGTTGACGACTCCGGAACCTTTCTCTGGCACGACCACCGGATGCACTACGGCGCCGAATCGGTGCCGCCCGAGGTCAAGGACACCAGTAAGAAAACCAAGGTCTTCGACTACGAAGTGCCGATCCGGATTGACGGCCGCAAAGGCGCAATTCACGGCACGCTCTACTGGGTGGGGGAAGGGAGCACCTCGAAACTCCCCTTCATCATCATTGGCATCCTGATCCTCGTCGGGGGTGGGGGCGCAGTGCTTTACATACGTCGCCGGCGGGGGCGCGACGTCGACTCGGACGAGCCTCCGGCAGGAAAGCCGGCGAAGGAGGCCTGGTAGTTGCGCGGCGCCCTGGCGGCCCTCATCGGCGCCCTTTGCCTCGGTCTGCTGGCTCCGGCCAACGCCCTCGCCCATGCCCAACTGGTGGGCACGTCCCCGGCATCCGGCTCGGTCGTCAAAACCCAGCCCAAGGAGGTGATCTTCAAATACAACCAGCCGGTCGGCGGCACCGTCGGCGCCGTCCGCGTCTACAACGCCCAGGGCGATCAGGTCGACGACCTCGACGTCTCTCACCCGGGCGGGCATCAGTCCTGGATGGGGGTGGGGCTGAAGCCGAACCTGCCCGACGGCACCTACACCGCGACCTACCGGGTGATCTCAGCCGACACCCACATCGTCTACGGGGGCCTCGTCTTCAGCATCGGCCACCCCGGAGCGGCGCCCAAGTACACGGTCGCCGGTCTGATCTCCAAAAACCAGAGCGGTGAGGTGACCAAACTCGCCTTCGGCGCTGCGCGCGCACTCGACTACCTCTCGATCGCCCTGATGGTCGGCGGTCTCGCCTTCCTGTTGTTTGCCTGGCGGGCGGGGATCTCGGCGCTCGGCGGCGAGGAGGAGCGCAGGAAGGCGGTGCGAGCGTTCGGGCGTCGCCTCGCCTGGATCCTGGCCGTGGCCGTCGTCCTTGGCATCGCGGTCAGCGTCCTCGGGATCCTCCTGCAGGGAGCGAGCGCCGCCGGGGTCTCGCTCTGGGCATCGCTCAAGGGCCCAATCGTCCGCGACACGCTGCGCAGTCGCTTCGGCACGGTCTGGGGCCTGCGGGCACTCGACTGGGCCCTGCTCGGCCTGCTGCTGCTCGCGGCGGCGAAGCTGCCGCGAGCGCGTCGTTGGCTGGGCATCCCGATCGGACTCGGGGCGCTCTATCTGGTGATGACACCAGCCTTCGCCGGCCACCCGAGCATCCAGAGCCCGGTTGCGGTCTTCTTCCCGACCAGCGTGATCCACGTCCTCGCGGCGAGCATCTGGGTCGGCGGGATCGCCTGCCTCATCCTGGCGCTGCCCGCTGCAACACGCAGGCTCGTTCCGGAGGACCGCAGCCGGCTCTTGCTGGGGACGATGGCCGGCTTCTCGCCGATCGCCCTGGGCGCAGTGGTGGCGATCGCGATCACCGGTGTGGTCCAGGCATATATCGACGTGCGCAGCCTCAACGCCCTGTTCGATACGACCTACGGCCTCCTGGTGGTCGCAAAGGTCGTCCTGCTCCTCGTCCTGATCGGGTTCGGCTACCAGAACCGCCAGCGGATCATCCCCGCCTTGAAGGGGATCGTCGGGCGCGCGGCTGCGCTGGGCAGCACCGGCGTCATCGCGCGGCGCAGCTTCCGCGGCGAGCTCGCCCTGATGCTGGCGGTCTTCGGCATCACCGCGGCGCTGGTCTCCTATCCGCCGCCGATCGATGCCGCCCAGGGGCCGGTCTCGATCAACACGAAGCTCGGCCCGGCCGAGCTGGAGATGACGGTCGAACCGGCGAAGGTTGGCCTCAACACGATCCACCTCTACCTGATCAACGCCAAGGACGGGACGCAGTTCACGGCCACCAAGCAGCTCACGGTGACCGCGTCGCTGCCCGCCAAGCAGATCGGGCCGTTGCCGCTGAAGGCGACGGTCGCCGGCCCGGGCCACTACGTTTTGGGCGGAGCCCAGCTCAGCCCCGGCGGCTCCTGGCAGCTGCAGATCACCGATCGGGTCTCGGCCTTCGATCAGTACTCGACCAAGGTTTCGGTGCCGATCGGATGAGGCTGAGGATCTCATCCCCTCGCCTGAGGCTGGCCTTGCTGGGCGCCGCCGTCTTGGCCCTTCTCGCCGTTGGGCCGCCTGAAGTCAGAATCGGTGTCGCCTATCTCTGCCCGTTTCTGGTCCTGATCGCCTTCCTGCTTGCCGATCGCTACCCCGGCGAGAGGCTGATCTGGTCTCGAGCCGAGCGAGCCTCTCGGCGACGGCCACAGCCAAGCCGCCTTCCGGCGGTGAGCTTTGCGGCGTTGAGGCCCCGCGGCGGGTGCCTGTTGGCATCTGCTCTCGCCGGCCGGGCGCCGCCCACCTCGCCGCTGCAACTAAATCGTTTGCAGATTTCGATCTAGGAGGTTCCAGTGCTGAAGCGAACAGCAATTCTCTGCGCAGCGGTCTCCCTGCTGCTTCCGGCCGCGGCCCAGGCCCACGTCAGCGTCCACCCCAACACGGTGCCCGAAGGCGCCTTCGCGACGCTCAACATCCGGGTTCCCGGCGAGGAAGAAAACGCCTACGCCTACAAGATCGACACCCTGTTCCCCCCGGGGTTCACGAATGTCGACATCCAGAACGTCCCGAGCTGGAGCGCCAAGGTGGTCAAAAAGAAGCTCTCGAAGCCGATCCAGACCCCTGACGGGCCGATAACCGAAGAGGTCTCGCAGGTGATCTGGACCGGGGACAAATCGCTCGATGGGCGCCTTGACAACGGCACCTTCATGCAGTTCCCGCTCTCGATCGCGATGCCCGAAGGCATCGCCGGCAAGTCGCTGGCCTTCAAGACGCTCGAGACCTACAGCAACGGCAAAGTCGTGCACTGGATCGGCGCTCCGAGCGCCGAATTCCCGGCGCCGACGGTCAACATCACCGCCAAAGGTGGGGTTCTGCAGGATCTCGCCGGGGGCGAGGCCGGCCCAACGCCCGGTGAGCTACCGGGGAGCGAAGCCGCGCCGACGACTTCATCCTCGAGCAACGGCGCTAGCAAGGGCCTCGGTATTGCCGCCCTGATCCTCGGGGCCCTCGGCCTGCTCGCCGGGGGCGCGGCGCTGCTGAAAACGAGGCGAGGAGCCTAGCTAGAGGGGAGGCATCACGGCCGACTGTCCGGGGGGCCACCTCGGGCTCAGCGCCCACCCATCCAACCCCAAAGCGGGGCGGATGGGTGGGCCGCGTCATCGCCTCAGCCGGAGGAGTTCGCGCCGGCCCTTGCGACGGAGCTTCTGTTAGGGTGCCCTAACCGACTTCGCGGGTACCAGATGACATTCGCCGAAACCACACTCCTGGGAGCCGTCGCGGGGTTCACTATCTTCCTCGGGCTCCCGTTTGGCCGCGTGCACGGCCTTGGCTCTCGTGCCCGTGTCGGGCTGGCGATGTTCGCGGTCGGGATCCTGGGCTTCATCTTTGTCGACGTGATGGCGCACGCGATCGAAATCGTCGAGGGCGCCATCAACGCCTACAAGGAAGGCTCCGGCAGCCTCGGACACGCGGTTGCCCTGGCGCTGGTCCTGGGCGGCGGATTCGCGATCGGCAGCGCCGGTCTGGGCACCGTCGAACGCCGGCTGCGCCGCTCCCGCCGGCTCCCACCGATCGCCGGGGGGGCGGTCGACGTACTGCAGGCCGATTTGGCGGAGGCCGAGCTTCGCGACCTGGCCCGCGCCCGCGCATTGCAGACCGGGTTGACCATCGCGATCGCGATCGGCCTGCATAACTTCGCCGAGGGGCTGGCGATCGGAGTCTCCTCGAGCGCCGGAGAGATCGGGCTGGCGACGGTGCTGATAGTCGGCTTCGCGCTCCACAACGCGACCGAGGGGTTTGGGATCGTCGGGCCGCTGGGCGACACCCGCCCGTCCTGGCGCTGGCTCGCGCTCGCCGGGCTGCTCGCCGGGGGGCCGACGTTCCTCGGCTCGATGGTTGGCTACAGCGTCAGCTCGGAGCCCCTCGAACTGGTCTTCTACGCGCTTGCCGGTGGCGCGGTCCTCTACGTGATCGGTGAGGTCTGGACTGGAATGCGCCGCCACGGCCACCGCGAGCTGGGCCTCTGGCTGCTCTCGGCTGGCTTTTTCGTCGGCGTCCTCACCGACCTGATCGTCACCTACGGCGGCGGCTGACCCGGGCTCGGTGCTCGGGCACCGCTCTCATCTGCGGTTCATCTTCTCTGGGATCGTGTGAGGCGTGCACGTCTTGGTTGTCGAGGACGAGGTCAAGATGGCGGCTCTGATTCGCCGGGGCCTGCACGAGGAGGGGCTGACGGCCGATGTGGCCTCGACCGGCGAGCAGGCGATCACGATGGCGCGCGGCGGCGAATACGACGCGATCATCCTCGATGTGATCCTGCCCGGGATCGACGGGTTCGCCACCTGCCGCGAACTGCGCGACGCCGGAGTTTGGGCTCCGGTCCTGATCCTGACCGCGCGAGGAGCCCTCGAGGATCGCGTGGCCGGACTCGACGGCGGCGCCGACGATTACCTGACCAAGCCCTTCTCCTTCGCGGAGCTGCTCGCTCGGCTGCGGGCGCTGGCCCGTCGCGGGCAGGGTGAGCGTCCCTCCGTCGTCGAGGTGGGGGACCTGCGGCTGGACCCGGCGAGCCATCAGGTCTGGCGCGGCGAAGTCGAGATCGAGCTCTCCGCCAAGGAGTTCACGCTTTTGGAGACGTTCATGCGCCGGCCGGGGCACGTCCTCACCCGCACGCAGCTTCTCGACCAAGCGTGGGAGTATGACTTCGAGCATCGGTCCAACGTGATCGAGGTCTACATCCGCTACCTGCGCCGCAAGATCGACGCACCGTTTGGCCTCAGGTCGATCGAGACGATTCGCGGCGCCGGATACCGACTGCGAAAGGACGGCGGTAGCTGAAGCGGCTCTCGATCCGCCTGCGGGTGACACTCGTCTTCACCGCGGTGATGGCATTGATCCTGGGCGCGATCGGGCTGTTCGTCTTCCTGCGCTATCGCTCCGAGCTCGACTCGACGATCAACGCCGGCCTTCGCTCGCGTGCCAACGACGTTGCGGCTCTCGTGCGTGAGGCGAACTCGTCGGGTCTGGTGGGCAGGGGGCACAACCTCGTGGCCCGCAATGAGAGCTTCGCCGAGGTGATCAACGCGAATGGCTCGATCTCCGGCTCTTCGCTTGAGATCGGCAGGCGGGTGCTGCTCTCACCGGCAGAGCTGCGGCGCGCCTTGCGCGGCCCGGTCTTTCTGGACCGAGGTCCGCTGCCCGGGCTCCAGAACAGCTCGCGTCTTCTGGCCGTCCCAGTGCGCGCCAACGGCAAGCGGGCCGTGGCCGTCGTGGGCACGACGACCAGTGCCCGCGATGACGCGCTGACCGACCTCGCTCAGCTCCTGCTGATCGGCGGGCCGCTGGCGCTTCTTCTCGCCTCCGTGGCCGCCTATGGCGTCGCGACGGCGGCACTGAAGCCGGTCGAGGAAATGCGCTCGCGGGCGGCGGAGATCTCGGCCGACGCGCCCGAGCAGCGACTGCCGGTTCCATCGGGCGAAGACGAGGTGGGGCGACTGGGGAGAACTTTGAACGAGATGCTCGAGCGCCTTGCCGAGGCACTGGAGCATGAGCGCAGCTTCGTCGCCGACGCGAGCCACGAGCTGCGCACGCCATTGGCGATCCTGCGCACCGAGCTGGAGCTGGCGCTGGCGAGGGGGCGCTCGCCCGGGGAGTTGCGCGAAGCCCTCGCATCGGCGGCCGAGGAGGCGGATCGCCTCAACCAGCTCTCCGAGGACCTGCTGACGATCGCCCAGACCGAGCGCGGTGAGCTGCCCTGCGCTATGAGCAGGTCGAACTGGAGAGCGCCCTGCGTCGGGTGGCGCGGCGCTTTCAGCGCCGCGCCACAGAAGCAGGTCGGTCGATCACGGTCTGCGTCGAGGGTCGCCCGCATCTGAGCGCCGACGCGCTGCGAATCGATCAGGCGGTCGGCAACATGGTTGACAACGCGCTTCGCCACGGGGGCGGGCCCATCGAGCTGCGCGGCGAGGAAGCCGAAGGAGTCGTCATGGTCCACGTCCTGGACCGCGGAGAGGGGTTCCCCGAAGCCTTTATCGGTCAGGCTTTCGAGCGCTTCAGTCGCGCCTCGCCGGGCAAGCGCGAGAGCGGCAGCGGGCTCGGCCTCTCGATCGTCGAGACCGTCGCCCGTGCTCACCGAGGAGAGGCCCGCGCCCGCAACCGGGAGGGGGGTGGTGCCGACGTCTGGTTGGCTTTTCCCAACGATCGTGGCGGGCTTCTTTCATCTGGGCTTAATGACCGCTACAAATGATGCCGCCGCATGCATCCGATCTCCTATCTCCAGGCGATCATCCTCGGGGCAATCCAGGGGATCGCTGAGCCCTTCCCGATCTCAAGCCTCGGGCACAGCGTTGTCCTGCCACGGGCGCTGGGCTGGAACATTCACCAAAACGACGACTATTTCCTCGCCTTCCTGGTCGCAACGCACGTTGCAACGGCGCTCGTTCTTTTCCTCTTCTTTCTCGAGGACTGGAAGCGGATCTTTCGCGGGCTCGGCCGCTCGTTCCGCGACAGGGCCATATCGCCTGGAGACACGGACGCGAAGCTCGGATGGCTGCTGGTCGTCGGCACGATTCCGGCCGGAATTCTCGGCCTCTTGCTCGAGCACTCTCTGCGAACCGTATTCGCCTCGGCTCAGGCGGCGGCCGCATTCCTGATCCTCAACGGAGTACTGCTGCTGGCGTTTGAGAGCCTGCGACGTCGCCAGCCGAGCCCCGGTGACGGAGAAGGCGATTCGGACCCGCGAATCGCACGTACGCTCAGCTTCCGCCAAGCGGTGGCGATTGGAACCGCTCAGGCCGCCGCCCTGATCCCGGGCATTTCCCGTTCCGGCGTCACCATGGGGGGCGGCCTCTACGTCGGTCTCTCAAACGAGGACGCGGCACGCTTTGCCTTCCTGCTCGCGACACCGATAATCGGCGCCGCCGGTGTTCTCAAGCTTCCCGAACTGCTCGGTAGCGCCGGCGATGGCGTGCGCGGGCAGGCGCTCGTCGGGGCCCTCGCAGCGGCGCTCACGACCTGGCTCGCCGTGCGGTTTTTGCTTCGGTTTTTCCAGACGAACCGGCTGACGCCGTTCGGCATCTACTGCATCGTCGCCGGCCTCGTCTTCACGATCGAGTTTGCGCTCTGATATCCGCGCCTCGGTCACGCCGGGTGCCGGCGCCGCGACGCCCGTTCTCACGACCGTGGTCACCATCCTCGGCGATCCGGTAGAAATGCTCCGTCGCTCCCCGGACCTGCTGTTCGGATCTGAGTTCGATCAGTCCTGAGCGCAGCAGCTCGGTGACGTGATAATTGACATTGCTGAGGGGTACCCCGAGCTCGTAACTGAGATCGCTGGGAGAGAGCGTGCGGCCTCCGTCGAGTGAAAGCACTTCGAGGACTGAGATCCGCAACGGGTGGGTGTTCGCTCGAGCAAGGCGCTGCCAATCCATCAAGGCCCTCCCTTCTGTCGCTGGGAAATTACCCCAATAAACATTAGTCAAATACCCCAAAATCGGGTATGGTCAAAATTATGGGTTCTCCAGAGGTCTGGTTGTCACGCATTGCCGTCGTCTCCCTGGCGCTCGCGGTCATGGCGGGCCTCGCCCCGCCGGCGGCCGCGAAGACCGAAGAAGCGATCGCCCCGAGCGACCCGCACGCGCCCTCCGCCGAATCGGGCTGGCAGGCTGGGACCTGCAATGCCGAACCTCCCGAAGCGGGGGCGGAAACCTGCTCCCTGGACACCCCGGCCCAGTTCTTCGAAGAAGCGGCAGCCCACCCGCAGTACGGCTTCACCCAGTTCATCGTCGCCCACAACGGCTCGAATGAACCGGGCGGGGAACTGAAGGACGTCCATGTCGATCTGCCGGTCGGGCTCAGTGTCAACCCGCAGGCGACCCAACAGTGCCCCTTGGCGACCTTCGAGCTGCTGGCGTCGGCCTGTCCCTCGGGCTCCGCGGTCGGGAAGAGCCTGATTACCGGCACGGTGCCGATCCTCGGCCTCCCCCTCGGGCCGCTGGAAGCGACCGTCTACAACATCGAACCTGAAGAAGGCCAACCGGCCCTGTTCGGGCTGGAACTGGCCGGCAACGAAGTCTTCCTCAAAGCCAGCGTCGATTGGGAGGGCGACTATCACGAGGGGTTCAGCATCGAAGTACCCCCCCTGGTCCATCTCGAACCGCTCTTCAACGGGTTGATCCTCAAGAACCGCCTCACCTTCAGCGGCCGCGCCGGCGACGGAACCTTCATCACGACGCCAAGCACCTGCTTGGGCGAAGCGTTCAGCCAGTCCGGAAGTACCTACTCGACCTTCCTGCTCGCCGCCACGGCCCAGGAAGAGCAGCAGGCCGGATACCAGTTCCCGGCTGGCGCCGAGCCTCCGCTCGAGTCACCGATCCCGCCCGGAACTTCGCCAAAGCACTGCGACACGATCCCCTATGAACCCGCAATCGCGGTCGATCCCGGGACAACGGAAACGGACTCTCCGGCCGGTGCCAAGCTCGAAGTGAGCGTTCCCCACCTGAAGGACGGCGGATCCCAGGACAGCTCCGACACCGAGGAAGCGGCGCTGAGCCTGCCCCTGGGAATGGGCATCAACCCATCGGCCGCGAACGGCCTGCAAACCTGCACCGATGAACAGTTCGGCAAGGGCACCAGGAACCCGATTGAATGTCCCGCGGCGTCGCGGATCGGCACGGTCGAAATCGAGACGCCGCCGCTCCCCGAAGGCTCACTGGAAGGCCCGGTATTCGTCGGCAGGCAGCTGAGTCGGGACCCGGCCTCCGGCGAGGAGTACCGGATCTTCGTCGATGCTGAGTCCGCGCGGTACGGGATCTCGGTGCGGCTGATCGGCGGGGTCCGCGCCGACCCGCAGACCGGCCAGCTGACGACGACCTTCCGGGAAGCGCCACAGGTTCCGTTCAGCTCGGTCGTGATCCACCTTGACGGCGGTGGGAGGGCGACTCTGACCAGCCCGGCCACCTGTGGCCCGAGCATCGCCGACGCCGAGATGACTCCGTGGTCGGAGGTGATCGGGGCGCTGGGGGCGGGCGGTGCGGATGGGCCCTCCGGCAAGCCGCCGGCTGCGCCCTCGGGCCAGTTCACGCTCAACACGTTGCCGGGCGGCGGCGCCCCTTGCCCGAAAACCCTCGCCGAACGGCCCTTCGCGCCGAGATTCTCCGCGACCACCGCCAGCACCCAGGCCGGCGCGTTCACGAGCCTCGGCGTCGACGTCGCCAGGGACCCCGGCAACCAGGAGCTGAAGGCCGCAGACATCGAGCTGCCGCCGGGGATGACCGCGAAGCTCGCCGGTGTCCGCTACTGCCCGGAGGCGGCAATCGCCGCCGCGGCGGCAAACAGCGGCGCGGCCGAGGCAGCCTCCTCCAGTTGTCCCCCGGAGAGTCTTCTCGGCGCCGCCGCGGTGACCCTCGGCAGCGGCCCCGAACCGCTGCAGATCGATACCGGAAAGGCCTTCCTCGCGGGCCCCTACCAGGGGGCTCCCCTCTCCCTGGTGGTGATCACCCCCGCCACGGCCGGGCCGTTCGACCTCGGCACGGTCGTGGTGCGGGTGGCCCTGCAGGTTGACCCGAGGAGCGCCCGCGTGAGCGCCCTCACCGACCCGATTCCGCACGTCTACGGAGGCTCGCTGCTCGACGTACGCGAGGTCCGGGTGCAGATCGACAGGCCTGAATTCGCTCTCAACGGGACCAACTGCTCGCCGTTTGCCTTTGAAGGGGACCTGCGCGGTGGAGGTGCCAACCCCGCCGATCCTGCGAGCTTCACCACGGTGCCGGTCAACAGTCCCTATCAGCTCAGCGGCTGCCAGAACCTCAGCTTCGCACCGCGTCTTTACCTGCGGACCTTCGGGGGCCTGAAACGGGCAAAGAAACCCAAACTGCGGGCGATCCTGGTCGCCCGACCGGGCGATGCGAACGTCGCCCGGGCCCAGGTCACCCTGCCGAAGGCGTTGATCCTCGAACAGGCGAACATCGGGGCGGTCTGCACGCGCGTCCAGTTCGCCGCCCGCGAATGTCCCCCGGATTCGGCCTACGGCTTCGCCGAAGCGACGACCCCGCTGCTCGATGGTCCGCTCAAAGGCCCCGTTTACCTTCGCTCGAACCCGGAACACGAATTGCCCGACCTCGTCGCCGCCCTGCATGGGCAGGTCGACGTGGAACTATCCGGCGTCACCGACACGACCCGGAACGGTCGCCTCCGAAACACCTTCGAAATGATCCCGGATGTGCCGGTCTCGAAGTTCACGCTGACTGTGCGAGGGGGCAAGCGGGGCCTCCTGGTCAGCACCCGTAACCTCTGCCGTCACAGGCTCTTCTCGCGCGTCGAACTGAACGCCCAAAATGGTGCCCGGAGCCTGAGCAAGCGACAGCCCGTGCGAACTTCCTGCAAGCGCAGGCGCCGCCCGGATCGATCGCAGCACCCTCGCTAGCTCGGCTGACTGGTGGGTCGCACGAGGATCTCGTTGACGTCGACTCCGGCCGGTTGCTCCAGGGCGAACATCACGGCGCGGGCGATGTCCTCGTCGCGCAGCGCCCTCTCTCCGGGGCTCTTGTCGAAGAAGGGGGTGTCGGTCATTCCCGGCTCGATAACCGTGACACGGATCGCATCGTTTCCGCGCATCTGGCGCAGCTCGGCGCGCAGGGCCTCGCCGATGGCGCCGGTCGCCCACTTGGTGGCCGAGTAAAGCGAACCCGGCAAGACCCGGCGCCCGGCGACCGAGCTGGTCAGGAGGAAGTGCCCCTCGCCGCGCTCCAGCAGATGGGGGAGGGTGGCACGGATCGTCAACGCCACGCCGTAGACGTTGGTCAGGACCATGGAGCGCCAGTGCTCCACCGACTCCTCGAGGAAGCCCCGGGTAGCTCCGAAGCCGGCGTTGGCGAATACGACGTCGATCCCCCCAAACCGTTCGATCGCCGCGCCCGCCAGTGCCTCGACCTGGTCCCACTCGGTGACGTCACAGCGCACGGCGAGGGCCCGCTCCTCGCCACCCAGCTCCCTGGCGAGCTCCTGCATTGGCTCCAGGCGGCGGGCCGCCAGGACAAGGCGGTGGGAGGGGGCCGCGGCTCGTGCGGTCGCGGCGCCGATGCCGCTGCTGGCGCCGGTGATCAATAGGACGCGGTCATCACTCACGCGGCGATTGTCCCAGTTGCGATAATCCGCTGCTCGTGGATCCCCAGCGCAAGCGGCAGGTACGGCTGGTCCTCGCCCTCGGCGTCGCCGTGCTGCTCGCCGTGGCTCTGATCTACACGTCGTTCAGCGCCTCAAGCGAGGCGAAGGAGCCCTCCGAACTGATCAACGCCGCCCCGGGGTCCAGCTACGAGCTGACCGGGGAAGTCGTAAAGGGCTCGGTGCGGCGCATCGAAGGCCGGGAAGAAAGCCTGCGATTCCGGGTCGCCGATCGCCAGGGTGGCCGCAGTCTGCCCGTCTCCTACACCGGGACCGTGCCGGATCCGTTCCGCGGTGGCCGCGAGATCGTTCTCACGGGAGAAGTTCGAAACGGCGTTTTCGTCGGAGAACGCGACACGCTCGTCACCAAGTGCCCGTCTAAGTACACGACCAGTAATGCCGGCTAGTCTCGGCAGCGTCGCCCTGGACCTCGCCTTCGGCGCAGCCGTCGTCGCCGTGATCGCGGCGCTCGCGGGTGCGCGGGGCGATCGCCGCTGGGTCGAGGTCTCGCGGCGCTCCGTTTACACGCTCTGCGGCCTGCTGACGTTTTGCGTGGTGATGATCGAGATCGCCTTCGTCACTAACGACTTCTCGCTCAACGTCGTCCAGCAGCACTCCTCGATCGAGACCCCCTTCTTCTACAAGCTGGCGGCGATGTGGTCGAGCCAGGAAGGCTCGCTGCTGCTCTGGGCCTGGGTGCTGTCGATCGCCTCTTCGATCGCTCTCTACGCAACCCGCGACAAGCTGCGCGAGCTGGTTCCCTATGCGACCGCGGTGATGGCGGGGATCGCCAGCTTTTTCACCGGCCTGATGCTGTTTGCCGGAGGGGTCAACCCGTTTGCGACGATCAGCCCGATGCCCCAAGACGGGGTGGGTCTCAATCCCCTGCTTCAGCACCCGAGCATGATGATCCATCCACCGATGCTCTACTCGGGGTACGTGGCCTTCACGATTCCCTTCGCCTTTGCGATCGGCGCCCTGGTCACCCGCCGACTCGATGCCGCCTGGATCCGTGCCACGCGCCGCTTTGCGCTGATCGCCTGGGCGCTGCTCGGCTGCGGTCTGCTGCTCGGCGCCCGCTGGTCCTACACGGAGCTCGGCTGGGGTGGCTACTGGGCTTGGGATCCGGTCGAGAACGCGGCCCTGATGCCGTGGCTCATCGGCACCGCCTTCTTGCACTCGATCATGG
This sequence comes from uncultured Solirubrobacterales bacterium, assembly GCA_963796705.1. Taxonomy (GTDB): domain Bacteria; phylum Actinomycetota; class Thermoleophilia; order Solirubrobacterales; family 70-9; genus VRUE01. The sequence goes on from CAWCMK010000002.1 coordinate 353,655, forward strand.
TCCAGGAGAAGCGCGGCATGCTCAAGGTCTGGAACGCCTGCCTGATCGTCGCCACCTTCTCGCTCGCCCTGCTCGGCACGTTTCTCGTGCGCTCCGGTGTGCTGCAGTCGATCCACGCCTTCGGCAACAGCACCGTCGGCCCCTACCTCCTCGCCCTCATAGGAGTGGTCGTGATCGGCTCGACGGCGCTGATCATCTCCCGTCTCGATGATCTGCGCTCCGAGAAGAAAATCGACTCGCTGATCTCCCGCGAGGCAGTCTTTCTGATCAACAACCTGCTGCTGGTGGCGCTCTGCGCGGCGATCTTCTGGGGAACCTTCTTTCCTCTGATCTCGGAGTTCTTCACCGGCCAGAAGTCCTCACTGGCCGCCCCCTGGTTCGACCATTACACGACGCCACTGGCGATCGTTCTCGTCCTGTTCACCGGAATCGGGCCGCTGCTCGCCTGGCGGCGGGTGAGCTGGGCCTCGGCGAAGCGGATCTTTCTGCTTCCCACGGCGGCGGCGGCGCTCGCCGCCGCCGCTCTGGCGCTCTTCAGTGACGCCGCACGGCGCCCCTGGGCCTATGCGCTGTTTGTCTTCGCCGCCTTCGCGCTGGTCGGGATCGCTCAGGAGTTCTGGCGCGGGGCGAGGGCGCGCCGCAAGTTGTCCGGTGGCTCGATGCGCAGAGCGCTTTTCGCGGTGGTCTCGCGCAACCGCCGCCGTTACGGCGGCTACATCGTCCACGTCGGCGTCGCCGTGGTCCTGATCGGGATTGCCGCCTCCTCGAGTTTCCAGACCAACCGTGAAATCAGACTGCGGCCGGGACAGAGCACCACGATCGACGGCCGCCGGATCACCTACACGCATCCGACGGTCAGCTCCGATAGCCAGTCGATCGCGTTCGGTGCCCGGCTCCGCGTCGCACAGGGGGGCGAAACCTTCACGATGCACACCGACCGGCGCTACTTTCGCCCGACGGGACAGACGATTTCCACGATCGGCAGTCGCTTCGCCGGCGAAGCGGAGACCGACGTGGCGCTGAAAGCCGGCGCCAGCAATGACCTCTGGATTGCCCCGCGACCCGATATCAGCGGCGTCGTGGCCCGCGCGCGCGCCGCCGACCGCGGCTTCAGGCGCTGCGCCTCGGCGGCGGCGGGGACGCCGTCGGCCTGCGCGGCCCTGGCGGCGCTGATGCGCGCGGCGGCGGCGAACCCGGCGCTGCAGTCCTCGGTCGCAAAGCGGATCGAAGGCCTGCAGACGGCGACCGCGACGCGGATCGCGAATGGCTACCTGACGGAAACCCCGGCGGTGACCTTCAAGGTGATCGTCAACCCGCTGGTCAGCTGGATCTGGGTCGGCGGCGCAATCGCCCTGCTCGGTGCGATCGTCGCCCTCTGGCCGACCCGCCGCAGGGCCCACGTGGCGCCCGGTGCCGACCAGGAGCTGGAGGCGCTGAAGGAAGCCAAGTACCGGGAGATTCGCGACGCGGAACTCGACCACGCCGCCGGCAAGCTCTCCGATGAGGACTTCGCGATTCTCGATGCGGAGCTGCGCCGCGAGGCGATCGAGATCCTCGACCGCGAACCAGCCTAGAGCTAGATCTTCAGCAGCACGACGGTGTTGACGACGAAGAGGATGGCGAAGAAGACCGTTGCCCGGTCGAGGTTGCGCTCGACCATCGAGCCGCCTCCAAATGAACCGCCGCCGCCGCCGATCCCGAAGGCGCCCGAGAGCCCGGCGTCTTTGCCGGAATGCAGGAGGATCAGGAAGATCAGGATCCCCGAGATGATCACCTGCAGGACTGCCAAGAAGGTGTACATGCGCGGGGGAGTGTAGCGAGCCTTCGGGGGCGGTCGGCTTCGATCTCTCAACTTCCGCCGCGCCCCTGAGTGCCGATTCTGCGAGGCGCCAGAGAAGCACGGTCGCAAACTTTGGCTTCCGCAGAGGTCCCTTACACATTCCCAAGGGCTGTTGATCGTATTGACAAAATAAGCTAGATTGTCAATCGCCCTTACGCAAACCATTGATTTGACAAGGAGGAGCGCGCATGGAGGCGGCAGGCCATTCCCACGAGCACGAAAGCGGCCCCGACCTGGAGCTCAACCCCGCCGCCTGGACGGACGGCAAGCGCTACGCGTGGCTGCTCGGGTTGATCATCCCCTTCGCCCCATTCATCGCCTGGGGCTCGGTGGAAGCGACCGGCTTGCAGGGCTTCTGGTTCTTCGGGCCGCTGCTCGTTTTCGGCATCTTCCCGATCCTCGACATCGCGATCGGCGTCGATCCCACGAATCCGCCGGACAGCGTGCTCAAGTGGCTCGAGCAGGACCGCTATTACCGCTGGTGCACCTATCTGTTCATCCCCGTCCAGTACGCCGGCCTCCTCTTCGCCTGTTATCTGTGGTCGAGCGGCGATCTCTCCATCCTCGAGAGCCTTGGCCTCGCCGTGACGATGGGTGTCGTCGGCGGAATCGCGATCAACACCGCGCACGAGCTCGGCCACAAGCGGGCCAGCGCTGAGCGCTGGCTGAGTCGCATCGCCCTAGCCCAGACCGGCTACGGACACTTCTTCATCGAGCACAACCGGGGGCACCATGTGCGCGTCGCCACCCCGGAGGATCCCGCGAGCGCGAGGCTCGGCGAGAGCTTCTGGGCGTTCCTGCCGCGCACCGTCTACGGCAGTCTTTGGTCGGCCTGGGGAATCGAGTGCGCGCGCCTTGACCGGATGGGCAGGTCCCACTGGTCCGCGCGCAACGACATCCTCGGGGCATGGGCGATGACCGTCGCGCTCTTCGCAGCTCTCGCGATCCTCTTCGGCCCGGTGGTCCTCCCGTATCTGGTGATCCAGGCGATCCTCGGCTTCTCGCTGCTCGAGGTGGTGAACTACCTCGAGCACTATGGGCTGCTGCGCCAGCGAAAGGAAGACGGCCGCTATGAGAGGTGCCTTCCCGAACACAGTTGGAACAGCAACAACGTCGCCTCGAACGTTCTCCTCTACCACCTGCAGCGCCACTCCGACCATCACGCGAACCCGACCCGTCGCTACCAGAGCCTGCGCCACTTCAAGGAGGCCCCGCAGCTGCCCACCGGTTACGCCGGGATGATCGTGGTTGCCTGGTTCCCACCGATCTGGCGGCGAGTGATGGACCCGAGGCTGATCGAGCACTACGAGGGCGACCTCACCCGTGCCAACATCCAGCCGCGCAAGCGGGCGAAGCTGCTGGCCCGCTACGGGCACGAGGTGCCAGCGTGAGCGCCTGGGAATGCCCTACCTGCGGGTACGTCTACGACGAGGACAGGGGCCATCCTCGCGAGGGGTTCAGTCCGGGCACGCCCTTCAGCGCGGTTCCCGACGACTGGGCCTGCCCGGACTGCGGTGTCCGCGACAAGGTCGACTTCGAGCCGGTCGAGGGCGGTGAGGCCGGGTGAGCAGCAGCCCCGGCCCTGCCAACTTCAACGGCGGCGCCTCGCTGACCCCCTATCCGGAGGCGGCCCGGACCCTGCTGCGGGACACGTTCTTCGGCGCCGCCCGCGACGAGCTCGAACGGCGCTCCTGGGCTCAGATCACGATGTCGGACGTGGCTCGCACCGCCGGCGTCAGCCGCCAGACCCTCTACAAGGAGTTCGGCAGTCGTGACGAGTTCGCCCAGGCCTTTGTCATCCATGAGGGCGAGCGCTTCCTAGACGATGTCGAGACCTCCGTGCGGCGCCACCTCGAAGATCCACGGGCGGCGATCGGCGCCGCCCTTGAGACCTTCCTGCGGACCGCCGGTGAGGACCCACTGGTCGGCATCCTACTGAGAGACGACGGCACCGGAGGCATGCTGCCCTTTGTCACGACTCAGGGGATGCCGGTCGTGATCTGGGCCACGGCGCGCCTCTTTGAGACGATCCGCGAGGGCTGGCCGGAGGCGCCTCCCAAAAAGGCCCAGCTGCTGGCCGAGACCCTCGTTCGGCTCGCGATCAGCTACATCACCACGCCGAGCGCTGAGCCCGAGGAGACCGCTCGCCGGGCGGGCGAGTTGTTGGGCCCGTTCATCGATCGCGCCCTCGGGGCAGCTGCATAGGCGGCGGCGTGGCCGCGACATACGACAGAATCGGGCGCGGCTACACGAGGGTCCGTCGGGCCGACCCGCGAATCGCGTCCCGGGTCGAGGCGGCGCTCGGTGACGCCCGCACCGTCCTCAACGTCGGAGCCGGAGCGGGTTCCTATGAGCCTTCCGCACGCGAGGTGACCGCAGTCGAGCCCTCCGCGGTGATGATTGCCCAGCGCCCGCGAGGCGCGGCCCCGGCGATCCAGGCCGTCGCTGAAGACCTTCCCTTTGAGGCCGCCGAGTTCGACGCGACGATGGCGACGATCACAGCCCATCACTGGCCGGACCCGCCGGCCGGCGTGCGCGAGATGATGCGCGTCGCCCGCCTCCGCGTCGTGCTCCTGACCTTCGACCCCGAGCCCCTGCGCGAGCTCTGGTTGGTCACCGAGTACTTCCCCCGGGCGTTGGAGATCCACGCCGAGGCGATGCTCCCGATCGAGGAGCAGGCGGCGATGTTCAAGGGCGCGGCGAGGGTCTCAGTGGAGGCCGTGCCGGTGCCGAACGGTTGCACGGACCTATTCTTCTGCGCCCTCTGGGACCGTCCCGAGCTGCACCTGGACCCCGAGGTGCGCCAGGGGAGCTCGGTCTGGCATGCGATGGACGCCGAGGAGGTCGCGGCCGGGCTCGCCGCCCTGCGGTCGGATCTCAAGAGCGGCAGCTGGGACGAGCGCCACGGTCGGCTCCGTGAAGCTCCCGAGCTCGACGTAGGTCTGCGCCTGCTGGTCGCCGAGCTCGCCTGAGCGCTGGCGAAGCGGCGGGTATCTTCCGCCGTGCATGGTCGCTGAGCCCGATCGGAGTCCGCTGCAGCTGCTCGCCGAGTGGATCGAGGATGCGCGCCGCCGCGGCCTTGTCCAGCCGGCATCCGTCGCCCTGGTCACGGTTGGCGCCGGGGGACGCCCGTCGGCCCGAACCGTCAGCCTCAAGCGACTCGAGGATGACGCCCTGCTCTTCACCAGCGCCCTGTGGACGCGCAAGGCCCGGGAGATCGCCGCGAATCCGCAGGTCGCCCTGTTGTTCCACTGGCCGGCGCTGGGCCGCCAAGCGCACCTCACCGGCAGCGTGGAGCTCGCCGAGCGCGCCCTCGCCGAGGAGCTCTTCGCCGAACGTGACCTGCTGCATCAACTGCAAACGGTCGTCTCGCGCCAGGGTGAGGAGGTCGAAGATCTTGATTCTTTGCGCGAGCGGCTCGGGCACCTGGCCCGTGTTCAGGAGACGCCGCCGCCCTGCCCCGATGACTGGGGCGCGCTCCGCGTTTTGCCCGATACGGTCGAGCTCTGGAGCGAAGCCGCTGACCGGATCCACGAGCGGCGGCTGTTCAGGCGTCGCGGCGCGGGATGGGAGCTGACGCTGCTGGCGCCCTAGTTGATCGCTAGGCGGTCGCCCCGGCGCTGCTCGCAGCCAGTGCTGCCTCGCCCTTGATCAGGTCTGCGGCCCGCTCGGCCAGCGCGATCACCGGCGCGTTCGTGTTGCCGCGTGGGACGGTCGGCATCACCGAGCAGTCGACGACGCGCAGCGCCTCGACCCCCTCGACTCGCAGTTCTCCATCGACCACCGAGCCCATCGCGCAGGTCCCCACCGGGTGATAAATCGGAAACGTGGTGCGGGCGACGTGCGCGCGCAGCTCCTCCTCGGATTCGCCGTCGGGCACGGTCGTCGGCTGCGAACAGAAACCCTGCAGCGCGGGCTGGCGGCAGATGTCCAACGTCAACCGCAGTCCGGCCACCATGCGCTCCATGTCGCCGGGGGCGGTGTAGAACGAGTTGCGGACGATCGGCTTCGCCATCGGATCCTTGGAGGCCAGAGTTACCGAGCCACGACTCTCGGGCGTCAGCAGGCAGACCGAGGCGAAGACCCCATGGTCCTCGGGGTCGCCAAAACCTTCGTCGACGATCTGCAGGGGCACGGTGTGGAACTGGACGTCGGGGGCCTCGGCGCCCTCCCCGATGCGGGCAAAGCCGCCAGCCTCGGCGAAATTCGAGCTGAAGGGTCCCGTCTTGGTGGCTTCGAACTCCTCCAGAGCAGCCGGCTCCAGCGCCGCCAGCAGGCTCGAGGGCTCGTTCGCCCTCCAGACCGCCCAGGCGCAGGCGTGGTCGCTGAGGTTCTGGCCGACCGCGGGCTGATCGAGCAGCGGCTCGATCTCGCGCATCGCCAGGTGTTCGGCAGGCCCGACACCGGAGAGCATCAGCAGCTGTGGAGAGTTGAAGGTGCCGCCGCTGAGGATCACCTCGCGCTCGGCCCGCAGCTCCTCCGCCTGGCCCAGCCGCGAGGCTTCGACTCCCACCGCCCGGCTGCCCTCAAAGAGCACCCGATCGACGTGCATGAAGGGCATCACCGTGAGGTTCTCGCGCTGCGCCATCGCCGGGTGGAGGTAGGCGACCGCGGCGCTGGCCCGCAATCCATCGCGCTGGGTCACCTGATAGAGCCCGACGCCCTCCTGTTCGGTGCCGTTGAAGTCCTCGTTGCGTGCCAGCCCCGCCTCGACACCGGCCTCTACCCAGGCGGGGGAGAGGGCCATCCCCGAGCGCTGATCGGAGACCGGCAGAGGGCCGCCGACGGCGTGCCACTGCGAGGCGCCGCGCTCGTTGTCCTCGGCCCTCAGGAAGTAGGGGAAGAGGTCCTCCCAACCCCAGCCGGGCACCCCCCATTCCTCGTAGTCGCGCCGGTTGCCGCGGATGTAGACCATCGCGTTGATCGAGGAGGAGCCGCCGAGCACCTTGCCACGCGGCAGGGCAATCCGGCGACCGCCGCAGTTGGGCTCCGGCGCCGAGACGTAGTCCCAGTCGACGTCGGTGCGCTGCAGCTGCAGGTAACCGAGCGGCACATGGATGTTCTCCTTGGTGTCGGGCCCGCCCGCCTCGAGCAGGAGGACGCTGACGTCGGGGTCTTCGGAGAGCCTCGCGGCTAGCACGCACCCGGCCGAGCCGGCACCGACGATCACGTAGTCATACATCCAGTCCTCCTAGGTCTTGCTGGCGTGCCAGCCAATCTAGTCCGCAAGGCGCGGGATGTCGAGCGACCGGCGGCGAGCGAGCCGGGTTCCTAGCGACCGCGGTCCAGCCGCAGCCTCAGGTTCTCGCGAACCGCCGGCCACTCGGAGTCGATCACGCTGAAGTAGGCGGAATCGCGCTGGCCGACGTCGGGAACGATCATGTGGTTGCGCATGATCCCCTCGAACTGCGCCGGGATCGCCGCCAGGGCCCCCCGCGAGCGCTCGTTGCGCGCGTCGGTCTTGAACTCGACCCGCACGCAACCGAGCTCCTCAAAGGCGTGCTCGAGCATCAGGAGCTTTGCCTCGACGTTCGCGCCGGTGCGCCAAGCGCCCGGGTTGAGCCAGGTCCAGCCGATCTCGACGACTCTGTCCCAATCTCTGACGTTCAGGTAGCGGCTGCTTCCGACGAGCGCCCCGCTGCTGAGAAGCCGCGTTGCGAACGGCCCCTCGGAGCCCTCACGGGCGCTCTTGAGGGAGATCTCGAGCCAGCGGTCAAAGTACTCGCGCTCGGAGCCGATGTGCGCCAGCCAGCGCCAGATCTCCGGCGCCTGCGCCGCCTCCCAGAGCCCATCGGCGTGCTCCTCGGCGAGCGGCTCCAGCACCACCACTTCCCCCTCGAGGCGTTTGACCAAGCCCTCCATCGCGGCCATTTTGCCAAGTGCTCTCAGCGGAGCTCGGAGACGATCAGACGCAGGCCCACATCGAGCTCCTCGAGCTCGCCGAGGTGGCCGTTGCGCTGCTCCCAGGCGCCGGACTCGAGGTCGGCTGCAAGGCGGGCGCGGCCCCGCTCGCGGACGGTCTCCGGCAGCCGGCTCCAAACCCACATCGGCCCCACCACCTCGTTGTCGAAGACCAACTCCGGTCGGGCCCAGAGAGCGGCGAAGAAAAGGTCCGTGCAATCGTGCGGCACCGGAATCGCCTGGACGCTCGCCCCGGGCAGTTTTGCGGCGAGACCGGAGCTCGAGATTCGCTCGGCGTGCAGCCCGACGATGACCGGAAAGTAGTCGCGCACGAACCAGAGCTCGCGCAGCGGTTGCGGGTCGAAGGTGACGAGGACGATTCGTCGGCGCGCGACGCGCCGCATCTCGTTCAGACCCGCGTCAAGGTCCCTCCAGTGGTGGACCGTGAGGATGCCCATCGCCGCGTCGAAGCTCGCGTCGTCTAAGGGCAGGCGTTCGGCGCGCCCCCGCAGCGCGGGGGCGGCGCTCCGGGGGCGCTGGGAGATCATCGCCGCAGAGGGCTCGACGGCGATCACCTTGCGGTCCGTGGGCTCATAGGAGCCCGTCCCGGCGCCGACGTTGAGGACGCTCTCGGCATCTCCGAGCGCCTCCTCGATTCGGGCGGCAATCCTTGGGTCCGCTCGCCTGACCCGCCCGTAACCGGAGCCGAGCTCGTCATAGCGCGCACCCGTCATCGGGCGAGGATAGTCGCGCTACTGATCTTCGTGGCGATGGCGCAGCGCCCAGTGCTCGAGGCCGATAAAGCCGATCAAAAGGATCCCGAAGACGGCGAACGGGGCCACCCACCCGGCCGGGTGGACGATTGCCAAGACGGCGACGACGAAGGCGTCTGCGAAGAGGGCGAAGCCGATCAGCACCGGCCGCAGTGAGGCCCAGGAGTCGCCGCCGCGGCCGCTCATCGCGCTGTGCCGGGGGCCCTCACGACTCGAGCATCAGCGTCACCGGGCCGTCGTTTACGAGCGCGACCCCCATGCAGGCTCCAAAGGCGCCGCGCTGTGCCCCGAGCCGCTCGCAGAAGCGCTCGTATAGCGGCTCGGCGACCTCGCCCGGTGCGGCGTGGCCATAGCTGGGTCGGTTCCCGCGGCTCGCATCGCCGTAGAGGGTGAACTGGCTGACGCAGAGGACCTCGCGCTCACCGAGAGGCTCGTTTAGGCGACCCTCGGCGTCGTCGAAGATCCGCAGCGCTTGGACCCGGTCGGCCAGCCGGTCGGCCTGCTCAGGACCGTCATCCTTGGCAACCCCGAGCAGGACCAACAAGCCCGGGCCGATCTGCGCGATCCGCTCCCCCTCGACGTCGACCGCGGCCTGGCTGACGCGCTGGACCAGCGCCCGCATCGGCTAGCCCTCGCCGGGGGGCCCCTGCTCGCCGTCGAAGTAATCGACGGACTCGTCGCGGCGGAAGAAGGCCCGCAGGCCGCCGCCCCGCGGCAGGCGCTCGCCGACGCCGATCTTGTCGGAGTCGGGGTAGACGACGATGTCGGGCCGGCCGCTGCTGCTGATCGCCAGAAATCTCGCCGTCTCCGGGGAGCGATTGATGATCTGGTGGGCACCCTGCTCACCGACGGGGAAGCGGAGCGCCTCGCCCTCCTCCAGCTCGCGCTCGCCGTTCGGCGTGCGCAGTGTCGGAGTTCCGGAAAGGACCAACACCAGCTCCTCGTCGGAGTAATGAAAATGGTAGGGGTAGGCCTTTTCGCCCGGCGGCACCTCCCAGAGGCTGGCGCCGATCAGCTCGCTGCCCAACTCGTAGCCGAGCCGCGCCCGCCTTGCGCGAAACCCTGGCGGCCGCTCGCCGGGCTCAAAGTGAGGTCGGTTGATGTTCGGCACAACCCCATCCTATGGCGCCAAGGCGAGGGTGCCCGCGCCGCGACCAGCGCGAGGTCCGCTCAGGTGGTTGGCTCTGGGTGCGGTTGGCGCGGATCGGCGTCCTCTCGCTCTTGCCGCCCACCGGCGCCCTCCGCGGGCTCCTCGCCGGGCCCACCCGGCGGCCGTTTCGAGGCGGTGGATAGCATCGTTGCCCAGCCAACCGAGGGAGGATTCGATGGCAGAGGTCTTGCAGGCAACGCGCCCCATCGTGGAGGCGAACGCCGGGATGCGGATGCGCCTGCCATTCGCTGATACCGAGGACTTCGAGGACGCACGACGTGGTCTGCTCGGCTCGCTGTCAGATGCGGTGATCCGGACAACGAGCGGGCGGATCGTGTGGGACGCGGATGCCTACGGGTTCCTTGACGCGGAGTGTCCCGACACCGTGAATCCAAGCCTTTGGCGACAGGGGCAGCTGAACGCGATGCACGGATTGTTCGAGGTCACCGAGGGCATCTATCAGGTGCGCGGTTTGGACCTGTCGAATATGACAATTGTCGAGGGAGAGCACGGTGTCCTCCTGATCGATCCGTTGATCTCCGCGGAGACGGCGGCCGCTTCACTGGCGCTGTACCGCGAGTACCGGGGCGATCGACCCGTGACCGGGCTCTTGTACACGCATAGCCACATCGATCACTGGGGCGGCGCCAGGGGCGTGGTTTCCGAGGAGGAGGTCTCATCCGGGCGGGTGCCGGTTCTTGCACCGGAGGGATTCATAGATGCCGCGGTGAGTGAGAACGTTTACGCCGGGGTCGCGATGTCCCGCCGAGCAACATATATGTACGGTGCGCTTCTCCCCAAGGGTCCGCGCGGTCAGGTTGGCACCGGCTTGGGTCAGACGGTGTCGCTGGGAACCGTCACGCTGATTCCCCCGACGGTGGACGTCGTGCAGACAGGGCAGGAGGAGCTGGTCGATGGCATCCGGATGGTGTTTCAACTCACCCCCGGAACCGAGGCTCCGGCGGAGATGAATTTCCATTTTCCCGATCACCGCGCGCTCTGCATGGCCGAGAACGCTACGCACAATCTGCACAACGTTCTCACACTGCGCGGTGCGCTGGTTCGTGACCCGCACATCTGGGCCTCCTACCTGGACGAGGCGATCGAGCTATTCGGTAATAGCTCTCATGTGTTGTTTGCTCAGCATCACTGGCCCCGCTGGGGTGCGGAGCGAATCGTGGACTTCCTGAGCAAACAGCGTGATCTCTATGCCTATGTCCACGATCAAACGCTGCGTCTGCTCAACAAGGGCTATCTGGCCAGCGAGATCGCCGAGGGGTTCGAGCTGCCACCGAGCCTCGAGCGCGAGTGGCACTGCCGTGGCTACTACGGTTCACTGAGCCACAACGTCAAAGCTGTCTACCAGCGCTACATGGGTTGGTTTGACGGTAACCCCGCACATCTTTGGCCACACCCTCCTGAGGACGCAGCCAAACGCTACGTTGCTCTGGCGGGGGGTGCAGAGTCGCTACTGGCTCACGCCAATGAGGCATTTGCGCGGGGCGATTATCGATGGGTGACGGAGCTGGTTAACCACCTCATCTTTGCTGATCCCGACAATCGGGACGCAAGGGAGCTGCAGGCTCGGGCGCTTGAGCAACTCGCGTTCGGCTCTGAGAATGGCACCTGGCGCAACTTCTTTTTGACTGGAGCGCTCGAGTTGAGGGAGGGCGTGCGCGGGACCGCGACCTCAACCACACCGGCTGATGTCATCCGCAACCTCACCAGCGATCAACTCTTTGACATTTTCGCGATTCGCATTGACGGGCCGCGCGCAGGAGACCGTCGGATCAGGGTGGGGTGGCTGTTCACCGATACCGGAGATGAATATGAGCTGACCCTTGAACACGGAGTCTTGACCCACCGCCGAAGGGCGGTCTCGGAGACGGCTGATGCGACCGTGAGCATTGAGCGCACCGCGCTGAACGAGGTCCTCGGTAAAGGCGCCAGGATCGAGGAGCTCGCCACATCCGGACGAATCAGTATTGAGGGCGACGGGGTGAAGCTAGGCGAATTGCTCGAGCTGCTCGACTCGTCCGATCCGACATTCAGCATCGTCACACCATGATCGCCCGTCACCGGTATCCGAGGATGCCGATCGGGATCCTCTTTCTTTGATGCGCCGCACTCAAGGGACCAGCGTCAACTTCCTTCCGGCTCCGATGGCCTCAACGTTCGCTCCCCGAACGCCGTGCCGATGTCCACCGCCGAGGTGTCGCTTGGGACCCGGGTTCCTTGGGTCCACCGGATGCGGCGCGCGCAGACTGATGAGCGCCGCGAATGGTGAAGCAAATTGCGCGCGGAGCGGTCACCTGGGTAGGTTTTCAGACTCTCTGACGTTTCGTGGGTCACGTAACGGTGACTCTTCCCGGCAGGGGCGGACACAGTCCGCCGAGCTTCAGCATCGCCAGGGAGATCAGCGCCTCGGGGGAGTGAAACCCGAAGGCACGGCGGGCGATCAGGCGGATCTGGGTGTTGATCGCCTCCACCCGGGCGTTGGAGAGGCCGTGGCGGATCGCGGCGACGATCCCCTCCCGCTGCTCGGTGATCGTGCGGGCCAGCTTCACGAACGGTCGCAGGCGACAGCGCCGCGCCCAGGAGAGCCACTCTTCCAGCAGGCGGATCGCCGCCTGCGGCCCGAGCCGGTAGATCTGGCGCAGCTGCTCCTTCAGCAGGTAGGCGCGGTAGAGGGGGCGGTTGAGCCGCTCGATGTCGGCGAGCTTTGCCTGCTGGCGCGGTGTCAGGTTCTCGGGGTTCTTCCAGAGGGCAAAGCGGGCGCCCTTCAGCTCGCTGGCGACGTCGCCCTGCCCCTGGCGGCGTGCCTCCCTCCAGACCTCGCGGCGGACCTGGTCGAGGGCCTCGGTGGCGAGCGCGACGACGTGGAAGGGATCGACGCAGCGGCGGGCCTTGGGGCAGCGCTTCACCAGCACCGCCTCGATCCAGCCCGCCATGTCGCAGGAGACGAGCCGAAGGCGCTTGGCGCGCTTCTCGCCGAGCGCATCGAAGAAGGCCTCGACGGTCGCCTTGTCTCGTCCCGGTGCCGCCCACACCAGCCTGCCGCTGTCGTGGTCGACGACCACCGTCAGGTAGCGCTGGCCCTTGCGGTGGCTGATCTCATCGATCCCGATTCGCTCAAGGCCGGCGAGCAGGTCCACCGCGCGGCCGGCCTCCGCAGCCACCCGCTCGCAGATCCGCCCGACGCTGCGCCAGCCGATCCGCATCAGCTCGGCCACGGCGCTGCCCGAGGTGTTCACCGCCAGCCAGGCGACCTGCTGTTCGAAGGCGCGGGTAAAGCGCGAGCCGTGTCGCGCCCAGGGGACGGCGCAGACGATGACCCCGTGCTCGGGACAGCGCACCCTCGGCGCGTCGGCCTCCAGGTAGGCGATGGCGCTGCCGAGGTCAAGCGCCCGCCAGCGCCGCCGCCCCTCGCCGAGGTCAAAGCCCGGCGCGCGGCACCCGCAGAGGCCGCAGCGGTCGCGCTCTCGGTGGTGAGGCCGGACCGCCACCACTACCTGCCCTTGATCGTCGATCTCGACGCTCTCGAGGACAGCCCGCTCCAAGCCGAGCAGGCGTGCCCATAACCTTCTTGCGCTCGTACGCGTTTTTCAGCCCCGACGGCTGCGTGCTCCAAGCTGGCGTCCGGGGACGGTTTTAGCCTGCGAGTCATGATATCCCGAGCTGCAGTTGAGGCCGTGACCAATCCGGCAAATGTTTCCCCGTTCGGCGAGCCGAGCGGGATGCGCGCTGTCAAACCAGAGTTGGTCGTCGCTGAACTCCGCCGGATCGAAGCCGTGGGCGAGCCTGAGGCTCGGCGACTTGGGCGCGACGCGGTGGCGCATGTCGGCGGATTCGTCGAGCCTCACAAGAATCAGACCGGATTGGGGGGCGGACTGAGACGACGCCACCGCGCCGAGGCCTGGTCGGTGCCGCGCTCCGCGATTCGGGACTGAGCTGGTTGCGCCAAACATCCACCCGGGCCGTCGCCTGTGGCTCCGGAGGACAGGAACAGCGTCTCAGGGTCCGATTGCCGCGGAGTTCCTCGAAGGACGCAGGCGACGGGCTGTGAACTCGGCTCCCGGTAGGTAGCGACGGGCGGTGACATACTGTTCAATTCGCGCCGCCAAGGGCAAGATCTGCACCGCCCCGGCTGAGTTGGGAGACTCGATGATCCGTCCTCCGCCGACGTACATGGCGACATGTGTGATTTCAGGGGATGGTGGCTCGGTGGCAAAGAACACGAGGTCGCCAGGCCTCAGAGCGTGCTCGGCAACGGGTCGGCCAACCTGCGCTTGCAGTGCGGCGGTACGCGGCAGGGTTAGCCCGTAGGCGTCATAGACCGTATATGTGAGGCCCGAACAGTCGAAGCCGAAGGCCGAGGTTCCGGCCCAAAGGTAACGCACGCCCAGGAAGAGCTCGGCAGCTTTGACCAGCTCCTGGCCGCTCGGGAGCGGCGGTGGAGTTTCCGACGCCCACACCGAGACGGCCGAGGCGGGGATCAACCCTGGAGCTCCGGTGGGCGTCTGCAACACGATCAGAGGCCCTCTCGCTTCCAGCACCGGCAATCGCGTGTTGAAGCTCAGGCGCAGGAGGCGACCGCCCGCAGCCCCGCTAGCCGTGCGACGCAGCAGCCAGGCCGTCGATTTGGTGACAACGGCAATCGGGGAAGCCGCAGAATGCGCGGGCAGCGTGGGATTCGATTCGCCGGTGGACGCTCCAAGGCCATATCCACTTGGGAGCCTGACGAGCTGTCGGGCCGGCAGCCAGCCGGGATAGCTCAGGTGATTGGCGGTCGGCTGGTGGGTCAGGGAGACCTCAACCCAGGCCCCCCGCTGAGCGAGAACCAGTACTTCCTGTCCATAGAGGGCCTGCGTCACCAGTCTGCCCACCAGCCAGCGCCGCTGCGCGGTCCCCATCGCACCGAGCCAGCTGCCTAGCCGAACCGGATTGCTGAGCGAGGGCCTGTCGATCGGCCGCGTGCGGGCGGGCTGCATCCAGAGGGTCGCCACGGCGACATCCACCAGCTCCCGCCGACCGGCCACCGAGCTCTCGGCGCCAGGCGCGCCGATCGAGGCCGACGCGCTTTGGGTAGCAGCCGTCCAGGCAGAGCTCCCCAAGACGGCGAGGGCGAGAAGAAGGCTTGCCCTCGCCGGCATGGACAGCCTGTGCTTGAGGCGAGGCCGGGTTGGCATACGCGAGATCTCCGATATTCCCACACCTCAGTTGGTTGGAACGCATATGTCTCGTCGTGGTGGCCGAGACCCGCCGCGGCGAGTGCATCGCAGACACGGAGCGAGGGTGAGCTACATCGACCTCGGCGCGTCCACTGTCCACTTCGTATTGAGCCGCTGTACGAAGTTGGCCAAGAAGCACTGCAAGAGATACAGGCGCGTGCGCTCCTTCACGCGCCACGACGTGCCCGGGCGCAACAGCTTTCGGCTGCGGGTCACGCGCCTCGCGCGGGGGACGCTACCGACTCGCGTTGACCCCCAACCTTGACGGGTCTGAGGGTGCGACGGTCGCGGTCACATTCAGGCTCATGCTGCGCTGAGATGCGTCTATGGTTGCGGGGCCTGTTGCGGTTGTGACCGAGCGAGAAGCTTGCAGGCAGCAGGTCAAACCCCGTGTTCAGGCCGATACTCCGATGGGCGGCGCCTGAATTTTCGCATCGCACGCGATCTGACTCAGTGTTTAACTGATGCGATCCCACGGGAGTTGCGGAGAGTTCTTCCAACACGGAGCGATATCAAGCACGGGAAGGACGAATCCCGCTTAGGGAGTCGCGATCAGCTCAAGGCGATTGCCCCAGGGGTCAACCGTGTACAACCGTCCCCGCGGTGCAAGTGCATCATCCCATGTAACCGGTGCACCCGCCCCCTGGAGACGCTCAGCGATCTCCGCGAGTCTATGGGACTCGACGAGTAGCGCCGGATGTGACTTTGAGGCAGCAACAAAGTTCTTCTCGACCCCGATATGAAGCTGCTGATCGCCTGCTCTGAACCACACGCCTCCGCGAGCAGTGAGGGACTTGGGCTTTTCGATCTCCCTGAGACCGAGGACCCCACTGAAGAACCGCCGCGCTTTCTCCTCGCAATCCGGCGGCGCCGCGAGCTGAACGTGATCGATGCCAACGATGTTCATACCCGGTCAAATCTACAGTTCACGGGATCTGAAAGTGAAGCCCGCCCAAAACAGGGGGTGTGGTGGGGGCGGTGACACGAGAAGGCAGCCGCCTCTGGGCGAGTGTCGGGGGACTCCATCAAATGGAGAAGACGGGCACTGCACCCTTCAAGCTTCTGCTTTCTGGCCGCATGCCTGCTCGATTTCGCCAGCGGCCGAGACACCAGTTACGAATTCAAGTTCGGCATGAGCGAAGAGACTGCCCCTCGGGCAGTGGGCGCTGAGCAGGCTGACCCTCCTTCCCCTGTAGGTCCAGGTTTTCCCGATCTTCGCCTGAAACGCGGTTAGCGAGCCCTCGCCGCTGACGATCTTGGGGATCGGGATCGTCGTCTGGGTGCCGAACTTGCCGTGGGCCCTTTCGATTACCCCGGAGGTGATGAAGGTGGTGGCGGCGGGCACATGGGAATAGACGGAATAGATCAGGACTGGGCGCCCGTCGTGGGGTGCACCGTTATAGATCAGCAGCGGGCTTTGGGTTCGAAGGGGGGTGGGTTCTTCTGGGGATTGGATCTCGAATTCAACCTCTCCATGGCCGACGAGCGCTTCTGGGCAGCGTGGACTCCAGCCAACGTCCGGGTTCCAGGGCGGCCTGCAGGTGGCGAGGCCCCTGGTGAAGATGGCGCCGTTCTTGTCGAACTGCAGGGAGATGCTCTTGAGTGGCGGGGGCCGTTTTTCGGGCGCTTCCGCGTTGAAGGTCTTTCCCTTCAAGGTCAGGGTGATCGGCGTCGGGGCCGTATTGGCAAGTCTCAACGGACTCGTCCTTCCGGCCAGACTCGCCCCAGGCGGAAGGAGGAGTGAGACGAGGGTGGTACCAAAGGCTGAGGCGTTGAGCAGACCGGTGGCGAGGAGGCATGCGGCCACTGCCAGAACGGAGCGATTTTTCAAGACCGGTCCTCTCCCTGTCGATTGCCGGCCTCATCGTCTCAGATCCCTCGGGAGACGCGATTCCGCGCCGGTGGGGGGATTGATCAGCTTGCTCAGGGCGAAGTGCAACCGGAAAGCTGCCCTTCTCGCGCCTGCCAGAGGTCGCCTAAGGATCGATGTGAGTTCGCTTTCCCGCCTCGATACTCCAATGGGAATCGGGCGCACAAATGTCGCGGCGGAAGTGCGGAGGGTCAGCAGCGGTCAAGGCGTGTCTGGACGCCGTGATGCTTGCCTTCATCGCCTCCGACTGTTTGTCCCCTCATCTCTCCCATTTCGCCGCGGCCGACCTCGTGCTTGCCTACCCGTTTGCCTGCGCGGTCCCCTCCGCCGGTCAGACCTAGAATGACGGGCATGGCTGAGAAACGCATCACGCTTGAGCTGACTCTCAATGAGGCCGAAGCCTTGGTCCGAGCTTGGTTGATCAAGGAGTACGCTGACTTTCCGGTCGAGGTCACGGAGGCCGAAGTTGACGCCCTCGAACGGGGTCAGGAGAAGCTCCAAGACGCAATCCACCAGGCCACCTAGCTCGGCGCCTCGAGGCAACATAGTTCGCCTGCACGTATCCAACGGTGCGTGCGGTGAAGGGTGCTCGCTGTCGATATGACGTGAGCGGGGGGCGCCGAGACGTGGATTTGCGGATGCGAGCGCCTGTCACTGGACGGACCTCGCGACCGCGAGTCAGGCGGCTTTGGAAAGGCTCAGGGTCGCGCCCTCGCGGCGGCGCGGGATACCGGCGAGGAGGCTGCTGTGATCGACTGGCGCTGGTTTGAGCGCCAGCCCCCGCACCGGTGTCGCCGCCAAGCTGCATTTCATGGATGCGAAATGAACCACGAGCTGGGCGGATCCGTCGAGAATCCCCATTACCGCCCGGCAGCATGGCTGGCGACCAGGCCGCTATGGTTATAAGCCGAAGTCGAACCTTCCTCGTGCTTGCCAGAGGGACCCCGACTACGCGGAATCCATCACCTAGGCGAGCGATGGCTCGCGAGCATCGTGAAGGGAGGTTCGATGAGCAATGGGGACTACAGCCCGGGTACTCCTGCGGCCGGGAGTCTCATTGATCGGATCGCCAATTTGGCGGTGACCGTCGTCCCGCTGGCCCTGATCGCGGTCGCGGTCGTGGAGTCCTGGGGCGGCCTCTTGGTCTGGCAGGACGGTCTCATCTTCTTTGCCACGCTGGTCCCGTTCGGGTTCGGCGTCACGGTCGGCTTCCACCGGCTGTTCACCCACCGCGCCTTCAAAACGAGCCGTCCAATGCGCTTTCTCTGGGCAGTGCTGGGCTCGATGGCGCTCGAGGGCCCGGTGATCGAGTGGGTCGCCTACCATCGGCGCCACCATCGCTTTTCAGACGTCGAGGGCGATCCGCATAGCCCTCACGTCGGTCACGGCTCCGGTGTGCTTGGTGCGATCAGGGGCCTCTTCTACGCCCACGTCGGTTGGGTTCTCTTCAGCGACGAGCCCGCAGAAGAGGAGCGCTATGCGCCGGATCTGATCGCCGATCCCGTCGTCCGCTTCGTTGACCGCACCTTCGTGCTGTGGGCGGCGGCGGGGCTGGCGCTGCCGTTCGGACTCGGCGTCGCCCTCACCGGCAGCGTCTTCGGCGGCCTGATGGGCTTGCTCTGGGGCGGGGCGGTGAGGATCTTCTTCCTGCACCACATCACCTTCAGCGTCAACTCGCTCTGCCACTTCTTCGGCAGTCGCGACTTTGTGACCAAGGACGAGTCGCGCAATCTGGCCTGGCTTGCCCCATTCACCTTCGGTGAGGCCTGGCACAACAACCACCATGCTTTCCCAACCTCGGCGCGGCACGGCCTCGGCCGCGCCGAGCTGGATCCATCGGCTGCACTGATCGGCCTGATGGAGCGGATCGGCCTGGTCTGGGACGTGGTGCGGATCGCTCCCGAGCGTCTCGCCGCGAAGGCTGTTTGTTAGCGCGCCCTGAGCCCTTGGTGCAGGGTTGAGGCTGTCTCTGCAAGCCGATCTGGACCGCGGTCGACGCTGGATCGCCAGGTTCCAGCTCGGTGGTGAGGCTCGGATTTCGGCTCCTCAGGCTCCCATTTGATGTTCGTCGGCGGCGACCGTGGCCAGGGGTTGCCGGAAAGCCCGTACGCTTGTCGGCCAGCGGCAGTCGATCGGCGATCAAGGAGCTCACCTGAGCGGCTCCCGAGGCAACGGACCGACGTTCGGCTGGAATGCGCCACTCTGAACAGAAGCCAATTCGGCTCGAACAGTTGCCTGCAATGGACGAGGACCCGAGCACCCGATCAACTTAATCGGCCAGGCTGCTAATCCTCTCTCCCGCTCGATTGCATGCGCGTCATCCTGGTCACCCTCAGCAGCTCCAGTCGATCGCCGCAAATCAGTGCTCGGTTCAGCGCGAGAGGACTGTGACGGCCAGCGCGATCCAGGCTACGGTGAAACCCGCCAATACGACGGTGTTCAGGCCTCGGTAGACGATCGGGTCCTTCTGCAGCTCGGGGCGGAAGGCGAGCACCCCAAGGTGAGCGATGCCAGGTAGGCGCCAATTACGGGAAGAACCCCGATCCAGATCAGGACCGAGGTCACCGCGGCCCCGATCGCGGCGAGGATCGTGCCCTGCATCAGGAGGTCGAGATGCGTCTGTCGGATTCGACCGAGCTGACGGACGCCGAGTCCTTTCAACGCCTCCGGCTTCTCGACGATCGCGATCATGGCCCAGCCGGAAAGGGCTCCGGCCGCCAGCTCACAGATTCGCGAGGAGCAAGCCGAAGAGGTCAGGCCCAGACACCGTGACGAGGCTAACCGCAACCGAGACTTAGAGCCCTCGGAACGTGCGGAAGTTGCGACTGCGGCGCCTCGACATAGCAGGCATCGTTGAGAAATTTCCGAATCGGAATGCCCCAGGCTTCGACGTAACCAGCCTCGATCAGCGGGTTGACATCGCGTTCACTTTGATCCCACGTGAGCTTGTCTAAAGCGTCCCAGACGCGCCAAGGGGCATCGTCAGGATCGTCTACCGGAACCGGAGGGTCGATATCCACACCCGCCGCTTCGATGACCGCGACGTCGTTCGCTGGATCGACGTCGAGCGGCGTCGACTCGCGAAACCGCCGTCTGAGACGCGCTCAACGGCCCGACGACGCGTCCTCAAACAGCCCCAGGGGCAACGCCCCTGTCCGGACGCCTGGGACCTCCCGAGATGCACGCTGAACGAAAAATAGGCCCCGTTTGGGCCCACGGCGCCGACCGCTTAAGAAAACTCTCCGGTCGAGACTTTCAGAAGTGGCTATTTTGCAGGTATTTTATAGTGCGGCTGAATGGAGTCGAACCATCACGGGTGTTTCCACCCACAAGGCCCTCAACCTTGCGCGTCTACCAGTTCCGCCACAGCCGCCTGTTGGCGGCGGATTCTAGATGCTCGGCATCGCGGTTACCTATCGCCTTGTATTCATCCGGGCGAGCCGCTAGCCTGCGAACAGGTGTTCGAACACTCAGGAGGAACGATTTGGACCTGGACCTGACCAAGAGGCAGAAGGAGATCTTCGACTTCATCAGCCGATATGCCGCCAAGACCGGCTATCCGCCGACGGTGCGCGAGATCGGCAAGGCGGTCGGTCTCCACTCCTCCTCGACGGTGCACGCTCATCTCGCGAACCTGGAGAAGATCGGTCTGCTGCGACGCGACCCGTCGAAACCACGGGCGATCGAGGTTCTCTTCGACCGTGCCAAGAAAACGATCCTTCCCGAGGGAAGGGGCCTGCCGCTCGTCGGCCAGGTTGCCGCCGGGGACCCGATTCTCGCCGAGGAGAATATCGAGGAGTACATCGAGATTCCCGATGTGATCGGAGGGGAGGAGGGCGACTACATCCTCCGCGTACGCGGCGAGAGCATGAAGAACGCCGGTATCTTCGAGGGAGACTATGTCGTCGTGCGCCCGGCAGATGAGGCCGCCGACGGGGAAATCGTTGTTGCTCTAATCGGCGAGGACGCTACCGTCAAGCGCTATTTCCGCGAGGCGGACCACGTGCGACTGCAACCCGAGAATGAGACGATGGAGCCGATCCGCACAGCTGACGCGCGAATTCTCGGGAGGGTCGTCGGCGTCTTCCGTAAAGTCGCATAGACCGACCCAGAGATGCTCATGACTTCAGCGCCAGCGGCCTGACTCGATCAAACGCTTGTAACGTCTCTGGCGCCTGCGGGCGTCCGACATCACAAATGGCAGCAGCCTGATGGCCACCCGCGGGTATGTGTCGAAGAAGCGCAGCATGGGTCCTCGCCAGCGGGGAAGGACGACGAGCGGTCGCGGCCGATCGGTAAGCCTGCCGACGACTGCCGCCACCTGCTCAGGGGTTAGCAGGCGCCCTGAGAATGAACCCGCCGCATCAGGGTCGTCGAGTTTACCTTCAAGCATCGGGGTCCAGATGCCGTCGGGGCACACGGCGCTCAGCTCTATCGCGCCAAAACCGGAGCGCCGCAGATCGAACAGTGCCCCCAACGTAAACGCGAGGGCGGCGTGCTTGCTGGCCGAGTAGGCCACCTCGCCGGGCGCCGCAACGATCCCAGCTAGGGAGACAACGTTGATCACGTGTCCGCGACCGCTCTCGGTCATCCGCTCGAGCGCAGCAACCGTGCCGTTCATCGTCCCGACTGCGTTGACGTCGATCATTGTCTGCCGTGCCGACTCGTCCTGCTCCCAGGCGGTACCGGTAATGAGGACGCCTGCGTTGTTGACCCAGAGATCGAGCGAGCCGCCGCGCGATAGTGCAGTACTAGCGGCGGCTCGGCAGGCCTCAGCGTCACGGACGTCAAGACCCAAAGAGGTCGCCCCCGGCCCGATAGCCTCGGCGGTCCGTGCCGCGGCGTCGAGGTCGATATCGGTAGCGAGCACGACAAAGCCGCGACCTGCGAGCTCGACTGCGATCGCCTGTCCGAGGCCGCTTCCAGCACCGGTGACCACAGCTGCCGGCATCTGCGCAGAATATTCGATGCGATTGCAACTAGCGCCCCGGCTTCGGCTTCCAGCCTGGCTTTCAGTGGCGTCGCGCTAACATCGACGTGCGGGTTGAGCGACCGCGGGGGGAGAGAAAACCCCTCGAGGAAAGTCCGGACACCGAAGGGCGAGGGCGGTGGGTAACGCCCACCCGGGGAAACCCGCGGGAAAGTGCCACAGAAAGACACGGCCGATGGCGCGGCTGCACGTGCGTCGCGCACAGGCAAAGGTGAAATGGTGCGGTAAGAGCGCACCGGCGCCGTGGCGACGCGGCGGCCAGGCAAACCCCGCCCGGTGCAAGGCCAAGCAGGACCGTCGACCCTGCCCGGCGAGGTCCAGGTAGGCCGCATAGATAGATGGCCGCTCACGACAGGATCCGGCTTACAGGCCCGCTAAAGGAGAGGCCCCGAGAGGGGCCTCTCCCATGTTTACAACCTCTTCACCGTTTTCTGTCTTAGCGTTTGCTAACGTGCCGCAACTCGCTGAATCCCCGCACCTACATAGCGCGGGGATCGGGGGACCCAAATGTCTTGGGGCGAATCGCCGGCATCCGCCGCGTAGCGCAGCTCTTTCAGCGCGAGCCCGTCAGCTAACCCCGTAAGCGTCGCAAAGAGATGGCTACCGCACCCATTCAAAAACGAACCCGTGCATCGACCCACGCATGCCTGGCTGCCTGCCTGCTGGGCGTGTGCGCCGTCGTCCTGCTGGTCGGCCCCGGTTCGGCCCGGGCCACTTCGGGGGGCGCCGCCCCGAGCATCGCTGGCGAAGCGGGGGCAGGGCTGGCCTTCACTCCCTGGCGCTACGCCGGCGCCACCTGGTACGGACCGGGCCTATATGGCCGTCAGACGGCCTGCGGCCAGACCCTGCGGCGTACGACCCTGGGCGTCGCCCATCGCAGCCTTCCATGCGGCACCGCCGTCAAGTTCTTTTTCCATGGCCGCCAGATCATGACCACGGTCATCGATCGCGGGCCTTACAGCAAGGGAAACTCCTGGGATCTGACCAGTGCCGCGGCGGAAGCTCTCGGCTTCAGCAGCACCGGCCGAGCCGAGATTCGGTACGCGGTCGGACTCAGTTACGCGCGACCCTAGGCCGGTTCGGGTGTTACGGCCGTCGGGGTGGCTAACCTGCGACTCCCGAATCGTCGTAAGTCGACCTAGAGACTCTTGAGAGGAGTAGAGGCATGTTGAGGTCTTCGCACCGAGCCTTTCGGGCCCCAAACGCTACTGCCCGGCGCAGCGCTGCGATCGGTGTGGCGTGCCTGACCCTTGCCGCGGCGTTCGCTGGACCCAGCGCTGGGGTGGCGGCAAAGGCGCGCACGACGGTGGTCCTCGGAAGCACCGCGACGACTCCCGATCCCTCATGCCCCGAGCTCCCCTGCCAGGCAGTCGGCAGTGTTACCGGATTCCAGGTCAGCAACGAACAGACATCGTTGCCCTTCAGGGTCCCCCGCGAAGGCCGCGTGAAGTCCTGGTCGCTGACCCTGGCGCAGCCGACCAAGAGCCAGCGGAACTTCTTCAACGGCTTCTTCGGGGTGCCGCCGGAGGCGCGACTTGCGATTCTGCGCCGGATTGCGGGCACCGACCCGCCTCGCTACAACCTGCGCAGCCAGGGTGCGATCCACGTCCTCAGCCCCTACCTGGGACAAACCGTCAAGTTCAGCGCTTCGCTGAAGGTCCAGAGGGGCGACATCATCGGTATCACCGTTCCCACCTGGGCACCCGCCTTCTCACAGGGCCTGGGCGCCAAAAACGTCTGGCGTGCGAGTCGCGAAGCGGGCAAATGCACCAATGCGACCGATGTTCGTCAGGGAGAACCGCTGCAAAAGGTCGGTAGAAGGGCGACCTTCGGCTGCAAGTATTCCACCGCCCGACTGCTCTACACGGCGACCGTTGTCGAGGAATAGGAGCGGGCGCCCGAATAGGTTGCCCATCGGCGTGCTCGGTCACTCCCGGGCGTCGAGGATGTTTCCTGCGCCTCTGAGTTGCGCGCTTGATGCCGCCGCGCCCCGCATTCGCCAGGGCCGTCCCTCAACTGGCGCCGGGCCGCCTCTCAGCGGCCGAGCGTCAGTTGAGACAGGGGAAGGCAGCTCTTAGGCCGCTGAGGGCAGGACCCGCGGAGTCGCCTGGTCCTTGGGGAGGGCCGCGGCGGAGGCGATTAGAGACTGGAACTCGTTGAGCGCCAGGTGGCCCACCGCCTCGAGGATCTCCTCTTCGCTCCAGCCGATCTCCATCGCCTCTTCCTGGAGGTGATGGGGGGGGTATCCGTCGGCCTTCAGCGTCTCCTTGAGATAACGGAGCAGCGCAGCCTCCTTCGGATCGCCGGAGTCGAAGCTGCGGGCCCGCGAGACCTCGTCGAGGCCGAGGCCTGCTCGCCGCGCCGACTTGGCGTGCTGGGCAATGCTGTAGGTGTCCTCGCGATACTCAGCGACCGCCAGGGCGATCCGCTCGCGGGTCGCCTGCGGAAGGACGCCACCGCGCAGCTCCGAACGCATACGCGTGTAGGCCCGCAGAACCGCGGGAGCCCCTGCGAGAACACCGACGAACTTGGTGACCGCACCGCCGGCGCCCTGAATGCTCTTGATCAGGGGAGCACTCTCATCGGGCGCCGTCAGCTCATCGTGGATCTGAAATCTGCTCACATCCGTTTTTACAGTCAATTAACCTAGCCTTTACTTTACTTTTGGCTATGAACTTACTTGAAGTAAGTTATACCTGGTTTTGACGGAGCTCGCAAGTCGCCGCCCCTCGACCGTTTTACCCCTAATACGGTCTTTCGCACCCGTTCGGTTCAGTTCGCCTATCGTTGGCGGCCTCGTGCCTGAGAAGAGCCAAGGAGACCCCTAGATGGCAGATCAGCCCAGAAGTGCCGCCGATGTCGTGGAGATCGCCAAGCAGCACGACGTTCGCTTCGTGCGGCTCTGGTTCACCGACGTACTGGGACAGCTGAAGAGCTTCTCGATCAATGCCGCTGAGCTGGAGGACGCCTTCGACGGCGGGATGGGCTTCGACGGCTCCTCGATCACTGGCTTCAACCCGATCGAGGAGTCGGACATGATCGCGATGCCCGACGCCTCGACCTTCGAGCTGCTGCCCTGGCGGCCCGAGGAGGACGCGGTCGCCAGGATGTTCTGTGATATCCGCGTGCCGGGGGGGGAGGCCTATGAGGGGGACCCCCGCTGGATCATGCGCCGCGCTTTGGAGCGTGCGCGGGAACTGGGCTTCGATGCCTACAACGTGGGTCCGGAGCTGGAGTACTTCTACTTTCGCTCCGCGAAGCCGCTTGAGGGGGTGCCCGAGGTGCTGGATGAGGGCGGCTACTTCGACCTAACGACGCTTGACGCCGGCACCGACGTGCGCCGCGAGACGGTCCTCGCCCTGGAGAAGATGGGCATCCACGTCGAGTACACGCACCACGAGGTGGGCCCCTCCCAGCACGAGGTGGACATGCGCTACAAGAACGCGCTCGAGATGGCCGACGACTGCATGACATACCGCATCGTCGTCAAGGAGTACGCGATGAAGTACGGCTGGCATGCGACCTTCATGCCGAAGCCGCTGTTCGGCGAGAACGGCTCCGGGATGCACGTCCACCAGTCGCTGAGCAAGGAGGGCAAGAACGCATTTTTCGATCCCGACGACCAGTACTACCTATCGGCGACGGCGAAGGCCTTCATAGCTGGTCAGCTCAAGCACGCCCGCGAGATCGCGCCCCTCTTCGCGCAGTGGGTCAACTCCTACAAGCGCCTGGTTCCGGGTTACGAGGCCCCCGTCTATCTCGCCTGGTCACGACGCAACCGCTCAGCGCTGATCCGGGTCCCGCTATACCACCCGGGCAAGGAGAACGCGACGCGAGCCGAGCTGCGTTGCCCCGACCCCGCCTGTAACCCCTACCTGTGCTTTGCCGGCATGCTGCACGCCGGCCTGGAGGGGATCGAGAAGGGATACGAGTTGCCCGAGCCGATGGAGCAAAACCTCTACCACCTCTCGCCGGAGGAGCTCGCACATCAGGGAATCGAGCAGCTGCCCGCGACTCTCGGCGAGGCGATCGAGGTCGCGGCCGACTCCGAGCTCGTCCTGCGTACCCTCGGAGAGCACACCTTTCGTCGATTCATTGAGATCAAGCGGCAGGAGTGGGACGAGTACCGGGTCCAGGTGACTCCATACGAGATCGAAAACTTCCTGCCCGTCCTCTGAGACTGGGCGCCGAACTCAAAGGAGCTCGGCAAGGGCCAGCGGGTCGGTCACGGGAGCCTGACAGCTGAACCGCTCGCAGACGTAGGCGGCCGCGCGCCCCTCGATTTCGTGCCGTCCGGCCAGCAGCTCGGGGGAATCGGCGGCCCCATGGGCACCGGCGAGAACCAGGTGCGGTCGCAGCCGCGAGCGCACCACCGCCGCCAGCGGGTCCAGCCGCTCGCCCACCAGGGCGACCTCCTTGGTCGGGGAGAGTCCAAAGTCGAGCGCTCGCAGCAGATGAGCGAACGCCTCGGGTCTGCGCGTGGCCGTCGCGCCGAAGAGGCGGAAGACACCCTCGGCCTGGGCCTCGTACTCGCGATTTCCGCTCAGCGCCGCCAATCGCAGGAGTCCCATCGCCGCCGAGGAGTTACCGGATGGGATTGGATGATCGTCGATCTCCTTGCGGCGGGCGATCAGACCCCGGTGATCGTCGGAGGTCGAGAAGAAACCGCCGCGCTCGACGTCTCCGAAGCGTGTGATCATCGTCTCGCCGATCTCGCGGGCGCTTTCATACCAGCGCCCCTCGAAGCTCGCTTCATAGAGAGTGAGCAGGGCCTCCAGCAGAAAGGCGTAATCCTCCAGGTAGGCGTTCAGCCGGGCGCGGCCGTCGTTGAAGGTGCGGAGCAGGCGCCCATCCGGGTCGCGCAGCACGCCCAGCACGAACTCGGCGCAGGCACTCGCCTCCTTGAGATAGTCGGGACGCCCCAGCACGGCGCCGGCGTCGGCAAGCGCCGCAAGGGCCAGCGCGTTCCAGGACGTGAGGCGCTTGTCATCAAGGGCCGGCCGGACCCGGCGCTCGCGAGCGCTAAGCAGCGCTTGCCGCGCCGCCTCGAGGTCTATTGCCGCGTCTCCGACCTGCACGTCGCAAGGCAGGCTCCGTGCGCCTCCGGGGAGCCGGAGCACGTTTGCTCCCTCGAAGTTTCCCTCCTCGGTGACGCCGTAGAGGTCGATCACCGTCTCGGCCTGCTCCCCGAGAACGTCGCGGATCTGTGCCGGGGTCCAGAGGTAGAAGCGACCCTCCCCACCTTCAGAATCAGCGTCGAGCGCCGAGTAGAAGCCTCCCTCGGGCGCGTGCATCTCACGCACCATCCAATCGAGGATCCCTTCGCACCCCCGCCGCCAGCGCTCGTGGCCGAGGCGCTGCCAGCCGTGCAGGTAGGCGCGCGCGAGCAAGGCGTTGTCGTAGAGCATCTTCTCGAAGTGCGGGATCTGCCAATGCGCATCGACCGAGTAGCGGGCGAAGCCGCCGCCGATCTGGTCATGAATCCCGCCCGCCATCATCGCGTCGAGCGTCAGCTCGACAACCTCGGTCTCACCTCGCGCCATTAGCAGCTCGAGCGCCGAGGCCGGTGGGAACTTAGGCGCGCCGCCGAAGCCGCCATTCTGCATGTCGGCGCTCGCTCGCAGGCCGCCGATTGCCTCTTCAAGATCCGCTGTCTGCGGCACCTCGGTGGGTGCGATGCGGCCGATGGCGCCAAGGTGCTCGCGGACCCCCACGGCGCGCTCGCGAATCTCCTCGCGCCGGCCGCTGAAAGCCTCGATGACCGCTTCCATCACCGTCCGGAAGCTGGGCATCCCGCGGGTCTCCTCAGGCGGGAAGTAGGTGCCGCCGTAGAAGGGGACGCCGTCGGGATCGAGGAAGACGGTCATCGGCCAGCCGCCATGGCCGCTCATCGCCTGAACCGCCTCCATGTAGAGCGCGTCGATGTCCGGGCGCTCCTCGCGGTCGACCTTGACGTTGACGAACCGCTCGTTCATGTACGCGGCGGTCTCTGCGTCCTCGAATGACTCGCGCTCCATCACGTGACACCAGTGACAGGCCGAGTAGCCGACCGAGAGGAGGATCGGCCGATCCAACAGCTTGGCTCGCTCGAGCGCCGCCTCGCCCCAGGGGTACCAATCGACAGGGTTCTGGGCGTGCTGGAGCAGGTAGGGGCTGGTCTCCATGGAGAGCCTGTTGCTCATCCTTCCAGCCTACTTTTCGTGGCCAACGGGTCAGCGAAAGTGGGACCGTATCAGAGGTTTTAGCGCGTCTTTTGGCATTGGCAAGCCAAATCCCTTAACTTCCGATGATGCTTGGAGAGTCGCCTGCCTCAGAACGCGACCCGGCCGTCGAGGCCGTTTTGGGAAAGCTCGGGGCCGCGGATCGCAATGTCATTCTCAAGGCGCTTGAACGTGCCGAGAAGACCGAGGCAGAGCTTCGCTACCTCGCCGACCACGACCCGCTCACCGGGCTGCTGGACCGTCGCCGCTTTCGCGCCGAGCTCGACCAGTATGTCTCCTTCAGCGCACGCTACGGCGGCCGGGGGGCCGTGATGATCATCGACATCGACGGGCTTAAGGCCGTCAACGACAGCCTCGGTCATCACGCGGGCGACAACCTGATTCGAGAAATCGCTCGCATTTTGCGCGAACGGGTGCGGACGACCGATATCGTCGCGCGCCTTTCCGGTGATGAGTTTGCGGTGCTGATGCCGCAAACCGATGCCGAGGGAGCCCTGCAACTTGGCGAAGACCTGCGCGTCCAGGTGGCCGAGAGCGCACGGCCGTCGCCGGAGGCCGACCCGGTGTCGATCAGCGTCGGCATCTCGATGTTTGGAGGCGAGCCCTCCGAAGGCCACGAGGCGGCGCTGATTGCCGCGGATGAGGCGATGTACCAGGCCAAGGAGGAGGGTCGCGACCGTACGGTTCTCTACCGGGACCCCGACGAGCCGCAGCGTCGTTCGCGGCGTACGCAGACGACCACCGCGCGGATCCGCGACGCGATCGCCCACGACCGCCTCAGCCTCCAGACGCAGCCGATTCGCAGCCTTGCCTCCGGCGGGGTTGAGCGTTACGAGCTGCTCCTGCGAATGACCGGCGATGATGGCGAGCTACTGCCCGCCGCCACCTTCATCCACGCGGCCGAGCGCTCCGGGATGGTCCAGGAGCTCGATCGCTGGGTGGTCGCGCGAGCACTGGAGCTGCTCGGTCGCCGCGAGCGTGAGGGCGCTCCCGTGTCCTTGCACGTCAACCTCTCCGGCGTCTCAGTCTCGGATCTCTCGGTGTTGGAATTCATCGAGCGCCAGCTCGATGAGGGCGACGCCGACCCGAGGCGCTGCACCTTTGAGATCACGGCCAGCGCGCAAATCGCCGACCTCGCGACGGCGGGAGGGTTTGCCGACCGCCTCACGGAGTTCGGCTGCCAGGTGGCGATCGACGACTACGGCGGGGGAATCGGCCCGT
This sequence comes from uncultured Solirubrobacterales bacterium, assembly GCA_963796705.1. Classification (GTDB taxonomy): domain Bacteria; phylum Actinomycetota; class Thermoleophilia; order Solirubrobacterales; family 70-9; genus VRUE01. The sequence continues at coordinate 382,852 of CAWCMK010000002.1, forward strand.
TCCGCTACCTGACGGGATTGCCCTTCGACCTGATCAAGATCGACGGAGCCTTTGTCCGCGACATGCCCCGCAACGACGCCGACCAGCTGACCGTACAGGCGATCGTGCAGATCGCCCGCGGGCTCGGCAAGTCGACGATCGCGGAGTACGTCCAGGACGACGCGACGGTTGAGTTGCTGCGTGAGTACGGCGTCGACATGGCCCAGGGCTTCCATCTGGGCAGGCCGGTCGACCTCGAGGAGGCGCTCGCAGCTTAGTCGGACGCGACGTCTCCGGCGAAGGCCTCGAAGGCGTCGAGGTAGCGCTGCCGGTCCTCAGCGGTGTGGGCGATCGAGAGGGTCCACTCCTCCTCGGTGCCCGGAGTCATGAAGATGCCGTGGTTCATGTGGTAGAGCCAGGCGAGGCGTGAGAGCTCCTCGTCCACCTTCCTCAGGTAGTCGCGATACTCGTAGAGCCGCTCGGCTGAGAAGACGACGCAACCCTTGGCGCCCAGCCCCTCCGTGTAGGCCGGCAGCCCATGTGCCTCGACGATCTGCTGGCAGCCATCGAGCAGCTCTCTGTTGCTCTCCTCGAAGGAGTCATAGACCTCGTCGGTCAGGACCTTGGTCAGGGTCGCCTCCGCGGCCGCCATCACAAGGGGATTGCCGTTGAACGTTCCGTACTGCTTGACCGTACCCTCGGCGATCACCTCACCGAGCTCCTCGCTCATCCCGATCGCGCCACCGGGATAGCCGCCACAGCTGGCCTTGGCGAGCGTAATCATGTCGGGTACCACGCCAAAGCGCTGCGTCGCCCCGCCGGCCGAGATCGTGCAACCGGTCTTCACCTCGTCGAAGATCAGCTTGATCCCATATTCGGAGGTGAGCTCCCTGACTGCCTCCAGGTAGCCCTCGCGCGGCGGGATGATGTTGATGTTCATCATCGCGGGCTCCATGATCAGCCCGGCGACCTGATCGCCGATCTTCGCCAAGGCCCCGGCGAGTGCGTCGGCATCGTTGAAGGGCACCGCACGGGTCAGTGCCTCCATCGCCGCCGGGACGCCTCCCCCGTAGGGGACGCTGACGGGGTCATCGCGGTCGCCGAGCGCCTCCAGCGGGGGGTAGACGGAGACCATCACCGTGTCGTGGTGACCATGGTAGGAACCCTCGATCTTGAGGATCATGTCGCGTCCGGTGGCGCCCCGTGCGAGGTGGACGGCGTCCATCGTCGACTCGGTCCCGGAGTTTGTGAAGCGCCACTGCGGCAACCCGAAGCGTCGCGCGAGCTCGGTGGCGACTGCTATTGAGCCCTCGGTCGGAGCGGCAAAATGGGTCCCCTTGTCGATCCGGGCCTTGACCGCGTCCCCGACCGTTGGGTTCGCGTGACCTATCGCCATCACCCCGAAGCCGTTGTGGAAGTCAACGTATTCGTTGCCATCGACATCCCAAACGCGGCTTCCCCGGCCCCGGTCGAGATAGACGGGCCAGGGGTCGTTCACCTGAAATGAGGAGGGGACGCCGTTGGGCATCACCGCCAGCGCCCGCCCGTAGGCCTTGGCTGAGGCGCCGGTCCGGTTGCGGAAGACCTCCTGTTGGGCCTCGGTCAGCTCGGCCACCCGTCTGCGATCGATCTCCGCCATCTGGAGGAGACTAGCCTGCCCGCAGTGCCGCTCGGCGGATCTTGCCGCTCGCCGTCTTCGGCAGATTCTCGGCGAACTCCACTATTCGCGGGTACTTGTAGGGGGCCGTCTGCGCCTTGACGTGCTCCTGCAGCTCGCGGGCGAGACGCTCGGAGGGATCGCGGCCGCCCTGCAGGACGACGATCGCGCGCACCACTGAGCCTCGCTCGGGGTCGGGTGCGGCCACCGCCGCGGCCTCAGCCACGTCGGGATGGGAGATCAACGCCGACTCGACCTCAAATGGGCCGATCCGGTAGCCCGAGGAGAGGATCAGGTCATCGTTGCGGCCCTCGAACCAGAGGTAACCGTCTTGGTCCTCGCGCACGCGGTCCCCGGTCGGCCACCACTCCTCGGCAAAGGGCGCATCATCCAGATAGCAGGCGAAGAAGGTCGGGGAGCTGGCGACGCGCAAGTGCAGCTCCTCATCGACGACGCGCGTCTCAATGCCGGGCAGAGGTCTCCCCATCGAGCCGAAATGGTCGGGGTCGGAGTCCTCCGGGCGCATGCCCGCGACAGCACCGGTCTCTGTCTGCCCATAGCCGTCGCCGATCGGAATGCCCATTCGATCCTGAAAAAGACGGATCACCTCGGGCTCGATTGGCTCGCCCGCGGAGACCAGGCGGCGCAGCGATGCAATGGGCCGTACGTTGTCGTGAGCGGCGAGCATCCGATACTCGGTGGGGGCTTGACAGAGCACGTTGACCCCCAGCTCCTCGCAGAGCCGCAGTCGCTCGGCGGGGTTGAAGCGGCCGTCGTGCAGCACCGCGGTGGCACCCGTCAGCCAGGGGGCGATGAAGGCGTTGCGGGTCGACTTTGCCCAGCCGGGCGCTGCCGTACACCAAGCGACCTCGCCCTCACGGGCGCCGAACCAATGCCTGGCCTGAAGGCTCTGCCCTGTCAGGTATCTCTGGGGGTAGAGAACGCCGCGGGGATCGCCGGTGGTGCCCGAGGTGAAGACGATCGCCGCCGGGTCCCCCGGATCGAGGTCCTCGACGGATGCCGGAGGATCCTGATCGCGGTCCTCGTCAAGCACCAGCGAGAGCTCGGCCAGGTCCATGTAGGGGATTCCGTCGGGCAGCTCGCCCAGGTAGCGCCCCTCGCCGAGGGCGAGCGCCGGAGCCGTGGCTCGGGCGCGCAGCTCGAGGTCCTTGCGGCGCAGCTGAGGGTTGCAGGGGAGCGCCACAGCGCCCATACGCCAGCAGGCGAGCAGCGCCAGGACCCACTCCGGACGGCTGCCGGTGAGCGTCATGACGACGTCGCCGCGTTTTACTCCCCGCGCGGCGAAGGCGCCGGAGAGCCCGGCCGAGCGGGCGAAGAGCTCGCCGAAATGGTGCAGACGACGCCCGCCGGCCGCGTCAACCTCTATCAGGGCCGGTTTGGCGGCTGGGAAGCGCTCGAGAACCTCCTCTATGAAGTTCACGCGGAGCAGTCTGCCACGGCCGGTGGGCGGGCTATTTGAGCTCCGCCGAGCTCTTATTCAGCAGCTGGCGGGCAACGATCAGCAGCTGGATCTGCTGGGTCCCCTCGAAGATGTCGAGGATCTTCGCGTCACGCGCCCACTTCTCCAGCAACTCGCCCTCGCCGTATCCGATGCTCCCGCAGAGCTCGACACAGCCGAGCGTGATCGCGACGCAACTGCGGCCGGCCTTGGCCTTCGCCATTGAGGCCTGAAGTGAGTTTGGCTTGCCGTTGTCGGCCATCCATGCCGCTTGCAGGGTTAGCAGCAGCGAAGCCTCGAAATCGGCCTCCATCGCCAGCAGCCGTGCCGCCGCGGCGCTCATGTTCAGGCCGGGGGCCGTGTAGTCAATCGTCACACCGGCCTCCGCCAGCCGCCCGCGCGTCTCATCGAGGGCGGCACGGGCCACGCCGCAGGCCATCGCCGCGACCAACGGCCGCGTGTTGTCGAAGGTCTGCATCGCTCCCGCGAAGCCCTTCTCGACGTCGACGGCGGGATCGCCCAACAGCGCCTGCTTTGGCACCCGACAGTTCTTGAGGGTGAAGTTGGCGGTGTCTGAGGCACGGATCCCAAGCTTGTGCTCGAGCCGATCGAGCCTCAGGCCCGGATTGTCGCGCTCGACGATGAATGACTTGATCGCCGCGCGGCCCTTGCTGCGGTCGAGCGATGCCCAGACCACGATCAGGTCGGCCCGGTCCCCGGATGTGACGAAGATCTTCTCGCCGTTCAGCACATACTCGTCGCCGTCGAGCTCGGCCGTGGTGCGAATCGCGGCCGAATCGGAGCCGGCTTCCGGCTCGGTGATCGCCATCGCCGCCCACCTGCCGCCGTAGCGTTGCAGCTGCTCCTCGGTTGCCACCGAGGCGATCGCCGAGTTGCCGAGGCCCTGGCGCGGCATCGAGAGCAGCAGCCCGACGTCACCCCAGCAGAGCTCGACGATCCCCAACACGGTTGAGAGGTTCGAGCCATTGCGGTTCCCGTCCGGCTCGGATCCCCCGTCGGCGGAGCGCCGGACGCCGGCTGCGCCGGCATTGCCGATCTCAGAGCCCTCGTTCATGCCGTCGATCAATGCCGCGAGCATGTCGAGCTCCTTCGGATAGCTGTGCTCGGCCGCGTCGTATCTGCGCGAGATCGGGCGGAAGATCTCCCTTGCGACCTGGTTGGCCTGGCTGGCGAGCGGCTTGAACTTCTTTGGTGTCTCGAGGTTGATCATGTTCTCCCTTTCGCTCTCCTGCCTGCCTAGACGAGCAGGGCGCCCTCCATGACGCCGGTCGCACGGAGGTCGCGGTACCAGCGCTCGACCGGGTGCTCCTTGACGAAGCCGTGCCCGCCCAAGAGTTGGATGCCCTCAGAGCCGATCTGCATGCCCTTGGTCGCGCAGAGACAATGAGCAAGCGCCGCCTCGCGGGCGAAAGCCTCGCCACGGTCGGCGCGGCTGGCGGCACGGTAGGTCGCGAGCCGCATTCCGGCGGACTCGATGCCGATGTCAGAGACCGTGAACGCGACTCCCTGCCGGTTGGAGATCGGCTCGCCGAAGGCGCTGCGCTCATTGACGTAGGGGATCACGTAATCGAGCACCGCCTGAGCGGTCCCGACGGCGAGACTCGCCCAGGCGATACGGGCGCGGTTAACGCACTCGGCGTAATCTCCGGGGAGACCGTCGCCCAGCACGGCGGTGCCCGGCAGGCGCACGCCGTCCATCACCAGGCGGCCCGTGGCCGCCGCACGCAACCCCATCGCCGGCTCGTGCTCGACGGCGAGCCCAGCGGCGCCGGACTCGAGCACGAACAGCGTTGGGCCACGTCCTTCGGCCTCGGCGGCAACCACGAACAACTCGCACTGAGCGGCGCGGGCAAGCAGCGACTTGGTTCCGTCGAGGAGCCATTCCGAGCCGCTGCGGCGAGCTTTCGTCGCAAGCTTCATCGGGTCAAAGAGCGGAACCGGCTCGAGGATCGCGAGCGCCGCGGCGGGCACCTCTGCGCCGGTGAAGGGCGGAAGGTAGGTTGCCTCCTGCTCGGCGCTTCCCCAGTGGCCGATCGCCGTCGCCACTGCCCCGGGGGATAGCAGCGCATAGGCGATCCCGAGGTCGCCGTGCGCAAGCGCCTCGCCGATCAGCACGCTGCTGACGGCCGCCTGCTCGTGCATCACGCCTCCCAGCTCCTCGGGGACGCCCAGCATGTTCACGCCAAGCTCCGCAGCTTGGGCCAGGATCTCGGGGGACGTCGCACGATGGTCATCGGCCTCCAGGGCGGCTGGGCGGATCTTCTCCGCCGCAAAGGAAGTGCACGCCTCCTGGAACATCCGCTGCTCGTCGTCTGGCGTGATGTCGAAGAGCCCCCTCGATTTGGCCCTCGCCTGACGCGCTGGCTTGCCGAGTTGCTGCACCGCCCTGAAGCCGCGCCCCGCGGCCGTTGCCGTGCGAAAGCCGCTCTTCGTCCCGCGGAAGACGAGGCCCTCCACCTGCTTGCGCATCTTGATGCGGTCGAGCAGGTCCGAGCCGGCCAGGCGATTGAGCGCCTTGAGTCCGATTCCCATCCCGCGGTCGGCGATCGTCCTGTCTGTCTCGGTCGAGCTCATCGGATGCTCCCTTCCAGGTGCGGGGTGCGTTCTGCGGCGTCGCGTACGGCGAAATCGGTGCCCTCGCCGACAGGTCGGCTCGAGAACTCGACCCGGGCTGGCAGCAGGATCGGCCGCCGGAAGGCGGCCGAGGCGGTGAAGGCGGCGGGAAGGCGCGGCTCGAGTGCTGCCAGGCAGCGAGCCTTGGTCCACATTCCATGGGCGATCGCCGTCGGGAACCCGAGTGGCTTCGCGGTCAGTGCGTGCATGTGAATCGGGTTTCGGTCGCCGGAAACCGTCGCGTATCGACGGCCAAGGTCGCCGCCGAGGCGCCACTCGGCGCCGCCGAGGAAGTCCTCGAGGGCGGCGTTCTGTGGCTCTCCCTTGGCCACGGGACGCTCGCCGGCAGCGCTGCCGCGCCGCAACATCGTGCTGGTGCTCTCCCAAACGAGTTCCTCGCCGGCGCGGACCTCGGTCAGCAAGGAGAAGGTTCGGCCCCGAGCATGGGGTCGCAGAGCGGTGGGGCGGACGCGTAGCTTTAGCTCCTCGCCGATCTCGATGCGGCGGCGCTGCACGATCTGATTCTCGATGTGGACAAGACCAACTGCGCCTAACGGGAAGCGGCCATCGGCCATCACCGCCAGCTGCAGCGGGAAGGCGAGCACGTGGGGGTAGGTCGGGGGGAGGTGCCCGCGCAGCGCGAATCCACAGACCCGCGCATAGGCGGCAACCGCCTGGGGCTCGGAGGCGATCCCCTCCAGACCCAGTTCGAGGTCAGGAATCTCACCCCCTCCGCCGGGCACGAAGGGGAGTCGCGATGCACCCGGGATCAGCGGTGCGGCAGCGCGCACGTACAGCGGCAGGATGCTGGGCGGCCTCGCGAGTGTTCGGATCGCCATCGTCACGCTCCCAGCAGGTTCTGGCCGCAGACGCGCACCACGTTTCCGGTGAGCCCGCTCGACCCCGGGCTCGCGAACCATGCGATCGTCTCGGCGACGTCGACCGGCAGGCCACCCTGGAAGAGGCTGCTCATCCGCCGCCCGGCTTCCCGTGGGCCGATCGGCATCGCCGCGGTCATCTGGGTCTCGATAAAGCCGGGCGCGACCGCGTTGATCGTCGACTGGCGCTCGGCCAGCTGCGGCGCCAGCGCTTCGACCATCCCGATGATTCCCGCCTTCGAGGTTGCGTAGTTGGTCTGGCCGGAGTTTCCGGCGATGCCGGACATCGAGGAAACGCAGACAATGCGCCCGTTGGGCCGCAGCAGCTCGGCATCGAGCAGAGCGCCGTTGATCCGCTCCTCGGCGCAGAGGTTGATCTCCATCAGCTGGGTCCAGCGCTCCTCGGGCATCTTGGCGATCGTCCGGTCCCGGGTGACGCCGGCGTTATGCACGAGCACGTCGAGGCCGTCGGTGAAGCGTTCCGCGATCCGCTCCGGCGCATCGGGCGCCGTGATGTCGAGCTCGAGCGGCTCACCGTCGATCGCACTCGCCACGTCGCCGAGGTCGGTGGCCGCCTGGGCGACGTCGAGGCCGACGACAAAAGCTCCGTCGAGCGCCAGCGTCTCGGCGATCGAGGCACCGATCCCGCGGGCGGCGCCGGTCACCAGTGCCGTCTTGCCCGCCAGCGGCCTTTCCCAGTCGAGTTCCGGAATGGGGGAGACGCCCGGCCCGATCCGGATCACCTGCCCGCAGACGTAGGCCGAGCGCGGCGAGAGCAGAAACCTGAGGCTCGAGTCGAGCTGCTCCTCGCCGCCATCGGCGACGTAGAGGAGCTGGGCGGTGGCGCCGCGCCCGCCAATCTCCTTGCCAATCGAGCGGGTGAAGCCCTCGAGCGCCCGTTGCGCTGTGGCGGCACGCGTCGATCCCGTTTGCGAGGGCGGCCTGCCGAGGACGATCACACGGCCATTTCGTTGAAGCCGACCGACCCCGGGGTGGAAAAAGCGCTGCAGCTCCACCAACTCGCTCGAGTCAGAGATACCGGAGGCATCGAAGACCAGTGCTTTCACCGCGCCCTCGGCGCCCGCACGCTCGACCTTAATGCGGTCGAGCGCCGCCTTCAGTGGCCGCTCCAAGCGTCCACCCGGTGCGGCGGCGGAGAGCAGGCGCCCCCTGAAGGCAGCACCGCTGTCGGCGCGACGCGCGAGTTCGACCGGCCGCGGCAGCCCCAGCCCCCGCGCCATGGACGAGGCGAGCGGCGCATTGACGATCTGTGCATAGCGGTCACTCATCGGCCCCACCCGGACCTTCGAGCAGTGCGACCACTCCCTGACCGCCGGCAGCACAGATGCTGATCACGCCGCGTCCCGCGCCCGCTTCGTGCAGTTGCTTTGCGAGCCCGGCGACGATGCGCCCGCCGGTCGCGGCGAAGGGGTGCCCGGCGGCCAGGCTGCCGCCGTTGACGTTGAGCTTGGCGCGATCGATCGGCCCGAGCGGCGCCTTGCGGCCGAGCTTATCCCGGCAGAAACCCTCATCTTCCCAGGCCTTCAGCGTGCAGAGCACCTGCGCGGCGAACGCCTCATGGATCTCGTAGTAATCGAAGTCGGCCAAACCCAGGCCGGCGCGATCAAGCAGATGCGGCAGCGCATGCGCGGGCGCCATCAGCAGGCCTTCCCGTTCGTGGACATGATCGACGGCGGCGGTCTGCGCATCGGCGAAGTAGGCGAGCACCGGCAGCCCGCGGTCCCTGGCCCAGTCCTCGCAGGCCAGCAGGACGGCGCTGGCGCCGTCGCTGAGCGGCGTCGAGTTGGCCGCGGTCATCGTCCCCTCGGGGCCGCCGAAGACTGGCTTCAGATCGGCGAGCTTCTCGGTGGTCGAGTCGGGTCGAAGGTTCTGATCTCGCTCGAGTCCGAGGTAGGGAGTGGTCAGCTCGTCGAGGAAGCCGCGCCCATAGGCGGCGGCGAGATTGCGGTGGCTGGCGACCGCGAGCTCATCCTGCTGGGCGCGGCCGATCTTCCATTCGGAAGCCATGATCGCGCAGTGCTCGCCCATCGAGAGCCCGGTTCGCGGCTCCTCGTTGCGGGGGACCGCCGGTATGACGTGGCCCGGTCGAATCCCGCCCAGCGCCCGCAGCTTGCCAACCGTCGAGCGTTGCCGATTGGCCTCGAGCAGCGTCTCGCGCAGCCCCTCGTTGAGGGCGATGGGTGCATCGGAGGTGGTATCGACGCCGCAGGCCACGCCGACATCGATCTGGCCGAGGGCGATCTTGTTGGCGACCAAGATCGTCGTCTCCAAGCCCGTGCCGCATGCCTGCTGAACGTCGTAGGCGGGGGTCGCGGCGGAGAGCCTCGTGTCAAGCACACTCTCTCGGGTCAGGTCGCGGTCTCGTGAGTGCTTGAGGACGGCACCGCCAGCGACCTCGCCGAGACACTCGCCGTCAAGCCCGAAGCGGTCGATCAGACCGTCCAGCGCAGCGGTCAGCATGTCCTGGTTGGTCGCGTGAGCGTAGGCGCTGTCGGAGCGCGCGAATGGGATCCGGTTGCCACCGATCACGGCGACACGTCTGGGGCTCTCGATCAAGAGCGCCTGCCTTTCCTTTTTGCCTCAGCTTCAACGCGGCCGGTCGGGCGCAGCCCGAGCAGCCCGGGCTCGATCGTCGCGATCAGGAGCTCGGCGGCCTCCTGGGCGGAGAGCGCCTGACTGCGAAGCCACCAGCGGGCCAGCGCCTCCGCGGCTCCGAGAACCGCGGTCGAGAGCGCCTCGACCCTGGCCTTCGCGCCGGGCTGCATCCGCGCAGGTAGCTGCTCAAGCATCGCGTCTCCGACCAGCTCGACAATCTGGCCACGGTACTCGGCGACCCTCTCTGAGATCTCGCCTCCCCTGGGCAGCGTCTCGTCAAAGAGAACGGTCCAGGCGGCACGATCGGAATCGAGGAAGGCAAAGAAGGAGTGCAGTCCCGCGCGGAGCGCTTCGGAGGGAGAGTCCGTCGAGGCGACGGCGGCCGCGATCGTCGCGGTCAGGGTGTCGCCGGCGCGTTCCATGCAGGCGATGTAGAGGGCCTCCTTATTGCCGAAGTAGTTGTAGAGGAGCGGCTTGGTGACCCCTACCTCGGCGGCGACTTCGTCCATCGTCGCGGCGTTGTAGCCCCGCTCGGCGAAAAGGGTTCGAGCCGCGCTGAGCATCTGCTCCATGCGGTCCGCGCGCGGAAGTCGCGTCCGGCGGGCGATCGTCCGGGGAGTCGCTGAGCCCATTCACGCTAATTTACCCAGATATAAATTTATATGCGGGTAATGTGACGCACCTCACGCCTATCGCATCGATGTAGAAGCCGGCCAAAGTGGGCTCGGAACCGGCCTTTCCAGGCGACCGGGAGCCTTGCACCTCGCCCTTCCACCGTTGGGTCACGCTGGCCGAGAGGCGCTTGAGCTTCCGGGTCGACATTCTCGCCTGCGGCTGGAATGTCTTTGATCGTCGCCGGGCGGCCCGATGGCCTAATTGAGCTCAGTGCCGTCGTAGAGCTTCTTGACGTGCACAACCCCGGCCGGCGCGGCCTCGATGCACAAACGGCAGAGGACGCACTCGTCCAGGTTCGCGGCGATCACCATGACGCCGGCGTCATTCGCACTGAAGATGTCGACGGGACAGACTTCCTCCAGCGTGCGCGCCAACTCTGCGTCGCCGGCGGCCGGCTCGTCGATTGAGACCTCGATGAAGGTCCCGTCCAACGCCTCGCTCATCCGGGCGCTCCGATCTTTTCCTTGACCGCGTCGGGGATCTCGTCGATCCGCTCGACGACGCGGATGCCGGCAGTTTCCAGACGGGCGATCTTCTCGGTCGCGGTGTCCTCCTTGCCCTCGACGATCGTGCCGGCGTGGCCGAAGCTCATGCCCTTCATCTCCTCGTCATCCATGAACTTGCCGGCCATGAATGCGACGATCGGGAGACGGCTGCTGTTGTCCTTGACCCATTCGGCGAGCTGGGCCTCCATGCGGCCCCCAGGCTCGGTGTAGATGACGATTGCCCGAGTCTGCTCATCAGCCTCGAAGTACGGCATCAGCTCCGCGTAGGTGGAGCCGATGATCGCGTCTCCGCCGATTGAGATCGCTGTCGAAACGCCCAGCCCGGCCTGGGTCAGCGAGGAGGAGATCTCGGTTGTCATCCCGCCTGAACGGCTCATCACTCCGACGGGCCCCGGCGCGTAGGCCTTGGCCGCGTCTTTGGCGGGACCGCCGATTCCGCCCATCTTGCAGACCCCGGGCACGATCAGGCCAAGGCAGTTGGGGCCGATGATCCGCGCTCCCTCGATGTTGGCCTGCTCGACCATCTGGGCCACGTCGCCCCGCGGGATCCGCTCCGTGACGACGACGATCAGTTTGATTCCGTTGAGGATCGCCTCAAGGACCGCATCCTTGGTGAAGGCGGGGGGGACGGTGACGACCGAGCCGTCAATTGGCCCGCCGTGGTTCTCGACGGCCTGGGCGACGGTGTCGAAGACCGGCACCCCGTGAACCTCCCGGCCCTTGCGGCCCGGCGTGACGCCGCCGACGACCCGGGAGCCATAATCGAGGCACTCCTTGGTCAGGTTGACCGCCTCGCGCCCGGTGATCCCCTGGACGATGAAGCTTGTCTCCTTTGACAACAGGATGCTCACGCCGGGGTCCCCTGGATCTTCGCCACGGCGCGGCCCGCCGCCTCCCACATCGATACCGAGCGGTCGCAGTACTCGACGCCGTAGTGCTCGAGGATCTTGAAGCCCTCCTCCTCCCAGGCTCCCGGGATGCGGAAGATCGCGATCGTCTCGCCCGGATCCTTGCCGAGCTCCAGGCAGGCCTTGATTACGCCGCGGGCGACGATGTCGACGCGCGTGTTTGAGACGATCGACATCATCACCGCGATCTTCTCCACACCGTCCTTTTCGAGCACCTGCTTCGCCAGGCCGCAGGCCTTTGCGACCGAGGGGTTCCCACCGATCTCCGAGTAGTTCGCGGGCTTGCCGCCCTGGCTGCGGACCGCGTCGGTCAGCGTCAGCGAGCCGCCACCGGCGCCGATCACCAGGCCCAGGTTGCCCTCGAAGCCATGGTCCTTGCCCTGGATCACGCCGCGGTGGTCGGCGGCGTCGATCTCCGTGACATTGCGCTCGAATTTGGAGGGCTCATAAGTCTCGCGGGTGTCCTCCTCGGCGATCTCGAGCTGCTTGCGCAGGAGCACCCTCTGTCGGCCGACCGCCTCGTTCTCCATCTCCATATGGGCGTCGAGGGCGACGAAGCTGCCGTCCATTAGCTCGGCCAGCGGGTTGATCTCGGCCAGGGTCATGTCGTGCTCGCGGAAGAGGCGCGCGAGGCGCGCGAGGATCGGCGTCGCTCGGTTCAGCTGCGAGCCAGTGACACCCGTGGCGGCGATCGCCTGCTTGGCCTCGAAGTCGGGGATCGGGAAGAGGTTGGAGAGATGGCCGCGGCCGACGTGGTCGGGGTGCCGCTCGGCGACCTCCTCGATGTCGATCCCGCCCAGGTCACTGAACAGCATCAGGGGCCGCTTCGCGGTGCCATCCCACACCACCCCGGCGTAGTACTCCTGCTTTACCTCGGCCTTCGGGTCGACGAGGACGCCCCGTGGCAGGTGGCCGTTGATTTCCAGCTCGAGGATCGCGGCCGCGTGTTCGGCCGCCTCCTCCGGTGTGTCGGCGAATTTGACGCCGCCGGCCTTCATCCGACCACCGGTCAGCACCTGGGACTTGATCACGGTCGGACCGCCGATCTCTTCCGCCACACGGCGGGCTTCCTCGGCGGTTTTACAGAAGCCGTACCTTGTGACGGGGATCCCCGCCAGCTCAACGATCTTCCTGGCCTCGTACTCGTAGAAGCGCATCAGCGGCGGGGAACCCTACCCAACTGCCTGAGATACTGGTGCGATGAAGACGCTGATCGCCCTCAGCGCGGCTTCCGTCCTCGTTCTCGCCGGCTGTGGAGGCACACAGCTCGATGCTCAGAAGCTCGAGGAAACGCTGCCCCACGATCTTCGTGTTGTGGTTTCCGAACCGATCGTCTCAGCCCGCTGCCCATCTGGTATCGATATTGAAAAGGGCAAGAAATTCAACTGCCAGATCACGCTCAAGAGCGGCAAGATGCAAACGGCCCACCTAATGCTTATTGACGACCAGGCCGACTACGAATTCCTCAGCCTCAGCTCCAGTAAGTAAAGTGCTGCGAATGAGCCAACCCAGCACGGCCGCCGCGCCGACCACCCACGCAAAGCTCCTCGACTGGGTCGGGGAGATCGCCGACCTGACCCAGCCCGACGCCATCCACTGGTGTGACGGCTCCTCTGAGGAGTACGACTCCTTCGCCCAGGCGCTGATCGAGGCGGGCACCTTCGAGCGCCTCTCGGACGCAAAGCGCCCCAACTCCTACCTGGCGCTCTCCGATCCGGCCGACGTCGCCCGGGTCGAAGACCGCACATTCATCTGCTCCGAGCGCGAGGAGGACGCGGGTCCGACCAACAACTGGCGCGAGCCGGGGGAGATGCGTGAGACCCTCGGCGAGCTATTCAAGGGCTGCATGAAGGGCCGAACAATGTACGTCGTGCCCTTCTCGATGGGCCCGCTCGGCTCGCACATCTCCGAAATCGGTGTCCAGCTGACCGACTCTCCCTACGTCGCGGCCTCGATGCGAATCATGACCCGGATGGGCACCGGCGCCCTCGAGGTCCTTGGCTCTGACGGCCAGTTTGTGCCCTGCGTCCACTCCGTCGGCATGCCGCTCGGCGAGGGCGTTGAAGACGTGCCCTGGCCCTGCAATGCCGACAACAAGTACATCGTGCACTACCCCGAGACGCGCGAGATCTGGTCCTTCGGTTCGGGCTACGGCGGCAACGCGTTGCTCGGCAAGAAGTGCTTCGCGCTGCGGATCGCCTCGGCGATGGCCCGCGACGAGGGTTGGCTCGCCGAGCACATGCTGATTCTCAAATTGACCTCGCCCGACGGTGAGGTCAAGTACGTGAGTGGGGCCTTCCCCTCGGCCTGCGGCAAGACCAACCTCTCGATGATGGTCCCGACACTGCCGGGCTGGAAGATCGAGACGATCGGCGATGACATCGCCTGGATGAAGTTCCACGAGGACGGCCGCCTCTACGCCGTCAACCCCGAGGCCGGCTTCTTCGGCGTCGCCCCCAATACCAGCCACAAGACCAACCCCAACGCGATGGACATGATCGAGCGCAACACGGTTTTCACCAACTGCGCCAAGACCGACGACGGCGATGTCTGGTGGGAGGGAATGACCGGCGAGCCGCCCGTGCACGCAATCGACTGGCACGGCGACGAGTGGACGCCGGAGTCCGAGAATCCGGCCGCCCACCCGAATGCGCGTTTCACGACGCCGGCGGCGCAGTGCCCCTCGATCGCGCCCGAGTGGGAGGACCCCGCTGGGGTCCCGATCGACGCCTTCCTGTTCGGAGGTCGCCGTGCAACCGTGGTGCCGCTGGTCCAGGAGGCCTTTGACTGGGAGCACGCGGTCTTCATGGGGGCGACGATGTCCTCGGAGACGACCGCGGCGGCGGCCGGCGAGGTCGGCAAGTTGCGCTTTGACCCGATGGCGATGCTGCCCTTCTGCGGCTACAACATGGCCGACTACTTCGCGCACTGGCTTAAGGTCGGCGAGCGCGAGGGTGTGCGCCTGCCGCGCGTCTTCTACGTGAACTGGTTTCGCAAAGACGCCGACGGAAGGTTTCTCTGGCCCGGCTTCGGCGAGAACAGCCGGGTCTTGGAGTGGGTCTTCCGACGCTGCGACGGGGAGGCCGAGGCGGTCGAGACGCCGGTCGGGCTGCTGCCAGCCGAGGGCGAGATCAACACCGAGGGGCTCGACATCTCAGACGGGGCGATGCGCGAGCTGCTGAGCGTCGACCTCGACCTGGTCAGAGAACAGCTGCCGCAGGTCAAGGAGCACCTGGCGCAGTTCGGCGACCGGTTGCCCGAGGCGTTGCGCGAGCAGCTGCAGCTCCTCGAACAGCGCCTGCACACCTGATCAGGGCCCCAGCGGCCAGGAGGGAGGATGGATCGGGGCGGCGCTGATCTCGCCGAATTCGTTTGGTCGGTAGAAGGTGCTCTGGATGCTCTCGGCAAACGAAGTCGTGGAATCTGCGGAGCTCTCGATCGGCCATCGCATCCCGCGGTCGTTTTCCTCGAACCAGATCAGGCCCCTGATCCTGGGGAAGCGCTTGGGAATCGTCTTCAGCGTGTTGCGAATCCAGCCGGCCTTGGATCCACCGCGCTCTTCTGAGGCGGTCTCGCCGATCAGCACGGGCTTGTGTGGAGCAATCCTCAGGACCCGTCGGTAGGTGCTGTGGAAGACCCGCTCAAAGCTCATCCAGCCGCCCGAATTGGGCGTCTTGCCCCAGTTGAATCCGTCCAGGCATGTCCAGTTGACGTAGCGGCCGCCGGGATAGAGCCCCCGCAGCGGCGTCAACTTGCGCGTGAAGTCGACATTCGGGCACCAGACCCAGGTCGCGTTGGTCGCCCCGACGCTGGCAAAGATCCGGTGGACGTGGCGCCAGGCCTTGACGAACTGGCCGGGCTTGTTGCCGTTGACACCCTCGTTCCAGGGGAACCAGAAGCCGTTCATCTCCTGGTCGAAGCGCAGGAAGAACGGGTGCCCCCATTCGCGCGCCTGGGTCGCGAAGTCGCGGATGTACTTGTCAAAGCGGCCCCGGATCACGTCGGAGAGCTGAAAGCGCGGCTCGCGCAGGTTCGCCGGCGTCGGGACCGACTGGGAGGCCCAGGTCAGGACCGGGATCGTGCCGTTGGCGCGGATTGCTTCCATCGCCGCGGTGGGGAAGTAGAAGTAGGAGCAGGGTTTCGCACTGCAGTCGGCGAAGGGCGAGGAAAAGCCGAGAAGTGAGGCGCCCTTACCGGCCATCGCCTCGAACTTGAAGAGCGCGTTCATATCCCAGGGCGGGGCTTCCCCGGTCAGCTGTTTGCCGATGATCGCTCCCCAATACAGAGGCCGCGGGGGCGCCGCGCGCGCGGCGCCGGGTCCGCTCAGCGCACAGCATGCACAGGCCGCGATCGCCACACCGACTCGCAGGCGATGCGATGCTCTTACTGTTATCGAATGGTTCACGGTTTCTCTCTCTTAGTCCTAAACCCCGCGGGCCCGAGTTCGGTGCGACGATGCAAGGCTGATTGCGGCGGACGGCCGCCGCGGTTCACTGCGGCGGCAATACGGTGCTCGACGAGGTCGCCGGGTAGCTGTTGGACTTGAAGTCCCAGCGGCGGATGCCACCGGCGAAGGCGCGAGTTGCCGCCGGAGAGCTCTCCAGCGGCCAGCTGATGCCCCTGTCGACCTGGTCCATCCAGATCAGGCCGCGGATCCGGCGATACCTGGTTGCCAGGGCCTTGAACATGTTGCGTATCCAGATGGCCTTGGCGCGGTCGCTCCCGGTCGAGGCGATCTCGGCAAGCACCATGGGCTTTTCCGGGGCGATCTGCTTGATCTTCGCGTAGGTGGAGCCGAAGATTTTGTCGAAGGTCTCCCAGGGATGTGGGTTGGTCGGGTTGGTGGCCCAATTGAAGCCGTCCATCCCGGTCCAGTCGACGTATTCGTTGCCGGGGTAGAGCGTCGAGATGTCGCCGAAGCGATGGAACGGATCGGCGTAGGGACACCAGACCCAGGTCGCGTTGGTCGCCCCGACTTCGGTGAAGATGTCGTGCACGTGGCGCCAGGCGGCGACGATTTCGGCGGGTTGATTGCCGTTGACCGCCTGACCCCAGGGAAACCAATTGCCGTTCATCTCCCAGTTGAAGCGCAGGAAGAATGCATGACCCCAGTCGCGGGCCGCTTCGGCGAATTCCCGGATGTAGCTGTCGTAGCGGCCGGCGATAACGTTGGCGAGCTGGAATTCTGGTTGGATGCCGTTTTCGGGAACCGGCAGGGCATCGGAGGCCCAGCTGAGGAATGGGATGGCGCCGTAATCGCGGATCTTTTCCATCTCCGCGGTGGGGAAGGAGAAGGGAACACAGGGCGAACTGCTGCAGTCGTAGAACGGCTCGGAGAACTCGACGAGCGAAAGGCCTTTCCCAGCAAGCTGTTCAAATGCCGTAACGGCCGACATGTCCCACGGCGGCTTTTCGCCCGTCAGCTGGTCGCCGATCCAGGCGCCCCAGTAGCTCGGTCGCACCTTGGGCTGGTGAGCGCCATGGTGTGGGTGCCTGCGATGGTTGTGGGCGGAGCGCTTACCAGGGCCGGCGGCCGGCCTTTGAGGAGCGGCGCCCGAGTTGGTCGCAAAGCCAAGGCAGGCTGCGGCGAGGACGATTGACCACGCGGTCATCGCCCTGCGGCGTGAGGAGCCGCCGCTGGGGGAGTTCTTTTCGGCCATCGCCATCGCCATCGGGGTCGAGGGCGACAGTCTAGGGAGGTCGGTACCCGCGCCGGTCATCGCGCCGCCGGGGCGACCGGCGATTCGGTGATGCTGCCGAATTCATTGCCGAGGTAGATCGGGTTCTGAATGCCACTCGCAAAGGCGCTGGTGGCCGCGGCGGAGGACTCAATTGGCCAGTCCATACCGTCCTCGTACTTCTCGAACCACAGCAGCCCCCGCACCTTCGGGAATTCGCTTGGCACCTCGCTGAGCGCTTCCTGGATCCAGTCAGCCTTCGAGCCGCCGGACTCGGTCGAACCCATCTCGCCGATCACCATCGGCTTGGTCGGCGCGATTTCTTCGGCTAGCTCGCGGTAGGTCGTTCGGTAGAGCTGATCGAAGTTGCGCCAGCGATCGGGATGGGCCGGATTCGTTCCGTAGTTGTAGCCGTCGAGTCCGGTCCAGTCCACGTATTCGTTGCCCGGATAGAGCGATGCGAGTTCGTGCAACTTGCCTGTGGGGTCGACGTTCGGGCACCAGACCCAGGTCGCGTTGGTGGCGCCGACTTCGGTGAAGATGTCGTGCACGTGGCGCCAGGCGGCGACGTATTCGCCGGCCTGATTGCCATTGACTCCCTCTGACCACTCAAACCAGTTGCCGTTCATCTCCCAGTTGAAGCGCAAAAAGAACGGGTGCCCCCAGGCCTTGGCTTCCTCGGCGAATTCGCGGATGTAGCCGTCATAGCGCCCCGAGATCACGTCGGAGAGCTGGAATTCGGGCTCTTCGAGGCTCGCCGGCGTCGACTGTGAGGCCCAGCTGAAGAACGGGATCGAGCCGTGTTCGCGGATTCTCTGCATGGAGCCTGTCGGGAACCTGTAGAAGGAGCAGGGGGTGGAGGAGCAATCGGCGAAGGGCGCCGAGAAGTTGATCATTGACATCGCCTTGCCGGTCATCCGTTCAAACCTGCTGACGGCTTCCATATCCCAGGGCGCTTCCGTGCCTGTCAGCTGGTCGCCGATCCAGGCCCCCCAGTAGAGCGGTCCCGATGGCTCGGTGGACTGGACGGCGACATGGCAGCTGCGCAGCGTGCGGGCGCGGCGATTGCGGGCCAGGCCGGGCCGTCCCAGCGATCTCGCCCGCGAGCGGAGAACACGTCTCTCGCAGGAACCCGCGGTCGGGAGCCTTCGAGCGGCTGCGAGTGCGGTCCCCTGGCGGGCGCCGGCCGCTGATGTCAGGACAAGCGAGAGGACGCAGAGCCCCAGCGCCGCCAGGGCAGCGGTCAGGAGACGGAGGCGGGATGGGTGGCCGGCGCTCACGCCCAGCCATCGACGACGCTCTACGGTTGTTCAACGCCCCCCGAGGCGGCTGGACGTTTGTTCGGTTGGCCTGAATGGTCTCCTGCAGCTCAGCCCGGGGGCTGAACCGGCCCGAAGGGCAGTGAGCCGAATTCGTTCGCCGTATAGACGGGGCTCTGGATGCCTGCGGCGAAGGCCGAGGTGGCGCTGGTCGAGGACTCGATCGGCCAATCCATGCCGCCTTCGTATTTGTCAAACCACAGGACGCCACGGATCTTCGGGTAGTCGACGGGGATCGTGCTGAGCATTTCCCTGATCCAGGTCGCCTTTGACCCGCCGTACTCGCTGGAGCCGACCTCGCTGACGATCATCGGCTTGGCGGGAGCGATTTCTTCGGTGATTTCCCTGTAGGTCGAGCTGTAGAGTTGGTCGAAGCTGCGCCAGCGATCCGGGTTGGAGGGGTCGGTGCCGGCGTTGTAGCCGTCGAGTCCCGTCCAGTCGACGTACTGGTTGCCGGGATAGAGAGAGCGAAGGTTCTTGAAGCGGTGTTCGGGATCGACGTTCGGGCACCAGACCCAGGTCGCGTTGGTGGCGCCGACTTCGGTGAAGATGTCGTGCACGTGGCGCCAGGCGGCGACGTATTCGCCGGCCTGATTGCCGTTCACGCCCTCCATCCAAGCGAACCAGTTGCCGTTCATCTCCCAGTTGAAGCGCAGAAAGAACGGGTGGCCCCAGTTCTTGGCCGCGGTCGCGAAGTTGCGGAGGTAGGAGTCATAACGGCCGGAGATCAGGTCGGAGAGCTGAAAATCGGGCTCGTTCAGATTCGACGGGAGTGGAATTGACTGCGAGCCCCAGCTGAAGAACGGGATCGATCCATGGGAGCGAATGCTGTTGAACTCGCTCGTCGGGAAGTTGTAGAAGGAACATGGGGAGGAGGAGCAGTTGGCAAACGGGGCGGAGAAGTTGACAACCGAGACGCCCTTACCCGTCTCCTGTTCGAACTTCGTGACCGCGTTCATGTCCCAGGGTGCTTCCTTGCCTGTCAGCTGGTTGCCGATCCAGGCTCCCCAGAGGATCGAGGAGGGTTGTGTGCCAGCCTGCGGCTGCGGTGCTGAACCCGGTTCTTCGACGATCGGGGTCGTCACGTTTTCTTCAGGCGCGGGAGACGGCTCTTCCGTCGGCGGTGCCTGTGCTTCGGGGGTGGGGGCAGGGGGGGAGTTCTGCACGTTCACCGACACACTCGAGCTGGCGAGCCGCCGGCGGGCGGCGTAGGTCGTGGCGGTGAGCGTGTGCGGGCCGTCGGCCAATGAGCGCGTGTCGAGCCCGCCGGGGAAGACGTATGGAGTGCTCGAATCCGAGGATCTGACGACCCCGTCGACCGAGAACTCGACCCGAGAGGGGGCGCCGCCCGCCACCTTGACCTGCCATTCGATCGTCCCCGAGACGGTTCCGGGAGCCGGCACGATCGTGCTGACGGTGGTCCGCAGGCGGGCTGCATATGCGCGCTTCAACACCGTGTGGCCCTCCCCCTGGTGCCCGCGGTCGGTCGCGCCGCTGAGCGCCGGCACCGCGAGGATCGCCAGCAGGGCGATCAGCGGCGGCAGGAGCTTGAGTCTCGGGCGGAATCTCACGAACATGCCCTCGGGGAATCGACCCCCCCTCGGGGACCTTCAGCCACCTCCGGTCTAACTGGACGTTTGTCGGCACGGGATTCAGGCGAGTGCCCGGTAGAGCTCGAGCAGCTCTTCGGAGCACTCATCCCACGAGCTAAGGCGGGGACGGATGGCCGGGGCCGGGCGTTCCAGCTCCGCGGCGATCGTGCGGGCCAACCCCGCGGGACTTTCGTTCAGAGGGATAGCCCGAGCGAGGCCGTCCTCGGCCAGCTCCGAGAGGCCGCCCGCATCGGCCACCAACAGCCGCCGACCGGCCGCTGCCGCCTCTAGCGCAACGAGCGGATGCGTCTCGAACTCGCTCATCAAGACGACCAGTGAGACGCCCGCGAGCAGGTCGGCCATCGCCTCCGGTCGGTCGGCGGGCGTGCTGGTGAAATCGACGCGATCCGACACACCGAGGTCCGCCGCCTGTTTCTTCAGCTCCCTCTCGTAGGGGCCGGTTCCGACGACGAGCAGCCGTGCGTCGGGCTCGAGCTCGAGCAGCTGCGGGAGGGCCGCGATCACTCGGTGGTGGCCCTTGTAGCGCTCGAGGCGACCGATCGAGGCCAGCGTGGGGGCACTGTCCGGCTCCCCGTTGGAGGTGTTCGCGGTCCTCGAGAAGGCGATGTTGGTGCCGTTTGGAATCAGCACGAAGCGCTCTCTCGCCAAGCGCAACTCCTTGCCGTAGGCGTCGATCTCAAAACGCGCCACCGCGATCAAGCGCTCCGCCCTTGCCAACAGCGGCCGCAGCAGCCAGCGCTGCAGACGTCGCAGACGGTTGCGAGCCTCCGAGGTGTGGCCTCCGCCATGGAAGGTCACCACGTATGGGATGCCGAGCGTGAGGGCGCGCAGCATCGCCAACGGCGCGACCAGTGTGTGGTAGGACTGAACGTGCACCAGATCCCATGGCTGCCGGGACATCTCTCGCCAGATCCGCGGGGCAAAGCACCAATCTCGGTTACGGGGCCAGGCCCTCACCACGCGGATGCGCACCCCTTCCCGTTCCTCATCTCTGACTGGCTCGCCTCCTGGCTCCGTGCAGAGGACCTCGACTGTGGCTCCCGAGGCGGCGAGGCGGCGGCTGATCTCGAACACGTGACGCTCGACCCCACCCTGGGAGAGAGGGCTGCGCGGTGTGACCATCAGGATCCGCGGCGAAGCCTCGGGCGTCTCCGCCTCGAGAAGCGCCCGACGGTGAGCGAGCTGGCGCCTCCGGCGCGTGGTCGACACGTATCCGAAGCTGGTGACGAGCAGGCCAAGGACGATGCTCGCCGAGCGCGCCGGTCCCGATGCGTCACCGTGGAAGAGTTCCATGATGCCCCGCAGGAAACCCCGAGGTAGCGTGCTGCGCACGTATGAGCGCTCGGCTTCGAGACCAGAATCGCTTCCGACGAGGCCGGCGAGCACCGCCTTGGAGCGACCCTCGCCGCGACACCGCGAGACGAAGTAGCCGAGGCTGGCCCTGGCGGCGGGAACGTGGTGCTCGACGATCGCATCGGGGTCATAGAGGATCTGTCCCCGGGGCCAGAGCCTGCCGATGCGGATGCAGAGATCGGTCTCCTCGCAGCCGGCGGGGATCGTCCCGATGCGGCCGAGCTGGTATCGAAAGCCGCCGGTTTGGATCAGCGTCTCCCGCCTGAACGACATGTTGGCGCCGACCAGATTGCGAACCGTCGCCACCTGTCGCGGCATACCCGAGTGCGTGCAGCCGACCACCCAGTCAAACTCCGCCGGGAACCAGCGCGGACGTCCCACACTCCACATCGGTCGCACGGTCCCGCCGACGCCCAAGACTCGCCGATCAGCATAGGCACGGCCAAGCAACTCGATCAAATTCGGGGCCGCGACCGCGTCATCATCGAGGAAGGCGACCACCTCTCCAGAGCTTTCCTGAAGGCCGGTGTTACGGGCGCCGGAGAGACCCTGCCGCTCGCGATTGTGGATAACCCGAATCGTCGGCCAGCGCCGCCTGCACTCGGCTTCAAGCTCGGGTGCATGGTCGATGACCAGGATCAGCTCATCGGGGGAGATCGTCTGGGCGCTGAGCGACTCGATCGCCGCCTCGATCAGCCCCAGGCGAGCCTCGGTGTAGGCGCAGATCACAACCGAGATCGACGGCGCCGCGAGACCTTCGGTGCTGGCGTTGCTGGGCGGCACGGGCCCGATTCTGGCAGGCCGTCAGCCCCTCGCCCGACAGCCACTGACTCCACAACCGCGCTTGCGTGGCGCCCTTCGGCTCACCCCGGGGGAGAAATCGGGCCAAAGGGCAGCGAGCCGAAATGGTTCCCGGCATAGGCCGGGCTCTGAATGCCGCTGGCAAAGGCGCTGGTGGCCGCGGCGGAGGACTCAATTGGCCAGTCCATCCCGTCCTCGTACTTCTCGAACCACAACAGCCCCCGCACCTTCGGGAATTCGCTTGGCACCTCGCTGAGCGCTTCCTGGATCCAGTCAGCCTTCGAGCCGCCGGACTCGGTCGAGCCCATCTCGCCGATCACCATCGGCTTGGTCGGCGCGATTTCTTCGGTAATGCGTCGATAGGTCGTCGCGTAAAGCTGACGGAAGCTGGTCCAGCCCCCTCGTCCCGGGCCCCAGTTGTAGCCGTCGAGTCCGGTCCAGTCCACGTATTCGTTGCCCGGATAGAGCGATGCGAGTTCGTGCAACTTGCCTGTGGGGTCGACGTTCGGGCACCAGACCCAGGTCGCGTTGGTGGCGCCGACTTCGGTGAAGATGTCGTGCACGTGGCGCCAGGCGGCGACGTATTCGCCGGCCTGATTGCCATTGACTCCCTCTGACCACTCAAACCAGTTGCCGTTCATCTCCCAGTTGAAGCGCAAAAAGAACGGGTGCCCCCAGGCCTTGGCTTCCTCGGCGAATTCGCGGATGTAGCCGTCATAGCGCCCCGAGATCACGTCGGAGAGCTGGAATTCGGGCTCTTCGAGGCTCGCCGGCGTCGACTGTGAGGCCCAGCTGAAGAACGGGATCGAGCCGTGTTCGCGGATTCTCTGCATCAGGCTCGTCGGGAACCCGTAGAAGGAGCAGGGGGTGGAGGAGCAATCGGCGAAGGGGGCGGAAAAGTGGATCAGCGACATCGGCTTGCCCAGCATCTGTTCGAACTTCGTGACCGCGTTCATGTCCCAGGGCGCCTGGGTACCGGTCAACTGATCGCCGATCCAGGCCCCCCAGTAGATCGAGCCGGGAGTTCCCGAGCCCGGCGCGGAGACCGCCGCCGCGACGGGCGAGTGTCCTGGCGTGCTGTTTGAGGCTGGCGTCGAGACGGGTGTGGGTGCAACTCGGGGGTTCGACGGCGGACCAGGTTCCCTGACCCCCCCGCCCGAGCCTCCACCCGGATGCTTTGCCGGCTTGCCTTCCCGGGCCGGAGCCGTCGCTCGCGACGGTGCGAGAGAAACTGACCGGCGTCTGCCTTCACCGGCGGCGACGCGCGGTGCGAGAGCCAGGGCCGGGTGCCCTGGCGGGGAGCGGCGAGACGCCCGACCCGCGCTCACTGTGGGACCGCGAACCGCCTTAATCTGGGGGGGTCTGTGGGGGACAGCGGGGCGGCTCGGCTCCCGAGTGCAGAGCCCGTACGGCAGGCGAGCGTTCGTCTGGCTTCCCCTGCAGGGATGGCGCTCGGAGCGATTCGTCCTGGCGAGCCGAGCGTGGTGCGCGGTGGTAGCGGTAACAACTCCCGTCGCGATGATCAGGAGTCCGCCGAGGAGGACGAGGCGAAAGATCGCGGAGCGCCGGTTTGCCCGCATTGACATGGACAGATGTTCTACCTGTTTTCGCGGTCCCCTGGTCGTCGGGTGACTCGCATAACGTTGGCCGGGCGATGACCCGGGGCGATCGATGCGGATCCTGATGCTGGCGCAGTCCTTCTCGCCGGTCATCGGAGGCGAGGAGAGGATCGTTGAGGACCTCAGCTCGGAGTTGGCGCGGCGCGGGCACGAGGTCGGGATCGCCACCCTGCGCCAGCCCGTGGGAGAGCCGCCCCCGCGCGAGGACGGGGTAGCGCTGCACCTGCTGGAGAGCACCATGCACCGCATTCCGGGGGTCTCGGTCGACGAGGAGAGGCGCTACGCGCCTCCCGCTCCCGATCCGCTTGCGCTGCGCGACCTGCGCCGCGTGATTCGCGCAAGCGAGCCCGACGTGGTCCATGCCCACAACTGGCTCGCGCACACGTTCCTGCCTCTGGAGTGGCGCTCATCGGCGGCCTTTGTGGTCTCTCTGCACGACTACAGCCTTGTCTGCGCGACCAAGCGATTCTTCTACCGGGGCGGTGTCTGCAGCGGCCCCCGGGCGGGCAAGTGCCTCGCGCACTCGGTCCAACATTACGGCGCCGCCAAGGGGTCGCTGACCGCGATTGGGACGCGAGCCAGCGGCGCCTGGTTGCGACAGCGGGTCGACATGTTCCTTCCGGTCAGCAGCTCGGTCCGCGATCTCAGCGGCCTCGGTCCTGCGGACGCCCAGCGGGTGGTGCCCAACTTCATCGGCGAGTTGCCCGCGCCTTCGCCCGCGGAGGAGCCGCGCCTCGCCGAGCTTCCCGCTGACCCGTTCCTGCTCTACTTCGGCGATCTGACCGAGGACAAGGGCGTCCGGGTGCTAGTCGAAGCCTACGCCGGGCTCGATGACGCCCCGCCGCTGGTTCTGATCGGGCGGCGACTGATCGATGATTTGCCAGATGCACCTGGCGTCGCGGTTTTGGAGCGCATGCCCCACCGGCTGGCAATTGAGGCAGTGCGGCGCTCGGCGCTCGTCGTCGTCCCCTCCTTGCTGCCAGAGTCCTTCGGGATAGTCGCGCTCGAGGCGGCGGCGGCTGGCAAGCCGGTAGTCGCCTCCCGGACCGGGGGACTCGCCGACGTCGTCGTGGACGGGAAGACCGGTCTGCTCGTCCGGGCCGGCGATGCCAAGGCACTGAGGAATGCCCTGCGCCGGCTCTGCGACGATCCCGATCTGCGGGCCCGGATGGGCGAGCGGGCCCTAGAGCGCGCGAAGCTCTTCGGCCCCGAGGAGGTCGTTCCGCGCTTTGAGGCCGCCTACGAGGAGGCGATGACCCTGCGGCTAAAGCGCCGTGGGCGCCGCGACCGATAAGGGCAAGGTGCCCCAGGGGAGTTCCGGTGGGTGGCGAAACTAACCTGACTACATGCCAGAGCTGACCGCCGAGATAGCTGTCGAGGAGCCGCAGAGGCCGACCGCGTCGACGATCCGGCTGCAACCAACCAGCGGCTTCAGTCGGGTCCTCTCACCCCGGGAACTGTGGCGCTACCGGGACCTGGCCCTGCAGATCGTGGTCCGCGACGTCACCCTGCGCTACCGCCAAACGGCGCTGGGCGCCGCCTGGGCGATTCTTCAGCCGGTCCTCCTGATGATCGTCTTCTACATCTTCTTCAATCGTGTGGCGGGCGTCTCGGCCGGCGGCAGCGTCCCCTACACGATCTTCAGCCTCACCGCGCTGGTTCCATGGACCTACTTCGCGAACACGATGCTGCTCGGCTCCGAAAGCCTCGTCCTCTACAAAGAACTCGTTTCGAAAATCTACTTCCCGCGGATCTTCATGCCCCTGGGTGCCGTCGGTGCGGGCCTCGTCGACCTCGCGGTCTCGACCACGATCGTGATCGCCGTGATCCTGATCTACGGCATCGTCCCGACCGTTGCGATCCTCACCCTGCCACTCTTCATCCTGATCGCGATTGCCAGCGTGATCGGTGTTACGGCGGCACTCTCGGCGATCAACGTGCGCTACCGCGACGTCCGCTACGTGATCCCCTTTGCCGTGCAGATGTGGTTCTTCCTGACGCCGATCGTCTATGCGAGCAGCTCTTTGCATTCGCCCTGGAGGACGCTCTTGGGAATCAATCCGATGGCCGGGGTGGTGGAAGGTTTTCGCTGGGCGCTGCTCGGTACCGGCACCGCACCCTGGGGGCTGATGGGGCTCTCCGCCGCCAGCGCCGTGGTGCTCTTCTTTGCGGGGCTCGCTTACTTCGACCGGGTCGAGCGGACCTTTGCCGACATCATCTGAGCCGATGAGCAATCTCGCGATTAAGACAGAGGGGCTCGGCAAGAGCTACCGGCTGGGGATCGGCCACCAGGGCTACGGGACCCTTCGCGACAGCATCGTCAACGGCATCCGCAACCTGCTACGCAGCGCCACCCTCCGACGCACCGACAAGCCGCAGGTCGACTACCTCTGGGCTCTGAAGGACGTCTCCGTCGGGGTCCAAAGCGGCGAAGCGATCGGCCTCATTGGCCACAACGGCGCCGGCAAGAGCACCCTGCTGAAAATCCTCTCCCGGATCGCCGAGCCCACCAAAGGCTGGGCCGAGGTGACCGGGCGGGTCGGCTCCCTGCTTGAGGTCGGCACCGGCTTTCATCCCGAGTTGACGGGACGGGAGAACGTCTTCCTAAACGGCGCCATCCTCGGCATGCGTCGCTCTGAGATCCGGCGTCGATTCGACGAAATCGTTGAGTTCTCCGACGTGCAGCGCTTCCTCGACACGCCGGTCAAGCGCTATTCAAGCGGCATGCAGGTGCGGCTCGCGTTCGCCGTCGCCGCCCACCTCGAACCCGAGATCCTGCTCGTCGACGAGGTTCTCTCGGTCGGCGATGCAACCTTTCAGCGCAAGTCCCTGGGGAAGATGGCAGAGGTGGCGAAGGCCGGCAGCACGGTGATCTTCGTCTCCCACAACCTGGCGACGATCCAGGCCCTGTGTGAGCGCGGGATCCAGCTCGAGCGGGGCGTCGTCGTCGCCGATGGCCCGGTCCAGGAGACGGTCAGCCACTACCTGCGTGGTCTCGAGCGCGCCGCCACGACCGACCTCCTTGCCCGCGCCGACCGCGACGGCCGTGGCTGGGAAGAATCGCTCGTGCGGCGGCTCGCCGTCTATGACGCCAGCGGCGAGGCCGATGTCATCGTCGGCGGTCGCAAGGCGAAGATCGAGGTCGAGGTAACCGAGGTTATGCCGATGATGCAGTGCGAGCTGACGATCCTCAACAGCCTCGGACACCCGGTCACGACCCTGGACAGCGAACTCTCCTCGCCGGCTGACGTCCGCGACTCGACAATGGGGACGCGGATCGAATGCGAGCTTGACTCGCTGCCGCTGGTCCCCGGCCGCTACCGCATCGACGTCGTCCTCCGGGGGCGTGAGGAGATCCAGGACGGCCTGCAGGCCGCCGCCTTTTTCGACGTCGAGCCCGGCGTGATCGACGGGCGGCCGATGCCGAGCATCGGGGCCGACGGCGACGTGATCCTCCCTCACATCTGGCGCCTGCCGGCCTGAGCGGCGCCCCTGTCCATAATCGGTCGATGCGCCCGCGCGTCATATGTGTGCTGGTTGCCCTGCTCGTTGTGGCACCGACGGCAGCGAGCGCTGCGTCGCGGGGACCCGAGAAGCCCTGGATCGGCGTCAAGGGAAACCATCTCGTCGAAAGTTCCGGCCGGCCGGTGCGCCTGTTCGGCGTCAACCGCGCCGGGCCCGAGTACCGCTGCGTCGAAGGCGAGGGGATCTTCGAGGGGCCCACGGACGGTGCCTCGATCGCGGCGATGAAGAGCTGGCGGATCAACGCCGTCCGGCTGCCCCTCAATGAGAGCTGCTGGCTCGGCATCAACGGGATCGCCCCGAGCCTCAGTGGCGCCGCCTACCGCGCCGCGATTGCCGACTTCGTCACGCGGCTCGAGCACGCAGGTCTGTATGTGATCCTCGATCTGCAGTGGGCGGCGCCGGGCACCCATCAGGCGACAGGGTTAATCCCGCTGCCGGATGCCGAACATGCACCGGCCTTCTGGGCCAGCGTGGCTAGCTTCTTTCGCGGCGACAGGAGCCTGCTGTTCGATCTCTACAACGAGCCCCACGACGTCACTTGGGACTGCTGGGCGGCGCCCTGCACGGTCCACGACAACTGGTTCGGCGACTACCCGGCAACCGGGCTTCCGCAGCTGCTGGAGGCGGTCCGTTCGACCGGGGCGCGGCAGCCGGTGATGCTCGGTGGTCTCGACTGGTCGCGCGACCTCCAGGGCTGGCTCGAACACGTCCCCGCCGACCCCGCGCACGCGGTTGTCGCCTCCAACCACACCTACGACTTCTCCGCATGTTATGCAGGCTGCCGCACCGCGCTGGCCCGCATCGCGAAGCGCTTCCCGGTCGTCACCGGTGAGCTGGGCGAGGGTGACTGTCGCCATCACTACATCGATCCCTACATGCGCTGGGCAGACCGGCACGGGATCTCATACTTGGGGTGGGCGTGGGACACCGGGGCGGGATGGGGTTGTAAGCAGGGTCCCTCCCTGATCAGGAGCTACTCGGGGAGCCCGACCCGCTTCGGCGTCGGTCTGCGCCGTCACCTTCGCGCGATCCGGCCTCAGCGATGAGCTCGCGGGCGCTGCGCAGGCCTCCGACGATCGCATCCTCCATCGCCGAGTACTCCCAGACCGCGTAGCGGCCGGCCGTGTGCACCCCCCGGTCGCGCAGCGCCTCCCGCAGCAGGGCTCGCACCGGGCCGGTGTCGCGATCGTGGATCACGTAGGCGTGATCGATCCTCACCGGCAGCACCGTCTCGACCTCGTCCTCGCCCTCGATCGCGCCGAGCGCCGACATGTCGGCGATCGCCGCCTCGACCAGCTCATCCCCGGGGCGCTCGGCCGCATGCGAGATCTCAACGTAGACGCTCTCCCGCCCAGCCGGCGCCATCGCCTCCGCGAAGCGCCCGTAGAACCCGAGCCGGTATGCCGCGAAGCGCGGCTCGGGAAGGTAGATCCATTGGTACTGGCTGAGCTCGGGGTTGGCATGCCGCAGACCCAGGTTGACGCAGGTGACGGTGTTCGCGCGCAGCTTCACCGCGGTCTCGAAGGCGGGCTCGCGGGGCCTGATGATCGAGGCCAGTTCGGGCAGCGGGATCGTCGCCACGACGCCGATCTCAAAGCCAAAGGAGCGGCCATCCTCTGTGTGAACGCGACGCTCCTCAGTGTCGATCTCGACGGCCCGCGCGCCTGTGAGAAGCGTCTCGACCAGGCCCGCCAGGCCGCTGCTGAGGGTCGCGATTCCGCCGTGCGAAGGGTAGAGAAAGGTGCGGTTATAGCCGGTCTCCACCGTTTCTCGCCGCTCACCGCCGCGGCGGATGTCGGCGAGGCTGGGCTGCGGTACGAAGCGGCCCAGCCACTCGGTGGTCAGTTCCCCGACACTGACCGTGGAGAGCTTCTCGTTGTAGGGGACCATGAAATGGCGGCCGATCCCCGAGCCGAGGTTTGCCTCGATCCACTGGCCGAAGTCGGCGTAGCCCTCCTCGGGTGCCCTGACCTGCTCGGCGGGGAGCTCCTCGAGGCATTCGCGGCGGATCGGTTCGGGCGCGTAGGCGAGGTGCATCTGAAATGGGTAGGGGACGATCGCGCCTCCGATCTCGATCACCGAGTTGCGGCTCATCCGGTTCCAGTCCTCGGGCTCGGTCGCCTCCTCAACGACCCGCAGGGCCTCGGGGTTAGAGAGGTGCAGGAGGTGACCGGAGCAATCGAATGTGTAGCCATCTTGCTGGAAGCTGCGGGTCAGCCCGCCGGCGATCTCGCCGGCCTCGAGTAGCGCGACGCTCCGACCCTGGCGCTGGGCCTCGATCGCTGCACTCAGCCCGGCGGGACCCCCGCCCACGACGACGATCTCGAAATCGGTCTCGCTCATCCGTCAGGAGCCTCCGAGCAAAAGCTTGCGCAGGAAGCGGGTCGTCGAGTCGGTTCCTTCGATCTCAAGTCGGGGGATCCGGATCGGGTCCACACCGGCCACGGCGTGCTTGGGCTCGGTCGTGCAGGCGCCGAGGAAGCCGGCCTCTGAGACCGCCGCAAAGGCGCGATCGTCGGTTGCGCCGTAGGGGTAGGCGAAGGTCTCGACCGGTTCCCCGAAGGTCTCCTCCAGGTCGCTCCTGGACCCCTCGACCTGCTCGCGGACCTCGCCCTCGGGGGCGCTGGCGAGGGCGATGTGGGTGCGGGTGTGGGCGCCCACGGCCGCACCGTCCCTGCGCATCGCCTCGATTTCAGAGACCGTTAGGAGGGGACGGTCCCGGGTCGCGCTGCCGGCGTGGGTATCCCAGTCGTTGCGACCCCCGATTCGGCCGCTGACGATGAAGAGGGTCGCCGGGAAGCCGCGCTCGCGGAGAATCGGGTGCGCGACGCTGGCCGTGTCGGCGTAGCCGTCGTCGATCGTGATCACCGCCACTCGCTTCGGCAGCGGCTGATCGTCGCGCAAAATGCGGGCGAGATCCTGCAGTGGGATCACCCGATAGCGCAGCAGGGATAGGAGTCGCAGCTGTCGCCGAAACGAGCGCGCCGGCATCACAAAGCGATCGCGCTCGCCGCTCTCGATGAAGGCGTGGTACATCAGCACCGGGACCCCCCGGGTGATCTGCAGCCAGCGGTCCCGATCGATCTCATGCCGCACGCCCAGCCAGAAGCAGTACCGGGCGATGAATCCGTACCAGACCTGGCGCCGGTCGACCCCCGGGATCAGGCGCCCGAGCGGCGGCAGGGCGCTCGGTGGCAGCCGCAGGGCGAGCAGCACTCGCCTGAGCAGCGCCTCTCGCGGAGTCGCCTCGCCGAACCAGCCCATAAGAGTCGAGCGGGTGGCCGGGTGGCGTTGCGTGAATTCGGCGCAAAAGCCGCCATAGCCGACGATGTCTGCGACGATCCGCTCGTCGCTCTTTTCGTCGATGTGCAGGGCCTCTGCGGCGGGGAGGTAGACCGTCTCACAGCCGGTCCGGTGCAGCCGGTAGGCGAGCTCCATGTCGGCGACGGTGGGTCGCTCGGTCGAGAAGCCGCCCGCATCCAAGAGCGCCTCCCGCGGGGCCGAGAGATTGGCTCCGTAGCAGTCTGGCCAGTTCGCGGGTCGCTCTGCGAGTTCCTCGAAGCGATGGTTCCAGGCGACGGCGTAGGCGCGCCCGAACCAACCGGGGGAATCCGGCGTCTTTTGGATCAGCCTGCCGATCGCGACCCTCGGGCCGCGCTCGCGGTGCGCCGCGAGGTGCTCGGCAACCAGCTGCGGGGAGGAGATGATGTCGTCGTCGATATGCAGGCAGATGCGCCCGCGCGCCGCCCGCGCACCGGCGTTGGCGGCCGACGCCCAGCCGCCGTTCTCAAGCCGCAGCACCCGGATTCGCAGCGGTGACTCGAGGCCCTCGGCCAGCTCCGCGGTACCGTCGCTGGAACCGTCGTCGGCGACGATCACCTCGAAGCTGTTCGCGTCCGCGGTCTGGCCCGCGAGCGCCTCGAGGCAGCCCCGCAGGCTCTCGCGGCGGTTGTACGTCGCGATGACGATGCTCAGCTCGGGGGTCTGCTCATTGGTCATGTATCTGATTCCGACGAGGAGGAGAGCGAGCCAGGATATTGGTGCTCGGACACGGAGCCGGCGTGTTTGCGCCGCGCCTCTGTGTAGACGGATTCCAGCCGCTCGGCCCACGCGGCCGGGCTGTGGTGGCGCTCGGCGAACAGGCGACCCCGGCGAGCCAGCTCGCGGCGTCGCCCGTCGTCGAGCAGGAGCGCGGCGGTCGTCTCGGCGATCGCCTCGACATCGTCGGCGATCGCCAACGGAGGCTCGGCCTCAAAGGTCGTGAATCCTTCGGCGCCGAGGGTCGTCGTCACCACCGCCCTCTGTCTGGCGAGCGCCTCGAGCACCTTCATCCGCATGCCACCACCGCTGCGCACCGGGGCGAGGACGAGCGCGGCCGCCCGCAGGTGCGGCTCCATGCTCGCCGGGTTGGCGATCACCTCGATCCCCGGGCCGGCCAACTCCAGGATCTCGCGCGGCGGGGCGCTCCCGAGGATGCACAGCCGTGCCTGGGGCGCTCGCGCCCGGATTGCGGGCATGATCTCGGTGGCGAGCCAACGGGCGGCATCCCGGTTGGGCAGATGCCCGAAGGTGCCACTGAAGAGGATTGTCCCTGGTTTCTCCTCTTCCGGATCGAGGCGCGGCGGAAGAATGATTCCGTAGGGATTGACGCGGATTCGCTCGCCCAGCTCGGGAGCGGCCCGTCGCACAGCCGCGGCATCTCCCTCGCAGTAGACCTGCAGGAGATCGAACCGCTGCCAGGCTGATTTCAGGAAGCGCTCCCAGCGGCGCCAATCGGCGGCGCGCAGGGCGCGCAGCGGCCGTTCGGAGAACCGCACCGCGCGCCACTCGCTCGCCGGGGCCCGCACCGCCTCGTGCTCGGTCAACACCCTCGGGACGCCGGCCGGGAAGCGCAGCATCGCTGCCGGATTGTCCTCGACCGCGACGACATCGAAGCGGCGCTTCCTGGTCGCGTCGTCGATCAGTACCTGCAGGCCCCCGGCGCCGGAGACGACGCGCCAGGGCCAGCCTTCGGTCAGCCAGGCATATGCCAGCTCGCCCCGCACCCGCCAGCGGCGCCGCGGCGTGGGCGAGCGGCGCCGGTCCGCAAAGCGTGCCTCGACGCCAGATCTGAGGAGGCGCGCGGCGGCCTCGGCCTGGCCGGGCTCATCGCCATAGCCCGCGACCAGCGTCACCTGATGGTGCTCGCTTAACCCATCGAGCTGAGCCTGGAAGAGCTTTGGCATCGCCCCGATACCGGCAGCATCGGGCACCATCGAGGTGACGAGCAGGATGCGCATCAGCCCGCCACCGCTCCGGCACCTTGCATCCTGCCCAGCAGGCCGTTGATCGAGCGGCGGCGCTCAGGGAACAAGAAGAGGAGCGCCAACCGCCGTGCGAGGCGGCGGGGCACCAGGGCCATCGCTGCGAACCAGGTCAGGAGGGCCAACTTCATCGGCACCGCCAGGTCGCCGCGGCGAGCGATTGCGCGCGCCGCGTCGCGCACGAGCCCCCGGCGCCGGTCCCCCGAAACAGGGTGGTGCTCGGGCGCCAGGCATAGCGAGATCAATCGGTTGGCGAGGTCGGCGACGGAAAGGATCGGGCGCGGGTAGGACAGCTGCAGTTCGTCGGCGAGGCGCGCCAGCGCCCTCGTTGTGGGTTGGGCGAACTCGATCGCCTGGCGCACGTGGTCGAGGTCAAGCTCGCTGTGCAGCTGTTCGTAGCTGTTTTCCCCGTGCACCCTGTAGCCAGCCCAGACCCCGTTTAGGGAGGCCACCGGGCCGAGCAGCGCCGCCAGATGAACCAGGTACCAGTCGGCGCCGCTGGCCGGAAAGTCCTCGACCGGGATCGGGAAGATTCGTCTCACCGACTCGGTCCGAAAGGCGTTGGCGCTGGTTGCCATCCAGACGATGTCGAACGGTCGCACCAACTCGTCGTCTCGCATGTCACCGCCCGGCATCGGCAGGTGGGGGGTCGGTTTGATGACCCCGGTGGGGCGTCCCTCGGCGTCGATCACCTCGGTGCGGAACTGAACCTTGACAAGTGATGGATCGGCGCAGAAGGCGGCGGCGACCGCCTCGGCTGCCTGCGGGCGCAGCACGTCATCGGCATCGAGGAAGATCACCACATCGCCGCTGCAGCGCTCGATGCCGGCGTTCAGCGCAGACGCCTGGCCACCGTTCTCCTTCAAGATGACCTCGACCCCGCGGCTCTCGTAGCCGTGAAGTATTTCCCGCGAGGAGTCGGTGGAGCCGTCGTCGACGACGATCACCTGGGTGTTCCGGTGGCTTTGCTCCAGCGCGCTCTCGATCGCCTCGGTGAGAAACCTGCCGTAGTTGTAGTTGTCGATGACGATGTCGACTGCGGGATCGCCCCGGCTCCCGCTCACCCTGTTCCCTCCGGTGGCTGGATCCAGGCGGAGACGCGCCGGTAGGGATGCTGGGGGTCAGCCGCCCGGTAGAGAATCGCCGCCACCGGTTGGGCGGCGCCGACGCTCCCGACCGCATTGCTGGCAAAGTGCAGCAGCCGAGCTTCGCCCGGACTGAGTCTGAGGTGGCGCACCTGCGGTGGCGCCTGCGCGAAGCGCACCCGCAGACGGTAGGCAACGGAGTGTTGCTCCTCGCTGCGAACTCCCACCTGGGCGCCGCCTTTTTCGGTCGAGCCAAGCGGCTTGATCCACAGCGCCGTGTAGCCCACCGCGTGCTTCGCCGGCAGCGGGGTGAAGGCGAGGGTGACGGCGGCTCCGGCGATCAGGATCGCCGCCGCGATGACCGAAATCGCCGCGAAACTCGCGCTGGGTAGTGAGGGAGCCCGTGCCGGTGAGGCCGCCCGCGCCCGCCGGATCGCCGCCAACCGGCAGGCCCCCAAGACGACGAGGACCAGCAGCAGGACCCAGCTTCCGGCGCGGATTCCTCCTGGGGTGAAGTTGAGCACCAGGGCGCCGAGCGTAAGCACCGCGAGGCTGAGACCAACACCCAGCACGAGCAGCGTCGTCCGCTCGACCTGACGCCGCGCGAAGGCAGCCGCGGCGATCGCGTAGCCGGGCAGGAAGAAGACGAGAGGCAGGGCGATGAGCAGGCTGATCGAGCCGACCGGAATCAGCCAGGCGAGCAGGCCGCACGCCGGAGCAAGCGCCGTGAGCACGCGCAGGTCTCGGTGCCCTCTCATCGCCCCGGCCCCAGGTCGAAGACCGTGATCGTGCCGTTGGTGTAGACCCGCGCCACGCCTGGGATCCGGTTGAACTTGGTCACCTTGTTCCGCGCCCCCAGCTCGGCCAGGCGAGTGCCCCGATCCGCAAAGTAGTAGCCGCGCAGGCTGTCGCCGCTACTGGGGCGGCGGTCGACGACGACGTAGCGCATGTGATTTCGCGCCAGGAGGGGCAGCTCCCAGCCGTTCAGGTGTTCCTCTTCGAGCAGGTCTTCAACGTCGGGAGAGGAGCCTGCGAAGGCGAATCTCTCGCCCGGGGTCAACAGCAGACCCGCGTCGGCGACGCTCGCCGCAAAGCGACTCGGCGGAGCGCTGTCGCGCGCCCATTCGGCGAGGCCCATTGGCGGAGAGACGATCGTGCGGCCCTCGGCGGTCGCCCGCAGCGGCTGGGCGAGCTGCGAGTCCCAGGGCCAGCCCGCCAGTGCCCCGCCGACGAGGATCAGCGCGAGGCCGGCCGTGAGCAACGGTCGGCGCAGCGCCGAGCGTGGCCAGCGGCGTCCGGCCGCGACCGCAGCGCAGGCGAGCAGGAAGGCGAGGCCGATGAACAGGAACTCACTGAGCCTGTTCCCCGTCTCCCAGGCAGGTGGCGTCAGCCGCAGGGCGAGGGTGCCGAAAAAGCCAACGGCGGCGAGCGCGAACAGCAGGGCGAAGGGCCGCGCCATGTAGCGGCGCCGGATCTCACGCAGCCCGAATGGCAGCCCGACCGCCAGCAACACAACCGCCAAAAGCGCGATACCGCGGCCGGCAAGCGGGGTGGCCGCTTCGATTGTGCCGCTTCCGTGAAAAAGGCTCCGGGGTGGTTCTTCCCCGGCGATCGTGTGAGCGATCGCCTTGATGGCGTTGGTCAGCACCGGCGAGAGGTAGCCGACCGTCGCGCTCGCGACTACGAGGAGCCAGGCCAGGGCGAGAAGCGCACCGATTACCGCCAACCGCCACGGGTTCGGCGGCCTCCAGGTGGCGCGCACCCAGCGACCGGCAAGAGCGAGCGCGACGAGCACGACCACCAGCGCGTAGGAGGTGAGGTGGTGAGTGATCACGATCGCCATCATTCCCAGCAGCACCGGCACGCTCCAGGCCCGCAGAGCAGCGCGGGGTGCCGCTTCCCGTTCGGCAAGCGCCATCAGCACCATCACCAGCAGGGGCAGTGCAAGCGACTCGTAGGAGAACTGGGCACCCCAGAAGAGGAAGTTGTAGTTGCCGGCATAGATGGCCACCCCGAGTCCGGCGAGCCGCGCCGAGCCCCCGACCCTCTGGAAGAGCAGGAAGAGCGAGGCGATCAGCACCAGGCGGGCGACGCCGATCAGGACGACGCCGCAGGGGAACGCTGAGAGGCCCGTCAGCGACACCAGGGAAGAGACCGCCCCCTCCAGGCCCGGGTAGTAGCGGGTTACCTCGAGGATCGGGTTGGGGTGAAAGAGATGGCCGTGGACGGCTATCTGATGCACATTGAAGGCATGCACCAGCTCATCGGAGAAGGTGAAGATCGGCGCATCTCGCATCACCTTGACCAAATAGAGGGAGAGGCCGAGTACGCACACCAGTGCGAGCCGTTCGCGCGCCGATGCCTCGCGGGAGGTCAGCCGGTAGAAGATCGGCACCGCCAGGACCAGGATTCCCAGCCAGTAAAGGAGCGGGGAGGGCGCCAGCGTTTGGCGTGAGAGGGCATCCGTGACCGCGCAGAGCAGCACGCCGACGGCGGCCGAGAGCACCAGAGCCGGCAGCCAGCCGATCCCGATCGCCGCCCGTTCCGCGCGCGACCGCAGGGTCACGGCATCGACGGGGCGCGGCGGCCGCGCGGAGCTGGCTGGCATCATCTTCACGCTACCGGGGCTCGGGGCGGCAGCTCGGGCCGCGGGCTGTCATCGTGAGGCCTCGGTGGGGTCAGGCGGCGGTGGCTGTGGCCTCGGCCTCCTGCGTCTGGCCGCCAGCCGGTGCGTGTCTGGATTGGACACCGCGGCGTCGGCGGGCCTCGCGGAGGATCGTCCCCAGCACGCGGAAGCCGTCGCGGAAGGTGTTGAGGTTGCTCTGGCCGGAGAGGCGATCGGCCTCATAGCTCGGCACCTCGGTGATCTTCATTCCGGCTCCCGCGATCCGCAGGTTGATCAGCGTCTCGACCTCGAAGCCGGGAGCGTCCAGGGAGATGAACGGCAGGCAGCGTGCCCAGAACGCGTTGTAGCCGTAGCAGAGGTCGGTGAAGCGGGTGCCGTGCAGGAGGTTCGCAGTACCGCTGAGGAAGGAGTTGCCGAGGCTGCGCAGCGGCGTGATGTCGGCGCTACCACCTCCCTCAAGGAAGCGGGAGCCCTTGGCGAAGTCGGCTCCCGCTTCGAGGGCCGCGACGAAGCGGGTGATCTCGGCCGGGTCGGCGGAGCCATCAGCATCGAGCATCACGATCAGGTTTCCGCGGACCGCTGCAAAGCCGGTCCGGAAGGCGTCCCCCTTGCCACGGCCGCTCTGGGTCAGCACCCTGATCGAGGGGTAGGCGGCGCGGGCAGCCTCGATCGTATCGTCGTGGGAGTTGCCGTCGACAAGGATCACCTCAAAGAGGTCGGCGGGGAGACGGTGGAGCACCTGGCCGATGTTGCGTCCCTCGTTCATCGCCGGCACCACGACGCTGACCTTGGTGTGGCGCTCTCGCCGGCGGTCGGGACCGACGTAGGGCACCGCCTCCTGAGCGGCGAGGCTTTCGACGTCGATCAGCGGCACCCCGCCGACCTGGCTCGCCCTCGTGGCCGGAGCCTCGAGCAGATCCAGAGGCCGCGGCAGCAAACTGACCGGTATCCCGATCGACTTGAACGAGCGCACGACGTCGAGCAGGCCCTTATCGTCGGCATGCTGGGAGGCGATCACGACGCGGTCGGCACGGTAGCGGTCGACGACCTCCAGCGAGGAGATTCGGCTGATGTCCTGGCCGACACCCTCCGCCGGTGGTGGAATCGTGGCGACCACGTCAGCGTAGGCGCGTAGGGGGACAAAGGCACGCAGGCGTTGCGCGGTCGCCTCATCGCCGACCAGGACCCAGCGCTCGACCCGGTCCAATCGGCGCAGGTAGGGAGCGCTCGCGGCCCGGCCAGCGAGGTCAAGCGCGACGAAGAGACTCCACAGCGCCAGCTGGGCACCGGCCCCGAGGTCCATCAACAGGGAGGCCACCCAGGCAAACAGGGCCGCGACAACGAGCCGGATGACGGGCCAGGCGATGCCGCTTTCGATCTCTAGTGCACCGCCGGCCGGCCGTGAGGCATAGACGCCCAAGAGACCGTAGACGCCGATCAGCAGCGCCGGGGCGAGGGGCAGCGCCGGGAAGGGGCTCTCGTCGTTTAGCAGGGCGATGAGCAGCAGGGCGACCGAGGAGGCGAGCAGGTCGATGCAGGGGACGAGCCACCACGAGGCGCCGCGCCTGGAGCGAGGGAGGTTGCCGAACGTCGGCCGATCTTGGACGACGGCTTCGGGGGCTTGCCGAAGGGCTGATATCGGTGGATTGAGGGGGACGTTGGTTGAGGAGTGCACGTGACGGTCTCGGGCCGAGGGGGGGTTTCGTTCGGGGTTAGCTGGGTTTGCTGGATCGAGCGCCATCTCCCAACTCGTATCGGCAGGGCCCTCAAGCCACGTTAGCGGGTCTGGTTCGGCGCATAGTCGGTTTCAGGATGCGTATACAAAGTGTGCAGATATTTCGGCGTCTGGCAAGCCGTTGGGTCACAAACCTGGCCTCGTTCAGCCAACTAAGCAGTACGGCCGACTCCCGATAAATGGTTCAATCGCCGGACCTAGAGCCCATAGGCCGCGGCCAGCTCCGGGTCCTTCTCGGCGAGCATCTCCGCCAGCTCGACCATCACCTTGCATTGCTTCCAGGTCGCGTCGTCCTGCATCTTGCCGTCGATCATGTGGACCCCGCGGCCGTCGGGGATCGCCTCCAGAACCTTCTTTGCGAACCTGACCTCTGCGGGCGGCGGGCTGAAGACCTTTTTGGCAATGTCGATCTGAACGGGATGCAGGGACCAGGCGCCGACGCAGCCCATCAGGAAGGCGGCGCGGAATTGGGTCTCGCAGCCGGCGGTGTCCTTGATGTCGCCGAAGGGGCCGTAGAACGGCAGGATCCCGGTCGACGCGCAGGCGTCGACCATGCGGGCGATCGAGTAATGCCAGAGGTCCTGCTGGGCGCTGACGCGGTCTGCCTCGGGATTCTCGGGGTCACTGGGATCCTCCATGACGCGGTAGCCGGGGTGGCCGCCCCCAACCCTGGTCGTCTTCATGCGGCGCGAGGCGGCGAGGTCTGCCGGTCCAAAGCTCATCCCCTGCATGCGCGGGCTGGCAGCCGCAATCTCCTCCAGATTGACGACCCCCAGCGCGGTCTCGAGGATCGCATGGATCAGGATCGGGCGCCCGATCCCGGCCTTCGCCTCGAGCTGGGCGAGCAGCCGGTCGACGTAGTGGATGTCCCAAGCGCCCTCGACCTTGGGCACCATCACGACCTCAAGCTGGTCGCCGATCTCGGCGACCAGCGTCGTCAGGTCGTCAAGGGCCCAGGGGCTCTCGAGCGAGTTGACGCGGGTCCAGAGGGCAGTCTGCCCGAAGTCTGACTCCTTGGCCGCCTTGATCAGGCCCTGCCT
Organism: uncultured Solirubrobacterales bacterium; assembly: GCA_963796705.1. GTDB lineage: Bacteria > Actinomycetota > Thermoleophilia > Solirubrobacterales > 70-9 > VRUE01. The sequence goes on from CAWCMK010000002.1 coordinate 421,861, forward strand.
GGCCGCCTCCTTGCGGTCAACGGGAATCGCGTCCTCGAGGTTGCCGAGGAGAATGTCGGTCTTCTTCGCGATTCCGGCGGCCTTTTCGACCATCTTCTCATTCGAGAAGTCGAGGAAGTGGATCATTCTCGAGGGCTTGACGGGGATCTCGCGCAGTGGCTCCGGGGCGCCGATCGCCAGGGGCTGGAAGAAGTCTCGTGGGTTTCTCAAGGCACTCCTTGGGTCATGGTCAGATCGGCCGAAATCTATTCATTCGGCTGCTTTTGCCGCCTCTCGCCACCGTACTCTCGGCGGCCTTGGAGGCATCTGAGCGTGACAGCACTCAGGACTGGCGTCTTCCCGCCTCACAGGCGCCGCCGCTCCTTCCCGAGCTCGTCCGGCGCGTCGATGAGGCACTGGCCATCGCGAGGTCGTCTGAAGGTGCGGTGACGACGGTCGGCGCGGCGGCACTTGAGGCTGCCGAGCAGGCCCGTCGCGCCGCCGAACTGGCGGAGCGGGCGAGCGCGGCGCTGCTCGCCGAGCGGCGCCTTCACTCCGCGCCGGTCCCGGTCGAGCCCGGTCGCAGAATGGCGAGCTTCACCGAGCGCGCCGACCGGGTCGTCGCCCGCCTGCGCGCGCTCGAGCGGCTGCCAGCCTGAGCGCTGCCGCCGCCCCACGAGCGGGCGGCGATATCCTTCGCCGTCCTCAGACCCAGACCAGAGCAGGAGAGATGGCGGTAGACACAGCCTCGTATAGCGATCAGACCGACGACCAGCGCGCGATCACCGAAATGGTCCGACAGTTCGCCGACGAGCAGATCATCCCCAACGCCGAGCACTACGACCACGAGGACTGCTTCCCCGAGCCGATCGTCGAGCAGATGAAGGAGCTCGGTCTGTTCGGGGTGACGATCCCCGAAGAGTACGGCGGCATGGGCCTTGACCTGGCGACCTACGCGATGATCGTCGAAGAGCTCTCGCGCGGCTGGATTTCGATCTCGGGCGTCGTCAACACCCACTTCATCGGTTCCTATTTGCTGATGAAGTTCGGCACCGATGAGCAGAAGGATCACTTTCTTCCGAAGATGGCGACGGGCGAGATCCGCGCTGCCTTTTCCCTCTCTGAGCCGGAGGTCGGCTCCGACGTCCAGGGCATCAAGGCGACGGCCAAGAGGGGCGAGAACGACAGCTGGGAGCTGAACGGCCAGAAGATGTGGGTGACCAACGGCCTCGGCTCGGGCGTCGTTTTCGTGCTGATGAAGTCCGACCCAAAGGCGGACCCTCGCTACCGGGGTATGACCTGCTTCATCACCGAGAAGGAGCCCTGGGCCGAGCGCAATGAGGGGGCCTTCAAAGGCCTCGACGTTCCCCCGAAGATCAGGAAGATGGGTTACAAGGGGGTCGAGTCGACCGAGCTCCTCTACGACGGCTACCAGTGCCCACCGGAGCGGATCCTCGGCGGCGAGGAGGCGGGGCTCGGCCAGGGCTTCGTGCAGATGATGGACGCGCTCGAGGTCGGCCGCGTCAACGTCGCCGCCCGCGGCGTCGGAATCGCTCAGCGCGCGCTCGAGCTGGCCCTGCGCTACAGCCAGGAACGAAAGACCTTCGGCAAGCCGATCGCTGAGCACCAGGCGATCCAGTTCAAGCTCGCCGATATGGCGACCGGGATCGAGGCGGCGCGGCTCCTTACGCGCAAGGCGGCACGGATGAAGGACGCCGGCGAGCGCTCTGACCTCGAGGCGGGGATGGCGAAGCTGCTCGCCTCGGAGACCGGCAAGTTCTGTGTCGAAGAAAGCTTCCGCATCCACGGCGGCTATGGCTACTCGAAGGAGTATGAGATCGAGCGGCTCTACCGCGACGCGCCGCTGCTCTTGATCGGCGAGGGGACCTCCGAGATCCAGCGCATGGTGATCGGCAAGAAGCTCCTGCAAAGGCACCGGATCTAGTGGGGGATGCCTAGCGAGATGGCGTCCACCGCCGATCTGATCAAGACCGCCGTCGAACGCTTCCAGGAGGAAGTCCCGGCGCTCGGGAACCTGAAGCTCGTCTTCGGCCTCGAGCTCAAAGCCAGGCATGACATCCAGCTCTATCGGGTTGAGCTGCCCGGCCCGAGGATCAGCAAGGACCTGGCTCAGGATGAGCGGATCCTGGTCCAGATCGATCGCCCCCAATTCAATGAGCTTGCCGAGAAGGGCAACTTGAAGAGTTACCGCCGGGCCTATGAGACCGGGCATATCAAGACCAGCGGGGATTCGAACGTGCGCAAGCTGATCGCGCAGGTGGTCGAGCGCCAGGAGCAGCGCTCACGCCTCAGAAAAGTTCACTAACCAACCGACAGGAGATCCTCCCAGCGATGAGCGAGCAGACCTACGAGCTGACGACCGATCAGGCCGAGCGCGAGGCCAGCGGCGCCCACAGCTACGGCCGCTACCTCGAGGAGTTCGAGGTGGGGGCCGTCTACAAGCACTGGCCCGCCAAGACAGTGACCGAGGCCGATGACCACCTCTTCTGCCTGATCACGATGAACCACCACCCGCTCCACATCAATGACGTCTACGCCAAGAACTCCCAGCAGGGGCGCAACGTCGTCGTCGGTCCGCTCGTCTACTCGCTGGCCCTGGGAATGTCGGTCTCCGACATTTCGGGCAAGGCGATCGCGAACCTCGCCACCGAAGAGCTGAGCCACCCGAATCCGGTCTTCCACGGCGACACGCTCTTCTGCGAGACCGAGGTCCTAGACGTAAAGCCCTCGAGCTCAAAGCCCGATCGCGGCGTCGTCAAGGTCCACACGCGCGTCCTCAATCAGGACGGTTTGCTGGTCGCCGAGTTCAAACGCCTGGTCCTCGTCCCCCGCAGGACGCCTGCCGACGCCTGAACTCGCCTCGGCCTTTCGTCCACTGCGCAGCGGGGGCCGCTCGGCCGTGTTTGAAAAGGAGTCCTCGGCGAAGCCATGAATAGGAGCCGGATGAAATCCCCAGTCCAAAGGCTCGCGACCGCGTGCCTCATGGCCGTGCTCGCAATGCTCGCCCTCGCCGCCGCTCCGGCGATGGCCGAACTCAGCCTGCCGCCCGGATTTCAGGACACCGAACTTGAATTCGAAGGGTTTACCCACGGCGGGTTGGAAGAACCGACCTCGATCCGTTTCGCGCCAAACGGTGAGGTCTTCGTCGCCCAGAAGGCGGGCGAGGTCCTCGACTACGAAAGCACCTCGGACAAAACGCCGACCGTGTTCGCCGACCTGCGGACCCAGGTCTATGACCTCGGTGATCGCGGCATCCTCGGGATGGCGATCGATCCGAAATTCACCGAAGGCAGGCCCTACGTCTACCTGCTCTACAGCTATGACCACGTGCTCGGCGAAGAAGCGCCGGCGCCGAAATGGGGAATCCGAAACCACGCCGGCGACGCCTGCCCGGAACCAAACGGCGCCGACGATTGCCTCATCAGCGGTCGCCTGGTGCGGCTCACCGCGGAAGGCCCGGGCCTCGAACACGCTGCGACCGAAGTCGAAAACTATGAAGAAGAAGGCGAAGAATTCGAAGAAACGGTGCCGGCGGAGAAGGTCCTGGTCGAAGGCTGGTGCCAGCAGTTCTCCTCGCACTCGATCGGTGATCTGCACTTCGGCCCCGAAGGGGATCTCTACGCCAGCGGTGGCGATGGCGCCAGCTTCGAATCCGCCGACTACGGGCAGTTCGGAAATCCGGAACCAAATCCCTGCGGCGATCCACCGGCGGGTAAGGGCGTAAAGGACACTGGCCCCGAAGCGATGGGGGGCTCGCTGCGCTCGCAGAATCCCGACCTGCTGAACGGCAAGATCATCCGCATCGACCCGAATACCGGAGAAGGGGTGCCCGGCAACCCGCTCTATGCAAGCTCCTCAAACGAAGAAAAAAATGCGAAACGGATCATCGCGATGGGATTTCGCAATCCCTTCCGCTTCACCGTCGATCCCAAATCGCACGAACTGTATGTCGGCAACGTCGGCTGGGGAACCTATGAGGAGATCGACCGCTTCGACCCGCCTGACGGGGAAACCCCGAGTCCGCTCTACAACTCGGGCTGGCCCTGCTACGAAGCCCTGCAAAAGACCGAAGTCTTCGAATACCTCGGACTCGACGCCTGTGAAGCGCTCTACAACACGCCAGGCTCGACCTCTCCGCCCTTCTTCCACTACAAACACGGCGTCCCGGTTACCCCGGAAGACCCATGCTCGACCGAATACGGCTCGGCGATTGCCGGCTTCTCCTTCTACCAGGGAAATGTCTTCCCGGGCCCCTACAAGGGCGCCCTCTTCTTCTCAGACCCGGTGCGCCAGTGCATCTACGTGATGTTCCCCGGCGAAGGCGGTGAACCGGATCCGTCGACTACCGTGCCCTTCCTTACGGGTGGGGGCCTCTATCCCGGCGTCGACATCGAAGAAGGCCCCGAAGGAGACCTGTACTACGCGAAGCTCTTCGGCCCCGAATACAGCCGTGGCTCGATCCACAAAATCACCTACAACTCGGGCAACAGCCCGCCGGTAGCTCACGTCAAGGTCGTCGGCAACCCCTGGGGACCCGAAAATGAAGAATTCGAATTCAATGCCTTTGAATCAAGCGACGAAGATCCCGAAGACGTCCACAACCTGGTCTATTCGTGGGATCTGAACGGCGACGGCAAGTTCGAAGACTGGCCCGACGAAGGCACCGCCCGCGCGACCTTCAACAACAGTCAGAATCACACGATCGCGGTCAAAGTCACCGATCCTCACGGCGCCAGCAGCATCGCCCGGGTGACCGTCTACCCCGGTGACTCGCCGCCGGAACCGGAAATCCTCGAACCGAGCGAAAGCCTCGAATGGAGCGTCGGAGACACGATCAAGTTCTCGGGCCGCGCCAAAGACGCCAATGAACCGGGCGGCGAAGTGCCGGTCAGCAACCTCTCCTGGAATTCCCGCCTCTACCACTGTCCGTTCTCGGGCTGTCACACGCATCCGCTGGAGAATTTCCCCGGCGTCTCCTCGGGGGAATTCATCGCGCCCGGCCACGGCTATCCGACCCAAATCGAACTGAAACTGATCGCCAGCGACGCCCGCGGCCTGGAAGTGACGAAGACGCTTCACCTGTTGCCAAAGACCGTTCACCTGCAGATCAATTCAGAACCCACCGGCCTCGAACTCTCGGCGGGAGAACTGACGGACCCGGCCACCTATGTGGAGACGGCGATTCAGAAGTCAAACCTCACGCTGGTGGCTCCGAAGACCGTCACGATCGGTGCGACGACCTACGCCTGGCAGGGCTGGTCAGACGGAGGCGAACGCGTCCACAACGTGCTTGCCCGCTGCAGCGCCGCCTACACCGCCGAATACAAAATTGGGACTGTCCCCAATGAAGAACCGACGACCCAGGTCGAAGCGCCGTGCCATACGACCCCGCCACAGACGACGATCGACTCGGCCCCCAGCGGCACCATCACCGAAACGTCGGCGACGATCACCTTCTCGGCAAGCGAGCCTGAATCGAGCTTTGAATGCAGCCTTGACGGTGAGGCCTTCGCAAACTGCACCAGCCCGGTGACGCTGGCAGCGCTTGCCGACGGCCCCCACACCTATGAAGTGCGGGCCATCGATTGGGCGGGCAATACCGATCCGACGCCCGCGTCGGCAAGCTTTGTCGTCAGCGCCCATCCTGGAGAAGAAAAGCCAGGAGAAGAAGGGCCCAGAGAAGAAGCCCACAGGGGCGCCCCTGAAGAAACGCCTGGCGTCATGCCTCAGACGAAGCTCGGCAAGCATCCCGGAAAGCACTCACACAGCCACACCGCGAAGTTCACCTTCTCCTCGAGCCTGTCGCACTCTCGTTTCCGCTGCAAGCTCGATCGGGGGAAGTTCCGCGCCTGCAGCTCGCCGCAGGTCTATCTCGGGCTGAAGCCCGGCAAGCACAGCTTCGAGGTCATCGCGATCACGGCCGCCGGCGCTGATCCGACACCCGCGAAGTTCTCCTGGAGAATTCTCTGACCGGGAGCCCCTCAGTGCGCTTCATCGGAGGCGTGCGCGGGCGGCCTTGACTCCTCCGCCAACGAGGTGATTTCGAGCAGACCCTGAGCCGCGTCCTCGAGAACCTCGCTGGCCTCCTCGGCCGAGCGAGCGTAGAGCTCAACCAGCATGTGGACGACGATCCGCTCATCCTCGTGCTTGTGAAAGCGGACGTGGGTGAAGAACTCGCGCACGCCGGCCTCGCCGAAGGCCCCGTAGGTGAGGAACTCGATGCCTTCTGGCCCCGAGCAGCTCTCGACGCGGTCCTGGTCGACGGTGACCGTGCACGACGCGACCCACGGCGTGCCGGCGACCATCCGCTCCCAGCGGTCCTCGATCGGCACGACGCGATCGCCCTGGAAGGTGAGGTGGGGCTGGTCATGCATGCAGTCGAGGCACTGGACCACCGATTCCTGGACCTCATCGACACCCTCGGCCGGAATGCCCGTCTCGGGATCGATGCGCCGGATCGCGTCGTAGTGCAGCTGGATCTCCAGATTTTGCGACCAGCAGCGATAGCAGCGAAGCCAGGCAGAACGGTCGCCGTTTAAGTCGTTCATCAGACCTATTGTGGCGCGGTTTAAGCCGGCGCGCGCGATCCTGCCCGCTCGGCAACGAGCTCGACGATCTCAGCCATGATTCGGTTGAGATCGAAGTCCTTGGGCGTGTAGACGCCGTCGACGCCGGCCTCGCGCAAGCGCTCCGCGTCGGCCGGCGGGATGATTCCCCCGACCACGACAGGAGCGTCGACTCCCTCCTCGCGCAGGCGACGAACGACATCGGGAACCAGCTCGAGGTGCGAGCCGGAGAGGATCGAGAGGCCAACCACGTCGACGTCCTCCTGCAGGGCTGAGGACGCGATCTCCGCTGGGGTTAGGCGGATCCCCTGGTAGATCACCTCCATGCCGACGTCGCGCGCCCGCAGGGCGATCTGCTCGGAACCGTTTGAGTGACCGTCGAGACCGGGCTTGCCGACCAAGATCCTCAAGCGGTGGCCGATCCGCTCCGAGACCTCCCCAACGCGAGCGCGGATCTCGGCCAGTCGCTCGCGGTCAGCGGGCGGAGCGGCTCCGTCGACTCCGGTGGGTGCCCGGTAGGCACCGAAGGTCCCCCGCAGTACCTCGGCCCACTCACCCGTCGTCGCCCCGGCCCTGGCGGCGGCGATCGTTGCCGGCATCACGTTCTGGCTCTCATCCGCCGCGACGCGGCCGAGCTCCTCCAGGGCGGCGCGCACCGCTCCGGGGTCACGCTCGGCTCGCCAGGCCTCCAGCGCCTCGATTCGCTGCCGCTCGACCTCTGGATCGGGGGTGAGAATGCCGCCATCGGCCCCCGCGGTCAGCGGTGAGTCCTCGGTCTCGGTGAAGCTGTTCTGGCCAATCACCTGCTGCTCACCGGACTCGATCCGAGCGACCCGCTCGCGGTGCGATTCGACCAGGCGGGCCTTCATATAGGGGACCGCGGCGACGGCGCCGCCGTGCTCCTCGACGACCGCCATCTCAGCTCGTGCGCCCTCGCTCAGCTCGGCAACGAGGCCGTCCATCACCTTCGAGCCCTCGAAGATATCCGGGTACTCCAGCAGGTCGGTCTCATTGGCCAGGACCTGCTGGATGCGCAGGCTCCACTGCTGGTCCCATGGCCGCGGCAGGCCCAACGCCTCGTTCCAGGCGGGGAGCTGGATCGCGCGGGCCCGCGCGTCGCGGCTCAGGGTCACCGCCAGCGCCTCGAGCACGATTCGCTGGATGTTGTTCTCGGGCTGCGCCTCGGTCAGGCCCAGGCTGTTGACCTGGACTCCGTAGCGGAATCGCAGCATCCTCTCATCGCTCACCCCGTAGCGCTCGCGCCCGATCTGATTCCAAAGAGCGCCCATCGCGCGCAGCTTCGCGGTCTCCTCGATCAGCCTGATGCCGGCATTGACGAAGAAGGAGATCCGACCAAAGACTCTGGGGAACTCCGCCTCGGAGACCTGGCCGCGGGCTTTGACCTCGTCGAGCACCGCGACTGCGGTCGAGAGCGCGTAGGCGATCTCCTGGACCGGGGTGGCACCCGCCTCCTGCAGGTGATAGCTGCAGATGTTGGTCGGGTTCCAGCTCGGAACCTCGTTGACGGTGAAGGCGACCATGTCGGCGATCAGCCGCATCGAGGGCTCCGGCGGGAACGCGTAGGTCCCCCGCGAGAGGTACTCCTTGATGATGTCGTTTTGTGTTGTCCCCTTGAGCGCCGCACGATTGACGCCGTTCTCCTCGGCGACGGTCACATAGAGGCCCAGGAGCCAGGCCGCGGTCGCGTTGATCGTCATCGAGGTGTTCATCTCATCGAGCGGTATCCCGTCGAGAAGCTGGTGCATGTCGCCCTTGTGGGCGATCGAGACGCCGACCTTGCCGACCTCGCCACGGGCGAGGACGTGATCGGGGTCATAGCCGGTTTGGGTCGGCAGGTCGAATGCGATCGAGAGGCCGGTCTGCCCCTTGGCCAGGTTACGGCGGTAGAGCTCGTTGGAGCGCTTCGCATCGGAGTGACCCGCGTAGGTGCGCATCACCCAAGGCCGGTCGCGCTCCGGGAGACGGTGCTCTGGCATGCCACGAATGTTATTTGGCCGCGGCGGAAAGACGCCGTTCAGTCGTTCGCGGAAGCATCTTTTGCCCGGACCTGTGTTTAGGGTTTGACAATGCCGAGCAAGCGACTCACAGCCGCACTGCTGGCCGCTGCCGTGGTCTCGCTGGTGCTGGTTGCGGTCGCGGGGGCCGAATTGATCAGCCTCTACCGAAACCCGATGGAGACCAAGGCCCAGCGTGCCGAACCGGTCAAGCTGACCGGGACAAATTGTCAGCGGGGCGGCTCGAACCACGTTTTCCGGATCGTCGTTGGCAAGAAGACCCGAGAATGCTCCTATCGCACCCCGGTGATCGGCCGCGACCTCCAGGTGGCCGGGACGATGCGTCTGCTCAGCCAGACGCCGAAGGGCCTGCAGCACAAGGTCTTCCTGGCGCTCGAGCTGCGCGCCGGGGGCGGCGCTCGGTATCAGCTCCTCGTTTACCCACTGCAGCGCAAGACCCAGCTGCGCAAGCTGCTGCCCGATGGCAGCGTCAGGTACCTGAAGATCGAAAAGGGGGTGTCGAGCGTCAAGGGTCTCAACAAGGCAAACGAGCTGCGCCTGCGGGCGTTCAATATCACCGAAGGCCCCGAAAGGGGCGCCTGCAGGATCCTGGCCTACGTCGGCGGCGAACTCGTTGGCGACGTCACCGACAGGGCGGCTGGCGAACTGCAGGGCCGCGCCTCGGGCTTTGCGATCGGCGCGGCCAGCAGCGCGAGCGGTGCCATCGGCAGCATCGACGACCTCGCCGTCCGCTCACCCAACCCCTATTGAGCCGGATGCGTTCGAGCTTGAGCCCGGAGTGAGCATCGGATGTCAACGACCACGATCGAGCGACCCCGCGGCGCCGGCTCTGACTCGGGGCTTGGCGGCAACTGGCGGGTGATCGTCCGCAACGACAATCACAACACCTTCGATCATGTCGCGGCGACCCTCGCCCGGGTGATTCCCGGAGTCAGCCTCGAGCAGGGCCACCGGATCGCAGATCGCATCCACAGCAGCGGTCAGGCGATCGTCTGGAGCGGACCGCGGGAGCTTGCCGAGCACTACTGGGAGCAGCTCGATTCCGCCGGCCTGACGATGGCTCCGCTGGAGCGCGCCTAGCTCCCAGGTGCGCCTATTCGGCGACGACCAGCGTGTGCCAGGCGGGGAGGATCGGCAGGTCGTGGAGGTCGATGATTGCCGCCCGCGCCTCCTCGATCTCATCGGAGAACCACCAGCGCTCAAAATCAGAGCGGCTCTCCCAGGTCGAGCTCTGGACGAAGTGCTTGGGGTCATCGATCGAGCGGGTCAGCGACCAGCTCATGGCCCCGTAGGCGAGCATCCGCGCCGCGGCCGGCTCCCAAAGCTCCAGCCAGCGGTCGGCCCGAAAGGGAGCGACCCGCCAATCGAGCGTGCAGATCTCGGGTGCCATCAGACGCTTCCCTCCACGTTCATGCCCCAACCTCGGCCCGGATCGCTCCGGGGCCTTCCTCGTTCTTTCCCTCCTCCTCGGACTCGGCCCCGACCAGGATCGAGATCTTGCCGAGGTGCCGGTTTTCGTGCAGCAGCTGGTGCGCCTCGGGAACGCCCTCAAAACCCATCGTCTTCCAAAGGACGGGCCGAACCTTGCCCTCGGCCATCAGCTGATTGGCCCGCATGCACTCATAGGCGTTGGCGAAGTGAGAGCCGATGATCTGCTTTTGGCGCATCCACAGGTAGCGCACGTCGAAATCGAGCTGGAAACCGGAGGTTGCGCCGCAGATCACGACCTTGCCGAAGGGCTTGACGACGAATACGGAAGTCGGGAAGGTCGCCTGCCCGACGTGCTCGAAGACGATGTCGGGCGCGTCGCCGAGGAACTCTTTGACCCGCTTGGCAAATCCGCGGGAGGCCTTGAAGCGTTCCTTGTCGGCCGCGGGGTCGGTGAGGTTCTCCTTGGTTCGCATCATCTCCGCGAACTCGGCTCGGTTGATGTAACCGACCGCACCCAGCGCCTTGACCAGCTCGCCCTTCTCGTCGGAGGAGACGACGCCGACCGCGTTGGCGCCGGCGGCCTTGCAGAGCTGGGTCGCAAAGACGCCGAGACCACCGGCCGCACCCCAGATCAGGACGTTGTGACCGGGCTGCAGCCTGCACTGGTCGATCAGCATCCGGTAGGCGGTGAAATAGGTCAGCCCATAGGCCGAGGCCTCGACCCAGGAGAGGTTCTGGGGGCGGGGGAGGAGCTGCTGGGCCTGGACCTTGGTGAACTGGGCGAAGGAGCCCCAGGTCGTCTCATAGCCCCAGATCTGCTGGCTCGGCGCGGCCAGGGGATCAAGGCCGTGCACCTCAACGTCCTCATAGGAGGCCTGGTTGCAGTGGATCACGACCTCATCACCCGGCTTCCAGCGGGTCACCCCCTCGCCCACCTTCCAAACGATTCCCGACGCATCGGAGCCGCCGATGTGGTGCCCGTACTCGGGGTGATCGCCGTAGCCGAAGACCGAGACTGGCTTGCCGAGCGCTGCCCAGACGTTGTTGAAGTTGACGCCGGCCGCCATCACCCGGACGATCACCTCGAAAGCACCGGGCTCAGGAACCTCGATCTGCTCGAGTTGGAACGCATCGGTCGGTTCCCCCTCGCGCTCCTGGCGGATCACCCAGGCGGCCATCGTCTCCGGCAGCGTGCCGGGCTCCACATCCAACTTCGAGACTGCGCTGGTATCGACTGCCAAAACGGACCTCCGCGGGTCGGTTCGGGGGCGGGCGGCGAATCCTAGTTCAGACTTCGGGGTTGCGGCGCTACGCGGCGTCTGGGGCTTGGCGCAACTCCGGCGCGGTGATCTCGCGCACGGTGATCTCAACTGGCTCCGGTGGTGCGATCTCCTTGCCAGGCGCGATGCCGAGACCCTCGACCCTGCGCAGCTGGGGCAACAGCCGCCCCTCCACAGAGCCGACCGCCGAGTTGTAGGACTTGGTCGCCGAGTCGAGCCGCTTGCCGACGGTGTCGAGGTCGGTGAGGAACTTGGTGAAGCGGGCGTGCAGGGTGCCCGCCGCCTCGGCGACCTCCGCCGCCTCGGCGACCATTCGCTCCTGTCGCCAGCCGAGCTCCATCGTCCGCAGCAAGCCGATCAGGGAGGTGGGGCTGACGAGCAATACATTCCGTTCCAAGGCGTAATCAAAGAGGTTCGGGTCGGCGCCGAAGGCGGCGTGCAGGGCGGGCTCGTTGGGAATGAAGCAGACGACCAGGTCCGGCATTTCGCCGGGTTTGAATTGCCCTTGGTAGTCCTTGGAGCTGAGCGCTCGCACGTGCTCGCGGGTCTGCCTCGCGTGGCGCTCCAGATGAGCCCTTCGCTCCGAATCGATCTCGACCTCCTGGGCGTCGAGGAAGGCATCCAGCGGCACCTTTGAGTCGGCTACGAAGCTGCGCCCCTCGGGCAGAAGGAAGAGGGCATCGGGCCGCAGCCTGCCCTCTTCGGTCCTCAGCGTCTCCTGGAGCTCGAAGTCGACATGCTCGGTCATCCCGGCGATCTCGATGCAACGGCGCAATTGCAGCTCTCCCCACTGGCCCCGAGTTTGAGGCTGGCGGAGCGCCTTCTTGAGCCCCGCCGTCTCCGAGTTGAGGCTGCCGATCGTCTGCCCCATCTGCTCGAGCAGGGTGCGCGTCTGCAGGTCCACCTCGCCTCGGCGCCGGACCTCGGCCTCGATCGATTCCTGACCCTTGGCGATCCGATCGGCCAGGGCCTTGATCTCCGCCTGGCGCCTGTCGAGGGCCGCTTCGGCGGCCTTCGCGTCGACCTTCCGGGACTCCTCGTTGAGGCGCTGGAGGTCGGCCATCGCCTGCGAAGCCGCCTGCTGGAGGGCCGGCGCGAGGTCGACCTCCTCGACCTCCCTGGGGCCTCGCGCGAGGAGCGCGACGACCAGGGCCGCGGCGAGTGCGATCACGGCGACTGTCAGAGCGAGGACCATCGAGCCACCCATGCTGACGCCTCGGTCAGACGCCAAGCGGGGCGAGGGGCGGCGCCTCCTGCGCAACGGGTTTGCAACCGAAACCTGCGCAAACCCTAAAAGCGGGGGCGGGAGCGGTCAGGGAAGATGGGCATCGCCTCGATGTGCGGGCTTACCGGCGTCGGGCCGCGGTCCGAGACTCTAGGTGTAAGACCCAGCAACGTTGTTCAGCTCGCGAAGGCGAGCCCCGGGCGACTTGTGACTGAGAGAGCCATGCGGTCTGCGCCAGTTATAGAACTCCAGCCAGCCGGATAGCGCCGCGGTGCGTCGGGCGGAGTCGCGGTAGATGGCCCCGTAGGCCCAGCCGCCGAGCATCGTGCGGATGAAGCGCTCGGCCTTGCCGTTGGTGCGCGGCCGGTAGGGACGGGTGCGGATGTGGCGGACCCCCAAGGCCCGGCAGGCGATGGCATGGGCGATCGAGAGGTAGGCCGGGCCGTTGTCGGTCATCACCCGCTCGACGGTGATGCCGTGGGCTGAGTAGAAGGCGAGGGCGCGCTTCAGGAAGCCGACGGCGGTCCTCCCCTTTTCGTCGCTGAGGACCTCCACGTAGGCGAGACGGGTCGCATCGTCGACGCAGACGTGGACCCGCTCCCAGCCGGCGCCCTTGGCCTGGGAGGTGCGCTTGCCGGTCACCCGGTGACCGGCACCCTTCTCGATCCGCACCAGCTTCTTGACGTCGATGTGGATCAGCTCCCCCGGGTTGGCTCGCTCGTATCGGTTGGGAGGCTCCGGGGGCTCCAGGCGGGCGAGCGTGCCCAGGCCGATCCGCGACAGCACCGCGGAGACCGTGGAACTCGCCATCTCCAGCACCTCGGCGATCTCGGGCCCGGTCATTCGCACCCGACGCAAGGCGGCGATCGCCGCGACGCGGTCCTCGGGGGTGCGGTTTGGCACCGAGCGCGGTGCCGAGCTTCGATCCCAGAGGCCGACCTCTCCTTCGGAGCGGTAGCGCTGGGTCCACTTGCAGGCGGTGCGCTCGCTCACTCCGGCGGCCTCGGCCGCCTCCGCGAGCGACCACCGTTGCTCGGTGACGCGCCTGACCATCGTCAGTCTCCCCTTCGGGCCGAAGGGGGCATTAGCGTGGAGCTTCATCCGGTGTCCTCCTTGTTGCTGGGTGGGTAGACACCCCCAGCCTCCAAGGAGGCCCGGATGAACAACGTTGTTAGGAACTACATCTAGGGGGCGGGCCCGACGCGGACTATGGCAGCAGGACGTCGTTCTGCGAGGAGGCTCGGTAGGCGCCGACCTCGAGGGTCGCCGCCTTGGACCCGGGCAGGTTGGCCGCGCTGATCCGGTAGGTGCCGGTCGGCAAGGCGGCCTGATAGGTGGCGTTGCCGTTACCAACCAGCAGGCCCGAGGCCGTGTCCTTGGGGCCCTGAATCTGCAGCCTGGAGTCAGTCGGGGTGAGATTTGCGGTGACGAAGACGACGTCAAGCGGTGCCTTCGTATGGATCGGCGGCTGTGGCTGGTCGCGATTCTGTTGGATCAGCTTCGAGCGTTCGGGGCCCATCCCGATCCGTGAAGGCGTCACGGTGATCGAGTCCCGGGCGACGGCAACGCTAACCCTGGTCGGCGGTGAGGGCCGCGGTTCGTTCGGATGTTCCTGGGCCCCGCAGCCCAGCACGGCAGCCGCCAGGGCCATGGCGCAGGCCCCCGCCGCGATCGCTCTCCCTCGTGCCATCGCGGCGGAATTTAGCCGAACGGCAAGTCGACCACCCGAGCCGTAACGCCATCTTCACCTGCGCGAAGCTCGGCGCCCGGGGTGGCCTCGCGGCGGATGATCGCCAGTCCGATCGGCCCCCTCACGGGGGAGACGCAGGCACTGCCAACCCGGCCGACCAGCTTGCCGTCGAGGGTCAGGTCGGTGCCGGCCGCGACCGGCGCGCTGAGGCGCAAACCCCGCAGGTGCCGGTTTGGGTGACCGCGGTGGTGAAGCCGCGCCACCGGCTCCTGGCCGATGTAACAGCCCTTGGTGAAGCTCACGGCGGCGGCGACGATCCCTGCCTCGGCGGGCATCACCTCGGGGCTCATCTCGGCGCCGAAGCGTGGCCGGCCGGCCTCGACCCGCAGGATCTCGGCAGCCGCCGAGTCGACCAGCGCCGCCCCCGCGTCGAGCAGCGCAGCGCGCAGCCGGCCCAGGTCGGTTGCCGCGCAGACCAGATCGACGCCCTCCTTTGTGCCGACGGCAAGGGCATCGACGCCGAGCACCGTTGCAGCTTGGCAACCGTGCAACCGCAGCGGCGGAGTGGAGGCGATCGCGCCGCTTGCGGGGCCAATCAAGGAGATGATCCCCCGTTGCTCGCCAAGCTCCTCAACCTCGACGTCACGGCCGATCTTGTAGGTCTCGAGGTGGCGTCGGGTGCTGAGAGCCGCCTCGGGCTCGGTGTCGAGCCAGAGGGGACCCTCATCCGGGAGCCTCAGAACCCGCATGTCGGCCTGGATGTGGCCCTTGCGGTCCAGCAGCGCCGCGTAGCAGCCCTCGCCCGGGGCGAGCGCCTCGACGTCATTGGTCAGTTGACCCTGAAGGTACTCGGCCGCGTCGGGTCCGCGGAGGATCAGCTTGCCACGCGCCGAGCGATCGAGCAGCCCGCACGCCTCGCGCAGCTGCCGGTACTGGGCGTCGAGCTCGACCGTCACCTGGGTCGTCATCTGTCCGATTCTAAAAGGCCCGCGGCCCGGCAATCACCCGCGATCTTTTCGAGCTGTCAAACTTATTTAGACATGTCAAAAACTTCGAAGGCGATCGAGGATTACGTGAAGGCGATCTACGCGCTCTCGCGCGATCGCCCGGGACCGGTTCTTAACGGCGAGGTCGCGGATCGGCTCGAGGTCACCCCGGCGACCGCGACCTCGATGTTGAAACGCCTGGACAATCTCGGCCTGGTCGACTACCGCCCCTACAGGGGCGTCACCCTGACCGCGGCGGGAGAGCGCCTTGCCCTCGAGGTCATTCGCCACCATCGACTGATCGAGGCCTACCTCTCGGAGGCGCTCGGGATGCCCCGCGACAGGGTCCACGAGGAGGCCGAGGTTCTCGAGCACTACATCTCCGAGGAGCTTGAGGGCCTGATTGCCGCCAAGCTCGGTGAGCCCAGCCACGACCCGCACGGGACGCCGATCCCCGGACCCGACCTGGGCCTGCCGCCCGAGGACGGGCCCCGTTGAAGCCGCCGCCCACCGACGAGGCGACCGTCGAAAACGTCCTCCCCGGCGAGGCGGCTGTCGCCGCCGCGGCGCGCCGCTCGCTCGACGGCCACGCCCGAGGGCCGGCGCGGGTCTGGCCCTTTCTCGGCCCCGCCTTCGTCGCCGCGGTCGCCTACATCGATCCCGGCAACTTCGCGACCAACGTTGCCGGCGGGGCCAGGTTCGGCTACCTGCTGCTCTGGGTGGTCCTGGTCGCCAACCTGATGGCGATGGTCGTCCAGTCTCAATCGGCGAAGCTCGGGATCGCCACCGGCAAGAACCTCGCCGAGCTCTGCCGGCAGAACTTCTCGCGGCGCACCACGATCGGTCTTTGGCTGCAGGCGGAGATCGTCGCCATGGCGACCGACATCGCCGAGGTCGTCGGCGCAGCGCTCGGCATCAACCTGTTGTTTGGCACGCCCCTCTTTGTGGCCGGACTGATAGCGGGCGCGGCCGCCTTTGGCATCCTCGCTCTGCAGCAGATGGGGTTCCGCCGCCTGGAGGCGGGTATTACGGCCCTCGTCGGCGTCGTCGTCGCCTCCTTCGTGGTTGAGTTGTTCGACGCCCATCCCGACGGCGGCGAGGTCGCCAGACACCTCTTCGTTCCCGGCTTCGCGGGCACCCAGAGCATCATCCTCGCGACGGGGATCATTGGCGCCACGGTGATGCCACACGTCGTCTACCTGCACTCGGCGCTCACCCAGAGGCGGATCGTCGGACGCGACGAGGGGGAGCGGCGCCGCATCCTGCGTTTCGAGAAGGTCGACGTGGTGATCGCGATGTCGCTCGCCGGCCTCGTGAACCTCTCGATGTTGGTCGTCGCGGCGGCCCTCTTTCACGGGGGAAGCCTGACCGGAATCGAATCGATCGAAGGCGCCTTCGAAGGGCTCAGAACGCTGGTCTCAGGTAACGCCGCGACCCTCTTCGGCGTTGCTCTGCTCGCCTCAGGCCTGGCTTCATCATCGGTTGGCACGATGGCCGGTCAGGTGGTGATGCAGGGTTTCATCCACCGCAAGATCCCGATCTTCGCGCGGCGTGCGGCGACGCTCGCCCCGGCCCTGGTCGTCCTCGCGATCGGGCTCAACCCCACCGACGCCCTGGTCGGCAGCCAGGTGGTCCTCTCCTTCGGCATCCCCTTCGCGCTGGTTCCGCTGCTCGTGATCGCCTCGCGGCGCCCGCTGATGGGCGCGCTCGTCAATCCCCGCTGGCTCACCGCCTTCGCGGGGCTGCTGGCGGCGATGATCATCGCCCTGAACCTATTCCTGCTGACCCAGCTCTTCATTGGCTGAGGCTCAGCGGGTACTCTGGCGAGGATGAGCTTGGCCGCCGACTTTCAGCTGATCCTCGACTCGATGCCGCCCGACTGGACCGACCTCGAGGCCGACCTGCGAATCGACGAGGAGAGCCGCTACGTGGACGCGGCTGTGATGCTCAGCCAAATCAACGCGCAGCCCTACTCCGAAGCCGACTGGGACTGGCGGCTTACGGTCGCCCACAGCTTTGGACACGCGGCCGCCGCGCAGACCGTGGCGGGGGTGCTCGCGCGGCTCGACGCCGAGGGTATTGGCGGGCAGCTGCAGCTGCGCGAGGTGCGCGAGGGCCGCGCGGAGATCGTGCAGATGTGGGGTCGGCCGGAGAGCGTCCGCGAAGAGTTCCGCCGGCGCCGCGCCCTTTAATGGCGCCGCCGGCGCAGGCCTGATGGCTCGCATCCTCGCCGTCGTCTCCGACCTGATGCTGGCGAGCCGGGTCCGCGAGGGACTCGGCGCCGCGGGGCACGAGGTGAGCTTCACATCCTCGCTTCCACAGCAGCTGCCGGAGGGCCTCGAGCTGCTCATCGCCGACCTCGACAGCGCCCGACCCGAGACCCTCACCGGCCTCGGCGTTCCGGTGCTCGGCTTCTATTCGCACGTGGACCTCGTGACGAGGAGGGCGGCGCAATCCGCGGGCCTTGACCTGATCGTCCCCCGTTCCCGGATGGCCCGCGAACTGCCACAACTCATCGCCGGGCTGCTGCAAGGCGACGGCTGAGGCCACCGGGAAAAGGCCGATCCCCCAGTGGGGTCAACCGGCGCCGCTGAGCGGGAACGCTTCCTTTAGGTCGAGCTTCCTTTCGAGCAACCCGTGTTCGAGATCCCACCTGGCCCACTCGCGCAGCACCCGCGGCCTGAAGGGGGCGGGGCGAAGATCGGGAAGCAGGACCCGCAGCTCAGCGGCCTGTTCGGCGGCCTCGAGACCTCTGTTGGAGGCGAGCAGGTCCGAGAGGGCCCGGTGGGGGTGGGCGACGGTGAAGGCGTAGCCGTGGGCCGTGGCGGCGATCACTCGGTGCACGAGGCCGGGCCGCTGCTCGAGTGTCCGGCTCGAGCTGGCGAGGACCAGCTCCGGGTAGGGCGGCGCTCCGTATTCGTTCACTTTGAAGACGCGGATCGCGACTCCGCGGCGGCGCAGCGCCACCGCCTCCGCGTTCCAGAATCCGGTAGCCGCGTCGACCTTGCCCGCTGCCAGCGCCGAGACCGCGTCAAAACCAATCGTCACCCGGTTGACGGCGCCCGGGTCACCGCCGTCGGCGCCGACCTCGGAGTCGACGACGGCTTCGTCGGAGGGCAGCCCGGTGACCCCGACCGTGCGGCCATCGAGATCGAGCGGCCGACGCACGGGCCCGTCGGCGCGGGCGATCACTGAGGCCAAGGGGCGCTGCACGATCGGCATCAGGCCGACGAGCGCCAGCCCGTGCTCCCGCGCGATGCCGAGGTCGTGGATGTCGAGGACCGCGAAGTCGACGCGACCGGCGGCGAGCAGTTTCGGGGCATCGGTGGATTCTCCCGGGATACGGACGCTCAGATCGACGCCCGCGCTGCGATAGAAGCCCTCTCGAAGGGCCGCGAAGATCCCCGAATGAGCCGCATTTGGGGTGAAGTCAAGCACCAGCGTCGCGCCGCTGGGCGCGCCCGGTTCAGCGCCGCCACCACCGCAGCCGAGGCCTGCGACTGCGAGCAGAGCGGCCGCCAGCAGCGCGGCAACTCGTCCCATCTGAGGTGGGAACCCTAGTCATTCCGCCGAATACGGTTAGACTGCCGCCGCTACCAAGTCCCAAACGAGGAGGGAGTGAGAGTGCAGGAACGAGGACTTTCGGCATATCTGGCCGAGTTGATCGGCACTTTCCTGCTGGTTTTCTTCATCACCAGCGTCGTCGTGCTGTTCGTTGCCACGGGAACCCAGGCCCAGTTCGGCTCAGACTTTGCGGTTGTCGGCCTCGTCCACGCATTCCTGCTGTTCGGCCTGATCGTCATGTTCGGCGTCGTCAGCGGCGGGCACTTCAACCCCGCGGTGACCCTCGCGGCCGCCGCGGTGAAGCGCATCTCGGTCGCCGATGCAGCGATCTACATGCTGGCCCAGTTCTCGGGCGGCGTGCTGGGTGCGCTGCTTTGCAAGGGCTTGCTGCTCGACGAGGGCCGTGCCTCCCACTACGGGGCAGCCCACGTCAGCAGCATCCTGGGAAGTAACTTCCGCGGGTCGATCGTCGAGGCGCTCGGCACCTTCTGTCTGGTGCTGGTGGTCCTCGCTGCGGTCTACTCGAAGAAGAGCCTCAAGGAGTGGGCGCCGCTGGCAATCGGCACGACCCTGGGCTTCATCGTCATGGTTGGCGGTCCGCTGACCGGCGGCTCCTTTAACCCGGCACGCTGGTTCGGCCCGGCCCTGGTCGGCAATGAATGGGGAGGCGTCTGGCCCTACCTCGTCGGCCCGATCGTCGGCTCGCTGCTCGCCGCGGCGGTCTTCAGGTTCGTGCTCGAGGCCGGTGGTCCGGCCCCGACAGAACCGCCCGAGGGCGTCAAGGCGGCGTCGAAGAAACCGGAGCCGCCGAAGAAACCGGAGCCGCCGAAACCCGAGGCTGAGCCGGCCTGATCGGCCTCTGAGCTCCCGCCGGGCCCCGTGGGGGGCCCGGCGCCTCGGTCCCGGTGGGGGCGAGGTTGTAGCGTCCCGGGGGTGCGGCGGGTCACCTTTTCACGCAACTACACGCTCTCGCTCTCACGCACCTGCCAGTGCTACTGCAAGTACTGTGCCTTTGCCACCCACCGCGCCCACATCTACGCGCCGGCGGAGGTCGAGTCCCGTCTTGAGGAGGCGCGGCGGCGCAACGCCAAGGAGCTGCTGATCCTGACCGGCGAGCGGCCGGAGGTCAACCCGGAGGTCGCCGCACGACTTGCGCAGTGGGGCCATCGCGACTTCACCTCCTACGTCCTTTGGGCATGCGAGGAGGCGCTGGCGCGCGGCATTCTCCCGCACACAAACCTCGGCGTGCTGAGCCACGGGGATCTGCTCCGGCTGCGGGAGGTGACCGCCTCCCAGGGACTGATGTTGGAGTCGGTCTCCGCGCGGCTGATGGAGACGGTGCACGCCGGCTCTCCGACGAAGCACCCGGCCAAGCGCCTGGCGACCATCGAGGCGGCGGGGGAGCTGCGGATTCCATTCACGAGCGGGATCCTCGTCGGGATTGGAGAGACCGAGACCGAGCGGGTCCAATCGCTTGAAGCGCTCGCCGCTGTTCACCAGCGCTACGGCCATCTGCAGGAGATCATCCTGCAGAACTTCGTCCCGCACCCCCGCTACTACGGCCGCGAGGTCGCCGCGATCGCCGAGCGAGCGACGAGATCCAGGTGGTCGGATCGGACCCCTTTCCTCGGGGCGACAGACTCCCAGGCTCCGCCACCGGAAACTCACCCGGGCCCTGCCGGCGCGGCCGGGGCGCTTGCCAGGGTGACCCCTGAGGGATCCCCCCAGGCCGGTGGCGGGCAGGAGGATGGGCCAGCGCCCTATCCCAGCTGGGCCGAGCCGGTGTCGATCGAGGAGATGAAGCGCTTGATCGCCGAGTGCCGTCGCCTGATGCCAGAAGTCGGGATCCAGGTGCCGCCGAATCTCTCCGACCATTGGCTGGAGTTGGTGCGGGCGGGCGCGACGGATCTTGGCGGCCTCTCGGCAAACGGGGACCACATCTCCCCCGAGCACGCCTTCCCAAGCCCGCACGAGGTCCGCAAGAAGCTGGCGCCGAAGGGTTACGCGCTGAGCGAGCGCCTCTGCGTCTACCCCCAGTACATGGACCCACAGTGGATGGAGCAGGGGGTCCTCGACGTGATCAAGCTCAGATACTGGAGCTTCATCCCTCGCCGGGGCTCGGGGAGGCGCAGCGAGGAGAAGCTCGAGCCCCGCTTGGCCGAGCGCGCGATCGCCAAGGGGCGCGAGGGAAGGGAGCTAAGCGAGGACGAGCTCACGGCACTGTTTGCGGAGACCCGGCCAGCGGTGATCGAGGAGATGCGCGTCGCCGCCGATGAGCTGCGTGCCGAGCTGGCCGGCGAGCGCGCGACATTCGTCGTCAACCGCAACATCAATTTCACCAACATCTGCGTGGTGGGCTGCGCCTTCTGCGGCTTTGGACAGGGCCGACGCTCGCCCGATGCCTACGAGGTATCCGAGGAGGACTTTGCCGAGCGCGTCCACGAGGCGGTGGAGTTCGGCGCCACCGAGATATGCATGCAGGGGGGAATCCATCCCGACCTGACCCTCGAGGAGTACGGCAAGTGGCTGCGGTTGGCGAAGCAGGTGGCACCGCAGCTGCACCTGCACGCCTACTCGCCAATGGAGGTCCACTACATGTGCGAGCGCTCCGCCAAGAGCCCCGGAGAGGTTTTCGAGTACCTGATCGAATGCGGGCTCGGCTCTACCCCGGGAACCGCGGCCGAGGTCCTCGACGACGGTGTGCGCCAGCGGATCTCGCCCAACAAGCTTCCGGTCGAGCGCTGGATCGAGATCATCGAAGCCTCCCACCGGGCCGGGCTCCGCTCGACCTCGACGGTGATGTTCGGCCACATCGAGGAGCCCCGCGAGCTGGCTCGTCACATGCGGGTCATCCGCGCCCTGCAGGAGCGCACCGGCGGGATCACGGAGTTCGTCCCGTTGAGCTTCATCCCCTTCAACACGCTGCTCGGCCGAACCCACGGGATCGAGGAGATCGGCGCCGAGGAGAACCTCAAGCACACGGCCGCCTTCCGCCTCGCGCTCGGCCGGACGGTCACCAACCTTCAGGCGAGCTGGGTGAAGATGGGCCTCGGAGCGGCGACCGAGGCGCTGCGCTGGGGTGTCAACGACCTCGGCGGGACCCTGATGGAGGAGAACATTTCCCGCATGGCCGGATCCCAGCACGGCGTTCGACTCGAGCCCCAGCAGTTGATCGATGCCGCCCGGGCCGGCGGCCGCCTGCCTGCCCAGCGCACGACCCTCTACGAGATCCTCGAGACTTACTGATATGGAAGTCGACGTCTAGCGGAAGAGGTCGTCTTCGCGAGGGCGGCGCAGCGCGGCCGCCCCGGGACCGTCCTCCTCGCAGAGGAAGCGCTCCAGGCCGCGCACGAGCGTAACCGGAATTCGGCTTGACTTGTCGCGCACGAGGTCAGCCGCGGCGGCCGCCTCGTCGGCGACGGCGATCAGGGTAGCGGCGAGGACGCGGCCCTCGGCGTCGCGTCGCCCGCGCCAATCATCGAGCGGGGCGATGCCGGCACAACCGATCGCCACCTCGACCTGGCCGAGGCGCCAGGCACGGCCGAAGCTGTCGGAGATGACCACCGCGACGCGCTTCTGGCTGGCGGCCGCAAGCTCTGCCCGGATGCGGCGGGCCGAGCCGTCAGGGTCCTCGGGCAGCAGGCAGGCGGTGCCCTCCTCGGGCAGGTTGGAGGTGTCGACGCCCGCGTTGGCGCAGACGAAGCCGTGACGGGTCTCGGTGATCAGAGCCCCGCGCTCGGCCCGCAGGACCGTGCGGCTCTCTTCGAGGATCAGCTGCACCAGGTTCGGCTCCTTGCCGAGCACCGCGGCAAGGCGTCGTGCCTCGGCTCCGGGGATGACCGAGGAGAGGCGGCGCACGCGGCCCTCTGACTTTGAGACCGCCTTCTGCGAGATCACGACAACATCGCCGACGCGCAGCTGGGTGGCCGCCGCCACCAGCCGACCGAGGTCGGCCCCCGGCTCGATCTCGGGCAGCCCCGGTACGGGCAGGACGCCGAGGCCGCTGCTCATATGCCGAGCACCCGGGCGGTTCTCGGCGCCGCTCCGCGGTCTGCCTCGAGCTCACGGGTCAGCGCGATCAGGTCGGCGGGTGTGTCGAGGTCCAGCCCGAGCGAGCGGAGCTCCTCGATTGCGAAGGGAACGCCCCCCTCGCGGGCGGCGAGTTCGTGGCGCTTGCGGCTGTCCTCGCCGAACGCCGGGCGGATGGCCCCCGGGGGGGACAGGACGAGGGCGTTGGTGCCGGCGCCGTGGCGGTCTGGCACGATCGCCACGTAGGGTGTGGGTACGCCGGTCAGGAGACTGTCGATCTCACGCGGGTCGAGCAAGGGGCAGTCCCCGGGGAGCAGGACGACGGTGCCGGCGCCCTCGGATGCGGCCCGCGCGATGCCCGCCAGCGCCGCCTCGACGTGGCCTTCGTCGGCGGGGTCGGGCACGACCTCGGTGCCGGCGGCGGCGGCGAGCTCCTGTGCCACCGGGTCGCCGCTGACGAGGATCGTGCGCTCGATCTGCCGGGCGGCGCCGATTGCAGCGAGGACGTCCCCCAGCATCGCCGCGGCCAGCGCCCGACGCTGATGGTCGTCAAGGCCGGGGGAGAGGCGTCGCTTGGCCGCCTCGAAGCGCTTCACCGGAAGAATCGCGGTGGCTTTCAAGCTTCCGCGAGGCTAGCGGCGAATTCGAGAATTGTGCGAGCCACCCGGATCCGCTCCCCGGCGCCGTCCATCAGGGTGTTCGTGGCCAGCGTCGGAATCCCCGTGGGGGGCGGGTCGGGATCGCCGGAGTCGACGACCATCGCCGTGATCAGCCCACCGTAGAGCGAGGCCACGCCGGCGGCGGTCGCCGGGCGCCCGAGGGCGGTGATGAAGGCGTTGGTCGGACCCTTGACGACCTGCCCGGCGACGTAGGGGCTGATCGCGACTACCGGCGTGCCGGAGCCGAAAATCACCTCCCGGATCCCCGGCAGGGCGAGTATCGGGCCGATGCTTATCACCGGGTTGGAGGGCCCGATCACGATCGCCTCTGCCGCCTCCAGCGCCTCGCGCACCTCGGGGGTCGGCCTGGCGTCAGCGATCCCCTCCAACTCGACGCCCTCGACCGCGGGCTCGGCCCGTTCGAGGATCAGGTACTCCTGCAGTCCCCGCATTCCGGCCGCGGTCCGCACCTGGGTTCGGACGGGCTCCTCGCACATCGGCAGAACCCGGGCCGAAACGCCGAGCGCGCGCGCGATCTGGGCCTGGGCGTCGGTCTGACGCCCGCCCTCCTCGAGGAACTCCCGCCGATACAGGCAGGCAGCGAGGTCGCGGTCGCCGAGGCTGAACCAGGAAGGGGCCCCGAGTCGCCTCAGGCGCTCAAGGACGGTGAAGCCGTCGTCGCGGATTCCCCAGCCGCGCGCGGGGTCGATTTCATCGCTGAGCCAGTAGGTGATCAGGTCGGGGTCGGGGGAGACGTGGACGCCCAACAGCTCGACGTCATCGGCGGTGTTGGCGATCACCGCCAGTTCGGAGCCGATTTCCTCCTGCATGCCGGCGGCGAGCTTGGCGCCGCCCGTACCGCCGGCCAGCAGTGCGACCCGCACCTCAGCCCCAGTGGTCCCCGTCGGGAAGCCCGGTGAGCTTGATGCCGGCGTGAGTCTTGTAGCGGCTGTTGACGGAGATCAGCAAGGGGGTCAGCTGCTCGACGATTCGTGCCATCTCCAGCCGACCCGCGTTGACCGCGCGCAGGCCGGGGATCAGCTCGATGAGACGCGCGACGCGCAGCTTGTCCGCCTTCGCGTCGCCGCAGACGAGAACGTCCTCGTCCAGCTCGGCGCTTGGGTCCGAGAGCGTCGGGGCGCCGAGCGTGTGCAGCGCGGCGACCACCCTGACGCCCTCGGGGACCATCTCCTGGGCCTGCTGCGCGGCAGATCCCTGCCAGACCCCCAGCGAGCGGGTCGCCTTGCCGCCGATGGCCGCGGCCAGCGGCACCGTGCAATCGACCAGGATCTGGCCGGGGCGCAGCGCATCGCGCAGGTTGTTGAGGTTCTCCGATTGGGCGCGGAAGGGAACTGTCAGAAGGACGACCTCCGCACGGTGGGCGGCCTCGCCGTTGACCAGCCCCTCGACCTCGGCGCCCGGCACCGCGTCCCGGATCCGCTCGGCGGCCTCCTCGGCCCGCTCGGCCGAGCGCGACCCGATCGCGAGCGCCGCCCCCGCGCGGGCCCAGCGAAGGGCGAGCCCGGCCCCAAGGGCGCCGGTGCCGCCGATGATCGGGATCGGTTCAGAGTCCGTCACGAGCGGGTCAGTCTATGCTCACCGACCTATGAGGCTCGAGGGACGCAAAGCGCTCGTCACCGGTGGAGCGAGCGGCATCGGCGCGGCGATCGCCGCCCGTCTTGCCGCGGAGGGCGCGGAGGTCTGGGTGGGCGACATCGACGTCGAAGGGGCCGAGCGGGTAGCCGGGGAGGTGGCGGGACACGCCCTGGAACTCGACGTCACCGACCTTGATGCTGCCAGGGCGGGAGTCGAGGCGGTCGGGGTCCCCGAGATCCTTGTCAACAATGCCGGCACGGATGAGTTCGGGTTTTTCACCCACACGAAGCCGGAGCAATGGCAAAGGGTGATCGCGATCAACCTCTTCGGGGTCCTCAACTGCACCTTTGCCGCACTGCCGGCGATGCAGCAGGCGGGGTACGGGCGGATTGTCAGCATCTCCTCGGAGGCGGGCCGGGTCGGCTCCAAGGGCTCCTCGGTTTACTCGGCGGCGAAGGGTGGCGTGATCGCCTTCATGAAGACGATCGCGCGGGAGAATGGGCGCTACGGGATCACCGCCAACTCGATCGCTCCGGGCCCGATTGAGACGCCACTGCTGATGGGGGCCAGGGAGTTTGGGGAGATCGGCGAGCGGGTGATCGAGAACATGAAGGGACTGACCCAGATGAAGCGCCTTGGCCAGCCCGAGGAGGTCGCCGCCGCGGTCGCCTTTCTCGTCTCCGAGGACGCGACCTTCGTGACCGGGGAGACGCTCGGCGTCAGCGGCGGTCTGGGGATGGTCTGATGTCCGAGCTGGTCCCGCCGCTGGAGCCCGGGATCGAGCGACGCGATCGATTCGTCGTCGCGCCGCCCCTGACCACCGATGTCGGCGGCACGATCGGAGCGAGCGTCCTCTCTACTCCGGGGATGATCGCGATGATGGAGGGCAGCTCCCAGATGCTTGCCTACGAGCGCCTCCCGGACGGTCGGGCCACCGTCGGATTTGAGGTTTGCGTCAAGCATGTCGCAGCCGCGCCCGCGGGTGTCACATGCGAGACCCGTGCAACGCTTCGCGAGGTGATCGAGGGGCGCAAGCTGCGCTTCGAGGTCGAGGTCACCGAGGGCGAGCGCACGATCGGCGTCGGCACCCACGAGCGCCGCGTCATCGCCTTTGACCAGCTCGGCTAGCCCGCAGAGTGCCGACCACGAATCCCGACGGGTGAGGCCGGCCGAGCTGAGGAGCTCTCGCGCGATCAGCGTCGGGGGAACCCGTACCCGGTCGCCCGTCGGTCCCTAGCCGCCGCCACCTAAGCTGAGACCGATGGCAACCATGCCGCCGAGGGTCAAGCTGCGCGAGGTTGGGCCGCGCGACGGATTCCAGAACGAGCCCGAGACGATCTCGACCGCCGCGAAGGTGCGGCTCATCGACATGCTCTCCACCAGCGGCCTGCGGCGGATCGAGGTGACCTCCTTCGTGCGCCCCGACGTGATCCCCCAGCTCGCCGACGCGGAGGAGGTGCTGCAGCGGATCGAGCGCCGCGACGGCGTCAGCTTCTCGGTTCTGATCCCCAACGAGCAGGGGCTCGAGAGGGCACTTGAGTTGCGGGATCGCTTCGATGAGGTCAACGTCTTCCTCTCGGCCTCAGAGACCCACAACCGCAGGAACGTGAACCGTTCGATCGAGGAGTCCCTGAACGGCCTCGAGGCGACCCTGGAGGGCGCCCGCGAGGCCGGCCTGCGCTGCGAGGGGGTGATCGCGACCTCCTTCGGCTGCCCCTACGAGGGCGAGGTCTCCGCCGGGCGGGTCCTTGAGATCGCCGAGCGGCTCAGCGCCGCCGGATGTGAGGAGGTTGGCTTCGGGGACACGACCGGGATGGCGAACCCCCGCCAGGTGCACGAGTTCTTCGCCGCCGCCCGCGAGCTGCTTGCGGGCGTCGAGCTGACCGCGCACTTCCACAACACACGCGGCCAGGGGCTGGCAAACGTGCTCGCCGCCCTCGAGGAGGGGATCGAATCCTTTGAGGGGAGCTTCGGCGAGCTCGGCGGCTGCACGGTGCCACCCGGCTCCACCGGCAACGTCTCCAGTGAGGACGTCGTCTCGATGCTGCACGAGATGGGCATCGAGACGGGCGTCGACCTGACCCGTCTGCTGGCGGCCTCGCGCGCGGCCCAGGAGGTCCTCGGTCGACCGCTGGGAGCTCACCTGCTGCGTGCCGGCCCGGTCGACTGGCACCCCGAATAGGCTCCCGGTCATGAGGGGAGATGAACCGATGAGCGACTTCGCCCGAGCGCTCGAGGCGGCCCTCGACGGCGGGCCACAGCGCCACCACGAGAAGACCGCCGAACAGGAAAAGCTGCCCGTGCGCACGCGGGTCGAGCGACTCATCGACCCCGGCTCGCTCGCCGAGGAGGGTCTGCTCGCCAACTGGGAGGAGGAGGGCCTGGGAGCCGACGGGGTGATCAGCGCCCTGGCGAGGATCGACGGCCGCCGCGTTGCCCTGATGGCCAACGACCCCACAGTCAAGGCCGGCTCCTGGGGGCCGAAGACAGTGGAGAAGATCCTTCGCGTCCAGGAACGGGCGCTGAAGCTGCAGGTACCGATGGTCTACCTGGTCGACTCCGCCGGCGCCCGGATCACCGATCAGGTTCAGATGTTCCCTGGCAGGCGTGGCGCCGGTCGCATCTTCCACAACCAGGTTCGCCTCTCCGGTCAGGTGCCGCAGGTCTGCCTGCTGTTTGGGCCAAGCGCCGCCGGCGGCGCCTATATCCCGGCTTTCTGCGACGTGGTGATCATGCGCGAGGGCAACGCCTCGATGTACCTCGGTTCGCCCCGGATGGCGGAGATGGTGATCGGCGAGAAGGTGACGCTCGAGCAGATGGGCGGTGCGAAGATGCACACCGGCGTTTCGGGCTGTGGCCATTTCCTGGTGCCCAGCGACGAGGAGGCGATCGATCTGGCGCGCAACTACCTCTCCTACATGCCCGACAGCTGGCGCCAAGAGCCGCCCGCGTTCGAACCCGCTGCGCCCGCCTCCGAGGCGGCGATCGAGGAAATCCTCCCCTCCGATGAGAATCAGCCCTTCGACATGCGCGAGGTTCTCGACGTGCTGCTCGACGCCGACTCCTTTCTGGAGGTCCACAGGCGCTGGGCGAAGGAGCTGATCGTGGGCTACGGTCGCCTCGAGGGGCGGGTGGTCGGAGTCATCGCCAACCAGCCCAAGCAGAAGGGCGGCGTGCTCTTCGTTGACTCGGCCGACAAGGCCGCTCGCTTCATCCAGACCTGCAACGCCTTCAACGTGCCGCTGCTGTTCCTCGCCGACGTACCGGGCTTCATGATCGGCACGGCCGTTGAGCGCCAGGGAATCATCCGCCACGGCGCCAAGATGATCAGCGCGGTCTCCGAAGCGACCGTACCGAAGCTCTCGGTGATCGTTCGCAAGGCATACGGCGCTGGCCTTTACGCGATGGCGGGCCCGGCTTTCGAGCCCGATTGTTGCATCGCCCTGCCGAGCGCCTCGATCGCCGTGATGGGCCCTCAGGCGGCCGTCAACGCCGTCTTTTACAACCAGATCCAGGCGATCGAGGGGGAGGCCGAGCGCGAGGCCTTCGTCGCCGCCAAGCGGGCCGAGTACGGGGCGGATATCGACATCCTGCACCTGGCCTCCGAGCTGGTGGTCGACGCGGTCGTCGAGCCGGGGGAGCTGCGGGGCGAGCTGATCCGGCGCTTTGGGTTGGCCGACGGTAAGGATCGCGCCTTCGCCGAGCGCCGCAGCCCGGTCACGCCCGCCTAGGGTCGCGACCAATACCCTGGATCGCGATGGATCGGCCGGCGATCGAGGTTGGGGAGCTGATCGTCTGCCGCGGCGGGCGCGAGGTCCTGCACGGGCTCAGCTTCAGCGTTGCACGCGGGCGGGTGACCGGCCTGCTCGGGCCCAGCGGCTGTGGCAAGACGACGCTGATGCGGGCGATCGTCGGCGTCCAGCTCCTCGAGGCCGGGAGGATCGAGGTGCTTGCCGCTCGCGCCGGCTCCGCGGGACTGCGCCGGCGGATCGGCTATGTGACCCAGGCGCCCTCCGTCTACCCCGATCTCAGCGTGCGGGAGAACCTGCGCTATTTCGCCCGCGTGCTCGGCGTCGGGCATGAACGGATCGAGGCGGCGATCGAGACCGTTGACCTCGGCCCCCAGGCCGACCAGGTCGTCCACGAGCTCTCCGGTGGCGAGGTCGCCCGCGTCTCGCTTGCCTCGGCGCTGCTGGGCGAGCCGGAGGTGCTTGTGCTCGATGAGCCGACGGTCGGCCTCGACCCGGTTCTGCGCCGCGACCTTTGGGCGACGTTTCGGGCGCTGGCGGCGGCCGGCGCGACGCTGCTCGTCTCAAGCCACGTGATGGAGGAGGCCGAGCACTGTGACGAGCTCCTGCTGATGCGCGACGGTGAGCTGCTGGCCACCGAATCGCCCACCGAGCTGCGGCGGCGGACCGGCAGGCACGATCTCGATGAGGCCTTCCTGGCGCTGATCGAGGAGCGCGACGATTGATGAGCGGCCGCGTCACACGGGCGACCGCGCTGCGCGTCTTGACCCAGTTGCGCCGGGATCCACGCACCGTCGCCCTGCTGCTCGTCGTGCCCCCCTTCCTGCTGACCCTGCTCAAGGGCGTGCTCGAGCAGGACCCGACCTCCTTCCAGCGGGTCGGCGGACCGTTGGTCGGTCTCTTCCCCTTCACGACGATGTTCGTCGTCACCTCGATCACGATGCTGCGCGAGCGCACCACCGGAACCCTCGAGCGGCTGATGACCCTGCCCCTCGCCAAGCTCGACATCCTCTTCGGTTACGGGATCGCCTTCGCCGTCGTCGCGGTGGTTCAGGCGGGCATCACCGGGGCTGTCGCCTTCGGCCCGCTTGGGCTGGAAGTCCTCGGCTCGCCCGCCGCGGTGGTCGCCCTCGCGGTCGGCAACGCCCTGCTGGGGATGTCGTTGGGCCTGTTCGTCAGCGCCTTCGCGCGGACCGAGTTCCAGGCGGTGCAGTTCATGCCGGCGATCGTCTTCCCCCAGATGCTCCTGTGCGGGCTCTTCGTGCCGCGCGACCAGATGGCCAGCGCCCTGCAGGTCATCTCCGACCTGCTGCCGCTGACCTACGCCTTTGAGGCGCTCCACAACGTCACGACCAACGGCTCGCTGGGGAGCCGCGGGGCCCTTGACCTGAGCGTGCTGGTCGGCGCCACGGTGCTCCTGCTGGCGCTGGGCGCAGCTACATTGAGGCGGCGAACACCGTGAACCAGTCGAGCGCCGCCGGATTGGCGAGCGAGTCGCGGCTGGCGGCGCGCTCGGGCGGCGTCCCCATCAGGATCCGCTTGACCGGCACCTCGAGGGCCTTGCCGCTCAGGGTGCGCGGCACCTCGCTGATCTGAAATACCTCGTCGGGAACATGCCGGGGTGAGCAGCGCTCGCGGACGCGCTGGGCGATCTCCGAACGCAGGGGGCCGTCGAGCTCGACGCCCTCGCGCAGCACGACGAACAGCGGCATCCAGCCCTCGGTCCCCGGTTTCGGGATGTCGACCACCAGGGCGTCGAGGATCTCCTCGACACCGAGCACCGCGCGGTAGATCTCGCTGGTTCCCATGCGGACTCCGGAGCGGTTGATCGTCGAGTCCGAGCGGCCGTAGATGATCGCCGTGCCGCGCTCGGTGATCTCGATCCAATCGCCGTGTCGCCAGACCCCCGGGTAGTGCTCGAAGTAGCTGGCGCGGTAGCGGCTGCCGTCCTCATCACCCCAGAGAAAGACCGGCATCGAGGGCATCGGCTCGGTGACCACGAGCTCTCCGACCTCGCCGATCAGCGGCTTGCCGTCCTCATCCCATGCCTCAACGGCGGCGCCCAGGGCGCGGCCCTGGAGCTCACCGCGGTAGACCGGCAGCAGCGCCACCCCGCCGACGAAGGCCGTGCAGAGGTCGGTGCCGCCGCTCGTCGAGAACAGCCAGGTGTCGGCGCCGAGATGCTCGTAGATCCAGTCAAATCCCTCCGGGGCCAGCGGGCTGCCGGTCGAGCCGACCGCCTTCAGCTGGCTCAACTCGCGTCCCGCGGTGGGCTCGACTCCGGCCTTCATGCAGGCGGCGATATAGGAGGCACTGGTGCCGAACATCGTGATCCCGGCGTGCTCGGCGAGATCCCAGAGAACCCCCATATCCGGATGGCCGGGGCTGCCGTCATAGAGGACGATCGCGGCCTCGGTCAGCAGCCCCGAGACGATGAAGTTCCACATCATCCAACCGGTCGTCGTGAACCAGAAGAGGCGGTCGCCGGGGTGGGCGTCGACGTGCAGGTTGAGCTTCTTCAGGTGCTCGAGCAGGATCCCGCCCTGGCCCTGGACGATCGCCTTCGGCAGCCCGGTCGTGCCCGAGGAATAAAGCACCCAGAGCGGGTGGTCAAAGGGGACCCGCTCGAACTCCAGAGCGGCACCCTCGTCGCCCGCCAGCAGGGCATCCCAGCTGATCGCATCGCGCAGCCCCGAGAGGTCTGGGTCGGGGGAGAGGTAGGGGAGGACGACCGTGCGCTCAAGGCTCGGCATCGCCGCCTGCAGCTCGGCCAGCACGCCAAGGCGATCGAAGGACTTTCCCCCGTAGCTGTAGCCGTCGACACAGAAGAGGACCCTGGGCTCGATCTGGGCGAAACGGTCGATCACGCTGGCGGGGCCGAAGTCGGGCGAGCAACTCGACCAGATGGCGCCGAGTGAGGCGGCGGCCAGGAAGGCGACAATCGCCTCGGGGATGTTGGGCATGTAGGCGACGACGCGGTCGCCGCGCCTAACCCCGAGCGCCCGCAGGCTGGCCGCCGTGGCCCCGACCTGGGTTCGGAGCTCTCCCCAGGTGAGGCGGTCGAGCTCGCGCAGCTCAGAGGCGCACAGGATCGCCACCTCCTCCTCGCGCTTGCCGGCAAACGCGTGCTCTGCGTAGTTGAGTCTCGAACCCTCAAACCAGCGGGCGCCCGGCATCTCGTGGCTGGAGAGCACGGCGCCGGGCTCACCGTCGGCCTGCACGTTGAAGTAGTCCCAGATCGAGCGCCAGAACCCCTCGAGATCCTGTACCGACCAGCGCCAGAGTTCCTCATAGGAGGCCAGCTCGCGTCCGCGATGCGCGGCCAGCCAGCGCATGTAGGCGGTCAGCCGCGCCTGCCCGATCATCTCGGGCGAGGGTCGCCAGAGGACTTCGGGCGCCCTGTCGCTCACTCGTCCGGAGCCGACGCCGCGGACGCCCGTTCGCGCTCCAGTTCGTGTGGGTCGTGCGAGCAGAGGAAGTCGATCTCGCCGCGGTGGGCGCCCGCCAGCTCCCGCAGTCGCTCCTGGTTGGCGAGGCGCTGGCGTCGGTCGACGTTATTGAGATTCTGGAAGAGGCGCAGACCGGGCGGGCAATACGGTGGCGTGCTCAGCTCTTCATGGTGGAAGTAGGCATCACCGCAATGCAGCAACCAGCGCTCACCGTGCCGTATCGCGACGGCCGCGTGCCCCCTGGTATGGCCGGCGAGCGGGATCAGCAGCATCTCGAACCCGGTTCCCGGAAGGATCTTGACCCCCTGGAACCCGAACCACTGGTCTCCTTCGACCTCGTGGCGGATCCAATTGACACCGTGGCGCCAATGCGGTTGTCGGTAGCGCGGGCGGTCTCGCAGGCGCGGTTCCAGCGCGTCGTCGACCTCACGCGCGAGGGCATGTACCTCGGCGTCGGGAAAGTCGGGCAGGCCGCCCGAGTGGTCGGGGTCGAGGTGGGTCGCGACGATCCGCCGCACGTCGCCCCCCTCAAAGCCGAGCGCCTTGACCTGGCGGACCGCGGTCTCCTCGATGCGGGCCTGCGGTCGCATCAGCCTGAACGTCTGTCCCAAGCGGCCCAGGTCGAGGACGTCCTCGACACCGAAACCGGTGTCGATCAGGACGAGCCCGTCATCGCTCTCGATCAGCAGGCAGTGGCAGATGACGTCGGTGCTCTCAAGCCAGCCCCCCTCGCCGGTCAGGAGTCGCGCCCCGTGTGGGCACATCGAGCCGCAGTTGAGATGGTGGACGCGCACGCTCGCGCTGAGTCTAATTGCGCGCGTCGCCTCTCGGGCGGTCTATCGTTGGCGCCGCGCCGGAGTGGCGGAACTGGCATACGCGATCGACTCAAAATCGATTGCCCTGACGGGCTTGTGGGTTCGAGTCCCACCTCCGGCATGATCAGCGGGACGGCCAGGGCTGGCCGTGGCAAGGTTTGCCCCTAGGCGGGCTGTGGGGCGCCGTTCTCGGGCGGGGCACCGGCTCCGTAGTCTTCGCCGGAGCCGATCAGCCGTTCCTCCTCCACGTGCCACTCCTGGTTGAAGCCATAGAGGGCGACGATCATGACGACGATCTGCAGGAGGCCGAGGATGATCACGAAAAGGCCGATCATGGTGGCCGGGATCAGCCCTTCTTCGAATCCCGTCTTGTCGCGTGCAAACCAGCTTTCGGCACCGACCGCGCAGAAGATCGCGAGAATCACCGAGAGGGCGGCGGCGACCGGCAGGATGCCCCGGTTCCAGCGTGCGACGAGGAAGCCGAAGAACGCGTACAGCAATCCGTAGATGAGCGTGACGATTGCCATCACTGTGCCGCCGGAAATCAGCGAGAAGCCGGTGATCGCGACGAGGATCGCAAGCGCCGAAGTCGCCACGAGCAGGAAAACGAGCACGAACTTGGTCGTGATCGAATCGGCCTTCTCCCGGTTTGGGCGCCATAGCTCGTACCCCGGCCTCACCTCTCCCACGCTCACGCCAACGATCATAGAATCTGAGAGCGACGACGCGGCATTTTCCGCGCGTTAAGCCCCCTCGGGGCTGACGCGGGCGTGGCGGAACTGGAATACGCGCCAGGTTTAGGTCCTGGTGGACTTCGGTCCTTGGGGGTTCGAGTCCCTCCGCCCGCATCATCAGCCGTAGAGTTCGCCCCCCGGGCACCCCGGCGGATCGGCCTAAATGCGCCGGCAGAAGGCTCGGGCGCCAGTTGGAACGACAGTCGGGCGCGATACCGCACGCTAGGGCCTCCGCCCATTGCGAACCTCGCGGACGATGATGAGAGGTCTCTCACGTTGCTCTGAGCGCGGGTTTAGCCGCTTCCAGGAGCCTCTCGGAGAATGCATGAGTACCGCGACACGCCGGATCAGGATTCGGCGCGGCAGGTTCGAGTGCGAAGGCAGGCGCCTCCGCGAGGAGCGGGGGTTGTCTCGCCTGCCATGGCGCTCTTTCCGCTGCGCCTCTTTCTCGGTGCCACCTTCGTATATGCGGGCGTCCAGAAGCTCAGCGACCCGGGATTCCTGCACCCCGGCGCGCCGACCTACATCGGCACGCAGCTGCACAACTTCGCCGCCGGGACGCCCGGCGGCTTCATCCTGCGTACCTTCGCGCTGCCGATCCCGGAGGTGGCCGGGGTCGGAGTCGCGATCGCCGAGATCATGATCGGCCTCCTCGCCGTGACTGGCTTCCACACACGCCTCGCCGCCGGGCTCGGCATGGGGCTGAATTTCCTACTCTTCCTCACCGCCAGCTGGCACACGACGCCCTACTTTCTTGGCCCCGACCTGGTCTTCACATTTGCGTGGCTGCCCCTCGTGCTCGCTGGGGCGAGTGGCCAGCCGGCCCTCGATAACGCCCTGAAGCGCCCCTCGAGGGCGATGGCGCGGCGAACGCATCTCGGTCCGGTTGAGGGCTACGCCGATCGCGAGGCGCTGGCGACCTCGACCCGCCGGGTGCTGCTCGCCGAGTTCGCGGGAGCGGCGCTCGCGATCGCCGGCATCTCCGCTCTGGTGAAGGGGTCCTACAGCGGGCCACGCGTCCTCACGACCTCTCCGGGCGCCGGGAAGGCCGCTGCGTCCAAGGGTTCCGGTGGGGGAGGTGGCGGCGGAGCCGGTTCGGGGGGTTCCTCCCACGTTCCCAGCGGCGCCGTGCGGCTGGGGCCAGGCAAGCGACTTCCGGCCGGCCAGGCGGCCACCTACAGCGACCCGACCGACGGCTCGCCCGACATCCTGATCCGCGAGTCTGACGGCAGCCTCAAGGCCTTCAGCGCAGTCTGCACGCACGCAGGTTGCACCGTGGGGTATGAAAGCGGAACGATCATCTGTCCCTGCCACGGTGGCGAGTACAACGCCGAAACGGGGGAAGTGATCGCCGGCCCGCCGCCGACCGGGCTGGCCCCCAAGAAGGTGCTGGAATCGGGCGGTCAGATCTACGCGATCCCCAGCTGAGGCCGTCCTATAGGCTCAACGCTTGACGGGCGAGACGACCACGGTGCGGCGCTGTCGCCGCGAGGACCTGGCCGCGGTACTGGAGCTGTGGGCCGACGCTCGCAGTCCGCATGCCACGAGCGTTGATCGCCGCGAGGATCTTGAGCGACTGTTGGAGGACCCGGCCGCCGCGCTGCTGGTCGCCGAGGATGCTGGTCGTGTCATCGGCGCGGTGATCGCCGGCTGGGACGGCTGGCGGGGGAACCTCTACCGCCTCAGCGTCGATTGTCGCCACCGTCGTCGTGGTGTGGCGCTGCGACTCGTGCGAGCCGCGGAGGACAATCTCCGCAGTCGCGGCGGACGCCGCGTCACGGCGCTCGTCGCCCACGATGACCAGCCGGCCGGCGCATTTTGGGACGCGGCAGAGTATCCGCGGGACACGGTCATCGGGCGCCGGGTGCGAAACCTCTGAGGACGGTCTGCGGCTAGCATGACCGATCCCGGGGGCAGTGGCCCAACTGGATAAGGCACCGGTCTCCAAAACCGGCGATTCCAGGTTCGAGTCCTGGCTGCCCCGCTTCTCGCAGTTGGCTTGGGAGGCCGCGATCTAGCTCTAGGAGCGGGATTGCGGGCCTGACGGTCAGTTTCTGCCGGCGGGCCAACACGCGCAAGCGAAAGCCAATCTGGCCCCCCTTTCGTTCCCTAGAAGCGCGTTAGTCGGAGGAGTCGGCTTGGGCACGGCTGGGCCAATGGCTGCGATGGCTGCTCGCTCAAGCTCGAGGAGAAGATTGCTCCTGCATGGACAGCGGGAGGGGAAGCGGCTCGATGCGAACTATGGAGCGCACCGGCCCGAATGGGCGACAGCCAGGCTGAGGGCCCTTTCCAGGCCCCTACAAGACTGAGCGAAGAGCCTTTTCGCCGTTTCCGATAAGTGGATCGCCGTGGGCGAAGAGCAGGTTCTCGAAGTTCTCCTCCTCCAGGAGCACCGCGCACCGCTCGCGGATCCGGCGTTTCACTCGTTCGGGATCGTCCCCAATCAGGTGGTCGGGGACGAAGCCGACATCTCCGTAGTGGATGAGGCTGTCGGCAAAGAGCAGCACTCCGCCTCCGGCCTCGATGCGCAGCACCGTGTCCTCGGGACAGATCGCGTCCATCTCAAGAGCGACGATCCCATCGGCGAGTCTGTCCCCGAAGGCAAACCCCTCCACCCCCGAGTCATCCTCAAACTCATGCAGCCCTGCCTCGTGGCAGAGGATCGGACAGCTGAACCTCTCTGCGATCTCCGGCGCGTGGCGAAGGTGGTGCCGATTCGAGAGCACGACACGCTGCACGTCCCGGCCCTTGAACCACTCGATTCCCTCAGTCGGCAGCAGGGGATCTATTGCGGTACCCGAGTCAGCCGCGAAGTGACAGCTGACCTCGATCCCGATCCGCGGGTGAATCGCGGTCCAGTGAAAGACCCCAGGGAGAATTTCCTCCACGGCGCAACCCTACAGCCCAGACATTTGCCCTATTCAGGCAGGGTTCGCTCGACTGCCCGTGGCTGACACCGAGAGAACGATCGGGGCGGGCCTCAGCCTCGCCACCACCGCTCGGCTCAGTCCGGCGGCGCCTCGCCGCCTTCTACGAATCATCTTCCTAGAGGGCGAGACTGCCAGGCACTGGCCGCAGCGGTCGTTTCAACCGCGACGCTAACCCGCGACATATGCGAACGCCGAGGGCCAGCCCCTCTCGGCGTCCATGCTGACTAAAGAGGTAGCCGAAACCAAAGTCGACGCCAGGTCGATCGAGTTCGCCACTTTCGCTTCGTGTACAGGTGCTGGGTGAAGCGTCGGCCTGCGCCATTCATCCCCCGCCAACTCGTTCAGCGCGTTGAGCGACGGCGCGAAGTAGTAGGCACCGCTCATCGGGCGCGAGAAGTCTGTGAGACGGTCATGCAGACTGTCGGATGATGTTCCGAACATGCGCGAGAGCATGCGGTCGTAGCGCGAGCGCTCCGCGCTGAAAGCGACGAAGTAGAGCCCGTGCTCCTCCGCCGTTCCGTATGGCACGCTGCGACGGAAGATCTCGAGCTCCTCGCCCCCGACGCTCGTCTCGACGCGCGCGATATGGGCGGTGGGCGGCTTCTGCTTCTCAGAGAGCTCAACGCTGTCGACCTTGGTCCGTCCAACCACCCGCTCCTGTTCCTCCACCGATAGGCAAATGAACGCGCCGAGGTCGTGGACCAATCGCATCGTTATCACGTGGCTCCCGCCTTCTCCCGCACGACCGGGGGGAACAAGCGCGACGTCCGCGGCACGGCGCACCTGCGGGTTCGCGGTGCCGTCGATGAAGCCGGTGATATCGCGACCGCCTTTATAGGTGAACCCCTGCTGCTCGGCGGCGACGAAGGCGGCGTCGGCCACCGCCTGCGCTGCCGCCCAGGCGCTATCCCACGTCACATCCGGCTCGGCGCCGCTGATCCAAAGCCAGGCGTCGTGCTGGGCAGCAGGGACATGATGTCCATCGGCTCCGGAGACCTCCTCGAACGCCGCGAGGTCCGGAGGCATGCTCGACGCCGCCACACCTCGCCAGACATCGGCCCCGAAGGCCGCCACTAGGTTGACCCCGCTGGCCGAGACCTCCGGCGTACGCAGGCGACGGAAGGCCGCCACCCCCTGGCCGGGGGCGACACCCTGCTTGAGGTCGAACCCGAGGAAGTGATGGGCGTGGGTGCCCTGGGCGAAGATTCCGAACTGGGGCAGCACGAAGCGCTTCGGCTGGAGTGCTGGACTCATCTGCTCGGCGACTTGTGGGCTGCTCTCAGCACGCAACCCGGTGGTGTCAGCCGACTGCCGCGGCTCTCGGCGCGACCGGGAAGCTCACAGGTCGCGCCAGAGTGTTGCCGCGAGACGCTTTCTCGATCAGGCGCTGCAAGGACAGAAGCGGCGGGACGTGGGCAAGGAGGCGGAAATCTGGCGTCGGAGTTTGATTTGACATTTCGATCCTTCGTGTTCAAAGAGTTCAAGCTGGGGTCGCCCAAAGCTATACGGCCCACCCCTTTCTGGTCCAGGAGATCCGCTGGAGCGATTTGAATTCGCCTGACTTCGGCCCGCGCCCGGTGCGAAATTCGGACGTCCCGTCGGCCGGGGCCGTGAGGTCACACCAGGATGTCGACTACGCTTCGGCTTGCCCTTGGTCCCCACCCGTTGAGTTGGTGGGCGCGAGGCGCGCCAACAGCGACGATAAGGAGAGTCATGATCCTCGCCGACACCTACCCGCTCCTTGAAGTCTTCTGGACGATGCTGATCTTCTTCGGCTTCATCGCCTGGTTCTGGATCTTGTTCACGGTGCTGGCCGATCTTTTCCGTCGCCATGACATCTCTGGCTGGATCAAGGTCCTTTGGATCATCTTCGTCATCGTGCTCCCGTTTCTTGGCGTCTTCATCTATCTGATCGCCGAGCACGAGGGAATGACCGAACGCACGCTCAAACAGCAGCAGGCCATGCAAGACGAAACGGACCGCTACGTGCGGTCGGTCGCTGCGCAGGCTGACCCGGCGGAGCAGATCGCCAAGGCCAAGCAGCTGCTTGACGAAGGCGCGATCACGCAGGCCGAGTTCGACCAGATGAAGCAGAAGGCGCTGGCGGGGAGTCCTTAGCAGGCTTCTCATCGACCGACATCTCGATTGACATCGCGGAGCCGCCCCGAACTCGATCGTGGGCTGGTAGCGCTCGACCGTGCGAAGGCGCTGATCCGCGGAAGCCATCCGCGGGAATCCCATAGACCCATGAGCGCGCGCCCAATCTAGACGCCAATAATGTGCCGGTCATGACTCCGGCCTCTCCGCCAGGCGCTTCATCCTCGGTGCCTTCGGCGGTATTGTCGCCGCCGCCGGGGCGGTCAGCCAAGGGGGCATCTTGTCCGTTGCCGCACTATGTGCCTCAGACATCGCTGCGCTCGTCTTCGTGGTCTGGGTCACGGTATCCGGTGCCGACGCGGTGGCGACGGCGCGGATCGCTCGCGCCGAGGACGCATCCCGCCCGGCAGCCGAGGCGGTCCACCTCGGTCCCGGTGCCGCGAGCCTCGTGGCGATCGCCTTTAGGCCGCTCGGGCAGGCCTGGCATTCGGGCGCTCCCCAGCGAGGCCTGCTGACGGCGCTGGCTCTCGCGAGTGTGGCGCTTGCCTGGACCTCGGTGCAAACCGTCTTCGTCCTTCGCTACGCAAGGCTCTACTACAGCCCGTCGAAAGGCGGGATCGACTTCCGCGGGGATACGCCCGACTACAGGGACTTTCGCCTATCTGCGCTGACGATCGGCTGACATTTCAGGTCTCCGACACCGACCTCACCGGCAAGCGCGTACGCCGCGTCGCCGCTCTCCTCGGGCGCTAGACAACTCGAGCGCTCCTCAACCCGCGCGGACCGGCCCGCGTGAAGGCAATAGAGATGGATTAGGTTTGCCTTGATGGCGGCCAGCGGCCAGCTACCTGCAACAGGCGAGGTCGAGAGGCGGCTTCTGAAGGCCTGGCGGGGTGAGGTTGAAGCTGCCGCGGTCTACGAGCTGATCGCCCAGCGGATGGATGGGAAGCAAGCCGAGCTCCTGCGGCGCATTGCCGAGGCCGAGGGCGGACATCGCCGCCGCATCGAGGCCAGGATGAGCGAACTCGGGGTTGCGATCCCGGATCCGGCAACCGTGCCGCTCTCGCACTGGTTGCGCCTCCAGGCCAAGATCGCCCCGGTCGACCGCCTGCTGGCGGCGCGCGAGGCCGCCGAGGGCGAGGAGGTATCCGAGCTCTACCGACGCCCCACCGGCGACGCGGCAACCGATCGGCTCCTGCACGAGATCCGCGCCGATGAGAAGTCTCACTCCCTGGCGGTCGAGGAGATGCGCTCGGGCGAGAGCCGCGCAGAGCCCTCGCCACTCGCCGCACCGGGCGTGCAGGCGCGCCTTGACCGCATCCTCGGTCGCGAGAGCTGGCATCAGCGGGGAGGGAGCTGGATCTCGGGGGCGATCTATGGAGCCAACGACGGGCTGGCCGCTGTCTTCGGCATCGTCACCGGGGTCTCGGGGGCGACCGGGGGATCGAGCTTTGTGCTCACGGCCGGCCTCGCCGGAGCCTTTGCCTCGGCACTTTCGATGGCGACCGGCGCCTTCCTCGCCGAGCGCTCTGAGGCGGAGGTGGTGGAGGCCAACGTCGAGAGCGAGCGCCGCGAGATCTCCGAGCACCCTGAGGAGGAGAAGGAGGAGCTCTCTCTCTTCTACCAACTGAAAGGAATCGACCCCAAGACCGCCGATCAGCTTGCCGAGCGCCTCTCGCAGGATCCCGAGGCGATGCTCAAGACCCTCTCAGTCGAGGAGTTTGGCGCCAGCGAGCATCCCGGCAACCCGGCCCAGGCGTCGCTGGCCGCGGGCCTCAGCACAGGGGTGGGGGCGATCATCCCGGTGATCCCATTCATGTTCACAACGGGCACCGTCGCGATCCTCGCTGCGGCGGCGATCTCCCTCGTCGCTCACTTCCTGGTCGGCGCCGCCAAGTCGCTGGTCACACTCCGCAGCTGGTGGTCGGCGGGCCTGGAGATGACCCTGGCCGGGGTCATCGTCGGCGGCGCCACCTACCTCGTCGGGCTTGCGTTTCCGACCTGAACCACAGCCCCGGCTTCGTTTTCGCCGGAGATACTTGAGGTCCATGCTCCCCAACCGCCCAGGGATCCAGCGCTCACCGACGGCGGTGACGCTCAGAAGCGGCGATCGGGTCCTCATCCGACAGATCCGGCGGGAGGACAAGGATGTTCTCCTCGACGGGTTCCAGCGGCTCTCACCGGAGTCGCGATACCGCCGCTTCTTTTCCCCGACGAACGAGTTGGGCGGACGCGAGGTGCGCTACCTGACCGAGGTCGACCACCGCACCCACGAGGCGCTCGTCGCGACCGATCCAAGCAGCGGCGAGGGTTTCGGGGTCGCCCGGTTCATCCGCTCGCCCACCGATCGGCGGGCCGCCGAGGTCGCGGTCGCGGTCGTCGATAGTTGGCAGGGTCGCGGGCTCGGGACCGCCCTTCTCGCGGCGCTCGCAGCGCGGGCCCGCGAGGAGGGCGTCGAGCGCTTCACAGCGTCGGTGCTCGCGAACAACTCGCCGATGCTCGAGCTGCTGCGCGGCCTCGGCGACACCGAGGTCATCGACCGCGAGGATGGCGTGGTCGAGCTCCAGATCGAGCTTCGCGGCCAAAACGGGGTTCCGGCCGGCCTCTCCCAGACCATTCGCGCGGCCGCCCGCGGCGAGCTCACGGTCCAGTCGCGCCACCCCGCGCACAGCACGGAGTAGCCCCAAGCTCACTCAATGGGCTTCTTGGAGGGAGAAAAGGGGGCCGCCCCGCCGCGTTCGGCGAGCGCCCGAACCTCCTTGGTCAGAGTCAGGATCTGCCTCTAGAGGTCGAGCAACTCGAGGTTCTGGTGGTCCTCCTCCTGAACCATCTTCCATTGTTGATCGGAGATCACCTGGCGCCGTCCGTCGGCGCGGTTTTGAGAGATCAGCACGAAGGTCGAGAGGAAGATGGCCTCCAGGGAGACGATCATCGTCAAGAGACCGTAGGGATAGTCCTCCACGTTGAAGCCGATCCAAACCCCGAACCAGATGACGTGGACGTAGACGAAGAGCATCGATCCCGAGAAGGCGGTGATCGCGTCGGCGGCCCTGGTCTGCCTTGCCTCAGCCCGTTCCTTCTCGCGCTTCAAAAGAGCCGGATTGATCGGAGGCCCCAGCTTGGGGACGGGAACGAGGAAGTGGTGCAGGCGTTGGCCCAGCGTCTTGCCGTTTGCTTCGCCATTGGACGCTGGACTGGGCACGAGCTGTGGTCTATCTTGGCTTGACATCAAGTCTCCTTCCAGCGGGGGCTCGGGGCCGCTGGAAGTCTTTCAGGCTGACGCCCAAACTGGGACCGTTGCGGAGGTAGGGGACCTACGTTAGATCCCGCGGTTGGCGCAAGAGGCATCCCCCGGTCAGGCAAAGGCCCCTTCATTTTGTTAGGTGCTTTAACGGGTGGTGAGGAGCGTATCCGGCTCGATCGTCGGCGCAATGGTCGAGAGGGAGCCATCGGGAACAGGCCGCGCCCAGAGTTCGGGTTTTCACCGATGCCAAAAGCATCGGCGCGCCATAGCCTCAACTCATGTCCGAGCCAGCCGGGGGCCCGCGCATGGGCCCGCAACCTCGCCAGGCAGTCGCCTTTTGCGCAGCCAAGCGAGTCGTGCGCTCAGGTCGTAGGCGATCGACTCGGCGATGAAGATGACGTCGGAGCCTGGAAGGAGTGTGTGAAATGGCATTGTCGGACGATCTGAGCAAGCTCGCGGTTCGCGCAAAGGAAGCCGAAGAACACGTGGCCGCCGCGAGAGAGAAAGCGAAGGCCGAACTTGAGGCGGACCGTGATGCCGCCCGGGCAACGGGTGAGCAGCAAGCCGAGGCGCTGCGCGAGATGGCAGCGGAAACCAAGGGTCAGGTCTCGGATAGGTGGAGCGATGTGCAAAGAACCTGGAACGAGGCCATCGCCAAGGTCCGCGAAGACATCGAGAGCAGAAAGGCCAAGCTCGACCTGCACGATGCGCAGGTAAGGGTGACATTGGCCGAAGAAGACGCCCGCTTCGCGATCGACTTCGCCGATTCCGCCATCGTCGAGGCCGAGTACGCAGTCCTCGACGCTGCGCTCGCGAGAATGGAGGTTGACGAGCACTCGACGAAGGCCGCCTGAACGCCAAATCAGCTACCAGGGAACGATCTTCGACAGGTCGCTGCGTCTACCATCCGGGCCGGCATGCGCAGGAGGATGCTCGAGGCCGTACCGAGGGAACCCACCAGCCTCGATCTCGTTGTCTACGCGGCAATCGCCGCGACCCGAGGCCCGTGCTGGACCAGGCGTTCCGCCGGATCTCCCGCGCTGCCGACCACTCGAAGATCTGGCTTGTCACTGCGGTGCTCCTGGCATGCGCTGGGGGGACACGCGGGCGCCGGGCCGCGGTGAACGGACTCACCTCGACGGCCCTGACCTCTGCCGTTGTCAACTTGCTGCTGAAGCCGCTCGGCGGCCGCCGTCGACCCGACCGGTCCCTGCACCAGGCCCCGATCACCCGCCAGGTGGCGATGCCGCGGTCGACTTCATCTGGGCACGCGGCCTTCGCCTTAGCCTTCGCGACGGGGGTGACCTCCGCCCTGCCGCAGGCGGGTATACCGCCCAGTGCGGCCGCCTCGCTTGTCGCCTACTCGCGGGTCCAGACCGGCGTGCATTACCCCCTCGATGTGATCGCCGGATCGGTTAGCGGAATTGCCCTGGCGCCCTTGGTCGTCGCCGCGCTCCAGCGCCGGCGCGCCGGGGCGTCCTGACCCGCAGCGCCCCCGGCCGGATCGCAAACTCCAACGTTGGGGCGAGCTCGACCGCCTCGCCGTCAAGGCCGGCGTGCACCGTGGCCGGGCCACCCACCTCCAGCGAGGTCGCGCTCCAGGCGCGCCCCGACGGAGGCGCCGCGCCTGTCGGTGCGTCGAAGAGGATCACGCCGAGCCGGCC
Source organism: uncultured Solirubrobacterales bacterium (assembly GCA_963796705.1). Lineage (GTDB taxonomy): Bacteria > Actinomycetota > Thermoleophilia > Solirubrobacterales > 70-9 > VRUE01. The sequence goes on from CAWCMK010000002.1 coordinate 465,605, forward strand.
GCCGTCGAGCCTCGGACGGGCGCCGCGCTGCGTCGGCGGACCCAACGCGTAGGGATTGTTCGAGACGAGGACGATCGCGAGCCGGCGGTGTTCTGCGCCGAGATCGTCCACGAGGCGCAGCTCGGGCACCTCGCCGCCCGGGCCCAGAACCGCCTGCGCGGTCTCCAACAGGGTGCGGAGCTTCGCATCGCGGTAGGCCGCGTGCCGGACCGCCTCGCCGTAGACGCCCAGTGAGACGCAGTTGAGGAAGAGGCGGCCATTGACCTGCCCGACATCGATTCGACGCTCGACCCCGTCGCTGAACCCGTCGAGCGCACCGGAGGGATCCTCTGGTTCGAGGCCCAGGTCGCGCGCGAAGTGGTTACGTGTCCCGGTGGGAACACAGACGAAGGGCAGCCCGTGTTCAGCGGCAGCGGCCGCGACGACCCCCAGCGAGCCGTCACCGCCGGCCATCCCCAGCGCGTCTGCACCACTCGCTACGGCTTCCTCGACCAGCTCTGGCAGATGCCGGCCGAGCGCCAGCTCGACGACCTCGATCCCGCGCTCCCGGGCCAGCTCGGCCACGCGGGCGCGGGAGGCCCTGCCACCCCCTGAGTTCGGGTTGACGAACAGCACCGGCTGGTCGAGCTCGCTCACCCGGTTCTCCGCAGCGGGGGCAGCGGACGCCTCGCGATCTCGGCCGCCTCAACGGGCGGCAGCCCGAGGCTCCGAAGCACCCACGCCGCGTGCTCGACGTCGCAGTTTGGATCGAGCTCTCCCAGGAGGACCGAGTGGATGACCGCGAGCAGGGCTCCGGCCGATGCCTGCAGGGCCACCTCCGGGTTCTCGAGAGTGAAGCGTCCCGCCTCGATTCCGGCGAGGAGGTCTTGCCGTGCTGGTTCCCCGAGGGCCGCCTGGCCGATTCTGTGCGGGACCTCGAAGCGCACCAGCAGCCAGGCCAGGTTGGGCTCACCTGCGGCCAGGCGGACGAGGTGGCGGTGGGCGACGCTGATTTTCTCGGCGGGGTCGGCGACCTCCGCCTGTCGCTCTTGCAGGAGTGCCAGCTGCTCCCCCAGGGCGCTCGCCAGCAGGGCGGTGAGCAGCTCCTCCTTGGTCTCGAAGTAGTTGTAGAAGGAGCCGACGGCGATATCGGCCTCCTCGGCGATCTCGGCGATCGTGGTCGCCTCGATGCCCTTGGCGGCGAACAACCGTTGCGCGGCGGCGATCAGGCCAGCGCGGGTTCGGGCCTGGCGGCGCTGAACCCTCCCAGCGTCAGGTGTTGCCTTCTCGGTGGCCATCGCTGGATTATTCATGGGACTTCATGGATGATTATAGCTTCAAACTTGAAGTGAAATTCATTTCCTGTTAGGGTGCCGCCATGGAGAGGGTCCCGGTCCTCATCGTCGGTGGCGGCGGCGCTGGTCTCACGGCTTCGATGCTGCTCGCCGGGTTGGACGTCGAGCACCTGCTGATCAGCTCGCGGCCCGGCACCTCCGACCTGCCCAAGGCCCACGTTCTCAACCAGAGGGCAATGGAGATCCTCGACGACGCGGGGGTGGCCGACCTGATCGAAGAGCGCGGCACGCCGGCCGAGGCAATGGCCGCGACCGCCTTCTATGCAGGCTTCGGCGGATCCGATCCCGACGCCGGCCGTCGGATCGCGAAGCTCGAGAGCTGGGGGGCCGGTGGAGCCGACGAGCACTGGCGCGCCGCCAGCCCCCGCCGGCAGTGCAACCTGCCCCAGATCCGGCTTGAGCCGCTGCTGCGGGCGCGCGCCGAAGAGCTTTCGCCCGACAGGATCCGCTTCAACCACGAGTTGATCGAGCTGAGCCAGGACGAGGAAGGCGTCACGGCAATCGTTCGCGACAACAACGAGGATGGCCAGGAGTACGAGGTCCGCGCTGACTACCTGATCGGGGCCGACGGCGGCCGCACGATCTCAGCACAGATCGGGGTGGAGTACGAAGGCCTCGGCGTCGTCTCTGAGGCGGTCAGCTTCCACGTCTCCGCCGACTTCTCGGGGCTGACTCCCGACCCCGACGTCCTGATCCGCTGGATCATCTCGCCGGAGCGGGGGGCTGGGGTGGTGATGGTGCCGATGGGACCTGAGCGCTGGGGGCCTGACTCCGAGGAGTGGGTGATCCACCTCCAGTATCTGGTCGCCGACCCCCGCGCGGCCTCCGACGAGGCGGTCCTGGTGGACCTGCGCGCGGGGCTCGGCATCCCCGATCTGCCGATGCAGATCCACAAGATCTCCCGCTGGACGGTCGACGCGGTGCTCGCTTCCTCGTTCCGAGAGGGCCGGGTCTTCCTGGTCGGCGACGCCGCCCATCGCCACCCGCCGACCGGCGGGCTGGGGCTCACCAGCGCGATCCACGACGTCCACAACCTCTGCTGGAAGCTCGCCGCCGTGCTGGCTGGGCAGGCCGGGGTGCCGTTGCTCGACACCTACGAGGCGGAGAGGCGGCCGGTTGACGCGCGCAACGCCCAGCGCTCGCTGGAGAACGCAATCAACCACCTGGCGATCATCGCGACGGCAGGGGTCGGCCCGGAGAAGAGCGCCGAGGAGAACTGGGAAGCTCTGCGACGGGTGTGGAGCGAGGAGCCGGGAGATGCCGATCACCGGGCCACCGTCCTGCGCGCAATTCGCCAGCAGTCGATGGAGTTCAACGAGCACAACGTCGAGTACGGATTCGCTCATGAGTCCGCCGCGATCGTCCCCGACGGGACACCGGAGCCCGAGAACCCCGACGACGTCCGCATCCACATGCCCTCGACCCGACCCGGCTCGCCGCTGCCCCATGCCTGGATCGAGGACATCGACGGCGAGCGCCGTCCGATCAAGGATCTCGTGTGTCCGGGTACCTTCCTGGTCATCGCCGGTGAGGAGGGGGAGGCGTGGTGCGAGGCGGCAAAGCAGGTTTCGGGGGAGCTTGATCTGCCTCTGGATGCGGTAAGGATCGGTCATTTGGACGGCGACCTCTTCGACCCGCGCAGCACCTGGCTCCGCCACCGCGAGTTCGGGCCCGAAGGCGCGGTGCTGGTGCGGCCAGACCGGTTCGTGGCCTGGCGGAGCATGGGTGCGGTGGAACGGCCCGCGGAGGCGCTCCGGAGTGCTTTGGAGCAGGTGCTTGCTCGCGCCCGGGCGACAGCGACTCCTTTGCCCGCGGAGGTCGGCCCATGAACGGCGTCTCCCGGATCGGACACATGGCGCTGCGCGTGGCGGATCTCGAGGCCGCGATCGCCTTCCACGCCGAGGTGCTCGGCCTCATCGAGACCGAGCGGCAGGGCGCGGTCTCCTACCTCACCTGCAACGAGCGCCACCACGAGCTGCTCCTGATCGAGTCGCCCGAGCGGGGCTACGACCACATCGGCCTGGAGGTTCCGGATCCTGAGACGCTGGAGCGGCTGCGATCGGGGGTCGCCGCGGCCGGCGGAGAGCTGATCGGTCCGACCTTCGACGGCGAGCCGGGCATCGACCGCGCGGGGTTCGTGCGCGGCCCCGGCAGCCATGTCTACAAGCTCTATTGCGGCATGGAGAAAGTCTCGGCGCCACCGGCCGGCGACCGGCCGGCGAAGTTCGAGCACGTCTCGGTGAAGGCGCGGCGGCTGGGCCCCGCCGAGCGCTTCTTCGCAGAGGGCCTCGGCTTCGGCTTCTCCGACCGGATGGGGAGAACCGCAAGCTGGTGGCACTGCGACGCCGACCACCACGGATTGGCGGTCATATTCGGCCCCCGGCCCGAGCTCTCCCACTACGCATGGACGCTGCCCGACCTGAACGCGATTGGCCGCGTGGCCGACCGCCTGCTCGCCCAGGGCCGCAAGCCGATCTGGGGCCCGAGCCGCCACGGTCCCGGCAACAACCTCTTCCTCTACTTCCACGACGCGGACGGGGCGATGATCGAGTGCTGCGCCGACATGGCGACGATGCCGCCAGAGGGCGACTACCAGGCCCGGCAGTGGCCGGGCGGGCTCGGCGCGATCAACCAGTGGGGCGGGCCGCCGCCCCCACGCTTCCTGCTGACCGGCTTTCCGATCGCGCCCGGCGAGCGGCAGTCGCTGCGCTCGCAGCGAGGAGCCGGCGTCGGATGAAGCTGAGGAGGATCGCCGAGGGATTGATCGTCCGGCACGACTCGGGGCACTGGGTCCTGGTTCGGGGTGAGGGGCTCACCGCTGAGCAGAGCCAGGACGTCGTCGCCTTCCTCGCCGGGGGCGAGGAAACGCGGGCCGCCGCCGAGGCGATGCTGGCCGGCATCGAGGATCCGGCCGCCGTGGCGGTCGATCCGGCGGGCGCCTCGCTTCCCTTCCAGCCGCGCTCGATGCGTGCCTTCATGCTCTGGGAATCGCACGTGATCGCCTCGAGCCGGATGCTCGTGAAGCGCTTCTTCCCACCGCCCGCCGCCAAGGCCGTCGCCGGATACGAGCGCCTCACCGGCAAGACCTTCCCGAAGCTGAAGCCGAACAAGCGCTTCAACGAGAAGCCGACCTTCTACGTCGCCAACCACGCGGCGTTACTCGGCGACGGCGATCCGATGTGGTGGCCGCGGCACACCGAGTGGCTCGATTTCGAGCTCGAGCTCGCCTTTGTCCTCTCCCAGCCGCTCGCAGACGCAAGCCCCGAGGAGGCCGTCGCAGCGGTCGGCGGCTGGTTCGTCGTCAACGACTGGTCGGCGCGCGACGTGCAGGCCGACGACGCTCGGGAAAACATCTTCGGCCCGGTGGTCAAGTCCAAGACCTTCGCCAACTCGATCGGCCCCGACGTGCTCACCGCCGACGAGGTCCCGGATTGGACCCGGATGACGGGGCGGGTGCGGGTCGACGGCGAGCTCTGGTGCGAGGGCTCGACGGCCGGTCCGGCGCACGACATCGGGGCGATGCTGGCCTTTGCCTCGGCCGGCGAGCGCCTCGAACCCGGCGACGTCGTCTCCACCGGAACGATGCCAGGCTGTTGCGGGCTGGAGCTCGATCGCTGGATTCAGCCGGGGCAGACCGTCGAGCTCGAGATCGACAGGATCGGCACTCTGAGCAACCGGATCGACCGCGACGCCGAGCCGCACAACGCGACGGTGGCGGGAGTCTGATGCGCGTCGAACCCGACTGCGACGTCCTGATCTGTGGGCTGGGGCCGGTCGGGCAGCTACTCGCGCTGCTGCTCGGCCGCGCCGGTGTCTCCGTTCTGGCGATCGACGAGGCGAGCAAACCATTCGAGCTGCCGCGCGCAGCGGTGGTCGACGACGAGGTTCTGCGGATCTTCCAGGCCGCCGGAGTCGACCGTCAGATTCTCGCCGACAGCCAGGTTCAGGAGGAGGTCAGCTTCGTCACCACGAGCGGTCGGCCCCTCTGCCTGCTGCGACCTGTCGAAGGATCACATGACCATCCGCCTCTGGTTTCGATCCACCAGCCCTCGATCGAGTGGACCCTGATCGCCGCGCTGGCCGAGCAGGAGACGGTGCGGACCTCGTGGGGCCGGCGCCTGGAGCGCTTGGACCAAGACGCGGAGGGCGTCGAGGCGCTGGTGCGCTCGGACGAGGATGGCTCGACAGAGATAGTCCGAGCGCGCTGGGCGGTCGGCTGCGACGGCGGCGCCAGCTGGATTCGCCAACTGCTCGGGATCGAGTTCGGCGGTTCGACCTTCGCGCAGCGCTGGCTGGTGGTCGACGTGCTGGTCGACCGGCCGTTGGCAAAGGTCCGCCATCCGCATTTCTTCGGCGACTGGCGGCGTCCGATCGTCTCGCTGCCGATGTCGCCGGGCCGCCACCGCTGGGAGTGGATGCTGCATCCTGGCGAGGACCCCGAGCCGTTTCTCGATCCGGACTCCCTTCGTGAGCGCATCGATCCCTGGCTCGAAGGCGAGACGGCGAGCGTGGAGCGGGCCGTCGTCTATACGTTCCAAGCCCGCACGGCCGCGCGTTGGCGGGAGGGCCGGATGCTACTGGCCGGTGACGCCGCGCACCTGATGCCGCCCTTCGCCGGACAGGGGTTCAGCTCCGGGGCCCGCGACGCCGCCAACCTCGCCTGGAAGCTCGAGGCCGTCCTCGCGGGTGCGCCCGAGGGCCTGCTCGACACCTACGAAGAGGAGCGCCGGCCTCACGTCGAAGCGATGCGGAGGCTGGCGGTGGCGCTCGGCAGCTTCGTTCAGACCGCCGACCGCCGCGTTGCTCGCCTGCGGGACGCCTTCCTCGGGGCCCTCGAGACGACCGGGATCGCGAGCTGGGCGCGGGCGAGAATCAAGCCGCTGCCCGCCTACGGGGCCGGTGCCTTTGCCGAACGCCCGCACCGCATCGTCTTCAGGCGAGGCGTCGGTGCGCAGTTCCCGCAGCCGGTCGTTCGGGTCGACGGGGAGAAGGTGCCCCTGGACGAGGTGGCCGGCCGTGGTTGGTCTGCGTTGTCGGCCGACGCCGATGCCGCCGAGGCGCTCGCGGCAGGGGGCCTGCGTGTCCTGCTCCTCGGGCGCGACCTGGAGGACTCAGAAGGGACGATTAGTGAGTGGCTCACGCGCTTCGGAGCATCGTGGGTCCTCCTGCGGCCGGACCGCTATGTCTTCGCACTCGGGGGCTCCGAAGGCGGCGAAATCCGGGGCGCGCTCGACGCACTGCACCGCAATCTGGGACGGGCGACCCCCGAGCTCGGTGGCGGACGTAGTGAAAAGATCCCGCAGGCGTTGGTCGCAGCATGAACAGCGCGTCTCCGCACTTAACCGCCGAGCTAGCAGAGCTGCTCGACTCGAACAAGCTCGCAACCCTCGCGACGGTCGGCGAGAACGGCCTGCCGCGGCTGTCGGTCGTCTACTACGCCCACCGGGGCGAGCAGATCTTCATCTCGACCCTTCGCGAACGGCTGAAGGCGAAGGACATCGAACGGAGGGGTTGGGCAGCGCTGTCGGTGCGCGGTGAGGACCCGCCCTATCCCTCAGCGACCTTCAGTGGCAGCGCGGTCGTGCGCATGACCGGGATCGGCGAGGACACGGCGCTGGTGATGGGGCGCATCGCCGAGCTGCCCGAGCCGCCTGAGCCGCAGAGCGACGAGGCCCTCGCCGAGGTCGGTCGGGTCTTGATCGAGGTCACGGTAGAACGGGTCAGCGCAGTCAGCCATATCTAGCCGCCCCGCTCCGGTTTCGACGCCGACCTGTATGCCGACGCCGCTAGCTGGCCGCAGAAAGCAAGAGCCCCGAGGAGCCGGGAAGTCCGAGAATCTGCTCCTCTCTCCATTCGTCCGGTGCATGCTTGCCGCGATGGCGCGATGCTCCTTTGGCGTGATTGCGAGCGCGTCTGCGGCCAAGCGATAGACGCTCGCAAGGGACGATTTGCGAGCGCGTCGACTCCGAGTCGTAGATGCCCGAACCTCGCGCAGAGCGGGAGCACGCCAATGTTCAAACGCCGCTACCGCATCTCGCACTAAGCGGGAGCCGTTTCGTGTCTATTTCCTAGATCCGGACTCGCCGGTCGCGAATCGGAAGCACGCCAAGAGGACGCTCAGCCGATCGTGCAGGGGGTTTCGCCGTTAAAGCGGTCGCGATCGACCGGGCCGGTGATGCCAGTGACGCTACCTTTGTCGGTGTACTGCCAGAACGCCCAGGTCGACCACTCCGATGGCAGCGTGGGCGAGGAAACTTCCCAGTTCGCCACCCATAGCGGGTAGCCCTGCGCGGCTAGGCCCGACTGGACATCAGGATCCCAGAAGGCCTTCCCGGTGTAGATCAGCGGCCTGACGCCGAGCGCGGTCTGCACTTTCGCCAGCCAGGTGGCGATGCGCTGCTCCAGTTCAGAGGGAGTGAGGCCACCAGTCGTTTCCACTACAAGTGCCGGGAAGAGGTTGCCCGAACCCAGCGCCGCGTCGCTCAGGAACCGTTCCGCCTGAACTTGGGGGTCGTTGCTCGGTTCGAGGAATTGGTAGGCGCCGAAGAGGAGGCCGGCGCTCGTGGCGTCGGCCTTGTAGGTGGCGTAGTTCGGGTCGCTGGTCAGCCCGGCGTCGGCTCGCGCATAGACGAAGCGGACGCCCGATTCGGCGACTTTGGCGAAGTCGATCGTCCCCTGGAAGTCGCTGACGTCGACGCCCTCGGCGGGTGTGCCGCTTCCCGGCGCGCAGGTTGCCGGCGGTGTGCTTGGAGAGGAACTTCCCGGCCCGGCAGGGGAGCCGCGCGGGCCTGGAACCGGGCCCACCGTGAGGGTGCCGGGAGCTGCTTTGCAGTTGTTCTTCTCCTTGCGCTCCCTGACCTTGTGGCGGTAGTCGGCGCAGGCGACGACGCTGTAGGTGCCGGCCTTGACCTGAGGGCCGACGGTGACGAGGAGCGAGCCCTTCGAGGAGCGGTGCGGCTGCAGGGCCGCGACTTTGCGCTGGGCGAGCAGCGTGGCGCCTTTACCCAGGTGGGCGGCGACGGACAGGAGGTAGGCGGTCCTGCTGGGCTTGGCGCGGGCGCTGCCGACGTTCTTGGTCAGGTCAGAGATGGTCAGGGTGCCGCCCGGCACCACGCTGGACGACGTGACGGAGATCCGCTTGACAACGAGGTCGGGACGAGCGATGCGGTGTGCGCTCGCGCTCGATGGCCAAACGACGATCACCAACGCCGAGGCGCAGACAAGCGAGACGAACAGTTGGGCACGCGTCTTCGCGAGGGTCATCGGCCAGAGACTCTAAAACAGAGGTCGGGTCAGATGAGCAGCGCACTGCCAACTGAGGCACGACGGCGTTGTTCTGGTTGTTCGCTTAGGAGCGTTAACGCTATCGCCTTCGGCGTGGTTGCGGGCAGGCCCGGCAGCACGGCTCTGGCTCCCCGCTCCGGACGAGGACCGGGTCTGAACCGCGGCAAGGCGAATGCGTCTGCTTCGCCTCCAAACCGGCTATTCCAGGTTCGAGTCCTGGCTCGCGGTCGTCCGCTTGGCAAACTCCAGGGTTGCCACGGTCTGCTGAGCTGTCCACCTGTTTCCCGGTCGCGGCGACTGTCGGCGGGGCAGGGCCGCCTTGGCCGACTGGCTATTCGGACCGTATCGAGCCACGGACCGAGCGCCGTTTCGCCGCACCTCGACAACCGTGTGGGCACCGATTAGGTTGCCTGGGCGTGTCCAGCCCGATACGGTCGCGCCATGACGGTGAAGCTTCACAGGTGCTCGCTGATGTGGTTCAAGATCGACGGTCATCCCTGCTGGCGGGTGCAGAAGGCGCTCGCGGAGCAAGGTGTCGAGTACGAGGTCAGCACCGGGCCGCTGCGGCGTGGCAAACGCGACGATTTGGAGCGCCTCTCGGGACAGCGCAAGTACCCGGTGATCGAGTTCGAGGACGGCAGCATCTACCGGGCCGAGTCTGCCGAGATGGCCGAGCGGATCGGCGCCGGCGAGCTGTTCCGCCGATCCGGCTCAAGCCCTGACGCATCAGGATGAGGAGCGCATCCGTAGGAAGCCCACGCAAATTGGCGGGATCGGCCGGATGGAACCGACCACCAACCCGCATAGGTTGACAAGCCGACCCGCATGAACAGAATCGAGAGCACAGATCATTCAGGGCCCAGCGAACGCTCGCCCCATCACCGGATCGTCGTCGCGATGCAGGTGCTGGCGACGGTCCTGTCCTTCGTCGCGATCTTCTCATTCTGGATCAACCGACAGGCGCTGAACACCGACAATTGGGTCAACACAAGCAGCAGGCTGCTCGAGAACAAGGCGATCCAGGAACAGGTCTCGACCTTCCTCGTCAACCAGCTCTACACAAACGTCAACGTCCAGGCCGAACTCGAAAAACGCCTGCCGGCTCAGGCGAAAGCGCTGGCTGGTCCGGCAGCCGGCGGGCTGCGGCAGCTCGCACAGCAGGTGAGCGAAAGAGCGCTCGCCTCACCCCCCGTGCAGGGGCTCTGGGAAACGGCGAATCGCGCTGCTCACGAACAACTGCTCAAAGTGATCGACGGCGGCGGCCCGGTCGTCTCGACGAGCGAAGGGGAAGTCACGCTGCAGCTGGGCGTTCTGGTCAAGCGGGTCGGCGAACAGGTCGGGCTGCCGTCGGCTCTGATCGAAAAGGTGCCCGAAGAAGCCGGGACCTTCACCGTCCTCAACTCGAGCCAGCTCTCGACGACCCAGAAGGTCGCCAAGGCGATCAGGCGACTGCCGGTTGTGCTGACGCTGCTGCTGATACTGCTTTACGGCGGTGCGATCTATTTGGCGCGCGGGCGCCGTCGTGAGGCCGTGCGGGCCACGGGTTTCGGCTTCATCGTCGCCGGTGTGCTGGCCCTGCTGGTCAGGGGCTTCGCCGGAAATGCCATCGTCGACTCGCTCGTCCAGACGGCCTCGGTCAAGCCGGCGGCCGAAGCGGCATGGGAAATTGGAACCTCGCTGCTCGTAACGATCGCCGTCTCGGCGATTGCGTTCGGCATCCTCGCGCTGATCGGCGCCTGGCTCGCCGGACCGACCGCCTCCGCGACGGCCCTGCGCCGAGAGGCGGCACCCTATGTGCGCGAGCACCGCACCGGGACCTACGGGGTCGCGGCGGCGATCTGGCTTGCGCTGATCGCCTGGGCGCCGATCGCCGCTTTCCGCAAACCGTTCGGCATCCTTCTCTTCGCGGTGCTGTTCGCGCTCGGTGCGGAGGTCCTGCGTCGCCAGGCGCTGCGTGAATTTCCCACCGGTGAGCCGGGCACGATCGGCCCGCGAATTCGAGGGTTGCTGCACCGACCCGCCGCTCACCGGCACCCGGAGCCGCCCCCCGCGGAGGCACCCCCCGGGCAGTCCGCGCCTCCCAGCGAGGCGCAGAAGCTCGACCAACTCGAGCGGCTGGCCGCCCTGCGGCGCGAAGATGCCCTGACCGAGGCTGAGTACGCGGCCCAAAAGAGGGAGATCCTCGGCGCCAGCGGTTGAGCCTGAGCCGCCAGTTCCTCCCAGAGCACTGCTCGAAGCGGCGGACGGGAATCGAACCCGCGTCATCAGCTTGGAAGGCTGAGGCTCTACCGTTGAGCTACCGCCGCGGGGGCCATAACGTACCGGGCGACCTCCGGCGCACATAGATTCCAGCGATGGGCGCCGGCGAGATCACCGCGATCGCTCTCGCCGGGCTGGCGGCGGGGACGGTCAACACCGTGGTCGGCAGCGGCACGCTGATCACCTTCCCGGTGCTGCTTGCCTTCGGCTACCCGCCGGTCACCGCGAACGTCTCCAACACGATCGGGCTGGTGCCGGGTTCCGCCTCGGGTGCCTTTGGCTATCGCCGGGAGCTCGAGGGCCAGCGCCACCGCGCCAGGCGACTCGGAAGCTTCACGCTCCTCGGCGGCCTCACGGGCGCGATCCTTCTGCTGCTTTTGCCCGCCTCGAGCTTCAAGGCGATCGTCCCGGTGTTCATCGCGATCGCCCTGGTCTTGGTCCTCACCCAGACTCGCATCTCGCGCTTTCTGGAACGGCGCACCGGCAGGGAGGACCATGAGCACGGGGCGGCGCTGCCCCTTGCCGTCTACGCGACCGGCGTCTACGGCGGCTATTTCGGCGCCGCCCAGGGGATCCTCCTGCTCGGCATCCTCGGCGTCGCGCTACCACAGGACCTGCACCGCACGAACGCGCTCAAGAACGTTCTCGCCGGGCTCGCGAACGCCGTCTCGGGTCTTTACTTCGCACTCGTTGCCCATGTCGCCTGGGGTGCGGTGCTGCTGATCGCCTGCGGCTCGATTCTCGGCGGCCAGCTCGGTGCCCGCTACGGCCGCCGCCTGCCCCCCGCCGCGCTGCGCGCTTTGATCTGCATCGTCGGCTGCTTTGCGATCGTCCGCCTGCTGAGCGCCTGAGCGCTCAGCGGCCCTCGAGGGTTCGCTTCACCGTGTCGATGCCGCGATCCATGAGCTCGCCGGTCGCGTCCGCCGCCTCATCGGGCAGCAGATCGGCAATCCAGGTAAACCGGGTCCTGCCATCCTCCTCAGCGATCACCTGGGCGGCTCCGTTGTGGTGCGCAAATGGGCCCTCGATGATCGACCAAACCAGTCGGCGTTCCTCCTCACCGAGGCTGATCAGGCGCTCGCGCGCGACGGCGCCGTTGAAGAAGGTGACAATTCGGTCCCCCTGATCAAGGCGGGTGTCGATGACGAAGCCCGGCACGAGGCGCTCGTGTAGGGCGCCCCAATCCCGCAGCGCGCCCCAGACCACGTCGGGATCTGCCTCAATCGTTCGAACCTTGCGGATCGTCGCCACCTCGCCCCCATTTCCGATCGCTTGCTCTCCTCGAATAAACGTCCCGGGCCGCCTGAACGTGAGGTCTGCGCCAGGCTTCCGGCGCCGCTCATCCGGCGCTACCCGGTGCTGGCTTTGGGGAGACGATCACTGGGCGGGGGCTCGCAGACGAACCATCAGAGGCGCCGAGCCGCCTCCTGCCTGACCGCGTGCATCCCCCAGCCGAGAACTGCCATCGCGACGCCGTTGACGATGAAGCCGATCCCGACCAAAAGTGCCAGGGTCGCAAAGCCGATGTTCGGGTTGGCGACGATCACGATCCCGGCGATCAGCTCGACGACTCCCGCCAGGGCGTGCCAGCCCCGATGCTCGTACTCCTCGAACGCGGTGACAAAGCGGATCACCCCAACGGCGATCAGCCAGATCCCGATCAGCAGCGCTACAGCGGCGACGCCCCCAACTGGGTGGCGGATCAGCAGCACTCCGACGATTGCAGTGATGACCCCAAATAGTCCAACCAGGCCGCGGTTCGCGGTGCTGCGCATGAATGAGGCGACAAGCTCAAGGATGCCATCGCACAAAAGGAAGATGCCGGCGATTACGGCCAACGTCGGCAGGCTTTCGCTGGGCTTGAAGAGGATGATCACGCCCGCGACGATGCTGAGCAGGCCGACGAGCAAAACTAGCCACCAGCCCCAGCTGACCTCCTTGACCTCTGCTTGGTAAGAGCTCTCCATTGCCAGCCTCCGTTGGTCGAGATGAGTTGAGCGCTTTAGCCAGCCTATGCGCGATAGTCGGCCAGTCAAATCGACAGAAGCTTTGGCCGGATCGACCGACCTCTCCGCCGCCCGCGAAAGCCCGCCGCTCAACGCACCGAACCATTGGCCCGGCATCTGACGCCGGGGCCTGACAGAGGCGCCTGAGCCCACAACCATGCTCAATAAAGCTTCTCACCTTTGGCGCTCACGGTCGCTGCCTACTGGGGAGCGCCAGTTCAATCTGCTCGGGTGTAACTAGGGCACTCTCATGGCATCTCCGTCCTGCGGTGGATGTCTGGCTCTTTATAGAGTAGATGAGCCCATGCCAATCTCAGCTTTGACTCGGTGAAATCGTCAGGCGGGTCAGGCGAGTTCCCTGACGACTTGGCGGTCGTCTAACGGACGGAAACCGCCCCTCGCGTCGGTTGCTTCACGGGAGGTCGGTCCGCGCCCCAGAACGGCAACAAGATCTCCTGGTTCGGCTAGCGCCAAGGCCCGCGCGATCGCCGCGCGCCGATCGATCACCACCTCGAGCGCTCCTCCCTGCGCTTCGCGCGCCCCAGCCGCCAGCTGCGCCAGCGTGAGGAGTCGAGGCTCTCCGCGGTAGCTCGTCCCTGACAGGATGAGGTGGTCGCTGCGTTCGCGTGCCAAATGGCCAACTTCGCGGCCCGTCAATTGACCCGACCTACCGACGATGGCGAGGACGGTCAGCAGCCGGCGAGCCTTCGGCGCCACCATTGCCCGCCCCGCCGCCAGCACGCTGGCCACGCCGTCGACGCTGTAGGCGAAATCGACCACCACGTCGAACGGTCCTCCGGTATCGACCACCTCGAAGCGGCCCGGCACCGGGGGGGTGGCAGCGATCGCAACAGCGGTGCGCTCGCGCGACAGACCAAGGCCATCGGCGAGGGCCAAAACCGCCGTGGCATTGAGGGCGTTATGGGCACCGGGAAGGTGGGTCTCAAGCCTCAGTTGGTCGTCGGGCGCCCGGATCTCGACCTCTGCATGGAGAAGGTCCCAGCGGCAGCCTACGATCCGGTAATCGGCGTCTGTGCTGCGGCCGTAGCGAAGGGCTCGGCCTCCCCGCTCCTCGACGATTTGGGCGAGCTTGCGGCCGAACTCATCGTCGACGTTGATTGCGGCAGCCGGAACGACGCGATCAGCGTGTGTGAAAAGCATGCGCTTGGCTGCCCCGTAGGCCTCCATCGTCCCGTGTCGGTTGAGGTGATCGGGGGTCAGATTGGTGAACACCGCACCCTCCACGTTCAGCATCGGGCTGTACTGGGCCTGATAGCTCGAGACCTCGGCAACCACCGAGCGTGGAGGCTCGCCCAGCGAGAGCTCGCTCAGCGGCGGTCCGAAGTCAGTATTTCCGCTGAGCTTGGGTGCCAGGCCATGCTCATCCAGTACCGAAACGCACAGTGCCGCGACGGTCGACTTGCCGTTCGTGCCGGTCACCGCGATCGTCGGCGCGGGCGTCAGCCGCCATCCGACTTCGAGCTCATCGACAACCGTGAGGCCTCGGCGGAGAGCCTCGGTAATCAACGGAACCTCCGAGGGGACCCCCGGGCTCTTGACGACCGTTTGGGCATCTCCCAGCGCCGCGTGCTCATGGTCGCCTAGCAATACATCTACGCCCTGACGCCGCAGGACTTTGGCTCGCTCGAGTTGAGGGCGGTCGGCAACCTGATCCCAGACGCGGACGGCCGCTCCCCCGAGGTGTGACGCCAGGGCGCGCGCGGCAGCCAGTCCCGCGCGACCCAGCCCGACCACCAGATAGGGGGGAGGGGGGAGCGGTGGACGCGCGGACCCGCTCAATCCAAATGGTTCCGTTCCCGAAACGGAGGCGTCGATGATGCCTTGCCCCATTTGAGAATCGTAATCTCGCGGCGCGGGTCTGGGTGAGCTCGCGGCCAGTCAGCCCCGTGCCCCCGTCACCAGCCTGGGGGCCTCATGCGCGTGTTGCTCATCGCTGCCAAACGTGGCACTTGAGAGCAGTGGTTGCGGACGACATCCCCCCATCGGCGCTGAGTCGTTTGATGCATTCCAGCAGCTGGTGGCGATGTGGCCTTCGATGACCGCTGTCTATCGGAACGACCGGATTTTAAACCGGCGACCGCTTGACCCCGGCCGGCTGTGCGACTGTCCTATTCGGTTGCGTTCCCACGGTCCCCGCGTCCACGTCGGAGTAGTTCGGGGACCTCCGGAGTAGCGGCCGGCATCAAAGCGGTCCCGCGCTGGGTTTCGCACAGGAGTCCAGGGCGAATTCCTCTCTCGCCACCACCACCAATAGTCGAAGACCGATCTGATGCCGCCTGGAACTGTCGGGGGTCGCGGTCCAAGGCTCGACTCAAACGACAGGAGTGGCCAGGCGAGCGCCGAAACAGCCAGGCAGGATGAGCACAAACCGTGCCGAGGCCTTCTCCGATGGCGTCTTCGCGATCGCGATCACTCTGCTGGTGCTAAACATTCACGTGCCCCATCCGGGGTCCGAAGAGGGCCTTGCCCGCGCTCTTGGTGGGCAGTGGCCAAGCTACGCTGCCTACGCGATCTCCTTCATAACGATCGGGATCATCTGGATCAACCACCACGTCATGTTTCGGCGACTGAAGGTCGTCGACCACGGGATCCTGATGTGGAATCTGCTGCTGCTCATGTGCGTCGGAGCACTGCCGTTCACCACCGCACTGATGGCCGCATATCTGAAGGAAGGCGCGGGAGAGAATCTCGCGGCGGCCGTCTACAGCGGTTCCTTCCTGACGATGACGCTCGTATTCGCGGCCACAAACCACCACGTTCTCTTCCGCAAGGCCCATCTGTTGGCCGCCAACGTTGGCGAGGAAACGCGCCGTCTGACTCTCAGGCGCGGGATGTCCAGCGCGCTCCCCTATCTGCTTGCCACCGCCCTCGCTGTTGTATCGCCGTACTTGACGCTCGCGATCTGCGCCGCGGTCGCGACCTTCTACGCGCTTCCCTTCGCAAGCGCGAGCGGTGAGGGTCCTGATTCGACAACCGCCTGAGGCCGGTCCGCCTCCTTTCTGTGCCGGTGGCAGTGAGGACGGAAATCGGCCCGATTCGTCTTTCATGACACCCAAGGTCCTGGAGAAAAATCGCCAAATTAAACGAGCGATACCTTGTCCCACCGCCGCGGTTTCAACAGCAGCTTCTCGGGTTACGGCACCTAAATCACCCCCGATTAGGTTGCGGGGGCAATCGCCGTGCTTTCTGTCTGTCTTTAGGACCCCGAACCTGAGAACCGGAGGCGTTGGGTCTTCGCCGCCGATCGGACCCACAGCAGCGCCGGCGAGCGTGTGTCAGCCACGCTTCAGATGCCTTTAGGTGATCTGGGCGCCGCAAGGGGAAAGGCGGTGTCGCGCAGCGAAATGTTGAGTCGGGCTCTGAGGAACTGTGAAGATTGCGGGTCGCCGCCAGAACCTTCTCGTGGATTGCCGTCTTGGACGGTGCCACTCCGGGCTCCTCGAGCGGGTGCCGGCGAATTGGATGAAGGCGCCTATATCCGCAGCGCGACTCCAGCGATCGCCAGTACCGGTACCGCGACGGAGAGAGCCCGCAGAGCACCGTCAAGTGGTGTGGAAAGGCCCTCCGCGTCGAGGCGGCGGATTGTCCCGTCGGAAAGCCGCTGCTCTCCGCTGACGGCGATCGTCCGGCGCCGAAGCTCGCGAACCGGCGTCGACAGCCGGCGTTGGGCGACGCTGAGCCAGAAGCACGCGAGCACGGCCGCGGCCGCGGCAATCGCCTCGCGAAGCGAGTGCAGCGCCAGGGAGTTCGACCACCAACCGGTAAGCGCCGGGAAGGCGCCCCAGGCCAGGGCAAACCAGAGGTCGGTGTGGAAGCGGCCACCGAAAAGCTCCAGGTTGTAGGCCAGGACCAAAAATGCGCCGACCAGGACCAAGGGCGCCAGCGTCGCCGAGATGACGAAGACCCCCACGATGCCGATAGCCAGTGCCCCGCCGATCCCGACTGCGGCCAGGGCCAGCAGGGCGCGACGAGATAGGAGCGTGCCGAGCGGGCGGCCTTGCAGCTCGTCGAGGGAGTGGGCTCCGATCCCGACTGCGAGGAAGAACGCGGCGACCGCCGCGGCTAGGCGCCCGGAATGGATCT
Source organism: uncultured Solirubrobacterales bacterium (assembly GCA_963796705.1). Lineage (GTDB taxonomy): Bacteria > Actinomycetota > Thermoleophilia > Solirubrobacterales > 70-9 > VRUE01. The sequence goes on from CAWCMK010000002.1 coordinate 482,592, forward strand.
GCGTCGCTGCAGCGGCCCCGACTACCACATAGCTGACGTGCCAGAGGGTGTAGGGAGGGTGGAGAATGGTGACGAGATCGCGCCACCCGCCCGGGCGCAGTGCATAGAAGGCAGGGCGCCGGTCAGCCTCAGCTGCCAACGGTGCCCCAGATGACGACCCCGCCGCCGAGACTCATGCGCCGGGCGCTAATGACCTCGATCCCCGCTTCCCCCCACATCTCAAGCTGGCGGTCGAGCGGATAGCTTTGGTAGAAGCCCTCGATGCTCGGCCCGAGGAAGCGGCCCACTTCATACCACTGCCGAGAAGCGAGGCGGCCCAGGGCCGGCAACCCAACTCGCGTGTAGAGTCGCCAAGGCCAGAGCCAGACGCCGCGCGGGACGCAGAACTCGAGACAGGCGATCCGGCCGCCAGGTTTCACCACCCGCGCGAGCTCCAGCAATGTCGCAGCAACATCGTCGACGTAGCGCAGCAGGTAGGTAAAGGTCAGATGGTCGAACTCGCCGTCGGTGAACGGCAGCGCCTCCGCCTCGCCCTCGACCAGCTCCACCCGGCGGGCCAGCGCCGGGTCGGAGGCGAGCTTCTCGCGGGCCCGGTTCAGCATCGCCGCACTCTGATCGAGCCCGAGGACCCGACAGCCGTAGCGCTCCACAAGGGCTTGGGCGACGAGGCCAGTGCCGGTTGCGACATCCAACACACGGTCCTCAGGTCCCGCTTCCAGCGCCGCCACCATCGCTCGTCGCCAGCGGGGATCCTGAAAGAAGCTGAGCGCGGCCCCCAACTCGTCATATCGCCCCGGCAGCTCCTCGAACAACTCGAGCGCATGCTGCTTGCGCGGAGAGGGGGTCGATGCCACGGCTGACAGCGTCTCAGATTGCGGCGGGCCTTCGTGGGTATGGGGGCGACTTTCTGATTGAAACCGTCGACTCGTCGCTGATCATGCGACAGCCAGCGGCTCTGCCGCAAACGCGAAGGGCTTCCCTCTGGGTCCCGGCAAACGGCTCAGTGCTCACCCGTCTGGACACTCGAGCCGCCCAGCTCGCGCACCCGCTCAAGGGCTGCGGCGATGTCGTCGACCGTGAAGTAGGACAGGGAGCCGGTGTCGCCGGACCGGGTGCCGCGCTCGTGCACTCCAAGCCGCAGGCCGTCCCCACGGGTCTCCCAGCCCCGACCCGAGCCAGCTCCGCGCGGGGTCCAACTCGACACCAGCGTCCCCGCCAGAAGCGTCAGGAGCGCTCTGGGTCATCGGCGGGGAACTCGACCAAGGGCGCGGACATGTGTCTCAGCCGCACCTCCGGTCAACTCGATACCAAGCCGATACCACGAGTCCCAAGGAAAGTCCAACCGTCTCCTTTCAAGGCGGACCTCACCGCGGCGCAGTGGCGAGGGAGTCAAGGCAGAGGCCATCGTTTAGAGGCGACTCCCGCTGATTGGGCCGACCGTCTCCACCCGGCCGTCGTCATGGACGAGCAGACCGCCAAGCTCGGCGAGGATTGCGTGACCGCCCTCGGGCCCGGAGAGTAAGGCGGCCTTCGCGAGGGTCTCGGCCTCGAGGGCAGTGTCGCCCAAGGCGGTGGCTCCGACCAGGCCTGTCCAGGCGGGCTCCCCAGTCGACGGGTCAAGCAGGTGGTGGCGGTAATGACCGTCCTCTGCGCGCCAGACATGGACATTCAGACCCGAGGTCGCGATGCCTCCGCGGCCGAGGCGCAGGGCGTGGATCCGCGCACCCGTGATCGGATGCTCGACGAAAACGTCGTAGGGGTCGGTGAGCGCGCCGGCGCCGCCGATTCGAACGTCACCGCCGCAGTCGATGACAAAGCGCCCAAAGCCCTGCAACCGGGTCGCGATCAGGTCCGCAGCGAGTCCCTTGCCGATGCCGCCCGTATCAAAGCCGACGCCCGGTGGCCTGCAGATCGTCCCGGCCAGGTCGTCGACCCTGAACCGACACCAGTTGGAATCGGGGCTGGGCCCCGCCGGGCGGCGAGGTGGCGCCTCCGAGAGTGCATCGCGCAGGGGGACCGCCGAACACTCGCCGGATGCGGTGTAGCCGGCCGCTTCGATCTCCCCCAACAGTGTCGGGTCGACCAAACCGCCGCTGCGATGGGCAGCCTCCACGCCGGCCTTGACAGCAGACCGCATCAGCTCGGAGGCCGGAACGACTTGACGCGGATCCGCGTTCAACGCGCAGAGCTCGCTCTCGGGGCGAAAGCGCGACAGCGCCGTCTCGAACTCGGCTACGAACTGCCGTTCCCGGTCGGCCGCCTGCGCCGCGGCGCTCGCGTCCTCTCCCACCATGCCGATCAACAGTCGCACCTGCGATCCCATCGCATCGAAGACAACGTCGTGCTCGACCACGGCCTCATAGCCTCCTTGTGCCGCTGCGGTCAAACCCGTTTGCGGCCACGGTGAATTGCGGATGTTGCCGGACCGTGCCGACCCTACCTTCGCTGCATGTTGACTTTCGGCAACACAACCGTGGTGGCATCTGCCGTATGAGTGGCGTGCTGATCGTCGGTGGTGGCCTCGCGGCTCAGCGCTGCTGCGAGACGCTGCGTGCTCGCGGGTTCGAGGGCGAGGTCCGTATTGTCGCCGACGAGGGCAGGACGCCATACGATCGCCCGCCGCTATCGAAGGCCGTTCTGGCAGGCGAACGCAGTCCCGACACCCTCGGTTTCCGGCCGGACGCGTGGTACGCCGAGCGCGATGTTGACCTCGTCCTCGGTGACCCGGCGGTCGCGCTCGACCCCAACATCAAGACCGTCACACTCGGCTCGGGTGCGGTTCTCACCTACGACACGGCGGTCGTAGCTACCGGCAGCAGACCGCGCCGACTCCCCGGGACCGAGGCGTTTGCCAATACCCATCTCCTGCGAACGATCGAGGACGCGGTCCGGCTTCGGGACGCCCTCCTTGGCTCCAAGACCCGCCTGATCGTCGTCGGCGCCGGCTTCATCGGGCTTGAGGTGGCGGCAACAGCGCGCCAGCTTGGCGCTCACGTGACCGTTCTGGAGGCAGCTCCCTCCGCCCTGGGGCGCGTGCTCATCCCCGAGCTGGCCAGCTGGTTCGTGGACCTTCACGCCGCCGAAGGTGTCAACGTCCTCTTCTCCGCCCACGTTTCGCGCTTCGGCGAGGGGCGCGGCGGCGTTGAGTGGGTCCAGCTGACCGATGGCAGTCGCTTTTACTGCGACGCGTTGGTGCTGGGGATCGGAATCGAACCCGCGACCGAGTGGCTGGAGGGAAGCGGCCTGGAGACTGATGGCGTCCGGGTTGACGCCTGCGGCCGCACCAGCGCCCCCGACGTCTTCGCGGCCGGCGACGCCGCGCGGGTCTTCAACCCGATCAGCGGCGCCCACGAGCGCAGCGAGCACTGGGACGCGGCGAGCCGTCAGGGCGTGCAGGTCGCGCGCGCGATCCTCGGCCTTGAGCCTCTGCCATCGGCCCTGCCCTCCTTTTGGACCGACCAATTTGGGCATCGCATCCAGCTCATCGGTGACGCCAGCGGCGCCGACGCGGTGACGATCTCCGGCGACACCGTCGCTCCCGCGTTCACTGCACTGGTCAGTCGTAACGATGTCCCCGTCGCGGCGATGGCCGTCAACCAGCCGAGGGCGATCCCCCCACTTCGAAAGCGAATCGAACTCGCGACAACCGAGGAAGAGAGGACCGACAGTGAGATACCTGCCGCAAATTGACGAAAACGCATGCGCCGCCCACGGAGACTGTGTGGATATCGCGCCGGAAGTATTCGAGCTGGACGACGTGGCTCGGGTGATCGGTTCTGGAGCACCCGAGCTGATCCTCAAGGCCGCGGAAGCTTGCCCCTCGGTTGCGATCAGCGTCATCGATGAGGACAGCGGCGAGCAGGTCTACCCCTAGGAACGATGGCTCTCCGGTTTGGATCGATATTCCTCCTTGGGCTCCTCGTCGCCCTCTATTCCGGTTGCGGCGGCGATAAGCGCCGCGGTGAGACCGAGACGACGGAAACGACGAGCCAAGTGGGCACGGTGCAGCCGCCAACATCCTCTCCGCCGGGAGGGACTGGAAAGGTGCGCGTGGCGAAGGTCACCAGCCCCGCCCGACGTGCCTACATTGCCCGGGTGGACAAGGTCTGCGAAAAGATTGACCCCGAGCGCACCAAGGATCAGGAGATGGTCGGAGCGACCCGTAGCTCTGCGGAAGCTGTGAAGGCCTACGAGGGTACGATCGCGCTCGGTTGGCGGGAGCTGCGGCAGATCGAAGCAATCGCCCCGCCGCCCGGCGAAGAGGCGCTCGTGAGGTCAAATGTCTTCGACCTTGTCAAGGGTCAGCTGGCGCTGAGGGCGAAGATCCGCGACGCGCTCGCCACTGCCGACGTCCCCCTCGTTCAACGCCTGCGGAACGAGCTCGACAACTCGACCCGGGAGCTGACCGGGTTCGCCCGCGGCTACGGCTTCCATGTCTGTGGGGAGCAATGAGTGCTGAGACAGACAAATCGGCACGCAAACAGCGTCGTCGCGCGCCCAGCCCGCTGGCCGTGATCATCTCCTCGCTGGGGCTCTTCTTCGTCGTGCTGACCCTGCTCGCGATCCAGGTGCGAAGCGGCAGAGACCCGGCCCTCGGCCCCGGAATCGTCTCGCCGACGGCGATCAGCCAGCCCGCCGCCGGCAAAGGGGGCACCGCGGCTCAGTCAACGGAAGCAGCTGCAATTGTCACAAAAACTTCCCCGGTGCCGCCGCCATGAAGACCGCCCCGCGCACCGGGGTCATGGACGATCAGGGTCCGAGCCTGAAGACCCGCGTCGCCGCCGTCATGGTGGTATTGGCGCTGGCGGGGCTCGCCGCTTACACGGTGTTTTCGGGCCCGACCACAGTGTCGGCTCCCTCAACCGGCGCCGGAGCGACCAAAGCCGCTCCAAGCCAGGCCACTTCGGGCGAGGAGCCCGCCGAGCGGGGGGATGGCGGCAATGGTCGCTGAGCCGGATCCCGGCAAGTACCCGTGGTGGCTGGCGTCGCGCTCGGCGGGAATCGTCGCCTTTCTGCTGATCACCGCCGCGGTTGTGCTCGGCCTGCTGATGGCGTCGAAACTGATCAAGCGACCGGGCCTGAAGCGGAACTTGGTCAAAGTGCACGAGCAGGTCGCTCTGACGGCGCTGGTGGCGATCGGCGCCCACGGCGTGCTCCTGCTGGGCGATGCCTGGCTCAAACCAGGCATAACCGGGATCACGATCCCGTTCACCCTCGGATACCGACCGCTCTACACGGGCCTGGGGATTCTTGCCGGCTACCTTGCCCTGCTGCTGGGCCCGAGCTTCTACTGGCGGCGGCGGATCGGCGCCAAGCGCTGGCGCCAGTTGCACCGTGCGACCGTCGTCGTCTTCGCCCTCGCGGTCGTTCATTCGCTCGGATCAGGCACCGACGGGGCCAGTGGCTGGTTCAGGGTGATAGTGCTCGGCAGCGCGGCTGTTGTGCTCGCCCTCGCCGTCGTCCGCTACGGTCGCCGTGCCCCACGCCGCTCCAAAGCCGGGGCAAAACCGGCTCGCCCCGCACCCGCGGGGCTTCCCGGAACGCCGGCATAAAACGGCTCAGGGCGAGGTTCCTGCCAAGCGGGGTGCGAAATCCATGCGTTCCCAACAGCGAACGACCACAAATCAGGCCTAATCTCTGAAGTTTGTCTCTGGCCGATCGGGGCGATTGGATTTGAGCCAGCGACCGCTTGACCGCAGAGCGAGGGATATGCGGGGACGCAGGCAGGTGCAGGGACTCAGCAATTGGGGCCCTCTCGCCAGTCTGGCCGCTCCCGGGCGTCCGGGTTAGATCTGGCTGAGTGGGGTTCCCCGTCGACGTTGCGCGGCAGCCAGGGGCTCTGCGGCCAGTGCGAAAGGGCTTCCCTCCGAGTCGCGGCAAATAGCCCAGCGCTCACCCGGGTGGACAATCGAGCCGTCCAGTTCGCGCACCCGCTCAAGTGCGGCGGCCATGTCGCCGACCGTGAAGTAGGGCAGCGAGCCGATGTCGCCCGGTCCCGTACCCCGCTCGTGCACTCCAAGCCGAAGGCCGTCCGCAGAGGCCTCCCAGCCCGCCCCTGCGCCAGCCCCGCGCGGCGCCAGCTCGACTCCGAGCAGACCTTGCCAGAATCGCAGGGCGCGCTCTGGGTCATCGGCGGGGAACTCGATCAAGGGTGTCGGCATGTTCGTCGGAGAGTACTCTCGGGCAGAATTGGTACCGAAGCTGGTACCAGGCCACCCAACGAAAGGCTCAGCGCCGGCACCTCTCAGGGCCGCAGCCCGATCCAATCCCGAAGCGGGCTTTCGATTTACTGGGCGCGACTGGATTTGAACCAGCGACCTCGGCCCCCGCTCGGAGGACGCAGCTGCCAATGGGTCCCGACGGCGTCCCATGCATCCCCGGACGGGGACGCATCGGGGGACGCATCGGTCCATGCTCTCGGTACCAAAGCCACTGCGCCGGCGATCTCAGTGGCGTAGCTGCTTAGTGAGGCTCCGCACGAGCCCAGCTTTGCCTTTCTTGAGGGGGCAGAAACCGCAGTGTCGCGTCTGCGCATAGAGTCCCTCTAAAGCGAGCCAAGCCATGGAAGGAGAGCGCACGATGTACGTTCGGATCGCGCAATTCGAAGGTGGTGACCGCAACTGGGACGAGTTCGCGGCTGGAATCCGCGACTCAATCCGCAGCGGCGCCGAAGGCACCCCGCTTGAGACGAGCCTCGACGCGGTCAAGCGCGTCATGTTGCTCGTCGATCGCGAGAGCAACCGCGGCGCCAACCTGATCATCTGTGAGACAGAGGACGACCTGCGACGGGTCGATGCTGCACTGAACGAGATGACGCCGGCTGGCGGACGCGGCGCCCGCACATCTGTGGATAAGTTCGAGGTGCTGGTGGATGAGGAGCCGTAGGCGGCACCAGCGTGACCCTATGCCGGCGGACCCTCGGGAATTGCGTCGAGCTGTTGCATCATCGAGAACGTGTCGAAGAGGCCCCGGTTCGCGCACATCTTGCCGGCTTCATCGAATTGCATGACGTCGATCAGCTTCACGTCGATGCGCTTGCCGATCGGCGGCATGCCCATCAGCTCACCATGGTGAGTTCCGGTGGTCCTCACCCGCGTGATGGTCTAGTCCCCGCTGACGAGCACCTCCTCGGCCTCCATCTGCATATCGGGAACGCCGCTCGGTACATCCGAAACATGTCGAGGACCCCCTCCTTGGTCGGAGCGAGGCCGGGCGTCTCCTCGTGCTCGGTGAAGTCGTCGGCGATGAGCTCGCCGAACCCGTCCATGTCTCCAGCGCTTATCAGCTCATACGCCCGTCGGGTCGCGGCGGAGATGTCCATCTTCTTCCTTCCGGTCGGGGAGTCGATCGTAAACTCGCGTCGACAAATGTCGAGGGCAACGGGGCACGCCAGGAAATCGCCGAACACACCGATTTCGGAAATCCGGGCGACTGATTTGAGCCAGCGAGCGCTCGGCCCTCAGCCGATGGACATTCCGTGTCGATGCATTCCTGGGCGTCCATCTGTCGCGGCCTGTGGACGATCTGGATCCGGGTGCCCAATCGCGGCTCCGTTCCTCGCCTAACTGCCACCCGGATTCGGTGGCCGGAGACTAGCCGCCCATCGCTGCTTGAGCCTCGACGAGTTTCGCGCGCAGCGTGTCCCGCTCCTCTCCGAACTCAAGCAGTGGCTTCACGTCCCATTCCGAGAGCCCGAACATGGGATAGTCGGTCATGACCTCGAAGACCTCTGCATGGGAGCCGGCGTTGACGACGCTGAAGCCGCCGCCACTGAGAAACCCATAGACGCAGTCAAAGGTTCCGTCATCGAGCTTGCCCTGAATCCAGTCGAATGCCGCGTCGAAGACCTCGGGCGGCGGAGGCATCGGACCGGGCTTGGGGCTGACGTAGTACTTCATCGCAATCTCCTCTCAGGAAGGGCCGAGTCAACGGCTTCGAGTCTCTTGCAAAGCGGCCCGTCGGTCAAGAGCCCGGCTTCGTCTAGGTCCGGTCGCCGGGCTCTGAGGAATCGGGGCAACTGGATTTGAATCAGCGACCTTTTGCCTTTGACCGCGGAGCGAGGATGCGTGGGGACGCGGGGACGCGCAAGGGACGCACTAATTGGGCCCATCACCTGTCTGGCCGCTCGGGCGGCGTCCGTGTCCCTGTTGGCTGAGTGAGGTGCCCCGCCGACGATCACGCGGCGGCCAGCGGCTCTGCGGCCAGCGCGAAAGGGCTCCCCTCCGAGTCGCGGCCAACAGCCCAACGCTCACCCGGGTGGACAATCGAGCCGCCCAGCTCGGGCACCCGCCACGGATACAGCACGCAATCGGAATGCCGTTTCGGAGGCGAAAACGGCAGGCTTCCGGCGAAAACCTGTAACAGCGCACACTCCACGGATATGCCGGGGCGCGATCATAATCCGCGTGTCTGGGGTTCGAGTCCCTCGTCCGGCATCGTCAGAACCCCGCAAAAGCAGGGTTTCTCATTTCGATCCTGGCGCCACTGAGCGGCTCGCGCAAATGCGAGCGAGAGTGCACGGCGACGATTCGAGGGCTTCCTAACGCCTCGTGCATGAACACTCCGGAGTGGCCTGGATCCAGTGACGGCTCATGCACGCACTCCGCCCGTGACCCGCCAAATCCGGCCCTTATTTGACCGTTATGTTCACCTTGGCACCCGGCGCCAACTTCTTGCCGGGCGCGGAACTCTGCTTGGTGACCTTGGCCGACTTGCCCTTTTTGCCCTTTACCTTGCCGAGAGCGCAGCCGGCTGCGGTCAGCTTCTTTTTGGCCTTGGCCACCGTCTTGCCTTTCAGCGCAGGGACAACGCAGGCCGCGGTTGGAGATGGATTGCTCCCGCCGCCTCCACCACCAGAGCCGCCACCGCCACCGCCGGAAGCGGGGGTAAAGCCCGGGACCGGGCACGACGCCACCGCCGGTGCACTACTTGGGGTGACATCTTCAATCAAATTAAATTGCAACTCTGTTACGGCTGAGCCGGAGTAACAGATCTGCTTCGAGGTCATCGCCGGCAGTTTAAATTCGCATATTGCCCCGCCGGTCTGCGGGATACAGGTCCCTTCCGTCAGAGCAAAGTTGGTCAGGTTTTCGCCGACCAACCCAAGATCATGTTCGAGTTTTTCCGCACCAGTCGTGACGGTTAGCAGGTAGGACCCCGTGCCGATCGGAGCAAGCGTCGCCGTCGGTCCGGCCGCCCATGCCGGCGCCACGGACGCCAACGACAGGGCTAGGGTTGCGGTGATCACCAGGCCAGCAATTCGGCCACGTATGCAGCCTGCAGAGCTTCCTACGTCGGGGCTCATCTTGCGCTCGCCTCCTCCGTCTGCGTCGCCATCCAGACGGCGGCAGGATATAGGACGTGCTGGGAAGCGTCAATCGACAGAGTCCGCAAACGACGGGGGGTGATCCGTGGATTGATCGGCCAACCGTGTCGGCTGTTTTGGATGCGCCCGGCTTAGTGGTGCACGGACTGTCGCCTGAAAGGCGAGTCGTGCTGTGAGGGCGCGAAGCTGAGGACGGATTGAACTCAAGCGGATCCCCTTCCCCTTCCCCTTCCCCTTCCCCTTCCCCTTCCCCTTCCCCTTCCCCTGTGATCCCAGCGGTGTTGCCTCTCAAGTGGTAGACGTCCTTGGGGCGCAGAACGGTGACGGGCTGCCCCGAACCGAGATTGAAATCCGGGATCGTTGTTGGGTAGCGGCGCCAGAGTTGCGCATAGATCCCAGGCAGCGCAGCCCGTCGGGAACTGGCCGGGCACGTAGTGGGCACTCGCCGAGTGGGAAGACCCCGCGACCGCTTCCGGAATGCCGGCAGCGAACACAACTCCGACCGCAAGGTCGCCGACCATCACCTCCGAGGCGGAAACGACGCGCGCGCGCGACCATCACCTCCGAGGCGGAAACGACGCGCGCGCGGAAAGACTCGACCCATTGGAGAGCATCATCCTAGGTTCAGACCAGGCCATCAAACCGAGAAGAAGGAGACTCGGCTGGGGGGAGACTCCTTCAATGGCCGGGACTCGTAGACGGACGAAATGCCGCAAGGCGAGCCCGCGATCACCCTCAAGACCCTTGCAGTAAGTGTCAGCAGGGTGTCAGCGGAAGCTCGAGGGCGGCGGCCATGTCCTCGACCGTGAAGGGAGGCGCAGGGACACATCCAAGTCTCATCCGCGTCCGGGCCTGCGCTGCCGGGCGTCCGGCCTCGAGCTGTTAGTCGACGATCGTCGCGTCCGACAAAGGGGACGATCAGCCTGCAAGAACCCCCCAGCTCATGGCCGGGGCCAAATATGAGCCGTCCTCGCTGCGATAGGACGCCATGTTCTCCATGATCGCCGTCCGGGTCGCGTTGCGCTCGTCTTCCATGAGTCCCTCGATCTTTTCCGCGAGCGGGCCGGCAAGGCGGATGATCGTGTCCCAGACGTCGTCGAAATCCACATACCGGAAATCGAATGCGATTTCGTTGACCTTGGGTTCATCGAAGCCGGCCTCTGAAACGAGCTCGCGAATCCGGTCGGGATCCCCCATCGCGAAGATCCCAGGCCCTCCGGGCTCAGGGGGAGGCATATGGCCCCGTTGGACCAGGGTCATCCCAGGAATGGCCGCCCAGGGGTTGCGGTCGGGCGTCGCCCAGACCGCGAATGCCAGTGATCCCCCGTCGCGAAGAACACGCCTCGTTTCCTTCAGAGCGGCCGCTGGGTCGGCCATCAGCATGTAGCCCCAGCGGCAGACCACAGCGTCCACGCTGTCGTCCTCGAGGTCCATCCGCTCGGCATCCAGCACTCTGTACTCGACGTTGCCGAGTCCCCGCGCCTCACCCAAACGGCGAGCGACGTCGACCATCTCGGGCGCGAAGTCCGTGGATATCAGTCGACCCGAGTTGCCGATCCGTTCTGCGACCCGGAAGCCAAGGTCGCCGGGCCCGGCGGCGATCTCGAGGACGGTATTCCCGGGCTGCGGTTTGGCCCGCTCCACGATCCACTCGCTTACCGGTGTGGTCATGCCGATCATCCACTCGTTGCGGTCCTCCCAGCCGGGGGCCATCTTCCCCCAGGTCTCGAGGCTTTGCTCGCGGTATGTATTCGGCTCAGGACTCATGCCACCTCCGCTCGTCGCTTAGTCGGTAGCCGACGGTACCCGACGCGTCTTCTTTTGGGACGACTCGCTAGAAGCGAAGGGCGCGCTCTGGGTCATCGGCGGGGAACTCGATCAAGGGCGTCGGCATGTTTCTCAGCGGGCGCTTCGGAGCGCGTTTGCTACCAAAGCTGGTACCAAGAGGAAAGTCCAACCCGCCTCCTCTCAAGAGCGGAAACCCGCTTCCGAAGCGGCCTTCCGGTGTATCGGGGCGACTGGATTTGAACCAGCGACCGCTCGGCCCCCAGCCGAGTGCGCTACCAGACTGCGCCACGCCCCGTGTTCCATGCATTCTAGGCTGAACTCGATGAGTCGATGAGGCAGAGCGCAGGCATCCTTCTCTACCGGGACCCCGTGGCCGGGCCCGAGGTGCTGCTCGTCCACCCAGGGGGGCCGCTCTGGGCGAAAAAGGATTTGGGCGCGTGGTCGATCCCAAAGGGGGAAGCCGCTGACGGCGAGGAGCTGATGACAGCCGCCCTGCGGGAGCTCGCCGAGGAGCTCGGCGCGCCGCCGGAAATAGACCTTGAGGGGCTGATCGACCTCGGCTCCGTGCGCCAACGCAATAAGGTCGTCCACGCCTGGGCGGCCCAGGCGGATTTTGATCCAGCAGAGTTGCGCTCCAGCACCTTCAAACTAGAGTGGCCACCGCGCTCAAGCCGCCAGCAGGAGTTCCCCGAGGTAGACCGGGCGCAGTGGTTCGGCCCGAACCGCGCCAAGCAGAAGCTGATCCCGGCGCAGGCGGCGTTCGTCGAGCGCCTGCTTGAGCACTTGGCATCGCGCGGCGGCCTGCTCTAGGCTCGCGCGAGATGGCCGATCAGGATCCAAGATCCCGTCCGAACTATGGAGAAGGCCCGGAGGGCAAACAGCTGCCACTCTCGGTGCGGTTACTCGGCAGCGGCGTGCGCGGCGCTCGCCAGGTGACCAAGGCGGTCGGGATCGACCGGGCTGTGGAGGCCGCGGCCGAGGAGGCGATGGTCGCTGCGATCGAGAGCGAGGCGGTCGAACGGGCTCTGGTCCGGCTCCTGCAGGGACCGACGGTGGAAAACGCCGTTCACGGAGCGCTCGATAGCGACCGTGTCAAGCAGGCATTGATCGATGCACTGGACAGCGAGATGGTCGACGAGGTCTGGCGCCGGTTGCTGGCGTCCGATGAGGCTCAGAAGCTTGTCGAGAGGATCGCGGAGGCGCCCGAGCTGCGGGCTGCAATAAGCGCGCAGAGCGTTGGCCTGATCCAGGACGTCGGCCACACAATCGGCCGGGTCACGCGGCGGGCGGACGGCATCGTCGAGCGGGTCACACGCCGGATCCTGTTTCGGCAGCCGCGCACCGAGCCAACCGAACGGGCCGGTGCCGTCACTCGCGGTCTTGCCTTCGGGCTTGACGGGCTGATCGTGAATCTCGTATTTTCCGGCATCGCCGCGGTGGCTGCACTGATCGCCTCGGCGTTCACGGGCAACGGGAACGGAGTTTCTGGCTACGTGCTGGCGCTCGGCACCGTGACCTGGCTGGCGCTTGGTGGGATCTACCTGGTCGCCTTCTGGTCGCTTGCGGGGCAAACTCCTGGCATGCGCTTCTTCGGGATCAGACTGGGCGAGGAGGGTGATCGCCTTTCATTTCGCGCTTCATTGAAACGACTCGCCGGGCTGGTGCTGGCGGTGATCCCCGCGTTCCTCGGGTTCATCGGGGTCCTGCTGGATGACCGGCGACGGGGCTGGCAGGACCGAATGGCGGGCGTCGACGTGCTGTATGAAAGCAACCAGCGCGCCCCGGCGCCCTGGTCGGCGCTGGCTGAAGATGAGGCCCGCGCGCCGACAGGGCGCCGTTGGATGGGCGAGCGCGCTCAGGTAGTACGCGAACCTTCCGGGCCCTCGGCCAGCTTGTAGATGATGATGATCGACAGGGCGAAGATCGCCAGCGACCAGAACGGGTAGGCGGGGATCGAGAGCAGTGCTCCGATCGCGTTCAGCGACGCGATGAAGATCCCGAACCAGCGCCCGAATTCGCCGCCCGAGAACAGCGAGAAGGCGGCGATCAGCTCGAGCACGCCGAGGATCAGCGTGATCCAGCCCCAGGTGTGAAGGCTGCTGATGATGTAGGTGGCGTTTTCGGTGAAGAACTTCGAGTTACCGATCGCTGCGATGCCGTAGATGATGTTGAGGACGCCGGCGACGAGCAGCAGGACTCCGGCGAACACCCACCACCCATTGAGCAGACTCTCATCGTTCATTTGTAACCCTTTCCCTAGTAGCCAGGATGTCGAGAGCTTCGATACTAGGCATGGCTTTCGGGCCGGTGCAACCAGCTCCTCTCTATCGACGGGCCAAATAGCGGCGTATGGCACCATTCTTCCCCGTGAGGGGGTCTAGAGGACTGGTTGGCGGCTCAGCGGTGGCGGTCACCCTTTTTTCCTGCGCAGGCGTGCTCTCGGGGGTCGCGCACGCCTCCGATTTGCGGGTCATTGAACTCGGCGGCGCCTCGGGCGGCTCCCCGAAGATGCTGCGCGCTCCCAGATACCCAAGGCGCCCCCGGGGCGCGCTCGCCAGCAGCGTCAAAGTGCCCGACTTCTCCGAAGAAGGGCTGCGCACCAACGGGCGGATCTTCGGAACCGACCCCCGTGAAGGCGCCTATTCCTGCTCGGGAACGGCCCTCAGCACCCCGAGCCGCTCGATCGTCCTCACGGCCGGGCACTGCGTGCAGGAGGCTGGGCGCACCGGCAGGGACCTGGTCTTCATCCCAGCCTATGACCACGGTCGGCGACCCTTCGGCAGCTTCTCCGCCGAACTCGCTTACCTGATGCCACAGTGGCGCCAGCACGAAAATCCCGACTTCGACGTCGCCGCGCTCAAGGTCGCGCCTAACGAGCTCGGCTATCTGACCGACGTCGTCGGCGGTCGCGGCTACGTGACCGGGCGCTCGCGGGAATCTGGATTTGAAATATTCGGTTATCCGGCAGCGGCCCTGAAGGGCGAAGAACTCCGCAGCTGCCACTCGCACGGGCTTGGCAGCGACATGCTCACCGACCGCTTCCCCGGTCCGCCGACGATGCCGGGCACCTGCGACATGGCAGGAGGCTCGAGCGGCGGCGCCTGGGTAGTCGATGGGGCATATATCGACGGCGTCACGAGCTACGGCTATTCCGGCAATCCCGACCGCCTCTACACCTCCTACTTCGGGCAGGCGATCGGACACTTTCTCTCCCAGCTGCCCTGAGCGAGGGCTATTCGCCGCCGCCGCTTTCTTCGAGCAGGGGAGCTGCGAATGAATGCACCTTCCTCCTTCCGGCTTCCGCGACGCGGCTGAGGCCGAAGAGGTCCTCAGCAGAAGCCAGAAGCGAGTAAGGGTTATAAGCGGCGCCGTCAGTTGCCCCGGGCGACACGAAGGGCGATACGAGCAGGGTGCCGACCTGCAGGGGAGGGATCGCCGGAGCCCCGGCCGCCGCCGTTTCGTCGAGCTGATCGAAGGTGATGATCAGCAGGCTGTCGTTCTTATAAGCGGGCGAGGAGACGATCTTCGGCACCCATTCGGCTCTAATAGCGGCTGGCGAGGTGGGGCGGGGCGCTACCCGCACCGTCGCCCCTTCAGACGGCCGCGGAGGAGACCTCTTTGTCGCCGCCGTCCTGCGCACGATGGGGAGTCGATGCTCCGTCGTGTCTGGAAGGTGGCTGATTGCCGTTGAAGCTCTTAGTTTCGCCGGGACGCAGGTAGACAATTTGTCCCTCGCGCAGCTCGAGCTGCTGCAGCTCGGCACGGGTCAGTTGTGCCCAGGCCTCGGTACCGTCGGCGAGCTTGAACTCGATGCGGATCTCGAATCCCAGGGCGACGATGCGCTGCACCATCGCCTCCTGGGTGTTCTCGTCGGGATCAAGGACCACGGTCATATCGTGCGGGCGCACGTAGTGGTCGCCCAAGCGGTTGACCTCGCCGACGAAGCTCATCACGAACTCGTTGGCCGGATGGTCGTAGAGATGGTCCGCGGATCCCGACTGCTCGACGCGTCCCTCGTTCATCACGACCAGCTGCCCGGCGACGTCCATCGCCTCCTCCTGATCGTGGGTGACGAAGATCGTCGTCACGTGCATCTCGTCGTGCAGGTTGCGCAGCCAGGCACGCAGATCCTTGCGGACTTTTGCGTCGAGGGCCCCGAAAGGCTCGTCCAAGAGCAGCACCTGTGGCTCGACGGCGAGCGCCCGCGCCAGCGCCATTCGCTGCCGCTGGCCGCCCGAGAGCTGGGACGGATAGCGGTCGGCGAGCCCCTCGAGCTGGACCAGGGTCAGCAGCTCGTGGACCCGAGTGGAAATCTTCGCCTTGTCCCACTTGCGAATCTTCAGCCCGAAGCCGACGTTCTCATAGACGGTCATGTGCTTGAAGGCGGCGTAGTGTTGGAACACGAAGCCGACTTCGCGCTTCTGGGTCGGCTTTTTGGAGACGTCCTCGCCGTCTATCAGTACGCGTCCCGAGTCCAGTTTCTCCAACCCGGCGATCGCCCGAAGCAGGGTCGACTTGCCGGAACCACTGGGGCCGAGCAGAGCGGTCAGGGACCCGTCCGGCACCTCGATCGATACATCTCTGAGCGCCTGAAAGTCACCGAATCGCTTGTTGGCTCTCTTGACTGAGATTCCCATCAGGCGACCTCCTTTCGTTTCAGCAGGTTCATCGCCAAGAGCGTCATCAGGGCGATCAGGGCCAGGAGCACCGCGGCCCCGAACGCGCCAGGCAGGTTGAAGTTTTCGTACTGCTTCTGGACGAACAGCGGCAGCGTCTGGGTCTGGCCGGAGATCGAGCCGGAGACGACGGAGACAGCGCCGAACTCGCCGAGCACGCGGGCGGTTGTGAGGACGACGCCGTAGGCGACGCCCCAGCGGATTGCCGGCAGGGTTACGCGCCAGAAGGTCTGCCAGGCGCTGGCGCCGAGTGTCTGGGCGGCCTGCTCCTGCTCGGTGCCGATCTCCTGCAGCACCGGGACCGTCTCTCGCACCACGAACGGCAGCGACACGAATGTGCTCGCCAACACCATCCCCGGGACCGAGAAGAGGACCTTGATGCCCGCTTCGGAGAGGGCCGGTTCGAGCCAGCCCTGCCGACCGTAGAGAATGAACAGCGAAAGCCCGATGACGACCGGGGAGATCGCGAACGGGAGGTTGATCACCGCGTCGAGCAGGGCGCTGCCCCGTACCCGGTGGCGGACTAGCAGCAGCGCGCAGCCGACCCCGAAGACGGTGTTCAGCGGCACGGCGATGGCCACCATGACCAGCGTCAGCTTCAGCGCGTGCAAGCCGTCGGGGGAGGTGATCGCCTCGAGCGGCGGCGCGGCGCCATGTTCGAAGGTCTTGTAAAGGATGAAGCCGAGCGGCAGCAATAGCAACAGGAAGACGTAGCCAAGGCCGAGGACTCGCAGGGTCCAGCGGCTGCTCCTAGCGCTGCCCATCGTCGTCCTCCCGGGGCGCGGCGATCGCCGCGTCGCCGCTCATCGGCATGTTGAGTGGGCCGCCGCCGGAGCGTTCGTGCCGCGTGCTCCAGCGCTGAATCAGGCTGACCAAAACGAGGCAGGCCAGCGAGGCGCCGAGGAGCACGATCGAGACCGCCGCCGCGCCGGTTTCGTTGCCGGACTCGATCTGCTGACGAATGAAGACCGAGGAGACCATCGTGCTCGGCAGTCCGCCGGCGAACAGCAGGACGGACCCGAACTCGCCCAGTGCCCGAGCGTAGGCGAGGGCGACGCCGGCGCCGAGTCCGGGCAGCAGGTTGGGGAATATGATGCGACGGAAGACCGTCACGCCGCCGGCGCCAAGCGAGGCGGCCGCCTCCTCCATATCGCGATCCATCTCCATCAGCAGCGGTTGCACCGCCCTGACGACGAAGGGCAGGGTCACGAAGAGGAGGGCGACCACGACCGCAGCACGAGTCAGGGCGATGTTGATCCCTAGCGGGCTCTTCTCACCCCAGAGCTCAATCAGGATCAGACTGGCGACGATCGTGGGCAGCGCGAATGGCAGGTCGATCACTGCGTTGATGGCCGCCTTGCCCGGGAACTCATCGCGGACCAAGAGCCAGGCGAGGATCGTGCCGAAGACGGCGTTGATCAGCACCACAATCAGCGAGGCAATCAAGGTCAACTCGAGCGAGCGCAGGGCCTGCGGCGAGCTGACCTGTTCGAGAAAGTTGCCGAGCCCTTGGCTGAGCGCCTTGTCGGTCATCGCCGCGATCGGCAGCAGCACGATGACGCTCAGGTAGAGCACGATCAAGCCGCGGCCGAAGTTGGCGCCGACCCCGGGCAAGCGGGTGCTCGCCCGGGGTCGCGCCGCCCCGCGATCGGTGAGAGCCCCGGCCTCCATCAGCCTGAGGTGGAGACTCCGAGTTCACCCTCGATCTTGGCCACCGATCCGGTTTCTTCGTCGAAGAACTGTTCATTGACCTTGTCCCAGCCGCCGAACTTGCCGATCGTGAACAGGTTCTTTGGCGCCGGGAACTGCTTTGGGTCCACCAGGCTTGGGTTGACCGGTCGGTAGCCGTTTTCCGCCCACAGTTCCTGGCCCCTGTTGGACCAGAGGAACTGGAGGAAGTCTTCGGCCGCCGGCTCGGGCGCTTCCTTGGTGACGGCGATCGGGGTTTCGATCTGGATCGTTGAGGGCGGGATGACGTATTCGAATCCTTCGCCTTCCTTTTCAGTCTTGATCGCTTCGTTCTCGTAGGTGAGCAGCACGTCACCCTCGCCCTGACTGAAGGCCGAGAAGGCGTCGCGGCCGCTCCCTGGCTGCGCCACGGTCTTTTCGAGCACCGTCTTCACGGCTTCCAGTGCCTGAGTGGGCGAGTCACCTTCTTCAAGCGCCGCGCCGTAGACGGCCATCAGATTCCAGCGGGCCGAGCCCGAACTGAAGGGGTTCGGGGTGACGACCTTGACGTTCTTCGTCTCGATGTCCTTGAAGGATTTGATCCCGTCCGGGTTGCCCTTCTTGACCATGATCACGACGATTGAGTCGGTGGCGATCCCGTGGTACATATTCGCTTCCCAGTTCTTGGAGACCAGTTCGCCTTCTTCGACCAGCCGTTCCATGTCGCCGGCCTGCGAGAAGTGGACGATGGAGGCCGGCTGGCCGGCCGCGACCGCGCGGCTCTGGTCGCCTGAGGCGCCGAACGAGTTGCTGAAGCTGACGCCCCTGCCCTGCGGCGTCTTTTCGAAGGCGGGCTCGAGGGTTTCGGCATAGACCGATTCAGGCGTCGAGTAGCCGACCACGTCGAGTTTGGCGCCCCCGGAGGAGGACGAGCTCGAGCTGCTCCCGCATCCGGCGGCGAGGAGACCGAGCAGCAGGGCAAAGAGGGTGGCCGGGAGGGCCACCGTCACGCTGCGCCGCCGGGTTACTTTGCGCGCGTTACGCATAGAAGGATTCCTTCCTATGTTGACTAACTAACTTTCTTGACTAACTTAGTCTAAATTGCGATCCGCCACCGTAGCACAAAGTCGATCGGAGAACTTGAGAATCCTGCTCCTCAGGTCGCGCACGCAGCTCGGCCCGCGCGCCTTCCCTCGCGCAAATAGACTTAACTCCAAGCAGGCGTGGGACGTTGCTTGATCACGCATGGGAATCAGCCGCCGGGAGGGAGAGATGGAAGCGGGAGTCGTGAGGACGCCGGAGGAGGCCACACAGGGATTGCCCGACTTTCCATTTGAATCACGCTACGCGGAGATCGACGGCCTGCGCCTCGCCTACGTCGATGAGGGGGAGGGGCCGCCGGTCGTCTTCTTCCACGGCGAGCCGACTTGGTCCTATCTCTGGCGCAGGGTGATCCCACCGGTGCGCGACGCCGGCTACCGCTGTATCGCTCCCGATTACGCAGGCTTCGGCCGCTCCGACAAGCCCACCGAGATCGGCTGGTACACCTATGACCGTCACGTCGAGCTGATGTCGGCCCTGATCGAGAGCCTCGACCTTCGTGACGCGACCGCCGTAGTGCACGACTGGGGCGGGCCGATCGGTTTGCGCCTCGCGGTCGAACACCCTGAGCGCTTCTCGCGCATCGTGATCATGGAGACGGGTCCCTTCACCGGCCAGCAGAAGATGAGCGACGCATGGCTGAGTTTCCGCGACTTTGTCCGTGACAACGCCGAGTTGCCGGTCGGATTCCTGGTCCGCGGCGGCTGCAAGCAGGACCCCGGCGATCAGGTTATCGCCGCATATGAGGCACCGTTCCCGACCCCCGAGTCAAAGGCGGGCGCCCGTGCCTTCCCGCTGATCCTCCCAACGGAGCCCGACGCACCGGGCGCCGCCGAGGGTCGCAGGGTGGCCGAGGCCTTGCGCGAGGATGACCGTCCGGCCCTGCTCCTCTGGGCCGACTCGGATCCGATCCTTCCATTCTCGGTCGGCGAGCGCACCTCCGAGCGCCTCAACTTCCCGGCACCGCGCCCGATCGAGGATGCCGGCCATTTCCTCCAGGAGGACAAGGGGGAGGAGATCGGCGCGATCCTTGCCGAGTGGCTTCGAGGCAGCTCCTAGCGTTGCCGCTTGAGCCGGCGCACGATAGCCCGCAGTTCCTCGCCGGAGCGCTCATCGAGCACTCGGACGCGGCGCGGGGTTCCCTCGGCCTCGACCCAGGTAACCGTTCCCGGCCAGTAGGGTCCGGGCGGCGTTCCGGGCTGGTGTAACGCCGAGGCGAAGGCCCAGCTGCCGGTGTTGTGGAGCCGGCCACCGGAGGTGAGCCGCCACTCCCCGTCGCTCGCCTCGGGCCCGGGCCGATGCGTGTGGCCCATGATCACGTGCTCAGCGTCCAAGCGCAGGCGCGAGGCCAGCTCGGTCGCCGCCTCGATGCCGCTGCGGGTGATCGCCGCCGCCGAGAGCTCGGGGTCAAATTCGGCGTGCAGAGCCCGGTTGAGGGTCCACACTGTCGCCGGCACGCCGGCGCCGATCAGAGCCCGCCGCTGCCAGCGCACCAGGGCTCCGCGCTGTCGGTTGCGGCCGATGATCGCCCGCCAGGCGCGTTCGGAGGAGCCGCTGGAGCGAGCGGCGAGCGCGGCCTGCGCGAGTCCGAATGAGAACCCGTAAATCGGACGCAGGATCCGCTCGTAATCGCAAGGCGCCGCTTGCTGGGGGACCGGTCGGAAGACGCGCATCATCAGCGCCGCCGCAATGCACTCGATCCGCGGCAGGCTCATGTGGCAGTCCATGTAGTGGCCGTGGGTCGCGTAGAGGTCTGCACGGACCCTGAAACCCGGATAGGCGATGCGGAGGCTTGCCCGACCGAGCCAGCTGGCGATTGAGACGGCTGGCTCAACTCGGGGTTCATCAAGTTGCTCGAGCCCGAGCTCTGTTTCGCCGGCGGCCGCGTGGCGTTCGAGCAACGGCTCGGCCAGGCGGTGGTCATGATTGCCGGGGCAGATCACGACCTCCCGGTCACCGAGTACCTCGCCCAGGCCCTCGAAGAAGGGGCGGGCCGCGGCGAGGGCACGGG
Source organism: uncultured Solirubrobacterales bacterium (assembly GCA_963796705.1). Taxonomy (GTDB): domain Bacteria; phylum Actinomycetota; class Thermoleophilia; order Solirubrobacterales; family 70-9; genus VRUE01. The sequence goes on from CAWCMK010000002.1 coordinate 503,161, forward strand.
GGAGGGGAAGGTCGCGCATCTCGATCGCATCGCCGAGCAGGACGAGCCGCTCGGCGCCCTCGATCTCGGCGAATAGAGCCTCACGGACACCGGCGTCGGACAGAACGTCCTCGCCTCGACCGCTGCCGAGGTGCAGATCGGAGATGATCGCGGTTCGCAAGTGCCCAACGCTAACCCCTGGCTCCCCAGCCAGGGTGCTCTCTAGACTGAGTTGGATGAGCGCTCTCAGCGACGAGCGGCTGGCCCCCGCCAACGGGATCGAGCTGGCCTACCAGGAGGTTGGTGATCTCGACGCAGAGCCGTTGATCCTGATCATGGGACTCGCAGCGCAGATGCTCGGCTGGGAGGAGGAGTTCTGCCTGATGCTCGCCGAACGCGGCTTCCGGGTCATCCGCTTCGATAACCGCGATATCGGTCACTCGACGATGATCAACTGGGCGGGGGTGCCCTCGCGCCTCGACATGCTGCTCGGGCGCCGCTCCACGGCCGCCTACCTGCTGAAGGATATGGCGGGTGACACCTTTGGCCTGATGGATCACCTGGGGCTCGAAGCGGCGCATGTGGCGGGCGCCTCGATGGGCGGGATGATTGCCCAGGAAATGGCGATCCGTCGGCCCGACCGGGTCCGTTCGATGGTCTCGATGATGTCGACAACCGGAGCCCGCTGGAGCAGTCAGCCGAGCCTCAAGGCCTGGGGTCTGCTGTTCGCCAAGTATCCGGTTACCCGCGCGGAATTCATCGACCGCGCCGTGCGGACCCTGACTGTGATGGGCTCCCCCCGCTATCCGATGAGCCGCGAGCGGATCGCCGAGCTGGCCGGGCAGATGTATGACCGCTCCCACAATCCGGCTGGGATCGTCCGCCAGATGCACGCAATCAGCGCCTCCGGGGATCGCACCCCGCGGCTGCGAGAGGTCCACGTTCCGACCACCGTCCTGCACGGCAGCGCCGACCCACTGGCGCGTCCGGCGGGAGGACGCGCTACCGCAAGGGCCGTACCCGGCGCCCGCCTGCGGATCTTCGATGGCATGGGCCACGACCTACCGCGCGACCTGTGGGCCGAGTTCGTCGAGGAGTTCGCGGCGACGGCCGCGCGCGCCGGCGGCTCGGCGGTGAGGAGTTCGGCGAAGGCCGCCTGAGCTTTGCGGCGATGCGGCTGAAAGGAGTCGAACCTTCACGGGCGCTAGCCCACACGGACCTGAACCGTGCGCGTCTACCAGTTCCGCCACAGCCGCGGGAGCAGCCAATCTACCGGTTGCAAACGCCCCGGTCGTCCACGTCGGCGGGTCGTGACCCAACCGCGCGGACCGCTAAAGTGGCGCCATCTGCCGCTATCGTCTAGGGGACTAGGACGCCGGATTCTCAGTCCGGAAACCGGGGTTCGAATCCCCGTAGCGGTATCCCAAGAGCCAGCCAAGATTGCTTGCGCCGGGTCCAAGCCCGTGCTTTTCTAGGTTCAGTGGCGGAAGGCACCATCACGCACGTGGAGGCGTTGGATCTGATCGAGGAGCACATCGGCGAGGACGTCTATGTTGGCTTCCTTGTCGCCAGCGCCGACGATTCCGGAGAGTTCGTGCCGGTCGATCACCGAATCGGCCCCTTGGTGAATCTGATGGAGCCGGACCCGCCGCGTCTAGAGCCGGATCAGGGCTTTTACGCGATAGGCCGTCTCAGCAGCAGCTATCACCTGCCGCCATTGACAGGAACGGTGCATCTACGCGATAACGGCATCGACTTTCGGATTGCCGACACGGCGCTGATTCGCGTCGCTTGGCGCGGCAGCAGCGAGGTTGGCGACTGGCGTCCAACTCGCGAGTCGTTGGCCAAATTCAACTCCGTAGGGGTCAGGGTGCCCGAACACGAAAAGCCGGGTGTCGTCCTGCCGAGCGAGAATCGCGACGATTGATCGGGCTAAGCGATGGCCGGGACTGAGGCTTGTTGGTTGAGTCGTCCGGATCACGCCGTAACTTCTATGCTACGCTCCTCGAGGAGACCAGAGGTCTACGTATGGCAAGGCGAACCGAGCTCGACACAACTCATCACGACCGGCGACTGGCGCGGCGGCTGAAAGAAGATGCCGAGTTCCGGGCGGAGTTTGAGCGACAGCGACGTGAGATTGGCCAGATCGACTCAGTCGTCCGGCAGCTTGACGAGCTGCGCCAACAAGCTGGCATGTCCAAGGCGGAGCTCGCGCGCGCGATCGGCAAGGCGCCCTCGAGCGTTCGAAGGTTCTTCACCGCCGACGTCAATCCCGAGTTGAAGACTGTGGCGGCCGTCGCTGATGTCCTAGGGGCCAAGGTAACTGTTGTGCCTCATGCCAAGAACGGTCGCCGAGCCGGGGTTCGTGCAAGAAGCCGGCGGCGCAGGACTGCCGCTGTATAGGCGGCGGCCTCTGAACCCGATACGCCGAGGCGGTCATTAGCCTGAGCCAGCTCTATGGCTTGGGGGATCGTCTACTTCGAGAGCGAAGAAAGTGAGGTGCCCGCTGAGGACTTCCTCGACGACTGCCCAGCGAAGGTCGAGGCCCGGTTCTATGCGGTGCTAGAGACCGTGCGCGCGGCGCCGCCACCGAAGTTCAGCGGCGGCGGCTATTGGGAGGCGATGCATGGCGAGATGGGCGGCTTCTACGAGATCCGTCTCACCGGTCCAGGTCGACGTCAATACCGCCTCTTCTGCGTCCTGGATAACGCTGATGTGGTCGGTTTGCGAGAACGCGGCTTCGATGATCCGCAGATCGCGGTCATCGCTGGGATGGTCAAGGACTCGGGGAAGAAGTTCTCAAACCGCGATTACGCCAAAGTGAGAAGACTGGGAAACGAGTACAAACGGCAATTCCCTCGGCGGATCGCCACTTGAGTCGGTGGTCCGAAGCGAGAGGAAACCGTGTCCCGAAATATGTCCCCAACTCCACCAAACTAGATCGAACTCCGCCAAACTTCTTGGAATATACAGCCACAAATCGACCGCAAATGGCTTCCCAGAGCCAATTCTCAGTCCGGAAACCGGGGTTCGAATCCCCGTAGCGGTATTCTACGCGGACACTGGTAGTGTCAGTAGATGCCGAGGGTGGGCCGGCGTCTCCGTCGGAACCTACGAATGACTCCAGGGGGCCAAGTGAACTGCTTCTCGATTCGAGCAATGGCAGCTATCAGCCTCGCGGTCGCGACATGTGCCACCGCCCTCGCCACCTCGGCAGCATCGGCATCGAGCTCCACGGCGGTCCCTGCCAAAGCGTACGAGAAGCACAAGCACAAGCACAAGAAGCCGAAACCAAGCGGTCCATCATTCTCGGTTCTCGGCTTCGGCGTGAACCGACTGTTCGTGCCCGCGGGAAAGACGGTCAGCTCGACCAAGCAGTGCTCGGAAATGGTCGATGCGCCCCCCGGCGGGGTGATCGGGCCGGCCCAGACGGAGTACCTGACTGTCTACGTGCGCGCCGCCAACATCTCCGCCGATGCGCCGACGAGCTACGAGGACTCCCTCGCCCAGGGGGCAGCGGAAATCAGCCAGCCGACTCCAACCTCGCCCGAGCCGCTCAAGAAGGTCTTCTCAAAGGGGGGCTTCCTATTCGGCAGCCCCCCCGGCAGCCCGACGGACCTCTACCACTCCGTGCTCAGGAGCGCGAACGCCGAATTCGGAGAGTACGAGGGACCCTCCCCAGAAGAATTCGACGGTACCTACTCGATGACGGCCACCGTCGAAGTCGGGGGGCACAAACTCAGCTCGACGGCGACCGTCAACGTGAACTGCCCGCAGCTGCGCTGAGGGCTCCGGCCCATCCCGTCCCCCGGCGAGCTGCTGCCGCGAGGCGGGTTCGGGCTTTGGGCTAACAACTCCACATCAGACGCCGCCCATCAGCCCCGACCCCAGTCCCAGCCCAGCCCATGCCAATCGATCCTGAAGAGTGGGCGGCTCAGCTCTCTCAATATGCTCACGCCAACGGAGTTCGAGGAGCTCCATCAGAAAGAATCCAGCTAGCTGGATTCTCATGCGGAGTGGACGGAGCTGGGGGTTAGATCAAGTGGACCAATGAGCGGGGTCCGGTCAGGGTCTTTCCATGTCAAAAACGTCAGGAGAACCCAGAATAAGACCCACCCGAGACCACCAGGTGGACGCGAGGGGGGTCGAGCGCATCCTCACTTCGGTTTCGGCCCCCAGTTTGGCGGGCCCACGCTGGTCCCGTAGCCTTCTTCTTCGAAGCCGGCTTCGATGAAAGTCATCACCCGCTTCCCATCGGAGCGCATCACCTCGAGGTCGGAGACGTAGCGGCTCGTGGTGAGGAAGGCGATGTGCTTACCGTCCGGCGCCCAGGTTGGGCTGACGTAGCAGTTGTCGAAGCAGGTTTTCCTGGAATGGGTCAGCTCCCTGACGTGGGTCCCGTTGGACCGTGCAACGAAGATGTTCGGCCCGTGATCGCGGGTGCTCGTGAAGACGATCGCGCGGCCGTTCGGCGAAGGGTCGGGTTCGGACTCGTCGCGGGGACCGCCGATCAGCAGCTTGATGTTTGCGCCGCTGGGCGCCATCGCGAAGATGTTGCTGTGATCGGAGTTAGCGCTGGTGTCGCGGTTACTGACGAAGAGGATCCGCTTACCGTTCGGCGTGAACACCGGTTCGGAGTCGCGCGAGGAGCCTTCGGTGAGGGCGCGCAGACCGGTGCCGTCGACGTTGACGATGAAGATGTGCGGGACGCGGCTGGTGCCGACCTGGCGGTCGAAGACGACCTGTTGACCGTTCGGCGAGAAGGACGGGTTCGAGTCGTAGTTCGCGCCGCTGGTCAGCTGTGTGACGTCGCTGCCGTCGGCGTTCATCAGGTAGATGTGGGAAGGGGTCGGTTCCAGCGGGCTCGCCGGGGGCGGTTCGCGGTCGCCGGCGAAGACGATCTTGCGCCCGTTCGCAGAGTAGGAGGGGGTCTGGTCCTCGACTTCTTTCGTCAGCGGGTGAAAGCCTTCGCTTTTCCTCGGGCCGTGGAAGAAGATTCCGCCGGAGCTACCTGTGCCTTCGCCAGAGGTCGTCTTGGTGAAGACGATCGGCCCGGGCTTGCCGGGAAAGGTCGCCCGGGCGGGGGCGGCGAGTGCGGCGGCGCCGAGAAGAGCCAGGGAGAGCGAGGCGATCGAGGAGGTGAGGCGGGTGGAAACCTTTGAGCAGTTCATGCACCGAAGGTAGAGCGCCGCGCGGCCGCCGTAAAGAGACAGATCTGGCTCGACGGTGGCCAGTCCTGCAGCCAGTAGACGAGGGTGCGGAAGTCCAGCGTGCAGGCCGAGGTCGGCGAGCTTGGGAAGGTGGGCGTCCCTATTTGCTCCTCCCAGAGAATGCAGCTGGGCGCGCAGAGATGGCGAACTGCTGGAGAACCTCGGCCGATCGGGCCCTGGCTTTAGCCTGAACGTGGGATCAGGCTAAAGCCAGGGCCAGCCGACGAGGAGGCAGCCGTGCCGAATGCGGTTGCCGCGACCGAGCGCGCCTCGCTTCTCACCGGCGACCCGGAAATCATCGATCGCGCGAGGGTTTACCACGTAAGGTGATCGACCCGCGGAGAGCGTGTCCCGAAAGATGTCCCCGACTCCACCAAACCAAATCGAAGGGGATTCGAACTCCTTGGACTCAGCGGGCACAAATCGACCGCAATCCCGCTCCCAGAGTCAATTCTCAGTCCGGAAACCGGGGTTCGAATCACCGTAGTGGTCTGCGGGAGAAGCGCGAAATGCGCCGTCTCCCGCAGCATCGGGTCCGGTTACCCGGGCTGGATGTTCTGGTTGACCCGGAAGAGGTTGTCGGGGTCATATTTGGCCTTGATCTGGGCGAGGCGGTCGTAGTTGTCGCCGTAGCTCGCCCGTACTCGCTCCTGGCCCTCGTCCATCATCATGTTCACGTAGGCGCCGCCCGCCGAGTAGGGGTGCAGGGCCTCAAAGTAATCGACGCACCAGCGGCGGATGGTGTCCGCGTTGGCAGGGTCGGAGTCGACACCGGCGAAGACGGAGCCCCAGTTGGCGTCGCGGTAGGCCCACGGGGTATCGGTGGGCCCGACGTCGTGGGCGGCTCCGTCGATCGGGTACAGGTGCATGGTCGACTTCCAGGTGGGCATCTCGGCCCCGAACTTGGCATGGGCCGCAACGGCCTCGTCGGGGATCTCCTTGACGAAGTCGGCACGCCAGTACCACTGGTCGCCGGCCGGGTAGACCGGATCGAAGGCGCTTTGGAGTGCGGGCAGTGGCATCTCCTGTGGCCCGTGCAGCAGCGGCTCCGGGGTTGCCTCCAGCAGCGGGGCCATCGCCTCGGCGGCGTCTGCCGGGTCGCCCGAGTAGCACCAGACAATGCCGCTGACCTTGCGCAGGTGCAGCTCGTCGGGGAACGGCGGCGCCGGGGGAACTGAGGCGAAGGCGAAGAATCCGTTCAGCTCCCTGGGGGTGTTGGGCAGAAAGTCGCGGTAGGCCGTCAATACCTCGGCGCCATCCCCGACCGCCCAGAAGGTCGGACCGCCGACGATCGTGCCGACCTCGTGCAACCGGAAGACGAAGGAGGTGACGACGCCGAAGTTACCGCCGCCGCCGCGGATCGCCCAGAAGAGGTCGGGATTCTCGTCTTCGGCTGCCCGTACCTGCTCGCCGCTGGCAAGGACGATGTCGGCCTCGAGCAGGTTGTCGATGCTGAGGCCGCAGTTGCGGGTCAGGTGGCCCAGGCCGCCGCCTAGCGTGAGGCCGCCGACGCCGGTGGTCGAGATGATCCCGCTCGGCGTCGCCAGCCCGTGCTCGCTGGTCGCCGCATCCACTTCTCCCCACAGGCAGCCGCCGCCAACCCGGACCGTCCGTTCCTCGGGGTCGACCTTGATGCCTTTCAGCCCGGAGAGGTCGAGGACGACGCCGTCGTCGACGGTCCCCAGCCCGGCGCCGTTGTGGCCACCGCCGCGGACCGCCAGCGGCAGGTCGTTGGCGCTGGCGAAGGCGATGACCTTGGCCACGTCGCCGGCATCGGTGCAGGTGGCGACCAGCGCGGGACGCCGATCGATCATCGCGTTGTAGACGGTGCGGGCGTCCTCGTAGCCGGGGTCCTCGGGGCGGGTCAGTCTTCCCTGAAAGCCCCTAATCGCACTGGGCGCGGTGCTGGTCATCGATTCCTCCTTACGGTTGTCTCAATCTCTCCCGATGAGCGTAGGGCTGCGCAATCCCCCTGTCATGACCCGATCTGACCCACTTCGAGCGCCTCCGGATGGGGCCGGTTCCAGGCCGAGTAGTCAAGCCTGACTATCTTTTTCCAATGGATGCAGAGACCCCGGAGCTGCCGGGCCCGCTTCGGCGAACTTCGATCTCGCCGTTCGTCGGGCGCGCGGCCGAGCTGGAGAAGCTGCGGACTCTGATGCCGCGTGCTGAAGGTGAGGGGCGCCGCGTGGTGCTGCTCGCGGGCGAGCCCGGTGCCGGCAAGAGCCGACTGACGCGCGAGTTTGCCGCCGAGGCCGCCGCCGAAGGCGTGCTGGTTTTATGGGGAGCCTGTGACGCGGCGGTTCGGACTCCCTACAGACCCTTCGTCGAGGCCCTCGATCAGCTCGTGCGAGTGACCGACCCCGCCGAGCTTGGCGCCGCTCTGGGGACCGGAGGCGGCGAGCTGACCCGTCTGCTGCCCGATCTGCCCTCCCGGGTCGGCGAGCTGCCCGAGCCGGTCGAGGCCGACCCCGACACCGAGCGCCATCGCCTCCACACCGCCGTGGCGGAGCTGCTGGAGAACGTGAGTCGCAGCCGGCCGATGCTGGTGGTGCTCGAGGACGGGCACTGGGCCGATACCCCAACGCTTCTGATGCTGCGGCACCTGGCGCGTTCAGCCGGCGGCGGCCGGTTGCTGCTCCTCGCAACCTTTCGCGACACCGAGGCGGACGTGCCCGCAGGGCTTGCGGAGACGCTCGCCGATCTGCGCCGCGCCGAGGACGTCATTCGAATGCGGCTCTCGGGTCTCTCCGGAGCGGAGGTCTCCGACCTGGTCCGCCGCGTCGCCGGCGGCGCTCCCGACGCCGAGATGGGTGAGCTCGCGAACACGATCCACGACCTCACCGCAGGTAACGCTTTTCTCGTCTGTGAGCTTTGGCGCGCCCTTGTCGAGACCGGAATAGTCGAGGTCAGCGGCGGGGAAGTGAGGGTGACCCGGCCGTTGAGCGAGCTCGGAACCCCCGAAAGCGTCCACGAGGTAGTCGGCCAGAGGCTCTCGCGCCTCGCCCCGAAAACCACGGATCTGCTCGAGCTGGCCGCAGTCGCCGGCCCCGAGTTTGAGCTCGAGCCGATCCGCCACGCCGCCGGCCTCACCGAGGACGAGTTCCTCGTTGCGCTGGAGGAGGCGGTGGGAAGCGGCATGGTCGAGGAGCTTCGCTCGCAGCGGCTGGCCTGTCGCTTCACCCACGAGATCGTGCGGCGGGCTCTCTACGATCGGCTCTCGCGACTCCGGAGGGCGGAGCTGCACCTCCGCGTCGGGGAGCAGCTCGAGCGCGCCGGCGGCGGCTCCGACCGCGCGCTTGCGGATCTCGCCCATCACTTCGGCGCAGCGGCGCCGTTCGGTGGGGCAGAGCGGGCCGTCGACTACAACCTTCGCGCGGCAAGAGTGGCCAGTGCCGCGCTTGCCTTCGACGATGCCGGGGTGCGGTTGCGGACTGCGATTGGGATAGGGATCGAGGACCAGGCCGATCGGGCAGGTGTTCTGCTCGAGCTCGGCTCGGCCAGCCATCGGGCGGGCAGGGCGACCGATGCGCAAGAAGCCTTCGTGGCGGCGGCGGAGATCGCCCGCCGGCTCGAGAGCGCCGAGCTTCTGGCTCGGGCGGCGATCGGCTACGAGGAGGCTTGCTGGCGGCCCGGAATCGCGAGCCGGGTCTCGATCGAGTTGCTCGAGGAGGCGCTGACCGCGGTCGGCGACAGGAACGACGAACTGCGGATCGGCCTGCTCGCGGGCCTCGCCCGCGGGCTCAGCTTCGCGGGCGAGCCGGAGCGGGGCGCAGTCGTGCGCGGCAATGCGGTCGCGCTGGCAAGGGAACACGGCGACCGCAGGGCGCTGGCGCGGGTCCTGATTCGGTCCTACTGGGCACGGGGAACGACCGCGCTCGAGGAGATCCTGGCGATGCTGACCGAGGCGCGGGACCTCGCGGATGAGATGGGGGACGCCGAGACCCAGACCGAGTCGATGGCCTGGCGGGTGCCCACGTTCGTCGCCCTCTGCGACCTCGATTCAGCCCGGGATGAGATCGCGGAGCTGCGCGAGATGGCGGAGCGGACGGCGCAGCCGTTCATGAACCACGTGGCTGAGCACTACGGCTCGGCAATCGCCCTCTGCCAAGGGAATCTCGCGGAAAGCGAGGCGATGGCGGAGCGCTCTCGCGAATGGGGCCGGCTGCTGATCGGACGCGACGCATCGGGTACCCACGGCATCCAGATGTTCGGCCTTCGACGCGAGCAGGGGCGACTGGCCGAGTTGGCGCCAGCGATGAGGATTTTGGCGGGAACCGTCGACCGTGAGGGGCCGTGGCGCCCGGGCCTCGTCGCCGTCATGGCCGAGTTGGGAATGGAGCGTGAGGCAAGGCGGGAACTAGAGGGCCTCGCCGCCCAGGGCATCGACGGCTTCCGCACCTCGCTGTGGACGGCGACGCTGGTCTACCTGGCCGACGCCTGCGCGGCGCTCGACGATGAGACGATGGCTGCGATCGTCTACCCGGAGCTGGAGTCGCTGGCCGGCACCAATGTGATGATCGGCCACCTGGTGGCCTGCTACGGTGCCGCCGATCGCTACCTGGGCATGCTTGCCGCCACGCTGAAGGAGCCGGCACGCGCGGAGGACCATTTCGAGCGGGCGATCGACCTGAACCGGCGGATGGGTGCGTCGACCTGGCTGGCGCACACCGCATACGAGTACGGTCGCTTCCTCCTGGGGCGTGGGGCCGCAAGCCGCGAGCGTGCCGAGGCGCTGCTCGGCGAGGCCACCTCCCTGGCCGAGCAGATCGGTATGGAGGGACTGCTCGGGAGGATCCGTGGTCTCGGAATCGGCGCCCCCGTGGTCGACTTGCCCGACAGCCTCTCGCCTCGGGAGGTGCAGATCCTGGCGCTCGTCGCGGAGGGCCTCAGCAACCGCGAGATCGGCGGCAGGCTCTCAATCAGCGAACACACCGCGGCTAACCACATCCGCAGCATCCTGCGCAAGACTGAGTCCGCGAACCGCACCGAGGCCGCGTCCTACGCACATCGACACGGGCTCGCTTCCCGGTAGGCCGAAATCCTCGCTACGATCAGGCAATGGCCCTCTATGTGATCGAGCGTAACTTCGCCGATCAGCTGGACCTCAGCGACGCTGATGTGGAGTTGATCGAGGAGATCAACGGCGGCGAGGGGGTCCGATGGCTGTTCTCCTTCCTCAGCGCCGACCGGCGCCGCACCTACTGCCTCTACGAGGCACCCTCCCCCGAGGCGATCATGGCCGCCGCCCACAAGGCGAACGTTCCCGCCGACGCGATCGTCGAGGTCGACGCGGCGACCCCTCAATTCGCGGGCCGCCTCAGCGAATGGGCCGACGCGGTCGGTTGAGCCGGCGGTCAGTTGCTCCGCGCCCCGGGTGCGCTTTCAGGAGATGCTTCCTGCTCTTCGCCCAAATTAATCCGATATCACGGCTGGGCCAAGCTGAAAGTCGGACGGTTGAGCGGCAAACTCCGGGTGTCGATCAATTTCTTCACGGAAGCCCAGGGTGGCCCGCGCCCCTACGGCGAAGGGTCTGCCACAAAGCTCGTCGGCAAGAGAAGGCTGGCCGAGGGAATCAAGGTCAAACGCGCGACGGGCACACTGCCCATACTGACCCGAAGCAACGAGAGTGTCGAAGTGCTCTCAGACCATCCAAGGGCTTTGGAGCCCATGGATGATGCCCGCACGAGACTGAGCAATCGCCCTTGGCGCGCTGGGTGAACCCCGCGTGCGATAACTGCGGTCTCGTTGCGAGCTTCTGAGCCCATGCACCCAACTGCGGTTTCGGCAACCTGCCCTCCAGCGCTGCTACCGCCTCCGATGGGCCCCCCACCCTTTCTGCCTGGCTTGCCTGGTTGAAGATCGGCTGGAACGGCGCCGCCGGGGCGCCGTGCTCCTCGCCTCTCGCAATGTCTCCGCCCACCCACCCAAGGATGTGCTGGATTCATGGCCCGCTGCCCCGTAGTCTGTTCGCGAACTCAGCGGCATCCCAGATCCATGAGAGTGCCGCAGCGCTTCTCGGCAAGTTTGGAGCGGAATCACAAGGTGCCTGATCGTGATGTTCCCAAGGAGGAAGCGATGTCTCAAACTGAATACGGAGCCACGACTCTGCGGGCGCGAAGCCATCGGTTCGGTGGCCTCCTAGGCGCGGTCGGACTCTCCGCGCTACTGATCGGGATCGCGAGCGCCCCGTGGGCATCGGGTGCCCCGCGTGAGCTGTCCGCCAAGACGCTGCACCTTGTAGGGGTCGTCACAGCAGTCCACAAACACAGAGTCGAAGAAGAATTTGAAATTCATTCAACCGTCGAGTTGATGTCCGGGTCCAAGAAGGTGGGAGAGCTCTCCACCGACGACTGCAGTGCCCTTGCCGTCCACTTCCTGATCTGCTCAGGGAAGGACTCGCTGCAGGAGTTTGGCTCGGGCCACGAATTTCACATCGAATGGCCGTGCGTTGAGGGGGAAGAATCGCGCTGCTCGTCGGTTGGACAGGGCTTTCTATTCGGGAAATCAGGAAACCCTGTCGCAACCCTCAGAGTCAATACGTCATTTTCCGACTTCATGAAGCTCCACGAGAGATTCCCGGTCGTGATTAAGAGCACCGGCTGAGCTCGGTGTGGAGCTTTGCCAAGGCAAGTGTGATCTGGGAAGATTGTCGTAGCTGAGCATCGCTGGCCCGCAACGATTCAGGAGGGGATCCCGTGAAGCGCACCTACCTGCCGTTGGTTGCCGTCCTTCTCGCAGCTCTATCGGTTGCGGCGACTGAAAGTGCGGCACCGTCGGCGCACGCCGCCGGCTTTCGCTCGGTATATCTGCGCAAGACAAAGCTAGGCAAGATCCTCGTCAACACCGCCGGGACGACGCTGTTCGAGTTCAGCAAGGACCGTCCGAAGAAGGACACCTGCGTGAAGCAGGCCGGCTGCATGGCGAAATGGCTTCCGCAGGCGGAGACCGACAAGCCGACCGCCGGGCCGGGCGTCCGCGCCTCCCTTCTGTCGACGATCAGCGTCGTGGGTGAGCGACAGCTCACGTATGCCGGGCACCCGCTCTACATCGACATCAACACGACCAAGCCGGGTGAAACCTCTTACGTTGGCAGCAAACAGTTCGGCGGCGTGTGGTATGCGATCAACGCCAAGGGAGGGGCGGTGAAGTAGGGCCGCACGACCATCTGGTTCTTGACCTTCTGCCCGGCGAACGAGGTCTGGGACCGGGCTTGGCTCCAGGGAGAACGTACGGCATCTATGCAGGAGACCTAACTGAGGCCGTTCAGTCGCCCACTTCGTGCCAAGACCTACTCCTCCTTCCGTCGGCGGTCGCCATGCTTGCCGTTTATGCTCAGCTCGCCAACGCGAGTGCCGGAGTGCCGGCAGAGGCTAGGTCAGCGGCACCCTGGCCGCGCCGCCGAAGAGTGCCGAGTTCGCCGCGGTCCAGGCTGTCGAGTCGAAGGGCGAGATCGCCGGCGCCGCGCTGACCAGTGGCTCCGATCTGATTAGTTCGGTTTCTGGAGTCCTTCGGCTCCAAGGAAGATTCAGATGCCCCGCAGCTACCCACTAGAGCGGACCCCCCTCTCGCATAGCGTTGGGCTAATCCGCTTCGCCCAGAGGGAGTTTTCGCGCTCGGCACCGCGGATGCCTCGCGATGCAACCGCTGCCGTTAGCCCAATGGGAAGCGAGAGAGGGGAGCGGACTAACCCCAAGTTCTCCCGACACCTGGGAGATCGATAGCGGCGCCTCAAAGTCAGACGCCCCGGCCATGGCCGGGGCGTCCGCGAAGTCACTCACTCTCTGGCCTTGGTTTCCAATCAATCCCAAGAGAGGGAGGACAAGATGACCCATGATGACGTGCTCGTCGGCTACCGCCGGCGGCAGTTCACGCTGGCCGAGGAGATCGGCGTGCGCCTCGCATGCCGGGCGATAGGCGTGGCCAGATCGACCTACTATGCCTTGAAGCCCAAGCTCGAGCGCTACGGCCTCGACGGGCTGCGGGTCCGCGAGCGCCGCCGCCCCCGCATGCCCAACCAGATCGGCCCCCATCTCGAGCAGCGGATCCTCGCCTTTGCGCTGGCCCGTCCACGTTTCGGGTCGCGGCGGATCTCGGCCGAGCTGGCCCGCTCCAAGTGGGGCGGGATCCCCGCCGCGCGTGAGTTCGGGGCAGCCCGCGAGGCCGCTGGCGCCCGGCAATGGCGGAACATAGCTGGCACCCCAACTCCAACGGCTACGTCGAGCGGGCCCAGCTGACGATTCTCGAGGAGTGCTGGCGCCCGGCCTTCGCTCGCTCCCTGGCACCGAAGGTCTCTGCCCTTCGGCGCGACCTCGGTGAGAACGTCGACGAGTTCAATTTCGACCGCCCCCACAGCGGCCGCCTGACCAAGGGAAGGGTGCCTGAGGAGATCGTCTACGGTGCGCGCAAGATGGGACAGGTCAGAGGAGTGCCTGTCGCTACGAGTTGGGAATAGGACGCACTAGAGGTCGGGGACGAGTTGACGGCAGATCGCCCTGAGCAGTCCCGGGCCGATCTCCTTATGCCGAGGAGCTCGGAAACCTCGTCTTGGGACCCGCCACTTTGCATGCTTCGATCCGCCGAGGTCTCGGCGGCCGTTAGCGTTGAGGTGGTGCTCAAGATCGCGGCGCTTCACTCCGCCGGGACGAAAACCGCAGGTGCTCGCGGTCAGACGCAGACGTCTCTCCGGCGAGCACCTCATCTGGCGTCAGCACCGTGCCAAGTGCGTCGTGAACATTCTCTCGTGCTTCCTCTCGCGTGCGGTCTTGGCTGACCGCGCCAGGAACCTCAAAGACGCGCGCGACGATCCAATCATCCTCGTCAGGGCTGTCGAAGGAGATTGTGAAGGCGATGGATGCGGCCAGGCCGAAAACGCTAGCGCGTGCGGCGGTGAGCCGCTGGATCTAAGACGCGTGTCCCAAGATATTTCCCCGACTCCACCGAAACAGATCGAACGGGATCGAACTCCTTGGACTCGGCGGCCGCATATCGACTGCAAACGAGCTCCCAGAGCCAATTCTCAGTCCGGAACCTGCCTCGAGACCTGGTGGCGGTATCGTAGATGTGGGGTCAGAGCTTCCCGAAAGTGGCGATCGTCAACGCATGGTGTATGCGGATGCAACGGGGTGGGACTCGGACGATTCTCGAGTTTCCCGCTCAGAGGGGCGCGGGCCTCTCCGGCTTGCCGCTACGGGGCCTTGAACCTTTCACAGTAAGGTCCGACGTTGGACACCTTCGTGTTCAGGGTCACGTCGAGGTGACACATTTCGACCTCCTGGCCGCTTTCGATCTGGCTCGCAAGGTCGATGTATTGCTGCTCGGTGGTTACCGGCGTGCCGTTAATCGAGGTGACGAGGACGAAGTATTCGTTGCCAACCGACTTCGAGACCACTTGAGATAGTTCGGTCTGTTGGTCGACCGGCGTGTCTTTGGTCACTGCGCCCACGAGCATGCCACCTGACAGCCCTTCGTTGTTGAACTTGTTTCCTTCCGCATCTTCGCTTTCTGAGGCGATGCAGAAGCCGGTTTCTCGTGCGGACCGTGGGCACCCCGCCAAGGGAGTCGCCAGAGCATTCAGGCCGAGCCCGAGCCAAGCGGTCGATTCGCCCTTCGCGAGCTCCGGCACCACTTTCCGCACCGTTTCGACCGAGATCGCGTCGTTTTGGCTTTCCCCGCCTCCGCGGGCGACGTTGACGCCCACCAATTCCCCCTTGTCGTTGACGAGAGGTCCGCCCGAGTTTCCTGGATTGACCGCCGCAGTGGTTTGGTAGAGGTTCTTGAGGAGCAAGCCTGAGTTTTCGTTGTTGCCTTCTTCCTGGTCGAAGGCGTCATAGGAGATCGTGGCTTCGTCTTGGAGCGTCGAGATTGTTCCCTGGGTCGCCTGAAAGGGGCTCTTCAGGAAGTTCTCTTCGGAGGTTCCATTGCCGGGGTAGCCGAGAGCGTAGACGGTGTCGCCCTGTTCGACTTCCCCGGGTTCGGCCAAAGGCAGCGTCTTTAACCCCGACTGGTTTACCTTCAACATCGCGAGATCGTTGCGAGCGTCCACGGCGACTAGGTTCGCCCGGGCCAAGCTGTTGGATTCGTAACCCGCCTCGAAGGTGCTGGCGTTCAGCACGACGTGCGCGTTGGTCACTACCAGTCCTTCTTCGCCGTTGTAGACCCAAGCCGAACCTGAGTCGAGGACCTTGTTGGTGCCGCCGGTGATCGGCGAGGCTCCGACGCCGCGTCCCACCACCATCAGGGTCGAGGGCTTGTCGGCGTTGATGATTTCCGACTCGCTGAGCGGCCCCGAGGATCCCGAGGAAGCGATTATTGCGATGACTGCCGCGATCGCGACGAGCAGCAGAGCTCCGGCCCCAAGCGCGATGTTCCGACGTTTCTTCGAGCCGCCCGCCGGTGCTGCCGTCGTGGCGGGAGGCACCGAACCCGTCCCCGGGGCCGCCATGAGAGCTGGCGCGACCTCGGCCGAACTCGCCTCCGTGGCTGGGGCGACCGCGGTCCCCGACTGCACGGGAGCGAGCACGGTCGAAGCTACCCGCACTTCGTCTCTCGAGCCGAGCGCGGTCGGTTCGGAGATACGCTGGGCATTGACGAACGTGCCGCTCCTGGAGCCAAGATCGCGGATCTCGAGAGCCCCGTCGTGAAGCCTCAGCGACGCATGTTCTTCGGAGACTTCAGGGTCGTCGATGTGTATGTCGCAAGTGGAGTCGCTTCCGATGACCAAACGCTTCTCGACTTTGAAAGTCGAGCCCGCCAGTTCGCCGGTGCGAATTTCAACCGCGAAAAGCGGTTGGTCTGACCCACGATCTTCACCCCTAATGGGCATTCCGACTCCTTTTGCGTAATGGACTTGGAAGGCTTGCGAGCTGAGCGTCGAACGAGCACGGATCAGCCCAGCCGGCAAAGCTTCCTGCTAGCGAGAAACCAATCAGGCACCGCGGACGAGCGGCGAAATTGCCAAGCGGCAAGATTCGCATGGATGGCTCCACATTCTGATTGGGGCTCCGATGCCTTCACCCGGCGCACCACCCCCCCTCGCCGAATTGCGGCAGATTAGCACCGGGCTCAAGAACCGGGCATGATGGGGGCGTCCCGTGGTGGCTGGCCTCTTGCG
Organism: uncultured Solirubrobacterales bacterium; assembly: GCA_963796705.1. Taxonomy (GTDB): domain Bacteria; phylum Actinomycetota; class Thermoleophilia; order Solirubrobacterales; family 70-9; genus VRUE01. Next base: position 519,463 of record CAWCMK010000002.1, read on the forward strand.
ACTGTCTTGTGGAGAGCCTGCGCCCGTTCTTGCGCTCTGCCCATGGGAATCATTTCCTTGCACTCATGAACGACACTCAGGACCGCGTGGAGGTTCGCCATGCTGGGGTTAGTCGGCCATGTTTGCGCGATGGCGATCGTGGCCTTGGCCTTGATCCCGTCGGGCGTATTGGCCGCTCAGAGCGCTGACGCCGCGAAGAAGGTGGCCATTTCGAGACAAGCAATGCCGAGCACGCTGCTACCGTCGCGATCACAATGGCGTCCCTTGGAGCTCACCCGCGATCGGCGCGGGCACTACCTGTTGGGCGACCTCGGCTCACGCCAGGCCGAGGGCGCTTCGGGCCCTGATCGAGGCCAGCGGCGAGCGCTGGAGGCTGCGGCGCAAGCTATTCGGTTTCGGCCAGGCAATCACCGCCGTCAACGCCTCAGACGGGAGCTTGTCGGCAAGCTATGTCCCGCAGGGGTTCCTGCACCTGCGCGGCATCTATGGTGGCGAGCTACGTCTATCAACAAGGGCCCTGGATTGGCGCACCAACCACCGGTTGGGCCGGACCTTCACCGTCTCTGAAGCGGAGGAGACTCTCGCCAGCCTCGAGGCTCTCGACGAGCCGACCCGGTACGGGTCGAGACCGCTGACCCCGGCCGGCTGCCACCACTGCTCTTGCTTTCTGCTGTCACATTGCAAAACAGGCCGTTGACACCGCCCGGGTCGGCGCGGCCGTGGGCGTGGGGACAGCGACCGGCGGGGCCGCGTCTCTCCTCGGGGGCTGAGAGCTACTCGAGCACGGCCCCCCTGCGCCGTCTGGATCGAATTCCGTGTCTCGAGAAATGTCCCTGACTCCACCGAACTCGATTGAACAAGACTGACTTCCTTGGAAGTAATCAGAATGGATCAGTCGGGCCCTGAGAGGCCGGGCCCCTCGGGCCGATTCTCAGTCCGGAAACCGGGGTTCGAATCCCCGTAGCGGTCCTGCGTCTGCTCTGGGTGCCTTGAGTACATGAGCAGCGATCTCATTTGCGGTGGCGGTTGCGGCTGGGCTTGGCGCTGCAGTCGTCGCCCTGGGGCTGCGACGCAATCTCACCGGGCAGACCCTGGTCGACGAGGATCCCTTAGCCAATCTCGAAGCCCGGTGATTCAGCGCCGGTCACAGCGCCGCGACGGCGAGACCCGGGACTCGTTCGAACTCGGCCACGTTGGCGGTCGCGACCTCCATGCCATGGCTGATGGCGGTTGCCGCGATCCACATGTCGTGCGCGCTGATCACTTCGCCGTCTTGCTCCAGTCGGGCCCAGATTTCGGCGTGCGCCCTTGCCACCGGAGTGGTGATCGGCAGCGGTTCGATCGAGGCGATCAGGTACTCGACGAAGGCCTGTCGCCGGGTGCGAATTCGATCATCGCGGGCGCGGTGAACGCCGTGCAGCAACTCGCTGGCCGTAACCACGCTGATCGCGCGATCCTCCTCGCCGACGACGCCCTCGAGCGACCTGCCTCGTCGCTCGGCGTTGACCAAGACAGAGGTGTCGATCAGGACGGCCAAGCCGCACTCGGCGGGCCGACGGCCTCACGAGCGGCTTCGACGTCGCCCTCGAAGTCCTCGTCGACCGGCGGCGCGCTGTCCATGAGCTCGCGCCAGCGGGACGCGGAGATGACTTGGCGGCCCTGAATGGGGCGCATCTGCACGATCGGGACACCGTTGCGAACGACCTCCACCTCCTCGCCGGCGCTCACCATGCTGACGATCTTCGAGAACTTCCTGGCTACCTCCGTGGCGGTCAGGCGAGTCATGGACAGAGGGTATCAGATAAATCTGATCTATCTTGATGTCCGCCCGCCCAAAGACGGTTGTCAGGTGCGCAGCCGCAATCGAATTTCGTGTCCCGAAATATGTCCCCAACTCCACCGAACCCAGGCGATCACAGCCGAACCCCTCAGACGCAGCAGTGCTCGATCGACCGCAACAAACGGCGGATACGTCCATAAGCCCGACCCCATTGAGGCATTTGCCCGCGATGGCTACTCGAACTGCACCGCCAGTGGTCCTGCTTCGACGAACAGAGAATCGGGGGGACATTCCCCCCGCCTGTGAACGACGCAGCGAGCCAGTGCCAGCATGGAGGCCATCTTTGGTCGCCGACCAGCGCATCGCTGGATTGGTTTACGAGCCCAACTCAGCAGGTACGAGTCTCACCATGACGATGAGCGGAGTAATTTTCCTCGTCGCTGTGGGGAGTGACACTGCTCTACGTGATCGGTTCTCGCGTCGCAGTCATCATCGCCCATGCAGTTTGGAGTGATCCCGATGAGCGTCGGACCGGCCATCATTGTGCTCGTGGCATGTCAGCGGGCGAATTGCCGCGCCGCAGTGGACTCGGTAAGGAGGACGGTGGTCAAAGGCGACGGCCGTCAGATTCACCGTTCTGTCGGGCGCCGATTCAGGTGCCTCGCTCTGAGAAACAAGTGCAGAGAGGGCGACGTCCGGTGATTATTCTAGGCATCGGTTTATTGCTCGCGGCGCTTTTGCAGGTCGCGATTCTCTGGCCAATCGGCATCATCTTGCTATTCATCGGCCTTTTCTTCTGGGTGTTGGGTGCGACCGGCAGGGCGATTGGCGGCGGGAGGCACTACTACTGAACCACTCGTTGTGCTTGTGAGGGAGGCCGGTGAACTTATAGCTCTCCCAAAAGGCGCTGGGCCCCTCGCCGCTCGAGGCCTCCTCGGCTTGTGAGCACCTGGATTACAAGATGACAATCACCTATAGGGTCGGAGGATCGAAGGCTCGCACCTGGTAACCTGGCGATCAGCGTCCCCGTGTTCCGGGGCCATCCCGCGTCCTTGCTCTGGACACGACGAATGACAAATTTTCTCGGGGGTCTTCGCAGACGGTGGAAATCCCCTCCGCGATCCGGCGCGCGGCTCATAGTTTCGCCATGGGAGTACCGGAACCTCCGGACCTGGGTAGGCGTACGCATCATCAGCGGTGTCGTGTTGGTCGCCCTCGGCCTCGTCACGCTGATCTTTGGTGGCAACAACTGGAAGACGTACTGGTGGACAATTGCCTTCGTGGTTCTCGCGGCTGCAAACTGGGCGTTCTCCTACTGGTTGCTTCGCATTGCCCGCTCCGAAGCATCCGAGGACTGAGCCCCGCGGTCCGAGGCGGCAGTCGCGAGCTCCTGCGATTCCAGCCTGCGGCGCCTCGACTCCCCCCTAGGACACCGGCATAACTTTCGGCTTGGGAAGGATCATGAAAGCCGCGCGAGTCTTGCATGGGAGCGATAGAGACTCTTGAGCTGGAGACTTCGTCGTTACCGGAAGTCAGTTCAGTGAAGCTGGGTAGAACGGTGAAATGACACGCTGAGGTGCAACTGGCCTTTGGAATAGGAGCCGACGCTGGTCGTCACACATCTCTGAACCTTTGATTTCGGCGGCTGCTCTTTGAGAGCTTGATTGTGAACGACTGTTGCAGTTGCTAGCTCCCTTGCTTTTCGCGACGCTCTCCAGCTGTGCCGGGTTGATCTCGCCGCCGTCGGCGAGGGGCCTAGGTGGCGCGTTGGCGCCGGCAATGGCGCCGTCCTGACTGCCGCGACAGATCTGGATTACGTGGCCGGCATTGCTTGACCTTGCCGAGACGGTGAAGGACTGGGCAGGATTCCCGCATTACTGGGGTTGACCTTGCCTGGAGCAGGCCAGATAATCCGGCGGACCAGGCTGTCGGGGAGAGGTATCAGCAAACCCTGAGGATGAAAGGAAAGAACTCCCGATGAAGAGATTCCCTGAGCGCTGGCGGAAGCGCTCGGTCTGCCTAGCGGCGAGCCTTCTGCTGGTCTGCGCGATGGCAATCCCAACGCTGTCGATGGCTGTATCGCCCAAGAAGGGAAAGACCTACACCGGCAAGATCAGTCGCGTGTACAAAGGCAAAGTCGTCTACACGGACGAAATTAGCTTCCGAGTTTCGGCCAATGGAAAGAAGGTTGGATCGTTCAGCCTTCCAAATGGCTACCCCGTCTATTGTGAAGGCGGAGGTTTTGGCGAAGCCCAGGGCGCCACCGCGAAGATCTCGAGCAAGGGAACCTTCACTGCAAAACTGCCTCTCTATTTCGCTCCCTCCCACCAACATCAGGGCTTCCTGAAGATCACGGGCAAGTTCGGCAAGAAGGGGCGTGAGAGCGGCAAGGTGAAGACAAACTTCACCCTTGGCGACTTCACCAACTCCTGTAACGGAACCTCGAACTACACCGCCAGGGCAGGCTGAGCTACCGACCAGGGGTTCCGCCTGCTCCGAAAACACTGGTGGTTCAGCCCACAACCCGCGATGAAGGCTAGAGGGCAACCATGCCCCGGTGGCGAGTCGAGATGAAATGGCGCTCAAATGCGAGCTTTGCCCAATGGGCCTGGGGGCCATGCGCCCCCGGACAATCTGATTCAGGCTGCTTGCTGACAGCACGGTTTGCTCGGGATGACCGAATGCAGTCGGATTCTGCCCCCGGACGCAATTGGTCGTCCCTAGCGGACGATCGTGAAGCTGAGCGATCTCGGCTTCGATCGCGTGACCCCCGATGCTCGGGACGGCAGTGAGCTTGTAGCGGACGTCCAGTTCCTGCGTTGCCCTGGGCTACCGGGAATGGCGAGCTGCGTGCCGGGTTGTGCTCGCGGCGCGCACGGTCAGTTCGGTGACGCCGCTGGCGTTGCCCGCCGCGTCTTTGGCAAAAACGGAGACCACTGCCTTCACTTTCATGTGTGCTCGAAGCGCGTGCTTTGTCGCCTTCAGCGCCCGCTTCGTTAGCCTGAGCCGAAGGGTGGTCTTCTTGCCGGCCTGGACCGGGGCTTCAGCAGACACGAGCTTGAAGACCGTGTGGCTACCGGCGATTGTCAGCTTGCCTTCTGCAAACCCAGTGCCGCTCTCGGTTGACGTAAGCCTGAGCTTGACCGTCCGCTGCTTGATGAGGTCCTGCACACCTGCACCGGAGACCCGGGTTTTCGGACTCACCCGATCTGGACACGGCCCCTGAGTTGTCGGGTCGGTTGGGCACAGGTCCTGCGTTTCGTCGCCGTAGCCGTCGTGATCGGCATCGGGCTCGATGTCTGCGTTGACCAGCAACTCACCCGGCGTCGATTCGATTTCGCTGGGTTCTCTTCCGCCGACGATCTTCCCATCGAAATAGTTGATCGAGCCGGAACCAGAACCGATAAAGGAAAGTCCACCACCTTCCGGACCGCCCGCGAGAAGGGTGTTGACTCCCAGAGACTCGCCGACACTTATAGGAACCCGCGAGTTCACGGTCAGGGTCCCCGGGTTGGCCAGTGGGAGTGAGACGAAGGGCTGTTCGGCTTCACCCGCCGTTCCAGGGTAGGGCTGCAGCTGCACCTTGACCGAGGTCAGGTCACCTCCGGGAGTCGCAAACTTGATGCGCCAGCGCGTGATCACTCCGTTGATTCGCGAGGTGAGTCCTCCGGGGGCCGTGTGCTCGGGGGCGAGGGAGGCCTGCCAGGTGGCGCAGGGGAACGCGGTGGCAATAAAGGTGCCAAATCCGCAGACGCCTTCTCCCGCGTTGGCTTGCAGATTGCTGCCAATCGTGACCGAGGCAGAGGCGCTCGCCGCTGGAAGCGCACAACCGAACGTGATCGTGGTAGCCAAGGCAGCTAGTAGGCACTTCACGGTGGCGAGGATAGCGCCAGGCTCCGAGCTGGGGTCGGGCTCCACCCCTCCCAACCCGCACACCCTCCCGCCCTGTACGGGACGAGGTCCCAGCCGACTCCGGCCAGCCGACCCGTCTCATGGCCAGGGCCCAGCCTTGGCGCGGTGCGGTGAGGGCCGTGGCCAGATATTGGCAAAGCAAAGGGCCGCGGCTGGGCTGGGTGAGGTCGCGCTCGGACCAGGCAGGTGGTTTCACGCCATACTGCGTCGGCGTGTCCGCATGACTCAGTGCCGCGCCTGCTTGATGCGGCTGCGCACGAACCCGGGCCATGTTCGGGGGCGGCGCGCTAACGCCAGCAGGAGAGGCAGGGAATCGAAATAGGTGAATCGCTCAATGGCGAACCCGCTCTCGTCGAGGACGAAACGGTCAACCCCACGCCAGGACACTGGGGATCCTCGCGCAGTGCCGCGAACCGTGAACTCGATCAGAACTCCATCATTGGTAGCGCCCCAGCGATGTACCTCGGCTGTCATGTCGGGGATTAGCTCGAAGAGGTCGGCGAAAGCACGCTTGCCCGCGTCCAGCCCGGAGGTGGTAGGGATCAGCGGCGCGGACAGATGGGCGCCGGGTGCGAGTAGGGTGTCGAGCCGCTCGGGTGCCGGCGCCCTCCAGAACTCCGTAAATCGCCTTACGAAATCCGCCGTTGCGGCCTGGTCCATCTCCGCACCCTAACCGCAGTAGTACCTGGCCGGACGAGGGCGGGTTTGGATCTCACCCCACCCATGCCCCTGCCTTGGCGCGTGGCGGCGCGGGCTGGTGAGGTCCGTGACCTGGCGGAGGTGAGGGCGGGCGTGGCAACGCCTGGTCAGGGCCGTGGGCTGGGATTGGCTAGGCAAGGCCGCGGCTGGGCCTGGGCCCCGGGGCGGATCGAAGACCCAGGCGGGGCGAGGGGCGGGGTTGGGCCGGCCACCTGAGGCCCCAATGCTCCACGGGGCCCCGCCTCGTCTGAGGGTGATCGCGACCGGGTTAGGGTAAGAGAGGCCCCGGCTCCTTTCCCCTCTTTGTGTTCGGGGTTCTACGGATGGTCAGGCTGTGACTGGAACCCGATCACCGAGACCGTCGACCGGGACATTGCGAATCAAAGTTCTCGTGCGCAGCCAGGGTCTTGACGGCGGGGCGGAGAAGGATTTGACCAACGAGCAGGCCCGTGCGGCCGGAGTGCCCTGCCGCTACCCCTAAGGAGAACCGGCCGCGAACGTCGATGGAAATCGGAGTCTGTCCCTAACGGTGGCCCACATCAGGTGCATCTTCAGCAGAAAGGAACCTCGACGGCATCTGACAATCACCTCACCGCCTGGCGCGAAAGGGGCTATCTTGCCGGCGGTGATCGAGCGTGCCCTGAGGGTACTGAGGACTAGCGCCGGTGCCCTGGTGGTCGATTTCGGCAACCCCGACATGGGGAGGTTGGGAATCGCAACGGCCGCCGCCGCGTTCTCAACCTGGTGCTTCACGATTGCGCTCGGCGTCTATGGGTTTGAGGCGCACGGCGCGGCGGGCGTCGGTATCGTCGCGCTGGTTCGCTTTCTCCCGGCGGCGATCGTCTCACCGCTGGTGGGCTTGCTGATCGATCGCTTCCCGCGCCGCTCTGTGCTGCTCGCCAGCGCGGCGGCCTCCACCGCGGTTCTGGGCGCAGCAGCAGCAGCAGCCGCTCTGGGAGCTCCGACCGCCGTGGTTTTCGCATTCCCGGCGCTGTTCGCCGTCGCGAGCTGCGGCTTCCGTCCCGCCCACGCCGCCCTGACGCCGACGCTCGTCGAATCGCCGCAGCAGCTCTCGGCGAGCAACGTCACACACAGCGTCATGGAAAACGCCGGCTCGCTGGTCGCCGCGCTCGTCGCTGGATTACTGCTCGGTCGGACCTCTCCTGCATTCGTGATCGCAGTCGCCGCGGCCGGCTCGCTGGCCGTCACGGCGCTCGTCTTCACGGTGCGCCGCGATCGACGACCCGAGTACCTCGGCGAGGACGACGAGGTGGCTGGGGCCTTCCGCGAAATCGCCGTCGGTGCGCGGACGCTGTTCGCGCATCCCGCCCTGCGCCTCTCCTCCGCGACGCTTGTGCTGCTTTTCCTCTTCGAGGGGTTCGCCGATGTCCTGGTTGTCGTTATGGCCCTGGAATTGCTCGGTCTTGGCTTCGGGAGTGTCGGCTTCCTCAACGCGACATGGGGAGTCGGCGCGGTGCTCGGTGGGATGGCGCTCGCGATGCTCCTTGACCGGGGCAGGCTGGTGTTGGCAATCGCCGGCGGCAGTCTCCTGGTCGGCCTGGCGACGATGCTCCCCGGGATCGTCCCAGAGGCGGCGCCCGCATATGCGGGCTGGCTCGGGATCGGCGTCGGATTCGTCTTCGTCGAGGTTGCCGCGAAGACGCTGACGCAGAGGCTCGGCTCCGATGAGACGCTCGGTCGGGTGATTGGGTTCCTCGAGGCCGGGCGCCAGGGGGCGATGGCGCTCGGGTCGATCGCTGCTGTATTGCTCGTCGAGCTGCTCGGAGTGCGGGGTGCTCTGCTTGCCCTCGGGGCCCTGCTGCCCGCGTTCGTCCTGCTCTGGTGGAGCCGGCTGCGCGCCTACGAGGTGGGCGCTCCGGTCGAGGAGGCGCGCTACATGCTTTTGCGTCGCAACCCGATTTTCTCACCCCTGCCCCTGGCGACACTGGAGCGGCTCAGCCACGACCTAAGGCCGCTCGATCTCCCGGCCGGCCGGGATGTGATTGTCCAGGGGGATACCGGTGATCGCTTCTATCTGATCGAGGCCGGTCAGGTGGAGGTCTTCGAAGACGGTGTCTTCCGACGCAATGAGGGGCCGGGCGAGTCTTTCGGGGAGATCGCACTGCTGCACGACGTGCCGCGTACGGCCACCGTGCGCACGACGGTCGAGACACGGTTGCTGGGATTGGAGCGCGACCAGTTCCTGCTCGCGGTGACCGGCCATCGGCGCAGCCATCAGCTCGCGCGGGCCGTGGTCGATGAGCGCTGGCCACCGGAGACAGCCTCCGTTGCTGGCTCGGGGGACGGCGCCGCCGCGGGCCGATGACTGCGCCACGAAAGCTGCGCCGTCGGCGCGAACTGGCGATCCTGGCGGTCGTCCTGCTCGCAGCTGCGGTCGCGGTCGTCGCCTACGCGACCCATCTGATGCGGGCACTCGAGCTGCAGAGCGTCGACGCGCGTTTCAGCGTACGCGGCACCGAACCCCTCCCGGAGGAATTCGCCCTGGTCAACGTGGACGACCGAACGTTCAGCGAACTCGACAAGCAGTGGCCGTTCCCGCGCTCCCTTCATGCGCGGCTCATCGATCGCCTCCACCGGGATGGCGCCAAGGTGATCGCGGTCGATATCCAGTTCACCGAGCCCACGACCCCGGCACAGGACAATGCGCTGATCGAATCGATCGCCAGGGCCGGCGGCGTAGTGCTTTCGACCACGGAAGTGAATCGGCACGGCGAAAGCCGGATTTTCGGCGGCGAACAGGTCGTGCATGAAATCGGCGCCCGGGCGGCCAGCACGGTCTTCGTCCCGGAACCGGGGGGCGTCTTCCGCAAGATGCACTACCAGGTTCAGGGCCTCGTCGGCTTCGGTATCGCCACCGCAGAAGCCGCCACTGGTAAGGCGATCGATCCAGCCGCGATGGAAGGCGACGGCGAAGCGTGGGTGGATTACCGCGGACCGCCCGGGACCTTCGCCCACTACTCTTACTCGCGCGTCCTACGCGGCAAGGTCCCGGCATCGGCCTTCCGCGGCAAGACCGTGATTATCGGCGCCTCCGCGCCCTCTCTGCAGGACGTGCACCCGACGTCGACCACCGGCGACGAACTGATGCCGGGGCCCGAAATCCAGGCGAACGCCGCCTGGACCGCAGAGCACGGCTTTCCGCTCTCCTCCTCGGGCCTGATAGTCGACCTGCTGCTGATCGCCCTGATGGCCGCCGTTCCGGCGGCGGCGACCCTGCGGATGAAGGCGACGCCGGCCCTGCTGCTCGCCCTCGTCCTCGGTCTCATCTACGTCGTCGCGGCGCAACTGGCATTCGAAGGGGGGGTGATCCTGCCGGTCGTCTACCCGTTACTGGCCTTGCTCCTCTCGGCGCTCGGCGCGCTCGCGGTCAACTACGTGATCAACGCCTTCGAGCGCCAGCGGATCCGCGACACCTTTTCCCGATTCGTGCCGCCCGCGGTGGTCAGCGACGTGCTCGCCCGCACCGATGAGGATCTGCGGCTCGGCGGGGTGCGGCGTGAGTGCACGGTTCTGTTCAGCGATCTGCGCGGATTCACGAGCTTTGCCGAGGAACTTCCCCCGGAAACAGTTATCGAGGTTCTGAATCGTTACCTGGGGGAGATGAGCGACGCGATCATGGACCACGGGGGGACGCTTGTCGCCTACATGGGGGACGGGATCATGGCTGTCTTCGGGGCCCCACTCGAACAGGCCGACCACGCCGACCGAGCCCTGGCCGCGGCCCAGGAGATGCTCAATAGGCGGCTGCCGCGCTTCAACGCCTGGATGCAGGAGAACGGCATGGGGAGGGGTTTCGACATGGGGATCGGTCTCAACAGCGGTGAGGTGATGTCGGGTCAGGTTGGTTCCGAGAGACGGATCGAGTACACGGCGATCGGCGATACGACCAATACCGCCGCTCGCCTCGAGGGCATGACCAAAGGCACCGGGCATCAGGTGTTTGTCGCTGATTCGACGCGTCGGGCGTTGCAGGGAGAAGCCTCGAACCTGGAACTGGTCGGCGAGCACCAGGTTCGCGGCCGCACCCAGGGCATCACCGTCTGGACATTGCCCGCCGCCGAGCAGGCGGATCGGTTTGTGGATCCCCATGCCAATGGTTAGGGTTATTGGTCTAATGGGGAGAAGATCGGCACTATTGGCGATTCTTTTCTCGCTCTGCGGGTCGGTTGTGCTCGCCGCGTCTGTTCCGGCGGATCCCTTCCATCGCACGCTGGACACCCAGATCATCTCGGGTCCGACGGGCACGGTCGGCTCGAGTTCAGTGACCTTCAGCTTCACCATGGTGGGAGATCACGACGACGGCTTTCAGTGCCGCCTCGATTCGACAAACGCGGCCGCCTGGGAAAGCTGTACGTCGCCGAAAGCCTACTCATCCCTGCCCGACGGCCCACACAGCTTCGAAGTCAGGGGGGTGGACACCGACAACGACAACGAGCTGCCAGACCCGACACCCGCCCGCGCGGATTTCGCGGTCGACACCCAGCCGCCGCAGACGACGATCAGCTCGGGACCCAGCGGCACGATCGCGACCAGCTCGGCGAGCTTTGAATTCACCAGCTCCGAGGAAGGCAGCTTCGAATGCCGCCTCGACTCCGAAGAAGAATCCGCCTGGGCCCCCTGCAGCTCGCCGCAGGGTTACGCCTCCCTGCCCGACGGCCCACACAGCTTCGAAGTTCGGGCCCGGGATGCGGTCGGCAACGTCGACCCGACACCCGCCCGCGCGGATTTCGCGGTCGACACCCAGCCGCCGCAGACGACGATCAGCTCGGGACCCAGCGGCACGATCGCGACCAGCTCGGCGAGCTTTGAATTCACCAGCTCCGAGGAAGGCAGCTTCGAATGCCGCCTCGACTCCGAAGAAGAATCCGCCTGGGCCCCCTGCAGCTCGCCGCAGGGTTACGCCTCCCTGCCCGACGGCCCACACAGCTTCGAAGTTCGGGCCCGGGATGCGGTCGGCAACGTCGACCCGACACCCGCCCGCGCGAATTTCGCGGTCGACACCCAGCCGCCGCAGACGACGATCAGCTCGGGACCCAGCGGCACGATCGCGACCAGCTCGGCGAGCTTTGAATTCACCAGCTCCGAGGAAGGCAGCTTCGAATGCCGCCTCGACTCCGAAGAAGAATCCGCCTGGGCCCCCTGCAGCTCGCCGCAGGGTTACGCCTCCCTGCCCGACGGCCCACACAGCTTCGAAGTTCGGGCCCGGGATGCGGTCGGCAACGTCGACCCGACACCCGCCCGCGCGAATTTCGCGGTCGACACCCAGCCGCCGCAGACGACGATCAGCTCGGGACCCAGCGGCACGATCGCGACCAGCTCGGCGAGCTTTGAATTCACCAGCTCCGAGGAAGGCAGCTTCGAATGCCGCCTCGACTCCGAAGAAGAATCCGCCTGGGCCCCCTGCAGCTCGCCGCAGGGTTACGCCTCCCTGCCCGACGGCCCACACAGCTTCGAAGTTCGGGCCCGGGATGCGGTCGGCAACGTCGACCCGACACCCGCCCGCGCGAATTTCGCGGTCGACACCGGCCCACCGTCGCCTGTCGCCGGCGTCAGCGTCAATCTCGAACCGGTCGAAGGGAATGTCGAAGTCCAGTGCCCGGGAGAAGACGAATACTCGCGACTTACCTCCTTCAAACAGGTTCCTCTCGGCTGCCTGGTCAACACGCGCAATGGTGTCGTCAACCTGACCGCCTCCAAAGGGCAGTCGGACGAACTCCAGAGCAGTCACTTCTGGGGTGGGCTGTTCATCGTCACTCAGGAAGCCGGGGATAACCAGGCGGTGAACCTGAAGTTGACAGGTCGCCGGATGTGCGAGCGCCGCACCTCGAAGGGGGGGTCGGCGCACGGCAGCCGCGCAGGGGTGCGCGAGCTTCGAGGCAGACGCGGCGGTGGCCGACGGCTTTGGGGGAGCGGCAAAGGCAACTACACGACAAGCGGCAGCTACGGCTCGGCGACTGTGCGGGGTACGACCTGGCTGGTCGTGGACCGCTGCGACGCCTCGACGCTGTTCAAAGTGTCGGAAGGCACTGTCTGGGTCAACGACTTCGTCAAGCACAAGCTGATCGTGCTGACAGCCGGCGACGAATATCTGGCCAAAGCGACCATTCCCCGCCTCGACCCGAGTCTGTGGCCCTGAGGCGGACATTTCTCGTCTGGCTCGCCGTCGCGGCGACGGCGCTGGCGGTCGAGCCGGCGCTGGCCTCAGTGAGGCTTTCGATTCCCGTCGCCCAGGAAAGGGCGGCCCGCTTTGCGGAGCAGACATGCAGACACGACAAAAGCTGCTCCTCCTCGGGCGTCCTCGGTTGCCGGCACCAGCGAGACCGCGTCGTTCTCTGTCGGATCTTTGACCGCCGTGAGACCGAAAGGCAGGGGAACTTCGTATGCTCGCGCCTCGTGCGCCTCTCTCTCGATCCGCGCTCGCGGCGCGTTCCCGTCACGGGTCTCAGCAGCTGGCGCTGCTGAGGTGTGAGTGAGAGTTCCTCGCGCGGGTATTGGGTACTGGCGCCAGCGGCGAGGTCCCTAGTTTCGCGCCGGCGCGCGTCTTGCACGCTGGGGCAGGGGAAGTAGGCTGATCGCGATGGGACTGCTGGACCCCGCGCCGCCGCCGTTCGATGTCGATGAATGGGAACGACTGCCGCACTTGGAGCGGATCAGACCGCTCACGCAGGATTGGGCGATCAACGGGTTCGGGACGCCGCCGTTCGTCTACCTGCTGTACGTCCTCAAGTTGATCGTCTACGCGCTCGGCGGCCTGCTCGTGATCTCGCTGACCCCGGGACTCGGCGGCCTCGCCAACCTGGGCAGTTGGTGGAGCGAACCGATCGTCTTTGAGAAGGCGGTCGTCTGGACGATGCTCTGGGAGGTCCTCGGCCTCGGCGCCGGCTCGCTGCCGCTGACACTGCGCTTCAGGCCGATGATCGGTGGCATCCTCTACTGGTCAAGGCCGGGCACGACCCGACTGCCGCCATGGCCTGAGCGCGTTCCCCTGACGAGGGGGACAAAGCGCACGCCGATCGACGTCGCCCTCTACGCGGGAGTCCTGTTCTGGCTCGGCTACCTGCTGTTCGCAAGCGGTGTCAGCGATGCCGGCGCCTTCGCCGGGCGCCTCGAGCCGGGCGCGGTGGCGACGCTGTTGGTCCTGCTCGGGGCACTCGGCTTGCGCGACAAGGTCCCCTTCTTGGCGGCGCGGGCGGAGGTCTACGGGACTCTGATGCTGATCTTCCTTTTCCCCCTTAACAACATGATCGTCGCCGCGCAGCTGGTCTTCATCTGCATCTGGTGGGGAGCCGCCTCATCGAAGCTAAACCGCCATTTCCCGTTTGTCGTAACGGTGATGATCAGCAACACGCCGTGGAACCGCTCACGCACAATCAAGCGGCGGCTCTACCGCAATCACCCCGAGGACCTGCGCCCCTCAGATCTGGGTGCGACGATCGCGCACCTGGGGACGGCGATGGAGTTCACCCTGCCGGCGATCCTGCTCGTGTCAAATGGCGGCACGATTGGCTGGTTGGCGGCGCTCGGGATGATCATCTTCCACCTTCACATTCTCTCGACGTTCCCATTGGCCGTGCCGCTGGAGTGGAACGTTTTCATGATTTTCGGAATCCTCTTCCTCTTCGGACACTACGGCTCGGTGCCGCTCTCGACGCTGGAAAACCCGCTGCTATTGCTGATCCTCGTCTTCGTGTGCGTCGGCATCCCGATCCTTGGAAACCTGCGCCCGGAGCTGATCTCGTTCCTGCCATCGATGCGCTACTACGCCGGCAACTGGGCGACCAGCCAGTGGTTGTTCCGCAAACAGGGGGGCGCCGAGGAGAGGCTCGATAGGTCGATCATCAAGCCGGCGCCGATCGTCGTCGAGCAGCTGACCCACTTCTATGACCGGCAGATGGCCGAGGTCCTGCTCGCCAAGGGCCTCGCCTTTCGCTCGATGCACTCGCACGGTCGCGCCCTCAACGGCCTGGTCTCGCGGGCGGTCGACAACCTTGAGGACTACCACGTGCGCGAGGGCGAGCTGATCGCCGGTGTAGTGCTCGGCTACAACTTCGGCGACGGTCACTTCCACGGCAAGGCGCTGTTGGATGCCGTCCAGGAGCGCTGCCAGTTTGGGCCAGGTGAGCTGCGCGTGGTGACACTTGAGTCCCAGCCAGCCAGAAACCCCGATCAGCGCTACCGGATCTACGACGCGGCCGATGGCCTGCTCGAGGAGGGAACCGTGGCGGTCGTAGACATGGTTGAGCGCCAGCCCTGGCTGGGCGCGGAACCGTTCCCGACCAAACCCGATCGGGCCACGACGAGCGACGGGTCGGCTGCGACGGCATGAGCGAGGCGGTTATCGTCGGCGCCGGGCCGAACGGTCTCGCCTGCGCAGCGACCCTGGCGCAGGCTGGGCTCGGGGTGACCGTGATCGAGGCCGATCAGCGAATCGGCGGTGGCGTCCGCAGCGGCGAGCTGACACTGCCAGGCCTGATTCACGACGAGTGCTCAGCGGTCCACTCGATGGCGGTCGGCTCGCAAGCCCTGGCCGGCCTTGGCCTGGAGCGGCACGGACTCGAGTGGGCATGGCCGGAGGTCGACCTCGCCCACCCCCACGATGGCGGTGGCGCGGCGTTGATGCTGCGCTCGATCGACGCTACGGCGGCGGCGCTCGGCGGGCCGGCTGGCTCCGCCTGGCGACGGATCTTCGGCCCCTCCTCCGCAGCCTTCGCCGAGCTCGGAGAGGACCTCATGCGGCCGATTGCCCATCTGCCACGTCACCCACTGGGGCTGGTCCGTTTCGGCCTGCCGGCCGCGGCCTCGGCAGATCTGCTGGCCCGCACCCTGTGCAGCGCCGAGGCCGCGGCGCTCTTCGGGGGCGTCGCCGCGCACTCCATCGCACCTCTCGGCCGGCCGTTCAGCGCCGCGATCGGGATGGCGCTTGTCTGCTCCTGCCATTGCTACGGTTGGCCCGTCGCGCGGGGCGGCTCTGCGGCTATCGCCGAGGCCCTTGCTGCCGCCATCCTCGAGAGCGGCGGCCGGATTGAGACTGGGCGACCGGTCACCTCACTTGAGGAGCTGCCGCCCGCCGACGCCATTGTCCTCGACCTGGCCCCGGCGGGGGTGATCGAGGTCGCGGGGGACCGTCTGCCGGTGCGCGTCGCCCGTGCCTACCGGCGCTACCGGCACGGCCCTGCGGCCTTCAAGCTCGACCTCGCTGTGCAAGGCGGTGTGCCCTGGCTTAACCCGGACGCGCGCCGTGCCGGTACCGTGCACGTCATCGGCTCCTTTGCAGAGGTCCGGGCCGCCGAGCGGGAGGTGAATCAGGGGCGCATGCCGGCGCGGCCCTTCGTCCTCGTCGGTCAGCAGTACCTGGCCGATCCGGGGCGCTCGCGGGGAGATGTGCATCCGGTCTGGGCCTACGCCCATGTGCCGAGCGGCTACTCCGGCGACGCGGCCGACTTGATTCTCAACCAGATCGAACGCTTTGCTCCCGGTCTGCGCGAGCGGATCCTCGCCACCCGCAGCCGCTCACCCGCCGAGCTCGCCGCCGGCAACCCAAACTTCATCGGCGGCGACATCCTCACCGGTGCCAACACGCCGCTGCGGACGCTTGTCCGACCGCGCCTCGCGCTCGACCCCTATGCGACCGGGATTCGCGGGGTCTATCTATGTTCGGCGGCGACGCCGCCGGGCGCCGGTGCCCACGGGATGTGTGGCTACAACGCCGCCCTGCGTGTTCTGCGCCAGCTCTCCCAGTCTCAGGGGAGAGACGATCTTCCCGAGGCAGCCAAGAGTCCGCGCGCCCCGGGGACGGGAATCTGGCCTCCTACAATCTCGTGAATGTCTGGTAACGGCGAGCGCGACTCGACCTTCACTCTCTACAGACGCGGCATCGAGCTGCTCGAGGAGCGCGACTTCGAGCAGGCCGCCGTGCCGCTCGAGCAGGCGGCGCGCCGGGCGCCGGAGAAGTCATCGGTCCGCGAGGCGCTCGGCCGCGCCTATTTTCGCTCCGGACGCTTCGCCGCCGCCGCGACGGAGTTCGAGGCGGTCGTCGAGGCCCACCAGGTCAACGACTTCGCGCACTTCTGCCTCGGCCGGGCGCTTGCCAAGACCGGTGAGACTGAGCGCGCCCGCCACCATCTGGCGCTGGCCTCGAACCTGCGACCCGAGCGGAGCGATTACCGCTTTTACCGTGACCAGCTGAGCGCCTGAGCGTGCCGCGCTACATGCCCGAGACGAGGGCGCCGACGTTGCTGCTGCTGAAGTAGGGGCCGTAGGTATGGGTGAAGTCGTGGCTGATCCCATAGCTGGTCAGCCCATCGATCTGGGTTCCGCCTTCGATCAACCAGGCGCCACCGCTTGCACCGGGTAGCCAGCGGCAGCCGATCTTGACCGTCGGCGGGCCGGGCAGCAGCCGCGTGAAGCGGTCCTCGCCGACCGCGGGCGAGTTGCACTCCTGCAAGCTGCGGACTTCGCCCGGGTAACCGAATGTCTGGAAGCTGACTTTGCGGGGACGATCGAGGGCGATCGTCACGCCGGTGACCGCGTCGGCAGGGTAGAGGCCGGAGCTGTTCGGTCCGGCGAGGATCGCGCCGATGTCGAAGTTGGAGTTGCCCTGCTTGACCCACGGCTTGGGCGCGAAGACCGCGTTGCGCCTGGCGACGAAGAACCCGAAGGGAGCACTGCCGTCGGTATAAGCGGGGACGAACTCCACGTAGCGCGACCAGGCCGATGTGCGGCGAAAGCCGCGCGGACCGGTGTTCACGCAGTGACCCGCCGTGAGGATCAGGCGCCGGCTGGGGCTGTTGATGACCGTTCCCGAGCAGTACCCCTCGTTGCGTCCTTGGCGCAAGAAGATGCGGCCGTTGACCGCGTAGGGCAAAACGTCCGCTTCTTCGACCGGCCTGAAGCTGGCCGTCGCAAGGGGCGCTTCTGCAACGCCGGAAGCGCCGAGCGGCTTCGCTTCGCGGCGGCGGCGAGGCGTCCAGTAGGCGGCGATTCGCGCTTCTTCGTCAGCGGCGCTGACCGTGGCCCCCCGCGCGGGTTCGGGGCGAAGGCGCACCGCGGCGCCGGCGGGCAGCGCAGACGAGAGGAGGCCGAGCAGCGCCGCCCCGAACATGGTCGCGACGCGCGGGCAGGCGGGGTGCGAGCGCCACGACATCCTCCCAGAGGATAGAGATGAGGCCCCGGTGCGCTGAGGAGGAGCGGGATCACATGGCGGTCGTGCACCGATGGCTACTGGGGAACAGGAGGACGAATCACGCCTGGGCGAGGACCGGCCAGCGCCTCAGCAGCGGCGAGGCTCCTCACCCCGGCGGCCATTAGCTCTCGGTCAGGGTCCTCTGAAATCGGGCAGCTGCGAGTCTCGCCGTCCGCGCGCCGGTTAGACTCGGCGCAGATCGGTCGGTGGTCAAGGGAAGTCCGGTGAGATTCCGGCGCGGTCCCGCCACTGTGACCGGGCATAGGAGGTCGCGTTGCGCGCTCGGCGCGCAGGCCACTGGGAAGCCGAAGGCTCCCGGGAAGGTGCGACCGGCCAACCCCGGAAGCCAGGAGACCTGTCCCCGACCAGCCAAAAACGACCCTCGAGGAAAGGGCGGCTCAGATGCCAAGACTCATTTCAATTCGGCTGGCGGCCGTTTGCGCGCTGGCCCTCTCCATGTTTTTGGGAAGTGCCGCGGTCGCGGTCGCCAAGAAGGTCCCCGCCGAGCTGCGCGTCGTCGGCAAGGACGGCAAGGTGCTGGCCGAAGAAGAAAGATTGACGACGACCACCGGAGTCCCGACCAGCCGCAGGGCGACCTGCTTCGGCCGGGGCTCGCGGGGCACCGGTCGCTCAAGGACGGTGAGGGGCCCAACAGCACTCGGCCTGCTCGCCTCAGCGGCGCAGGCCAACCGGGCTCTGCGGCCGTTCTACGTGACCGACGCATTCAGCTTCGGTCTGGGGCTCTGCACCGTCGGCGGCCAGAGCGCGACAAACAAGCTCTCCTGGTACCTGAGGGTCGACCATCGGGCCTCCCAGGTGGGCGGCGAAGCGGCGCGGCTGAAGCCGGGCGACGAAGTGCTCTGGGCGCTCGCCTCCTACCCCTACCCGGACGAACTCTGGCTCAGTGGTCCCGAAACCGCCACCGCTGGAGTTCCGTTCAGGGTGACGGTCTACTCCTACGACGAACGGGGTAGGCGGAGGCCGGTCAGGGGGGCGACGGTGAGCGGCGCCGGGGGCCCAACCGGCGCCGACGGCAGCACCATGGTGACGCTTGGCTCCAACCAGGAATTACGTGCGACGCATGACGGGGAAATCCCTTCAAACGGTCTCGCGGTATGTGTCGAGATCTGCCCTTGAGGTCTGTTTGAGGTGGCCCGGAACCTCGCGGCCGTCACCTTGGCGCTGTTCGCGGCGGTTGCGACCGCCGGGTGTGGCCTCGGTCCCGGGAAGGGCCTCGGCGAGGTGAGGATCGTGGTGACCCGGGACTTTGGTATCCGGCGGGTGGTGGCGCCCGTCTCCGACGGCGTCACCGAAGCCGACACGGTGATGCGTGTGCTTGAACGCAACGCCCACATTGAGACGCGCTACGGCGGCGGCTTCGTGCAATCGATCGAAGGGCTGGAAGCCAGCGAGGAAGGCGGACCCGGGCCAGAAGACTGGTTCTTTTATGTCAACGGCGTCGAGTCGACCGTCGGTGCAGCGCAGTACGCACTGCACGGGGGCGAGGCGATCTGGTGGGATTATCACGATTGGGGCTCCGCGATCCATATCCCCGCGGTCGTCGGCTCCTACCCGCAGCCGCTCGCCAACGGTTACGAAGGTGAGCAGCATCCCGTTGCGCTGCTTTGCAGGGGAGGCGGTCCGGCCTGCGCGACCGCGCGCAAGCGCCTGCTTGCTGCCGGCGTCGCCCTCGGGCGACAGAGCGGGGCCGCGATCCGCGTCCTCGTCGGTCCCTGGCGGCTCCTCAAGGCGGACCCCGCCGCGGCACAGATCGAACACGGCCCCCAGCAGAGCGGTGTCTTCGCGGAGATCGGGGGCCAAGGGAGCTGTCAGCTGACCGGCCTGGACGAGTCGGGCAGACAGGCACGTCGTTTCGGCGGCGAAGCGGGCCTTCTTGCGGCAACCCGCCGGTACGAAGCGCCGCCAACCTGGGTGGTGACCGGCTGCGGGGAGGGCGGCGTGCGGGCCGCGGCGGCGCTGCTCGATTCGCGGGCCCTTCGCGAACACTTCGCCGTCGCGGCGCCGCCTGGCGCCGCCGCCATCCCCCTGCCCATGGAGGGCGGTTGAGTTGCAGCTGCGATGAGATCCCCGTTTGCCTACACGCCGCGCCGCGGCCCGCTGCAGGCTGCCTCCCCGGGGGCGGCGGTCCTCTACCTCGGCTCGCTGGCCGCCGTCGCCTTCGTCTTCTCGAGCCCACTCGTTCTGCTCGGCGTGGGTCTCGCGGCGGGGCTCGCCGGTCGCCTGGCCGGGGCCGGGGCGGCGGTGCGTGCGGCCCTGCGCATGGGGCTGGGCCTGGCGCTCTTGATTGTCCTTGTCAACGGGCTGGTCGTGAGCCGCGGGGATACCGTCCTGGCCCGCCTCGGCGAGTGGCCATTGCTGGGGCGCGTCGACGTGACCGCAGAGGCGCTGGTCGAAGGCCTCGTACTGGGTCTGCGCGCGGCGGTGGTGCTGGTCACCTTCGCCGTCTACTCGGCCTGTGTTGACCCCGACCGGGTGCTTCGCGCCCTGCGACCGCTCGCCGCGCGCTCCGCCCTGACCGCGACGCTCGTCTCTCGCCTCGTCCCCGTGACGACCGCCGACGCGGCCCGCCTGCGCGATGCTGCTCGCCTGCGCGGCCCCGGTGCCAGCTCGGTTGGACGGGCCTCGCTGGCCCGCCGACTGCTCGCCGGTTCGCTGGATCGGGCCGTCGATGTCGCCGCAACCGTCGAACTGCGCGGTTATGGCCTCGACGTCCCGCGCGGGGCGCGGGCCCCGCAGCGCTCGCGCTATGACCGCCGCTTTTACTCGGTCGGGCTCGCGCTACTCATACTGACCGCGGTCGGTGCGACGCTCGGCATTGGCGGCTTTCACGCCTACCCGGTGGTGCGGATCGGGTCGGGCTGCGCGACGCTCATCCTCGCTGCGCTGGTCGCCCTGGCCGGGCTGGCGCCATATCGGGGCCGTGGTGTCTGAGCTGGCTACCTCTCGGCCGGGCCTGGCCCCGGCGCTCGCACTCGAGCGCTTCGGCTACCGCTATCCGGGTGCCGAGGCGGCCGCGCTGCACGACATCTCTCTGGAGATCACCGCAGGGGAACTGGTGCTGCTGGCCGGCCGCTCGGCCTGTGGCAAGTCGACCCTTCTGCGTGCCGCCTGTGGTCTCGTGCCTCACTTTCACGGCGGCGAGGTCGAGGGGCGGGTGCAGGTAGCCGGCTTTGAGGCGCTCGAGGTCGGCCCCGGGAAACTGGCTGCGGCGGTCGGCTACGTCGCCCAGGATCCCGAGACCCAGGTCGTCTCGACGACGGTCGCCGCTGAGGTGGGGCTGCCGCTGGAGATGCGCGGGGCTGAGCCGGTGCAGCGGGCTCGCGCGATCGAGGAGGTGGCGCTGGCGCTGGCGATCCCCCACCTCCTTGGACGTGGGGTCGAGACCCTCTCGGGCGGCGAGCTGCAACGGGTGGCGCTCGCCGCCGCCTTGGTGACTCGACCTGAGCTGGTGCTCCTGGACGAGCCGACCTCGCAACTGGACCCGGTGGCGGGGGATGAGCTCATCTGGTTGTTGCGTCGCCTCAACGAGGACTGGGGGGTGACCATCCTGATGGCAGAACACCGCCTCGAGCGTTGCCTGGCGGCGGCCGATCGGGTGATCGCGATGGACTCGGGCGGGATCGCCTTCGACGGCCCGCCGCAGGACTTCCTCGCCTGGGCCCAGGGCCACGACGCCTCTCTGGAGACCCCCGCCGCACGCCTCTTCTCACTCGCCGGGCTCTCGCCGCTCCCGGTAGGCGTCCGCGCCGCGAGAGCGCGGCTGGGGCGGGAGGCATCGAACGATCGCCCAGGTCGCAAACCTTGGTCCCGGCCGCAGGCCAGGCTCGACCGGCGCCAGGAGCCACCGGCCACTGCCCTCAGATCACGCGATCTCTGGGTCCAGCTGGCAAGCGGTGATGAGTCAAAGGACGTCCTCAGAGGTGTCGAGCTCAGGGTTGCCCGGGGTGAGCGAGTTGCACTCATGGGCCGCAATGGTGCCGGGAAGAGCACCCTATTGAGGACCGCGGCCGGGCTGATCGATCCGGTCAGGGGCAGGGTCGATATCGCGGGGGGTATGGCCCTGTTGACCCAGAACCCGGGCGATTATCTGGTCCGCGAGCGGGTCGGGGACGAACTTCCCGCGGCGCCGGGCAGGGCGGCTCTGAGGATCGTCGGGCTCGAACACAAGGTGGATGCCGACCCGCGCGACCTCTCGGGCGGCGAGCGTCAGCGCCTCGCCCTGGCGATCTCACTCGCGGGGCGGATGCAAGGAGAGGAGCTGCCCGGCCTGGTAGCCCTCGACGAGCCGACCCGGGGCATGGATCGTGCCCGCAAGGCCGAGTTGGTCGAGCTGATCGCCGAGCTTGCGGCGCGGGGGGCAGCGGTCCTCGTCGCGACCCACGATGTCGAGTTCGCCGCTGATTTCGCGCAGCGCGGCGTGCTGCTCGGCGACGGCGAGGTGATCGCCGACGGACCGGTCGCCGAGATCCTCTCCGGTGGCTGGTACTTCGCAACCGAGGTAGCTCGGGTGCTGAACCTACCCGGAGTGATCACGCCTGAGCAGGGCGCCGCGGCGCTGGCGGAGGACGAGCGGTGAGCTGGGAGGCGGTCAGCTATCTGATCCTCGGGGGCTGCCTGGTGGCCGGCTTTGCCTGGTATGAGCGCTCGCGCCCGCCCGCGCAGGTGATCGCCCTGGTCGCGGCCCTGGCGGCGCTGGCGATCGCCGGTCGCGTCGCCTTTGCCGCCTTTCCAAACGTCAAGCCGACCACCGATATCGTCATCTTCGCCGGCTACGCGTTGGGTCCGGCGCCCGGCTTTGCGGTCGGCGCCCTGACCGCGCTGGTCTCGAACTTTTGGTTCGGGCAGGGGGTCTGGACTCCATGGCAAATGGCCGGCTGGGGGCTCTGCGGGCTGCTCGGCGCCGCCCTGGCGCTCGGCGCCCGCAACGTCGGCCGCCTGGGCCTCGCCGCCTGCTGCGGGCTGGCGGGGGTGGCCTACGGAGCTTTGCTGAACTTCTCCATGATGGCAACATATGGCGGAGACCTCAGCGTTCGACACTTCCTCATTTTGGAGTCGCGCGCCATCCCCTTCGATGCCGCCCACGCGATCGGCAATATCACGATGGCTCTCATCGCCGGCCCGGCGATGATTCGCATGCTGGTCCGCTTCCGTGCGCGCTTCGAGTGGCGGATGTCCTCGGGCACCGTCTTGGGCGTGGCGTTGGCGGCGCTGGTGCTGGCCGCCGCGACGCCCGGCGACGCCCGGGCCGCCGGAACGACCACGGCCGCCGGTTGGCTCGCCTCCACCCAGAACGGCGACGGCGGTTGGGGCGCCGACCCAGGTGACGCCTCGGGGACGGAGATGACCGGTTGGGCGATGCTCGGTCTCGAGGCCGCCGGGCGCAACCCCCTCGACGTGTCGACCGGCGGCAAGAACCCAGTTGCCTATCTGCGCTACCGAGTGGACCAGCTCGAAAGCAGCGGCGACTTCGCCCGGACGATTCTCGCCCTTCAGGGTGCCGGAGTCGACCCGCGCGATTTCGGCGGTCGCAACCTGGTCGCGGCGCTGCTCAAGCGCCGCCGCGATGACGGCTCCTGGGAAGGCTGGCCGGCCACCACCGCCTACGCGGTGATCGCGCTGCGCGCCGCGGGCGCCAACGGCGGGCTCGAAAAGTCGCTTTCCTGGCTCGGTGGAGCCCAGAACAAGGACGGGGGCTGGGGGGACACGCCCGGGGGCCAGAGCGACGCCGATGTGACCGGCGCCGTCATGCAGGCGATGCCCGGCTCAAAGGCGGCTCAGCAGGGCCTCTCCTACCTGCGCAAGCACCAGGCCGGCAACGGCGGCTTCAGAACGGGGGGCCACGGCGAAGTCAACGCCCAGTCCACGGCCTGGGCGGCGGAGGGGATGATCGCCGTCGGCGGCGCCTCGGGGGCCGTTGGCGACGCGCTCTCCTACATCTCCTCCCTACAGGCCAACGACGGACACTTCCGCTACTCGGAAGCCAGCGACCGGACACCCGTATGGGTGACCGGCGAAGTCCTGATCGCCGCCGCCGAAGCGTCGCTGCCGGTGGCGGTCGCGCCCCGCGAACAGCATTCCGCTCCGCCGCCGGAAGAATCGCCCAAGCCGTCCTCCTCGGGGCTGACCGTCCCGGCTCCCAGCAACTTGCCCTCGGGGTCGGCGGGAACCGCGTCCGGGGGCGGCGCCGTCGGCCCCGGCTCGATCGCGGGCGGCTCCGGGCACGCCGGCCCCTTGGTGCCGGCCGCCCCGGCCTCGCCGAGCGGCGGCCCAGGGACGCTCAGCCCGGGAGGCGAAGGCTCGGGCCTCACCGAGGCTGCCCCGGCCGCCGCGATCGAGGAAACCTCCGGCAACCAGGGCGGCTCGCCGTGGATCCCGATTGGGATCGGCGTCGCCGTCGCCGCGCTCGCCGTGATCGGGCCGTGGCTGCTCGGCAAGCGCTTCGCCTGGTGATTGCAGGGAGGGCGATGGACGTCGAGACGGCGATCCGCACGCGCCGTACGCACAAGGCCTTTGCGCCCGAGCCGTTGTCTCAGGTTGAGGTTCAGGAGCTCCTCGAGCTCGCCCGCTGGGCGCCGAACCACCATCTGACCGCGCCCTGGCGCTTCCGGGTGATCGGGCCTCGCACGCGGGCCCGGCTCAAGCTTGTCGCAGGACAGGAGGGGGCGGCGAAGCTCGACAGGGCGCCGACGCTGATCGTCGTCTCGGCGCGCCTTGTAGGCGAGCCGCTCCAAGATGAGGAGGACCTGCACGCCGCCGCCGTCGCCGCCTACATCGTGCTCCTCGCCGCGCACGCGCGCGGGTTGGCCGGCTACTGGCGCACACCCGCGCTCTTGCGCAGCACGGAGGGCCGAGCGGCCGTGGGCCTGCCCGATGAGGAGCGGTTCGTCGGTCTCCTGCACCTGGGTCGCCCGCGGCAGGAGCCTTCGGCCCCCGAGCGGCCGGCGGTGAAGCAGACGATGGTCTTCCTGCCATGAGCTCGGCGAAGGCGTGGGGCTGGTAGTGCTGGCGCGCCGGGCTGCAATCGAGGCGATCGCCGGCCAGCGATTCGAGGTCTTGGTGATCGGCGGTGGCATCACCGGCGCCGGGGTCGCGCTCGACGCCGCTTCGCGCGGCTACTCCGTCGTCCTGCTGGAGCGCGGCGATTACGCGATCGGCACCTCCAGCCGCTCCTCGAAGATGGTCCACGGCGGCTTGCGCTACCTGCAGAACCTCGACCTCGGACTGGTCCGCGAGGCGCTGCTCGAGCGCCAGCTGATGGTCCAGCTGGCGCCGCATCTGGTCTACCCGACGCCCTTCGTCGTTCCCTCCTTCGGTGAGGAGCGCCGTGACCGAAAACTTGGCCTGGGGCTCAATATGTATGACGTGATGGCGACCACCCGGGTCGGTCGCGGTCGCCGCGAGCTGCGCTCCTCCGAGGGGGATGCCAGTTACTCCTGGTCGCCAGACCGCCACCGGACGATCGATCGTGAGGAGCTGCTCGAGTTGGTCCCCGTGCTGGCGGCACGCGACCCCAACGACGCCTACCTCTTCTATGACTGTCAGACCGACGACGTGCGCTTGGTTCTCACGGTGCTCGGCGAGGCGGAGCGCTTCGGGTCGGTGATGCTGAACGGCGCCGAGGTGACCGAGATCCTCTCCGCCAACGGCCGCGCCTCCGGCGTCGCCTTCCTGGAGGCGGATTCCGGCGAACGAATCGAGGTGGAGGCCGACAACGTCGTCAACGCGACCGGCGTCTTCGCCGACCGAATCCGCCCCGAGGAGGTCGTCGAGGAGGAGGACGTGCCGCGGATCAAGCCGAGTCGCGGCACGCACCTGCTGATCGACCGCGACGTGATCTCGACCGGGACCGCCGCCTGCATCGTGCCGGCCGCCGAAGGGAGGATGATCTTCGCGCTCCCCTGGTACGGACGAACGCTTGTCGGCACCACCGATAATGACTACACGGGAGACATCGAGCACCCGCGACCCGCGGCCGCCGATGTTCAGTACCTGCTCGACGCTGTCAATGCTTTCTTCGGTCTCGAGGTGCGGCGCTCGGACCTGGTTGGCGCCTACGCGGGGGTGCGACCGCTGATCGCGACCGGCGATCCGAAGAGGTCGGTTGACATCTCCCGCAAGGCGGAGCTCTATGAGACCTCCTCGGGGATGCTGACGATCACAGGCGGCAAGCTCACCACCTGGCGGCGGATGGCAAAACAGACGGTCGACCGGATCGTTGAGCGCGAGGCGCGCGAGGCGCCCTGCCACACGGCGGAGATCCCGCTCGGGATGCCCGCGCGTCCCGAGGACCTCGAGGCACCCGCGGGCGTGGGCGAGATGGCCGTCGACCAGTTGGCATTTCGTTACGGTCACGCGGCCCGCGACGTGCTGCAGGTTGCACGTGAGCGTCCGGAGCTCTCGGCGCCGATCGTCGAGGGCAGGCCGGACCTGTTGGCCGAGGTGGTGATTGCGGCACGCCTTGAGCAGGCGCGCAGCGTCGCTGACGTTCTCCTGCGGCGCACCCGCCTCGGCTTGCTAGCGGCCCCCCAGCTACGCGACTCCGGCTCGGTACGGGCGCTGGCCGACGCGATGGGGGAGGAGCTCGGCTGGTCGCGCCGCGAGCGACAGGTGGCCGCGCGGGCGTGGCCCGAGGCGGCAGCTGAGGCCGGCGTCGACCCCGCGGCCGAACCTGGGAGCGATTAATCTGCCGCCGATGAACAGATCCGAACTGGAGTCCAAACATCTTGCAGAGCTGCACGCTCTGGCAGCCGAGGCTGGCATCGAGCGCTACCGGATGCTGGCCCGCGAGGAGCTGATCGCCGCCCTCGCCGATGCGGACGAGGAGACGGGCGTCGGCCCCGCTCGCACCCGCGAGCCGCGCCGCAGGCGCGATCCCGGCGCCGCTCGCGAGCGCGGCCCGCGCGAACGCGAGCGGCGGCCGCGCCAGGAGCGTCGTGCAGCTCGGGGCCAAGGGCAGCCTCCCGAGCGCGAGCCCACCCCCAAACCAGCTGCCGAGGCTGGGTCCGCGGAGAGGCCGAAGCGCCGTCGACGCCGCCGTTTCGGCCGACGCGCTCGCAGGACCGTCCGCCTCCAGGACGTGTTGTTGCCGAGTGCTCCGGGGCGCCAGGCGATCGTCTACGCCGAGAGCCGCGCCGGTTGCACGGATCTGCTACGCGAGTTGGCGGCCGAGCTCTCGGGGGGGCGTGGCCCCGATCCGGTGGCACTCCTCATCGATCCGAGCCCCGAGGAGCTGGCGGATTGGAAGCGAGAGGCGCCGAAGGCGGAGATCGTCTCCGCCGGGCAGGAACGCCACGCTCAGGATGCGCTCGAGCAAGCGGTGCGTCGCGCCGATTCGGGCGAAGCGGTTGTCTTCCTGATCGACAGCCTCAGCCGTGCGGCGGAGGAGTTCGGCGGCGCCAGGGTCGCGAAGGAGCTCTTCGAGGCCGGCCAGTCAGCGGGCGATGGCGACGGCGGCTCGCTGACGATCGTCGCGGCGATCGAGCGTCCCGGCTAGCGCCGGTAGGCGATGCGGCGCCAGGAGGGCTCCTTGGAGAGTTCGATCAACTCCCGGCTGCGGTCCGGTTGGACATAGCCGAAGGTCTGCGTGCGCTCATCGAAGACGACATCCAGCTCTCCCTCCTTGACGCGCTGGTCGAGCCAGGCGCCACGGAACACAAGGCGGCGCAACCAGTGCACGAGACTGCGGTTGGCGGGGCCGACCAACTCCTCCCAATTCTCGTTGATGTGCTCGCCGAGGGCCGAGCTCGGCTCGGTGATCTCGCCACTGACCGCAAGGTCGAGCAGGTCGTCGAGCTCCTCACGGCTGAGACCCTGGGAGACGAACCCGAGTTTGACGGCGGCCTGCTCGACTCGCTGAGCGAAGTCCTCCTCGTTGAAGGCGAAACGGAGCTCTCCGTACTCGAGCACGTAGTCGGAGCCAGACTCGTAGTTCCCGCGGCGGGTCGCTTTTTTGTCCATTGAGTTGAAGCCCTTCATCCCCGCAGCCCAGCGAGGACGACGAGGATCATGCCGATCATCGTAGCCGCGCGCGTGCCCGGGGTCGTGCCTGAACGAGCGTTTGCAAGACTCAGCCAGGCGTCTATTCTCGTGCCGCCCTATTGATCGACCTCCACTGTCACATCCTGCCGGGAGTCGATGATGGCGCCCTCGATTTGCGCGATGCCATCGGCATGGCGCGACAGGCGGCAAACGACGGCATCGAGCGCATCTGCGCGACGCCCCACATCCGCCACGACCATGACGTGCGCATCGGGGAGCTTGACCGGCGCATCGTGGAGCTCAACGGGGCGCTGCGGGAGGAGGGACTGGGGATCGAGGTTCTGGCGGGCGGGGAGGTTGCCGAGACCGCACTCGAGGGTCTGGCCGAGGAGGAGCTCGAGCAGGTCGCACTCGGCGAGGGACGCTGGATTCTGCTCGAGCCAGCGCCCGGGCCACTCGGCGACAGCCTGTTGCGCCGCGTCGCGCACCTCGCAGAGCGCGGACACCGGGCCCTGATAGCTCACCCCGAGCGCCACCTTGGCGCCGATGGGTTCAGGCGCATCGCCGGCCTGATCAGCGAGGGCGCCTTGATCCAGGCGACCGCCGACTTCTTCCTTCGCGATCGCGGCACTGGAGAAGGAATGCGCGCCCTCGCCGAGGCTGGACTGGTGCACGTTCTGAGCAGCGACGCGCACTCTTCACACGGCGGCAGGCGGGTGCACCTGCGCTCCGCGCTTGAGAGCTTGAGCGCTCTCGAGCGTGTTGCGGCCCATCTCGAGTGGATCGCCGAGACGGCGCCGCGGGCAATAGTCGAGGGAACCGAGCTCGCGGTCCCCTTCAGCCCGGATATAGATTGGCCGCAGAGCTCTACAGCTCTCTGAGCTCGACCCTCTTCTCGAGGCCCTCGATCACCGAGCGGGAGCCGCTGCCGAGCCCCCGCCGGAGGAAGTTCGCGGCGCCAGCGGCGGCGGCGAGGTGCAGCATCTCCTCCCAGGGCAGGCCGGCGGCCAGAGAGTAGGCGAGGGCGCCCATCATCGAGTCACCGCATCCCTCGCGGGCGCCACGCTCAAAGCGCGGCGGCACGAGCTCCCAGGCCTGCTCGCCGCGGAGGACCATCGCCGGGTCGCCGGCTCGGGTGACGATCGCAGCGCCGGCGCCGGCCTCGATTAGGCGCCGGGCCGCCGCCAGCATCCTCTCGCGGGTGTCGACCGGCCCTCTGATGTAGCTGGCCATCTCCCAATCGTTGATCTTCACCAGCTCCGGTGCGCCCTCGAGGGCGCTGTCCAGGCGCGGCGGCGAGAGGTCGGCGACGACGCTTGCGCCGTTGGCCCTGACGTCGGCGACCAGGTTGCCATAGATCTCCAGCGGCAGCGAATCGCCGGGGAAGGGGTTGCAGAGTGCGAGGACGCCGCACTCGATCGCGGCCGCGATCGTGCTCGAGAAGAGTTCGTCGATCTCGTGGCGGGTGGGGGGCAGGGAGGTGCTCTGCGCGAGCGGCTCGCGCCCGCCGCTGCGGCGATCGTGGACGTAACAGCCGCTTGCGACACCGGCCTCGACCAGCCGCAGGTCATAGGGGTCCTTCTCGAGGAGGGTGTGAAGGACCTCGCCCACCTCGCCGCCGATCAGTCCGCACAGGACGGGCCGAGCGCCAAGCTCGGCCGCCATGCGCGCGACCCACACGCCCTGGCCGGCGGCGTGCAGATGGAGGTCGTCGCGGCCATCACCGGCTACGGCCTCGATCGTGATCGAGAGCAGGGGGTGGGGGCCGAATACGGCAACCCTTGGCGCGTCGGACACGGGCGTAAGGGTAGAGCCATGCCCCTGCCGATCGGACCCGCGGGCGCCTTGGCAATCGTCGCCGAGCCGTTCGCGGCGCCGGCTTTACTCGCGCGCCTCCTCGCGCAGCCTGGTGGCCACGGCGCCGGTGGCCCTGGAGACCGTATCGAGGTCGGCGCTGTCCTCCTCGCGGCCGTGGACATAGCAGCAGAGGCATCCGCTGACGAGCTCGAAGGCGAATTTCTTCGGTGCTTCATCGGTCAGCCAGACGATGAAGGACGGTGAGAACAGCTGGCGCAGCCAGTTGGCGTCCTGGCCCTTGCCGGAGAAGATCTCGTAGCGCTCGTCCAGGGCCGCGCTCTCCAGCCTGACCCGTTCCCTGGAGGTGCGCAAGGCGTCCTCGAGTCCCTCCAGGGAGCGGAATCCAAACTTCTGTTGGCAGTAGAGCTCGGGGACCAACGCGGCGCACTCGGGGACCTCCACGTAGCCGACCGTGAAGCGGTGGTGCTGGACCTGCCGGTTGCCCCTCGAATCGGTCGATTCGGTCTCATACGTATACAGGGCGAGGGTCCCCTCGACGCCCTCGGCGATCGGGCCCGCGAGGCTGCGCTCGACATAGCGATCGCTGCCCTTGCAAAGCAACGGCGTCGCTTCCGGGAGCATGCCGCGCCCACTCAGGGTGAGGCCGCGCTGAGCCGCGTAGAGCTCAAAGAAGGAGTCGGCCGCCCGTGCGTCGGCGATCGCGAAGACGACGAGCAGCGCCAAGATCAGGACCGCCAGCGCGGCTCCTGCGCCTACCACGGCGCCGAGCAGGATCGCCAGGGCGACCGCAGCCGCGACCATCGCGATCAGGGTCGGGATCCAGGCGGCAGGTCTGCGGGCGAGGCGCTTGAAGTGATAGCCGCGCAGGTCGTTGGCGTCATCGATCGGCCTGTCGAGGATCGGGCCAGCCGTCGTCGCCATCGACCCGAAACTATCCGATGGGTTGGCGCGGCCTCGGTGCAAGTGATCTTGCGTTTGGGGCGTTCCGTCCGAGCTGTGTTGCAAAGTGGGGAAGAGTGGGTTAGTGTGGCGCTCGAGTTGAAGCCCAGGGACCGGGGTGGTGAGGCTCCTCCCACCTCATCACTCCGGTCCTAACTCCTGCCAAGGCCGCACCGCAGAAAGGAACCCACGGGGATGGCTTTTCGGGGTCTCTATGAGCACAGCCTCGACTCCAAGGATCGACTCACGGTTCCGTCGCGCTTTCGCGCGGCCCTCGCTGACGGCGTGGTTCTCTCCAAGGGCTTTGACCCCTGCGTCTGGGTACACACGACCGCCGAGTTCGAGCAACTCTCCGATCGTTTCCTGGCCCCCCACAGTCCCTTCGGCAAGGACGCCCGCAGCCTGCGCCGCCGCTTTCACGGCGGCTCCTTCGACGACACCCTCGATTCCGCCGGGCGGATCCGCATACCGAAGCCGTTGGTCGAACACGCCTCGCTCTCGGGACCATGCGTGGTGATCGGCGCCGGCGAGTACCTGGAGATCTGGAATGCCGAGGCATGGGCTAGGCAGGAGGCCGAGCTCGACGCGAGCGCTCCCGAGATCGCCGAGGGGCTGGCCTTGAGCGGCGGGACCGAGTGAGATGCGCACTTCCGGGGACATGCGAGCTGATCCGCAGCCAGCCTCGAGTTCCGGCCTGCTCGAGCGGAACGCCGGAGAAGGGGCAATTGATGGCAGCCTTTCTGTGATGCCCGTGGAGCACAAGCCGGTTCTTGCCGCCGAGCTGGTGGAGCTGCTCTGCCCCCAGCCCGGCCAGCTCGCGGTCGACTGCACATTTGGCGGCGGTGGCCACGCCCGCCGAATCGCCTCGATCATCGGTCTCGGAGGGGCGCTGATCGGAATCGACCGCGATCCCCTGGCCGGCGAGCGATTCGAGCGCTTCTCCGATGAGGTGACCTGTAAGACGCGCTTCATCGCTGCCGATTTCGCAGAAGGGCTTCGGGCCCTGCGCGGCGAAGGCGTCCGCCCAGACATGATCTACATGGATCTCGGAATGTCCTCGATGCAGGTCGATGCCTGGGAGCGGGGCTTCTCCTACTCCTACGATGCGCCGCTTGACATGCGCATGGATACGCGGGCGCAGTTCAGTGCCGCCGACCTCCTCAATGAGTGGCCCGAGTCGCGCATCGCCCAGGTGCTCAAACGCTTTGGAGAGGAGCGCTACGCGGGCGGCATTGCGCGCCAGATAGTCCGGCGCCGGCCGCTGCAAACCACCTCCGATCTGGTCGAGGCAGTCAAAGCGGGAATGCCGGCATCGGCGCGCTTCGGCAGTGGGCACCCCGCCAAGCGCACCTTCCAGGCGATCCGAATCGCCGTCAACGGCGAGCTCGACTCGCTCGAGGACGCGCTGCCCACCGCCTGGGGGATGCTGCCGCTGGGCGGCCGCCTGGCGGTGATCACCTTCCACTCCCTCGAGGATCGGCCGGTAAAGCGGTTCTTCGCCGACCGAGCCCGCGGCTGCGTCTGTCCGCCCGAGCTTCCGGTCTGCGCCTGTGGGCGTGAGCCCGAAGCCGATCTCCTCACCCGACGAGCGGTCGTCCCCAGCCCCGAGGAGGCAGCGCGGAATCCACGCTCTCGCTCGGCGCATCTGCGGGCCGCGGTGAAGATTGCGGAGGTCGCCTGATGGAGGCCGCGGCCGTGCCCCGTGCCTCCGCCGCGCCAGCACCGGCCCGCGTTCCACGCGATCGTCCGCGGCCCAAACGCGTTCCACGCGATCGTCCGCAGCCCAAGAGCGCCTCGCGCTCGCGCCCCAGGGCGGCCGCCGGCCAGGTTGCGCCACCCAGACCGAAACCGGCGCGGGCCCCCCGCCAGCGCCAGGCGCCCGCCAGGCGCCCCGGCGGTCACCTGATCCCGATCGCTCTCGGCACGGCGACCGCGGTCAGCCACCTGCCCGACTCCGGCCTCGTCGTGCGGATGACCCGGGGGCGGCTGTGGATCGGCGTCCTCGGAGTCCTGCTCGCTGGAATCGTCGCCCTCAATGTGTTCACGCTCAGCCTCGCGGCCTCCGCCAGCCACATCGATGAGAACGTTCAGGCGCTGGAAAAGGAGAACGGGATGCTGCGCAGCCGCGAGGCCCAGCGCTCGGGGGTCGCCAGGGTGCGCAACGAGGCCGCCGCGATCGGGCTGGCGGTGCCGCAGGTCGACAAGGTCGCCGCGATCCGAGCGATCCCCGGTGATGCCGCCGTGGCCGCCCAACGCCTGGCGGCGGCCGGGACCGGCTAGGGAGCCGAGATGCGTGTCATCGAGCGCCGGATCGGGCTGCTCTTCGCCGGGTTCCTGCTCTGTTTTCTGGTGATCATCGGGCGCGCCTTCTGGTTGCAGGGGGTGCAGGGCGCGCAGCTCGCCTCCGAGGCGGCCTACCAGCAGACCGAAACCGTGATGGTGCCAGGTTTGAGAGGAACGATCCTCGACCGCCACGGGGACGCACTGGCCGCCTCCGAAGACGCGACGACAATCTACGCGACGCCCTACCAGGTCAAGGCGCCGCGCAGGACCGCCGCGGAGCTGGCGCGGATCCTCGGGGAAGGCAGCGGCAAGATCCTCAAGGCACTCACCCAGAAGTCCGGCTTCGCCTACGTCGCTCACCGGATCGCCCTGCCCGAGGCAACCCGCATCGAACGGCTGGAACTGCCGGGGATCGGCGAGCTGCCCGACAGTCGCCGTGTCTACCCGCAGGGTCAGATGGCGGGCCAGGTGATCGGTGCCGTCGGCTCCGAAAACCGTGGTCTGACCGGCCTCGAGGAGGGCCAAAACGCAACCCTGCAGGGCGCCGACGGCGAACGCCGCGTGGTCAAAGACGCGCTGGGCGAACCGATCCGCTTGGAAACGGTCAGCGAAGCGAAGAACGGCAGCAATATCCAGCTGACCCTGGACCCGGCGATTCAGAGCAAAACCGAAGAAGTGCTGAACGAAGTCGGCGAAACCTACGCGCCAAAGGGAGCGACGGCGATCGCCGTCGACCCGCGCTCCTCGCAGATCCTGGCGATGGCCAACTGGCCGCCACTGGATCCCGCCCATCTCGAAGAAGCCAGCAACGAAGACCTGCTGAACCGCGCCACCGGCTTCAACTACGAGCCCGGCTCGACCTTCAAGGCGTTCACGGTGGCCGCGGCGCTGACCGAAAAGCTGGTCACCCCGGAGACCGAATTCACGCTGCCGCCCTCGATCATGGTTGCCGATCGCACGATCAAAGATGCCGAGGAACGGCCCACCGAAAACATGACCGTGGCTCAGATCCTGGCGCGCTCCTCGAACGTTGGCGCGGTGAAAATCGGGCTCGAGGTCGGCGCCAAGAGGTTCAGCCGCTGGATCACCCGTTTCGGCTTTGGCCGTCCCACCGGGGTCCAGTTTCCCGCTGAGGAACGCGGGATCGTCATCCCGCTGAGCGAATACTCCGGCTCGACGATGGGCAATCTGCCGATGGGGCAGGGGATCTCGGTGACGCCGATGCAGATGGTGCAGGGCTACAGCGCGATCGCCAACGGCGGCATTCTCAGACGGCCACAGCTGATTCTCAAAGTCAACGGCGAAAAGCTGAGTGAGCCACAGGGTCACCGTGTGATCAGGCCCGAAGTCGCAGAAGAGATTCGCACGATGCTGGAGGGAGTCCTGGCTCCGGGCGGTACGGCTTCCGAGGTCAGCGTCCCCGGGTACAAGCTGGCTGGCAAGACCGGTACCGCCCAGGTCGCAGAAAACGGCACTTACTCGGAAACCAAGTTCGTCGCCTCGTTCATCGGGTTTGCCCCGGCCCAGGACCCGAGGCTGCTGGTCGCGGTGATCGTTGACCAGCCACAGGGCGAAATCTACGGCGGCTCGGTGGCGGCGCCCGCCTTCGGGAAGATCGCCCAGTTCGCGCTGCCCTATCTCGGCGTCCCGCCCGAATAGCTGAGGCGTAGGGAAAGGGTGCCGGAGGGTCTCTATTTGGCCTAAGGCACTCGGATTGGCTCGGGCGGGCGGATCCCCAATTGAAGAGAAA
This sequence comes from uncultured Solirubrobacterales bacterium, assembly GCA_963796705.1. GTDB lineage: Bacteria > Actinomycetota > Thermoleophilia > Solirubrobacterales > 70-9 > VRUE01. The sequence continues at coordinate 553,846 of CAWCMK010000002.1, forward strand.
TTGGGGTCGGAGTCCGCAATAGAGGAATAATTGGCCGGAGCAGCTGAGGTTGGCCGACGAGAGGAGCAGAATGCCGACCATTGATTCAGGCGAGATTGACGAGGCGCTCGTTCCGAGCGGCGAGGGATGCGAGGAGTGCCTCGCCAGCGGTCAGTGGTGGTTGCACCTCCGCCGTTGCGCAGCGTGCGGGCACATCGGCTGCTGCGACAACTCGCCCAACCAGCACGCGACCCGACACCAGGACGCGACCGGCCACTCGGTGATCCAGAGCTTTGAGCCGGGTGAGGATTGGTTCTACGACTACCGCTCGGGTGAGTTCTTCGAGGGCCCGACGCTGGCAGCACCCGACAGCCACCCGCTCTCACAAGGAGTGCCGGGGCCGCGGGGCGCCGTCCCCCCGGACTGGCAAGAACAGCTCAACCCCTAGACGCACCTCGGCTTGAACCGAGGGAACGACGACCCGAGTGGCGCAATCGACAGCGGCCTTCGCCCTCCCAGGCCACGGGTGTGAGGTGGTCTCTGCCCGAGAGCGACAGCCCTCCTCCGCGCCACCCATGCTTGGAACGACCGGTGAGATCGGGCGCTGTGGCTGTGGGTCGGACAGAGCGTGGCTCGACAACAGACACAACCCGCCGCTGAGATCATGGCTTAACTCGTAACGCGCATCTAGAGAGACATTCCAAGAACGGAGGTCAGGTCGGCATGAGCAATATCAATGACGAGATGGTCTTGGCCCACTTCATCGTCTCAGACGATGTCGAGCGCTCCCGTCGCTTCTACACCGAGGTCCTGGGCGGCAAGACGGTCATCTCCGGTGAGGCGGGTGACGAGGTGACGTACGTAGCACTTGCAAACACCTGGATCATCATGAACGTCGGAGGGGGGCCGACCGATGACAAGCCGACGGTTACGCTCCAGACGCCAAGGGATCCGGATCGCGTGAGCAGCTTCCTCAATATCCGAGTGGCCGACATCCAAGCTGTCTATGACGAGTGGAGCGCGCGTGGGGCCGAGTTCCTGACGCCGCCGAAGCAGCACGAGACCGAGATCCGCTGCTATATCCGCGACCCCGACGGCTACATCATCGAGGTTGGTCAAACGACCCTGGACAGAGGCTGGCGTCCACCATCTTGAGCACACTCCTACGCCTGAGGGGTCCGAATCGCAGGGAGTAACTGGTGGTCGCCGGGACCGGCTCAAACGTTCAGCGACGTCGTTCGCACGCGAAGCGGCTAGCGCCTGACACCGATGTCGTTACCCTCCGCGTGGCAGATCGCGGAGCCTTCGACGGGCTCAACAAGGTACCTCTCGGTGTCGCCTTCCTCCCAGGCCCCCCGGAGCCCAGGGGCGGCGAGGTCGAGGTCGGGTCGGCAGGCGCGCATCACCTCTCGCAGGTCCCGGTGCAGCTCGTCGATCGTCGGTCGCCGCCAGTACCAGTAGCTGTTGTAGATGTTGGCAATCGGTAGTTCCAGCGAGTACGAGGGTGCGGGGGAATCATCGGGTCGTGGGCCGGGTCGGTGTACTCATGGATGTCGACCCTGGCAAGGCCTGTCTGCAGCGGACCATTCCAGGGCCGCTAATGCTGACTGTTGAAGGCCCTCGCGCCGACCGTCCAACGTTGCCTCGGGACGCTCAACGGTACTCCGGATTCGGGTGGTCGCTCCGCTCCAAGTTCCACTCGCGTGTGTCGTTGCCGTATGCTGGAATTCCGCCTGCGTCCTTGACCATGCGCGCCAGGTGCAGCATGTTCCACGTCATGAACACGGCTTCGCGCGTCGTCCAGGCGTTGTGCTCGCCGCCACCGGGGTGATCCAGATAGGAAGGTCCGGGGCCGGCCTCGCCCACCCAATAGCTATCGGACTGCGGCGGTACCACCAAACCGATGTGTTGCAGTGAGTAGAGCACCTGTGCGCACACGTGCTTGGCGCCGTCCTCGTTGCCGGTGGTGAGCACGCCGCCGACCTTGCCGTAGTAGGCCCACTGGCCACGAGCGTTGATCTCACTTGAGTGCGCATACAGGCGCTCGATGATCACCCGAGTTTGGGAGCTCTGATCGCCGAGCCAGATCGGGCCGGTGAGCAACAGAATGTCGGCGGGCTCGACAAGCGATCGGTAGATCTCCGGGAAATCGTCGCGCTCGTAGCCGTGCTCGCGCATATCCGGCCAAAGGCCCGGTGGAATCGTGTGATCGACGGTGCGCACCTCGTCGTATCGCACACCGAGGGCGGAAAATATCCGAAAGGGGATCGCCAGCAGCCCATCGGTGTGACTCGGCTCCGGCGAGCGCTTGGTTGTGCCGTTAAAGACGACCGCGCGCAAATCAGCGTATGAGACAGGCGCGCGTGCGGCTTGCGCATCGATGAAGGCTGAGATTGGGTCGGGGATCGCCATAGGCGCGGAGTCCATTGGGTCGCGTCAGACTAACTCAGCCTCCAGGCCTCGCGTGGAACGCCGGATGGATTGTGCGGTTTGGGGGGGGTGATTTGATCCGCTTCCTGAGTCCATCTGGGGCGCGTGTCGTGGACTCTGACGGGCGTCACCACTCCATACGGAAGCCGCCAGGCATTGCGGAGCAATCTCTAGGCCGTGGTCCGCGCATCTGGCCCGGGGGTGGCTCCCGCTGGTGGGCGGCCTGCCGGCCCACCTAGAATCGGCGCGTGAATCTGCGTGAGCTGATCGCCGATGCCGAGATCGCCGAAACGCGTGGTGATCTCGGGGTCGAGATTTCCTCCCTTGCCTACGACAGCCGCAAGGCCCATCCTGGAACGCTCTTCTTCTGCGTGCCGGGCGAGCGGTCGGACGGGCATGACTTCGCCCGGCGAGCGATCGAAGCCGGCGCCGCGGCGCTGGTCCTCGAGCGACCGCTGGCGCTCGGGGTGCCCGAAGTCCTCGTCGGGGACGCGCGCGCCGCGATGGCGCCGCTTGCCGCACGGTTTTGGGGGGAGCCGACGGCGGAGCTGAGGGTCGCCGGGATCACCGGAACCAACGGCAAGACGACGACCGCCTTCCTGCTACGCGAGATTCTCGAGGGGGCCGCGATTCAGTGTGGGCTGCTGGGCACCGTCAAGCAGGTGGTCGGCGCCGTCGAGGAGGAGGTCGAGCGCACCACGCCGGAGGCGATCGACCTGCAGGCGACCTTCCGGCGCATGCTCGACGGTGGTGATCGAGCCTGCGCGATGGAGGTTTCCTCACACGCGCTGGCGCTGCACCGAGTGGACGCCCTGCGCTTCGAGCTGGCCCTGTTCACGAACCTGACCCAGGACCACCTCGATTTCCACCGCGACATGGAGGGCTATTACGCCTCCAAGCGCAGGCTGTTCGCCGAGCTGGGGCCGTTGAACGCGCTGATCAACGTCGATGATCCCTTCGGACAGCGGCTCGCCGGGGAACTGGACTGCATCACCTTCTCAAGCGGCGGCGCCGAGGCCGACTTCAGGGCCCGCGAGGTGAGCTTCGATGCTTCCGGGGCCCGATTCCGCGTCGCGATCTCGCCCAGCGGGCGCGAGGTCGAGTACGCGGCAAGCTTTCGGGCGCCTGAGGCGGAGTTCTTCGTCAGCACCTCGCTGCCGGGACAATTCAACGTCGCCAACGCGCTCGGGGCGTTGGCGGCCGCGGTGGTGATGGGGGTCGAGCCCGAGCGGGCGGCGGAGGGGTTGGCCGCTGCGGGTCGCGTGCCCGGCCGTCTGGAGCCGATCGAGGCGGGCCAGGAGTTCGCTGTGCTGATCGATTACGCCCACACGCCGGATTCCCTGGAGAACGTCCTGCGCGCGGCGCGCAGGCTCAGCGATGGTCGCGTGATCTCGGTCTTCGGCGCCGGCGGTGACCGCGATCGCGATAAGCGGCCGAAGATGGGGCGGGCCGGGGCGCAGGGCTCTGACCTGGCGATCATCACCTCGGACAATCCTCGCTCCGAGGACCCCGGCGCGATCATCGCCGAGGTCCTCGCCGACCTCGACGCCGTGAACGGCGTCGAGGTCGAGCCCGACCGCCGCGCCGCGATCGCCCTCGCGTTTGAGCGCGCCCGACCCGGCGATACGGTCGTGATCGCCGGCAAGGGCCACGAGCAGGGCCAGGAATTCGAGCACGGCCGCACGATCCCCTTCGATGACCGCGAGGTGGCGCGTGAGGAGCTCGAACGGCTCGGTGGCACCGGGTGAATCTTGGGCCGGGGGAGATCGCCGCCGCGACGGACGCCGAGGTGCTGGCCAAGGGCGGCGCCGGGGCGCCGGCACGGGCGGTGATCGACTCCCGTGGCGCCGGTGAGCGGGACCTGTTCTTCGGCCTGCGAGGAGAGCGGCTGGACGGCGGCAGGTTCGCTCGAGCCGCGATCGAGGCCGGGGCCTGGGGTGTCGTCGTTGACACCAGATCCGGGTCCTCAGTGGTCGGTGATGGGTCCAGTCTTGGGGGCCGGAGCGAGGCCGGCGCCTGGGTGTTCGCCGTCGAGGACCCGCTTGCCGCGCTGGGAACGCTGGCGCGTGCCTGGCGTCGCGCCCTGGGGGCCCGCGTACTTGGGATCACCGGCTCGGTCGGCAAGACCTCGGTTAAGGACATCGCCCGGGCGCTACTACCGGGGGCCGTGCATGCCAACAGCGAGAACCTCAACACTGAGATCGGACTTCCCCTGACCGTGCTGGAGGCAGCGCCTGAGAGCGAGTTCCTGGTTCTGGAGATGGCGATGCGCGGACCCGGTCAGATCGCCGAGCTGGCCGCAATCGCTGAGCCCGACGTCGCGGTGATCACCAACGTCGGCCCGGTACACGTCGAGCTGCTCGGTTCAGTCGAGGCGATCGCCGCGGCGAAGGCCGAGGTGCTGGGGGCGCTACCCGCCGATGGCACCGCGGTCGTCCCCGCCGAGGCCCAGGAGCTCGAGCCACACCTCGGGGCGGCGCCGCGATTACTGCGCTTTGGGCCGGGCGGTCAGGTCCGGGTCCGCGAGGCGCGGGTGATCGACGGGGTCACCGAGGCGACCGTGGAGACGCCGTGCGGCAGCCAGGACTTCTACTTCCCGTTCATCGAGGCCCACAACCTGACCAACGCCCTGGCCGCGATCGCCGCCGGCGTCGCGCTCGGCGCGCCACTCGAGCAGATGGCCGACGGCGCTGCGAACATAGGCTTCTCCCGCTTCCGAGGCGAGCGCCTCGAGCTGGGCAACGGGATCGTCCTGGTGAACGACTGCTACAACGCCAACCCAGTCTCGATGCGGGCCGCGCTCGACCATCTGCGATCTCTCGAGGCCCCGCGACGGGTGGCGGTGCTCGGCGAGATGGCCGAGCTGGGTCCGGCGGCGGGCGCCTTTCATCGCGACATCGGCGAGCATGCGCACGCCCTCGGGGTCGATCTGGTGGTCGGCGTCGGCGAGCGGGCGCGCGACTTCGACCCCGACGAGCTTGTCGCGACCCCCGAGGAGGCCGCGGAGCTGCTCGCCGTGCAGCTGCAGGCCGGCGATGCGGTCCTGATCAAGGGTTCCCGCGCGGCCGGCCTCGAGGCGGTCGCCGAGGCGTTGGGGGAGCTGCTCGATGGGTGAAGTACTGATCGCCGGGATGGCGGCGATGCTGATCTGCATCTTCCTCGGGCCGAAGTTCATCGAGTACCTGCGGGTCAAAGAGTTCGGCCAGCACATCCGCGAGGACGGCCCCCAGGAGCACCACGCGAAGGCCGGGACGCCGACGATGGGCGGCCTGATCGTCTTCGCCTCGATCTGTGTTCCCTATCTGGTCCTCTCAGATCGAGACGCGCAGAGCATGGGGGTCTTCCTGGTCGCCCTGGGCTGCGCTGCGATCGGCTTTGTCGATGACTTCGTGAAGATCGTCAAACGGCGCTCGCTGGGCCTCTCGGCTCGTTGGAAGCTGCTTTTTCAACTGATTCTCGCCTTCGGCCTCTGGTGGGTTGCGCGCCATGCGGTCGGCCTGCAGCCCACGCTCTACTTCCGCATCGGCGAGGGCAGCATTGACCTCGGCCCGGTCCTCTACTTCGTTCTCATCTTCCTGGTGATCGCCGGAACCTCCAACGGCGTCAACCTCACCGACGGCCTCGATGGTCTCGCGGCCGGCTCATGCGCGATCGTCCTGCTCGCCTACACGGCGATCGCCTTTGTCACCAACGGCCAGCAGAATCTGGCGCTGCTCTCAGCCTGCCTGGTTGGCGCCTGCGTCGGCTTCCTCTGGTTCAACGCCTTCCCGGCGTCGATCTTCATGGGCGACACCGGCTCGCTGGGCCTCGGAGGGGCGATCGGAGCCATGGCGGTGATGACCCAGACTGAGGTGCTGCTGATAATCATCGGCGGCATCTTCGTGATCGAGGCGCTGTCGGTCGCGGTCCAGGTCTTCTCGTTTAGAACCTTCCGTCGCCGCGTCCTGCTGATGGCGCCCCTGCATCACCATTTCGAGATGATGGCCTGGTCGGAGACGAAGATCATGCTCCGCTTCTGGATCATCGCCGCTGTCTGCTCGGGGATCGGCTTCACGCTGTACCAGCAATCGATCGGACGCTGAGCGAGGCCGGAGCGATCGCTTCGAGGCCGGAGATCGGGACGGAGCGACTGCTGCTGCGGGCCTGGCGACCCTCCGATCGCGAGCCGCTGGCCGCGATCAACGCCGACCCGCTCGTGATGGAGTTCCTCCCGCGGACGCTCTCTCGGGCCGAGAGCGATGAGCTGATTGCACGGCTCGATTCGGGCTTCGAGCGAAACGGCTTCGGTCTCTGGGCGCTTCAGACTCGAGCGCGAGGCGAGCTGATTGGCTTCGCCGGCCTTGAGGTGCCGGCGTTCGAGGCGCACTTCACACCGGCGGTCGAGGTCGGCTGGCGCCTGGCGCGCCCGGCCTGGGGCTGCGGCTACGCGACCGAGGCGGGACGCGCGGCCCTCGCCTTCGGCTTCCTCGAGGCAAAACTCGAGGAGGTGGTCTCCTTCACCACGGCCGCGAACCTGCGCTCGCGGTCGGTGATGGCACGGCTTGGCATGAATCACGACCCCACCGATGACTTTGACCATCCCGACCTGCACGAGGGGGACCCGCTTCGTCCCCACGTGCTTTACCGGCGCCGCGCGGGCTTCGTGCCCGGGTCGTGAGCCGCCGCTCGCGGGCAGCAGATCCGAGGCCGCCCCTGCCGGGGTTTTGGCGGGCAGGGGAGCGCGGTGAGATCTCGAATGCCAGGCCGTGGCCCGCTCTCAGCCTCGCCTGCTCGTCCTCGCCGCGATTCTCGCCGGCCTCCTCTATCTGGTCGGCAATCTTGCGATCGGCTCGCCTCCCGGGGTCGCCGATAGCCCAGCCCAGGTGGCCGCCTGGTTCCGCGAGCACCAGGACGCCGCCCGGGTCTACGCCTGGACCGCGACCCTTGGAGCGCTCAGCTTCTCGGCCTTCGCCGGAATCGTTCGCGTGCTGCTGCCGGCAGCGGCCGGCAACGTCTTCTTGTTGGGCGCCGCCGCTTTCGTGGTCGAGACGGCCGTCCAGGCCTGGGTTTGGGCGGGCCTCGCCCTGCACGCCGCGACCCTCGATCCGCGAACCGCGTACACGGTCCTCGACGTGGCCCGCCTCTGGGGCCCCCTGTTGACCGGGGCGACGATGACGATGATCGCGGCGGTGAGCGTGCTCGGCTTCGGCCGCGAGCCGCTCATTCCCCGCTGGCTGGCCTGGCTGGGGATCCTCGCCTTCGCTGAGCAGGCCCTGGAGACGATCACGGTGTTCGGTTCGCACGGCTTCCTCGCTCCGGGCGGCCCGATGAATGCGCTGCTCGGTGCCTCCCTGACCCTGCTCTGGCTGCTCGGCCTCACCGGCTGGGCCGCCCGTTGCCTCGTCCGGCAGCCCGCGCACCAGCCCGCCGCGCCCTAACCAGGCGACGCGGACAGCAAATGAACCACGCCGCGCGACAGGGGCGCGCCGCTCGGGCGCGAAGCTATCCGCATGAGTGTGCCGCCCCCGAAAAAGCCACGTCCGCCGCTACCGCGGGGGCCGTTCCTGGTGGTCGGGCTGGCCCGCTCGGGCCGAGCCGCGGCAAGCCTGCTGGCAGGCCGCGGAGCTCGGGTACGCGGGGTCGACTCCAGCCATCCTGGGGCCGCGGCAGGGCTCGCCGGGGCGGGCGTCGAAGTCGTCCTGGATAGCGATGGACTTGCACTTCTCGATGGGATCCGAACGCTCGTCAAGAGCCCCGGTGTGCCCCGGGAGGCGCCGGTGATCGCCGCCGCCCTGGAGCGCGGGATCGAGGTTATGGGCGAGCTCGAGCTGGCCTGGCGGGCGATCCCGAACCGCTTTCTCGCGGTGACCGGCACAAACGGCAAGACAACCGTTGCCGAGTTGCTCGGCCATCTCTACCGCACCGCCGGCGAACCGGTCGCCGTGGCCGGCAACGTCGGCACGCCACTGTCCGCCCTGGCCGGCGAGGTGAAGCCCGAGGCGACCGTGGTCTGTGAGGCCTCGAGCTTTCAGCTCGAAGACAGCATCGCCTTTGCCCCGGAGTGCGCGGTGTTCCTCAACCTGGCACCCGACCACCTGGACCGCCATGCAGACCTCGATTCCTACCTGCGCGCGAAGCTGCGGATCTTCGTAAACCAGGGAAACGATGATGTCGCCGTCTACAACGCGGACGAGCCGGCCCTTGTCGGGGTCGACCTCGGGGGCTGCGGTCGTCGCGTTTCCTTCTGCGTCGGTGCCGCCCCCGACTGCGAGGTCTCACTGGCGCAGGGCACGATCTTCTATGACGGTGAGCCGTTGCTGCCCGCCTCCGAGCTCGGCCTCTTCGGTGAGCACAACGTCGCCAACGCGATGGCCGCCGCCGCCGCCGCCCTGGCGATGGGCCTCGAGCGCGACGCGGTCCGCGCCGGGCTGCGCAGCTTCGCCGGAGTCCGGCACCGCCTCGAGCAGGTCGCCGCGGGAGGTGGGGTGCGCTTTGTCAACGACTCCAAGGCGACCAATGTCGCCTCGGCGACGGTAGGCATGCGCGCCCTCGGGGGCGGCGTCCACGCGATCCTCGGCGGCAGCGAGAAGGGCGAGGACTTCGCGCCGCTGCTCGACCCGGTTCGCGAGCGCTGCACCGCCGTATATCTGATCGGGGCCTCCGCCGAGCGGCTCGCCGAGGCGCTGGCGCCGGCGGTCGAGGCCGGCGTCGCGCTGCATCGCTGCGGAGACCTCGAGGATGCGATCCGCCGGGCCGCCGCCGCGGCGGGACCCGGCGAGGTCGTTCTGCTCTCGCCCGCCTGCGCCAGCTTCGACGCCTTCGAGAACTTCGAGCAGCGCGGCGATCGCTTCCGGGAGATCGTCGGAGAGCTTCTCCGGTGAGCGCCCGCTCGACCAGGCCCGGGCGCCCTCGCCCGGCGCCCAGGCGGCCCGGCCGGACAAAGTCGAAGCGCCGGACCCAGGTTCCGGCGATGCCGACCGAGTACAACCTGCTGCTCACCGTGACCCTCTGCCTGCTGGCGCTGGGTGCCGTGATGGTCTTCTCGGCCAGCTCGACGACCAAAGTGCTGAGCGACGGCGGAATCGGGGAATCGGCCTACTACCTGAAAAGAACCCTGATCGTCGGTGCGGTTGGGCTCTTGCTGATGCACTTCGTCGCCCGCCACGGGCTGGAGTCGGTGCGCCGCCTGACGCCGGTCCTGCTCGGCCTCTCCTTCGTGCTGCTGGTGGCGGTGCTCGGCATCGGCAGCTCGGTCAACGGTTCCAGCCGCTGGATTGGTGGCGGCTCTCTGCAGATCCAGCCCTCGGAGTTGGCCAAGGTTGCCCTCATCCTCTACGCGGCCGACCTGATCGCGCGCAAGCCCAAGCGTGTCCGTAGCCTCGAGGGCCTGGTGCCGTTACTGCTGGTCGTCGGCTCGGCAGCGCTGCTGATCGTCATCGAGCCCGACTTGGGGACCGCCCTGGTTGTCGCCTTCGCCGCCGGGGCGATGCTGATCGCCGCCGGCGCTCGCTTGCGCGATCTGGCGCTGATCGCCGGGGTGCTCGGCTTCCTGGCCCTGGCGCTGACGATCGTCGAGCCCTACCGGATGGCGCGTCTAACCGGCTTCCTGCATCCGAGCTCGGACACCAGCGGCACCGGCTACCAAGCCGTCCAGGCGAAGATCGCGCTTGGCTCGGGGGGCATCTTCGGAGTCGGGATCGGCAATGGAGTGGGCAAGGCCTTCTATTTGCCCGAGGCCCATACCGACATGATCTCGGCCGTGATCGGCGAGGAGCTCGGCCTGGTCGGGATCGTCGGCGTCGTCGGACTCTTCGCCACCCTCGGTTACGCGGGGCTGCAGGTCGCAAAGAAGGCCCGCGACAGCTATGGCAAGCTGCTGGTCGCGGGACTCACCTCGCTGATTCTCTTGCAGGCGGCGATCAACCTCTGCGCCGTCCTGGGGCTGGCGCCGCTGACCGGGGTGCCGCTGCCCTTCATCTCCTACGGCAACAGCAGTCTGCTGGCGAGCCTCTTCGCGGTCGGACTGATCCTCAACGTGGCACGCGGAGGGACCGCCGCCGCTGGCAAACTCCGCGTCGTCGAGGGTGGGCGCTCATCCGCCCGTGGAAGGAGCCGAACGCGCAGTGTCAAGAGCCGCAAAAGTAGTGCTCGCAGCGGGGGGAACCGCGGGTCACGTGGTGCCCGCCATGGCGGTCGCCGACGAGCTTCGGGCTAGTGGCGCCGAGGTCAGCTTCCTCGGTACGCGCGAGCGGGTTGAGGCCGAGCTGGTCCCGGCCGCCGGATATGAGATCGACTTCATCAAGGTGAGGGGCATCGATCGTCGCAACCCGTTGCGGGCCGCCGTGGCCACGCTCGAGGCGCTGGGCTCGGTGCGGGCCGCGCGGCGAGTGATCCGGTCTCGGGGCGCGGACGTGGTGATGGGCGGCGGCGGATTCGTCGCCGGGCCGGCGGGCCTCGCCGCGCTCTCCACCGGGACGCCGCTGGTCCTCACCGAGGCCGACAGTCATCTCGGACTCGCCAACCGGATGCTCGCCCGGCGCTCCCGGAGGGTCTGCCTCGCCTTCCCGATCGAGGGCCGCGAGGGGGAGCGCTACCTGCTCACTGGGCGCCCGGTTCCATCGGCAGTGCTCGCCGCCGACCGCGGCGCCGCCCGTGAGCGCTTCGGCATCGGGCCCGAGGAGGCCTGCCTGTTGGTGATGGGTGGCAGTCAGGGGGCCCGCTCGATCAATCGTTGCGCGGTCGAGGCCTTCACCGAACGGCGCGGACGCGACTTCCACGTCATCCACCTGACTGGAGAGCGAGATTTCGCCGAACTCCGGGAGCGGCTGGCGGCGGCCCCCCACGGCGGCCGCTACACGCTGCTCGCCTACGAGCCCGATCTCGGCGATTGCCTGGCGGCCTGCGACCTGGTACTCGCGCGCTCCGGTGGCTCGATCTTCGAGGTCGCCGCGGTCGGGCGCCCGGCGATCCTCGTCCCCTACCCGCACGCGACCGGCGACCATCAGGGGGCAAATGCGGCATGGATGGCCGGCGCCGGAGCGGCCCTGATCATCGAGGACCGGGCGATGAGCGCTTCGCGGCTTGGCAATGAGGTGGGGACGCTGCTCGGCGACCCGACGCGTCTGACGGCGATGGCCGCTGCCTCGGCGCGGTTGGCGAGGCCCGATGCCGCCTGGCGGATCGCGGTGGAGGTGCTGCGGGCGGCCGGGTTCAAGGAAAGCTCCGGGGGCGAGGAGGAACAGTGATCGCGGGCGCGGGCGATCGCTGGAGCGGGCGGCGGCTCCATTTCATCGGTATCGGCGGCGCCGGGATGAGTGGTCTGGCGCTGGTCAGCGCACAGCTCGGCGCGACGGTCAGTGGCAGCGATCGCGCCGACTCTTCCTACCTGGCACGCCTGCGGGATGCCGGTCTGGCGCCGCTGATCGGCCACGACGCCGGCAACCTGCCCGCCGACACCGAGGTCGTGCTCTCCACGGCGATCGGCGAGGACAACCCGGAGCTGGCGCTTGCCCGCGAGCGCGGCCTGGCGATCATCTCGCGCGGGGAGCTGCTCGCCGAGCTCTGCGCCGAGAAGCGGCTGATCGCCATCGCTGGCACGCACGGCAAGACGACCACGGCGGCGATGACGGTCTGGGCGCTGCGCGCGATCGGCGCCGATCCCGCATTCCTGATCGGCGGTGAGGTGCCGGGGCTGGGCGAGGGGGGCGCCCTCGCGAACGCCGGCTGGGGGTCGGGCGAATGGGTCGTCGCCGAGGCCGACGAGAGCGACGGCAGTTTCCTCGAGCTGCGTCCCGAGATCGCGGTGATCACCAACATCGAGATGGACCATCACTCCCATTGGGGCTCGATCGCGGCGCTACGGGCGGCATTTGAACGTTTCGCGAAAGACGCCCGCAGGGCCGAGTTCAACGCCAACTCGCCGGGTCCGTCGCGACTCGCGCTGGCCGTTCCCGGAGCCCACAACCTGCTGAACGCGCGAGCGGCGCTGGCCGCCGTTGAGCTGACCGGGGCTTCGCTGGAGGCGGCGGCCGCCGGGCTCGCCGAGTTCCCTGGAGTGCGGCGGCGGCTGGAGCGCAAGGGGGAGGTTGAGGGGACCGTGATCTACGACGATTACGCCCATCACCCGACCGAGCTGCGGGCGGCCCTGACGGCGCTGCGCGAGATCGGCGGTGAGCGCCTGCTGGCTGTCTTTCAGCCCCACCTGTACTCGCGAACCCGGGCTTTCACCGAGGAGCTGGGCGCGGCCCTGGCGCTCGCCGACGAGGCGGTCGTGCTCGACGTCTACGCGGCCCGTGAGAGGCCGGTCGGCGAGCTGGCGGGGGTCAGCGGCCTGGCGGTCGCGCGAGCCGCGGCCGACCGGATGGCGGGGCGGCCGGTCGTCTGGGCGCCCACCCTGGAGCAGGCTGCGGCGGCAGCGAGCCGACGACTTGGCCCCGGCAAGGTGCTGGTCACGCTCGGCGCCGGCGACGTGTTCAGCCTGGCCGAGAGACTCGTCGAGGGCGGCCGCTGATGGGGGCCCTGGCAGGCTGCCCGTGAAGACGCCAGCCGGGCTCTCTCGCGACTACCCGCTGGCGCGGCTGACGACCGTGCGCACCGGCGGGCCGGCGGACTGGTTCGCGCGGCCGCGCAACGAGGCCCAGCTCCTTGAGCTTCTCGCCTGGGCCGAGGCGGAGGGGCTGGCGCTGGGCCTGCTCGGCTCTGGCTCGAACCTGCTCGTCGCCGATCAGGGTTTCCGGGGCCTGGCGCTGAAGCTCGACGGCGAGCTGGCCGCGATTGAGCGCGAGGGCGTGCGGGTCCTCTGCGGGGGTGGCGCCCGCCTGCCTTCGGCCGCCGCGAAGGTGGCCGGCTGGGGGCTCTCGGGGCTCGAGTTCGGGATCAACATCCCCGGTACCGCGGGTGGGGCGGTGCGGATGAACGCCAACGCCTACGGAGGACAGCTGGCCGAGGTCCTGGAGTGGGTTCAGGTCTGCACCGCGACGGGCAGCGAGCGGCGATCGCCGGATGCGCTCGGCTTCATCTACCGCGGCTCCAATCTCGGCCCGGGCGAGGTCGTGGCCAGGGTCTCGTTCCTGCTCTCCGCCTCAGACCCAGACGCGGTCCGCGAGACGTTGGGCTTGATGCGCTCGCGCCGGCGAGAAGCGCAGCCCTCCGGGATCAAGACCTTCGGCTCGACGTTCAAGAACCCCGACGATCCGCGGGCTGGGGGAAGGAGCGCCGGGCAGCTGCTGGAGGCGGCCGGGTGCCGCGGCCTGCAGGTGGGTGGCGCCCGGTTCTCCGAGAAGCACGCCAACTTCGTCGAGAATCTGGGCGCCGCGAGCACCGCCGATGTGCTCGCCCTGATGGCCGAGGGGCGACGCCGAGTGCGAGAGCGGTTCGGCATCGTGCTCGAGCCCGAGGTCCAGCAGCTGGGAGAGCTGCGCCTGCCGGAGGGCTGGGAGCCGTGAGGCGCCGGTTGCTGGTCGCGGGCGGGATCGCGGTGGCTGTCGCACTGGTCCTGATCATCTACCACCTGGCCCTATCGGGATCGGGCACGGCGGGCAGGCCAGGCAACACCCGTCCGACGTCGGTGATCGGGTCCGGCCCGAGGGCGCTCGGCGTCTCGGCCGCCGGCGTGATCCTCAGCGGCCATCCGCCCTCCGGCGCGAGCCTTCCCCGGCTACCGACCGACAAGCCGCCTCAGGGCGGCCGCCTCAGGGGACCACTGCTCGAACAGGCCCGCGTCCTCGGGGCGGCACCGCCGGTCCTGCGCTCCTGCATCGCGGCCAGCCGCTACGGCGAAACCGGGGTCGAGGTGAAGCTCGTCTCGGGGATCGAACTGCGCTTCGGCAGGGCTGCCCGGGCGGCGCAGAAGTGGGCGGCCGCGGCGGCGATCCTGGCCGATCCGGCGGTTAGCGAAATCGGTTATGTCGACCTGTATTCACCGGGGCGGGCCTCGACGGGCGGCAGCGGCGTGACCCTGCCACCGGCCGAACGGGGAGCCTCGACGCATTGCGGGCATTAGTCGGCTCAATGCCTGCATCCGGCGTCCCAGAGCCGATCGGGGCGCGCGAGGCGCTGCTGCACCGGCAAGCCTTCAAACCCTCAACCTAAGAGTTAGCTGAGCCAAACCCTCAAGCACTGGTCGAGGAATCCGCGTTGCATGATGCCGTTCGGGCGTTTGACAGTGGCCTCTCGATACCCTACGTTGGGCGCAATTTCCGTAGTTACCGAGGCCACTCCAACTCTCAAGCATGACTGAAGCCTCGGACGGAAAAAAGGCTCAACTCACATAAGAGAGAGATTTCGGGAGATGGAATCCACCTACCTTGCAGTGATCAAGGTCGTCGGGGCAGGCGGCGGCGGCACCAATGCCGTAAGCCGGATGATCGACGCCGGCATCCGCGGGGTCGAGTTCGTCGCGGTCAACACCGATGCCCAGGCGCTGCAGGCCTGCGACGCCGACATCAAGCTCTCGATCGGACAGGAGCTGACCCGCGGCCTCGGGGCTGGCGGCAACCCGGAGGTCGGGGCCGGCGCGGCGGCCGAGAGCCGCGATGAGATCAAGGAGGCGCTGAAGGGGGCCGATATGGTCTTCGTCACCGCCGGTGAGGGCGGCGGCACCGGCACCGGCTCGGCGCCGATCATCGCTGAGATCGCCAAGGAGGAGATCGGAGCCCTGACGGTCGGCGCCGTCACGAAGCCCTTCGAGTTCGAGGGCAAACGGCGCATGCAGCAGGCGCTCGAGGGGATCGAGAAACTGCGCAACAACGTCGACACCCTGATCATCGTCCCCAACGAGAAACTGCTGCAGGCCGTCGAGCGCCGGACCAGCGTTCTCGAGGCCTTTCGCCAGGCCGATGACATCCTGCGCCAGGGCGTGCAGGGCATCACCGACCTGATCACGATCCCCGGTCTGATCAACCTCGATTTCGCCGACGTGCGGACGATCATGCGCGACGCCGGCTCGGCCCTGATGGGGGTCGGCAGCGCCTCGGGCGAGTCGCGCGCACTCGACGCCGCCAAGGCGGCGATCACCTCGCCGCTGATCGAGGAGTCGATCAAAGGCGCGACCGGGATGCTGCTGAACATCACCGGCCCCGAGGACCTCGGGTTGTTCGAGGTCAATGAGGCCGCACAGCTAGTTCAGCAGGAGGCCGACGACAACGCCAACATCATCTTCGGCTCGGTCGTCGACCAGTCGATGCGCGACGAGATCCGCGTCACGGTGATCGCGACGGGCTTTGAGGGCTTCGAGCTCTTGGCACGCTCGCCGCAGCGCGTTCGCCGCCGCTACGAGAGCCGGCCCCGCGTCTCGGCCGACGATACGGACATTCGCAAACTGCGCGTCTCCGACGACGACATCGACGTTCCGGGATTCCTCAAGGAATAGCCGGCGGCGAGCTGGCCATCGCGGGACCCCGCCGGGTCGGATTCGCGCCGCGCCGAGTTGAGCTGTGGTCGCGCCGCTCACCGGGGGCGCCCCAGCCTGAGCAGGCAATAGCCTTGCTCGCCGTGAGCCTGCGAAGGACACCTCTGTATGAGAAGCACCTTGAGCTCGGGGCAAAGCTCGTCCCCTTCGCCGGCTGGGAGATGCCGGTCTCCTATGAGGGGATTCGCGAGGAGCACCTGGCGGTGCGCACCCACGCGGGGATGTTCGACGTCTCCCACATGGGTCAGATCGAGGTCGAGGGGCCAGGGGCGCTGCGCTTCCTGCAGCTGCTGCTCTCCAACGACGTCGCCAAGATCGAGATCGGCGGCGCCCAGTACTCCTGTCTGTGCGCGGAGGACGGCGGCGTGCTCGACGACCTGTTCGCCTACCGACTGGGCGGCGACCGCTACCTGCTGATTACCAACTCCGCCAACCACGAGTTCGACCTCAGCTGGCTCGGGCGCCGGAGCCGTGGCGAGGATGTCGCCGTCCGCGACGTCGCCGAGCGCTACGCAATGCTCGCGATCCAGGGCCCGCACGCGCGGGCGATCCTCGGTCGGACTCTCGAGGTGGCCCTGCCGCCGCGGATGGCGATCGCGGCACTGCGAATCGGCGGTCGCCCGGCCCTCGCCTGTGGCACCGGCTATACGGGCGAGGACGGGGTCGAGCTCCTGCTCGATCCTGAGATCGCGCCGCCTGTCTGGGCGGAGCTCCTCGATGCCGGCATCGTCCCCTGCGGGCTGGGGGCGCGCGACACGCTTCGCCTCGAGGCCTGCTTTCACCTCTACGGCCAGGACCTGACCCCCGAGCGAAACCCGATCGAAGCCGGCCTCGGATGGTGCTGCGCGGAGGCAACCGGGTTCATCGGCTCGGCGCCGATCGGCCGTGCGCGCGCCGAGGGTCCGGCTGAGAAGTTGGCGCCGTTTAGGATCGAGGGTCCCGGTATCCCGCGCCAGGGCAACCCGGTCCTGCGGGGGGCCGATCAGGTGGGCCTCGTCACCTCGGGCAGCTTCTCGCCCTGTCTGGAGATCGGGATCGGGATGGCCTACCTGCGCCCCGAGCTCGCCGAGCCGGGCGTCGCGGTCGAGATCGATGTGCGCGGCAAGCGGCGCCCGGCGCGGGTAGCTTCCAGACCCCTCTACCCACCGCGATAAGGAGGCTCTCTTGAGCGAGGCCAGCTACCCCGAGGACCTGATCTACCACGCCGAGCACGACTGGGCCCGGGTCGAGGGCGAGCGGGCGACCTTCGGAATCACCTGGTATGCGCAGGACAGTCTCGGCGAGGTCGTCTTCTTCGATCCGCCCGCGGTCGGGGCCAAGCTCAAGAAGGACACGAGCTACGCCGAGGTTGAGTCGGTGAAGGCGGTCTCCGAGGTGGTCGCCCCCCTCTCCGGGGAGGTTGTTGAGGTCAACGAGGCGCTCGCCGAGGCGCCCGAGCGGATCAACCAGGACCCCTACGGCGAGGGCTGGCTAGTCAAGGTCAGCCTCAGCGCACCGGCCGAGGCGGACTCGTTGCTCGCCGCCGGGGAATACCGCGAGCTGCTGGGCTGAGCGGCGGCCGGGGCCGGTGGTTGATTTTCGCGCAGCGAGCGAGGCGCGAATTTCCTCTCAAGGACCGCTTCCCTAGGGTGTAAACGTGACCCGCTACACCTCCGCCACCGAGTCCGATCGCGCCGAGATGCTGGCTGCGATCGGGATCGAGTCCGTCGAGGCATTGTTTGAGCAGATACCAGAGCCGTTGCGGCTCGGGGGGCCGCTCGCGCTGGCGCAGGGGCTCAGCGAGGCCGAGGTCTACGAGCGCCTGGCGAGCCTCGCCGCCCGCAACGCCGACGCCGAGCAGCAGGTCTGCTTCCTCGGCGCCGGGATGTATGACCACTACGTGCCGGCAATCGTCGACGCGATCACCCAGCGCTCCGAGTTCCTGACGCCCTACACGCCCTACCAGCCCGAGGTCTCCCAGGGCGGTTTGCAGGTGATGTTCGAATTCCAGACCGCGATGTCGGAGCTGACGGGACTGCCGGTCGCCAGCGCCGGCCTCTATGAGGGCCCATCCTCGCTCGCCTCGGCCGGCTATCTGGCGATCGGCGCCAGCGGCCGCCGGCGCCTGCTCGTCTCCCGTGGCGTCCACCCCCAGAGTCGCGAGACGCTCGTCACATACTCGGTCGGCTTTGGCGCCGAGGTCAAGGAGGTCGGCCTTGAGGGTGGGCTCACAGACCCCGGGGCGCTGGCCGCGGCACTCGACGGGGAAACGGCGGCGGTCTTCCTGCAGAGCCCCAATTTCCTCGGCGCCGTCGAGGACATCGAGGCGCTGGGCGCCACGGTCCGCGAGAGCGGGGCGCTGCTCGTCATCGCCGTCGACCCGATGACCCTCGGCGTCCTGCGCCCCCCGGGGGACTGCGGCGCCGACATAGCTCTCGGCGAGGGGCAGCCGCTCGGAAACAGGCTCGATTTCGGCGGCCCCTCCTTTGGCTTCTTCTGCGCCACCGAGGAGTTGATCCGGCGGATGCCCGGTCGGATCGCCGGAGAAACCGAGGACGTCGACGGCCGCCGGGGGTTCGTCCTGGCACTGCAGACGCGGGAGCAGCACATCCGCCGCGAGAAGGCGACCCACAATATCTGCACCGCGCAGGCGCTCAACGCGCTGGCGGCGACGATCCATCTCGCCTGGCTCGGGCGCCAGGGCTTTCGCGAACTCGGCGAGCTGCTCGTGCGACGCACCGCCTACGCGCGCCAGCGACTCGCCGCGATCGACGGGGTCGAGCTGCTGCATGGGGCGCCGGTGGCCCGCGAGTTCGCGATCAGGCTCGCGGCCCCCGTCGAGGCGGTCCTCGAGCGCTGCGCCGAGCGCGGCATCGCCGCCGGATACGCGCTGGGGCGCGATTACCCCGAGTACGAGGACGGTCTGCTGGTCGCGATCACCGAGCGCCGCACGCGGGCGCAGATCGATGACCTCGCCGAGACATTGGCGGGGGCAATCGCCGCGGAGCGTGACCGCGCTCCGGCGCCGCGGCCAGAGGGCTCACCGCAGGGGGTCGGATGAATCAGCAGGCCGAAAAGGTTGAAACGATCTTCGAGAAATCAAAGCCCGGTCGGCGCGCGGCGGCGCTGCCCGAGGCCGAAGTTCCCGAGCCGGCGCTCTCTGAGCTGATCCCCGAGCGGCTGCTGCGGGTCGAGCCGCCGCGGCTGCCCGAGGTCTCCGAGCCGGAGATCGTGCGCCATTACAACCGCCTTTCGAGGCGCAATTTCGACCTCGACACGGGGTTCTACCCACTCGGCTCCTGCACGATGAAGCACAACCCGCGGCTCAACGAGCGGGTCGCGGCGCTGCCCGGTCACGCCCGCCTGCACCCCGCACAGGACCCGCGGCGAGCACAGGGGGCACTGGAGCTGATGTGGCTGCTGCAGCAGAGCCTGGCGGAGATCTGCGGCCTGCCGCACGTCAGCCTGCAGCCCTCGGCCGGCTCGCAGGGAGAGCTGGCGGGTCTGCTGTTGACCCGCGCCTACCACGATGAGCGGGGCGAATCGCGCCCCAGGGTTCTGGCTCCCGACACCTCCCACGGCACGAACCCGGCGAGCGTGACGATGGCCGGCTTTGAGGTGGTCAAGGTCGCGACAAATCAGCGCGGCGGCGTCGAGATGGACGATCTGCGGGCCAAGATCTCCGATGAGGTCGCCTGCCTGATGCTGACCAACCCGAACACGCTCGGCCTGTTCGATGAGAACATCACCGAGATCGCCTCGCTGATCCACGAGGCGGGCGGCACGCTGTATTACGACGGCGCCAACCTCAACGCGGTTATGGGTCACTCGCGGCCCGGGGACATGGGCTTTGACATCGTCCACGTCAACCTCCACAAGTCTTTCAGCCAGCCCCACGGTGGCGGCGGTCCGGGGGCGGGCCCGATCGCCGTCTCAGAGCGGATCGAGCCCTACCTACCGCGGCCCCAGGTGATCAGACGCGAGGGCGCCAACGGCGACGGACCCTATTTCGACCTCGAACACGAGCGCCCCAAATCGATCGGGCGCCTGCGAGGGTTCCAGGGGAACTTCGGGGTCTTTGTCCGCTCCTACGCCTACATCCTCAGCCTCGGATCTGACGGCCTCGCGGAGGCCGCCGAGACCGCGGTGCTGAACGCCAACTACCTGAAGGCACGTCTCGGCCAGGGCCGCGCCGCCGACCTCCTGCCGATCGCCTTCGACCGCCACTGCATGCACGAGTTCGTCCTCTCCGGCAGGCCCTTGAAGAGGGAGCTCGGAGTCGCGACGCTCGACCTCGCCAAGCGACTGCTCGACTTCGGCGTGCACCCGCCGACCGTCTACTTCCCGCTGCTGGTCGAGGAGGCACTGATGATCGAGCCAACCGAGACCGAGACGAAGGAGAGCCTCGACGCGTTTGCCGAGGCGGTCGAGCAGATCCTCGCCGAGGCCGAGTCCGACCCCGGGCTGGCCAAGAACGCTCCCTACGAGACACCGGTTCGCCGCCTCGACGAGGTCAAGGCGACGCGTCGGCCGGTGGTCCGTGAGGCGCTTTCCTGAATCGGGGATCCGATCGCCGACCCCAACTACAGGCCGGCCGCAGTCAGGGCGCGCGTCGCCGGCGCCGCTGATCTTGCCGCGGCGGCGGAAACGTTGGCCCAGGCCTTCTATGGCGATCCGGTCTGGGGCTGGGCCTTTCCCGATCCGGCGCGACGCCTGGAACAGCTGCGTGCGGTCTGGGGTCTGGCGCTCGAGTCCGCGCTCGGCCACGGCTGGGTGTGGGTTACCGAGGGCTGCGCCGCGGTCTCCCTGTGGATCCCACCGGGGATGCCGGAGCTCCGAGCCGAGGATGAGGTGCGCCTCGAGACCCTGCTGGCCGAGCTGCTGGGTCCCGCCGATGCCCGCGTGCACGACACCTTCGCTCGCTTTGGCGCGGCGCGCCCGCGCGAGCCCCACTTCTACCTGAGCTTGCTCGCAACCCACCCCGAGCGGGCGGGGCGCGGATTGGGCATGGGACTGCTTGCAGAGAATCTGAGCAGGACTGACGCCGCGGGCATCGCGACCTACCTCGAGTCCTCGAACCCCGCCAACGACCACCGCTATGAGCGGCTCGGCTTCTCCCGCTTCAGCTCCTTCGAGCTCGGCGAAGACGGGCCGAGCGTCACCCAGATGTGGCGCGACGCGCGCTGAGCCGCGGCGGGGCTAGAGTTCGGGCAGGGCCTGCTCGAGCTCCAGAACCGGGGCGAAGAGGTCGCCGTGGCGCTCGACCCGCTCGAGCACCTGAGCGGCCTCAAAGACAAGCGAGGCGCCGTCACCCGTATCGGCCGCCGCCTCGACCTCCTCCCAGGTGAGCGGGGTGGAGGCCGTCGGTCGTTCGCGGGCCCGCAGCGAGTAGACGGCGATCGTCGTTTTTCGCTCGTGGTTTTGGGACCAGTCGACGAACACCCTGCCCTCGCGTTCGAGCTTTTTCATCTTCGAGACGACCTTGTCGGGGGTCTGCTTCTCGAGCAGCTGGGCGATCGCTTTGGCGAACGGTTTCGTCTTCTCATAGGAGTCGCGGTCGTTGAGCGGCACGTACACCTGCAGGCCCTTGGAGCCCGAGGTCTTCGGGAAGCAGGCGACGCCGAAATGGGCGAAGAGGTCGCGCAGGCGGATCGCCACCCGGCAGCAGTCGATGACGTCAGCCGGCGGGCCCGGATCGAGGTCGAAGGCGAGCACCGTGGGCCGTTTCGGGGCCCGGCTGAGGGAGAGGGAGGGGTGCAGCTCGATCGCCGCCAGCTGCGCCATCCAGATCAGCGTCGGCAGGCCGTCGCAGACGCAGAAGTCGATCTTGCCGGCGCGCGGTCCGGCTTGGACCCGGGCGGTCTTCACCCATTTGGGCCGGTGCTTGGGGCAGCGCTTCTCAAAGAAGGCGGCGTCGAGGTCCTCGACGCCCTCCGGGAAGCGGCGCAGGGTCACCGCGCGTCCGCTCAGGTGGGGAATCATCGCCGGCGCCACCTTCGCGTAGTAGTCGACAACCTCGCCCTTGGTGAAGCCGGCCCTCGGGTAGAGGACCTTCTCGAGGTTCGTGAGCTTCAGCTCACGGCCCTCGACCTCGACCAGCCGGTCAGTGCCCACGGGTTACTTGGGGGATTTGGATTTCGCCCGTTTCGCCGGCGCTCTCCTCGGCGCCGCGCCTGACTTCGCTGCCCGCGCCCGCTTGCCCGCCTTCCGGTCGGTCTTCGCCTTGACCGCGGCGATGCTCTCCTCCAGGGCCGCCATCAGATCGGGGGCGGCGGTAGCCTCGGGCTCGGCCTGCGCCGGGGTCAGGATCTCCTTGCCTTCGGCCTTGCGTTCGATCAATGCCATAAGTTCCTCGCGGTACTCGTCCCGGTAGGCGCTGGGGTCAAACGGAGCGCTCAGCGAGTCAATCAGCCTCTCCGCCATCTCGACCTCTTTCTTGGCGACCTTCGGTTTCTCGGCGGGAAGCACATCCTCGAGCTCCTGCGGAGCTATCACCTCATCGGCGAATCGCATCGTGGTCAGGGTCAGGACGCCCCGCTCGGCGCGCAGCGCCGCCAGGTGCTCCTTGTTGCGGAAGACAAAGCGGGCGATCGCAACCTTGGCGGTGCGCTCGAGTGCGCTGGCGAGCAGCGAGTAGGCCTTCTCGGCCCCCTCGGCGGGGCCCAGGTAGTAGGGGCTGTCGAAGTAGATCGGGTCGATCTCGACAAGCTCGACGAAGTCTTGGACCTCGATCGCACGCGACTTCTTCGGGGAGAGCGCCGCCAGCTCCTGCCTGGTGATCGGCACGAAGTTGCCGGTGGTGATCTCGAAAGCTTTCTGGATCTTCTCGTAGGGAACCTCCTCGTCGGTCCCCTCGGCGACCCGCCGATGTCTGATGCGTGCCCCGTCGGACTCGCGGATCTCGCGCAGCGCGATGTTGCGGCGCGCCACCGCGCTGTAGAGCTTGACGGGCACGTTGAGTAGCCCGAAGCTGATCGAACCGCTCCAGATCGCTCTCGCCATCAGCTGGTCACCTACCCCGATTCTTCCAGGGTCAGCACGATTCGGTGGGAAGATCCGTGCGTGCTGTTCGAGCTGAACGACGTCTGCCTCGAGCGCGGCGGGCGCCCGGTTCTCACGGAGGTCACGGCCGGGATCCCGCTCGGGGCGACGGCGATCGTCGGGCCTCGGGGGCCGGCAAGTCGACGCTGCTGCGCCTGCTAAACCGCCTCGTCGACCCCGAGCGGGGCAGTATTCTCTATCGGGGCACTCCACTCGCCGACCGCGATCCCCGGGCGCTGCGCCGCGAGATGGCGCTGGTGCCGCAGCTTCCCGCCCTGCTCGAGGGCTCGGTCGAGTCCAACCTCGGCTTCGCCGCACGCCTGGTCAGTGAGAAGCTCGACGGCGATCGCTGCCTCGCTCTCGCCGGCCTCGGGCCGCAGTTTGCCGATCGCGACGTCGCCGAGCTCTCGGTCGGCGAGCAGCAGCGGGCGATGCTCGCGCGCGCCCTGGCGCAACGCCCCAAGGTCCTGCTGCTCGACGAGCCCACCTCGGCGCTTGACCATGCGGCCCGCGACGCGATCGAGGCGACCTGGCCCGGCTGCGGAGCGAGCTCGAGATCTCGATCGTCCTCGTCAGCCACGACCCCGAGCAGGCGCGGCGCTTGGGCGAGTGGGAGCTGCGGGTGCAGGAAGGTCGCGTGGTCTCCAATGGGCCCCTGGAGCCGGTCCGGTGAGCACCTCGATTCATGTGGCGCTGTGGCAGGTCGCCGCCTCGCTGGTCCTCGTCGTGCTCGCCGCGGCGGTCTCGCGCTGGCGTGGGGCGGACCTCGAGCGCGACATCGGCGTCGCGACGATCCGCTCGATCATCCAGCTGACGCTGGTCGGCTATGCGATCAAGCTGATCTTCGAAGCCGACACCTTCTGGCTGGTCCTCGTCCTGCTGGCGGTGATGGTGTTCTTCGGGGCGATCACGGCCCGCGGCCGCGCCAAGGGGGTGCCGGAATCCTTTGGTCCGCTGCTGATCGCGCTCGCCGTCGCCGCCGCGAGCACCCTTGGCCTGGTTGTTGCGCTCGGGGTCTTTGAACCGACGCCCCGCTACCTGGTTCCGGTTGGCGGGATGGTGATCGGCAACGCGATGACCGCCTCGGCGGTGGCCTTGAACCGCCTCGGCGATGAGGTCGCCGATTCGCGCCCCCGGATCGAGGCGACGCTGGCGCTCGGCGCGAGCTCCCGCGAAGCGGCCCTGCCGATCGTGCGTCGGGCGCTGCGCTCGGGGATGATCACACTCGTCGACTCGACCAAGACGACGGGCCTGATCTTCTTTCCGGGGACGATGGTCGGGATGCTGCTCGCCGGGGCAAGCCCGACGAACGCCGTGCGCCTGCAGCTGATCCTTCTCTACACGCTGCTCGGTAGCGTCGCGATCGCGCCGCCCTTTTGGCGACGACCCTCGCCTACCGCAACTTCTTCACAGCCGCGGAGTAGCTGCGGGAATAGCGCCCGCCGCCGGGCGCGCATTTCCAGGACGGCCAGGGCGCCCCAGCGGAAGTCCTAGACTCACCACGTGTCCCGCCAGCAGCGTCTGACGCTGATCGCGACGATCCTCGGCTCGACGGTGGTGTTTCTCGACAGCACCGTCGTCAATGTGGCACTGCCGGCGATCAGCAACGGCCTCAACGTCGGCCTTGCCGGGCAGCAGTGGGTCGTCGAGGCCTACACGCTGACCCTCGTCGCGCTGCTGCTCGTCGGCGGTAGCCTCGGCGACCAGTTCGGCCGTCGCCGCATTTTCGTGATCGGGCTGCTCGGGTTCGGGGCCTGCTCGATTCTCTGCGCTGTGGCGCCCACCCCGGCCTTGCTGATCGGCGCCCGGGCCCTGCAGGGGGTCGCCGGGGCGATGCTGGTCCCCGGCTCGCTGGCGATCGTGGCGGCGACCTTCGCCGGGGAGGCGCGAGGCAGGGCGGTCGGCACCTGGACCGCCTGGACCGGGATCGCGACCGTGATCGGCCCTGCCGCTGGTGGCGCCCTGGTCGGCATCCTGTCCTGGCGGGCGATCTTCTGGGTCAACATCCCGCTGATCGCGGTTACGGTGGCGCTCTCGCTCCACTCGGTGGCCGAGAGTCGCGACGAGGACGCCTACAGGGGGATCGACTGGGCCGGAATCCTGCTCTCCGCGGTCGGCCTCGGCGGGCCGACATTCGCGTTGATCGAGCAGCCCGCGAACGGTTGGGCCGATCCGATGGTCTGGTTGCCGCTGCTGGCAGGGGTTCTCTGCTTCGCGCTCTTCATCCTCCGCGAGGCGCTCGCACGCCACCCGATGCTGCCCCTCGGTCTATTTCGCATCCGAAATTTCTCGATCACAAACCTGACGACCTTCGCGGCCTACGCCGGGTTGATCGGCGGCCTCTTCTTCGTCGGCCTCTTCCTCCAGCAGGTCGCCGGCTATTCGCCCTTGGAGGCGGGGTTGGCGACGATGCCGATCTCCGTCCTGATGTTCTTCCTCTCGCCGCGCTTTGGCAAGATCGCCTCGGGTTCCGGTCCGCGGCTGCCGATGTGTCTGGGGCCAATCGTCGGCGGCGCCGGACTACTGCTCTTGCTGCGCGTCGGGCCGCACCCGAGCTATGTGACCGATGTCCTGCCGGCGCTGCTTGTCTTCGGTTTCGGACTTGCGGCCACCGTGGCCCCACTGACGGCGACCGTCCTCGACTCGGTCGACGCCCAGCACGTGGGGATCGCCTCCGGCGTCAACAACGGCGTCTCGCGAGTCGCGGGCCTGCTGGCGATCGCCGTGCTCGGCGCGGTCATCTCGGCCCACTTCGCCGCCACCCTCGACGAACAGCTGGGGCCGGCGCCGCTCTCCCCGTCGGCCGCGGTGGCCGTCTCGGAGGCCAAGGAAAAGCCCCTGGCGGTTCCCGCAGCGGGCGGCCTGCCGGCCGCCGAAGGTGAGCGCATACGGAGCGCGGCCGCCGACGCATCGACCGCCTCCTTTCACCTCGGGATCGGGATCGCGGGCGCCCTGATGATCCTCGGCGGTGTCCTCGCCGGCCTCGGGATCGTCAACCCGCAGCGCGGCAGCTTGGCGGTTCCCTCGCGGGGCTCGGCCCAGGCCGGTGAGTGCGGGCACTCGGTCGGGGGGGACTGCGCGGAGCCGGCGCCCGGGCCGGCGGCCCCATTAGGGTCCCGGGCGTGAGCGCCCCAATCGACACATGATCATCTTCTCCGGCATCCAGCCGACCGGTCGCAAGCACCTCGGCAACTACATCGGCGCGATCCGCCAGTACGTCGAGGGCCAGGACCGCGGCGATCCGGCGATCTTTTGCATCGTCGACCTGCACGCGATTTCCGTCCCCTTTGAGCCGGCCGAACTGCGCCAGCGCCTCTACGACACGACGGCGATCCTGCTCGCCGCCGGTCTTGACCCCGAGCGCTGCATCCTCTTTCGCCAGTCCGACGTTCACGAGCACACCGAGTTGACCTGGCTGCTCTCGGCGGTCACCTCGCACGGCGACCTCAACCGCATGCACCAGTTCAAGGAAAAGTCGGCAAAGCAGCGCGAGCTGGTCTCCGCGGCGCTTTTTTATTACCCCGTCCTGCAGGCCGCCGATGTGCTCGCCTACCGAGCCCAACAGGTGCCGGTCGGCGAGGACCAGCGCCAGCACATCGAGCTGATGCGCGAGATCGCGCGCCGCTTCAACGAGCGCTTCGGCGAGACGCTGATCGCCCCCGAGCACCGGATTCCGCAGGTGGGCTCACGGATCATGGATCTGCAGGAACCGCAGAGCAAGATGTCCACCACGGGGGGCGGCGAGGCCGGCACCGTGTATGTGTTGGATGAGCCCGAGGCGATCCGCAAGAAGCTCGGCAGCGCCGTCACCGACTCGGGCCGCGAGGTCGTTCGCTCGGCGGCAAAGCCGGGGGTGACGAACCTGATCGAAGTGCTCGCCGCCGCCCGAGGGACCGCGCCGGAGGCGATCGAGGCGGAGTTCGCCGAGGCCGGCTACGGCGAGTTCAAGCGGGCCGTCGCCGAGGCGGTGGTCGAGCTCCTGGGCCCGGTGCGCCAGCGCTACGCCGAGCTGCGCCCCGACGAGGCGGCGCTTGAGGCGGCGCTGGCGCTGGGGGCCGAGAAGGCCCGCGCGATCGCGGCCGGCACGCTGGCCGAGGTGCGCCAGCGGATGGGTGTCGGATCGGCGCCCTAGGCCTGGCGCCCGTAGCGATCGGCCAGGCGGATGACGTCATCGACCTCCGGGGTCGAGACCTCGATCAGGACCGAGTCCTCGAGGGCCTCGATCGAGTGCACGACCCCGGGCTCGTTGCGCCAGGTCTCGCCCGCCGCAAGCTCGCGTGCGGTGAGCCTGTCCGCGTCAGGACCCTGCGAGATAACGATCCGCCCCGAGAGCAGGTAGGAGGTCTCATCCTTTCGGCGGTGGTGCTGGACCGAGAGCGCGTGCCCGGCATCGATCCGCAGCAGTTTGCCGGCGTAGAGTTCGGTGGCCGCGAACCACAGCTCTGAGCCCCACGGCTTTTCGACCAACTTGGGCTCTGGGGGCGCCGCCACCGGCGGCAGTGTCGCACACTCGCTTTAGGCTTCAGCCATGACCGTCGCCGAGCTTGACCTCGAGCTAGACGTCTTCGCCGGGCCGTTCGACCTGCTGCTGGCGGTTGTCCTGCGCGAAGAGGTGGATCTGCTCGAGGTCGAGTTGGGTGAGGTCGTCGTCGCCTACGTCGAGCACCTCGAGCGCCAGGGGGAGCTGGAGCTGGAGGTGGCGACCGAGTTCCTCGTGCTGATCGCGGCGCTCCTTGAGCTGAAGTCGCGATTGCTGCTGCCGGGTGCCGAGGACGGGCTGGAAGAGCTGGGAGCCCAGGAGGCGATCGAGGAGTTGCTCGCCCGTCTGCTCGAGTACCGGCGCTACGCCGCCGCCGCGGAGCTCCTGGCCGATCGCTTCGAGGCAGAGCGCGGCTTCCTCTACCGCAGGGCCCCGCTGCCGAGTGAGCTGCGACGCGTCGCGACCGCGGCGGCGACCGCGGTCTATGACCCCGAGCAGCTGGGAGTCGCCCTCGGCGACCTGCTGAGGCCGCCACCGGAGGTCGATGTCAGCCACATCCGACCCACCGTCTCCCTCGAGAAGCGGCTCTCGGCCCTCCGCGAGGCCCTGCGGGGCAGGTCCAGCATCGACTTCGATCAACAGTTCGGCGGTGAGGACCGGCTGACCCAGGCGGTGACGCTGTTCGCGCTGCTCGAGATGTACAGGCGCGGCGAGGCGACCTGGAAGCAGCGGCGGGCGTTCGGCCCGATCGAGATCACCGGGGTCTCCTCATGAGCCCGAGGGCGGGACGTTGAACGACCTCACACGGACGATCGAGGCGCTGCTCTTCCTCTCGCCGCAGCCCGTCAATATTGGCGAGTTGGCCGAGGCGACACAGACCAGGGAGGGACAGGTGGTGGAGGCGATCGAGCTGCTGCGCGAGGACCTTGCTCCGGGGCGGCGCGGCATCGTTCTGCGTGAGGTCGGCGGCGGCTTTGCCCTGGCCAGCGATCCCGACAGCGAGGAGGCGGCGCGACGCCTCCTGGCCAAGCCGCGGACGCCGCCGCTGACCCAGGCCCAGGCCGAGACGCTGGCGATCGTCGCCTACCTGCAGCCGGTCTCGCGCCCCGAGGTGGCGCGGATTCGCGGCGTCTCCTCGGAGTCGGCCGTGCAGACGCTCGCCGAGCGGGGCCTGATCGAGGAGTCGGGTCGCTCCCGTTTTGGCGCCGCCATCTTCAAGACGACCGAGCTTTTCGAACGGCTTTTCGGGCTTGCGGGGCTCGATCAGCTCCCCGATCCCTCCCGTTTTGACCCAACCCCCGAGGACGAGCGCGAGCTGCGCGAGCGGCTGTTGAAAGCGGGCGAGCAGCGCCTCGAGCCTTGAGGCTCGCCAAATTCCTCGCCCACGGTGGCGTCGCCTCACGGCGCGCCGCGGAGCGGATCGTCGCGGCGGGCAGGGTGACGGTCCGCGGGCAGGTTGTCAGCGACCCTGCCTACGACGTCGCCGAGGGCGACGATGTGCGGGTCGACGGTGAGCCAGTCGGCGAGGAGCCGCGCGAGGTTTGGGCGCTCAACAAGCCGGCCGGAGTCGTCTCGACCGCACGGGAGCCCGGCTCGCGTCGTGCGGTGGTCGATCTGGTTGCCAGCAAGGCCCGCCTCTACCCGGTCGGCCGCCTCGACGCCGATTCGACCGGTCTGCTGTTGCTGACCAACGACGGCGAGCTCGCCAACCGCCTCACCCATCCCCGTTTCGAGGTTCCGAAGGCCTACCTGGTCGAGCTGGGACGTCCGCCGGCCGAGGCGGAGTTGCGGCGCCTCGCCACCGGCGTCGAGCTCGAGGACGGGATCACGGCGCCGGCCGAGGTGCGGCGCCTTGGCCCCCGCCGGCTCGAGATCGTGATCCGCGAGGGTCGCAACCGCCAGGTGCGCCGCATGGCTCAGGCGCTCGACAACGAGGTTCTCTCGCTGCGGCGCATACGTTTCGGGCCGGTCGAGCTCGGCGGGCTGCCCGAGGGCCACTCACGCCGACTCTCCAGGGAGGAGATCGCCGCGCTTCGGGCATGAGCTCACTCCGGCTGCCTCGCGGAGAGGGCGATGCCGGCGATCGCCTCGGGAGCCGTCGTCCCTACGTCAGCACCTGAAGAATGATGGTCCGCTCGCGGGGGCGGTCGTCGAAGTCGAGCAGGGCCAGCTGCTGCCAGGTGCCGAGCGCCAGGTGTCCGTCGAGGATCGGAACCGTCTCTGAGGGGCCCACGACCGCGGCCCGCTGGTGGGCGTGCGAGTTGCTGTCGTGGTTGAGCCGGTTGTGCTCGTATTCGCCGCGGCTGGGGATCAACCGCTCGAGCATCTCGCGCAGGTCATGAACGCCGCCGGGCTCGTGCTCCATGGTGGTAATCGCCGCGGTCGAACCGCGCACGAAAGCGAGCAGCGCACCGCTCAGGACACCCGATTCCTCGACCGTTCGCTGGGCGGTATCGGTGATGTCAACGATGTCCGTATCCCCATCGCTGGAGATGCGCAGCTCCGAGGTGATCACGCCCACCTGAGGACCCTACCCCGATCGGTCGCCGGTCGAGCCATGGGGCGGGGCTCGATGCCGCCACCTCGGGCTTTGCGAAGATGCGCGGCTGATGGGCGAAGAGCGAATCTTTGCGGTGCGCGGCGCGGTTCAGGCCGAGGCCAACGAGGCCGACGCGATCCTCGCCGCAACGACGGAGCTGATGCGGGAGCTGCTGGAGCGCAACGGGCTTGGCGCCGCGGCGATCGTCAGCTGTCTGTTCACGACCACCGAGGACCTCGATGCCGAGTTCCCCGCGGTCGCGGCGCGAGGCATCGGGCTTGATTCCGTACCCCTGCTCTGCTGTCGCGAGATCCCGGTACCCGGATCGATGGAACGGGTGATCCGGGTCCTCGTTCACTTCTACGCCCCGCCTGACCACCTGCCCGCACACACCTATCTGGGGGCGACCCGGGAACTGCGCTCCGATCTGCACGCGGCGCAGTAGGCCACAATATTCACGATGGCGATCACCTTTTCCGAGAAGCTCGCCCGGATCCCGGGCTACCAGGCCGGCGTTCCGAGTGGGCAGGCGCCCGAGCAGGTCGCCAGGGGCGAGATTGCCCAACTGGCCTCGAACGAGTCACCCCTCCCGCCGCACCCCGATGTGGTCGAGGCGATCAGGCGCGCCGCCGGGGCGATGAACCGCTACCCCGACCCAGAGGCGACGCTGCTGCGCCGCCGCCTCGCCGAGCGCTACGGGACCGAGCCTGGGTGCGTCGCGGTGGGAAACGGCTCCTGCGAGATCCTGCTGGCCGCCGCCGAGGCTCTCTGTGAGCCGGGCGCGGAGATCGTCTATGCCTGGCCCTCGTTCTCGATGTACCCGTACCTCCCGGCCCTGACCGGTGCCCGCGAGATCCGCGTTCCGCTCGCCGAGGGCTACCTGCACGACCTTGAGGCGATGGCCGCCGAGGTGACCGCCGCCACCCAGCTGCTGATCGTCTGCAACCCGAACAACCCGACCGCCACCCACATCCCGGCGAAACAGATCGCCGCCTTCTGCGAGCGCGTCCCCCCGCATGTGACGATCGTCCTGGATGAGGCCTACGTCGAGTTTCAGGTGAACGACGACCCTGACGCGACGGTCGATCTGCTTGCCGGCTTCCCCAACCTCGTTGTCCTGCGCACCTTCAGCAAGTGCTATGGCCTGGCCGGCCTGCGCGTCGGCTACGCGCTCGGCTCGCCCAAGTTCCGGGCGGCGATCGACGCGGTGCGCCAGCCCTTCAGCGTCAACGCTCTGGCCCAGGCGGCTGGCGCGGAGGCGGTGCTGCACTGCGACGACGTCAGGCGCCGGGTGGAGAGCACGATCGTTGAGCGTGTTCGGGTTGAGTCCGGCCTCGACGAACTCGGCTTCGCCCACTCCGAGAGCCAGGCGAACTTCTCCTGGCTGGACCTCGGAGACGTCGAGGAGCCCGAGGTGCTGGCCGGCCTCGCCGAGCGCTCGATCGCCGTTCGGCCCGGCACTGCACTCGGCGATCCGGGTCACCTGCGCGTCTCCTACGGCGTCCCGTCCGAGAACGACCGCTTTCTGGCCGCGCTTGGCGAGCTCACGGGCTGAGCCCGCTGGGTGGGCGGCTTCGACTTTTTGTGCCCCGGCTGCTACAAACTGTTGGCAGTGAAGCGAGCGGGCGAAATCGAGAGCGGCAATCGCGCCGAATCAGGCGCCACCCTCGACTCTGCCCGGCTTGCCTATTTCTGGCGATTTAGCTAGGCGTCCGGCCTGGCGGCTCCCCGGAGTCGCACCCATATCAGCGCAGTGGCCGGGCGCCGAGATGACCTTCGCGCTCGCCTGCGCGAGGGACGGCGGTAGCGGAGCGGAAAGTAGTCTTCTCAAGCTTTGAAGGATGGTGAGGACAAGATGGTGATCGGGACAGAAAGAGAGGCGCGCGAGCGGGTTCGTGACCAGCGGATCGAGCGCATCGTCGAGCTCGTCTCGCCGGCGACACTGCTCGCGGCGCTGCCGCTGGGAGAAAAGCGCGCGCAGGCGGTGGTCGGGGGCCGCGAGGAGGTCCGTGCGGTGCTCGACGGCGATGACGATCGCCTGATGGTCATCGTCGGCCCCTGCAGCGTCCACGACGTCGAGGCGGCGCTCGACTACGCCGGCCGCCTCGCCCGCGAGGCGCAGGGGTTGCGCGATGAGCTGCTGGTCGTGATGCGCGTCTACTTTGAGAAGCCGCGGACCACGATCGGCTGGAAGGGCCTCATCAATGATCCCCACCTCGATGGCTCCGGAGACGTCAACGAGGGCCTGCGAACCGCCCGGGCGCTGCTGCTGAAGGTTCTCGACCTCGGGCTGCCGGTCGGCTGCGAGTTCCTCGATCCGATCACACCCCAGTACATCTCCGACGCGGTCGCCTGGGGGGCGATCGGCGCCCGCACCACCGAGAGCCAGATCCACCGCCAGCTCGGCTCCGGGCTCTCGATGCCGATCGGCTTCAAGAATCGCACCGACGGCGATGTTCAGGTGGCGGTCGACGCGGTCCGCGCCGCCGCGGCTCGCCATGCCTTCGCCGGGATCGATGACAACGGCATCCCGGCGATCCATCACACCACCGGCAACCCCGACGGGCATGTCATCCTGCGCGGCGGTCGCGGCGCCCCCAACTGCGACGCGGCCGGCGTCGCGGCGGCGCTTGCGAAGCTGCGCGCCGCGGGCCTGCCGGAGCGGGTCGTGATCGACGCCTCCCACGACAATAGTGGTAAGGATCCGGCCCGCCAACTCGCTGCCGCCGGGGGGATCGGCGAACAGATCGCGGCCGGAAACCGGGCGATCGTCGGGGTCATGCTCGAGTCCTTCATCGTCGAGGGCAAACAGAGCGCCGAGGGAGGTGGCCCGCTCACCTACGGGCAGTCGATCACCGACGCCTGCATCTCCTGGCCCGACACGCTCACGGTTCTGCGCAGCCTCGCGGTCTCGGTCAGGGCTCGACGCGGCCGCGCCGCCCGCGCCTCATGAGAATTGCGGTCCTCGGTGTCGGCCTGATCGGCGGTTCGATCGGCCTCGCGGCGAGGGAGCGGCTCGATGCGGAGGTCGTCGGCTGGAGTCGCAACCGCGCGACCCTCGATCGGGCGCTCGAGCTGGGCGCCATCGAGCGTGCGGCGAGCTCACCGGAGGACGCTTGCCCCGGAGCGGAGGCGGTCTTCTGTTGCGCGCCGGTGGCGGCGCTCGCGCAGCAGGTGCGAGCGGCACTCCGGGCCAGCGGCCCAGAGACGGTCGTCACGGACGCCGGCTCGACCAAGCGGAAGCTGGTCGCCGAGCACGGCGCCGATGAGCGCTTCATCGGTGGTCACCCCCTGGCCGGAGCCGAGACCGCGGGGGTCGAGAACGCCCGCGCCGACCTCTTCGAGGGCGCCCGCTGGTACCTGACCCCGACCGAGCGCTCCAGCGGGCTCCTCTACGACCGGCTGCAGCGGCTGATCACAGGCCTCGGGGCACGACCACAGGCGATCGATGCCGAGGCCCATGACCGCCTGATGGCGACGGTCAGCCACCTGCCGCACGTAATCGCCAACGTCCTCGCTGCCGAGGCCGCTGCCGAGTTGATCCGCGACTCAGAGCGCCTGCCCGAGGTCGGACCGAGCTTTCGCGACTCGACCCGGGTGGCGGGTTCAAACCCGGCGATCTGGGGCGATATCTTCGCCAGCAACCGCGAGGCGATCGCCGATGCGATCGACGCCCTCGGGGCCCGTCTGAACGACGCCGCCGAGCTGTTGCGGGCCGGGGACAGAGAGGCCGTCACCTCCTGGCATGCCCAGGCGGGAGCGGATCGCCTGGCCCTCTTGGACGCCGAGCGGGGAGACGCGCGCCTGCAGGAACTTCGGGTCGTCGTCGCCAACCGGCCGGGAACGATCGCCGAGCTGGCCCTGGCCCTCGGAAATGCCGGCGTCAACATCGAGGACATGGCGCTGCATCCGGCCGCGGACATGACCTCGGGGGCGGTGATTCTCGGAGTCGCCGGGCCGGCCCAAGCGCGCCGCGCCGCGGAGATCCTGCGCGGCCTCGGCCACTCGGTTGCGCTGCTCGGCGAGGAGGGCTAGGCGGTGGCCCCCAGCTTTCGGCCGGCGGGCCCGCTGCGCGGTTCACTGTGCCCCCCGGCTGACAAGTCGATCTCCCACCGCGCCGCCCTGATCGGGGCGATGACCGATGGCGAGACCCGCATCGAGGGCTATCTCGACGCGGCCGACACGCGCTCGACGCTGCGGGCGATCGGGGCGCTCGGCGCACGGTACGGCTCGGTCGAAGGGCGCAACTCGCCCGGGCTGCTGTCGGTGGGGGGTGTCGGTCTGCAGGGCGCGGTCTCGGCTGCAATCGACGTCGGCAACGCCGGGACCCTGCTGCGGCTGTTGCCGGGCTGGCTCGCCGGGCAGCCGGGGGGGACCTGGGAGCTTGACGGCGATGACTCGATCCGGCGTCGGCCCGTCGATCGCATCGTCGAGCCCCTGCGCCTGATGGGCGCCCGCCTCCAGGCTCGAGAGGACCGGCTGCCGCCGTTGACGGTTGAGGGCGTTCCCCTGCGCGGCGTTACCTACACACTTCCCCTCGCCAGCGCCCAGGTCAAGTCCGCTCTGCTGTTCGCTGGGCTGCTCGCCGAAGGAGAGACGCGGATCGTCGAGCCGCTGCGGACTCGCGACCACACGGAGCGGATGCTGCGGTCTGTCGGCGCGGAGGTCGGCCGCGACGGCGTGGCGGTCTCCGTGCGCCCGGCCGAACGGCTCGAGCCGGCTGAGTTCCTGATCCCCGGCGACTTCTCCTCGGCTGCCTTCCTTGTGGTCGCTGCGGTGCTGGTCCCCGGCAGCGAGGTTGTCATTGAGGGAGTCGGGCTCAACCCGACCCGCACCGGCCTCCTGGGAATCCTTGAGCGGATGGGGGCGAGGCTCGAGATTGGATCCGAGGAGGTGGTGGGCGGCGAGCCGGTCGGCGCGCTCCTCGCCCGGGCCGCGGAGCTCCGCGGGACCGAGGTCGGCGGGGAGGAGATCCCCCTGGCGATCGATGAGCTGCCGCTCGTCGCGCTGGCCGCCTGCTTTGCGGAGGGAACGACGACGATCCGCGACGCGGCCGATCTGCGGCGCAAGGAGTCTGACCGGATCGCCGCGGTCGCCGCGGTTTTGAATGCGCTGGGCGGCCGGGTCGAGCCGACCGAGGACGGGATGGCGATCGAAGGAACGGGCGGCCTTCGCGGTGGGCGTGTCGAGTCCCATGGCGACCACCGGATCGCGATGCTCGCGGCGGTCGCCGGGCTCGCCTCGGGCGACGGGGTGGAGGTCGAGGGGATGCAGGACGCCGAGGTCAGCTACCCGGAGTTCCAGCGCGACCTCGGTCGCCTGATCGCCGGGAGTCGTGCCTGAGACGAGGGCCACCGTGAGGGCCGCCGATCTGGACGTCACGCGTCTCGGCGAGGGCCCGCCGATCGTCTTCGTCCACGGCACTGTGGTCGGCGCCAGGACGACCTGGCGCCGGCAGCTGCCGCTCGCCGAGCGCTTCTCGCTGGTGATCGCCAACCGGCCCGGTTTTGGCGCCAGCCCGCCGCTGGCGCGCGGTGATTTCGAGGCGGAGGCGCCCCTCTTCGCGGAGCTGCTCGGCAGCGGCGCCCACCTCGTCGGCCATTCCTATGGGGCGGTGATCGCCCTCCTTGCCGCGGCCCGGCGCCCGCAGGCGGTGCTCTCGCTCACCGTCTCTGAGCCGGGCGCGCTGAAGCTCGCCGCTACCCCCGAGGCCGAGCGGATGATCGCCGACGGAGAGCGGCTCTTCGCGGCCCGCGAGGCGATCTCCCCGGCCCAGTTCCTGCGCTTCTTTCGCAGCGGCGCCGGCTCCAGCCGGGGGACGCCGGAGGAGCTATCCGACGAGCTGCTGCAGGGTGCCCAGCTGGCGATGTCTGAGCGCCCCTCCTGGGAGGCTGAGATACCGCTTGCCGACCTCGCCGGCGCTGGTTTCCCGGTGCTTGCCGTCTCCGGCGGTCACTCGCCGGTTTTTGAGGCGGTCAGCGACACGATCGCCAGGCGCCTTGGCGGCGAGCGGGCGGTGATCAAAGGCCGCGGCCACAACGTCCCCGAGACGGGAGAGCCCTACAACGAACGCCTTCAGGAGTTCCTGGCCAGGGCATAGGAGGGCCGGGAACGTGAGACTGCGACCATGGTGATCGCGATCGACGGCCCCGCCGGGGCCGGAAAGTCATCCGTAGCCCGCGGGGTCGCGGCGGCGCTCGGCTTCACATACCTGGATTCGGGGGCGATGTATCGCTGCCTGGCCCTGGCGGCGCTGAGGCGGGGCGCCGAGCTCGATGACGGAGAGGCGATGGGGGCGCTGGCACGCTCGCTTGAGATCGAACAAGGTGGCGATCGAGTGGTGCTCGACGGCAACGACGTCACGGCCGCGATCCGCGAGCCCGAGGTGAGCGAGGCTGCATCCCGCGTCTCGGTCCACCCCCCGGTTCGGGCGGCGATGGTCGCCGAGCAGCGGCGCTTGATCGCCCTCGGCCACTACGTGGCCGAGGGCCGAGACATCGGCACGGTGGTCAGCCCCGAGGCGCCGCTGAAGATCTTTCTCACCGCCTCCCAGCCCGAGCGCGCCAGGCGGCGCGCAGCGCAGACCGGCGAAGCTGCGGCGGCTGTCCTGCGATCGCAGCGTCTGCGCGACGAGCGCGACGAGCGCCGCGAACACGGCGCCCTGCGGGCAGCGCCGGATGCGATCGCGCTGGACACGACCCACCTGACCCTGGGGGAGGTCGTCGCCCGCGTCGCGGCTCTGGCCCGTGAGAGAGGCCTCGGATGAGCCGATCTAGCTGCATCTCAGGGGCGCCCGTAGGTGGCTTGAGAGGCAGGGCGTTGCCGTGAGTCGCCCCACGGTGGCCGTGGTCGGCTTCCCCAATGTCGGCAAGAGCACGCTCGTCAACCGCCTCGCCGGGGGGCGTGAGACGGTCACAGACGCCGCTCCCGGCGTCACCCGTGACCGCAAGCGGGTGCCCTGCGAGTGGAACGGGGTCGCCTTCGACCTGCTCGATACAGGTGGCGTTGACCTCGCCGAGGAGGATGAGCTCTCGCGCGACATCCAGTGCCAGGCGCGGATCGGGATGGCGGAGGCCGACCTCGTGCTGCTGGTCGCCGACGCGCGCGCCGGGGTGCGCGCTGGGGACGCGGAGCTCGCCAAGATGCTGCGTCGCTCTGAGGTTCCGGTGCTGGTAGTGGCCAACAAGGTTGACCGGCCCGAGGATGAGCACCTGAGCGCCGAGCTGTACCGGCTTGGTCTCGGGGAGCCGCTGGCGGTGTCGGCGACGCACGGCCTCGGCAGCGGCGACTTGCTGGACCGGATCGTCAGCCTGCTCGGCGAGGCGACTCCGCGGGAGGCCTCTCAGCAGCCAACCCGCGTCGCGGTCATCGGCCGACCCAACGTCGGCAAGTCCTCGCTCGTCAATGCCTTCCTCGGCGCCGAGCGGGTGATCGTCTCCGAGCGGGCCGGCACGACGCGCGATGCGATCGACACCGAGCTCGAGATCGATGGGCGGCCGGTGCTGCTGGTTGACACGGCCGGTTTGCGGAGGCGCTCGAAGGTCGCCGGCTCGGTCGACTACTACGCGCAGCTGCGCTCCGAGCGCGCCGTCGAGCGAGCCGATGTTGCGATCGTCGTCTGCGACGCCGGCGACGGGGTGACAGCCGAGGACCTGCGCGTAGCCGAGCTCTCGATGCGGGCCGGCTGCGCGACCCTGATCGCGCTCAACAAGTGGGACATGACGCGCACCGACGTTGACGACGCCCGGGCCCGGGTCACCCGCAAGCTGCGCCTGCGCCCGCCGCTGATCACCTGCTCGGCACTCCGGGGCCGCAACGTCGCCTCCCTGTTGCCAAGGGCGCTGCAGCTCGCCGACCGTGCCGCCGAGCGCATCCCGACGCCGGAGCTGAACCGCCTCCTCGCCGCGGTCGTCGCCAAGAGTCCGCCCCCGGCTCGGCGTGGGCGCCGCCTTCGCCTCTACTACGCGGCCCAGGTGGGCGAGCGACCACCGCGGATCGCGATCCAGGTCAATGACCGGCGGTTAATCTTCCGCGATTGGGCTTATCACCTCGAGAACCGCCTGCGCGAGGAATACGGGCTTGAGGGTGTGCCCCTGGTGATCGACTTCGTGCCGCGATCCGGGCGCCGGGCCCGCGTGCGCGTGCACTAGGCTTTCCGCCATGACGGAGACGCAACCGCTCGCCGAGGGCGAGTATCTCTTCACATCGGAGTCGGTCACCGAGGGTCATCCCGACAAGGTCTGCGACGCGATCTCCGACGGGGTCCTTGACGCGGTGATGGCCGGCGATCCGCAGGGTCGGGTCGCCTGCGAGACCCTCGTCAACACGGGCATGGCCGTCGTCTCGGGCGAGATCTCGACCGAGATCCACCTCGACGTGCCGGAGATCGTCCGCGAGACGATCCGCGAGATCGGCTACGACCACGGCGCCTACGGCTACAACTGCGACCACATCTCCGTTCTGGTCTCCCTTGACAAGCAATCGCCCGACATCGCCCAGGGAGTCGACGCGGCCTATGAGACGCGCGTCGAGGGGGTGCAGGACGAGCTGCTGATCGCCGGGGCCGGCGACCAGGGAATGATGTTCGGCTACGCGACCAACGAGACCGAGGCGCTGATGCCGATGCCGATCCACATCGCCCACCGGCTCGCCGAGCAGCTCGCCGCGGTCCGCAAGGACGGCACGCTCGACTACCTCGGGCCCGACGGCAAGACGCAGGTTACGGTGCGCTACGCCGAGGGCCGACCGATTCAGGTCGAAAAGCTCCTGATCTCGACCCAGCACGCCGAGGGTGTCGATTCGGAGTCGCAGATCAAGCCCGACCTCTGGGAGAGCGTCGTGCTGCCAACGCTGGCGACCCACTGCCCGGGAATGTATGAGGAGGGCAGCCTGCGCGAGGGCTTCCTCGTTAACCCGACCGGCAAGTTCGTGATCGGCGGGCCCCTCGGCGACGCCGGCCTCACCGGCCGCAAGATCATCGTCGATACCTACGGGGGGATGGCGCGCCACGGTGGCGGCGCCTTCTCGGGCAAGGATCCATCGAAGGTCGACCGCTCGGCCGCCTACGCCGCGCGCTACGTCGCGAAGAACCTCGTCGCCGCCGGCCTGGCAGGGCGCTGTGAGGTGCAGGTCGCCTACGCGATCGGGGTCTCGCAGCCGATCTCGCTGATGGTTGAGACCTTCGGTACCGGCGAGCTTCCCGACACCGAGATCTCGCGGCTCGTCGAAGCCGAGTTTGACCTGCGGCCCGGTGCCTTCCGTCGCTACCTTGACCTGCACAGGCCGATCTTTCAGAAGACCTCCGCCTACGGCCATTTCGGTCGCCCCGATGAGGACTTCACCTGGGAGAGGACCGACCGCGCCGAGTCCCTGCGCGAGGCGGCGGGTTCGGCCGCCAGCGCCGCCTAGCCGGCGGCACTCAGGAGGAGACCCCGAAGCGCACTCCGGCGTGGCGGAACTGTGTCAGCTTCTCCGTGCCGAGCGCCGCGGCGGGAGTCAGGAAGCCGCTGCGCCGCGGTGTCGCACCCTCTTCGGAGAGCAGGATCCCCGTCTCGCCAAGCATCTTCGCGGTCGAGAGGTAGCCGGGATGGCCGTCGGCGTCAAGGTCAATCCGCACGTAGCGGTTGCCGACCGTGCGGGCGATCAGCCCCAGTCGCCAGGAGAACTCCTCCATGCGTGCGCCCTGGGGACCGAAGCCCGAACCCGGCAGTCGCCTGCGCAGGAACTCGGCGGCACGTGCCCTCAGCGTCGGACTCGCCTTGACCAGCCCCTTGACGGCCGCCTGGCCGCCGCTCAGCAGCCCTGCCAGCGCGTAGCGCAGCGGCAGGCTAGCGGCGCCTCCGGGGATCGCCACCCCCTCGCGGTAGCGGAAGGGTTGGAACTCGCGGCTTTCTGCGCTGGCCGCCAAAACCGCGCTGCGATGGATCACCGCCGGGTTGATGAAGGCCGCCGGTGTCATCGGGGCGATCACCTCGCCCTCGGACCCGAACCGCGGTCCGAAGGCGATCGGGCTCACCTCGCGGACCCGCTGGGCCAGGTCGGGATCGTCGATCAGCACCGCCGGGTCGATGATCGTCTCGGCCCGCTCGTCGCCGAGGATCTCGGCGATGCTCTGCAGGGTTCCACCGGAGATCGCTTCGGAGGGCCGGATCGCGCCCTCCGGGGTGATCATCTCAACCTCAAGATCGACCGTCGCCAGCTCCTCGCTCCAGCGCTCTCGGGCCGTCTCGGCGGCGAGGGCGACCGAGAGGTCGGCGGGCAGCGCCTCGAAGCCGCTGACGTTGACGATCTTCACGCCAGCCTCCTCGGCCTGGGCCTGGGAGGAGTCGATCATCTGCCGCACGAAGGGGATCTCGCCGGTGAGGTCCGCGTAATGGGAGCCGGCCGCGATACAGGCCTCGATCACCGGACGGCCATAGAGCGTGTAGGGACCCACCAGATCGAGAACCACCGAGG
The DNA here is from genome assembly GCA_963796705.1 of uncultured Solirubrobacterales bacterium. Taxonomy (GTDB): domain Bacteria; phylum Actinomycetota; class Thermoleophilia; order Solirubrobacterales; family 70-9; genus VRUE01. Next base: position 594,136 of record CAWCMK010000002.1, read on the forward strand.
CCCGCGCGGCCATCGCCCGCAGCGAGTCCCGATCCTCGACGTCTGCCTCGATCGTCTCCGGTGCCTTGACCCCAAGCTGGCTCAGCACCGAGCTGATTCGGTCCGCATCGCGACCGGCTGCGGCCCACTTGAGGTCGCCTTCCAGGGCGCGCTCGGCGAGGTAGGCGGCGACCCCACGGCCGGTGATGCCGGTGGCGCCGAAGACGACGACGGCGAGGTCCTTGGCGGCCATCGCTAGCCGGGCGGCTGGGCCGTACCGAGGCCGTGTTCGCCGGCGGTTCCGGCGCCGGTCGCCTGGTCGACGCTTTGGACGACCACCCCCGGATCGGCCACCCCGGCGAAGATGAAGTCATAGTCGCTGCTGCCGGCGGTGTCGAAGTCGACGTCGCCGATCTGCATGATCCGTTGGTAGAGCGACTGGTTGTAGTTGACGTTCTGGACGCGCTCGAGGCGGGTCTCCTGGATCTCCCGCGAGATCATCCCGCGCTTGATGTTCAGGCGGCGGTTGGTGATCGTGTAGGTGGTCGTGACTCGCTTGATGAAGCCGGCCAGCACCGTCAGGGCGAGGATCACGAGCACGATCCCGAATACCGTGGCGCTGCTCGCTCCGAGCAGCTTCGCGATCGCTCCGGCAATCGCCGCGATCACGATCCCTTTCAGGTAGAAGCCGAGAATCGCCCGCCACGATGGGTGGCCCTCGAAGATCACCTGCTCGTCGCCGCTGAGCTTGAAGCCGCTCACCGGGCGGCAGCATACATCGGCATCCGCCCGACGCCATACCGTGGGTCGGTGTCAATCGCCAAAGTCGAGCCGTTAACCAGCGCCCGCGCCCTGCGCGGCCCCTTTGACTACCGCCTTCCGGCGGAGATGGCGGGACTCGAGGTCGGCAGCGTCGTCCGCGTCCCGTTCGGCGCCCGCCGCGTCCTCGGTGTGGTCGTCGGGCGCTGCGAGCGCTCTGAGCTCCCGGCCGAGCGCCTCGCCGAGCCGATCGAGGCGCTCGGGGCTGGTGCCTCACCGGAACTGGTGCGGCTCGGCCTGTGGCTCGCGCGGGAGTACTGCTCGACCCCATCTCGTGGTCTTGCCCTGGTCCTGCCCCCCGGGACCGGCGGCGCCGGCCGCAGCGTGCGGCCGCGGCTTGAGCTTCGCGCCCAGATCGCGCCGGCGGGAGAGGCGGCGCTCCGTGGTGAGGAGCGCCTCGGGGTTCGCCAGCGCGCCGTTTTGGAGGCCCTCTCAGGTGCGGGGGAGCTCTCCGCCGCCGAGCTTGCGGCGAGGGCCGGTGCCGATCGAGGTGTCCTGCGCCGGCTCGAGCAGCGTCGGCTGCTCGCCATGAGAACCGCGACTCTTCGTCGCGCGCCCGAGTATCCGAGCTTTGGCGCCGGCGCGAGCCGGCCGCGACTGCTGCCCGAGCAGGAGCGGGCGGTGGGGGAGGTCGTTGCGGCGATCGACGGCCTCCCCGGGGCTCCCCGCGAGCAGCTCCTGCATGGCGTCACCGGTTCGGGCAAGACCGAGGTCTACCTGGCCGCCGTCGAGGCCGCCCTGGCGCGGGGTCGGGGCGCGATCGTGCTGGTCCCCGAGATCGGCCTGGCGCCACAGGCCGTGGCCCGGTTTCGGGCTCGACTGGGGGACCGTGTCGCGCTCCTGCACTCGGCCCTCGCCGAGGGTGAGCGCTACGACGAGTGGCGCCGCCTGCGCGACGGCAAGGCGCGGGTCTGCATCGGCCCCCGCTCGGCCGTCTTCGCACCGGTCGCCGACCTCGGCCTGCTGGTCATCGACGAGGAGCACGATCCCTCCTACAAGCAGGAGGGCGACCCCTGCTATGACGCCCGCGCGGTCGCCCGCCGCCGGGCCCAGGATTGTGGCGCGGTGCTGCTCGCCGGGACCGCGACGCCGCGACCCGAGAGTTGGCTCCAGATGCCACGCCTCGAGCTTCCGCGCCGGGTCGACGGCCGTCCGCTGCCTCCCGTCGAGGTGTTCGACATGCGCGAGACCGACCCCCGTTCGGGTTCCCTGCACCCGGCCACCCTCGGGGCGCTGGCTGGGGTGCGCGAGCGCCGCGAGAAGGCGATCGTGATGATCAACCGGCGCGGCTTCGCGCCCTGGCTGACCTGCCGTTCCTGCGGGCATCATTGGGATTGCCCCAACTGTGATGTCTCCCTGATCGTTCACCGCGACCGTGGCCGCCTGCTCTGCCACCACTGCGCCCACCGGGAGCCGCTCCCGCACTGCTGCGGGAGCTGTGGCTCGACAACGCTCTCGCGGACCGGTGCCGGCACCGAGCAGGTCGAGGCGCTGCTCGCATCGCATCTGGACCCGATGCCCGTCTTTCGCCTCGATTCCGACACGGCGGCGGCGAGGGGGGCCCATGCGCGCATCCTGGCCGGCTTCGGCGCGGCCCCGAGTGCGGTCTTGGTTGGCACGCAGATGGTCGCCAAGGGTCACGACTTCCCGGAGGTGACCCTGAGCGCGATTCTCGACGCCGACGCGACCCTGCGCTTTCCCGACTTTCGCGCCGGTGAGCGCACCTTCGCGATGGTCGCTCAGCTGGCCGGCCGCTCTGGACGCGGTGCGCAGGGGGGCAGGGTGATCGTCCAGACCCTGGCACCGCGGACACCGAGCATCATCCACGCGGCCGCCCATGACGCGGCGGGCTTTCTCGCCGGCGAGATCGAGCGGCGCCGGGCGTTGCGCTACCCGCCGTTCACGCACCTGGTCCGGGTCACGCTGCGATCCCGATCGGAGGCCCGGGTCCAGGCCGCCGCCGCGCAGGCCGCCACCGCGCTGGCCGAGTCGCTGCCCGAGGGAGCCGAGCTGCTTGGGCCGGCACCGATGTTCCGGGTTCGCGAGCGCTTCCGTCGCCGGCTTCTGATCAAGAGCGAGGCGCGCGAGGCGACGGTCGCCAGCGTCGGGGCGGTGGTGGAGGAGCTCGCCGCCGAGCGGGCAATCGCACGCGAGGTGGCGATCAGCGTCGACGTCGATCCCCAGTAGGGCCGGGCTTCGGCAGGCGCCCGGTGGCAGGTGGATCGACCCATACACTTGGACGTATGGCCGATGAGCCGATCACCGATGGCGTCGAGCACGAGCGGGCCGAGCTCGAAGCGCAGATCCGCCAGCGCCGCGAGGCGGCGCTGGCGCAGGTCGTCAAGTTCGGCGACCCGGTGCTGAAGAGCAGGGCCTCGCCGGTGCGTGAGCTGGCACCGGAGCTGCGCTCGGAGGTCGAGCGAATGATCGCGATCATGCGCGACGGGATCGGAGTCGGACTGGCCGCGACCCAGCTCGGCATCCTGCGGCGGGTGCTGGTCTTTCAGGCCGGTGGTGGCCAGAGCGAGGCTACGGCCCTCGTGAACCCCGAGATCGAGTGGCTCTCCGAGGAGCTCTCGATCGCCGAGGAGGGCTGCCTCAGCCTGCCACGCGTCTCGATGGACATCGAGAGGCCCCTGCACGCGACCATCACCGGGCTTGACCTCGACGGCGAGCCGGTCCGGGTCGAGGCCTCGGGCCTGGAGGCCCGCGTCCTTCAGCACGAGATCGATCATCTCGACGGCGTCCTCATCCTCGACCGCGCGCCGCGCGCCCAGCGCAAGGGCGCCCTGCGGGCGCTGCGCGAGGGAACCGCCTACAGCCCGCCGGTCGAGCACGGGGAGGACTCCGGCGGGGAGGAGCTTCGCGAGCCGAAGAGCACGGCGTGAGCGCGTCAATCGCCGCGCAGACGGACTCCCGGACACGGGTGCCACGTTTGACACGCTCAGATTGCGACGCGTGAGGACCGTCTATCTCGGAACGACGAGCTTTGCTGCCGTCGTCCTGCACCGACTCGCCGACTCTTCCCACCGGCCGCTGTTGGTCCTCACGCCACCCGATCGCCCGCGGGGCCGGGGACGGCGCCTGCAGCCGCCGCCGGTCGCCGCGGCGGCGAGGGAGCTGGGACTGGAGCTCTTGCAGGTCGAGAGCGTCAACGACGGGGCGCTCCTGGATCGGATCGGGACGCTGGCGGCCGAGGCCGCCGCTGTCTGCGCCTTCGGCCAGCTGATCCGTGAACCGCTGCTCTCCGCGCTGCCGATCCTAAACGTGCACCCCTCGCTTCTGCCGCACTGGCGGGGAGCGGCGCCGATCGAGCGGGCGATCATGGCGGGGGATGAGCGCACCGGGGTCAGCATCATGGCGCTCACCGAGGGGCTTGACTCGGGCCCCGTCGGCCTTCAAGAGGAGCTCGCGATCGGCGCTGAGGAGAATTTCGGCGAGCTCTCGGGGCGGCTCGCCCGCCTTGGCGGCGAGCTGTTGGTGCGGGCTCTTGACCTGCGCGCGGCGGGGCACCTGGAGTTCGTCGAGCAGAGTGAGGCGGAGGCCAGCTACGCGGAGAAGCTCGAGCCCCAGGAGCGCCGCCTTGACCCGGGGCGGCCCGCCGTCGAGCTCTCGCGCGCCGTCCGGGCGCTCACCCCGCATCTCGGGGCCTACCTCGAGGCCGCCGATGGGGAGCGGCTCGGCGTCGGGCGGGCGCGGCCCACCGAGGCCGCCGGACTCAGAGCCGGCGAGCTGTCGGCGAGCGGCGGCGCCCTGCTGCTCGGCTGCGGGCAGGGCGCCCTTTGCATCGAGATCGTGCAACCGCCCGGCGGCAGGCCGATGGCCGCCGAGGCCTACCTGCGCGGCCATCGATTGCCGAGACTGGCGTGATCTCCGCGGCGCGCCTCCTCGCCTTCGAGACGCTGCGGGCGACCTTCGAGCGCGGCGCCTTCACCGAGCGGAGCTTCCGCGAAGCCGCCGGGGTACGCCGGATTGGTGGCCGCGAGCGCGCCCAGGCCCAGCGCCTCGCCTACGGCGCCGTCCAGCGGCGCGGAACCTCAGACGTCGCGATTGAACGACTTGCGGAGCGCTCGACGGCACTGCTCGACCCGCCGGTCCTCGCCGGACTGCGGCTCGGCCTCTACGAGCTGCTCTTCTGCGACGCGACCCCCGACCACGCCGCCGTCGACCAGGCGGTGGCGCTGGTCAAGCAGTCCACCGCTCACGCCTCGGGGCTGGTCAACGCCGTCCTGCGCCGTGCCGCTCGCGAGCGCGAGGAGCTGACCGACTCGCTGCTGGGGGACGATTCGACCCCCGAGCTGGCGGCGATCGCCCACTCGGCACCGCTCTGGCTGGCGCGGATCTGGTGGCAGGAACTGGGGGCGCAGGAGGCGCGAGCGCTGCTGGCTGCCTGCAATGAGCCCGCGGAGATCGCCTTCAGGATCAATCCGCGTGGGATCGAGGCTCCCTTCCACGGGGGCAGGGATGCCCTCGTCGAAGGCCTGATCGAATCCGGGGTCAAGGCGCGGATCCCAGACGCCGAATGGCCCCTTGCGGCGCCCGAGTCGATCGTCCTCGAGGGCCCGAGCGGGGATCTGATCCCGACTCGGGTCAGCGCCGGCGAGCTGACTCCCCAGAGCCGTGGCTCGGCGGCGGTGGTCGAGGTCCTCGACCCGCAGCCCGGGGAGCGGGTGCTAGATCTCTGTGCCGGACCCGGGACGAAGACCGGCCAGATCGCGGCGCGTTTGGGGGAACGGGGTGAGGTTGTCGCGATCGAGCTCGACGCGGGGCGCGCGGCCGAGGTGGCGGGCCAGGTCCAGCGCCTGGGGCTGCGCAACGTCACCGTGGTCGAGTTGGACGCAACTCAGGGTCTTGGCCCGGCGGCGGGCGGCTTTGATCGGGTTCTCCTCGACGCGCCCTGCTCGGATCTGGGGGCGCTCGCATCGCGCCCCGACGCCCGCTGGCGCAAGTCCCCGGCTCAGATTGAGCGACTGGCAGAGCTCCAGGGTCAGATCCTGCGCCGGGCCGCGACCGCACTGCGCCCCGGGGGCACTCTCGTTTACTCGACCTGCACGATCTCGCGCCGGGAGAACGAGCAGCGGGTCGCGGCGCTGCTCGAGGAGGCCGGCGCCGGCGAGCTCCCAGGACTCCTTCTCGAGGACCTCGGCGGGCGGGCCGGGAGGCTTGCCTCAGGCGTCGATCGCCGCTGTCTGCAGCTGCGCCCAGACCGCGATCGCACCACGGGATTCTTCATCTGCCGGATGAGGCGCGATGATTGAGCAATGAACGAGCAAGGTCCAAGCGACGCTGGCGGTGCCCTGCGGCGGGCGCCCTGCCCCGCCTGCGGCGAGCCCTGGTTGCGCCCGACGCAGCTCCCGGGCCGCTTCCGCTGCGTGTACTGTCTGCGCCGCTTCGAGTTGGTATCCCAGTGCCCCGACTGCGGTGAACACCAGACGATCGCGCGTATGAGCAGCACCGAGGACATGGCCTGCCAGCATTGCGGCGGCTCGATGCTGAGGCCCGTCTGAGCACGAGAACTTTCCGATGAGCACCCGTATGGCCAAACTCATAGCCGAGCCGCGCGTCGCCCCGTCGATCCTCTCGGCCGACTTCTGGCGACTCGGCGGCCAGCTCGAGGAGGTGATGGGGGCGGGCGCCCTGGTGATCCACTTCGACGTGATGGACGGCCACTTCGTGCCGCCGATAACGATCGGGCCGTTGGTGCTCAGCGGGATCGCCGACCGGGTCCACGATGCGGGTGGCGCCGTTGACGTGCACCTGATGATCGCCGAGCCGGAGCGCCACATCGAGGCCTTCGCCGAGGCGGGCGCCGACTCGATCACCTTCCACGAGGAGGCAACGGCGCACGCCAACCGGACGCTGGCGGCGATTCGCGAGCTCGGCTGCCTTGCGGGGGTGGCGATCAATCCCGGCACTCCGGTCGAGGCTGTGGCCGAGCTGCGCGGGCTGGCCGACATCGTTCTCAACATGACCGTCAACCCCGGCTGGGGGGGCCAGGCCTTCATCGAGCGCTCCGCAGATAAGGTCTCGCGGCTCCGCGCTCTTGTCGGGGAGGCGAAGATCGAGGTCGACGGAGGCATCGACGTCGAAACCGCTGGTTCGGTGGCCGCCGCCGGTGCCTCGTTGTTCGTCGCCGGGTCGGCCGTGTTTGGCGCCGAGGATCCTGGGGCCGCCTACAGGGCGATTGTCGCTGCCGCAAACGCGGTCTGAATCGCGCCGCCCTCAGCCCCTCGCGACCAGCGCCCCGATCACCTCCTGCCACCAGGCGCGCCCGGCGGGGTCGCCCTCCTCGCGGGCCGCACGCCGCTCGCACCAGCGCGCCAGCGCCCGGCGCCCGCCGAGCGCGACGACGCTGCCGGTGAGCACCGCATAGCGGCCGTCTGCCAGGGCGACCAGCGAGCTCGGCCGGTCGCGGCGGCTGCGCAGGACCGCGATCACCCCGACGCCGCCGACGCGCTCGGGTGCCGATGGATCGGCCCCCCGCTCGGCGGGTCGCACCGAGAAGATCTGCGGGGCTCCGCGGGGTGGCAGCCGGGCCGCCGGTGGGGTGCCGATCGGCCCCTTGTCCCAGCGGCGGGTCAGCTCCTCGACCTCCTCGCGGAGCTCCCCGCGGACCAGCACGTGCAGCTCGTCTCCCTCGCGCAGCTCCGTCGAGCCGCGCGGGGGTATCGCCGTCCCCTCGCGGACGACAACGTTGACCAGCGCCTCGCGCGGCAGGCCCAGTTCGCGCACCAGATGGCCCGCGGCGGCGGCCCCCGGGCGCAGGCGGTAGGCGACGACATCGCCGCCCAGCCGGCGGATGCGGCCCGACTCGAGAAGGCGCCTGGGAAGCGCCGGCTCCTCGGTGGTCAGTCCCAGCCCCCGCGCCAGGGGCTCGAAGCTAGCCCCCTGGATCAGCGTCGAGGTGACGACGACAAAGAAGACGATCGCGAACAGTCGCTGCCCGTGCCCGAGCCCGGCGACCACCGGGAAGGTCGCCAGCCAGATTGGCGTCGCGCCTCGCAACCCGGCCCAGCCCAGCATCGAGCGCTCGCGCAGGTCAAATGGCGAGAAGGCGGTGGCGAGGAAGGCGGCCAGGGGACGCGCGAGGAGGATCAGCGCCGCCGAGAGCGCCAGCCCTTCGAGCGCCACCTCCCCGAGGGTGCTCGGCAGGACCAGCACTCCCAGCAAGATGAAGAGCCCGATCTGCGCCACCCAGCCGGCGCCCTCGTGGAAGGCGATGACCGTGCGACGGGCGGGAATGTTTGCGGAACCGAGCGCCAGTGCGGTCAGGTAGGTCGCCAGGAGCCCGGAGCCGTGGGCGATCTCGCCGATCCCGTAGGCGAGGCCGGCGATCGCGATCGTCGCCACCGGATAGATGCCGTCGGTGGGCAGCCGCACGCGGTCGAGCACCGCGACCGCGAGGCGGCCCAGGGCGAGGCCGACGGCGACGCCGACGGCGAGTTTCAGGGCCAGCAGGCCGGCCATGTCGGGGATCCCGTAACCCGGCTGCTGGATCCAGTCGATGAAACCGATCACCAGCAGCAGCGCCACCGGGTCGTTCATTCCCGACTCGCCCTCGAGCGAGCGGGCGAGGCGCTTCTCGAGGCGGGAGCGCCTCAGGACGGTGAAGATCGCGGCCGAGTCCGTCGCCGCGATCGCCGCCCCGACGAGCATCCCTTCGAGCGTGCTGAGGCCGAAGATCCACTTGGCGGCCAGGCCGGCACCGAGCGCCGTGGCGATCGTCCCCACCGTCGCCAGCGAGGCGGCGGTACCGAGCACCGGTCGGATCTCCGACCAGCCGGCCGTCAGGCCACCCTCGAAGAGGATCATCACCAGGGCGATTGTCCCCAGGGTGCGGGCCAGTTCGGCGTTGTCGAATTCGATGCCGCCGATCCCTTCCGAGCCGGCCACCATGCCGAGCGCGAGGAATACCAGCAGGCCGGGAATCCGCATCCGGTCTGCCAGCAGCGCGCCGGCAATCCCGGCCGCGAGCAGGGCGCCGCCGATCAGGATCAGCTCGGCGTCATGCCCGCCCATGACTAGGTCGCGCGCCCCGCTGGCTGCGCGAGGCGCCCGGTGCGGGGACCTGCTCGCCCAGCGCTCATCGATCGACCCTAGATGAACGGCTCAGACGTTCTCATCGAGCATCGCCAAGCGCGCCTCGAGCTCCTCCCCCGATCCCGGTGCGGGGACGTCCTCGGGGCGCTCGTGCGGGTGGCGGTAAACGTAGTAAAGGAGCGAGAACAGGACCCCGGCCGCCAGCAGGAAACCGATCTCGACCCGGCGGAACTCGTTGCTGACCAGCGGCACGAAGTTCCAGCCGATGAACAGCATCGCGCAGAAGATCCAGCGGGCCGCGGCGCGCCGCACCTGCCCCTGCGCGATGCAGGCCTGGTTGACGGTCACCGAGGAGAGATAGACCCCCATCCCGATACCGACCAGCAGCAACCCGGTGCGGTCGTAGGTGAACTTCTTGCTGAAGGCGATCTGCATCAGCTTCGGCCCGCCGATCAGGACGACGACCACGACCAACGCCGTGAAGGCCGCTATCCCCAACAGCACCATGCGCACCGTGTGGTGAAATTCGCGATCGGCGTCCTCGGCATCGCTTGTGTGGAGGCTTGTGAGGTGGGGGAGAATGCTGGTCGAGACGGCCTGGAAGAGCTGCAGCGGGGCCCGGGCGAGCATCAGCACGTTGAAGATGAAGCCGGCCGCCGCCGCCCCCTGCAGGCCGCGGATGATCAGCGGCCCGGCGTTGAGGAAGGCCTGTTCGCTGAACATGATCAGCAGCACGGCCGCCGCGAAGCCACCGCCGTGCCGCAAGGAGAAGTCAGCCGATGGCGGCGGGTTGGGCTCGCCAGCCGAACCGGCCGAAGCCGAACCGCCCGTCGCGCTGCGGCTCGCCATCTCGGGGGAGTGCCCGACCCCGCGCGCCGCCCGACGGGCAAAGGCAAAGGGTACGACGACGAGCGAGAGCGCCGGGGCGGCGGTGATCCCGATCGCGACCGCCGACTGGCCGCTGAGGATGCCGATCGCGACCATCACCGCAAAGATCGTCCGGAAGCACGATTCGGAGAGGATCAGCGCTGCGAAGAGACCGAAGCGTTGGCCGCCGGCCAGGAAGCCGCGGGCGAAATAGCTCGCCGCGTAGAAGAGGACCGAGGAGAAGAAGACCCAGTAGAGGGTTTCGTTGCCCTCCAGCAGGTCGTTTTGGATCGGCCCCCGCAGCGCCAGGGCGAGAACCGCGAAGAACAGCGATAGGCCGAACTGAATCGTCGCGGCCACCCGCATCGGCTGGGCGATCGGCTGCCCCTTGACGCGCCGCTCCGAGATGTGGCGCGAGAGCAGTTGTTCGATCGGCCGGTAGAGCGTTGAGATCGTGATGAAGACCGCCGACCACAGGACCGTGATCTGCCCGTAATCGGGCTTCGAGAGGACGTGGGAGGCGATCAGGAAGTAGGCGTAGGTGATGACCCCGGTGAGACCGACGCCGACCGCCAGGAAGCTCGCCGTCTTACCGTAGTCGGCGGTCGCCGACCCGCTGGCGCCGTTTCGCTCGCTCATCGGCGCTCGCCGGGCTCGTAGTGGGAGGGCGCGACGTCGAGCTCGAGCTCGATCCGCCGCACCCGCTCGAAGACCCGCTGGGTCATTACCCGCTGTCCCGCGAGCAGGTCGCCGATCACCCCAAGGGCAAAGAGCTGAATCGCGGCGATGAAGAGGACCGCGCCGAGGATCAGCGACTGGATATGGCCGGTCGAGTCGCCGTTGATGATCCAGTCGAGGAGGAACGGCATCCAGGCGGCGAGCGCCAGGAGCGCGAGCGCCAGGCCGGCTCCGGTGAAGACCCGCAGCGGCTCATAGCGCGCGTAGATGCGCAGAATCGAGAGCCCGTTGCGGCGCACGTAGGCGCCGGTTGAGGTAAAGAGCCGCGACTCGCGCGTCTGCGGGTTGGTGCCGACCTCGACCTGGTCGACCGCGACGAGCATCTTGCCCGCCTGGATCAGGCTCTCGAGGGTGTAGGTGAAGTCGTCGACGACGAGCAGGCCGAGCGCCGCCTCACGGTTGTAGGCGCGGAAGCCGGAGGTGGTGTCCGCGATCTCGGTCCCCGAGAGGCGGCGCACGACCCAGCTGCCGAGCCGCTGCAGGCGCTTTTTTGCGGGCGAGAAGTGCTCGATCCGCTCGATCCGCCGGTCCCCGACGACCATGTCGGCCTCCCCGGCGAGGATCGGTGCGATCACTCTGGCGACGTCCTCTCCGCGGTACTGGTTGTCGGCGTCGGTGTTGACGATCAGCTCGGCTCCGAGCTTCAGACAGGCGTCGAGGCCGGCCTGAAAGCCCGCCGCGAGGCCCTTGTTGTTGGTCAGGCGGACGATGTGCTGAACCCCGCACTCGCGCGCCACCTCGATCGTTCGATCGGTGGAGCCGTCGTCGATCACCAGCAACTCGATTTCATCGATCCCCTCGATCCGCTCGGGCAGGTCGGCGATCGTCGCCGCCAGGGTCGCCTCCTCGTTCAGGCAGGGGATCTGGATGATCAGCTTCATGGGCCGGGTCAGGGTAACCGTGGACCCGGCGCGCGGGTCCCCTGATGGGGCGCGGGGCAACTTGTGCTGGGCGGCGTCGGTCAGCCCTCAGACGAGCTGACCGCCGCCAGCTACTATGGGTTGACTGACCAGTCAGTCAACAGCTATGGCGAGTCCCGCGACAGGCACGAATGCGGAGCACATGAGGCGCGCCCTGGAGCTCGCCGAGGGTGGCCGTGGGCGGGTCAGCCCGAATCCGCTGGTCGGCGCTGTCCTGGTACGCGGCGGTGAGGTAATCGGCGAGGGGTTCCACGCCAGGCTGGGCGACCTCCACGCGGAGCGGGCGGCGCTCGAGGATTGTCGGCGCCGGGGAGGCGATGCCGCCGGCGCGACGCTCTGCGTGACACTCGAGCCCTGCGCCCACCGCGGCCGTCAGCCGCCCTGCACCGAGGCGATCCTCGAGGCCGGCGTCGCCCGCGTCGTCTTTGCCTCCGATGATCCCTCCCAGAAGGCATCGGGGCGCGGGCCGGAGATCCTCCGCGAGGCCGGCGTCGAGGTCCTCGAGTGCGGCGGCGAGGAGGCGCGAGCGGCGCGCCTCCTAAATCAGGCCTTTCGCAAGCACGCCCGCAGCGGGCGGCCGATGGTGACCCTGAAGCTGGCGATCTCCCTGGACGGGGGCACATCGACCGCGCCGGGTGACTCGCGGTGGATCTCCGGCGACGCGAGCCGCGCCCTCGTTCACCGTTGGCGGGCAGAGGCCGATGCGGTCGCCGTCGGGATCGGCACCGTCCTCGCCGATGACCCGCTGCTGAACGTCCGCGGCACCGAGCTGGGCGGACAGCCACTGCGGGTCGTCTTTGATCGCCAGGCACGGCTGCCGCTCGACTCAGCCCTGCTGGGCAGCCTCGAGCAGGCGCCGCTGCTCGTGATCGCCGCGCCCTCGACCGATCCGGCGCGGCTCGCCGCCCTGCGCGAGGCCGGCGCCGAGGTGATCATCGCCGCCGAGATCCCCGCCGCACTTGAACTGCTCGGCGATCGGGGGATCACGTCTGTGCTTCTCGAGGGGGGCCGAACCCTCGCCGCCGCCTTTGCCAGAGCCGGTGAGATCGACGAGGCCAGGACCTTCGTCGCGCCGCTGCTCCTCGGCGATCAGCTGCTCGAGGTGGCTGGCGCCGGTGGCCTCGCGGCGCCGCCGGCGGCCGGGAAAGATTTGGCCAGCGGGGAGGTCCGAACCCCGAGGGCGAGCGGCCCGCCGCGGCTTCGCGCCCTCTCCCACCAGGCCGAGCAAATCGGCGAGGACACGCTGATCACGGCCCGCTTCAGGGAGTGGTGAGGTGTTCACCGGCCTGATCGGGGACGTCGGCGCGCTCGAGTCGGTCGAGGCGGGACCTGAGGGTGCGAATCTGCGCTTCGCGACGCGCCTCGCGCCGGCGATCGGCAGCGGCGATTCGGTCGCGGTTAACGGCGTCTGTCTGACCGCCAGTGAGGTCGATCCCGGCGGCTTCGTGGCCGAGGCGATGAACCAGACCCTGCGGCTCACCACCCTCGCTGAGCTGCGGGCCGGCAGCCGCGCCAACCTCGAGCTCTCACTGAGGGCCTCTGACCGGCTCGGCGGCCACATCGTGCAGGGGCACGTCGACGGCATCGGCCAGGTGCTCTCGCAGGAGCAGGACGGCTTCGCCCGGCGTCTGCGCGTCGGGCTCGCCCCGGAGCTGCTGCGATATGTCGTCGCCCGTGGCTCGATCGCGCTGGACGGGGTCAGCCTTACGGTCACAGATTTGGGGCGTTCTTGGCTTTCTGTTTCCCTCATCCCCGAGACCCTGGAGCGGACGACCCTGGGCGCTCTGGTCCCGGGCTGCAAGCTGAACGTCGAGTGCGATGTGATTGCGAAGTACGTCGAGCGGTTGGTGTCACCATTGTCGGAAAGGAGCGGCCATGGAGCAGACGATGTCTGAGGCGCAAAGGACAGCTGAGCGCGAGGCGGGCGAGAGTCCCTTCGCGACGATCGAGGAGGCAATCGAGGAGATCCGCGCCGGGCGGATGGTGATCGTCTGTGACGACGAGAGCCGCGAGAACGAGGGCGACCTGGTGATGGCGGCCCAGTTCGCGACGCCCGAGGCGATCAACTTTATGGCCAAGGAGGCGCGCGGGCTGGTCTGCCTGGCGCTGACCGCGGAACGCTGCGAACGGTTGGGCCTCAACCTGATGGCGGCAAAGAATGAGGCTCCCCTACAGACCGCCTTCACGGTCACGATCGAGGCCGCCGGGGGGGTCAGCACCGGGATCTCGGCCCAGGACCGGGCCCACACGGTGCAGGTCGCGATCGACCCGAACTCGGGACCGCGAGAGATCGTGATCCCCGGCCACATGTTCCCGCTGCGGGCCAAGGAGGGCGGGGTGCTGGAGCGAACCGGACACACCGAGGCGAGCGTCGACCTCGCGCGCCTCGCCGGGCTCACCCCGGCCGGCGTGATCTGCGAGGTGATGAACGACGACGGCACGATGGCGCGCGTTCCCGACCTCATCCCCTATGGCGAGCGGCACGGTCTGCGGATGATCACAATCGCCGACCTGATCGCCTACCGGCGGCGCACCGAGAAGCTGGTCGAGCGGGTCGTCTCGACGGCGCTGCCGACCACCTTCGGGGACTTCACGGCGGTCGGCTACCGCTCGCTGATCGATGACAAGCACCACGTCGCGATGGTCAAGGGGGAGATCGATGGGGCCGAGGACGTGCTCGTCCGGGTCCACAGCGAGTGCCTCACCGGCGACGTCTTCCACAGCATGCGCTGCGACTGCGGCGAGCAGCTCGCGGCGGCCCTGGCGATGATCGAGGAGGAGGGTCGGGGGGTGCTTCTCTACCTGTCGCAGGAGGGGCGGGGGATCGGCCTGCTCAACAAGCTGCGCGCCTACCGACTCCAGGAGGACGGCGCCGATACGGTCGAGGCAAACCTGAAGCTCGGTCTCCCCGCCGACCTGCGCGACTACGGGATCGGCGCACAGATCCTCGGCGACCTCGGCCTGACCAGCATCCGGATCCTCACCAACAACCCGAAAAAGATCGTCGGGCTCGAGGGCTACGGGCTCTCGGTCAGCGAGCAGCTCCCGATCGAGTCCGACCCGAACGTCCACAACGAGGCCTATCTGCGGGCCAAGCGAGACAAGATGGGCCACTCGCTGCACCACCAGGGTCTGGCCCTCGATGAGGAGATGATCCACGATGAGCAGCACGCTGGACCGCCGGGCGCCGACCCGGCTTCAAGTGCGGAGTGAATCTGCCCGCTGATGGCTGAGGCGGCCCCCTTCCTCGAGGAGTTCTCCGAGACCGAGCGGCAGACGCTCTCGGCGCTGCGCTTCGCGATCTGCGTCGGGCGCTTCTATGAGGAGCTCGCCGCCCGCTTGCGACGCGGCGCCGAGCAGGGATTCGAGCTGGCCGGGGTTAGCGGCACCGCGGTCAGCCACCACTCGGTGCCGGGCGCCTACGAGCTGCCGCTGGCCGCCCGGCTTGTGATCGAGGCAGACAGCGAGCTCGCCGGCGTCGCCTGCCTCGGGGTCGTGATACGCGGCGAGACCGATCACTATGACTTCGTCTGCGCCGAGACGGCGCGCGGCATCCAGGACGTGCAGCTAAGGAGCGGTGTTCCCTGTGCCTTCGGGGTGATCACCTGCGAGACGATGGAGCAGGCGCTGGCGCGCGCCGGCGGTGACAAGCGCGACCAGGGCCGCAACGCGGCGCTGACCGTGGCCCGCATGGCGCTGCTCAAACGCCAACTCGCCTGACTGGCTACCATCCACGGTCCCCGATGGCCAAGGTATGCCACAGCTGCGGCAAAGGACCGGCGTTCGGCCAGTCACGAAGCCACTCGATGGTCGCGACCAAGCGCCGCTTTGATCCGAACCTGCAGAAGGTGCGGATCGAAGAGAACGGCCGCAAGCTCCGGACCTACGTCTGCGCGCGCTGCCTGAAGTCCAACAAGGTCATCAAGGCCGCCTGAGGCGGCGCTCGCCCGCCCGCTGGGGCGAAACTTTGCGGCGAGACTGGTTTTCCTAGCGGCAGGAGCGGGGTAGTCGAGGGGCGCCGGAAACGGGCGTTGTCGGGAACGCCGGAAGCGACTCCGAAAGGAACCGGATGAAGCGTCTCACCAGGGTTTTCGCGACATTCCTGCTGCTCGCCGCGCTTCTCGGCGGCGCCGCCTCGGCCGCCCAGCACCCGCGAAAGCACCACTCCAAGGCCCTCAGGGTCCGCATCCTGCAGAACCAGCAGGAAGCGATCCTCAAGCACGGCCTGCGGGTAAAGGTCATCTCCGGCAAGGCCCGCAAGCTGAAGATCAGCGCCCTCTCCGGCACCTTTGACGAAGCCAACCGGCCGCTCACCAAGAAGCGCACCGTGAAGTTCCGCAAGCGCGGCAAGAGGTCGGTGAGGCTGGCGCTGACGAAGGCCGGCCGCACGGCCCTGTCCTCCTGCTCCTACCGCAAGATCGTCGTGCGCGCCGGTAAGGCGAGGGCCAAGAGGAGCCTGACGCGCAACTCGAAGCCCTGCCGGCTGCCCGAAATCGAACTCAAGAACGCCTCCAGGTGCGACTTCATCACCAACTCGCCGAAGGCGACGACGGGCTGCATGCTGCCCTTCCCAGACGATTACTACACGACGCCGGACGCCTCCAGCGAAACCGGCCTGCGAATCAACTTCCAAAACGAAGCGATGCCGGCCAACGCCTCCGAACAGCACATCGAAGCGGCCCCCTACAACGCCTCCAATGGCTTCAGTCAGGGCTCGACGATCCTGCTCAGAATTCCCGGGATCGAAACGGCAGCCGACGTCGCCGCGATCGGCGGGCCGCCGATCAACCACATCGGCCGCTATGCGGAATCGAGCTCGCCGATCGTCGTGATCGACGCGAAGACCGGCGAACGCTGGCCGATCTGGACGGAGATCGATTCGCTCGCGCAGGACCGCTCGAAGGCGCTGCTGGAGATCCACCCGGCCCTCAACTTCGAATCCGGGGGGCACTACATCGTCGCCCTGCGCAACGTCAAGAACGCCGCCGGGACGAAGCTCGAAGCGCCGGCGGCGTTTCGCTACCTGCGTGACGAAATGCCCTCTGAACAGAAGCAGATCAACGAAGCCCGCGGCCGCTACGCGAGCATCTTCGCGGCGCTCAAGAAGGCCGGCATCGCCCGCAACAACCTCTATCTGGCCTGGGATTTCACGGTCGCAACCGACAACA
This sequence comes from uncultured Solirubrobacterales bacterium, assembly GCA_963796705.1. Lineage (GTDB taxonomy): Bacteria > Actinomycetota > Thermoleophilia > Solirubrobacterales > 70-9 > VRUE01. The sequence continues at coordinate 610,667 of CAWCMK010000002.1, forward strand.
ACAATGCCCACCGCGAGCTGGCGATGCGCAACGCCGCCTTCACTCAGCTGGGCGACTCCAACCTCAGCGACGGGGTCGTGCAGGGCGCCTCGCCGAAATTTGCCGTGACCAGCACGACGACCGAAACGAACGCCAATGGGACCTTTCGCAGGGTGAAGGGAACCCTCGACGTCCCCTGCTTCCTTTACCCGAGCTGCGCGCCGGGGGGAACGATGAAGCTCGCGGCCAACGGCGACCCGACACCGAACGGCACCTGGACCGCGAACCTCGACTGCATCATCCCCAAATCGGCCACCGAAGGCCCGGCCGGAGCGGCGCGGCCCTCCCTCTACGGTCACGGGCTCTTCGGGAGCGCCGCGGAGGTCGCCTCGGCCCCGCAGGAGAAGCTCGCCGAAGATCACGAGATCGTCCTCTGCGCGACCGACGAGATCGGCATGTCCGAAAGCGATTTCGGCAACACGATCGGCATCCTCAACAACCTCTCCAAGTTCCCGCAGCTGGCCGATCGCCTGCAGCAGGGCCTGCTCGACGAGCTCTATCTGGGCCGGGCGATGATCAACCCGGGCGGCCTGGGCACCGACAACGCCTTCCACCAGGACGGCACCGCGAGCACCGAATCGGTGCTCGATACCTCGCACCTGTTCTATGACGGCAACAGCCAGGGCGGGATCATGGGGGGCGCTCTGACGGCGGTCTCGCCCGACTTCACCCGGGCGGCACTCGGGGTGCCGGCGATGAACTACTCGGTCCTGCTGCCGCGTTCGGTCGACTTCGACGAGTTCGCCCACTTTCTCTACCCGGCCTACCCGAACGAAGAAATGCGGCCGCTGATCCTCGACATCATCCAGATGCTCTGGGACCGTGGCGACCCGAACGGCTACGCGCACCGGATGACCAGCGATCCGCTGCCGGGCACGCCGCCCCACCAGGTGGTCCTCAACGTCGCCCTCGGCGACCATCAGGTCACCGACTACCAGGCCGACGTCGAGGCCCGCACGATCGGGGCCTCGGCCCACACGCCGGTCCTCTACAACGGACGCTGGCCCGACACCGACGTGCTCTGGAACGTTCCCTCGATCAGCGCCTACCCGTTCACCGGCTCCGCGATCTACTACTGGGACATCGGACCCGTGCGGCCCAACCCCTCCGAACCAACTCAGACGATCGGCGTGCCGCCGCCGCCCTACGCGAACCTGCCCAACCGCGAAGGCGAAGACCCGCATGAAGCGCCGCGGGCCGCGACGGCCGAGCAGCAACTGGTCTCCGACTTCTTCAACGGCGCGATCCAGCTGGGCGACAGCTGCTCGGGCGGGCCCTGCTACGCAGGCAGCTTCACCGGACCCTAGTCAGAGCCAACCGCGCTGGGCGGCGAGCCTCTCACCGGGAGCCGAGAGCTCGCCGCCGCGCGCCGATCCGGTTCGCTGGCTCGCGAGACGCGCTCGGGTCACCCTTGAGGAGATAGGTGCGCTCAGGCCTCGGATTCTCCGAGTGGCGCCTCGGATCGAGGCTCGGCGGGCTCGACCGCGAGTCGGGGCAGGATCCGTGCCAGCCAGTCGGGGAAATACCAGGCGCGACGGCCGAAGAGCTGCATCAGCGCCGGCACCAGCACCGAGCGGATGATCACCGCGTCGATCAGGACCGCGGAGGCCAGGCCGAGGCCGAAGAGTTTGATGATCCGTTCTTCGCCGAGCATGAAGGAGGCAAAGACGGTGACCATGATCGCCGCCGCGGCGGTGATCACGCGACCGGTCAGGGCGAGACCGCGGGTCACGGCTTCGGAGGCATCGTGGCGCTGCTCCCACTCCTCGTGAATCCGGGACATCAGAAAGACCTCGTAGTCCATCGATAACCCGAAGACGATCGCGAAGAGAAAGACCGGAAAGAAGGCGATGATCGGGCCGGTGTTGTCGACCCCGATCAGGCTCGCGCCCCAGCCCCACTGAAAGACCGCGACGATCAGCCCGAAGGCGGCGCCGATGCTCAGCAGGTTCATCGCCATCGCCTTCAGCGGCACCAGCACCGAGCGGAAGACGGTCATCAGCAGCAGCGCCGAGAGCAGCACGACGACGCCGATGAAAAGCGGCAGCTTTTCGGCGATCGCATTGCCGAAGTCCTCGAAGATCGCGTTGATGCCGCCGACGTGGATCTGGGTGCCGGTCCGCGCCTCGATCGGGGGGATCACGTCGGTGCGGATGCGGTCCAGAAGTTCGGTCGTCTGCGCGCTCTGCGGAGCGGTCGTCGGGTAGACGTCAAAGACGCCCGTGTCTTGCTGTCGGTTCAGGGTGATCGAGGTCACCCTGGCGACCCCGGGCTCGTGTTTCAGGCTCCGGCTGAGCAACACCAGGCTCCTGTCTTCGCCTTTCCCCGGGAGGGCGGCGACGATCACGTAGGGGCCGTTGAAGCCGGGCCCGAAGCCTTCGGCGAGCAGGTCATAGGCGGCGCGCGTCGTCGTCCCCTTCGGTTCGGTCCCGGCGTCGTTGATGCCGAGCCGCAGGGAGAGCGTCGGGATGCAGAGGGCCAAGAGGAGGCCGCCCGAGAGGATCGCCGCCAGCGCCGGGCGCCGCTGCACCTGGCGGCTCCAGCGAAACCACCTGGTGTTCTCGTCGATCGAATTGGCGCGGCTACCGAGGCCCGGTAGGCGCAGCCTGTCGACGCGGTGACCGACGATCGCAAGGAAGGCGGGCAGCAGGGTGAGGGCGGCGATCATCGTGAAGAAGACCGCCAGGGCTGCCGCCATCGCCACCCCGTAGAGGAAGCTGATGCCGAGCAGCATCATCCCCATCAGCGAGATGATCACCGTCACCCCCGCGAAGAGAACCGCGCGACCGGCGGTGTTCACGGCGGAGACCGCGGCCGGGCTCGGGTCGAGGCCTTCGTCAAGGCAGTTGCGGAAGCGGGTGAGGATGAAGAGCGCGTAGTCGATGCCGACGCCGAGGCCGATCATCGCCGCCAGGACCGGGGCGAAGTTGGCGGTTTCGAAGACGTGGGTGCCGAGCGTCACCAGGCTCAGGCCGACGCCGAGCGCGAACAGAGCGGTGAGGATCGGCAGCCCCATCGCGACCAGCGAGCCGAAGGTTAAAAGCAGCACGACAACCGCCGCCAGCAGGCCGACGAAGAAGGAGGAGGTGCCGTTTTGCTGCTCGGCTTCGTGGACCAGGGATCCGCCCAGCTCGATCTGCAGGCCGCTGCCCGCCGCCCCCTGGGCCCGGGAGACCAGGCTCCTGATGTCTGATTTTTCGACCTTGTTGTTGGGTACGTCGAACTGGACCGTGGCGTAGGCGATCTTGCCGTCCTCGCTGATCGCCGCGGCTCCGCCCTTGTGGTAGGGGCTGGCGAGTTCGCTGACGTGCGGCGTTTCTTGCGCCTCCGCGAAGACTCCTTCCATCTTCCGGCGCACGGCGGGTGCCCGCACACCCGCCTCGGCTCTGTAGACGATCTGGATCGTGTCGCCTGACTGCTGCGGGAAGCGGTGTTCGAGCAGTTCGAAGGCGTCCTTGGAGTCTGAGGCCGGCAGCTTGAATTCTTCGCTGAAGTGCGAGCCGGCCGAGCGGGCGAGGAACCCAAACCCGATCAGGGCCACGAGCCAGCCGAGGATCACTGTCTTGCGGTGCCCGGTGCACCAGGTGGCGAAGCTTCGCATCGGGCGCACCGTAGCGAACCGACCGCCTCGCCCCGTCCGGGGCTGGCAGCTAGATTTTGACCGATGGCCGATCCCAGCATCGTCCGCTTCCGACGGGTCGTGGCCGCGGCCTACGCGCATCTCGATGAGCGCCGCGAGGAGGTCAACGACCTAAACGTCTTCCCGGTCGCAGACGGCGATACCGGCGACAACATGGCGATGACGATGCGCGCCGTGATGGAGGAGCTGGATCACCTCGACGGCCAGGAGATCGATGAGATCGGGCGCACCGAGCTCGTCCAGGCCCTCGCCAGGGCAGCGCTGATGGGAGCCCGGGGCAACTCCGGCGTGATCCTCAGCCAGATCGTCCGCGGCGCCGCCGAGGAGCTGGCCAGCCGGCCGGGGGAGCTGATCGACCCGGTGCTCGTCGCCTCCGCCTTCGCCAGCGCCGCGGACGCCGCCTACGCCTCGGTCCGGGAACCCGCCGAGGGCACGATGCTGACCGTCTTTCGTGAGATGGCGCACTCGATAGCGCGTCAGCTGGCCCGCCTTGACGCCGACCGCCAGCGCCTTGACCGCGGCGTCAGCGAGGAGCAGCAGGATGCGATCCTCGCCGAGATCCTCGAGCGGGCGATCGCCGACGGCCAGAGCGCGGTGGAACGCACGCCCGAGCAGCTCGACGTGCTGCGCGAATCCGGCGTCGTCGATGCCGGCGGCTATGGCCTGGTTCTGATCCTGGCCGGCGTCGTCGCCGGTCTGCGCGGCGACGCCGGGGCGCCTCCGAGGGTCGACCACCAGGCGACGCCCCGCCTCAGCCGCCCCCACCACGCCGACAGCCGTTTCCGATACTGCACCAACTTCATCGTCTCCGGCAGCGGCCTGGGGACGCGCGATTTCCTGCCCCGGCTCGAGGCGCTCGGCGACTCGGTCCTGGTGGTCGGCGACGAGGCGACGCTCAAGGTTCACATTCACACCGACGAGCCGGAGGCGGCGGTGGCCCTCTTCGAGGGAGCTGGCAAGGTCAGCAACCTCGATGTCGGCGACATGCGCGAGCAGGTCGCCGAGCGCCGGGCCCGCCTCAGCGCCGGGCGCACCGGTGCCCTTGCGGTCGCGGCCGGCGGCGGTTTCGAGCGGCTCTTCGCCGAGCTCGGCGCCCACGTTGTGCCGGGCGGCGAGACGCTCAACCCCTCGACCTTCGAGCTGCTCGCCGGGATTCACGAGGTGGCGGCCGAGGAAGTCCTCGTCCTGCCGAGCTCCCCCAACGTGATCATGGCGGCCGAGGAGGCCTGCCGGCGCTCCGATAAGCCGGCCCGCGTCGTGCCCTCCCGCTCCCAGCAGGAGAGCCTCCTTGTGCTCGTCGAGCTCGACCCCGAGGCGGCGGCCGAGGAGAACGCGGAGCGCCTCGGGGCGGCCCTGGAGGGGATCGCCAGCGGCGGCGTCGCCGCGGCCGCCCGCGACGATGCTCAGGGGCGTTTTCGCAAAGGCGACGCGGTCGGCATCGCCGACGGTGAGATCGTCGCCTGGGGCGGCGCGGGCTCGACCCTGGCGGCGACGATCGAGCGCCTCGCCGAGGATGCGGAGATCGTCACCGTGATCGCCGGTGAGCGGGCGCCGATCCCGCTTGAGGAGATCGACACCCACGTTCCCGACGGGGTCGAGATCGAGACGCACGATGGTGGGCAGCCCAGCTGGTGGTGGCTGCTGGCCTCCCAGTAATTGGTGCGCTCCTTCGCCGGTGATTCTGAACTGAGCGCGACCGAGCTTCGCGCCGCCCCGGTGCACACGCCGCGCCCGAGTGCGCTCGAGGTTCCTCTGACCGAGCTCTCCGGGGTCGGGCCGAAGCTCGCGCGGGCGGCCGCCGACGCGGGTATCGCGACCCTCGGTGAGCTGCTGACCCGCCTTCCCCACAGCCACCGCGATCGGGTCGTGATCCCCCTCGCCGAGCTTCAGAGGGGGGCGACGGGAACCGTCGAGGTGCAGGTGTTGGGCAACCCGCCCCGACCCTTCCGACGCCGCGGTCTCTCGATCACCGCGGTCAAGGTCGGCGATGAATCCGCTTCCCTGCGGGCCAGCTGGTTCAACCAACCGTGGGTTGCTCCGAAGTTGACGCCCGGCGCCCGCCTCCTGCTGACGGGCTCGCGGGACGCCCGCGGCCTGCGGGTCTCCGAGTACGAATTTCTCTCCGGTGGCGACGCGGAAGCCGGCAGGTTTCTCCCCGTGCATCCGGCGACCGAGCGGCTGAAGCCGCGCCGGATCAGGGAATGGATCGAGCGGGCATTGCCGCTCGCGGCCAATCTGGTGGAGCCGCTGCCGGCCGAGCTGCGCGCCCGGCGGCGGCTGGCCGGGATCGCCGATGCGATTGCGGCGGTTCATTTTCCCGCGGCAGAGGCGGACCTTGAGGAGGCTCGTAGGAGGCTCAAGTTCGAGGATCTATTCCTCTACCAGGCGGTCCTCGCGACCCGCCGGGCCGCGCGCCGCTCGGCCGGGCCGGCGCCGCGTCTGGGCCGTCCGGGGGACCTGGTCGAGCGCTGGATCGGCTCGCTCCCCTTCGAGCCCACCGCCGATCAGCTCTCGGCCTGCGAGGACCTCGACGCCGATCTGGATTCCGGCGAGCCGATGGCACGGCTGCTGATGGGTGAGGTCGGTTCGGGCAAGACCGTGGTTGCCCTCTACGCGATGCTGCGGGCGCTGGAAGCGGGTTGCCAGGCGGTCCTGATGGCGCCGACCGAGACGCTCGCCGAGCAGCACGCGGCGACCCTTGACCGCCTGCTCGGGGCGGAGCCGATCCAGTTCACGCTGCTGACCGGGGCGACGCCGGCGCCGCGCCGCCGCGAGGCCCTCGGGCGGCTGGCCAGTGGTGAGCTTGGCCTCGCCGTGGGAACCCATGCGCTGATTGAGCCCGAGGTCCGCTTTGCGCGGCTCGGCGTCTGCGTCGTCGATGAGCAGCACCGCTTCGGCGTCGCCCAGCGGCGGGCGCTTGACGCAAAGGGGGTGGAGGGGATGGTGCCGCACGTCCTGCACATGACCGCGACGCCGATTCCCCGGACCCTCTCGCTGACCACCTACGGCGACCTCGAGACGACCGCGCTGAGTGAGCTGCCGGCCGGCCGCCGGCCGATCGAGACCCGGGTCGTCCCCGAGGCGGAGCGTTCCGGGGCCTACCAGCTCCTGCGCCGGCGGCTGGGAGAGGGTCGTCAGGCCTACGTCGTGTGTCCGCTCGTCTCGGAGTCCGAGAAGGTCGGTGGCAGGGCGGCCGAGCGGGAGGCCCAGCGGCTTGCCGAGGGCGAGCTGCGGGGCTTCGCGCTGGGCGTCCTGCATGGGCAGATGCCGACCCCCGCCAAGGCGGCTGCGATGCAGGCCTTCGCCGCGGGAGAGACCCAGGTGCTTGTTGCGACGACGGTGATCGAGGTCGGGATCGATGTTCCCAACGCCACCGTGATGATCATCGAGGGGGCCGAGCGCTACGGCGTCTCCCAACTGCACCAGTTGCGCGGTCGGGTCGGTCGCGGCGAGCACCAATCCCAGTGCCTGCTGTTCTGCGAAGGGGCCGGTGAGCTCGCCCGGCGTCGCCTCGACGCCGTGGCCGCGCACAATGACGGCTTCAGGCTGGCCGAGATCGACCTCGCCCTGCGCGGCGAGGGCGAGCTGCTGGGCACGCGCCAGCACGGCCTGCCGCGCTTTGCGGCGGCCGAGCTACCCGAGGACACGCCGCTGCTGCTCGCCGCTCGCGAGGAGCTGATGGTCCTGCTGCGCCGTCACGGCACCCTGGCGGCCCCCGAGCTGGGGCCGCTGCTGGTGGCCGCGCGGCGGCGCTTTGGGGTCGCTGATTCGATAACCATCTAGCGATGAGGGTGATCGCCGGAGAGCTGAAGGGCCAGAGGCTGTTCGCCCCCCGCGGTCAGCGCGTGAGGCCGACCTCCGATCGGGTCCGCGAGGCGACCTTCTCGGCCCTCGGGGAGCGCGTGCTGGGGGCGCGGGTCCTCGATCTGTTCTGCGGCACCGGGGCGCTGGCGATCGAGGCGCTCTCGCGCGGCGCCGCCGCCGCGACGCTCGTCGACCGCGACACCCGGCCGGCGCTGGGCAACGTCGTGCGTCTCGGCCTCGGCGAACGCGCGCAGCTGGTACGGACCGATGTCGGACGCTGGCTCGCGGCCCGCGGCGCGGACCCCGAGGCGGCCGGCTTTGACCTCGTCTTCGTCGACGCCCCCTATAAACTCGCCGACCGCGTGGGGCAGGAACTCGAAACCCGGCTACCGGCGCTTCTCGTCCAGGGGGGCAGGGCGATCACCGAGAGCGGCGCCAGGCGCCCGCTGCGGCTCGGCTCGCTCGAGTGCCTGCGACAGCGCCGCTACGGTGGAACCGAGGTCTCGATCTATCGCCGCTGGGGTGAGGGTTGATGGAGCGCCCCGACGGCACGGTTGTCTGCCCCGGGAGCTATGACCCGGTGACCAACGGACACCTGGACATCATCAGCCGCACCTCGGTGGTCTTCAGGAGGGTGGTGGTCGGCGTCGTCAACAACCCGCTGCGAAAGCAGAAAACGCTGTTCACGGCCGAGGAGCGCAAGACGTTCATCGAGGAAGCGACCGCCGAGCTGGCCAACGTCGAGGTGCGAATCTTCTCCAACCTGCTGGTCGAGTTCGCCCGCGAACTCGAGGCGACCGCGATCGTCAAGGGGCTGCGGGCGATCTCCGACTTCGAGTATGAGTTTGAGATGGCCCAGCTGAATCGCAAGCTCGACCCCGGGATCGAGAGCATCTACGTGATTGCCTCCCCCCACTACAGCTTCCTCTCCTCGACCGGCGTCAAGGAAATGGCCACCTTCAGAGGCGATGTCTCCGACCTCGTGCCTGCCCCTGTGGCGGCCGCGATGGCGCAGCGCCTTGGCGATAGGTAGGCTTTCGGACGGAATAGCCGCCGTGGGCGAGAGTTTGCAAAAAGCCGAGGAAATCGCGGCTTCTTCACCAAAAGTGGCTCCGGCACGTAGGCTTACGACCTGCTGATGGACGTTCTGGTCCTTATAGACAAGCTGGACGATGTCGTCCACAACGCCCGTGCCGTGCCGCTCACGGACCAGGTGCGCGTGGATCGCGAGGAGATCTACGATCTCCTCGATCAGATGCGCGCGACGATCCCAGAGGAGATCAAGCAGGCGCGCTGGATCGTCAAGGAGCGGCAGGAGATGCTGGCCGAGGCCAAACGCGAGGCCGAGCGGATCGTGCGCGAGGCGCGCGAGCAGCAGGCTCGGCTGATCTCTGATGAAGAGGTCACCAAGCAGGCCGAGCGCGCCGCCGACGAGATCGTCGAGGACGCGCGCACCCGTGAGCGGGAGATCCGGCTCGGCGCCGAGGACTACGCCGACGAGATCCTCAACACCCTCGAGGTCAACCTCCAGAAGTTCCTCGCCGCCGTGCAGCGCGGCCGCGATCGGCTCGCGGGTCGAGACGAGGAACCCGTCGCCGAACTCGACGAGCAGCAGTAGCCAACGCCCAAAACTCGGGGTGCGCCTCCCGGCCGCGAGGCCTAATCCAGCTTCAGCTGCCTGAGCTTGGCCCAGCGAGGATCGGGCGAGCTGCCGTGATCGTGCTCGCTGGGGTCGGCGTCGTTGAGCGACGCGCCGCAGACCGGGCACAGTCCGGCGCACTCGGCCCGGCAGAGGAGCGTGGAGGGAACCGCGAGGATCGCCGCATCGTGGGCCCAGCGGCCCAGGTCGAGGCGATGGCCGCCGCGGTCGACGTAGGGGCTGTGCAGCTCTTCGTCCTCGCTGTCGCGCTGGTCGACCTCGCGCGCCTCAACCTCAAGCTCGACCCGGGCTGGGTCAAGACAGCGCAAGCAGGGACCCTTGAGGGTCACCGTGAAGCGCAGGTGAAAGGCGTGGCCGCGACTGGGCCGCGAGACATCGAGCCGGACCGCCGTCGGGTCGGGCTCCAGTTGATAGTGCTGTCCGCCCAGCTCGATTTCTCCCAGGAACACCGGGATCTGCAGGCGAGTGCCCTCACCGAAGCCGAGCGAGAGCCGATCGAGGTCGATGATGTTGGAAGATTGCACCCTGCGACGAGGTTAGGCGATGGGCCAATTCGACTGGACACCCGACGAGTACCTGGAGCGAATTCGCAGGCGTGTGCCGCGCTACGAGGAGCTGCAGGAGCAGGCCGTTGCGGCGATCCCGTTCCCGCCCGAGCGGGTTCTGGAGCTGGGAATGGGGACCGGTGAGACGACCCGGCGGCTGATCGAGGCCTACCCCGAGGCCTGGGTGATCGGCCTTGACTCGAGCCCCGACATGGTCTTCCGGGCCCGCCAGACCTATGACGACGTGCAGCTTGCGCGCATGGAGGATCCGCTTCCCGATGGCCCCTGGGACCTGGTCATCTCGGTGCTCTCAATCGGGGAGCTCGATGCGGTCCAGCGGCGGGCGCTGTTCCGGCGCGTGCGCGAGCAATCGCGTGCCCTGGTCCTGGGCGATGTCTTTGAGCCGGGGGAGCTCGAGGACGCGCTGGAGGGCTCGGGGGGAGAGGTCGTCTGGCAAGCTGAGGGACTGGCGGTCCTGCGCGCGGTCTATTGAGCCGCGCCCCGCTACCATTCCGCGACCGATGGCAGTTCCAAAGAAGAGAACCTCCAGCGCCCGTCGCGATAAGCGACGCGCCAATCACAAGGCCGGCAAGCCGCGGCTGAATAGCTGCCCGCGGTGTCACAGCCCGCGCCTGCCGCACCGGGTCTGTCCCACCTGCGGCACCTACGCCGGGCGCGAGGTGATCTCGCAGGCGCCGATCGACCCGACGGCGGGCGCCACCGACAACCAGGAGTGATGCCGGCTCCAAAGGGGGGCGAGGTGACCGTCGCCCTCGACGGCTTCGGCGCCGAGCAGGGGTTTGAGGTGCTCGCCGAGGGGGCTCGCCGGGCCGCGGCCAGCGGGATCTCGGTGCGGGTCTTCGGTCCGCCCGCCGAGCTCGGGCTAGAGGAGGAGTCGGGCATCGAGGTCATCGCCACCGAGGAGTGGATCGGCAACGAGGAGGACGCCGTCTCGGCGGTCCGCGGGCGAACCGCGGCCTCGGTCGTGCGCGCCGCCGGGTCGGTGGCCGAGGGCGGCGCCGATGCCCTGGTCAGCCACGGTTCGACCGGGGCGACGATGGCGGCGGCGACCTTCGGCCTGCGGCGTTTGCGCGGCGTGCAGAGGCCTGCGCTCGCGGTGCGACTGCCGGTGCCGGGCCGGCCCGTGCTCTTCCTCGATGTCGGGGCAAACGTCGAGGTGCGCGCCCAGCACCTGGTCCAGTTCGGCTTCCTCGGCGCCGCCTTCAGCCAGGCGGTGCTTGGCGTCGAGCGACCTAGCGTCGCTCTGCTGTCGGTCGGAGAGGAGGCCGGCAAGGGGCGGCAGGAGGTCGCCAGCGCGCACGCGATGCTCGCCAAAGCGCCGGGAATCTCGTTTGCCGGCAACGTCGAGGGAGGGGATCTGCCGGGCTCCGTTGCCGATGTGGTCATCACCGACGGGTTCACCGGCAACGTCGCCCTGAAGCTGATGGAGGGGACCGTCAAGAAGGTCACCACCGCGATTCGTGACGCCGCCCGTTCCAATCCGCTTGCCGCGACGGGAGGCTTGCTGATGAGGCCGGCGCTTGCGGGGCTGCGACGCGACCTCCACCCCGACACGACGGGCGGCGCGATCCTGCTCGGGCTACGGCAGATCGCGGTCGTCGGTCACGGCAGCGCCGGGGCGGAGGGAATCGCCAACTCGGTCCGCCTGGCGGCTCGCTGCGTGGATGTGGACGCGGTTCGACGCACCGCCGCGCTGCTGCGCGAGGGCGGCGCCGCTCGGGCCGCCCTCGCCGGGCGTGACACGGAGGCGGGCGACGCGTGATAGGAAATCAGCGATGACCAAGGACGAAGTCCTCACCCTGGTCCGCGAGCATCTGGCCGAGGAGCTCGAAGTCGAGGTCGGCACGATCGGCGAGCAGACCCGCTTCAAGGAGGACCTCGACGCTGACTCGCTCGATCTCTACGAGCTGGTGATGGAGCTCGAGGACAACTACGGCGTCTCGGTCTCCGAGGAGCAGGCGGCCCGGATCCAGACGGTCGGCGACGCGGTCAGCTTCGTCCTCGAGCACACGACGGCACCCTGAGCGTGCGGGCCTCACGACGCCCGTCCAAATCCAGAGTGCCGAATGCGGACGCGGAGGCGAGCCGGCGGCGGGGAGGCCGACTCTCGTGAGTGCCACAGAGTCGCGGCAGGGCAAATTGGCGGCCCTGATCCTCGAGCTGCCGGAGGCGCTCCGCTCGCAGGCCCTGACCCACGCGACCTGGACGGATGACCGCCAGGGCTCCTACGAGCGGCTCGCCTATCTCGGCGACAGCGTCCTCGCCCTGGCCCTGGCCGCCAGCCTGATCGAGCGCTTCCCGGCGGTCACCGCGGGCGGCCTGACGAAGATCCACAACCAGGCGGTCAGCGGGGTCTCCTGTGCGGAGGTCGGTCGGCGCCTCGGGGTGCCGCAGATGCTGCGTGAGGCCCAGTCCCACGGCGAGACGGCGATTCCGGCCGAGACACTGCTCGGCGGCGCCCGGGCGCTTCCCGAGGTGACCGAGGCGCTGATCGGCGCCAGCTTTCTCGCCTTCGGCTTTGATCGCACCGCCGCCGCGGTGGTCGATGCCTTCGCGGAGCAGATCGAGGCCGCCGCCCGATCGCCGATCGACAACAAGTCGACCCTGCAAGAGCAGCTGGCCCGGCGGGGTGCGCGCGTAAGCTATGAGGTGGTCGAGGAATCGGGGCCGCCGCACCGGCGCACCTTCGAGGTGCGGGCGCTGGTCGGCTCTGAGGAGGTGGGCCGCGGCCGCGGCCGCAGCAAGAAGGTCGCCGAGCAGGCGGCCGCCGAGGAGGCTCTGGGCCGCATCCGGAGCCGGGGTTAGGGTCCGGCCAGGGAGAGCTATCCAAGATGTATCTGAGATCGATCGAGATGAAGGGGTTCAAGTCCTTCCCCGAGCGCCAGAAGCTCGAGTTCTCGCCCGGCGTCAGCGTGATCGTTGGCCCCAACGGCTCGGGAAAGTCGAACATCACCGACGCCGTGCTCTGGGCGCTCGGCGAGCAGAGCCCGGGGGCGATTCGGGGGGCCTCGATGCAGGACGTGATCTCGGCCGGGGGCAAGGGTGTCGGGCGTCGCCGCGCCGCCCAGGTCGAGGTCGTGATCGATAACTCCGAAGGCCGCGCTGCGAGCGAGTTCGCCGAGATTGCGATCGAGCGCAGCCTGGACCGCTCGGGCGATGGGACCTACCGCCTAAATGGCGCCCGCTGCAGGCTCGCCGACGTCCTCGAGGTGCTTTCGGACACCAACTTGGGTCGGGAGATGCATTCCGTGATCAGCCAGGGTCGCGTCGAGGCGATCATCCACTCCAAACCACGCGACCGCCGGCTCTTGATCGAGGAGGCGGCGGGCCTCGGCAAGCACCGCAAGCGGCGCCGACGCGCCGAGTTGAAACTGCGCGCAGCCGGCGACAACCTCGATCGGGCGCTCGACCTCGAGCGCGAGGCGCGGGCCAGGTTGCGGCCGCTGAAGCGACAGGCGCAGGCGGCCGAGCTCGGCCTGCGGATCGAACGGGACGAGCTGGAGCTGCGCGGCAGACTGGTCGCCGAGGAGCTTCGCTTCGGTCGCGACCGCGCGCTCGCGGCGGAGCGCGAGGCAGAGAAAGCGCGGGCCGAGCGCGCCCGCCTCGAGGCGAGCCTCAGCGAGGTCAGCGAGCGCCGACGCGCCACGGAGGAGCGCTTCGCGGCGCGCGACCGCGAGCGCACCCTGGCCTGGGGAACGCTGACCAAGCTGCGCGCCGAGCAGCAGCGAATCGCCCTGCGCGCCGCGAGCCTGACCGACCGCGAGGCGGAACTCACCGCCGCCCTGGAGTCGCTTCGCACCGAGCTCGGCCCGCTGACCCTTGACCTCGGCACAGCCCAGGGCGCGCCCGCCGAGCGGGCTCGCCGCCTTGACGAGGAGCTGGGCGAGGTCGAGGCCGGCCTCAGGATGGCCGGGGAGGGTCTCGCGAAAGCTCGCTCGGAGGAGCTCGCCGAGAGCGCCCGCGAGGCCGCGCTCGGGGCGGTGCGAAGCGGTGCCGATCGCGCGAATCGCCACGCGCGCCGCGCCGCGGGCCTTCTGGGGGAGCGCCACCGGGAGGCGCTTGGCCGACGTCTGGCGGGGGGCGAGGCGCTGCGCGAGGAGGTGCGCGCCGCCGCTGCCGCCGCGGCGGCGACCGAGACCGCGGTCCGGGCCCGGGTCGCGGCGATCGAGACCAGGGTCATCGGCGGTCCCGAGGAGGGCGATGAGATCGCCGAGGAGATGCGAAGCTGCGCGAAGCTCGAGTCAGAGCTGCAGGTCGAGTTCAATGCGGCCGCCGACCGCCTGACGGCGGCGGAGGTCGAGGCGGCCCAGCTGGGCGAGCGCCGCGCCGAGGCGGCGAAGGAGCTGGCCGGAATCGCCGAGCGCCTCGGGGAGGAGATCCAACCGGCCGCGGCGCCGCTCGGCGAGGAAGAGCGAGCCGATATCGCTCGCCGCCTGGAGCGCCTCGATCGCCGCCGTGCGCAGATTGGGCCGGTCAACCCGTTGGCCGAGCGCGAATACGAGGAGGCCCGCGAGCACGTCGAGAAGTTGCAGGCCCAGCGCGAGGACATCGAGCGTGGCATGCGCGAGCTGGAGGCCTTGATCCGCGACATCGATCGGGAGATTGAGCGCGCCTTTGAGGAGACCTTCGAGGCGACGGCGAGGAATTTCGAGGAGATGGTCGAGCACCTCTTCCCGGGGGGCCGCGGGGCGCTGCGCCGGGTCAAACTGCGGCCCGTTCGCGAGCCCGACGCCGTCGTACAGGAGGAGGGGGAGGAGGACGGCGGCGAGCGCGAGGAGCTCGGGGTGGAGATCGAGGTCACCCCGGCTGGCAAGTCGACCCGCAAGCTCTCACTGTTATCGGGGGGCGAGAAGTCGCTTGTGGCCCTGGCGTTTGTCTTCGCCGTCTTCCTCGCGCGCCCCTGCCCCTTCTACATCCTCGATGAGGTCGAGGCGGCGCTCGATGACGCCAACATCGATCGCTTCTTGCAGCTCGTGCGCCGCTTCTCTGACCGGGCCCAGTTCGTGATCGTCACCCACCAGAAAAGGACGATGGACGCCGCCGATGTCCTCTACGGCGTGACGATGGGCGATGACGGCGTCACCAAGGTCGTCTCCCGACGCCTGCCTCGCGAGGATCAATCCGCCGACGCCGAGCCCAGCGCCGATCAGGCGCCGCGGCCCTTTGCCGGGATCAGCCTCGAGGAGACCGGCGAACCGGCCCCCGAGTCTGAGGGCGGGCCCCTTCACGGTTCCCGGTCGCACCCGGCGCGGCGCGCCGGCGAAGCCGCCTGAGCGAAACCTTTTCCTAACGCTGCGCGCCTGACACGGCCAGGCCCAGGGTCTATCCTGAATGAACGCGGCAAGAAACCGCGCGGGGAAGGAGGTGCCCTGGTGGCTCAACGCCATATGGAAAGGCTGACTTCGTTCGACACGTCTTTCCTGACCAACGAGAAATCGAACGGCCACATGGCGATCGGGGCGATCATGGTCTGCGAGGGCTCGGCACCGAGCTATGAGGACTTCGTCACTCACATTCGCAGCCGTCTGCACCTGCTCCCCCGCCTGCGCCAGAAGCTCGCGGCGCCGCCACTCAGCCTCGGGACACCGATGTGGGTCGATGATCCCGACTTCGACGTCCACCACCACGTGCGACACGTGACGCTGCCGGCGCCGGGCACAGATGCCCAGTTCCACGAGGTGATCGGCGAGTACCTATCGCCGCCGCTGGAGCGCTCGAAGCCGCTCTGGGAGCTGTGGCTGACCGACGGCTTCGAGGATGACCGTTTCGGGATCATCTACAAGACCCATCACGCGATGGCCGACGGGATCTCGGCCACCGACGTCGGCATGCTGCTCTTCGACGTCGAGCCCAAGGAGGAGATCGTCCGCACCGAAGAGCCCTGGGAGCCGCAGCGACCACCCAGCGGCGGCCAACTGCTGCGGCTCTCGGCCAAGGGTGTCCTCGGGATGTTCGCGGGCGCGGTGCGCTGGCTTTTGAGCGCGATTCGCGCTCCCGCCAAGGCCTGGCGGCGCACCTCGGACGGGATCGTTGGTCTCTGGGAGGTCGGCTGGAACCTCACCAAGCCGGCGCCCAAGGTGCCCTTTAACACCGACATCAGCGCCTCGCGCAGCTTCGCCTGGACGACGGGGCCGCTGGGCGATTTCAAGTTGATCAAGAATGCCCTGGGAGGGACGGTCAACGACGTCACCCTGGCGGTCGCCGGCGGCGCCCTGCGGCGTTGGCTGCAGGATCGGGACCTGGACCCCGATGATCACGAGCTGCAGGCGCTGGTGCCGGTCTCGGTGCGCACCGAGAATCAGCACGGCGAGCTCGGCAACCGGTTGACGGCGATGCGCGGCCCGCTGCCCGTGCACATCGCCGACCCGCAGGTGCGGCTTCGCCACGTGACTGAGGAGATGGACAAGCTGAAGGCCTCCAAGCAGGCGCTCGGTGCCGAGGCGATCTGGGGCCTGAACGACTGGTTTCGCGAGTTCGCGCCGCCCCTGCTGCTAAACCCGACCGCGACGATCAACTTCTCGACCAGGCTGTTCAACATGCTGGTCACCAATTTCCCGGGCCCACAGGTGCCGTTCTACGTCCTCGGCCGGGAGTTGACCGCGGTCTACCCGATCGGCTTCCTGGCGAAGCGGCACGCGCTGGCGATCGCGATGTTCAGCTACAACGGCGCGATGCATTTCGGACTGCTCGCCGATTCGGAGGCGGTTCCCGACCTGGATTCGATCGGTGGCTACATCGACGAGGCGATCCAGGAGCTGCTCGACATCGCCGGCGCCGGCGCCACGGAGGCGAGTCCGCAGCTCGTCTAGCCCGCTAGCCTGCCGCCAGGATGGCGACCAGCTGGCAGGAGATCCTCGATCTGGGGCGGCGCGAGGTGACCCCGGCCTCGGACCCCGAGGTCGAGGCGACCGAGAGCACTCCGGGGATGTTGCGGCGCCTGCGCGATTCGCTCTCCAAGAGTCGCCGAGCGCTGACCGAGGAGCTCTCGGCGAGCCTCTTCGAGAAGCTGGACGAGCAGACCTGGGAACGGCTGGAGGAGGCCCTGATACTCGCCGACGTGGGCGCTCCGACGACCGCGAGGGTTGTCGAACGGCTCGAGCACGAGGTCGAGGCGGGCGCCATCTCGAGCGATGGCGAGGCGGTCCGGATCCGTCTCATCGAGATCCTCGCCGAGGTCGCCTCCGCCGGGAGGGGCCCGATCGATCTGAGCGGCGAGCCGGCCGTACTGCTGATGGTCGGCGTCAACGGCACCGGCAAGACCACGACGATCGGCAAGATCGCCTGGCACCTGACGAAGGAGTTCGGGCTCTCGGTGATCCTCGCCGCGGCGGATACCTACCGAGCGGCGGCCGCCGAGCAGCTCGCCGAGTGGGCCCAGCGGGCGGGCGCCGAGCTGATCCGCTCAGAGCCCGGCGGGGACCCGGGGGCGGTCGCCTTCGACGCGATCGCCGCCGCCCGCGCCCGTGGCGTCGATGTCGTCATCGTCGATACCGCCGGGCGCCTGCACACCGAGAGCAATTTGATGGAGGAGCTGGCCAAGGTGCGGCGGGTGATCGCCAAGCAGATTCCGCAGGCCCCGCACGAGACGCTGATCTCGATTGACGCGACGACCGGCCAGAACGGGCTGCGGCAGGCCAAGGTCTTCTCCGAGGCCGCGCAGCTCGACGGTGTCGTCCTGACGAAGCTCGACGGGACCGCGAAGGGGGGGATCACGCTGGCGATCGCCGATCAGCTCGGGATCCCGGTGAAGCTGATCGGCACCGGCGAGTCGCTCGAGGACCTGAGCCCGTTCGACCCGGCTGACTTCGCCAAGGCGCTGCTGGCCGAGTAGCCTGGGTCCGTGTTCGACCAGCTCTCCGACCGCCTCCAGTCGACGCTCTCAGATGTCCGCCAACGGGGCTCACTGAACGAGGGCGACGTCGACGCGACGATGCGCGAGATCCGCCTGGCGCTGCTCGAGGCCGACGTCAACTTCAAGGTCGTCAAAACCTTCACCGCGCGGCTCAAAGACCGCTGTCTGGGCGCCGACGTGCTCGGCAGCCTCGACCCCGGACAGCAGGTCGTGAAGATCGTCAACGAGGAGCTGACCGCGCTGATGGGCGGCGTCGGCGCTGAGCTCGCGTACGCCTCGGCGGGGCCGACGGTGATCCTGATGGCCGGCCTGCAGGGCTCGGGCAAGACAACCGCCTGCGCGAAGCTCGCCAAGTACCTGCAGGGAGCCGGCCGCAGGGACGTCGCACTTGCCGCCTGCGATGTCTACCGGCCGGCTGCCGTCGAGCAGCTGCTCACCGTCGGGGAGCGCGCCGGTGCCCAGGTCTATCAGCGAGGCACCGACGCGGACCCCGTCGAGATCGCCTCCTGGGCGTTGGGGCGCGCCCAGCAGGAGCACCGGGACGCTCTGATCATCGACACCGCCGGCCGCCTGCATGTCGACGGCGAGCTGATGGAGGAGCTGGCGAGAATCCGCAAGCGGACCAAGCCTCACGACGTCCTCCTCGTGGTCGACGCGATGACCGGCCAGGACGCGGTTGGGGTCGCCGAATCGTTTGCCGAGGCGGCCGATTTCGACGGCGTCGTGATGAGCAAGCTCGATGGCGACGCCCGTGGCGGTGCCGCGCTCTCGGTCAAGGCGGTGACCGGCAAGCCGATCCTCTTTGCCTCGACCGGGGAGAAACTCGAGTCCTTCGAGCGCTTCCATCCCGACCGCATGGCATCCCGGATCCTCGGCATGGGGGACGTGCTGAGCCTGATCGAGAAAGCCGAGCAGCAGGTCGACGAGGCCGAGGCCGAGGACCTGCAGCGCAAGCTCGAAACCGAACGGTTCAGCCTCGAGGACTTCCTCAAGCAGATGCGCCAAGTGCGGAAAATGGGTCCGCTCAGCGGCCTGATCGGGATGCTGCCGGGGATGGGAGCGATGAAACAGCTGCGAAATGCCGACGTCGACGAGGGGGAGCTGGACCGCGTCGAGGCGATCATCCTCTCGATGACCCCGGGCGAGCGCCGCGACCCGCAGATCATCAACGGTTCGCGGCGCAAACGGATCGCCAACGGCTCGGGGACGAAGGTCCAGCACGTCAAGCAACTGGTCAAACAATTTGACCAGATGCGGATGCTGATGAAGCAGATGACGACCGGCAAGCCGCCGACGCCCCAGCAGCTGGCCCAGATGCAGGGGATGCAACAGCCGCGGCCGAGAAGGGTCAGAAGGTAAGGGAGCCGGGCCGCCGGCGCGCGGGGCAGCGGCCCCGGTTGGCGATCACGCCACCGCCCCCGGGCGTCGGGGAGCGGCTTTCTGTACCCTCTCGCGTCCATGGCAGTGCGAATCAGGCTTAGAAGGGTGGGTTCGAATAAGAACCCGATCTGGCGGATCGTCGTGGCCGACAAACGCTCACCGCGCGACGGGCGCACGATCGAGACGATCGGTCAGTACAACCCACAGACCGAGCCCTCGACGATTGTCCTCGATGAGGAGCGTGCGAAGCACTGGCTCGAGCATGGCGCGCAGCCCTCCGAGACGGTCGCGACGCTGCTGCGCGCCAAGGGCATCGCCGCCTCGGGCAGCTAGGCGAATCGATGACCGAGCTGCTTGAGTTTCTCGTCAGGGCGCTGGTCGAGGACCCGGGGGCCGTGGTGGTCGAGGAGCTCGAAGAGGACGGAGACCTGGTCTATGAGATCAGCGTCGCCGAGGGTGACCTGGGGCGGGTGATCGGCAAGGGCGGACGCGTCGCCAACGCGATTCGCACGATCGCCAAGGCCGCCGCGGTGCGGATCGACCGGCGTGTCATAGTCGACATACTCGACTGAGAGGCACCGCCGTCTGCTGCGCCGCGCCTTCCGCGGGCGGCGGCGATCGCCAGACGGGGCGCCGCTCGCAAAGGCCACACCGGATGCTCGCCAATCGGCTCTTCAAGACGCAATGAAACTCGATGTGTTCACGCTGTTCCCGGAAGCCTTCGACTGGTTGCGGTCCCAGCGCTCGGTTCGCAACGCGATCGACCGCGGGAACGAGCTGCGGCTCTTCGACTATCGCGAAACGACGCCACTGGGGGCCGGTCAGGTCGATGATGCGCCCTACGGCGGCGGAGCCGGGATGGTGCTGCGCGTGGACGTCGTCGACGCCGCCCTGCGGGCCGCCTACCAGGGGGGCGAGATGCCGCGCCGCGTGCTCCTCTCACCGACCGGCCGGCTGCTCGATGATGAGCTCGCCGACGAACTCGTCCGCGAGCCGCACCTCGCTCTGCTGTGCGGTCGCTATGAGGGATTCGATGAGCGGGTGCACCAGCACCTAGTCGACGAGGAGGTCTCGATCGGGCGCTATGTCCTGGCCGGTGGCGAGCTGCCGGCGATGGTGATCGCCGATGTCATCATGCGCAAGCTGCCGGGGGCGCTCGGGCATCAGGATTCGGCGCTCGAGGAGTCCTTCAGTCGCGTCCTTGAGGGGATGCCCGAGTACCCCCACTACACCCGCCCCGCGAGCTACCGCGGGTGGGATGTGCCGGAGGTGCTCGTCTCCGGCGATCACGAGCGGGTCCACGAGTGGAGGCTCGCCCAGAGCCGCGCGCGTGCCGAGCAGTTCGATCAAGGCTCGGAGTAGGTACCATTCGCCGACCGCGCGGCGCTCCGATCGGGCACCGGCGGTTTTTTCTCGCGTGTGAGGACGGCAATGAGCAGCGTGATCGACAGCATCGAGCGTGGCCAGTTGAGGCAGGGACTTCCCTCCTTTGACGCTGGCGACCGCGTGCGCGTTCACTTCCAGGTGATTGAGGGCAACCGGCGACGCACCCAGGTCTTCGAAGGGATCGTGATCAAGCGCCAGGGCTCGGGCGCTCGGGAGACGTTCACAGTGCGAAAACAGTCCTTCGGAGTCGGAGTCGAGCGTACCTTCCCGCTGCACTCACCGAAGATCGAGAAGCTTGAGATCGCCGCCCGCGGAGACGTGCGCCGGGCAAAGCTCTACTACCTACGCGGCCGGATCGGAAAGGCCGCGCGCGTCGCCGAGCGGCGTTGGGGGATCGACGAGGAGCTGATCTCGACGCCGGCGGGTCCCCCGGGCGAGCAGGCCGAGGCGGTCGACGCCGAGGGCGTGACCCAGGACGAGGCCGCGGTCGAGGAAGGTCACGAGCCGATCGAGCCTGAGGCCGCCGAGGCCGGGGCCCATGAGGAGGCCTCCGAGACCACCGAGCCTGAGGCCGCCGAGGGCGAGGACGCGAGCAGCTCAGAGGCTTCAAGCGAGAGCGAGCAGCCGTCAGCGGACGCCGAGCCGGGTCCGCCGGCGGAGCAGACGGACGCCGAAGCGCCCGAGGCAGGGGAGACCGAGGAGAGTGCCGCGGCGGAGGATCAGCCGCCGTCCGAGGCGGACGGCAACTCCGACGGGGACGACGCCTGAAACTCTCCATCCCGAAGCCGAAGAGCCGGGCCGGGAGCCTGATCGAGCTCGTCGTGATCGTGGCGCTGGCGCTTGGCCTGGCGCTGGCGATCCAGGCATGGATCGTCAAGCCCTACCAGATCCCCTCCGAATCGATGGAGCCGACCCTCGATGTCGGACAGCGGGTCCTCGTCAACCGCTTCATCTATCACTTTGAAGATCCCTCAATCGGCGACATCATCGTCTTTCATCCGCCGGAGGGCACCGACGAAGAAGCCGGCGGCGAATGCGGCGAACCGATGGTGCCCGACAGCGGCCGGGCCTGTGACAAGGCGGTGCCGACGGAGTCCAGCGAAAACTTCATCAAGCGCCTGGTCGCCGGGCCCGGCGACACGGTGCGGATCATTCACGGGATCGCGATCGTCAATGGCAAGGTCAGCGAAACCGCCAATGGCCACATCGAGCCGGGGGGCTGCGGGAAGCCGCTACCGCGCTCGGAGTGGCATCTCGTTCGACCCGACGAAGACTGCAATTTCCCCAAACCGATCAAGATTCCACCCGGCCACTACTTCATGATGGGTGACAACCGTGCCAACAGCAAGGACAGCCGGTTCTGGGGACCGATCCCCCGTTCCTGGATCATCGGCAAGGCCTTCGCAACCTACTGGCCGCCGGACCGGATCGGGCTCCTCTAAGGCGCACCGGCGGCGGCTCGCGCGCAGCCGTCGGCTATTTGCCTTCGACCGCGGACTCGACACCCGATTTGTCGCCGGCGCCGACGAGGCCGGGCGCGGGTGCCTGGCCGGACCCCTGGTCGCGGCCGCTGTGCTGATCGACTATCAGGCGCTTTCCAGATCAGATCGGCGAGCACTGGCAGGGCTGCACGACTCCAAGCAGATGAGCGCGGAGAGGCGCGAGGAGCTCTTCCCGGCCGTCTTGCGGGCCGCGGCCAGGGTCAGCGTCGTGGTGCGAAGCGCCCGCGGAATCGATCGCCGCGGCCTGCACGTGACGAATCTCGAGGCGCTGGCCTGCGCGCTTGAACGGCTGCGACCCGGACCCGAGGCGATCTGTCTGGTCGACGGCTTCTCGCTGCGCGAGTGCCGGGTGCCCCATCGCGCAGTGATAGAAGGAGACGGGACCAGCGCCGCGATTGCGGCCGCCTCCGTGCTCGCCAAGGTGACCCGCGACCGCTACATGCACCGGGCCGGCCGCGAACACCCCGGCTGGGGATTTGAGGAGCACGTCGGCTACTCGACCCCCGAGCACCGCGAAGCGATCGAGCGGATCGGGATCTCGCCGCTACACCGGCGCTCCTTCCAGTCCGTCGCCTATGCCCAGCTCGGTCTGATCTGAGTTCGGTGGCCTCCGGCGCGGCTCCTGACGAGGAGGCTGCCCGGCCCGGTCACCTAGGGTTGGGGTGATGATCCCCACGGTCCTCTCGATTGCCGGCTCGGACTCCGGCGGTGGCGCCGGCATCCAGGCCGACTTGAAGGCGTTCGCGCGTTGCGGGGTGCACGGGATGACCGCGATCACCGCGATCACCGCCCAGAACACGGTCGAAGTCCAAGCTGTGGAGCAGCTGCTGCCGGAGACGATCCTCGCCCAGGTGCGGGCCGTGGCTGAGGACATCGGGATCGACGCCGCCAAGGTCGGGATGCTGGGAACGGCCGAGGCGGTCGAGGCTGTCCTCCGGGCCGTCGAGCTGCTCGGCGATGCGCCGCTTGTGCTCGACCCGGTGATGGTCGCCGAGAGCGGCGCCGTGCTGCTCGGCGATGAGGCCCGCGTAGCCCTCGTGGAGCGCCTCCTGCCGCTGGCGGGCGTCGTGACACCGAACATCCCCGAGGCACGGGTCCTGGCGGGCGCCGGGCCCGAGGCCAGCCAGGAGGAGCTCGCATCGCGCGTCCACGAGCTCGGCCCGGCCGCGGTGGTCATCACGGGCGGCCACGACGAGCGGGGCGCCGATCTCTTCTTCGACGGTCGCGAGGCGGTCCTGATCGACGGCGAGCGCCATCCCGCCGGCGCCGCCCACGGCTCGGGCTGCACGCACTCCGCGGCGCTGGCGGCCTTTCTGGCCCACGGCGAGACGCCCCTTGAGGCCGCCCGCAGAGCTCGCCTGGTGGCCTCCCAGGCGGTTGCCGACGGCCTCCGGGACCTGGGGGCGGGCGCGGGCCCGGTCGATGTCTTCGGATTGGCCTCGGGCGGGCCGGCTGTGGATCGCGAGGCAGCCTCAGTAGATTTCGAGCGATGAGCACCAACGGTGCCAGCTCGACCCGCCTCCCCCGACCCCGGTCGGCCACCGTCTTCGACGGGCCCGACCGGGCTCACGCGCGCGCCTACATGAAGGGTGTCGGCTTCGATGACGAGGCCCTGAGCCGACCGACGATCGGCATCGCGAACACCTGGGCGGAGGCGAATTCGTGCAACTTCCACCTGCGCGGCTTGGCCGAGCACGTCAAGCGGGGCGTGCGCGCGGCCGGCGGCACGCCGATGGAGTTCAACACGGTGGCGATCTCAGACGGGATCACGATGGGCACCCAGGGGATGAAGGCCTCGCTCGTCAGCCGCGAGGTGATCGCAGACTCGATCGAGCTGATGGCCCGTGGCTACCAGTTCGACGCGATCGTCGCGCTCTGTGCCTGCGACAAGACGATTCCCGGGTGCGCGATGGCGCTGGCCCGCCTCGACATCCCCTCCGTGGTCCTCTACGGCGGCTCGATCGCCCCGGGCCATTGGCATGGGCGCGACGTCACGATCCTCGACGTCTTTGAGGCGATTGGCGCCCACAACGCCGGCGAGGTGAGCGACGAGGAACTGAACGAGCTCGAGGGAGTCGCCAGCCCCGGCGCGGGGGCTTGCGGTGGGCAGTTCACGGCGAACACGATGGCCTGCGCCTTTGAGGCGCTCGGGATCAGCGCCGGCGGCTCGGCGATGGTCCCCGCCGAAGATCGGAGCAAGACCAGCGTCGCCGAGCGAATCGGTGAGCTGGTGATCAGGGTCCTGACCGAGGACATCCGCCCCTCGAAGGTGATCACCAGGGACTCTCTGGAGAACGCGATCGCCTGCGTCTGCGCATCGGGCGGTTCGACCAACGCGGTATTGCACCTGATCGCGCTGGCTCATGAGCTCGACATCGAGCTGGCGCTCGATGACTTCGAGCGCATCTCTCGCGGCACCCCTCTCTACGCCGACCTCAAGCCGGGCGGTCGCTTCGTCGCCACCGACCTCTATGCCGCGGGTGGTGTGCCATTGATCCTCAAGCGCCTCGCCGACGCGGGGATCCTCCACGAGGAGGCGCTGACAGTCACCGGTCGCACGATCGGTGAGGAGGCGGCGGCGGCGAGCGAGAGGGAGGGCCAGGAGGTAGTCCGGCCCCTCGATGACCCGCTGAAGTCCGAAGGCGGGCTGGCGATCCTCAGCGGCAACCTGGCCCCCGAAGGGGCCGTCGTCAAGGTCGCCGGGACCGAGCGCCGCCGACAGACCGGACCGGCTCGCGTCTTTGAGTCCGAAGAGGAATGCTTCCGCGCCGTCAAGGACCAGCGGATCGAGCCTGGCGACATAGTTGTGATCCGCAACGAGGGTCCGGTCGGCGGTCCCGGGATGCGCGAGATGCTGCAGGTGACCGCGGCGATCGTCGGCGAGGGGCTCGGGGAGAGCGTCGCGATGGTCACCGATGGTCGCTTCTCCGGGGCAACCCGGGGTCTGATGGTCGGGCACCTGGCGCCCGAGGCCGCCCGCGGTGGTCCGATCGCGGCGATTCAGGAGGGCGACGAGATCACCGTCGACATCGATCAGCGCAGTATCTCGGTCGCCCTCAGCGACGAGCAGATCGGCGAGCGCGTCGGCGCCTACGTCTCACCACCCTCGCCGTTCGGCAACGGGGTGATGGCGAAGTACGCCGCGACGGTCGGCTCCGCCTCGTGTGGGGCAATCACCGCCTGAGGGAGAACGTCGACCAAGGCGGCTCACTGGCCGATGAGTCTGGCCACACCGTCAGCGCAGTGAATCTGGTCCCCGATCAACGCCGCGCCAGCTGCGAGCCAGGACCCCAGACGGGATGAGTTGGCCGGCGCGGCTATCCTGACCGCGATGCTGATCGTCACCACCAATGAACTGCCTGGCTATGAAGTCGTCGAGGTTCTCGGTGAGGTTTTCGGGCTCACGGTACGCTCGCGCAACATCGGCTCGCAGATCGGGGCTTCGCTCAAGTCGTTGGCCGGCGGTGAGTTGAAGGGGATGACGAAGATGCTCGCCGAAGGGCGTGAGCACGCCACCGAGCGCCTGGTCGAGGAGGCCGAGGCAAAGGGGGCCGACGCGATTCTCGCCTTCCGCTTCGACACCTCGGAGCTGGGGGCCACCTGGACCGAGATCTGCGCCTACGGAACCGCGGTGAGGACCCGCAGGATCCCCGCCTGAGACCGCCCTGCCTCTTTGGGGCGCACCTGGTGAAGCGAGCTGGTCTGGGCGGCCTCCCCGCTCGGGAGAGCCGGGATTAGGCGTACCCCATCCGTTCGAGGATCGGAATCTCGCGAATCTGCGGGGGCTGCAGATGATCCCAGAGGATGCCCCGCGGGCGTTCGTACTGGCGCTCGACGTCGATCACCGCCCGGGGGGTGGCGATCAGGTCGATCGGCAGGTCATGCGCGGTCATCATCAGGTGTCGGCGGAGGATCTGGGTTGGGTGGACGGTGGTCGCGACCGTCGTGTGGTGATCGATCTTGCCGGCGTCGATCAGAATTCCATACTCAAGGTCTGAGTAGCCGCCGCCCTTTCCGACCCGGGCCCCGCTGAGGTTGACGGCGACCGAGCCGCAGAGCACGAAATCGATCTCGGGCAGCTCGTCGAGGGCGACGACCCGGCCGTGGCGCAACGCCCCCTTGATGGTCGCGGCCTCCTTCATCGCGGACTTCGAGAGCTTCTTGGGGTCAAGGACGCGGAAGGGGTGTGGATCCCGCAGTCGCGGCACGGCCATGATCACGGTCTTTCCCTCCTCGAGGGCCGCGCGACGGGCGTGGGTCTGGGGGGAGTCGGGGTTGGCCTTGATCGTCCACGCCCGCTTCCAGAGCCGGTGACCGGTGAGCTTCTCGGCCGCCAGCCGCGCCCCGGCGAAGTTCGGGATGCGCCCCTCGGCACCTGGAAAGCGCGAGACCTTCTCGCGGTCCATCGCCGCCCAGACCTCCGCTCGGACCTCGTCCTTCGACCGCACGGCCGAAACATACCCACCCCGGATGCGGCCCCGCGGACCCGCACGCAGCGGGGCTCAGCTCGGCACCGCGGCAGCACCGGGCTCGAATCCGGGCTCAGCCGCCTCCTCGGGGCATGCGGGATCTCGATTGCGGACCCGATTGAACCGCAGCGCCTGCTCACGCTCCCGGGATCCCGATCCGATCGGCGAGAAGGGCCTTCCCGGGTCCGCGGCGAAGCAGGGGGGGTGAACTGGGAGGAATCCATGCAGGCCTACGACCGCGACCTCATCGCTCGCGCGGTTGCCGATCGCACTCGCCGCGCCTACGGCGTCGACCTGACCCAGTTCGCCGATTGGTGCAAGCGTTCGGGGCTTGAGCCGATCGCGGTCCGCCACCGCGACGTTCGTCGCTACGCCTCGGCCCTCTCGGCCGGGGGTGCGGCGGCGACGACCGTTGCCCGCAAGCTTGCCGCCATCCGTGGTCTCTATGACCTCCTCCTGCGTAGCGAGCGGGCCGCCCAAAATCCGGCCGATCTGGTCTCCAGCCCCAAGCGCAAGCAGAAGCTGCCCAGCGTGCTGAGCGTCGAGCAGCTGCGGGAGCTGCTCGAGAGGATCCCGGCGCGGACGCCTCTGGAGCTGCGCGACCGGGCGATGCTCGAGTTGGCTTACTCCTGTGGCCTGCGATGCGAGGAGGTCGTCGAACTCAACCTCGAGTCGGTCGATTTCGAGAGCGAGCGGCTGCGGGTCCTCGGCAAGGGCTCCAGGGAACGCCTGCTGCCGATCGGCGAGCCCGCTCAGCGGGCGCTACGAGGCTATGCGGCGAAGGGCCGTGAGGCCCTCCTCAGCGAGCGCGCCGAGCGGGCGCTATTTCTCTCGAAGAGTGGCCGGCGCCTCTCCAATTCCGACATCACCCGCCGGCTGGGCCTCTGGATCCGCGAGGCGGGGCTTCAGGCCGGGGTCTCGCCCCACGCGCTGCGCCACAGCTTCGCCACGCACCTCCTGGAAGGAGGGGCTGATCTGCGCACGATCCAGGAGCTCCTCGGCCACTCCTCGATCTCAACGACCCAGATCTACACGCGCGTCGATGCCTCGCGCCTGCGGGAGGCATATGCCGCCACTCATCCTCGTGCCTGAGGCCAGGAACCTGGGCGCGACCGTAGAATTGCGGGAAAGGGCATGGAAACGGGCGTAAAAGAGATCGAGCTGCGCGACCTCTGGAAGCGCTATAAGCAGGAGGGCGACGCGAACGCGCGCGAGCGGCTGGTCGTCGCCTACTCGCCGATGGTCAAATTCGTCGCCGGCAGGCTCGGCGCGGGGCTGCCCTCCCACGTGGACGATGCGGACCTCATCTCCTACGGGCTGATGGGCCTGATCGGCGCGATCGAACGCTTCGAACCGGAGCGCGGGATCAAGTTCGAGACCTTCGCGATGACCCGCATACGCGGCGCGATCATCGACGAGCTGCGCTCGCTGGACTGGGTCCCGCGCTCGGTGCGCTCGCGCGCCCGCGAGATCGAGGCCGCCCAATCGAAGCTCGAGCACGAGCTACAGCGGGCGCCGACCGAGGCCGAGCTGGCCGCGAAGCTCGGGATCGACGAAGATGAGCTGCAGTCCTCGCTGCTTGAGATCGCCAACTCATCGGTCTATGCGCTGGACGAGCTGTGGACCGTTTCTGACTCCTCCGGAGACCAGGTCTCGCTGCTGGACACGATCAAGGACCCACGTGCAGAGGATCCCCAGGATTCACTGGACAGCGGCGAGGTGAAGGAGCGGCTGACCGAGGCGATCGCCTCGCTGCCCGAGCGCGAGCAGCTGGTTGTCGCCCTCTATTACTACGAGAATCTCACCCTGAGGGAGATCGGCGAGGTCCTCGGGGTGACGGAGTCGCGCGTCTCCCAGCTCCACACCAAGGCCGTGATGCGGCTCAAGTCGCATATGCAGGCCGCCTGAGGCAACCGCGGTTTGATTCGAACGGGGTTTCAGGTGTAGCGTTGTCGGCGTGCCTCACAAGGCCGCAGACCGGATACGCAACGTAGCCCTGATCGGGCACCGGGGGAGCGGCAAGACGAGCCTGCACGAGGCGATGCTCTACGAGGCGGGCGCCGTCAACAGACTCGGCACCGTGGCCGGCGGAACGACCGTCTCTGACCACTCCGCCGATGAGCGGGAGCGGCAGATGTCGATCGACGTCTCGCTGGCGTGTTTTGAGTACGAGGATCGGGAGATCAACCTGCTCGACACCCCCGGGGAGCCCAGCTTCGTCGCCGATGCGATCGCGGCGCTGCGCATCGCCGACTCGGCGGTGGTCGTCGTCAACGCCGTGGCCGGTGTCGAGGTCAGCACCGAGCGGCTCTGGCGGCGCGCCGATGCAGAGGGTTTGGCCCGCCTTGTGTTCGTCAACATGCTCGATCGTGAGCGGGCGGACTTCTTCGCCGTGCTCGAGTCGCTAAAGGCCGCCTTCGGCTCCCACGTCGTCGCCACCGAGATCCCGCTCGGGGCCGAGCACGAGCTGCGCGGGGTGGTCGATTTGATCGACATGCGTGCTTTCGCGTATCAGGGCGAGGGCCGCGGATCGGCGATCGAGGTTGAGATCCCGGAGGAGCTGCGGCCGCTCGCAGAGGAGTATCGCGAGAAGCTGATGGACGAGGTGGCCGAGAACTCCGATGAGCTGATGGAGCGCTATCTCGAGGGCGAGGAGATCGACCACGAGGAGATCGTCGCGGTGCTCAAGCGGGGCGTGACGGGTGGCCTGATCTTTCCCGTGACCTGCGGCGCCGCGACCAGCAACCTGGGCACGGACCGCCTGCTCGGCGCCCTCGTCGAGGACCTGCCCTCGCCGGCGATGCGCGGCCCCCTGGCGGCCCTCGGCGGGGCCGGGGAGGGGATTGAGGTCGAGCCCGATGATGATGCGCCGCTGCTCGCCTATGTCTTCAAGACCCTTGCGGACCCCTACGCGGGGCGGATCAATCTCTTCCGTGTCTTCCGCGGCACGATCTCCTCCGATTCGCAGGTGGTCAACGCGAGTCGCCACCAGAAGGAGCGGATCGGGCAGCTGGCGCAGCCGCTGGGCAAGGAGCTCGGGCCGGTCGCCGAGCTGGGGGCCGGCGATATCGGCGCGATCGCAAAGCTCAAGGAGACGCGCGCCGGTGACGTGCTCTGTGCGCGCCAGGAGGAGGTCGGCTTCGCGGCGCTCGATCTGCCGGCGCCGGTGATGGCCTTCGCCTATGAGACGAGGTCCAAGGGTGATGAGGACAAGGCGGCGGCTGCGGTGCGACGCCTGACCGAGGAGGACCCGACCCTCGATGTGCACCGCGACCCCCAGACCGGCGAGCAGATCATCGCCGGCCTCACCCAGATCCACGTCGAGGTCACCGTGGCGCGAATGAAGGATCGCTTCGGCGTGGCGATCGATTTGCACCCCCCGCGGGTTCCATATCGCGAGACGATTCGCAGACCGGCAAAGGCACACGCCCGCTATAAGAAGCAGTCCGGAGGGCGTGGCCAGTTCGCCGATTGCCAGATCGAGATCGAACCGGTCGAGGAGGGAACGGGACTTGATTTCGTCGACCGGATCAAGGGCGCGGCGATTCCCGGCGGCTTCATTCCAGCGGTCGAGAAGGGCATCGTTGAGGCGATGGAGCACGGCACCGTCGCCGGATATCCGGTCAAGGACGTGCGGGTTCAGCTCCTTGACGGCAAACACCACGACGTTGATTCCTCCGAGATGGCCTTCAAGCTGGCCGGCTCAATGGCCTTCAAACAGGCGATGGAGGAGGCGGACCCCGTCCTTCTTGAGCCGATCGTGAAGCTCACGGTGAGCTGCCCTGAGAATGTGGTCGGCGATGTGATCGGTGATCTCAACTCGCGCCGGGGGCGTCCACTGGGGATGGAACCCAAGGGGACTATGACGGAGGTCAAGGCCGAGGTGCCGATGGCTGAAGTGCTCGACTATGCCCCTGATCTGCGGGCGATCAGCGGTGGCCGTGCCGATTTTGGGATGGAATTCGAGCGCTACGAGGAGGTTCCCGCTCAACTCGCCTCGCGTGTGCTGGCCGAGGCGCACCCCGCCGAACAGGTGACCGCGTAGGGCGCCGCAAACGTCCTTGCGTGAGGCCGCCCGGCCCATTGCTAGGTTGCCCTCGTGAGCACGAACCGCGCCTCACCAGCGGCCCGCGGGGCGACCGTCAGAGGGCGCCGGAGCGGGCTCGCCCGGGGCAGCGGGGGAGGGGAGCCGCTTGGGTTGGCCGTTGAGCTCTTCAACGCAAGCCCGGCGGCGCGCGTCGTCGCGGGCCTGATGCGGACCCTGGGCGAGCCGCGGGTCTCGATCGGCGCCGCGGCTCGGTCCGCAAGCGAGGTGCGGATAACCGTCGCCTGGGAGCTCTCCTGGTATCAGTGGAGGGTCGACCTCGACCGCGGTGCGAGGGGGATCTCGCCAGTCGCCAAGGGGGCGGAGATCGCCGAGTTGGACGGTGCGGCGCGAGTTTGGAACGGCGGTGTCGCCACCGGCGGCAGGCTTCACCTGGGACGCGCTCCGGCCCGGCGTTCTCCTCGCCGAAGGATCTGGTGAAGGTCCTCGTCAACGTCGACGGGGGTGCCCGTGGCAACCCCGGGCCCGCGGCGATAGCCGCCGTCGTTCGGGACGCCAAGGGCGCCATCCTCGAGGAGCGCCACGAGCGGATTGGCCGGGCGTCGAACAACGTCGCTGAGTACCGGGCGCTGCTGCTCGGGATCGAGCGCGCGGCGGCGCTGGGAGCGAGCGCCCTGGAGCTAGTCGGCGACTCGGAGCTGATCGTGCGCCAGGTGAACGGGGAATACAAGGTCAAGGATCCCAGACTGCGCGAGCTGCACGCCGAGGTCAGACGGGCGCTGGCGGGCTTTGAGGAGTGGTCGATTCGCCACGTGCGACGTGAGCGAAACGCCGAGGCGGACCGGCTCGTCAACGAGGCGCTCGATGGCTGAGCGAGAGGGCGAGCCGATCGACCCCGGCGTCGATATCGGCCACGTTCATCTCAAAGTCGCGGATCTCGAGCGGGCGCTGGACTTCTACTGCGGTGTGCTCGGCTTCGCGCTGCAACAGCGCTACGGACAGGACGCGGCCTTCGTCTCGGCCGGCGGCTACCACCACCACATCGGCCTCAACACCTGGGAGTCGAAGGAAGGCCACCCGCCTGCGCGCGGCAGCACCGGCCTCTACCACGTCGCGATCCGCTATCCGACCCGGAGGGCGTTGGCCGATGCACTGCGGCGCCTGGCGCAGGCGGGGGTGCCGCTCGAGGGGGCCTCCGATCACGGCGTCAGCGAGGCGCTCTATCTCAGCGATCCCGACGGCAATGGGATCGAGCTCTACTGGGACCGCCCGTCCGAGCAGTGGCCGCGCCCGGCCAACGGGGAGGACCGCGTTGCGATGGGCACGGCGCCGCTTGACCTATCCGGCCTGATCGCCGAGCTCGAGGGGGACTAGACGCTCCGCCCGGGCCGGGGTTGACCGGCCTCCCGACCTGGGAGAGGATGGGGCGCCATCAGGGTTGGAAGGGAGCGCAAGTGAGTGGAGACCGCCATTCCCGCTGCGCGGCCGCGACGGGAGTGTTCTTCGTCGTCCTGGCCGTGATCGGGTTCCTCGCCCAACCGCCGCCCCCGGCTGCGGACGCCTCTGCGGCCGAAGTTCTCGAATACGTTCGCGACCATCACAACGCGCTGCACCTGATCCAGGTCATCTTCGCCCTCGCCCTTTTTTTCTTCATCGCCTTTGCCTCCGACGGGGTCTTCGGTTTTTCCTCGGACTCCTGCTCTTCTTGTTCTGGGTGACCGCGGCCAGCATCCTGATCTTTCGCAAGCTCGGGGAAGCTGGTGGCGCGGCGACACCGGATTGAGCCGCAGGCGCACTCGGGGCTGCTCGGGCGCCGCCCTAGACTCGAGCCATGTCAGGGATCCGAAGCGGGCAGCGCCGCGGCCGGCTGCCGCGGCTGGCGCTCACCCTGTTGATTTTGGCGCTCGCCACCGTAGCGTTGCCCGCCGCCGCGGCGGCCCGCGGCGTCTACGTAACCGACGAGAGCGCGAACAGCGTCACGTTGATCGATGCGCGAACCGATCAGCCACTCGGCGGGCCGATCGCGGTCGGGGTACGTCCCGAAGCGATCGCGATCACACCCGACGGAAATTTCGCCTACGTGGCGAACTTCGGCGACGAATCGGTCTCGGTGATCGATACCCGCAGCAACATGGTCGGCCCGCCGATCGACGTCGCCGGGAAGCCGGTCGGCCTTGCGATCAGCCCCGACGGGCGCTTCGCCTACGTCGTCTCCCAGGAACCGGACCGGCTATCGGTGATCGACACGGCGACGAACGCCTTGGACGAAATGCCGCTTCAGCTCGCAGGAAAACCGGCAGGAGTCGCGATCACCCCCGATGGGGACTTCGCCTACGTCACCTGTCAGGAAAGCAGCCAGGTGTTGGTGATCGACACCCAGACCCGCCGGCCGGTGGGCGGGCCGATCGAGGTTGGGTCCGCGCCTACGGACCTGGCCTTCACGCCGGACGGCAGACTCGCATTTGTAATCGACAGTGACGGATCGAGCGTCTCGGTGATCGAAACAAAGAGCGGCTCGCTCTGGCCCACGATCCCGGTTCTCTCAGAACCACAGGCGATCGCAATCAGCCCCGACTCCCAGATCGCCTACGTCACCAATCGGACCGCGGCGAGCGTAACGCGGCTCAGTACGGAAACCGGCCTGGCACTCGGTGGGCCGATCGACCTCGGAGGCAGCAGCGTCAGCGGCATCGCGATCACTCCCGACGGCGATCGCATTTACGTCGCGGAAACCGGCTCGCAATTCGTTCGCGCGGTGGATACGAGGACCGATGTTGTGACACCGATTGAGGTCGGTTCTGACCCGCGGGGGATAGCCATCGTCCCCGACCAACCTCCACATGCGACCTTCAGCATCCCGGGGGGACGCCCCGACGTGCCGCTTGGCTTCGACGCTTCCGCCTCAAGTGACCCGGACGGGTCCATCGGCCGCTTTCAGTGGAGCTTCGGTGATGGCACCCGGCTGGAGAATGGCGGTGCGACCCCCGCGCACATCTACCGCCACCCGGGCTTCTACAAGGTGACGCTGACGCTGACCGATGACGAAGGATGCTCGACCTCCCTCGTCTTCACCGGGCGAACCGCGAGCTGCAACGGCTCTCCCGTGGCGACCCAGACCCAGGCCGTCGAGGTCTCCTACCCCGGGGTGCGGGTTCGCTGTCCGCCAAGCGCCGGCCGCGGCGGTTGCCGCTATCGGCTGCTGGCGGTGACCCGCAGACACGACGGGAAGGCCGAGAGCACAGTCACCAGGGTGCGGCTGAGGGCCAGCTCGGAGCTGGTCGTCTCACTGCGGCCAAGGCGCGCCTTTGCTGGGGGGTTTCCTGTTGGTCACCGGGTGCTCGTCCGGGAGTGGTTCAGTCTCGACGGCAGCCGTCGAACTCGGTACGCGAGGCTGAGGATCGTCCGCTAGGCCCATCCCGCGTTCGAATTCCGCGCCCAAGCGGCTGTAGCTCAGCTGGCTAGAGCGTCTACTTGCCATGCGTCCCGTCGATTCGGGGCGCATTCGGCACAACAGAGCCAAATTACGGCTCCGAACAAGGCCATTTCGACTCCCTCGGAATGGGTCGGATAAGCACGATTCGGAGGGATTTGGGCACCCATCTGCTCCTGGTGCCCAATCATCTGGGGCTTTCTTCTGGGACTGATGGCATCGCCCCCTGGCGGTCACGACGATCACCTGCGAACCCACTTGCCTCTACCCGTATCAGCGATGGGTGGACGAAGCGAAGGTGCCGACGCCCGACGTGACGTTGACGATCAACAAACGCAGGGATGCGGCGGACCGCCGGCCTGCACGTCGCCCGGGCTCTACACGATCTGGTTTGAACCGACGATCAGTCCCCGCAAAACGTTCCTCCACGAGCTCGGCCACAACGTAATTAGCGACGCCATGCCTATATCTAACCCTGACCACCCTTGGCAAACAGATTCGGCCCGCACGGCGCGGCCCGGTCAGCCTTGCCCCCTGAAGGAACCCAGGGGCTTATTAGGACTCAAGCGACCCTTTGAACACCTCCGGAATAAGTTCAAGTTCCGGCAGCGTCATGACGGCACGGGGCGGCAGTTCGAGCGGCTCGCCGGCGTACGGCCAGAGGGGGAGGCCTCAGCGAATCGTGAGCGTGAAGGCGGCCAACGACGCTATCCGATTCCTCGTCGAGCTGGCGGCTCTGGCGGCGATTGCCTACTGGGGCTTTCACGAGCATTCCTCCTGGGTCCTGAAGCTCGTGTTGGGGGTTGGCGGCCCAGTGCTCACAGCGGCGGCGTGGGGGCTCTGGATGGCGCCTCAGTCCAAGCGCCGAGCGCCGGAGGGGTATCGAGCCCTTCTTGAGGCTGTGATCTTCGGAGCGGCCACCGCAGCCCTCTTCGCTTCCGGAGTGGTGGCCCTTGGTGTCGCTTTCGGGGTCGTGGCTGCGGTAAACACAGTGCTCGACCACGCCCTCGGTCGGCCTGGCTGTGGCTGACGGCATGGTTAACTCCGTCATCAGCGTCGGGGAAGTTGACGAGTGGGCCGTGATCGTCGGCGCTACGACTCTGTTCACGATTAACCGGGTGCGGCACTTCAAGACCCTACGACGGAAGCGCCGGTCAGAAAAGAATCCCCCTGAGGGCCTCTGAGGGCCATTCTCCGGCCCGTTCTGGCCTGAGGAGACCGAAGGGACTGGATGCTCTTAGATTTGCCGCGCCGTATAAGGGGACAGGGACGACCAAACCCAATTTTTCGGGAGACGGTCCGTCCAGCTTGAGGATGCAACCCTAAGCCGTAATCCCCGTGGCGCCGACGCGCATGTAAGGCGGCGCACGACCCTAGCCTGCTCCGCGAAGAGTGGGCTAGGGGTCGCGTCGCTGGCTGTCTCTGCTGCTCTCGGTTCTCAGCTGTTCACGGCCGTGGCCATGTCGCTGTCGTATTCGACGGAACGCAACACGGCGCGTACGGATGTCGGCCACCAACAGCGGCCACCGCGAACGGTTGGGATGCCATCGCTGTTGAGCCCGTCCGCAATCGCTCGGAGCGACGCCTTCTCAGAGCGCTCTCTCACGATCCGCTCGACCACATCATCCGGTGTCTCGCGAACCCGTCCCAGCCTCACGCCTTCAGAGCGCCTCACTGCGAGAGTGTCCTTTGTTCGCTGGCCGATCAGCCGACGCTCGAACTGCGCGAAGCTGGCGAGAACGTTGGCTGTCACTTCGCCCGCAGGCGTTGTCGTATCGACGCCCAGGTCGAGACAGACGACCGCCCAACCCTGCTTCTGAGAGTCGGCCATCATCCCGGCGAAGTCGAGCATTGAGCGACTCATCCTGTCGAGTTTGGCCGCCACCAATGCCTAAGCCTCGCCGGCCTTGAGTCGTGCTAGCGCCGACTGAATGCCGGGACGCTTGAGGCTCTTGGCCGAATAGCCCGCGTCCTCGATCATCTCCACGAGCTGCCAGCCGCGCCGCTCGCACTCTGATTCGATGGCTTGGCGCTGCGCTTCCAGCCCCGCCCCGCTGTCGGCCTGCTCTGAGGTCGAGACTCTGACGTAACCTAGTACCTGCATGGGAGCTATCCCTCCTGTGCCATGCCCCCGGCTGCTCTAACAGCGCGGGGGCGCTTTTTGCGTACGGCGATTACTGTACACCCAGTGGTTCGGACCCGTAAGCAAACGGTGCCGGTTCTTCATTCCAGCGTCGCCGAGCGCGTTTCGCCCGCGTCGGTCCAGGTAAGCTTCGAGCCGTGCAGCTTGAGCGAGTACAGATCGATGCTTTCGCCGCTGTCGAGGAGCCGCTCCCCCTCTGAGTCACAGGCGACGATCTCGCGAGGTGGAAACTGGCGTTCGATTTCGCCCGATTGTCCGATGCGGGCGTGGCCGGCCCACGCAAGGCTACCGTTGCGCTTGAGTGCGATGCTCCCCACCCCTCCAGTCGAGCGTGGGGAGCCATGGCCGCCACCAACAAGACAGCTCTTGATCTGGCCGGTTTGCAGATTGCGCGCGGCGACCGACAAGCCATGCGCGTCACGTCCTCTCGACAGTGTCACCGCACCAGCCGCCCAGGGGACTGTAAGAGCGAAGGGACCATACATCCCGCCTGCTCGCCAGCCGGCAGTCCTCGGTAGGGGGCTTAGCTTGATCGAATGGCCGGTGGAGACGAGGCAGCCGTAGACTATGGGTTCGCCGAACTGTGGCTTCGATTCGGGCGGTGAGTAGATGCGGGCACGGCTGTCTGCGAGCAGCGTTGTGTCCTTTGCCGGGCCGCAGCTGTGTGTCCGGCGGTGGCGTACAGGCGCCGGCTTGACCGGCGGCCAGATCTGGCGCGGCGGTGAGCTGCTCCCATCAAAGAAGACCAGCTCGGCAGCCGGTTGCTTGGTCTTGACGTGCACGACCTTCTTGATTGGAACCTCGGGGGGGCAGGGAGCTTCGCTTTCTACGTGTGCAGGCCAGCGCAGATAGGCCGTGACGATCGCAACACCCTTGTGGGTGGCGGTCCTGCGCCTTTCGACCAATGTGGTGTGGTCTAGTTCCAAGAGCGGGGTTGGGCAGACGTCGAGGTAGACGTAGAAGCTGAAGGTGTGGCCCACCGCTGGGTACTGTCTTTGGCTCACGTAGATCCGGGCCGGCGCGATCGATGCGGGGACTTCGGCTCCTTCGACCGGCGCAGCCCCGGCCGACCCGATCAGCACGGTCCCCGCTAAGAGCGCCGCCGCCATTGCGACGAGCCAACGCGTCCCCATAAGACCAAGCTTACTGCCTGAAAACCTGCGATAGGGACCACCAAGTACGACACGTCGCCAACCTTTGGTCGCTTTTGTCGCACCCTTCCCAGTAGAATCCGATGCGGTTTAGGGATAAACCCAGCGCCCCGGTTGCCTCCAGCGACGCGGGGCGCAGTTATGCCATGAGAAAGCCCGCACGGCCGGCGCCCTTTAGGATCGAGCGATGCCATATGCGGAGATGAGGATGGTCAACGGCGATGCCATCAGCGTCGAAGGATCGGTGAGCGAGGTCGAGCAGGAGCTTTCGGACGCAGCGAGGTCAGGAAGGTCCAGATTCGCCTGGTTCACCGATGGGAGCACCGGCCAGCAGATCGGCGTGAAGCCGGAGCACGTGGTCAGCCTCAGATTGGGCGACGATCAGGACTGAATGCCTCAGCACGTGAGGTACTGAGCAAGCCGGTCGGCTCGCAAGCCCCCGCGTTACCGGGAGCAAGCGAGCAGACTCAGCTACTCCGCGAGGCTGACGCCCAGGATGCGGTCTGCGGCTTTCTGAGCCTCTCCAGCCGCCTGCACGATCAGCTCTTGCCCAGCTACCGACGCCATCCGGCTTTATAGGCCGCTGACTGCGGGATGTCAGGGTCAACGCCGATAGTCCCGCTGACCATCGCTGCGCCCAGCTCAGCAATTAACTCCTCACGGGAATAGTCAGCGTCCCCGAATGCGTGGCGCTCAATGATGCCCGGCAACAGCGTCGGCACAAAGCAGATCAAGAAGGGCGCGGTTACTGGAATCAAAATCAAGAAGGGCACGATCACCGGCACCAATATCAACCTGGCGAAGCTCGGAACGGTGCCCTCGGCCACCAATGCGACCACGGCCGGGACCGCCAATTCCCTCGCGGCGCTTGAAGCCGTCCGCTTGGTAGGGGCGTCCGGACAGCCACCTTTCTTGGATGGCAGCAAAAATGAGCCCCCAGGGCCGATTAGTGCTGCGCCAGTCAGCTTCTACAAGGACCATGAGGGCATCGTCCACCTCGAAGGCATCGCGGAGATTGGCCCAGAAGAAAGTCCGCTCAAAGGACTGATCTTCTCCCTCCCTTCCGGTTTCAGGCCGGCGAATGGCACGCTCATTCCCTTCCCGCAGGAAGAAGGCGCCGTTTTCGTCTTCGGATCAAACGTCACCGTCGCTGGGAAAAATCTCGAAGGCGACATTCTGTACACGAAAGGGGCAGGAACCGCCCTTCTTAGCGGAATCACCTTCCGGGCGCAGAGCTGATCTGCGCTAATTGGAAGTGACGACTCTCCCCCTGCCCTGCATGGTTGGGGGGAGAGTTGCCTTCGCGCCGGGGCACTGACAATTCAGGCGCAACCGCGCCTCCCGCTCATCATCCTTACTGTTGCACCGAGTCAGGATTCGGCGCGTGAGCGGCCGTGACGATGAGCGCGCTGCGGCTGGCCGAGGCGATCGCCGACCGCCAGTACTGGCAGAGCTTCGCCCACGTCCCGATCCGCTTTGACTCTCGCTGGCGCAGCCGGGTTCCAGAGCACTGGCACCGCGCCGGACCTCGCACATCACCGATCGATCCGAAGCGGCCGGGGCAGGCCGGGACCCCCGCGCCTGCGATCCTCAACTACCTCAACGCGATAGCTCAGACCGAGGCCACGATCGCAGCACAGCGGATGGGATTTGATCCGACGCTGGGCCTGATGCACACGACAAGCGCTACCGGCCCTCGCTGGCATCGGACCTGATGGAGCCGGTGCGGCCGGTCGCGGATCGGATCGCCTTCGAGCTGCTGAGGGGTCGCAAATTCACCGGGGTGAGGTCGTCGAGATCCGCAAGGGCGTCTGCAGGCTGGGATCGGGACTGGCGCGGGTGCTGGGTCAGTACTCGGTTGACCTGCGCGAGGCGGTTGGGCCACATGCCGAGGATTGGCGCGAGAGCTGCTGGCGGCGCCGGATCATCCGACTCCGCTGACGCGGGGGCGGCAATTTCGAGGACATGTAGTAAAGGCGCTCTCCGGAGGGCAGCGAACCAGATGAGAATCTTGAGGTATAAGAAACCCTGAGACCTATGGCGGAGAGTCGGCCTAGCGCTACTCTCTCCTCGGGAGGATGAGCGCGATGAGTTTGTCCGGCACGGCAGGAGGCAGGGGGTCAGCGCCCTCTCAGTTGCTGCGCTTGACGATTTTAGCCAGGTGCTGCTTGCCCCCGCGGATTGGGATCCTCCGTGGCACGGGCTGAATCAAAGACGGTTGCTTTCACCACCACCGGCGATCATTCCTTCGCCGTCCCCCCAGGAGTCTCAAGTGTCCACGTCGTTGCAGTTGGCGGGCGTGGTGGAGTAGGGGGTGCGGCAGGGGGGCTCTCCGGAGGCGCCGGTGGTCAAGGTCGAAGAGGCTCTTGAAGAGGTTGCCGAGACGGCTGGGAAGACGTTCTGAAGGTGATCTGGATCGAGAGCTAGGGCTCCGGCTGCTGACTATCTGCCTCGGTCGCGGCATTTCAAGGCGAGGGGGATCCCTGCCTAGAACGCCGAACGGAGTTCCGTGAATTCGGCAGCAGCATGCACAGCGCGAGAAGGGCTCATGATTCGGCCTTGAAGGTGATCCCTTCGAGGTAGACAAGGGTCGAATTCATAGGAGCCTGCACAAGCCCATCCGCCCCGAAGCCAGGACCATAGATGTTAAGAAATCCCACCGAATGAACAGAACATTCGCCCGAGGGGCCTCCACATCCGATTTGAATGGTGTCGATCTTCCCGCTGGCCGGTCGAAAGCCTGGCGGAAGGTGGAACATGGCCAGTCCCGTCCCGCCTCCGGCAATGCCCTTCAAGTGAACAACTTCCTCGTGGTCCTTGTAGAAGGCGACACTTTGGACAGCGGTCCCATGCACGGTCGCCCAGGAATTTAAAAAGCTCGGCTCGCCTTCTGCGCCGACTAGATGCCAGGGTTCCGGCGCAGATAGGTCGTTGGCCGTCTGGGCAGTCTGGGAGTTTGGCACCGTACCGATGGTCGCCGCATTGATCTGTGCCCCGGTCAGGGAGCCTTTCTTGACCTTGGCGCCCGTCACCGCTTCCTTCTTGATTTTCGAGGTCACGACGGCATTCTTCTTAATCTGCTTGGCCCCGACGCTGTTCTTGCCGAGCTGAGAAGCCGCGAAGGCGCTTGCGCCGCCGATTGCGATGAATAGGGCGACGGTGGCGACCACGTTCGCGTAGGTCAGCTTGGCTTGCACTCGTCTCATCCTCGCCGTTCCTCTCAGTCGTTTGCGACGTAGAGCCACCATAGGCCCGGGTGAATGACAGCGCAAGGCGCAGCCGTCTACGGGTACCTAAGTCCA
>CAWCMK010000003.1:0-533324 GCA_963796705.1 uncultured Solirubrobacterales bacterium
CGCAGCGAGGTGCAGGTGGCCAAGCGGTCGAAGTCGGCGTCAGCGTGCAGCAGCGGTGCACCGGTCCGAACGCATGGTGCGGCGATCAGGCAGTCAAGAGATTTGCGAATCCTCACCCCGGCGCGCCGGGTCGCCCGAAACAGCTGGGCCGCGAGCACGAAATCGTCCAAGCCCTCGAAACGCAGGATCGGGAATGCACGGAGGTGGCGCTCGACCAGCCGCACCTCATGCTCAGAGCCCAGGCCCTGGAGGATCTCGGTAAAGATCACATCGGTCAACGCGACGGGCTCGCCGGCCTCGATCAGCTCGGTGCACCGCCCCGCCCCGACGCTGGGCTGGTCGTTGAGGACGTCGATCCAGACGCTGGTGTCGACGACGATCACGCTCGGCCCTAACGCCCTCGACGGCTCGCGGCGAGATCACCCTCCCAGTGGACCCTGCCGCGCAGGTCGAGCACGCCGATCCGTCGCTGGCGGGCGACGACCTCACGCAAGGCCATATCGACCGTCTCACGCTTTGTCGAGGTGCCGAGCAGCCGCTGCGCCTCCCTCATCACCTGATCGTCGATCTCGATGTTTGTCCGCATACACATAACGATACACATACGAAGGTGTATGGCTTAGAGGCCGGGTGGATGGCTGGGTGTGAAGCCGGCCACCGACTGGGCGCCGAACCCGGGCCCGTGGGCGAAGTTGGAGGTCGCCGTACCCCAGTCGCGGCCGCCGATTTCCGCCCAGACGTGGTCGACGTTCGACCAGATCGTCACCGAACGCCCGCGACCGGCGGGGTAGTGGGCGCCGAGTTCGTTTGAGACCAGCGGTCCGGGATCGGGGTAGCCGGAGAGGACGAGGAGCCAGCGCACCGCACCCGAGCAGTCAAGCCCGGCCTCGGGGGCACGGAGGACCTGTTCGCCGGAGGCGCTCCAGCAATAGCTGCCGCGTGAGGGGCCGGGCTTCGCGGCGTGGCCGCCGCCCCAGCAGTAATGGATCTGGCGCGATTCGATCCAGCCGGCGGCGGCCCTAACGCGGGCCGCCGAGCGCGGCGGCAGCTGCCCGAAGGGCGCC
Source organism: uncultured Solirubrobacterales bacterium (assembly GCA_963796705.1). Taxonomy (GTDB): domain Bacteria; phylum Actinomycetota; class Thermoleophilia; order Solirubrobacterales; family 70-9; genus VRUE01. The sequence continues at coordinate 1,065 of CAWCMK010000003.1, forward strand.
CTCGGCGCCGTTTCGCAAACAAGCGCTCCGCCGGCGCCGATCTGCGCCGCTTTTTCGAGCACCTCTTCGACGTACCACCAGGCGTGGTTGTAGTCGAAGATCGCCCCGCGCCAGTCACCTGGGGCACCGTCGGTGTGCAGCAGGTTGGCGGTGGCAAAGACCGAGTCGGGGATCGAGTAGGGATCCCTGACCCCGTCGCCGTTGGCATCGACGCCGAAGGCTTCCCAGCTGGAGACGAGGAACTGGCCGGGACCCTCGGCGCCGACCGAGTTCTGGGTACCGGGGGCGACCCCGGGGAGCGGCGAGCGGCCGAAGTCAGACTCGACGTAGTGGATTGCGGCGACGATCGCAAAGCCGCGCGGGCCGAGCCGGTACCTGATCGCGGCCCGTTCAAGCCAGGGCAGGTAATCGGCCGGCACCCCGTTGGCCGATCCGGCGCCCCTCGTGCAGCCGCGCGGCTCGCCTCCAGAACCCGGCGCGGAGGCGACGAAGAGAGCGACGAGGAAGATCAGGGCAATGAGCGGCGCGGCCGCGCTGAGCGTCAACTTCCCACCGAGCCCACGGCCGGCGGGGCGAGCCGGATGCCAATCAGCCGCTCGGCTCAACCCCGCCGTTTCACTGCCCCGGCCCACTCGCCCGCCAGCTGCCGTCGCGGTCCTCGAAGAGGAAGGAGAACTGCTCCTGATCTCCGCCGCGCGCCGCCGCGCCGCTGATCAGGGCGCGCGGCGGGCGGGCGGTAAGCAGCGCCAGTGAGAGCTGCTCCAACCGCGCCGCCGGCGCGCCCGGCTCCGCCGGGGGCCTCTGGCTCAGGAGCATCGTTGCGAAAGCGGCGCTCGCGGTTCGGCGCAGGGCCCGACGGACGGCGCCATCGGTCTCGCCAACCTCATAGCGAAAGTAGGCCCCCAGGAAGCGCACGGCGATGCGGCGCAGTCCCGCCGGGGGCGCCGGGCGGATTGCCCGCGCGGCGCCCGATTCGGGTCGCGCCCGCCCCGGGCGGTTGGGCGCCGATTCGCCGTGGCCGAGGAGGACGGCGCTCAGCATCAGCGCCAGCGCGCAACCGCAGAAGAGCGCCACCCGCGGCCGCTGTGGGGCGCCGCGCACCTAGATCCCGCGGCTGAGGTTGCGGCGCGAGGGGAGCTGGTCGAGACGACGTTCCCGGCGCAGCGCCCGCAGCTGCGCCCGGCGTTCGGCGCCCGAGCCCTCAAAACCCTGTCGCAGACGCTCGGCGCTGAGACGAGCGCGCCCGGCGATCCGCCCAGGGGCAAGCGAGGCGACCTCAAGGCGCCGCAGGTCGCGCCGCCGCGCCTTCTCGATCTCCGCCGCGGCGCGCTCGCGCTCGGGGCCGCGCAGGTTCTCGAACTGTGTGCGGGTGTAGCCGGCCCGGTGGGCATGCTCGAGCGGGTCACGCGAGCGCCGCAGGAGCTCGCGGTCCTCCTTTGCGTAGCGCTCGAGGTCTCGCTCAGACCAGCGCTGACCGAGCCGCCCCTGGTTTCGCTCGGTGTCTGCAAGCAGTGCCCTGGCGGCGCGGTGGCGCTCCTCAGCCGGCGTGGGCTGTGCCCGCCCACGAGCCGAGGCAGCCGGGGCTGTGTCGGTCAATCGGCCCGCTTGGGGGTCGACCCGCGCGCCGCGAGCCGACCCCGTGGACTTCTGGGCCGCCACGGTCTCGCGGGCTTCACGATGGCGGATCTCGGCGAGCGCGCGGCCACTCTCCGCCAGCGAGCCCCTGGCGGTGGCTCGGGTCGCCTCGGCGCCAAGGGCGCTCTGCTCGCGGCGCCAGCTGACGCCGCGGCGGGCGAGGCCGCGGACGCTCGCCAGGGCGCTGCGTGGAATCCGACCCGCGATGCCGAGGGCGGCGAGGCCGCCGAGACCGAGATGCGTGCGGTGCTCGTGCTCGCCGACCGAGATCATTCCGATCAGCTCGCTGCGCTTCAGGAATACGGCCCAGGCAAAGGCGCAGGAGAGCAGAAAACCGGTGGCGCTGCCGCCGGAGCCATCGAGGCGGCCGAGGATCGAGATGCCGAGCAGGACGATCGAGAGAAAGGCCGCGTAGATCACCTTGGCGAGGACCGAGCCGAGCAGGGTCACGCCCCAGATCCGAAAGGCGCGTCGGCCCGATTCGCCGAGCAACGGCAGGAAGAGCGCGAGGGGCGCGGCCAGCAGCAGGACGAAGGCGATCGCCGCCTGCGCGAAGAGGCGGATCGCTAGCCAGGCGAGCAGCAGGATCGCGCCGAGCAGGCCGAGCGCGAACAGTGCCAGCATCGAGAGGCGGGTGAGGGCGCCGTCGCCGCCCTGGGCGGCGACCTTGGCCCGGTAGCGTTCGGAGCCGTTGAAGTAGTTCCAGAGCGCTTCGCGGGCGCGACTGCCGGGTGAGGAGCGCAGGTAGAGGTCGATCACCCGGCGCGGGCGCCCGTAGCGCCGCCGGGCGAGGCGGCCGCACTGTTCCTGGGCCTGGGAGCTGCCGAACTCGGCGAGGACCGCGAGGGTGGTGAGGGCGCCGATGTCCTCGCAGTAGTTGGCATCGGAGCGTTTGACCGCTTCGGGCGGCGGCGCTCGGAGCGCCCAGCCCACGTCGGAGAAGTCAAGACCGGCGAAGGGAACCTCGACCAGTCGCGACCAGGTTCCCGACATCGCTTCGGCGTAGCTGCCGAGCGGTCGCTCGATGGATCCTGACTGCGGCGCGCTGATCGTCCCGAGCGCGACTTCATCGGAGAGGTCGGCCAGCCGCCCGACTGATTCACGCGGCTGGTGAACGACCCAGAGACCGAGGACCAGCATCGCGATCGCCGCCAGCGTTCCCCCCACCCCGCCGGCCAGGTCGCGGCGCAGAAGGCCGCGGTAGGCGAACCAGATCCCGCCGCAGACGATCAGGGTCGAGAGCCAGGGGTCGGTGATCTGGATGTAGAGGCGGCCGACGGCGGCGCTGATCCGGCTCATCGTCTGACCTTCGGCGAAGGGGTTGAGGCCGAAGGCGATCCCGAGCAACTCCAGGATCAGCTTGAGGACGAAGATCAGCCCGAGCCAGATTCCGTTCAGGACCGAGTCGAAGGCCGCGGTGAAGTCGCCGATCGGATGGGTGATTCCGGTCGTGATGAAGCTGTCAAAGCCGTAATTCGAGGTCGGATAGTCCGACTCGGGGCTGCCGTTGGTTTCGCAGGCAAGGCGGGTCGCGGCGCTGCGGATCTGCCCCAGCTCATCGCATGCGGGGTTGCGGATGCCGAGCCCGGCCACCGGGTCGACCTGACCGGAGGCGCCGAGGTCCCTGGCGAGGTTGGAGGTGCCTGATTCTTCGGGGTCGGTGAGCCGCTGTTGCTGGCGATTCGGCTTCAGAGCGCTTCCCTCTCCCCGAACCTGAGCGTCGGGAGGCCGGCCTTGTGATGATCGCCGGTCCTCGTTGCGGCGATGGTCGTCGACGGGACCGCGGCAGAGACCGCCAGGGCAGAGAGACCTGTCAACGAAGCTAAGATCAAGAGCATGCAAACGGAGCCCCGCTCGGAGGACATCGGTGACCTGAGGCGGGCGCGGGAGCTGCGACGGGCAGACCGACCGGCGCACCTCGATGAGCCAGCGCCTGGCGCGTCTGCACGCCCTTTGCCAGCAGATGAGTGCGATCAAGGGCGCCGCAACAAAAACGCCTTGAGAGAATTCGACCTGCGCGCGCTGCTCGCCTCTTTGACCGCGGAGGGCGTTCGCTTCATCGTGATCGGCGGGGTCGCGGTCGGAGCGCATGGCTATGTGCGCGCCACCGAGGACCTCGACCTCGTCCCCGATCCAGACCCGCGGAACCTCAAGCGGCTGATTGGAGCGTTGACGAAATTGGAAGCAACCTTGCCGACCGCCGACGGCCGACCTTTCGACGCGGCCGGCGACGCGGCCGTCATCGATCGCGGCGGAAACGTCACCGCCGAGACCCGCCTCGGCGGGCTTGACATCGTGCAGCGGGCGACGGGGGTTCCGGGCTACTCACAACTCGCCGAGGACTCTGTGCAGAGCGAGCTATTGGGGGTCCCGGTGCAGATCTGCTCGCTCGCGTCCCTGCGCGCGATGAAGGAAGCGCAGGGGCGCGAGCAGGACCGTGCCGATCTGGCCAACCTCCCGGAAAGCTGAGCGCGAACCAACCGCACCCGCACCGCACCACCGGGACCGAGGAGCCGCTCATCTGATCCCGCCCGCGGCAGTCTTTCCCCGAACCGGCGTCGTGCTGAGCGCGCTCAGCAGCCACGGCGGCGGCTGAATTTGGACCGGAGCCACCTGACCGGAGAAGTCGCGCATGTAACAGCGCCCCTCGCGGTAGCCGAGCAGGCGCTTGATGGCGCTCTCATCCTCGGCGTCAAGGCGCAGCAGCTGCAGGGCTCGGCGCGCCTCGCTCTCGGTCTCAACGCCGAAGGCAAAGAGGGCGCCGACCAGCGGCTCGAGCTGCGCCGTGTCGCCGAGCATCTGGGTGGCGAGGATCGGGGTGATGTTCTGTGAGCGGCCGAGACGGCTGATCCGCTCAAGGAGCGCCCGTCCCTGGGTATCGGAGGTCAGCGCCCAGGCCTCATCCATCGCCAGAACCGAGTGCCGGGAGCTGTCGGAGGCACAGAGTCGAAGCGCGTAGGCGGCGAGCAGGCGCAGGACGGCGAGGCTCGTGCGCTCCTCCTCGGCCAGCTCGGCGCGGCTGGTGTGCGCCAGCGGCAGGGTCAGGTTGCGGATCCGCAGCGAGACGACCTGGGCATCGCCGACATTGGGCAGCTCGGTCTCGCCGCCGCCGAGGCCGAGCTTGGCCAGACCGGAGCGCCCGTGCACCTCGATCGCCCGGGCGAGCTGGGCCGCGTCCTCGTTGGCCGCTGCGTTCAGCCGTTTGACGATCTCGCCGCAATTGCGCGCCCCCGCGGCTGCCGCCTCGGAGACCGCGAGGCGCAGCTGTGTCTGCCACTCGGGCCTGACGGGCGCCGGCAGGATCGAGACGAGGAAGTTGTGGGTGAGGTCCTCGCGGGTCTCGGCGGTGCCGATCCGCATCGGGTCGAGCAGGCCGCGGTAGCGCTCCTCACCGGATAGCTCGATCGTCTCGAGTGCCTCGGCGACGTCGGGGAGACGCTCGAGACGGTGATCGCCCTTGGGGTCGATGTCGACGATCGGTCCCGAGCCCTGCAGGAAGGCCTGCCAGGTGGCGAACTCAAGCCAGACGGTCTTGCCGGTACCGAGGCTGCCGACCAGCAGGCAGGTCGGTGGGCGGTTGCGCTGGCAGGCCTCGGCGAGATCGAAGAGGACCGGCGAGCCCGAGCCGGTCAGGGTGTGGCCGATGCAGGGGCCGATCTGCGAGCCGACGTGGCTGATCGCATGGGGAACCAGGGCGCCGAGCTGGTCGGGGAGCAGGTGTTCCTTGTACTCGGGCAGGGGGAAGGCGGCGGCCGGCAGGGCGGCGAGAAAGAGGCGGTGCTGCTCGCCGGCGGGGCGGTGCAGCTGCACGCGGCCGTAGGACTCGCGCAGCCGCTGGACCCGTTCCTCCAGCTCGCTCTGATCACGGCCGGCGACCGAGAGCAGCACCGCCGAGCGCAGCAGCGGCGGTCGGTCGCCGCCGCCGAGGACCGCCTCCAGCTCGCGGGCGAGCTGCGGGCGCTCGGCGGCCTCAAAGGAGAGCCCGTGCTCAGCGGAGGCCTCCTCGCGGGCGATCTGATCGGCGTCGAGCTTTCGCTTGGCGAGCAGGCGGCGGGCCTCGTTGTTGGCGAGGAACTCGACCGAGAGGGTGGCGTCGACGGCGAAGCCAACCTCCAGCGGGGCGAACATCAGCTCGGCCGCCGGGCCGGGGACGCCGACCTCCTCAGGCATTGCGCCGAGGACCAGCTGGGCCTGGTGGGCGCGGCCAGCCTCGGAGTCGACGATCAGCGAGCGGCGCCCGATGCTGACGCGGCTCTCGTGCAGGCGCAGCAGGTCATATCCGTAGGGCTGGAAGCGCCGCTCGCCCTCGCGGTCGAGGAAGGTCAGTGCCTGGGGCTCGAAGTTCTCGTCGCAGAGCGGCTCGCCGAGGCCGCGGGTGTAGGCGCGGCGGATCAGGCCCGCCAGCTGGCGGGGACCGACGCGCCGGCACTCGAGGTAGCTAAGGACGCGCTCGAAGGCGGCCTCCTCGGCCTGCTGCAGGGCAGAGAGCTGGGCGGCGCCGATGCCGCGGGGCTCCTCGACCCCGAGCATCGAGGCCAGAGAGCGCCAGGCCGCGGCGGCCCCATCGAGAAGGCCGGCGAAGGGACCCGCGACGCTGCGGGGGTTGAGGCGGACGGTGAGATATATCTCGGGGCGCAGGACGCCGCGGCTCCTGAAGTCGGCGCGGTGCTCGGCGATGTGGGCGGTGAAGCGCTCGCGGTGGCCGTGGCGGGGGTCGAGGGTGGTGAGGGCGCGGCGAACATAGGCCTCCTCGTCAAAGGAACGGGCGACGCGGAGGATCTGGAAGTCGGCTTCCAGGGTGTAGGCGAGAGCCTCAAGACGCTCGCCCACCTCGATCTTGCGCGCTTCGGAGAGACCCGGGTAGCTCTGGCCCTCGAGCTGAAAGACCGCCCAGGCCTCGCTCGGGGTACGCAGGATGAGGTTGGCCCAGAAGAAGTAATGGGGCTGCCTCACCGGGGCCGATCCTCGAAGAGGACGGTGCGCCCGGCGGGCACCTCGATCACCCTGCCGTCGTGCAGCGGCGCGCGGGCAGCCGGCCGCAGGCGCCAGATACGGGCCAGCGCGGCTCGGCGCCGGGGATCCTCGCCGCCGCCGCGCGGCACCCCTTCCGGGATGACCGAGACGGGATAGCGCAGCAGCACGCGGGCCGGCCCCCGCAGGCGGCCGCGCGGGTAGCGCGCCGCGCTCAGGTCCGGCCCGAGAACCAGCTCCCCGAGCGGTGCCAGCTCCCTGCCCTCGGGCGCGACGCGGCGCAGGGCGGCGAGCGTCCGGGGGCGCGCTCGCCAGCCAAGCAATCCGGCCAGCGCCCGATGCGGCGGGCGCCCGTCGATCTCCCAGCGCGAGAGCAACCAGGCGGCGGCGATCGGCAGCGCCAGGAGGCGCAGCGAGACGGGCAGCAGGGAGATCGCCGCGCCGAGCAGCGGCAGGCGGCCGAGGATGAAGCTCAGCCCCAGGGCGCTGAGCCAGTAGGCGAGCAGCCGCAGCTCGAGCCCGCCGGGCAGGGGGATGCGCCAGCCCTGGATCCGGAAGATGCGCCAGCGGCGGTGAAAGACGAGGCGGTAGGAGCGGATCGTCTTGCGGTTGCCGGCATCGGACATACAGCCCAGACGCGAGCACGGGCGCTTCCGATACCGGCGCTCGCCGAGCGCCGAGGCCCAGCGAGTGGCTCTGCCGAGATCAGGCCCGAGCGCCCACTGCGGGGCTCGGGCCGCCGATGGACGATCCGCCCGAGTTGATGACCGAGCCGGATCCCGAGGCGACCCGAACGCAACTTCGATCGCCCGAGGTTCCGCACTCCACCCCACCGAGGACGCGCCCGGACGCCGAGGCTCCCCGAAGCACACCGCGGGTCGCGCAGCTAGCCGCCGATCGATCTGCCGTCGCGACCGATTTGGCGACAGAGGTCCGCGCCGACGCGCTGCGCAGTGAGCAATCAGCACGGCGCCCGATTCGGTGACGGTCAGCTCAGCGCTAATTGAGTGACCATGGCGCTCTCCCGAGCAGCTGAAGTTGGCCCCAGCCAGCTGGTGAAACTCCCCCTTGGAGATCCTCTGAAGAGGAATTGATTGACGCTTCGCGGGCACGCAATCCACACTGTCCACTCCGAGCAGCCTCCGAGCCGCGCGGTCTGCCCGCGCCTTGGAGATGGCCGAGGAGGTCGGCCCACACGCGCTCAGAACCAGGACCATCGCCAGCGCCCCGATCGGTGCTGAGAGGCGAATCGAGCGATGCAACCGGTCACCCTGAGGAGGGGCGATCATCGAGATTTGACTTCTTCTTCCAGGTGCTGCAGATGGGTCGCCACGGTCGCCAGTCGCCCGCGAGGTTCCGCTCCACCTTGCCGATCCCCGATTCTCCTGGCGCTGGGCTGAGAGCGTATCTCTCGCCGCAGGGGCGCATCGTCAGCCCGCCGAGGCGAGATGACCTTGGCCGACCAGCGCGCGAGCCGAGCCATTCGATCTCAGAGCCATGGCGCGGGAGATGATGGTTATTGGGCTGACGCTGCCTGGCTGCTCGGGAGAGCCCCAATCTGCTGGGAATGGCCTGAGCCTGTTGTTCTTTCTTTGGCGGCTTGCTCTCTGAGCCTGGCTGGCCCTGATGGGATGCGCTATGCGCTGCGAAGGTCACGACCGTCGTCGCCTCTGCGGGGGTGCCACGGTAGCTCGGCATGAAGAACACGGTGAGCTCTACCCCCAGGCGATGGTGTCTGGACCGCCTGAGCGCCGCCCTGCCGCTGTGCCCCAACCGCGGGGTGATCCTCACTTCTCCGGGAGCGCTCGCCTCCACGGCGGTGCGCCGCAGGTAGGGGCTGAGGATGCTGAGCCGGCCGGGGCTCGAGACTGTTGCGATCAGCGCGGGCCGCCCCTTGACTGCCACGCTGCGCAGCGAGACCGTCGGGGTGGGCAGACCGGGGGCACGTGGGGGAGGAGCGACGCTCTCAACCGGCGGCAGACCGGCTTCGAACCTTGCGCTAACCGCCGCCGCTTCTTGTATCGCCACTGGGCAGAGGCCGGACCCCGCACAGCCGGCGCCCTGCCAGCCGGCAAAGAGCGAGCCCGGGTCGGGGGAGGGGATCAGGTAGGCGGTGCTGCCTTCGTCGAACTTCGCGGAGCAGCTGCCCGGACAATCGATTCCCGTGGGGTAGCTCAAGATCTCGCCGGGGCCCGCCACCGAGACGCTGAGGCTCTTGGGCGAGATCGGTTCGAACTGGACGCTGATCGACTTGGCTTCGCTCATGGTCACCTGGCATTCGTCTGCATTTGGCTGTGAGCCGCAGCCGCTCCAGCCGCCGACCCTCATGTGCGGGGCGGGGCGGGCAACCAGGATGATGGCTTGGCCTTCGCCGAGTTCTTCAGAGCATCGCCCCGGGCAGGAGATCGCGGGCGGCCTGCTCGTGATGCTGCCGTCGCCGGCTATCGAAACCCCGAGCGTCCGCTGCGGCACCCGTTCGAAGTTCGCCTTGACCTCGATTCGATCTCAGAAGACCGTCGAGGCGATGCCCTTGGCGAAGTTCTCGACCGTCTGCGGGGCGAGCAGGAAGATCAGGCCGAGCAGGGTGATGACGATGATCCCGACGCTGGTCCCGATGTTGCGGGAGGCGAGCGCCCCGACCAGCAGGCAGCCGGCGAGAACGGTGAGGACCGGGACGGCCCAGCCGCTGAGCAGGTTGCCGAGGCGGTTGCCGGCGCCCGAGACGCCGCCGCCTACCGCCGCCGGCGAGCGACTTCGTCACCGCGGCCTCGGCGGTGGATGCGGCGCCGAAGGGCGGCGCGCCCGGCGCGGCGAGGGCCCCGACCCCGAGCAGAAGGGTCGCGAGAGAAAGGCAAATGGCGATTCTGCGGGGCATGGTTTCCTCCGAGGGTTGGCCGGTGTCTGCGGTCCTTCCCTGGACAGACGAACCGAAGCCGTGGCGCGATACCCCGCGCGAGTTGTGTACACGCTCGTGTACACTGACCCAATGTCCAAGACCGTCGCGGTTCGTGAGCTGCGCGCCAACCTCAGTCGCCTGCTTGCGGATGTCAGCGAGCGGCGCGATCACGTGCTCGTCACCCGCAACGGGGCGCCGGCGGCCGTACTCGTCCCGGTCGACGAGTACGAGGCGCTGGAGGAGACCGCCGAGGTACTCTCAGATCCAGAGGCGCTGGCGGCGCTTGAGGCGGGCCTGGCCGAGATCGGGAGAGGGGAAACGGTGACCCTCGCTGAGCTTCGCCAGGAGCTGGCGGAGCGTCGTCCCGCGGCTGACTGACCTTGGCACGGCTGATCCTCGCGCGCCGTGCTCGGGAGAGTCTGCTCGAGCTGGACTGGCCCCTGATCGACGCAATCGAGGAGGCCCTCGGCGCGCTTGCGCGTGAGCCGCGCGCGGGACACGCGCTGCGCGGCAAACTGCGCGGTCTTTATTCGCTGCGAGTCGGCTCCTACCGAATCCTCTACCAGCTCACCGAGGCAGGACAGACCGTGCGGGTCGCCGCGATTCGCCACCGCTCGATCGCCTACCGCAGCAATCCGCGCTAGTCAGAAGAAGCCGAGCACTCAGGAATCCGTGGGCACAACCTCGATGTAGTCGACGTAGGGACGCTCGCGGTAGGCGATCCCGAGTTCGTAGCTGAACGTGTAGGTGGCGCCCCCAGAGTCGCTGGCGCTGAGGGTCGCGAGGACGGCGCCGCTATCCGGGCCACCGAGCCAGACGAGCTGCTGCACTTCCTCGAGGCGCAACCGGCGGGTCGGCAGGCTGACCTGTGCGTCGGCGGTGAGGTCGGCTTCGAGCTCGCGGGCCGAGCCGGCAAGGTAGTTGTGCAGGACCCGACCGACGACCTCGCTGAGCGCTGGATCGGAGACCGGTTCGCGCTCCGGCGGGGCGGCGGGTGGCGCAATCGAGGGGGCGCCGACCAGCGCCGGATAGCCGGCTAGCCGCAGCGGCCGCCGGCGAGGGTGCTCGACGGTGATCGCGAGATAGAGCGGCAGCTTCTGGCTGGAGACCGAGGCGGCGACGGTGATCACGCGACCCCCGGCGAGAGCGGGCTGATCGGAGGCGACCTCTGCCCAGAGCACCAGCTGGCGGCCGCGACCGGGCGTAAGGCCGGCGCCCTGGGCGAGCTGGCCTCCCCTGATATATGGAGCGAGGGCGCTGGCGCGGAGGCCCGGATGGCCGGCATCGAAGCTCAGGTAGGCGCGTGCAAACTGCAGCGCGAAGTCCTGACTCGGGAGATCGGAAGCTTCGCCCGCCGGCCTTGGTGCGCTCGCGGCCGTGGCGCCGAAGAGGGCGGCCCGGACTCCCAGTCCGAGGAAGATCAGAAGGAAAATGCTGGCCAGGTAGCGCGGCGCACGGGCGAGGTGGCGAGCCCGGCGCACGCCCTGCCAACCGCTCTGGACACGACCAGTGAGCTCGGCGCCCGACATCAGCGCTCAAAGGTGAACTCGCCGCCGGCCCCGCCGCCAGCCGGGGCCGGCGGCGGGGTCGCGGGCGATGGAGCGGGCACCGCGACCGCCGGCGAGACCGGCGCGGGTGAGATCGGCGGGGATGAGCCCTGGGGCGCCGGAGATGGCGTGGGTTCGCGCCGGGGCCGATGTCCCCCAACCGATGAGCGCCGCCCTGCCGGCGCCGGTTGCCCGGGGCCGAGCTCGGGGTAGCGGGGCCGGGATGAAGGCGATTCCGCTGGGGCGAGCGGCCTCGCGGCGCGCGGTGCCGGTCTGGAGGCCGGGACCACGCGCGCCGACGTCTCGCCGTGCTGCGCCGAGCCCGGGAGGAGCTCCAGCACCCCGAACGTCGCCAGCCCCGCGGCACCAAGGCCGAGAAGGGCAAGCCGACGCGGCCCCCGCCTCGCCGCGGTGGGAGGCGTGCGATGAGCGAGGCCCGAGGGAGGAGGACTCTCGGGCTCCTGCTCTTCGCCGGCGGCGGGGTCGGGTTCGCGCAGGACGGGGGTCTGATCGGCGAGCAGCTCCTCGCCGATCAGGAAGACGTCGTTGTTGTTTCTTCTTCCCATCATTCGCTTCGATTGGAAGACGGACGCTGGACCCGATCGATACCCGCCGGACCCCAGGCTGAGATCCTCCCCGGACGCGGCCAGCCCGCGGCCCCCAGCGGAGTAGGATCGGGGGGCGTGAGGCTGCGAGCGCCACTGGGGATTGTTGGGCTGTTGGCGATCACAGCGCTGATCGCGCCCGCCGGTGCCGGCGCGACCCTGGTCTTCTCTCGCAATCCGCTTCACCCGGCGGTCTTCGCCGCCCGCGACAACGGCAAGGGGGTCCGGCGGCTGGGCGGCGGCAGCTCGCCCCACATCTCTCCCGACGGGCGCTCGGCCATCTACCGGCGCGCCGGCTCGAGCCCCGAACTGGTCCTGACCTCGCCGAGCGGCGGGCCGTTGCGCACCCTGATGAAGGGCTGGCAGGAAACCTTCGAGCTCGCCTTCTCGCCGAACTCGCGGCTGATCGCCGCAGAGCGCGGCCACGAACTCGGCAAGCGCAAACTGGTTGTGATCAACCTCACCTCGGGCAGACAGCGGGTCCTTGCGAGCGGCTTCTTCAACGGCTTCAGCTTCTCGCCAGACAGCGAGGAACTGGTCTACTCGCGCTCGGGCCGCGGTTACTCAGACAGCGGCGAGATCTTCCGGGTCGGGGTCGATGGCGGAAGTCCGGTGGCGCTCAGCAAGGATCATCGCTCGATCTCGCCACTCTGGGGGCCCGGCGGGGAAATCGTCTTCGATCGCGTCCACCAACTGAAGGCGCCGTTGGGCCCGAAGGCGCAGCTCTACCTGATGAACGCCAGGGGTGGCGACATCAGGCAGCTCACCCACACCAGGGTGCCGCCGCTGATCTTCGGCCTCACTGCGACCGCCTGGTCGGCGAACGGACGGCGGCTGCTCGCCGAGTACGGCGGTGAGGACACGAGCTACGCGGTCGCGGTCAACCCGCGCAGCGGCGCCGAACGCAAGCTGATCCCGAGCGATACCGAGATGGGCTTCGCCGGGGTGGCGATCTCCGGCGACGGGCGTTTCGTCCTCGGTCTGACCGGCGAGGAACCCGGGCCCCATCAGCAGATCGCGGTCGTGCCCTACGGCGGCGGCAAGAAGACGGTGATCATCGCCAATGGCGATGAACCCGACTGGAATCGCTGAGCCATCTAGCCACCGAAGCCGAACTTCGCTGAGCCATCTAGCCACCGAAGCCGACCGCTCGCCGCCCGGCACCCGACGACGGGCTGGGAGCTGGGTCGGCTCGCGGCGCCGGCCGCCGCCGGTTCGGGCGTCGGAGCCGATTCGCTCGGTGGGGCGCTGTTCTCGAAACCGAATTCTTCGGCTGGTTGGGAGGAGGGCGCGGCGCTCGGTTCGGCCGAGGGGTCCGGCTGGGCCTTTGCGGGGGTTGATGGTTCACTTGGCGAAGCCGGCGCGGGGCTCGGTTCGGGGGCCGGCGGGGGAGCTTCGCTGCTCGGGCTGCTCGGCGTCTGGGAAACGGCCCTGACGATTGGCGGCGGCGAAGCGTGACTCCCTTGCGGCGAGGCAGGCGTCGCGCCGGCGCCGAGGCCGGGGCCGATGACGCCCGTCGCCAGACAGGTGGCGGTCGTTGCAGCGCCGGCGCCGCAGATCGCGAGGGCCTTCTGGGCGCCGCCGTTAAGAAGCCCGGCGCCGCTCGGATCAGCGCCTTGAAGAGCACCGCCTGCCCGGAAGGCGGTGAGGCGAACCCTTGCCGAGGCGCCGTGGGCGAGGTTTGCGAGGCCGCGGATCCAACCGATGGCGGGCTCGAGATGGCCGAGATGGTGGCCCAGTCCGACCCCCTCTCCGGCGAGCAGGGCGGTCCCGCCGAGCTCGTGCAGGCCGTGGCGGAGCTCGGCCAGGAAGGTCTTGCAGCGGCCGCAATGACTCAGGTGGTTGCGCAGCAGCTGGCGCTCGGACTCGCTGGCGAGGCCGCCCAACTCCCGATCGACGAGCGAGCGGCGGGCGTAAGCCTGCGCGTCGGGGCAGAACTCGGCCCCTTCGATCGCCTGCAGGCGTCGGCGGGCCTGCTCGGTCGAGCGCAGGACGAGCTTCTTGGCCGCGGGGAGGCTGATCTTCAGGCGCTCGGCGATTTCGGGGACGGTGAGGCCGAGCCCGAATCGCAGGACGAGCGCCTCGCGGTAGTTGGCGCGCATCCGGCCGAGCGCCTCCTGCAGGCGGATCGTGTCCTCGCGGGCGAGGACACGCTCAGAGGGGGTCGCCCCCTCCGCCGGAGCGTCGGCGATCGACTCCAGGGCGGTGGTCGGACGGGCACCGCGGGAGCGGAGCTGGTCGATGGCGGCGTTGCGGACACTGGTGAAGAAGGCGGCGCGCAGGTTGCGGGGTGGCTGGCCGGACTCGATCTTTTGGTGGAGGCGAATCACCACCTCGGCGACGGCGTCCTCGGCGTCGGCGCGATTGATCGAGCCGCCGAAGCGACGCACAAGGAAGGCCTCGCCGAGCGGGCGCAGCTGCTCGAGTTCGCGGGCGCTGTGCTCGGCGCGGCGCAGCGGCCGAAGTGAGGAGAGCTGGCGGGCGGCCTCCATCAGCGAATCGGCGTGATCGAGGGCCCGCGGAGGATGGTTCGGTCAAACGGCATCGTCATCAAGACGCCCCCAGCGCTGAATCGATACCCCCAAGCCGAAACGAGGACCCCTTCCTCGGAGGAAGTTCGCGCTGTGGGACGGCCCGAGCCTATTCTGAGCCCGTGGCCCTGTGAGCAGCGATTGGACGGACGTACGTCAGGCTCGCATTCGGCGGCTCAGGCTGGCGGGACGTAGAGCTCGAGGTCCGCAAGGACCGTGGAGACGCGCTCGAAATCGGCGTCCAGAGTCCACACGGAGTGACCCGCCCCCACCGCCATGACCGCAATGAGAACATCCGTCAGCGCAACGGATCCGCCGACCCGGTGCAGGCGGCGGGCGATCACTCCAACCTGGCGCCAGCCGGCCGAATCGAGATCGATCCACGGAAGCGAGGACAGGGTTGCCCAGGCCCTCTCCTCGATCTCGCCCTCGGCTCCAGCGAGCACCTCAGCGAGGACGGGACCGCAGGTTGAGACCTCACCGGAGTCGAGCAGTGCACCCAGCGAGGATGCCTGACCCGCAGCGCCGCGGCGGGCGAAATCGATCCAGACCGAGGTGTCGGCAAGAACCACTCAGACCCGGCGGTCGATTGCGCGCAGCTCGGCCGAGATGTCTTCGATCTCAATCGTGCCGGCGTTTTCCAGCATCCACTCGACGGCGCCCCGTCGCACGTGATCGGCGATCGCCGCCTCCACCGCCCGGGTCTTGCTCTCGCCGCGATGGCGGGCCATCAGGGCCTCCATGAGGCGGGCGTCAAGATCGAGTGTAGTTCGCATGGCATAAGTATGGCATAGCGTGAGACGGGCCCCGAGAGACCCGTCTCACGCCCGAGTTTCAGAACTCTGGTACCGGCTCAACCTCGGCGCCGGCCTCGGAGCCCTCCTTGCGAGGGCTCGAGAGGAAGTCGACCCGATCGGCGGCGATCGAGTGGGCCGAGCGCTTGCCACCGCCCTCTGCCTCCCACTCGCGGAAGCGCAACCGACCGCTGATCGCGACAGCGCGGCCCTTGCTCAGGTAGCGCTGGCAGGTCTCGGCCTGGCGTCCGAATGCGGCGACGTCGATGTAGAGGGGGTCATCCTTGAACCCGTTGCTGTCGGCGAGGCGCATGCGGCAGACCCTGTTCTCGCCGTTGCCCCTCATCTCGGGGTCCCTGGTCAGGTTGCCGATCAGGGTGACTGTGTTCATCTGGCGCTTCTCCTTCCGGCCCCTGGCGGGGCTCTTCTTAGCTCCCCCGTGCGCTCGGCACGGGCGTTGAACCTCGGAACGGTGGGAGGTGAAGGGGGAACCACGGGCAGCCGCCGCCAGGGCGGAACTACCCGGCAGCGCTGGGCGCGGGATGGGCCGCTGTGCTCGAGGCGGGCGATGCAGGCCTCGCCGGGGCCGAGGCGCTGCAGCTCGGAGGGATTGACCTCGAAGCGATAACCGCGGGTTCGGGTTCCCTCCGCGCTCGGGCGCCCGAGGCCGTCGGTCCGAATCGTCGTCTGCCAGGTCGGGATCGCTCCGATCAGCTCCGCCACCCACTCGGCATCGGCCTGCTCGCCGATCCGATGGCAGATGATCGCCGAGACGGTGGCGCCGATCCGCTCGCGAACGGCCGGACCGGCGGCGCGCAGATCGGCGAGGGTCTGGGTGCCGACGGCGACGCTGAAACCGGCGGCCCGACCACGGGCGTAGAGGCGATCGAGCGCCGGCGCCTCCAGCGCCCCGAACTCATCGATCGCGACGAAGGTCCCCACCCCCTCCCCCATCAGCGCGCTCGCCGCGGCACCGAGGTCGAGCAGAAGCATCTGGGCGATCGCGCGCCCGACGTTGCCGGTGCGGTCCGTGTCGAAACGGAAGTAGACGACCTCGCGGCGCTCGATCGCGCCGCGCAGGTCAAATGTCTGGGCCCCGGCTCGCTGCGGGTCAAGCCAGCGGCCGGCGAACTCAGAGGTGGCGAGATTCTGCAGGCGGGCGCGCAGCCCGGCGATCGCCCGCTGCTGGTCGGAGCGCAGGCCGCGCACGGTGATCTGCACCTCGCGGTCGGCGTCGGGCTCGCTGAGGCTGAGCGCCAGGTTCTCCAGCTCATCCGGATCGCAGTAGCGTGCGACGGTGGCGAGGGTCACCGGCTCAGAGCTGCGGTCGAGGGTGCGCAGGACGAGGCGCAGAAAGGGCGAGGCCGCCTGGCGGTAGAAGCCCGCATCGCTGGAGCCCCAGCTCTCGACCGCGATGAGGCGCTCGGAGCGCTCGTCGACCGAACCGTGCGCGAGCGGGTCATAGGTCGAGGGACCGCTCGGCGAGAGCAGGTGAAAGGTGCATCCGCGCGCCCGCGCGGCGCGCTCGGCCGAGTCGCGCAGAACGGCGTCGGCCTTCGCCTCGAGCACGACGGCGCCAAAGCCCGAGCGGCTGATGTAGTCGACGAGCAGCGCCGCGAGGGAGGTCGTCTTGCCGGCACCGGTGGCGCCGGGGATGAGGACGTGACGGCCCGAGGCGGCGCTGCCGCGACCGATCAGCGCCAGCTCGCCGCGGCTGGTTCGACCGATGGGCAAGCCGCTGCCCAGCAGCTCCCCCAGACGGTCGCGACGCTCGGCGCGAGCCTGCCTTAAGCCGTCGAGGAGGCCACGCCGCTCGGCCGCCCGTGTCTGGCGATCGCCGCCGGCTCGGCGGTCCTCGAGCTCCCCGCCCAGGCCCCAGCCGAGCGATCCGAGGGCGAGCCCGAGGCAAACGGCCGCGGCTATCACCGCCAGGCCATCGGGCGCTGATGTGGCGCCAATCAGAGGGATCAGCAGCAACGGCGGCACGAGAGAGAGGAGCGCCCAGGTCCAGCCGAGGTGATGGCGCCGCAGGTAGACCGCGAGCAGGATCCCGAGACCCGCGGCGAGGAAGAGGCCGGCGCCGGCGCCGAGGAGGAGGTCGAGGGACCGAGAGAGGTGGCGCAGGGCGAGCTGACCGGGGAGCGCCCTGCTGTGGGTTGGCTGGGACATCGAGGAGAAGACGAGCCAGACGCTGCGATCGGGTCACCCGCGCCGGCCCAGCCGGCGGGCCGACCTTGGCGAATCCGTGAAAACCGACCCCCCAAATCGCCCGCCGCTCGGCTCAGGAACGGGGAGGTGCGGTGATCGCCGATCCCCAGCTGCGATCGGCCAACCGTCGGATCCCCGAAGGCGGGCGCCCGAGGTCTGTGGCCCGCTGCCTAAAAGGGGCTCGTCCTGAGGCTTTCCATCAGCGCCTCGATCTGGCCTCGGACGCCTGGGCTCAGCCCCCCGGGCGCCGTCCAGACCCTCAGTTGCAGAACCTGGGCGCCCTCGTGGGGCCGCCCCTTACGAAAGAAGACGTTGTAGGCCTCGCCGCAGTCGTGGCTTTGCAGGGCTCCCAACCGAAACGGCCTGGCCAGGGGCCTGTAGTCACCGGGCGCTCCGGCGGGGCTGACGGCGCCGGGCTGATGGATCCTGCGGCTCCTCGAGCCGCTGTCCTGCAGGATCTGGAGCAGGGCGCCGCCGGCGGGGATCTGCCCGACGATCGCCTGCGGATCGCAAATCGTTTGCACCGCGCCTTTGACGGGAAAGGAGGCGACCTCCAGCGGAACGCTCGCCCCCGGCAGATGCCTCAGGGCAACCCGGTGCCAGCCTGGCGGAACCACCGCCGTGACCCCGTAGCTCCCAAGGCGATGCCCTTCCATCGAGCGGCCCGGGCTCGTCGAGGAGGAGCAGCCCGCGAGGGCGCCGAGGATCAGTGCCGAGGCAATGACCATCCGCAAGGCCTTTGAGGTTGTGCGATGCCCCATGCCTGATATACGCGGCGGCGAACGCTCTGGGTCCCTTGGGGTTCCTATGGGCCGCAGCACCAGCCGAGAACCCGCGGGAACCCAGCCGGGACAGAGGTCCGCGCTCCGGGATTGAACTGGCGGGCGATGTTGGAGATCGCAACGATCCGGCCCGGGTGCCGGGGGGCGAGGAAGAACCACTGATCGGCGCTCTGCCAGGCGAGCAGGATCCAGTGCCCATCCGGCGACCATTCCAAGCTCGAGAAGCGGCCGGGGCCGGCGAAGAGCGTTCGGGTCGGCCCCCCGGGGCCGCTGAGCAGCAGCCGGCTGCGCCCGGCGCCGCTGAGAATCAGCGCCACCCGATCGCCGCCCGGCGCCAGCCGCGCGCTCAGCACCCGCGCCCCGGCGGGAGCGGCGAGGCTCCAGAGCAGCTGTCCCCTGCCGTCGCGCAGCTGGATCGAGTCAGAGCGGACGATCAGCAACCGACGCCCATCGCGCGACCACTGCAGGAAGCGCGGCGGCGCTCCGGGCGCGGTGGCGAACACCCGATCGCCGTTGTCCGCGCGCACGGATTCCACGCCGCCGTTGGGCTTCGCGAAGCTGAGGATGTAGCGGGAGCCGGGCCGCCAGGCCGGCGCCACGGAGGCAGCCCTGCTCCTCAGCAGGTGATCGCCGTTGCCATCACCGTCGATGACCCGCAGCGAGTCTCCGCTCAGGTAGGCAATCCGATATCCGTCGGGGGCATTCCAGCTGGGCAAGCGGACCGGGCCATTGCGGCCGAGCGTCCAGCGCACCTCGCCCGCCGGATCGAGCGCGGCCAGCTGGCGGGGGGACGTTGTCGCGACATAGAGACCGTGTGGGGACCAGGTGGCGCCGCTGTAATCGCCGAGCAACCGCTTGGAGCCGTCGGGGCGCACGATCCAGGGGCCCGCCGCAGACTGCACGAGAAGCGAGCCTCGCGCGGGCAGCGAGGTCAGCGCTGGCCTCGATGGCTCCCTGCCCGACCGCACGGCGGCGGCCACCCAGTGGCGCACGGCGGCCCCGGCCGGGCTGATCAGCGCCGCGAGCAGCGCCGCGAGCACCGCCAGCTGCAGGACGTGGCGACGTAGAGGGGAGGGCCGGCGCCAGCGGGGTCGCTCGGCATAGCCGGCGCGGATCACATTCCAGGCCCGCTCCTCGGCCGCCGCTGAGTCGGGAATCTCGATCTCACCCAGGGCGCTGCGGATCCGCTCCTCGGAGTCCCTCATCGTTGCGGCTCCCCGAACGAGGTGCCAAGGCGATCGAGCGCTCGCCGCAGACGCGAGTTGACGGTCCCCCGAGGTAGGTCGAGCATCCGAGCGATCTCGCCCGGCGTGTACTCGAGCAGGTAGCGGAGCACAACCACGGCGCGGTGCTCGGCGCTGAGCGCGGCGAGCGCTTCCAGGAGGTCCTGATTCAACCGGGTTCCGGCCTCTTCGGCAGCATCCGCCAGGTCCGGTACCTCGCTCACCTCTCGGCGCAGGGCTCGAGCTCGGGTGTGATCGATCGCTCGGTTGACCACGATCCGGTGCAGCCAGGGGCGAAACGGACGGCGCCGGTCGAATCGGTCGAGCGCCCGAATCGCCGCCAGAAAGGACTCCTGCGCGATGTCCTCGGCCGCCTGGGCGTCGTGAACGACGAGGAAGGCCGCGCGATGAGCGCCACGCCAATGGCGCCGAAAGAGCGCCTCGAGGGCTTCCTCTGAGCCTCCCAGGGCCGCCTTGACGAGGGCCGAGTCGCTGCCTTTAGCCTCTGCATCGGGGTCCGCCGCCAGCGCCGCCCTGATTTTCTCGGCGAGGCTCGTTTCATCCCGGCCGGCCACCGGGCCCGCGGAAGGGCGCATCAGCAAGCCCGCCCCTGGTGGCTGGATGATCCGCTCGACGGAGCCCACATACCTGCTACGGGGTCTCGGAGCTGAGAGGTCCCCCCGGATGGCCGTGCTCGGCGAAGGCTCATTGATCTGATCGTGACGCCTGACCGCTCCTGCGCTTCACAGTTCGCATCGGACCTCCCTGCCTTTGCGGATCCATTTTGCCGCGCCGACCCCGATCAAGCGAGAGCGCTGGCTGAGAATCGGGGCCGACGGCCTCGCTTCGCTCGGCCTCTCAATCTCAGAAGAACACCGGGGAGGTTCTCCTATGAGCGGGCTGCAGCGGCACTTAGGAGGACCACGGGGTGGTGCTCGGAAGTCGGCGGAGCTCCTGCGCGGCGATCACGCTTTCGGTCCTGGTGCGCTCGATCGCCCTCCTGACGTAGGGAAGGGTGCGCGGGGCACAGTGATAGAGCACGCCGGAGACACGGCGGTCGAGGACCGCGCGGCGCCAGGCGCGCATCAGCTCATCGAGACGAGCGGCTCCCTTGGTCGAGAGCTCGACCTCGATCGCCTCGGCAGGTTCGCCGGCGGAATCGAGCCGAACCAGGTCGGGGCGGTGGTAGCGGCCGTTGGGCAGGGTGGCCGAGAGCAGGCGCTCGCCGGCGGCTCGCTCCAGGGCGAGGATCTGGCGCTCGGAGAGGAGGTGCTGGCCCTCGCGTTCGAGGCCGGCGGCGAGGCGGGCGACGACCGTATCGTGGCTGAGGGCGGCGGCCGAGATGCGGGCCGTGGGCAGTTCGCGCCGGCCGCTGGCTTTGAGGCCGAGTTTGGTGGCAATCGTCAGCGGCCCGACGTAGCCGTAGCGGAGCTCGATGCGGATCAGCTGCTCCTTGCGCAGCCGCCGCTCGCGTCCGAGGGTGACCGTGCGGGCGGTGTCGGCCCAGGCGGCGACCGCAACCCGAGGCACGACACCGAAACGGGCAATGAAGTCGAGGACCTCGATGTCCCGCGGACTGATGTGATCGCTTCTCCTTGCACCTGGCATGGCTTTCAGACGCTCCTCTCGCAGATCGGGGGACAGTTGACAGAGAGGGCCCGGCGCCCGTGCGGGCGCCGGGCCTCGAAGAGCTCCGCGCGTGCCGAGAACCTCAGAGGGCGGCCAGCTCGCGGACGATCAGCGAGTGCTTGGAGCGCTTCTGCGCCCTCTTGGAGCGGGGGGTTGCTTTCGCCTCCCACTCCGAGTAGCGCAGGGCGCCACTGACCTCGACCTCGGTGCCCTTCTTGAGCTCCGCGCTTTTCTCGGCCAGATCGCCAAAGGCGACCAGGTCGATGAAGAGCGGCGGGGTGCTTCGCGCTCCGTTGACCGCGAGGCGCATATCGCAGACCCGCGTCTCGCCGCGCTCGCTGATTTCGGGCTCGCGGGTGAGGCGGCCACTGAGCTTTACCTGGTTCATCTGATCCTTCCTTTCGGCCCGTATGGGGCGGTGTTTGCTTGCGAAACGACCGGGCCCCGGAGGGCGAGGCGCGCACCGCAGGGGAAGGGAGCGAAGCGACCTTGCGCGGTGAGCCGACGGGGCAAAATTGAGTGCAGCTGCAAACCCCCCGACGGGTGGATTGAGGAGAGGCCGAACCAGGGGGCGTCAGTGCCCGTGCCGATCTGCCCCGAGGAGCGTGATCGCAGCGCCCGGCGCGGCGGCGAGCGAGGACGGCGGCCTCCAACCAGAAGCGCGGCGCGGCTAACGGTCTCAGCCGGGGTCACTCGCCCGGGGCAGCCTCGCAGCGCGACTGCGGCCGCCGCTCCGAAGATCTCGGCAAGCATGCTATGCCTGGATAATGCGCAGACCCAGCTTCGCAATCAGAGGAGGAATCGATGGACCGAATCGGACTCGGGATCCCCAGCCGCAAAGCTCATCACCAGCGTGGTGTCCGGCACGGGGTGCTTGGATTGGCGCTCCTGGGGTTCGTCATCGGGACCTTCGGTGTATCGGCTGCTCTCGGGTCTGCCAAGAAGACCTACCACCTGACCGGTGAAGTCCTACGCGATAAGAAGCCGAGTGAAAACGGGAATCCGGGAGCCAAGAACTTCTCGAACAGCGCCCTTCTGTCCGGCTCCCGGAGCGTGGGGAAGCTCGCCCTTACGGGCTGTAACGGCCTTGCGATCAGCGAACTCTCCTGTTCGGGCAAGGTCACCCTGGGCGGTTTCGGTTCAGGGCTTGAAGTCGTGATCAGGTGGCCGTGTGAAATCCGGCAATCGGGGAAGGGCTTCGCGTGTGCCTCGGTCGGTGAAGGGGAGATCACCTCCTCCAAGGGGACGGAACGGGGAACGATTCGGGTCGCCACCGAAGAGGGAAACCTGTTCAAGCCCGGCAAACGCTTCCCGGTCACCGTCAAGGCCGGAGGCTGAAGGCCCAGGAGCCATTCTCGTTGCGCGGCGAGTTGATCGAGGACGCACAACGCGAGGCCGCTCCTGCCCGATGGCTCGGTTCAGGGGTGAGCCCTGAAGCGCAGGCGCGGTTTTTCAGCTCGATGCCTCCGGCGAGGAACTGAGCTCGCCGGCTACCTGTAGCTCGCGGGCCGGGACCGCGTTGCGGTGGCGGCGCCTCGGACCGTGACAGGCTTCGGAGCGAAGCTGGCCGCTGAGCGCGATCTCATCACCCCGCTGTTCATTTCAGGCCCGCTCCCCGAGCAGCGAGTCCAGGGCCTCGCTGTCGGTCTCGGCGAGAATCGCGGCCAGCGCCTCGGCGCTCATCGGGCAGCGATCGAGGCGCCTCGCCTCGGCCAGGTAATCCGTGACGAAGGCGGCGAGCTGCTCCGAAGAGCAAAAGCCGCGGTCGACGAGATGGCCGCGGCCGCGGCCACCCGAGGGCCGATCCGTGACCTCGATCCCAGCCCGCCGGCGCCAGCCCACGAGGACCCGCTCTCCGCTTGATAGGCGGTAGCGGGCGAGCTCGGCGCCGGATGCGGTGATCGAGTCGATCGCGTTCTCTGTTGGATTCACGGTGCTCCTCCCGTGTCGGTGGATCGAACGGGCGAGCGCACCGCAGCGCCAAGGCGAGCGCGGAACCCCGAGCCCTCAGCGCGAGGGGCCGCAAGGAGGCCGTCCCGGCCTTGCAGCGCTCGGCGCCGCTGCGACTCTGCGTGAGCCTCGATCCAGGCGGGAGGCCTCGGGAAGCAGCGCAACAGAGACAACGCGGCGCCTTTCGTGTCTGCAAACGGGCCTGGTCTTCCTCGATCAGCTCCCTGGTCAACCGCCCTTCGGGCATCTAACAGCGGCGCGCCCGAGCCCGACGATGCGGTCGGCCCGCAGCGGCTCTCAGCGGCGCCGGGGCGCCGGTTCCCAACGGACCAGCGCTGAAGGCTCCAACGAAAGCCCTGCCTAGACTCCGGCCACAACTCTGGAGGACTCGAGGTCCTGGCCTTGCATCTCAGCGCTGGGGGTGAATCTGGCGCTGAGGGCGATCGCGAATTGAGAACCGGCGCTCCCGGCGGCCAGGGCCGCGAGGGCCCACCGGGGACCAGCGCGATCACGGCCCAGACTGAAATCAACTGAGAGAGGTCCGGGGCCGGAGTCGGTGATCAGCAGCAGAGCGGCGATCAGCGTCAGGTTGAACTCATAGCCACCGTCGGTGTTGAAGAAGCCCTTTTCGAAGTGGACCCTACGGATAGCGGTAACCATCGTCGCGATCAAGGTGCCCGCCGCGGCAGGGGTGAGGGCCCCGAGGGCGATGCCAAGGCCACCGATCGTCTCAGCGGATCCGGCGGCGATCGCCTGCGGCCTCGCCGGGTGCATCTCGATCTTCTCCATCATCTGGCTCGTCCCCCGAAGACCGGGACCCCCGAACCATCCGAACAGCTTCTGCGTGCCGTGAGCGAAAAACAGACCGCCGATCAGGAGGCGCCCGAGAAGCCGAGGGGTTCGCATGTGCCCGATCTACCCGGAGGATCGGGATCCATAACCGCCGCTGAAGAGAATCGTTGCCGGGCGATTGTCCAGCCGATCGATACCGGCGCAACGCGAACGTCGGGCGGCGCAGGGATCGTGATCAACGTCCTCGGGCAGCGCCGGGCGCCGAAGCCGAAGACCCAGGAGAGCTAGCACCGAACGAACCCGGCCCGGAGAGCCGGTCGAACCCCGTCTCTCGCCACCCCTCTCACGATTGGCGGCCGGGTGCTGCTCGCCGCGGCGATGTCCGCGCTCGAGACTCCGGCGCCGCCCACGGCCAGGCGCACAGGAACCGCATCGCAGCGGAGCGCTGGATGGCTCCATCGGAGAAGGGTCCGCATATACCGAACGAGGCCTCAGCGCTTCGCCGTGATCGTGGCGCTTGTGTAGACGGGGCCCGACGAGCTGGCCGCGGTGATCGTGTCGGTGAAGTTGCCTTTCGATTTCGAGGTGTAGGTGAACTGGGTGCTCGATAGGGCGGTACCGCTGGCAGCTATCGTCAGCGTCCCACCGGCGATCGTGCCGCCTTCGCTGCTCACCGTCACGGAATGCCCGGTTCCCAGGTTGCTGACCAGATTGCCCCAGCCATCGGCCACGCCGATGTTCGCCTTGATGGTCCCTTCATTGCCAAGGCCGGTGACCGTGCACGTCAGCGCACACGGCACCCCGACGCTGCCGGCGCTGAGGGTGACGTTGGCGAGGCTCAGACTCGCCGCGGATCCGACGCCCACCGTGACCGCCAGCGCTGAGCCGCTGGAGATCGAGCCATCGCTGACCGAGATGCTGGCGGCAGCGGCCCTGTAGAGCTTCATGACGCCGTTGCTCGTGCCCGAGACCGAGGCGACGCCGGCCGAGAAGCTGAGCGCGGTCGCCGAGCCGAAGGCGATCGCGGTGCCCGAGCTGTTGGCGACGGTCGGGGCGTTTCCGGCGGGACTCGAGGAGGCTCCGGAGAAGGTCAGTTTGTGAGAGCCGCTGTAGCCGCTCGCCGTGTTGCCGTAGGCATCGAGGGCGCTCAGCGTCAGGTTGTCGGCGACGCCGGCGCTCGGCGTCGTCGAGCTTGCGCTGAGGCTGAGGCTGGCGGCGCTGGCCGGCGCCCACCGTGACCGCCAGCGCTGAGCCGCTGGAGATCGAGCCATCGCTGACCGAGATGCTGGCGGCAGCGGCCCTGTAGAGCTTCATGACGCCGTTGCTCGTGCCCGAGACCGAGGCGACGCCGGCCGAGAAGCTGAGCGCGGTCGCCGAGCCGAAGGCGATCGCGGTGCCCGAGCTGTTGGCGACGGTCGGGGCGTTTCCGGCGGGACTCGAGGAGGCTCCGGAGAAGGTCAGTTTGTGAGAGCCGCTGTAGCCGCTCGCCGTGTTGCCGTAGGCATCGAGGGCGCTCAGCGTCAGGTTGTCGGCGACGCCGGCGCTCGGCGTCGTCGAGCTTGCGCTGAGGCTGAGGCTGGCGGCGCTGGCGGCGCCCACCGTGACCGCCAGCGCTGAGCCGCTGGAGATCGAGCCATCGCTGACCGAGATGCTGGCGGCAGCGGCCCTGTAGAGCTTCATGACGCCGTTGCTCGTGCCCGAGACCGAGGCGACGCCGGCCGAGAAGCTGAGCGCGGTCGCCGAGCCGAAGGCGATCGCCGTCCCCGAGGCATCGGCGACGGTCGGGGCGTTTCCGGCGGGGCTCGAGGAGGCCCCGGAGAAGGTCAGTTTGTGAGAGCCGCTGTAGCTGGGAACGACATCTGACCTGCCGTCCAGTGCCCTGATCGTCAGCGCTGCGGAGGCCCCGGCCGTGATGGTCGAACTTTCGACGGTGAGCGAGAGATATTTCGGAGTTCCGACTTCCACGTTCGCCACGGCCGGAGAACTGGAGGCGCTCCAGGTGCGCCACTGGGCCACGACGACGTAGCTGTGTTCACCCGCTTCGAGGCCGCTGTCATCACAGCTGGTCACCGCCGAGGCGTTTTCGGGGCAGTTGCCGCCGGCGGCCGAGCCGTCTCGCAGAACCGTGTAGCGGACGGCGCGCGGGCCGGGACCGCTGACGGCGGTCCATGAGAGCTCGACGGAGCCCCCGAGCTGTGGGGTGATTTCTGTGATCGTCGGCGCCGTCAGGCCGGCAACGCTGGCCGAGGCCTGCCCGACGCCGGCAGCTGAGAAATAGGCGACCGCAGAACCGGCGGTCGCGATCGCCAAGGCAACGGCGATCGCGAGCCCCAGGGAACTCCTCTTTGCTCGCGGCCTCATCCGTGGGCCAGTCCCTCGAAGTGCAAAGAGAAGCGGCCGCCCTGACACGCATCCTGGTTTTTGGGCAGATCGAGCAACCCGATCGCAGGTGCCGATGCACCACCCCCCGGCACCGCGACCGTGGCGCCGGCGGGCACCTCAAGCGGCGCGGACTCTGAGGCGCTCGAAGGCCTGATCACCAGGTTCTCGGCCGCATCGCAGCCGGTCGGGGTCTGCGTGACCTCCACCTGCAGCGAGACGACCCGAATCTCCCCGGGATTCGGGTTCGTGATCCTCAGCGGGATTTCGATCGGCACCGCACCTGGGTAGAGGGCCCGGGGGAGGTCCGCGTCGGTGCTGACCCCGAAGGGCATCGGTTCGACAACCTCCCAGCGAAACCTCGCCGCCGCACCGCGGCGCCCGGAGCCTCCGATCACGCGGACCGAGAATCTGTGCGGGCCGAGGCCCAGCTTCTGGATCCGAAGCGGGGAGCGGCAGCGCCTCGCCGCCTCGCCGTCAAGGCGACAGAGGAAACGCCCCCGGCCCCGGGGCAGGCGAAAACCGAAGGTCGCCTGCCTCGAGAGCGTGGTGCGGGCGGGGTGCAGGGTGATGCGCGGCCTCCTCGCCGGCGGGGGTCCACTCCTCAGCGCCAGATGATCGACCCCGCCTCCCGGAGCCCGCTCCGCGGAGGCGAGAGCTGCCACTGCGACGGCACAGCCGATCGAGCACACCACCCCGACAAGGAGCCTCCGCATGGCCGGCCGCCTGCGCCAGTGCCTTTGCGCCTGGCTGGGATCAGTTGCTGCTCAGATGGAGCGTCAGCGTGGCTCCCTGACAGGCGTCCTGATTGATGCCGGTGTCGTTCATCGTCAGCGTTCCGGTCTGCGTGATCGCCTTTCCGTTGCCCGACGGGATCGTCTGGTTGACGGTGACGGGCGCCATCGTGAAGTCGGGATTGCCGCCGCTGATCACGGTGCTGCAGGCGGAATGTCCGGCGTCGGGTGTGATGCTCGAGAGGCTGATCGTTCCCAGATGCTCTGAGCCCGAGGAGGGGTTGTCGACGCTGAAGGTCACGGTGCTCGACGATCCCGGGTAGAGGCTCGATTCGATGGTGCCATGAAGGGCAAGATTCGAGCTCGAGCCGACGGTCGCGGTCGCG
Source organism: uncultured Solirubrobacterales bacterium (assembly GCA_963796705.1). GTDB lineage: Bacteria > Actinomycetota > Thermoleophilia > Solirubrobacterales > 70-9 > VRUE01. The sequence goes on from CAWCMK010000003.1 coordinate 28,127, forward strand.
GTCCCGGAGCCGCTTGAGGTGAAGTAGGCGAAGGCGGCGGCGGCTATCGCCAAGGACCCGATAACCGCCACGGTGCTCACTACCGGGCGCCTCTTGAGCCAATTCATCTAGGTCCTCCTTGTCGCAGTCGATCTGAAGGCGCCGGTGTGGCGCTTCTTAGCCGATCGGGTGCGAGCCGGCCAAGCTTGAGCTCCGGACGGAAGAGAGCGGAAGGTGAACTTGTCCATCTGGTACAAGCCGCACCCCGGCGGCCCCTCACCGCCTCAGTCACGGACTCTCGCCTGAGCGGTTGTGCGGTTCGCGATCTCGCCGGCCGAGCTCAGTGCTGATTTCTTGGTAGCGGCCGCGCCGGGCGTCTGCAACACCCCCTGCATCGCCGACCTCGAGAAACCGCTCCGACCCTGGCCGGATCGACCCCCAGCGGCCGGGCGCGCGCCGCTCCCCCAAGGACCCCTCCGCCCCACACCCTCAGCCGCTGCCGTTTGCGAGCCAGCCAGATCCCCGATTCCCCGCTCGAGCGCCTCCGACCCCCGCCCCTCCCCGTTAGGCCCGGTTGCCCAGATCGAATTTTCTGTTCCCGATCACCCGACATCACAACATTGCCAGACCCGGCTCTCTCTGCCAGCAGCCACTTCGCCCTCAGCCCCGACCTCGCCACCCTCGCCCCCTGACCCCGACCACTCACAAATCGTGTGGGGTCGGGGTCAGGGGGCAAGATATGAAGACCGGGCGGCCGCCAGCGAAGTGGCTGCGACAGACTGAAGCTGTCCGGTTTGCCGCTCGCCGGAGCGGTGCCCCGCTCTCAGGCGCCGGAGGGCGTCGGTGGCCGATAGCCGGGCGGCTCACCGGCGCTGGGGATCAGCCGCTTGCGCTCGAGCTCTTCCACCAGCAGCGCGAGCATCGCGGCCTCGAGCTCGCGGCTGCGCGCGGTCGAATGGCTCGGGTGGGCGAGGTTTCGTTCCTCGAAGGGGTCCGTCGTCAGGTCATAGAGCTCGAACTCATCGGGCTCGGGCTCGCTGACCCTGCGTGTGCGGCTCCTCTCGAGGCGCTCGTCGAACTCGCCCGGCGAGGTCCAGAACTGCTGGTTGTCGTGATAGCGGCTGAACTTGATGAGGTGCGGCTCGCCCTCGACGTCCAGCTCGGCGATCACCGTCTCGAGGTGGTTGGGCTGGCGCACCGTCGAGAGCCTTCGGGTGACCCGGGCAAGTTTGGTGAACGGCGAGGGCCCCTCGGCGCTGCCCTCGCTGATCTCGTCATCGGTGATGAACAGCACCGGCGCCGCGCCGCGCGCCGCCGCGGCGGAGCGGATCTGCTCGGAGAGGTCGCGGCCGACCAGGGCACGGGCCTCGCGGTGGGTCTCTCGCAGATCAGCATCGGCGCTCTCGCGGTCGATCCCGGCGAGCCCCAGCAGGGTCGGCAGCAGGTCGGCGTGGTTGGTCGGGAAGTCGATCTCCCGCCGCTCGGCGCCGAGCGGCGGGCCCGAGACGATCAGCGGCACGCGGAGCGCCTCCTCGTAGGCGACGTGCCACTTCTCGTGCATGCCGCCGTGGGCGCTCTGCATGTCGCCGTGGTCGGAGCTGAAGACGACGATCGTGTCCTCGTGGGCGCTGCTTGCCTCAAGGGCGTCCAGCACCCTGGTGATCTGCTCGCCGACGGCGGCCTGCAGCTGGTAGTAGAAGCGCAGGTGGGTCTGGATCCACGGCTGCGGCGCGGCCACCTTCCCCCAGACCTCGGCGTAGCTGCTCTGAGCGCTCGGCTTGCTGGAGAGATCCTCATGCCGGGTCGGCGCCTGCTCCACATTGGGCACCTCCCGAGGGTGGTAGCGCAGACCCTGGGCGAGCCCGACAAGCCCGAAATAGGAGTCATCGTGAGGATTCAGGAACGAGCAGACCGTGAGCCATGGCTGCTCGCTGTCCTCGCCCTCCAGACGCGCCAGCAGGTCGATCGTCTCTTCAGCGGTGAACGGATCCTTGAGGATCCCCATGTTGTGCTTGCCGAGGCCGTGGGGCTCGGGACCGACCCACTCCGAGAAGCCCCCCAGGGCCGACCCTGGGGTTCGCGGCACCAGTCGGGTCAGGGGAGCCCCCGCCGATGGACACCGCAGCGAGCTGCAAAGATCGGGCTCAAGACCAGTGAGGCAGGCTTCGCGATGACAGGCTCAGCAACCGATGATGGCCAACCCACGGTGGCCCGCCCCCGGGCGCATCCGCAGCCGGGTCGCAGGCTGCCGGCGGCGATCCTCACCGGGCGCCTGGCGGCAAAAACGGCGCCCCGCGGCTGCCGGCAGGTCGCCGCTGCGCCCCGCGATGGCTCGATCGAGGCGATCCGCGAGTGCAAACGCTCGCTGTTGGTGACCTTTCGGCGCGACGGGACGCCGGTGCCAACGCCCGTCTGGGCGGCCGAGGCCGATGGTCGCCTCTATGTGCGAAGCGAGCGCACCGCCGGCAAGGTGAAGCGCCTGCGAAACGATCCGCGCCTCCTGGTGGCGCCCTGCACGATGCGCGGCAAACCCCTCGGCAACCCATTCGAGGCGACCGCCCGGATGCTGTCAGGCGCGCAGGAGCCGCTCGCCGAGCGGGTGCTTGCGAGCCGCTACGGGCTGGGTCGCGAGATCTTTGAGTGGACGATGGACGTGATGCGCGTCGACATGGGTTATCTGGAGATCACACCCGAAAACTGGCAGACCTAGCTGGGTCCAACGACGCGGCATTAGCGCAATCGGTCGCGAAGCGCGCTGATTGTGCTGAGGGACAGATTCGCCAGCGAGATCGCCCGTGCCACGGCTTCGAGGGCCGCGAGCTCGGGCTCGGTCAGCCGCTCGCGCGCGGCGGCGTCCACCTCGGCGGGGACCGGGCCCCGGAAGCGCGCCCGCGCCCGAGCCGTGGCGTAGAGGAGAGCGGCGCGATTGCGATCGTCGAGCACCGCCAGATCGCCAAGGCCGATCGCCTCCAGCTCCGCACCGCTGACCCCGGCGCGGATTGCCCAGCGCTCGTGCACAACGGTGCAGCCGCGACAGGCGTTGGCGCGGCTGACGGCGACCATCACCCGCTCACGCAGCTCCCGATCGAGGCCACCTCCCAGATAGGCCGAGACGAGCGAGCGCGAGCGCCATGCGACGCCGGCCAACGCCTCAAGCGCCTCCCGCGCAGAGGCGAAGGTGCGCGGCCCAGCCTGAAGCTGGGCATCGGGGGCGAGCGCGTTCACCATCTCGGGTGCTCCTTTTTGGGATCCAGTGCCGCCCTGGAAGGTAGCGCCTGTGCCACCGCTGCCCTCAGCCCGAGCCCATGCGCCACCGCTCGGTCGAGGTTCCAACCGAAATACATAGCGGCCATCACGATCCCCGTCAAAGCTGAGGATCTCGGTGTTGCGGAAGCACGTGCCTTCGGTCTTGGTCGCCTCGTAGGTCACGACGATCTCCTCGCCGCGCTCGATGATGCGCCTGAACTCGAAGTCGGCGATCAGTCCCGCCTTCGGCCAGCAGCGGCTCCCAGTAGGTGGATGAGGTCGATTCCGACGTCGGCGGGGCTGTAGAACCTGAGGTCGGCGGACAGGTGCTTTTCGAGCATCCGAGGTCACCAGACCGATAGGCACCGTAGATCTCACGCGCGAGCTGCTCACGGTCGATGCCTGCATGTCATCCTCAATACCCACCGGCCACATGGGTCAGACCCCAACCCCCAGAGAGGACGGCCGCCCCGGCGGAGATACAGCAGATGGAGCCACGCATCGACGTGATCACGCTCGCCGTCGGCGATCTCGAGCGCTCGCGCGAGTTCTACCGCAACGGTCTCGGCTTCCGGCCCGGCGAGATCGTCGGCAGCCAGCACCAGGGCGATGAGGTGAGCCCGGCGGGAGCGGCGGCGATGTTCAAGCTGCGCGGCGGCCTGTTCCTGCTCCTCTACCCGCGCAGCGAGCTCGCGAAGGACGCCAAGATCCCGCTCGGCCCGGCGAAGAGCGGTGAGTTCAGCCTCGGACACGCGGTCGCCAACAGAGCAGATGTCGATGCTTTGCTGGCCGATGCGGAGGCCGCCGGTGCGACGCTCACGGAGCGGCCACACGAGCGCCCCTGGGGCATCTACTCCGGCTACTTCCGTGACCCCGACGGGCACCTCTGGGAGATTCTTTGCAACCCGAATCTGAAGCGTCCAGACGCCTGAGACGCGCTCTCACCGGGGTGCGGTCCCCGGCGCCGAACGAGACCCGAGAAGATCCGGGGCCATGAACCACCCGGACAAGACGATCCGCCCCCCGAGCTCGGAATGATCGGTCGGCTCTCCGGCAAGGGTTCTCTTGACGCACTCGCGAGGGCGCTCGGGGCTCTGCAGGAAAGGCTGGTGAGATCTGGAGGGCGACCGATGAACTCAGCGGCGGTGGCGCTTGTGCCGTGCGTGACCTCCGCCACATGCGCCATCAACCTTGACCGTTTCACTCCAAGTGCGGTCATTCTGGGCGGTGTACTGGAGGTTGACCATCGTGGGGTGAGTGCAGAGGCTGCGGGTATTGGCCAGGTAACCATGCTTGCCGCCGAAGACCACGAGGTGGAAGTGGCCGACCGGAGCATCGGGCACGACCGGCACGGTCGTCTGCAGGCGCTGGCCTTTGATCGTCATGGTTTCCGCGCGAGGCACGAGGTTGACCTGGCCGTTGAGAATGAAGGCGAGGCGAGGCAGTCCGCCGGACCCCGACACCGCGTAGACCGGCCCGCTGAGGGGAGCTTCGAGAAGCGGCGTCGTGGTCGTGGCCTTGCCGATCGCCTGCCGCCCAGCGCACTGGGTCGCGGCAAGTTCCTTCTCCGTGCAGATGTTCCCGAGATGTTCCTGGTCGATCTCGAAGGCGTTGGGCAACGTCACCGACATCGACTTGATGTTGGCGTCGCCGGTTCGAGTCTTGAGATCGAACTGAAGCGCCGCGTTTGCCCCGCGATGGGTGGCCTTGGGTCCTCCGAGCTGCTTCACCGTCATGTGCGGCTCAAAGGGAAGAGTCGCGCAGTTATCGACGTGGAAGTAGGAGGAAAAGTCGGCAACCGTGCCCTGGTCGCCAATCCCCTGGGATTCGACGGAGAGCGGCGAGCAATTGGTCGGGTTGATCGTGAAATGTTCGCGATCGATGTTCACCTGGATGGAGCGCATGCGGATCGGAACCCCGCCGATTATCGAGGGCACGGTGTCGGAGATCGCGCTGACCTGGGCGGTCAGCGGATCGATGTGCAGGGCGACGCGGACCACCTGGGTGCCGTAGTCGTAGGGCCCCGCGAGCGCTGGGGTCACCGCGGCGAGCGAAAGGGGAGCGCCCTTGAAGGGGCCCGCCAGATACATCCTGCCGACAGCGTGGAAGGGGTGGGAGCCGGGACCGGCGGCGACGTTCGTCGTGCCGATTTGGCTGGAGGCCGGGCAGCTCGGACTCTGCTGCTCGGCGCGGCCCGAGTTCTGGGCGGCGGCGGCGATGTCAGCCTCAGGGCAGTAGGTGATGCCCCTCAGGTCTCCGGTGAAGCCGGGCGGCATCCTGAAGTTGAGATCGCCGAGGAACTGATCCCCGTCTTCGCGGTCGAGTTTCAGGTGGAAGTCGGTGAACTCGCCGCCCACCGGGTTGGACGAACCGGCCGCCAGGTGCGGTCTGAAGGGACGGATTTCGCCGGGACAGGCCGAGCCGCCCGGGCCCGAGCCGACTTCGAGCACCGGCTGGGAATGCTGCGGCGCGAGCGAGCCGTTCCAGGGGGTCAGGAACGAATCGCCCTGGTAGATGCCGCACTGCGTTGGCGTCGCCACAAGCCCGCGATCGGAGGCGAAGAGATGAAGGTTGAACTGTTCGAAGGGTACCTGGGGCAGGTCGGTGACCCGCATCTCCAGCTGCCCCGTCTGCGGATCGGGGAAGGCCTGCGCAACGATCTTGGCGTGGATGCCAAAGCCGTTGGCGATCATGAGGACCCGGTACTGATTGCCCGGCTTCGGTTCGCCAAAATACAGGGACCCGACCAGCGGGGCATCGAGCGCCGGCGTCTCGATGTCGAAGTTGCCGATCTTTGAGTTGTCGGGACATTCGTCGGGCGCCAGACTGTCGAAGTTCGCCTGTGCGTCGCTGCAATCGGTCTGCCCATCCGCCGCGTCGGGGTTGATCGAGATCCCGACCGGAAGCTCGAGGGTGGCCGAGCGCAGCGTCGAGGGCGAGTTGGCAATCCCGAGGAATTGGGCTGCCTTCAGCTGCATTTCAAGACCCGAGGCGCTGTCAGAGCGCGAGGTGGTGAGGGAAGCATTGAAGACAGGGTCAAAGGCCTCGTTTTCGCACCCGGTCGTCGCCGGATAGGTGCCTTCGGCAGCGGACGGATGGGCTTCGTCACGGTAACTGGTGACGACCAATTTGAACGGAAGCGGTTCACCGCTGCAGGTCGTCGGGTTATCGATCAGCGGCTGCAGCGGATGTGCGGATTGATGTGGATTCGAGCTGTTCTGAGAAGCGCAGAATGCCGTCGCTTCCCCGGGGCAGCCCGCCGGAGCCCCCGGCGCGCCCTTCGGGAAGCGTTCGTCGTCATGTTTTACCGAGGCGGGGAACCCCCAGACGGTGATGTCAGCGGAGTACAGGGGGATCTCCTGAGAGATGCCGGAGACGGTCATCGTCAGCCCATAATCGGTGTTGGTCCGAACCTTGATCGGGATGTTGATCGGCACGTTTGCGATCGGCGCAATGAAGGCGAGCCTCGCCGTCTCATCGGGGGACTCTGACTCCATATCGAAGACCGGCGCGGTTCCGAGCAGCGTCCGTTCGAAGCCGCCGTAATTGGCTTTCACGGTGATTATCCCGACCTGCGAATCGACGGGGCATTGAGTCAGGGCGAAGTCTTCGGCGGTGCACTTTTCCGCCGCGTTGGGATTGCCGAACAGTCCCTGCGGGAGCTGGACCGCGGCTTCGCGGACTGATTCGGGATTGCCGGGGTTTTCCAAGGCGAAGGAGGTCTCGAGGTTGGGGTGCCCGCCGGCCTGGGTGGTGCTGCTGGAGATCTGCAGGGATTCGATCCCCACCGCCCCCTGCGCCGGCGTAGCCCATCCAGCAGCGAGAAACGCTGCAGCGGCGAAGCCGATCAAGATCCTCTTGGCGCTCATCCTCGATATCTCCTTGCTCATCGCCATGACTCAGCCGTGATGTCGCCGGTGACGGCGCCTGCTGCGCTGTTTCCGCAGGCACTTGCCGTGCCGCCTGACCGCGTGCTTGCCGCACTTCTGAGCGGTGAAGTTGCCGACATTTCCTTCTAGCGTCCCGATCAGTGGCGGCGCGGCGGCCTGGCTGCCGGGTCCGTGGCACTCATCCGATGCCTGACAGGGGGGTGGAACGATGTCCGCGAAGAACCCGCCGTCTTCGCGAGCGTCATAGATCTTCATCGCGGTCCCGTTGCCATCCTGGGCCGATAGAACCTGGCGGGTGAAGAAGAACGCGTCCTTCCCGTTTGAGCTGACGGTGACAAGACCCGAGCCCGTGCCGCTGCTGCCGCTCGAGATCAGCTCGATGACGCCGTTCTCCCACTCGTAGGCGTCCTTCTGCTTATTGGTATCTCGCAGGGCCAGCTGCTCGGCAGAGGTGAAGAAGACACGGCCGTTATCGCTGAGATTCAGACCGGTCGTCGAGAGGACCGTTTCCGTAGACGGTGCGGCCCCGGTCGGCGCGCAGGAGACGCAGGACAGGGATTCGCTCGGCGCGTCAAAGCGGTAGATCTCCGAGTGCCCGAGGTTCGTGTAGCCGGTAAGCGACAGGTTGGAGGTGAACACCGCATCCTCGCCGCTCGGGGTGACCTGGAAGTCGCCATAGGTGACGAGCTCGTTGTTTTCGCGCGCATCCCTGACGGCCGGGTTGTCGGGTTCCAGCGTGGCGACGAACTGCGGTTCGGCGCCCGGTGTGTGGACGAAGAGATTCGGGGCGCCCGCGGTCCCCTGCCCATCCAGCGTCTCCGGGGAGAGGAAGTAGACATCGCCAGAGGCCGAGGCGACGCCGGCGCCGCCGGGAAGCGCGAGCACATCACAGTTCGGCGTGCCGGAGAGGTTGTTCCACCGCGCGGTTTTTTTGCTCGGAACGGGGCTGCAGGCGTCGCTGTTTCCGCCGCCGCTGCCGAGAGAGAGGAGATGCGTCGTCACGGTGCCATCGGCGGCGACTTCGGCTTCATAGAGGTCAACGCTCGAATCGGTATCGCCCGGGAGGAGCTTCTCTGAGGTCGTGAAGAAGACCCTCGACCCATCGGCGCTCATCCCCGCATACAGCGCCCCGACGCTGGCGCTGGGCATCAGATCGACGGTCTTGGAGGAGTCGCCGATGTTCATGTAGAGGTGCCAGTAACTGTTGCCGGCACTGTCGGTGGAGACTTTGCGCCCGAGAAGAATTCGGGAGCCGTCGGAGGAGATGTCGAGCTCGCCTACATTGCCACCGGTCATGGTTCCGCTCCCGTCCGGCTTCCGCGAGACGACGTGCGTGACGCCGGTCTGGAGGTTCCTGTCATAGATCGCCAGTTCACCTGCAAGCCCGTCGCTGGTGAATTTCGAGGTCGACCCAAAGACCAGGTGACTGCCATCGGCAGAAAGGGCTTTGGCGACGTAGCCGGTGGATTCTGCTTCGGGGCCCGGATTGAGGGGGCCGGCCATGCCCTGCTCGAGGGTTCCGCTCGAGAGTCGGACCGGGATGCCGGTCGAGCCGTCCTGGAAGCACGGTTTGCAGAGATTCGGTCCGCCGAATGCAAAGGTCGACAGTGAGGCATCCGCAGCCGCCAGCGGTGAGCCGAATGCGCTCGCCGAGGGAGCGCCGTCGGCAGCGATACCCACATAGCGCGTCGTCCAGCCTTCGTGCCCCCTTTCGGCAACGTAGGGGTCGAGACCGAGGTTCGGTGGGTTACCGGAGACCCCCGGAATCGTCCCGTAGTGCAGCGAGTAGAGCAGCCGGTCGGGCGCCGCGGGGTGAGCCATCGGCGGTGTCTCTCCGGGGATCAGGTCGCTCTGGACGTTGTATCCGCCCGTGTAGGAGGCCGATGCGAGCTCATAGGCGCGGCAGTCGAGCAGCAGGGCCGATCCGGTCTGTTTGCGGACAAGCGCGTTGGGACAGGTGTCCTGGGTAGCGGGATAGGTCGCAAACGTCCTGAAGGTGCTGTCAAATGCGTCGGTGGTGCCGCTTTCGTTCTTGGCGACCAGACGGTAGTGATAGGTCGTTCCCGGCGTCAGACCTACGATCAGCGTGCTGAAGGTTTCTTTCTGTGTGGGCGATTCGGTTGACTTGTCGGTGATCGGGATGCTGGTCCCGTAGCCGGTGTCGGTTCCGTATTCGAAGTGGTATTCGGCGGTCGAGCCGTCCGGGTCGATCGTTCCAGTCAGCCGGGCCCCGTCGCTGTTGACTTCGGAGGCGAACTCGTTGCTGAGAACTGGGGGGCCCTGAGGCTTGAATTCGACGTCTTCGCCGGTGCCCTGGCCGTTTGCGTTTGCTGCGATCAATCGGTAGTGATAGGTCGTCCCGGCGGTCAGACCGGTGATGTGGGCGCTGACCGCAGTGTTGCCGTCGGCATTGTGGATCGGCCCCGCCGGCTGACAGGGAGCAATTTCCCCGTATTCGGTCGTGGGTCCCCATTCGAACTTGCAGCTGGTCGTATCGCCGCCGTTGTCCGGGTCGACGTGACCATGCAGGGTTGCCGAAGTGGCTTCGACTTCGGCCGCATCGGTGTGCACGGTGGGAACGATGTATTCGACCCCCGGCCCGAAGATGTCGATCTTGCCGCAGTCCTGGACGTAGACATCATTTGTCATTTCGTTGACGGCGATACCGCGGGAGTTCCCGCACATCCCTTCCGGAAAACCGTGGGCGGGGTCGGGACCCCCGAATTCGCTCAGCAGGGCCCCCGGTGTACTGGAGGTGCTGGGCGCGAACTCGAGTATGCGGTTGAAGGCATCGACGTAGATGTGCCCGTTTGAGGGGTCGACCGCCACCCCGCGCGCGAAGGTCGACGTCAGGTGGAACTTTTCCGCACCGCCCGCGTCGTAAGCGTAAACACCGGATCCCCCCCAGTCGGTCACGTAGTAGTAACCGCTGGTTTCACTGGGCGGCTGGCTGGTGTCGATCGCGAGCTCGCAGTTCCCGATGCCTGGAGTCGAGACGGTTTTCGCCAGCGATTCGCCGCCCGGGCTGAAGCCGTAGAGCCCGCCCCCGTACTGCGACCACCAGAAGTTGCCCTGTGGATCCGTGGCACCGCCGCACATGTCGCCGAACGGTTCGATCGGAAAGTTCGGACCGCCTATTTCGATGCCTTCCGGGCTAAAGGCGTGCAGCCGCTGGCCCTCCTGGAAGACCCAGATCTGGCCCTGGGAGGCACCGCCGGAGTTATCGATGGCGACCCCGGCGTCACCGCCAAGATTGCCCGGGTGCACCGAGTTGACTCCGGGCGCGAGACCACTGAAGGCGCTGGGGATGCCGCTGGCGGTGAATTTGTCGACGACACCTTCGTAGCCGCCGTCGCTGACATAGACATCCTCAGTTTTCTGATCGATCGCGACGTACTGGGTTTCGCTGAATGGACCTGTCGGTTCCGCTTCGCTCTTGGATCCGGTCCCATTGAAGGAACTGAGGAAGTTGTGGGTGTGCACCAGGGTCGCCGAGGCGCCCTCGCTGAAGATCAGCGTCGCAGCCGCGCAGATCAACACGACTCTTGTGATCGCTGCCAGCCGCATCTAGGCCCCCTTTCCATTCGGACGGGCTTCGTGGCTGGAGTGGCGCCTGTGGCGCGCCTTCGCGCAGGCTGCGAGAAGGGGTATGTGCCGGCGGACCAGGGCGCCATTCTGCCCCGCCATCGTCAGCGCCGCCTGCTTGTGGGTGCCACAGAGGCTTTCGCTGTTCTGCAGCAGGCCCTTGTGGCCGCCGGCGAGGTTCAGGTTGATGGACGAGAAGGGTACGTCGGGGACGGTCTTGAAACTGGCCCGCAGGCCCCCGTTGACGCTGTCGACCTTCGCGACAGCTTCGATGTCGACCTGGCCCTCGAGTTTGAGCGCGAGGTCCGGCAATCCCTGTTCGGAGGAGCGGAGATAGACGAAGCCCTTCAGCGGTTGTTCGAGAATCGGCGTGTCGATTTCGACGTTGCCGATCAATGAGTCTGGCGGGCAGGAGTCCTTGGCGAAGTCGACCCTGGTGCAGACCGATCCGAGGTGCGAGTTATCGAGCTGCTCGCCGGGTGGGAGCGCGACCGAGACCATCCTCGTGTTCGCTTCGCCCGGCTTCGCCGTCAGGGCCGCGTGGATCGCCGGGTGTCCGAGGCGGTTCAGACCGCCGCTGAGGTGGAGGCTCAGCTTCGGCGAGTAGGGAAGGACTGCGCAGTTGGAGACCTGGAAGGGGTAGTCGAGATTGGCGACCCCGCCTTCGCTGCCGAGCACCTGCGATTGGACCGAGAGTCCGGCGCTGCAGTTTGTCGGGTTGAGCGCAAAGCCAGAACGATCAAGGCTGACGAGAATCGAGCGCAGACGCAGAGGAATTCCTTCGATGATCTGCGGCAGAGCATCGGAGACAGCCGTCACCTGGGCGGTGAGCGGATTGACCTCGAGCGCCGCGCGCACCGCGATATCGCCGAGGTCATAGGGGCCAGAGACGGCGGGGATCGAGACCAGAAGGCTCAGCTGCCCGCCTTTGTAGGGGCCGGCGAGGTAGACCCTGCCGGGAGCGTAGAAGGGATGCGTGCCGGCGCCAACACCGGCGACCGCGGTCCCGATCTGACTCTGGGACGGACATGCCGGAGAGGACTCCTCGCCAAGCCCCGAGTAACCCGGCGAACTCAGCTTGGTGATCGCGGCATCGGGGCAGTAGGGGATTCCGGCGAGCGTCGCGGAGAACCCCGGTGGAGTGGTGACCTTGAGGCCGCTCAGGTTCTGGTCCCCATCGGCGCGGTCAAGTTTGAATGCGAACGGACTGTGCGCGCCAGCCGTGGTGTCCCTGCTGCCCGCCCCGACCGTCGGGGCAAACGGTCGGGTCGAGCCGGGACACGGTGCGCCATCGGGACCCGACGGCAGCGTTCCCCCAAATGGACCCTGATCGACGCTGAAGTAGGCGGTCGACGTCTGGTTCGGCAAGACCGAATCCCAGGGCACGAATTCGGTTTCGACCGGGTAGGTCCCACACTTGGAGGGGGTCGCCAGCAGCCCGCGCTCGGAGCCGAAGAAGTGGAGCTTGAAGTCCTGCAGTGGACTCTGGGGGAGATTGAGGAAGCTGACGGTGAGCTGACCGGTCTGGGGATCCGCATGGGCGGATCCGGCAAGCTTGACATGGGTCGAGAAGCCGTCGCCGGTGACGATCAGCCGGTATCGGTTACCGGGCTGTGGTTCGCCGAGGTAGATTCCGCCATCGATCGGGCCAGGCAGCGCCGAACTGTCGATTTCGGCAGTGCCCACCTTGGAGAATTCGGGACAGTGCGCGGCGTTCAGAGTGCCGAACGATGCCTGGGCATCCGTGCAGTCGGTCTTACCATCGGCCGCGTTGGGGTTGATCGAGAAGCCCTCCGGCAGCGTCACCTTCGTGGCCTTGATCTCAGATGGAGAGGGCGTGCCGGAGCTCTGCGGCTGGGGCACCGAGAGGTCGACATCGAGGCCCGTCGCCGTGTCGGCCTGGGTGGTCGTCGGCTTCGCCGTGAGGCTCGGGTTGAAGCTCAGCTGATCGCAGCCGGTGGTGGCCGGCCAGGCGGTCGTGGCGTGCAGTTCTGTGAAGTCGTAGTAGAGAAGGTTCAGCCCGGCGCTCAGCGGTTCTTCGCAGGACGTCGGGTTCTCGAGGAACGGAAGGACGGTCCCGGTGAACGGTGTCGGCGGCTTGCCCGGACATGGTTCGGGGTACTGCGGGAAGCAGAGACCGGTCTCGGGCGGCTGCCAGCGACTCGGCGCATGAACCGGATCGCCAGGCACACCCCAGAGATGCAGCTTAACTCCGCTCAGAGGTAGGAGATGGAAGATGCCTGTCGTACGGCCGTTGAGCCCGTAATCGCTGTCGGTTCTTCCCGCCAGTTCGATAAACACGGGCGCATTGATCAGCGGTGCGAAGAAGCCCAGGAGTCCCGGTTCACCGGGGTGGGGCTCCATGTTGTAGAGCGGCTGTTGCCCAAAGAGGACGCTCGCCATGCCGACCTGTGAGTCAGGCGGACAGGAGGTCTGGCTGAAGGAGAGCAGTGTGCAACGCGGCACCGCGCTGGTGTTGCCGATGAAGCCTGTCGGAAATTCATTTTTGATTTCGAACGGGTCCTGACATTCGCAGGCCGGATTTTCCGATTCAGGAGCACCGCCTTCGTTGACCACCCGATTGTCGAAGGTCTGAGAGATGTCGACGTTGGGGTGCCCGCCCGCCTGGGTCGTCGACGGACTCATCGAGAAGGAGTTGATGTGCGCGTAGCCGAAGGCCGAACTGGCGCTCACCATCGCCGCCACCAGCAGGAGCGAGAGAGTGAGGGCCAGGGGCCCGATACGGTTCGTCACGGTCGTCTCCTCGGTCGTCGATCGCCTAGCCACGTGACCGCCTCGACCTGTGCGTGTGGTGGTTGGTCCGGCGCCTGTGGCGGCTGTGGTTGTGCCTCTTGGTGTGGCCGGGCTTGCCGGTACCCGAGACGGTCAGATTTCCGCTGGCGCCAAGATTGGCGCCGGTCGCAAAGCTGGGTTCGCCGGGGGCGGAGGTGCTGTCGCCGTGACATTCGTCGGCCGCCGTGCATGGGAGGTGCGGCGATTCGATCGGGAAGCCCCCATTCGTCCGCGCGTCGTAGAACTTGACGAAGTTGCCGTTTTCGTCTTCGGGAACGAATGTCTCGAAGGTCGAGAAGTAGAGATCCGTCCCGTCTTTGCTGAACGCTTCCAAGCCGGTGTGAGACGCCGGGTAGAAGAGGGCCCCTCCGAGCGTGTCGCGCTCCCCGGTCCCCGAGGTGATCAGCTGCGGGCGGTTGCCCGAGAACTCATAGACATCGAGCTTTTCATTTGTGTCCGCAGGGACCAGCGCGTCGGCCGTGGTAAATGCCACGCGTCCGTCGTTCGTCATGAAGGGACCGCTCATGCTCGCCATGACGTCTTTGTTGCTGTTGTTGCTGTGGCCCGTATCGGTCGTCCAGATGGTGGGAGGCTGGCCCGAGGGGATGCACGAAGCGCAGAGGATTTCATTCGTTTCGGGGTTGTAGGTGTACATCTCCTCCCAGGCGGTTGGTTCCTGGGTGTCACCCGAGGTCCCGTTGTCGACCGAGACGTTTGAATAGCTGGTCGCCTGGGTTCGCGAGAGGAAGGCCATGTGGTCGCCACTGGGCGAGACCTGGATGCGGTCGACCTCGGTTTCCGGATCGAGGGTCGTCACGTACTGGGGGTGGCCGTTCCGGTAGACGTAGAGGTTGCGCTCGTTGAGGACGCCAGGGTTGGCCGGATCGAGCTGCTCCGGTGAGTAGAAGTAGATGTCTCCGCTCTTTTCGGCCATCGCGTTGTCCAATTCAGGCCGTTGCGTTTTCAGCACCTGAACGTCGCATTTTTCGGTGAAGAATGCGGCGCAGAAATCGGTATTCCCGTTGCCGTTACCCTGCGAGAGGATCTTCACGGCCCCGGTCGCCTGTTCCCACATGTACATGTCGGCGCTCGTATCCGTATCTTCGGGAACCAGCTGTTCGCGTGAGACAAAGGCGATTTTGGTCCCACCGGATGTCATTCCCGCGAAGGTGCCTTCGCCAAGGTAGATGGCGGCCGCATCATTGATCGACAAGTAGAGCTTCTGTTCGCCGGATTCACCTTCGACCGACATCAGGATGTGTGAACCGTCCTCGGAGATCGCGGGGAATTTGATCGATTCTCCGGAGCGCGGCAGAACCTGTGGGATCGGTTCGCCATCGGGCAATTTGGAGATCAGCTTCACGGTTTCTGCGGCGATGTTGTTGTCGTAGGCTGAACCCGGAGCGCTTTCCAGGCCGCCGGGCGCAAACGGGACGTTCCGCGAGGAGAAGTCAAAGTGCGAAAAGTCCGGAGATGGCTTGACTTCTCCTTTGAAGTGGTCGCCGTCGGGAACGACCGAGATATTGGTCGGCAGCCTGCCAAGTGACTTCCCGGTCGCGTCCCACAGATAGCGTCCACTGGGCGGCGTTCCTTCACCAAAGATGTAGGGGCCGTGCGCATCCATGCAGAGGTTGAGTCTCTCGTTACAGATCGGGTCTTCGACCGTCAGAGCTTCCTTGCCGGCGAGTCCCGGATAGGTCGTCACCCAACCGTGGTTGGTTCGGGTTGCGACGTAGCGATCGAGAAGCGTGTTGGGCGGGTGCAGACCGACGATCGAACCCTCGCCGCCAAAGAAGGCGAAGCGGGACGGATCGGTGGCAAGCCCGGAGGCATCGGCGGCGGTGATCCCGAGGATTTCCGCGACGCTTGAGAATTCGCCGCCCGGTTCTTTGATCACGCTTCCCGGGAAAAAGCTGACGGCACCGGCATTTCCGGGGGAGACGAGCTCATAGGCGCGACAGTCGGGGAGGTAGCTGGCATTTGTCTGCTGGCGGACGTGGGCGTTCGGACAGGCAGGTGCCTGGAAGTTGAACGTCGAATCGGCGCTTCTCGTGGTGCCCCATTGGTTGACCGCGACGACCCGATAGTGATAGGTCGTCGGTTCGAGGCCTTCGAGATGGGCCATCAGCGAAACCGGTTCGGCTTCGGATCCGACGTCTTCTTCCGGCGTGCTGTGGCCGTAGCTCTGCGAGGTCCCGTATTCGAAGAATGCCTTGGTGTCGTAGGTCCGCGAGTCGATTCGTGCGTTCAGGTCGACCGATGTTTCCGCCAGTTCGGTGGTCCGCACTCCCGAGATCCCAGGGGCCGTTGGAACGATGAATGTCCGGTCGGGTCCCCTAGTCTTGCCGATGCTGTTTTTGGCGACGATGCGATAGTGGTAGAGGCGGCCCGCCTGCAGGCCGGAAATGTTGACACCGGGGACGCTCTGAACCCCAGAACCCGAACCGACGCTGGTGAAGGGGGTCAGGGCGTCGTAGTGTGTGCTGATCCCGTATTCGAAGCGGTACTTTGTTTCGAGCCCGTCGGGATCGAGGGAACCGTTCAGATCGGCCGAGGTGGGCGTCAGATTTGTCGCCGGGTCCGTGCTGACGGAGAGGACCGAGTGTGTGGGCACGGTCTGATCTTCGGTCGCGTTCTGACCATTTTTGTTCTTCACCACGAAGCGATAGTGATAATTCACCTCGGGCTGCAGTCCGCTCAGGTCGGCGTGAACTTCCTGATTTGTCCCGTATGGAGTCGATGGGCTGCAGGGGATGACAGATTCGTAGTCGTGGAACCCCCCGTTATCGAAGAACTGGGGCTTTGGCCCGTACTGGATCTTGCATTCGGTGGCTTCCGGTCCGCCGCCGAGGTTGATCTCGGCGCTGATGTGGGCGGTCGTGTGGCGGCCTTCGGCTTTGATGTTTTCGATATCGGGGATCACCGCCGGAGGTCCGAATATCGCAATCTTGTTGGTGCCTCCCCCACGCACGTAGACGTCGCCGTCGTGCGCGCCGCCGCTGTGATCGATCACCATCGCCTGCGGCGTTTCGATCTGTTCGGTCCCAAATGCCGGGCCGACCTGATGATTTTCTGGATCGAACTCGACAAGGCCGGCGTTGTACCCCCCGCCGACGAATGCATCTTCGTTTAGTGGATCGACATAGATGACCGGCAGCCCGCAGTTGCACAGGTGCCAAATTCCTCCCCGTACGCCGAACGGGCCTAGGTCGGGTGGGAAGGTTTCTGAGATCGAGTAGTTTTCGAGTCCCTGCCTGTGGAACTCAGACTGGGGGTACCTGCCATAGTGAACCGAGTCGCTCGGTGCGGCATGGGTGGCATCGAAGCCGACCGTGTATACGTGATTTGGCCCGGCCGCTACGCCTTCGTAGGAGCCAAACTTGATACGTATCTGGCCAGAGAATTGATCGTGGGTTGGATTGTCGTCGATCGGAACGTAGCGGTCCACGTGCGAGCCTCCGCCGAAGCTCCAGTGATCAATGTAGACAACTCCGTCGGAGGCGACCGACAGGGTCGACGCTTCGTTCCCGGCGACGTCCGGGGTGGTTTGGCTCTGATCGATGGAGCCGAGGTAGACCCCCGACGGGGCGAACACGTCGACTTCGCCACGAGTTTCGCCCTGATAGGTGACCGAGCGGAAGTCGTTGGACACGTAGATGTACCCGTTGGCGGGACTGCCCGAATGGTCGACGTCAAGCGCACGATAGGCGACGTTCTGGTATTCGCCCGTCCCTTCCATGAAGCCGTTCGTCGGAATGCGGTCGCAGTCGGAGGGTACCGTCGGGCATTCGGTACCCCCCTTGCCGTCGATCACGTTCGTTCCCAATCCGGAGAAGTTCACCGGGTTTCCGCTCGGATCGAACTTGGCGATCTCGCGCTGCTGGGGAAGCCAGACGAGCAGATTGCCTTCGCCGTCGACGGCCTCCGGCTGGGGATTGCCCGATCCCGGCAGGGTGATCGTTCCCAAGAACGGGTGGGTGGTGGTCGCACAGGCGGGCGCGACAGAAACCGCGAGGAGCATGCATGCCGCAGCGGCTCCCGTCAGCAAGCCCCGCTTCACCATCTCTCGCCTCAATCGGTTGTTGATGTTTCGCATTTCAGACCCCCCCGTGGGCACGATGACCGTGTCGTCTGTGCGCCTTCGCCTTGTGTCGCTTCACGCACCTACCGTGCTTCTTCACGAAGCCCCGCTTGCACCTCGCCGGGGGAGGAGGTGGTGGGGACGGTTCTGCAGCCGTCATGAAGGTCTGGTCGGGCCCGACACTGACCCCGTAGGCATTCGAGGCCACGGCCCGGAAGTGGTATTCGGTCCCGGGCTGCAGGCCGCTCAGGGTGGCGGTCTGCGTGTAGAGGCCATTGTCGGATCCCAGCACCGCCGACTCCGCTGTCCGGTCTTCGTAGGAAGTTGAGCGACCGAAATCAAAGTGGACGGTGGTCGAGCTAAGGGCAGGCCTGATCGTCGCACTGAGCGTGGCTCCGCTCCTGGTTATGGCAGAGACCGACGCTTCACCGACGACAGGCGGCCCGGCCGTGCGGAATGTCATGTCCGGGCCGGCGGTCGTGCCGCCGAAATTCGTGGCAACGATCCTGAAGTGGTAGGTCGTGTCCGGCTGGAGGTCGGCGATCGGAGTGGCGACAGGGTGAAGAGCTTGATCGTCTCCGATTGGTTCGCTTGTCGGCGTGACGCTGCCGTAGGAGGAGTCCGTTCCATACTGGAACCGGTAGACGGTTTCGCCCAAATTCGGATTTACTTTTGCGCTCAGCTGGGCGGTGGCGTCGGTCACCGCCGAGGCGCTGCTACCGGAAACCTCCGGTGGTTCCGGCGGAGCGGTGCGGACAACCAGATCATTGCCGTAGCTGACACCAAGGCTGTTTTCGGCGACGACCCGGAAGTGGTAGGCAGTGTAGCCGCCGAGACCCGCAAGTGGTGCCGAAACCGTCATCTTGCCGCTCGCTGAAGCCGGGACTTCCGCGACGGGCGTTTCTGTTCCGTAGCTCGTGTCGAGGCCCCATTCGAAGTGATACTTGGTGGCTTCATGATTGGGGTCGAAGGAGGCGTTCAGGGTGGCGCCGTTGGGCGTCAGTTCGCTCGCTTTTTCGGTGGTCAGGCCGAGAACGCCGTGCGGGGTGAAGGTCTGGTCCTGGCCCTGGTTGGCCGCGATGGCGTTCGCCGCGACCAGCCGGTAGTGGTAGGTCGTCTCCCTGGTGAGACCGCTGATTTCAGCGGTCACCGTTTTCGGTTCTGAGTAGGGGAGCGCCTCTTTGCAGGGAACGACCGTTCCGTAGGAGGTGTCCGTGCCGAATTCGAACTTGCATTCTGTTACGTTGCCGCCATCGGGAGTGATTTCGCCGGTCAGGGTCGCGCTTTCGTGACCAACGTTGGTCACTTCTCCGGTTGTGACGGCGGGAACGGTCCGAGGTACGAACACGTCAACGCGCTCGCTGGAGGCATCGGAGACGTAGACGGTATTCGTGTGACCGTTGACCGCGATGCCCTGGGAGAAGCCGAGGAGGCCGTTGCCGAATCCTTCACCGATCGGCTGCCCAGCGGTGGTGAATTCGATGATTCCACCTCCTTCCACGCTCGCGAAAAAGTGTTCGGACAGTTGGTCAAATGCGAGCCAACCCGTGCCGGAGAAGCGCGGGCCTTCCACGATCTTGTCGCGGCTGGCTCCATTCGCTGAGTATTTCCATACCGCGCCTCCTTCACCGCCATAGCCGTAAAGGAAGACCTTGGACCCGGTCGGGTTCACGGCGATCGATGAGTTGCCCCCGTTCGTGGCGAGCCATTCAGAGCCGCCCGCGTATTCGTTGTCTGCTTCGTTGGAGAACTTGAGAACCGCGTTGTTGCTGGTGACCCAGACGTGCCCTTCTGCGTCCACGGCCACGGGGCCCTGCCAGCTGAGTCCGCTAAACACCCCCTGCGGCGAGCCGCTGCCATCGATCGTGCTCAGATAGTGACCGTGTTCGTCGAACTTAAGTATGTAGTTGAGACCCGGGTCTCCGGCCGGGTCACCGGCGTCGACGACGTAGACGTCGCCGTTATTTTCGCCGCCGGAGTTATCCACGGCCAGCCCGTCGGGATGCTCGAACTGCCCCGGCGAGGCACCGGAGATCCCCGGATGACAGGCTTCTGGAGCGACGCAGACCTGGGCTTCGTTGGCTCCATTCTTGACGCCATATCCGAACGCAAGAAGGAAGTTCCCGTGTTCGTCGAACTTCTCGACCCGGTGGCTGTAACCGTCGGTGACGTAGACGTCGCCGTTGGACTGATCGACGGCGACCCCGGTTCCGTAGGTGAATTCGAGCTGACCGGGGCCGGTTCCCTGGGAGCCGAAGCTGAACGAGAAGGCGTGACCTTCGGTGATCGCCGAGGCCGGCGAAGTGGGGCCGAGCAGTCCAATCGTCAAGAGCACGACTAGCGACGCGAGCCCCAGACCGACACGATGGAAATGACCTCTCAACGTCCCTTTCTCCTCTTCCCTTGACCCTTCCCCGCCGAACCGCAACTCGGGTGATGGCTCGGGCCTGGCCGTATCCTCTCCCGCCTTTGGAGACCGTCCACAGCGTGGCCAGTTCAACAATCCCTCCTCAGGCAGGACCAATGAGAACATATCCGGACCAGGCTGTCAAGAACATTTTCGTCAAGGGTTTCGGACCATTGGAGACTTTTGGCTCTGTGAACGGATTACAGAGGGACCCGATAGTGAGAAACAGCACAGTTTTTAGTGTCGGAACGTACCGAAATGCACTCTGACTGCGGCTTGAGAGGCAGGACAATTTGCTTTTGATACGCCTCCAGACCGAACGTTGATCAGCTCACCAGAGTGCCTGCGGCTGCTCCCGTCGGTGAGCTTGAATGCGAGATCCCACCGACTCTCCCCCCCGAGAGCGTTCCTCGAGCATGGGGTGATGCGCCGTGCTCATCGACCGCGTGGAGCAGCCAGCGATCACCTGCCGAGCGGCGCGCCATGGCTTTCCGCAGCGTCAGGGCAGGCCTTTGGGCCCGGGCCCGCTGAGCTGAAGGCAAAGAGCTCTAATCGCCCACCGCGTCAGCCGCCGATCGGGGCGCGCGGGTTCGATCCCCAGAAGACCAGGGTGCCGAGCATGCCGATGATGTGCACCAGGATGATGTTCAGGACCATCGACTTCGCCGTCGCGGTCCCGACCCCGACCGGGCCTCCAGAGGCCGTGTAGCCGTAGTAGCAGCCGACTATCACGATCGCCGTCGCCATGACCATGCCTTTGATCAGGCTGAAGAGGAGGTCGGGTGGATTCTGGAACATCCAGAAGATCAGTTCGTAGCCGCCCGATGATACGTCTGCGATCTGATTGACGACGGAGATGTAGCTGGCGAGATACATGACGCCGATCCCGACCAGGTACATGAACGGAAAGACGATCCAGGCGGCGAGCAGCCTGGTGGCGGCCAGGAAGGTGACCGGTGGGACACCCATCACCTCGAGCGCGTCGATCTCATCTGAGATCCGCATCGCGCCGAGCTCGGCGACGATCCCGGTGCCGACCTTTGCCGCCAGCATGTAGCCGAAGGCGTAGGGCATGATCTCGCGCAGATCGCACCAGGCCGAGAAGACGCCGGCGTAGGCGGGTGCCCCGTTGGCGCGCAGCAGATAGGCGCCGAGGATTCCGCACTGCAGGCCAAAAGACGAAGACGAAGAACCAGATGATCAGGGCGGATCCGAGGACGAGGATCCCCGCCTGACGCAGGACCTCACCGAAGAACCGCGCGACCCGGCCGCTGTAGATCAGCGCCCCGACTCGGGCTCCGAAGCGGGCGATCTCTCCGAGCGAGTCAAGCCATTCGAGCGGGGTCTGGAGCCAGGCGTCCATGCCGCTCAGCGCAGACTCTGCAGTTCGGGATGTGTGGCGAGCAGGGTCGCGATGAAGACGTAGTTGACGACGCCCACGGCGGCAAAGGAGATGACGACGGCCTGATTGACTGCCCGGCCGACTCCGGCGGCGCCCCCGAGGCGCTCATGCCCTTGTAGGCGCAGACGATGGCGATGATCGCCCCGAAGGTCGTGCACATCAGGACCGACCCCCAGAGGTCTGTGATCGAGGCGTTGGAGAAGAGTGTCGCCCCGAATCCTCCGAGTGGCTGGTTATAGAGAAGCTCGGTGATGATCCCCCCGCTGATGCCGAAGACGAGCGCGAAGATGTCGAGCAGGCCGGTCAGCACCATCAGCGCCATGACGCGCGGGACGACGAGGTTCTTGACAGGATCGACGCCAAGTACCTGAAGCGCGTCGACCTCCTCGCGGATCTTGCGCGCCCCAAGGTCGGCGGTCACCAATGGAGCGATTTGACGGATCGCGGCGAGGACGAAAAAGGCACCGAGCCGATCGAGGGCCCCAATCAGCGTCAGGAAGTTGGCTGCCTGCAGGCCGGGCGCCCCGAAGCTCAGCGCCACGGTGGAGATGAGCAGCGGGAACCAGCAGAGGCGCAGGGCGAAGAGGAACTGGCCGATCAGCTCCTCGCCGTAGGGGTAGGGAGGTGCCACGGCGGCCGAGACGGTCCGAGCTGTGAGGATGATCAGGCTCCCGACCTGCTCGAGGGTGCCCGCCACAGGCAGCAGGGCGCTGCGGCCAAGCGCCACGGCGTCTTCGACTTGGCCCATCAGACGCCGCGGCAGGGCCTCAGGAAGCTGCCTTCCAGAAAGGTCCCATCGGCGAATTTGGCCGAGACCTTCGTCGAGAAGTGACCGCCGTTGCAGTTGGCGAGCAGGTAGCCCCTGCGATCAACATTCATCGAGAATTCGGTCACCGAGCCGGCCCCGGAAGCGATCTTCGGGATCTGTGCGAGGACGTGCAGCCTGTACGGCCCCTTGTGCTCTCGCGTGGTGAGGACTTTCGTCACGATTGCGGTCGGCGCAGGAACGGGAACGTAGGCCTCGATCAGGGTTATCGCGGCACCGTGCTCCTCGCCGCCGTTGAAGAGCACCAGCGGGCCGCTGGCGTCAAACGGCGCGCTTTCGGCAAACTGGACCTGGACCTTGGTGTGCCCGCGTCCGACGATCGCGCCCGGGCAGGCCGCTTCGGCCTCCTGGGTCGTCCTCGCTTCGAGCTTTTGGGCAGCGCATATCGGAAACCTGCCCGCTTCAATCGTTCCCCCGGGCCCCGCGTCGAGGATCACTTCCTGCAGGGCGGGCGGATGACTCCCATCCGCGGTCGAGATCTTCCCGCTCGGGTTGAAGGTGACAGGGGCGAGCGTCTTCTTGGGCAGAGTGCTCGGGTGGACGTTGCCGTTGACGGTCAGGATCACGTTCCCCGAGCGCACCGTGATCGGCCTTTCGCCCGCCGCAATGGCAGTTGCCGCCGCCACTGTCGCGATCAACAACGCGAATCCGACTGCCAACGCCATCGGCTTCCTCATCCGAGCCTCCTCCATACCAGTTCGAGAGCCAACGGCGATAGCGTCCCAGGAGGTTGATACACTTCGTATTAAGACTGTACTATGGTACTAGCACAGCCAATTAAACCAGGCTCAAACCCGTTTGTGGTCGACCCCGAGAGCGATGTAGCAGTCGGGGTGCAGCTGAACTGGCGTCTGAGGACGCTGATCCTCACTGGCCAATTGCGCTCTGGGGAGGCGCTGCCCAGCGTCCGGCGCCTGGCGGCCTGGGCGGGGGTGAATGCGAACACGGTGCGCTCGGTCTATGACTCGCTTCACGAGCAAGGATTGATCGAGGCCCGTCAGGGGAAGGGCACCTATGTCAGCGAGGGCACGGTGGCGCGACCGGAGCTCGAATCGATCGCCCTGGAGGCGGTCATGCGGGGCGAGCGCTCGGGGGTGGACCCTCGCGACCTGGCCGTCGCGGTGATGGCCTGTGCGGAGATGCTGAGCGCCGTACCCTCGCCCCCCCACCCTGATTCCACGCAGGGCCGTGAGGGGCTCGAGGCCGACACGCTCGAAGTCCGCAGCGAGCTCCGTAGGCAGATCGCCGAGCTCGAGGCCGAGCTGGCCGCCTACGTCCGCGATCTGCCGCCGGGTGACCTGCCGACCGCCCCTCATTGGTCCGAGGCTCACATCAGTGGCGTCGAGGAGCTCGAGCATGTGCGAGACACGCTCTTTGCCAAGTTGTTCAAGGCCCGGCGCGCCGCGACCGACCGGGCCACAGACGAAGCCGCAGCTCGTTCAGCTCGCGAGCGTGAACCGGCGGCAGGCGGCCCCTTCGCGAGGGCCATGAGCTGGTGGCAAAGTTCGATGGGGACCGAGTGAGGCTTTACGTCTGCTGGGGAAGGTTCCGCGAGCCCCTTCACGCACATTCCTGCCGCGAAGCCACCGCGCCCTGATTGCACCTCCGCCACTTCTGTCCCTCCCCCGCTCCGTCGGGGCTCAAACCGCACTGAGTCGGAATCGGTGGCAGACGCGGCTTCCGGATCCTCGTCTGGGCCTACATCCGCTGGGCGCAGATGTGAACCGGTGCCGGAGGGAAGGGCGCGGTACCCCTGCCCTATGAGGCTGCCGAAAGGTGGCCTGTGCAACAGCAGCGTGGTTATCCGGTGAATGTCTACCCGCCTTTATGAGCTCGCCGCCTACGAAGCTGGACTGGCGAGCGACCGGTCCTCGAGCGCTAGGCACCTCCCCGCAGTCGCTCGGACTCGCGCTTGATCTGCTCCTCGCTGAAGGGCTTCCAGTGCCCGTAGGTCGCCCACGCGTGGGCGGAGAGGCCGATGCCCCAGCCGAGAATCGGGAAGATCGGCCAGAAGAGACCGCCGGTCAGCGCCCAGACGCCGATCAATAAGAGGTT
The DNA here is from genome assembly GCA_963796705.1 of uncultured Solirubrobacterales bacterium. GTDB lineage: Bacteria > Actinomycetota > Thermoleophilia > Solirubrobacterales > 70-9 > VRUE01. Next base: position 52,391 of record CAWCMK010000003.1, read on the forward strand.
GCCGACCACATAGGCCCGCGCATGGAAGGCAAAGCAGCGCTTCTTGATCAGCTGGTAGATGGCCCGGCGGCGCAGCTCGTCCTCGGTTCTCAATTTCGCTCTCCTCCTATCGATGCAGATGCGTTAGGAGTAATACTACTGAATAGACGGTCTAGGATATATTATTGGTTTGCGAAGCTGCCCCACCCTCACAAGGGCGGTTGAACAGGCGAGGCAAGCTGGTTGCAGGGAATGGCGAACCGGTCAGACGAGCTTCGACCAGAAGCGCACGTACTCACGCTCGTGACCGATCCCTGCCTCGAGAGCGAGGAGCATTCCTTTGGGAATGTCGCCTTTCCTTAGTTCGCGGTGGAGCTCCTGGTAGCCGGCGAGGCGCTGACGATGCGCCTCGAGCTGACCGGGAGCGACGCGGGAGGGGTCTGCGCCGAGAAAGATCTTGAGGATGCCCAGGTCTCGCAACTCGATCAGCTCGGCGGCAGGCTCGGAGAGCCAACTCTCCAGGGCGCGGCGGCCGGCGGCGGTGATGGCGTAGGTCCTGCGGCGCCGCCCCGTCTGCTCGCGCCGCTCGCTGAGCAGTCCATCCTCGGTCAATTTTGCCGTCTCTGTGTAGAGCTGGGCATGTTGCAGCGACCAGAAGTGGCCGACCGACGCCGCAGCGCGGTTTTTCAGCTCGTAGGGAGTCCCCGGCCCGTGCTGGAGGAGTCCGAGGACGATGTAGGAGGTGGGGGTTAGGGGGCGCTGGCTCACGACGATCTAGATTGGACGGTGTAGTGGGGCCCGTCGCAGTCTAGTGGCAGAGTGACTGCCCTCAGCGGGTGGGGAAGACCGACGCCGACGACTCGGCCAACTCAACGCGATCCCAGGGAGCCCGTCGTTCATGAACGGGACCTCGCCGGGACAGGCGTTAGATCAAACGTTCAGCCGTGGCGGCTGAAAACGCCGGCGCAGTAACAGTGAGGCGACGCTCGGGCGGGTCACGGCCGCCTGTACGCGCAGGTGCTCGAGTGGGGCGGGCCCTGCTACTGGGGGGCGGGCCTTGCGATCTCGGTGCCGACCTGCGTCGTTGGCTGGGACCAGCGGCGCCGGCGCGGCGCGCTGCGACCCTTCCTGGGGGGACGCGAGGTGTTTCCCGGCAAAACCGAGTTGCACGAAGCAGGGCTCGGCCCCCTGCATGAAGCGCTTCGCTACAACTGCGGCTTCGAGCACTGGGCCGAACAGTTCGGCCTGCCGTATGTGCCAAAGAACGGCGGCCGGCGCACGCGCTGGCCGAAGCAGCGGGTGGAGCGCGAGTTGCGCGAGTTCGTCGCCGGGCGCGCGGTGTTCCCGGGCAAAACCGATTTCGAGCTGGCCGGCATGGCGCGCCTCTACGGGGCGCTCGTCACCCACGGGGGCATCGCCCACTGGGCGGAGTGCTTCGGACTGCCGACGTCAGCGGGAACCCGCGACCGCCGCCGCGAAATGGAAGAGCGGCAAAGGCGCCGACGGGGAGCCGGGCGGCGTGGAGGACTCCTGAGATGCGCAGTCCGGCCTTGCGACGGCTCTGAAATCGACAGCAGGCATGTCAGGCACCGCGGGTCGAACGGCCTCGAGCGCCAAGTCCTGAGTGACCCCAGCGCTCCCTGCAACGACAACTCGAAACTAGAGCTGGACCTGGGTGGGGGCCTCGGCCCAGCGCTGCGCCTCGGTCGCGCCGGTGCAGGGCAGGAGGGCGAGGTAGATCAGCTCGGGAGCGAGGATCGGGAGTCGATCCGTGTCCTCGACAAGCAGGCGACCCCGCAGGAGGGTGGCGATCGCTTCGATCGTGCGCTCCGCGGAGTCGGTGACCGGGTGCCTCGGAGGGGCGCCGGCGGTGAGCAGCGAGGCGAAGTAGGAGACGACCTCGCTGTGGAGGGGGCCACCGTCGATTGAGCGGGGCCGCGCAAGGACGGCGAGTGCCCGCATGGCGGCGGGCCGCTCGGCGGCGAAGTCGAGGGTGGCGTGGATCGCCGCCGAGAGGCCGGCCTGCCAGCAATCGGCGGAATCGCAGGCGGCGCGAACGGCGTGCTGGAGGGCGAGGAAGGTCGCCGGGGCGGCCGCCGCTGCGCGCAGCCCCTGGGCGGAATTCTCTCCGCTGTCTCTCATCTGGCGCCTGTCGTCCGTCGCTCTGACTTCGGTCAGGCCGCGAGAGCCATGTGGCGGCGCTCGTCGTCGAGATATGGCGCCAGGAGGATCTGGGTCAGCTCGGTGCGCCGGCGACGCAGCGCGTTGATCTCACCGCCCGCCAGGTGTGTCGCGGCGATCGATATCGCGGCGCCGAGGGCCGCCTGGACGGCGGGATGGTCGGCCGCACCGGTATCGCCGAGTTGGCGGGCGCATCCCGCGAGCAGCGCCGCCAGGCGGCGGTGGAAGACGAGGGCGTTACTCACCATATCCGGCTCTAGGTGGGCGTAGCTCGGCGCAAGGGCAAGCCGGGCCCGGTCAGGGTTAGTGGCCGCGAACTCGAGCGCAGCTGAAACCGCGAGCCCGACGCGCAGGGGCCACTCGCCCCCACTCGAACAGGCATCGGTGATCCGTTGGTGCAGGCATTCGAATGAGTCTCGCTGGGCGGCGAGCAGGCAATCGGATCTGTCCTCGAAGAGCTGGTAGAAGGTCCGGCGGGAGACGCCGGCGCGCTCGACGATCTCGCTGACCGAAATCACGCAGCAGCCGCGCTCGGCGATCAGCGAGGCGGTGGCGTCCAGAAGCCGCCGGCGCTGGATGGCGACCACCTCCTGCGGCGGGATGCCGTGTCTTCCTCGAGGGAGGCGCGGATGGCATTTCATCACAGCGTCTCGACCGTTCGGGTAAGCCCGGCCCCCGACCCGCCGCCGAGGGCATGCAAACGACCCGGGTGGTTGGGAATTCCTCCCGGGCCGTCCCCCCTACCGAGGGGATCGCGCCGCACAGGGAATGGACGGGGCGACCCCGGTCTGACATGCCAGTTGCAGAGTCGGCGTCTGAAGCGCCTCTCGCAGCGCCGAATCAGAACAGATTTGGACCGTAAAGTCAAGGTAATGCCTTTTTCTTGACTATCTGACGCCTCACTTAGCGTACTAGAATGTACCGTATGGTACCCCCACCCAGGGTCAACAGCAGCCCGAAACGGAACACGTAGGTCAGTTCAGCTCTGAGGCTGGAACCTTCAAAACCATGGCCCGCCAAACCGCTTCAGCGGGCGCGGCAGCTCCGCACCTTTCGGTGGCCAACTGCTTGCCACCGGCAAAGGTGTAGGTGGCTCTTGCAAAGCTGAGGAACGCGGCGGAGAAGCCCTTGGGAACGGGGCACGAAGCCGAGAGGTAGCTGTGCCTATGCCCACGGTAGAAAAATCGATGTCCGACGGCGATCTGGAAGTTGGCGACATGTGGCCAGGGACCGACCGAGCGGCGGATCAGGGCGACGAGGACGGTGCGGAAAGCACCCTGGTGATGGTGGACACTGAAGGGGATAACGAAGGACACCGGAGGATCGGGCGAATAGGCGTGGACGAGGACCTCGTGACGGCCGGCAGGGGTGCGTCCGTTGAATGCGGTGAGGCGCGCTCTGACGCCGATCCCCGGTTCTCCCGGAAGGAAGACCCTGGCGTAGAGACGGCCCTGGCCGACGTCTGCGGCTGGACAGTGCTCGATCGCCTGCCCAGTCGTGGTGCCTTCAAGTCGAGAGCGGGAACAGACTTCTAGGCCTCTGGTATCGAGGACACCGCGCCAGGCGAGTTCGAGGCGGATCCAGTTGACACGGGGAACGGGGCTGTGGTCGGCAGTGAGGATGCGGCCCGCGAGGTGAACGGCGACCGGCGACCGTGTGTGGCGCGGCAGCAGTCTGGGAACGACCCCGCCGTTGAGTGCGACGATCAGGGGACCGCGTTGGCTTCTTTCAGCGGCAGCGGTAGCGACGAGCAGACCAATGGCGGCCACTACGACAGCCGCGAAAATTGTCTTGCTGCGGAACGCACCGTTTTGCAAGCATCCCATCCTCCGCAAGAACAACGGCGACAAACCCCCCTCAGACGCCTCGTTTCTGGAACAGAAGCGTTCTCATTGAGATAGGGTACGACATTGTTCCGATTAAAGCAAGGCCCGCAGCACCACCGAACGGGCAGGGGTGCCCGGCCCGTGGAGGCCCAGGCACCCCTAACGGGATCGTTTAGCGGAAGAGCTACCGAACAAGCGAGTAGGCGCAGGTATAGTGAGCGGGGTTGTTGGCCGCCTGTTGGACGATGGCCCCTGTGCCATCGACGGTGACGGTTGAGGGGTCCGAGCCGGTGGCCGCGTTGTAGTAGTACGAGTCGGTGAACTGCTTGTCGCTACCGACGCCAGTCCCGAGGTTGAGCACGCCACGGACCGCGTAGAGCTGCAGCGGAGTGGGAAGGTAGCCGCCTTTCGCAGCACAGGCATCGGCGGCTTCCCCAACTGAACCGACCACGGGCCCAGCGGCCGAGTCAAAGCAGGTTCCCCTGATCAGGGTCGTGCCAGCCGGACAAACGGCCGCGTGACCGCCAACGGCTTCAGCATTGCCGGACGACGCAGAAAACGTAGCCGAGGGAACCGTACCAAGGGCGCTGAGCTTGATGTCCACGCCGGTCAGCGATTCGTTGGCCACCTTGGAACCGTTGATCGCATTTGGGGCGACCTTACCGGTGGTTATCGATTTCGCCCTCAGCTGGCGAGAACCCAACAGAGTTCTTACCGAGCTGCGCGGAAGCCAGCGCGGTGCCTCCGCCGAGAACGATGAAGGCAAGAATCGTGACCATCACGTTGGCGTAGTTCATGTGGGGACGGATCTTTCGCATCTTGTCTTCCTCCGTTCGAAGCTCAGCCCGCGCCTAACGGCGATGGCGCTTGTGTCGTTCTGTGGCCGCACCGCAGTGGGTCTTGATTCGCAACTTTTCGGACAGCGACTTGCCGTTCTGGGCGTTGTAGCTGACCATCGAGAAGGGTGGATGGGTACAGAGGTTGCGTGTATTTGCCAGATATCCCTGCTTACCTCCGAATAGGGTCAACTCGAAGTGTCCAACGGGAACGTCGGGAATGATGGGCACCGTGGTACGCAGGCGCTGCTGGCTGCTCGTCCTCGACTCGCCCTGTGGGATCACCGTTACTTGGCCGCTGAGAATAAAGGCAACGTGCGGCAGCCCCTTGTAGCCTGAAACGGCATAAGCGAATCCTTCCAGAGGCCTTTCTAGAAGCGGGGTTTCGTCGAGGACCCTGCCGATCGGCTGGCGGCCAGCACAATGCGTGGTTTCTAGTTCGACTTTGGCGCAAATATTGCCAAGGTGGTTCTGGTCGATCTCCAAGGCGTTCGGCAGTGTCAATGTCAGGGATCGAATGTTCGCGTCGCCGTCGCGAGTGTGAAGATCGAATCGAATCGCAGGGTCCTGTCCTCGAGCGGCAGCCCCGCGACCCCCTAGTTGAGTGATCGTCATCTTGGGTGAGAAGGCCAGCGAGGAGCAGTTAACCGCATGAAAGTAGGAGGAGAAGCTGGCTACCGTTCCCTGGTCGCCGATTCCCTGTGATTCGATCGAAAACGGACTGCAATTCGTTGGATTGATCGTGAAATCCGGTCTTTCGATGTTGACCTGGATCGAGCGCATGCGGATCGGCACCCCGCCGATGATGGATGGCATCGCGGCGGATACGGCGCTTACCTGCGCGGTCTCGGGATCCACCTCAAGCGCGACCCGAACAACGACGGTGCCGTAATCGTAGGGCCCCGCGAGTGCGGCGTGATCGCGACCAAGCTCAGCGGTGCGCCTCGAAAGGGCCCCGCCAAATACATGCTGCCGACTGCATGGAAGGGGTGCCCGCCGGGACCGGCGGCAACATTTGAGGTGCCGATCTGACTTGACGCCGGGCAACTCGGGTTTGCCTGCTCGACTCTGCCCAGGGTGTTTTCCGCCTCGGCGATCGCTACATCCGGGCAATACGTGACTCCACGAAGATCACCGGTGAACCCCGGCGGCATCTTGAAGTTGAGCTTACCGAGAAACTGGTCGCCGTCTTCGCGGTCCAGTTTCAGATGGAAGTTCGAAAACGCTCCGGCTACCGGATTCGACATGCCGGCCACCAAGCTGGGGCTAAACGGCCTGACCTGGCCGGGGCACGCTCTTTCGGCAGGTCCACTCTCCAAACTGATATTCGGTTTGGAATGCTCGGAGGCGAGCTGGTCGTTCCACGGAACGAAGACGGAGTCTGCCGTATAGACAGTGCAGTAGAGCGGCGTCGCGATCAGTCCCCGGTCCGAAGCAAAGACATGCAGGTTGAACGCTTCGAATGGAACCTGTGGAAGGTTCGTGACTTCCATGGTCAGCTGGCCGGTCTGGGGGTCGGGATAGACCTCGGCGACCAGCTTGGCGTGGATGCCGAAGCCATCGGCGCTCATGAACACTCGATACTGATTTCCAGGCTTCGGTTCGCCGAAGTAAAGTGCGCCGATGAGTGGGCCATCGAGGGCGGGCGTGAGGATTTCAAAGTTGCCTATCTTGGAGCTATCGGGACACTGCATGGGAAGCTCTGTTCCGAAGTTCGCCTGGGCGTCGGTGCACGCAGTCTGACCATCGGCCGCATCCGGGTTAATCGACATTCCCGGCGGCAGGATCGCCTTTGCCGAGCGAATCTCGGAAGGCGAGTTGGCGAATCCCTCAAACTGCGGGGCCTTCATCTCCAACTCGAGACCAGACGGAGAATCGGTCTGGTCGGTCGTTACATTCATCTCCAAAACGGGGTTGAAGGTCTCATCGGCGCATCCCGTCGTCGCGGGATACTGGCCTTCGGCATCCGAAGGATTGCTTGGGTCCTGGTATGTCTGCACTTCAAGTGAGACGGCCAACGGTTCGCCGGTACATACCGGTCGGTTGTTTAAATGGACGAATCGGGACGACTGCCGCATGGGAGCCGGTACAGGTCGCAGAGATCGAGCCTATGCAGCCGGCCGGGTCACTTGGCGAGCCTTTCGCAAACCGTTCGTCGTTATGAACGGGATCAGCTGGAAAACCCCAGATCGTTATGTCAACAGCACGCAAAAGGAACTGCTGAGTGACTCCGGTCGCCGTCATTCGCAGACCGTAATCCGACTCCGTTCGGACTGACACTGGAATGTTGATTGGGATATCGAGGCCCGGAACTATGAACGCGAGGCGGGCGCTCTCGTTTTCGGAGCGAGGTTCAACCGTGAAGACGGGAGCGGTTCCGAGCAGGTAGTTTGGATTGCCTTCGTAGTCCGCTGTGACCGTGATTTTGCCGACCTGCGAGAAGGCGGGACACTCGAAGAGGGCGAAGTCGACAGAGCTGCAACGGGGTACTGCATTAGGGTTCCCAAAGACCCCTTGTGGAAGGTTGACGCTGATGTTCTTCGCGGCCTCGGGTTCACCAGGGCTGTTGAGCGTGAACTGCGACTCAAGGTCCGGGTGACCGCCTGCCTGCGAGCTCGAGCTAAGGACGAAGAATGAACCGATAGGCTCGCTTGCTGACGCCGGTCCGGCAGAAGTCAGGACCAGAGCGACGGCGGCTGCAAGCGTCGCTGTTGTCGCCTTGCCTCTCACGATTCCCCTCCCTCGCATCTCGTCCTGTAAGACCTAACCATGTCGCTGCCTCCGGTGGCGCCGGTGGTGGTGTCTCGCCGCGGTGATGGTGGTGCTTGTGCGAATGGTGGGACTTACCACTCGGCACCTGATTGCCGCCGGTACCCTTGTAGGTGCCGATATCCGGCGGCGGCGGGGCCTGCGTGCCTGGGCCATGGCACTCGTCGGACGCCTTGCAGGGGGGCAGCGGTGGGTCATATAAGGACCCACCTCCAACTGGGCATCATAGATCGCGACCGAGTTCCCGTTTACATCTGCGGCGTGAGGGCGTCACGGGTGAAGAAATAGGCGTCGTTCCCGTCGGCGCTGATCGACAACAAGCTTGAATCGAGCGGCCCGGCCCCACTCGAGATCTGTCCGATCTTGCCTCCCCTCCCACTCGAAGACATCCTCGGCACCGTTCAGGTCAGACGGAATCAGGGGATCGGTCGAATTGAAGAAGACCCTTCCGTCTTCGGTGAGACTGAGCCCGTCGCTGGCAAGACTTGCGTTGCCACTGGCACGCGCACCGGTTGGCGGGCAGGAAACGCAGTCGATCGCGTTGCCCGCGGCCGCGTAGCGGTAGACCTCCCGATGTTCATCGTTGTCGTAGCCGGTGAGGGGTAGCTTCGAGTTGAATGCCGCAAAGTCGCCGGAAGGCGTCACCTGGAAATCGGCGGTGTGGCGGGTTTCCGGTTCGCCGACAGCGTCGAGTACGGCGGGACTGTCGTAGCGTGGATTGGGAAGCACTGTCGACGGACCAAATACCGAGATTCTTCCGGCTTCCGAATCGGTCGCGAAGATCGATTCCGCATTGGCGGCAAGATCAGTCGAGTCGGAGAGGACTCCGGCGCCTATCGGGTTGCCGATCGGGCTCGTCGATGAGTCGAACTCGATGATCTGATGGCCTTCATCAACAAACACATGACCGTCGCTGGGGTCCACGGCGACACCTTGGGCGGTTTCGACTTCGAGCTTCTTGAGGAATTCCCCAGTAGGACTGAAAAGCTGTGCTTCGAGCCATTGGCTATATAAACTTGTCCGCTCGGGTCCACTGCGATGCTTTTTGGATTTGTACCGGTCGAAAATTCGTTGACCAGTTCATCCGAAGAGTTGAAGATGTAAACACCTCCAAAGAAGCTGGCGACGTAGATCTCACCGTCGGATTGGTTAACCGCCACACTGGTTGGGAACGGAACTCCTAGGCTCGTAACGAACTGGCCGCCCGAGGAGATCCGATCGACTTCGCCGGCGAAGAGATTCGGAACGAAGAAGTCTCCCGCTGGTTTGTTCTACGGCGAGTCCGTTGGGCAATCCAAGTGGTGTGTACTCCTCAACGCGCCAGCTGGGTGTCAACGCCAGTGAGCTGATTTCCACCGGCCTCAGAGCTTCCGTGAAATTGATCGGGATGACCTTTCGTATCGAATTTGGATACGGTTCCGCTGAATACGCCCGGTTCCAGGTAGTAGATGTAGCCGTGTGTCGAATCAAGGGCGAGGCCGCTTGGTTTGGTGAGGGACCCGAAGTGTCGGATGAGCGGATGCCCTGTAGGTGGCGGCTGGGGTACGTCGAGGCTCGACTCGAGGGTCGTCACATACTCGGGTTCAGAGCCAACCCTCGCGAGATAGACGTTGGGGGCATTTTCGACCCCGTTCGAGGTTCCGTCGAGAAGCTCGGGCGAGAGGAAATAGATGTCGCCGCTGGCACTGGCGACACCCCCGCCGCCGCCAATTGCAACCGCGTCGCAGTTCGGCGATGGACTGGTCGAGTTCCAATGCGACCGGTCATTATTGAGTCCGGGGTCGCAGGCGTCGGTATTGCCGGTTTCTTCGGAGCCGGTCGAGACGCGGGTCAGTGATGAACCCGAGCCACTCACTTCGGCGCGATAGATGTCGGCGCTAGTGTCCGTGTCCTGATTCGCGGCCGTATTGAGGGCATCGTCGGTCGTGAAGTAGACCTCGCTGCCGTCGGCGCTCATGCCGTTGTACAGGGCGCCGCTAGTGGAGCCGGGCATCAGGTCAATCCCCTTCGGAGAGTCAGCGACGTCCATGTAGAGGTGCCAATAGTGATTGCCGGCAGAGTCGGTCGAAACAAGCTGGCCGATCAAGATGCGGGAGCCGTCTTCGGAGATGTCGAGCTCGGCGATCCCGTCTGAGTTGCAATTCGAGAGGCAAGGAATATTTTCGCCATTCGGGAGCTTGGAAACCACGGCGGTGGTGCCCGATTTGAGGTTGCGGTCATAGATAGAGGGTTCGTTGCCGGAACTGGCTCCAGCCTCGAACTGCGCTGTTGATCCGAACACGAAGTGGCTACCGTTAGCAGAGAGTCGCTTTCTGACGAGAACGTTTGCTTCCGCTTCGGGGCCGGGGTCGATCGAGCCGGCCATGCCCTGCTCGATATTGCCGTCGGGCAGTCGGAGCGGAACTCCCGTCTTGCCATCGCTGAAGCACGGAGCGCAAAGGTTTTCCCGAGAAGGCAAACGTGTCAAGAGAAGCATCGCGCCGCCCAGCGCTGACGAAAATGGGTGTGCCGACGGTAGGCCGTTAGCCGGTAGACCCACATATTCCGTCTTCCAGCCTCGTTCGGTGCGAGTGGCAACATACGGATCTAGTCCAAGGTTGGTCGGTTCCAGGGACCTGGGACGAGTCCTTGGTGGAGGCCGTAGAGGACACGAGGAGGGTTGGTCGCTTGCGGGAAACCGCCAAACGGGGTCTCGCCCGGGACCAAGTAGGACTCGACGCCATAGCCCCCAGTGCTCCCTGCTAGAACCTGCTCGTAAGCGCGGCAATCCATGAGCAGCGCCGCACCGGTCTGCTGACGCACTTGGGAGTTGGCGCATTCGTCCTTCAGCGCCCCCCCGTAGGCGAAGGTCGTAAAGGTTCTTCTTCGCCAACCGTCACCCGATAGGCGTTGGTCGCGACGACACGGTAGTGGTACGTCGTGCCAGGGGTCAGCGGAGCGACTTTGGTCGAGACTTCCTTCGCTGTGAAGCCAGCAGCTACATTGCCTTCACCTTCGGGTACGACCGCTGCGTCCGTAAAACCGGTTTCCTGAAAAGGCGCGTCGTCGACGTATTCGACACGATACTGGGTGTCTCCCCCGCCAGGGTTGATCAGGGCGTGAAAGGTCACCGAGTCCGAATGGACATCGGTCACCCACTCACTCAGTTCGGGTGGAAGGGGCGGTGTCGTGAAGGATTCGTCGGTAGCGGTGCTCGTCCCGCCCGGGTTCGTCGCGACGACCCTGTAATGATAAGTAGTGACTGGCGCAAGGCCGGCGAGGCCAGACTGCACGGTTGTCGGACCGCTAGGGGCACCCGCGCCCTGCTCGGCAGTCGTGCTTCCATACGATTCTGTCTTTCCCCATTCAAAATGATAGGTGGTGTGTTCACCGTTTCCCGAAAATGACCCGGTCAGGGTGGCCGTAGCTGGGGTGAGGTTGAGCGCTGCCTGGGTTTTCAGAGCAATCACCCAGTGTGGTACGAACACCTGATCGGCGCCATTCCGGGTGACGTTGGTATTTCCGACCACAAACCGATAGTGATAGGGCTGCTCGGGAGTCAGGCCACTGAGGCTCGCCGATCCTTCGGTAGGGCTGGTGAAATTCGAGCTGGAGGGATCCGGGTTGCAGGGCATGGTCGATCCATATGAGGCGTCCGTTCCATATTCGAGCTCGCAGCTTGAGACCGGACCGCCTTCGCCCGGGTCGACGGTCGCATGCAGGGTGCCGGAGGTCTGTGTCTGATCGGTCACGGCACCGTATTCGATGCCGGGCAGGGGATAGTCCCTGCCGAACACCCTCACCTTGTTTCCGTCGGCAACGTAGAGCTTCCCAGCCTGAATCGACCGCGACCCCAGTCGGTTCCGCGAAGCCGGACGGCGCTTCGATCGATTCGATGAAGGAACCGTCGGGCTTGAATTCCCAGATCCCCTGGCCGCCGGGATAAAAGTAGGCGCTTGCGTTGGAGACAACCAGATGACCGTCTTGTCGGATCGATCGCGGGGTCTTCGATCAACGGTTCTTGGGCAGGGAATTCGGTGACCCTTCCCAGCAGTTTCCCGGTCGAATCGAAGCGGTCGAGCGCTGAGTGAGTTGCGACCCAAATATCACCGTTAGAGGCGACGGCAACCGCGACCGGGTTTTCGAAGAAGCCGTCCCGCTTGCCGGTGGTGCCATTGAGATGATTTCCTTCAACGTATGGCTCTTCAGCCGTAAATGGCACAGGTGCTCCGTTTGGCGCGATCCGGTAGACACCCTCATGTTCGTCCGAACAGCAGGTTTGGGCCGAGAATACAATAGGTCCCCGCCGACGGCGTCGCCGGTGTTATCCGCATCGACCTGGATCGAGCAGCACTGATAGGTGCCTGGGGCCCACGATGAAGTGGAGCCAGCGATGCTCCCCTGAACGACGGCGTTGGAGTTGAGCTTCCAGAGGTCAGTATTGTTCCTGTCCGCGACGTAGGCGAGGCTGGTCGCGTTGTCGAAAGCAAGGCCTTCGAGGCCCGAGCCTTCGGGGGACCAGCCGCCTTCGCCGGTGCCCTGCGAGAGGAAGGATCCGGAAGGATCGAACTCATCAACGACGCCCTTGCCGGAGTTCGAATACGGTCCGCCATAAGGCCCGTTCGCGTCGAGGACCCAGACATCCCCAGAGCCATCGACGGCGACTTTGTAGGCGTGGCCGAAGGCTCCCGGCATCGGGGCGTTGGCCGGCGTTTCGGAGATTTCGGACTGAAAGTAGCGGTATGCCGAAGCCGAGCCGACGCCAAATGCCAAGGAGGAAATCAGGGCGACCAGCAACGCGGGCACCACGAGGTGGCGAGCGGTGGGGCAGCGGCCGAGGAGACGAGCGGGGGCAAGCAATCTCAGTGACATCAGTGGGCCCTCCCCCGATAGCTGCCGGATCGATGATGCGCCGTCCGACGGTGCTTACCAAGTCCAAGGGCGTCGCGCGATTGGTGGCTTTCTCCGCAGGACACCCGGAGGGGAACATTGCGGGAAAACAGCTTTTGATTTTGGCCTGACATGTGAACACTGGCACTCCTGTGGGCACCGCAGAGGCTTTCACTGTTTTGGATGAGAACCCTTCGCGCCTCCAAGAAGATTGAGTGCAACTGTGTCAATAGGAACATCCGGGATGGCGTGGAAGGTAGTGCGGAGGCCGCCCTTAACTGCGTCGATGCGAGCGACTGCTTCGATGCGGATTTGTCCATGGAGGTCGAGCGCGAGGTCAGGCAAGCCCCGTCCGGATGAACGAAGGTAGGCGAAACCCTGCAGAGGTTGATCAAGCAGCGGCGTGGTGACTTCGACCCGACCGACGAGGGAGCCAGCGGGGCAGGATTCCGCGGCGAAATCAACTTTGCTGCAGACGCCGCTGATGTGCGAGTTGTCGAGGAGCTCCTTGGGGGGAAGGGTAACCGAGATGCTGTGGAGGTTTGCTTCACCCGCACCAGCGCTAAGCATGGCGTGTATCGCCGGGTGACCGAGGCGATGGAGCCCGCCGCTCAGGTGGAGGATCAGCTTGGGCCCAAAGGGCAGCGATGCGCAGTTGGCAACCTGGTAGAAGGCGCCTGGGCTTGCGACGGCGTCCTGGTTTCCGGTAACCGTCGCTTCAATCTGCTTCGGTGCGCAGTTGGTCGGAGTCCGGTTGAGGTTGGACCGATCGAGGTCGATCAACAGCGAGCGCAATCGCAGCGGGACCCCTTCGGTGATCTGTGGGATTGGATCTGTGACGGCCTTGACCTGGGCATCGGCCGGGTTGACGAAGATGGCGGAGCGAATGGCGACGTTGCCGAGATCGTAAGGGCCCCCGAGGGCAGGGACGACAGTCTCGAGGCTAAGGGGGGCGCCCTCGTAGGGACCAGCGAGGTAGACCTTGCCCGAGTCGTAGAGAGGATGGGTCCCCGAACCGCTGCCGGCGACGATCGACCCGATCTGACTGGAAGGCTGGCAGGCGGGTGAGGCTGACTCCATCAGGCCCGTATGGGACGCCAGGGCGAGAGTTTCAAGCGCCACCTGGGGACACTCGGTGACGCCCTTGATGCTCTGAATCAGCCCCGGAGGCAGCTGCACCGCGAGGCGAGAGAGAAACTGTTCTCCGTCCTCTCTTTGCAGCTGCAAGGAGAGGGGGGTGAGACTCCGGCCGGTTGTCGGGCGTCCCTGCCTGGAAGCTGGGCGCGAATGGCCGGGAGGTACTCGGGCAAGGGGAGCCACTCGGTCCTGAGTTGATTTCGAATGAGGCAAGCGAGGTCTGCGTGGGCAGCGCGGATGCCCAGGGCACAAATTCAGCTTCGACGGGATAGGTACCACATTCGGTCGGCGTCGCGAAGATGCCGCGCTCAGAGCCAAAGAAGTGCATGTCGAAGTCCTGAAATGGCGACTGAGGAAGGTTGATGAATTCAGTCGTTACCTGTCCGGTGCGGGGATCCAGGTGGACTGAGCCCCTGAGCTTCACGTGGGTGGAGTATCCGTCGGCAGTGAGGAACAGACGGAACGTCTGACCGGGGAGCGGCTGGCCGATGTACATCGCACCCGGGATTGGGCCAGGCAGTGCCGAGCTATCCAAGGTGAGGGTTCCAACCTTCGCAAATTCCGGACATTCGGCTGCGTTTGGCGTATCGAAATTCAATTGGGCGTCCGTGCAAGCATTCTTGCCGTCGGATCCACCCGGTGTAAGGGAGAATCCCTTGGGCAGGGTGACCTTCACGTCGCGCACCTCGGAGGGCGCGGGGACGCTTGGGCTCTGGGCTCGGGAACCTTGAGATCGATATCGATACCCGACGCGGTATCGGCTTGGGTGGTGGTCGGCTTCGCCGTGAGGCTGGGATTGAACGTGAGCTGATCGCAGCCAGTGGTCGCAGGCCAGGGCGTGTCGGCGTGGAGCTTTGTTCCATCGTAATACGCGAGGTCCAGGCCCGCGCTTAAAGGAATTCCACAGGTCGTCGGATTCTCGAGATATGGAAGATTGGCGGCAGAGGATGGCAGGACGGGATGACAACCGAAGCCAAAAGGTTTGCCGGGACCTTCCGCCTGATTGTTGATAGTCCCCTCGCACACATCTTGCTTTCCGCCGTGGGGCAGAGGGAAACGCGAGAGATCATGGCTGGGGTCGGCTGGATCACCCCATAGGTAGAGCGAGAGCCGGGGAATAGGAATAAAGTGAAACAGTCCCAGCGTGGTCGCGTCGAGGCCATAGTCGCTGCCGGTACGCGCGGAGAGCTGGGTTTCTATTGGCAGATGGATGAGGGGGGCCACCGATCCGATCGCCCCCGCCGCGCCAGGGTGAGGCTGAAGATTATAGATCGGCGACACGAAACCAAGCGCTTCTCCTGTTTCACGTTCAAATTCTTTGACTTCTTCTTCGCCTTCACCCAATTCAATGAAAACGACACCAACTTGGGTATCGGGGGAGCATTCGATCAAAGCAAACTCGGCGAGTGAACACTGGGGGATCGTGTGAGGACTGCCGATGAAGCCGGTAGGCATGTGTACAGAGATATCGCTGACATCCTGGCAACCGCAGCCTTCCGGAGAGTGTTCCTGAAATTCCTGGTTCAGGAAGTCGCGATTGTCGAACTCGGCGTTGATATCGATGTTTGGGTGCCCGCCGGCCTGGCTGGTCGAGACGCCGATCGTGTAACTGTCGATTCCGGTATATCCTGATGCTGTTGCCGGAGCAGGACGCATAGTGCTACCGGTACCAGCGCACAGGCAGCACAGTAGCCAAGCGCGCTGCCGAGATTCCTTGACGCAGCGCGGCCCGAGAGCAACTGGGGCATGCCCAGCCTCCGCCTCCTATTCCTGGTTAACTCAACCATGATGCCCCCCGACGCCCTGGCGGCGCCGAACTTGCCGATGGTGAGGTCCTTGGCTCCTGTGGTGCTTTTTGCGTCGCCTATGTTTACGCCGCTCCTTGGACTTGGGTGTTCGCCCGGCTTTCGAGCCGCGGTCGACGGTCAACGGCGCACCGGTCCCGATCTCTGGAGGAGCGGGGGCCGAACTGCCTTCACCATGGCACTCGTCGGCGGCGGGGCAAGGAAGAGTCGGAGGCGTCGTAGAAATGCCACCGTTGGTGCGGGCGTCGTACATCTTGACGAAGTCTCCGTTGCGATCCTGAGGAACAAGCGTTTCGAAGGTAGAGAAGTAGACATCCTGCCCGCCGGCGCTAACTGACTCCAACCCAACGTGCTCGGGCGCAAAGACGAAGCCGAGCACGACAACGTTGATGTAACCGCCGAATGTGTCCTGATCACTCGTACCGGTCGAAATCAGCTGCGGCCGTCCGTCGGAAAACTCGTAGACATCAATCAACCCATTAGTATCTCCCGGAACCAGGGCGTCCGGAGTGTTGAAAAACACCCTTCCGTCATCGCTCATGAACAGGCCACTGGCACTGGCCGTGACATCGCCCGCCGGCGGAGCACCGCTGGGATTGCAAGACACGCAGGTAAGTTCTTCGCTCTGCGCGTCGTAGGAATACATCTCGCGGCAGGGAGTGTCGAGGCTTCCGTCTGTAAGGTTGAGTACGGCACCGCACTTGACTTGTTCCTGGGAGGTGTTGTCGTAGGCCGTTAGCCGCGAGTCGGTGAGAAGGGCGACGTGACTTCCGTCGGGGCTAATGTTGAACCGGCTAGTTTCGCTGCCTTCGTCAAAGGTCGTAATGTAGTGGACTGCGCCGTCGCGGTACTCGTAGAGATTCCGCTGATTTGGTACGCCGGGATTGCTGGGGTCGAGCTGCTCTGGGGACTCGAAGAGGATCGCTCCGCTTTCGCGACCGATGCTTGTGTCGATATCGGGGCGTTCGCTTGTGAAGGGGTGAGATGGCCGATACCCTGGTGGTTGTAATTGCACGTGAAGGTCCACGCAGCCGTACAGGTCGATAGGGGCACAACGTCACATTTCGAGGTCCAACTGGCCGAGCAGTTGTCGGTGTTACCGTGACCGCCCCCCTGGGAAATCAGCGTGATTTCGTCGGTGGACTCGCTCCAGCGGTAAAAATCGACGCTGGTATCCGTGTCACTCGGAAGGAGCTGTTCGTCGCTCGTGAAATAGACCTGGGAGCCGCTTTCAGTCATGCCGAGCAGGAAGACCGCGTGGCCCTTTGACACTTCGTATGTAAGCGAGTCGTTAACCCGCATGTAGAGGACGAGGTCGCGCCTCTGTTCCGGACAGTGGTCGGAGGTAAGGCAGCGAGAGCCGGTGCGGGCGCCAATCAAGATATGCGAACCGTTGGTCGATACGGCAGGGACTTCCAGATAGTCTCTGTTGAGATATCCATTACCGCCTTCTGCGGCGCCGGGCTCAGAAGGGAATTGGTTCGCCATCCTTAAGCTTTGAGGCCACCGAGACGGTGTCAGTCTGGAGATCGTTGTCGTAGACGGAGCCGGGTTCGGCGGTAATGCCTCCAACGGCAAAAAGGCGGTTCAGTGAAGCGAAGACGTAGTGGCTGAAGTCTCCCGAGGCGCGACCTTCGCCGACGAACTCCTGCTGATTGGGGACGGTAGCGTAGTTACTTGGGAGGCGACCAAGACTTTCACCCGTCGTCGATTCAGTCAGAACGGGCAGGTTATCTCGGCGTAAGTTGTTCGTATTGCCGAGGATGGGGTACTCGAGGCATTGGCTAAGTGTGCTCCAGCACTGCGGGGTCCCGCCGCCAATGTACTGGTCACCGCGCACTCCGACGTAGCGACTTACCCAGCCTTTGTCGGTTCTCGTCGATATGTACAGATCACCGTCCGTATTGGGAGAAGTCGCGCCGTTCATACCGCGACCGGATGCATAGTACGCAAACCGCGACGGACCGCTCGCTAGGCCAGGAGAGTTTTGCGAGTACTGATGGAAGAAGAGTTCCGAGGAGCACCCACATCCCAGACCCGCACCGGTTGCATTGAACCAGTAGATCGGGGATTCGCCGGGCAGGATCTGCGTACCGTTCGTGTCTTCCGGGGAGACCAACTCGTAAGCGCGGCAGTCGGGAAGATAGTTGGCGCCGGTCTGCTGTCTGATGTGGGCGTTCGCGCAGTTCGGCGGCGAGAAGCTGAAAGTAGTGTCCGGTCCGTCGTCGTGCCCCACTGGCTGGTAGCGACGACGCGGAAATGGTAGGTCGCGCCGGCGAGAAGATTGCTGACGTGGGTCTCGACACTTTCGGGTTCGGTTCCATTACCCAGGTCGGTTTCGGTACTTGCGCTTTCGTACTGTGTGCTGAGGCCGTATTCAAAGTGATAGGTCGTATCGAAGCCGAGCGGATTGACCTTCGCTTGAAGATCGGCAGTGGTTTCCGACAGGTTACTGGCGCGCATGGCGAACACTGATGGCCTGTTGGGAACATCACATTCATCGCACCATATGTGGTGCCAAGGCTATCGGTCGCGACGAGGCGATAGTGATAGAGGCGGCCGGGCTGGAGGCCGCTGAGTTCCTCCCCCGGCAACGACTCGACAACTGCTGCCGGCGGGTGCATCCCGATCGGGTGTGACTATTCCATAGTTGCTCGTCGCACCGTAATCGAATCGATAGGTGGTAGCGAGATTATCGGGATTAAGAGAGCCGTTTAGGGTGGCGGTGGTCCTAGTGAGGTTGCTAGCGGCTTCGGTGGTCAAGCCGAGCACAGCAGCGGTGCGGAACGTCCTATTCCTGCCCTGCTCTTCCCCGTTCGCCGTATTCACTACGAACCGATAGTGGAAATTCTGCTCGACGGTGAGGCTTGAAAGGTCGGCGCTGACCGTTTGGTCGCTGCCGTACGGCGTCGATGGGCTACACGGCAGCGGTTTGCGCTCGTAGGCGGGTGTGTTTCCATAGCCGGTCGTCGTTCCCCACTGCAGTTCGCAGCTAGTAACTTCCGGACCCCCGTTCAACTTTACTTCTGCCGCGAGTTGGGCGGTGCTGTGGCCGATGGTAGGCGTTCCGTAGGCGATGTCGGGGAGCGGTACCGGGGGAGAAAACACAGCGATCTGGTCTCGTTCGTTCCCCGAGCCCTGCGCATACACCGCACCTCGATTTTGGCCGTTTGATCCGTCCACTGCAACTCGCCATACTTCACCCGTGTATGGCAAGCCAAACACAGGACCTATCGGAGTATTGTCTGGGCTCCACTCCCTAATCCTCCCGTAGCCCACGCTTCGGGGACTCACGTACACGTCGTGGGTTGAGGGGTCGATACTGATGCTCTTCTCTAGGGAGTTAACTTCAGCGTCGTAGCCACCGTTTTCAAAGATAGATTCCCCAAACGGGAACAACACTTTGGCTGGGTTCGTGTAGGGATTGGCGCGGGCCGTGTATTCCGAATAGTCCACTTGTACCACGGCTGAAAGGAGCTGCCTGGATTGACATAGGTGTACGGCTTGTCACCTGCGACTGCTTCTCCTTTCCACCGGATACGGAGTTCCGACTACAGCTGTCCCCAAAAATCGTCGTCGGCGGGATTGCCATCTATAGGGACGAACTCATCGACCAGCTGAGGAGGATTAACCGTCCACCAGACGTAGACGTCGCCAGCGGAGTCGACGGACACCTCGCCGCCACCCGGCCCAGATCGGGTTGGACCGTCAACCGATTTGTCGATCTCGCCCCGATAGGTCCCGCTGGAATCGAAGACCTCTATGCTGCCGAGTGGGTTACCGTTCAGCGGACTCGCCTGGGCCTCCCGCCGGATTGGTGACGTAGATGTAGCCATGCGCGGGCCCATTGGAGTTGTCCATCTGCACCCTCCCCCTGGAGGCTGTTCCCACCTTGCCCGGATTCGGGCTGCTACCTAAGCCGTTCGAGGGAACTCGGTCGCAGTCATCGGGTGTCGCCGGACAGTCTTCACCAAAGCCGTGGCCGTCAATCGTATTCGTGCCAAGCGCGGAGAAATTGACAGGCGTCAGGGGATGGTTCTGCAGATCGGGGTGATACTTGCTGACCGTATTCGTTCCCTCGTTATAGACGTAGAGGTTGCCTTCGGAATCGACTGCGGTCGGCATCGGCTTGGTGCCGGGAGGTGTATCGAAGGAGAAGAGATACTTATGGGTCGAGTCGGCGAGCGCGGGGCTCGGCAGATAAAGGAAAAAGGGAAACGATCGAAGAGCTGCGAGCAGAGATGGCGCCACCGCCCCAACGAAGCGCGTGAGGGTGCTTCTCCAGAGCAAAATCTGCTGTCTTGTACGTTCACTCACGCTGAGTCTGTCCCTGGGGTCGATGGTGGGCTCGTTTGCCATGCCGATGCCGGGGGTTCGAGCGTCGCTTGATGCATTTTCCATGGTGCTTGACGTAGTGGGTGTTTGCAGTGGAGCTGATGCGGGCCTTCGCCGGACAGCGCTGACTGAGGTAAACGCCTGATCCGCACCGGTAACAGTGCCGTTTTCATTGGCCGCAACCACCCTGAAGTGATAGGTCGTGCCCGGACTTAGGCCAGAGGCAGTGGGGTGACTGTATGGTCGGCTGTGTCGGCGTCGATACGGCCGCCGGCCGGCGTATGCTCCCCGTAGGCGGCCGTAGGGCCGTAGTCGAAGCGATAGGTCGTCGCGGCGCCGCTCGGGTTGATTTGAGCCGTGAGAACGGCCGTAGTCTGGGAGATGAGGTCGTCGAGATGCCGAGTCGATACGAGGAACGTTGGAGGTAGTAAAGGTTCGGTCGGGACCCAAGGTGGAGGTGAAGAAGTTGATTTCGACCGCGCGGAAGTGGTAGGTGTACCGGCTGAAGGTGTTCGATAGTTGCGCTGACTTTGTGGGGAATCGTCAGAGCCAATGGGTTCGCTCAGAGGGGTCCGTGACCCATAGGCAGTATCGGTGCCAAATTGAAAGCGGAAATACGTTGGTCCGAAGCCAGGGACGATTTCTGCAGCTAGCGTGGCGCTATGGCTCGTGACCGAGGTTACCCCGCTTGCCGGGATACTGGGGGGCAGTGGTGGCGCGCTAAGAAAGGACACGTCTTCGCCAACCGTAGTGCCAAAGCTGTTCTTCGCGACGAGGCGGTAGTGATAGACCGCGTAGTCTTCAAGACCGGAAATGGCCGCCGAGATCAACGCATTACCGGCTGTGGAGCCGGCATCGGTCACAGCGGTGGTATGCCCGTAGGAGGTATCGGGGCCCCATTCGAAGTAGTACGTTGTGTCGATACCGTCTGGATCAACTGTGCCATTCAACACCGCGCTTGCTGGCCCGATTTCGGTGGCGGCCGTGGTGACTAAGTCCTTGATCGGGGGATTCGTGGTTAAGGTTTCATCACTTCCGATCGTCATTTCTTCCGAGTTTCGACCGATGAGTCGGTAGTGATATGTGGTCGCCGGTTCAAGACCACTGATGTCAGCTGATACTGGTGGACACCCCCGAGGCCGAGCCGATAGATTCACCAGGCGGCGGAACGGCGCCGTATTGCCGTATCCCGTTGTGATCTCCACTGGAAGTAATATCTCGTGCTGACGTTGTCTGGATCGAGGGATCCATTGAGGGTGGCGCTGGTGCGATCAAGACTTGAGGCCGATTCGGTTTTGACGCCCGAGACGAACGGAGTTGTGAATGTCTGGTCGGCGCCAATGTTGGTGCCTGAAGCGTCGGTTGCAGACAGCCGGTAGTGATAGGTCATCCCGGCTTTGAGACCAGAGACGTTTGCTTCGACGTCAGTGGGGGCCGTGTATGGAGTGGGCTCGTTACAGGGAGCTGAGTTACCGTAAGACTTGTCCGTACCGTATTCGACTTGGCAGGTAGTGATGTCACCCCCCCCTTCGGGGTCGACGTGTCCGGTGAGGATGGCGGTCGTCCGTCGGGCATTGATTGCCGCTCCGGTGGTGACGGACGCAAAGTCGGCGAGCGGCCCAAATACGAAAACTTTGCCACTACTGTCTGATACGTAGACATCGCCGGTCGAGGAGTTGACGGCGACTCCTGTCGGGGTTGCCAATAGCGTCCGGCCAAGTTCGCTGACAAGCGTGCCCGACTGGGTGTACTCTTTGACGGGATAGGGACCGTCAGAATTTATGAATGGTTCATTGGCGACATAAACGTGTCCCGTGGATGCATCGAGGGCTATTCCGCCTCCGGGTACGTAGGATTGATTGGGCGAGGTTGGCTCGATGCCATTCTGAAAGCCCTGAAACGTGTACCTGTCGACGCCGTTGTAGTAGAAGGCAACGTCGATGTCGTTGCTTGAATCGACGGCCACGTCGCAGGCCTGATTAGGTTCGACCGGTACGATTGCCTTCAATTCAGGAGGATTGCCGGTGTTTTCGAACTCCTGAATGCCGGCGGCGTAGACGGCGACCCAGAGGTGTCCTTCCGAGTCGACTGCTGCCCCGCACGGAGATCCTTGCATTTCTTCGCCGGTCAGACGCCAGAGAAATTCTCCGGACGAGCTGTAGGCGCATACTTCAGCGAATTTCGCGGTCACGTAGATGTTGCCCTTGCCAGGCCCGGCAGAATTGTCGACCGCGACATTGGAGACGTTCGCTCCTGAACAGGTGGCGGCGACGTTGAGAGACGAGCTCCCCAGGGCTGCGAAGTTCTGGGCGACACCCGATTCGTTGAATTTATCGAGGACCCCGTGGGCCGGGTCGCTCACGTAGACGACTCCGTCGGATTCGTCTACGGCGAGGCCGGTAGGCTCGGTGAAGGCTCCTGCTGCAGAGTCAGCTCCGTTGAACGTGAACTGCAGGCCATGCAACTGAACGGCAAAAGCCGAGGGTGCTACGACGCAGATTGCAGCCAGGGCCGCGCTAAGAACCAGCAGGGAAAGGCAGAGGCGGTGAGCAGGGGCCACGCGGTCGGCGCCCTCCGCTGCACGGTCTCCAACAAATAGGTGCCCCGTCGTTTCCGACGACTTCCTCACTCGACCCTCCTGCCGCTCCCCTTTTCCGTTGCCCGCCCTGTTGGCGGACCCCTGGCCGGGGATCGACTTCTCACGCAACCCGCTCCCTGCGGATCAGCTATCTCTCACTCCGCTCCCTGGCGGAATGGCGATTATGAGAACAGAGACGAACCGGAATGTCAAGGGAAATTTTCAGGCCCCTCAACCGATACGGCCGGGATTTAGCTCTGGAAAGCGAAAAAGAGGTTGAGCATTTGTGAGAAACGGAGTGGTGTTTTAGGTTCTGAGCGTACCGGAAGAGACTTCGAAGGATCGACAAGTGCTTGGGTTGGGGTAGGTCGGAAGGGAAGTGCGACGCTGTGCTGGGCGCTGCGAAAGGTTGTGGTGGGGGTGCCAGGATGCAGTTGGGATGAGGCGTGCGCGAAGCGAATGTCACCACCACCGGTCAGATCTCTGACCACTGGTGGTGACATCTCCCGAGCCGAGCACCGAAAGTCGATATCCCCCGCGGCTCGGCACCGGTCACATGCCGCGGCCGCGAGGAGACGGTGTCGTTCGTCATCCACGAGTATCTGAAGCCGATGCTGATTCGAGCGCAGCCGAGGGCAGATCAGGTCTGGGATGATTCCTTGCTCGATTCGGAGCTGCTCCCATGCGCCTCACCGCGACGCAGGAGAAAGATCGCGGCGCCAAACGCGAACGCCAGAAGGGCCAGCATTCCCAGCTCGAGCAGCAGGTTCGTAAGGGGGCGTCCCGAGCTCTGCTCAACCTGGGCCGTGACGACGACCACGCGTCGCACCACGGCGATCAGACCGACCAGGAGGAAGGGCTCCGCATGGATGTCGCCCTCATAGAGCACGATTCGCAGGGTGTGGAGGAGCTCGGCGACGATCAGCAGGAGAAGGATCCGATCGAGAACCAGAAGCCCGATCGTGACCGGGTCGGTGCCGTCCCGGATGCCATTGACCAGCTCTTCGACCGTACCGACGGTAACCCCGATCGCCGCGACGATGAGCAACAGCCCGACGACGATGTAGACCGCCTCCTGGATGAGGCCCAGGCTCCCCATCACCAGTTTGGGACGACCACTCGGGGGGAGCCTGAGAGGCGTCATGCGGTGCGGCCCAACCGATTGGCCCAGCGACCGTAGCCGAGGAGCGTCAGGTGCTCCCTCATGGGATAGAAGAGTAGCCCCTGCGCCCGAGGCATCCGCGCACATCCGTGAGAACACTCTCAGCAGGTCATTACCAGGCTGTTAGGTGCAGTTGGCGGACCTTTTAGAGCACCACCAGAGCATCCGCCCTGCATGGGCAAACTGGCACCACAGGCGGCCGGGTCCGATGCCCATGGGCAATCCCTTGGGCATGATCGAGGCTCCTGGCGGCGCTGGCCGCTGCCATCTCTCAATAAGGATTGGGATCGACACGTTGCCCACGCCGACGAGCTCTCAAAGACGCCGGGGTTCCAACTGCTGCGCGAGGAGATTTTCACCAGGGCTCAGCCGACCAGCGACGATCGCGCGCTCGACGTCGGCACAGGGACGGGGCTCCTGGCCCTGCCGCTGGCGCAGATGGCGGACTGGGTGTGGGCGATCGATATCTCCCCGGCGATGATCAACTGCCTGAGCTCTCGAGCGGCTGCGATGGGCCTCGACAATCTTCAGACGGCCGTCGTCTCGGCAACGAGACTGCCGTTGGCCGAGGACTCGATCGACCTGGCCGTCTCCAACTACTGTTTCCACCATCTCTCCCCGGCCGGAAAGCGGGCTGCAGCGGCGGAGATCCATCGGGTGCTGAGACCCGGCGGGCGTCTAGTCTTTGCAGACATGATGTTCGCCTTCAGACCATCCAATCAGCGTGATCGGGAGGTCATCGCGAGCAAGATCCGGGCGATGGTGAGCCGCGGACCCGCAGGCCTCTGGCGTCTTACCAAGACGGGATTTCGGGTCATCACCCTCACCGGCGAGCGCCCGGCGCCACCGGAGTGGTGGCATCGGGCGCTTGAGGAGGCGGGCTTTGTCGAGGTCGATGTTGAGCCGCTGACGCACGAGGGTGGCATTGCGGTTGCCCGCAAGTCGGGATGAGCGATCGCGGTCGCTCGCTCCCCTCAGCCGGTGAGTCACGGCGCCGGGGGGCGGCGCGAGCAGCACCAAGTGACGCCGCGCACTCCCGGGGCCGCCCCGCCTCCCAGATCATTCGGCGTCGTCGGATCGTCGCTGTTGGCACGCTGCTTTTGATCGTCGCCGGGGTCGCGCTGGCGGCATCTGATCTCGGCGGGCCCGCTCGGTCCTCCGGACCCGCGGGCCAGGTGGCCGAAGCTCCCGAACAGAGCCTTCGCATAGTGCTCGGCGGTCGAACGCTTGCCGAACGACCGACAGACCAGCTGGGTCGGATGCGATCCCAGGCCGCCCTGGTCAGGCTGGTGCCGACGACGACCGAGCTGAGGCGAGGCCGGAGCGACGATCACCCTGCAGACCAACCGCCGGGGGCTGGTCACAGACATTCATCGCGCGGTCGCGACCGGTGGCGGGACGATCGTCGTCCCAGAGGAAGCGATCGCATCCAGGATCCGGCTCCCGCTCATCAAGCAGACCCTTCAGGACGACTGTGAGGCCACGGCCCTATCGATGCTCTTGAGCTTCGACGGGAAACAGGTCGGTCAGCTGCAGCTACAAACTCGGGTCGCTCACAGCGCCCCCCTCGATCCCCGCCAGGGACCCGACGGGGAGATCTGGGGCGACCCCAGCGTCGGGTTCGTCGGCCGCGCGGATGGCGGCGGGCCGGCGGGTGGGTTCGGTGTCTATCAGGGCCCGATCGCGGCCCTGGCCCGTCGAGAAGGGGTTGCCGTACACGATCTGAGCAGGAGGCGTCCTGAACAGCTGTACCGCACGCTGCTCTCCGGTCGACCGGTGATGGTCTGGGTGGCGCTCTCCGAAGGTCCGTATGCGAGTTGGCATTCGCCCTCCGGCAAGATCGTTGAGGTCAACTATGGCGAGCACGCGGTCGTCCTCACCGGGGTCAGCAAGGGCGAGGTCAGGGTGAATGATCCGCTCTCCGGTCAGCGGCTGGTATGGCCAAAGAGCCAGTTCGAGACGATGTGGACCTCGCTCGGTCGCCGAGCCCTGGCGGCCTAGGATCGCTTCGCCCAGCCTCCGCCGCGAGAGACCGAGGGTCGGATCGAAAAGGAAGCGAGGGAATGTCGGTCAGGCGCCGGGCCACGAGAGCCTCACCATTTCTCCCACTCCTCGGTGCGGTTATGGACGATCAAAAACACCGACGGCCCGACAAAGGTGCAGCAAAGGCCCCAATGCCATTGTGACGCAAGAAGAGATAACTGTTGTGCTTGGCGGGGATGATGACTAGAATCTTGGTCATGTCAGAGACCCTGCCGCTCTCATACGTGAAGGCGCACCTCTCCGAGTTGACCGACAGGGTCGAGGGCGAGCACGAGCGGGTGGTGGTAACGCGCCAGGGCCGCCCGGCGGCGGTGCTGGTCAGCCCGGAGGACCTGGAGAGCCTCGAAGAGACGCTGGCGGTGCTCTCCGACTCGGCGCTGATGGCGCGGATTCGCGAGGGTAAGAAGGCAGCGGCGGCCGGCGAGACGTCCTCGTTGGAGGAGGTCGAAGCCGACCTGCATGAGCGGCGGCCGGACCTCGGCGGTTGAATGGGGGCGTGGCGGCTGGAGGTCGCCGCCCCGGCGCGTCGCGATCTGCTGAGCTTGCCCGAGCGCTATGCCGCGGCGATTGTGGCGCTGCTGCCTGAGATCGCCGCCAACCCGAGGCGCCGGGGTAAGCCGCTGCGCTTCGAGCTGGCGGGAAAGTGGGTGGCGCGGCGCGGGCCCTACCGGGTGATCTACGAGGTCGACGAGAAGGCGCGCACGGTCACGGTTCTGAGCGTCGCCCACCGCTCCGACGCCTACAGGCGGCGCTGAGCCCGTCCCGAGGGCGCTGGGGGTCGCCTCACCATTTCTCGGACTCCTCGGTGGGGCGCTGGTAGGTGGGCTCGGCGCCGTTGAAGGGTGCAAGGGTGAGGTAGGTCGCGGTCGGGACGAGCTCGGGCATCGACTTGGACCCCTTGCGCTTGACCTGCTCGTGGATCCGGGCGTAGATGGCGCCGCCGATCGCCTCGGCGGCGATCTGACCACGTCGATGATGCATCATGACAGCATGAATATCGCTGCTAAGATGCCTCGATGCGCACGACTGTCACCCTCGACCCCGACGTCGCGGCAAAGCTCAAGCAGATCGCCCGCGACCGGGGAATCTCCTTCAAGGAGGCCCTGAACAGCAGCGTGCGGCGGGGAATCGAGAGCAGGCCGGCAAAGTCCCGGCCCTACCGCTTTCCAGCGGCTCAGCGCCTGGACGCGAGACCCGGAGTCAACCTCGACAAGGCCCTGCGGCTGGCCGGCGAAATGGAAGACGCCGAGATCGTCCGCAAGCTTACGCTGGGCAAGTGAAGCTGCCCGACGTCAACCTTCTGATCCACACGGCAGATGAGTCCTCTCGCCACCATGAGCGGGCCAGATCGTGGTTGGGAGGGCTTCTCTCCGGGACTGAGGAGGTTGGCTTCGCCTGGCTCGCCCTGCTCGGCTTCGTCCGCATCTCGACCAATCCGGCGCCTTTTGAGCATCCCCTCTCCCCCACCCGGGCCTTCGAATACGTCGAGAGCTGGCTCGGTCAACCGGTCGCGACGATCGTCGATCCAGGCCCCGAGCACGCCGCCATCCTGCGGAGACTGCTCGAGCCGCTCGGCACCGCCGGCAATCTGACCAGCGACGCCCACCTCGCGGCCCTGGCGATCGAGCACGGAGCCGAGCTCTGCTCGCGTGACCCCGACTTCGCCCGCTTTGCGGGCCTGCGCTGGACCGACCCGCTCCGTTAAGCGGCGCTGGTGCGTGCCGCCTCGCCCCCGCCCCCCGGACGTCATAGGCGGGTGACGCGGTCAGGCACAATTGAGTTCGGACGGCCGAGCTGAGTGGCGCCATTCTGGCGCTACACTCAAGCCATATGCCCAGCGTCCAGATAAAGAACGTCCCGCCCGATGTCCATCGGATCCTGCGCCAGCGCGCGGCAAGCGCAGGTCAGTCCCTGCAGGAGTACCTGCTGGCCCAGCTCACCCAGCAAGCACAGGAAGAATCCCTCGATGAGGTGCTTGACCGCGCCGGCGGCCGAGCAGGCGGCTCGCTCGACCTCGCCTATGCATCGGAGACGCTGCGGGCCGAGCGCGAGCGCCCGTGATCGTTGTCGACGCCTCTGTGCTGGCACCAGCTCTTGCGGACGACGGCGCCGACGGCAATCGGGCGAGGGAGCGGCTGCGAGGAGAGAGACTGAGCGCCCCTGAGCTCGTCGACCTTGAGGTCCTTTCGACCATGCGGCGGGCGGCCCGCGCCGGCAGGCTGAACAAAAAACGGTCCGCCGAGGCGCTCGGAGACCTGACGAGACTGCCTCTTCAGCGAGCCCCGCACCTGCCACTGCTGGATCGCGTTTGGGAGCTGCGCGACAACCTCAGTGCGTACGACGCGGCCTACGTTGCCCTGGCGGAGGCTCTTGATGCCCTGCTCGTGACGGCAGATGGTTCGGTGCAGAGAGCCGCGGGCGTTCGCTGCAAGGTCGAGGTGTTGAGCGAGGTTCGGGAGCGATAGGGGCGCTGCGGCTCGGGTGGGGCCGGCTCTCGTTCAGGTTGGACCGAAGCCCGGCCGAGGGTCGGCCTGCCAGACGAGCCGACTCACCATTTCTCCCACTCCTCGGTGGCGCGCTCGTAGGCGCTCTGGGCGCCGATGAAGGGGGCGAGGGTGAGGTAGGTGGCGGTCGGAGCGAGTTCGGGCATCGACTCGGACCCCTTGCGCTTCACCTGCTCGTGGATCAGGGCATAGATCGCGCCCCCGATCGCCTCGGCGGCGATCGGGGGGACGTCGGGAGCGACCTCGTAACCGGGGACTAGCAGGGCCTCCAGGCCCTCCATGACGCGGTCGCGGGTCTCAAGCGCCCGCCGCCCGGCGGTGTACATCTCGACGGCGCCAAGGCGGGTGTACTCGGGCTCTTCGATGCCGAAGGCGAACATCGCCTCATAGGCGCCGCGGACCGACTCCTCCCAACTGTTGGCACGGCGAAAGGCCGGCAGCACCCCGGCGAGCATCTGCGAGGCACCGCTGTCGAGGGCGGCGAGGAAAGCATCCTCCTTCGAGTCAAAATGGCCATAAAAAACGCGTTGAGAGGTTTCCGCGCGTTTGACGATTTCGGCGACGGTGCTCGCCTGGTAGCCCTGCTCTGAGACGAGGGCGGCGAGGGCCCGCAGGACCCGCTCGGGCGGATTGGCAACGGCCTGGCGTTCCTCGAAGGAACGGGATTTGCGGCCGCGGCGGCGGGGGGCATCGAGCGCTCCGGGGGGAGCCGAGTAGGAGAGGGCCCAGTCGGAGATCCCCTCGGCGAGGTGGGGCAAGGCGTCGGCTTCGTTGTTATAGAGGCGCTTTTGGATCACCTTCTGAAAGCCACCGAGCAGCGCCCGGACGATCTCGGGGGGCATGCCCTTTTTGCCCGGCATGTGGTTGAGCTCGCCGTGGACGAAGCTCTCGAAGGTGTCAAAGACGCGCTCGACCTCGGCCTCACCCTCGCGACCGGCAGCGTAGACCTCAATGAAGGCCAGCTTCGAGGCGGCGGGTTGCTCGGCGACCAGGGTGAGGAAGGCTTCGATCGCCTGGCGCATGCGCGCCTCGCCGCTGGGCGCGTCCTCGGCGCGTTCGATCAGGCGGATCGTCGGCTCGAGGAGCGCGTCCAACGCCGAAAGCAGGCACTCCTGCTTGTCGGCGAAGTGTTCATAGAAAGCCGCCCTGGAGACGCCGGCGAGCTGGACGAGGTCGGAGATGCGGGTCGCCTCATAACCGCGCTCGGAGGCGATCGCGACCAGGGCGCCGAAGAGCCGCTCGCGTTGGGAGCGCTCGGACTCCTCGGGCACGTTGCCGCGCCCGGGTCGCATGCGTTTATCGCGCAGAGCGTCGGCGTCCCCCCAGGGTGTGCGGACCATTCCGGGACCACCATAACCCGGTACGGAAAGCTCGCGAATTGCCGTTCTAGAGCCCATTTCTTGCGGTATGGAGCGGGACGATTTCTCTCCTCTGAATACCGCCTCCCGAGGGCACTGTAACCGCAGCTCGCCGAGGTGTAAAGGCGTCTTAATGGCGCGAGGGGGTTCTCTTAGCTGCGACCCTCGAAGATGGGTTCGCGATACGCGGCAGTTCCTAAGAGACGCTGATGGCTATTCGAGCGGAACTGCGCGGCTGAGCGGCGAAGCCCGAGAATCGGCTCCGCGCGACCTCGAGCTCGAGTGACGGGAATCCGAGTTCGAAAGGTCGTGAGCTCGTGTGGGGGCTGAGATCGCAGGCTGCCGATATGGCGTAGCGGGATGCTGGCGTGCTGCTCATTTCGAATTGGCCAAAGCTTCGAGCGCAGAGATCGACGGGGCGAAGAAGTACTCACCCGCGGTGACGTTGACGAGCGCCGGACCGAGGGTGAAGGGGTGGACCCCGCTGCTGGTTTTCAGCGAGGCCTACCTGGTGGGGCGGGTACCGGCGCAGCGGCGCGGGGTGACCGTGCTGCCGGCACGGATGCTGGCGGGCTATCTGGAGCGACGGCGGACGCGATGACGGTGGAGGAAGCGCGGAGCGTAGCGCAGAGGTTGGTGGGGGCAGTGGCGGCAGCCGACCGCTGAGTGTGGCGGCGCGGCGGCGGCCGTCAATCGGCTCGGAGGACGAACGCTGCGGGGGTTGATTGCCGCCGCCGTGCCGCAGTTTTGTCAGGCAGGTCGGGGGGCCGTGTAGCCGGAAGGTGAGCGTCGAGGAGCGATCTGGCGAGGAGCTCCGGGCAGTAGTGAGCACCGGGCGCTCAGGAGGCGGCGGCGCTCTGGTGCTCCTCGCGTTCTCGCTGGCGGCGCTGCTTGAAGGGCAGGACCGGGAGCCCCCAGCGGGCGCAGCCGAGGCCTTCCGCGTGAGGCAGCAACGGCCAGCCACGCGGGGGCCATTCGCCGCTCGGCATCGCCGCCGCCAGCTGCCAGACCAGATCGGGATACCCACCTTCCTTCGCCATCTCTCGCAGGATCGCCCAGTGCCTGGCGCTCGCCATCGCCCTTTCGGCTTCCGCGGCTCCGGCTCGGTCGCCGGTACTGCGGGCCTCTCCCCACTGGCGGAACCACAGGCAGGAGACGATGCCCGCCACCGAGGCGCCCACCTGGTAGCGGTTGGTGGTCAGGCCTTCGTCGGGGATCTGCGACGGGCTGAAGCCCCTGGGGACCGGGATCCCCTGGAGCATTTCGCGCACCGCGGCGTCGTGGTCGGCGGCCTTGACGACCTTCGCCGGCATCGCCTGGAGCCAGGTCTGCGAGTCCACCCGGGTGAGCCAGCCCAGCCGTTCTTCGAACGCCGGCAGGCTGGGCACCCAGGCGCGCATTTCGAGTCCGTACCCGCCTTCCTTCCAGATCGCGGCCATCTCGCGATCGCCCGGACCGCCCGATTCGATCAGCGTTTTTCGGCCCGCCCTTTCAATGTAGAAGGAGGCTTCGGCCCTGGTATTGACAAGGGCCGTGGTTTCGAGAACGGACACCCTTTTCAGCTGCCCGGCGACGGGGCCCGGAAACTCCAGCTTGCCGTGGCGCCAGCTCAGTTCCACTTTGCGTTGGCGGACGGCCTTCGGCGCCATTCTGGTTACGACACCGTCGCCCGAGACCGTGGTGCTTTCGTATGGAATCGCCGGCCCGGTGACGAATTCCATCGACCCTTCGCCCTCGCTGCCGCGCGGCCGGTACGGGCCTCCCGGCGCCTCGTAGACGTCCTGGACGCGCCAGCCGGGACCTTCGAGTAAGAGCAGCGGCGTCGATTCGGCGAAGCGGACGAGCTCGGCTCCGTAGGCTGGCGCCGGCGCCGAGCCGCCGGCAGCGGTGAGCAAGACGGCTGCGAGGCCGGCGAGGGCGGCCGCCGTAGTCGAGCCGAGCAAGAGTCGAGCGCGGGGCCATGAACGGCGTCCCGGACCTGGGGGCTGGGGTCCGTCGAGCTCCCGCTGAAGCTGGGCGCGCGCGCTGCGCACCTCCTCGGCTGAAGGTCCCGGGAGGCCGCTGCGGAAGGCTCGTAGCTCGTCGAACTCAGGCATTGGCTCCTCCTTGCCGCGAGGGCGCCACCTGTAGCGGCTCCTCGGTTTCGATCTCTTCCTGAAGCTTTGCCCGGCAGCGGGCCAGCCGCGAGCGGACCGTCCCGACAGGGACCCGCAGGGCGGCGGCGATCTCCTCGTAGCTGAGTTCGGCCCAGGCGTAGAGGTAGAGCACCTCGCGGTGCTTTTGTGGGAGCGCCGCGAGGGAGCCGGCGAGGCGGGCCGCATCACTTTCTGCGTCGAGGCGGCGGTCGGGCTCCTCGCTCTGCGCCGCGAGCGGGTCGTTGCCGCTGCGCGCCAGGGCGCGCAGCTCGCGCCGCTCGCGGCGGCGCTTGCCGCGCATCAGGTTGGCGGCGATCCCGTAGAGCCAGGGGAGCGGTGCGCCGAAGGCCGGGTCGTAGGCGGTGCGCCGCCGATAGGCGAGGACGAAGGTCTCGGCCGCCAGTTCCTGGGCTGAGTCGGCGTCGAGGCGCCGGCGCAGATAGGCGTAGATGTCGTCGAAGTGGCGGTCGAAGAGCACCGCGACCGCCTCGCCGTCAAGGCCCTCGACCGCACTGGATCCGCTTTCGTCCATCACCCGTATTTGACCGAAGCGGCGATTCGGTTCCATTTAGATGAAGCAGAAGCGGATGTCGGCGCGCTCTGCGGCTGAGGCGGGCGGTGATGTCGCCGGGGGGCCCGAGCATTGCGGGGAGACTGGCGCAGGCGGTAGCGCCAGCCTGCCTTCGCTGATTGCGGCGGCGGCTCGCCCGCCGTCAAGAGACATAATTTCCGCCCGCTGCTCTGCTCCCGCTCGGCATCACCGGCTATCTCGCTCCATCGCTCTCGCGTCCGCGGCGGGCGGGCCGAGCGGAACCTGGGACGGTGCTGGGGCGGGCGAGTCCGCCGTTGGATCTTGCAGGTAGGTCGGCTGGGGGTGTGTCCAGGAAGTGCCGCGGGCGCGGTCGTCGGCTCAGCGATGGAGTTGCCGATAACGCCGCCGGTGGTGATGGGCTTTGAGGCACCGCAGGTGGCCGGCGACCATGCGGAGGTGGCGGTGCTTGGCGCAGCGGTGGGCTTGGTGGCGGATGTTCGGTGGCGCCCCCGGGTTGGGGCCGCAGCCGCTGCCGAAGGCGCAGGTGACCACGTGTTCGTCGCCGGGGGGCTGGCCCTTGAACTCTTGGGTGCGGAAGGAACGGTCAGGGCCGAAGACGGTCGGTTCTTCCCAGCGGATCGAGTCTTCGGTCTGTACCGCGTTTGCGGCGAGGACACGGAAGTGGTAGCTCGTGCCGGGTTCGAGCGTGACGCCGATTTCAGCCAGATCGAGGTGGAGCGGCATCGCGGCCGGCTCGATTTCGCATTCGCCACAGATCGAGCCGATCGGCAGGGCACTTTCTGAGCGTGTGCCCTGGCAGGCGCTGTAGCCCTGGTAGGGAGGCGGCGGACAGAGGATTTCGCTGGGGTATTCGCTGGGGTTCTTGACCAGCTGGAACTGGTAGAAGGCGTTGCGCCCACCGCGCGGTTCGATCGTCGCTTCGAGGGTCGCGTTGGTCGGGGTGACGTGCGTGACGGACTCGGAATCGATCCTGGGAGCGGCGAGTGTGGCGAAGGTCTGGTCGGGACCGGCTTCGGCGCCATCGGAATTGCTGGCGATGACGGCGTAGTGGTATTCGGTGCCCGGTTCTAGGGTGAGGCCGGCGGCGTTCAGGTCGAGTGTCGCCGTCGCAGGACCGGAGGTGCTGGTTAGCTTGGCAGGTGGCGAGGGGAAGAGCGGGTCGTGGACGACTTCGCAGTTCAGGGGGTTGGCATTGCAGGGGGCGGCGAGGACGCGGAACCGGTATTCGGTTTGAAGGCCGCCGGGGTCGATCTGTGCTTCGAGGGTCGCGTCGGTCGCGGTGACGTTGGATACCGACTCCGATTCGACGGTCGAAGGCGCGGCGAGGGCGGTGGCCGGTGAGAGGGAGAGGGCTGCTAGGGCGAGTAGCGAGACGAGGACGAGGCGGATCTTACTGGCGCGGCTCCCCACGGCTGAAGGGTAGCGCTGTGGCGGAGGGGTCAGAGCTTTGTCGCCAGCCGACCTACCTTGATTTTGGCGGCGTCGACGGGCGACCGTCAAGCGTTGGAGGGATGAAGCGGTACAGAATTTGACTGCCGGCGCTGGCGCCGCGGTTCTAGCGGGTAGGTCGGCTGGGTGGTGCGTGTCGGGGAATCAGCAGAGTGACTGGATGAGTAGTTCCACGGCTCAGGCCACGTAGTCGACCAGCGCCCGCGAGGAGCGCCCGAGCTGATGGTTGAGCGAGATCGCCGCAGCCAGCGCCAGGAGGCGGCTGGCGATGCGGGCCCGCAGCCCGCGAAGGGTGCGAGCGCCGTGGCGCTCGAGGCCGAGGATGTCCTTGGCGGTCCAGTAGATCGACTCGATCCGCTGGCGTAGCGGCGCGAGGTGGGGCCCGGCTTCGGGCTCGTCCTTGCGACGCGGGCGCACCACGGTGGCGCCCAGAGTGGCTGCCTCGGCTTCGAAGTCGGCGCCGGCATATCCCTTGTCGCCCAAGATGGTGAGCGGACCGCTGCGGTTGACCCGTCCCAGCAGCCGCAGGCAGACCTCGCGCTCGCCCTCCTTGGGCGAGGTCAGCGCCATCGCGCGTGGGGTCCCGTCGAGAGCCATGAGCGTGTGCAGGCGAAAGCCCCAGAAGTAGCGGGAATGCGAGGCGCAATAGCCGTAGTCGGCGGCGTCCGCGATCGCGCCGCCGAGGCTGCTGGCCCCGGCCCGCTTCACCGTCTCGCGCGAGCGGGCGCACTCGACCGGGGTGGAATCGACGAGCAGCAGGTCATCGTGCCAGCCGGGGCTCTGAGAGGCGAAGGCCGCGAACCCGCGGGGTCGAAGATGAAGGTCAGGCGGACGGTCAGCGTGTGGCCCCGCTTGAGAGCCGCCCGGATCGCGCTGCCTGTGAGGAGGCCTCCCCCACCTCGAACAAATCTGCCGGATGCCTCGGGGCAGGGTATCCGGACCGAGACGTGGCCCTCCCCGTCAAGCGTGGCGCAGCTTTCAGGCGGAGCTGGGAGCCACTTGGGCCCGGAAAGTTAGAAGGAGGGATCGCACTCCGCCGGACCCCTGGCGGGGCTCAGGCAGTCAGGCAGTCCCATTGCCAGCCTCTCTGTGGTCGGCCTGGCAACTGATGCTCGGGCATCGACGCCGGGGCCGCGTCGGCCCCGGCGAGCCGCCCACCATTTTGCGCCGCGCACAGACCGATGGCGGCCCCTATTTCGGCCAGGGCATCGAGGCGAAGGGCTGCCGGTCGGCGTCGGCGATCCCCCACGGCGCGACGATCAGCAGTTTCCAGGCGCAGTTCGAGCGGCACAGAAGAACCGCGGCCTCAGAGGACCGCTCAAAGGGGACGCCGTCGGGGCGCAAATGGCTGAATGTCCAGCGCTCATTGCAAAGGGCAAGACCGGCGGCGACATAGACGTTCCTCGGCGCGATCCGCAGCCGGACCCTGCCCGCGGTCAGCTGGGCGAGGGTCGACCTGATGGCCTCCTGGCCGCGAACCGCGGTGACGTCGGGGGTGACGAAGCAACCGCCCGCGGCGAACATCGAGACGGCCCGGTCGAGTTGGGTGGCGCTGAGCGCCCCGGCGAAGGCGCGGGTCAGCTTCTGGGGAGCGTGCCCGATGAGCGGGGCGGAACGCGCCAATGGAGTGCGGGCCACGCGAAGCTGACCGGGACCCCTCGCCCCAGCCGAGAGGCTGCGCTCGCCCCGACGGGGAGGCGAGCTGAGACCGTCCGCGATCGACGGAGAGCCGGGGCACGACCCCTGCCTCGAGCTGGCGCCCTTGCCGGAGAGCTCAGAGCGCGAGCCGCCGCCCGACACCGTCTCCATTCGTCCTCGGACTCTCGGTCTCAGGCCTTGGGTTGACAGTCGCTCACCAGGATGCCGCTGAGATCGGTGCCACCGGCAAAGTCGGCTTCGAACTGGTTGACGAAATGGCCGTCCGGACAATCGGCATTCAGATAGGAGTGCTGTCGGCCGTTGTAGGACCATCTGCGGTTGATCGTCAGGTGAAATCCCGTCAGCGAGCCGCTGCCACCGGCGATCTTCGGAACCGAGATCGAGATCCGGTAGCCGTATCGGCCGCTGTCCTTTGAGAGCTTGGCGACGACGACGATTGCGGTCGGCGCCGGCACGTCGACGTAGGCGTAATAGAGCATCTCCGGATAACCGCCGCTACTCGGGCCGTTGAAGCCCAGCACCGGCCCCCGGGCGGTGAACGGGACCGATTCGGGGAATTCGACCTGAGCGCTGGCGGAGCCCTTTGCAAAGAGGGCCGGCCCGCAGGCCTTCATCGCCTGGGAGGGTGCGGTCGCTTCGATCCTCCCCGGCACGCAGCTCGGCAGCCCGGCGGAGTCAAACCGGAAATGTCTGTCGACCTGCAGATGGACGGTCTCAGCCGGCGGGATGTGGCTGCCGTCGGTGGTGGCGAGCGAGGCGCTTCCGTGGAAGCTGATCGGTGTCATCCTGTTCTTCGGCAGCGCCCTGGGGAGAAAGGCGTCTTCACCGTGAAACACCAGGTCGCCGACACGAACGGTGATCGGGTGATCGGCGGCGGGGATCGCGGCAGCCGAGGCACAGCTCAGGGCAGCCGTCGCCAGGAGGGCGATGATCGCCGTGGTTCTGCTTCGAGCTCGCTTCATCTCCTGCCTCCATTTCTCGGATCGTTCTCGGGCATCCCGCGGCCCCTCGAGGCTGAGAGTTCGTCCCGCTCCTCATTCCCGAGCCGGTCCACCTGGCCTCGGCGCCGCGGCTGCGGGGATCGACCACGGCGCGAGGGCGGCCCAGCTACCTGACAGATGCTCAACACATAGATAGGAGGCTGGAGCAGGGAAAAGGATTCAGGCCGGGCGCCGGGAACCCCAGCCCCGCCGCAGCGAGGTGGCGGCGAGGGGCTGAGATCCATCCGAAAGGCACCTGGCGGTGGATCCACCCCTGCTTCACCCCTGCAGACGATCGAGCCCATGGTCGAGGACTTGCGAGAAATTTAGAGAGGACGCGTATGGTGGTTTCGCTGGCCCTGTATCGAACCAGTCAGCCACGGGCCACCAGATCACCAGCCCACCCGGACTTCCTCCAAGCGTCACCGCAGGTCGATCACGGGGGGACACAACTTTCGCCTCGCGCGGCGGATCGCCGCGGAGCGCGCCACCAGAGAGGATCCAAGCAATGCCAAAGATCATCGTCATGAGCACAGAGAGCGCCGAGCACGAGGGCACGATCACACTGCAGGAGGATGTCCAGCCGGCGCATCTGGCAAGCGATCATCACGCAGCCCAGCTGATCGAGCGGGTCGGCTGGGCGGTAAGCGATGCAAAGAGCGCCGAAGGAACCAGCGCTGTGCAGTAGAGCCTGCGGTGCCGGCGGCAGAGGCCGGGCAGATCCATAGCCCTCCGCAGCGCCTCGGCCCTCAAGTCCCTCCCGAGGGAACAGAGCGATCTCTCCGAGGGCACTAAAACACGGTGAGCAGCGCCAGGGCGATCACCGAGATCGCGATCACGGCGAAGGCGATCCCAGTCGTCAGCCGGCCTGTGCGCCCAAGAGCATGAGCTCCCATCACCTCGTGGTTGCGACCGAGGGAGCGCAGAAAGGGAAGCAGAACGAGCAGCAGGACCGCGTTCAGCGCCTGGGAGAGAAAGAGGATCGGGATCAGCGGCGCCCCCGGGATGAGGACCAGGACGACGGCGAGCGCCACCACGCAGCCATAGCTGATGTAGAAGACCCGGGCCTCGGAAAAGCTGTCGTTGATGTCAGCTCTCCTGCCGAAGGTCTCCGAGACCGAGTAGGCGGTTGAGAGAGGAACGATCGCCGCCGCGAGCAGCGCGGCGCCGAGAAAACCGAGACCGAAGAGCGTCGCCGCCGTGTCGCCGGCCAGCGGTTCCAGGGCGAGAGCCGCATCGCCGGCCCCCTTGATTTCAATCCCGTGCAGGTGCAGCGTCGCCGCGCATGCAACGACGACGAAGAAGCCGATCACGCCGGTCAGCGTGGCGCCGACGATCACGTCGATGCGCTCATAGCGCAGGTCCTTGACGTTGATCCCCTTGTCGACCGCATAGGACTGGATGAAGGCGAGCCCCCAGGGTGCGAGCGTCGTGCCGACCGTCGCCACGGCGACGAGCAGCGCCTCGCGGTTGAGGGGCAGGCTCGGCACGACCAGGCCCCTGGCGGCAGCACCCCAGTCCGGATGCGCGAGGACGCCCGAAATCACGTAGGCGACAAAGACCGAGCTGAGCGCCAGAAGCACGTGCTCGACGTAGCGAAAGGTCCCCCGCAGGACGAGCAGCGCGACCCCGAGCGCCGCGAGCGGCACGCTGACGTAGCGGCTGAGGCCCGCGAGCAGCTGCATGCCGGCCGCGACGCCGGCGAACTCCGCGCAGAGCGTCCCCGTGTTGGCAACCAGCAGGGCGCTGAGGGCGATCGTCGCCGCGCGGCCCCCGAAATGTTCACGGACCAGGGTCATCAGCCCCTTGCCGGTGACGATTCCCAGCCTGACGCCGAGCTCATGAAAGATGATCAGCGCCACGGTCGAGAGCGCCAGCACCCAGAGCAACTCATATCCATACTTGGCGCCGAGAATCGAGTAGGTGGTGATCCCAGCGGGGTCATCGTCTGAGAGCCCGGCCAAAAGGCCGGGACCGATGACCGCCAGCAGCGCGGCGGCGCTGCCGGCGCGAAGCAGCCTTCGCCGACGCCGGACGATGTGCCAGTGCAGATGGCGGCCGGGGGTGCGATGGGCGCGGGGTGACGGCGGGGGCATCAGCCGCTCAGCCTGACAGCGGGAGGAGATGCCGGGTTTGGCGTCCGGGGCAGGTCATGCGTGGGCGCTGATGCTATTCGCGCCTCTGACGCCGGGCTCGATCCCGATCGTCGTCGTGCTTACCCCGCCTGCACTGAATGAACTCCGTGCCTCGACACTCCTCGTTCCCGCGGCGTCTGGTTATCCGGGCTGGCGGGCCGTCCGGGGGACGGCACCGAGACCGGTTGGTCTGGGTGGCAGATCCTGCCCCTCCCCGCGATGGAACTCGCGGCTCACTTCCGATCGCGTTTCCACGGTCTCCGTCGGGGCAGGCGTTGGTTCATGGAACCCGGGCCGAGTCAGCCGCGACGCCCACGGCGCCGACCACAGCCCGGCGTCGCGATCGGCAGATGACGATTATGGACCCGCTTGGCGTTCTGAGCCCGCAGTGAGACCCTGAGCGTCTGGCGCCGTGCACAGAGGTCGCTGCTGGTCAAAAGGATCCCGCGCCTGCCGCCGAAGACCGTCAGCACGAATCGCGAGACGGGCACGTCGGGGGTGCGGTCAAAGGTGGTGCGAAGGCGCCCGTGAACCGTCTTGGTCGCGCCCCGCAGACGAATCTCGACCTGGCCACGAAGGTCGGCCAGCAGGTCGGGAAGGACGTGGTTGCCGGGAACCAGGTAGACGGGGCCCTTCAGTTCCCCGCCGAGCAGCGGCGAGCGCGCCCGCGCGTTGCCGATGATCGAGCGCTTCGGGCATTGCCCGGCCGCAAGCTGGGGACGCGTACAGAGGGTGCCGATGTGGCGTTGGTCAAGGATGATCGAGTGAGGAAGCGCGACGGAGGCACGCCGCAGGTTGGCGTCGCCGTGGCGGGCGTGGAGGACCGTGCGGAGTTTCGCGTCGTGATTGCGGTAGAGGTGACGGCGCCCACCGAAGATGCGGGCCCGCAGGTGGGGGTGGAAGCGCAGCCGCCGGCAGCCATTGGCCTGGAAGGGGGCCGCCACGGAGGCGGAGCTGAAGCTCGCCGGTTTGGCCGGGTCGGCACCGCCCCCGAACAGGGAGCCTTCGGTGGCGAGCGTCCCGCAGTTCGTCGGATTGACGATGAAGTTATGCCGGTCGGCGTTGACGTTGATCGCGCGAATATCCAGCTTGGCGCCGCCGAAGACGTCGGGGATCGCCCTGGTCAGGGGCTGTATGCGGGCCGTTTCGGGTTCGACCATCAGCGGGACCTGGACCACCACCGTGCCGAGGTCGAAGGGACCCGCCAGGGCCGGGGTGATCACTGCCATCGAGAGCGGCGCCCCCTGATCGGGACCGGCGAGATAGGCCCTGCCCTTGATCGTGATCGGCGAGCTGCCGCTGCCGGCCTTGATCGAGGCGGCGCCGATCAGGCTTGCGGCGGGACAGCTCGAGTGCTTGGCCTCGCTGGCACCGGCATGGGAGGAGGCCCTGGCGAGATCGCTGGGCGGGCAGTAGGCGACCCCCCTGAGCTTGCCGCTCACGCCTGGCGGCAGCGAGAGGTCGACCCCCTTCAGCTCCTGCTGTCCGTCGCTGCGGCTGATGTGGACGGCGAAGGGGCTGAACGTCCCGGCCGCGGTGCTCTTCGAGGTGGTCGAGAAGCCCGGTGAGAAGGGGCGGGCCGCCAGCGTCTTCGGGCAGGGGCCGCCGCCGGGAGCGGCGCTCAGGGTGAAGGATTGGCTCGGGGTCGCCTTGGCGGCTTCGGTGTAGGGGGTGATCTGCGAGGTCGAGGTGTTCGGCCCGCAGGTCGGAGCGCTGGTCAGCACCGCCCGGGCCCCGCCCGTGAGGTGCAGCTCGAAGGAGGTGAAGGGAACCTGGGGGTTTTCGGCGAAGGTCGTCGTCAGCCGCCCCGTCTGCGGATCGGCGCTGAGGTTGCCGATCAGGCGCACCGAGACCCCGTAGCGGGGCGACTCGGCGTCGACGAAGACCCGGTACTCATTGCCGGAGGCCGGGTCGCGGCTCAGCTGGCTGCCGAGGTAGACGTTCCCGCTCAGCGATCCGTCGGGAAGCGCCGGGGTATTGATCGCGACGGTCCCGATCTTCGAGGCGGCGGGGCAGGAGACGGGCTGGGTGGTTCCCTTGCCGAGCTGGGCGTCGCTGCAGAACTTGAGCCCCGACGCGCCCGAGGGATTCAGTCCGACCCCGCCGGGCAGCGAGACGCTGGCCGTCCTCAGGTCCGAGTTGGCGATCGGCTGTGGCGGTCCGAAGGGGACCGTGACCGTGACCGAGGCGCCGTCGGGGGAGTCGGTGAACTTGGTGCCAGGGGTGATCGCGATCGCCGGCGCGAAGGGCACGCTCTGGCAGCCGGTCGGCATCACCCCGGGCGGCAGGGGTGACTCAAACTGCGAGGACCCGGCCGGAAAGTGTGAGTCGGGCGCCTCGGTCGAGTCGGCGCGCAGGAAGGTCGAGTAGAGGTGCTGGTAGGGAGACTGGCTGGGGTCGTGACAGGTGCTGGGGTTGGTCAGGAAGGTGCCGTTGCCGGCGACGCCGGTGAAGACGAGGCGGTTCTTGTAGATCCGGCCGACCGGCGCTTCGGGCACGGCGATCGTGAAGCCCTCGTGATAGTCGCCGCTCCAATCGACATCCGAT
Organism: uncultured Solirubrobacterales bacterium; assembly: GCA_963796705.1. Lineage (GTDB taxonomy): Bacteria > Actinomycetota > Thermoleophilia > Solirubrobacterales > 70-9 > VRUE01. Next base: position 93,231 of record CAWCMK010000003.1, read on the forward strand.
TTGAGGTAGACGTGTGAACCCGCCGCTTCGAAGCCGAACAGGGCCGGTTCACCCTGGGCGGGAACCAGGTTGTAGACCTGGGCGGGAACGGGGCCGACGGGCAGGCCGGCGAGCGCCAGGGTGATGAGGCTGACGCCGACGATCGAGGTGGCCGGGCAACCGGCCGCGCCCGCTTCGAAGGTCGCCAGCTCGCACTGGGGGGTCGCCTGGGGGTTGACGCTGAGCCCGGCGGGGAGGTCGACCCTGACGTCCTTGATGACGCCGACCGGTTCGATCAGTCCGCCTTCCCCGTTCTTGACGATGAACTGGGTGAAGCCGACCGGCGGGTGCGCCGCGGCCTGGGTGGAGAACTGCGCCGAGGGGCTCTGCGGGCTGCATTCGGGGACGTCGGTGTTACAGACCCCCGCCTGCCAGCCGTCGGCAGCGCTCGGTGGCGAGTGCTGGGGGGCGATGATGTCGCCGCTGTCGGCCCGCGCGCCGGCGATCAGGCCGAATACGAGGCAACCGGCAATTACTGTCGTGAGGGCACGGTGCGGCATTGCTAAACCCCTACCCACGGTTCCTCGATCCCAATCTGCCATCTCGAAGACGAGCACCAAAGCAACCACAAGCACACTGAGGATGGTCATTTAACAGACAAATTGCACTTCGTAGGTCAGGTTAATTCCCTGATACCGCGGGCCAGAGAACGGTGTAGTGGCGCTGGCTCAGATCAGAGCGCGGATGCGCTAATAGGGGGGTGGTTCACCGGGTCTGCGATCTTCCATAACAGCGGGCCGACGATCTTCGACAGCCGTCTCCCGGCGCCCCCGTCGTCGCGACCAAACCGCCCACTGCCACGCCGCCACGAGGACAACCGCGAGACCGGCGATCATCAGGATCAGCCCGACGGTGTGAAAGTTGATCCCGCCGATGCGAAAGCTGGTCGCATACCGGAGGATCGCGCCGATGGCGATCAGGAAGATGCCTCCACCCATGGTCATGCCGTTCATCTTTCCCGCCTCGGCATGTCGGTAAACCTCGCTCCAAAACCGTGGATGCGGCGTGACCGGAGGAACGATCGACCACCGGACCACCCTCAGCCGGCGGACGAAGACCCGCCTGGGGGCCCTCGCTGGTGAGCCTCTCCCTGACCAGGAACATCCTCGCGGAGGCAGGCTCTGCCCTGAACTAATTGTTCGGCTTCAGCGAAACGATCCCCGACTTCCCCGCCTCGATTCGAGCCCTGGCGATGGAACTCTCCGCCTTGCCGTTTCGTTTTCCGCTCACGGCCCGAATCCTGAACTGCAGCCCCTCGGCGCCGGGTTCCTCGGGCACCTGATGCGGACCGCCGGGAAGACGAGCTTCAGCTCCTCCAACTGACTGACCGAGCTAGAGCCATTGCAGGAGGCCGTCTGGCCGGTGAAGATCAGAGATTTGTCGAGCAGCCTTCGTTGTCGGCGACCGTGACGCTCACCTGGTAGCTGCCGGGCCTCGAGTAGACGTGAATCGGCGTCGGGCCAGCATTCGAGGCCGTTTGGCGGTCCCCGAAGCTCCAGTCGTAGCGGGCGATCGAACCTGCGGGGTCCCTCGAGGCCGAGGCGGCGGGCCGAGGCGGCGGTAGGCCGTGTGCCGGCCCCGCCCCCGCAGTTCGAGATCGAGGCTGCGATCGAGGGAGGTATCCGGTTTGTGGTTCAGGGCGCCACCTCCGCTGCTCCCGCAGGATCGCGCATCTCCTTCGGCGCCCTAAAGGCGCCCCAGGAGGAGGAGGATCAGGAGGATCAGTGCGATCAGCCCCAACACGCCGCCGGCGATCGCCACCTTGAGCAGGACGAGGACGAGTGCCGCGACGACGAGGATGCCGATGATCCAGCCAACCATCCTCGCCCCCCTTAGCCGTCAGCCCCGGCCACGGCGCGCTGCAGCTGGGCCTTGCTCATCTTCGAGCGACCCTCGATGCCGAGCTTCTTCGCGTCGCCGTAGAGCTGTTCGCGTGTGCGTCCACCCGGTCCCCGACCAGAGCGCCGTCCGCCACGGCTGGCGGCCGAGCGGCCGCTGGTGGAGGTCCGCGACGCGCTCCTGGTTTCGCCCGAGCGCGCCTTTTCCTTGTTGATCGCACGGGCCGCAATTTGCTCCGCCCGGTCCTCGGAGCGACCCGCTTCTTTCTCACTCCGCTTGATGTGCTCGTACTGGCGTGCTCGTTTCGTGCCTTTTTTCACACCACGAGGGGGCATTTCAGCTCCTTTCGTCGCCCTGCCCTTCCGTTACCCCCGATCGGCCAGACTAAGCACCCAAATCAGTTGTTTTTGAGTGTCCGGGGCCAGTTGTTTTTGAGTGTCCGGGGCCGGGTAGCTCGGCGCCATGAGCAGCGATGGCTCGGGGTCCAGGACGATCGAGACGCGGATCCCCTCCCGCCTTGACCGCCTGCCGTGGTCGCGCTTTCACTGGATGGTGGTGATCGGCCTCGGCACCGTCTGGATTCTCGACGGACTTGAGGTGACGATCATCGGCTCGATCGGCGACCGCCTCACCGAACACGGCAGTGGCATCACCCTCGACGCGAGCCAGATCGGCAGCGCCGCCGCCTTCTATGTCGGCGGGGCCTGCCTGGGGGCGCTCTTCTTCGGCCAGCTGACCGATCGCTTCGGTCGCAAGAAGCTCTTTCTGGTCACGCTCGGCCTCTACATTGCGGCGACCGTCGCCACCGCCTTCTCCTTCAGCGCCTGGTACTTCTTCGCGGCGCGGTTCTTCACCGGCGCCGGGATCGGCGGCGAGTACGCGGCGATCAACTCGGCGATTGACGAGCTGATTCCGGCCCGTGTACGCGGTCGCGCAGATCTGATCATCAACGGCAGCTACTGGGTCGGGGCCGCGGGCGGCGCCCTCGCCTCGGTCGTCCTGCTCGACACGGCCCTGTTCGCCGCCGATCTGGGCTGGCGCCTGGCGTTCGGAATCGGCGCCCTGCTGGGGGTCGGCATCCTTTTGGTCCGTCGCAACGTCCCCGAGAGCCCGCGCTGGCTGTTTATCCACGGGCGCGAGCAGGAGGCCGAGCGGATCGTCGGGAGGATCGAGGAGGACGTCCGCGAGGAGACCGGCCAGGAGCTGGCCGAGCCCGGCGATTCCCTGGCCGTTGAGCCGCGTCAACGGATCCCCTTCCGCGAGATCGCCCGGACCGCGTTCTCCAGGTACCCGCGGCGAACCGCCCTCGGACTGGCGCTGTTCATCGGCCAGGCCTTCCTCTATAACGCGGTGACCTTCGACCTCGGCACGCTGCTGGGCGAATTCTTCAACGTCGGTTCCGGTCAGGTTCCCCTCTACATCGCCCTCTTTGCAGCCTCCAACTTCCTCGGCCCGCTCACCCTCGGACGCCTCTTTGACACGGTCGGTCGCAAACCGATGGTCTCCTTCACCTATCTCGGCTCGGCCGTCCTGACGGCGGTGCTCGGCGTCTTCCTGCTCGGGAACGAACTGACGACCTGGTCCTTCATGGCCTTCGTCCTGGCGATCTTCTTCCTCGCCTCGGCCGGCGCCAGCTCCGCCTACCTGACCGTCTCAGAGATCTTCCCGATGGAGACACGGGCACTCTCGATTGCATTTTTCTACGCCGCCGGCACCGCGGCCGGCGGGATCGCCGGACCGCTGCTCTTCGGCAACCTGATCAGCACCGGCGAACAGAGCGCGGTCGCGATTGGTTTCTTCGTCGGAGCGGTGGTCATGGCAATCGGCGGGATCGCGGAGCTCGCCTTCGGCGTCAAGGCCGAGCAGCGCCAGCTCGAGGACGTGGCCGAGCCGCTGAGCGCCGAGGAAGGAGAAGGGCCAGGGGACGGCGGCTCAACGCCAGAGCCTGCGGCGACCGAGGCCGCGCCGCGGAGCGAGCGCATCGCTCGCCGCGCCGCGGCCCGAGCACAGCGCGAACGCAGTGGTCGGCGCCGTTACCGCCCCGGGCCCGGGCGCCTACTCGCCTCTCGCGGCCTGACCATGCCGATCGGCGGCGAGGAAAATGGAGCCGATCTCGACCGCGAGATCGCGATCATCGCTCGCGCCCTCGAGGATCGCGGCAGCGCCAACCGCCGCGAGCTATCGCGCCGGGTCGGGGCCCGCTACTGGGGGCCCGGGAGGTTCCGCGCTGCCCTGCGCGAAGCCCTCGCCGAAGGCGCCGTCAGGCGCCTGCCTGGTGGCGAGTATGCGCCCGCATCGGCCAGCGGCCAGCGGAGCACCCGCGAGCCCGCCGCCCACTGAGCTGATGCCAGGGTTCCGCTCGGCGCTGCGCAGGGCGCTCGCCGAGTTCAAAGAGGACAACCTCACCGACTGGGCGGCGGCCCTCACCTACTACGGCCTGCTCGCCCTGTTCCCCGGCCTGATCGCCCTGGTCTCGATCGTCGGCCTGGTCGGCGACCCGCGCAGCGCGACGCAGACAATCACCGAAATCGTCACGGCGATCGGACCGCGGTCAGCTGCACAGACCTTCGCCGGACCGATCAACTCGATCACCTCCGATCGGGGCAGCGCCGGTCTCGCGTTCGTCCTTGGTCTGGCGCTGGCGCTGTGGTCCGCGTCAGGCTACGTCGGTGCCTTCATCCGCGCCTCCAACGTCATCTATGAGACCCGTGAGGGACGCCCCCTCTGGAAGCTGCGGCCGCTGCAGATCGGGGTCACCCTGGTGATGATCGCGCTCGGGGTGATGCTGGTTCTGGGGCTGCTCCTGACAGGCCCACTGCTCGAAGCGATCGCCGGGCCGCTGGGGATCAGCTCAAGCGCGGTGAGCCTCTGGAGGATCGCCAAATGGCCGGCGCTGGCCGTCCTCTTCTTGGCAATGATCGGCATCCTGTATTACGCCTCGCCCAACGCAAGGATCCGCGGCTTCAGATGGGTCACTCCGGGCAGTCTGGTCGCGATCGTGGCCTGGGCGCTGGCCTCGGCGGCCTTCGCCCTCTACGTCGCCGATCTCAGCTCCTACGCGAAGACCTACGGGACCCTGGGCGGCGTCGTGGCGCTGCTCGTCTGGCTGTGGATCAGCAACCTGGCGATCCTCTTCGGCCATGAGCTGAACGCTGAGTTGGAGCGCAGCACCGAGATCGAGGAGGGCCGGCCCGGAGCCGAGCGTGAGATCCAGCTCAAGCCCCGCGCCGACCCTTAGGCCACGCCCTAGGCGCCGGCCGGCGTGCTCTGCCGCCCTCCCGCGTGGACGCCCTCGGCGAACTCCTCGACGAGCTTCGCGTTGAAGGCCTCGAGGTCATCGGGTTTGCGGCTGCTCACCAGACCCTGCTCGACATGAACTTCCTCGTCGACCCATCGCGCTCCAGCGTTGCGCAGATCGGCCTGCAGGCTCGGCCAGGAGGTGAGCGTGCGCTCGCGCACGACGTCGGCGTTGATCAACGTCCAGGGCCCGTGGCAGATCACTCCCAGCGGCTTGCCCGCCTCAACGAAGGAACGGACGAACTGGACCGCATCAGTATCGGTGCGCAGCTGATCCGCATTGGCGACACCGCCCGGCAGGATTAGGCCGTCATATCCATCGGGGTCGGCCTCGCCCACGGCCTTCTCCGGGGAGAAGGTATCGGCCCGGTCGAGATGATCGAAGGCCTGGATCTCCCCTTCCTCGGGAGCGAGGAGCTCAACCTCGGCACCGGCCTCGCGCACCGCGGCGAGCGGGCTGGTCAGCTCGACCTGCTCGACCCCCTCGTTGGCGACGAGGATCGCGATTCTCTTACCCTGCAACTGATCTGACATCTGAGCCCTCCTTGATTCGGTCTGGATGGGGATGCCACCAGCCCGGACGCCTCTCCGCCTGCGGCGGTTGGTCTTCTCACCCAAGCGGGAACCGGCCGAAGCGCCGATGAAAGCCGCCGGGATCCGGGCTGGCAGCCCCCCGCCTACTACCCGCGCCCGCCGGGCAAAAACGATCACTCGGACCCCTCCTAGCCCTGGCGGCGGATCATCGGCTGAAAGACCTTCCACCAGCCGCCGTCGAGCACCGCATGCTCGACCCTCTCCAGCGGGAAACCCCGATCGCCGAGGAGCTCGTAGCTGACCACCGGCGGCCTGGCATCCTCATCGACGCAGAGCACATGGGCGATCATCAGGTAGGGCGGCCGGCTCAGCCAGAGCTCTCCCAACCTGGGCCTCGCGCGGGTATCGATCATCGGCTTTCGGGTACCCCACCGCAGGCGGGAGAAACCGGCGCGGGTAGGATTTCACTCGCCACAGTTCTCGGGAGGAAGATCAATTGGCAGATTGGTCGAAACTGCCGTCGAGCCCGAATGCCTGTTTTTTGAGAGGAGAATTCGGGCAGGGGATCGGAGCCAATGCCCTGGATCGAGATAGCGGTGCTGGCGGTAGGAGCCCTGGTCGTCTCTCTTGTCGTGATGTTGAGGCGAGAGCGCAGGGCCCGACGGCGCCTGCGGGTGCTGGCCGAGATCGCCGCCGCCTCTGACCCGGCGCATTCCCTGGCGGAGACCTTCGATGCGATCTGTGCGATCCTCGTGCCCGAGCTCGCCGACTTCTGCATGATCGATCTGATCGGTGAGGATCGCATCCCGCGCCGCGCCGCGGTCCACATCGGCCCCGGCGGGGGGCCCAGACTCGAGCAGGGACTCAGCGAGCGGGTGCCCTCGATACCGCCACGGCTGCTCGAGGGTCGAGTCCCCTGCCCGCGCCACGCTTCTACGAACGTGTTTCAGAGAACGATCTCCGCGGCCTCGCCCACGATGAGGAGGATGATCTTGAGTTCCTGCAGAGCCTCGGGATGCGCTCGGCGATCACCGTTGCCCTGCAGGCACGGGGCGGCGTCGCCGGAGCGCTGACCATCGCGGTCGCCTGGTCGGGCCGGCGCTACCGTCGCGAGGACGCCAATTTCGCCTCGATTCTCTCCGGCCGCGTTGCCCTGGCCCTCGACAACGCCGGGCTCTTCGCCGATCTTGAGCGGGCCGAGCGGGCCCGCGCGGAGATCGGCGAAACGCTCCAGCGCGGACTGCTACCGCCGGCGCTGCCGCGCATACCGGGCTGGTCGATCGCCGCGATGTACCGGCCGGCCGGTGCCGAGAACGAGGTCGGAGGCGACTTCTACGACGTCTTCCGCGTCCCCGGGGGCTGGATGCTGGCGGTCGGCGACGTGACCGGGCGCGGCGCGCGGGCGGCCTCGATCACCGCGGTCGCCCGCTACACCTTGCGCACCGCGGCGGTCCTCACCGATGACCAGCTGGTCGCCCTGCGGGCACTGAACCGGGCGCTGCTGGCGCGCGGCGACGCGGCGCTCTGCAGCCTCGCCGCGATAACCCTTGGCGAGGGGGGCTCGCAGCCGGTGCGCCTGGCGGTCGCCGGCCATCCGCCGCCACTGCTGATCGACGGCGATGCGGTCAACGAGGTCAGCGAGGCGGGGCCGATCCTCGGAGCCTTCGAGGATGCCGAATGGGAGATCGGGCGGGTCCATATTGAGCCCGGCCAGCAGCTGGCAATCGTCACCGATGGGATCGCAGAGACACGCGGGGTGAGCGAGAGATTCGGCGAGGCCCGCCTGGCGGCGGCGCTGAGCGGTGCCGGCAATTCGGTCCTGGCGCTGCAACAGCTAGAGACCTCGCTGCACGCGTTCACCGAACGGCCACTGGAAGACGACGTCGCGGCGATGGTGATCGCTCCGGATTTGAAGCTCGGCCCCGAGGGCCCCGCGGGCGAGATGGAGGCCATCGAGCGCAGCATGGTCGAGCGCCTCTATCAGTGCTTCAACAACCGCGATGAGGCGGGGATCGTCGAGCTCTGTGATGACTCGATGGAATTCTTTGCGGTGGCGACGGCCGAGGCTGTCGGCCGCGGCGCTCCCTACAGGGGCCGAACGGGCCTGCGCGACTACCTCACCGACGTCGCCCAGGCATGGGAAGAGCTTCGCATCGCGATCGACGAGACACTGGTGAGAGGCGAGCGGGTGCTGGTCCGCGGCCGCGCCTACGCTCGCAGCCGCGAGCTCGGCATCCGCAACGTACCGGCCGCCTGGATCTGGGAGATCAAGGGGGCAGCTTCACCAGTGGTGCGGTCTTCCCCGATCCAGATCGGGCCCTTGACGTATTCGCCTCGGGCGAGTCGACCCAGAGACCCGGCTAGAGCGCCCGCTCCGTCGCGCCGCGCGCCTCCGCGGGTGCGGGCCGCAGCGCCGCAAGCACTTCCTCGGCAAGTTGCGAGCCGTCCCCGGGGCGCAGGGGCGTCGCGCTGACCCGCAACACGACGTTGTCATGGTCGACCTCCTCCAGCGCGACGCTAGGCGGATAGCGGGTCGGCGTCTGGACCGAGTCGAGCAGGCTCTGCTCGACCAGGCGCGGGCTCGCCCCCGAGGGGAAACGCGCTCGAAGGTCAACCCGGTCGGGCTCACGCAACGGTACCACCGCAAGGTTGATCATCACGCTGTTGGGAACCTGGATGCGGTCGGCCCCCTGGGCGAGTGTCGTGTAGAAGAGCCCCAGCGAGCTGACCGTGCCTTCAAGCGAGCCGGCGAGCAGGCCTCCGACCAGGCGCACGCGTTCGCCGACGCGGAAGGGGCGGGTGCTCTGCAGGACCAGACCGGCGAAGATCCCGCCCAGAGACTGCTGCGCAGCGAGGCCGAGGACCACGGCCGTGATCGTGCCGCCGAGCGCCAGGGTGCTCGCCCTGACCCCCGCCACGCGCAGGGCGAGGATCACAACGACGGACATTGCGAAGAGGCGGATCAGAAAGCCGAGCGTGCCGGCGTCGCCGGCGGCAGATGGCGAAACAGACGCGGGGAGGCGCTGCGCACCAGCCAGTGAACGGCGGCCGAGCCGGCAATGGCCAGGGCGAGGGCGGTTCCGATCCTGACCCACGGCGCATAGCCCGGCAGCCACGCCTCACGGTTGTGGTAGACGACGAAGGCGCCGGCAATCACGACGAGCGCAGCCAGGAGACCGCTCGGCAGCCGTCTTGGCGGCACCGGCTCGAGCTCGGAGCCGAGGCCGACCTCGTGCCAGGAATGGCTGCGGGTCTCAAACAGCTCACGGGAAATCCTTCGGCGAGCGGCGGGCATGGCCGACGGCTACCCGGAACCCTGCCGATCATGCTGAGCGGTTCAGACGCCAAGCTCGGCCAGTGCCGCGGCTCGCTCCTCGTGCATCGAGATCGTCGATTCGACGCCGGTGAGCCGCAGCAGCCGCCGCACCTGGTGATTGCCACAGCACAGCACCAGCCGCTCCTCACCGTCGACGTTCTGCCAGGTATTGACGATCAGGGCGATTCCGGTCGAGTCGATGAACTCGCAGTCGGTGAGGTCGAGCACGACGGAGCCCTCGGGCTCGGCGATCGCCCGGCGCAGCACTGCCTCGAGCTCGGGGGCGGTGCTCATGTCGAGCTCGCCGCGAACGGCGACCACCTGAATCCCCCCGTCGAGCTGCTCGCACTGAATCCCGAATGGAAGTGGCTCCACGAGCCGAATTTTACAGCAGATTGAGCCTCTGCTCGAAGTCAAATCAGCTGGCCAGCGGGGGTTTCGCTTCCGCTGCCCAGGGTATCGGGCCAAGGAAGCACTCCCTGCTCAGGTTCGCAGGTCAAGCCTGGCGAGAAGCAAAGAGAGCACCCGCTCCGGCAAGCGCCGAAAGGCCAAGAGACTGCAGTTGATTCTGGCGGCGCGACCGGAGAATGTCGCGGTAATCCGACACGCGCTCGCTGGCCTGGCCGAGGGGATTGGGATGGACGAGCCGGGGCTGGCCGATCTCAAGACCGTCGTCGGCGAGGCCGCGATGAACGTCGTCCTGCATGCCTACCGGGGGCAGGCCGGCCGCTGAGCGTCGAAGCGGAGGCCGATGGGGCCGGGCTCACGGTGATCGTCCGCGACAGGGGCATTGAAATCCGTCTCAGGTGGATCCGGCGCGAGAGCCTGCGGCTCGGATCTCCTGATCGCGGCGCTCTCCAGCAGCTTTGCAGCGGCAGCTCGACACGAGACGAGGTCCGATGCGGGTGCGCTGCGGGCGGTGGCCCAGGCGGGAAGGACCGTGAGGTGGCCCGTCGAGAGTGCCACCGCTGTGGTGTACGCGAGCTGCTCGTCGGTCCGGAGAATCTGGAGCGCTGGCGGCGCGAGGCGATCTGCCCCTGGAGCGAGCTCCGACGCGGCCTCCCCCACGCGATGGAGCAACGGCTGCAGGGTCGACGGCGCGTGCGTTGACCGGAAGAGCGGGATCGCCCTGCGGCTGAGGCCGATGGAGCGGGCTGGAGTGCATCCGCCAGGACCTGCGAGCGCGGACTCGCGGCTCGTGGGGGGCCCGAGTCGATCCGGTCGAGCAGAGCGAGGGGCGAGTCCTGGTTTTCGCTTGAGCCGTTCGGATCCGATCACGGTCGCGACGGGCCTGGCGCGGTGCGCGAGACGTGCTCGCGAGTGGCCGATGCGCTCGGCGATCTGTGACTGGGTCATGTCCTCGACGAAGCGCAGGCGCGGCGCCAGCCGCTCCGCTCGTCAGGTGAGGCAGCGCCGACCGATGGTGGCGCGCCCCTCCGCCAGCTCGACCCAGCGTGCTGGGAGCCGACCCGTCACGGGGCGCCGACTCTCCGGAATCCTCGCCGCCGCCCGGCTGGTCGAGCGAGAGCGCCGGCGGTTGCGATCGCCTCCATCACCTCCAGCGCATCGGTTTGCTCGATTCAAGCCGTTCGGCGACCCGCGACCGAGGGCGAGCGCTGCAGCTCCCTCGTCAGCTCGCTCATCGCTTACCCACCTCGGCCATCCGTCGCGCAGGCCGCGCGACACCCGCACCGTCATACCCGGTCGCGGAAGTGGCGAAAACTCGCCGAGAATAGTCGGCGAAGCAAAGGCATGAAGGATGCCCGATCGGGGTCAAGCGGTCCACCGCGTCAGCAGACCCAGTTCGCGACCTGGGCCAGATCGTCGAAGGGCCGCTGCGGTGCGAAGCGCCGGCCAGCCGCTCAGCGAAAGCGAGATGCCGGCGCACCAGCTCCTCACGTAGCGCAGGACGCGGTCACGGGCGAAGCGCTCCCACAGCTCCTTCTCGCCAAGCAGAGCCAGACGCGACCAATCGCGCTATGTCGGAGATTGGTGACTGGGAAAATTGATCGACAGCGAGACGGGTTGGCCCTCCACCTAGACTAGACCGCGAGGCGGCGCTACACACAGGCGGATGCGGCCTCTGCGGCCAAGGCGGGAACTAACTGATCAGTAAATGGAAGAGGTAGCAGGTGGGGGGGGCCCGAACGCCGCGCCCGGCGTCGCCCGAGGACCATCAGGACGTGCTGGTGGGGGGCGCGGGCCGGCGCCAGGTAGCCGTTGCCGCGAAACCGAACCGCGACCCGGATGCGCAGACGACGGTGAGCCCGGGCGCGAGCGGGCAGGTGACGGATCCGCGCCCGCGCCCTGAAGGAGCATTCGGGACCGACCGGGACCAGCCTGAAAGCGAGACGGTGCCTGCCCAGGAAGTAGGCCACGGCGACGCTTCCAGAGCAGCGCGCCGATGGCGGCAGCGTCGCCCCGCCGCCGAGCGAACCCGTCGTCGTGAAGAGCCGCCGTCGCGAGCGGCGCGGTCGGGTCCTGGCCCTCACCACGGAGCGCTGCTGGCGCAGCGGCAGGGTGACCAGGGTCGCGTCGGCGCCGTAGGAGGCAAAGGAGCCGTGCAGGGCGACGATCCTGTAGTGAAAGACGGTCCCCGGCGAGAGCCCGCTGAGACGGGTGGCGACCGGCACCGGTGCGGTGCCCACCGGAACGCTCGCCAACGCCGTCTGCAGCCCGTAGGCTTCGGTGGTTCCGTACTGGAAGCTGTAGCCGGTCTCGGCGCCGTTGGGCTCGATCGTGCCGGTCAGCGTCGCCTGGCGCAGTCCGACCCGTTCGGGCGGACCGGTGGCGGCTCCGGGCAACGGGTGGCCCTTGGTGCGAAAGGTGCGATCGCTGCCGCTGGTGCCGCCCAGTTTGCTGGCGGCCGAGAGCCGGTAGTGGTAGACGGTGCCGGGCAGCAGGTCACCGACCTTCTCCTGCACCGAGGCGTTCTTCGTGCCCGCACCGGCCGAGCGCGAGGCGCTGGCGGACCCGTAGGCGTTGGTCGGGCCCCATTCGAAGACATAGCTCGTCGGGGACCCGTTCGGGTTGACGGTTCCGTGCAGGGTCGCGCCCGTCGTTTGCTTGGCGCTGACCGCACCCGTGATCACCGTCGGCGAGGTCGCGGCGAGGGCCGTGATCGCATTCGCCAGCGTGAGGGCAGCGGTGAGGAGAGCGAGGGTCCCGAGCTTCGCCTTACGGTTCATGAGCGCCTCCTTGCGGGCAAGTCCGTACCGAGCCACAAAACTTCGGATACCCGAAAGTTGCGCTTTGGCATCATTGTTTTTCGCAGATCAGGCGCGCCGAACCCAAAAGGCTCCTCCCCACCCCGAGCCGCGCCCCTCGTCCGGGTGGTGCCAGAGCATCGGCGTCTCATTCGACGACGGGCACCCGCTTCGAACGCGCCCTGGGACAGCTGATCCGAAAGCGGGCACTGCGGCGCGCCGCGGCGATGACGTAGTAGTGGCCCGGGTTGAACTTCTTGCCGAGTGAGACCTTCCAGGTGCCGCCGCGGTGGCTGAAGCCGCGGCCGACCGGCGCGGGCCGATGGCCGTGGACGCGGTAGACGAGGAGCCGTCGCCGGGAGCTGCAGAAGCGGCTGCGGGAGTGCAGGGCACCGTGCAGGGCGGGGAACTTTTCGCTGACGAAGATCCTGGTAGGGAAGGAGTGCCACTCGGAGCCGCTCGCCAGCGTCGAGGCGCCGGAGGCGAGGCTCAGCGCCCCGAGCAGGCAGGCGAGGGATCTGAGAGAGAAGCGGAGCATGCTTCCCGTCTACCCGCCGGGAGGGTTCTCTACCGGGCGCGATCGCGTCGGGGCGCTCCTCCGGGTCCATGCAAGTCTCGGAAATCCAGGTTTGGAATTGCTCGATATGATGATTTCATATGAATCGCCTCCTCTCCGTTTCGCTGCCCGAGGACCTCGCCGAGGAAACCGAGGCCCTCGCGCAGAGCCTGGGGAAGACCAAGAGCGAGGTCGTCCGCGACGCCCTGCGGCGCCAGCTGCAGGTACAGCGCTTTGCCGCTCTGCAGCGTCATGGCGCTGAGCAGGCCGAGAAGCGAGGGATCGGCCCGGAGGATGCGGAGGCGCTGGTCGACGAGCTGCGCACCGAGCCGCGCTGAGTCCTGCGCGTCGCCGCCGACACCAATGTCTTGGTCTCGGCGTTTATCGCCGCCGGCCCCCCGAGCCGGATTGTCGAGGAGGCGATCGACGGTCACTTGCAGCTGGTTCTGCCGAAGCCCGTCATGGAAGAGTTGGAACGCGTACTCGTGAAGAAGCTCGCGTTTGACTCGGAGAGATGGCGAGAGGTCGAGGCGCTGCTCGCCGACCTGGCGGTGGAGTCGGTCGGGGTGCGGGAGGGGACCGTCGAGGCCGTGACCGGCGACCCAGATGACGACCTGATCCTGGCCTGCATCGCGGAGGCTGACGTCGAGGTCCTGGTCTCGGGCGATCGCAGACACCTGCTGCCCCTCGGGACGCACCGCGGCGTGCGGATCCTCACCCCGCAGGCACTGCTCGCGGAGCTGCGGACTCCTTAGCTGTTGGGGGCGGGCTTCTGAGGGCGCCAAACGGGTGCCAAACAGACCGGCGATGAGCCTCCGTTCGCAGTTAGCGTGCGCACGCGTGGCGCGTGGCGCCGACACATCCCGCTTCACCGGTTCAGTCGGGGCGGCGCGGCCTTGATCGGGACTGCAGCCGAACCGCGCCTGGAAACGAACTCTGCGGCGGTGGAGTCGCGGGCGACTGTCGACCCGGAAACGATTCTCAGGCCCGGTGGGACTTATGCCGCTTCGTGCGAGAGCCGCAGGCGGTCTTTGTTTTGACGTTCCGCGTCAGCGACGCACCGTTTTGGGCGAGGAAGGAGACGCTGGTAATCGGATCGTGCGCACAGAGGTTGCGCGTGTTGGCGAGATAACCCACCTTGCCGCCGAAGACGGTCAGCCTGAAGTGCCCGATTGGCGCATCGGGAACGACGGGGACGGTCGTCTGTAGGCGACCTCCGGGCAGGGTTGTCGATTCGGCTGGAGAAGTGAGGTTGACCTGCCCGTTGAGAAGAAATGCCAGCCGCGGCAGCCCGCCCGACCCCGAAACCGCATACACCGGCCCCGAGAGCGGCTGTTCGAGCAGGGGCGTGGTTGTTGAGGCCACACCGATCTTCTGCCGTCCGGCGCAGCTGGTGGCGATCAATTCCTTCTCCGTGCAGAGATTTCCCAGGTGGGACTGGTCGATCTCGAAGGCATTCGAGAGAGTTACCGAGATGGCCTTGACGTTTGAGTCCCCTGGTCGGGTCTTCAGATCGAATCGCAGGCTTGGATCCTTGCCACGAGCGACGTTCTTGGTGCCACCAAGCAGGTGCACCGAGAGGCTGGGTTTGAAGCCGAGAGCCCCGCAGTTGACTGCCTGGAAGTAAGAGGAAAAGGATGCCGGAGTGCCCTCGTCGCCTATCCCTGGGATGCCACCGCGAAGGGATTGCAGTTGGTCGGATTGATCATGAAGTTCGGCTTGTCGATGTTGACCTGGATCGAGCGCATCCGAATCGGAATGCCGCCGATGATGCTCGGGCACGGTTTCGGAGTCGGCGACGACGTGGGCATCAAGTGGGTCGATGTGCAGGGCGACGCGGACCACAACATTGCCGTAGTCATAGGGTCCGGCCAGCGCCGGTGTGATCGCAACCAGCGATAGCGGCGCGCCCTGGAATGGACCGGCCAGGAAGATCCGGCCGACCGCGTGGAAGGGATGCGAGCCGGGGCCGGCGGCGACGTTGGAGGTGCCGATCTGCGAGGAGGGCGGGCAGCTCGGGTTGGCCTGCTCGGCCCGTCCTGTCGCCTGGGCGGCCGCGCCAATATCTGCTTCCGGACAGTAGGTGATGCCATGCAGAATCGGCGGTCAACCCCGGAGGCATGGTGAAGTTCAGCTTCCCGAGGAACTGGTCACCGTCTTCGCGGTCGAGCTTCAGGGTGAACGAGCTGTAGGCGCCGGCGTCGGGGTTGGTTGTTCCGGCAACCAAACTGGGGTGAAACGGCCGCACCTGGCCCGGGCATTGCGCTGTCGTGGGGCCCGGATTCAAGGCTGAAGTTCTGGGTTGATTCCTGTTCGGCCAGGGTCATGTTCCAGGGGTAGAACTCGGCCGTGGTCGTGTAGATGCCGCACTGCGTCGGGGTCGCCATCAGACCACGATCGGAGGCGAACAGGTGCAGCTCGAAGACGTCGAAGGGCACCTGGGGAAGATCTTCAAAATAGGCCGTCACCTGTCCGGTCTGGGGATTGGGTTTAATCGATCCGACCAGCTTCGCGTTGATGCCAAAACCGGAGGCGATCTCAAAGAGGCGGTACTGGTTGCCCGGCTTTGGTTCGCCGATGTAGACCGAGCCGGTGAGCGGGCTGGGAAGGGTCTTTGGTTTCGATCTGGAAGGTCCCGATCTTCGAGCTGTCGGGGCATTCCGCTGGCCCCTCCGATCCGAAGTTGGCCTCGGCTTCGGTGCACTGCGTCTGGCCATCCGCGGCGTCCGGGTTGACCGTGAAACCTTCGGGCAGGGTGACCGTCGCCGCCTTCAGCTCCGAGGGCGAGGCGGCGAAGCCTAGGAATTCGGGGGCGCTGAGTTTGATGTTGAGGCCGGAGGGCGCGTCTGCTTCGCCGGTGGTTGGACTTGCGTAGAGCACCGGGTTGAAGACCTCGAGATCGCAGGCCGTCGTCGCCGGGTATTCACCATGGACCGTCGTCGGATGCTCGGGATCCTGGTAGGTCTGCACGGTGAGTTCGGTCGGCAGCGCTTTCCCAGTGCAGGTCGTCGGATTGTCGGTCAGTGGATGAACCGGAATGCTCGATTCGGTCGGCAGGACGCAGGACGTGTCGGCGAAACCTTTGCACCCAGCCGGATCGCCCGGCTGGCCTTTTGGAAAGCGCTGTTCATCGTGGCTGGATTCGGCCGGAAAACCCCACAGCGTGAGGCTGGCTTCGGAGAGGGGCGTCAGCTGTGTGATGTCCTGAACGGTGAAGCGGAGGCCGTAATCGGAGCCGGTGCGCACCGCGACCGGGATATTGATCGGGATATTTAGGGTCGGCACGATGAACGCGAGGAGCGCGGTCTGACCTTCCCCGGGTTCGACGTCGAAGATCGGCGCTGTGCCGAGGAGGTAATCGGGGTTGCCTTCATAGCGGGCATGTACCGTGATCAAGCCCACCTGGGAGTTTGACGGACACTGGTCGAGGGCAAAATCCGACGAGGTGCAGTGCGTAACCGCGAAGGGGTTGCCGAAAATCCCCTCAGGGGCATTGAAGATCACGTTCTTCGCGGCCTCCGGTGTCCCGGGGTTTTCCAAGGTGAACGCGGTCGAGAGATCCGGGTGACCTCCGGCCTCGGTCGTGGAGGTCGTCGTGGAGAACGATTTGATCCCCTCACTGGCCCGTGCGGAGCCGGCGAGGCTCGCGAGGAGCAGCATCGTCGCGGCCCCGAGCAGCGCCAAGAGCCAAATCAGACGGTTCGAACGCGGCTCAACCATGGTGGTGCCCTCTGTGATGCCTGCGGCGCGGTTTGTGATGGCGCTTGTGCCGGTGCTTATGTGCCTTCCTCTCCGAGGAGGGGGCGGGAGTGCCCGCGGTGCTCGGAATCACCGGCAGTCCGGGTGGCTGGGTTCCAGGACCATGACACTCATCAGACGCCTGGCAGGGGACCTCCTTGGGTATGTAGGGGAAGCCGCCTTCCTCGCGGGCGTCATAGATCTTCACCCGGGCCCCGTTGCGGTCGTTTGGGGCGAGCACATCGTGTGTAAAGAAGTAGGCATCGGTGCCGTCCGCACTCACACCGAGCAGACGAGAGTCAAGGCTGCTGGCGCCGCTTGAGATCAGCTGCACCTTGCCTTCGGGTTCACCGGGTAGCTTCTCCCACTCATAGGCATCCAGCTTTTCGTTAAGGTCACGGTCCACAAGACCTTCTTGCGCATTGAAGAAGACGCGACCGTCGTCGGTGAGACTGAGCCCATTCGGGGCCAGCGAAGCTTCACCGGTCGCCTGCTCGCCGGTTGAGTTACAGGAGGCACAGTCGAGTTCGCCCGAGCCAGCTTCATAGCGGTAGATCTCGCGATGTCCGGCATTGTCATAGCCGGTGAGCGGCATCGCCGAGGGGAAGACGGCGTAGGCTCCCGAGGGCGTCGCCTGGAAGTCAGCGGTCCTGCGACTTTCCGAAGACCGCAGGGCGTCGAGAACCATCGGGCTGTCGGTCGGGTTGCTTTCGGGCACCATGGGCGTGCCGAAGGAGACGACGTTGCCATCGTGCGGGTTGGCCACGACCAGACCCCCGCCGCTCGCGGCGAAGCTGAATGATTCCGAGAACTCCCCGGCCCCGATCGGGTTGCCGACCGTGGCACCGGAGGCTTCGAACTCGCTCACCTGGTCGCCTTCATCGACATAGACGTGGCCGGTGCTCGGGTCCACCGCGACGGCCTGGGATGGATGGCCCTTAAAGACTTTGATGAAGTTCCCGGTGAGGCCATACATATCCGTAACCCCGGGTGCTTCGAGGGCACCGCCGCCGTCGACGACATAAAGGCGTCCGGCGGCGGGGTCGATCGCCAGGCCGGTGGGGCGGGAGAGCACTTCGAATTCGTTCAGCAGAGTGCCTTTGGGGCTGAAGACGTCGACGCTCGATTCGTAATAGTTGGCGGCGTAGAGATCCCCCGTCGAGGGATCGACGGTGACACCGCTGTAAACGCCGGGCAGCTGGGAGATGTATTTCCCAGCCGGATCGAACTTATCGATGACGCCGTTCAGGAAGTCCGGGACATACAGATCACCGTTTGAAGGATCGAACGTTCCACATGCGGCTCCGCTCAGCGGAGGTTCGTGCAGAGTGCAGGAGTTGTCGACCGCGATCTCGGTTGGCAGACCCAGTAGCCCGTACTCGATGATGCTTTCTTCGGGCGTGTTGGATCCCGTCAACTTCCCGTGGTCGCCGAAGCTGGTCACCGCGTGGCCGGTTGAGTCGAATTTCTCTACCGAGCCACCGGTCGAGCCGCTGACGTCGAGAACGTAGACGTCACCACTGGACGAGTCGATCGCGACCCCGCCCGGTTTTTCGAAGGATCCGAAGTGACGCTGGAACGAGTGTTCGGGCGGCGGAAGGGGGGCATCGGCACTGGACTCCAGTGTCGCGACGAATTTGGGCGAGCCTCCCGGCATCGCAATGTAGAGATTCGGAGCGTTGGCGACGCCGTTGGAGGGCCCATCGAGTAGCTCCGGCGAGAGGAAGTAGATCGCTCCGCTCGCCGAGGCCACCCCGGCACCGCCGGCGATCGCGACGGCATCGCAGTTGACACCTTCGACGCTGTTCCAGTGAGCGCGTCGCGAGTTAGCGGCGGGATCGCAGGAGTCGCTGTTGCCGGCGCCGCCCGAACCGGTCGAGATGCGGGTCAGTTTCGGTGCTGCGGGATTTGTCAGATCAACTTCGTAGATATCGGCGCTCGAATCAGTGTCGTCCCCGCTCAGCCGGTCGACCGTCGTGAAGAAGACCCGGGAGCCATCTGCGGTCATCCCGTCGAAGAGGGCACCGTGGGTGGTGCCGGGGGTCAGGTCGATCGTCTGGCCGGAGTCGCCGATGTTCATGTAGAGATGCCAGAAGCGGTTTCCGGCCGAGTCGGTGGAGACAAGTTGGCCGAGGACGATCCGCGAGCCGTTTGAGGAGATGTCGAGCTCGCTGATCCCCGGACCCGTCATCGTCGCCCCGCCTGGCTTCTTGGAGACCACGTGCGTGAGCCCGGTGCTCAGGTTGTGATCGTAGATCGAGACGTCGCCGTTGGAGTTGCCATCGGGCTCAAACTGCGAGGTCGAACCGAAGACGAAGTGGCTGCCGTCGGCGGAGAGGCTGCGGCCGATGTAGCCGGCCGGTTTGGCGGCGAGCTGGGGGATCGAGCCCTTCATGCCCTGCACGAGAGCGCCATCGGGGGTGTGTATCGGCACTCCCGTACTGCCGTCGGCGAAGCACGGCGAACAGATTTCCCCGCCGAAGGCGAATGTGTCGAGACCGGCGTCGGCTTCGAGCAGGCTCGAGCCAAAGGCTTCCGTCGAGGGCGTCCCGTCGGCGGGAATGCCGACGTATTCGGTGCTCCATCCCCGTTCTCCGCGCGTGGCAACGTAGGGATCGAGACCGTGATTTGTCGGGTCGCCGGTCCCGGGGATCGCGCCTGAGTGGACCCCGTAGAGGAGCCGCGAGGGATTCTCAGCTTCCGGATAGCCCCCGAAGGGGGTCCCGCCTTCGAGATCGGATTCGACGTCATAGCCCCCCGTATCGACGGCGGAGGCGAGCTCGTAGGCGCGACAGTCCAGCAGCTGTGCGGAGCCGGTCTGCTGGCGGACGTGCGCATTGGGACAGGGGTCTTTGAAAGGAACGAAGGGAAAGGTCCGGAAGGTGCCTTCGGCGGTGCCCGTTCCGGCGGCGCTCGTCGCAACGGCACGATAGTGATAATTCGTACCAGCGATAAGGCCGGAGGCGAGCGCGCTCAGTTCCCGAGAGTGCTTGCCCATCCCAACCGCCGGTTCTGCCGGGGTCACGGTCTGCGCTTTGGACCAAGCGCTGCTCTGGAAGGTGGCGTCATCGACGTATTCGAAGTGGTAGTTCGTGACGCCACCGTTGGCGTCGATATCAGCGTGCATCAGGGCGCGGTCAGAGTGCACGCTGGTCACCGCCACGCCGCTGACCGTCGGTGTGCCCGGAGGCGTCGTGAACATGCGATCTTCGCCATCGCTCGTGCCGCTGCCGCCGGTTGCGACGATTCGATAGTGATAGGTGCTGTAGGGATTGAGCCCCGCGGCGAGGAAGGAGAGCTGTGTCCGCGAGGGACCGCTGGGTGAGCCGGCTGGGGTACCCGGGAGAGCCGCGCTGGTGTTGCCGTATTCCGCGGTCGGACCCCATTCGAAGTAATAGTGCGTGGGAGTGCCGTCGCCGAGCAGCGAGCCGTTGAGGGTCGCCGCCGATTCGCTGATGCCGCTCGCCGCCTCGGTTGTCAGACCAATCACGCGATGAGGCGTGTATATCTGATCGGCGCCGTACTTCGTGCCGTTGGCGTTTTCCGCCACGACCCTGTAGTGATAGGTGGTCTCGGTGGTGAGACTCGAGAGAGCCGCTTCGACTTCGGTGGCGGTCGAGAAATTCGATCCGGGCGGGCTCGCGGCTGGATCAGGGGTGCAGGGAACCCGCGTACCGTAGGAGTCGGTTGTCCCGTATTCGAAGCTGCAGCTGGTGACGTTTCCCCCTCCGGCGGTGTCGACGGCGGCCTTGAGGGTGCCCGAGGTGGCCGTCTGTTCGGCCACCCGGTGATATTCAACGCTGGGGACGACGGCGTCCGGCTTATAGATGTCGACCACATCTTCGCGGTTGCCGAAGGAGAACCTGACCGGGCATGTACAGGTAACCGTTTGCATTGACGGCCGGCTCCCCGCCCGGGGAGGTCCCCGGCTGGGCTTCGACGGTGCCGAGGAAGTTGCCCGAGGCGTCATATTCGCGCCCGTTACCCATGATCACATTGCCGTTGGTCGGATCGACGGCAAGGCCCGTGGAGCGGAAGTTGTTCGGGCCCCCTGTCCCGGGGAAGGTTCGAAGGAAGGTGCCGGTCGAGTCGAACTCGTCGACCACGCCTTCACCGGTATCGCTGACGTAAAGGTTACCTTGGGCATCGACGGCGACCTGGGCGACACTGTCGAACGGACCACTCGGGGTACCGGTGAGCTTGTTGGCGGAGATGTAGGTCGCCGTCGCGGGAAAGTCGACCGGCCGCTGACCGTTGTCGAAGACCTCGACGTCATCCTCGGGTCCGGCCAGGGAGAGGTAGATGCGTCCCTGCGAGTAGGAGTTGGTGTTATCGATTGCCACGTGGATGTAGGGCACGCAATCGAAGCTCGCGCACCCCGACCGGCCGTTGATCCCCGTCCAGGCGTGGCTGAAGATCCCTTCGTTGGTAAAAATCGCAACCGAGCGGGGATTTGAGGAGGCCACGAATGCTTCACCGGTAGCCTGATCAACCGCAAGCTGGATGGCGAGGATCCCTCCGAAGGCCTGTTCGGTGTTGGGGATGATCAACAGGTTTTGGGAGGGGTAGGGGTCATATTTGAATATCCCGTCCTCGCTTGGGTAGTGTTCGGTACTGCCTGAGTCGGTGATCCAGGCGTTGCCGGCGGCGTCGAAGCCGACGCTCGCGACACCGTTGAATTTGCCGATATGCGAGTCAAAGGGCCGGCTCGCGCTTGCTCCGGCCGGCGAGAGAGCCAGCACACAGATTGCGCTCGTTAGCACCCCGCCGAGCAGGGTGCGGCGCATCGCCGTGACCGCGCACAACAAGCCGGTCATCGGCCGCCTCCCTCGCGTCGCGGATGGCGCTTGTGTTTGGCGGTGCCCTTGCAGGTCGTCTGCAGCTTCGGTGTCTGGTTGGACACCCTGCCGTTCTGGCCGACCATTTGGACGGTGGCCCTCTTGGTCACGGCGCAGAGACTTTCGCTGTTCTCCAGGAGCCCCTTCCTACCGCCCTGAAGATCGAGGACGAAGCTGCTGACCGGCGCGTCGGGGACCGTTTCGAACGTCGTCCGCATCGCGCCCTTGTTGACGGTGTCGATGCGGCCAACCAGTTCAACGTCGAACTGGCCGCGCAGATCCGCCACCAGATTCGGCAGGCCTTGGGTGGAGGTCCGCAGATAGACGTTGCCCTTGAGCGGTTCTTCCAGAAGAGGGGTGTCGGCTTCGGCTGTGCCGAGGATCGAGGAGGCCGGACATTCCCGCGCGGCGAACTGCACCCTGGTGCAGGGGGTGCCGAGGTGGGAGTTGTCGAGTAGCTCACCCCGCGGGAGCGCAACCTGGACAACCCGGCTGTTCGATTCGCCGGGTTGCTGGGTGAAGAGAGCGTGGATCGCGGGGTGTCCCCTGCGGTTGAGACCGCCGGAGAGGTTGAGCGCCAGCTTTGGCGCAAAGCCGAGCTCGCGACAGTTGGCGACCTCATAGAAGGCCGAGCGGTTGGCCGCTGCTCCCTGGTTGCCGCCGATAGTGCTGGTCACCGAGAACGGCGCGCAGTTGGTCGGATTGAGGGTGAAGTTCGGGCGGTCGAGGGAGATGTGGATCGAGCGCAGCCGCAGCGGGATCCCCTGCAGGATCTGTGGCAAGGGGTCAGACACGGCGGTGATCTGCGCGTTGCTCGGGTCGACGTGGATGGCGGCTCGAACGACGACGTTGCCGAGGTCATAGGGACCCGAAACGGCGGGCGTGATCACGGCGAGGCTCAGCGGCGCGCCCTTGTAGGGGCCAGCCAGGTAAACCTTGCCGGGGAGGGTGAGCGGATGGTTGCCGGCTCCGGCGGAGGCCGTCGCGGTTCCGATCTGGCTGGCCGTCGGACATTTCGGGTTGGCCAGCTCCGCGGCGCCCGTGTAGGCGGTGTCGGCGGCGGCGAGCAGTGCGGAGTCCGGACAGTACGCGACACCCTTGAGCGTCGCGGCCAACCCCGGAGGCGCGGTGACAGTGATCGCACTCAGGTTCTGATCGCCGTCTTCGCGTTCGATTGCGACCGAGAAGGGGCTGTGGGCGCCACCCGTATTGCCGGCCGATGCGGCGTGGAAGGTCGGATTGAAGGACCTGTTCTGACCCGGGCACGGGGCTCCCCCCGGCCCGGAACCCAGCGTGAAGAACTGGCTCGATGTCTGCGCCGAGAGGGCCGCGTCCCACGGTGTGAAGACGCTGGTGACGGCGTAGGTTCCGCACTGGTCGGGCGTTGCCAGAAGCCCACGTTCGGAGCCAAAGAAGTGCATGTTGAAGGCGGTCAGCGGAGTCTGTGGGAGATTTTCGAAGGTGATCGTGAGCCTGCCGGTCGAGGGGTCGGGCGTCACCGTCCCGGCCAACTTGACGTGCGTGGCGAAACCATCGGCGACGAGGAAGATCCGGTAGCGGTTCCCGGGCAGTGGCTGGCCGAGATAGACGAAGCCCGGCAATGGACCCGGCAACGCCGAGCTGTCTATCTCGAGGCTGCCGACCTTTGAGAACTCTGGGCAGTGGGCTTCCAGCAGGGTGCCGAAGTTCGCTTCGGCATCAGAACACGAGGTCTTCCCGTCAGCGGCATTCGGGTTAATCGAGAATCCTTCCGGCAGGGTGACGGTGGCTCCGCGCAGCTCTGTCGGCGAGGGCAGGACCGGGCTCTCCTCCTGCGGAACCTGTAAATCGACGTCGATGCCCGAGGCCGAGTCCGTGCGGGTCGTGGTCGGCTGCGCGTAGAGACTCGGATTGAAGCCGAGCTGGCCACAACCGGACTCCATCGGCCACGCATTAATTGCGTTTGTGGAGATGCCGTCGTAGGAGAGAACGTCAAGCGAGGATTCCAGGTCGGGTTCGCAGGTGGTCGGCGCCTGCAGGAACGGGGTGCTGGGGCTGTTGGAGGGCTGGGGCTGGGGTTCCTGGAAGTTGGTGTAGCAGGGTTTGACGATCGTGCGGGGGTCGCCGGTGCTGAGGGTGCCGTTTTCGTCACAGAGGTTTCCGAGATAGGAGGGCGCTTCGCCAGGGACCTGTTTGCGGTCGAGGCGCAGTCTGTCGTGGCTGTGATCGGCCGGCACCCCCCAGAGAAGCTCCTGGTAGGTTTCCACCGGGTATTCGCCGTGGACGATCGAGGTCGCCTTCGCGTCCAGGCCGTAATCGCTGCCCGTCCTGGCGCTCAGTACCGTGAACTGCGGGGTGTCGAAGAGGAATATCTTGAAGGCGGCCAGACCGGCGACGTCAGGAGGCGGAACGAGGTTGTAGACCGGGGCGTCGAAATTGATTCCGTTCGAGGCGATGCTGACGATGCCGACCTGTGAGTCGATGGGACAGGTGTCGGCCGCGAAGTCGGCGATTTCACACTGCGGCGTCGCGTGAGGATTGCCGATGAAGCCCGTCGGCAGGTGCACGGTCGCGTCTTTGGCGTCCTCACAGGCGCAGGCACTGGTGCTTCGCTGAAGCAGTCGATTCTTGACCCTGAAGAGGATCTCGATGTCGGGGTGCCCGCCGGCCTGAGTATTGGAGGGCTCAACCGAGAAGGATAGGATCGGCGTACCTTCTTCAGTTCCCGCGATGGCGGGGCCGGCGAGGAGCGCCATGGCGAGGCAGGCAATCGCCAGCACCGAGGTCGCGGCCGCGGCGAGTGCCATTCCAGATCGCCTCATCGCGAGCCTCCCCGCGAATTCTTGGCCGATCGCCGTGAGGAGTGCGGGCGGCGATGGCGCCCGTGCTTGTGTCGCTTCTTCTTCGCAGCGGGGCTGTGGGAAACGTTGCCTCCCGGGATCGGCACGCCGGTGCCTTCGCTGATGGGAGTCGCGGCGGGGCTGCCGGCACCGTGGCACTCATCTGCAGCCTCGCATGGCGGCGGTGGCCCGGCGTTTGAGAAGCCACCGTCTGAGCGCGCATCGTAGAACTTGAGGAAGAGGCCGTTTTGGTCTTCGGGGACGAGCGTGCTCAGCGTCGAGAAGTAAATGTCGGTGCCATCGGCGCTGATCCCCTGCAGGCCCGGGGCATTCTGGATGCCGGAGAAGATTCCACCGGGGTTGCGGGTCTCGCCGGTTCCAGGAGTGATCAGCTGCGCGCGACCGTCGACGTACTCGTAGACGTCCTGGCCTTTGTTGGTATCGCCGTGGACCAAGGCGTCATTTGTGGTGAAGACGGTTCGGCCGTCGTCGGCGATAAAGAGACCGTTCTGAGAGGCCTCGACGTCTGAGGTCGGCGGTTCACCGCTGGGGATGCACGAGACGCAGACGACCGTCTGCGATTCGGCGTTGTATCTGTACATCTCGAGATGCCCAGCGTTGTTGTACTGAGTGACTCTGCTCGCGGTGACAAATGCCATGTGATCACCGCTCGGTGTCACCTCCATCCTGACCACAGGTGTGTCACTGCAGGCTTCATCGCTGATGTATTCGTTCGGGCTCTGGAAGCAGAACGAATCCGTTGTCATCGTCGCGACATAATGCACCTGACCGCCCCGATAGTCGTAGAGGTTCTCTCGGTTTGGTATCCCCCGCGAGCCGTCCAGCTGCTCGGGGGAGAAGAAGAAGATATCGCCGCTCTTTGAGGCGACGAAGCTGTCGGAGTGGCAGTTCCCACCGGCGCCGCTGGAAAGCTGGCAATAGGAGGAGTCCGAATAGATAACAACACCGCACTTCGTCGTGAAGGCCGCATTGCATGCGTCGCTGTTTCCGTTGCCGTTGTTGCCGGCGGAGATCAGGGTCAGCGAATCGGTCGCCTGGCTCCACATGTAGAGATCCTTGCTGGTGTCGGTGTCTTCGGGTGTCAGCGGTTCCTCGCTGGTGAAGAAGACCTTGCTGCCACCTTCGGTGCTGCCGACATATTCGACATCGTGCCCCTTGGAGACGTCGTAGGTGATCGCGTCATCGACCCTCATGTAGAGGTGGCTGGGCTGCATCGCACAGCGGTCCACCCGGAGGAAGGTCGTGCAGGGCGGATCGGCGCATTGGGCCAGGCCGCAGGGCCCGGTTCCGCCAGCGGCCATCAGGATGTGAGACCCGTCGGCAGAAACATCCGGGATCTGCAGCGGATCGCCTGCGTGGTCGGTGGCCTCGCTCGGGATATTGGAGCCGTCCGGGGCCTTGGAGGCCACGGTGACTGTGCCCGCCCCGGTGTTGTTGTCATACACCGACCCCGGTGCTGACAGCTGGCCGCCCGGCGCAAAGATGTTCCATTCGGTAGCAAAAACGAAATGGTTGAGGTCCGATGACGCGGTGACGTCACCGGGGCAGTCGTTCAGGAGCGGCTCTTCAAAGCCGCCGCCAACTTTGCTCGGGCAGTCAAGCGACCGCAGGCCCCCGGGGTTGACACCGGGCGGCACCGTTGAGAGATTGGTCGGCCAGCGTTCTTGGAAGGTGCCGTCGGCACTCCAGACATAGGGCGCATTCGTACCCTGGACGCTCGGATTGGGGCCCGTATCCGGGGGGTTGAGTTCGGTGCTTCCATTGCCGTCGTTCCAATCAACAAAGATATTCATCTGCGGGTCGGTCAGTACGTTTGCCTGGATTTTGTCGGCCGGGCTCGAGCTGTCCGAGAGGTAGTACCTGAGCCCCTGATCGGATCCCGGTCCCGCAAGCGATCCCGGTGGGCCGAGCGGCGGACCGCCGTCTACGGAGGCCAGATTCGCAGGCAGGCCAACGTACCTGGTCACCCAGCCGGTCGGGGTGCGGGTCGCGACGTAGAGATCGCCGTTGTTGTCGATCGGGCTGCCGCCCGAACCCGGGATTGTCGACCACGCTCCGGTGAAGGTGAACCGCGACGGGTTGGTTGCGTGACCCGTGTTGGGCCCGCTTGGGTAGAGCTGGGTACCGGCGGCATCCCCCGGCGAGACCAGCTCGTAGGCGCGGCAGTCGGGTAGGTAGTTGGTCTGAGTCTGCTGTCTGACGTTGCTATTCGGGCATCCGGGCGGATAGAAGTTGAACGTGTGATCATCTGTCGTGGTACTGCCGTCGGCATTGGTCGCTACGAGTCGGTAGTGATAGACCGCGTGCGGGGTCAGTTCACTCAACTGCACCGAAAGGCTCTGATCGGAATTCCCCGAGTTGATCGACCCGTCGGGCACCGGTGCAACGTGGTTGTACGCAGTGCTCACTCCGTATTCGAAGCGGTAGGTAGTTTCCAGGCCATTTGGGTTGATCACACCATCCAGCTCGGCGGTGGTCGCGGTGAGGTTGGAAGAGGACAGGCCATCGATCGCCGGCGGCGCGGTCGTCGAGAAGGTCATATCGCGGCCAACTTTGGTTCCACCTTCGGCGTTGGTGACCGCGAGCCGGTAGTGGTCCGTAGTGCCCGGTGAGAGGGACGTCAGGTTCGCTTCCGCGTGGGTGGCGGAATTGAAGCCCGAGCCGGGGGAAGCGCTCGGGGTGCACGGTACCGAGGAGCCGTAGCTCGTATCGAAACCATATTCGAATCGACATCCCACGATTTCCCCGTTTCCAGCCGGGTCGGCGAGGCCATTCAGGGTGACGGCAGTCTCCGTCACGTTGCTCGCCGCTTCCGTCGTAGGATTGGGTCGAATGTCTTTGAACGCGACAACCTGCTGGGCTTCCGGATCGGCCACGTAGACGGTTCCGGTCGTCCCGTCGACCGCAACACCACGGCCTTCGACGAGATGCCCGCTGCCGAAGGAGTCGATGGGTTCACAGGCGCCAGCGTCAGGTTCGCAGGTGGAGCTGTAGTGGTAGACCTGTTCTTCGACGTCCTGGTAGAGATCCTGACTGACCGGGTCAAAGGCGAATCCGGAGGTCGGATAGGTAGAGGTCACGACGTGATTGCCGCTCGAATCGGTGACCCAGACCCGGTAATCAGTGAAGCTGACCGAGGAGATTGTGTAGAAATTTCCGGCCGGATCAACCTTGAAGCCAGAGCGTGCGAAGAAGCCACCGCTGGCAAACCTCAGGCCGATTTTTTCGCCGCTCGGGCTAAATTCTTCGACCCCGCCGCTGAACGTCAGATGCACATAGAAGGTGCCGTTCGGTCCCACGTCGATCCCTGAGGATGTGCCGACATGTTTGACCCCGAGCGCGCCCCAGGTGGAGATGATATTGGCGGAGGAGTCGAACTTCTGGACCAGTCCGTCGCCCTGGTCAAGCACGTAGATATCGCCGGCCGAAGGGCCGCCTGAATTGTCGACGGCAAGCAGCGCCGGTTCTTCGAATTCGGCGGCCGAATTTCCGGGCGTTCCCGCCTGGCAGGTATCGCCGGAGGCTGCGCTGCAGACGTTGCCGCCAGTCGTCGCGTCCACTTCCTTGCCGAACATCAGGATGAAGTTGCCACTGGAGTCGAATTTCTCGACCCGGTAATTGGTCGGATCGGTGACGTATATGTCATGCGAGGTCTGGTCGACTGCAACATCGATCGGCCTCCCCAGCGTGTTTGTTCCTGAGCCGGTGATGTTGGTGAGGAAGGCATGGCTGCCGGCGAACGCCGGCGCAGCGCTGAGCGCGAGGGGCGAGAGCAGCGTTAGGACGAACAGCGCTAGAAGGTGGAGTCTGCTTCTCACCTCAGCCACGGTGAGAACCTTGTTTACCGTGTCGATGGTGCCTGTGGTGGTGATGCTTTGCGGGCTTTTTCACGCACCGGCCCTTCTTCTTGAGGTATCCGGCCTTGCAGACGAGCCGCGGTGGTTCCATCGGCTGCGTTTCGCTGGGCGGCTTGACGGGCGGCGGGGTGACAATGGGTTCGGGTTCCTTGCTGGTTTCAAAGGTTATGTCGGGACCGGCGGTCGTGCCGTTTATGTTGATCGCGAGGACGTGAAAGTGGTAGGTGGTTCCCGGTTTCAGTTCTGTCACTTCTCTGCTGACCGGATGGTCGACGGCGTCTTCCCCGATCGATTCGCTGATCGCCGTCCTGGATTCATATTCGGCGCTCGTCCCATATTCAAAGCGGTAGACAGTTGGCCCGAGGTTGGGATTTATCTGAGCGTTCAAAATCGCCGCGGTTTCGGTCACGTCTGTGGCCGAGGTACCATCGACGGCCGGTGTCAGAAGCGGGCCGGGTGTGACCGTCTGGTCGCGACCGTAGGCGGGAAGCCCCTTGCCGTCCGAGCGAATGGCGACCAGTCGATAGTGGTAGGTGGTGAACGGCGTCAGACCGTTTATTTCGGCGCTGACTTCGGTCGGAGAGTTGATCGGGGTTGCCGGATTGCATGGAACGCTGCCCAGCTCATAATCGCTTTCGGTTCCGTACTGGAAGTAGCAGGAGCTGATTGTGCCGGACCCCGGATCAACGTGACCGCTCAGCGTCGCCGTAGATTCCGTGTGCTGGGCTTCGCCGGTCGATACTGAGGGCACGGGCAGCGGTGAGAAACGGGCGATCGTGCCGGCCCCTTCGTCCGCGGCGTAGAGATCCTTCGTCGTCGGATCCAGCGCGAGGCCGTCGGCGGAGCTCAGCTGGCCCCCGCCGAGTGTTCCGGTCTGCGGACACCCCACATAGCGGTTCCCACAGGGAACCGACGCCGCGAAGACCGCGATCTGCGAACCCTGCGAGACGTAGACGTCGTTTGTCGAGCGATCGATCACGAGACCGAGCGGCAGACCTGCTTCTTTGAGGCTGAGATGGGATTCCCCCGATCCACCCGGGGCGAGGAAGCTGACGCCACTGTAGGTGGTCTCATAGATCGCCCCGGACGAGTTGACGTCCATCCCGGTGCCAAGCGGATACAGGCCGTAGTTGTCGGTCGCAAACTTCGTCCGTGAAACCCCGTCCTGGCCAATCGTCGTCCAGTAATAGGGAGACTGCCCGGTCCCGACGATCAGATCGCCGACTTCGTCCACCGTGATTCCGGTGATCGATCCGCCGCCGCTGAAGTCGGCGAGGCCACCTTCCTCCCAGGAGGCGATCAGGTGCCCGCTGGGATCGAACTTCTGGACGACGCTGTCGGCGGTGTCGGCGACGTACAAGTCACCCGCGGAAGGACCACTTGAGTTGTCGATCTCGATGAAGCTCGGTTCGATGAACTCCCCGGCGCCGGCGCCTTCGACTCCCGCCTGGCAACTGCTGGTACAGACCTGCGCCGCCGATGCGCCGTTGCTGACGCCCTCACCCCAGGCTGCGAGGAAGTGGCCGGCGGAATCGAGCTCGACGACGCGGTGGTTGCCGGTGTCCGCCACGTAGATGTCTCCGCTTGAGCGGTTCACGGCGACATCCCGCGGAGCCAGGAGCTGGCCGTCGCCGGAGCCTTCGGAGCCGAGGTTGCCGGAAAATTCGTAGGCTCCCAGGGTGGTCAGGGTCTGATCGGGTCCATACGTTTTGCCAACCGCGTTGTCAGCCACCAGCCGGTAGTGATAGGTGCCGTTCACCTGGAGGCCGATCAGTTCGGAGGAGACGCTGTGGGGTCCGCTCGAGGAGCCGTTGTCGACTCCGGGGGGCGCTGTCGATGTTCGACCGTAAGAGGTGTCAAGGCCGTATTCGAAGTAGAAATGCGTGTCTTCGCCGTTACCCGTGTAGGACCCGTTCAGGGTCGCGGTCGTGGCGGAAAGTTCCGTGGCCGACCCCGTCGCCACATCTTCCACCGCGGGCAGCGTGGTGAAGGTTGCGTCTTGCGTCGGGCTCTTGCCGGTCGAGTTTTCGGCCACCACGTTGTAGTGATAGGTCGTGCCGGGATCGAGGTTCGTCGGGGTGAAGGAGATATCGGTGACCGGCGGGTAGGTGGGGCTGCCGGCGCTCGTGCCCGGGGGGACCGCGCTCTGCTCGCCGTACGCTGAAGTCGTGCCCCACTCGAAGTAGTACTTGGTTTCGGTGCCGTCACCTTCGAAGGACGCGCTCAGTTTGGCGCTGGTCCGAGCGATCGCCGTAACCGGTTCGTTCTTCAGGCCTTTGACGTTATGGGGAATGATCGTCTTATCAGCACCGAAGTTCCTTACTCCGGAAAGGTTTCTCGCGACCAATCGGTAGTGGTAGGTGACCTCGCCTTCGAGTCCCGGAAGAGTCGCCGTTACCGGAGTATCGGTGCTGTATTTGGGCCCGGGCGTGCAGCTTTCTTTGCTGCCATAGGCGGTGGTTTTGCCGAATTCGAAATAGCATTCGACAACTTCCCCCGCTCCATCGGGCTTCACGGTGCCGCTGACCGCCGTGTTGGCGATCGGTTCTTCGGTGACGGGCAGCGGAGCCAGGGCGGCCGTGAAGACGGCGATCCTGTGGTTGCCGGCGTCGGCGACGTAGACGGTGTTGGTAGCCGTGTTGATCCCGACCCCGTTCGAGTTGGAGAGTTCGCCGCTACCGAAGTTATGCGTCGCGGGACACGATTCGGCAGCGCCACAAACTTCGTTGGTGGCGTTCAGGGGTTTGCCTTCGCCGTTGAACTTCCATTCGCCGATTCGGTTATGTTCGCTGCGATAGAGGGTTCCGGTCACCTGGTCGACGCCGAGGCTGCTCATCCCCGAGCCTTCGCCGTAGTCAGAGATCTGTAGACATTCCCCGCCCGGGGTGATGCGCTCAATGCTTTCGTCGCCGTTGACCTTGTAGTACTGATTCCCATCCGGGGTGACCCCTACGCCGAGTGAAGCGTGCCCGCGGCAGGGGTTGAAGCTCGAGGCGAAGCTGCTGTCCTGATTGAAGATCCGGAATCTGCCGTCGCTTGAACTGAAGGTGTCGAGCTGACCATTGGTGGGATTGACATCAATACCCGAGATGTTCGCGAAGGCACTGGAAGAGGTCGAGCCGTTGATCGTCCCACCGGTTCCCCAGCCTGTGATCAGGTTGCCGTTTTCGTCGTACTTGTGGATCGTGTTGTCGTTGGTGTCGGCGACATAGACGTCTCCTTCAGACGCGGAACTTGAGCCGTCGACCGTGATCCAGGTCGGCGTCCCCAGCTCCTCAGCGGAGGTGCCGCCCTTCCCGGCCTGGCAGGTATCACCGGAGGCCGCCGTGCAGACATCGCCCGAAGTCGTCGCGTCGACTTCATCCCCGAACATTAGGATGAAGACACCGGATCCGGAGAACTTCTCCACCCGATGGTTGCTGGCGTCGGCGACATAGACATCGCCGTGTGAGGCTCCGGCGGAGTCATCAACGTCAACCCCGGTAATCCCGCTCGAGAGGGCGTTAGTTCCTGACCCTTCGAAGCTGGTCGAGAAGGAGTGGCCTATGTCCGCGGCCGAGGCCTGCGGCGCGGCGAAGGCAGCGGCACATGCGGCGGCGCTGAGGCTGATGCGAAGGAGCGAAGTGCGGCGCATCTAGTCTCTGCGCCTCTCCATGTATGGGGGACCGATGATCCCGCCCGCGACTTCGAAGCGTCCGGCCGAAAATCCATTGATTGGGCACCGTGCCCAAGGTGCCGCGGCCAGCAACTCCGCACACATTCGAGATTCCATTCGATCCCTGTGGACCCCTGTTGTAACCCTGTTGATGGCCTGCTCCGTTTCCTGACCGGAAGCACGGCCCATCCCTGTTGCCGGTAACGTAAACCCAACCTAGAGCTCCGTCAAGCCCGGTACTCAAGGTACTCTAAAATTTGGTAGAGTGGTTTCCGGGGTCCGGAAACCGGCGGTGGTGGTTATCGGCCGGAAGGGGATGGTGATCACAATGAGGCGATCAAGCCGCGGTATCCCGGGCGACGCTCACGCGCTGGCAGGGTCGCGATGGACCAAGACGCGAATCGTCCGGGACGGTGTCCTCAGGCGGTCCCGCAGCACGCAGCCGTTCTCGCGCGAGGACCCCGTAGTCCACCGGGACCGGCCCCGTTGTCTGCGCCTTACAATCCTTGCGTACCGCTGACCGTCCGCTAACAAGCTCAGCTCGCAACGGCTTCTCGCCTCTTGTATACCTCACGCGAGTGCTCGCTTATGACCGACTCGGCGAGGGGCCGTCGCTGCTGGTGCTGCACGGAACGACCACCTCGCGGCTGGTCTGGAAGCCGCTGCTTGGCAGCCTCGCCGAGCAAAACGAGGTGCTCTCGGTCGACCTCCCCGGGCACGGAGAATCGCCGCCCACCTCCCACACCGCCCGATTGGGCACTCGAGCTGGGAGAGTTCCTCGACTCCCTTGGGATCAAGCGAGCGGCGCTGCTCGGTCACCCATCCCGCGGCTGGACCGCCCTGGAGCTTGCCAAGGCCGGCAGGGCAACTCGCGTCCTGGCACTGGCGCCGGCCGGACTCTGGCGTAGGAGGTCGCCGCTTTTAGCCGATGCGATCCCATGGATGAACTGGCACCTCGGCCGCTTGGTCGAAGAGCCCGGGATCCGATCTCTCGACTCCGCGAACCTGCGCTCGCTGCTGCTTCGCGGTGTCAGCGCAAGGCCAAGTGAGGTTCCCGCCGCGGTCGCGATCGAGAACTCCCGAGCGGCTATCAACACCGAGGACTTTCCGCTACATTTTTCCCAGAACCGGAGACTGCGCTTCGAAGCTGTTTGCAGGCGCTGGAGGTCCCGATCAGGATCATCTGGAGGGAGCACGATCGATTAGCTCCGGCGAGGAAATCGCGAAACCTGGGTGAGCTTCCGGCACACACGGTGATCGAGACCTGGCCCAGCTGTGGCCACATGCTGATGTGGGACGCGCGCCAACGTCTGCTCGAGGCGCTGCGCCACGAGGACGGCGCGGCGCCGGCCTAGCCTCGGGCCCGACCGCGAGGCCCTCGCCTCGGTTGGGCTCATCTCACCCCGAGCCGGGGGTGGGCCCTCCAGAGGGGCTCAGAGTGGCCTCGATCAGGGAGACGGTCGCCTCGCCGGCGAGCTCCAGCGCCTCGGTGCTGCGGGAGGCGCGGCAGAGAACGAAGGCGCCCTCGAGGGCGGCGAGCATCTGGATCACCAGCGCCCGCGCCGGCACGTCCGCGATGCCGGCGGCCCGGAAGCGAGCGCTGCCCCCCTTGATCCAGGCATCGAAGACCTCGGCGCAGGCCAGGCGGAGTTCCTCGTTGGTGCTCGAGACCTCGAGCGCGACGGTCGCGATCGGACAGGCGTCGGCGTAATCGGTCTCGCGCAGGGTCTGGGCGGCGCCGGCGAAGAAATTGCGCACCCCCGTGAGGAGGTCGACGTCGAGGCCGACGAACTCGAGGAACAAGAGCCCGTAGAGCGCCCCTGAGCGGCGGATCGTCTCCGCGCCGAGCTCCTCCTTGCCGCCGGGGAAGAAGTGATACAGCGAGCCGAACGGCGCCCCGGCCTCCGCGACGATCTGCTTGACGCCGGTACCCATGTAGCCCTGGCGACGAAAGAGCTCGCCACTTGCCTCGAGGATCCGATCCTTGGTCTCGCTGGGCACTCCGTCCTCCTCTCTAGCGGCATTTGTCCAAACCTTGCTGATAGGTTCCCATCACTAGAGCGATCTATCAAGAGGGAGGCACCCTAATGCAGCAGGTCGACCTCGCCGCCGGCCCAATCCACTACCAGGACAGCGGCGGTGATGGACCGATCCTGGTGATGCTTCACGGACTCGCGATGGATGGAGAGATCTGGCGCGAGGTGGTCGCCGATCTGGGCGACAGCCATCGCTGCATCCGACCGACGCTGCCGCTCGGAGCGCACCCGGCACCGATGCGGCCCGACGCGAACCTCACCCTGCGCGGCATGGGCCAACTGGTCGCTGAGTTCCTCGAGCGCCTCGATCTAGACGAGGTGACGCTCTGTTTCAACGATTGGTCCTGCGCGCAGACGATGGTCGCCGACGGGCTCTGCGAACGGGTCGGGCGCCTGGCGCTGATCTCCTGCGAGGCCTATGAGAACTACCCGCCGGGACTGCCGGGGCGGATGATCTGGCTCTCGGCGAAGCTTCCCGGTGGAATGGCGATCGTCCGCCAGACGCTGCTGCGACCCTGGATTCGCCGTCTGCCGATCGTCTACGGGCGGATGTCGAAGCGCGGCGTCCCCGAGGAGATGATGAACGCCTGGCTGACACCGTTCGGCCGCCGCGAGATCCAACGCGACCTGCGCAGGTACGCGGGGGCGGCGATGGAAGGCCGCAGGCAGATGCTGGCCGCGACGCCGGCCCTGCGGTCCTTCGATAAACCGGTGCTCATCGCCTGGGCTGCGGAGGACTGGCTGATGCCGATCCGCTATGGCCGCCGCCTGGCCGAGGATTTCCCCAACAGTCGCCTCGTCGAGATTCCCGACAGCTACACGCTGGTGCCGTGGGACCAGCCGAGGGCGCTGGCGGGTGCGATTCGGGATTTCGGCAGCTGATCGTGGGCCCAGCCGCGGCCGCCAAACGAAGGGATCGGGGTAGCTGGGCCCGCCCCTGCGCTGCGCGGGAGGGCGCTCCCTAGCCTCCGGAGGGCGCCAGCCTCTTCTCCAGGCCCTGGGCGAGGGCATAGACGCAGCCCTGATATCCGTACTGCGCGATGCCTTCGGGCAGCGTCGCCTCATAGACGTCGGCGGCGAGCTGGCCGGCGGTGAAGCTGACGTCGGTCGAGGAATGACCTTCAAAGTGCGCGATGCGATTGATCATCTTGTCCTGCTCGGAGGTGAGATTGGACCGCGCCGCCCCATAGAACTCTTCCTTGACCTCGGTCGGGCTCTTGCCCCTGCAGGCGAGGAGACCCCTGTGGATCGCGGGGCCTGAGCTCTTGTCCTGGGGATTCGGCTGGGGAGGTGGGAAGGTCGCGTAGATCGCCCGCAGCGTCGGAGAGGCGCCCTTCGGCGCCCGGGCTTCGGCGGCGCGGCGCAGCTTCGCCGCCGCCGCCACCGCCTTCCTCACTTCCGCGCTCGTCGAGGTAGAGGAGGAGGAACCCGAACCGCAGGCCGCGAGGAGCCCGCCTGACGCCAGACAGAGGAGCGCCGCCGCCAGGGACGGCAGCCGCATCAGGCTAACCTCCGGAAAATGCCATCGAGTCCTCGCACGGGAGGAAGGATCCCAGATCGGCCTTAGTAGATCCTCAAGACCACAGGCCTGGAACGGACCGATCCACGTTTGGCATCGAATCGGAGGCCGGACCATCGGCCCTCACCGCAGCCGAACCGTCGCCGGCGGTGTCTCAGAGCCGGACGGCGGCTCAGTGGCGCCGGCCGCGCTTGGAGTTTTTCCCGCAGGCGGTCTTCGTCTGCACCGCCTGATTGTGCGTCCTGCCGTTCTGGCCGATGAACTGCACCTTGACGACCGTCGGCGAGGAGCAGATGTTCCTCGTGTTGGCGAGGTAGCCGCGGCCGCCGCCGTAGAGCGTCAGGCGGAAGTGGCCGATCGGGGCGTCGGGGACCATCGCGGCTTCGGTCCGCAGGTGACCGCCCTTGACGGTCGAGGAACTCGCCTGGGGCACGAGCGTCACCTGTCCGGCTAGGACGAAGGCGACATGGGGCAGCCCGCCAAAGCCCGAGACGGCGTAGGCCTGGCCTCGCAACGGCGTTTCCAACAGCGGCGTTTCGGTCGAGACCGTGCCGATCGGCTGGCGCCCGGCGCAGAGGTCGGACGCCAGTTCGGATTTCGAGCAGATGTTGCCCAGGTGTTTCTGGTCGATCTCAAAGGCCGTCGGCAGGGTGACCACGACCGTTTTGACGTTGGCGTCGCCCGGTCGCGTGCGCAGGTCAAATTGCAGGCCCGGGTCCTCGCCCCTGGTGGTCCTCTTACGGCCGCCCAGCTGCTTGATCGTCATCTTCGGCGCAAAGGGCAGCGAGAAGCAGTTGACGGCCTGGAAGGGAGAGGAGAAGTCCGCGACCGTGCCCTGATCCCCGATGCCCTGCGAGGAGACGGAGAACGGAGAGCAGTTGGTCGGGTTGATCATGAAATTGGGGCGATCGATGTTGACCTGGATCGAACGCATCCGGATCGGGATGCCGCCGATGATGCTCGGCACCGTTTCGGAGTCGGCGATCACGTGGGCGTCCTGCGGGTCGATGTTCAGAGCGACCCGTACGACAACCGTGCCGTAGTCATAGGGACCTGCGAGGGCGGGCGTGATCGCGACGAGGCTCAGCGGAGCGCCTTTGAACGGCCCGGCCAAATAGACCCTGCCGACCGCATGGAAGGGATGATTGCCGGGACCGGCGGCCACGTTCGAGGTCCCGATCTGCGCGTTGGTCGGACAGCTCGGCTGGGCGAGCTCCGTGCGGCCCGGGTTCTGCGCCGCCGCCGCGATCGAGGACTCCGGGCAGTAGGCGATGCCGGTCAGGTTTCCGGTCAGGCCGGGGGGCATCGTGAAGTTCAGCTTGCCGAGGAACTGGTTGCCGTCTTCGCGGTCGAGTTTCAGGGTGAAGGAGCTGAAGGCGCCGGCGTCGGGATTCGAGGTTCCCGCGACGAGCGAGGGTTCGAAGGGCCTGATCTGTTTCGGGCAGAGGCTTCCGTGGGGCCCGGTTTCCAGTTCGAAGGTCTGCGTGGATTCCTGTTCGGCGAGCGTCGCGTTCCAGGGATAGAACTCGGCTCTGGTCGTGTAGACGTTGCAGGCGGTGGGCGTCGCCATCAGGCCGCGGTCGGAGGAGAAGAGGTGCAGTGAGAAATCATCGAAGGGGACCTGCGGCAGGTTTTCGTAGTAGACGGTGAGCTGCCCGGTTTCGGGATTTGGTTTCACCGTGCCGACTATCTTCGCGTTGATTCCGAAACCGGAGGCGATCTCGAAGAGGCGGTACTGTTCGCCCGGTTTCGGTTCGCCGATGTAGACGGCGCCTTCGAGGCGACCGTTGAGCGCTTTGGTGCCGATCGAGAAGGTCCCGATCTTGGCGTTGTCGGGACAGTGGGCCGGACCCTCGGAGTCGAAGTTGGCCTGCGCTTCGGTGCACATCGTCTGGCCGTCGGCCGCATCCGGATTGACGGTGAATCCCGGAGGCAGGGTGACGACCGCTTTGCGCAGCTCCGAGGGCGAGTCGGCGAAGCCGAGGAACTGGGGGGCGCTGAGGTCGATGTTGAGTCCCGAGGGAGCATCGGTTTCCTGGGTCGTTGGGCTCGCATAGAGAACCGGGTTGAAGACCTCGAGGTCACATCCTGTCGTCTGCGGATATTCCGAGTGCGCGTTTTCGACGTCGGTCGGGTCGCCGTAGGTCTGCACTTCGAGCGTGGTTTCGAGCGATTTGCCGGTGCAGCTCGTCGGGTTATCGGTCAGCGGTGCCGGCGGCAGGCTCGAGGCGGTGGGCGCGCCTATGCAGCCCGTGTTGGCGATTTCCGGACAGTTGGCGGGTTCCCCGGGGAAGCCCTTCGGGAAGCGTTCGGAGTCGTGCGCCGAAATTGCCGGGAAGCCCCAGATCGTCAGCCTGGCGCCGGCCAGCGGCACCAGCTGGGTGATGTTGGAGACGGTCAGGTTGAGGCCGTAGTCGGACTCGGTGCGAACCGTGACCGGGATGCTGATCGGAATGTTCAGCTGTGGAGCGACGAAGGCGAGCAGGGCGGTGTCTTCTTCGACCGGTTCCAGGGAGAAGATCGGAGCGGTGCCGAGCAGGTAGTCGGGAATGCCTTTGTAGTTGGCATAGACGGTGATCACCCCGACCTGCGAGTCGGCCGAGCAGCGATCGAGGGCGAAATTCGCAGACGCACACTCCGAGATCGAGTTCGGGTTGCCGAAGACACCCTGGGGGGCCCTGAAGGTGACATTGCGGGCCACTTCGGGCTGACCCGGATTGGCGAGCGTGAAGGAGGTCGAGAGGTCCGGATGCCCGCCCGCATGGGGGGAGGTGATGATCACGTGGCTGGCGAACAGCTGCGGTCCGCTGCGTTCACCGTAGACGGTGACATAGAAGCCCTGCTTTATGTCTTCTAGCCTCGGTTTCGTGACCGTTGGCTCCAGGTAGGTGGTCGACGGCGTCGTTTCCACCGTGTCTATTTCGCCTTCGGACGTTTCGATTTCGAAATTGCCGGCGACGGGCGGCCCCAGTGCGAATCCGGTGCCGACGATTTCACCGAGCCCTTCGGGCGGCGGGCTGAAATTCTGTTCGACCGAGTTTGTTTTGAACGATTCGATCGCCTCGCTGGCGCGTGCCGTGGCCACGAAGGCGAGTGCCGCGAGTGCCGCGAGCACGGCCGCGGCGAGCAGCCGCTGGCCGGGACGAAGGGCCACACGTGCCTCAACCATGGTGCCTGCCTCCTCGGTGACCCCTGCGGTGATGTTTGTGGTGGTGCTTGCGGGCGACGCAGTGACCCTTGCGGTAAACCGATCCGTGCTTGCATTTGTGCGGCGACAGGTTGCCGCCCGGGGTCCGGGCGACGCTCTTGATGTTGGGCGGCGGCGGGGTCGGGGTTCCGGCCCCATGGCACTCATCGGAGGCCTTGCACTGTGGTTCGGGCGGGACGTAGGGGAAGCCGCCCAGCGAACGGGCATCGTAGATCTTGACCGTGTTGCCGTTCGTGTCTTCTTCGGCCAGTTTCTCGCGCGTAAAGAAGTAGGCGTCGGTGCCCGACTCGCTGATTCCGAGCAGGTTGGAGGCGAACTGGCTGTCGCCCGTCGAGAGCAGCTGCACGCAGCCGAGGGGGACCGCGCAGGGTTCGTGCGCGGCGGGGAGTTCGTAGCCGTCGGGCTCCCACTCATAGGCGTCTTCCTGTTCGTTCAGGTCGCGGTCGACGAGCCCTTCGGTCGAGTTGAAGAAGACGCGACCGTCATCGCTGAGGCCGAGGCCGTTGCGCGGCAGCGAGGCCTCGCCGGTCGCCTGCTCGCCGGTCGGGTTGCACGACGCGCAGGCGAGCGCCTCGGCGTTTGAGTCATAGCGGAAGACCTCGCGGTGGATCAACCCGTTGTCGTATTCGGTCAAAGGCAGGGTGGAGGTGAAGGCCGCGTAGTCACCGGAGGGCGTGACCTGGAAGTCGCCGCTGTGGCGGGCGCCCGGGTGGTTGACGCTGTCGATCACCAGCGGGCTATCGATCTGCGGGTCGGACGGCAGACCGAGCGGGCCGTAGGTTTCGGCCACCCCTTCGCTCGGGTTGCCGACGGCGATCGTGCCTTCGTAAGCGTCGAGGCTGACCGAGTTGTCGAGACTGCCGATCCCGGCCGGCGCCCCGACCGGTTTCCCGGAGCTGTCGAACTCCGATACCCGGACGCCTTCATCGACGAAGATGTGGCCATCGCTGGGGTCGACGGCGACGCCGTTGGAGGGTTCTTTGTCGAGGGTTTCGAGCCATTCCCCTTCTTCGCTGTAGACCTCGGTCGTGCCTTTGCGCGCCGCGGGGCCGCCGCCGTTGACGACGTAGACCTTGCCGTTGTCGACGGCGACACCCTCGGGTTCGGGCGATTTTTCGCTGACGAAGAAGAAGTTGGAGACTTCGCCTTCGGTGTTGTAGACGACCACCGCGCCAAACGGGTACCAGGTCGTGTAGACATTTCCTGTATTCGGATCCACACCGACCCCGCTGGGCCCGTAGGCTTCCATGCTCTGCAGAAGTTCGCCGCTCGGCGAGTAACGCTTGATCGCGAACTGTCCGCCTTCATAGTCGACTTCGGGGACGTAGAAATCGCCGTAGTTGGGACTGGTTGGGTCGTTGTCGACCGCGATCTGGGTCGGCCAGTTGTAGAACCCGTAGACCCCGGATACGATCAGTTTGCCGTCCTGCCCGAAGCTGAAGACCGGTTTGCCGGCCGAGTTGAATTTGTAGACGAATCCCTGGCCGATGCCGGTGCCGGCGTCGAGCACGTAGATGTCCCCGGTCGAGTCGTCGATCGCCACCCCGGTCGGGTTTTTGAAGGCGCCGAAGGTGAGCAGGTGGCGATGGACCGCTGCTGGCAGTTCTGCATTGGAGGTCGATTCGAGGGTCGCGACGAAATGCGGTGGCTGGCCCGGGCGCACGACGTAGAGGTTGGGGGCGTTCAGGACGCCGTTTGAGGAGCCGTCGAGCTTCTCGGGGGAGAGGAAGTAGATCGTGCCATCACCGCGGGCAACGCCGCCGCCGCCGCCGACCGCGACCACACCGCAGTCTTCTTTGCTGGCGGCCGTGTTCCAGTGTTCGTTGATGGTGTTTCTCGAGGGTTTGCAGGCATCGCTGTTGCCGGTTCCTTCGGTGCCGGTCGAGATCACCTGCGGGTTGCCCGCGTGTCCCTGGGCATCGACTTCGGTCAGGTAGATGTCGGCGCTGTTATCGGTGTCGGCGCCGGCGAGTCGGTCGGCGGTCGTGTAGTAGACCTTGGAGCCGTCTTCGGTCATCCCGTCAAAGAGGACGCCCGAGGTGGTGCCCGGGGTCAGGTCGACCGTGTGGCCGCTATCGCCGACGCTCATGTAGAGGTGCCAGTACTTGGCTTCGCCAACTTCTGAGACGAGGTGGCCGATCACGATCCGCGAACCGTCGGCGGAGACGGCGAGCTCGCCGATTTCCTTGCCTTCTTCTTTCATCGTTTCCCCTGAAGGCGTCTTCGAGACGACGTGGGTTTCTTCGGTGTTCAGGTTTCGGTCATAGATCGAGATTTCGCCTTCGTTGCCGTCTGACTCGAGCTTCGTCTTGGTCCCGAAGACGAAGTGGGTGCCGTCGGCGGAGAGGTGCTTGCCGATGAAGCCGGCGGGTTCGGCGGCGGGTTTGGAGATCGAGCCGGCGAGTCCCTGGACGAGTTCTCCGCCCGGGAGGTGGATCGGGTTGCCGGTGGAGCCGTCTTCAAAGCACGGCGAGCAGATTTCGGGGCCGCCGAAGGCGAGCGTGCCGAGGCTTGGGTCGCCTTCGAGCAAGCTGGAGCTGAAGGACCTGGTCGAGGGCGTGCCGCTGGCGGGGATGCCCTCGTATTCGGTCGTCCAGCCCTGTTCGGTGCGGGTCGCGACGTAGGGGTCGATTCCACGATTGGTGCTGGCGGGGAAGCCCGGGATGCCGCCGTCGTGGACTCCGTAGAGCACCCGTGGCGCCCCCCTCGCATCCTGCGCTTCGGGGTAATCAGGGAAGGGCTTCTGGCCCGCGACGAGGTTCGACTCGACGTCATAGCCACCCGAGTCGGACGCCGAGACGAGCTCGTAGGCACGGCAGTCGAGCAGCAGCGAGGTGCCGGTCTGCTGGCGCACGTGGGCGTTGGGGCAGTGATCATTGATTTCGGGCGAGAAGGCGAAGGTGGAGAAGGTGTGCGGGGTTTCCGGCACACCGGTACCGGCCTCGTTGACGCCGACCTCGCGGTAGTGGTAGAGCGTGCCGGCCTGCAGCCCGGTGACCGGGCCGAACGTCGAGCTCTCCGGATCCTTGCCCATCCCGATCGGAATTTCGCCGCCCACCTGGACCGCGTCGGCGAAGCCGCTTTCCTGGTACTCGGCGTCGGGGACGTATTCGAAATGGACCTTGGTCGGGGCGCCGTTGGCGATCGCGGTACCGTGAATGATCGCTCGATCGGCGTGCACCACCGTGACCGATTCAGTGACGATCGACGGTTTGCCCGGCGTCGTCGTGAACATCCGGTCTTCGCCGACGCTGCTGCCGGCCCCGTTTTCGGCAACAACGCGGAAGTGATAGGTGGTGTAGGGGCTCAGTTCGCTGAGCGGAGCCGAGAGCTGTTCCGCGGCGCCATTCGCCGGACTCACCACGGCGGCCGTCGTCGAGGTTCCGTAGGCGCTGGTCAGACCCCATTCGAAGTGGTAGTGGGTTGCTTCGCCGTTGCCGACGAATTCGCCGCCCAGGGTCGCGCCGGCTTCGCCGATATTTGTCGCGGGCTTGGTCCTCAGGCCAACGACCTTGTGTGGCGTGTAGAGCTGATCTTCCCCATACCTGACGCCGTTTGCGGTGTGGACGACGACCCGGTAGTGGTAGGTGGTCTCGGTCGTCAGG
The DNA here is from genome assembly GCA_963796705.1 of uncultured Solirubrobacterales bacterium. Taxonomy (GTDB): domain Bacteria; phylum Actinomycetota; class Thermoleophilia; order Solirubrobacterales; family 70-9; genus VRUE01. The sequence goes on from CAWCMK010000003.1 coordinate 135,314, forward strand.
CTCGAGAGCGCGGCGCTGACGTCGGTCGTCGTCGAGAAACTTTCAGAGGAGCAGGCAGAGATGCTGCCATAGCTCGTGCTCGTCCCGTATTCAAATTTGCATTGGGTGATCGGACCGCCGCCGTTGGGGTCGACGGTTGCTTCGAGTGTGCCCGAGGTCGTGGTCGTATTTGCTACCGGTTTGTAGGTGACCTTGGGAAGGGTCGCCGCCGGGCCGAAGATCATCAGATCGCCGCTCGAGGGAATATAGGCATAGCCATGCGAGTTGACGGTCGGCTGTCCCTGGGCCTGGAATTCGGTGCCTTTGGGCGGGTGGACGGTCGCGAGGAAGTTGCCCGAGGAGTCGAATTCGCTGACGCCCCCTTCTTCTTCTTCTTCGTTGTAGTTGGCTTCGGAGATCAGGACGTTGCCGTTTGTCGGATCGATCGCAACCCCCCCCGTTGTCGGGTTGAGGCTGCCCCGGGCCCGCGGCGAGGGGAAGCTCCTGAGGAAGGTGCCGCTTGAGTCGAACTCATCGACGAGTTGCTTGCCCCAGTCGGTCACGTAGATGTTGCCGAGCGTGTCGACGGCGACGTAGCCGACTTCACCGAAGCGTCCGGTCGGAGTCCCGGTGAGTTTGTTCTTACTGATGTAGCTGGCTGTCGCCGGCAAGTCGACCGGTCTCTCTTCGTTGTCGAAGACCTCGACGTAGTTCTCGGGGGAGGTCAGCGATAGGTACACGCGTCCTTCCGAGAAGGTGCCCGAGTTATCGAAGGCGACGTGCATGTCGGGTTCGCAGTTGAAGCAGGTGTTGGCCGAGTTGATCCGCGTCCACTGACGGGTGTAGCAGTAGGTTTCGGCCTGTCCTTCTTCTTCTTTGCAGACCGGCGCCGTGCTGTGAGGGGCGAAGAAGTTGAGCGTACGGCCATTGGACTGGGAGACGAGCACTTCCCCGGTCGCGTCATCGACGGCCGGCTGGAGCCAGAAGATGTAGTAGCCGAACACTTCGTAGGTGTTCGGGACGGAGAGGAGCGATACGGAGGGGAAGGGTGCGTATTTGTAGACGCCCTCGTTCCCCGGATTTTCATTGCTGCTCTGACCTTCGTCGGTGACCCAGACGTTGTCTTGCTTGTCAACCGCCGCCCCGCTAACCCATCCACCGAAGCTGCGAATTCGCGTTTCAAAGTTGCGGTTCGCGAGCGCCGTTGCGGCGAAGGTCGCACAGAGGGCGAGGGCTCCGCATACGGCGGCGGTCAGGACGATGGAACGTCGGCTCATCAGCGGTGTCCTCCGGTTCACTTGGCGTTCCGTCCGCTGTTGTGGTGGCGCTTGTGGCGTGCCTTGGACCCGCATGCCACCTGCAGTCGAGTCGCGGAGCTATCGGCGACCCCGTTCTGGCCGACCATCCTCACCATGGCCCGCTTCGGTGCGCCGCAGAGGCTGGATTCGTTCTGCAGGAGCCCCTTGGAACCGCCGAACAGGTTGAGTCTGAAGCTGCTGACCGGCGCATCGGGCACGGTCGCGAAGGTCGTTCGCAGGGCGCCTCCCTTGGTCGAGGAGACCTGACCCGCGAGCTGGACGTCGATCTGGCCCTTGAGATCGGCGACGACGTCCGGCAGCCCGCGATTGGGGTTCGAGCGCAGATAGACGTTGCCCTTGAGCGGGTTTTCGAGGAGCGGCGTCTGCGCTTCGGCGGTGCCGATCACCGAGCTCGGCGGACAGCGCTCGGCTTCGAAATCGGGGCGCGTGCACACGTTGCCCAGATGGGAGTTGTCGAGGATCTCACCGGAGGGCAGGGTGACGGAGACAAAGCCGGTGTTCGATTCGCCCTGCCCGGCCTTGAACAGGGAGTGGATCGCAGGATGGCCGAGACGATTCAGTCCACCGCTGAGCTTGAGGCTCAGCTGTGGGCCGTAGGGCAGGGTGCCGCAGTTGGCGACCTGGAAGTGGTGGCTCAATGTGGCGCTGGCACCCTGATCGCCGCTCACGATGGCGCCGACCGTGAAGGGCGAGCAGTTGGTCGGATTGATCGTGAATTCGGGACGGCTGAGGTCGATCCGCAGCGAGCGCAGACGGATCGGGATGCCCTGGACGATCTGCGGCAGCGGATCGGTTACGGCGGTGATGTGAGCATCGGTCGGGTCGACGTGAAGGGCGGCGCGGACGACGACGTTGCCGAGGTCATAGGGCCCGGCGACGGCCGGCGTGATAGCCGCGAGCGAGAGTGGCGCGCCCTTGTAGGGCCCGGCGAGGTAGACCTTGCCGGGGAGATAGATCGGATGGCTGCCGGCTCCCGCTCCGGCGACCGAGGTGCCGACGACGCTGGCGGGCGGGCAGCTTGGGCTCTGCTGCTCGGTGACTCCTGAGTAGGAGGGTTCGGCGGCCTTTGCGAGGGCCGCGTCGGAGCAGTAGCGGATCCCGGCGAGGGTCGCCGAGAGACCGGGGGGCGTGCTGACCGTGAGTCCGCTGAGGTTCTGATCGCCGTCGGGCCGCGTGACTTCGAGCGAGAAGGGAGCGTACGCGCCGGGGGTGTGGTTCTGCGAAGCGGCCTCGAGGCCCGGTTCGAACGGCCGCTTCGTCCCGGGGCAGGGCTTGCCATCGGGGCCCGCGGCCAGGGTGAAGAACTGCGTCGAGGATTGGGCGCCGAGGCTATCGTCCCACGGTTCGAAGGTGCTCGTCACGGCGTAGGTGCCGCATTGCGTCGGGGTTGCCAGCAGGCCGCGTTCGGAGCCGAAGATGTGCATGTCAAATGCGGTCAGCGGGCTCTGCGGCAGTTCGTCGAAGGTGACACTCACGCGGCCGGTAGTCGGGTCCGGGGTGACGATGCCGGCAAGCTTGATGTGGGTTCCGAATCCATCGGCGACGAGGAAGATCCGGTAGCGATTTCCCGGCAGCGGCTGCCCCAGATAGACGAAGCCCGGCAGCGGGCCCGGCAGCGCCGAGCTATCGATCGTGAGGCTGCCGATCTTGGCTAACTCGGGACAGCTGGCGGCGAAGGTCGTGCCGAAGTTCGCTTCGGCGTCCTGGCAGGCGGTCTTGCCGTCGGCCGCGTTGGAATTGATCGAGAACCCTTCCGGCAGGGTGATCGTCGCGCGGCGCAGCTCGGTTGGCGAGGGCACCGTCGGACTGAGCTGCTGGGGGACGGTGAGGTTGATGTCGATCCCCGAGGGGGAATCGGTGGTGGCGGTGGTCGGCTGCGCATAGAGACTCGGGTTGAAGCTGAGCTGATCGCATCCGGTCCCCTGCGGCCAGCCATCGGAAGCGGTGGTGAGGCCGCCGTCGTAGGAGAGGACTTCGAGCGTTGAGGAGAGCGGTTTATCGCAGGTGGTCGGGTTCTGCAGGAAGGGGGTGTTGAGCGCGTTGGAGTGGATCGGAACGAAACCCTGGAAGTTCCCGATGCAGAATTCGGCTACCGATTCCGGTTCGTCGGTGGCGAGTTCGCCTTTGGAGTTGCAGAGCGAGCCGATGAACGCCGGTCCCCCGAAGTTGTGCGGGTCGACCCGCAGGCGGTCGTGGCTCGAATCGGCGGGAACACCCCAGAGCACCTCCTGGATGCCTTCCAGAGGGAAGATACCGTGGAAAATCGAGGTCGTGTTGGAATCGAGCCCGTAATCGCTACCGGTGCGAGCGCCGAGGACGGTGAACTGAGGCGTGTCGAAGAGGAAAATCTTGAAGGCCAGCAGGCCGGCGTCTTCGGGTGGGGGAACGATGTTGTAGACGGCGGTATCGAAGCCGATGCCGTTCGTCGCGAGAACGTTGGCGATCCCAACCTGGGAGTCGATCGGGCATTCGTCGGCGGAGAACTGCGCCACCGTGCACTGCGGGGTCGCGTGCGGATTGCCGATGAAGCCCGGCGGGAAGTGGAGGTCGGCGTTTTTCGCGTCCTCGCAGTTGCAGGCGCTTTCGCTGTGCTGCAGGACACGGTTTTCGACCGTGAAGTGCACCTCAATATTGGGATGTCCACCGGCCTGCGTATCTGAGGGTATGGCCGTGTATTCCTTGATCGGCGTGCCGGGTACGCGGGCGAGCGCCGGAGCGGCAAGGAGGAGGACGGCACCGGTCACGGTGGCCGCCACGATCAGGGCTCGCATGCGCCTCATCGTGCACCTCCCCGGCGGTGATGTCTACGGGAGTGGCGCCGGTGACGTGCGTGGTGTTTCTTCTTGTGTTTCGCACCCTTCGCGGAGCCGGCGTTTCCGCCCGGCAGCGATTCGCCGGTTTCGTCTTGGATCGGCGCCGGCGGCAGGGTGCTAGTGCCGTGGCACTCGTCCGCCGCTTCGCACGGCGGTTGCTGACTCGGCGCCGGGAAGCCGCCTCCCGAGCGGGCGTCGTAGAACTTGAGGAAGAGCCCGTTGTGATCCTGGGGAACGAGGCTGTCGTAGCTCGAGAAGTAGACGTCGGTGCCATCGGCGCTGACACCGACGAGCCCCGGGGGGTTGAGCAGCGCCGAGAAGAAACCCCCCGCGACGCGCGTCTCGCCGGTGCCGGTGGTGATCAGCTGGGGACGGCCTTCGATGTACTCATAGACATCCTGCGCATTGTTGGTGTCGGAGTGGGTCAGCGCATCTTCGGTGGTGAAGAAGACTCGCCCGTTGTTGGTCATGAAGAGACCGTCCTGGCTCGCTTCGGCGTCGGATGAGGGCGGTTCGCCGTTGGGGATGCAGGACGCGCAAACGATTCGCCGGTTGGCGGGGTCGTAGAGGTACATCTCCAGGTGACCTTCGCTGTTGTACTGGGTCACCGGGCTGTCGGTGAGGAAGGCCATGTGACTGTCATCGGGGGAGACCTGCATGCGGGCGATCGGTGTTGCCGAACAGGCGTTGTCGGTAAAGCCTTCGACGGGGCTTTCGATGCAGTGCGGTCCGCCGCTCAATGTGGCGACGAACTGCGCCGTCCCGTTGCGATAGTCGTAGAGGTTCAGCCTGTTGGGGATTCCCCGCGAGCCGTCGAGCTGCTCCGCCGAGAGGAAGTAGATGTCGCCGTTTTCGGCGGCGATCGAGTTGTCGGAGTGGCAGTTGCCGCCCTGGCCACCGGTCAGCTGGCAGTAGGCCTGCTCCGAGTATGTGATCACGTCGCAGTTCTTGGATTTGCCTTCGCCGGCGATCGTGAACCCCGCGGTGCAGCTGTCGCTCTGACCGGGTTCACCGGGATTGCCCGGATTGTCTCCCTTGGAGACAAGGACGAGCGGATGACCTTCTTCTTCGCCCTTTTCAGACCACATATACAGATCGACGCTCGAGTCGTGGTCTTCGCTGGTCAGCTGTTCTTCTGAGGTGAAGTAGACCTTGGAGTAATCGGCCGTGGTCCCCACATAGGTCACGTCGTGACCCTGCGACACGTCGTGGGTGAACATCCCGTCCACCCGCATGTAGAGGTGGCCGGGGTAGGTCGGGCAGTGGACATTATCGCCGCACGGCGGCACCGGGCAGTTGACGAGTCCACAGGGACCGGTGCCAGGCGAGTCGATCAGGACGTGGGAGCCGTCGGTCGAGAGGCCGGGGATCTCCAGCGGGTCACCCGCGTGGTCATTGGGCTCGCTGGGGATCGGGCTGCCAGACGGCAGGCGCGAGGCCACGGTGACGGTCCCTTCCTGGGTGTTGTTGTCATAGACCGAGCCGGGCGGGCTGAGCTGACCGCCGGGAGCGAAGATGTTCCACTCAGTCGAGAAGGCAAAGTGATTGAGTTCGCCCGAGGCCGCGATTTCCCCGGGGCAGAAGTCGCTGTTCCCGTAGGAGATATTCGGGCAGTTGAGCGATGCCATGCCCCCTGGGTTTACGCCCCCTTCGAGATAGGGGTTGATCCCGGGCGCCACGGCCGCGAGATCCGTCGGCCAGCGGTCGAGGAATTCACCATCGGCGGCCCATACGTAGGGAGCATTCGAGGAAACCGGCGTTTGGTTGCGGAACCCTAGTTCGTTCGATCCGTCATTCCAGTCGAGGAATCTGTTCATTTTCAGATCGGTGAGATCATTATTCTGGATGATGTCGGTGCGGAAGGCCTGTCCGGCGACGCTCGTGTCATAACCAAGGAACTTTGGTCCTCCCATGCCGAACAGGCCCCGCGGGGGTCCACCGGCGGTCGAAACGTCGGCGGCCGGCGGGCCCACGTATTTCGATACCCAGCCCTCGGGCGTTCGGGTAGCGACGTAGAGATCGCCGATCGAGTCAAGCGGGCTTCCCCCCGATTCAGGGATTATCGACCAGAGACCGGTGTAGGAGAAGCGCGAGGGGCTGGTCGCGTAGCCGGTGTTGGGTCCGCCAGGGTAGAGCTGGGTGCCGGCCGCATTACCGGGCGAGACCAGCTCATATGCCCGGCACTCCGGAAGGTAGTTGGCTTTGACCTGCTGGCGAACGTTTTCGTTGGGGCAGCTCGGCGGGTAGAAGCTGAAGGAGTGGTCTTCGGAGGTCGTCGTGCCGCCTTCTTCGATCCCTTCCACCTTATTGTCAACCACGAGCCGGTAGTGGTAGGCCTGATGGGGGGTCAGACCCGAGAGCTGCGCGGCGATTTCCTGGTCGGAATTGGATGCCGGAATCGTTCCCGATATTTCCTGGCCGTAGGCCGTCGAGGGCCCGTACTGAAAGTGGTACGTCGTTTCGAGGCCGTTGGGATTGACCTTGCCCTGCAGTTCGGCGGAATCCGCAGTCACGTTTTCTGCCAGGAGGCCATCAATCGCCGGCGGTGCTGTGGTGACGAAGGTTTCATCGGCCCCGTTGGTCGTCGCGCCAGAGGTGTTGGAGGCGACCAACCGATAGTGCTCATTGGTTCCCGGCGAAAGTCCGGTGAGCGTTGCGGTGACGTCGGTTGGGCCACTGAAGTTGGACCCCGGAGGATTGGAGCTTGGATCCGGATTACAGGGAATCGAGTGGCCGTAGGTTCTTTCGTACCCGTATTCGAAATGGCATGAGGTGATGTTTCCCCGGCCCAGCGGGTCGACGTGGCCGTTCAGCGTGACGCTCGAGGTGGTGACGTTGGTCGGGGCTTTCGGTGGTCACCTTCGGGCGAGCGTCGGAGAAGAGGGCGATTTCGTTGCCGTTGACGACATAGACGCCGTGGCTCGTGCCGTTGACCGCGACGCCCTTGACGTGCAATGTGCCCGCCGCTGAAGCCTCCGTAGCCTTCACCGGCCGTATATCTGCTTGCCTTCGGTGAGCACCCCTTCTCCGAAGGTGTCGACCGGTTCGCAGGGGCCGTTGAGGGGTTCGCAGTCGGCGCTGTAGTGATCGATTCTGATCCCGTGTGGTTCGATTTCGTCGTTGCGGGTTTCGACTGCCTCGTAGAGCTCTTCGGTGGAGGGGTCAAGTCCAAGGCCGACCGCGGGCCAGTCGGTCGTCATCCGATACGTTCCTCCTTCACCCGCAACCCCCGGTCGCTCAATCAGCGTCCAGACCACCGCTTCCGAGAAGCCGCCCGCGAACGGAATGATCCACGTAGAAGAGGTGGCCCTTGAGCATTGACCTTGAGCTGGGAACCCTCCTCGAAGGTGTCGGTGATCCATTCGCCGGATTGGGTGTACTCGCGGACGTTCTCGCCATAGCGATGCCCGCCCACGTAGAGCGTCCCGTTTCCTGTGCAGCGGCCGGTCTTCGGTTCGCTCGGCGAGGCGCACCCGCCTCCCACGGCGAGACCGAACATCGACCCGAAAAGGGGCAGGTTCGGGTCATCGGAGCCATTCTTCTGACCAAACACGCCCCAGGTTGAGATCACTTCGCCCGAGGGATTGAGCTTGGTGACGACGTTGTCTCCGAGGTCGCCGACGTAGACATCGCCTCCGCCGAACGGATAGTTGTCGATCGCCAGCCAAGTCGGTTCTTCGTAGGCGCCGGGAGATTCGCCGCCGGTGCCCGGTCTGGCAGACGTCTCCGGGATGGCCGGGAGCGGGGCAGACATTCTGTTCGGAGGCCGGCCTACTGGCCAGAACCGCGGTTTTGTTGACTTCGAGACCGAACATCAGGAGGAAGTCCCCTTCGGAGTCGAATTTCTCGACTCGGTGGTTACCCGGGTCGGTCACGTAGACGTCTTGGCTCGCCTGATCGACGGCGATGTCGGTCGGTTCGGAGAGCGGATATTGGTTCGTCACCGATGAGGTGCTCGACCCGAAGCTCGATTTGAAGATATGGCTGATGTTCGCGTCCGCCGGACTGGCCGCGATCAGCATCGGGACGAGGACCGCGACGAGAATGGATGCTTGAGCAAAATGGCGCCTCACTTGTGGCTCCTCCCGTGGTGCCGGTGATGGCGGTGACGCGGCTTCTTCTTCACGCAGCGGCCGTGCTTACGCACGTACCCCTTCCTGCAGGGCTTTTCCTTTTCCTTTTCCTTTTCCTTAGCGGGTTCGGATTTGGTCGTGAAGGTCACCACCTGGCCTTCGGTGGCGCCCACGTCATTTTCGGCGAAGGCGCGAACGAAATATGTCGTTTCCGGCGTCAGCTTGGAGATCGATGCGCTCACCTGGTGCGCCGTGTTGTCTCCTGTGAGCGAACCGATGGCGGTGCTCAAACCGAATGCCGCTGTGGGTCCGTAATCGAAGTGGTAGCTCGTCGGCCGGAAGCCCGCGGCTATGTTGGCGCTCAGCGTCGCCCCGCTCGTGGTGATGTCCGAGACCGTGAGTTCGCCGACACTCGGGCGGTCCGGGGTGATGAAGCTGTGGTCGGGACCGGCGGTGGTGCCGTTGATGTTGATCGCGAGGACGCGGAAGTCGTAGGAGGTGCCGGGTTTGAGGCCCGTCAGTTCCTGACTGACGCTATGGTCGGTTTCATCTTCGCCGATCGGTTCGCTCAGTTTGCTCTGCGATCCGTAGGCGGTGGTGGGGCCGTACTGGAAGCGGTAGACCGTCGGCGCGAGCTTGGGGTTGATCTGAGCGCTCAGCGTCACCGAACTTGATTTCACATTCGAAAAGGAACTGCCGTCGACTTCAGGCGGCAGCGCCGGTGCGGGGACGAACGTCCTTTCCGCCCCCACTTCGGTGAAACCCTCACCGTCGGTACGTGCGGCCATCAGGCGGTAGTGATAGGTCGTGAATGTGGTGAGGCCGGTGAGGCTGGCGCTGACGTCCGTCGGCGAGCTGAGCGGTGCGGCGGGACTGCAGGGGGTGCTTAGCGCATAGCTCCAGCCGTTCCCCGGATATTTGGTTGAAAGGCTCGCCGTCGCGCCGCCCGGTAACAGTCCCGAACCGTCGACGGTGGCCTGGGGGACGTTGAGATCTTCGAAGCGGTTGTTGAATTCGATGTAGTAGGGCCCTTCTTCGGGGTGTCCGGATTTGTAGGTGACGTGGACGTTCCCGTGCCCGATGTTTGGCAATTCTTCGAGCCTGTAGGCGATGATTTCGGCGCCGAAGTTCCCGGGCGGATAGGGGATCGAGCTCGTCGTCTGACCTTCAAAGGTGAGGGTGAATTTGCCTTCTTTGGCACCGGAGAAGCTCAGTTCCTGGACCTCGTTGCTTAACCTGCCCGGCAGGTATTCGAACTTGCATTCCCCGACGGTCCCGCCGGGGCCCGGATCGACGTGGCCGTTCATCGTCCCCGCGGTCGTCGTGACGTTCGTCGCACCGTTCGTCGTCACCTGCGGCAGCGGGACCCGATTGAATACGGCGATGTCGTTGTTTTTGCTGTCGGCCGCGTAGAGCGTGTGGTTCGAGGACCGTACCGCGAGCCCGGCGCCAAAGCCCAGATCGCCGGTTCCAAACGAGTCGGTCGGCAGGCAGCCCGAGCCCCCTTCTCGGGTATAGCACGGTCCGCGGAAGCTGTCGATGTGCCCCCCCTGGTCGACGAAGAGGTCGTAATTGGAGCGATCGAAGGCGATTCCAGTGTTTTCGAGCTGCAGCCGCAGGCTCGGGTACATGTGGAAGAAGTCGTACTCGTTGGCGAGCGGGCTCGAGTACCACACACCGCCACCACCTTCGTGCCCAGCTTCCTGCGCCTCATACCAGGTTCCGGCGGGGCCGACTTCGATGCCGCCGATCCCCGGCGTACCGAGGTCGAGCCTCGAGCCGTCGAACCAAGTGTTGTTTGTCGGATAGGCCGTCGTGACCAACCCTGTTTCAGGGCTGATCACGGTCCAGTTGTGGGGTTCGGCGTCGGTGAGGACGTACAAAGCGCCCTGCCCGTCGACCGTGATTCCGCCGATCGCGCCTTCTTTCTTGAGGAATTCGAAGGCGCCGCCGCTGGCCCAACCGGTGATGAGATGCCCCGAGGAGTCGAACTTGTGAACCACGTGGTTGGCTCCGTCGGCCACATACACATCACCCGCCGAAGGACCCGTCGAGTTGTCGACCTCGACGAAGCGCGGCGCGTTCAGGTCGTCTGGCGCCGTGCCTGTGGCACCCGTCGAGCAGACGCTGGTGCAAACGTCGATCCCGCTGCCGCCGACGTTGGCCCCGAAGGCGCGGATGAAGGTCCCCGACGAGGAGAATTGGTCGATGCGGTTGTTGCCGGCGTCGGCGACGTAGATGTCGCCCGTCGTTTCATTGATGGCGACATCCTCGGGTTCCTGAAGCTGGCCGTCGCCGGAGCCGGTGGAACCGAACTTGGTCGAGAAGCCGTAGTGGCCGACGGTTACGAAGTTCGACCCGACCGCATTGCTTTCGCCTTCGGCGTTGCCGACGACGATCCGAACCTTGTATTCACTTCCCGGTGTGAGGCCGCTGACGGAGGCGCTGACGTCCTGGGGACTCGAGTAGTCGGGCGGGATCGTCGGCGAGCAGGGCACGGTCCTTGCACCGTGGAACTGTTCGAGTTCGCCGTTGCGTGCCGCTTCATAGACCGAGATGTATTCGAACTGGCAGCTGGTCACTGGCCCGCCACCTTCGCCGCTGGCCGGGTCGACGTGGCCGTGGAAGGTTGCGGTCGTGGTGCCGATCGCCGAGCTGGCGGCGATGCTGACGTCGGGGACGACCACCGGCCTGAGGACGGTCACGTTCCTTGACTCGCCGACGTAGACGAGTCCGTTTTCCTGATCGATTGCAACTCCGTCGGGGTAACCGAAGTATTCGGACCCGACCTGAGATCGGTTGGTCTGCGGCGGGATGAAGTTCCCGTTGGCATCGAAGATATTGAGCGCGTAGTGAAAATCGGCGACAAAGACGTGCCCGGTCGAGTCTTCGACGGCGGCGCTGACCAGACAGCAGCCTGTGGAGTGTGGCGGCGAGAAGTTCCCGTCGGGCGTTTCGGAGGCGGCGCCGTTGGGGAGCTGGCCGCCATCCCAGGTGCTGATGTATTCGTTAGAGGGTCCGAACTGGAAGATCCGGTTCGGACCCTCCCAGCTCGAGACGTAGACGTTGCCCGCCGAGCTGACCGCGATCCCGCTCGCGTACCGGCCGCCTTCGTCGTAGAGCCCTGCCGGTTTTTCGGTGATCTGCGAGAGGTATTCGCCTTCTTCGTTGAAGATGTCGACCACTTCGTGGCCGGCGTCAAGGACGTAGAGGTCGTGGGTTGACTGGTCGACCGCGATGCCCCAGCCGCTGTAGGAGCCCGAAGCGGGTGAGAAGGAACCGGCTGGCGTTTTCAGGCCGGCGAGCTGGCCGTTGGCGCTCGGGGTAGTGTCGCCAAAGGAGGCGATCAGGTTGCCGTTTTCGTCGAACTTGTCGATCACCTTGTCGTTGGCATCGGCGACGTAGATATCGCCGGTGCTGTTGTCGGCGGCGACGGCAACAACGCCTCCGCCGAAGGAGCCCTTCGGTGTGTTCGTTCCGTTCCAGCGGGTCGGAGTCTTGTCGGCGTTCGAGGTGAAGTCATAGACGGCACCGCGACCGCTGTCGGCAACGTAGACGTGGTGATTCTTGTCGTTGACCGCGATCCCGTCGGGTCGAACGCCATTGAATTCCCGCGGGGTCCATTCTTCCCATGAACCCGAGCAGCAACCGGGTGGGAACTGCGTCACCACCGCGTACCTTTTCGCCGCGAGTGCCGAGGGCGCGAGGGCGAGCAGGGTGAGCAGGGTGGCACTGACGAGCATCAGACCGATGCCGCGACAACGGCGGCGGGCGGATTCAACACCCCCGTGGCGCCGTCCCCCGATGCGATCGATCACACGTTCTCCTATCCCTGTGACCTGACAGGCCCTGAGTTCGGTGCCGTGAGGCCATCCCTGTCTACGTTCCCTGTAAACCCAGCGGGACCGTACATGAATCAGAACGGAATTGCAAATAAAATGTCGTGGTTCTGAATCCGGTCGGTACCCCTCAGTCGCTTCGGAGCTCCCGGGGGGAGTGGCGATCGTGCGCCAGACGCTCGTGCGACCCTCGATTCGCCGCCTGTCGATCGTCTACGGACGGATGTCAAGGCGCGGCGTCCCCGAGGAAATGATGGACGCCTGGCTGGCGGCGTTTGGCCGCCGCGAGAATCAGCGCGACCTGCGCAAGAACGCGGGGGCGGCGATGGAAGGCCGCAGGCAGATGCTGGCCGCGACGCCGGCGCTGCGATCCTTCGAGAAGCCGGCGCTGATCGCCTGGGCCGCGGGAGGACTGGTTGATGCCGCGCTACGGCCGCCGGCTGGCCGAGGATTTCCCCAGCAGCCGCCTCGTCGTGATTCCCGACAGCTACACGCTGGTCCCGTGGGATCAGCCGAGCGCCAGAGAATAATGTGGCGAGGTTTCGCACGGGAAGGAGAATCCCTCAGCGCCTTAGCGAATCCTCGAGATCACACAGGAGTTGAGGCGGTTGCTGCCCGATCAGCCAGGTTCTGTCGCTGGGACCAGACCAGACCTCAACACGGTGTGGGAATCCGCAGCCAGCGTGCCACAATGGTGGGTAGGGAAGGACGTTTCGAGGGAAACCTTCGACAGGGATCCGGAAGAGGAGCTTGAAGGTGCAGGGAGTCCGGGAAAAGCCGATTGGAATGAGGGGCATATCCCGCCTGCTTGCCATACTCAGCCTTGCGGTTCTGGCGGCCGTGACCCCGGCGCACGGTGCCACGCGGCAACCCGCTACCTCACACGTGAGACGCTCCCAGCAGCGCAAGCTCTCCCTCGCAGAAGGTCGTGTCGATGGATCGCGATGGGCGGTCTTCGCGTCCGCGAGCCATGCCGGAGGTGGCGCCAGCGACGTCGGCTGCATCTCCGCCGTCGCCTACGACCCACCGAACCACCCGATCGAGAAGCAGGCGTGCGGCCAGCTCCGTGGGCCAACGAGGCCGGGCGCACCTCCCCTCTACGCTCTGGCCCCAGGTAGCGCACCAAAGGCTTCGGCGGGCGCCCACGCCTTTGCGGGATCGGTCCTCGGCGTGTCGGTCGCCCCAAGCGTGAGGGAGCTCGCTCTGCAATTGCAGCCCAGCCGAACCACAACCGTCCCGACCAAGTATCTGACCGGGCGTCAGGCCCACGAGCTACACCTGAAGCGCTTTCGTTATGCGGCCCTCGCACTCGCCGGGAGCGTTTGCGTGGAGCGAATCACCGGCCTCGACAGGAAGGGCAAGACGGTGTTCAGCGCCGCCGCGAGCGACTGCAGTCCATCCCAATCAGGACCGCCCTCCACCTCCCCCACCGGCCCCCCGATGGCCGAACTGCTGGAAAGCCCCCTGCCCACGGCCGGCACGGCAGAGCTAAGGGGGGCGATCGACCCCAGTGGTCTGAGCACGACCTATCACTTCGATTGGGGGACATCGGAAGCCTACGGAAACCGGGTCCCGACGCCTGACGCAACCGTGGGGGGAGACACAGGCCGGGAGCCGGTTGAAGCCGAGATCGGCGGCCTCAAGGGCCGGACGACGTACTTCTACCGACTGGTTGCCACGAACGGAGACGGCTCCGGGCAGGCAAGCGGAAGCTTCACGACCCCGACCTGGCGCCCGATCGTGACCGCCGAACCGCCCAGCGAAGTCTCGGCACACGCTGCGACGCTCAACGCGAAAATCAACTCGCAGAGCTTCGCCACCCACTATCGCTTCGAATGGGGGACGACGAAATCGTATGGACGCACCTACGAACCCCCGACCGAACTGACCGAGGGCGAGAACGTCGGTGTCTCGTTCCCGATCAAAGAACTCGAAGGCGAAACGGAGTATTACTTCCGAATCGTCGCGGAAAGCAGCGAAGGTTTCGGCGAAGGAAAGGGAACCTTCATCACCTCACAGGGCCGCAACAAACGTATCGAAGGAGACTGGAAGGTCATAGGAAGCCCCAACCCGGAGGGGCAGGAAGCGGAGGGGAGCAGGATCAACGGAGTCTCCTGCACAGCCGTCAACAGCTGCTCGGCGGTCGGCGAATTCCAGAACAGCTCGGGACACACCCAGGCGTTCGCTGAGCTGCTCGGTCAATCGGGATGGGAACTCAAGACAACTCCCGAAGTCTCCGAAACGGAAGCCCTGAAGGCGATTTCCTGCGACTCTCCAAGCGATTGCATGGCGGTCGGGTACTCCCTTCTCAGCGGCAGCAAGGTGACGCTCGCGGAGCATTGGAACGGCTCGGCTTGGAGCCGTTGGTCACCGGCGCCGCCGAATCCGAACCTGGGCGGCGAACTCACCGGTGTCTCCTGCAGCGCTCCGAACGAATGCACCGCGGTCGGCTACTACGAAGCTACCCCGACCCTGATCAGGACGCTGGCGCTGCGCTGGAACGGTTCGACCTGGAGCACGCAGGCGACACCCAACACCGGCGGGGGAAACATCACCGAGCTGACCGGCGTCTCGTGCAACGCGTTTCTCATCCTGGGACTCTTTGAGAAGGAATGCCTGGCGAGCGGCTTTGCGATCAACATCAACGGCTCCAGCGAAGCCGTCGCTGAGCGCTGGGACGGCAAACAATGGGAAATGTTGACGATTCCCACGCGCCAGGGCGAAGCGAAATCGCGCGTCCTCACCGGGATCTTCTGCCCCCCCTCGACCGAATGCATGGCCGTCGGGTACCTCGAAGACAGCACCGGCAAGGACCTCGCGATCGCGGAGCGCTGGACCGGTTTCTTCGGCCGGCTCTGGGAAACCCAGCAACCGCCCGACCCGGTGGGCGCGAAATTGACCAGGCTGAACGGCGCTTCGTGCAACGACATCCGTGGCCTGGAATGCATGGCGGTCGGTGAATTCGAAACGAGCTCGGGGGCATATGAACCGTTTGCCGATCAGTTCTTCAGCGAAGAAGGATGGACCAAGACGACGACGCCCGAGCCCGAAGGTTCAAAAGCGGGCGCCCTCGAGGGAGTCTCCTGTGCGGAAGTTGGTGAATGCGTCGCCGGCGGCTACGTCGAAAACAGCCTCGGGGTCGACGTGACCCTGATCGAGCTCTTCAAAAGCATATCCGGCTAGTCCTTTCGCACGCACCGGGAGCGATGCCGGCGCACGGTGCTCCTGCGGTAAGATGACATCAGCGTCTGATACAGGGCTGACGCGAATCTAGAACATTGGATAATGGGAATGGGAGTGTTTGATCCGAATATCCGCACCAAAGCGCGTTGCAGTCGTGCTTTCCGTGGCGGCCAATTTCGCGCTCAACCTCTGATCGGGGTTCTGGTCGCGTTAATTGTCCTGGCATTGCCGGCTGGCGCAGGTGCGGCCTCGAACTACACCTGGACCGGCACCGGGTACAAGATCGTCCTGCTCCCCAACGAAAAAAATCCAATCGAAGGTCCGATTGAAGAGAAGATCGGAGTGGACCTCTGGTCGGCCGCGACGAACTGGCAGGGAGAAGTTGCCCCCAGCGGTTCAGTCGGCGCGCTTGTCTTCCCGGAACTGACGGATCCGGGCTGCAATCCGCCCAGCTACACCGAAACGAGCCTGCCCTGCTACATCACCGAAGACGACATACCGGGTCTCAGGGCGAACGCGATGTTCGTCGCGCTGGGCGGATATGAAATCCTCCCCGGCCCCGTGCTCGAGGTAAAGATCTACAACCTGCGCGGCAACCAGCCGCTGACCCTCGGCGAAGGCGGGCTCACGGCTGCGCCCCAGCACGCCGAAAACCCCTGGACGACGGCCAGCCTGGAACTTCCGGTAGTCCTCGGCGCGCCGCAGACATGGTCGATCAGCGGCAACGGAGAAAGAGAGGGCATACTTGAAGTCAACGACACGGTGACCGGCGAATCGAGTCCGCTGGAAATCAGCCTCAACAACGGCGTCCTGGCCGACGGCTCCGAGATCGAGGCTGGACCGATTTCGATCGTCGGCGGCGGCTCGATCAATCTGGGCAATGCGCGGGGACCCCACTATGTCGGGATTCTCAATGGCAAGGACGGAAACCCGGTCACGGTCGGCGAAGGGACCAAGCTCCTTGACGAAAACACGAACAACTTCGTCAACAACAAGAACAGCATCGGCGCCCTGACCCTGAGCGATTTCTCCACGCTCAGACTGGGCCAACCGGAATTCGCAGGCGGCGTCACCCTCGGCGTCAACGGCGGTGTCGATCTGAGTCCGGCGAGCAAGGTCGCGCTTCTCTACAACTCGCATCTGCACGCCACCGGACCGGTCGAACTGAACAGCGCCCAGCTGGTCATGGAAGACGGGTTCAGCCTCATCGATGGCACCCCGACCTGCAACGTGCTCGACGAAGACGTGCTGATCTCGACGACCGGGCAGCTGACCGGCACCTTCCGGGGAATCCCAGACGGAACAATCGTGCCCCTCAGCTGTGAAGGCCTGCGGACGCCCCCCGAGGTGCGCATCAACTACACGGCCCACGCTGCGACGGCCACCCTGCTTCAGCGCACGGAAACTGAACTCGCCGTCTCGAACGCCTCGCCCAGCCCCAGCGAGCAGGTCACCTACACCGCCACGGTCATACCGCAAAGGCACGGCGAAGGCCTACCGACCGGCAGCGTCGAATTCCGCGACGGCAGCCAACCGATCGGCGATTGCTCGGCGCAGCCTCTGGCTCTCGGCGAATCCGATTCCACAGCCAGCTGCACGCTGAGCTACCCGACGGCCGGCTCGCACACCATCTCCACCGCCTATCTGGGGAATTCCGACTTCGCCAGTTCCTCTTCGAGCAGCCAGGGCGTGACGGTGAAGCCGGCAGCTCAGCAGCAGAAGAGGAAGTCAAGCGGGAAGTGCAAGGGCAAGCACGGCAAGGCGAAGACCCGGTGCCTGCGCAACGCCCACCACCACCGCAAAGCGCACCACCGCAAGCCGCAGCGTCAGCGCCGCTAGGCAGCTCGACGGACAAACCCGCAGACGACGCTTTTTGGCCCGCAACTCATGCGGTCCGGTGAATCTTCTTGATCAGGGTCACCGACTTGTGCTTGCGACGGGCTTCGCCACGGGCGGGGTCGAATTCGATCGTCAATCGCACCCGCAGCGCGCCGCGGCGCTCCAGTGCACGCCGCGGCCCGGCGCGAGGGACGATCGCAAGCTTCAGGCTCCCCGCCCGCCTGGCTCGGGCGCTGAATCTCCTGACCCAGCGGCCGCTCAGCACCAGCCTTCCGGGGCCGGGAACCTCGACCCGCAGCAGACCGGTCCCCCTGCTGCGGTTCAGCGAGAGCCGTCCGATCGCAAATTCGTTCGAGGCCACGATGGTCAGCTGGCTTGTAGTCGACGTCGTTGAGCCGGCGGCATCGGTGGCTTCGACCGCCACCTGGTAGACGCCCGGATCGGCGTAGACGTGCGAGACCGAGGTTCCCTCGGCAGAGGAGCCGTCGCCGAACTGAAATGTGGTCGAGGCGATCGGCCAAGCGTCAGAGGGGAGGACCGAGAGGGAGACCGGGCGGTCAACCGTTCCGCGCGAGGGGACCGAGAGGTCCCGCAGCTTCGGAGAGTCGGCGTCGTAACCGGCCGCCCGGACCTCCCCGGTAGCGCCCAGCGCAAGCCAGACGGCGGTCGCGTCGCCGGCCTCATCCATCGCTACCGCGGGAAAGCCCGATTCCTGCGCTTGGCCCGCGAGCTCGACGGGCTGGCCGAACCCCGCGGCGGAACCGACTGCCGCCTGGATCGCCTGTTCGCTGCCGGCCGAGCGCTGCCAGACGACGGTCACCGCGCCGCCGGCATCCTCGTCGAGTTGTGGCCTCGTCGCGTCCCCGCCAGGTTCGGAGAGCGTGATCGCCGACGCGAAGCCACCTGCCGCGTTGCCGGCAGCGGCTTCGACGAGGAAGTCGAGTCCGTCCGAGCGGGTCCAGACGGCCGTCTCGGTCCCGCCCGGTCCGGCCGAAAGCTCGGGTTCGAAGGCACTCCAGGTCGAGTCAGAGATTTCGCTCGGCACAGAGAAGCCGCCGCCCGCCGCCGCACGGGTCGCTTCGATCGCGTAGGAGCTCCCGTTGTAGCGGCTCCAGACGGCGCTCGCGCTGCCATCGGAGCCGAGCGCGACGGCCGGCGACTGGGCGGGCTGGCCGGAGGAGGAGAGATCCTGGGGAGCCGAGAAGCCCGAGGCTAGGGTTCCGCGGGCGGCTTGGACGATCGCTTCGCCACCCTCTTCATAGAGCCAGGCGGAGAAAAGCCTGCCGGCGCCGATCGCTACGCGGGGTTCGCTCGCCGAGCTCCCGGCAACGACGGGCATTGGAGAGATCGTGACCGGTTCGGTGAAGGCCCCGCCCGCGGGGCGCACCGAGGCCCTCACAACCTCCGTTTCCTTCGCCTCCCGTTCGGTCCAGACCACCACGGTATCGCCGCTGGGGTCGATGGCGACGTGGAGGTCCTGTGGAAGGGACGCGTTCGAGGCGAGGGCGATGTCGACCGGCGCGGCGAAGGTGCCGCCGGGGGGTCGGTAGGAGGCCTGGATCGCGTACTGGCCTTCCCTTTCGACCTCGAAGCGACGCCAGACGGCGACCGCTTCGCCCGCAGGGGTCATTGCCAGAGTCGGCTCGCTGGCCGCCGCGCTGAGTTCGAGTGGCGGGGAGAAGCTGCCGCCGGGGGCGCGGACGGAGGCCTGGACAATCTGTCCGATCCCCGCTTCACTCTGGCGCCGCCAGACGGCGGCGGTTTCCCCGTCTTCGGCCATCGCCACAGCCGGTTCGCCGGTGCTGGGGCCGGGGGGGCTGAGATCGGTCGCGGGCAACCAGCGGGCCGCGCCAGCGGCGGGGGACGCGGGCAGGAGAGAGCCTAGGGCGAGCAGAAACAGCGCGGCGAGGCCGCGGCCACACCACCGCCTGCAAGCCCTATCGGCCCGCGCTCTCACCGATTCCTCCTTCCCAGCTGCAACTGGCGCGGTTCCGCGTCCAGGAGACCAGGCCCCTCGGGTCGAATCGCTCGCTCCTCGCCGAGGGACCCGCACCGCTGCTACTTCCCCGGCGCCAGTTTCCGCTCCAGCCCCCTGGCCAACGCGTACACGCATCCCTGATACCCGTACTGGGCGGTCGCTTCGGGCAGCGTCGCCCCGTAGGTGTCGGCGGCAAGCTGGCCGGCGGTGAAACTCGCGTCCGTGTCGGAGTTCCGTTCAAAGCTGTCGATTCGCGCGATCATCTTGCCCTGCTCGCCCGTCAGGTTCTGGCTGGCGGCGGCGAAGAACTCTTCCTTGACCTCGACCGGCGTCTTTCCCCTGCAGGCGGCAACCCCGTTGCGGATCGCTGCCGCCGAGCCCGTCGCGCCGGGTTCGGGTTTGGGCGCTGGAAACGTCGCGTAGATCGCCCGCAGGGTCGGCGATGCACCCTTCGGGGCACGTTCTTCGGCGGCCCGCCGAAGCGCCGCGGCGGCCCTCGCCGCGGATTCAGGGCCCTGAGCACCGCTTGAAGCAGAGCCGGAGGAACTCGATCCGCAGGCGCTGAGGGACAGCGCCGCCGCGAGGCAGAAAAGCGACGTTCTCGCGAAGCGGCTCATGGCGCGGAGGCGGTCGGATTGAGGGGCGCGCCCGGTGCCAGGCTGGTCGCCCTCCAGGCGCCCGCCTCGCGCCTCAGGATGAAGTAGCTGGGCACCCCGCCACGGGGGCGGAAGAGGACGAAGGCGGTGTCACCCTTGATTCGCACGGAGCTGATTTTGCCACGGGCGGCACGGCGGGCGTCGGGCATCTCGGAGGGAATCAGATGCCGCAGGGTCTGGGAGCAGCCGCGGTCAGATCTCCTCGCCCTGGCGAAGGCCCGAAACTGCCTCAGGCTCGAGGCAGAGAGCTCGGTGCAGACCCTCGCGTATTCGCGGCCGGCGATCGCCGCAAAGAAGGAGAGGGCGGTTCGCGCCAACATCCGGCTCTGGGCGGCGCCAGCGGCCGAGCCGTAGGCCTGGATGCTGTTGGCCCCGGAGGAGGAAGAGGAGGAGTTCGGAGAGGACGATGCTTGGGGGGCGGCGCCGGAGCCGCGCTCCGATTGCGCCGTGGACCCGGCGCCGCCCACCGAGATTGAGCTCGAGCCCGAGCCGCAGCCGGCGAGGAGCAGCGCGACCGAGATCGCGAGCGCAGCCAACCAGAGCTTCCCAGGGCCGCGAGCCGGGATCATCGCCGCAGCGTCATCGGGCAGCGTGGTCGAGCGCTCCACGGGCAGGCCCGCGTCGCGGTCAGCCGCGCACAGAGCAGTGCCGCGTCAGCGGGATCGTCAGCTGGGTCCCGTTGGCGAAGGAGAAGCTGGTCTTGGCGAACGGGAAGCTGACTTCGTGAATTCCCTTCGGCGCCGGGCAGTCGGCCGAGAGGACGCTCATCCTGCGGCCGGCGTCGTGGTAGATGCGCTTCAGGGCGAAATCGATGCTGGTGATCTCCCCATATCCGGAGGCGATCGGCGGAACCGTGCCGATCAGCCTTGTCCCATAGGTGCCACCACCCTTGCGCACTTCGAAGCGCAGCACGTAGGTGAGCGGCAGGGGCTTTTCGCTGGTCACCTGGGCGAAGATCGCCGATTTACCGTGCATGCGAGCGTTGAAGGCCTGCAGAACTCCGTTTGAGGCAAAGGCGCCCGGGCCCGGCAGGTCGATGCGAGAGGAAACATTCCCATGACCGATCAGGGCTCCCCCGCAGGCTCGGCGTGCCGTCGCGCCGGAGACGCTTTCGAGCTCGGAGAGCGAGCAGGTGGGCAGATGATCGGCCTGCAGCACCCCGTTTTTGTTGATGTCGAGGACGATCTGTTTGAGTTCGGGGGGAACCGATTTGTCGGTGGTCGAGATCGAGGCGCTCATCAGCACCTTGATCGGAGCGCGCTGGGAGCGCGGCAGCTTGTCGGGCAGGATGCCGCCTCCCGCGCTGAGCAGCAGGGTGCCCTTCTCGCTCTCCTCGGCTCCGGAGACGCTGGCCCAGAGGAGCGCAGCCGCGAGAAGCGTTGCGCCCAGCGTGATTGGTCCGATCTTCTTCATTCCCCCCGCCTGTGTCCTCTGGGTTTCCCTGTCAAAGCGCCTTCCGCTCTCCCCCTAATGTACAAGGGGGTAGACGCAGATGTAGCGCTCGGGGACGTGGCCTTCACTGGAGATCTCGCTGATCGCCCCGTTTCCGTTGACGACCACCGAACGGTAATTCCCGCCCGTCGTGTTGGCGTAGATCTCGTCGGTGAAGCGGCTGTCCGAGCCGGTGCCGGTGCCGAGGTTGAGGACGTTGCGGACCGAGTAGAGCTGAAGCGGGGAGGGCAGCCAGCCACCTTTGGCGGCGCAGGCATCGGCGGCTTCCTGGGGACTTTCGGCCGGAGGATTCGCGGTGGCGTCGAAGCAGATGCCCCGGATTTCGGTGGTGCCCTGCGGACAGGAGGCGACGTGACCGTCGACCTTGGCGGCTTCGGCCGCCTTTTCAGCGTTGGCGGACTGCGGGACGGTGCCCAGAGCGTTGAGGTTGAGGTTGGCCCCCGTCAGTGAGCCTTCGGCGACCTTGGCGGCCGTCACGGCACCGTTCGCGAGCTTGCCGGATGTCACCGCTTTTGACTTGATCTGGCGACTACCGACCGAGTTGGGCGGGATGTGGAGGTTCCCCGCGGCCCAGGCGCTGCCTCCCAGAAGCACGAACAGGCACAGCGTCGAAACGACGTTGGCGTAGGTCAATTTTCCCTGCAGCTTTTGCTTCATCGCTCGCTCCTTGCTCGCTTGCTCGGTCTTAAGTCGCGGTGCGAGCCTCACCAAGTGAAACCCGCCTCCACACCGGGTGTTTCGGTCCGCCTTCAGCCTCCGTGCCGCCGGTGGCGCTTGCTCTTCTTGCCTGACTTGCAGGCCGCTCGCACGGGTACCTGCTGGGTCAGGGTCTTGCCACCCTGACCCGTGAAGGACACGGCCACCTTTGGCTGGGAGCCGCAGAGGTCACGCGTGTTGGTGATGTAGCCCTTGGAGCCGCCCAGCAGCCGCAGGCTGAAGTGGCCGATCGGCACGTCGGGGATCACCGGCACCACCGTCCGCAAACGCCCCCCGTTTAGGGTGTGGGATTCGGCCTGGGGCATCACCGATACCTGACCATCCAGGATGAAGGCGAGGTGGGGAAGGACGTTATTCCTGGTCGCGAAGCCAGATACCGCGTAGGCGGGTCCTTCGAGCGGTTTTTCGAGGAGCGGGGTTTCGTCCTTGACGTAGCCGATCGGTTGCCGGCCCGCGCACCTTTCCGATTCCAGCTGAGCCTTGGAGCAGAGGTTTCCGAGGTGGCCCTGGTCGATCTCGAAGGCGGCCGGCAGGGTGACTGCGACCGAGCGAAGGTTCGAGTCGCCCTGGCTGGTGTTCAGATCAAATTTCAGACTTGGGTCCTTGGCACGGCGGGTGCCCTTGTGGCCGCCCAGCTGGGTAACCGACATCCGCGGGGAGAAGGGAAGTGAGAAACAGTTCACGGCCTGGAAGTAGGACGAGAAGTCCGCAACCGTACCCTGGTCGCCGATCCCCTCTGAGGACACGCTGAACGGATTGCAGCTGGTCGGGTTGATCATGAAGTTTGGCCGGTCGATGTTCACCTGGATCGAGCGCATCCGGATCGGTATTCCGCCGATGATCTCCGGGACGGTTTCCGAGTCGGCGATCACGTGGGCATCGAGCGGATCCACATTGATCGCGACCCGCACCACCACGGTGCCGTAGTCGTAGGGCCCCGCAATGGCAGGCGTGATGGCGACCAGCGAGAGCGGCGCGCCTTTGAATGGCCCGGAGAGGTAGATCTTCCCGGTCGCGTGGAACGGGTGGCTGCCGGGCCCGGCGGCGACATTGGTGGTGCCGATCTGGGAGGACGCCGGGCAGCTGGGTTCCACTTCCTCGACATGGCCCAGGGTGTTGGCCGCCGCGGCAATCTCTTCGTCCGAACAGTAGGTGATCCCGCGCAGGTCGGCCGTCAGGCCGGGGGGCATCGTGAAGTTCAGCTTGCCGAGGAACTGATTGCCGTCTTCGCGCGAGAGATGCAGGGTGAACGAGGAGAAGCCACCGGCCTGGGGGTTGGACGTGCCCGCCACGAGGTTCGGGCTGAAGGGGCGAATCGTACCCGGGCAGGCGGAGCCCCCCGGCCCGGTTTCGAGGCTGAACACCTGGCTCGATTCCTGTTCTGCGAGGGTCGTGTTCCAGGGGTAGAACTCGGCCCTGGTCGCGTAGACGCTGCACTGCGTCGGCGTTGCCATCAGACCGCGGTTGGAGGAGAAGAGGTGCAGCTGGAAGTCATCGAACGGAACCTGCGGCAGGTTTTCGAAGTAGACCGTCAGCCTTCCGGTGACGGGATTTGGTTTGACCGAACCGATCAGCTTCGCATTGATGCCAAACCCGGAGGCCATCTCAAAGAGTCGGTACTGATCGCCGGGTTTCGGTTCGCCGATGTAGACCGAACCATCCAGGGGGCCGGGGAGCGCCTGCGTTTCAATCTGGAAGGTCCCGATCTTGGCGTTGTCAGGACAGTGGTCGGGACCCTCGCTGCCGAAGTTCGCCTGTTCTTCAGTGCACTTTGTCTGCCCGTCGGCGGCGTCAGGGTTCACCGTGAACCCTTCGGGCAGGGTGACGACCGCTTTCTTTATCTCCGAAGGAGAAGCCGCGAAGCCGAGGAACTGGGGCGCGCTCAACTCGACATTCAGTCCCGACGGAGCGTCAGCTTCGTTGGTCGTCGGGCTGGCATAGAGGACGGGATTGAATACCTCCAGTTCGCAACCGGTCGTTTCCGGATATTCGGATTCGGAACTCGAGAGGTTTTCTGGATCCTGGTAGGTCTGTACTTCCAGGGTGGTTGGCAGCGGTTTGCCGGAACAGGTTGTCGGGTTGTCGGTCAGTGGGTGGGGCGGAATGCTGGCCTGCACCGGGTTTCCTATGCAGTTGGTGTTGGCCAGTTCAAGGCAGTTGGACGGTTCGCCGGGGGCACCTTTCGGGAAGCGTTCCTTATCGTGGCTCGAGAGCGCCGGGAAACCCCAGATCTTCAGGCTGGCTCCGGCCAGCGGCGTCACCTGAGAGATGTCCTGCACGGTGAAGCGCAGCCCGTAATCTTCCCCGGTCCGGACCTCGACCGGGATATTGATCGGGATGTTCAGGGTCGGCACGGTGAAGGCGAGCAGCGCCGTTTCGGTACCCACCGGTTCGACATCGAAGAGCGGCGCGGTACCGAGCAGGTAATCCAGGCTTCCTTCATAGGCCGCGTAGACGGTGATCAGGCCCGCCTGGGAGTTCGACGGGCACTGATCGAGGGCGAAGTCAGACGATGTGCAGTGGGTGATCGCGTAGGGGTTGCCGAAGATCCCCTGGGGGGCGTTGAAAATGACGTTCTCGGCGGCCTCGTGTACGCCCGGACTTTCGAGCATGAATGAGGCGGAGAGGTTGGGGTGGGCGCCGGCGTTCGTGTTCGAGCTGCTGGTGGTAAACGATTCGATCGCCTCGCTGGCCTGCGCGGGTGCGGCGAGCGTCGCCACGAGGCTGAGGCTCAACGCGACGGTGAGGGCGACGCTCAGCGCGCGGCGCCGTGTGGTGCCCCGCGTATATCTGCTCATTTGCTCTCTTGGGTTTCGCATGCTTGGTTTAACCACGCTGGTGGGCGCTGTGTCCACGGTGATGCGCCCGGTGGCGATGTTTGTGTCTGACGCCGTGGTGCTTCTTTACGCAATGGCCGTGCTTCTTGATGAAGCCCTTCGTGCACTTGAGGCGCGTCGGCACCGCGTTGCCACCAGGTGTGCTGGCGTCCGATTTGATTTCGGGTGGCGGAGGCGCGCTGCTGGCGGGTCCGTGGCACTCATCGGATGCCTTGCAGGGAACCGGCGGCGGGACCTGCGCGTAGCCGCTGAGCGAGCGAGCGTCGTAGATCTTCACCCGGTTGCCATTCCGATCGGAGGAGACAAGCGTGTCACGAGTGAAGAAGAACGCGTCGGTGCCATTGGCGCTTGCCCCGAGCAGGGCGGAGCCGAGCAGCGCGGTGCCCGAGGAGATCAACTGCACACAGCCCCCGGCGGATTCGCAGGTGATGGATTTCTGTTCGTTGTTTTGTTCGTATTCAAATTCAAAGCCTTCTGGCTCCCACTCGTAGGCGTCGACCTTGTTGTTCAGATCGCGATCCACCAGGCCTTCGGTGCTGTTGAAGAAGACGAGTCCATCGTTTGTGAGGCTGAGGCCGTTTGGCGCCAGGCTCGCCTCTCCGGTCGCTTCCTCCGCGGTCGGGTTGCATGACGCACAGTCAGTTTCGTTGGTCGTTTCGTCGTAGCGGAAGATCTCGCGATGTGCGGCGTTGGTGTAGCCGGTCAGCGGCAGGCTCGAGGTGAAGCTCGCGTACCGTCCCGAGGGAGTCGTCTCAAAGTCACCCGTGTAGCGGGTTCCGGGCGCGCTGACGCTGTCGATCACCAGCGGATTGTCGGTGCTCGGGTCGGGCGGAGTAAACGATGGCCCGTAGAGATCGACGTTGATTTCGGACGGGTTACCGATCGCCAGGGTCCCGTCGTCGGCGCTGACACCGAAGGAACCGCCGATCCTACCGCTGCCGGTTGGCGCTCCAACTTCTTTACCGGCAGAATCGAACTCGGTCACCTGGTTACCTTCGTCGACGTAAACTTCGTTGCCTGAGGGATCGGCCGCGACGGCGTAGGACGGGTTGGCGTCAAGCTGTCCGAGATCAACCCCTGAAGAGGAGTACTTCTCGGTGGTGCCTTTGGCGCCGAAGCCACCACCGTCGACAACGTACACGTTGCCAGTTGAATCGACCGCCAGGCCAGTTGGGTTTGAGATTGTTTCAAATTCCGTAACTGGTTCAAATTCCCCTTCGCCTTTGGGATGGTAAACATGGACGAAGGAGAAGAACCCACTGACGTAAACGTTTCCGTTGGCAGGGTCGACCGCTACACCGGTGGGAAGATCTGGGACTTCGATCGAACCCAGGTGGGTGCCGTTCGGGCTGTACTGGTTGACCAGGCCTTCGATGTCGGGGAGGTAGAGGTCGCCGTAGTTTTCGCTGCTCGGGTCATTGTCGACGGCGATGGTGCAGGGAAGGTTGTAGTAGCCGAAGACGCCGCCGATTGTCAGTTTGCCGTTTGTCCCGAAGCTGAGGACCGGGTGTCCGGATGAGTCGAACTTGTAAACGTAGCCCGTACCTTCTTCCTGGGGCGGGATATCGAGCGCGTAGATATCACCGGTGGAGTGTTCGATTGCGGTCCCGGCGACGTGCCCGAATTCCCCAAAGTGGCGAATGTAGGGATGTTCGGAGGGCGGCAGTTTCGCGTTGGCGCTCGACTCCAGCGTCGCGACGAAATGCGGTGCAGAGCCCGGCCGGGCGACGTAGAGGTTGGGGGCGTTCTGGACCCCGTTGGAGGAGCCGTCGAGCTTCTCGGGGCTGAGGAAGTAGATCGTGCCGCTCGCCGAGGCAACCCCGCCGCCGCCGCCGACCGCTACGACGCCGCAATCCTTCTTCGGCCCCGGTGGTATTCCAGTGTTCGTGTTTTGTGTTGGCCGCCGGTTCGCATTTGTCGGTGTTGCCGGTGCCTTCGGTCCCGGTCGAGATCCGGGTCAGGGTCAGCGTCCCGGCGCCGTTGACTTCTGCCTGATAGATGTCGGCGCTTTCGTCGGTGTCCTGGTTGGTGGCCGTGCTCAGCGCGTCCCTGGTCGTGAAGAAGACCTTGGAGCCGTCTTCGGTCATCCCGTCGAAGAGGACCCCGTGGGTGGTGCCCGGGGGTGAGGTCGATCGTTTCGCGGAGTCGCCGATGTTCATGTAGAGGTGCCAGTACTTGGCTCCGCCTTCTTCGGAGACGAGGTGGCCGATGACGATCCGCGAGCCGTCAGTGGAGATGTCGAGCTCGCCGATTTCGGTGCCTTCTTCTTTCATCGTCTGGCCGCTGGGGGTCTTGGAGACGACGTGGGTGTGCGGCGGTTTGGCGCTCAGATTGCGATCGTAGATCGAGATTTCGCCTTCATTGCCGTCTGACTCGAACTTCGATTTTGAGCCGAAGACGAAGTGGCTGCCATCGGCGGAGAGGTGGCGGCCGATGAAGCCGGCGGGTTCGGCGGCGGGCTGGGCGATCGAGCCGGCCATCCCCTGCACCAGTTCGCCGTTTGGCAGGTGGATCGGGGTGCCGGTGCTGTGGTCGGCAAAGCAGGGCGAGCAGATTTCGGGGCCGCCGAAGGCGAGGGTTTCGAGGCTCGGGCTGGCTTCCAGCAGGGTCGAGGAGAAGGGCGCACCGGCGTAGGCGTTGTTGGCGGGGATCCCGACGTATTTCGTGCTCCAGCCGTTCTCACCGCGGGTGGCGACGTAGGGATCGACGCCGCGGTTGGTGGGATTGCCGGTGCCCGGGATGCCGCCGTCATGGACCCCGTAGAGAACCTGGGGTTCGCCGGAGGGCGTCTGCGCTTCCGGGTAGCTGCCGAACGGGGTCTGGTTCGCGACCAGGCTCGACTCGACGTCATAGCCCCCGGTGTCGCCGCTGGAGACCAGCTCATAGGCACGGCAGTCGAGCAGCAGCGATGCGCCGGTCTGCTGGCGAACGTGGGCGTTGGGGCAGGGATCGTTGAGCGAGGGGATGAACGGGAAGGTGGAGAAGGTCGCTTCGGCGCCGCCGCTGCCGGTGCTGTTGGTTCCCTCGACGCGGTAGTGATACAGCGTTCCCTGTTCTAGTTCGCCGACGAACGCGCTGAGGCTGACGTACTGCCTGCCCATCCCCACTTCGACCGGGGCTGCAGGTGCCGTCTTGGCTTCAGCCCATTCGTGTTCTTCGAAGCTCGCCTGATCGACGTATTCGAAACGGGCTTTCGTCGGCGCCCCGTTGGGATCGATTTCGCCGTGCAGGACGGCTCGATCCGAGTGCACTTCAGTGACTTTCGGGCCCCGTCCGGAGGGCAACCCGGGCGTCGTGGTGAAGATGCGGTCTGCGCCATGGCTTGTACCGCCACCGTTGCTTGCGATGACCCGGTAATGGTAGGAGCTGTAGTTGGCCAGGCCACTCAGTTCCGCCGACACCGTGGTCCGACCGGGTCCCGCAGGCGATCCTCCATCGGTGCCTGGCGCGGAGGCGGTTTTACTTCCGTAGGTTTCGGTCGGTCCATATTCGAAGTAGTAATGGGTGTCTTCACCATTGCCGACGAAGGATCCGTTGAGCATCGCGTTCGAGTAGCCAACCTGCGTGGCTGCATCAGTGCTCAGACCCAGGACATGGGATGGCGTGTAGGTCTGAGCTTCGCCGAACTTAACGCCGTTGGTGCTCACGACGACGACGCGGTACTCGTAGGTGGTACCGGTCGTCAGGCCTGAGATCGCCGCGTGAACGGGCGTCGATGCGCTCCCGTCGGGAATCGGGTGGGTGTTGACTTCCTGGCTGGCTTCATTGAGACAGGGGACTTCGGTGGCACCCGGCCAGTGACCGCCCGGGGTGGTCGTACTGACCGACGCCGTGGCACCGCCCGGGGTAAGGGCAGAGGAATCGGCTGTGAGCTGAGGCACCGGATTGCCGGAGAGGTTGCCGACAAATTCGATTTTGTACGGTCCGCCGGCCGAACCGGTGACAGAGACGTCGCCGGGACCGATCGAATTCAGTGCTTCCAGAGCGGACTGCACCGTGCCGGAACCGGCTTTGAAGGAAAGCGGTGTGCCGGCGCCGAGTTCGGAGGCGGTGACGGTTTCGGTAGCGGGAATTGACAGTTCGAGGGTCCCCGAGCCAACGGCCTTTATCGTCGTACCCGGCGCAATGCCGGTTCCGCTGATTGTCTCACCGACCCGGAACACGCCGTCTTTGGTGGTCAGGTTCGTGACTTCCTTCGAACCGGCGCTGAGTTCGTCGGCGGTCGCAGCTTTGGTGGCCGCATTTGACAGTTCGAGGGTCCCGGCGCCGATCACGGTGATGGTCGTACCCGCGGGAATCCCGGAGCCGCTGATTTCCTCGCCGACCGCGAAGGTTCCGGTTTTGGTACTGACGTTGCTGACCGTCTTGGAACCGGAGACGAGATCCCCCTGCCCGGTAGCCGCACTGAGGTTGCCGGTGCCGGTTGCCGCGGTGGTTTCGCCCTTGAGTCCGAGACTAAAGGTGCCGCCGGTGGCGCCGCTGATGGTGAGCGTCTGGACGGCGTTGGTGTCGGTGGATTGGAAGACGCCGTGTTCCACGTATTCGAATTTGCACTGGGTAACTTCCCCGCCGCCATTTGGAT
Organism: uncultured Solirubrobacterales bacterium; assembly: GCA_963796705.1. GTDB lineage: Bacteria > Actinomycetota > Thermoleophilia > Solirubrobacterales > 70-9 > VRUE01. The sequence goes on from CAWCMK010000003.1 coordinate 164,581, forward strand.
CGATGTTTGCGTTCAGCGTACCCGAGGTTGTCGTCGGGCCGCTCACCGGGCTGTAGTTGATTTTCGCCACCGGCTGGGTCGGGTTGAAGATGGCGACCGCCCCATAGCCTATGGGCACGTAGAGGTAACCTTCGGAGTTAACCGCGGGTACTCCCCGGGCAGCACCTGATTCCGGCACGGTGCCGAGGAAGTTTCCGGAGGAGTCATATTCGGAAACATGTTCGCCACCCGCGATCAAGACGTTTTCATCGGTCGGGTCGACGGCCACGCCACCACTGTGCGGGAAACTGCGTACAAACGTGCCCGTCGAGTCAAACTCGTCGACGACTTCTTTGCCCACATCCGCCACGTAGAGATTTCCGTTGCCATCGACGGCCGCCTGCTCGACCTGACCGAAGGGTCCCGCAGGGGTCCCGAGCAGGGTGTTTCCTTTGATGTAGCTGGCCGTCGCCGGGAAATCAACAGGGTGCTCGCCGAAGTCAAACGCCTCGACGTTATCTTCGGGGGAGCTGATCGAGAGATAGATTCGACCCTCCGAATAGCCGCTCGAGTTATCGATCGCCAGATTGACGTCGCCGCCACAACAATTGGTTACACCGTTTATGCCGGTCCAGCTATGTGTGTAGCAAACCGGTTCCCCAGCCGCACAGAGGTTGGTCGGGCTCGCCGGCGCAAAGATGTCCACGGTGCGTCCGTTTGACTGGCCAACGAAGACTTCTTCACGCGGCTGATCGACCGCGACGGATAGGGCCAGACTGTAATATTCGTAGGGAACGAAGGTGTCGGGCGTTGCCAGAAGCGTCTGTGAGGGGAAGGCATCGATCTTGTAGATGCCGTTTGAGCTCTTATCGGTCTGATTGGGAACCTGGTGGCCCCCGTCAGAGACCCAGATGTCATTGTTGGCTTCGAGGGAGACCCCGCTGGGGCTGTTGAAACCTTCCCCGACCTGGGAGTTATAGCTTCGCGCGGCGAGTACCGGGCTCGCCGTGAAGGCAAGGAGGCACAGCACACCGAGGAGCGGTGCCAGGCCGAACTTCATGTACCTCCCCGGGCTCAGCATCACGAACTCTCTTCCCTTGCTCGCCATCGCTAGCGCACCAGCCTGGACCGGCTCAGATGCCGTTTGTGCTTCTTGGTGCCGCAGGACGCCTGAACTCGTGTATGGGTCCTATCCACCATGCCGTTCTGACCCTTGAATTCGATCGAGGCGGCCGGATGCTTGCTGCAGACCCCTTCGCCGTTTTCCAGGAGCCCTTTCGAGCCTCCGTAGAGGGTCAGCATGAATTTCGTGACCGGCGCGTCGGGCACCGTTTCAAAGCTCGTTCGCAGCCCGCCGTGCACCGTGTCAACGCGGCCGTCGAGCAGGATTTCGATCTGGCCTTTGAGGTCGGCGACCACGTCCGGAAGCGGGTGGCCGAAGCCGCTCATCAGGTAGACGGGACCTTCCAGCGGCTGGCCCAAGAGCGGCGTTTCGGCCTTGGCGAACCCGATTACCGAACTGGCAGGACAGCCGCCTGCGGACGCGAACTGGGCGCGCGTGCAGGGGTTGTTGATATGGGCGTTATCGAGAAGCTCTGTGGGTGGAAGGGCGACGACCGCGTGCGAAATCCCGGCCTCGTGCGGGACGGTTGTGAGGACGGAGTGAAGACTGGGATTCGACGTCCGCTTGGTCGGCCCCGAGAGCCGCAGCGATAGATTCGGTTCGAAGGGCAGCGTGCCGCAGTTGGCCACTTGGTAGCGTTCGGTCAGGTTCGCCACCCCGCCCTGGTTCCCGGTCACCGTCGCCCCAATCTTGAGCGGATTGCAGTTGGTCGGGTTGATCGCAAAGTTCGGCCGGTTGAGGTTGATGCGGACCGAGCGAAGCCGCAGCGGGATTCCTTCGCGGATCAGCGGCAGCGGGTCGGAGACGGCGGTGATCTGCGCCGTGAACGGATCGACGTGCAGCGCCGCGCGTACCACGACGTTGCCGAGGTCGTAGGGACCGGAGAGCGCCGGCGTAATCACCGCCAGGCTCAGCGGCGCGCCCTTGTAGGGGCCCGCCAGGTAGACGGTGCTCGGCACGTACAGCGGGTGGTCCCCGGCGCCGAGCCCGGTCACCGCTGTTCCAATCAGCGAGTTCGACGGGCAGACCGGGTTTTCCAGCTCCGCGAGTCCGGTGTAGCTGGCTTCGGAGACCTGCGCGAGATCCGCGTCGGGGCAGTAGCTGACACCCGCCAGGGTCGCCGAGAAGCCGGGCGGCGTGCTGACCGTCAGCCCCGAGAGGTTCTGATCGCCATCCGCGCGTTTGACTTCGAGCGAGAAGGGAGCATGGCTGCCGGCGGTGGGGTCCGCCGAGGCCGCTTCGAAGCTTGGGCTGAAGGGGCGCTCGGCACCGGGGCAGGGCGCGCCGTTGGGGCCGCTAGCGAGGGTGAAGTACTGGGTCGAGGTCTGGGTGCCGATGCTCGAGTCCCACGGCGTGAACGTCGTCGTGACCGGATATTCGCCGCACTGGGTAGGGGTGGCCAGAAGGCCGCGTTCGGAGCCGAAGAAGTGCATGTTGAACGCCGTCAGCGGACTCTGCGGCAGTTCGGTGAAGGTGATCCGCAGCTGGCCGGTGGCCGGGTCGGCGTGAACCGTCCCGGGCAGCTTGATGTGGGTGGCGAAGCCGTCCGCGACGAGGAATATGCGGTATCGGTTGCCGGGCAGCGGTTTGCCGAGGTAGACGAAGCCCGGAAGCGGCCCCGGCAGCGCCGAGCTGTCGATTTCGAGGCTGCCGACCTTGGCGTATTCGGGGCAGTGGGCTTCTTCGGTGGTGCCGAAGTTGGCTTCTTCGTCCGAGCAGGCGGTCTTGCCGTCGGCGGCGTTCGGGTTGATCGAGAACCCTTCGGGCAGGGTGACGGTCGCCGCACGCAGCTCGGTGGGCGATGGGATGGTTGGGCTCAACTCCTGGGGGACGCTGAGGTTGACGTCGATTCCCGAGGCGGTATCGGTCTCAGTCGACGTCGGCTGAGCGTAGAGGCTGGGGTTGAAGCTGAGCTGGTCACAGCCTGTCATCTGTGGCCAGCTGTACGGTGCGGTTTGGGAGCTGCCATCGTAGCCGATGATGTTGAGTTCGGAGCTCAGCGGGCCATCACAGTTCGTCGGGTTCTGCAGGAACGGGGTTTCGGGGCTATTGGAGCTGGCCGGTGGAATGTTGTAGTGGCAGGGTTTGACGACCGTGTTGGGATCGATCGTGCTTTCCGACCCATTCCCGTTGCAGAGGGTATCGGCGTAGGAGGTAAGTGGCAGTTCTTCTGTTGTGTTGGGGTTGTATTTCGGATTCAGGCGGAGGAGGTTGTGAATCGGGCTGGCCGGGACTCCCCAAAGCACCTGGGTGAAGGTTTTCAGCGGAACGCTCAATCCGTGGTAGATCGAGGTAGCGGTCGCGTCAAGGCCATAGTCACTACCGGTCCGCGCGCTCAGTACGGTGAACTGAGGCGTGTCGAAGAGGAAGATCTTGAATCCGAGAAGTCCCGCGACGCCGGGTGGAGGAACCAGGTTGTAGACGACCGAGTTGAAGGGAAGGAAGCTCGTAACGACATTCGCGATCCCGACCTGAGAGTCGATCGGACAGCGATCGCCGGAGAAGTCAGCTATCGAGCATTGCGGGGTGGCGTGCGGATTGCCGATGAATCCAGGCGGAAGATGCACGATTGCGTCTTTAGCGTCCTCGCAGTTGCAGGCGCTCTGACTCTGCTGTTCGAGACGGTTCTTTACCTGGAACTTCACCTCGAGATCGGGATGCCCCCCCGCCTGGGTCGAGCCGGGTACGGCTGAGTATTCGACGATCGGCACCGCCGCGCTTGCCAGCGGCGCGCCGATAAGCAGCCAGCCCACGGCAACGCTGGCAATCAGGGCAGCGAGGCAGGCAATCGCGACGCGAACGGTGGTGGGCCGTACGATGCTCACGCCCCGGCCCTCCGGCGATGGTGTGTAGGTCGGTGAGCTTCGGTGCGTTGGTGATGTCGCCTGCGGTGCCGCTTGCGGTGGCGTTTAGCCACGACCTGCGGCGTCACATTACCGCCCGACAGCGAGCCACGCGTACCTTTCGCTATCGGCGCGGGAGCTTCGGAGCCGGCGCCGTGGCACTCGTCGGCGGCGGTACACGGAGGCGGCTGGCGGATTCGCGGGGAAGCCGCCACCCGAGCGTGCGTCGTACACCTTGAAGAAGAGGCCGTTGTGGTCGGATGGAACCAGCGTCTGATAGGTACCGAAGTAGACGTCGCGACCATCGGCGCTGACGCCGATCAGCCCACCGACAGCGCCGAAGCCCAGTGCGCCGCCAAGTGGCTGGCTGGTATCACCGGTGCCCGGGGTGATCAGCTGGGGGCGACCTTCGACGTACTCGTAGACATCCTCGGCTTCATTCGTGTCAGCGTGGACGAGTGCATCCTTGGTGCTGAAGAATGTGCGTCCATCGTTGGTCATGAACAGGCCGTCCTGACTCGCCAGGACGTCCGACGTCGGCGGTTCTCCGCTCGGAACACACGACACACAGACGACCTTCCGTGTGACGGGATTGTACGTATACATCTCCTGGTAGCCCTGATTGTTGTACTGGGTGACCTGACTGTTGGTGACGAATGCCATGTGGCTGTCGTCGGGGGCGACCTGCATCCTCTCGATGCGCGTACAGGTGTGGGAGCTGTAGGTTTCATAACAGTCCGGAGGACCGCTCAGTGTCGCCACATACTGGGCGTGCCCATTGCGGTACACGTACAGATTTTCCTGTTCGGCTACCCCACGCGTGCCGTCAAGCTGCTCCGGCGACGTGAAGTAAATGTCACCGGTTTCAGAAGCGATGAAGTTATCCGAGAGGCAGTTACCCCCGAGGGTACTGCCCAGCTGACAGTAGAAGAGCTGGCTGTATATGTCGATTCCGCACTCTTTGAAGGATTCTACTTCGCAGTTAGCCCTATTCCCAGGTTCGCCCGGATTGCCTTCGTTGTTGGCCTTGGAAATAAGCGTCAGGGGATGGCCTTCTTCTTCTCCCTGTTCTGACCACATATACAGGCTGGGTCCGCCGTGTTCGAGGTCTTCGCCGGTGAGATGTTCTTCGGAGATGAAGTACACCTTCGACCCAGATCCGTCCATGCCTACGAAGCGCACATCATGGCCCTGGGATACATCCTTGGTGATGGTGTCGTCGATCCGCATGTAGAGGTGACTGGGCTGCATGATGCAACGCCTGACCATCGAATAATCAGCGCCGCAGGGCAGGTTTGAACAGTTGGCGGATCCACAGGGACCGTTGCCACCGGCTGCCATGAGAATATGTGAGCCGTCTTGGGACACGCCGGGGATCTCCAGTGGATCGCCGGCGCCGTCGGTCGGCTCGTTGGGTATGTTTTCGCCGTTCGATAGTTTTGAAGCCACTGCAACGCCGCCGGTGATGGTGTTGTTGTCGTAGACCGACCCTGGGGCACCAATCTTGCCCCCGGGGGCGAATTCATTCCACTCCGTGGCAAAGACGAAATGGGTGAGATCGGCAGATGAGGTAACGTCGCCCGGGCAGTAGTCCGCGTTGAGGCTGGAGTAGCCGGTTTCCGTCGAGTAGGGGCAGTCAAGGGCGCGTACACCACCGGGGGCCACCGTTTCAGGCGATTTGCCTTCCGTATAGGAGCCATACAGGTACATCGGCAGGCCGTTGTAGCTCCCGGGCGGCACCGTTCCGAGGTTGGTCGGCCAGCGATCTATGGCCTTGCCATCCGCATTCCATACATATGGCGCATTTGAGGCGATCACCGTTTTGTTCTGAAAGTCCCCGGTGAATATGCTCTCGATGCTCTGGTTACCGTCATTGAAGTTGGCGAATTTATTCATGCCGAGATCAGTCATGACGGCATTTTGAATCGTGGCACCCTCGCCCGATGCGGCCGCCAGGGCGGATGGGTTTCGGAAGCAGCTGTGGTAATAGAGTTCGTTGCATTCCTGCCATGGCGTCGAACCGGGTGGTCCCAGAGGCGGACCTCCGTCAACTGCGGCCTTATTGGATGGAATGCCGACATAGTGGGTCTCCCAGCCGGTGTCGGTACGCGTTGCGACATACAGATCGCCCGCTCCGTCGATCGGGCTGCCCCCCGCTCCGGGGACCGAGGAGAACACGCCCGTGAATGAGAAGCGCGAGGGGTTCGTCGCGTAACCGGTATTCGGGCCGTCGGGGAAGAATTGCGTGCCACCCGCTTCGCCCGGCGTGACAAGCTCATAGGCGCGGCACTCGGGCAGATAGTTGGCCTGGGTCTGCTGGCGGACGTTTTCGTTCGGACAGCTCGGGGGGTAGAAGTTGAAGGTCTGATCCCCGGACACCGTCTCACCGTCCGCGCTTATAGTCACCAGTCGATAGTGGTACACAACGTGGGGCACTAGGTGTTCGAGGTGCACACCGATTGTGTGATCGGAGTAGGAGGGGCTGAGCGTTCCGTCAGGACTCGGTTCCACCTGACCGTAACCGGTCGTCGTACCATATTCAAAGCGATAGGTGGTTTCGAGTCCATTTGGATTGACCGCGGCGGTAAGATCCGCCGTTGTCGCGGTAAGATGTTCTGCCGCCAATCCATCGATCGCGGGCGGCTGCGTGGTGATCGCGACTTCATCAACCCCTTCGCTCGTCGCACCGGCCGAGTTGGTTGCCACAACTCGGTAGTGCTCGTGGGTTCCGGGCGATATACCCGACACCGTCGCTTTGACTTCGGTGGCGGTGGTGAAATTCGAGCTCGGGGGGTTGGAGGCCGGGTCCGGCGAGCAGGGCAGTGTTTTACCGTAGGCCTTGGTGAGCCCGTATTCGAAGTGACAGCTGGTGATCGCCCCGCGACCGGCGGGATCGACTTTGCCGGTCAGGGTGACGCTCGTTTCAGTCGCTTCACCTGGCGCGCCGGTCGTCACGATCGGGCGAACGTCGGAGAAGACGGCCACATCGTTTGCGCTGGAGTTCGCCACATAGACTGTATGAGATTCACCGTTTACCCCGACACCCAACGGGCCCGAAAGCTGTCCGGCTTCGCTGCCGAAGGTATCGATCGGTTCGCAGGCCCCATTGAGAGGGGGATTGCAGGTGCCACCGTAGTGGTCGATCTGCGATCCGGTGTCTTGGTAGAGTTCTTCCGTTGACGGGTCGAAGTTGAACCCCGTGGTTGGCGATTCCATCGTCACCTGATACCCATTTGTGTCCTGGTATGCGCCGGGGATGGGAATGGCCTCGTCGACCGGCCCTCCCCCGGAGTAGATGGCACCTGATGGACTGACCTTCAGCCAAGGCGACGACGTGCTGATCGACCACTTGATGTATTCGCCGGATCTCGTGTACTCAAAGACATTGGTGTTGTAACGGCGACCACCCACGTAGAGGGTGCCGTTGGGCGAGCAGGGCCCGGTATTTTTGCTAGTCGGAGTCGCACAGCCGCCACCCACGGCCACCCCGTACACAGGCTGCCATCCGTTCGAGAGGTCTTTCGCATCGGAACCGTTCTTCTGGCCCTGTTCCCCCCAACTCGTAATCAGGTGTCCGGAAGAGTCGAACTTGGAAACCAGGTTGTCGGCATTGTCGCCAACGTAGACGTCACCGTCGCCGCCGGAATAGTTATCGACAGCCAGGTAGTAGGGGTTTTCAAACCCGCCCGCGCTGGAGGAGGAGGCTCCCGCCTGGCAGGTTTCAGTTGCCGGAACACAGGTGTCTTTAGCGGTTTGCGTACCCGAGGCTTCAACCTGTGTTTTGTTGACGTTTCTACCAAACATCAGCAGCAGGTGTCCGGTCGAGTCGAACTTCTCGACGCGGTGATTGCCGGGATCGGTGACGTAGAAATCGTGGGTCGTCTGATCAACTTCCACGTCGGTGGGCCCTGACAACGGGTAGGCATTCGCCGGAGTGGACGTCGAAGCACCGTATGTCCCGCTGAACGCGTGACTGACGTTGGCGGAGGCCGGGGGTACCAGCAGCGCCAGTGAACCCAGAAGGGCCGCCGCACAGCTGAGGGTCGCGGTCAGTTTCCGTCGCTCAGCCATTCCCGCCCCGCATCTGTTTTCTGTGTGTGTGTCTATGTCTCACGACTCGCTTCCGCACGCACTTGCCGTGCTTCTTGACAAAGCCCTTCTTGCACTTGAGTTCGACCTGCGGTTCTTCCCGGGCGCGTTCGGCCGGGACGCTGGCAGTGGTGAAAGTCAGGTCCTGACCTTCGGTGGGGCCGATTTCGTTGGTCGCAACAACTCGGTAGTGGTAGGTGGTTTCCGGTGCCAGGCCCGAGATCGTCGTACCGACGGAGTAGACAGAGTTATCAGAGCCAATTGACCCGCTCTCGGGAGAGCTGTGGCCATAGGAGGCCGTTCGCCCGTATTCAAAGTGGTACGTGGTGGGACGAAAGCCAGGGCGGACGTGCGCGCTCAGCGTGGCAGTGGTTTGGGTGACTTCAGATGCAGGGTTCTCGGTGACCGTAGGAAGTGCCGGAGTGGTGAAGGTCTGATCCGGACCGACGACACCACCGTTGATGTTGACCGCGACGACACGGAAGTGATAGATCGTGGCGGGCGCAAGACCGACCACTGCTGTGCTGACAAGGTGATCGGCACCGTCTTCACCGATCGATTCACTCGGAAGTGTCTGCAATTCGTAGTTCGTCGTGGTTCCGTACTGGAATCTGTAGATGGTGGGGGCAAGCTTCGGGTTGATCTGGGCGTTGAGCGTGACGTCGGTCGCGGTTAGTTCCGAGAAGGACGTTCCGTCGACCGCGGGGGGTAGCCCTTCCGTGGTGGTAAAGGTTCGGTCTTCGGTGCGCACGGGTAGGCCAAGGTCATTTTCGGCGCTGACGACGAGCCGGAAGTGGTAGGTCGTGAACGGCACCAGTTCCGAGATTTCGGCGCTGACTTCGGTAGTGCCGGAGGGCGACACAGCCGGCGAGCAGGGCACCGTGGCTCCGTATTTGTTGTCCGTGCCATATTCGAAGTGGCATTCGGAGACGCTGCCCGCCCCACCGGGAGTTACGTGACCGATCAGTTTCCCCGAGGTGAGAGTCACATTGGTCGGGGGAGACGTGGCAACGGCGGGGACAGGTAGGAGGGTGAACACAACCACGTCGTTGCCGCCGGTGTTAGCGACGTAGAGCGCCTTGGTGGTTTCGTTGATTGAGAGCCCCCCAAACCCTCCGGCCAAATTCAGATCGCCGAACCCGAAAGCGTTGGTTGGGGGACAGGGAATATATGGGTCACTTGGGTCACAACCAGCTGAGGTCGCATACTCATGGATCGATTCGCCGGTGTCGTAGTAGCGATCACTGGTCGAGGCATCGATTGCGACCGAGCCGCCATAAATGTGGCCGAACTTGTCCACGGCGATGCCACCAGGGCCGCCGGGCGGAACTATCAGTTCGCCGGCCGCATTGACGGCGATGCCGGAGATCCCTTCGCCGTAGGTCTTCGCACCGTCCGTTCCCCAGCCGGAGACCAGAGCACCGGATGGATCGAACTTCTGCACGACATTGTCCCCAGTATCACCCACATACACATCGCCGGCAGATGGTCCAGACGAGTTGTCCACAGCTATGAAGAACGGGGTTTCGAACTGACCGGCACCGGAGCCGGAAAGTCCAGTGTGGCATCCCGTGGAGCAGACCTCGCTGCTATTGTTGCCGTCCTTCACCCCCCATCCCCAAGCGGCCAGAAAGTGGCCCGAGGAGTCGAGCTTCACGACCCGGTGGTTGCCGGTATCGGCGACGTAGATATCGCCGCTACCGGCCGCAATGGCGACGTCCTGGGGTTCCTTGAACTGGTCGTCGCCCGATCCTTCTGAACCCAGGTCGGTCGAGAAGGCGTAACTGCCGCTCGTCGCGAAGGTACCAGCCGCCACGTTGGAGCCTTCGCTGTTGGTAACCGTCAGGCGATCGTGGTATTCGGTTCCGGGCGAGAGTCCGGTTGCTTTGGCGCTCACCGCGGTGGACGTCGTATACGGCAGGCTTTTGGGTTCACATGGAAGCTGCAGTGCACCTGTCCAGGGATTTCCGCCGTAGTAGCGGGTGTTTTCTTCGAACTGGCCATTGGAAATGACTTCGAATTCACAGCCCGTGATGGGCCCGCCACCTTCGCCGCTCGCGGGATCGACCTGGGCGGTTAGTTTTGCGGACGTAGCGGTCACCGACGAGGGGAGATTGAGCGTCAGATTTGGCACGATGATCGGTTTGTAGATCTTGATGCTGCCGTAGCTTGAGAGGTAGATCGTGCCGTTTGACTGGTCGACTGCGATGCCGCTCGGACCGAATTCGGGGAAGAAGCCCTGGGGAGGAACGAAGTTACCCGAGCTGTCGAAGACGTCGAAATCACTGTGTGCCATGGCGCCGACGAAAAGCTTTCCCGTGGAGTCTTCGGTGGCCACCGAGATCAGCGAGCAGCCGGTGCACGATCCGGAGAAGTTGCCGTCGGGTGTGTTGGAGCCATCAAGGGTCTTGACGTAGTTGCCCGAAGAGTCGAATTGGAAGACCAGGTTGGGACCGGCCCAGTCGCTGGCATAGACGGTGCCGCTGGTCGAATTGACAGCGAGTCCCAGTGCGTATTCGCCTCCATAGCGGTAGAGGCCGGCCGGGGTCGCGGTGATCTGGCGCAGATAGGCGCCGTTTTCGTCGAATATGTCGATCACTTTGTGGCCGGCATCCATCACATAGAGGTCATGGGTGGCCTGATCGACGGCGATCGCGAAGGAGCTGTAATAGCTTCCTGCGGGAGAGAACGATTTTTCCGGCGTGGCATTGCCGGCGAGCTGGCCGTTGGGGGTGGGCGTGGTGTCGCCGAAGCTTTCGATCAGATTGCCACTCTGATCGAACTTGTCGATCACCGCATGGTTGCGATCGGCGACGTAGACATCGCCCGTCGAGTTGTCGACGGCGACAGAAACTTGGCCGCCAAATGATTCCGCCGGGGTGTTTGTTCCGTCCCAGACGGTCGGGGAGGTATCGGAGGGCGAGGCGAAGTCGAGGACCTGACCGCTGCCGCTGTCGGCAACATAGATATTGCCGTTATGGTCGTTGGGAGCAACGCTCTCTGCAACGAGGAAGCTGAAGCCCCGGCTGAACTGACCGAACTGCTGGTACTTCTGTGCGGCGAGAGCCGTTGGAGCAAAACTGAAGAAGGCACAGGAAGTTAGTGAGCAGGCGAGGAGCAGCGGCAGCAGCAGCCGTGGGGACCGTTTGTCCGCAGCACAACGATGGCCCGTCCGACGCTCGACGCCAGCGCACGAGCACGGACCCATCGCGACAGCGACCGCGCGCAGCCTTCGCCGGCCCTTTGGAACCGGCGTCTTCACGCAGTGCCCTTCAATCGGATTCCCTGCCTTCGACTTTCAAGTATCTCTTCCCTGTCCCTGCTGTCTGTGCCTACTGGGACCGCTTCCCCTGCGGTCCAGCTAGTTCCCTCAGGTCCCAGTCACCCGGGACACTCTCCTTTGAATTCGCCCACGTCCCAGTGGGCACGCCAATGGAACCATAAACGCATCGAGGATGCAAGCAGAATTTTCTGTAGCGATCGCCGGCCCCTCCTCGCATGGGTCGGCGGCGTGTGGATTCCGGCGTGTAAGGGTTCCCGCGGTGTCAGAGATCTGACAGGAGTCCCTTCCTTACATGCCCGCTCATCACATCAGAGATCTCATCGGCGCCAAACGGGAGTGGTGCCGGGCCCCGTCGAGGCCCGACACCACTAAACGGGAGCGTGTGGGTGGAAGTTCTTCCTGACCTGCAAGCAGCCACGAGCGTAGTCGGCTGGATTGCCCACCGCCTGCCGGGGGCGGGCGCTCGGATCCTCGACCGTGACGGGAGAGGATTGCAGCCCATCGGAGGGTTCCAGGCTCGGGATCTGTGAACCGCAACTACTCGAGGCTCCTCGGGGGCAGCAGGCCTCGCCCCATCCTGTCCAAGGCATTGGTGAAGGGGCTCTCGTGCCGGTGCTTTGTTTCCCTGTCCCCATTTGCGTGACCAAACGCACCGCTATTCTTGCGGTTTACCCTTTCGCTGCGACCGGTACTCGCCGAGTCAGTCTCTGCACTCCGCTCGCCTTCCCCACCGAGCGAAACTATTCAAGCACACATGTAACGATGAGGCAAGCTCATGTTTTTGATAGGCCGCGGGCATAGCTCGTTCGGGAATGCGTGTCGCGTCGAAACACGAGAGTCGAGGTAGGGTCGGCGGGAGGCGCCTGAGCCGTGCGGCTCGTCGTGGCCCGACCGGCCTGGTCTCCTCCCACCGCCGCATCGAACCGGGCGCGCGGTTCTCCCGCAGCCGGCTCACCGACACCCTTCACCGGCGGCATTCGGTGCCACCTTCGCCACGGCCGGTTGGGTCGCGGCGCGACGACTGTTCCGTTGAGATTGACCAAGCCAGCTGATCGGGCGAGCGGTGACCACTGACCACCACCCGTAGTCCCGGCTCCGCTTGTGGCGGTGGGCCGAATAGAGCGAGACCGAGACGCCCGAGCGCGTAGTTCTTGATCTTTATGAGATGGCGCGACTTGTTCCCGTAGCGGAAGTAGCCCGACCAGCGGCGCAGAAACCTTTGAGGTCCCCCACGACCACCTCCCTATCTGGGACGGGAGGCCGCAGCCGAGGAGTTGGCGATCCCGCCACCTGGCCCGAAGAGTGAACAAACCGAGGACTGATCGCGGACAATGGGAAGCGCCAGACAGACCACGGCGCCGAGGACAAAGCTCAGGTTCCCAGGCGCGGAGCGCTCCCACGCAGCGTGAGTGGCTCATGGTTCTCGGCGACCCCAGCCCACTCCCCAATCGGAGCCGTGAGCGGCCCGTGGCGCCCTCGCCGAGTCAGATTCCAGGGTTCGCGCAGGCTGATCCAGCGGCCCCTGGCCAACGGGGCCGTCGCATACTGTGCGCGGATGAGCGTGTAGGAATGTCGCCGCCGCGAGCAACTCGTCCTGATCTCTAGGGCTGCCCTGTAGCGCCTGCGGTTCTGGCCGGTTAGTTCGACGATCGCGCGCTCGGGGTTGTGGGGGGCGCAGATCGGCTTTGAGTTCTCGAGCAGGCCCTGCGGCCGCCGTATAAGAGTGGCGGCGTTCCGATGACGGGGCGGGGGGTTGGTTGAGATCGCCGGCCTACCCCGCGGCGTTTAACCGCCAGCGCTCAGCCGATCTGGGATGGGAATTTCCCCGACGGTTTCAGCAGCACTTCGAGCCTTGCATTGCTGCGTGTCGGGATCGGAGTACTTCCCGCCGTCCTCTTGACCCTGATCCCCTCGGCGACCCGCCGGTGGCCGAGCATTTTCCAGACGGGGCCCTGCCCGTAGGGGACGGGACCCTGGCTCTCGTCGAGGAAGTTGATCCCAACCCGAAGCTTCCCGCTCAGTCTCCCGACCGCCAGCTTGACCGAGCCACGGTATTTGAGGTCGCTGGCGGAAAAGAGGATGCACTTCCCAAAGTGGATGACGCCAACCGATCGCTGGCCCTCGAGCAAATTTAGCTTGGACGGAAAGGAGCAATCCTCCCCCGTTCCGGAATGGGTCGGACCTTCGACGACGCCGGTCAAATGGATCAGCTTGGAAGCGCCCTTGGCCCCGGCGGGCGTCCCGGGGAGAAGCATCGCGACGCCCAGCAGCAGCGCCGGAAGGAGGGGTGCCCAGACGCGGGTAGGCCGTCTCGTGAGGATGCTTGTGGTGGTTGGAACCCGTCCGCTGATGTTTGACCTCTCAGTTGCTGGGAATGGGGCCGGCAGCGTACGTCGGGGCGACGAGCGGTGTCAAGCGAATCGGTAGCTCGATCTCTTGGCGCCTGGGACGATCAGTGCCCACCCGCCAACGCGGGACGTGGGTCGAAGCGACCCGCCCCGGCTGGCGGAGAGGGAGAAATTGGGTCAGTTAAACGGGACCGAGACGTCGCTGATGGGCCCGGTCTTTAGGTCGGCGGGAGTGCGAGGACGGTTGGCGACGGAGGCTAGGGGTGAACTCCTTGGTCACAAATCTGCGCCCAGGGAGGGCGTGGGAAGCGGCCTGCTCAGGAACCGGGGGTGCGGACGGCCAGCACCTCATACTGGCGCCAGTTCGTCGGCACAGGCAATCCCATCGCCTCCACCTGGGGGCGTACCGCGGCGGAAACCCGCTCCATTCCCTCCTCGCTCTCCCAGTGGTTGACGACCATCAGGCCCTCGTCGGTGCGGACGATCGTGCTGGAGATGGCTCCGTTTTCGGCGGCCAGCGGGCGAACAATTGGCTCCACCTTCTCCTCCTGGCTGGCGAACAGCTCCTCCGGATCGCCTCGAAGCTCAAAGATCGTGAGAATGGACATCGCAGCCTCCAACTCGGTCGGTATCGGTCTGCCGACGCTAGTCGATGCTCACTGCGAAACGCAAGGCTTCGCGGATGGGCAATGAAAAATGTCGCCCACCGACGATCAGTAGGGCGCGTGGCAGATGTCCTTCGCCCCCGACCGGGAGCGCCAGGGCCCCAGTGGTCCGCCCGGCTTGCTCGGCTCGCGGACAAACAGCTTCAGGTAGGCGCGACGGCCTTCACATTGACCGAGCCTCTTGGCTTCAAGTTCGATCCTGACCGCGTGGCGGTAATAGCCGCCGTGCGGTTTGAAGATCGCGTTGCGGCCCGTTCCGCGGGCGGCGGTGTCGCCCCAGCTCGACCAGTGAACATCGGTGATCAGGCCGCTCGGATCGCCGCCGTTGAAGATCGTCCTCGGGTGGGCGGTGCCCCAGCCTTCGCCGGTCGGCGCGCCGAAGCCACGGCCGCCGAGGACGACGGCGGGGCTCGGAACAGGAGCGCGGGGGGCGGCGGCCTCGAATCGAAGCGGCCAGCGACCTCGTTCGTGTCGACTTCAACCCCCAGCCGCTACCGCAGCAGCGAGTATGCGCAGGTGTAATGGGCGGGGTTGTTGATCGCCTGCTGGGTAATTGCACCGGTTCCGTCGACCGTCACGGTCGAGGGATGGTCGTTGTTTGTTGCGTCATAGTAATAGGAGTCGGTGAACTGCCTTTCAGTGCCAATTCCGGTGCCCAAATTGAGCACGTTTCGCACCGCATATAGTTGCAACGGCGAAGGCAGGTAGCCGCCCTTAGCCGCACAGGCGTCGGCCGCTTCTTGGACTGAGTCGACGACGGGATTTTCTTGGGAATCGAAGCAGGTACCCCTGATCAGAGTTGTGCCGGCCGGGCAGGAGGCGGGATGGCCGCCGACTGCATTCGCATCGCCCGCCGAATCCGCCGCCGCCGCTGTGGGCACGGTCCCAAGCTGCGAAAGATTGATGTCCGCCCCCGTGAGCGAGCCGTTCGCCACCTTGGAGCCGTTCACGGCGTTGGGAGCGATCTTGCCCGTCGTCACGGCTTTGGACTTGAGCTGGCGTGAGCCGACGGTGTTCTTTCCCAGCGTCGCCGCAGCAAGGGCTGAGCCGCCACCGACAACGAGAGCGAGCGCCAGCGTCGCAACAACGTTCGCGTAGCTTAGGTGAGAGCGGATCTTCTTTCGCATTGCTTAGTCTCCTCTGTTCTGAAGCTAATTGCGGCGACGGCGCTTGTGCCGTTTGTGGGTCGTGCCACAGGCCGCGTTGATCGGCACCTTCTGAGAGAGCTTCTTGCCGTTCTGGCCGGTGAATTCGACTGTCGTTGAGGCAACGCGGCCGCAGAGGCTGCGGGTATTGGCGAGGTAGCCATGACCCTTGCCGAAAAGGGTCAGCTGGAAGTGACCAACAGGAACATCTGGTACCACCGGAACAAGCGTACGCAATCGCTGATTGGAAATGGTTTTCGATTCGCCCTGAGGAATTACGCTGACCTGGCCATCGAGTATGAAAGCGACGTGCGGAAGGCCCTTGTACCCGGAGACGGCGTATGCAAGTCCTTCCAGTGGCCTTTCCAAGAGTGGCGTTTCGTCTTTGACCGTGCCGATCGCCTGCCGCCCTGCGCAATGCGTGGCTTCGAGTTCCGATTTGGCGCAGAGATTGCCAAGGTGGTTTTGGTCAATCTCCAGGGCGTTTGGCAGGGTAAGGGCGATGGACTTGATGTTGGCGTCGCCCGAGCGGGTGCGGAGGTCGAAGCGTATCGCGGGGTCCTGGCCACGGGAGGTGGCCTTTCGCCCCCCGAGCTGAGTCACAGACATCCGCGGCCTGAAGGAAAGCAGAGCGCAGTTGACCACATGAAAGTACGAGGAGAAGGCGACAGCGGTCCCCTGGTCGCCAACCCCTTCGGATCCGACCGCCAGAGGGTTGCAATTTGTCGGGTTGATCATGAAATTCGGCCGATTGATATTGACTTTGATTTCCCGCATCCGGATCGGGATGCCGCCGATGATCTCCGGGACGGTTTCGGAATCGGCGATGACATGCGCATCGAGAGGGTTGATGCGGATCGCCACCCGAACAACGACGGTGCCGTAGTCATAGGGCCCGGCGAGTGCCGGGGTGACGACCACCAGCGAAAGTGGAGCACCCTGGAATGGACCGGCGAGGTAGACCTTGCCGATTGCGTGGAATGGGTGTGAACCTGGGCCAGCGGCTACATTGCTGGTTCCAATTTCACTCGAAGCGGGGCAACTTGGCTGCATCTGCTCGATCCGCCCGAGATTCTGAGCGGCGGCGGCGATCTGCTGGTCCGTACAGTAGGTAACACCGGTGAGACTGGCGGTTAGACCCGGCGGCATAGTGAAATTCAGCTTGCCGAGATACTGATCTCCGTCTTCGCGGTTGAGCTTCAGCGTGAAGGAGGAGAATTCCCCGGCGGTAGCATTCGATGTCCCAGCTTCCAAGGTCGGAGAGAAGGGACGGATTTCGCCCGGACAGGTTGACCCGTGCGGACCGTCCTTCAGGCCAAAGATCTGTGACGATTCCTGTTCGGCAAGCGTAGCGTTCCAAGGATAAAACTCTGCCGTTGTTCTATAGATCGTGCATTGCGTCGGCGTCGCCATCAAGCCGCGATCCGAAGCAAAGAGGTGCAGCTGAAAGTCGTCGAACGGTACTTGCGGGAGGCCTTCGAAATAGGCTGTTACTCGACCTGTTTGTAGATTTGGCCTGAACGACCCGACAAGCTTGGCGTTGATTCCAAATCCGGAGGCGATCAGGAAGAGTCGGTACTGATTGCCGGGCTGCGGTTCGCCGATATAGACGGCACCTTCGAGGCGGCCGGGAAGCGCCTGCGTGCCGATCGAGAAGGTTCCGATCTTGGAGTGATCGGGGCAGGCCGCCCGTCCCTCGGAGCCAAAATTCGCCTCGGCATCCGAGCAGGCCGTCTGACCATCGGCGGCATCAGGGTTAATCGTGAATCCTTCCGGCAGCGTCACCGATGCCGCCTTGATCTCGGAAGGCGATGCGGCAAATCCGAGGAACTGCGGAGCGCTCAACTCGACGTTGAGACCTGAGGGCGAATCCGTTTCATCGATAGTCGGGCTAGCGTAGAGAACCGGGTTAAACACCTCGAGGTCGCAGCCGGTCGTCGCGGGATATTCGGAAGCCTGGCGCGTCAGATGTTCGGGATCCTCATAGGTCTGAACTTCAAGGCTGGCATTCAACGGCGATCCGGGACACGTGGTCGGATTGTCGGTGAGAGGCTCTGGCGGGATGCTCGCCGCCGTCGGCTTGCCGATGCATCCGGTGCCGAGCGCGCCGGCGCAGTTCGCGGGTTCGCCGGGAGACCCCTTGGGAAAGCGTTCGACATCATGAGATTCGATCGCGGGAAAGCCCCAGAACGTCATCTTGGCGCCGGCGATGGGCGTGATCTGAGTAATGTCAGAAACCGTGAACCTGAGCCCATAATCGCCCGCCGTGCGCACGGCAACCGGGATATTGATCGGAATGTCAAGGGTTGGGACGATGAAGGCGAAGAGGGCCGTCTCTTCCCCCTGTGTTTCGAGATCGAAGATCGGGGCCGTCCCGAGTAGCTGGTCCGAGCTTCCTTCATAGTTGGCGTAGACCGTGATCAGTCCGGCCTGAGAATCCGAGGGGCAGCGGTCCAGCGCGAAGTCAGAGGACGTGCAGTGAGTGATCGCATAGGGGTTTCCAAAGACGCCCTCGGGTGCGTTAAAGACCACGTTGCGGGCCGCTTCGGGTTCGCCGGGATTCGCGAGCTCAAATGATGTGGAGAGGTCGGGGTGGCCGCCGGCCTGCGTGGTGGAGGTGGTGGTGGTGAAGCCTTCGATCGCCTCACTGGCGAGGGCACGCGGGCTCATAATCAACGCCGCGAACACAACGGCGCCCACACAGAGTAGGAGATTCCGCGCACGCGAGCGCGCAGTTCCGGAGGGCAGGGTGGAGCCGGCGGCGATCGCGCCAGCGCTTCCCTGCCCCGCGTAGGGCTCAACCATGTTTGCCTCCACCCGCCCGGCGAATCGCCTTGGAGTGAACATGGCTTCCGCGATGGCGTTGTCTGTGATGTCGCCGACCGTGCTTGGGGCGCTTCTTGATGCACCTGCCATGTCGCTTCACGTATCCCGGCCTGCAGGTCACAGCGGGCGGGTTCTGACCGCCACTGCCCGCGATCGTCCTGATGGCGGACGGCGAGGGCTCTGGGCTGCCGGCGCCATGACACTCGTCGGAAGCCTGGCACTGGTGTTCGGGTGGAGCCTCATCGAAGCCGCCCCCCTCACGGGCATCGTAGATCTTCACCCGACTCCCGTTGCCGTCTGAGGAGACCAGTGTGTCATGCGTGAAGAAGTACGCATCGATCCCATCTGCGCTGACCCCCAGAAGGCTCGAATCGAGTGGACTGGTTCCGGTTGAGATCAGCTGGACGCAGCCGTTCTGAGTAGCGCAAGGGGCAGCATGTTCGACGGCCTCGCTCCCGCGCGGCTCCCACTCATAGACGTCCATCTTTTCGTTGAGGTCACGATCAACGAGACCTTCGGTCGAGTTGAAGAAGACGCGGCCGTCTTCGGTCAGGCTCGAGCCGTCGCTGGCCAGCGTGGCCTGGCCGATTGCCTGCTCACCGGTCGGGTTGCATGAGGCGCAGCTCAGTTCTGCGGAGGACTCCTGATAGCGGAACACCTCCCGGTTTGCGGCACTGTCATAGCCGGTCAGCGGCAGCGTGGAGGTGAAGACGGCGTCATTGCCCGAGCTGTTGAGCTGGAAATCAGCCGTTTCTCGTGCGGCCGGGCTGCCGACGCTGTCCACCACGGCGGGGTTGTCGGTGTTGGGGTCAGATGGGAGGACGCCGGGGCCGAAGGTCGCCACATCGGTCTGGCTAGGGTTCGAGATCGCCAGCTTGCCACCCAGCGCGGCAACCCCAAATGACGCGGAGATCAGCCCAGCTCCAGTCGGTGAACTGGCCGTTTCACCGGAAGCATTGAACTCGGAAACCTGGGTACCTTCGTCGACGTAGAGGTGGTTATCTGAAGGATCAACCGCAACGCCGTAGGAGGGGTTGCCGTCGACCTGTTCTTCTTCTTCTCCGGCGGGGTTGTATTTCTCAGTCACACCTTTGAGTTCAAGATAGCCACCGCCATCGGCCACGTAGGCGTTACCGCTTGAATCAACGGCAATGCTTGTCGGCGCGGCAATTGTCGGAAATGACCTAGTGAGCACGCCTTTGGTGGAATAGACACTCACGGAGCTGCCGAAAAAGCCGTCGGCCACAAAGAGTTCGCCCGTCGCGGGGTCAACCGCCACCCCCGCTGGGAAGTTGCTGCCCATGCTGATGTCGGCAAGGTGCGCGCCGGATGGATCGAAGATGCTGACGACACGGTTGAGGAACTGGGGAACGTAAAGATCACCGTAATTCGGGCTGCTCGGGTCGTTATCGACCGCGATCTCAGTCGAGAGGTTGTAGTACCCATAAGCTCCGGAAAGCGTGATTTTTCCTTCCGCGCCAAAACTGAGGACGGGCCTGCCCGAGGAATCGAATTTATAGACGTAGCTCGGACCGATGTTGTTCTCAATGTCGGAGACATAGATGTCACCGGTGGCCCGATCGATTGCGACACCACCCGGATTCACGAAGGCCCCGAACGAGCGCAGCAGCGGGTGGGTGGATGGAGGCAGCGGAGCGTTGGAGCTTGATTCCAGCGTCGCGATGAAGTGCGGCGTCGGGTCGGCGACGTAGAGATTTGGGGCGTTTTCGACGCCGCCGGTGGCGGTCAGCCTCTCCGGTGAGAGGAAGTAGATCGAATCGCCTTCTTCCGCGACCCCGCTGCCGCCACCGATCGCGACCACCCCACAGTTGGCTTCAGAACCGGTGGTATTCCAGTGTTCGTGTCTCGTGTTGGCCGAGGGTTCGCAGGAGTCGGAGTTACCGGGTTCCCCGGAATTACCGGCGTTTTCACCGGCACTCACAAGGCGCAGTTGGACTCCCTGGCCCGAGAGGTGCGCTTCGTAGATATCCGGTGAGTGATCCTTATCTTCGGCGGTCAGCTGCTCAGCCGTCGTGAAGAACACCCTCGAGCCGTCCTTTGTCATGCCGTCGAAGAGAACACCCGATTTGCTCCCCGGCGTCAGGTCGAGTGACTTTTCGGAGTCCCCGATATCCATGTAGAGGTGCCAGTACCTGGCGCCACCCGTTTCTTCGACCAGCTGTCCCACCACGATGTGAGACCCGTCCTCTGAGACGCCGAGCTCGCCGATTCCATCAGACGCGCAGTTGGTAAGGCACGGGATCGCGCCGCCCGAGGGCAGGTTGGAGACAACCTGGGTCTGATTGTCGGAGAGGTTGCGATCGTAGATCGATATTTCGCCTTCTTGGCCGCCGGACGCAAACTTCTGCGATGCCCCAAAAATGAGGTGGGTGCCGTCAGCCGAAAGGTGCTTCGCGACAAAACCGGATGGTTCTGCCGATGGCTGGGCGATCGACCCAGCCATGCCCTGGACCAGCTCGCCGCTCGGCAGGTGGAGCGGCGTTCCGGTGCTTCCGTCCGCGAAGCATGGCGAGCAGATTCCATCCCCTCCGTAGGCAAAAGTGTCGAGGCTCGCGTCGGCTTCAAGCAGGGGGGAGGCAAATGGCAGCGTCGAGGGGGTCGCATCGGCAGGGATGCCGACGTATCTGGTCGACCATCCATTCGGCCCCCGCGTCGCCACGTAGGGATCGACGCCGTGGTTGGTGGGGTTCCCCGTACCGGGTATGCCGCCGTTGTGGACGCCGTAGAGCACCTGCGGAGGGTTCTCGGCATCGGGGTAACCGCCGAACGGCATCTGCCCCGGCACGAGATTGGACTCGACGTCATAGCCACCGGTATTCGAGACAGAGACGAGCTCGTAAGCGCGACAGTCCAGCAGCAGCGATGACCCGGTCTGCTGGCGTACGTGAGCGTTTGCACAGGGGTCGTTGTAGGAGGGGATGAAGCCAAACGTCGTGAAGGTACCCGAGGAGCTCCCGCTGCCCGCTTCGTTTTCACCGAGGATCCTGTAGTGATAGAGGGTCCCGGGCGCCAGTCCGGTGACCAGCTGGGTCACGCTCTGGTAATGCTTGCTCATCCCGACTTCGATTGCAGGCGCATTTGCCGCGCCGTCCCAGCCGCTCTTCTGAAATTCTTCATCACTGATGTACTGGAAGCGGGCCGATGTCGGGGCACCGTTCGGGTTTGTTTCCCCGTGCAGAAGGGCCCGGTCCGAATGCACGTCGGTCGCCGCTACGCCGCGGCCGGAGGGCATGCCCGGCGGCGTCGTGAACGTCCGATCTTCTCCATAGCTGATACCGGATTCACCGTGACTGGCCACGACCCGGTAGTGGTAGGTTGAGAAGGGTTCAAGGCCGCTCAGGCTGGCCGAAACGGTGCTCCGACCGGGTCCAAGAGGCGATCCCGCGTCGGCCCCGGGGGCCGGTGCTGTCTTTTGCCCGTAGGATTCGGTCGGTCCCCACTCGAAGTAGTAGCTGGTGTCTTCACCGTTGCCAACGAAAGAGCCGTTCAGCTCGGCACCGTTTTCCCCAAGCTGATCCGCGGGGTCGGTCCTCAGATCAAGTACCGCCTGGGGCGAGTAGGTCTGATCAGAACCGTACTCGACACCATTTGGGTTATTGACTACGAGTCGGTAGTGATATCGCTTCCCGGTCGTCAGTCCGGATAGCCCGGCACTGACTTCGGTCTTGGAGCTGTAAGGCAGGCTGGAACCGGCTTCACATGGCAGGCTGCCGAGGATGTACTTGCCAGCTTCTTCCCCGTATTCAAATTTGCATTCGGTCACATTTCCGCCGCCATTGGGATCGACCGTCGCGTTGACGGTGCCCGCAGTGCTGGTCGGATCGGTGATGCCCGAGTACGTGGTCCTGGGCTCGACGGCGTCGGGGGTGAAGATATCGACCTGTTCGTAAACCGGAACGTAGAGGTATCCCATCGAGTTGACCCCCGGGGTGCCCCTCGCGCCGGATGCATTCAGCGTCTCCAGGTGGTTGCCAGAGGAATCGTATTCGTTGACTCCGCTGTTGGTTGTGATCAACACGTTGTCGTTGGTCGGATCAATCGCCGTACCTCCCAGACCCGGATTACCGCCCACCGCGCCGGGGGCCTTGAAGCTGCGCAAGTAGGTTCCGGTGGAGTCGAACTCGTCTACGACTGCGGCTTCAGCGTCCGTGACGTAGACATTTCCCTCAGAGTCGACGGCTACGTTCTGCACTTCGCCGAAGGGGCCGCTCGGGGTGCCCAGTAGCTTGTTCGCGCTGATGTAGCTCGCGGTGGCCGGGAAGTCAACCGGATGCCGCCCCGCATCGAAGACCTCGACATCGTCTTCGGGAGAGCTCAGAGAGAGGTAGATACGACCCTTCGAGTGAGAGTTGGTGTTGTCGATCGCGACGTGGATCCCGGCCTCAACGGCGCCCCCCGTGTTGTCAATGTTGCTCCACTCTTCGAGGAATTCTCCATCTTCACTGAAGACATCGAGGGTGCGCCCGTTGGACTGGGCCACATAGACATCGCCGCTCTGTCCGTCGACCGCGGCGGAGAGATCGAGGATCGAACTCCCCCAGGGTTCATCCGTATTCGGGGTGTCCAGCAGGGTCTGGGACGGGTAGGAGTCATACTCATAGAGTCCGTTTTGGCCCGGATTGGGCGTCGAGGTTTCATGACCTTCATCCGTAATCCAAACGTTGTCGTTAGGGGCGATCGCGATGCTGCTCGTTTGACGAAATTCGGGAATCTTGGAGTCAAAGGAGCGGGCCGCGAGGGCAGCGCTGGCGAATAGCGCGAGGATGCCCGTAACTGCGCCGAGCGCGATCAGACACGCGAGCACCGGTCCCGCGACGCGCCGAGGGGTCCCAGGTTGGGTGGCCGAGGCCAGCATTGAGAGGTGCCCCTCGGCTCCTCGGGAGCGGCGCCTGTGCCGTTGCCCTGCGATCGGCCGCATCATCGCTGGCTCGCCTTCCCGAGCCGTCGCCGTGAGGTGCGATCGGGGCGGATCCGACGGTTTCGGCGTCGGTGCGATGCGCTCTTTCGGCCGCATGGCGTCTGCACCTGAGTTCTGCTGTCGGCGCTCCTACCGTTTTGCCCAACGAGGGCGATCGTCGCCTTCAACGGGTGAGAGCAGATGGGCTCTGAGTTCTGTAGGAGTCCCTTTCTGCCGCCGTCGAGGTTCAACGAGAAGCTTGAGACCGGAGCATCGGGGACCGTTTCGAAGCTCGTGCGAATGCCGCCGTTGACGGAATCGACACGTCCGTCGAGGACGATTTCGATCTGGCCCTTGAGATCGGCGACGACGTCGGGGAGGCGATGCCCGAGGCCGCTCATCAGGTAAACGGGACCTTCCAGGGGCTTTTCGAGCAGGGGGGTGGTCGCCCTGGCAAAGCCGATGACCGAGTCGGGCGGGCAGCCCGAGCCGTGGAACTGTGCCTGCGAACAGACGTTGCCGATGTGCGCGTTGTCGACGATCTCCGAGGGTGGCATCGTCACCACAGCGCGCGAGATCCCGGCTTCTCCGGCGGAAGCGGTGAGCAGCGAGTGCAGGGCGGGGGCTGCGGTTCGTCGCGTCGAGCCCGAGAGGCGCAGAGATAGCTTCGGGCCAAAGGACAGATCGGTGCAGTCGTTCACCTGGAAGGGAGAGGAGAAGCTTGCCTGACCGGCCTGATCGCCGGCCGCGAGGACACCGACAGAGAGGGGGTTGCAGTTGGTCGGGTTGAGGGCAAAGCCAGGACGGTTGAGCTGGATCACGACTCCACGGATGCGCAGGGGGATCCCATCGAGAATCCGTGGCAGGGGATCCGACACCGCCGTGATCTGGGCGTTAGTTGGATTGACGTGCAGCGCCACTCGCACGACCACGTTGCCGAGGTCATAGGGACCCGATATTGCGGGGGTGATCACCGCCAGGCTGAGCGGCGCTCCCCTGTAGGGGCCGGCCAGATAGACCTTCCCCGGGACGTAGAGCGGGTGGTTACCTGCGCCGACGGCGGTTGTTGCCGACCCGACTTCGGCGGCAGGAGAGCAACTGGGATTGGCCTGCTCGGCCAGGCCAGACGCGTTGGGGTTCGCGGCTGCGCTGATAGACGCCTCCGAGCAGTAGGGAATTCCGGCTAGCGTCGCCGCAAAGCCGGGGGGCGTGGTTACGCTGAGGGAGCTCAGATCCTGGTTGCCGTCACTTCTCTGCAGGTCGAGCAGGAACTGCGTGTGTGCGCCGGCCGTGCTGTCAGTCACACCGGTGCTTACGGTCGGGGTGAAGGGACGAGTGGGGCCCGGACAGGGGTCTTCGTTTGGACCCGAGTCGAGGGTAAAGAACTGGGTGGAGGTCTGCGTCCCAAGACTGGAATCCCAGGGTCTGAACCTGGTCGTAACCGGGTAGGAGCCGCACTGCGTGGGCGTCGCTAGCAGTCCACGTTCGGAGCCGAATAGGTGCATATTGAACGCTGTCAGCGGACTCTCGGGCAGATCATCGAAGGTGATGACAAGCTGACCGCTTGTGGGGTCGGGGGTAACCGTTCCAGCGAGCTTTATGTGGGTGGCAAAGCCGTCGGCGATGAGGAAGATCCGGTAGCGATTACCAGGCAGCGGCTGGCCAAGATAGACATATCCCGGCAGCGGCCCCGGCAGGGCGGAGCTTTCGATTTCAAGGCTGCCGATCTTGGCAAATTCAGGACAGTGGCCTTCTTCCTCGCTGCCGAACCTCGCTTCCTGGTCGGCGCAGGCGGTCTTTCCGTCGGCAGCATTCGGGTTAATCGTGAATCCGGGAGGCAGAGTGACTGTGGCGCCACGCAGCTCGGTGGGCGAGGGAATCGTCGGGCTCAGCTCCTGAGGGACCTTGAGGTCAATATCGATCCCTGATGCAGTATCCGTCTCGGTGGTCGTCGGCTGGGCGTAGAGACTTGGGTTAAAGCTCAGCTGATCGCACCCGGTCGGCTGCGGCCAAGCGTGATCGGCTTCCGTGAGACCGCCATCATAGGAGAGCACTTCCAGCGAGCTTTCCAGCGCGGAATCACAGTTAGTCGGATTCTGCAGAAACGGAGTCAGCGGACTGTTGGAGGCGACGGGAGGCAGTTTGCTGCCGCACGGCATGACAATCGTGTTGGGGTCGTCTGTGCTGGGCGTGCCATTCGCGTCGCACAGGGTGTCTCCATACCAAGAGAAGCCGCGATTTTCCTTGACATCCAGTCGCAGCGGGTCGTGTTTCGGTTCAGCGGGCACGCCCCAGAGATCCTCCTGAAAAGTCTGCAGGGGGAAGGTTCCGTGATAGATCGAGATGGCGGAAGCATCTAATCCATAGTCACTTCCTGTCCGAGCACTCAGCACAGTGAACTGCGGCGTGTTGAAGAGAAACACTTTGAACCCGAGCAAACCCGCCTGATCGGGTGGCGGGACGAGGTTGTAGAGCATGCTGATGAAGTTTCCCGCACTGGCATTGACGCTGACAACTCCGACCTGTGAGTCAACCGGACAGCGATCCGCTGAGAAGTCCGCAATCGAACACTGAGGGGTCGCGTGCGGATTTCCAATGAAGCCAGTCGGCAGGTGGACGGTAGCGTTTTTTGCATCCTCACAGTTACAGGCGCTTTGGCTCTTCTGCAGGAGCCGATTCTCCAACGAGAACTGCACCTCAACGTCGGGATGACCGCCAGCCTGGCGGGTTGATGGAACCGCAGAGAATGAGTTGATCGGCGTATCGGCTTGGGCCCAGCCCAAGGGGAGCGTGATCACCAGGCCAAGTGCAACGCCACCGATGGCGCAGACCTGTTTGAGCCGGGCCCTCATTCGCCCTTCCTTTCAATGGGCTGGGGACCTCTCTTGGCGCGATGCCTATATCGGCCGGCCCGCTCCTTGTGCCGCGCCCGTCTGCGCCGATGCCGCTTGTGAGCTGTGTGCCGTCGATGAGCGCTCTTACGGACATTTCCGCTGCTCGAAGGCTTTCCGTTACCCGTGATCTGGGGGAGCGCCGGCGGCGTGCTACCGGCGCCGTGGCACTCGTCAGCGGCGTCGCACGGGGGCGGCGGAGCGGGATTTGAGAACCCGCCGCCCGAGCGAGCGTCATAGAACTTGAGGAACAGACCGTTGTGGTCTTGGCTCAGAAGCGTGTCATAGGTGGAGAAGTACACATCTGTGCCATCAGCACTGACACCGACGAGCCCAGGAACATTGAACTCATAGATCCCGGAGGACTGCTCCGTCTGCCCGGTTCCTGGGGTGATCAACTGCGCGTGGCCCTCGGTGTACTCGTAGACATCGAGGGCATGATTGGTATCGCCGTGGACAAGAGCATCTTCCGTCGAGAAGAAGGCACGACCGTCTTCGGTAAGGAAGAGACCGTCCTGACTCCCCTCGACGTTTGATGTCGGGGATTCTCCGCTCGGGATACACGAGACGCAGACGAGGTCTCTTGTCGCCGGGTTGTATCTGTACATCTCGAGGTGGCCTGCATTTTCATACTGGGTCACCTGGCTTGCGGTTATGAAGGCCGCGAAGGAATCG
The DNA here is from genome assembly GCA_963796705.1 of uncultured Solirubrobacterales bacterium. Classification (GTDB taxonomy): domain Bacteria; phylum Actinomycetota; class Thermoleophilia; order Solirubrobacterales; family 70-9; genus VRUE01. The sequence goes on from CAWCMK010000003.1 coordinate 191,366, forward strand.
CTGGGCGTGACCTGCATTCTCACGGCGGGGCCATCACTGCACGCACCGCCATAGGTTTCTGAGTTCGTGCAGTATGGGCCGGTGGTGAGCGTCGTCACGTACTGAACCTGGCCGTCACGATAGACGTAGAGGTTCTCCTGGTTCGGAATTCCCCGCGAGCCATCCAAGAGTTCTGGGGAGAAGAAGTAGATGTCTCCATTGTTTGAGGCGATGAAGCTGTCGGAGCGGCAGTTTCCGCCGATGCCGCTCTCAAGCTGGCAGTACCCGAGGTTGGAGTAAGTGACGACGCCGCAGGCGACCGTGAAGCTTGCGTTGCAGGAATCACCGTTCCCGCTTCCGTTGATTCCCTTTGAGATCAGGGTCAGTGCGTTCGTCTTTTCGCTCCACATATAGAGATCGGTACTTGAATCCGTGTCTTCGGACGTGAGCTGTTCGGGCGTGGTGAAGTAGACCTTGCTGCCGTCGCTGGTCATGCCGACGTAATGGACGTCGTGGCCCTCGGAGACGTCGTAGCTGACTGCATCGTCAACGCGCATGTAGAGGCGACTTGGCTGCATCGGACAGCGCAGCGCGACGCCCGAGGCACACGGCGGTTGAGAGCAGTTGGCCAGACCGCACGGTCCGGTTCCCCCGGCGGCCATCAGGATGTGCGAGCCGTCGCTGGAAACGGCGGGAATCTCGAGCGGATCTCCCGACGCGTCACCGGGCTCGCTCGGAATGTCGGCGCCGCCCGGCGTCTTGGAGGCGACGACGACGGAGTTCTGCTTGGTGTCGTTGTCATAGACCGAGCCAGGCGAACTCAGCTGCCCGCCGGGCGCGAAGACGTTCCACTCGCTGGCGAAGACAAAGTGCGATAAATCGGACGACGCCTGCACGTCGCCGGGGCAGAAGTTGGAGATGATGTTGTTGCCATCGGGTGAGATCCCGGGGCAGTTCAGTGCACCCATCCCTCCCGGCGCGTCCGCCAGCGGTTCGTCACCGGGCTGCACGTAATCGACGCGCGTGTACATGTTCCAGCCTGTCGGGTACTGCCCGGTGGGGACGGTTTCGAGGTTGGTGGGCCAGCGGCCGAGGTACTTGTTTTCCGAGGTCCACACGTAGGGAGCGGCCGACGCAATTGGCGTCGGGTTGCTGGTGTCGGCACCGAATGAGCTGCCGGCCGACTGATTGCCATCGTTCCAGTCCAAGAACTCGCTCATGCTTGGGTTGGTGAGGACGTTGTTCTGGATGATGTCCGGGGTGGAGCCGCCGTTCGACATGCTCTGGCGCTCCCCCTGGAATGCGGTGTTTCCAGTATCGGGCAGACCCTGCGGCGGACCGCCGGCGATTGCGACTTCGTTGGCCGCAGGACCAACGTATTTGGTCACCCAGCCGGTGTCGGTGCGGGTCGCCACATAGAGGTCACCGACGCTGTTGATCGGACTGCCACCGGAGCCGGGGATCGTTCCCCACAGCCCGGTGAACGCGAAGCGCGAGGGCGAGATGGCGTGGCCCGTGTTGGGGCCGTCAGGATAGAGCTGGGTCCCGGCCGCATCGCCGGGTGAAACCAGCTCATAGGCACGACAGTCGGGAAGGTAGTTCGCCTGGGCCTGCTGGCGAACGTTGGAGTTAGGACAGCTAGGCGGAAAGAAGTTGAACGTCTGGTCTTCGGTCGTCGTGGTTCCGTCGGAGTTCGTCGCAAGGAGGCGATAGTGATAGACAACGTGCGGGGTGAGGCCTTCGAGATGGACCGCGATCGAGCTATCGGAGTTTGAGGCCGCGATCGTCCCTTCGGGAACCGGCGCCGTCTCGCCATACTCCAGGGTCGGTCCATATTCAAAGCGGTAACTTGTTTCGAGCCCATTTGGATTGACTTGAGCGCGTAGGTCAGCGGATGTCGCGGTGAGGTTGGCGGACGCCAGTCCGTCGATGGCCGGAGGCTGGGTTGTGATGAAGGTCTGATCGAGACCCGCAGCGGTGCCGCCGGCGGTGTTCGAGGCGACAACCCGGTAGTGATCCTTCGTGCCGGGCGAGAGACCGCTGACGGTCGCGGTGACTTCGGTCGGGACGCTGAAGTTGGAGCCCGGGGGGTTTGAGGCGGGATCGGGGCTGCATGGCACCGAGGTGCCGTAGCTCTTGTCAAACCCGTATTCGAAATGACAGGCCGTGATATTGCCGCGACCAGCGGGGTCGATCTGAGCGGTCAGGGTCACGCTGCTCTGGGTCGCGCTGGTCGGTGGCCCGGTGGTGACGATTGGCCGTGCGTCTCCGAAGGCCGCCACGTCGTTGGCTGTCGAATTGGCCACGTAGACGGTGTGTGAGGTGCCATCTACACCGACCCCCTTGGAGCCGAACAGATCACCGCTGCCGAACGAGTCGAGCGGGTCGCAGGGTGCTGCGATCGGGTTGCAGGCGCCGCTGAAGTGATCGACCACCGAGCCGGTGTCCTGGTAGAGCTCGTGACTTGAGGGGTCGAAATCAAAGCCGGTGGCCGGGGTGGCACTTGTCATCTGTTTGATGCCGATTTCTTCGTTGCTCTTGAAGACTTCGTTTCCGTCGCCGAAGTATTCAGAGCCTTCGGGGTCGACCTTGAGCCATGAGGCACCGCTCGTGTTGCCGTATTCGATGTAAGTTCCGTTCTGGGTGTAGTGCCAGACATTGATCGCACCACAGCAGGAGGCGTAATGAGTTCCGCCGACGTATAGCTCGCCCGTCGCGGATGAGACCGCGAGTCCGAAGGGAGGCCCAAAGCCCGGGAGATTGGTTGCGTCCGAGCCGTCCTTCTGACCCGCGATGCCCCAGCTCGAAACGATCCGCCCCGACGATTCGAACTTCTGGACCAGATCACTTTCCTTATCGGCAACGTAGATGTCGCCGGAAGAGGGTCCGTTGGAATTATCCACCGCGAGGTAATAGGGATCCTCAAAGGCGGCGGGGCTACTGCCGGAAGCGCCGGCCTGACAGGTGTCATTGGAGCTGGCTGTGCAGACGTTGGCGCCGCTGGTCTGATCGACGCCCTTGCCGAACATGAGCAGGAAGGAGCCCGAGGGCGAGAACTTCTCAACCCGGTGATTACCGGGGTCGGTGACGTAGAAATCAGCGCTGGACTGATCGACTGCGACATCGGTCGGTCCGGAAAGCGGGTAGGGGTCGGCCGGGGTCGAGCTCGTTGCTCCGAAGGTCCCCGTGTAGGTATGGCTGACACCCGCCGCTGAGACCGGGGAGACCGCAAGCAGCGAGACCACCATCGCAGCGAGGATGACGAGCAGGACCGAGGTCGAGCGTGACAGTGAGATCCGGAGCGCGGTCACCGGCGCCCCCTCCTAACATGGCGGCGGCTCTTTTTGTGCCTGTGTCGATGGACATGGCGCTTCAAGCACCTGCCCTCGCGTTTGACAAGGCCGTGTGCACAGGGGACAGAGGGGGTCGGCTGGGTTGACTCTTCGCTTGCCCTTGTGCTGAAGGTCTGTTCAGGGCCCTGCACGGTGGCGACCGCATTGCTCGCGACGAGGCGGTAGCGATAGACGCTCCCAGAACTCAACCCGGTGATCGCCGTGCTCACCGAGTGGACAATGTTGTCGGAGCCGATCGACGCGCTCTCGGCCGTGCTCGACTCATTCGATCCGACGGAGCCGTATTCGAAATGGTAGGTGGTGGCTCTGAAGCCGGGCTGGATGGAGGCATCGAGAGTCGCGCTCGTTTCGGTTATGTCAGAGACTCCACTTGCGAGGAGGGCCGGCGGCGCCGGAGTCGTGAAGGTCTGATCGGGGCCGTAGGTTGTCCCGTCAAAGTTGAGCGCCACGAGCCTGAAGTGATAGGTCGTCGCAGGCTGAAGTTCTTCGATCGTTTCCGTAACCGTATGGTCAACCGCATCTTCGCCGATCGATTCGCCGATGATCGTTTCGTTGCCGTAACTTGAGTTCGCACCGTACTGAAAGCGGAATACCGTCGGGGACTGGTTGGGATTGATCTTGCCGCTGAGGGTCGCGGTTGTCGGCGTGACGTTCACTACTTCCGTTTCGCCAATGCTGGGGGCCAGCCCTGGCGATGGAGTGAAGGTCTGATCGCGGCCGTAGCTGGGAAACCCCCGCCCATCGCTGCGAATTGCGACCAACCGGTAGTGATAGGTGGCGTACGGCGATAGTCCGGTCAGGGAGGCGCTGACTTCGGTCGGCCCGCCAAGCGGCGTTGCCTGGGCGCAGGGAATGCTGCCGAGGTCGTATTTGGCTTCGGTGCCGTATTCGAAGTAGCAGCTGCTGATCGTTCCCGGGCCGTCGGGGTCAACCCGGCCGGTGAGGGTTCCCGACGTGGGGCCGGGATCTGTGACTTCTCCCGTGGTGACCGCGGGAACGGGAAGGGGCGTGAACGAGGCGATGTCGTTGGCGCCACTGTTCGCCGCGTAAATGACATTGCTCCGTGGGTCGAAGGCGAGGCCGGTGGCCCCTGTCAGGTCGCCGCTGCCGAAGGTATCGACCGGACCGCATCCCTGTTCGGAGAGATCGACGCCGCCGCATTTTGTGCTGCCGGAGAATTGATCGATGTAGGAGCCTTGGTCAACGTAGACGTCGTTCGTGGCGCGGTCGATCGCGATCCCCGAGTTGACCGGAGCCGGGACCGAGCGCCCGTAGAGATCCCAGGAGGCGTATATCTCGGCGGTCGGGCTGGAGTAGAACACCCCACCGCCCGCGGACTGCAGCTCATACCAGGCGCCCAGAGCACTGACATCGATTCCGGTTCCACCCGGACGCCCAAGGTCATCGACGTCACCTTCCCCGTAGGAGCCATCGGTGGGGATCGAGCGCTGCGATACGCCGTCCTGGCCGAGCTCGGTCCAGACGTAGGGCGCGTTGTCGGTCAGGACGAAGAGATCGCCGGCTGTATCAACCGTGATCCCGCCGATCGTGCCACCGGGGCTGCTGAAGTTGATCGCGCCCCCGGTCCCCCAGGAGGCGATGAGATTCCCGCTCGGGTCAAACTTTTGCACCACGCTGTCCGCTGTATCCGCGACATAGACATCACCCGACGATGGACCGGGTGAGTTGTCGACCTCGACAAATCTGGGCGCCGTGAACTGACCCGCGCCCTGACCGGCGATCCCTGCCTGACAGCCCGAGGTGCATATCTCGCTTTCGGGATTGCCATTACCCACGCCCCAGCCCCAGGCGGCGAGAAAGTGGCCTGACTCATTGAGTTTGATGATCCGGTGATTGCCCGTGTCGGCCACGTAGATGTCGCCGGTCGAGTCATCGACCGCGAGATCTCGCGGGTTGCTGAGCTGCCCGTCACCGCTCCCGGCGGACCCAAGATCACTTGAGAACTGGTAGCGGCCAAGAGTCGTGAAGGATCGATCCCCACCATGCGTGACGCCGGCCGCATCAGTCGCAATGACTCGGTAGTGAACGGTCGAGTCGACCTCTAGGTGTTCAAGTTCAAAGGAAAGCGCCTGGGGACCCGAGCCGGAGCCCGCGTCCAGGCCCGGAGGAATGCTCGTTGTGTTCCCATAGGAGGTGGTGGGACCCCATTCGAAGTAGTAGTGGACATCCTCGCCGATCCCGTTGTAGGACGCCTCGAGGGTCGCGCTCGATGCGGTCACATTGGCGGCCGCTTCGGTCTGGAGATTCTCCACCGCCGCCAGAGTCTTGAAGCTTTCGTCGTCGCCGTAGGAGGTCCCCACCGAGTTGGATGCCACAACCCGGAAGTGGTAGGTCGTCTCAACCGTAAGGCCAGTCAGTTCCGCACTTACCCCTTGTGAACCCGATCCCGATCCCTCATCCACCATGGGAGTCGTATTTCCATAGGAGGTGGTGGGTCCCCATTCGAAGTAGTAGTGCGTGTCTTCGCCATTACCGTTGTAGTGAGCGTTGAGCGTCGTCGTGTTGCGAGCCACGTTTGTCGCGGCGTCCGTCGTGAGACCGGCGACCGCGTGGGGAATGTAGGTCTGGTCGGATGCCTTCTTGGTTCCGTTAGCCGTGGTGAGTACGAGACGATAGTGATACGTCGTCTCCGGCGTGAGACCCGAGATGGTGGCGCTAACCGAGGTATTGGTCGTGTACGGCGTGCCCGGAGAGCACGGGACGCTGGATCCGTAGGCGATCGTGGTCCCGTACTGGAATTCACAGGAGCTCACTTCCGGGCCTCCGTTCAGGTCCACCGATGCGTTCAGTTCACCGGAGGTCTGGGCCTGGTTTGCCACGGTGCCATATGTCACCTTCGGCAGAATCGCGGCAGATGTGAAGATGTCAACAACATTGGCTTTGGCGTCGGAGACGTAGACGTACCCGCCAGAGTTGACGGCGATCCCACCATGCAAACCGGCGAAGGGGGCTTCCTCGGAGGGCCCGGTACCCGTCAGCTGACTGAGGTAGGTCCCACTCGCGTCGAATTCATCGACCACCTCGTGGCGAGCGTCGACTACCAGAATGTCTCCGTTGGTGGGGTCGACCGCCACTCCGGTCACTTCGCCAAAACCGCCCGGCACGCTGGCACCGCTGACTTCCTGAACAAATTCTCCACTCGCTCGGAACTCGTCCACGACGTCCTTTGTCTGTTCGATGACGTAAATGTTGCCGCTGTTATCGACGGCGATGTTCCACGGTCTGCTGAACGAGGCGCTCGGCGTGCCGGTGATGGCATTGCCGCTTATGTAGCTCGCGCCGGTGTCGGAGAATTCATGGGGGCTTCTGTTAGCTTCGAAGGCCTGCACTGACTTCGGGCTCGTGGCTGAGACGTAGAACCGCCCGTTCGATGCGCCCCCGGAGCTGTCGGCGGCCACATAGAGGTAGCCGCTACCAAAAGCGTGTTCGAAGCGTTCGACGAAGGCCCCGGTCCCGTTTTCGAAGACGTCGATCACGACCGGTCCGGAGTCGGCCACCAGCAAATCGCCGCTGGCGTTGTCAAGGGCAAGGCTCCGGATGTAGTAGGCGTTGTAGTGTCCGCCGCCGGTCTGTTTGCCTTCGAGCGTCTGTGATGGGTAGGGGCTGAACTCCGAGATCAGCCCGCCACCCGATTCTGGCTGGCTGACCCAGACGTGGTCTCCGGAATCGATTGCGACGCCCCAGGGGCTGGCCAGCCCGGTTATATGTGAATCGTAGGTGCGTTCCGCGAAGGCGGTAGCGGGGGCGATGGCCAGCGCGGCGATTGCGGCACACAGCGAAGCTGCGGCCAGCGCGGCGGAGCGGCGGGGGGCGCTCCGAGGCGCCCGCCGGCGGACCGCGGCGAAAGCTTCTGATGCTGCGGCACGGCTGGCGGACGGCCTCTTCATGATCGATCCCATCGCAGCGCCCTAGGCCTTTGCACCGTCTTTGAGGGTGAGTCTCAGGATGTGCCTGGCCGCAACGCCCCCTGTCGGCCTGAATGAGACGAGAATCCTCACCTTCACCTGGCCGCTGTGCTTGAGGACCCGACGAGCGGCTGGAGATAGCTCCGGCCTGATCGAGACCGTGCCCGCCGATCGGGCGTCGAGCTCAACCGTCTTCACCCCTTTCCCACTGGCTCTGAGGACTCCGGGTCCGGGAAGTGATGCTTGGAGCACAAGATGAACTCCGTGTCGACGCGCGACTCGAAGCTCGAATTCATTCGAGGGGGGCTTGGGGTGCCCTTCTTCTGGCTTGGCATTGAACGTTGCCATCAGTGCAGTGTCGGCTTCGAGGGTCACCTCGCAGCCACCCGTCCCCGCACAGCCCGCTCCCGACCAGCCGGCAAACGTGGAATCGGCGGCCGGGGTCGCTGCGAGGCTGACCGTTGCGCCCGCCGGGTAGCTCGAGGCGCAGGCGCCACCGTTGCAGGTGACCGAACCGTGGCCGGACCCGGCGCTCGCGACCGTCAGGGTGTAGGTGATCTGACCAAAGCTCGCCGAAACACTGGCGTCGGTTGTGGCGATCGCGACTTCACAGAGGTCGCTCGATTCTCGCGTACACCCAGTCCAGGCGACGGTCTGATGGGGGCCGGGCGTCGCCAGCAGGGTGACGGTTGATCCTTCGATGTATTCGCCCTGGCAGGCGCCGCCGCCAGACGCGGCGCAGCCGGTGATCGTGCCGCTGTTCGCGGAGATGGCCCCCTGTCCGCTGGGGGGCACCGTGAGTGTGTGCTTGTTGGCCGCGAAGGTAACGCCGATTTCAGCTTCCCCGCCACCGATCTCCACTTCACAGCTATCGGCGCTTGGTTCGGAGGTGCAGCCGTTCCAGACGACGTGGTAGTGGGCGATCGGGCTCGCGGTGAGAAGCGTGCTGGTCGGTCTCTTCATATTCGCCCGAGCAGGTCCCGCCGCTGCGGGTGCAGGCCGAGATGGACCCCTGATCGGCGCTGATCGAGCCGGGCCCGGAGGGGATGATGGTTAGCGTGTGCCTCTTGAGGCTGAACGCCGCGCCCACCATGGTCGGTCCGGCGCCGATCGATGATTTCGCAGGTGGCTTCGCTCGGTTCGGATGTGCAGCCGGTCCAGATGACGCGATTGTGGGCTGCGGGCGAGGCGTTGAGCTTGACGGTCGAGCCTTCCGCGTAGGGCCGGAGCAGGCGCCACCCGAGGCCCGAGCAGTTTGTGATCGGCCCGGTGGCGGCGCTGACAGAGCCCGGGGCCGCTCGGGCTGACGCTGAGGGTCTGCAGATTGGGCTCAAAGTCAGCCGTGATCGACCTGGCGTGGCTCATGGTCACGATGCACTTCGTTCCCGTCCGCTTTCTGATTCACAGCCGCTCCAAAGGACGTGCTGATAGGGGGCGGGGTGCGCGGTGAGGGTGACCTTGGCCCCTTCGCTGAACTCGTGTGAGCAGGTCCCCGAGGTGCAGGCGATTCCGGCGGGAGAGCTGGTGACTTCACCGATGCCGCTGCCGCTGACGGTGACTTCCAGGGGAAGCTTGGGCCGCCCGAGCCGGGGCGCGGCCCGAAGACATCGACGATGCCGTTGGCCGAATCGGCGGCATAGAGGGTGCCGCTCGAGCTACCGCGAGCCCTTGGAGTCGCCGAAGGGGGCGCCGTTGGCTTCGGTGATCTTGGTCAGCGCTTCGCCGCTGGAGCTGAATTCGTAGATCGCGCCCGTTTCGGCGAGGATGACGTCTTCGTTGGTGGGGTCGATCGCGATCGCCGTGATCGGGCCCAGAGGCGAGCCTTCGAATTCGCTGATTTCAGACAGCAGCGTGCCGGAGGGTTCGAACTCATAGACGGTCGAGCCGCCGGCGACGTAGAGGTGGCCGGCGCCGTCGACCGCGATCGCGCCGGCGGCGGAGAAGGGGCCGGTCAGTTCGTCGCCGGAGACGTAGGGTTCAGAGGAGGTGAAGTCGGCCGCGGCCCCCGTCTGGGCAGTCGACGCGAGAGACGGTCGATCCGTTGGAGACGTAGAGATCGCCGCCACCTTCACCGGCGGAGTTATCGGCGGCGACCCGCAGGAAGCAGCAGCCTTCGTGTTCGCCGCTAGTCCCAGGGGGGGCCGAAAGAAGTCGGCCCCGTTGGCCGCCGAGGATTTGAGGCCCCAGAGGTCATCGGCGTTTGAGTCAGAGACGAAGACTTCCGCGGCGGCTTCAGAGAAGGCGAGGCTTTCGATGTAGGAGGAGCCTTCCCAGGCGCCGGAGCCGTTGCTCTGGGCTAGGTAGCCGCCCGACGGAGCTGAACTCGCTGACCAGCGAACTGCCGGTGTCTGAGACCCAGAGGTTGCCCGAACCGTCGACCGCCAGCCCCTCGGGGCTCTGCAGGGAGCGCCGTTGGCTTCGGTGATCTGGGGCGTGTAGGGGCGGGCGGGGCGGGGACGGGCCCGAAGACATCGACGACGCCGTCGGACGGTCGGCGGCATAGAGGGTGCCGGTCGAGCTGACCGCGAGCCCTTGGAGCTGCCGAAGGGGGCGCCGTTGGCTTCGGTGATCTTGGTCGAGCGCTTCGCCGCTGGAGCTGAATTCGTAGATCGCGCCCGTTTCGGCGAGGATGACGTCTTCGTTGCTGGGGTCGATCGCGATCGCCGTGATCGGGCCCAGGAGGCGAGCCTTCGAATTCGCTGATTTCAGACAGCAGCGTGCCGGAGGGTTCGAACTCATAGACGGTCGAGCCGGCGGCCGACGTAGAGGTGGCCGGCGCCGTCGACCGCGAGCGCGCCGGCGGAGGAGAAGGGGCCGGTCAGTTCGTCGCCGGAGACGTAGGGTTCAGAGGAGGTGAAGTCGGCCGCGGCGCCCGTCTGAGCATCGACGCGAGAGACGGTCGATCCGTTGGAGACGTAGAGATCGCCGCCACCTTCACCGGCGGAGTTATCGGCGGCGACCCGCAGGAAGCAGCAGCCTTCGTGTTCGCCGCTAGTCCCAGGGGGGGCCGAAGAAGTCGGCCCCGTTGGCCAGCCGAGGATTTAAGGCCCCAGAGGTCATCGAGGTTTGAATCAGAGACGAAGACTTCCGCGGCGGCTTCAGAGAAGGCGAGGCTTTCGATGTAGGAGGAGCCTTCCCAGGCGCCGGAGCCTTCTGCTCTGGTTTAGGTAGCCCCCCGAGGAGCTGAACTCGCTGACCAGCGAACTGGCGGTATCTGAGACCCAGAGGTTGCCCGAACCGTCGACGCTCAGCCCCTCGGGGCTCTGCAGGGGAGCGCCGTTGGCTTCGGTGATCTGGGGCCGGTTAGGGGCGGGCGGGGGCGGGGATGGGCCCGAAGACGTCGACGACGCCGTCGGCCGAATCGGCGGCATAGAGGGTGCCGCTCGAGCTGACCGCGAGCCCTTGGAGTTCGCCGAAGGGGGCGCCGTTGGCTTCGGTGATCTTGGTCATCGCTTCGCCGCTGGAGCTGAATTCATAGATCGCGCCCGTCTTCGGCGAGGATGATGTCTTCGTTGCTGGGGTCTATCGCGATCGCCGTGATCGGGCCGAGATGCGAGCCTTCGAATTCGCTGATTTCAGATGAGCAGGGCGCCGGAGGGTTCGAACTCATAGACGGTCGAGCCGGCGGCCACGTAGAGGTGGCCGGCGCCGTCGAGCGCGAGGGCGCTCGCGGAGGAGAAGGGGCCGGTGAGTTCGTCGCCGGAGACGTAGGGTTCAGAGGAGCTGAAGTCGGCCGCGGCGCCCGTCTGAGCAGCGATCCGCGAGACGGTCGATCCGTTGGAGACGTAGAGATCACCGCCCCCTTCACCGGCGGAATTATCGGCGGCGACCCGCAAAAAGCAGCAGCCTTCATGTTCGCCGCTGTCCCAGGGGGGGCCGAAGAAGTCGGCCCCGTTGGCCGCCGAGGATTTAAGGCCCCAGATGTCATCGAGGTTTGAATCAGAGACGAACACTTCCGCGGCGGCTTCAGAGAAGGCGAGGCTTTCGATGTAGGAGGAGCCTTCCCAGGCGCCGGCGCCTTCGCTCTGGTTTAGGTAGCCCCCCGAGGAGCTGAACTCGCTGACCAGCGAACTGGCGGTATCAGAGACCCAGAGGTTGCCCGAACCGTCGACGCTCAGCCCCTCGGGGCTCTGCAGGGGAGCGCCGTTGGCTTCGGTGATCTGGGGCCGGTTGGGGCGGGCGTCGGCGAAGACCGAGGGGACGCTGAGACCCAGTGCGGCGAAGGCGACCACCATGATCGACGTGAAGAAGCCCAGGGGACGGTTCATGCCGACCGGAGGCTCAGAGGAGCTGCCACACCAACGTTGCTGAGGATGAGATATCCACCCGCACAGCGAAAGCGCCCGGTATGGCGAGCGCAAGGATGAATATCGCTCACGTCGCGAGCAATATCCCCGTTCGCAGTCCGGTGTGGCACTGAGCAGTCTTCCTGATTCCCCGTCTTGGCAAGTCCCATTTTCCCCGTCTTGGCAAGTCCCATTTTCCCCGTCTTGGCAAGTCCCATTTGAGCCATGCCCAAAGAGCTTGGCCATTCCGCATGCCCCTCAATGGCGACTGCTACCCAAGCAGCCCTCATCGCGCGACAGCAAACCACGGTACGCAACAGTTGTCAAGCCGCAGAACCTCCAGCTTGGGGCCAGCTCAGAAGACAGGATGCGCGTTCAATGGGAGAGCATGGGGCCCGCAGCTGCACCCTATCTACCCGGATGAACCGCCGCAGACTCGGCCTGACCCATCGGGTTTGCGCCTTGATAGCCGAGATGGTTACGGTCATCAACTCAGAGCAGACGGTCAGTTCCACGAGTCGCCCAAGGCAGGGGGTCCGCAGAAGTCAGTCAAAGGTCGAGGGTCGACCAGCGGGAGGTGATCGCTTTGCGATAAGCGCAAGTTCAGGTGCAGCGCAGGGGCTTCCCCGGGAAGCATTTCCTGCTCGCGAGAGAGGTTGGAAGGCGGGGCGATCAGTAGGGCGCGTGGCAGATGTCCTTCGCCCCCGACCAGGAGCGCCACGGCCCCAGTGGTCCGCCCGGCTTGCTCGGCTCGCGGACAAACAGCTTCAGGTAGGCGCGGCGGCCTTCACATTGACCGAGCCTCTTGGCTTCAAGTTCGATCCTCACCGCGTGGCGGTAATAGCCGCCGTGCGGTTTGAAGATCGGGTTGCGGCCCGTTCCGCGGGCGGTGGTGCTGCCCCAGCTCGACCAGTAAACATCGGTGATCAGGCCGCTCGGATCGCCGCCGTTGAAGATCGTCCTCGGGTGGGCGGTGCCCCAGCCTTCGCCGGTCGGCGCGCCGAAGGCACGGCCGCCGAGGACGACGGCGGCGGACCGGTAGGTGGGGCAGCCGATCCCGTGGGCGTCGGTCAGGAAGCCACCGGCCTCGGCGCAGGAGCGAGGAGCGGCGGTTGCCGACCCGGAGATGGCCGCGAGGAGCCCAATCAGAACGCCGACAAGCAGCAACCGTCGCATGCCGCCATTCCACCACGATCGCCCGGGGGCGTCAATCGGGAGGTGCTCGTTGATGCCCGCTGAACCCGCGCCGCCGCCACAACTCTGATCCGGTGGGTGGTTAATGATGGCGAGGGAACAATCGTCATTCGAGCAACGACAGGAGGATGATGAAGGTAGGAGCGGGGGTCGGTCGCGTCCTCTTGGTGGTGGCCGCCAGCGGCGGATTGGTCGCCGGCGTCGTCACGACGTCGAGCAGCGCGGCGGTGCCGGATGCGTGTGGTTTGACGACCGAACATCAGATCGCCAAATCGTTCGGTCTGACCGATGCCATGGAGCATAAGAAGGTGACGGCGCTTCCCGGCAACACATCCGGCGTCCTCCGAAACCACTGCCGTGTCTTCGTCTGGAGGGACGCAAAGCCGAGCAACGCCAAGCGCAAACGCAAGGCCTTGCTCGAAGGCCGCCTCGCCTGGTTGGGGCTCGACACCTGGGTGACCGACCAGAGCCCCTATGCCCCAACCTGGCGGGCTCACTTCGACGCTGAACGCGGGGCGATCCGGGCCGCCTCGGTGCAGCTGTTTCTGAAGCGCCTCGGCGGCAGGGCGTTCGCGCCGCCGCGCTACGGCGCCGATGAAGCGATCGCCTACGAAGCCTCGACCGAAAGGGCGACGAGGTTGCGGGCGCTGTGGTGGAAGCGCAGCGACAAGAGCATGATCGAGATGAACCTGGAAGAGGCACGGGGAAAGCCGGCGCTGGCGGCGCTGAAGCGAATCGCCGCCGTGGTCGTGCAGCGCTTCAACACCGAGTGCGTCTACCCGTGCGAAGCTCCTACCACCGGGTAGGTGCCGCGGTTCAGCCGCGGCGAGGCTTGGGCATGACCAGCAGCTTCAGATGTCGCGAGTTGCCCTGCCGGTAGGGGTAGCCGACGGTCTGGCGCACCTGGGCCCGCATCACGTAGCGCGTGCGGCGGAATGTGTGGCGGAAGCGATAGGCAAGGGAGAAGTGGCCGTTATCGCGGGTCCGGTATCTGCGAAACGCGGTCCAGCCCCTGCCGACCCTGGCCTGAAGGACGACGACGACCCGGTTGTTGTCAGGACCCGGAATCTGCCCCGAGAAGTGGGCGAAGTGCTTGTTGAAGACCCGGTTGCTCACCGCATTGAGAACCGGGTGCACGACTGTTTCAAGCGTCGCGTGGCTGACCAGCTCCCGGTGGTCGGGGCGGTAGATGACCGAGAGATCGCGCGAGGCCCCGGGGGCGATCGGAAAGTGATAGCCCCCTCCCCTGGCGGTCAGCGCGAGACCGAGGAATTCGCGTTCTGGTTCGGTGATGACCCGGCTGAAGACGCAGAGCGTCGCATCAGCGGCGGCTTCGCCCCCGGCGGCCCGCAGCGCTCCGTGAAGGGCGGAACCCTCGCCTTCCTGGACGATTTCGTTGTCGGTGGCGCCTTCGCCAAGACCGGCGCTCAGCGCGGTGCCATCGGCGACCGGTGAGCGGGGGCAGTCATAGGCGAGCGGCACGCTGACCGGCGCACCGACATTGCCCTCGGCGTCGGTCAGCCAGAGGCGCAGGGTGTATTCGCCGCTTTCGGTTGGAGTTTCGAGGACGGGAATCGCCTGGATCGTTTCGCCGGTCACGGTCTGGGTGGGAACCGCGACCTTGCCCGAGGCGCCGAGAACCTCATAGTGGGCGGCGGTGATCGGTGAGCCGGCGTCGGTGATGTCGTGCCAGCGCACGTCAAAGCCCTCGCTCTGCCGGCTCGCGGTCGGCGTGGCGACCGAGACGTCCTGGGGCGCAGCGGGGGGCGTCGTGTCGTGGGGAATCGACGCGATCGCGGCCGGCCCACTGAAGCCGACCGAGTCTTCGAGCCAGAGGCGCAGGCGGTAATCGCCCGGCTGGGCGGGCCCTTCGATGTCGGAGAGGTTCGAGAGGTCGGTCCCGGCGACAGTCTGTTCCGGGGTGACCACGTTGCCGGTGGCATCGGTGATCTCGTAATGGACCCTGGCGATCGGCGAGCCTTCGTTCGGTGGCAGCTGCCAGTGGGCGGCGAACTGGGGTAGGTAGCGGGCCGGGTTGGCGGATGTCACTTCGAGGTTGGCGGGAGCGCCGGGCGGCGTGTTGTCGGTGCGGATCGTGCGCTGGTCACAGGTTTCTCCGCCGGTCCCGTCGAGTCCCTGGTACTGGGCGAAATCCTGGGTGCAGACCGAGAGGGTGTGAGCACCGTCGGCGAGACTCGCGGTGTCAAGTGCGTAGCCGCGGCCCCAGGGGCCACCGGTCGGGCAGGGCTGAAAGCTGCGCGCCCATTCGCCGTTCACCTGCGAGCCGGTCGTGTTGCAATCGGGGCCGTGGTCCCAGGCCCAGATCTGGGCGCCGTCGATCCGCATCCGCTCCCAGCGCAGGCCCGAGCCCTGGTCTGCGACGGTGAAGTTGATCCCCTGGCTGCCCCGCACCCACTGGCCCGAGAGCAGCGGGTCGGAGGTTTCGGTGAAGGCGACCTGCGAGTTGGAGTCGTCGGAGAGGATGAAGACAAAGCCGTTGGCGTCGGTGGCGTTATAACCGGAACGGTCGCAACCCGCAGCTCTAACGCACTCGAGCTCGAAGACGAAGCGGTGGAAGTCAAGGAAGTTGGCGAAGGGCCAGAGGTGCGAGCCGAAGCTCGTCGTCACCCCCCACTGGGTACCGGTGTTGGGCAGGCCCGAACCCTGAGTGATGAGCTGGTCGCCGTTGTTGGCGAAATCGACGACCCAGAAGCGTGCCCGCCAGCCTTCGTTGAAGGTGTAGGCCTCGCGGGTGTAACCGCCGGCGGCCTTCCAGTGCACATAGGGCGGCGTGTCCCAGTAGATGTCGCCGTAGGCGCCATCGCCGGCGCTGCCGCCCGACTGATTCTCGTTGATCCGCAGGAAGGCGTTTTCACCGGGCGGGTCGCCGCCCTGCCCGCCGCAATAGTTGTGGAATTCGAAGATGCCGCTCGGATTGGAGCCGCTGATCGTGTTGGTCGCGGTGCCGTAATCGGGTACCCCGTTGTTGCTGGAGCACATGACCATCTTGTAGTAGGCGGCACCGGCCCGGGGAGCGGTGGCAGCCGTTACGAGCAGTGTCGCGATGAGGGCAAACCCACACCAGCCTGCCTTACCTATGGTGCGCGAACACAGCCGACGACGTCGAGCATTCATTGCTGCTCCTTCCCTGCCATCCGAGCGGACCTTCACCCGGGTATTCACGGCCTCGCGGGCCTCCGTCACCCCCCAGACGCACCGGCCTCCTGATCGATACCCCAGGGGGTGAAATATTTCGTTGAGCGACCCTAAGCGTGCCGGCCGTCGGCTTCAATTGGAGAGTCGTCGAGGCAAGCGGTCCTCAGTAGTGAGGATGCCGGCGCAGCGCCACGCTTATGTTGGGTTCAAGCTGCTAGCTTCGTGGACTTTCCGTGTGGAGGGGCGGAGGTGACCTGGCCGGGTGGAGGCAAGGCCATCTGCCGGGAATTCAGCTGGCGGAACCAGCCTTCTGCCGTTCGGCGTCTCCCAGCACATCCTCGAGGCGCCGCGCGAGACGGTCGATCAGGGCGGCGTAGGCCTCGATCTGATCCCCGGCCTCCTCCCCACCCCAGCCCGCGAGGTAGGGGATCGAGTTGCCGGCGGTGTCGAGCCCGAGCGAACCGCTGACCGAGTAGGCGACGGACTCGACGACCACCTCCTCGGCGCGATAGTCGAGCTTGGGGTCCTCCTCGCGCCGCTCGCTTCGGATTAGGGCGTGGGCGAGCTCGTGTATCAGGGTCGCGAGCTGAGCATTGGGCGAGTGCTCGGGGCTGGAGTCGATCACGATGCGACCGGAGGCGGGCTCGTGGTAGCCGGCGGCCGCTCCGGGAATCGGCTCGAAGCTGACCGAGGAGCCGAGAACCTGCGGCGAACTCACTCAGCGGAGCGAGCAGATGGGCGAGGCCCGCGCCGGCGACGGGCTCGTGGGGTGGTTCGAGCGCTGCGGGGCCGCCGGGGTGATCGGGGAGCTGGTCGACCTGGGAGCGGTCGAAGACCGGGACGAGGCGAAAGAAGGTCGGTGGCCGTTCCTCGGGACGCGCGCCCGCCTGCCGCCAGGCGGCGAGGGCCTTCTTCGAAGGTGGCACCGGCGCCCAGATGCGGATCGCCCGCTCACCCCTGCGTACGCAGTAGCCGAGTTCCAGCCAGGCGCGAAAACCGGCCACGCGGGTCGCGTCGGGACACTGGTGGGCGATCAGCAGCTGGTTGTGGAAGCTGTAGGTGTGAAAATGGCGGCGGGTCCGAAGCCAGCACCGCCAGCCCTCGGAGGTCTGCAGGGCGGCGAGCGCGGCCTTCATCTGGGCGCGCTCTGCGGCGCGTCGGGTCGCGCGCTGCTCGTCGCTGATCGAGCTGCTTCGGGGTCTCGCGGTGGCGCTCATCGTGGACTCGCCGCCGCCGAGACCCGCGCGCGGAGTGGCAGCTCGGGACAGTGGCGCGGCACCACCAGGGCGCGAGAGCGACGGCGGGTGCTCTCGCAGCGCGGCGGACCGATACTGAGACAGCGACGCGATCGGGTCATTGAGGGTGAGACGGAGCAGGAGCTGTTTGCGACACCGTCGTGGCGCGCAGAAGCCGCTCGATCCGCAGCGCGACCGGCGGGTGCACGGCGCGGTTGAGGAGGAGGCCGGGCCGGGGAGCGTCGAGAGCCTGCGCGTAGTCGGTGAGGTGGGAGGCAAGCTCAAAGGCCTGCCCGAGATCGGCGGCGTGAAGATCGGCGGCGTACTCGCGGGCGCGCCAGTAAGCCGCCCACAGTGGGGCGAGGACCCTTGGCCCGGGTCCCGCGAGTGCGAGTGAGAGGGCGGTGCGGCAGAGGAGCCAGAGGAGGCCACCGGCAGATTCGTGATCGGCCGGTCGACGCTCGGAGGTGAACGCCGACGTATACAGCGCCCGAGGCCAGAGGCGCAGGCGGAAGATGGCCTCCGTCAGGCGGGCATCGAGGGATTCGAGGTGGCCGAGCTCATGGGCGATGACGGCGACGAGCGCGTCCGATTGGAGCAGAGCGCGACTGAGGAGCAGGACCCGCCCGCGCGCGACGGCGTTTGGGAGCGGGTCATCGAGGACGAAGCAGAGGGGCGTTTCCAGCTCGGGGTCGGCCGCGCGCAAGAGTGTGATCGCATCCCGGTAGGTCTCGGCCTCCGGCGCCGTGAGGCGACGCGCTCCAAGACGGCGGCGCAAGACAGAGCCTCGGCCCGGCGCAATGAGCGCGATGGTTGAGTAGGCGAGCGGGGCGGCCGCAGCGAACCAGGCGAGCTGCTGGGCGCACAGCCCGAGGGGTAGGAGTACCTCGATGCTCGAGATCCCGAGGAAGATCAGGAGCCAGCGGGTGCTGGCTCCGAGCAGCACCTCGACGGCGAGCGTCAGGAGGTAGAGGCCGAGCCCGACCGCGGCTGAGATGAGGGCCGCGGCTGCGCCGGGGCCGCTAGGAGATGCCGGTTTCGTCTGGGTGCGCATGTCCGACCCCGCGCACGCCGCGCGTGCGACAAATGGGAGGCAGGTGCACCCAGACGGATCGGGACGTGAGCGGTGCCCAGAGGGGCGCGCCGAATCCGGGTTTCCGCGACGCGCGAGGTGGCGGTCTCGCCGGAGACCGCCGCGGAGTCAAACCCCTGCTTGGGGCTCTCGTTACGGAGAGACCGCGGTCCGGGCGGGTTGGTTTGCGCCCGGTTCAGCGGTGTACGGGGGGACTACGCTTTCGCTGTTTTTTTTCGGCGACGTTTGGTGGTTTTTTTGGTGCGGGTCTGTTTTTTCGCGCGGGTCGCTTTTTTCGCTCGGGTCGCTTTTTTCGCGGTCGTCTCTTTGGCGATCCGATAGCCGCTGCCGTCCTTTTCGATCTCGCCCCCTTTGACGAGCTGGCGAGCGAGTGCGTAGAGCGGGTTGGGGGCGGTGCCGATCTGCTTGGCGATCTGACTCACCGTGATCCCCGACTGCTCGCGGACGGCGTCAATCAACTGCTGGCGACGCTGACCGGGGCGGGCTCGTTTACGGCGCCGCTTGCGGGGCCGCGAGGGCTGGGGCTGGGAGGAATCACCTGAGCCGATGTGGAGCCCTCGAAGGGCACGCTCGATTCTCTGGCTCTCCTCGCTCAGCTCTCCGAGACGCTGTTCGAGCTTGACCCTTACCTCCGCTACGACGTCCATTGCCACATCTCTCCCTTGGTTGACTGGCCGGGGCAGTGCACGATATACCCGCAGCGCTCGAGCAACCATGGTCGATCCTCGATGCTTCTTCGCGGGCGGGTTTGCCCGGCCGCATCGATCGGCGATTGACCGGCAGAGTGAGACGATCTCTTGTGTGCGGCGATCCCCCTTCGCGAAGGAACAATCGAGGAACAATTTGGGAACAATTTGCGTCCTTTTGAGTCAGCTATTATCTCCGCATGTCCCCTAAAAAGACCCTGATTTCCAGGTCTTTTGGCTTGATGGCCGGAAACGGAAAATGTCCAAATCGCTGCTCCTAAGGAGTAGGTCGCAGGTTCGAATACCTAGTCGACGCTGCATGGTCCCCAGGCAACTCATCAACCCGACGAGACCGAACTTCGGGTCGGAAGTGCCGAAGGCGCCACCGTCTGAGTCCCTCCAGCGCAAGGTTACGCACCTCGGCTAGCACTTCACGGCGGTGGCCGCGACCATCGCGAAGAGCACTGAACAGCACCGAGAGCGAGAAGGGTGGGGTGAATAGTTGAGACGGTGCGAACTCGTGGTTCAGGACGCGCAGCAGCTTCTCGACGATTTCCGGATCCGAGGCGAAGCGGGCCTGGGCGGCAGCGCTCAGGTGGGGCGCGCGGTCTGAGGCGCCGAGGTCCTGAGCGAACCAGTACATCTCCCAGGCGTCCCGATCCCGCCAGTCCCACCAATCAAGAAGAGGCTGCTCATCGGGCTCGGGCCCAGCAAGTGATTCCTCGATTGCTGGGACCATCGCCTCCACTTGGCGTAGAGCGTCGGCGATTCCCTGTCCGGGTGTGGGTCCTTGAAGTGGCAGGGTCACCGGATCCGACAGAATCGACGCGGCCGATCCTGTGAGTCCGGCCGGCCAGTTCCCAAGCGCCACCCACGGTTGGCTGCTCTCGAGATCGGGGGAGCCTTCGGCGGCGAGGGAGACGGGCTGGGGATCATTCGAGCCCTCGGCGTGAACCTGATGGTCGGCCTCGGCGACAGTCGCGAGAAGGCCGAAGCATCCTTCCGCTCCGCCGAACGGACAAGGCTCGCGGCGAGCGGCGCTCCGACCGAGTGAGGTCTGCTGGAAAGGGAAGTGATCGAGGAGACCAGCTGGTTTCAGGGCTGGGCAGCTGAAGTCGCGGGCCTGAAAGCTGAGGCTGTTTCGCTTTCTCCAAAGGCCACGCCCTCGGCATCATCGGGATCGCTTGCGGCGTTCGAGTCGAGCGACGATCGAGGGCCAGAGGCGGATCAAGAGGATCACCGCGAGGAGGGCGAGGATCGCAATCCAGCCGTGGCCAAAGAGCTGATGGAAGATGAGGCGCTGACCGACAGCGAAGGGCACCGCTGAAATGTTCGCAAGGTGGCGACGGGTCGGGGCTGGAGGCGTGCGAAAGTCCTGCGCCAGTAGTCGCCTCAGAATCCTCGCGAGAGCCGAGTCTTGTACTGAGTGCCGGTCAATCCGACATCCGGATCTCCGAGAAAGGAGACCGCCAGTGTTCCGCTCCAGCTGCGCTGACCGTTTGGCCCGCGGCTCAGAACGGCCGTACCTCTGAAGGGTTCGGCGCCATTGAGGCGTGCTGTGCTGAGACGAGCGTCAGCGGTAAACGCGCTCCGGGAGGCGAGCGCATATGCAACGCGGTAGGTTCCGAGCTTCTCGACGACGTTCTCCTCTTCAGCGACGTAGAGAGTCGCGTGTCCAGGCCGCCGGATCGCCTCGAAGCGCCGGGCCAGCGGACCGCTTCGGTATCCGACAAACAGACGCATGGCCGGTCCCCTGGTCGGTTGGAGAGGGGTCACCGTCTGCGGAAGTGGAGGCAAAGTTTCATCGGCACCGCTGCTCATTGCCGAGGGCACGCACGGCGATCGCACAGAGATCTCCTCGCCCGATACGCGATGCCGGGTTGTTGTTAGGTAGCCGCCCTCGCCTCGGAAACGCAGCCGCCCGCTGAAGACACCGCGCCGCCGCACGATCGAGTGCCCCGCCAGGCAGCCGCCCACGCCGCGAACGGGCCGCCACTTCGTGGTCGGTCGAAAGCGCATCGCGAGGCGACCAAGCTCGCCGAAATGCGCGGCGAGGTGGTCCTGCCCGACCGTGCCCCGGGCGACGTAGGCGCTTTCTGCCCCGCGATGGCGCCTCGATTCTGATCGCCGGACACTGAGGATGACGGTGCTGCGTTCCGCTACCACCCGAACCCGATCGCCGCGCCCGGCGACGTAGCCGAAGCGCAGATTGACCGGCTGCGCAGAGACCGTGGCGGGGAGCAGCGAGAGTGCGAGCAGTGCCGCCGCCACCAGGCAAACGACGCGCGGTGCGCTCATTCGATGCGCCCCGCGTGGCGGGCGAGCCGCGCCACGGCGCTGCCGAAGTAGGGGCCATACGCAGTGCCCGGGTCTTCTGGGTAGCTGTTGGAATTGACGCCGTCTAGCAGGTCGCCGTGGATCATCCAGCCCCCGCCGGAGGCACCGGCGCTGATCGGGCATGCGACCCCAAGCTCGAGAGGGCCGGGCGCCAGCAAGGCCACAAGGTCATGACCAACGAAAGGCACGTCGCGGCAGACCTGCAGGCTGGAGCCGTCGAAGGGGTGGGCCACGGGGTAGCCGTAAACGTCGAAGGTCTGACGTGGGTCACGGCCGCTGACGAGCCGATCGGCGCCGACCGCCTGGGCGAGCAGCTGACCCCGTTCGTTTCGTCCCACGACGGCGGCGCCAACGTCAAAGTTCTCGTTCTGCGAGGAGAACCATCCGGGCGTCGTCCCGAGCCAGCGTGCCGTGAAGGTGCCAAAGGGACGTTCGCCGTGCTGATAACCCGGCACGAACACCCAATGGCGACCCAGCCAGTGGCCTTCATCGAAGACACAGTGGCCAGCGGTGATTACCAGGCTGCGATTGGGCGCGCTCACGGACGTGCCAGAACAACGCCCATAGCCGTAGCGTTCGCGGATGAAGATAACGCCGTTGACCGTAAGGCCGGGGGCCGTCGGCTCGGGCACCGTTTCAGAGCCTGCCGGTGTCGCCCGTGCCGCGACCGCGGGTGAGACGCAGCACAGCAGGGAGAGGGTGAGGGCTGCGAGAGGAAGGCTCGTCCTGGCTGTTCTGATCAAGATCGTTTTCACGGCAAGCGTCGCCCGCGGTGGGCGACGAGCTGCGCCAGCTTACTCTGACCAGAGCATCATCGCCGCTCCTCCTCGGGCCCCGGGCGGCGGCGCGAGGCTCCATCGCCTTCGCCCATCAATTCACCGGCGCCAGGGCTCGGAGACCGTCTGGGGGCCTCTGGCGCTGGATGCACCCCAGGCCCACGCCGTCCCGCCTAACTCTGCCATGAGCATCTCGCGTCGCTCGAGCTCCTCATCGGCGGAGCCCAAGGCGTCCCGCGATGCCCGCTCCACCGGTGATTCCTATCGCCTGAAAAACAGCCTGCGTCCGGTTGTCGTGACAGGACTCGGGCTCGGTGCTGCAGCTTCGGCTCGCCGTGTCCTTCCTCGCCCCGTCAGCTTTCCAAAGACCCAACCGATCGAGCCGATTATTGCGAGGGCACTGAACAGGCCGAAAGCACCGAGGATCAGGAGGAAGACCAGGAACGCGAAGATTCCAAGGGGGATCAGGACCACTTTCACCGAGACCGCGAGCGGGACGAGTGAGGCAAGCAGCAGCTCCACGCCCGGATCATTGCGCGGATCTCTAAGCGGCGAATTAGCGAAACCCATAAAACTCCGTAACACGGTGCGGGAGCGGACCCGGACATACGCATTCGCAATGGCCCTGAACTTGCCTGTCGCCCGCTGGGGCCGGCTCCAGGTGGACGGAGCCGGTTCCCTGCCCGCCTCAGGACCGCTGCTGGTCGTCGGCAACCACGACAGCCACTGGGACCCGGTCATGGTTGGGGTCGCGGCGCGCAGGCAGAGACAGATCCGAGCCCTCGCCAAATCCCAACTTTGGGACGTTCCTGGGCTCGGCCCGATCCTCAACGGGATGGGGCAGGTGCCGATCGAGCGCGGCAAGGGCGACGCCACCGCCCTCGCGAATGCGATCGAGGTCCTTCGCGCCGGCGCCTGCATCGGAGTCTTCCCGGAAGGGACGCGCTCCAAGGGCAGGGTGCTGCGCGCCCGCAGCGGCGTCGGCCGGCTCGCCCTTGAGGTGCCCGAAGCGCACGTGAGCCTGGTGGCGATCGAAGGCACAGCCGACTTCACCGGCTTCCCCCGGCGGCCAAATGTACGGATTCGATTCTTTGATCCTGCCGGCGGCCAACCCCGTGCCGAGGAGGATCCAGCCGACCTCTCGGCGCGGCTGCTCGCCGAGATCCGCACCCTGGTGCCCCCCACCCGCTCCTACCGCAAACGTGCAGCCGAGCGAACCGAGGAACCCGCCCAACCCGCCTGAGAAGCTAGGCGGGTGATCATCCCCCGCTTCCGGTCTCGGCTCAGCGGCCGCACCGCCTGGGCGCGGAGCCTCCAGGGCCCACTGCGCGACTTCCTCGCCACCGAGACCGGCAGCGCCGTTTTCCTGCTCGGCGCCGCGGGCGCAGCGCTCCTCTGGGCGAATCTCGACCTCTCCTCCTACGAGAGCCTTTGGAACACCAAGTTCTCGGTCGCGATCGGCGGCAGCGGCATCTCACAGTCGCTGCGCACCTGGGTCAACAGCGGCCTGATGACCTTTTTCTTCCTGATCGTGGGGCTCGAGGTCCGGCGCGAGCTCGACGTCGGCGAGCTGCGGGAGCGCAGTCGGCTGACCCTGCCGGTGCTTGCCGGGCTCGGCGGCATGCTCGTTCCGGTCGCGATCTTCCTGGCGATCAACGGCGGTCGAGACAGCGCCCACGGCTGGGGGGTGGCGATGTCGACCGACACGGCCTTCGCGCTCGGCATGCTGGCACTGGTCGGCGCCGCCTTCCCCGACC
Source organism: uncultured Solirubrobacterales bacterium (assembly GCA_963796705.1). GTDB lineage: Bacteria > Actinomycetota > Thermoleophilia > Solirubrobacterales > 70-9 > VRUE01. The sequence continues at coordinate 215,144 of CAWCMK010000003.1, forward strand.
GCCTGCGCGGCTTCATGCTGACCGCGATCGTCATTGACGATGTGGTCTCCCTACTGGTAATCCTTTTCGCCTACAGCGGCGCCGTTGACGTCGGCCCGCTGGCGCTCGCCATCGCGATCTTCGCCGTGATGGTCGCCCTGCGCTTTGCAGGGGTGCGTGAGGGGATCGTCTATTTCGTGCTCGCCCTGGCGACCTGGGTTGCGTTGTTTGAGTCGGGTGTCGACCCCGTCGTCCTCGGCCTCGCCGCCGGCCTCGTTACCGGCGCCAACCCCGTCGCCCGCAGCGAGCTGGAGCACGCCACCGACCTGTTCCGGAGCTTCCGCGAGCAGCCGACGCCCCAGCTTGAGCGCTCGGCTCGCGTCGGCCTGCGCGCCGCGGTCGCGCCAAACGCCCGCCTGCTGCGGATCTGGCACCCCTGGACCAGCTACGTGATCGTGCCGCTCTTCGCGCTAGCCAACGTTGGCATCGCGATCAACGGCGCCTTCCTGTCAAGTGCCTACTCCTCGCCGCTGGTGCTCGGGATCATCTTCGCCTACGTGCTCGGCAAGCCGATCGGCGTCGCCGGCTCGGCCTGGCTCGCGAGCCGCTTCAGCGGTGGACGTTTGCGACCGCCGGTGGGCTGGGCGGCGGTGGTGGGAGGCGGCGCGATCGCCGGAATCGGCTTCACTGTCTCTCTCCTGATTGCCGCCCTGGCTTTCCATGGCCAACAGCTGCAGGAGGCGAAGCTCGGCGTGCTGAGCGCTGCCGCGCTCGCCTCGGCGCTGACGTGGCTTGTTCTGCGGGCAACTCGGCTGCTGCCAAACCAGGCCCGCGTCCGGGCGATGCTCGCCGGTGCAGACGCGCTCGCCGACCTCGCCGTCCGAGTCGATCCCACGCGAGACCACCTGCGCGGGCCCGCCGGGGCCCCCGTCACCTTGGTCGAGTACGGCGACTTCGAGTGCCCCTACTGCGGCCGCGCCGAGCCGGTGATGCGTGAGCTGCTCTCGGATTTCGGCGATGTCCGCTACGTGTGGAGACACCTGCCGCTCTCAGATGTCCACCCCAACGCCCAACTCGCCGCCGAGGCGGCTGAGGCGGCGGCCGCGCAGGGGGCCTTCTGGGAGATGCACGACCTGCTGCTTGACCACCAGGGCGAGCTGCGTCCCAGCGACCTGCACTCCTACGCCGAGCAGCTCGGCCTCGACCTGGAGCGTTTCGCCGAGGACCTGCGCAGAGGGGCACATGCCGCCCACATCGAGGACGATGTTGACTCCGCCGACGCCAGCGGCGTCACCGGAACCCCAACCTTCTTCATCAACGATCGCCGCCACGACGGCGCCTATGACATCGAGACCCTCTCCGCCGCGGTTCGCGAAGCGGGTGCGCGCTCGCTGATCAAGGAAGGACCCGCGCCCGCCCCCGGCGGGGGGGCGGGCGCGGGTCCGTGACGCTGACTCTGCTGCGGCTCAGCCCTTGGGTGTGCAGGGGGCGGTGATTTCGCCTCCCAGGCTGGTGCCCCCGCGGTACTTGAATTCGCCCTTGACGGCAAGGCTGCCCTTCGGGCACCCGGCGTTCAGCAGGCTCTCCTTCTTGCCACCCGCCGAGTAGATTTTTTTGATCTTGGCTTTGAAGCTCGTCACCGAGCCGGCGCCGCCAACGATTTTCGGAACCTGGATGAATGCCTTGGTGCCGAACTTGCCATGGGCCTTGCTGATCTTCACCGGCACGACGAAGGTCGTCGCCGCCGGGACGTGCGCGTAGACCTGCAGGATCAGTTCCTGCTTGCCGCCCTTGGACCCGTTGAAGACGAGCAGCGGCCCGCTGGCGCGAAGTTCCGGCTGTTCGGGGAATTCGATCTCCGCCGTGACGTTGCCGGTACCGACCAACGCATCGCCGCAGGATTTTTTGGCCTCCTTGGTCGTCGTCGCTTCGAGCTTGCCGACTTTGCAGCTCGCCAGGCCCTTCGTGATCAGCACGCCGGCCTTATCGAATTCCAGCGAGACGGTTTCCAGCGGTTCGAGGTGTTTGTTGTCGATGTTCTTCATCGTCCCTTCGAGGCTCAGCCCGACCGGGGCGGTGCCCTTCTTCGGCAGCGCGGTTGGCGAAACACCGCCTTTGAAGGTCGCTTCGATCGGCGGTTCCTTCAAGGTGATCTTGGTAGCTGCGTCGGCGATCGCCATGCTGCTGACGGCCACCACAACCGCCGCGACGACAAGCGCCTTGATCCTGTGTTTGCGAATCCGAGTCAACGTAGGCTCCTCACTTTTGCTTCTTTGCAAGTTCTCTCTCCAACTGGCGTGCGAGCTCATAGACACATCCCTGATACCCGGCGATGCTGAGCTTTTCGGGGAGGGTCGCTTCGTAGATGCCCGCCGCCAGCTGTCCCGCGACGAAATCGGGGGAGCGACCGCCGTGGGTTTCGTAATGTGCGATTTCCGCGACCATCTTTTCCTGGCCGGAGTTGAGCCGGCCGCTCGCCTTCGCTTCGCCGATGAACTCTTCGCGCACCTGGGTCGGCGTCTTCCCCACACATGCCTTGCGCCCCGCCGCGATCGCAGCCTTCGAACCCGGGGGAGCGTTGGGATTCGGCTTTGGCCTTGGGAAGCTCCTGGCCAGCACCTCGGTCATCGGGGCGTTCGGCGGCAACGGCTTTTCAGCCCCCGCTGGGGTTGATTGCGCGTCTCCCTTTTCGCTCGATTCGGTGTTGTCATTGCCGCCCCCGCAGGCCGCGAGAAGGCTGGTTGTGGTGACACCGAGCACGAGGGCACAAGCCAGCCTGCCCGCGTACCGCAAGCCCCGCTCTACCCTCTCGCCTTACATGTTTTCGACACTTTTTCGGAGACCTTGGTGCCGTCTTCGAAGACGTAGGTCGAGCGCGCGAACGGGAATTCACCGATGTTGACTTCGGGCGGCAGCGGGCAGCCCGCCGAGACGTAGCTGTGCTTCTTTCCCCCCGCCATGAATTTCCTCTGCAGCGAGAGGTCAAAGGCCGAGATGAAGCCGGCGCCGCTGGCGATCGACGGCACCTTGGCGACGAGCGCGGTGCCGTATTCCCCCTTCCCCTTCTCGATCTGGAAGATGATCACGTAGGTGAGCGCCAGGCGACCGCTTGAGGTGACGTGGGCGAAAATCGCCGGCTTACCCTTGTAGCGGCCGTTGAAGGCCAGCATCGAGCCGGGGGTGGCGAATTCTTCCTGTTCGCGCAGGTGGATCCGCGTCGTGACGTTGCCGTGGCCGACTTCGGCCGGCCCGCAGGAGCGCTTCGCCAGCGCCGCCGAGGCGTTGTGCAGCTTGCCCAGCGAGCAGAGTGGCAGGCCGCTGCCATCGATCAAGCCGTGCTTGTTGATTTCCATCTGGATTTCGGTCAGGCGGGGCGGCGGCGAGCCGTCCGTGGTTTTGATTTTGCCGCCCATCTGTACCCCGACCGGCGCCAGCCCGTTGCGCGGCAGCTTCCTCGGCGAGATGTTGCCGTGGAAATGGACGACGACCTTGCCGCTTTGAGCGGCCTCAGCGACCTCGACGGCGGCCACCGCCAGTGTCAGGACCGATACCAGGGCGAGCAGGCCGAACTTGGATGATTTCAATCTACTCATGGCTCAGCTGAATTCGGAGGGATTGATCTTGCAGTACTTGAACTGGAAGGCGATCACCAGGTTGTTGGCCGTGTTGGCGTTGTGGGTCAGCTTCACCGAGAGCGAGGAGCCCTTCGATTTGTTGCCGGCCTTGAACTTGGCGGCGATCTGGCGCATCAGCGAGACCTCGCCCTTGATGTCGGAGAGCCACTTGCTGAGTTTCGCCTGATCGGCCGTCGGCTGGGGCACCGCGGCGAGCTGCTTCTCGGCCTTTTCGAGGGCGTTGGCGGCATTGCTGAAGTCGGCGCCGGCCTGCTTCAGCTTGTTCTTCTTGACCAGGGTCTTGACGCCCTTGAGGAATTTTTCCGATTCTTCTTTGTTCTTCTTGCAGATCGGTTCGACCTTTTCTTTGTATTCGGACCGTTCATCGGCGATCGCGAGGCTCGCGAAGGCGAGCACGAACACGCAGGTGGCCAACACCGCCCGCCTCAAATTCTTCCCCTGGCTGCTCATGCGTTTTTGTGCTCCCTTTCCGTGCCTATCGAACCAGCGGGTAAGCGCAGATGTACCGTGCTTCGACAGGGTTTTCGAAGATCTGAATTGTTCCGTCTTTCTGTACCGCCATCACGCTGTAGTGCGATTTGCCCACCGGGTCCGCGATCAGCGAGTCGGTGATCGCAAAGTTTGGCGGATTGTTGAACTGGCCTAGGTTGACGGCGCCGCGCACGGAGTAGAGCTCCATCACCGTCGGCAGGAAGCCGCCCTTTGCCGCGCAGCCATCCGCAGCCTGCTGCACTTCATTTACTTTCGGGTTGAGGTTCACGTCAAAGCAGAGGCCCCTGACGAGGACGGTCCCGGCCGGGCAGCCGGCCGAGTGCAGCTTGCCTTCGGAGTCGACCAGCGCGGAGGCGCGGCCCGCCTTTTCTGCTTCGGTGGCGTTCGGGACGGTGCCGAGCTTGCTCAAATCGATGTCCTGCCCGGTGAGGCTGCCGCTGGCGACCTTCGAGCCGTTGACCGCGTTGGGAGCTATCTTGCCGGTTGTCACCGCCTTGGCCTTGAGCTGGGGGGTGCCGACGCTGTTCTTGGGGATGCGGGTCCGAACCGCCCACGCGGTACCAGTGAGCGCCCCGATCAAGGCGATGATCGCGACGACCATGGCCGGTGAAGGTCGTCTACCGCTTTTCTGCATCTCCAGTGCCTCCCGTTGGTCCCGTTTGTCTATCCCGTAAAACCCTAATCACCAAACACGCAAACCACGACCAAGCTTCGGTCGTCGATCCCGCCCGTCTGATCTCCCGCTTCTAACCGCAGCGCAGCACTCTAACAAGGGGCAGCCGATTCGTGGATGTGCCGAATGTTAACGCCGCATGTAGTGACGGGCTCCCGCTCAACCGCCGAGTTCTTCGCGCAGGTGCTGGACCTCCGTGCGAAGTTCGGCCAGTTCGCCTTCGAGACGATCGAGCCGTCCCTCCTCGGGCGGCGGGGCCTCGGTCTGGAACGGAACCTGCTCTTGTGAAACGCTCGGAACCTCGCCGAGCAGCTGCTGGTAGCGGTCCTCCTTCTGGCCGGGGCGGCGCCGGTGGCGGACCACGAGCTCGCGCTCGACGAGTCGATCGAGCGTCTCGTGCACGGCGGCCAGGTCCCCGAAGCGGTGCAGGCGCTCACTGCGCTGCTTGAGCTCGCCGGGGGTCTGGGCACCGCGCAGCATGAGGACGGCGAGCAGCGAGATCTCGGCCGGCCCGAGCCCCAGGGCTTGGTCGAGCAGATGGCGGTACTTGCGACTGCGGCCGCCGGGCCCACTGGCGAGCCTTGTCCAGCCGCGCAGGGCCAGTCGCCGCAATGCCTCGCTGACCGTCTCCTCGTCGTAGTCAACTACTGGATCGCGGTTGGTCGACTGATTGCAGGCGAGCCGCAGCGAGTTGAGCGAAAGCGGATAGACGTCGGGGGTCGTTCGCTGCTTCTCGACCAGGCAGCCGACGACCCGGATCTCGACGGCGTCCGGGATATGCGCCGGCGTATCGCCCTCGGGCAGGCTGGTGGCCTCGGGGGGCTGGGTTTCCTCAATCACGGTCAGGCCTCTCGGGGTAGATCTCGTCGATCGTAATGAGGGCGCGGTAGGGTGCCGCGGTGGCGGCTTCGATCCGCTCGCCGCCTCCGGCGAGCCGGTCGACGACGGCAATCACGCCGACGACCTCGAGGCCATGCTCGACGATGCGCTTGACGGCGCGCCCGGTGGAGCCACCCGTGGTCACGGTGTCCTCGACCACCAGGCAACGGTCCCCAGCCTGCACGGGTCCCTCGACCCAGCGCTGCAGACCGTGCTCCTTGCGCTCGCCGCGGACGAAGAACCCGACCAGACCATCTCCGGCGGGGGCGGCAAGAGCAGCGCAGGAGGGCGGGATTGCGGCCGTGGCCGGTCCGCCGACCGCGTTCGCGCCGACCTCAACCGCCGCTGCCGCTATCAGCTGGCCGACCGCCCGAAACCCGGCCGGGCGCAGTAGCGTCCGGCGCGCGTCGACGTAGTAGGCGGCTTTGGCGCCGCTGGAGAGCGTCACCTCACCGATCACGAGGGAGTGCTCGCGCAGCTCTGCTAGCAGGGTTCGTCTTGCCGCTTGCAGATCAATCACCGGCGGCATCCTAGTCCGCGTGGACGGGCTGTCGACCGAGACTCAGGAGAGCGCTTCGCCGAAGCCCTCACGCCAGCTCGGGTGCAGCGGCTGCCAGCCCAGTTCCCGCTTCGCCTTGGCGTTGGTGGCACCGCGCAGCTCGGTCGCCGTCGCCACCGCGGCGGATCCCGCGAACAGACGCGCCAGCCAGGCCGGAACCCGGCGCGGTGGCTTGGCCCCAACGAGCTCGGCGAACACCGGAACCCACTCGCGCATCTGGGCCGGCGCGTCATCGACCACGTTATAGATGCCCGGCGGTGGGCCTTTCATTGCAGCCACGGTCGCCGCCGCCGCGTCGTCGACGTGAAGGAATGAGAAGCTGCCCTCGCCGTTGCCGACGACCGGCAAGCGGCGGCGGCGAGCCGCCTCGGCCTGCGACCCGCCGCGGTCGAAATGAGTTCCGGGTCCATAGAGCCAGCCATAGCGCAGGACGACGCCTTCGAGATCCTCCGGTTCAAAGACCTGCCGCTCGAGGTCCGCGAGTGCTCTCATCGCCTGGCCGAAGTAGCCCGGGGCATCGGTGTTGATCGCCGCCTCCTCGTCCTTCACCCGGTCGCCGCCCGGCGCATAGAGGAAAGCGACGCTCTCGGCGACGAGGCGGCGGGCGCCTGCCGCGCGCGCGGCGGCGACCAGATTGCGAGTCCCCTCCGTGCGAACCCGGTTGGTTGGCCCCAGGTAATCCTCTTTAGGGTTGAAGCGCTGCGGCAGTGCCGTCAGCAGGTGGACGACGGCCTCTGGCTCCGCCGCCCGCACAGCTGACTCGAGCGCGGATGCATCGAAGACATCGCACACTGCGGCCTCCGCACCCGCGGCCCGGATCTCCTCCGCCCGGTCCTCCCGGCGAGTCGTCCCGGTCACCTCGTGCCCCGCCGCCACCAGCCGGGCGACGAGCGGCCTCCCGATCGCGCCACTAGCTCCTGCCACGAACACCCTCATGGTTGTCCTATCTCCATCCTCAGCCTTGCGGAAACCACGCGAACCCGCCCGAGGCATTACCGCCGGAGCTGACAAAGGGCAGCGTCGGACAGCGGCGGGCCTCACTCTTGGCTTCACCGCTTCGTAGCGTGATTGATCGCGCGAAATCCGTAGCAAGGTTCCCGGTCAAAGCACTGGCGCCGCCAGGCCGGGTCCCGAGCGTCATTCCTAAAAGGAGTGAGCGCGCGATATCGCCGAGTGGCTGAGTCATTCCACCGGTTGGTGACCAATCCGCTCGGGTGTAGGTATCGACAGCCAATAGCGGCAAGAAGGGCGGTGGCGAGGTCCAAATCCGGCGATTAGGACCGGGGATCGCCGGGAGCCTCTCTCGCCGATCAATCCGCCCCCTCCTCAGAAGACGAAGATCGACTCACCGTACTTCAGCTGGTAGTAGATGCGGGGCTGATCGGCGATGAAGGTGCGAATGCAGCCATGGCTGGCCGCGTAGTTGGGAACTTCGGCGTAACCGTGTACCGCGTAGCCGCCGTGCCAGTAGAACGAGTAATACATCCCCTCCGAGTTGTAGCCGGGTTCGCGCCTGTAGAAGCTGTAGTGACCGGTGATCGTCGGCGTCGACGGCTTGCCCGTGGAAACGGGGTAGATCGCGAACGGTCTATCGCCCCTGGCGAGCACCAGAACCTGCTTGTCGAGCGGCACCTCGGCGTGCTCGCCGGCCCTTGGATAGCGCACCCGGTAGCCACCCCTTCCGGCGAAGACCCGCTTCACCAGGCCGCTGCCGGCGTGCTCGTCGCGGGCCAGCCCGTTGACTTTGCGGTAGGCAAGCACCTCGCGAGCGGTACGGCCGTTAAAGCAGGAGCCGCCGCCCGAGACGTAGCCCATCTTCGCAAGCGCCCGTTTAAAGCCCTTCGCCAGCCGGCCGCACTGGCCCTGATGCAACGCGGGGAAGCTGACCCTCCAGGTCTTGCGCCCCGTGGTACCGCCCCGCACCCCGGCACTCGCCTGAAGGTGGGCCGAGGCCGCATACTTGCCCACCTTGCGCAGGGCGATGCTGGCCTTGAAAGTGCCGTCGCCCTGTGCTCCCTTCGCGACCCTAACCGTGCGGCGCAGCAGCTTGTGCCCGTTCAGATAGAACGTGACCTCGACCCGCTGCCCGGGAGCGTAGGGCCTGACGCTGCCCCTCACCGGCACGACGCTAAGGATCTGGGCGGCGCCGCCGTGCAGGCCGCCCACCTTGATCTGGACCGTCGAGGTCAACGGGGGCGCTTGATGGCGCTGTTCGGCCGCCGAGGCGGGTACTGCCGCCACCAGCGCAAGGAGCAGGACGAGAGGAGCCGACCGACGCAGCTTCACGGCGGCGAATCCTACTGGCCGAGCAGGGCGATCGAGTTGTTCAGCATGTGGAGCAGAATGCCCGGAATGATCGAGCCGGTGCGCTCATAGAGCAGGGCCAGGATCACCCCGAAGACCATCAGCGGCGGAACCGCGCTGACCCCGGTGGTCGCGTGCAGGCCGCCGAAGATCAGACCACTCAGGAGGGCCGCGGCGAAACGCGGCATCCGCTCCCGCATGCCGCTGAACAGCATCCCGCGAAAGCAGGTCTCCTCGCAGATCGGGACGATCGTCGCGATCAGGATCACCTGGAGGAGGACCGGCCCCAGCTTTTCGGCGATGTCTTCCTGCTTTGGTTCACCGAAGACGGCCGTGTAGAAGACAGCGAGCGTGAGGTAGAGCAGGAAACCACCCAGCGCCCAGAGAAGCGCCGAGGGCCTGAACCCCCGAAGCCCCAGGCGGGAGGCCGCCTCGCCCACAGAGGGGGCACCGCGCATCCGCGCAAGTACAAACGGGACGAGCAGGAAGGCCAGCTCCTGGGCCGACTGGATGACCGCATTCGCAGCGGTGCTCAGTTCGTTCGGGGAGGGCGGGTGGTCGATCGCCGCCACCGGCACCGCGACGAGACCCGCGGCAAAGAGCGCGACCAGAAGACCAATCAGGGCCGCCCAGGGTCCCCAGTTCGAGTAGGGAAAGGCCCGGGCCGCCAATCCCAGCCCCCTCCCCTGATCGGACCCGTTTAACTTGACGGCCATGTCGCCGGCAGTCTCACAGGTCTCGCGCTCGACGAGGACAAGGCTGAGGATCCTGCGGCGCCTGGTGGCGGTGATCGTCATCGTCGTGGTCGCGGCGATCGTCCTCAGTCAGTTCACCGAGCTGAAGCGCCTGGCCACCGGCATCCTGGCCTCGACCGCACTGCTCGGGCTGATCGTCGGGTTCGCCGCCCAGCACACGATCGCCAACATGGTCGCCGGGGTCCAGCTGGCGATCACCCAGCCGATCAAAATCGGCGACAGGGTCGCCTATGAGGATGTCGAGGGTCGGGTGACCGACATCACGCTCTCCTACACCTACGTCGACCCGGGTGACGGCAGCAGCATTGTGATCCCCAACCAGCTGCTCGTCGAAAGCGTCATCCACAACCGCTCGACCGGCGAGACGAAGGCATGAGCCAGCGCAGCCGCCGGCGCTACCGCCGGCGCGACGGATTTCGCAGCAAGCTCGTGCTCGTCGCAGCCGCCGCGGCGGCGCTGTTCGGGATCCTCGCGATCGGCGTTGCCACCTGGGTGCTCAACGTCGCCGCCAAGGCACCGCCGCTTTCATCCTGCAAACCCGCCGGGAAGATCGGCAACTCGACGATCTATGCCGCCGATGGCAGCAAGCTCGGTGCGATCGCCTCCGAAGAAGCGCGCGCGCCGGTTGCCTTCAGGCGGATTCCGCGGAATCTGAAGCTGGCCACGGTCGCGATCGAGGACCAGCGCTTCTACGAACACGGCGGCATCGACACGACCTCGATCCTGCGAGCTGCGATCAAGGACCTGGAAGCCGGAGAAGCGGTCGAGGGCGGCTCGACGATCACCCAGCAACTGGTTCGCAACCTCTGCATCGCCAATCCAGAAAAGAGTCTGGAACGGAAGATCATCGAGGCCGAATTGGCGGACGAGTACGCCGCCAAGCACTCGAAGGAGGAAATCCTCGGCCAGTACCTGAACATAGCCTCATACGGGACGATCGACGGCAGCACCGCGGTCGGCGTGCAGGCCGCCTCGCGGATTTACTTCTCAAGACCTGTCTGGAAACTGGACCTCGCTCAGGCGGCGCTACTCGCCGGCCTGCCCCAGTCGCCTACCGACTACAACCCGATCCTCAACCCAGCCGGGGCACGTGAACGCCGCAACGAGGTGCTCGGCAAGATGGCGAGCCTCGGGTTCGTCTCCGAGGGCAAGGCGCGCAGGGCCGAAGCGCAGGGACTCGGTCTCGATGTATCGGAAGGTTTCTTCGGACACCGCCAGCCCTACTTCTTCGACTACGTCGAGAACAAGTTGCTCGAAAAGTACGGCGTGAACACTGTGCGCAAGGGCGGCCTCCGGGTCTACACCACGATCGAGCCGCGCCTGCAGAACGTCGGGTTCGAGGCGATCCGCTCGGCCCTTCCCTACCCGACGGACCCCTCCTCGGCATTCGTCTCGATCGACCCGCGCAACGGCGACATCAGGGCGATGGTCAACAGCTCGAGCTATGGCGCCAGCCAGTTCAACCTCGCCGCCCAAGGCCACCGGCAGCCGGGGTCAACCTTCAAGGCATTCGTGCTGACGACCGCGATCAAGCAGGGCATCGACCCCTACACCACCTACTACACATCGAAGCCGCTGGACCTCAATCTACCCCGCTGGGGCCACTGGGAAGTCCACACAGCCGACGAGGGTTACCTCGGCACCATCAACCTCCAGCAGGCGACGGTCGCCTCCGATAACACCGTCTTCGCCCAGCTCGACCTCGATGTCGGCCCCGAGCATGTCGCGCAGACCGCAAAGGCGATGGGGATCACGAGTCCGCTCGACGGTATCCCCGCCGAGGGGATCGGCGGCCTCCGCGTCGGCGTCTCGCCGCTTGAGCTGGCTGACGCCTACGCGACCCTCGCCTCGGGAGGTATCCACCATGACCCGGTCGCAATCGAACGGGTCGTCTTCCCTGAAGGCAGGGTCGAGAGACCCGAACAGCCGCATCCAAAGCGGGTGATCTCGGAGGCGGTCGCCTACCAGGTGACCAGGCTGCTGCACGACAACATCGTTGAAGGCACCGGGACCGCCGCCTACACGGGCTGTCAGGGGCAGGCCGGTAAGACCGGGACCACCGACCGCCTCACCGACGCCTGGTTCTCCGGCTACCAGCCGAACCTGGCGACGGCGGTCTGGGTCGGATACCCGCAGTCAAACGAAATCGAAATGACCGACGTCCACGGGATCGAGGTCTTCGGCGGCACCTTCCCGGCCGAAATCTGGCATTCGGTCTACGCCAACGGGGAAATCCCCTGCGAGGAATTCACCAAACCCCGCAGGCCGATCGTCTGGGCCCCGTTTGTCGGACAGTTCACAGCATCGACGCCGGCCAAGAATGGGATCTCGAAAGCTGCCCAGGGAAGGGAAGGGACGCTCCCCGGCCAGGAAGCCGTCGGCGGCTATAACCCCGACGCCTATGCACCCGGAGTCGGTCAGCATCCCTACCTGCCGCCGAAGCCGGCGCCGGCGCCCCCCAGCGGTGGAAACGCGGAACTCGGGGGAGGCCAGGCGGCCGGTGGTTGAGAGGATGCCTCACTGAGCATCAGCGGCGGGGTGGCCTTCGCCCTGATCTGGATCGGCTTCCTCGCCTACCTCGGGGTTCTCTGGCACGCCTCGAGGCTTGGCCGACGGCTGATCTGGAGCATGATCGTCGCCCTCGTAGCGATTTTCGCGCTGTTGCCACCGCTGCTCTCCAACGACGTCCACAGCTACATCGATTACGCCCACCTGGGCGTTCTGCACGGCCTCAACCCCTATGTCCACAGGCCCTGGTCAGAGCCCTCGGACCCGGCCTTCGCGGAAGTCGACTGGACCGGGGCGACCAGCGTTTACGGGCCACTCTTCACGCTCGGCACCTACCCGCTGGCCTGGGTCTCGATCGGAACGGCCGTGCTAGCGCTGAAGCTCGCCTCGGCGCTCAGCGTCCTCGCCCTGGCGATTCTGGCGAGTCGCCTGGCGGCGGCTCGCGGCGCCGAACCGCTGCGCGCCGCGGCCTTCGTCGCCCTCAATCCACTGGTCCTGGTTCACGTCGTCGGCGGACCCCACAACGACGCGATCGCCGTCCTCATGGCGATGCTCGGCGTCGCCGCGCTGCTGGCGGGTGAGGAGGCGCAGGGCGGTGCGGCCTTCGCCCTCGCCGCTGGGGTGAAGTTCTCGGCCATCTTTCCCGCACCCTTCGCCCTGCTCAGCGCCAGGCGCCCGCGCCGTCTGGTGATCGGCGGCCTGCTGACCGTGGTGCTGATCGTCCTGGCCGCCTGGCCCCCCTTTGGACTGCACTGGTTGAGCGCCCTTGACGTCGCCGGGCGCAACCTCGAACGCACCAGCCACATGAGCCTTCCGGGAGAGCTCTACCGGGGGCTGGGCATCGGCAGAAACCTGGCCGAGCAGGGCGCCTTCTACGCCTACCTCGGGCTCTATGCCTACCTGCTCATCTGGACCTGGCGCGGAGGAGACTGGGTGCGGGCCGCCGGATGGGCCGGCGCCGCCCTGCTGCTCGCGACCCCCTGGCTGCTGCCCTGGTATTTGATCTGGGCCCTTCCCCTGGCGGCTATCTCCCGCGATCGCCCGCTGCAGCTGCTCGTCCTCGCGATCACCGCCACCCAGCTCGGCACGCGGCTCATGGTCTGAGGGCAACGTTCGAGGATTCAGACAACGGATTCGCGCAGAGCGGCGATGTCGGCGAGCTGGTCGTCGACCCAGTCGCCGGGGTTGCGGGCGAAGATGATCTCCTTCAGGTGGCGAGCGCGCACCGCCCTCTCCTCGGGGTCCATCGTCAGCGCCCTGTAGATCGCATCCGCCTGCTCCTGGATGTCGAACGGGTTGACCGAGATCACGCAGTCGGCGAGCTCCTCGTGGGAGCCCGTGTTCTCAGAGAGCATCAGAACGCCATCGCGTTTGTTGACCGCCGGCGCCTCCTTGGCGACGAGGTTCATACCGTCGAAGATCGAGTTGACCATTAGCAGGTCGAAGTGCTTGTAGCGGGCGAGGGCCTCGTGGAAGTTCTCGTAGATCTTCAGGTCGATCGGCATCCAGTCGGTTGTGCCGTGGCGGTGGTTGACGACTGCCACCAGCGCCTCGATCCGCTCCAGGTACTCGGCGTACTCGGGAACGTCCTGTCGCGAGGGCTGAAGGTGAGCAACGAAGGTGACCTGCTCGCGGAACTCGGGGTGCTGCGTGAGGAAGGTGTCAAACGCCGTGAAGCCACGCAAGACATTCTTCGAGAGGTCAGCCCGGTCGACACGGATGATCAGGTGCTTGCGGCGTCGCTCGAGCACCTCGCGCTCGGCTTCCGCCACCTCCGGGGACTCCTCGGCAATCCTGCACAGGCGCTCCGCGTCGATCCCCAGCGGGTAGGCGCGACAGTGTGTCTGTCCGCCGGCGTGGTGCACGAGGAGGCGCTCATAGTCAACCTCCGCCTCGAGCAGTTCTTCGCAGCAACGGATGAAGTTGATGCAGTAGCCGTAGGTGTGAAAACCGATGATGTCGTTGGCGAGCATGCCGTTGAAGAGCGCCTCGCGGATCCGCCCCGGCAGCACCCTCCAGCTGTCGGGCTGAGACCAGGGTATGTGGACGAAGTGGTGCAGAAAAGCGTCCGGCCGGCGCTCGCGGATCATCCCTGGAGCGGTGTAGAGGTGGTAATCGTGAAGCATCACGAGCGGCCGCTCGCGCCCCCCTATCTGCCCCAGCACCGCGTTGGCGATGTCACGGTTGACCACCTGGTAGCCGTCATCCCAGGCATCGAGCTCCTCCCGGCGGATGTCGGGTGCGTTGGAGAGGTCCCAGAGGTAGTGCTGGATGAACCAGAGGATCGGGTTGGCGATCACGTTGTAGAAGCGGTCGTAGGCTTCCGGGTCACTGCCGACCAGCAGCACCCGGTACTCGATGCCGGCGATCGCGATCTCGGCGGGTCCGCCACGCTCCTCGGAGACGGCGACGTCCTGATCGGTCATCGCCGAGGCGATCCAGAGCGCGTCCCGGTGTGAGACGAGCCCCGAGAGCGCGGTGACGAGCCCGCCGCCGCCGCGACGCACCACCCGATCCCCGGCAGCGTCCAGCTCGAACTGGGCGGGTCCGCGATTGGAGACGATAATCAGAGGATCGGAATCGGGCATCCGCGTAAGCAGCCTACCCCGACCGCGGAGCGGCTAGGCGTCGAGCTCGGTGAAAAGCTCGAGCCAGTCGCGCAGCAGACGCGGCGAGAGAAACTCGCGACGGGCGTGTTCCTTGCCCCCCCGACCCAGGCGCTTTCCGAGCTCGGGGTCAGCGAGAATCTCGAGGCATCGCTGCGCGCATTCCACCGCCGAGTCGACCAGGAACCCGCTCACCCCGTCCTCGATCTGCAGGGGAATGCCGCCGACGTTGCCCCCAATGGTCGGGCGGCCCTTCCAGAGCGACTCGGTGACGGTCAGCCCGAACCCCTCGCGGATCGACTTCTGCAGACAGATGTCCGATTGTGACTGGAAGGCATTGACCTCAATTGCGCCGACGTTGTTGAGGTTGTTGAGGATCTTGATGTCGGGGTCGCCGTCGGCGTATTCAAAGGTCTTCTGAAAGAACTCCCAGCCCTCGGGATCATCGGTGGCCATCGAGCCGACCAGCGCCAGCTGCGCCTCCGGAACCTCCTTGGTGACGTTGCGGTACGCGTCGATCACCCCCATCGGGTCCTTCCAGGGATCGAAGCGCGAAACCTGGGTGAGCAACGGCCGGTCAACGTCGATCCCGAACTGCTCGCAGACGAAGGCGGCGTCGTCGGGGGAGAAGGCCATGTTCTTGGGCGAGAGCGGATCGATCGCCGGCGGGATGATGCGCACGCCGTCTTTGCCATCGATGTCGTCGGGAACGTAGGCCGGCATGTGCCAGACGGTCGCGTCGTATTCCTCGATCATCGGGAGCAGACGCCCGATCGAGGCAGGATTCGGCTCGGAGAGGTCGATGTGGCAGC
Source organism: uncultured Solirubrobacterales bacterium (assembly GCA_963796705.1). Taxonomy (GTDB): domain Bacteria; phylum Actinomycetota; class Thermoleophilia; order Solirubrobacterales; family 70-9; genus VRUE01. Next base: position 230,346 of record CAWCMK010000003.1, read on the forward strand.
GCCAGATCCAGTTGCGGCTCCTCTCCGCGGCCCCGCGACGCAGCCCGATCGGTTGCGGGTCGTGGACGATGATCGTGTCCCACTCTCCCTGCAGCCCGTCGGCATTGATCGCGTTGATCTCGTCGAAGACCCTCCACTGCTCTTCGCTCAGAGTCTCCTCGGCGCCCTGAAGCGAGTTGTGCAGGAGCTTGGTCGCGTTGAAGAACTCTTCCCTGCCGAAGATCACGTGCCAGTGCGCATCGAGGCCCACGTCCCGCATCAGCGGGACGATCGTGTAGAGAATCTCCGATACGCCGCCGCCGAATGCGGTGGCGCTGACATGCAGGACGCGCCTGCCATCGAGCTTCTCGGCGAGCTCGCGGATCCGCCCGATCAGCGGCTTGCCCGCGATGTGCGTGTAATCCGCAAGGGACTTCTGGCCGAGTGCGACTTCCTGAAGCAAGTGCGGAGTTCTACCCGATGTGCTCGGGACGCTCGCCCAGGGTCACCTCGATGTCCTTGACTTCGCCTTCGCGGAGGATCTTGACCATCACCCGCTGACCCGGTCGCCGGTCCGCGATGTCCCGCGCAAGGTCTTCGGGACGCTGCACCGGACGGCCGTCGACCGAGAGGATCACGTCGCCGCCGACCTTGTACGGGAAACCCTGGAAGTGGATCTTTTCGTCGCCGCCCCTCAAGCCGGCCTTGTCCGCCGGTCCCCCGGGCACGACATCGGCGATCAGCCCGCCGGTGTCGGTCTTCAGTCCGAGCTTTCGGGCGAGCTGCGGGTAGAGGGGCTGCGTGCTGACCCCTATGTAGGCGTATTCGACCTTGCCGTTGGCGGCCAACTGGGCGATCGAGCGCTTCACGGCCGATACCGGTATCGCGAATCCGACCCCTGAATTTGATCCGCTTTCGGTATCGATCTGCTGGTTGAGGCCGACGACTTCGGCATCGGCGTTGAGCAACGGACCGCCGGAGTTGCCGGGGTTGATCGAGGCGTCGGTCTGGATCGCCCCCTCGATCTCAAATTCGGTCAGCGACTTGACCGATCGGTCGGTGGCGGAGATGACGCCAACCGAGAGCGAGTGCTGCTCGCCGAAGGGACTGCCGATCGCCGCAACCGGCTGTCCGACCACCAGATTTGCGTCTGAGCCCAGCTTCAGTGGGTGCATGCTGAGGCCGCTGGGATCCACTTCGAGCAGGGCGACGTCGGCGAAGGGATCGAAGCCCAGAATCTTGGCGTGAACGACGTTGTGATCGGGAAACTCGACGTAGACGGCCTTTGCCTCCTTGCGGTTGCCGTTTTCGGTCGCGTCTTCGGTGACGACGTGGGCATTGGTGACAAGCTTGCCTTCGGTGTCGAGGACGATCCCCGACCCCTCGGCGGCGCCGGTTTCAAAGATCGAGCGGATCGTGACCACGCCCGGCGCCGCTTCGCGGTAGACCCTGGCGGGGTCGAAGCCGTTGCTCGAGGTCTCGACGATCACATGCTGCGGGCGCTGCCTGGCCGGCGTCGAGAGCGCTGTGGTCTGCCCGCCGCCGGAGCCTGAGCCGCCGCAGCCCACCAGCAGGACCAGCGCCAGGAGCGCTGGGACCACGAGCCTGCGGGCGCTCACGCGCGGGCCTCGACGGATTCCGGTGCCGGCGCGGCGGCCAGCTCGGCCGGCGGAAGGTCGAGCGTGAAAGCCGTGAAGCGCCGGTTGGAGGTGATCGAGATCCGCCCCCGCATGCGCTGTGCCAGCTCCCGGGCTATGGCCAGCCCCAGGCCGGAGCCGCCGCCCGTTTCGGCCGTGTAGAAGCGCTCGAAGATCCGGCCCTGGACGCGCTGTGGGATGCCGGGTCCTTCGTCGGACACGGTCAGCTCGACTCGGCGGTTGACGGAATTGGCGGTCACGGTCACCTTGGTTCCCTCGGGGGTATGGGTGAGGGCGTTGTCGAGCAGGATACGGGTGATCTGCCGCACCCGCTCCGGGTCGGCGCGAGCGATCACCGGGTGACTCGGCCAACGCAGCTCCAGCCGCGAGCCGTGCTGGTCGGCCCGCGGGCCGAACTCGCGCGCGACATCGCGAGCGAGGGCGCTGAGGTCGACCGAATCGGAGCGCACGACGATCGCTCCGGCGTCGAGCTGCGAGAGGTCGAGAAGGTCGGTCGTCAGCTTTGTCAGGCGCACGATCTGCTCGCGCATCTGGTGCACGAACTCGGCCCGCTCCTCGGGGCTGGGGTCCTCGTCCTCGAGCAGCTCGATAAAACCGCCGAGGCTAAAAATCGGGGTGCGAAGCTCGTGGGAGGCATTGGCGACGAACTGCTTGCGCGCGCCATCGAGCTCGGCCAATCGACGTTGCATTTCGTTGAAGGTGCGCGCCAGCCGTCCGAGCTGGCCGGCGGAGTCGACAGGGATGCGACTCCCGAAGTCGCCGTCGGCGATCTTGCGAGCGGCGGCCTCGATCCGGTTGAGGCGTCGGGCCACCTGCTGAGCGCTCATGTAGCCGATTACGAAGGCGATCACGAGAGCCAAGAGACCGCCCTCGAGGATCTCGTGCTTGACGCTGGCGTCACCCTGGATCGTCACCACCCAGACGTAGACCACGACGGTGGTCGTGACCGAGATCGCCAGCGCCGTGCGGGTCAGTGTGCCGCTCAGCGCTGCGCGCAGATTCCTCATTCGTTGAAGCGGTAGCCGACGCCCCGAACCGTGAACAGGAACTCCGGATCTTTCGGCTCCCGCTCGAGCTTCTCGCGCAGGTGGCGGATGTGGACGTCGACCGTGCGCGGGTCGCGGTACTCGGAGTCGCCCCAGACGTGCTCGAGCAGCGTCTCGCGACTCAGCACCCGGCCCGGGGAACGCGCCAGCGCGCCGAGGATCTCGAACTCCACGTAGGTGAGGCGAACCTCCTCGCCGCGCACCGTCACCAGACGCCGCCCGAAGTCGATCTTCAGCGAACCCCGCTCGATCGACTCGTCCTCGGGGCCGGTGGCGATCATCCGCGAGCGCCGCAGGGCGGCCTTCACCCGGCTGCGGAACTCGCGCATCGAGAAGGGCTTGGTGATGTAATCATCGGCCCCGACCTCAAGCCCGGCGACCTTGTCGGTCTCGCTTCCTTTCGCGGTCAGCATGATGATCGGGACCTGGCTGCGCGAGCGCAACTGGCGGCAGACCTCCACCCCGTCCAGCTTGGGCAGCATCAGGTCGAGAATGACCAGGTCGAAGCGCGCCTCATCGAAGCGCTCCAGCGCTTCATTGCCGTCGTGGGCACCGGTTACGTGGTAGCCGTCTTTGCGCAGGGGATAGCTGAGCAGGGTCTGGATCGACTGCTCGTCATCGACAAGAAGTATGCGCGCCGATCCATTGGCCACTCCAAGAAGGGTAATCCCCTGCAGTTGGGGAATGTAGGGACAGCTCCCACGGCCCGCTTGGACAAATGTGCTACTACCCAGAACTCATGATCCCCGCCTGATGGCCGATAGAAAATCCATGCAGCCCGAGCACCTGAAGAACCTCGTCGAAACCGGTAACTACCGACCCAAGCCGGCCTTGATCGCGGACGCGATGCTGCGCAGGCGCGGGGTTCGCGAGCTGCTCAGCGAGCAGCGCCACGAGCCGATCTCACTCAGCGCAGCTGGTCGTAACCGCCAGGGCGCAGCGAGCGGCCCCCGGGCAGCCTGATCTCCACCCCGGCGCCAGAAACCACCTCGCCGACGCGCGTCAGCCGGATCCCCGCCGCCTCAGACAGCTCCTGCAGGTCGGACCGATCCGCAGGCAGCGCCGCCAGCAGCTCGTAGTCCTCGCCCCCCGCAGCGGCCAGCTCGAGTGGCTCGCGGCCGACCGCAGAGGCGACCGTCGCAACGCCGCTGGCCAGCGGTAGCGCGTTGGCCTCAATTCGCAGTCCCACCCCGCTGGCCCGGGCCAGGTGCTCCGCGTCGGCTCCGAGACCGTCGCTGATATCGATCATCGCGGTCGCCCCGGCCGCGGCCAGGGCGCGGCCCGCCGCGAGCCGCGGGTCGGGCTCCAACTGCCGCCCCGCCAGGGCGTCTGCGTCGGCTCCGAGAAGGGGTGCCATCTCCCCGCGCCGCTCCAGCACGATCATTCCGGCGGCGGCTCCGCCCAGCTCTCCGGTGAGGACCAACGCATCCCCCGGTCGGGCGCCGGCTCGGGTCACGAAGCTCCCGGCGTCCGGCGCATGACCGACGACGGTCACGGCAACGCTTAGGACCGGCGAGCGCACGAGATCCCCCCCGGCGAGGGTGGTGCCGGAGGATTCCGCCCGGGCGAGGACCCCGTCGAGCAGCTCAAGGCAATCGTCCTCGCCCAACTCGGGGGGCACACCGAGGACGACGTAGGCCTCGCCTGGCTCAGCTCCCATCGCTGCGAGATCGGAGAGCCCCGCCGCGAGCGCCTTGCCCCCGACCTGTCGCAGGCTGGCCAGCTCGCTGCGAAAGTGGACCCCGTCGACGACGGCGTCCACCGAGGTGGCTGTTGCCCCGCCCGGGACCGTCACGGCCGCGTCATCACCGGCACCGACCTTCACTCTGGCAGCCGGTGCAGGAAGCCTGCCGCGGATCCGCGCCAGCAACTCGAACTCACCCATCCCTCCATTGTCGCGACTATCGTGCGGCTCCGTGGAGCGCCAGCGACCACTTCTGCACCGGATCGGTGAGGCCGGGGCGCAGTTCGGCACCCGCCCCCCGCGCAGCAAGCGGGTCCGCCTCGCGGTCCAACTTGGAGTTGCCCTGCTGATCTTCGGCTTCCTCGTTCTGACGGTCATCAACCAGTGGTCAGAGATCGAAGCCAAGGGCGTTCACTTTCACGCCCTCTGGCTGCTCCCCGCCCTAGTTGTCCTGCCGGGCTTCTTCGCGCTCAACGCGCTCGGCTGGGATCTGACCCTGCGCTTTCTCGGCTATCGGATAGGCGCCGGTCAGGCGCAGGTTGCCTGGGGACAACCGCTGCTCGCCCGTTACGTTCCGGGCAGCGTCCTCTATGTGCTGGGGCGGGTGCTTCTCTCCGAGCGCGCCGGCGTGCCGCGGCGGATCACAGTCGCCAGCATCGTCTATGAACAGGCGATCGCGGCGACGGCGGCGATCATCTTCTCCGCCTACTTCTTCATCAACCACCCGGACCTCCAGGGACAGCCCCTGCGCTGGGCGTTCCTGGCGCTGATCCCAATCGCGATCGTCGCGCTGCATCCTCGGGTCTTCGGGCCGTTGGCCGACCGGGCGCTGGCTGCGTTCGGCCGGGAACCGCTGCCCGTTGTGATCTCGATGCGGAGGGTGACCGCCCTGATCGCCTATTTCCTGATCACCTGGGTGGTGATGTCGGTCGGCGTTTACTGCGTCGCCCGCTCGGTGACTCCGATCGCGACGAGCGACGTTTTCACCGTCGGCTCAGCCCAGGCCTTGGGCTACGTCGCGGCTCTCGCGACGCTGGTCGCGCCGGCCGGACTCGGCGTCCGCGACGCGGTCTTCGCCTGGGCGATCAAGGGGGCCGTCCCTGGCCATAGCTTCGCCGTAGGCTCGCTGATCGCGATCGCTGTGCGCGCCGTTCAGACCGTGGTCGAAGTTGTCTATGTCGGCATCGTGACCGCGGTCGGCAGGCGAGAGGGCTGGAGCATCCAGACCGGCGTCTTCCACCCGTCTCCGGAGGAGCTGGCGGCAGAGGCCGAGGGCCCAGGGGGGGGAGAGCTGGAGCTGCCCGGTCCCTAGATGATCGTTGGGCACCGTGCGGATCTGTGAAGTGAAAGGGTGCCGCCCCTCGCCGGCGATCTCGGGGGTCTCCGGCGCCTGGAGCACGGGCCCCCGGCGCCGGCTCGCGGGGCTCGTCCGGCGCCAAGAGGCCCCGGCTAGCTATAGTCACACGCCGTTTTGGCCTCAACACGCGAATATGAGCTGGTCCTGATGCTCGACGCCACTCGCGACGCGGCGGCCCGCGAGGCTCTTGCCGAGGAGGCGAAGAAGCAGGTTGAAGATGGCGGCGTCCTCAAGCACGAGAACAACTGGGGTCTCCGCAAGATGGCCTATGAGATCAACCGCCGCAACGAGGCCGACTACCGCTGGTTCAGGTTCGAGGCGCCGACCGATCTCCTCGAGCGACTCGACCACAATCTGAAGATCGCCGACGGCGTCCTGCGCTTCCGAATCTTCGGGGTCGATCCCGAGGCGCCGGTGATGGTTCCCCCCGCGGCCGCCGCTCCAGCTCCGGGCCGCGACCGGGAGCGCGGCGCCTCGCCGAGCCCGGCTGCTGCAGCGTCCGCGGATCCCGAGCGCACGATCGAATAGCGACGCTCTTTGCGGGGATTCCCCCGGTTCGGGGGATTGGAGACGCCGATTCGGCTCTTAGACTGGGGGCCTGAAAAGCGATTAAGAGGAGTGAGAGCCGTGGCGGCTTCGAACGTTAACGTGGTGGTAATCACCGGCAACCTGACCCGCGACCCCGAGCTGCGACATACCGGCGGAGGGACCGCCGTGTGCGACCTTCGGGTGGCCGTCAACAGCCGCCGCAAAGAAGGGCAGGAGTGGGTCGATAAGCCCAACTATTTCGACGTGACCGTTTGGGGAGCCCAGGGCGAGAACTGCGCCAATTACCTCTCCAAGGGACGTCCGGTCGCGGTCGAGGGCCGTCTCGACTGGCGCGAGTGGGAGGCCAAAGACGGCGGCAAACGTCAGGCGGTCAGCATCATCGCGAACTCGGTCCAGTTCCTCGGCTCCCGCGACGGCTCCGGTGCCCAAAACGGCGCCTCTCAGGGCGGTGGCTTCAGTCCCAGCACCGACGTGCCGGCCGACACGTCGGACTTCGAGGGCGCCACGGTCGGGGGCGGGGGCGAGGAGGACATCCCCTTCTAGCCGGGGGCGGCGCGCTGGGCCTGTGGGCCGGGGATCTGTAGGATTCCCCGCCGATATGCCACGAACCAAGGACAGCGGCGGCTCCTCCTCAACGCGGCGCGGACGGCGCGCGGCGGAGCGAACTCGCCCCCGGAAATACACCCGGATCAACTCCGAGGCGGTCGATTACAAGGACCTCAACCTGCTGCGGCGCTTCCTCTCCGACAAGGGGAAGACGCGCGGTCGACGGGTCACAGGCCTCTCACGCAAGCACCAGCGCCAGCTCTCAATCGCGGTCAAGCGAGCCCGCGAGATAGCTTTGCTGCCGTACGTCGGAGAGAGGTAAGCCGGCGTGGCCCAGGCCGTTTTGCTGGAGGACGTGGAGAAGCTCGGAAAGCGGGGTGACCCGGTCGACGTCGCACCCGGATACCTGCGCAACTACCTGATTCCGCGCAAGCTGGCAATGCCGGCAAGCGATTCGGCTCTCGAGGAGGCCCAGCGCCGGCGCGACGCTGCTGAGAGAGCGGCGCGCGAGCGCGCGGCGCGCGAAGCGGAGGCGGCCTCGCTGCTCTCGAAGACGGTCCTGACGATCTACCAGCGGGCAGGAGAGGATGGCAAGCTGTTCGGCTCCGTCGGCGCGAAGGAGATCGTCGACGCGATCGAGGACGCGCGCAGCGTTCGGATCGACAAACGGAAAGTGCGCCTCGAGCAGCCGATTCGCGAGATCGGCACTCATATGGTCGAGATCGAGCTCGCCGACGGCACCACTGCCGCGGTGAAGACGATCGTTACTGAGGAGAAGTAGACGTCGTTCATAGGCGCCCCCCAAGAATGGGCTGGGCGCGCGCGGAGCGAGCCACGCTGGGGCTGGCCGCGGTGGCGCTGGCCGGCGCCGGAGTCGTGCTCGCGGGTCAGTTCGGTCGCATGCTGCGGCGTCGGGCCGGTCAGGACGCCGGGGGTCATGAGGGCCTCGTCGAAGCAGCTCCCGCCGCGGCGATCGACACCGTCAACGTGGCCGTGGTCGGATATGAGGAGGCGCCGCGCAGCGAAACCATCCTCTTCAACCTGCTCGCCGGCTTTCTCGGCTCCTTCGCTCTGGTCAGGCTCTCGACCTGGGGCGTTCGCGACGAGTGGGGGCCTTTTCGCGACCTGCGCTTCCGGGGCCGCCACATCCACCACTTCGTCCCCGGAATCGTGATCGGCTTTGCAGCCGGGACCGCCGCCCTGCTCAGCGAGAGCGAGGGAACCGAGGAGTGGTTGGCGGTGCCGATGGGAGTCGGCATGGGTCTCACCTTCGACGAGGCGGCCCTGCTGCTCGACCTGCGAGATGTCTACTGGACGCGCGAAGGCCTGCTGAGCGTGCAGCTCAGCCTCGGTGCCACGGCGATCCTCAGCATCGCGATCCTCACCGGGCGGATGCTGCGTCGCGGGGAGCGCCGCCAGGAGGCCGAGGGTCTGATCCCTCCACCCCTCGGCTGATGTTTTTCCGCCGTTTGCGGAGTGGAGCCCTGTGCCCGGAGCGCGCCTCTGGTTTGCTTGAGCGCAGCTTCGAATCGGGTCGTTCCGCCGGGTCGGAGCCTTAACTAGAGAGTCGATGGCCCAAGCTCCAACAGCCCACGTCCCGCCGCAGAACATCGATGCCGAGGAATCGGTACTGGGCGCGATGCTGGTCGCCGAGTCGGCCCTGACCCGGGTTATCGACGAGGTCAAGTTGAATGCCGAGGACTTCTATCTCGAGAAGCATGCGGCGATCTTCCGCTGCATCCACTCCCTCTACTCGGCCTCCAAGCCGGTCGACGAGCTGAGCGTCGTCGAGGCGCTCGTCCAGCGCAACGAAATCGAGGAGGCGGGTGGCAAGCACCACGTCTCTGAGCTTGCGGCAAGGGTCCCGGCGGCCGGCAATGCCCGCCACTACGCGGAGATCGTCCAGCAGAACTCGCTGCTGCGGCGGCTGCTGGGCGCCGGGCAGGAAATCCAGGGCTGGGTCCACGAGCGAAGTGGCGAGCCGCGCGAGCTCTCCGAGCGGGCCGAGAAGCTGCTCTTCGACGTCGCCCACAGAGAGCAGGCCAGTGACTTCCGTCTGCTCTCGGAGATCCTCCATGATGAGGTCGACCGGCTCGAGAAGCTGTCCACCGGCGAGACCGAGTTGACCGGCACGCCCTCGGGCTTCCGGGACATCGACGCGATCACCGGCGGCTTTCAGCCCGGCAACCTGATCATCGTCGCCGCCCGCCCGGCGATGGGCAAGAGTGCGCTGGTCGCAAACATCGCCGAAAACGTGACGATGAAGCACAACCAGCCGGTTGCGTTCTTCTCGCTCGAGATGTCTGAGGTCGAGCTGGCCCAGCGCTTCATCGCCTGTCGCGCGCGGATCTCGGGGGACAAGCTGCGCAAGGGACAGGTAACCCAGAAGGATTGGCCAAAGGTGGTCCGCGCCTGCAATGAGCTCGAGCAGGCGCCACTGTGGTTTGACGACTCCTCGGACCTGGGGATCCTCGACCTGCGGGCGAAGGCCCGCCGGCTGCACGCGCTGGCCCAGGATCAGGGAGGCCTCGGGCTGATCATCGTCGACTACATCCAGCTGATGCGCGCTGACGATCACCGCGCCAATCGGGTCGAGCAGGTCGGTCAGATGAGCCGCGGGCTGAAGATCCTCGCCCGTGAGCTGCAGGTACCCGTGCTCGCGATCTCGCAGCTCTCGAGAGCGCCCGAGCAACGCCACCCCCCCAAGCCGATGCTCTCTGACCTGCGCGAGTCGGGGAACCTCGAGCAGGACGCCGACCTGGTCGCCTTCCTGTATCGCGAGGACTACTACCGCGACCCCGAGGAGGAGCCCGACGGTCTCGCCGACGTGATCCTCGCCAAGCACCGAAACGGTCCGATCGGCTCCCAGAAGCTGGTCTTCCTCGACCGCTACCCGAAGTTCGCCGACCATTCCGGCCGCCAGGAACCGGTCCAGCAGCCCGCCGGGGCCGAGTCGCAGTTCGACGATACGGCCCTCGCCGGGCCTGAGTTCTGATGGCCGGACCGAACGCTCGCAGCTCCATGCCCTATCGCGAGCGGGCCTGCCCGCTCGGCATCTGCGATGGCTCCGGCTGGATCCTTGGACCCGAAGACGTGGCCCGCCCCTGCGAGTGCCGTGAGTCCCGCCTTCGGCAGGGCAAGGTCCGCGGCATCGCGTCTGTGATTCCGAGGCGCTACCGGGGCGCCTCCTTCGATCGGCCGCCGGTCTCAGACATGGAACGCGATATGGGCGAAGCGCGTTTGGTGGTCAGGGCCGTCAGAAGCTTCACCGAAGAACTTGAGACGAACCTCGGGGCCGGGCGCGGCATGTGGCTGATGGGTGGCACCGGGACCGGCAAGACGACGCTCGGCATGCTCGTCGCCAAGACCGCGCTGGCGGCCGGCAGGAGCGTCGCCGTGTATTTCACGCCGAAGCTGCTCACCCAGATTCGCCAGACCTACCAGGCGACTGACTCCGAGGATGCCTACGAGGCCTTCTTCAGGCGCCTCACCTCGGTCGACCTGCTCTATATCGATGACCTCGGCTCCGAGCGTCATACCGACTGGGTGGTCGAGCAGCTGTACGCGCTGGTAAACGAGCGCTACGAGAACCAGCGCTCGATGCTCGTCACCAGCAACGCTGAGGGTGGGGTCGATGAGGGCCAGCGCCAGCTCGAGGACCAGATCGGCTCGCGCACCGTCTCCCGCCTGATCGAGATCTGCGGCGACCCGCTGCCGCTGTTCGGCCCGGATCGGCGCCTGGAAGCGCGAGCTATCGGCGAATAGCGACCTCACCGCGCCCGTCGCGCCCGCCCGTCACAATTCTCCCGATCATGCCGGGAATAGTGATAGTCGGTGCCCAGTGGGGCGATGAGGGCAAGGGCAAGGTGACCGACCTGCTCGCCGACCGCGCGGACATGATCGTCCGCTTCCAGGGCGGCAACAATGCCGGCCACACGATCGTCCGCGGCGGCGAGACCTTCAAGTTCCATCTGATCCCTTCCGGGATCCTGCACTCGGGCAAGACCTGTGTGATCGGCAATGGCGTCGTGCTCGACCCGCGCATCCTGCTTGAAGAGATCGACGGCCTGCGGCGGCGCGGCGTCGACGTCGGCAACCTGAAGATCTCCGCCAACGCCCACCTGATCATGCCCTACCACGTGCTGCTCGACACCGCCGGCGAGCTGAAGCTCGGCAAGCTCTCGCTGGGGACGACCCGGCGCGGGATCGGGCCTTGCTACGCCGATAAGGCCCTGCGCCTCGGCATCCGTGTCCAGGACCTGCTCGACGAGAAGATCCTGCGGGCCAAGATCCGCACGGCGCTGGAGCCCAAGCAGCAGGCTCTGCGTGAACTCTCGGTACGGCGCCGCAAGCTGCGCAAGGAGGCGGGCGAGGGGCTTGAGGGCCCGATCGAAGACGCTCCTGATCCGCGGCTCGACCTGCACACGATGACCGAGGAACATGTCAGCTACGGCCACCGACTCGAGCCCCATATCGCCGATAGCTCGCGCCTGTGCTGGGAGACACTCGACGGCGGCGGCTCGGTGATTTTCGAGGGGGCCCAGGCGACGATGCTGGATCTCGATCATGGGACCTATCCGTTCGTGACCTCCTCGAATCCGATCGCCGGCGCGGCGACCGTCGGCGCCGGGGTCGGACCAACCGATATCGACGAGGTCTGGGGGGTCGCCAAGGCATATGCGACGCGGGTCGGGACCGGCCCCTTCCCGACCGAGCTCGACGATGCGATCGGTCGGCAGATGCTCGAACGCGGCCACGAGTACGGGACGACCACCGGCCGCGAGAGACGCTGCGGATGGATCGACCTGGTGGCGTTGCGCTACGCGGCGCGGCTCAACAAGATGACCGCCCTGACAATCACCAAGCTCGACGTGCTGCGCGGCATCGACCCGCTGCGGGTCGCGGTCCGCTATCGCTCCAAGGAGGGTGCCGTCCTCGACAGCTTCCCCTATCACCAGTCGATCCTCCACTCGGCGAGCGCCGAGTACCAGGAGCTTCCAGGCTTTGACGCCGAGATAGAGAGCGCCCGCAGCGCGGCGGAGCTGCCCCCACAGGCACGCGCCTACCTCGATTTCATCGCCGACTTCGTCGGCGTCCCAATCCGGCTGGTCGGAGTCGGCCCGGACCGTGATCAGGTCGTCTGGCTGGGCGAGGAGCCGGCGCTCGGGGTCGCTGCCTGAGGCTCTGGATCCCTAATAGCTGAGCGGCGTCGGCGCCATCCCGATCAGCTTCCATTCGCCGCCTTCGCGGACCAGCGGGAATGCATAGGGTTTACCGTTCACCGCGTGGTAGAGGGCAAAGGACTGGTCGCCTTTGCGGCGCAGGGCGACGACGCCCCCCTTGATTGATTCGGGCCGATTGGCGTTGGCCGGAGCGCTCGAAAAGAGCGTTTCGATCACGCCGGCGCAGTTCTTGCCTTTGAACTGGGGGGCGTGCTTGGTCAGCTCTTCCATCTGCGCCTGCACCTTTTTCGAAAGCACACCGCAGACCTTTGCCCATTCTTTGTCCCTGCTGGCCGCGAAGAACACGGTGATCGTCTTTGTCGCCGCGGTTCGTTCGGCGGCGCCCTCTTCTTCGCCGTAATTCTGAATGCTGTTGTCGCCCCCCTTGCTGCGGAACGGCGCCGAGCGATCGTTCGGAGATACCTTGCCTTCTTCGCTGCTCGGTTCGGAGCCTTCTTCCTGCTGGCCTTGAGAGCCGCCTTCGGCTTCGCCGCCGGTCTGCTTGGTTTCGTTGTTGCCGCCGCCTTCGGCTTCGCCGCTACTCGGCGGGACCGTGGCACTCGTGGAAGAGGAGGTCGAGGAACTACCCCCGCCGCAGGCCGCGAGCGCCGCCGCGCAAACGAGCGCGAGCAAAAGCGCGGCAAATCTCCTGACTCCTCCCATGGCCCTCTGAATTCTACCGGCTGAAATACCTCGCCCTGCTCTACAGTCTTGATGTGGCTTCTGGTGGACGCGCAGCTAAGGTCAGCGAGCGCCTGCCGAGGGGCCGGCACGGGTTGCCGCGGGAGACCGTGGCGGAATCCCAGCGACAGCGCATCCTGCAGGCGATGATCGAGGTCGTTTCCGAGCGCGGCTATCCGGCGACCCGGGTCATCGATGTGATCGGCGTCGCGGGCGTCTCGCGCAAGACCTTCTACGAGCTCTTCACGAGCAAGGAGGACTGCTTTCTCGCGACCTACGACCAGCTCCTCGCGACGCTTCTCGGCGACACCGCGCGCGGCTTCGAGTCAAGACCCGGCGCCCCCTGGGCGGAGCGCGTGGCCGTCGGTCTCGGCGCTCTGCTCGCCGATCTCGCCGAGAACCCGGATGAGGCGCGCTTCGCGATCGTCGAGGTGCTCGCCGCGGGGCCCAAGGCTCTCGCCCGGCGCGACGCGGCGCTGCGTCAGTTCACGGGCTTCCTCGACGCGGGCCGCGCCGAAACCTCGCTCGAGCTCCCCGGCATCACCTCGCTGGCGATCACCGGTGGGATCAACGAGCTCCTCTACAGCGAGATCCTCCACGGCGCCGCCTCGCGCCTGCCGAGCCGGCTGCCCGACCTGATGTTCTGGATCGTGCTGCCCTTCCTCGGCCCCGCGCGAGCCGACGCCGAGCGCGCCCGCGTCCGCCAATCGATGCTCGAGAACTGAGAAGGGCGGCCCTGCGGCCGCCCTTCCCCTCCCCTGCTTCGTCCCGAGTCTTTGGCTCAGGCGCTCGTGCTCAACCCGTTCCCGTGCAGGGACGGACGACTTCGCCTTCGGCCGTGGGGCCTTCGCGGAAGACCGCTTTGCCCTTGGCGTCGAGATGGCCGTCGGGGCATTTGGCAAGCAGGTAGCCCTTGCGGGTGATCGTCAAATTGAAATTGGTCACCGAACCGGCGTAGTTTGCGATCTTCGGGATCGTCGCGACCGATTTGAGACCGTAGCGGCCGTTGTGGACCTTCTGGACCTTGACCGTGGTCACGATCGCCGCCGTCACGGGGCTGCTCAGGTAGGCGTGGATCAGGAGCGTCGTCTTGCCGCCGCTGATGCCGCCGTTGAAGATCAGCAGCTTCGAGTGCAGCGCGATCGGTTTCGATTCGGGGAACTGGACGTCGACGTCGGTCGTTCCCTTGCCGATGATCGCCGGCTTGCAGACCTTTTCGGCGTCCTTGCTCGTCCGCGCTTCGAGCTGGCCCTGCTTGCAGGTGGGCACCCCCTTGGCGTTGATCCCCCCGTTCTTGTCGGTTTCCAGCACGAAGCTGGTCAGGGGTGGTGGTTTCGTGCCGTCGGCCGTCGCGATCTTGCCCGAGACGTTCAGATGGATCGGGGTCAACTTCTTCTTTGAGAGCTTGGTCGGCGTGAAGCCGCCGTTGAAGGTGAGGACGAGGTTGCCGGCCCTGACGACCACCGGCTTGGAGGCGCTGGCTATGCCGGCCAATAGCAGCCCCACCGCCACCGTGGCGGCGAGTATCCATGTCAAGCGCTTTCGCATCGTGTTTATCTCTCTCCTTTTCGCCCGGTCATCCGATCCGGCCGGTTGTCAGCGTCGGTACCTGTCCCGTGTTTCCCGGCAAACTACCAACAACTACTGGCTCCTAAACCCTACGGCAGCGGGAAAGGAGCGCCTTAACAAGCCTATTTCCCCTGTTCGAAGGTGTGCTGATAAGCACTCGAGGGACCGCTGCCGTAGATCGGCGGGAAGGGGGCCTGCTGGGTGCATCCGGGGGCACCGGCGTTGGCCGAACTTTCCTGTTCGGCGAAGGCGTACTTGCGCAGCGCTTTGAAGAATTCGGTGGCGCGTTTGACTTCTTCACCGGTCTTGAAGCGCTGGTTGAAGGCCGGTTCGTTGATCACGCCTTCGCTCAGCGTGACGCTGGGGCCCGAGCAGCCGCGGGTATCGAAGCTGGGCAGGCCGGCGGCCAGTTCCTTGTAGGTGAGCGGTTGGGCGTAGGTGTTCGTGCGGTTGATTCCGAGGCGGCTGTTGTAGGTCGCCACCGATTCCGGGTTGAAGGGTCCCATCGCCCGCAGGTAGTGCAGTTCGGGGCCGCTTTCGACCGGCGTTTTCGCCTGCGTGGCGGAGGCGACGTTGGCCATCGCCGCGGTCAGCTCGTGTTTGTACTCACCGAGCCCGCTGAGCAGCGGGTTGATGTTGCGCAGGAACGGGTCCGCGGCGCGCAGGAACGGCGGGAAGTCGTCACGCAACAGCTTGCGCAGAGCCGGGAAGCCGCTGGTCGACTTGCCGATCACCGGGCCGAAGCCTTCGAAGAAACCCTTCGCTTCGGGCGCCAGCTTGCCAAAGGCGACCAGGGTCGGTGAGAGCTGTTCGGCGGCGGGAACCAGCTGGCGAACCAGGGGGTCCGTGTTGAGCGCAAACCGCTTCAGCCGTTCGACGGTCAGCTTCGACTGTTCCTCGAAGGTCGGGAAGGCGCGGAACAACGCTTCAATGTCCTGGTCGCGGCGCGCCGTCGTGCGGAAGACGGCGTCGGAGGTCTGGATCAGGTCGGCGAGCTGACCTTCGCGGCCGCGGAAGGCGTTGAGGGCGACGGCGCCGTTGTGGAACAGCTGGCGAACGGCAAGCCGCTGGGTGTCCAGGACCCGGAAGAGCTTGTCGAATTCGGTGAAGGTCGTGTTCAGTTCTCCGAGGCCGTTGGCGAAGTCGAGGCCGCGGCCCTGAATCGCGATCGCCGCGTTTTGCATCCATTCGTGGAAGGCGGCGCGGGTCTGGGCATTGAAGGTGCGGAAGATCTCGTCGATCTGGACCGACTGGGCGACATTCGCAGCGGACAGCGTTTCGCCGTCCTTCAGCTTCGGGCCGTTGCGGTTACCGGGGGTCAATTCGACGTAGGTCTCGGCGAGCAGAGTCTTGGTCCGCAGGATCGCCCTGGTGTCCCTGGGCAGTGGCGCGTACTGGTCTTCGATGTCGATCGTCGCGATCGCCAGCTTGCCGGGGTTGCGTTCGATGCTCTGGACTTTGCCGACGTCGACACCGGAGATCCGCACATCGGATTGCTGCGCGAGCTGGGCCGCCTCGGAGAAGGGGATCTTGATCTCATAGGACTTCGCCTTGAACGGGGTCGGGCCGCCGAAGGTGATCCAGAGGAAGAGCAGGATCCCAAAGCAGGACAGGGCAAAGCCGGCGATGACGAGCAGCTGCGTTGTGCTGGGGGCGCGCTTGCTCATGTTCCCGGCCCGCACGCCACGTCGGGGTTATCTTTCGTCGGCGGCACCGAGGGCAGCTGGTCGCTGCGCGGCAGGTGGGCAACGTTGACGAGAGCGTTGATGTAGGACTTTTCGCGCGAGAGGCCGATCGCGAGCTGGGCGCCGCTGCAGGTGTACATGATCAGGCCCCGTTGCACCGGACCGCCCGCGTCCTGCAACGTGAAGGTGGCGTTCAGGTCGTGGTTCAGCCAGGGCAGGTAGAAGAGGTAGCTCTGCTTTGAGCCACTGGGCTTATAGGCGAGCTCGTTGAAGAAGGCGTTGAGGCCGCCGACGCTGTGGCCGAAGCCGGACACCGTCTTCTTCAGGGGGCCGGCGGCCTGCGCGGTGTTGACCAGTAGCGGTCGAATTTCGCGGGTGAAGGGCCGGATCTGGTCACGGATTGGCACCCTGGTCTGGGCGAAGAAGCGCTCGGTGGCCTTGAAGGCCGGACCGAGGGCTTCCGCCTGCGGGATCAGACCGATCAGCGCCGGCCGGGAGACGATCGAGAAGGTGTTGGACGCGGCCAGGCCGGCGTGGGCTGCCGCCAGGGTCGCCGGAAACTCGGTCAACGATTCCTGCAGCGCCTGCTGCTGGTTGGCGAAGTTGCCGAGGGCCGCGTCGGAGCCGGTGACGAAACGTTCGATCTCGGTGTCGCGGCGTCCCAGTTCGGTCGTCAGCGAGCCGAAATCGTGGATCACCCGGGCGAGGGCCCGGCGCCGCTGGGCGACCGCCTGGTTGAGTTCAGCGACGTAGCGAACGAAGGGCTGAAAGCGGCGGAAGGCACCGGAGAGCTGGTGGGCGTGGCCGCCGATTCCTTCGGCGCCGCCGGCGAGCAGCAGCTGGATGTACTGGCGCGTATCGGCGTCCAGGGTGGCGAGAAAGGCGTCCAGGCTGGTATTCGATTTGGTCTGCGCAAGGGGGATGTTGTCGCCGGCTTCCAGGTGTCCGGGGGCGGTCCCGGGGCTGACCTCGACGACCATGTCATTGAGGTTCGTTTTCGGCCGCATGAGGAGCGTCGCATCGGGATGGATCAGCTGCATGTACTTGGGCTCGATATCCATGCCGACTTTCGCGTGGCCGTCTTCGAGCGCCACCGAGCTGATCTTTCCGACCTGGATGCCGGCGATGACCACCGCCTGCCCCTGTCCCGGGGCGATCGCCTGAGCGGTTTCGAATTCGCCGGTGATGTGAACGAATTCTTCGCCGACGATCGGGACCCACGAGGGCAGTGACGCTTTCTGCTGGGTGAAGATGAAGAGCGTCACCACCACCCCCAGCAGGGTCAGGCCGACAATCGCCGTCGTGTCCTTGCCGCGCCCGCGGGACTGCCTCGAGAGTGAGGCGCGAAAGTGCTTCCAGCGGGAATGTTCGCGCGACTCGCTCATGGGACCGGGACGATGGACGGGGCTCCGGCCTGGCCGAGGCCGCTGTTGACGTTGGGAGCCGGGTTCTTGTCACAGCGCACGTTGGGCTTCAGCGGCGGTTTCCCGCCGAGCTGCGGCTGGCTGCCGCTGGGGGCGGCGGGCGCGAAGGCGAAGTTCTGACGGTCCTGGCTGATCGAGGCTTTGGGGTTGCCCTCTTCGACCAGCACGTTGCCGCCGCCTGGCTGCAGGCGCAGGTAGGGGCCGTTGCCGTCGAAATTCTGGCTCTGGCCGGCGAGGTCGCCGAGCGAGTAGAGGAACTCGCGGTAGTTGGGACCGCCCGTGCTGAACTGGTCATCGATCGTCTGATTGCCGGTCGGGATCAGAACCTTGCTCCCGCAGAGGCTGAGTTGGTTGAGCTGAGGCAGGGCGCTCGACTTGCCGGCCTGGGCGGCACCGGCGAGGCCGGGGGTCAATTCGGACAACAGCCGCGCGGCGCCGCCGCCCTCCTTGCCGGAGAGCAGTGGGCGGGCCTGGGCGAGCCATGGTTTGGAGGCGGAGATCAGGCCGGGCAGTTCGGCCACGGCGGGACGTAGCGCGATCGCATAGCCGCGCAGCGGCGGCAGCGCCCGGTTGAGGTTGACGAGCGAGCTGTGCGCTGTCTGCAGGGTCGGCGCCAGGCGTTCGATCGTCGTTTCCAGGTTGGCTGACTGTTCGGAGAGGGCACCGGTGAAAATCTCGAAGTTTTCGATCAGCCCCTGCAGAGCGGCGTCGCGCCGAGCAAAGGCACCGAAGGTGCGGCTCGCGCCGGCAATCGCCCGCGAGAGGTCATGGGGGCTGGTGCCCAGCAGCGCGTTGGTCGTCTGCGCCCCGTAGCGGCCGGCGGCGCCGCCGTAGCGGAAGGCACCGTTGAGCGCCTCGCCCCCGGAAATGCCCTGGACTTCGGGCAGCTGCGTGCGGTCTTCGGCGGCGCTCGGTTTTTCATTCAGCGCCGTGCCGAAGCTCTCCAGAAGGGTCCCGAGATTGGCACGGACGGGCGACTGCAGCGCGGTGAGGATCTGATCGAGCTGCACCGCCGTGGAGGTGTGGCTGACGGGGATCGTTTCACCGCTGCCGAGTTCGGGTGCGCTCGGGCTGCCCGGGTCGAGTTCGATGAAGAAGTTGCCCTCGAGGAAGATCCGCGGTCGAATCTCGGCGAAGGCGTCCTTGTGGACCGGCCTTCCGTCTCCTTCGACCGTGAAGGAGACGGTGGTCGCGTCGCCATCGCGTTCCACGCCGATCACTTCGCCGACGTCGACGCCGGCGATTCGCACCGGCGATTTCGTCGCGATGTTGACTCCGTTGGCGAAGGTCGCCTTGATTTCGTAGCCGTAGCTCGTGAACGGGATGTGCCCCGTGAAGGCGAGGTAGGGGCCGATGATGATGACCGCCAGGAAGATCGCTGCGATCACCACGTTGCTCGGGTGCCAGCCGAAGATGCCGCGGCTTTCTGCGGCTGCTTTGATGTCGCGCTCGGGCAGGCGTCCCATCAGTGGCCTTCCTTCAGCTGGCCTTCGGTCACCGTGCCCTGATTGCCCGGAACGTTGCCGATCACCGTCTTGCCCTTCAGGTAGGGCTCGTTGCCCGCTTCGCACTCTTCGGGCTGGCCCGGCGAGGCGGTGTTCGGGTAGGGGTTGGTGTGCAGGTGGTTCTGGGTGGGGTTGGGGC
Source organism: uncultured Solirubrobacterales bacterium (assembly GCA_963796705.1). Taxonomy (GTDB): domain Bacteria; phylum Actinomycetota; class Thermoleophilia; order Solirubrobacterales; family 70-9; genus VRUE01. Next base: position 249,390 of record CAWCMK010000003.1, read on the forward strand.
CGCCACCATTGGCGGGCGCCGAGGCCGGGCCGCCCTCGGCGTTGGGTCCTTCCGGCGTCTGGAAGGAGATCGCGCGAACCCAGTTCGAGGCGCCGTTGCCTTCGCTGAAGGTGCTTTTCAGGTTGCGAAAGGCGAGGGTCAGGTAGTTGCACGTCGACTGGGCCGGGCCGATGAAGCTGATCGCGGGATTGAGTTTTTCGTTCGTGTTGATCAGCAGGTCGAGGCCGTTGAAGACGCCGGGGGCTTCTTGGAAGGCGAGCAGCGCGTCCGCGGTCGGCGCCAGCTGCGCATCAAAGGTCGGTGATTCCCGCAGGACCGGGATCCCGGCGCGCTCGGCCGCGTCGAGGGTCGGCGAGGTCTCGGCGAGGGCCCTGGCACCGGGCTGGAAGGCGGTGAAGAAGCGTTCGGTGTTGTGCAGGAAGGGATTCAGGACGGGCAGGTCGGCGATCGCGGCATCAAGCGTTTCCGGGCCCTTGGAGATCGTTTCCTGGATGTAGGGGCGCGAGACTCGCGCGAAGGCGCCGAAGGTGCGGTCGAGGACCACAAATAGGTCGGCGTTGACCTGGGCCACCGGTGCCACGGTCGCGTTGAGCGCCTCCAGGGCACGCCAGAAGCCGGCGAAGTCGGTCGATGGTGAGGCGAGGATGCGCAGCGGCGCCTCGGCGCTTTCGGCGAGTTTGCGCAGAGCGCCGAAGGCCGCGTTTAGCTGCGGGCCGCGACCGGCCAGGGCGTTGCCGAATCCGGCCTCATTCTGGCGAATCGCCAGGCGCGTCTTTTCGTCGAACGTGTCGAAGAACTGATCGATGTCGACCGGTTCGGGCTTCGCTTGGGAGAGCGGGATCGTTTCTCCGGGGGCGAAGCCTTCAGAGGATTTGCCAGGTGTGATCTGCAGATACTTGAGGCCGAGCGGAGACTTCGGCCTGATGATCATCGTCGAATCCTTGGGAATCGGTTCGGCGCTCTTGTCGAGGCTGAGACTCAGTTCAGCGGCAAAGCGCCCGTTTTGCAATTCGACCGGCTTGACCGCCTTGACGACCCCGACGCGGGCCCCACCGATCCGCACATCGTTGCCTTTGACCAGGGCCTGCGCGTCCGGGACGCGGGCCTTGATGTCGTAGGTGGAGACGAATGGCAGGCCGTTGTTGGCGTTGTATGCGAGGAACACGGCGACGATCACGACCAGCACGGTGACCGCCCCGACGAGGACCGGGTTGCTGGCTACGCCCTGGATTCCGCTGCGGTCTTTCATGGTCCGAGGAGGTAGTTGATCAGGGCTCGCTGGGCGGGGGAGGAGGAGACGCCGGCGCCGAGGCGCTTGCCTTCGCCAAGTTCAGGAGTTGGCTTTTCGGCCGGGGCGCTTGGCGTCACGTAGCCGCCTTTCGGGGCCGAGGAGATGGCCGCGGTGCCACCGCTCTTTTCGGCTCCTTCTGCTTCGATCCGCCGCAGCGCCGCCTCCGGGTTGAAGCTCGAGGCGCCCGCGCCTTCACCGAAGAAGGAGTGGCAGCCGCTCGACGGAGCGATTTCGTATTCGTTGCAGTTGGTCAGCGCCACGACGCTCTGGATGAAGTGGCCGTACTGGTCGAACTGGTTGACGACGCCGGCGCCGTTGTAGATCAGTTCGACCAGGTAATCCCAACCCTTGGTCTTCTTGGTTCTGACCAGGAACCTCGCGAGTTCTGTCGTCGGGCTGACCCCGGAGCGGGCCAGGTCGCGTGCCTTTCTGACGATCGGTACAGATTCACGGTACGTCGACCCCGAGGCTTCGCCGGCGCTGCCGAGCGCCTTGAGGGCGACGGTTGAGGCCTGGGTGAAGGGCGCCAGGTGCCGGGTCGCTTCGGTCAGTGCCGGGGTCGCCCTGCCGAGGTCGGCGAGCACCGGCGTGCCCGCTTCGGAGAAGCCCTGAAGGCTGGTCATAGTCGTGCGGAACTCGCGCAGGAAACGGGGGAACTTCTGCAGCGAGGCTTCCAGTTCGGCGCCCCGTTCGGAGCTCGCCTGACCGGCAGCTCCGGCGTTGGCGAGGAAGCCGGCGACATGGGCGCGCTGGGCGGCGAGCGGTCCCAGCACTTCCTCGGAGTCGGAGGCGAGCTGTGCCAGTTGGTGGCGCTGGTCTCGGAGGATTTCCAGGACCCGGTCGGCTTCACGCAGGTCAGGGTTGGCCCGTTCCACGGCTGCTTTGATGTCGGACCCCCGCCCTGCGAGCGAGGCGCCGAGTTCGTTGAAGATAAGCCGAAATCGCTGCGCGTAGGGGAGCGTGTGGATGTCGTTGATCAGATCCGGGTCGACGCTCGTGCTGTCGTTCTCGAGCGGCAGCAGGCGCTGGCCGGCACCGGGTTGGCCGGACTTGATGACGCGCAGCGGAGGGGGTGGGGGCGAGCCGGGCGCTCGCGGCAGCGTCGGGCGGCAGTCGACGTACTTCTCGCCGATCAGCGACTGCGGCCGGATGATGCAGTTGGCATCTTCACGGAAGTCCTCGAAGCCCGGGTCGGTGATCTTCATCACGATCACCGCCTTGCCCGGGATCGCTTCCGGATGGCCGTGTTCGTAGCTGTCGATCTCGCCCGGCATCGTCACGCCGACCGATTCGACTTCACCGACGGTGGCGCCGACGATACGCACCTGCTCTCCCCTGACCATGAACGAGCCGTTGTCAAATATCGCGCGGACTCGGTAACCGCCACCTTCGCCGCCGCCGGAGGCGATCAGCACGACGACGACGACCACAACGACGAGGGCCAGCGCGGCTATCAGTCCTCTGCGGCTTCTCATGGTCCCGGCAGCAGGTCGGAGGGGTTGCACTGGGAGGCGGTGACGCCTGAGCCGCCGAAGGGAGGTTCGACGAACGGGTTGGAGCCATCCGGCGCCGCCTGGGTGGCGCCGCCCGGGCAGCGTCGTTTGACCCCGATCGCACCGCCGAACTGCGCGTACTGTTCGGCGGGGGTGACGGGCTTCAGTTCGCCGAGAACGTCATTGAAGATGTTCGCATCGGCGAAGCTGACGCGCGCATAGTGGCCGTTTCCGTCATAGGGCGCCGTCACCTGGCCGACCTTGGCAAAGCCGTTTAAGAGATCGGGCGTGTAGGCGCGGATGAAGTTGAGGTTCGGCTGGAAATCGGCGATCGCCGTTTCGGCGTGCGGAAACGCCTTTGAGGAGAGCTGTTGGACCGCGGGCAGTGCCCCCAGCAGGTAGTTGGCGTCGTTGGCGGCACCCGGCCGCCGCACGGTGAGGCGCAGGTCCTTGAAGACCGGCACCGCCTTGGAGACGACGGGACGCAGTTCCGCCAGGAACGGGGCCAGGTTCTTGGTGGCCGGCTTCGCCGTTTCGACCAGCGGGTCGAGGTCATCGAGCGCGGCTCGGAGGTTGACGAACGTGGTGTTGGCCTGGCGGAAGACGGGTGGCAGCTCCTGCAGTGAGCGGTCAAAGGCGACATTGCGGTTGGCGATCGCGTGAAAGGCGTTGGTGGCGTTGGAGATGCCGCTGGTGAGCTGCTGATTTCGGCCGGCGATCACCGTGGAGAGCTTTGCCGTGGCGACGACGAAACGTTCGAAGAGCCGCTCGTCGGAGTTGAGTTCGCCGACGAAGGCATTCGTCCGGTTGAGCCCCGGGCCGAAGTATTTGTAGGCAAGGTTGGCATCCGGGCCTCGTCCTGCGTAGATCTGCGAGCTGCCTTTGATGAACTTTTCGAGGCCGCGGCGGACGCCGGACGGGAAAGTGTTGAAGAGCTGATCGAGGTCGGCCGGCGTGGTCGTCGAGGAGAGCCCCAGGGTCGCCCCTTCCTCGAGCGCCGGTTTGTTGTTGGGCCCAGGACTGATCGAGACGTAGTGGTTGGCGACGCCCGCCAGCGACGTGGCGCGAATCGTCGCCGTGGTGCCCTGGTGGAGTTCCTGTTCGGAGGAGATCTTGACTTCCGCGAGGTTGTCGTCGGTGAGGCCGATGCTTTCGACCGAGCCGACCGGTTGACCGCCGATCAGGACCTGGTTGTCCGGGACGAGCTGGCTCGCGTTCTGGAAGAGCAGCGTGTACTTGTGTTCGCCGCCACCCCCGAGGAGGATCACGAGCAGGACGATGACGACGATCGCCAGGGCGCCAATCGCCGCTGCGCGAGCGGGAGTGACCCCCCGGCTCGGCGCCGGGCCTTTCTCCTCGCCTCTTGGATTAGCAGCCACGGGTCGTCGCTTGCCGCTCTCATCGGCCTCCGATCCGTGAGAAGGGCGCGAGAATCGTAACCGAGCGACCCGCCGCCAAGAGCGAGGCTGGGAGCGACTTAACTGGAATTCAACGCGCTACTCTGGGCCTCCAACGTGGTTAGAAAATCGGGAGGCGCTTGGCCCAAGTCAACAGAGGAGTCAAGCCCAAAATGCGTAAACGTCTGACCTTCGCCCTGATCGGTTCGCTTGTTGCGGTTCTCGCGGTCGCCGCGAGCGCCCTTTCCAACACGCTCTCGGCGCCCGACGGCAACACCCAGTCCCTGGAAGTCGGGATCAAGCCGACCAAGCTCTACAAGAAGACGCCGACGCCGATCACCCTCGAAGTGACGACGAAAACCGGCAGTACGAGTGACCCCAACGGCAAGCCGGTCCCGGTGACGGAAGCCGTGATCGACTTCGCCAAGGGCACCACGATCGAAAGTACCGGCTATCCGACCTGCGAACTCGGCCAGATCGAAGGGCAGACCGCGACGGTCGCCAACGAAGCTTGCAAGAAGGCGAAGATCGGCTCCGGCCACGCCAGCGTCCTGCTGCCGAGCAGCAAAGGCGCGACGGCGGAGAACCTCGAAGTTACCGCCTTCAACGGCAAGCCCCAGGGCAAGAACCCGGTGGTCCTGCTGCACACATTCGGCCTCTCCCCGGTGCAGGTCACCCAGGTTCTGGTCGGCACCGTCACCAAGTACAACAAGGAAGGCTTCGGCCCACGGCTGAGCGTGCCGGTCCCGGCGATCGCCGGCGGTGCAGGAGCGCTGACCGAATTCGAGGCGACGATCTTCAAAAAGTACGCCTACAAGGGTAAGCAGCGCAGCTACGTGACCGCGACGTGCCCATCCAAGAAGCTGAAGGCTCGCGGAAAGTTCATCTTCAAAGACGGCCAGTCGCTGACGCCGGAAGTGAGCGGCAAGTGCGCCCAGAAGCCCGAACCCAAGAAGAAGAAGTAGTAGCGGAGGAGGGGGGCGAAGCTCAGACGTTGAGCCGTGGCAGTGCCCTCGCGAGCCATCCCGGCAGCCACCAGACGCGCCGGCCGAGCATCAGCATCAGCGCCGGCAGCAGGACGATGCGGACCACGGTGGCATCCAGCAGCACCGCGACGGTCAGCCCGACGCCGAGCTGGCTGACCGTCGCGATCTGGGCGCCGGCGAAGACGATGAAGACGGTCAGCATGATCGCGGCCGCCCCGGTGATGACCCGGGCAGTCTTCTCGAGACCGAACATCACCGCGGCCCGGGTATCCCCCTCACGGTCGTAGTGCTCGCGCATCCGTGTGAGGAGAAATACGGCGTAGTCGATCGAGAGCCCGAAGACGATCCCGAAGATCATCGTCGCCCCGACCGAGTCGACGTAGGAGTGGCCGCCCAGCGGCCAATCTGCCGGGACTTCGGTGAGGATGCTGAGAATTCCAAAGGCGACGCCAACCGTGGCCAGGTTGAGGCCGACGGCGATCGCTGCCAGCGGCAGCGATCTGAGGATCAGGACGAGGATCAGGAAGGTGGCGATCGTGATCGCGACGATGACGATCGGGATCCGCTGGCGGGTGATCCGACTGTAGTCGTTGAGGGTTGCCGGCCCGCCACCGACGCCGGTGGTCAGGCCGGCTTCCTCGCCAAGCCGGGCGGCGTCGGCGATGAGGTGCCGGTTGAAGGCGATCGAGCCCGGTGAATTGAGTGGATAGCGAGAAAACACCAGCAGCGTCGCCGCCTGGCCGCTGCGATTGATGTCAATCCCTTCGGCGGCGCGTTCGCGCAGAGCCGGAGATGCCCCGTCGAGGGCCGAGAGGACGAAGTAGCCGGAATTAAAGAGGCCCGGGGACCGCTGACGGAGGCGCCTGGCTCGGCGGCGCAACGAGTGGCCGGTCGAGACCACTCGCACCGCCGCCCGGGAGAGGCCCGCCTGCAGCGGGTAGGAGCGGCGGAAGCCTTCGCCGAGGCTCTGCTCCAGTTCCTTGGTGCCCCCTGCCAGCTGGGCGATCCCGGCGGCCAGTGCGGTTGCCGCGGCGCCCAGCCGGGCGATTCCATCGCCGACCGGGGCGACCGCGCTCACCAGCCGCTTCGATTCGCGGGCCAGCTTCTTGTCAGCTGCGAGCAATCGCTGGCCTGCGTCGGCGAGCTGGTTGGCACCGGAGCTGAGGCGCTTCAGTGTGTGCACGCCGGTCACCAGGAAGAGGGTCACCTGTTCGGTTTCATGGGCGTCCTTCAGAAGCCGTTCCTGCAGGGCGCCGAGTTCCTGCGGCAGCCCGGTGTATTCCGGCGAGACCGGCTGCCCGCTGGCGGGGTCGGTGCCGCTCACCTGGGCCAGCGAGCTGCGCACGGCTTCAAGCGCCGCCGCGTAGTTGGGATCGCTCTTACCAACTGTCATCGCTTCGAGTTGCTGCAGAGCGACTCGAAGCTGTTCGTCGGCAACCTGGGCCGGCGCCAGCAGCTGCGGCAGCTTCACATGCGAGTCCCGGTTGAGCGACCTCTGCGTCCCACGGGAGCGCCGTAAGGCGTTGTGGCGGAGGCCCGGAATCAGTTCGTGGAGGCCGGTCTTAAGCCGAATGTTGCCGAGGACGACCCGGTGCTGGACTTCGGCGAGGCGCTGGGTGCCCGTTTCGAAGGCTTCAAGGGCGGCGAGCAGGCGGCTCGTGCCGCCCGTCGCACGCCCCAAACCTCGCGCCAGTGCTCGAGCGCCCTCCCCCGCCCTATCTGAGCCTTCCCCCAACAGTCCCGCCCCAAAGGCAGCTTCGGAGATCCCACTGCGCACTTCGCTGACCCCGGCGCTCGCCCGTGCCAAGCTGGCGCCGAGGGGGCTGATCGCTGCGAGCGGGCCGGATCCACCCGAGAGCAAGGCCCTGCCCTGCCGCCGCAGCGGGCCGACCGCCCTCGCGACGCGGGCCGGCCCGATCACCGCCTGCACGCCGGGGAGTCGGGCAATGCGTCGCTGCCAGCGGGTCAACGCCGCCAGGCGGGCGCTGTCGGTGATCGGGCCGGCACTGGTCGCCGCGACCAGCACAAATGGCGATTCGAAACCCGCACCGACCGACCTGGCGAGCGTTTCGCTGTCGCGCCGGGCCGGATCGTTCTTACTCAGCTGCGAGGGGCTGGGCGGTCCGGTCTTCAAGGCCAGGGCGGGAGCGGCGAGAATCGTGACGACCACGCCGATCGCGATCGCCACCGGGAGCGGGCGACGCAGGGCCGCCGTGATGATCGCCATCAGGCGCGAGGAACCGTCCGGGGCCGCGGAGCCGAAGCGCCAGCGGTCGAGGTTCGGTCCGAGCAGCGCGAACAGCGCGGGGCCGGCGACGGTCGCGACCAAGACGCTGAGCACGACGACGAGGGCCACCGTCGCGGCAAGCGATGCGAGCAGCGAGCCCGGCACGACGAAGAACGCCACCAGCATCGAGAGCAGCAGTGTGCTGCCGGCGAACGCTGTGGTCCGCCCGGCGGTGCGGCGCGTCGCCGCCGCGGCCTCAAGCGGCTCGGCTCCGGCGGCCAGCTCCTCGCGGAAGCGGGAGACCATCAGCAGGGCGTAGTCGACACCCAGGGCCAAGCCCATCATCGTGCAGACCGTCAGCGCGAAGGCGTCGATCGTGAACCATTCGGTGAGCAGGTAGAGCAGGCCGCGCGAGGCGGCGACGGTGACCGCGCCGAAGCCGAGCGGGATCATCGCCGCGACCGGCGAGCGGAAGACGAGCAGCAGGACCAGGAGGAGGATCGGCAGGGCGATCAGCTCGCTTTGCTCCGCGGCAGAGATCGACTTGTCCTGGATCTCGCGTGAGAGAGTCGCATAGCTGGTCTGGATGGAGTTCACCGGCGGATGGATCTCTTCTTCCAAGACGGTGTTGAGTTCGTCGACCGAGTCGTTGACGGCGGCGGCGAGGCCGACGTGGTAGTCGGCGATCACCAGGGCACGGTCGGGGCTCGGGCGAAGCGGTCCGACCGTGCCCTTGTCCCAGGGCGAGAGCGTCGTCACCGCCGGGTTCGAGGCGCGCAGGGCGCGCACCAATCGCGGCCCCTGGCGGTCGAGGGCCTCGGCGGGGCCACGCAGGAGGATCGCGAAAGGCGCGGATTCTCCGAAATGTTCGCGCAGAACGCCGTTGGCGCGAGAGGAGGCGGTCCCGGGGATGTTGAGCGAGGTCGGGCTCAGCCGCTGGTCAACATTGAGCCCGAGGATCCCGAGGGTCAGCAGCACGACCGCGACGACCAACAGCACCGCGCGGGGGTGGCCCAGCAGACCCCTTCTCCTCCTTGAGGGCACCCGTGGTAGTTTGGCGAGAGCGGTCACGGAGGGAAAATGGAGACTCGGGAAGGCTCTGTTAAGGCGAGTGGGGGAGGAACGGGGCGCTACTTCTCGGCTGAAAGGCTTGTTTGATGCATATGGCCCGGCGCGGACACATCCTCGGCGCAGCGCTGTTCGTCGCGTTTTTGGGCGCGCTGCTGCTCGGCATTGGCGTCGCCGGCGGGGCTCTGGTTCAGGTCAACGGTCTGCAGCTCTCGGCCGACGGCGGCTTTAAGCCGCAGAAGTTGCCGCGCAACAGGTTCGCCCCGATCGAATTTCAGGGTCACGCCGACATACGCTCGCTGACCAAGAAACCGCCACCCGAGCTGACCGAAGCGGTGATCGAGTTCGACCGCCAGGGTCGTCTGCAGACCAAGGGGCTGCCAATGTGCCCGGCTGCCCGAATCGTTAGTCTGGGAACGACGGCCGCCAGACGCGCCTGCCCCAACGCCATCGTGGGCACCGGCACCGTCGGTCTGCTGCTGCTCTTCGAAGGCGGGACGATCCCCGCCCACGCCCCCCTGACGCTCTTCAACGGGCCGCAATCGGATGGCAACCCGACGGTCAACGCCCACGTCCACATCGCCTCGCCGGTAAACCGGACCTACGTCGTCCCCGTGACGATCGAAAGGGTCCATGGCGAATACTCCTACCGGGCGAGCTTCGATGTGCCCTCTCTGACCGACGGCGGAATCCTGGTCCATGTCGACGCCAAGGTCGGGCGTCGCTACCAGTACGGGGGTCGCGAACGCAGCTACATCTCGGCCCGCTGCCGCGACGGCATCTTCCGCACTCATGGGCACTTCATGTTCTCCGACGGGACCGTGATCGACGGTTCGATCGAAAAGGCCTGCGTGGCCGAGAAGCAGTAGCGGCGAAACCCCAGCCCGCGCCGCCGGCCAATCTCCCTTCCTATACTTGCCGCTCCCGGGCCGTTAGCTCAGTTGGTAGAGCAGGAGACTCTTAATCTCAAGGTCGAAGGTTCGAGCCCTTCACGGCCCATAGCCTGGACCGCGAGGCCGACGACTTGGGGGATCGAGGGGGTTGATCGCATGGCGGGGTGGCCCGAGCCCTACGCCGTAATGTCGGATCAGGCCGGGGAGATGAACGCGACTGCGGTTCCTCCGCCGCGGCCCATGGATGCGGGAACTGCTACCGGCATCGGGCCAACGCATCGGCGTAGAAGCGCAAATAGCTGATCCAGTGCCGGTCCCAGTAGTCGCGGTTATGACCGCCATGCCACTCGTGCGAACTGAGCTGGGCTCCGGCGTCTTGCAGCGCTTCATCAAAGGCAACGTCGGAGATCAGGAATGGGTCTTCAGTGCCGTAGTCATTCCATATCGGGATGGCGCCGAACGCTCCTGGGTTGTTGCGCACGGTGGCGATAACGTCGTTTCGTTCGAAGTCTTCGGCGCTGTCAAACGCCCCCGGGGCAGTGTCTTCCGCACGCAGCCACAGCGCCGGCGAGTGACCGCCGACCGCACAGAAGCGCCCCGGATGATGGAGCGCAATGTCGTAGGCGCCGAAGCCGCCCATCGAGATGCCACCGATCGCGACGCGCTGGGGATCGGCGTAGAAGCGCCCGGAAACCTGCGGGATCACTTCGTCAAGGACGAAGGCTCCCCATCTCCCGGAGGCGCGATCGTGCCAGTAACTGTCCGCGCTGCCTTCGGGGAAGGCGACGATCGGTGCTTTCTTGCCGAGACTCGCCAGAGCTTCGAAAAAAGCTTCGTCTTCGGTGTAGTTGCCGACGGTCTCGTCCTTGCCGTGCAGGAAGACGAGCAGCGGACGCCGCTCGGCGCTGTTGGTATCGGCCGGCACCACGACGCCGATCCGCTGGTCTCCGCCGACCTCCCGGCTGTGGAAGGCGAGATGCGCCAGCTTGGCGCCATGCGTGTCAGTTGGGGCGAAGATGGTCGCCCCGAGGACCAGGTAGACGATGACGGCGAGCAAGCTGATCGCCAGCGCTCCGCGCTGGCGATGTCTTCGCCTTCTCTGCGGGGGTGCAGGGCGGCGGGGCGGTGGACTCATGCTTGCGGCAGGGTAGCCCGCTGCTGGTAGCGTGAGCCGGGATGCGGCGCCTGCTGAGCAGACTCGCCTACCCGCTAGGACGCTGGCCGCGACTGTCGCGGGGGGCGATCCTGGGGGCTGGCCTGCTCGTCGTCCTGGTCGGCCTGGCGAACCTGTACGTGCTGCTGAGCGTGGCGGGAGACTCGACCAGCGCGATCGCGGATGTTCCCCACGCGGAGGCCGCGATCGTCCCCGGCGCACTCGTCGAGCCCGACGGCCAGATGAGCCAGATGCTCGCGGACCGGGTCCGTCAGGCGGCCGCACTGTGGCACGCCGGCAAGGTCGACCGAATCCTCGTCTCCGGCGACCATCACGCTTGGACCTATGACGAGCCAGACACCATGCGTAAGGCTCTGGTCAGGCAGGGAGTGCCGGGTCGCGTCATCTTCGAGGACCACGCCGGCTTCGACACCTGGGCAACCATGGAGCGCGCGCGGGACGTGTTCGGTATCCGCACGGCGGTCGTGGTTACCCAAGGGTTTCACATGCCACGGGCACTCTTCTTGGCGCAGGAAGCGGGCATCGAGGCCACCGGCCTAACCGCCGACCTGCACCCCTACGGGGTACAGGGCCTGTTAAGCGAAGCCCGTGAGGTTCTCTCCAGGGTGAAGGCCGTCGCCGACGTGGCGCTCGATACGCCGGCCGTCGGGGGGCAGCCGATCCCGCTTACAGGAGACGGACGCAAGAGCTGGGGTCCGCCGCCGCCACCCGGTACGCCGCCCGCGGGTTCACCCGGTCGCTGAGTGCGCTCCATCGCGCCGAGGGGTTCGCCCAGCAGGCCGGTCGACAGCTCCTACTGACGGGGTCGAGTGCCGCCCGGGCCGCTCGCCGGCAGTGGTGGCGGGCACTCTATGGCGTTAAACCCGGTTCGAGCACCAGGACTCGCATGCCCCGGAACTGGGATACGCTGGCGGCTTGGAGGCATCACAGCCACCCCGACTTTGCCCGGTCTGCGGAGAGCCGATCTGGCATGGCGACGAGATGACGCTCGCGCACCCGATGGTGGATAACGGCGAGGGCGGGCTGAAGCCCGCTCCCGACTTGCCGCCGGTCCCGGTCCACACTCCCTGCTTCCCGCGCTATGAGGAGAATGGGGGCGTGGCGGTCGATCAGGACTGAGGAGCGCAACCGCGGGTCCAAACCCGGTCGATGCGCCCCTCCGCGCTCATCGCCAGCGCGGCGACCTGGGTTTGAGCGCTGTGGTCGTCATTGAGTCCGAGCCCTCGGACGGTCGGCTTAGGGCGTGGTGACAGAGCTGCCGCCAAGGCCGCCGAACGGGTTTTCGAGCTGTTCTTTGCCTTTGCCCTTTTCGGCCTTGGCAACTTCCTTCTTGGACTTCAGGTTTTTCTTGCCCTGCTTGCGCGCGGCCTTCAGCTCTTTGGCCACTTCCTTGCGCTGCTGCTTGGAGGCAGCAAGTGATTCAGCCTTCTTGCCCGACTGCTCACCTTCGGCGAGGTTGCCGACGATCAGCTGGTAGAGCGCCAGGGTTGCGTAGGAGCTCGCGCTCGGGCGGCCTTCCGCGTAGATGCGCTGCACGCGGCCGGCTTCTTCGAGGCTTTCGAACGCTTCTTCGAAGCCCGCGCTCGGATTTTCGGCGAGGAACAGCCAGGCCGATGCGACGAGCTGGGCAACCGTCGGGCTCAGTTCTTGCTTGCCGGCGTGCTTTTCGTAGGCAGCCCAGGCTGCGGTCGCCGCTTCAAATTCTTCGCGCGCCTGAGGCCCCGGCGGATTTCCGCTTTTTGCGTCGGCCGCGGCGGCGGCCTGGGCGCCACTGAGCCGCGTGCGGACCAGCGCGAGTCGTTTGCTCTCGTCGCTGGGGTGCTTGCGCAGTTCGCGCTCCAAGCGTTCGGCCCGTTCCTGGAAGATCTTCGTGGTTTCCGTGGTCGAGGTCGAGTTGCCGAGGAGGGCGCCGATGTTGACCGGGCCGACAACCAGGAAGAGGCTGGCGCCCATCAGCAGCGCGAGGATCGCGTAGACAACACGAATCACGTGTTTACGCCGACCGCGTACGTCGAACAGCATCCGCCGTTGACCGCCTGATGCCATCAGTGATCTACTCCTGAGTAGAGGGCTTGGCCATCGCTCCCCTGGCCGCCGGCACTCCGAAGGCCCGGGCCAGCAAGATACTCAACTCGTACAGCACGAGCAGGGGAACCATCTCGATCAGCATCGAGACCGGGTCGACTCCGGGGAGGGCGGCGGCGATGATCGAGATCACGAGATAGGCATAGCGACGGTTCTTGCGCAGCTGGTCGACTCTGACGATCCCCAGGCGGACGACCGCCAGGATCGCCATCGGCAACTGGAAGACGAGCCCGCCGGCCAGCATCGTCGTGGAGAAGAAGCTGTAGTAATCGCGGGCGCGGACCTGGACGTTGAACTGATTGGCGTTGAAGTTCAGCAGGAACTTGACGGCGGCGGGCATCACCACGAAGTAGGCGAAGGCGATCCCTGCCACGAAGAGGACCGGCGCCATCAGGAGAATCGGCAGAACCACGCGCCGCTCCCTGTTGCTGAACGCGGGCAGCACGTAGGCGTAGGCCTGGTAGATGAGGATCGGTAGCGAAAGGATCAGGGCGCCGTAGACGGTCACCGTCAGGGTCGTCATGAAGGGCTCGCTGACGCCGAACGTGATCAACTTCTTGTGGCCCGCGGGAAGCGGTCCGGAGGCGATTTCGAGGAGCAAATTGTTTTGCCAGAAGCAGAGCGCGAATGCGACGCCGAAGACAACCAGGCAGATGATTATCCGGGTGCGGAGCTCGTCGAGGTGCTCGACGAGGGTGAGCCGGTCCTCGTGGGCGACCGGCCGGACGCGGGCCATCGGCGCTCAGCTACGGTCGTGAGCGACCGGCTCGTCCTCGGCGGCCTTCTCGGTGGCTTTCTCGGCAGTCGCCTTTGGGCTCTCGATCTCGGCCGGCGGCTCGTCCTCGTCGTGCTCGCCGTTGATTGATCCTTTGAACTCGCGGATCCCCTTGCCGAGCGAGCGGCCCAGCTCGGGCAGTCGCTTGGGACCGAACACGACCAAGGCGATGATCAGGACGATTGCGAGCTCGAAGGGACCGACGTTGGGCATCTCGAAGAATGGTAACGACCCTGAGAGCCCGATCGGGCCAGCGCAGGAATTTACCCGCCGATTACCCGGAAGTGGGGTTTCTTCTCTTTTTGCCGAAAAAGTGCGGATTGATTTGCAGTTTCGAGTGTTCGATAGATAGATATGGATCGCACAAGCCACACACAGTCGACCGAGGCTCCGGCGGCGGCGCCACGAGGGAGCGGCCTACACGTATGCGGCGAGTGCGGCTCCTGCCTGGTTCAGCCGACCCAGTGGGAGCAGGCCGGGGATCGCGGGCACTGGCGCCTCTGGCGTCGCTGCCCCGAGTGCGGCTGGTTTGGCGACGCTGTCTATGGCGAGCGGGAGATCGACGCCTATGACGAGGAGCTCGACGCGGGAACGCAGGCCCTGGGCGAGGTGCTCCGGCAGCTGGAGCACGAGAACATGCAGAACATTGCCGACGCCTTCACGGCAGCGCTCGCGGCCGACCTCCTGACTGCCGACGACTTTCGCAACCGCTAGACCCTATGGCCGGCCCACCTGAGCGTCGGCTCGATCCGAACCCCGCGTAAAGGTCGGCACCCGCGCATGAGATGCGCGGGTTTGTCGTCGAGGAATGGCCTCGACGAGGACCGCAATCATGGGGGTGCCGACATGGCGCAGGTTAGGACGTGGGTGGGTCTCGATGTTCACGCGGCGAAGGTCGTCGCGGCGATCGCCGACTCGGGGTCGGGCGAGCTGGCAGTGCGGAGGATGGGCGGTGCAACGCTGGAGGTGGCGGAGTTCTGCGCCGGGCTGCCGGCGCCGGTGCGGGTCGCCTATGAGGCGGGACCGACCGGCTTCGGGCTGGCGCGGGAGCTGGCGGCGAGGGGGATCGCCTGCACCATCGCCGCGCCGGGCAAGATCGAGCGCCCGGCGCAGGACCGGGTCAAGACCGACCGCCGCGACGCCGAGCGGCTGGTGCGTCTGCTGATGATCGGCGGCCTGCACGCGGTGCGGGTGCCGACTCCGGCCGAGGAGGCGATGCGCGACCTGGTGCGTGCCAGAGAGGATGTTCGCGGCGACCTGATGCGGGCCCGCCACCGGGTCGCCAAGCTCTTGCTGCGCCACGACCTTCGCTTCGAGGGCAACAACTGGACCCAGCGCCACCTCGACTGGCTGGGGCGGGTGGAGCTCCCGGAGCCGGTGGCCCAGGCCGTCCTGCTCGACGGGATTGGGGCGATCGACGCCCTGCTGGTGCGCCGCGAGAGCCTCGAGTCCCAAATGGCCGCCCTCATCGAGGGCTCCCCCTGGGAGCAGAGCGTCGCCCGCTTGCGCTGCCTGCGCGGCATCGACACCCTCTCCGCCCTCGGACTCTGTGCGGAGGTCGGCGACTTTGAGCGCTTCGATCGCCCCGCCCAGTTGATGAGCTACCTCGGCCTGGTGCCCTCGGAGAACACGACGGGCGAGAAGCGCCGGCAGGGCGCGATCACCAAGTCGGGCTCCCGACACGCCCGCCGCCTTCTGGTCGAGGCGGCCTGGCACTACCGGCGGGCGCCGCGCAAAGGGCGCGAGCTCCGACGCCGCCAGGAGGGACAGCCCCAGGCGGTCTGCGCGATCTCCTGGAAAGCCCAGCAGCGCCTGCACCGCAGCTGGGTGCGCCTCGATGCCGAGCGCGGCAAGCGCCGCACCCTCTGCGCGGTTGCCGTCGCCAGGGAGCTGGCCGGCTTCTGCTGGGCGGTGTCGAGGGCCAACTGAGACCACCAAGCACTGCTTGGCCCAGGAGGCGGCGGAGCTCGGTCCCTCGCGCAGCGCATCCGCGATTCAGCTATGAGCAGCCGCTTGCGGCGACGCTCGGTCCTAGACAGCGGGCGCTATGACGAAATCCGGTCCTGCGGTAGCCAACCCGCGCATATCAGCCTGACCGCGAGTCGCGCACCAGGCCGACCGCCGCCTCCTGGACCAAGAAGAAGGCCCGCTTTCAGCGGGCCTTCGGTGGTTGGGGACTTGACAAACGGGCGTCCATATCAGCTGTAGCGCTGCACGACGCCGTCGGCGAGAAGTTCAAGCAGGTGGCGCTCCTCGGCGCCCAGGTGGTCAGGGTCAAGGTGGCGCTTGCCCTGGGTGACCATCGCCAATGCCTTTGAGCGGACCTCCCCAAGAGCCCCGGTGGCGGCGATCCGGTCGCACAGTGCTTCGGCCGAGACCGCGTCGAGTTGACGGATATCGACCTCGCGCACACCTGGGTCGTTCCGTGCGGCGAGAATCAGCGGCAAGGTGACGGTGCCGTCGAGCAGGTCGGTGCCGCGTGCCTTGCCGGTGCGCTCCGGCGGACCGGATACGTCAAGCACGTCGTCAAGCAGCTGGAAGGCAAGGCCGATCGAGCGTCCGAATTCCGCCATCTCCGCTGCTCGCTGGGCGAAGTGGCGCGTCGCGCTCAAACCAATTGTCACCGCACACTCGAAGAGCGCCGCGGTCTTTAGCCGACAGCGCTCCAGGTAGCGCTCCTCGGAGATCGAGGTGTCATAGGCGTCCTGGCGTTGCTGCAGCTCGCCGCGGGCGAGGGAGACGGAGGCGGCGGCGAGCAGCTCGATCGCCCGCGCCTCCCCCGCCGCCGCCAGCACGGCGAAGGCGCGCGAGAAGAGCAGGTCACCGGTGGCGACGGCGCGCCCCCGCCCCGAGGAGGCGATGACGGTCGGCTTGCCACGGCGCAGCTCCGCGGCGTCGAGTACGTCATCGTGGACGAGGGTCGCCATGTGGACCAGCTCAACCGCCGCCGCGGCCCGCACTGCCGATGCAGCCGCCTCGGGTCCAGCACACAGCAAGACGAGCAGCGGACGTAGGCGCTTGCCGCCCGCCGCCAGGGTCGCGCCCGCGGCGGCGGCGAGGATCTCACCGTGACCGGCGACCTGCTCGCGGAGCAGCTCCTCCACCTCGGCCATCCGCGCCGGCAACCAGGCGCTCGAGGCATCGAGCACCTCGGTGACCGGCGGCGGGACAGCGGAGGGGCGGTTCACCCGGCGATGCCGGTATGGATCGTGACGATCCCGCCCGCGAGGATCGTGTACCGGATCTGCTCGAGCCCGGTCGAGCGGTCCATCCGCTCTGCCAGGCCGCGCGGATCCGGGAACGTTCGGACTGACTCCGCGAGGTAGGCGTAGGCCTGCGGGTCGTCCGAGATCCTCCCCAGCAGCGGTGCGATGCGGTCGAACCAAAGTGAGTAGAAGGCCGAGAACGGCAGGCGCCTGGGCCGTGTGAACTCGAGCACGACCAGGCGCCCCCCCGGGCGCAGGACTCTCGCCATCTCCGCCAGGCCGCGGTCGCGGTCGGCGAAGTTACGGACCCCGAAGCCGACCGTGACGGCATCAAAGCGGCCGGCGTCATAGGGAAGCTGCAGCGCGTCGGCCCACTCGAAACGGACTCCCGAGACGCCGCGGGCGGCGGCCTTATCCCGGGCGAGGTCGAGCATCGGCTCGGAGAAATCGCAGCCGACGACTTTGCCCCCCGGAGAGGCGCGGGCGGCGAGCTCAAGGGTCAGATCGCCGGTGCCACAGCAGACATCGAGCGCCGCATCGCCAGGGCCGATCGCCGAGACCTCGGCCGCGCGCTCGCGCCAACGATGGTGCAGGCCGGCGCTCATCAGCGAGTTGAGCAGGTCGTAGCGCGCCGCGACCCGGTCGAACATGCGGTTGACCTGCTCCGCGAACTGGGCGGAGTCCCGGGAGGGCTTGGTTGTGCCGGCCATCGGCCTCCAGGCTAGTTGAGCGAGGAGAGGAAGTTTGCCAGCGCCTGGATCTTTTCCGGAGGCAGTTCGCGGAATGAGGGCATGATTCCCGGCCCGATTTCGACCGAGCGGATGATCGCTTCCCGCGGTATGCGCTGGGCGATATGGGTCAGTTCGGGACCGGGCCCGTTGTTGCCGTTTTCGCCAAGTTTGTGACAAGCCAGGCAGCCGGAGCCAGCGACAACCTCCTTGCCCTTCTCATATTGCGGCGCGACCTTCATCGTGATTTCGGTCGGGGAGCCGGCGGTCGCGCCCTGGTAGGTCAAAAAGGCCATCGCCGCGATCGTCAGGCAGCCGGCCGTCGTCGCGATCGGCCGACGGCCCGGATGGCGCTCGGGCCCACGATCGTAGAACGGCAGCAGGAGGAGGAGGACCATGCAAACGGTCGGGATACCGATCGTTGCGACGGGTACCAGCTCCGGAGGTTTGAGGACGCGCAGGAGCTCGAAGAGGAAGAAGAAATACCACTCGGGCCGTGGCACGTAGGTGGTCGTCGTCGGGTCCGCCTTGGGGCCCTGCTCGGCACCGAGAATTACCGACATCGCGATGATCACGCCGACGACGACGAGCGCCATCGTCGAGTCCTTCAAAACCGCGTAGGGGAAGAAGGGCTTGCCCTTCTTCTTGAGGACCTCGTACTCCTGAAGGTATGCCTGCTTGTCAGCGGCCTTCATGCGCTTACCGACGTCCCGTTCGGCGGCGAGGCGCCGTTGCCCTCGACGCCCGCCTCAAGCTGGGCCACCGGCGCCGCGACCTTCGGCCTCTCTGCCCGCACCCAAGGCGGCGCCGTCGTGCCGAGCTTGACGACCAGATACAGGTGGGCACCGATCAGGGCGATGATCGCGCCCGGCAACAGCAGCATGTGGATCGCGTAGAAGCGCGAGAGTGTGACGGCCCCGAACTCAGGTCCTGCGCGCAGGAAGTCGCTCAGGTACGGGCCGATGATCGGCCCCGTCCCGTTGATGTTGATGCCGACGATCGAGGCCCAGTAGGAGCGCTGGTCGAAGGGCAGCAGATAACCGGTGAACGCCATCGTCATCGTCAGGATCAGCAGCACCACGCCGATCACCCAGTTCAGCTCCCGCGGGTACTTGTAGGCCCCGAAGAAGAAGGTGCGCCCCATGTGCACGAAGATCAGGATCACCATGACGCTCGAGCCCCACTTGTGCATGCCGTGGACGAGGGAGCCGAGGAACACGTCGTTGTTGATGTGCGCGATCGAACCGTAGGCCTGGGTCGCCGATGGCGTGTAATACATCGCCAGGAAGACACCGGTCGTCGCCTGAACGATGAAGGCGAAGAGGGTCGCCGAGCCGAGCGTGTAAAACCAGTTGGTGCCCTTCGGGACCTTGCGGTAGAGCAGTCCGGTGAGAAAGCCCGAGGCAGCCGTGCGCTGGTCGACCCAGGCGAGCGCGCCGACTGGGGCGTCCTTGGCACTGTCGGCGACGCGTGCAGCGTGGCCCTGGCGCGCTGGCGGGGAGCTCTTGAGGTCCGCCGGCGCGGGCCCCTTCTTGCCGTTGGTGCCAGGCTTGGCCGGCTTTCGCAAAGGTGCCGGAACCAACGCGTCGAGTTTGTCGAGTTTGCTCATGGCGGCGGGAATGTGGAGGGTCGTGGCGGATAGAGGTATTCCCAGATCCCGCCGGTGAACTCGCCCGGATCACGGGCGCGCACCGGTTCGAGCTGATTGGTCACGCTGTAGCGCGGTCCGAGCTCGACCTGGCCGTTGCGGATGCGGGTCTGGAAGTGATCGAGTGGCCGCACGGGAGGGCCTCCGATCCGCTGCCCCTGGAAGTTGTAGACGCCGCCGTGGCAGGGGCAGATGAAGTTTCCCGCCGCCTGCACGAAGCGCACCGGGCACCCGAGGTGAGCGCAGCGATTCGAGACGGCGACGAATTCGTTCGGATTCTCACCGAGTTCCTTCGAGCCTTTGCGGACGTAGGCGGTCGTCTTGCCGATGTCGCCAATGCCCTCGGTTTCGGTGAAAACCACCTGGCGGTAGGTATCGGTGACGAAGTCGCCGGTTCGACCGACGGCCTCCCAGCGCTCCTTGCCGCGATGGAAGATCGGAGCGATCGCGAAGCCGACCGCGGGCAGCACGATCGCCGCGCCAGCCAGTCCGCCGATGCCCTGAGCGGCGATCGTAAAGGCGTGGCGGCGGGTCATCGACTCGCCCTCGAAGTAGCCCGGGGGGTCGGGCTTTACCCGCTCATTTGGACCAGGACCCTGCGCCCCGTTCTGCTTGTCCGCCGCGTCAGTCAACTGCTCAAAAGGTGTGGGGGCCGAAGTCTATTGACTCCCGCCCGAGGAGTCGCCGATGGCGGTGGCGGCCGCTCGCCAGAGGGCGGCCGCCTCGGGTCCGCGCCCTTCGGCGTTGAGCCGGGCGCAACCGCTGATCAGATCGGCGAGCTCGCGGACCGCGGCCGTGTCGCCGCCAGCCGCCAGCCGCTCGATCCCGAGCGCGTAGAGATAATCGCCGGCAAGCAGGGCGAGGTCGTCATCGTGTCCGGCCAGCAACCGAGGCTCACCGTAATGCAGCAGGTAACCCTCGCGCACAGCGTCGAGCACAAAGGAGCCGTAGCCCTCCTCGGCCGGTCGCACGACGTGGGGGGAGACCGGCGTCCCCTCGGCGCGCAACCGGTCTGCGAGGAGGTGCAGAGGCTCAGGGCTCATTTGACCTTCTCTGTGGCAGCTTGCCGACGGGTACCTGGGGGAGGTCGGCGCACCGGTTCAAGTGACCGCCGCCTCGAGCGCCTCGGCTGCGGCCGCCAGGGTGCGATCGACGTCCTCCTCGCTGTGCGCGAGGGAGATGAACCAGGCCTCGAATTGCGAGGGGGGCAGGTAGAAACCTGCCTCGAGCATCGCCCGGCAGAAGGACGCGTGCGCCTCGCGATCACAGGCCGATGCGCCGGCGAAGTTGGTGACCGGCTCGGAGCTGAAGAAAAGTGTCACGAGGCCCGGGGATGAGGCGACCGCCAGTCGGCGACCCTCGGCGATTTCACCAAGGCCAGCGGCGAGGCGCTCGGTCAGCTCCTCCAGCCGCAGGTAGGCGGCGGCGTCGAGGCGCCGCAGGGTCGCCAGTCCGGCAGCGGTCGCGAGCGGGTTCCCGGAAAGGGTCCCAGCTTGGTAGACGTCACCGGCCGGGGCGACCGCCTGCATTACCTCGCGCGGGCCGGCGAAGGCGGCCGCCGGCAGGCCGCCACCGAGGATCTTGCCGAGGATCGTCAGGTCGGGTTCCACCCCGTAGAGTTCCTGGGCGCCGCCACGCGCCACGCGGAAGCCGGTGATCACCTCGTCGAAGAGCAGCATCGCTCCAGCTGCGCGCGTCGCCTCGCGAAGGAAGTCGAGGAAGCCCTCCTCAGGGGGAACCACGCCCATGTTGGCCGCGATTGGCTCCGCCAAAAGGGCCGCAACCTCGTGCCCCTCGAGTGCCCGGGAGACGGCTTCGCGATCGTTCCAGGGAACGACCACCGTGCCCGCCGCCTGTGCGGCGGTGACCCCCGGTGTGGCCGGAATCCCGAGCGTTGCCGGCCCGGACCCAGCATTGACAAGCAGGCCGTCGGAATGACCGTGGTAGGCGCCCGCGAACTTGATCACGACCTCGCGTCCCGTCCGCGCCCGAGCGAGTCGCACAGCACTCATCGCCGCCTCGGTCCCGGAGCTGGTGAGACGCACCATCTCCGCGGAGGGAACGCGCGAGACAACCTCCTCCGCAAGCTCCACCTCCGCCTCGGTCGCGGTGCCGAAGCTCGTGCCACGGGCGGCCGCCCGTTGGACGTCGGCGACCACCTGCGGATCGGCGTGGCCAAGGATCAACGGACCCCACGAACCGACCCAGTCCAAGTAGCGCCTGCCATCGACGTCGATCAGCTCGCAACCTTCGCCGCGCTCGATGAAGATCGGCTCCCGGCCAATCTGCTGCATCGCCCGGACAGGCGAATTGACGCCGCCGGGGATAACACGCACTGCTCGATCGTAAAGTTCCGAACTGCGGCGGTCGACCCCCACGAACTCAGTCATCTCGTCACCGTGAATACCGCCGTCTCCTCGCCCTGGGCGCGCCCATGATCACCGAATGCCCGCGCCCACACTCCGCAGAGGTCAGGCGTGCGCCTCTTCCCACTCGCGGTAGTCCGGCGTGAAGTAGTGCAAACGGACCTTCTTGTACTCGGTCGAGGAATAGAGGGTGGCACGGTCGTCGGGCCCCATCCCGCATTGCTTGGCAATCGAGTCAAGGATCGCATCGCACTCCTCCTTCGAGCGCCCGTGGGCCATTGTGAAGACGCTGTAGGGCCAGTCCTCATAGGTGGGCCGTTGGTAGCAATGCGAGATACCTCGGAACGAGGCCATCTTCCTGCCGGTCTCCATGATCTCGCCCTCGGGCACCTTCCAGACGCCCATTCCGTTCGCCGCGAAACCTGCGCGTCGGTGGTAAAGGATTGCCGCCACGCGGCGCAGCAACTTTCGCTCAACCATCCCCCGCAGGTGGTCGAGGAACGCCTCAACCGGCAGACCAACCTCCGACGCGGCCGCATCGTAGGGGCGCTCGACTGCTGCCATCGGGCCCTGAAGGGCGCGGATCACGGCGATGTCGCGGTCGTCGTAGGCTTGCGCCTCGAGCTCGCGGGGCGGCGCTGCCTCGACCGCGGAGGCGAGCGCATCGGTTCCCTTCTCCATCTCAAGGTTCATGTTGATCTTGAAGAGCGTCAGGGTCGGCAGCTGACGCATCGAGGTAGCGCCGGTCTCCCCCATCAGAACCTCGAGCGTCCCAGCCAGCCCCAGCTCGGAGTCGGGTGGGGTGGCGATCGTGAACCAGAGGTTGAAGTCATGGGTGCGCAGGTAATTGTGGGAGACACCGGGATGGGAGTTGACGATCGCCGCCGCCCGCTGCGGATGATCGGCGTCGACTTTTGCAGCGACCAGCATCGACTCGTAGCCGAGCGCTCGCGTGTCGAAGATCGGCGTCAGCTCGCGGATGATCCGTCCCTCGAGCAGGCGCCGGGTGCGGGCCAGGACGTCGGCCAGCTCCAACTCGGCCGCCGCGGCGATCGGGGCGAAGGGCTCGGCATCTAATGGGAAGCTCGACTGCAGTAGGTTCATCAGCCGCTTATCAGCCTCGTCCAGCGGAATCGCGGCGCCATCCCGACGGCTTCGCACCTTAGATTGCGGGAGTTTGTTTCTGCCTACTGAAGCCATTTGGCCGCCTCCTTCGCGTAATAGGTGACGACCGCGTCGGCCCCGGCGCGGCGGATCGCGGTGAGCGTCTCGAGCACTGCGGCCCGCTCATCGAGCCATCCGTTTGCGGCGGCCGCCTTCAGCATCGAGTACTCACCGGAGACCTGGTAGGCGGCGAGCGGCGCGCCGGCCGCATCCTTCACGCGTCGCACGACATCGAGGTAGGGGGTGGCCGGCTTGACCATCAGCATGTCCGCGCCCTCCTCCAGGTCGAGCTGGGCCTCGCGCACCGCCTCGGCCGCGTTGCCCGGATCCATCTGGTAGCCGCGACGATCGCCGAACTCGGGGGTCGACTCGGCCGCCTCCCGGAAGGGACCGTAGAAAGCCGATGCGTACTTGGCGCTGTAGGAGATGATCGCGGTGCCGGCGTGCCCCTCCTCGTCGAGCTGGTGACGGATCGTCCCCACACGGCCGTCCATCATGTCGCTTGGCGCGACCGCGTCGGCCCCGGCCTCAGCGTGGGAGATCGCCGTTTTCGCCAACAACTCCAAGGTGATGTCGTTGTCGACCTCGCCATCGCGCACGAAACCACAGTGCCCATGCGAGGTGTACTCGCAGAGGCAGACGTCGGTGATCACGGTGAGCTCGGGATGGGCCTCCTTCAGGGCTCGCACCGCCATCTGCACCACGCCCTCCTCGCCATAGGCGCCGGTGCCGGTCTCGTCCTTGGCGGAGGGAATCCCGAACAGGAGAAGTGCGCCGATGCCAAGCGTTACGAGCTCGGTCGTCTCGGCGACCAGCTCGGAGATCGAGAAGCGCTCGATCCCTGGCATCGACTCGACTTCTTCCCTCACTCCCTCGCCGGCCACCACAAAGGCCGGCTGAATCAACTGCGAGGGCGCCAGAGAGGTCTCGCGCACCAGCCCGCGCAGCGCCTCGGTACGGCGAAGGCGCCGCATGCGTGTGGCGGGGAAGGGCATCAAACCGATTCTCTCAAAGCCCGCCTAACAACCGGGGCGGCGAGCGCCGAGTAGCTTGCCTGCGATGGAGGGAGCCATGACAGCCGCGCTGCGGGCTCAGGGGCTGGTCAAGGAATACGCCGGGCGCGCGGCGCTGCGCGGTGTCGACCTCTCGGCCGCCGCGGGCGAGCTGCTGGCCGTGATCGGGCCCAACGGCGCGGGGAAGACGACGTTGCTTTCGATTCTCGCCGGCGCCCTTCGACCCGACCGCGGCGAGGTAAGCCTGCCGCACGGCGAAGTCGGCTGGGTGCCGCAACAGGCGGCCCTCTACAGACGGCTGACGGTCGAGGAGAACCTTCTGCTCTTCGCGCGGCTTGAGAAGCAAGAGGATCCCCATGCCTCGGTCGAGGAGATGCTTGAGCTGGCCGGGCTTGTAGAGCGCCGCCGAGAGACGGTGGCCCGCCTCTCCGGTGGCAACCAGCAGCGGGTCAACATCGCCATCGGGTTGCTCTCGCGCCCGATGGCGCTGCTGCTCGACGAGCCGAGCGTCGGTCTTGACCCGCGTCAACGAGCCCGCCTCTGGGAATTCGTCTCGGCCCTTGCGGCACGGGGGGTGGCGGTGATCTTCTCAACGCACGACATCCAGGAGGCGGAGCGCTACGGCGATCGGATCCTGGTGCTCGCCGACGGCGAGAGCCTCTTTGACGGAGCCGCGGAGGCGCTGCGCGAGGCGGTCCGTAGCGAGGCACCCGAGGCGGCAGACTCTGACTTCGAGACCGCCTTTCTGACTTATCTGCGCCACCGGGGTCATTGACAAATGCGCTCGAGGGCCGGATCCATTTCTGATTACTTGCGATCAGGGGCCGTGCGCGGCATCCTGTTCTTGCTCCTCAAGGACCTGCAGATTCTGCGACGCTCGCCGCTGCAGGCGGTTCTATTGGTCGCCTACCCAGTGTTGATCGCGGTGCTCGTCGGGTTCGCGATCTCGCCCGAATCGAGTAAACCGCGTGTCGCCTTCCTCAACGAGATCCCGAGCGGCTCGCGGGTCACGGTTGGTGGTGCGCGGCTGCCCTCCGTCGGGGTCGAACAGCGGATCTGCGGTCGAGTGGAATGCGTCCCGGTCGCGAGCCGCGCGGAAGCCCGAGACGAGGTCAGCTCCGGCGACGCTCTGGCCGCGCTGATCCTGCCGCCCAACCTGGTCACCGAGATCAACTCGCTCTCAACGCCCACGCCCGGGGTCCCTGCGGTCGAAGTCCTCGTCAACGAGGAGAACCCGATCAAGGCGGAAGCGGTCAATGACCGCATCGGCACTCTGCTGGCGGAAGCCAACCTGTTGGTGGCGAAAAGGATCGCCTCTGAAGGCAGCAGATTCATCGACCTGCTGGTAAACGGCGGCAACTTTGAAGTCGTTGGCCAGTCAATCGAAATCCTCGGCCTCAAGCAGACGGCGAGGATCCTCGAGCGGGTGCGGCCCGCGGTCTCATCGGGGCCCCTCGCCGAATCGCTGGACCGGGTGATTCGATTCGCTGATCTCTCCGGGGAAAACCTCAACCTGGCGGCGCCGCTGCTGGACCGGCTGACCCAGCCAATTGAAGTCAAAAAGGTCGTGGTCAACGGGTCCTCCCCGCCCCTCGACATCTTCGCGATAGCGGTTGCCGCGACGCTGACGCTGGCCTTCGTCACGGTGCTGCTGGTCGCAGGTTCGCTGGCGCTCGAGCGTGAGGAGAACGCCTTTTTGCGGCTCACCCGGAGCCTCGTCTCCCCCGCTGCGCTGCTGACCGAGAAGGTCCTGCTCGGAATCGCCGTGGGAGTGATCGTGACGCTGCTGCTGCTGGGCGGGTTGCAGATCTTCGTTCCCCTGCACTGGGGCCGGATCGGCCTCTGGTTGGCGGCGAGCCTCCTCGGCGCTGCGGCGCTGGGTGCGGCCGGTGCGGCGCTGGGTGCTGCGGCAAGGGAGGTGCGGGCGGTCTCCCTGCTCGCCTTCATGGTCACGCTGCCGATCGCCTTTCTCTCGCTCGTCCCCTCGGGAGCGGTCGGCAAGCACGTCTACGACGCGATCGGGGTGATTGGCGCGGTCTTTCCCTTCAAGCCGACACTCGATGCGATGACCGCGGCCCTCGATCCCACCGGCGGGCCGATCGGCGGGCCGCTGCTCCACCTGGGAATCCTCGTGATCGCCTACGGGATCCTCGCCCGGCTGGGCCTTCGGCGTTTCGCTTCCGTCTGATGCTGCTCGCCGCTGCCCGCCTCGCACCCGACCACTCTCCGCGCAGGTAGGGTCCCGGCATGCGGGTCCTGTTCATCGGCGACGTTGTCGGCGGCCCGGGGAGGCGCGGTCTCGCGACCGCAATGCCGGTGCTCAAGGAGCGCCACCGGCCCGACCTGGTGATCGTGAACGGCGAGAACTCAGCCGGCGGGGTCGGAATCACCGAGCGGACCGCCGACGAGCTCTTCGCTGCCGGCGCCGACGTGATCACCACTGGAAACCACGTCTACCGACACCGCGACGCCTATGAGTTCCTCGACCGGGCCGAGCGGGTGATCAGGCCGGCCAACTATCCGCACGCCAACCCCGGCCGCGGCCACACCGTGGTCGCGGCGGCCGGCGTCCGAGTCGGGGTGATCAACCTGAGTGGCGCCGTCGGGCTGCAGGTCGCGCGACTGCCTTTCCACGAGGCCGACGCGCTGGTTGAGCGGATCGAGGCGGACTGCCTGCTGGTCGACTTCCACGCGGAGGTGACCAGCGAGAAGGTGGCGATGGGCTGGTACCTGGACGGGCGCGTCGCCGCAGTATTCGGCACCCACACGCACGTCCCGACCGCAGACGCGCGGGTCCTGCCGAGGGGCACCGCCTTTATCTCCGACGCCGGGATGACCGGCTCCCGTGAGAGTGTGCTCGGGGTCAAGCGGGAGCAGGCGTTGGAGGCGCTGATCACCCAGATGCCGGTTCGATTCGAGACCGCCGAGGAGGACGTCTGGGTGATGGGCGCCGCGGTCGAGGTCAACGCGAGGGGCCTGGCGGACTCGATCGAGCAGGTGATGCTGTCGGTGCCGAGCTGAGCGTCGCCATCGCAACCAGCAGCAGCGGGTAGAACCAGACGATGTAAAGGTAGAACCAGTGCTCGGCCGCCAGCTGGACGCCGATCAGCAGCGCCGCGCCGAAGGCGGCGACCTGGGTCAGGCTCTTCGCCCGTGGTCGCAGCGCCAGGATCAGTGCCAGCGCACCGACCAGAACGAGGATCGCTATCCGCAGGGGCTCGAGACTCGGCACCTGGCCCCAAACGCTGAATGGAGAATTGCGGTCAGCCTGGTAGGCGATCGTGCGGTCATAGAAGGTGTGCAGGCCCGGGGTGATCGCGGGCCACAACATCACCAGGACGGTCGCCGCCAAGAAGGCGAGAAGGAAGCGCCCGGCGCGCGCCGTGCCTGACGGCGCCCGATAGGTCATGAGCATTGGGATCAAGAGGACCGGGGCAAACTTGGTGAAGGTCGCGAGGGCCGCCATCGCGCCGCGGGCAAGGGGACGTGCGAGGACGACCAGTGTCGCGATCAGCAGCAATGCCACAAGCGAGTCGTTTGAATTCGACTCGAGGACATAAGCCGTGTAGGGGTAGGCGGCCCAGCCGAACGCGAGCACGACGCCCAGGCGCCGACCGCTCGGGCCGGGCCGGATGCGAAAGCCCAGCAACGCCAGCAGGGCGCAGGTCGCGAGATCAAAGAAGACCGCCGCGCCATGCGCCGCCGGCAGGTCATCCCATCTGCCCGACCAGGGCCAGACCCGCTCGAAGGGAACGTAGGCGTAGTAGTTGACGGGGCCGTAGGTGTCACCCTCGGAAACGTCTTCGGGAAAGTTGCCATAGAGCTGTTCTCCGTGGGCGATGCGGTCGGCGCCAACGACGCCGGCGTAGCCCACGTCGATCGCTCCGGAGTCGGCCATGTTGAGACCGACCCGAAGGCCGAGGAGGAAGAGCGTTGCAATCAGCAGGGTTGATGTCGACCAGCTTGGTCGCAGGCCCTCGCCACCGCGCAGCCCCATCCATAGTGCCCGCCCGAAGAGATAGACAAGCACCGGGTAGACAAGTGGCACCGAGACCCCGATTTCGGCCCTGTTGAAGTAAAAGTTTGAGACGCCGAAGCTGAGCAGCACGAGCAGGTCGAGGTTCGCCACCCGCCAGGGCCTTCGCCAGTCGACCAGGCCGAGGAGGAACAGCGCGCAGATCGGCAGGAAGACGTAGGGCGCGTTGAGCTTATGGCCAAAGGCCCCCGGGTAGCCGCGAGCCATCTTCCAGCTCACCTGGTAACCGGTCCACGACTCGGTCACCTGGGCACTCAGCGGATCGACCAAAGCCAGCGCGACCTCGTCGCCGCCGGCAAAGTACGAAACCTCCCAATGGCCTTCGACCGGGTTTGCCTGGGAGCTCAATCCGTGGTGCTCGCGGCGCTCTTCGATCACCTTGGGATCGCGATTGGCGACGCGGGTCGCGCGTGCTGCGGAGATGGCGCCCGGCGGCAACCCCTGCTCCTGCGCGGCCGTGGCCGTGGCCGTGAACAGGAGGAGCAGCGCCGCCAGGATGGCGGGCGCTGCGCGTGCCATCAGCACCGCGCCGGAACGCCGAAATGGGCGAGAACAACCGGGGCGACGTCGCGCAGAGACCACTGCCGGCCCTCGCCGGGATCCTCCGGTCCGCAGCCGACGAACAGCAGCGGGCCGAGGCTATCGCCGCAATGCAGCGAACCGTGGCTGCCGCCGCCGAGATGACTGGCGCCACCCCAGTCGACGGCCTCATAGCCGGGCTCGAGCGAGACGATGAAGTCACCCGCGTGGGGCGAGGTGAGCGCTGAGTAGACGCGGGCCAGTGGATCTGGATAGCGGTCGCTGAGCAGCCGGCCACCATCGATCGCAGCCTCGAGCGTCTCCGGGGCGCCGGCGAGCTCCCAGCCAGCGCCGCGCGTGTCCTCGATGCCGCGACCCGGACGGAAGCGAAGTCGCGCACCGTGCCGCTCGATCACGGCAAGCGGCTCCAGGTCCGGGCGGAGACCCATCTCGGCCCGATCAAGCGGCTGTCCGTCAGATTGCTGCAGCCAACAGACGAGATCGACACCTTCGGTCTCGGCGAGACGGCGCCGTACCTGGTTGTGCTCGGTGGGCGAGTTCGCTCCCGGCAGCAGGTAGATGTGCGCCGCGCGGCCGGTCGGGCTGACCGCCAGTTGCGCCGACTCGGGGCGCTCCTCAGAGGGCGCCAGAATGGACCACTCGCGGCCCAGCAGCTCGATCAGTGGCAGGCCACGGTCAACCGGGGTCTGCGCGTGGTCCGCAACGACGATCACGGCGTGGCGGGCAAGGAAGGAATCTATGCCGCCGCAGGCCTCGACCAGCTCGGCGAAGCACTCGTCGGCGCGAGCGATGGACTCAACGCTCGCGCCAGGCCCGTGCCGGTGAGAGTAGTTGTCGTTATCGGCCAGCGAGAAGAGCAGGAAATCGAAGGCGTCGGCACGCGCCAGCGCGGCCGCGCAGCAGGCCGAGTATGGGTCGCGGGCTCCAGGGATCGAGGTCGCCTTACAGGGAACCTCGCGGCTTGCATAGAGGTCGCCGTAGAAGAGCTCCTGCGGGCCCCAGGTGTGGTGGCGAAACTTGAGCCTGGTCGCCTCGACGGCGCGGCGCAGCAGACCATCTAGCGAGACCTGATGACGGTGGCGGCCACGATAGATCAGGAATGGCGTGCAGGCGGTTCTCAGTCCGGCGTCGTCGAGGCGCTCGAAGAGTGTCTCGCTCTCCGGGCTGAGGTGGGAGAGGTTCATGTTGTAGACCAGGTCATAGAGGGCCCGGAAGACCCCCACCGATCGGGTTGCCTCGAGCGAGGAGCCGTACTCGACGTAGCGTCGCTCGAGGCGGTGGTACCAGTTCATGCCGCTGATCCAATGGCCGTCGGACCCCCGGCCGGTGACGATCTCCGCACAGGCGACGGGGGTGACGGACGGAAAGCTGGAGACGCAATCGGGAATCAGCGTCCCCCGCTCGAGCAGGGCCCCGAAGGTCGGTGCGCGGCCCTCTGCAACCGCGCGTTTGAGCATGTCTGTGCGCAGCGAGTCGACGTAGGTGAGAATCAGCTTGCGGGGCACTAACGCAGCACGCGCAGGCCGGCGTGCTTGCGCTGCGCCCGGCGGTGGCGGGCGATTCCGAGCCAGACCAGGCCGACAACTACGACAAGCACGAGGATCGGAACGAGGAGCGCGACGATCGCGATGATCAGCGCCGCGAGTCCGACCAGGAAACCAATCGCGCCCCCGCCACCGCCCTCGCGCCGGGCGGCGCCGGCGACCAGATCGCTGATCACGATGCAGGCGGCAGCGGCTCCGATGAGCCCCAGCAGCGCGCCGAGCGCGCCGCCGATCAGGAAGCCGGCGATGAGGCCGATGACGGCGGCCAGAAGCGTCATCCGGCCGCGGGCCGAGCCATGCGTCCCGGTCGTCCCCGCCAGGGTGCCGATGGCGATGCCGATGCCCAGGTCGGTTAGAAAGTCCACATGCGAAAACCTAACCGGCTCGGCAAGTCGGCGTCGATCCGGCAGACTTTGTCGCAATGACCGACCTGCCCCCACGCCACCGGCGACGCGCGCACACCCGCACGCGTGACCTCGAGCGCTACGCGGGACTGTTTGCACAGCGGACCGGCGTGATGCGCTCTTCGGCGATGCGAGACCTGATGGCGGTCACCGCTCGTCCGGAGGTGATCTCGCTCGCTGGGGGATTGCCGGACACCTCAACCTTCCCCCCCCAGAGTTTTGCTGCCCAGATGACGAAAATCGCGCAGGAGTCGGTCGCCGAGGCGCTGCAGTATGGGCCGACGGAGGGCTTCGAGGAGACCGTTGATTGCATCCTGCAGGTGATGGGCGCCGAGGGCATGCTCCCCGACCCCGAGGACGTGATCGTCACGACAGGCGGCCAACAAGCGATCGACCTCCTCTGCAAGACCCTGATTGACCCGGGAGATGTGGTCATCTGCGAGGCGCCCACCTATCCCGGGGCGGTCCCTGTCTTCTGCAGCTACCAGGCTGAGGTCGTGCAGATCGAGTGCGACGGGGAGGGGATGCGGATCGACCTACTCGAGGAGACGCTGGCGGAGCTTGACTCCGCGGGACGGCGACCCAAATTCGTCTACTCGGTGCCAACCTTTCAGAACCCGGCCGGAGTCACGATGTGCCTCGCCCGCCGGCGACGGCTGATCGAGCTCTCCCGCGCACGGGAGATGCTGATCGTCGAGGACAACCCCTACGGGCTTCTGCGGTTCTCCGGTGATCCGCTGCCACCGCTATACCAGCTCGAGGGAGGCGATTTCGTCCTCTACCTCGGTACCTTCTCGAAGATCCTCTCGCCGGGTATCCGCCTCGGTTGGGCGGTCGCGCCGCCGCCCGTGATGGAAAAGGTCGTTCTCGGCAAGCAGGCAGCTGACCTCTGCACCTCAACCTTGGCCCAGCACTTCGTACGCGAGTACTTCGCCGAAGGGCGCTGGCGTCCCTACGTCGAAAGCCTGGCCGAGGTCTACCGTGGGCGACGCGACACGATGGTCGCGGCCCTCGCCGAGCATTTTCCGGCGCAGGCGACCTGGACCGAACCGCAGGGCGGGCTCTTCATCTGGGCGACGCTGCCCGAATACATCGACACCGGAGACCTGCTCGCCCGGGCGCTGCGCGAGGATGTCGCCTTCGTCCCAGGCCAAGCCGCCTACGTGGATGGTCGCGGCCACAGTTCGATGCGGCTCAACTTCTCCGGCGTCGGCGACGAGGAGATCCGAGAGGGAGTGCGGCGGATCGGCAGGGTGATCGCTGAGCAGGTCGATCTCTATGGCACGCTGACAGGTTCCAGTGCCTCCGCGACGGGTCCCGAATCCGAGGTGGGGCAAACGGCAGCTGATTCCCCGCCTGCGGGAGCGGGGGGAGCTGACGTGATTCCATTCAGGAAGTCGGCCGAGGGCGGCAAGTGAAGGTCGCCGTCCTCAAGGGAGGCAAGTCGCTTGAGCGAAGCGTCTCCCTGCGCTCCGGAGCGCGGGTTGAGAATGCGCTCGAGCGACTTGGCCACGAGGTGGTGCCGCTCGATGTGGGCGACGATTTGGTTCGGCGGCTCCGTGAGGAGCGGCCGGAGGTCGCCTTCATCGCGATGCACGGCCGCGGTGGCGAGGACGGAACCGCCCAGGAGCTGCTTGAGATAGTCGGCGTCCCGTTCACCGGCCCGAGCATCGCGGCCTGCGCTCTGTGTACCGACAAGGTCTTGGCCAAGCATGCGATGCGCTCCGCCGGAATCCCCACACCGGCGTGGTTCGCTTTCAACGAGACCGCCTTCCGCGAGTTCGGGGCGGTCGAGGCGCTGGCCGGTCTCGAGGAGCGACTCGGCTTCCCGATCGTCGTCAAGCCGGGGCGCGGCGGGTCGGCGCTCGGCGTCCGCTTCGCGGCAGACGCAACGGAGATGCCCGAAGCGCTCGTCTCGGCCTTCAGCTACGACGAGCGCGTCCTCCTTGAGCGCTTCGTCGAGGGGCGCGAGGTCGCGGTCGGCATCCTCGGCGACGAACCGCTGCCGGTCGTCGAGGTGATCCCCGGCCAGGGCGACCGCTATGACTTCGAAGCGCGCTATGAGATCGGCAGAACTCGCTTCGAGTGCCCGGCAAACCTCGCCGAACCAGAGCAAGACTCCGTAACTGAAGCAGCCCTTGCCGCCTACCGGGCGCTGGGCTGCTCGGGCTTCTCGCGCGTCGACCTGATCCTGGACGAGGAGGGACCCTGGGTGCTTGAGGTGAACGCGGTCCCCGGGCTCACTGACACCAGCCTCTTTCCGCAGGCGGCCGAGGCAGCCGGGGTCCCCTTTGAGCAGCTGGTGGCACGGGTCGTCGAACTGGCGCTGGCCCCAGCGACGAGCGTCACCTGAGCCGAGGGCACCTCCATCAGTCACCACCTTGGGCGAAGTCATCCGGATTGACCTCGTCGAGGAACTCTTTGAAGCGGTCGACGACCTCCTCGGTGTCCTCGACCTCGTGCTCGAACTCGATCGCCGACTCCTCGATCACCTCCTCGGCGGCGAAGATCGGGGCCGAGACCCTAACCGCCAGCGCCAGTGCGTCGGAGGGGCGAGAGTCGATCTCGAGCTCCGAACCGTTTACCGAGACCGTGATCGAAGCGTAGAAGGTGTTGTCGCGCAGCTCGGTGACCGAAACGCGCTCGCACTTGGCGTCGAGCTGCTCAAGCACGTCGGAAAGCAGATCGTGGGTCATCGGCCGCGGCGTCGAGGCACCCTGCAGCTTCATCAGGATCGCAGCGGCCTCCGGATGGCCAATCCAGATCGGCAGGAACTTGTTGCCGTCAACGGTCTTCAGCAAAACGATCGGCTGCTTGCCGACCATGTCGAAGCTGACGCCGTAGATCTGCATCTGCTGCAAGTGGGCGATCCTGGATTCGAACCAGGGACCTCGTCCTTATCAGAGACGCGCTCTAACCAACTGAGCTAATCGCCCGCCAGACGAGGCGATGATAACGGCGCACGAAGAATGCCCGGGCCGGGCGCGATCAGGAACGTCGGTGCGCAAGTCGGCGCGCCAACCGACGCGCCTCGTCGAGGCTCTCTAGACGGATTTCGACCGCGACCTCCGCCCCGCCCATCGGTCGCACCCGCACCTCATGGCCAAAAGCCGACTCCAAGCGGTCGGCTGTCTCGCGCAGAGCCGCGAGTTCCTCGGCATCGAGTCGGCTCCGGCCTCTCTCCTTCGTCTTTGGCTGGCTGGCCAGCTTGGCCCTGTTCTCGGTCTCGCGGACTGACCAGCCATGTCTAGCCGCCTCGCGGGCGAGGCGGCGGCGAACATCGTTGCCGCGAGCGGTGAGCAATGCCTTGCCGTGGCCCTCGCTGAGCTCGCCCGACTCGAGCAGCCCAAGCGCCTCGTCTGGCAGCTCCAGTAACCGGACCAAGTTCGAGATCGTCGAGCGGCTGCGCCCGATGCGCCGTCCGAGCTCCTCTTTTGAGACCGCGAGCTCCTCAACAAGGGCCGCACAAGCGCGGGCCTCCTCGACGGGATTCAGGTCCTCTCGCACCATGTTCTCGATCAGTGCCACTTGGAGGCGCTCGGATTGCTCGGAGTCGCGCACGATCGCCGGCACTCGCTCGAGGCCGACCTGCCGCGCGGCCCGCCAGCGCCTCTCTCCGGCGACCAACTCGTAGCTACCGTCGGGAAGGGGGCGGACCAGCAGCGGCTGAACGACACCGGTGCTCTCGATCGATGCGGCTAGCGCGGCCAACGCCTCGCTCTCGAAGCGGGTCCGGGGCTGGCTTGGATTCGGCTTGATCAGCTCAACAGGGAGCTCTCGCAGCTGACCGGCGTCAGCTGCCGAGGACTCTGGGAGGATCGCGGCGAGCCCACGCCCGAGACCGCTCGGCCTAGCCACGCGCTGCCAGCTCCTCGGTGAGAGCCCGGTAGGCCGTTGAGGCCCGGGAGGTCGGCGCATGAACGATCACCGGAAGCCCGTGGCTCGGGGCCTCGGCGACTCGGACGCTGCGCGGTATGACTGTCTCAAAGACCATGTCGGGAAAGTGCTCGCGCAGCTCGTGCTCGACGTCCTGCGCCAGCCGGGTGCGCTCGTCGTGCATTGTGATCAAGAGTCCCGACACGTCCAGCGCCGGATTCATCTCGCGGCGGATCATCGCCAGCGTGTCGAGGAACTGGACGAGCCCCTCGAGTGCCAGGTACTCCGCCTGAACCGGGACGATCACTTGGTCGGCCGCGACCAGGGCGTTCACGCTGACCGGCCCCAGCGAAGGTGGGCAATCCAGCACCGTGACGGCGAACCGCTCGCGGACGGGCCCGAGCCGTTCGCGAAGGCGGCTCTCGGAGCCGTCCAAGCGCGGTAACTCGACAGATGCGCCGGCCAGATCCTGACTCGCCGGCACGAGCCAGAGATTGTCAGGGCCGGCCGGCCGCGCTGCGGCGGCAACCGACACCTCGCCGGTCAGACAATCGTAGGAGGAGGGGTGCATTTGGCGGCCGCCGCCGAGCGCCACCGTCGCGTTGCATTGTGGGTCGAGGTCGACGAGGAGCGTCTGGGATCCAGCCGCTGCAACGCAAGCCGCGAGGTTGACAGCGGTGGTCGTCTTGCCGACACCGCCCTTCTGGTTAGCGATCGCGTAGACGACACCCATTGGCCGCAGACTAGCTGCCGCGGGGCCGCTTCTTGGCCATGCCAGGGCGTCGTGGCAAATCGACCGGCGTCGGACCTGACTTGCGGATCACATGCAGGTGACGGTGGCGAGTGCCGGAGCGGACCCCAACCGCCAGAATCTCCTCGCACCGCATCGCCAGGCTCGCGGAAGCTCGCTCGAGCTCCGCCTCTTCCCCGTGATCGCGCCGCCCCTTCCAGGCGACGAGCACGCCGCCCTCCAGGAGCAGGGGCGAGGCGAGCTCGGCGAGCGTCGCGAGTCGTCCAACCGCGCGGGCCGTGACCGCATCGTAGGCCTCGCGGCCGGCAGCGGCCGCGATTTCCTCGGAGCGGGCGTGGACGGCGCGGGCGTTGGCGAGGCCAGCGGCGCGCGCGGCGCGCTGGATGAAATCGGCCTTACGACTGACCGACTCGACCAGATCAACGCTGGCCGCGGGCAGCGCCGCTGCCAGGACAAGGCCCGGAAAGCCCGCACCGGAGCCGACGTCGGCGATCCGCTGCGCCTCGGCCAGCTCGGCGACCAGCAGTCCGGTGAGGCTGTCCTCGACGTGGGTCCGCCAAGCCCGATCCAGCTCGGTGACCGAGCTAAGGGAGGCTCGATCTACGGCCAGCAGCTCGAGAACCTGCCGGAGCGATGCTCGAGCAGAGGGTGCCAGCCTCGGGAGATCACTCACTGAGGAGCGGAGCGACGACGACGCAGCGGTGCGGCTCGTCACCTTCGCTGTAGGTCTCGACTCCGGCGCGATCCTTCAGGTGCTCATGAACGATGCGCCGCTCTTGGGCGCTCATCTCATCCATTTCGACGGTGTGATTGTCGTCTAGGGCGCGTTCGGCGGCCCGGTCGGCGCGCGCCACGAGCAGCTCGCGGCGGCGCTCACGGTAGCCGGCGGCGTCGAGCACGACCCGCTTGCGCTCTCTCATACCGCGGAAGGCTGCCTGGTAGCAGAGCAGCTGCAGGGCGTCGATCGTCTGGCCGCGCTTACCGATCAGCAGGCCGTAGTCGTCCTCGCCGTCGACAATGGCATCGATTCGGTCCTCGTCCTCGGTGACCTCTACCTCACCTTCAAGGTCAAGCTCCTCAAGGACACCTTCGACCAACTGGCGTACCCGCTCAGCCGGGTCGGTCGGCCAATCTGCGCTGGCATCGCTCATGCGGGCGATCCTATCTCCCCGGTGCCGAGCGGGATGATTATCGCCTCTTCTTCTTCTTCCGTGGAGGGGGTGGCGGGGGTTTGGCCGTCGCGACTGCGGCGGCCGTCGCCAGCTGCGGCGCAGGCACGACACGCTGGATCACGTACTGCTGGCCGATCGTCCAGATGTTGGTCGTGATCCAGTAGAGGACGAGGCCCGCCGGGAAGGTGATCACGAACGGCACGAAGATGAAGGGCAGCACCATCATCATCGTCCGCTGACTTTTGTCGGCCGTCACCGACATCACCAGTCCGGAGATCAGCTGGGTACCGACATAGAGGACCAGCAGCACCACGAGTTCCGCTCCGTGAGCCTTGGCGGTCAGGTCGTTGATGAACAGGAACGAGGCCTGGCTGCCACAGTGGCCTGCTTCGCAACCAATGTCCGAGGGCAGCTCGTGGCGCAGGACGTAGAAGAGTGTGATGAAGACGGGAAGCTGCGCCACCAGCGGGATACAGGAGGCAAACGGGTTGACTTTGTTCTCTTTGTAGAAATTCATCATCTCTTGCTGCATGCGCTGTTTGTCGTTCTTGTACTTCTCCTGGATTTCTTTGATCCGCGGCTGCAGCGCCTGTAGCGCTCGCATCCCCTTTAGCTGTTTGTAGGTCAGCGGGATCAGGATCGCGCGGGTGCAGACGGTCAGCGCAATGATCGACATACCCCAGCTGAGGCCGACGTTGTCGTGGAAGAACTGCAGGACCGCGTTGGCGACGTTGATCAGCGGTTGCAGGATGTTGGCGAGCGGGATCAGGTCCGTGCCTCACCGTGGTAGGTCGACGGATCCACCGGGCCGACGCGCAGCGTGAAGCGCTCCCTGACCGGGTCGAAACCTCCGTGGCTGAAGGGATTGCAGCGCAGCAGGCGCCACGCGGCCAAGAGCGAGCCACGGATGACCCCAAAGCGCTCCACCGCCTGCGCCGCGTAGGCCGAGCATGTTGGCTCATACCGGCAGCGGCGCGGGCGGCCGTTTGAGATCCAGCGACCGTAGGCCCCGATCAGCGTCAGCAGCAACCGTTTCACGTGGAACGGCCCCCCGAAACCGAGTCGGCGAGGGCCTCCTCGATGCTCTGGGCGACGCCGGCAGTTCCCTCGCGGTCAATCAGCTCGGCGAGCTCAGGACGCGCCACGAGAACGAAGTCGTGCTGGTCGGGGAGTCTGTCCGCGAGCCCCCAGAACGCCTCGCGCAAGACCCGCTTAACACGATTACGCTCAACCGCGCCGCCGACCTTGCGGGAGGCGGATACCCCCAACCTGATCTCCTCTCCGCCGCTGTCGCTCTTGCGGGGGAAGCGGTAGAGCACCAGGTAGCGGGTCGCGTTTGAGGACCCATCCCGATAAACGCGGTCGAAGTCCCCGCTGCGCGAGAGACGGCGGCGTCGCTGGGGCGCCACTAGACCGTCAGGCGCTTGCGGCCTTTGCGGCGGCGGCGCTTGAGAATCGCGCGGCCGGCCCGGGTGCTCATCCGCGCTCGGAACCCGTGCGTCCTGGCCCGCTTTCGCTTCTTCGGCTGGTAGGTCCGCTTCATTGGGCGTCGCAGTATACGGACGGCCTGCGAAAACTTTTGTCCGGGTTTTGCGGCGCGGCCCGTTTGCCTTCGTCAGGGCGCCGCTATGGTCGCGCACGGGTGGCCGAAGAGCGCGAACGACAGCATTTGGACTCCGTCTGGGGGGAAGTCCAAGAACGTCTCAGAACGTCGCTCCCTCCCTCAACATTCGATCTCTGGCTGCAGCCACTGAGGGTGCTTGGCGGGCGCGGCACGACGCTTTACCTCTCAGCTCCGGACGGAATCCGCTCCTGGGTCGAGCGCCGCTATGTCGGCCTTATCCGCGAGGCTCTGCAGCTCGTCGGCGCACCCTGGTCGGAGATCAGCTTTGAGTCTCTCGGTGGGGGCGGCGGGCAGCCCTCAACCGACGAGGGGGTTTCCCTGAATCCCAACTACAGCTTCGAGAGATTCGTTATCGGCGACGGCAACCGCTTCGCCCACGCCGCGGCCCTGGCGGTAGCCGAGGCGCCATCAGAGGCCTACAATCCGCTCTTCCTCCATGGACCGCCGGGCCTCGGTAAGACCCACCTGCTGGTCGCAATCGCGAATTACCTGAGCACCAACGCGCCGGCCCTGAGCGTCCGTTACACCACTGCCGAGTCATTTACGAACGAGTTCGTCGACGCGCTCCGCACGAGCGGCGCCGAAGCGTTCAAGCGCCGCTACCGGGACCTCGATGTGTTGCTCGTTGACGACGTCCAGTTCCTTGAGGGGAAGCCGAATACAGAAGAGGAGTTCTTCCACACCTTCAACGTGCTCTATGAGGGAGGCAGCCAACTGGTCCTCTCCGCAGACCGCATCCCGTGCGAGCTGTCCTCCCTTGCCGAGCGCCTGCGCGACCGCTTTGAGTGGGGGTTGACCGTCTCCCTTGAGCCCCCCAATCTGGCCACCCGCCTGACGGTGCTCCGCCGGTTGGTCCATGAGGCCGGGCTCACCGACGGGGAGGGCGAGGCGCTCACCGAGCTCGCTGGGCGAATCAACGCCAACATCCGACAACTGCACGGGGCCCTGACACGCGTCATCGCCCACGCTTCCCTGACCTCACGGCCTCTCGACTCGAAGTTGATCGCCGAGCTAATTCCGAGCTCGCGGAACGCTCGCCGTGATCTGCCCGTTGAGGAGATCCAGCAGCGGGTCGCCTCCTCCTTCGGGGTCTCTCGAGCCGAGCTAGTTGGCTCGAGCAGAGCCGCGGCCCCGTTGCGGGCGCGCCAGGTGGCGATCTTCCTGACCCGCGAGGCCACCGAGCTCTCGCTGCCGCAAATCGGGCGGCTCTACGGAGGTCGTGACCACACGACGATTCTCAACGCCCTGCGAAGAATCGAGCTGGGGATCGGCGAGGATCCCGAGCTCGCCGACCGGGTCGATCGACTTCGGGCCGAGATCCACAGCTTCGGTGGAGGAAGCGCCTGACGGCCGACGCCGCTGCAAGAATCCATGCTGACCCACAGCGATATCCACAACGCCGATTTCCCTTTGCAGCGCCGTTCTCCCCGTGGCCACGGTCATTTCCACAGCTCCTACCCCAACTCAAGAAAGCACCCACCAGTTGAAGCTGATCACGAAACGTGAGGAGTTTGTCTCAAAGCTGTCCATCGTTTCCCGGGCCGTCTCAACCCGGGCTGCAACCCAGGCCCTGACGGGAATCCTGATCCTTGCCGAAGAGGGCGGCGCGGTAAGCCTTTCGGCGACCGACCTCGAGATGGGTCTGCAGACCACACTCGAGGCCCAGGCCGAGGGCCAGGGCTCGGTCCTTCTCCCCGGCCGGCTGCTGGCCGAGCTAGCCCGCTCGTTCGGCGACGAGAGCGTCGAGATCGAGCTGCGAGAGGCCGAGCGCGACGTCGCGATCCGCAGTGGCGCCTCCAACTTTCATCTGAGGACCCTGCCGACGGAGGACTTCCCGAAATTCCCGGAGCCGGAGGATCCACCGCTGACCATCCCGGCCCGGGCGCTTGCGGAGACGGTCGACGTCGTTGCTCGGGCCGCCTCGCGTGACGATATGCGCCCGGTCCTAACGGGCGTCTTGGTCAGCGCCGCCGGCAACGAGATGACGATGGTGGCGACCGACTCCTACAGGCTCGCCGTCAAGCGGGCCAAGCTCGATCCCGGGATCGAGGGCGAGATCGAGGCGAACATTCCGGCGCGCACGCTGCGCGAGCTCGGTCGCATCGTGACCTCGGGAGAGATGGAGACGGTCGAGGTCAGTCTGCTGCCGAACCAGGCGGTTTTCAGGGCAGGACCGATCCTCCTCACGACGAGGCTGATCGACGGTCAGTTCCCGAACTTTCGACAGCTTCTTCCCGAGTCCTACGAGCACGACGTGAGGCTTCCTCGCGGTGATTTCCTTGCCGTCGCTCGCCGGGTTAGTCAGCTCGCCCAGCGAAACGCCCCGCTGCGTCTCGCCTTTCGCCAGGGCGAGCTGACGGTCTCCGCTTCGACTCCAGATATCGGCGACGCGGAAGAGACGATGCCGGCGGCCTTCGAGGGGGAGGAGCTGGAGATTGGTTTCAATCCCGAGTTCCTCAAGGAGGGAATCGAAAGCATCGAGGAGGAGGAGCTGATACTGCGTTTGATCTCACCCCTGCGCCCCGGCCTCATGCAGCCGATCGACAATGACGACTTCCGCTACCTGGTGATGCCAATTCGCCTCAACGTTTAGGCGCTTTCGATGACGCGGGACGG
Organism: uncultured Solirubrobacterales bacterium; assembly: GCA_963796705.1. GTDB lineage: Bacteria > Actinomycetota > Thermoleophilia > Solirubrobacterales > 70-9 > VRUE01. Next base: position 289,467 of record CAWCMK010000003.1, read on the forward strand.
CTGAGACCCATGCTCGTCACCTCGGTCGAGGCGGCCCCGCTGCGGAGCTTGAATCAGTTCCGCGTTGATCTGGAGCCCGGGGTGGTCAGCCTCGTCGGACCCAATGGAACCGGGAAGACGAACCTTCTTGAGGCGCTCTACTTCGCCCTCACCGGCCGTTCCTTTCGGACCTCCGATCGCCGTGAGCTGATTCCCTTCGGTTGCCCGCTGGCCCGGGCCGAGGCTGTGGTGCGTGAGGAGGACGGCGTGCTGCGCACGCTGCTGGCCTCGGTGAGTCGCTCCGAGGGACGCCGTCACCTGCTCGACGGCAACCCCGCTGACGCTGCGACGATCGCCCACCACCGCCCGCTCGTGGCGGTGTTCTCCCCCGATCGTCTCTCGCTGATCAAGGGACCCCCCGCGGAGCGCCGCGCCCATCTTGACGGGTTCGCAGCAGCCCGCTGGCCGTCACGCTCCGGCCTGCGGCGACGCTACGGACAGGCCCTCGCCCAGCGCAACGCCCTGCTTTCGCGAGTGGCGGCGGGCCGTGCAGACATTGCCGAGCTCGATGTCTGGGACGCGGCTTTGGCGGAGGCCGGCGAGGCCTTAGGCATCGCGCGGGCCGAGACGGTCTCCGCGCTCAAGGCCCCGTTTACAGCCGCGGCCGAGGAGCTCGGTCTTGCGCCCGGCGCTGCGATTAGCTATGCCCCGCGGGCTCCCTCCACGGCCACCGAGATTCGAGTTGGCCTTAGTGAGCGCCTCGACGCGGACCTGAAGCTCGGCCGAAGCTCCTGGGGTCCTCATCTCGACGAGCTCAAGCTCGACGCGGCCGGAGGCCGTTCTTTTCGACGCTTCGGCTCCCAGGGGGAGCAGCGGGCCGCCCTACTGGCTTTGATTTTCGCCGAGCGAGAGGCCCTGATGTTGGCGGGGAGGCCGCCGCCCCTCCTGCTCCTCGACGACGTGATGAGCGAGCTTGACCCCGAGCGTCGCCGCCGCCTGGTCGAGCGACTGCAACGAGGCGGCCAGGCGCTGATCACCGCGGCGGCCGCCGACTCGCTGCCGGCGCAGGTCGGGGCGGCGCTGGTGACGATGCCCGGGGCGGATTCGGAGAACGGCTTCGCGGAGGCGGCGTGAGGCGCACCGGCGCTCGCCAGGGCCCATGACCCACCGCCGCGCGCCGCGCCCGGCGGTCGGAGCGCTGCGCGAGGCGCTGCGCCGCAGCGCTCCGAATACGGCTCTCGCGGCGGTTCAGTCCGTCTGGGCCGAGGCGGTCGGTGAGTCCGTGGCCGCCGTGACCGTACCGTCGTCAGAGCGTGGGGGGACGCTCGTCATCATCTGCTCGGACCCAATCTGGGCGCAGGAGCTCGAATTGATGCAGGAGCAGCTTCTGGAGCGGCTGCGCGAACACCTCGGAGAGACCACCCCAAAAAAGCTCCGCTTCCGCGCAGGAGAGCTGACGAATTGACATCATTTATCCGTGATTTCCAGGTACTTTCTTCTTTATCGCGAGGTGGTCGAGCGGCCAGAACTGGTATCCTTATGTCAACTCGAATCTGCCCCGACCCCGGCCAGGAATAGGCCCTTGGGGTTGGGGTTTTCTATGAGATCTGGAAGGGAATAGTTGGCTGAGAAAACCAAGAGCGGCGGTGGCAAGAAGAAGCAGGCCGGCTCCTACGGGGCAAAGGACATCACCGTCCTCGAAGGACTGGAGGCGGTTCGCAAGCGGCCCGGCATGTACATCGGCTCAACCGGGCCCCGGGGGTTGCACCACATCGTCTACGAGGTCGTCGACAACTCTGTCGACGAGGCGATTGCAGGGCACTGCGACAGCGTGCGCGTGCTCCTTCACCCCGACAAAAGCTGCACGGTCATCGACAACGGCCGCGGTATCCCGGTCGAAGAATTGAAGAAGGAGAAACGGCCGGCGGCCGAGGTAGTGCTGACGACACTGCATGCCGGCGGCAAGTTCGGCGACGGCGGTGGTTACAAAGTCTCGGGCGGTCTGCATGGCGTCGGGGTCTCGGTCGTCAACGCGCTCTCTGAGCGGCTTCATCTGGAGATCAGTCGCGACGGGCACGTCTGGACACAGGATTACGAACGCGGCAAACCGACCGACGATCTGAAGAAAGGGAAGGCGAGCAACTCAACCGGAACCACGATCACCTTCCTTCCCGACGACGAGATCTTCGACGAGCTGGACTTCGACTACGCAACGCTAGCCGAGCGACTGCGCGAGACCGCCTTTCTGACACGCGGTCTGAAGATCGAGTTGGTCGACGAGCGTGGGGCGGGCCAGAGCGACACCTTCCACTACGAAGGCGGGCTGATCGACTTCGTGGCCCATCTCAACGAGAATAAGGACCCCCTGCACAAGAAGACGGTCTTTTTCGAGAGCGAGACCGACGACGGCCAGGTTGAGGTGGCCATGCAGTGGAACTCCTCATACCAGGAATCGGTCTTCAGCTTCGCCAACAACATCAATACCCATGAGGGGGGCTCCCATCTCTCGGGCTTCCGTTCGGCGCTGACCCGCACCCTGAACGCTTACGCCCGGGGCAAGGGGTTGCTCAAAGACAAGGACGAGAACCTCACCGGCGACGACGTGCGCGAGGGGCTGACGGCGGTCATCTCGGTCAAGCTGCAGGATCCGCAGTTCGAGGGCCAGACGAAGACCAAACTGGGCAATCCCCCGATCGAGGGTCTGGTGAAAGAGGCGGTCAACCGCAAGCTCGGGGAGTTCTTCGAGGAGAACCCCGGGGAGGCGCGGCGGATCGTCGGTAAGGCTGTGGACGCTGCGCGCGCACGCCAGGCTGCCCGCAAGGCACGGGACCTGACCCGCCGCAAGTCGGCCCTCGAGAACTCAACTCTGCCCGGCAAGCTGGCGGATTGCACGGTTCGCGACCCAGCACTCGCTGAGCTATTCATCGTCGAGGGTGATTCCGCCGGCGGCTCGGCCAAGCAGGGAAGGGACCGCAACACTCAGGCCGTGCTGCCACTGCGGGGCAAGATCATCAACGTGGAGAAGGCGCGAATTGACAAGGTGCTCTCGAACCAGGAGATCCAGGCGCTGATCACCGCCGTCGGTACCGGCGTCCGCGAGGAGTTCAACCTGGCGGACGCCCGATACCACAAAGTCGTGCTGATGACCGACGCCGACGTGGATGGCGCCCACATCCGGACCCTGGTGCTGACCTTCCTCTACCGCGAGATGCGTGAGCTGATCGAAGCCGGTTATGTCTACATCGCAAAGCCGCCGCTCTACAGGGTGAAAAACGGCAAACAGGAGGTCTACATCGAGCGCGAGGGCGAACTCGAAGAGCTCCTCCTGCGGGACAAGCTGGAGCAGCTCGAGCTCCGTGACGGGGACGGCGAGCAGCGCAAGCTGACGGCGGCTCGTTGGCAGCGCTTCAACCGGCGCCTCAAAGAGCACGAAGGATGGTCAGATTCGCTGCAGGCCGACTTCGGCCACGAGCTGGTTGCGTTCCTGTCGGAGGCGAAGGTCCTCGATCGGGGATCGGCCACCCTGGCCGGCGTGAAGAAGCTGCTCGCTGGTGCCGGTGGGGGCGGCGAGGCCTACGAGACAGAGATTCTCGGCGAGGACGATGGCGCTGTGGAGGTCCGCGCCGTGCACCGCCGCGACGGCCTTGCCCGGACGTTCACGCTGACGGAGGAGCTTTTCAGGTCAAACGATTACCGACACCTGGTCGAGTCCCATACAGAGCTCCTCAAGCAGGTCGGGCCGCCGCCCTTTGATCTGGCGCTGGGGGAGAGACGACGTCAGGCCGATTCGTTTCCGGAGTTGCGCCGTGTCGTCCTCGAGCTGGCCAGGCAAGGGGTCCGGTTGCAGCGCTTCAAGGGCCTCGGCGAGATGAACGCAGAGCAGCTGCGGGAGACCACGATGGACCCGGCGAGCCGCATGCTCGAGCGCGTCCGCGTCGACGACGCGGCGCTCGCTGAGCGGGTCTTCACGGACCTGATGGGCGACAAGGTCGAGCCACGCAAGGAGTTCATCGAAAAGCATGCGAAGGAAGTGAAGTTCCTCGATGTCTGAGCCCGAGCCCGGACGCTGCAAAGCCTCCCCTAGAGCGATCTCCGCTCGCACTAACGGATCGTCAGTGCCCTTTCCTCGTTCCGTGCCCAGCGTTCCCCAATCTGCTCTTTGTTCGCCGCCCAGCCGACGGCGTGGCCGGCGCGCGCACAAGGCGGTTTCCTAAATGGAGGGCGGCGGTCTTGAGGCGCTGACGGGCCGCATCGAGGAGCGCGACCTGACAACGGAGATGCGCTCCTCGTATCTCGATTACGCGATGAGCGTGATCGTCGGGCGCGCCCTCCCCGATGTGCGCGATGGGTTGAAGCCGGTGCACCGCCGGGTCCTCTACGGCATGCACGACCTCGGGCTGCAGCCGAACCGCCCCTACCGCAAGTCGGCGACGATCGTCGGTGAGGTGATGGGGAAATACCATCCCCACGGCGACTCGGCGATCTACGACACGCTGGCTCGGATGGCGCAGGACTTTTCACTGCGCTACCCGCTGGTCGACGGTCAGGGCAACTTCGGTTCGATCGATGACGACCCCCCGGCGGCGATGCGCTACACCGAGGCCCGCCTGGCGCGACTCTCGACCGAGCTGTTGCGGGACATTGAATCGGACACTGTCCCGTGGGGCCCGAACTACGACGAGTCCCAGCGCGAGCCACTTGTTCTGCCCGCCCGTTTCCCCAACCTCCTGGTCAACGGCGCGGCGGGCATCGCGGTCGGGATGGCGACCAACATCCCGCCCCACAATCTGCGCGAGGCGATCGACGCGGTCAAGGCCTACATGGATAACCCCGATATCGACCTCGCGGGGCTGATGGAGCACATCAAGGGCCCGGATTTCCCAGGCGGCGGAATCATGAGCGTCGAAGGGATCCGCGATGCCTACGCATCGGGCCGCGCCTCTATTCGGGTCCGGGCGCGGGCCCATGTCGAGCCGCTCAAGGGAGGCCGCGAGGCGATCGTCGTAACCGAGCTGCCATTCATGGTCAAGAAGGGTGGCGACGGCGGCCTGATTACGAAGATCGCCGATCTCGTCCGCGAGAAAAAGATCACTGGCATCTCCGACCTTCGCGACGAGACCGATCGCTCGGGAATGCGGCTGGTGATCGAGACCAAGCGCGGCGGTGATCCGCCCGAGGTGGTGCTCAACCAACTCTACAAACGCACCTCGATGCAGGCGACCTTCGGGGTCAACATGGTTGCCCTAGTTGACGGCGTGCCGCGGACACTCTCGCTTAAGGAGCTGGTCGAGCACTACGTCGCCCACCAGCGGGAGGTGATCACGCGGCGCACCCAGCACCAGCTGCGGCAAGCCGAGGCGCGAGCCCACATTCTCGAGGGCCTTCTGGTCGCGCTCGACAACCTCGACGCCGTGATCGAGCTGATCCGCTCATCAAAGGACACTGAGACCGCAAAGGCCGGCCTGATCGCCCGGTTCGAGCTCTCCGATGCCCAGGCGCAGGCGATTCTCGATATGCGCCTGGCGCGTCTCACCGCGCTCGAGTCCGACAAGGTCCGTGACGAGCACAACGACCTGCTCGAGCGGATTGGCGAACTGCGAGCGATCCTCGGGGACCCGGCCAAGATCGACGCGTTGATCGTCGAGGAGCTCGACGAAGTCGGCGAGCGCTATGGCGATCAGCGGCGTACCGAGGTCACCCACTTCGAGGGGGACATGGACATCGAGGACATGATCGCGGACCAGCAGATGGTGATCTCGATAACCCACTCGGGTTACGCCAAGCGACTTCCCCTGGCTACCTACCGTCAGCAGAACCGCGGCGGCCGCGGCGTAATGGGGATGGACCTCAAGGAAGACGACTACATCGAGCATCTGCACATCTGCTCGACTCATGACTTCCTTCTGTTCTTCACAAACCGGGGGAAGGTCTACCGGCTGAAGGTCTACGAGCTACCGGAGGGCTCCCGCACCTCGAAAGGGCGAGCGCTGGTGAACGTTCTGCCGCTACGCGATGGTGAGAAGGTCACGGCGGTGATCCCGACCCGCGACTTCACCGAGAATAAGTACCTGGTTTTCGCCACGGCCCGGGGCCTGGTGAAGAAAACTGAGTTCAAGGCGTACAACACGCCAATTCGCGCCGACGGCATCATCGCGATCAAGATCCGCGACAAGGACGAGCTCGTCCAGGTCCGACTCACCTCTGGCGACGACGACATCCTGCTGGTATCCAAGTCGGGTCACGCGGCGCGCTTCTCGGAGACGGCGGTGCGCGCGATGGGCCGCGACACGAGCGGTGTCAAAGGCATGAACGTGTCCGCCAAGGTCGACGGCAAGGAGAACCGGGTATTGGCGATGGACGTCGCCCGCGACGATTCCGAGCTTTTCGTCGTCACCGAAAACGGCTACGGCAAGCGAACCTCGGTCGCGGAGTACCCAGTCAAGGGTCGCGGGACCAAGGGGGTTCTGACGGCGAAGCTGACCGCGAAAAAGGGCGGTCTGGCGGGCGCCCTGATAGTCCGTGAGCACCAGGACCTGCTGTTCATCTCCCAGAACGGGATGGTCCAACGCACGCGTGCAGGCGGCATCTCGCAAATGGGCCGCCCGACGCAGGGGGTCAAGGTAATGAACATGAAGGAAGACGATGTCGTTTCCGCGGTCGCTCTGGTTGTCGAGGACTCGAGCACCGCCGAAGCGACTCAGGAGCAGTTCTCCTCAACGGAGTAGCGCCCTCGTCGGTCAGGGCTGCCTGGAAACGCGACCGGGGCACTCGGGTCTCGGGTCTCGGGTCTGCGGGCGCTATGCCGCCTGCGGTAGGTACTGCTGCCAGGCCGGCGGGATCTTGGGGCTGGCGACCTGGATGAAGACGGTGGGCCCGGGTGCCCGCGGGCTCTTGCGAGGGTGCATCTGGATCTCGCGCGGGAGGCGATTGCCCTTGCGCCGGTTGCAGCTCGCGCAGGCGGCGACGATGTTCTCCCAGACGGACTTACCGCCGCGGCTGCGTGGGATGACGTGATCGACGGTCAAACTCGCCTTGCGCGACCCGCAGTACTGGCAGGTCCACGAGTCGCGGGCCAGAACCGCGCGACGGGTGATCTTTCGGCGATGGGCTTCGCGAGGAATGCGCACGTAGCTGACGAGACGAATTACGTCGGGCCGGTCGATCGTCATTCGCTCCGAGTGCAGGGCGCCGTCGCGACGCTCCAGCAGCTCGGCCTTTTCCTTGAGGAGCAACACGGTGGCTCGTCTCAGCGTGCAGACGTTGATCGGCTCATACGTCGCGTTGAGTACAAGGACTCTCGCCATGTCGAACGGGAATTCTACGCAGGCCCTCCGCGCGTCATCCGCGAACCGGATAAGAGCCGAGGACCCGAACCGACTCGGCCTTGCCGCGGAGCGCTGCTATTGCCCCGGCGACGGGGGCATCGCCGAGGGAGCCCTCGAGGTCGCAGAAGAACATGTAGCGGCCCAGACCCTGGCGCAGCGGCCGCGACTCGATCCTGGTCAGATTCACGCTGCGATCGGAGAACTCGCGCAGCGCATCGACCAGGGCCCCGGGATGATCCTCGCCGAGCTCAGAGAAGACCAGAGAGGTCTTCCAGGGTCCGATCCCAGCGGCGCCGGCGCCGGCAGGGGCAATCCACACGAACCGAGTCACGTTTGTCGCCTCGTCCTCGATTCCCTCGGCGAGGATGAGACCCCCGTATAGGTCTGCTGCCGCCCGCGTCCCGATCGCGGCCCATGGTGCCGCGGACTCGCAGACCATGCGCACCGCCTCCGCAGTGCTGCTGACGCTGCGGAGCTCCGCGGCGGGCAGACGTTCGCGCAGGTAGCGCGCACACTGGGCAAGCGGTTGGGGGTGCGAGAGGACGGCTTCGATTCGCCCGGGCTCGAGCTCCTCACGAGCGATCAGATAGGCGCGGACGGCGTAGTCGTGCTCGCCGACAATTTCGACGCCACGCGCCTCGAAGGCAAGCGCGTCGAGAGTTGCCCTCACCGATCCCTCGATCGAGTTCTCGAAGGGCACCAGCGCACGCTCGGCCTCCCCCCGCTCGACCGCGAGGATCGCGTCGTGGACGGTCGCCGTGCGCAACGGCTCGAATCCCCCCTCCGGGCGTGCCTCGCTGAGCGCATCCTCGGTGAAGGTGCCAGCGGGACCGAGGTAGGCGATCCTCAAGCGCGCCCCCCTATTCGAATTCGACCGTGTAGGTGGCTTCGTTGTTGGTTGTGATCCCCTCGCCCGGGACCGAGGCGACTTCAACCTGAATTTCGGCCCTGCCCTTCGGGGCCGGGGTGAGGGCGATCACGACCGTCTGGGTTTCCTGTGGGCCGATGCTGTTGATCGTCTGCGATATCGGGCTGCCGCCGTTGATCTTCACCGAGACGTTGACCCCGCTCTCGGTCGATTCACCCTGGTTTTGGACTTCGGCTTCGACTTCCGGTGTGCCTTCCACCGCGACGGCCACGGTCGAGTTGGCGACGAGCGGGGTGCCGCCGATGCTGGTTCCCAACAGCCCGAGCCCATGGATGCCGGAGGTTTCACCGCTCGTGGCGCCGCTGACCGCCCCCAGCGCGGCTTCCACGGAGCTTTCTTCGAGCCACTTCGTGCCTTCCGGGAGGAAGACGCTCTGCGGCACATCATCGCCTTCGATCCCATTGTCAGCGAGCACGCGGTCGATTTCCGGGCGGACCACGGCCGCGTAGAGCACGTCGCTGGCGAGGAACTTCTGCATCTGGTTGGCGATCGCCGCGGTCGCTTTCTTGGAGCCGACGTTGCCGAGCGCCGTGCTCATTTGATTGGCGATCACATCCATCGCGCCCGCCCGCAGCGTGTAGACGAGTTCCAATGCGTTTTGCGCGGCTCCCATTCCGCCGGGAGCGCTCAGGCTTTCCACGCGAGTGGCGTCACTGTCCACCGCGCTGCGATCGGCCTTGACCGCAGCAACGAAGTCGGTCACAGAGAGTTCTCCCGGTTCGGAGAGCTTGCCGAAGAACGAGTTGCTCGTCTGCTGGGTCCCTTCGACGATCTGGCTGACATTTCGCGCGTAATCGCTGAGGGCCCGCTGAGCGCGGGCTTCGAGGCAGCCCTTCACGCCCAGGACGACAAGGATCACCAACACCAGGGCGGCCCCAAGCGCGAGCGCGCGGCGCAGCATGATCTGCTGACGCTGAGGGCGACGGGGCGCCCTTCGTCGACGCGAGGCGGCACTGCGTGCTGATGACTCCTCCAAAGTTGGTTCTCCAGGCTGATCGGGTGGCCGGACAGTATGAACTCTGGCGGGAAAATGCCGCAGGATCCGGCCTTCGCACGCCGAATTCCACGATGCGTTGGTCGGTTCGCTTGTCCTAAACCGCTTCCTGATTGAGCGCTGCATTGGCAGCGGCGGTTTCGGCACCGTCTATCAGGCCTGGGACGGTCGCCTCGAGCGCCCGGTCGCAGTCAAGGTGATCGACGCCGGCTCCGCGCCGGCCTCGGCCCGGGTTTTGCGTGAGGCCCAGGCGGCCGCCCGCCTCAATCACCCGGGGATCGTCACCCTCTATGAGATGGGCGAGGAGGGCGGCAGCGCACTGCTCGTCAGCGAGCTGATCGACGGCTTGACCCTCGATGAGCTGAGTTCCACCGGAGCGCTCAGCGACCGCGATGTTGGCGAGATCGGCGCCGACCTCTGCGAGGCGCTTGACCATGCCCACTCGCGGGACGTCGTGCACCGCGATATCAAGCCACAGAACGTGCTCGTTGCCAAGGAGGATGGCCCCCGCGCGAAGCTCATGGACTTCGGGGTGGCGCGGCTGACCGATGCGACCGCGCTAACCGCGCCCGGCGGTGTCGTGGGCACGCTCGCCTACATGGCTCCGGAGCAGGCCGAGGGACGTGAGGCCGGCCCCGAGGCCGACATCTACTCCCTGGCGCTCGTCCTCTACGAGTGCTGGACCGGCGAGAATCCGATCCGCCGCAGCACTCCGGCAGCCACCGCACGGGCGATCGGCGGCCGCATCCGTCCGCTGCGCCGGGTGCGGCCCGACCTGCCGCGCGAGCTCAGCCAGACGATCGAGGAATGCCTGCACCCCCGGCCCTCGCATCGGCCCACGCTGGAGGAGCTCGGCGAAGCCGTCGAGGAAGCCCTGGAGGCACTCGCCGAACGGCTTCCGGGTCAGGCGCGCCCGCTCGCGCCCAGACTCCTCGCCCTGGCCGCGGCGGCGACGGTGGGCATCTGGCTTGCCGTCGGTCACGGGGTCGCACTGCCGTAGGATTTCGCTCAGTTTCCCGCGCGCCGGGAAAGACCCGTTGCCGCAGAAGGAGTTGATCCGATTAGCGTCTTACGCAACCTCGAGAGTCGCATCGAAGGCCTCGTCGAGGGGGTCTTCAGCCGCGCCTTCAGCTCCGAGGTGCAGCCGGTCGAACTCGCCCGCAAGCTGGCCAAGGAGATGGATGCGCACAAGACGGCCGGCATCGCCCGGGTCTACGTCCCCAACGAGTACTCGGTCTACCTCTCCAAGCAGGACCGCGGCAAGTTGGAAGGCTATGAGCGCTCGCTCGAGCAGGAGCTGTCCGGTTATCTCCTCGACCACGCACGTCGCCGCGGCTATGACCTGCTGACCCGGCCCGCCGTTGAGTTCAAGACCGACGAGCGGCTGCGGCTCGGCGAGTTCGGGATCCAGACGCGCCTCGTCAAGCCCCCGGTGCATGAGGGCGAGCGGCCGAGCCAAGGGGAGGAAGGCCACACCCAGGTCTACTCGGCGGTCCGTGAGCGGGAGCCGGCGCCGAGCCCCAAGCGCCGCGCCGAGGCACTGGTCGCGACCCGCGCGGTCGTCTCCCTGGAGGACCGTCGCTACGTGCTCGATGGTCCGCGGGCGACGATCGGGCGCTCAAAGGAGGTCGAGTGCGTGCTGCGCGACCCCAACGTCTCCCGGCGTCACGCCGAGCTGCGGCGCAGCGCCTCCGGCGACTGGACGGTTGTCGATCTGGGCTCGACCAATGGCGTCAAGGTGAACGGTCGCCGGGTCGCCTCGTCCCGTCTCAGCCCTGGTGACCAGGTCACGGTCGGCTCGACGACCTTCACCTTCGACATCGAGTCCTAGGCGTGAGCGCGAAGCGAGGGAGCGTGCACGTCTGGTTCTTTGCGACCGAGCGACGCGCGAGCCTTTACTTCTAAATGGCCTACGACCCGATCTCCGTGGCCCTCAAGTTCGGCTTCCTCGTCGTCCTCTACCTCTTTTTGCTCTGGATCGCCCGCTCGGCGATCAAGGACCTGAGGCGCACGGTTGCGCCGGCCCCCGACGCGACGGGCTTTCACCCGGCCCCCGCCTTCGGACCCGCCGCCGCGTCCGCGGCCGAAGCCTGGTTGATCGCCGAGCGCGGCGGCGGACTCGAGCCGGGCGAGCGCTTCGACCTGATCGGCGGCCTCTCAATTGGCCGCTCGCGCGACGCCGACATCCAGATCGAGGACCGCTACGCCTCCGGGATCCATGCCCGCGTCTTTAACCGCGACGCCCGGGTCTTCGTCGAGGACATGAACTCGACCAACGGGACCCTGCTAAACGACGCGACCCTGAAGGGTGAGGCTGAGTTGCTGGACGGCGATGTCCTGCGTATCGGCGACACCGAGTTCAGGTTGGAGACCACCTAGTGCTGCGGGTCGAGGATCAGGCTTTCCGGACCGACACCGGACGCCAGCGCAGCGCCAACGAGGACTCCTATTTCGTCCGGGCACCGATCTTCGTCGTTGCGGACGGGATGGGCGGCGCGCAGGCCGGAGAGGTTGCCTCAAAAGCCGCCGCGGAGGCCTTCGACCGCAATCTCCCCGAGGACTCGCCGGAGGCGTTCTTGCAAGGGACGATCGAAGAGGCGAACCGACGGATCCACGAGCTCGCGCGTGATGATCCCTCGCGGGCGGGCATGGGGACGACGATTACTGCGGCGATCGTCGTCCCCGAGGCCGAAGAGGTCGCAATCGGCCACGTCGGTGACAGTCGCGCCTATCGCCTGCGGGACCGAAAGCTCGAACGACTGACGCGCGATCACTCGCTGGTCGAGGAAATGCGGCGCAAGGGCCAGCTGACCGACGCCCAGGCGGAGGACCATCCGCAGCGCTCGATTATTACCCGGGCGCTGGGCCCCGAGCCGCAGGTCCAGGTCGACGTGCAGAGTGTCCCCGCCCGTCCCGGGGACGTCTTCCTGATCTGTTCTGACGGTCTGACGACGATGATCGGCGATGAGGAGATAACGCGGCTGCTGGCCGGCGCAACCTCGATGCAAGCCGCGGTCCGGGCCCTGGTCGACGAGGCCAACAGGGCCGGCGGCCGCGACAACATCACGGTTCTGGCCTTCCGCCTGGAGGACGCCGCGGCGCCGGCCAGGGCCCCCGACGATGCGACGCTGATCGGTCCCGCCGCCGCCGCCGAGGGTCTTACCGCAACCGAGGTCCGCCGCCGCGCCGCCGCCGCCGCGGCCCGGGAGCGCCGCGCAGCCCTGGAGGCAAAGCCGAAACGACGCCGCCTGCGCCGCGCGGCGAAAATCCTCGCAACGTTGGTGGTGTTAGGGGCGGCTGTGTTCGGCGCCTGGTACGGGCTGCGCCATGTCTGGTTCCTCGGCACCGACGACGGCGGCCGCGTCGCCATCTACCGTGGTCTGCCCTACGAACTGCCCTTCGGGATCAAGCTCTATGACGAGCGCTACGCGAGCCCCGTCCAGACCAGCTCTCTGGTGAGCAGGCGCCGCAACGCGGTCACCGGTCACAGCCTCCGCTCGCACTCCGACGCCGTCCAGCTGGTTGAAGAAATCGAACGGAGCCAGGGGATCGGCCTTCCGCCCAAGGAACAGAGACCGTCCGTGGACGCGGGGAAGCGCTCCAAGGGAAATCGGGAACCCCAATCCCCCAACCGCCCGCAGCCGCCGCCGCGGGCAAACAAGGAACCCGTTGGTCATTAGCGCTCGTGAGTCGCGGCGGGGCACACCGCCCTCGAGCAGGTGGGCAGTCCGGTGAGTTCCGCGCGTAATCGAGAGCTGGGCGCGCTGGTCCCGGTCGCCCTGCTGGTCACCGCCGGCTTCGCGGCGGTCTTCGCCCAGGAACACGCGCGTGTGGGAAACCTGAGCCTGATCTACGGGGCCTACTTTCTCGCGGTCTGTCTTGCAACGCATATCTATCTGCGGATTCGGCTGCCGAACGCCGATCCGTATCTCTTTCCCCTGGTTGCCGTGTTGACTGCGTTCGGCCTCGTGATGATCTACAGGATCGACCCCAAGTTGGCCCGTGATCAGGCCAATTGGTTCGTCGTCGGCCTCATCCTCTTCGCGCTGACGATCCAGTTCCTGCGCGACTACGACGTCCTCGAGCGCTATCGATACACGGTCGCCGCCGCCGGTTTGCTGTTGCTCGCGGCGCCGCGATTGCCGGGGATCGGCCAGCAGGTGAACGGCGCCTACCTCGGGGTCAAGCTGGGGCCGCTTCAGTTCCAGCCGGCCGAGTTCTCGAAGATCTGCATCGTCATCTTCATGGCCAGCTACCTGCGCGAGCACCGCGAGGTGCTGATCGTCGGTGCCCGCCGGATCCTCGGCCTGACGCTGCCCCCGCTGAAGCACCTCGGGCCGCTGCTGGTCGTCTGGGGCGCCTCGATGTTGATGCTCGTATTCATCCGCGACCTGGGGAGCTCGCTGATGTTCTTCGCCGCTTTCCTGGCCCTGCTCTACGTCGCCACCGCGCGCCTGTCGTTCGTCATCATCGGCATGGCGATGTTCGTGCTGGGCGCCTGGTTCTTCGCCTCGCACGTCCCCCACGTCCAAGAGCGGGTCGAAGTCTGGCTCAATCCCTGGCCTCACGCGCACGAAAGTGGCTACCAGATCCTCCAGTCGATCTTCGCCCAGGCCGACGGCGGTCTGTTCGGCAAAGGCTTCGGGCAGGGCATGATCGTGATCCCCGGCACCCATCCGGCGCAGGCGCTGCTGCCGGCGGCGCAGACCGACACGATCTACGCGTTGATCGTCAACGAGCTGGGACTCTTCGGGGCCTGCGGGCTGATCCTCATCTACCTGCTGGTCGCAGCGCGAGGCTTCAAGGTCGCGCTGCTCGCCGATGACGGCTTCTCGAAGCTGTTGGCGACCGGGCTGACCGCCGTCTTTGCCTTTCAGGCCTTCGTGATCGTCGGCGGCGTCACCAGGACGATCCCGCTGACAGGCGTCACCCTGCCGTTCGTCAGCTACGGAGGCAGTTCGATCGTCGCCAACTTCGTGCTGCTCGCCCTCCTCCTCCTGATCTCCGATCGCGCCCGTCGCGAGGCTGCGGAGGAGGTCCAGTGAACCGGCAGATCGTCAGACTCTTCGCCGTCGTCGTGGTCCTCTTCGGGGTGCTGATCGGTTTCACGTCCTACTGGTCCGTGTTTGACGCCAAGGCGCTGAAGGAAAAGGACGCCAACCCGAGGCCGCTGCTTGAGCAGCAACAGATCAGGCGCGGCTCGATCCTCGCCGATGATGGAACTCTGATCGCCCGCTCGGTGCCCATGGGCCACGGCGCCGAGCTGCAATATGTGCGGCGCTATCCGCACGGTGACCTCTTTGGCCACCCGATCGGGTACAGCTTCGTGCGCGAGGGGGACTCCGAATTCGAGCAGTTCCACAACGCCCAGCTGGTTGGCGAAGAATCCGAATTCGGCTCGATCCTGGACGAACTGCGGGGCAAGCAGCCGGAAGGAAATGACATCGTCACCAACATCGACCCCGAAGCCCAGCGGGTGGCCCTCAGCGGCCTTGAGGCGGCCGGCTTCGGAGCCGTCGTCGCGATCGAACCGAGCAGCGGCAGGGTCAGGGTGATGGCCTCCAATGCCCCCTATGACCCGAACCGCATTCCCTTCCCCCACGAATTCGAAAAGCTGAACGCAGCTGGAGCCGAAGCCCCGCTCATCAACCGTGCGACCCAGTACGGTTACCCGCCGGGTTCGACCTTCAAGGTCGTGACCGCCGCCGCCGCGCTTGACTCCGGGACGATCACCCCGGAAACCGCGATCAACGCCCCGGGCACGCTCGACGACGAAGGCCACGAACTGAACAACGACGGCCTCCAGGACTGGGGCTCGATCACCCTGGACACCGCGCTGACCAACTCGGTCAACACCTGGTTCGCTCAGGTTGGTGCCAAGGTCGGTGAGGACACCCTCTTTGAATACATGGAACGGTTCGGGTTCAACTCGAAGCCGCCGATCGACCTGCCCTCCAACGAGCTCACAGCAAGTGGCCTCGTCGACCTCGAAAACAACAGGCTGCTGACCCGCAACGACCCGATCGACATCGAGCGGGTCGCGATCGGCCAGGAGCGGCTGCTGGTGACGCCGCTCCAGGACGCCCTGGTCGCGGCGGCGGTCGCCAACAAAGGTCACGAGATGAAGCCGCAGATCTGGGACAAGGTGATCGACCCCGACGGGCGTGTTGTGGAACGGATGAACCCCTCCGAATACGGTCAGCCGATCAGCGAAAAGACCGCGGAAGAGTTGACGACCGCGATGGAAGGGGTGGTCAAGGAAGGGACGGGCACCAACGCGGAGATTCCCGGGGTGCCGGTCGCCGGCAAGACCGGCACCGCGGAAACTCCGGGCAACGAATCCTGCGGCGGCGGCGCGGAAGAAAACCAGGCCTGGTTCATGGGCTTTGCCCCGGCGAACGAACCGAAGGTCGCGATCGCCGTCTCGGTCGAGTGCACGCCGCAGTTCGGCAATGACGTTGCGGCGCCGATCTTCCGCGAAGTGGCGGAAACGATCCTCAAACAGGAATGACACGCGGGTGAGAGAAGGAGGCGGTCGTGCCTGAGCTGAGCGAGGGGAGCATCGTCGACGGGCGTTACCGGGTGCTGCGCCGAATCGGCGCCGGCGGTATGGCCGACGTTTGGCTCGCCGAGGACCAGCACCTTCAGCGCCGGGTCGCACTGAAGGTGCTGCACAGGCGCTTTGCCCAGGACAGAGAGTTCGTCGAGCGCTTCCGCCGCGAGGCCGAATCTGCGGCCGGGCTCAACCATCCGAACATCGTCTCCGTCTATGACCGCGGCGAAGTCGAAGGCACCTACTACATCGTCATGCAGTACCTCGAGGGGCGCACCCTGAAGGAGCTGATCGACGTCGGTCTGACCCCCGAGCAGGCTGTCTATCTGATCCGCCAGGTACTCGAGGCGGCGCGTTTCGCGCACCGCAACGGCATCGTTCATCGCGATCTGAAGCCGCAGAACGTGATCGTCGACGACGACGGCAAGGCGGTGGTAACCGACTTCGGGATCGCCCGGGCCGGCGTTTCGGAGATCACCCAGACGGGCTCGGTGATGGGAACGCCCCACTATCTCTCGCCCGAGCAGGCCCAGGGGGAAGAGGTGACGCCGGTATCTGACCTCTACTCGATCGGGGTGATGCTCTACGAGGCCCTGGCGCGCCGCGTCCCCTTCGAAGGCGAAAGCGCGGTCGCGGTCGCGATGAAGCAGGTCTCGCAGGCACCGCAGCGGCCGAGCTCGATCAACCCCGCGGTCTCGCCCGCCCTCGACGCGGTTGTCATGCGGGCCCTCGAGAAGAGCCCGGGGGAGCGCTTCCAGAACGCCGACTCCTTCATCGCAGCGCTTGACAACGCCCTCAAGGCGGGCGACGAGCTGCGCGGCGGCACCGCCGCCTTCGCGCCGCTGCCGCCGACCGTCGTGCGCCCGGATGAAACCGAGGCGGCGGAGATGGACCAACTCGAAGAGCGCGAGCGCCGCCGCCGCCGCCGGCTCTGGATCCTGGCCGGGATCGCCGCGTTGATCGCGCTGGGGGTGATCTTCGCGCTGACCCGCGATACGACCACGACCGTCCCGAACGTCACCGACAGCCCCAAGTACCTGGCTGAAGCTCGGCTCGAAGCGCAGGGCTTCGGCGTCGGGGAAGTGAAATCCGTACCCCGCGCCGAATCGCCAGCGGGAACCGTGCTCGAGCAGGATCCACTGCCGGGCAGCACCGAAGAAAGCTGCTCCTTGCTGACGTTCTTCTGCTCGAAGCCGAAGATCAGCCTAACCGTCAGCAGCGGTCCCGGCCAGGCGAAGGTCCCGAGCACGGCGAATCTGCCGCTCGCCAAGGCGACCCAGAAGCTGGAAGAAGCCGGTTTCGAAGTCGCCGTCGACCGGGTCAACTCGACGAAGGTCGCCGAAGGACTGGTGATCCACTCCAAACCTTCCGGCGGCTCTAGCACGACCGAAGGCGCGACCGTGACCCTGACCGTGTCGCTTGGACCAAAGCTCGCCAAGGTTCCAATCCTGGTCGAACTCCAGCGCTCGGTCGCCGTGCAGAAGATCCGCAGCCTCGGACTGGTGCCGAGTGTCAGCGAACAGACGAGCGCCGCCCCCGTCGGGCAGGTGATCCGCCAGGCGCCCAGCGCAGGTAGCCGGGTCGAGCCTGGCTCGGCCGTCTCGATCACCGTCTCCAAGGGGGAAGAAAAGGTGACGATCCCGAACGTGATCGGCAAGCCGCGCGCGGAAGCGGTCAGCGCCCTGCGCGAAGCCGGTCTGAAGCCCAGCGTCAGCGAACAGGAAACCGAAACCCAGTCAAAGGTCGGCAAGGTCACGGACCAGTTCCCGCCGCCAGGATCCGAAGTGGAACCGGGCTCGACCGTCACCGTGGTCGTCGGCAAGAAACCGCCGTCCGCTCCCGAAGAAGAATTTGAAGAACAATGAGGGTTGCCGTCATCTCCGGCGGCCGCTCCTCTGAGCACGAGGTATCCCTGCGTTCGGGAGAGGCGGTTGCGCGAGGATTGGAGGAGGCCGGTCACCAGGTGCTGCGCGTCACCGCTGCCCGCGAGGGCGGCTGGATCCTTGGCAGCAAGCCGCTCGACCTGAGCCCGGGCGCCGGCCTGCTGGGGGCCGACGTGGCCTTTCCTGTACTGCATGGGCCATTCGGCGAGGATGGGAGTGCCCAGGGCTTGCTCGAGTGGCTCGATGTCCCCTACGTCGGCTCCGATGTTCTCGCCTCGGCGATCTGCATGGATAAGCTGACCCTGAAGCGGCTCTTCGCAGGAGGCGGCATCCCCCAGGTCGAGTTTGTCGCCGTCGGCGAGGAGGGTTGGCGGGAGCGCTGCGCCGAGCTTCAGGGACCGCTCTGGGTGAAGCCGTCGCGTCTGGGCTCGAGCGTGGGTATCAGCCGAGTCGAAGACCTTTCGGGCCTCGAGGAGGCGGTCGAGCTGGCCCTGCGGCACGACCCGCGGGTGATCGTCGAGTCATCGGCCCGCGGCAGGGAGGTCGAGTGCTCACTGCTGGGCAACGAGCACATCGAGGCCTCCCCGCCCGGCGAGATCGTCGCCCATGGCGATTGGTATGACTATGAGACCAAGTACCGCCCCGGCGGGATGGAGCTGCGCGTCCCCGCGGCGATCTCGGCTGAGCAGGCCGAGCGCCTGCAGTGCCTCGCGATCGAGGCCTTCCGCCTCGGAAGCTGTGCGGGTCTGGCCCGTTGCGATTTCTTCGTTGAGCCCGACGGCCAGGTTCTCGTCAACGAGATCAACACGATGCCGGGCTTCACCGAGACAAGCGTCTACGCGAGGCTCTGGGAGGCCGCCGGGCTCGCCTATCCCGACCTCTGCGATCAGCTTCTCTCACTGGGCATCGAGCGCCACCGCCTGGCGCGCACGCACACCTATTAGCTCTCAGCTGGGCCGCCGCCCGGCGCCAGGACGAGCACGAGGGCCGCGATTGAGTCCGCGGCCGATCGGCGAAGACGCCATCCTCGGCAGACCCATGGGCGGCTCAGCCGAGCAGTTCGATGTTGCTGACCTCGACCTGGTAGCGGCCTTCCTGATCGCGCGCCTTCGGCAGCTTGTTGAACCAGAGCAGGAAGTAGCGCGACGGCTTATCGACATGGAGGTCGATTTCCTCCTGGGAGGCCGCACCGATCGCCTCGCCGACGGGTTCGCCCCAGCCCGCCAGTTCTTCCGGGGGTCCTGAGGGCGCGGCGAAGACCTCCGCGTCCCAACCTGGAGTCGGAGAGCGAACGATCATTCGCCTCGGTCTGGCCGCCGAGCTCGCGGTGACGTAGATGCCGACTCCCGGGTCAGGGCCGGTCTTGGTTCCGGCAAAGGTTTCGGAGTCATAGTGCTCTGATTCCCAGAAGGTCGTCGTCGGGTTGCCGTCGACCGCGTCGTTTGCGGTCGCGTCATTCTCTTCGCCGTCCCCCTCCGGGTCGTAGGCGTTTGCCGTGGATGAGATCGGGATCGTCCCGCCCTTGCCGGCGTTGGCCCCGCCACCGCCGATGCTGCCGTCCGAGATCAGCTTTGTCGCCAGCAGCGTCCCGCCCCCAATCAGGGCAAGCAACGCGATCGCACCCCACGACCAACGCGCCCGGCCTGAGAGCTTTCGCCTGGGCGGCGGCAGGGCGTCGAGCACGCTGGTTGCCTCGCCGGTCGTCGAGCCGGCGCGCGCGGCCTCGACCTCAAGCGCGGTCTCGAGATCGTCGATCATCTCGCCGGTGCTCTGGTAGCGCTCCTCCGGTTTCTTTGCGGTGGCCCGCTCGACCACCAGGGCAACCGCGGCCGAGACCTCCGGACGTCGGCGCTGCACATCCGGTAGCTCCTCGTTTACGTGTTTCATCGCCACCCCGACCTGGCTGTCGGCATGGAACGGAACCTGGCCAATGAGCATCTCGTAGAGGACGACGCCGAGCGAGTAGATGTCGGAGCGGGGATCGGCACCATGGCCCATCGCCTGCTCGGGGGCAACGTAGTCGGTCGTGCCCAGCACCCTGCCGGTGGCGGTCATCCCCTCCCGTTCGAGCTGTCGCGAGATCCCGAAGTCAGTCAGTTTCGCCCGTCCCTCATCGTCGATCAGGACGTTCTGCGGCTTGATGTCGCGGTGCACGAGATTGCGACCGTGGGCGAAGCTGAGCCCGCGAGCGATCTCGATCGCGTAGGCGATCGCCTCCTGCACCTCGAGGGCACCGAGCCGCGCTATCCGCTGCTTGAGCGTCTCTCCTTCGACGTACTCGAAGACGATGTAGGGATAGCCGCCATCCTCGCCGGCGTCGATCACCGAAACGACGTTCGGGTGCGAGATCTTGGCAACCGCTCGTGCCTCCTGGCGGAAGCGCTCGATCTGGTCCTCCTGCTCGGACATCTCGCGGTGCATGACCTTCACCGCCACCGACCGGTCGAGCGTCTCGTCTTTTGCCAAGTAGACGGTCGACATCCCGCCGCTGCCGAGCTTGGCCTCGAGCCTGTAGCGGCCGGAGAGGACCGTGCCGATCATGCGAGCGCTAGTCGAACGAGCATCCATATCTGGGGTTCCGCGAAATGAGACTTGCCCGAAGCACTTTGGTTCAGGGTATTGCGGCCGCGCGGCGGGCGTCGAGGAATTCGGCGGCGGGGCGGCGTTTCCCGCTCAGCCGGGGGGCTGGTTGGTGCCCCCGATGGCCCGTCCGACGCGCCTCGCCTTCGGGTGGTGCGCCCGCAAGAGAGCCAGGGCCGCGTCCTCATCGGCCGCGGCGACGATCACACAGAAGCCACAGCCCATATTGAAGACCTCCTGCATCTCCTTGTCTGGGACCCGGCCGCACTCCTGGATCAGGTCGAAGATCGGTGGCACCGGAAGTGGGTCGTCGATCTCATAGCGAGCGTCCCCGGCGAGTCGCTCGAGGTTGCCGAGGCCTCCGGAGGTGATGTGCGCGAGCCCGCGAACGTCGACCGGTGAGCGCAGCAACTCGAGGATCGGCTTGACATAGATCTCCGTCGGCTCCAGCAACTCCTCGGCGAGTGGACGGCCGAGGACGCCCTCCGGGTCCTCCTCGAGGGGGAGCCCCTCCAGCGCCGAACGGGCCAGGGTGAAGCCGTTGGAGTGGATCCCGGAGGAGGGTAGGCCGATCACCGGGTCCCCCGGCCGGACCGTGGCCCCGTCGACGATCTCCGCGAGCGTGACGGTCCCGAAGCAGGCCCCGGAGACGTCGACACCGCTCACGAGGCTGCCCAGCTGGGCGAGCTCGCCCCCTGGGATCTCGATGCCCGCCAGCAGCGCCCCGCGGGCCAGGCCGACGCCGATCTGCTGGCAGATCTCTGGCTCGGCGCTCGGCAGGGCGATGTAGTCGAGCATCGCCAGCGGTTCGGCGCCGACGCAGATCACGTCATTGACGTTCATTGCGACGCAGTCGATCCCGATCGTGTCGTAGCGGCCGAGCTGCTCGGCGACGAGTAGCTTGGTGCCGACGCCGTCGGTCGAGAGGGCGATCCCCGTGTTTTCATCTATGCGGATGACGCTCGCGTAATGGCCGG
Organism: uncultured Solirubrobacterales bacterium; assembly: GCA_963796705.1. GTDB lineage: Bacteria > Actinomycetota > Thermoleophilia > Solirubrobacterales > 70-9 > VRUE01. The sequence continues at coordinate 310,686 of CAWCMK010000003.1, forward strand.
GCAGCGGCACCTGCCGCGAGGGGCGCCCCAGGTCAATCGAGCCCAGCGCTTGCACGAGTCCGGCGACCGCGGCGTCGGCGGCGGCCTGGTTCACGCCGGCCCTTGAGTAGGCGTCACCCGAGCTCACCGCCGCAGCTTTGCAAGAACCACGGCGGCTAGGGCGGCCCGGTAGGCGGCGTAGGGCCAGAGCGCTCGGTCGCGCTCGACCAGGTGGATCAGCCGCTGGGAGGCGAGGGTCGAGGTGAACGAGGCGCCGACCCCGATCGCCAGCGATCGTCGCATTCCGGGGGAGGTTCCGCGCTGGATCAGGCGGAATCCCTTCAGTGCGGTGGCGCCGATGATGATCGGTAGCGCCACCGTGCGGGAGAGCAGATTGGCCTGATCGCGGGAGAAATGGCGCCAGCGCGCCGCGGCGAGCGTCACGCCGTTGCGCGAAACGCCGGGCGCCAGGGCCGCCGCCTGGGCGAGGCCGAGCGCCAGGCCGTCGATCGCGCTCGCCTCGCCTCGCCCGCGTCGTTGCGGACGCCGGTCGGCGACCACCATCGCAGCGGCCCCGGCGAGCAGGCCGAGGGCAGTTGCCCGGGGCCCGCCGAGCCGCCGCTCGATCTGGCTCTCCAGGCCATAGCCGGCGATCGCGGGGGGAATGAAGGAGAGGGCGAGGACCACGGCGGCCCGCACTTCGAACTCACGCAGCTCTTCGGCGATCAGCCGTCGCTGGCCGACCAGCAGCGCCGCTGCGGCTCCCGTGTGCAGGGCGACCTCGAAGCTCTTGCGCAGCTCCGGGTCGATCGCCTCCCAGTTCCAGCCGGCCAGCCAGGGAACGAGGACGATGTGCGCAGAGCTCGAGACCGGAAGCAGCTCCGCCGGCCCCTGGATCAGCCCCAGGGCCAGCGCACGCCGGGCGGGAATCGTCCCCTCCGCTTCGCTCAAATTCCTCCGGTGGCTTTGGCCGGCTCGCCGTCACCCGGTCCGCCGCCACGCCGCCTCCTGATCACGGCATAGATGACGAGGACGATGATCGCCACGACCACCAGATAGTCCAGCACCTGCAGATGGTGGCGCCATTCCTTCCATTCGCTGCCCACCGCGCGGCCGAGCAAACCGAACCCGAGCACCCACGGCAGGGAGCCGAGCGCCGTCAGCCAGGTGAAGCGCCAGAAGGGCATCTCCGCGACCCCGGCGGGAAGCGAGATGAAGGCTCGGACGAGGGGCAGCAGGCGAGCGATGAAGACGGTTGCGTCGCCGTGGCGTTTGAACCACCTGTCCACCCATGCCAGGCGCGCCGGGCTGAGATGGACGAGACGGTTCTTTTCCAGCAGGTCGATGCGACCGTAGTAGCCGATTGCATAGGTCAGCCAGGAGCCGACCATGTTGCCTGCCAGCCCAGCCAGGGTGATGCCGAGCAGTGTTTGGTCGCCGTTGTACACGTTGAAGCCGGCGAACAGCATCACGGCCTCGCTCGGAATCGGGATGCAGGCAGAGCCCGCGGCCATCAGCAGGAAGACACCGGCTAGGCCGGTGTCTTCGATCACGTTGACGCAGAAGTCGACGATCGGACCCGTGAGGTCGGCGTAGAGGAATGGATGCAGCATCGCGAGAACGGTGATCCTAGAGCGTTCAGCCTCTAAACTCGGCGGGCCTCATGCGCCGGTTGAATCACCCCGTCTACCGCAACCGGGTCCTCCAGGTTCTCGCCGATGCGGCGCTCGTCGCGCTGTCCTTCTATCTCGCCTTCAGGCTGCGCTTCCTCGACCAGAGTGGACTACCGCACCGCTACGAAGTCCTTTTCGCGCAGGCGGTCGGTTTCGTCGTCGTCGGAAAGCTCGTGATCTTCGCCCTCCACGGCCTCTATCAGAAGTGGTGGCGCTACGTCAGCGGCCGCGACTTCCTGATGATCGTCCGCGCCGTCGCCGTCTCAAGCGCGATCCTCGTCGTCGTCTTCCAGGTGCTGCGGCCCTTCGACCACAACCTGCCCCGCTCGGTCGTGGTGATGGACTTCATGCTGACCCTGCTGCTGGTCGCCGGTGCGAGGTTGATGGTCAGACTGATCGTCGAGCGCCCTTCCCGCGGGGAACGCCTGCCCAAGCACGAGGTGCTGGTCGTCGGCGCCGGCGCCGGTGGCCAGATGGTTGTCCGTGAGCTGCAGCTCAACCCACGCCTCGGCGCCACCGCGATCGGCTTTTTGGACGACGATCGCCGCAAGCGGGGCATGCGCATGTCCGGCGGTCTCAAGGTCCTTGGTTCGACCGAGAAGATCGCCGAGGTCCTCGACGAGACCGAGCCCGACGAGGTCGTGATCGCAATCCCCTCGGCGCCGGGGACCCTGCGAGCCCGGATCGTTGCCGCCTGCCGCGAGCGCGAGATAGCGGTGCGCACGCTGCCGACCGTTTTTGAGCTGCTGCGGGGCGGTGTGCAGCTCAACAAGCAGCTGCGCGAGGTGCGGGTCGAGGATGTGCTTGGGCGCGACCCGGTGGTCCGCGAGTTGGACCGGGTCGGGGCCTACCTGCGCGACCGGATCGTGCTCGTCACCGGTGCCGGGGGCTCGATCGGCTCCGAGCTTTGCCGCCAGATCGCGCAGGTTAAGCCGCGGCTCCTGGTGATGCTCGACCACGCCGAGGACAACCTCTTCCAGATCGAGCGCGAGATGGTCGAGGAGCGCCACTTCACAAGCGTCGAGGGGGTGCTCGCCGACTGCAAGGAGCCGGGTCGGATGCTCGAGGTGATGCAGCGCTTCAAACCCGGCGTCGTCTTCCACGCCGCCGCCTACAAGCACGTGCCACTGATGGAGTCCAACCCACTGGAGGCCGTCCGCAACAACGCAATCGCCACCCGGATCACCGCCGAGACCGCCGCCGCCTCCAGAGTCGAGCGGTTCGTGTTGATTTCCACCGACAAGGCGGTCAATCCCCAGACGGTCATGGGGGCCTCCAAGGCGATGGCGGAGTGGATCGTCGAGGCAGCGGGCCATCGTCACCCGGAAACGCGCTTCGCCGCGGTCCGCTTCGGCAACGTGCTCGCCTCCTCGGGCAGTGTGGTGCCGATCTTCCGTCGCCAGATCGAGCGCGGCGGGCCGGTCACCGTCACCGATCCGGAGATGACCCGCTATTTCATGACGATTCCCGAGGCAGTGCAGTTGGTGATCCGGGCCGGCGACATCGGTGCCGGCAAGGGGGAGGTCTTCGTTCTCGACATGGGCGAGCCGGTCAAGATCCTCGACCTCGCCCACAACATGATCCGACTTGCCGGATACGAGCCCGAGCGCGACATCGCGGTCGAGTTCACTCAGCCGCGACCGGGGGAGAAGCTGCACGAGGAGCTGTTCGGCGACGAGGAGACGGTGCAGCCGACGGCGGCCCGCCGGATCCGCCGCGCCGTGCGCCGTGCGCCGCTCGACCCCGAGTGGGTCGAAAGCACCCTGAACTCGCTCGAGCACCTTGTCCTTGCGGGTGATGAGGCGAATCTGGCCGAGCGGGTGGTGGCGATGATTTCCTCACCGGGCGGGGACGCGGCGGCGGTCGCCCCCGACGAGTAGCCTCTCGCGCCACTTGCGCCACTTGCTCACCGAAATCGGCTCCTATGCGGGGCTTGCCGCATTCCTCGGTCTCGGCGTGCTCGCCTTGCTCTCCTTCAGTCAGGCCCGCGACATCCGACGTTTGCGCGAGTGGGCCGGCTCTGCCCCGGAGCGCGACACGGAGCGCAAGGAGGCGACCTCGGAAGCGGCTGCGGCGCGGGCCGAGGAGCTTCGGCGTCTCGAGGATGCGCGCGACGCGGAGCGCACCGCTGCCGAGCTGCGACAGACCCGGCGCCAGCGGCGCGATGCCGGGCTGCCCGAACTGACCCGTTCCGAGCGCCTGCAGGCGAGCCTCTCCGGGGAGCGCTCGCGGCTTCGCGAACCGCTGGTCTTGGTGGCAGTGGTGGTGGTCGTGGTGCTGATCGGCGGCGGTGTCGCCTATGCGGTCCTCAGCGGCGGCGGCGAAGGCGGTCGCGAAAAGGATCGTCACGGCAAGACCACGCCCGGGGAAATCGAGGTCACCGTCCTCAACGGCACCGCGGTCCCCGAACTTGCCGCTCGCTTCAGCAGCAAGGTTAAGAGCAAGGGCTTCGAACTGGGCAGCGTCAGTAACAGCGACTCCAGCTTTGAAGAAAGCGTCGTCATGTACAGCAGCGGCCACGCTCCCGAGGGGCACCGGGTCGCCAAGGCGCTGGGGATCTCCAGGGTCAAGCCCCAGACGGCGGAAATCGCCAAGGTTTCCGGCGGGGCTCCAGTCTCGGTGATCGTCGGCGAGGACTATGCCTCGTCGTCACCCTAGCCTCGCGGGCTTCGTCTTCGCACTTCTCGTCCTCGCCACGCTCGCAGCCTTCGCCTGGTCCCAGCACGTCAAGCGGGCGCCTCTGGTGCTCGACAAGGTCTCGTTCGTCGGTGCCCCGGTCCTGCACCCGAAGAATCCGATCCACAGCTTCACGCCGAACGGCGACTGTCGCTACGACCGCATCCGTATTCGCTTCCGCCTCACCGTCTCCGACCACGCGATCGTCCAGGTCGTGAAGCCCGGCGGCGAGTTGGTCCTGACGCTGACCCGCGGCCGCTTCCTGAAGCGCTACCACTTCCACACCTTCTATTGGGATGGTCGTAGCCGCGAGGGCGGGACCGCGCCACCGGGGCGCTACAAGTTGCGGGTCAAACTGCTGGGCGAGGGGCGGACGCTGGTACCGCCGGGGACGATCCGGTTGCATCGGGTGCCGCCCCGTCCGTTGAAGGGCTGCCGGCGATGAGCGACTTCCTCGCCGGCCTGGGGGTGATCGCCGCCGCGACGGCCGCCGCCGCGGCGATCCTGCTGCCGGCCGACAGTCGCTGGCGCTCGGCTGCGATGCTGCTCGCCCTCGCTCTCTTCCCCGCACTGATTCTCGGAGACCAGTGGCATTCGCGGGCGATCGTCGGCCTGCGCCACGACCTGGGCCGGCTTGTCGGCCTCGGCCTCGGGGCCCTGGCGGTCTCGCTGGTGCTGGGGTGGGCCTTCGATCGCTGGCCCGCGCTGCTCCCGCTGGCGATCGTCGCGGTGCTGCCCTTTCGGATTCCCCTGCATGCGGGCGGCGACACTGCCAACCTCTTGGTCCCGCTCTACCTGGTGATCGCGGGCGGGGTCCTCGCGGCGTCGGCCAGGACCCTGGGGTTCAGGGGTGGAACTCCTGAAGCTCGCTCGGGACCGTCGGGGTCGAGTCCCTACGTCTGGCTTCCGCGGATCCTCGCGGTCACCGTCGTCCTCTACGCGGTGCAGTCTCTGTACTCGCCGGACTTCTCCAAGGGCCTGCAGAACGTCTGTTTTTTCTTCGTCCCCTTCTCGCTCGTCTATGCGCTGCTGCGCGAAGTTGAGTGGAACAGGCGCCTGCAGACTTCCGTCCTCTGGGTCCTCGGCATCGAGGCCGTCGCCTTCGTGCTCGTCGGCTCGGTCGAGTACCTCACCAGGAGTCTCTTCTGGAACGACCAGGTGATCCGCTCCAACGAATTCCACACCTACTTCCGGGTCAACTCAGTCTTCTGGGACCCCAACATTTACGGGCGCTATCTGTCGCTGGTAATCGTGTTCGCGATGACGGCCCTTTTCTGGGCTCGGGAGCGTCGTTCACGGGTGCTGCTGAGCGCGCTGGTGGGGATCCTCTGGATCGGCCTCGCACCGACCTTCTCGCAGTCGAGCTTCGCCGCCCTGCTCGCCGGTTTGGCGGTGCTCGCTGCGCTGCGATGGAGTCTGCGTTGGACGCTCACCGCAGTCGCTGCCGCGATCATCGCCGGCCTGCTGGTGATCGTTCTCGCCGGCGGCACCGGCAGGATCAGCCCGAGTCGAATCAACATCGACACCAGTGGCCGCGCCAACCTGGTCTCGGGCGGCGTCCACCTGTTCTTGCAGCGGCCGCTCTACGGGTACGGTGGCGGCTCCTTCCAGAAGGCCTATCGCGAGCACGTGAAGAGCAGCAAGGTCCCGGTATCCGTTTCCCACACCGAGCCCGCCACCGTCGCCGCCGAGCAGGGCCTGATCGGATTGCTCGCCTATGCGACGCTGGTGGTCGTTGCTCTGTGGACAATGGCCGCCGCGCTCTTCGCCCGGGCCGGTCCCGCAGCCCGGGCGGCCGTCCTGGCCGCCTTCGTGGCCCTGCTGGTCCACACGATGGCCTATGCGGGCTTCTTCGAGGATCCGATCACCTGGGTCCTGATGGCGGCCGGCGTCTCGCTCGCGGCGGCCGCGGTCCGCGACCCCGCATAGGCTCCAGCCGTGTCCGGGTACCTGCGACGGTTGGCGACCACGGGTGCCGCCTACACCGCGGCGAGTGTCTTCTCGAAGCTGATCGCGGTCGCGCTGCTGCCGCTCTACACGCGCTACCTCACCCTGGCCGACTACGGCGCCGCCGAGCTGATGTTCGCTGCTGCGGTTGCCGCCAGCATCGTCATCCGCTTGGGCCTGATCGAGGCGCTGCTGCGCTTCTACTACACAGAGGACGAGGACCCGGAGGCGGTCGTCGCCTCCTCCTTCGCAGCGCTCTTCTGGCTCTCGAGCGCCGCGGCGCTGATCGCCCTGCCCTTCGCCCGGCCGATCTCCGAAGCTCTGCTCAAGGAATCCGCGCCCGACCTCGCCCGGATCACAATCGGCGGCCTCTGGGTGCTGACCATGTACGAATACCTGCTCACCCTGTTCCGGCTCGAGGAGCGCGCCCGCGCCTACTTCACGACGACGATCCTCAACGTGCTGGCGACGATCGCCCTGACCGTCGTGCTGGTCGTCGGCGAGGGGGAGGGCGCCCGCGGCCTGCTGATCGGCAGCTACGCCAGCGGCGCCGCCTTCGTCCTCGCGTTGGTCGTCGTCCACCGCCGCCGGCTCTCGCTTCTCTTCGATCGCGAGCTGCTGCGCCGCCTGCTGCGCTTCGGCACGCCGACGATGCCCGCCGAGCTCTCGCTCTACCTGCTCAACTTCGTCGACCGGATCATCATCGTCCGCTACGCCGGGCTGCCCGAGGCCGGCCTCTACTCGCTGGCGGTCAAGTTCGCCCAGGCGATCAACGTCATCGTTCGTGGCTTCCAGCTCGCCTGGCCGCCGCTCGCCTACTCGATCCGCGACGACGACGAGGCCCGGGTCGCCTACGCCGCCGTCGTCACCTGGTTTGTCGCCGGCTGCGCCTTCTTCGTCACCGGCATGTGGCTCTTCTCGCGCTGGATCGTGCGGGCGCTCGCCGCGCCGCGGTTCTTTCACTCCTACGAAGCGATCGGCCTGATCGCCACCGCAGTCACCCTCTACGCCCTCTACATGGTGCTGGTCGTGATCCTCGGCCGCACCGGCCGCACCGGGTTCAACTTCCCGGCGACGATCACCGCCTTGATCGTCAACGTGGCCCTCAACCTCGCCCTGGTGCCGCCGCTGGGGATCGTCGGCGCCGGCCTCGCCCTGGTCGCCTCCTACGTCGTCGTCGTCGCGCTGATGTACGGGTTCACGCAGCGCCTCTTCCCGGTTCCCTACGAGTGGTGGCGCCTGGCGCGGGTGACGCTCGTCTCCGCCGCGATCGTCGCGCTCGGCGAGCTGCTGATGCCGACCTCGGGCGTCCTCGGCTTCCTGGGCCGCGCGGCTCTCTGGGCCCTCTACCCGCTCGCCCTGCTCGCCGGCGGGTTCTTCACCCCGGCCGAGCGCCGCTGGCTCGCCCGCCTGCGCCATCCGGGCGAGCTGCTCGCCGAGCTGCTCGCGGCCTCCCGCCTTCCGGCCGCCGTCGAGGGCTCGATCCCCGAGGCCTACGAGGCGGCCCGCATGGACGAAGACGCCGGCGTCAGCCGCTGAGCGCCCGGTCGCGCAGCCCTTCGCCGCGGGCTGGGAAGAGAGCCTGGCGGGCGTGCGCCCGGTAGACCTGCGCCGGGTGGCCGGGGAGGACGGTTGCGGCCAGCGCCCGCGCGGCGTAGGACCAGGCGGTCAGCAGGCGCACCGCCAACGCCGCCGCGGCCGAGTGGTGCTTGCGCATGTAGAGGTCGCGGTTGCGGTGGAATTCGACGATCCGCGGCAGGCCCGAGGAGAGGTCGGTCGAGAGCTGGTCGCGATGGATCGCCCTGGCGGCTGGGATGAACAGGGTCCGCCAGCCCGCCTCGGCGAGTCGCTTGCAGAAGTCGCACTCGTCGTAGTAGACGAAGAAGTCCCGGTCCATGTAGCCGATCTGCTCGGCGGCTTCGCGGCGGACCAGCAGGGCGCTTGACTGCGCCCAATCGACCGGACGGGTCGTCTCGCCCCTGCTCTGTACGGCGGCGATTCGGTGCAGGAACACGGCGCCCGCCAGGGCCGTCAGTACGCCCGGGAAGCGCCAGGCGCAGGGGGTCGGGCGGCCCTCTGCGTCGAGCAACTGGGGGGTTGCCGCGGCGGCCTCAGGTTCGGCCTCCAGGGCTTTGAGCAGGGCCGCCGGCGCTCCGGGCAGCAACTCGGAGTCCTCGTTGAGAAGCAGGCAGAAGCGCCCGCTGGACTCGCGCATCAGGGTCGAGTCATTCTCTGCCTTGCCGGCACGGCGCTCGAGCTCGATCAGATGGATCTCGCCCCCGCGGGAGCGCACCGCCTCCGCGGAGCCGTCCCGTGACGCGTTGTCGAGGACGAGGATCTCGTGCTCGACCGCGGCCGGGTGAGCGCGCTCGATCGCCTTCAGGCAGGCGAGCAGCTGCTCGCGACCTTCGGTGTTCACGACGCAGTAAGAAAGCGTGGGCGCCATGCCCGCCACGATAATCGGCGGATGTCGGGTGTCGGTGGACGCCCGACACCCGCACATGTCCTCACCAACAAGCGTTCACCTCGTCGACCCCTCGGCCTTCACGCCGCCCTATGACCGCGCATTGGCCGCGGCTCTGGCCCGCGCCGGCGCCGACGTGGAGCTGCTGACCAGTCGGTTTCTCTACGGGCAAGTGCCCCCCGCCGAGGGCTACGCCGTGCGAGAGATCTTCTACCGCCGCAGTGCCGGCCGCGGGCTTGACGCCCCCGCCCGCCGGGCCTTCAAGCTCGCGGAGCACCTGCCGGGGATGTGGCGTCTGCGCCGCGCGACCGAGAGCGCCGACGTCGTCCACTACCAGTGGTTGACGGTGCCCTTTCTGGATGCACACCTCCTGCCTCCGACCCGGCCCCGGGTGATGACCGCCCACTACCTGCTGCCGCCGCGGCCCTCCCGCCGCGCCATCACAGGCGCCAGGCGACTCTTCGGGCGGATGGACGCCGTGATCGCTCACTCCGAGCGGGGCGCCCGTCGCCTGCGCCAGGAGGTCGGCCTCGAGCCGGGGCGGGTTCGGGTCATACCCCACGGTGCCTTCGATTACCTGACGACCCTGCCCGAGGAGCGGCCGTTACCGGCCGAGCTCGAGGGGGCCGAGGGTGCGGTGATCCTGTTCTTCGGCCTCCTGCGCCCCTACAAGGGCCTTGACATCCTGCTGCGCGCCTTCCGGCAACTCGAGGGCGCCGAGCTGTGGCTCGTCGGCAATGCACGCATGGACCTCGGGCAGCTGCGAGCGCTGGCCGCGGCGGCGCCGGGCCGGGTGCGCTTCCTCACGCGCTTCGTCGAGGACGCCGAGGTCCCGGCGATCATGCGCCGCGCCGACCTGCTCGTGCTTCCCTATCGCGATGCGGAGCACTCGGGAGTTCTCTATACCGGCCTGGCCTTCGGCAAGGCGATGGTCCTGACCGCCGTCGGCGGCTTCCCCGAGGTCGCCGAGGAGGGCGGCGCCCGCCTGGTGCAGCCAGAGGACGCCGGGGGCCTTGCCGCTGCACTCGGCGAACTCTTGAACGATGAACGAGCCCGCGCAGAGCTCGCCGCCGCAGCTGCGCGACTGGCGGCGGGCCGCTACTCCTGGGACGCGGTCGCCGCCCAGACCCTCGCCCTTTACCGGGAGTTGCTGGAGATTTCGTGATCGCGGTCGAAATCGTCTTCTGGCTCTGCGCCGCCCTGATCGTCTACACGCACGTCGGGTATCCGCTAGCCCTCTGGGCCCTTTCGCGCCTGCGGCGCCGTGGCCACGGGCTGGCCGAGGGAGCACCTGAGCTCTCCGAAGCGGAACCGAAATCGCCACCATCCATGGGCAGAGCACAGCACCTGCGGGAAATTTCGCCAGCCGTGTCTCTGATCGTCGCCGCCTACGACGAGGAGGCGGTGATCGCCGCCAAGGTCGGCAACGCTTTGGCGCTCGAATATCCGCGGGAGAAGCTGCAGCTGATCATCGCCTCCGACGGCTCTGAGGACGAGACCGTCGCCCGTGCGGAGGCCGCGGGTGCCGACCTGGTGCTCGACCTTCCACGGGGCGGCAAGCTCGCAACTCAGAACGCCGCCGTCGAGCGCGCCTCGGGCGCACTGCTGGCCTTCTCCGACGCCAACTGCGCCTGGGCGCCGGATGCGCTGCGGCGCCTGGTGGAACCGTTCGCCGATCCCGCCGTCGGCTATGTCTGCGGACAGGTCCGCTTCGTGAACGCCGGCGGCGACAACCTCGAGGGGGCCTACTGGCGTTACGAGATGGCGGTTCGCGAAATGGAGTCCTCGCTGGGTGGAATCACCGCGGGCAACGGTGCGATCTACGCCGTTCGCCGCGAGGCATACGCTCCTCTCCGCTCCTCTGGAAGCCACGACCTCTCCTTCCCGTCAGCGTTCGCCAAGCGCGGTCTGCGCTCGCTGTATGTCCCGGGTGCCCGCGCGGAGGAGAAGATGGTGCCGACGCTCGAGGGCGAGTTCGCCCGCAAACGCCGGATGATGGTCGGCCTCTGGGACATCGTGGTCGGCGAAGACATGCTGCGGCTGCGCGATTATTCGCCGCTGTATGCGTTCGAGCTCTTCTCGCACCGGCTGCTGCGCTACCTGACACCATTTCTGCACCTCGCCGCCCTGCTCGCGAACCTCGCTCTGCTTGGGCGTGGCTGGGTCTACACGGCCACCCTCGCCGCCCAACTGGGTCTGCTCGCCGCCGCTGTGCTCGGTGGCCGCGTGCCGTTGGCGCCGCTGCGCGCTGCGCGCTACTACCTGATGATCACCGCCTCGATCGCCGTGGGCCTCTGGGATCGGGCGCGTCGAGGCTCGCCCGGGGCCTGGGAGAAGGCCGAGGGGACCCGATGAGGGAAGCGAGGGCCGTTGCCGCGCACGCTTGACATCGGGATCGCCCTGCTGGCGTTGTTCGTTCTGTCGCCGTTGCTGGCGATCGCGGCGATTGCGATCCGCTTGGGCAGCCGGGGACCGGTGATCTACCGACAGCGCCGCGTGGGCCTAGGGGGCGAGGAGTTCGAGATGCTGAAGTTGCGGACGATGGTTCAGGGCTCCGACCCGGTCGGCGTCGGCACCGTGGTTGCTCGGGATGACCCCAGGGTGACCCGTGCCGGCCGGTTGCTGCGCCGCACCTCGCTGGATGAGATACCAAACCTCCTCAACGTCCTGCGCGGCGAGATGGCGATCGTCGGCCCGCGCCCGACGATCCCAGCGCAGGTGGCCTCCTACAGCCCGCGCCAGCGACGCCGCCACGAGGTCCGGCCCGGGATCACCGGCTGGGCGCAGATCAGGGGTCGGGCCGGAATTCCCTGGGGGGAGCGGATCGAGCTCGACGTCTGGTACGTCGACCATCGCTCCTTCGGCCTTGATCTACGGATCCTCGCCCGGACCACCTGGCTGCTTCTCAGCGGTCACGGGCTCGCTCCAGAGTGAACGTTGATCCCGAATAGGGTTTGCACCCGAGACCGATGGCGAGGATCGAGATCACCTATGTTGGCGGCCCGACCGCGCTGCTCGAGGTCGCCGGCCTGCGGCTGCTGAGCGATCCCACCTTCGACCCGGCCGGGCGCCGCTACCACTTTGGCTGGGGGGCGATGTCGCGCAAGCTGATGGGGCCCGCGATGTCCCCCCAGGAACTGGGCCGGGTCGACGCAGTTCTGCTCAGCCACGATCAACACGAGGACAATCTCGACTCCGCGGGGCGTGCCCTGTTGCCCAGCATGGGAAGGGTGATCACGACTCCCTCGGCTGCCGCACGCCTAGGCGTCGAGGCGCTGGGACTGGCGAGCTGGGAATCAACCACCCTGGCACTTCCGGACGGGGGGGAGCTGAAGGTTTCGGCGACACCGTGCCGTCACGGGCCGCCGCTGAGCGATCGGATCGTCGGCGAGGTGACCGGCTTCCTTTTGGAGTGGCGGGGTCAGAGCCACGGCTCCCTCTGGTTCAGCGGCGACACCGTCTACTTCGGCGGTGTCGCCGAGGTCGGCAAACGCTTTGAGGTCGGCACCGCGGTTCTCAACCTCGGCAGCGTCCGCTTCCCGTTCAGCGGGCCGGCGCGTTACACGATGAACGCCGCCGAGGCGATCAGGGTGGCCCGGGAGTTCGGCCTCCAAACGCTGGTGCCGCTTCACTTCGAGGGCTGGAAGCACTTCCGCCAGGGTCGCGCCGAGCTCGAAGAGGCCTTTGTCGGCGCCGGGATCGAGGATCGTGTCCGCTGGCTTGAGCCGGCACGCCCGGTGAGTGTCGATGTCTGAGACGCTCGCCTCGGGCCCGGTCAGCCTGCGTCGCTTCAAGCGCACCGATGCCGCCGCGGTGCACCGCTGGTTCAACAACCCGGAGGCGACTAGGACGCTGATGGAGCAGCGCGCCGGTTTCTCCCTGGAGGAAGCCGAGGCCTGGGTTGAGCGAGCGATGGATGACTCCGGGGAGGACCGCAAGTACGCGATCCTCGTCGAGGGCCGCGCGGAACCGGTCGGCTTCACGGCGCTCTATGGCCTCTTCCGCCAGACGGCTCCTGAGCTCGGGGCGCTGATCGGCGACGAGGTCCGCGGCCGCGGCGTCGGCCGCCGTGCCGAGGCCCTGACCATCGCGCTGGCCTTCGAGGAGTTCGGCGCCCACCGCGTCTACGGCCGGATCCCGGCGCGCAACGAGATCGCGAAGAAGACGGTGACGAGCCTCGGGTGGCGCCACGAGGGGACGCTTCGCGCCCACCTGGCGCGAAGCGGCGCGCCGCCCGATGACTGCGAGGTCTGGGGGGTCCTTCCCGACGAGTTCCGTACGGCCGCGGCGGACATCCTCGGCGCCGGAGCGAGACGATCGTCCACATCCGAATCCTCGTGAGCGCCGCGACGGGCGAGATTCACGCTGAGCTGCTTTCCGACGGGGGTGAGGCCGCCAGCTCTGAGATCGACTTCTTTCGCTCGCGCGCGTTCATCGAGGCCGAGGGCGTTACCCACACCCTACGGATTGAGGTCCCCGGTGCCGAACTGCTGGCACCGCTCCTGGTGCGCGCAGTGGAGGAGGGCGGCGAGGAGCTCGACGCCGTTTCGCCCTACGGCTACCCCGGTCTCACCGAGCGCAGCTCCACCCGGACGCGGACAGGACCGGCGCTCGATCCCGCCCAGCTAGACCTCTCCAGCACGGGACTGGTCAGCGCCTTCGTTCGCCACACGCTCGCCGACCCACCACCGCTGGCCGATGCTCGCCGCCGCGCCGCAGTCCAGGTTGCCGACCCACGACTGCCCCGCAGACAGCGCGCCAGCGATCGCAACCAGATCAATCGGAACCGCCGCAACGGCTACCGCGTAAGGCTCGTGCCCGGCCCGCAGACGAGCGCCGCCGACCGCGCCGGCTTCCTCGCCGCCTACGAGCAGACGATGCGCCGCGCCGGTGCGAGCGAGCGCTACTTCTTCGGCGCCGCCTACTTCGACCGGATCCTGGAATTCGACCGCGTCTGGCTGGCCGTCGCTGAGGCCGCCGACGGCCCGATCGCCGCCGCCTCGATCGCCGCGGTGAGCGATGGCTACCTGCACTACTACCTGAGCGGCACCCGCGACAGCCACCTGCGGGACTCGCCGATGAAGAACGTCGTCGCGGACCTGGTCGAGCTCGCGGTCGAGCTCGACCTGCCCCTCAACCTGGGGGGCGGCCTCTCGAGCGGCGATGCGCTTGAGGAATTCAAGCGGGGCTTCGCCAACCGCGAGCAGCCCTGGCGGGCGTCGGAGCTGGTCTGCGACAGGGAGGCCTACGCGCGGCTCTGTGTTCGGGCGGGCGTCGACCCCGCCCCCGACGGCTTTTTCCCCGCTTACAGGCGCCCGCGCTAGCTGGACGGGTTGCGCGGAGTCGGTCCCGTGAAGGGGAAGGCTTCCACCGGCTCGCGACCGTCCACGCCCCAGGTCTTCTTGCCGAAGTCGCGGATCGCGTCGAGGGTGATCGCGCCCTTGTACTGCCTGCATCCGAGCATCTGCCTCCAGGCTGTCGCCGCCACCTTGTAGGGCATTTCCCCGTTCGGGAAAAGCAGGGCGGCGGCGTAGAGCGTTTCGTAGAGGCCCTTGAGGACAAGCTGGTCGGATTCGGCCAGTTCGGGGCTGTACTGGATCTCCACCCGCCCGTGCTCGAGCGAGTGAACAAAGTCGATTTTTTCCGGCTCTTCGCTGTAGGCGCCGTCCGCCTGCTGGTAGGGCGGTTCGACGTGGTTGCCGGAGGTGGGAGGGTTGGTCTTGTAGTGAGGTGAAGGGCTGCCCGGGGGGATGTGCGTATGCCCCTCTTCGGGCAGATGTAGGTGCACGACGCAGCCGGCCAGCTTCGCCGCCTTCTTCAGGTTGGCGACCTTCACCGGCGGCGGCTTTGGCCCGCTGCGGTCATCAGGCTGGACGCCGTTGGTCGAGCCGCTCTGGGTGTCGATATGGGAGAGGCCGGTGGGACCGCCGCCGCCGGAGGAGGCGATCACGATCACGATCGCGGCGATCACCGCAAGGCCGATCGCCCCGGCGACCGCGTAGCCGATCATCAGTCGCGTGCGCTCTGTGCTGGAGTGATCCTGTTCGCGTTCTTCGCGCGCTTCACGCAGCCGCGCTCGCTCTTCTTCCCTGCGGTTCGCCATGCGGACGGGGAAGTGTAGAGGGCCTTCGAGGGTTCGTCAGGAGCTGGCCGCCAGAGCCCGCATCCAGGGTCGGGCGGCCCGCAGGGAGCCGAGCACCGCACGGGTCGCGGGCGCCCGGTTGAGTGCGTAGAAGTGGATCCCGGGGGCGCCCCCCAGAAGCAGCTCGGTGCACTGCTGGGCGGCGTAGGCGACGCCCAGCTCGAACTCGGCCCGCTCGTCGCCGCCGCAGGCGGCGAACATCGCCTCGAGCCGCGCCGGAATCGAGGCATCGCAGAGTTCGCAGATCCGCTTAGTCTGCGCGAAGCTGGCGACCGGAATGATCCCGGCGAGAATCGGCACCTCGATCCCCTGCGCCCGCGCCGCGGCGACGAAGTCGAAGTAGACCTGGTTATCGAAGAAGAGCTGCGTGATCAGGAACGACGCACCGGCCTCGACCTTCGTCTTCAGGTATCTGAGGTCGGTCTCCAGGTCAGGCGCCTCGGGGTGGACCTCGGGGAAGCAGGCGCCGCCGAGCGCGAAGTCCCAACTCTCTGAGATGAAGGCGGCAAGCTCGGCAGCGCTGCCGAGCCCTCCCTCGGGCTGGGCGAACTCAGCCTGCCCCCGGGGTGGGTCGCCACGCAGGGCAAAGACATTCTCGATCCCCGCGGCGGCGATTCGATCGAGTGTCGCGGTGATGCCCTCGCGGGTCTCCCCGACGCAGCTCAGGTGGGCCATCGTCTCGAAACCGAGCTCGTCACCGAGCGCCTTCGTGATCTCGACCGTTCCGGCCCGGGTCGAGCCGCCGGCGCCGTAGGTGACCGAGACGAAGTCGGGTTCCAGCCCCCGCAGCGAGCGGGCCGTCGCGAAGAGCTGCTCGGCTGCCTCTTCGCTCTTGGGTGGGAAGAACTCGACCGAGAACGTGGGCCGCCGGGCGGCGAGTATCTGATCGATGCGCACGCGATGAGGGTAATCGCCACCGGAACCCGGGAGCACTCTCGCAGGAGCGCCGGGATTTTCGGTGCGCCCAAGAGGCTCGGCGAGCGACGTCGCGAGGAAGAGCGCCGGAAGCGAATTTGAATTTGATACGCCTCAGAAGAGGCCGAGCATCCTCGCCCTTCCTTCCCTTCCGAGGCTCTTCAGGCCTCTCACCCGTCGCGGGGCGATGCCGTCGCCGCCCAAATGACGGAATTTGCGGAATCGTGATCGAGGTCCCCCTTGCGTTCGGAGGAAAGCCGGGCTAGGTTCGCTTTGCGACCGGGAGAGAGAGGCCCCCCAGAAGCCCAAGGGGACACCATCTCGAAGGTGGCGCGAAGAGCTTCTACGCGCGAAGGCTACGTGCGAGGCAGGCTAAGAGCGCCATCCCCGGTCGTTTTTCTGTGCTCGCTCTTGAAGTTCGGAGCGACGTCCGACCGGGTCCCTAGGTTTGCAAGCGGTCGCGGAGCACCTGCCCTCCGTGCCGCGCGCCGGGGCGCACCCGGGAGCAGGGCGTCGATGGGCGAGACCCGGAGGCGCCGCGACTAGCCCGCCCGCTCCCGCTCTGACAGGATGCCCGCACATGCGCGGACCCGGTTGCAGCGATGGGCGATGAGCTTCGCTACGAAAGGATCGGTGCCGCGGCGCTGCTGACGATCGACCGGCCCGAGCGCCGCAACGCGGTCGACGCCGCGACAGCGCAGCTCTTCCGCGAGGGTTTGCGCGACTTCGAGGCCGACGATGGCGCCCGCGTCTTGGTCCTGACCGGGGCCGGCGGCCAGGCCTTCTGCGCTGGGGCGGACCTCAGGGCGATGGACCTCGACGTCAGCCACCCCGATGGCCCGATGGGACCGACCCGCCTGACCCCGGCGAAGCCGGCGATCGCCGCGGTCGACGGCTGGTGCCTGGCCGGCGGCGTCGAGCTGGCGCTCTGGTGCGACATCCGAGTCGCTACCCCGGGCTCGACCTTCGGTCTCTTTGAGCGCCGCTGGGGGGTGCCGCTGATCGACGGCGGCACTCAGCGGTTGCCACGCGTCGTCGGCCTTGGTCGCGCTCTGGAGATGATCCTCACCGGGCGTCCGGTGGGTGCCGAGGAGGCGCAGCGGATCGGCTTGGTAAACGAGGTCGTCAAACCCGGCGCGCACCTCGAGCGAGCGCTCGAGCTGGCCGAGACAATCGCCGGCTTTCCGCAGGAGACGATGCTCTCTGACCGGCGCGCCGCGATTGAAGGATCCGGAATGCCGCTCGCCGATGGTCTCAGCCTTGAGGCACGCCTCGGCGATGAGGTCCTCGAGGTCGCCGCCCGCGGCGCCGCCCGCTTCGCCGGCGGCGCCGGTCGCCACGGTGCCTTCGAGTGAGGGCCGCCTAGACTCCCGCCGATGAAGATCGCCATCGTCGGCCTCGGCTACGTGGGCCTGCCCCTCGCGGTCGCTTTCGCCGAGGCCGGCCATCAGGTCCTCGGTCTCGACGTCGACCGGGCCCGTGTCGAGTCCCTGAATGCCGGCCACAGCCATATCGAGGACGTCTCCGATTCGGCCCTTGAGCCGCTGGGCGGGCGCCTGCGGGCGACCACCGAGCTCAGCGAGCTCGCCTCCTGCGAGGCGCTCGTGATCTGCGTGCCGACCCCCCTGACCGGCTCCCGCGAGCCCGACCTCAGCTACCTGCTGAGCGCCGGCGATGAGATCGCCAAGGTCCTGCGCCCCGGCCAGCTCGTCGTGCTCGAGTCGACCACCTACCCGGGCACCACCCGCGAGCGGCTGGCGCCGATCCTCGAGCGCTCCGGCCTTGAGGCGGGGAGCGACTTTAACCTCGCCTTCTCCCCCGAGCGGATCGATCCCGGGCGCACCGACTACACCCTGCGCAGCACCCCGAAGCTGATCGGCGGGCTGACCGCGGCCTGCGCGCGCCGCGCCCATCAGCTCTACGCGGAGATCTGCGACCTGGTCCTGGTTCTCTCCGGCCCCGAGGCGGCCGAGCTCGCGAAGCTGCTCGAGAACATCTTCCGCTCGGTCAACATCGCCTTCGTCAACGAGCTCGCCCAGCTCTGCGAGCGCCTCGGGATCGACGTCTGGGAGGTGATCGAGGCCGCCGCCAGCAAGCCCTTCGGTTTCATGCGCTTTGATCCCGGGCCGGGGATGGGCGGGCACTGCCTGCCGATCGACCCCTTCTACCTCGCCTTCAAGGCTCGCGAGAACGACTTCTACCCGGAGTTCATCGAGTTGGCCGGGAAGATCAACCAGGCCCAGCCCGCCTACTGCGCAAAGCGCGTCGAGCGTGCCCTGAACGACGCCGGCAAGCCGGTGCGCGACTCGAGGATCCTGCTGCTCGGCGTCAGCTACAAGGCCGGGGTGGGGGACACCCGCGAGTCCCCGGCCCTGAAGATCGCCCAGCTGCTGGCAGAGCTCGGCGGCGAGGTCTCCTACCACGATCCCCACGTCCCCGAGCTGGCGGAGCTCGGCCTTGCCTCGGTCGAGCTTCACCCCGCGCTCGCGGCCTGCGACGTGGCGGTGATCGTCACCGCCCATCCGAGTCTTGACTACGCAGACGTCGCGAGGGCCGCCCCGCTGTTGGTCGACCTGCGCGGGGTGACCCGGGGGATCGGGGCGGAGAACGTGATCAGGCTCTGACAGGAGTAATTGCATTCCTCGCCCCGCGGCTTAACTTGCAACCATCGGCCGCGTATACGAACATGTGTTCGTATGGAAATTGTCTGCATCTTGGTGCTCGAGTCGGTCCTGCGAGCCGTCGGCGAGCGGCAAGGCCTGCCGCTCGAGGACGTCTGGGAGACGGAGCTGCGCCGTTTGGAGGGGATTGGCGCCGCCCTCGAGTGCGAGCGAGCCGGCGAGGCCTTCTTCGCGATTGACGGACTGCTGGGACTGTATGGGGGTGAGCGGGGCGGGGTGATCGCCGCGGCCCGCGCAGCGGCACGGATGCCGCTGCGGATCGGGGTTGCCCCGAGTCGCTTCGCCGCTCGCGTTGCCGCCGGGGAGGCGGAGGAGAGGGTCATAGCCTCCTCGGTGTCGCGCGAGTTCCTCGCGCGAATACCCGTCGCCTCCCTGACTCCTCGGCTCGGGCTGGTGCCGCGCGAGGCGGAGAACCTCGCCGAGACCATGGGGCAACTCGGTGTCTCCACCCTCGGCGCGCTCGCCGCTCTGGCGCCGGCGCAGGTTGCCGACCGCTTCGGCTCGGTCGGCCTGCGAGCGCAGCGCGTTGCCCGCGGCGAAGAGGCGCCGTTGCGGGTCCGTCGCCCCCATGAGGAGCTGGCGGTCGGGATCGAGCTTCCCGAAGGGACCGTGGGCGACCGTCTCGAGCACGCGCTCGCCCTGCTCGTCGATCGCCTCCTGGCGGCCCCGCAGCGCTGTGAGCGCACCGTTCTGAGGCTGCGCCTCGGGGCCCTGCTCGCCGCGGGTGGCAGTTGGAGCACCGAGCAGGGGCTGGGCAGGCCCTCCGCCTCGGCGCGGGTTCTGCGCGCGGTGCTTGCACCGCGGCTGGAGGAGCTGCCGGCGCCGGCGGTCACCCTGCGGCTGCGAGCGCTGGCCCTGGGGCCGCCCGTGGGGGATCAGATGGAGCTCTCGATCGATGGCCAGGAAGCGCGCCGCCGCCGGCTCGGCGATGCGGTGCGGGAGGTGCGCGTCGCCCAGGGTGCCGAGGCGTTGCTCAAGATCATGCAGGTCGATCCCGCCTCCCGCTTCCCCGAGCGCCGCGCGGTGCTGACCCCCTTCCCGGCCCCTTGAGCGACGGTCTGTACGTGCCCCGCCCGGTGCAGGTACGACCTGGCGCGGACGGCGCCCCGCGTTCGATCGAAGGCGTTGCGGTCGAGACGGTGCTCGAAGAGTGGCGGCTCGAGGATCGCTGGTGGACACCGCGCCCCCAGCATCGCCGCTGCTTCGAGCTGATCCTCGCCGACGGGCGAGCCATTGTCGTCTTCCACGATGGTTACGGCGGGCGCTGGTACCGACAGTGAGCGCCGCACGAGCCAAGCACGAACGTTCGTTGGGGGGCGTCCCCTGACCGCCCCCTACGTCGAGCTGCACGCCCACTCGGCCTTCTCCTTCCTCGACGGCACCTCGACCCCGGCAGAGCTCGCCGCCCGCGCCGCGGGATTCGGCTATCCGGCCTTTGCCCTCACCGACCATGACGGCATCTGGGGTTCGCTGGAGTTTGCGCTCGCCTGTCGCGAGCTTGGCATCCGCCCG
Organism: uncultured Solirubrobacterales bacterium; assembly: GCA_963796705.1. Classification (GTDB taxonomy): domain Bacteria; phylum Actinomycetota; class Thermoleophilia; order Solirubrobacterales; family 70-9; genus VRUE01. Next base: position 330,675 of record CAWCMK010000003.1, read on the forward strand.
ATCACCGGCGCCGAGCTGACCTTGGCGGGCGGCGCCCACCTGACCCTGCTGGTCGAGAGCCATGTCGGTTATCGCAACCTCTGCCGCCTGCTGACCATCGCCCATTCTCACACCCGTGAGGGGGCGCAGCGCTCGGCCGGCCGGCCCTGGGTGAGGCTGGAGCAGCTCGAGGCTCACGCCGAGGGGCTCGTCTGCCTCTCCGGCTGCGCTCGCGACGGGGCCCTGGCCGGCGCCTGGGATCGCGGTGAGGCGCCGGTCGCGGCCGCCCTGGGGAGGCGGCTGCGGGAGGCATTTGGACCCGAACACTTCCGGGTTGAGCTTCAGCGGCCCTACTGGCGCCGCGACCGCGCCCGCAACCGTTGGCTCTCTCAGCTGGGCGAGCGGCTCGGCGTTCCCTGCGTCGCCACCGGAGACATCCATTGCCACGATGCTGCCCGCCTCCGACTCCAGGATGCCTTCGTGGCTGTGCGGCTGGGGTTGACGCTCGAGGCCTCCGAGCCGCAGCGCCGCGGCAACTCGAGCTCGATCCTCTGCCCTCCGCCGCGAATGGCAGAGCGCTTTGCCGAACATCCGGAGGCCGTCACCGAGAGCGTTCGGCTCGCCGAGCGCCTGCGCTTCGACCTGACCAGGGAGCTCGGCTACCGCTATCCGGGCTCCGAGGATTCGAGCGCCGATCTCAGGCTTGCCGAGCTCTGCCGGGCCCGCTTCGAGGAGCGCTACCCGCCCTCCTCTGGGTACCGAGGCGAGGCCGAGGGAACCCTCGAGAGGGAGTTGGCGACGATCCGCAATCTCGGCCTCTCCGGCTTCTTCCTCCTGCACCGCGAGATCCTCGAGCTGGCCCACGAGGTGGCGGCTGAGGTGCGCGGACCCGACTCGTCGCGCTCGGTGCTGCCGCCGGGCCGCGGCCGCGGTTCCAGCGTCAGCTCGATCGTTTGCTACCTGACCGGTCTCTCACACATCGACCCGGTCGAGAAAGGGCTCTTCTCCGCCCGCTTCCTCAATGAGGAGCTGGGGCAGACGATGCCCGACATCGATCTTGACTTCCCGCGGGACATCCGCGAGGTCCTGATACCCCGGGTGCACGAGGTCTATGGGACCGATCGTGCGGCGCTGGTCGCGGCCTTCCCGACCTACCGCCCGCGCGGGGCGGTGCGCGACCTCGGCAAGGCGCTGGCCCTGCCAGCCAAGGAGATCGAGCGGGTTGCCGCGGTGGTCGGCTTTCACGAGCGCAGCGGCCAGATCAAGCGCGACGTGGTCGCTGCGATCGGCGAGCGCCGGGCCGCCGCTCCGGGCTGGCGGGCCCTCCTGCAGCTCTGCGGCGAGGCGATGGGACTGCCTCGCCACGCCTCCCAGCATCCGGGTGGGATGGTGATCTCGACCCGGCCACTGATCGACGTCTGCCCGGTCGTTCCCGCGGCGATGGAGGGGCGACAGATCCTCCAGTGGGACAAGGACTCCTGCTCTGATGCCGGCTTCCTCAAGATCGATCTGCTCGGTCTGGGAATGCTCTCTGCGGTCGAGCGCTGCATCGACGAAGTCAGGCGTACGCGCCCGGCAGACCCGCCTTTGGACCTCTCGCGAATCGACTTCGAGGACGGCGAGACCTTCGGATCTATCCAGCGGGCGGAGACGACCGGCGTCTTTCAGATCGAGAGCCGCGCCCAGATGCAGATGCTCCCCCGCACCCTTCCCCAGAGTCTCGACGACCTAACGGTGCAGGTGGCGCTGGTCCGTCCCGGCCCGATTCAGGGCGGCGCCGTCCACCCCTACATCGAACGCCGCAAGCTCCAGCGCGAGGACCCCGGGTTCGAGATTCCCTACGAGCATCCGCTGCTGGAGGCAGCGCTGGAGGACACCCTGGGCACGATTGTCTACCAGGAGCAGGTGTTGGAAGTGGCCAAGGCGTTGGCGGGCTTCTCCTCCGCAGAGGCGGAGAGCCTGCGCCGGGCGATGAGTCGCAGGCGCTCCGAGGAGGCGATCGAGCGCCATCACCTGCTCTTCCTCGAGGGCGCCCGCCGCAGGGGTGTTTCACCGGAGACGGCGCAGAGCGTCTGGGAGCAGATCGAGGGTTTCTCGGGCTTCGGTTTCCCGAAGGCGCACTCGGCCGCCTTCGGCCTGCTCGCCTACCAGTCGGCCTGGCTGCGGGTCCACCGGGCACCCGAGTTCCTCTGCGCACTGCTCAACGAGCAGCCGATGGGCTTCTATCCCCCGGACTCGCTGGTCCACGAGGCGCAGCGGCGGGGTGTGACGGTGATCGGCCCTGACGCCAACCGCAGCCATGTTCCCTGTCGGGTCGAGCGCCAGCGCGGCGGCCTGGTCGTGTGCATCGGCCTTGGCTATGTCAAGGGGGTGAGGCGGGAGGAGATGGAGAGCCTGGTTACCGCTCGCCGGGCGGGCCCCTACCTGGGGATCGCCGACATCGCCTCACGCTCGGGCGCCGGCCGCGATGGCCTCGAGCGGCTGGCCTGGGCGGGGGCCTTTGACGGGATCCCCCTCGCCGCCGCCGATCGCCGCGGGGCGCTCTGGCAGGCGGGGATCGTGCCGACCACCCGGGGGGCGGCAGATGGGACGCAGCTGGCATTGCCGCTCGAGCCCCCGCCGCCGCCGGAGCTGGCGCCCCTGGGGGATTGGGAGGAGATGATTGCCGATTACCGCTCGACCGGGATGGTGCTCGGCGAGCATCCGATGTCGATGCTGCGCGAGAGCCTCAGCCCGACGGTCCTGCGCAGCACTGACCTCGAGAGGGTCGATGACGGCGACGAAGTCGAGGTGGCGGGCATGGTCCTCGCCCGCCAACGCCCCGAGACGGCCAGGGGGATCGTTTTCATGCTCTTCGAGGACGAGCGAGGCACCGTCAATCTGATCGTGCCGCCCCCTGTCTACGATCGCCACCGGGCCCTGATCCGCGCTGCGCCCCTGCTGTGTGCCCGGGGGCGCCTCGAGCGCCGTGAGGGCGTCGCCAACGTCATCGTCTCCGAGGTGGCCGAGCTGCACCACGCCCCAGTCATCCGTTCCCCTCGTCTGGGGGAGCATCCCCGCAAGCGGTCCGAGCGATCATGCCCGCCGGCGTCCGCGGCGCGGGAACGCCGCCGCGCTCACCGCGAAGGCGCTGTCGCCGAGCTGCGAGCCGTCGCTCCCGCCGGCCACAGCTGGGGACGGCGGGGGCGCTGATCAGCGCCCTGCGCTCACCGTCGCGGCGCTCCGGGTGCCAGCGTCACAAGGGGACTTTGGCACCGGGAAGAGGCGCAGGAAGCGTTCGATCCCCCGCTTGCTCCCCTCGGTCCTCACGACCCCCGAGGAGATCCCCTCTTCGAGCGGCAGCTGCCCGGACAGAACTGCGGCAAGGATTCCCGGCTCGGCCGCAATCGACCCGTCGTACTCGCCCGCCGAATCGCGCGAGAGCTGCAGTTCGCCGTCGCGAACCGTCGCCGCGAAGCGGTCGCCTCCGAGGCGCAGCTCATAGCTGGCCTCGAGTCCGGCAGCGGCGCCGGCGTCGAACAGCGAGCGCAGCGCCAGGACGATCGAATCGGAGCGAATCTCCTCGAAGTCTGGAGGGAACGGCGAGCGCGCCCCCCAGGCGCCGAGCTGGGTCACGATTGGCTCCAGCTCCCGCCCCCACTCCGTCAGCTCGTAGACGTTCGAACCGTAGGGCGGCGGCAGCTTGCGCCGCCGAATGACACCGCCCTCCTCGAGCTCTCGAAGCCGCTCGACGAGGATGTTTGTGCTCGCCCGAGGGAGTCCCTCTCGAAGGTCGGTGAACCGCTTCGGCCCGAGCAGCAGCTCGCGTATGACCAGCAGCGCCCAGCGCTCACCGACGACGTCGAGGGCATGGGCGAAACGACATGCCTCTCCGTAGGAGCGCTTGGTTGCCATCCAGACCAGTCTAATCCTTCACTGCGGTTTTACAAGCATCTAGTTGTTTTTTTGAACTCTCTGCTAGGCTGCCCGCCATGAGCACGGACCGCAACCGCTGGCTGGCCCTCTACGTCCTCTGCGGAGGCATGCTGATGATCGTCCTCGACGCGACGATCGTGAACGTCGCCCTACCCTCGATCCAGAACAGCCTCGGCTTCTCACAGAACAATCTCGCCTGGGTCATTAACGCCTACCTGATCCCCTTCGGGGGCCTGCTGTTGCTCGCCGGCCGGATGGGTGACCTGCTGGGCCAGCGCCGCATCTTCCTCGCCGGGCTGGCCCTCTTCACACTGGCATCACTCGGCTGCGCCGCGGCTCAGACTCAGGCGATGCTGATTGCCGGCCGCTTCTTTGCCGGCGTCGGCGGCGCCTTCGCCTCGGCGGTGATCTTGGGGATGATCGTGACGATGTTCCCGGAGCCCCGTGAGCAGGCAAGGGCGATCGGCGTCTACGGCTTTGTCGCCTCGGCCGGCGGCTCGATCGGACTGCTCGCCGGGGGCGGCCTCACCCAGGCGATCAGCTGGCACTGGATCTTTCTGATCAACCTGCCGATCGGCGTCGGCGTCGGGCTCGGTGCCCTGCGGCTGGTCGAGGATCGTCCCGGGATCGGCCTCGGGGCCGGCGCGGACGTGCCGGGCGCCGCGCTGATCACGGGCTCCCTGATGCTGGGCACCTACGCGATCCTCGGGATCAACGATCACGGCTGGGGTTCGACCCAGACGCTCGGCTTGAGTGCCGCCTCGGCGCTGCTCTTCGCCGCCTTCCTCGTGCGCCAGGCCCGCGTGCCAAACCCGCTGGTCCCGTTGCGGCTCTTCCGCAACCGCAACCTCTCGGGCGCCAACCTGATCCAGGCTCTGCTGGTCGCCGGGATGTTCGGGATGTTCTTCCTCGGGGCCCTGTACCTGCAGCGGATTCTCGGCTATGACGCCCTCCAGGTAGGTCTCGCATTTCTGCCGGCGACGCTTGCCATGGGGACGCTCTCGCTCGGCTTCTCCGAAAAATTGATCATGCGCTTTGGTCCTCGCAGGACGCTGATCCCGGGAGTGGCGATGATCGGCGCCGGCCTGCTGCTCTTCGCCCGCGCCCCGGTTCACGGCAGCTACCTCGCGGACCTGCTGCCGCCGATGCTTCTCGTCGGCATCGGAGTCGGGACCTCCTTCCCGTCGCTGATGACCCTGGCGATGTCGGGGGCAGGGCCGAGCGAAGCCGGGCTCGCCTCGGGTGTCGTCAACACCAGCCTCCAGGTCGGAGGGGCGATCGGGCTCGCCGTGCTCGCGACCCTCGCCAGCGAGCGCACTGCCGCGCTCGCCAACGGCACCCCCCACCTTGAGGCACTCAACTCCGGCTACCACCTCGCCTATCTGGTGGGCGCTGCGCTGGTCGCGGTGGCGCTCCTGATCGCGATCGCCGTGCTTCGCCCGCCGGCGCCTGAGGCATCGCTCGCGAGCGATGCGGCGGGCCGCGATCCCGAGCCAGCCTACTCGGAGGTCGGCTAGTCAATAGTTGGAAAATCGCCGACCAAGGCCTGCCTCGGCTCAATCGGCCCCCGAGCGCCGTCGATGAGGATGAGATGGACGCTCGGCCCCCTCACTCGCCACCGCATACGTTTCCGGCGGACCCCCACGAGGAACGTGCCCGGATGGGGCGCATCTCCGGCGGCCTTTGGGTGGTCGGCGGCCTGGTCGCCATCGTCTGCACCTTCCTCCCCGGCGCCTCGCATGGCAACACCGCGGCCGTCCTCGCTCTTGCAGCCATCGTGCTCGCCTACGGCTTCGGCAGCCTCGCCGGCTGGATCCCATGGGAGCGGGCCTCGATGCGGACGCTCGCAATCGGCATGCTCCTCGCCGTCCCGGTTCTCGGCCTAGCGATCTACCTGACAGGCGGCTCGATCAGCTACGTGGAGCCGTTGCTCCCCTGCTCGCTCCTATATGCGGCCCTCTTCCCGATGCGCTGGGCCTGGCCGCTGGCGATCGAGCTGATCGCCGTCGCGGGCGCGCCACTTCTCTATGACGGTCGCGCAATGGAAACCGCCTTCCTGCCGAGATATGTGGCTCTGGTCGCCGGCTTCCTGGCGCTGACCGCGGTTGTGATCCGTCTCAAGGGCAGGCTGGTGCAGGCCGAGGTGCACCAGCGCCAGATCGCCAACCGCGACCCGCTGACCGGGATCGCCAACCGCCGCGCCTTCGACGCCGCCCTGCGAGACGAGCTCGAGAAGCGCGCGGCCTCCCGGGGGCGGCGTGAGGAGGACGGCGAGCCGCTGGCGCTGATGATCTTCGACCTCGACGACTTCAAGACGATCAACGATGAGCGCGGGCACCTGGTTGGCGATGCGGTGCTGCGCCAGACGGCCACGCGCGCCTGCGCAGTCCTGCGTTCGACCGACCTGCTGGCGAGGATCGGGGGCGATGAGTTTGCGGTGATCGCTCCCGGGGCCCGCGGGGAGAACGCCGAGCGGATAGTGGAAGCGATCCGCTCGGCGGTCTCAGCCAGGGACCCGGACCACCCCGCGGTTCCGAGCCCGGTGGCCTCGGTCGGGCTCGCGATCTTCCCCGAGGACGGCGAGGACTTCGAGACCCTGATGCGCGCGGCCGACCAACGTCTGTTGCAGCGCAAGTCCCCCAGCGGCCGCATTTTTCCGGGTCGCGGCAGGGAACCCCTGAGGCTCCTCTGAAGGATCTCTAGGCTTGGCGGGGCGAGTGAACGTCCCGAACCGAGTCCGCGCCGCCTGCGCCCGAGTGGCCGCCCGCGCCCGGTCTGTCACGGTCCTCTCCGCGGGAATCGAGTCCTGCTGCCGGGGCCTCGCGGTTTGCAGCGAGATCGCGCCCGAGAAGAGCCCGGCCGGAGATCGCGAGCAGCGGGGCGCCTTCGTCATCTGCCTTGACGCGATCAACTTCGGCTCCGGCTGGTGGCCGACGATCCGCAAGCGGCCGGGCCACTCCGGTTACGGGACGATCGCCGCGGCCCTCGGCGAACACGCCGACCGCCACGGGGCCTGGACGGCCGCCGAACTGGCGGGTCTCAGCGCCGGCGAGGTGGCGGCTGTCCTCGGCCAAGACCCCGGGCATCCGCTGATGGCCAAGTTCGCGACCGCCCTGCGCGACGTCGGCGAGCGTGTCGCGGGCGAGCATGACGGCAGCTTCGCGGTGCTCGTCGAGGCCGCCGAGGGGTCCGCCGCGACGCTCGCCGGAACCCTGGCGAGCTGGGACAGCTTCGCCGATGTCTCTAGCTATGAGGGCGAGCCGGTGCCCTTCTACAAGCGCGCTCAGATAGCTGCCGCCGACCTCGACCGCGTCGGCGCCGCCTCCTTCGCCGACCTCGACCGGCTCACCGCGTTCGCCGACAACCTCGTCCCCCATGTCCTGCGCCTCGATGGCGTGCTGCGCCTCGACCCCGCCCTTGCCGCCGCCATCGATCGCGGCGAGTTGCTTGTGCACGGCTCGCCCGAGGAGGTCGAGCTGCGCGCCTGCGCGGTGCACGCCGTCGAGTTGCTTGCCGCGGCGAGCGGTCGCTCGCCGGCCGAGATCGACGGCATCCTCTGGCGACGCGGGGGCGGCGCCCGCTACAAGGAAACGCCCCGCCCGCGCTCGCGCAACACCGCCTACTGAGCGGTCGCCGCCGAGCGGCTCTCCTCGGCCGGCGGCGCACCGGCCCCCCTGCGCCTCAGCGTGTGACGTGCGTTGATCAGGACCGTTCTCGGCATCATGGTCGCCATCGTCCGGGCCGGCCCGATCTGACGGGTTCCGAACTTATCGAACCGCGTGGCGAGCTTCGCGTCCCGGGCCGCCGCAGCGAAGAGGGCCCGTTCAGGCGGCGATAGCGACCTGCCGCTGGAATAGTCGTGCATCATGAAGGCATGGCCACCGAGCCGGCGTTTGTGCTGGCGTCTGTAGCGCTTCAGGCCGCGCTCGAGGGGCTCCTCGCCGTGCAGGGCAGGCGTGACTGAGTCGGCCAGCCATTCGCCGGACTGGAAGGCCCAGCCACAGCCGACTCCGAAGAGCGGGTCGGCGGCCAGCGCGGCGTCGCCGATCAGTCCCAGGCCGGGAGCCGTCGGGACCCGTACCCGGTTCGGCATCTCAACCTTGCCGAGCACCGGCTCGACCAGTCCGGCGGCGTCGATCGGCGGCGGCTCGGGGAGGCCAGCCATGAAGGAGACGAGGGCCGCGGTCGCATCCGCTTTGAACTCGGGCAACAGCTCCTTGGTCGGCATCGCCGCGTAGAAGACGAGGCCGGAGTCGGTCGGGAAGGCAGCGGCCCAGTTGGGGTCGAGGAACCAGACGGAGCCGTCCGGTGCAAATCTCGGCATCTCGCCCTCGAAGTAGCCGCCGTAGGCGAAGCGGCCGTGTGGCAGGATCTTTTCCTTGACCCCGGAAAGCTCGGCGATGTCGGAATCGCGCCCGTCGGCCCCGATCACCAGCTTCGCCCGCAGAGAGGTCTCGAGCCCATCGCGGTCACGGGCCTGGACACCCACGACGGTCTCACCATCCCAAATCAGCTCGCGAGCGGACCGGCCCAGGAGCAGCTCCACTCCGGGCGTCTGTGCGGCCACGTCCCTGACCAGAGGGTCGAGGAGCTCGCGGCGCAGGTTGACGGCCCGCCCGGCCTCCTCGGGCGGTGCCTCGATCCAGCCCCAGCGGGTCCAGGCGTGGATCCGTGACCGCACGCCCCCAGCTTCGATGATCGGCTCGAGCAAACCGAGCCGTTCGAGCGTCGGCACCCCCGAGGCCTGGATGAAATGCGAGCAGATGCGCTTGAATGCGTCGGGTTCGGGCTGTTTCTCGAGCAGCGCTACCCGCACCCCCGCGCGGCCGAGGAGGATCGCGGCGGTGCAACCCGCGAGGCTGCCGCCGACGATCACTGCGTCGTATTCGCTTGATTGGATTCCGCTGCGATCTTCTGTGCTGCTCATGGCCACCTCCGCGTGCCGCTGAGAAGAGAGAGTCCTAACGGTTCGGCTCGTACTATACGCTTTGAACGATGAACAGCAACTCGACTAGCGAGGCGAAGCCGCAGATCAGGCTGACCACCACCTCCTACGCCCTGCTGGCGCTGCTCGAGCAGCTCGGCGAGGCGACCTCATACGACATCAAGCAGGCGCTCGAGAAATCGATCGAGAACTTCTGGCCGGTCCCCCACACGACGGCCTACGAGGAGCCGGCGCGCCTCGCGGCGGGCGGCCTCCTCTCGGTCACCCAGGAGCCCGGCGGCCGTCGTCGCAAGAGCTACTCGCTGACCGAGGAGGGTCACGCGGCGCTGGCCGCCTGGGCCGCCGAGCCGGTCGCGGCGCCGCCACAGCTGCGCGATGAACTGTTGCTCAAGGTCTTCGCCGGGGCGGACCCCTCCGCGCTCACGGCGGCCAGGGTCGACTGGCATCGGGCCAAGCTCGGGGAGCTGCGCGGCTACCTCGAGGATGTTCGCCAAGCTGAGGGCTGGGGGCCCTCGGAGCGCACCCTGATTGCGGGCGTCGCCTACCACGAGATGATGATCGGCCTGCTGGAGGGCTTCGACGCGGAGCTCCGCGGAGGCGGAGGATGAGCGCCGGGGAGCCCGTCGCCTGCTCACTCGAGGGATCGTCCCTGGGGCAGAGGCTGAGTGCGATCGCGGCGCTAGGCGCCGAGGCGCTGATCTCCCGCGAGGAGGCCGAGGGCCACCACCTCCTGCGTTTCCGCGCCGGCGGCGGAGTCGACGCCCGTCTTCAGGCGCTGGTCGATGCCGAGTCGTGCTGCTGCCCCTTTCTGGAGCTCGAGCTGCGCAAGGAGGGCGCCCAGCTGCTCCTCTCGATTGGCGCTGCGGCCGAGGGCCGCGATACCGCGGCGGCACTGGCAGCCGCCTTCGGAGGCTGAGCGTGGCGATTATCCTCGGCCGGATGGGAGGAAGGACTAAAGGGGCCCTATGGCTCTGCGCCCTGGCGGCCCTCTGCGCCCTGGCATCGTCTGGCCTGGCCCTCGCCGATGTGGTCAGCGGCGGCAACGCCACCGTCTCCTTCGGCGGCTGGATCAGCCCGCGCAAGCTGCCGCGGAGCGCCGCCGCGCCGATCACCCTGCACGTCGCCGGTACCGTCAGGCCGATCGCCGACCGGCGCCCGGACGCGTTGAAGCGGGTCAAAGTCGAACTCAATCGGAACGGCGTCCTCAGCACGCGCGGCCTGCCCACCTGTCCGCGGCGGCGCCTGGAGGGGACGACGAGCGCCCAGGCACGGCAAGCTTGTCCCGGCGCCCTGGTCGGCGTCGGTCGGTTTCGGGCGCACGTCGAAATACCGGAAGGGGCCCCCTTCCCGTCGATCGGCCGGATGCTCGCCTTCAACTCGACGCTCCACGGTCACCCCGCGCTGCTCGCCCACGTCTATGGCACCGACCCGGTGCCAACCTCGCAGGTGGTGCCGATCAGCCTTGGCCGCCACGGGGAGGATGGCTTCGGCTCAACGCTCTCGGTACTGATGCCCGAAGTGGGCCGCGAATGGGGCTACGTGACCGGCTTCGCGATGACCTTCCATCGCCTCTACGCCTATCGGGGGCATACCCACAGCTTCCTGGCGGCGAGCTGCCCGGCGCCGGCTGGGATCGTGGCGGCGCCCTTCCGTGCGGCCCGCGGCACCTACTACCTGGCCGACGGCCGCGTCCTGACGAGAGTCGTCAGCGGCAGCTGCCGGGTGCGCGGGGATTAGGCTCAAGCATCTAACTGTTGGCGAGCTCGAAGGCGGCCTCGGCGCCGAGGAACGGCGCCAGAGTCATGTAGGTCGCCATCGGCACCAGCTCCGGCATGCTTTCCGGGCCCTTGGCCTTCACCTGGTCATAGATCAGCGCATAGATTGCGCCGCCGATCGCCTCGGCGGCAATCTCGGGTGTCTCCGGGGCCAGCTCGTAGCCGGGGGCGAGGAGCGCCTCGAGCCCTTCCATGATCGTGTCGCGGGTCTGCAGGGCGCGTTTGCCCGCCGCGTACATCTCGACCGCCCCGAGCAGGGTGTACTCGGGCTCTTCGGTTCCGAAGCCGAACATCGCTTCGAAGGCGCCCTTCACCGATTCCTCCCAGCTGGGGGCGCGGCGGAAGGCGGGCAGCACAGTCGCAAGCATCTGCGCCGAGCCGCTGTCAAGCGCCGCCAGCAGGGCATCTTCCTTGTTCGCGAAGTGCTCATAGAAGGTGCGCTGGGAGGTCGATGCCCGATCGACGACCTCGGCCACCGTTGTCGCTGGGTAGCCCTTCTCGGCGACAACCGCGGCGAGTGCGCGCAGCACCCGCTCGGCCGGGTTGGCGACCGCCTGGCGCTCCTCGAAGGGGCGCGCCTTTTGGGAGCGTCGGCGGGGGGTCCGCAGCGGTCCCGGCGGCGGCGGGTAGGAGAGCCACCACCTCCAGATCTGCGGCGCCAGCGCGGCCAGGCCCTCCTCCTCCTCTCGGTAAAGGCGCTTGTGGATGACCTTCTGCAGGCCGCCGATCATCGCCCGAATCATTTGCGAGGGCATCTCCTCGCGGCCCGGGATCTCGTCAAAGAGGCTCTTGCCGAACTCCTCGAAGGCGTCGAGGGTCCGCTCGACGACGACGACTCCTTCCGGGCCGGCCGCGTAGATCTCGACGAAGCACATCTTCGAGGCCGCAGGTTGGGCTGCGATCAGCTTCAGGAAGGCCTCCAGCGCCTCGCGGGTTCGCTCCTCCCCGGCGGGGGCCTCCTCGGCCGCCTGCTGCATCACTTCGAGGCTCGGCTGGATCAGCGCCTCGGCTGCCGTCAGAAAGCACTCCTCCTTGTCGGCGAAGTGCCTGTAGAAGGCGCTGCGGGAGACCCCGGAGAGCTGCACCAGGTCGGCGACCGTGGTCGCCTCATATCCCTTCTCGGCCACCGTCGCGACCATCGCCGCGAAGAGGCGTTCGCGCTGATTGCGCTCCGCCTCATCGCGCGGGGTGCCCCGTCCGGGACGCATCATCCGCGTCCTCAGCTCCGTCGCGTCCCCCCACGGCGTCCGCACCATGCGGGCGGACATTAACCGGGTATCCGGGTGTAGTTCAGTATCGATCGCTACCCCCATTTTGGCGGTACACGATCGACTCTAAGCACCACTTTTGGCTTCCCAATTGCATGGCCCAATTCCCCATTGTAAAGCCAGTTACACGCTTTGCAACCCAGCTAGGTACGCGATTGTCTCTTGACAACTCGGTCCGCATCTGTTCTCATAGCCTCGCCTGGAGGAAGCCCGCTTCCGCAATTGGGGGAAGCGGGGGTGTTCCAAAGGCGGGAGAACAGAAACGGCCAACAGCCGAGTTCAGGGAACCGAAGGGACCGGCGAGTCGGCTGCGAAGTCAGGAGAGAAACTGCAGTGAATATGGGGGCAGCACCTAGCTACAGCCGGGCTCGCGCCGCTTCTTCGCGACGCTCCGGCCGTTCTGAGCCTCTAAAAACTACTTTCCTCGGCTTCGGTCGGGCCGCTGTCGGCACGGGAGTTTTGTGCGCATTCACGATATTGCTGTTTGTCATGCCGGTCTCGTCCAGTCTCGCGAGTCAACACATCGTGGCCTCGGGCGAATACGGGAAGGAAGGCCCGAAGTCGACGGGGCTCGGCGGCGGGTGCCGACTGGCCTACCAGGAATCGACCCAGCATCTCTACCTGCTATCCGACTCGAAGATCTACGGTCTCTCCGTCTCGCCGGGAAGCGCCACGCCCCTCGGCGGTGGGTTCCCGATCAACGCTGGCATCAACAGTGGCTGCGGAGACCCAGACCTCGAAGTCGACGACTCGGGCGGCAGCTCGTCCGGGAACATCTACGCGACGCCGTCGAACACCAGCATCTACGGCTGGAGCTCCTCCGGCTCGGGTCTGGGCGGGTTCCCGGTCAGCGTCGGCGGCGAAACATGCGGCGTCGCTGTCACGAACACCGGCGAAGTCTGGGGCGGGAACTATTCCAACTCGCAGGTGAATAAATACAGCTCGACCGGATCCTCGCTCGGGACAATCGCGATCGGCTTCAGATTCTGCAAGCTCGCCGTCGACCCGACGAACAAGGACCTTTACGTCGTTCCCTACAACGGCGGCCCAATCGTCAAGTACACGGCGGCGAGCAATTACACGACCAAAATGGAATTCCCGAACAGCTACGGGAACGCCGGGATCGCGGTCGACGGCTCCGAACACGTACTGTACGTCGGCGACGGCAGCACCTCGGTGAAGGCATATGACACCACCTCCGGAAATCTCGTCGAAACGATCGAACTCGGCGGGAACGGTGGCCAGGGGATCGCAGTCGATGAAGGCACCGACACGCTCTGGGTCACTGTCGGCGGCGGCAGCACCGGGGTGATCAAGGAATTCCTCGGGGTGGAAACGCCGAAAGCGACTACCGGCGAACCTACGGCGAACACCGAAGTGAGCGGGACCGCCGACCCCAACGGGCAGGGCCCGATCACCGAATGCTATTTCGAATACGGCGAAACGCCGGCATACGGCTCGACCAAAAACTGCGCCGAGTCCTTGCCGATCACAAGCATGGAGGAAGTCCACGCGGTACTTCCGGGCCTACTCGGTGAGAAGACGTACCACTACCGACTGGTCGTGAGCAACGGGGAACCGTTCATCATCGGCAGGGGAGGGGATAAGACCATCACCCCCCATTATGTCAAGGGGCTTTCCACTGAAGCGGCGACGGAAGTAACGAGGACAACCGCCGTTCTGCACGCCTCCTTCGAAGGTGATGGGCAGGAGACCAAGTACTACTTCGAGTGGGGCGAAACCACCTCCTACGGCCACACGAGCAGCACCCCACCTGGCGTAACTGCCGGATCTCCCACCTATCCTCCGAGGACCCCACTCACGTTCGCCGCGACCGATCTCACGCCCGAAACCGTTTACCACTACCGGGTGGTAGCCGAAAACCCCGAAGGAATCAGTCCAGGGCAGGATAAGACCCTAGAAACAGATCCCGCCGTCGGCAAGGTAACCACTTTGCCTTCGACCGAACTCTCACCCGAATCGATCACTCTCAACGGGGAATTCGAAGGCAACGGTGAAGACACGCACTACTATTTTGAATTCGGACTCACTCCCGGATACGGCCTGATCGTTCCGGTCGAACCCCCTGGCGCAGACGCTGGGTCCCCCACCGGACCGACTGCGGTGTCGACCAAGGTCACCGAATACCTGGGATACACGACCTACCATTACCGCCTCGTGGCGTCCAATCCGGTCGGAACAACCGTCGGCCAGGACGAAACGGTGACCAGTCCCGCGGCGCTGCTCCCAGGTATCTCCGGGACTGCGGCTTCTGAAGTCGGTGCCACCGAAGCCACCGTCGAAGCGAACGTAATCCCGAACCGTTGGGACACGAGCTATCGATTCGAATACGGCCCGAGCACCCACTACGAAGAACATACGCTATACAGCGAATCGATTGGCGATGACATGGCCGGCCATCCGGTGAGCGCGAGGCTCACAGACCTCCAGCCCGGGACGACCTACCATTTCCGCGTACGAGCGGTCAACTTCACCGGGCCGGTGAACGGTCCTGATGAGACGTTCACGACCAACAGTCGGCCGAGAATCGATATGAGCTCGGCGGCAGCGGCCGGCAGAGCGGCCGCCCACCTCCTCGCCCAGGTGGCCCCCGATGGTGTGGCCACCACTGTTTATTTCGACTACGGCACATCGACCACATACGGGCGGACGACCCCGAGTGTGGCGATAGGCGCAGGGACCACGAGTGAAGCGGTATCGATCGAACTCGGAGGCCTCTCGGCTGGCACGACCTACCATGCCCGCGTAGTCGCCAGCAACGGGGTGGGAGTGACAGTCGGTCCGGATCTGTCATTCACGACCGAAGCGGCTCCGCCAGAACCGCCGGCCCCAGCGCCAGTGGTGAGGTGCAAGCGAGGCTTCATCAAGAAGCACGGTAAGTGCGTCCGCAAGAAGCATAAGAGGAAGGACCACCACAAGTGAGGATCGCGCACGCGAGAGTGCTGAGAAGAGCTGGCGGGGCGGTCGTTGCGCTCATCCTCCTGACCCTCGGTATCGCTGCCTCCCCGGCGATGGCCACCTACGTCCACCCGTCGAGCATCGGGGCATTCGGGAGCGACGGCACGTCGGCGACGACCATCGGCGAAATGAATCAGGGCCAGATGCTGGCGTTCGACCAGAACACCAAGCACCTGTACGCGCTGGGGAAGACGCCGCCGAAGATCTATGGCTTCAACGCACCCAATCCAGGCACCCACGAACCCTTGAGCGGCTTCCCGTTCGGGGCGCCCGAAACGGGCTACCGTCCGGCGATCGCCGTCGACAGCAACGACGGGGACATCTTCATGGTCTCCGAAGAATCCGGTCTCTACGGCTTCAACTCGAGCGGCGAACTTCTGCCGGGGGTCTTCCCGGTGCGCGGAGCGGGCGAAGTCCCGTGCGGCGTTGCCGTCGATGGTGCAGGCCACGTTTGGGTGGCCGACAACGAACACGAAGTCATCCGCGAGTACAACGAGTCGGGCGAATACCTCCAGCGCCTGATCAAGGTCACAACCGGAGCCCCCTGCTCGATCGCGTTCGACACGTCGAATGAAGACCTATTCCTCGGCGGTTGGAACGGGAACGTCTGGAAGTACACGGCCTCAAGCGGCTACACCGAACACATCAACCTCAGCTACATCGGTCCGAGGCAGATCATGGTCGACAGCGCGACGCACGTCCTCTACGTCGAGCGCGGTTTCGGCAACGGCATCGAAGCATGGGACGAGAACGGAAATGTCATCGAGACCTTTGCTACGGGATTCCCCACCGGAGGCAACGGCCAATCAGCCAGCATCGCAATCGATGAAGCCGATGGGACGATTTACGTGAGCAACCCAGATACAAATCAGATCCTCGTCTATCCGGCCGCTATCGCACCTGATGTGACGACGGGTGAACAGAGCGGAGCTGCGACGCTCACCGGCCACGTCGATCCTGCGGGCGGCGGGCCGGTGACGAACTGCTACTTCGAATACAAGCCCGAATACTCGTTCAACTGGGAATATGCCTCGACTGTCCCGTGCGAACCAGGCATCCCGCCCGCTTACAGCTCACCCACGGACGTTCACGCCGATATCTCGGGGTCGACCCAATTCGAGCTCGAATACGAATACCGGCTGGTGGCGTCCAACGCTCAAGGAAAGGCGGTCGGGAGAATCCAACGGCTGATCAAGCACCATGTTTCCGGCCTAACCACCGAACCCGCCACGACCATCGGGCGAAACGCCGCCACCCTCAATGCCTCGTTCATCGGAACCGGCGAAGACACCAAGTACTACTTCCAGTGGGGCAAGTACCCGGGCGGATACACAAGCAGCAGCTCCGGGGAATTCGAAGAAGACGCCGGGGTGACGACCGGGTCGACGGCGTTGAGCTACACGATTCCCGACGGTGAACTCGAACCCGGAACCACTTACCACTTCCGGGTACGTGCTCGCAACGGAGGAGGCACGAGCACCGCGAAAGAAGTGAAGTTCACCACCCTGCCGGCTGTATCCGGCGTGGCTACCGAAGCCGCCACCAACGTCACGAAAGAAAGCGCCGAACTCCACGGCTCCTTCACCGGAGACGGAGTTGATACTAGCTACTACTTCGAATACGGAGCAAGCACCACCTACGGCAAAGCGACCGCTCTCGTCGACGCCGGAACTACCGTCGGGCCCATCATGGCGGACCCAGCTCAGCTCACGGAACTTGTTTCAGGCAAGACATACCATTTCAGGTTCGTGGCCGAAAACAGCTACGGCAAGACCTACGGCGAGGATCACACGTTCACGACGCTCAGTAAGCCGGTGGTCATCGCCCTTTCGTCCTCGAACGTCACGGCGAACTCCGCGGACCTGCACGCCGTCCTCAACGATCGCGACCAGGAAACCAGATATCGCTTCGAATACGGACCAACCCCGTCCTACGGAAGCACCGCACCGACTCCAGAAGGGGAATTGGCGGCCAGTACGGAAAACAAAGCGATCACGGTCCACCTCGCGAACCTCCAGAGCGTCGTGTACCACTTCCGTGTCGTCGCCACGAGCCCGATCGGCGAAACCGTGTCCTTCGACCAAACGTTCAACTTCTATCCGGAATCGTGCCCCAACGAAACCGTTCGCCAGCAGACAGGCGCGGACGGACTCCCGGATTGCCGCGCGTATGAGTTGGTCACTCCTGAAAACGCCGGAAACACCCTCGTGTACCCGGGGAATGTTCCGTTCAGTTCGACGGCAACATCTCCGCCAAGGCTGGCATGGGACGGCGCCTACGGCCTGGTCGAAGGGCTAGGAGAAGAGTCAAACAATTGGGGAGACCTTTACGTGGCGACCAGAAACGCCACTGGGTGGCAATCGAAATACGTAGGTCTGCCGGCGAGCGAAGTCTTCCTCTCGGGGGGGCCGCCATGTTCTTCAAGAGCGGATACGACCTGAACATCCCCGACAAAATGAACGTGGGGGTTTCGACGAACCCCAGTCTGTCCGATGTCGTCGAGTGGGATGACGGCCGTTATGGGTGATCTGGCAAGGCGTCGAAGAACAATGCAAGGTCTACGGCGGCGGCGAAGGATGGTATTCATCGAACGCGCCCTATCTCTGACACTACTACCGGCAAAAAGGTGGAGCGGTGGCCCACGAACGTCCACGCCATTCCGGGCGGTGACCACTTCATGGGGGAGACTGCAGCCTCTGCCGATTTGAGCCACTTTGTCTTCAACTCCGACGTCGTCTTCGCGCCTGGTGCAGAACCCGGTGCGGTCTATGACAACAACACCGAAACGGACACAGTGACCCAGGTGTCCTTCGACGAAGGGGGCAACCAGCTGCACAATGCCGCACCGGTGGAAGTGTCCTCCAACGGATTCCACATCCTGATGACCGTAGGAGGGGCCCGAAGGGCATTCAGGAAAACCAACGGTCCTGGTGAACTGTTCATGCGGGTCAGTGACGAACGGACCTACAACATCGCTGCTGGCAACGCGGTCGAATACGTTGGTATGACACCCGATGGCAAGAATGTGTACTTCACCTCGACAGCATCCCTCACTCCGGAAGATACTGATACGAGCGTGGATCTCTATATGTGGAGCGAAGAAGGCTCCAGCGAAGGTCACCTGACTCTGATCTCTAAGGGGAACAACGGGACCGCAGGAAATTCAGATTCGTGCGACGCGACCTGGACGCAGAAGTGCAACGCAGAACCGATCTTCTTCTCCAACAACCATGGGGGCGGACTCGGAGAAGGCGGTGGTGACACCGTCGCGCAGGCCGCTGCCGGGGGTAGCCCGTACTCCGATAGTTCGATCGCTGCGGGGAACGGTGACATCTACTTCATCTCGCCGGAACAGCTTGTTGGCGACAACGGAGCCACGGGTGAAGAAAATCTCTACGACTACCGGAAGTCAGCTCCAGTTCGTCGCCTCGCTTGAACCCGGCAAGGTGTCATGCATCACGGTCCAGGAGACTACGTGCAGTGATACAGACGTCGCCCGGATGAACATCTCGCCGGACGACAGTCACATGGCGTTCCTCACGGCGAGCAAGCTGACGAGCTACGAAAATGCCGAACACTCCGAGATGTACACGTACACCCCGGCCACGGGAGAACCACAGTGCGTGTCGTGCCTGCCGAATGGTGCGCCACCCACGTCGGATGTGACGGCAAGCCACAACGGCTTGTTCATGACAAATGACGGGCGGACCTTCTTCGACACAAGCGACGCGCTCGTTCCGGCCGATACGAACGAAGTTGAAGATGTCTACGAGTTCGTCGACGGGCGCGCACGATTGATCTCTAGCGGGACGGCGGCCGGAAACGAATCGTTCGGTCTTGTGGGTTTCGGGACGAGGCCCGGCCTGATCGGCGTGAGTGCGGACGGCACTGACGTTTACTTCGCGACCTTTGACGTGTTAGTCGGTCAGGACCGCAACGGCGATGCAATCAAGATTGACGATGCCCGCACGGGCGGTGGCTTCCCTTTTAACCCTCCGCCGCCCGGGTGTGCCGCCGCGGACGAGTGCCATGGGCCCAGCACGTCAGCCCCGCCGCCTCCCAGTGGAGGAACCGCGGCGGAACTCGGCAACACCGGCAATCTAAAGCCGGGCAGGACGAATCGCCGCAAGGGCAATAGCAAGAAGAAGAGTGCCCATCGCGAGCGTGGGCACTCAAAGCACGTGCACCACCGGAAGGCAAAGCACAAGCGCCAAGGCAAGAGGCATGGGAATGGTTGAGGTAGCCGAGAAGGTATCTGTCGGTCTGTGACGGCTGCTGAAGCTCGCAACAGTTCTGGTTGCTGCGACCGCGTCGCTGGCGATTTCCGCTAGGTCGGCAGGTGCGATCGAAATCCGCACCTTCGACATCACTCCGACGACCGCGCAGGCAGGAGCCCATCCGGACCTGAATATCTCCTACTACGGAGAATCCCGCACGACCCGCGGACCGAATTGCCGTGTCAGTGCAACGATCCAAAAAAACATCGACCTCAGCTTCCCGACGGGGTTCATCGGCAACCCCCATGCGACTCCGCAGTGCAAAGCCGCCGATTTTGCGAGGGAAGTTTGTCCTGCTGACTCCCAGGTGGGCACGATTGGATACACCGTCGAACTCGGGGGTGGGGCGGCCCTCAACTTCGAAGGAGAAGCCGTCTACAACTCGGTTCCCAGACCAGATCAGGCGGGACTTCTCTCGATCAAGTTGTGCCGGGGCTGTTCGGCATACCGCTGTACAGCGTCCTCTCCGCGCGCACCGGAAGTGACTACGGGTTAAACGCTGATACCGACGGCCTTGAGCGCGGTTTCGCGCTGGAGAAATTCCACCTCAACCTCTGGGGAGTCCCTGCAGACGAAAGCCACACACCGGAACGGATCGACGACAACATCCATCAGGACCGCAACACGCCGTCGAGCAGCCCGCTTATTCCGTTCCTCCAGAACCCAGGCGTGTGCAGCGCGCCACTCACCAGCACCGTTCATGTTCTCGGTTACGACGGCAGTGAGAGCAGCGCCGAATCGACCTGGCCCCAACCAACCGGCTGCGACCTTCTCAACTTCAATCCCAGCATCAGCGCGAAGCCGACGACGACCGAGACTGACTCAGCCTCCGGTGTCGAAATCGACCTGACGGTGCCGCAGCTGCTGAGCCCGGTGTTCCCCTCACCGTCGGAGATCAGGACCGCCACGGTCACCCTCCCTGAAGGCTTTTCGATCAACCCCAATGCCGCCGACGGTAAGACCTCGTGCTCGGATGCCGAAGCGCGCTTCCACACTGACGAAGAAGCCCATTGCCCGGAGTACTCGAAGGTGGGAACCGACACCATCAACAGCTCTGCTCTTCCAGCCCCGGTGCCCGGCGGTATCTACATCGGCGAACCGCAGCCAGGGAACCGGTACCGCATCTTCATCACCGGCGACGGCTACGCGACACACATCAAGCTCGCCGGCACGGTGCACCTCGACCCGGATACCGGGCGACTGGTCGCCTCGTTCGAAAACATCCCCCAGTCACCGCTGACCGAGTTCAACATGCACTTCTTCGGC
The DNA here is from genome assembly GCA_963796705.1 of uncultured Solirubrobacterales bacterium. Taxonomy (GTDB): domain Bacteria; phylum Actinomycetota; class Thermoleophilia; order Solirubrobacterales; family 70-9; genus VRUE01. The sequence continues at coordinate 351,079 of CAWCMK010000003.1, forward strand.
GCCGAGCGAGGTTTGCTGGCGACCCCAACGCAGTGCGGCAACTACGCAGTCCACTCGACCTTCGTGCCCTGGGATGAGGATCTTCCCAGCCAGAGCTCAACCCAGTTCTTCACCCTCGACTCGGGCCCCGAAGGAGCTCCGTGCCCGAGCTCGCCGCGATCGTTCTCCCCGACCTTCAAAGCCTCATCTGACGAAAACAAGGCCGGCGCTTACAGCCCCTTTAGCTTCGAGGTCACCCGCAACGACGGCGACCAAAACGTGAGCGGCATCACGGTTGCCACACCTCCCGGGTTCTCGGCAAAGCTTGCCGGCGTCTCCTATTGCCCCAGTCGGACCTCGCCGCCTCCGCTGATCCGAACGCGTCCGGTGCCGCCCAACTCACCAGCCCGAGCTGTCCCATGTCCTCGCAAATCGGGACGTCGATCGCCGGCGCGGGGGCGGGGACGCATCCCGTCTATCTGGAAGGCAGGGTCTATCTGGCCGGACCGTATAAGGGCGCTCCGCTGAGCCTCGCGGTGATCACCCCAGCCGTCTCCGGACCCTACGACCTCGGTAACGTCGTGGTCAGATCGGCGATCCACGTCGATCCGCTCACGGCCCAGGTAACGACCGTCTCCGATCCGCTGCCGCGCATCCTCGACGGGATCCCGCTGCGCCTGCGGGAGATCAAGGTTGACCTCGACCGCAGCGGCTTCACCCTCGACCCGACCAACTGCGACCCACTAGCCGTCTCGACGACGATCCTGGGCGAAGAAGGGGCGATGGCGACCCCGTCAAGCCATTACCAGGTGGCCAACTGCGCGATCCTGCCCTATAAACCCGGTCTAAGCCTGAAGCTCACCGGTGGAGTCAATCGGCGCGGGCACCCGGCGATACACGCGCTCCTAACCGCTAAGCCCGGTGAAGCGAACACGAGTCAGGTGTCGGTCGCGCTGCCCAGGGGCGAGCAGCTCGATAATTCACATTTCGGCACCGTCTGCACAAGGGTCGACTTTGCCAACGAAGCCTGTCCGACCGGATCACGCCTCGGCACTGTCGAAATCGACAGCCCGGTTCTCGAAAACCCGCTGAAGGGGTTTGCCTACCTGCGCTCCTCGACTCACGGTCTTCCGAACCTGGCGCTGAAAGCGAAGGGCCAGGTGGAAATCGAAGCAATCGCGACGATCGACAGTGTCCACGAAGCCCTGCGGACGACCTTCAAGTCCGTACCGGATGTTCCGTTTTCATCGATCAGGCTGGATCTTGCCGGCGGCAAGAAGGGCCTGATTCAAAACAGCGAAGGTCTGTGCGGCGCCCACAAGAAGGCCGCCGTGAGAATGACGGGACAGAACGGCGCCGAGGACAGCATGAGGTCACCGGTCGAAGTGTCCTGCGGCTCATCCGGAAGCAAACGACACAGGCGCCACCGGAGGCAACTGCGGCGGGTGGTTCACGCACGGGGGTTGCGCTAGGCCATGCGAATCAGACGAGGAGAGCCAGGGTCCATGCGAACCAGCAACACGGTGAGAGGGAGAGTGACGGCACTGATCGGCGTCGCGGCGGCCTGCGCCTGCGCCTTCACCGTCCTTGCAACCCCAGCCTCCGCGAGTGAGGTACGGGGATACGACTCTCAGATCACCGGCTTTTCGTTCCCGTTCGGAATTACTATCGGTCCGCAAGACTCGGTGTGGATCAGCGACGTCGGCCATGGAAGCTTGATTTCGGAGTACGGGGCGTACCCGTCGCTGTCCAAAATAGGCGCACAGACGGGCGGTGGCCTCTGGGGCGGCCAAAGCCCGATCCACGGCGTGGCGGTCAGCGACGCCAACGAATTCCTCTACACGGGTCCCTCGGGGTCGGAAGGCGCGTGCGGCCGCGGCTACTTCTACATCTTCGACAACTCGGGCCAGCTGTACAGGACGAAGGAACCGCCCGGCTACATCTGCCAGAGCTGGGTAGCTGTCGATAATTCACCGGAAATCGACTCCCGCGGGCACTATTACTTCTACGGGCACGGCGAAGATTCGATCGAAGCGTTCGACGGATACGGAAACCCAGTCAATTTCTCCGGCTCCGCCAGCTATATCAGCGGAAACCGCATCACCGGCACTCCGAACGGCAACTTCTCCAGTGAAGCCGCCGGCAGCTTCTCACCAGTTTTCTCCGGTATCACCGTGGACTCCCACGGCAACATCTGGGTCGTCGACCACGGCAAGTCCGAGATCGACGAGTTTGCCTCCAGCGGGCTCTTCCTCAGGCGTATCACCGGATCCGGAGTGCCGCCGAGCAACACCCCAGCCGGGCCGCAGGGGTTTGGCACCGGCTTCCCGGGACTCGGTGCGATCGCCGTCGATCCGACTTCCGGAGACGTGCTCGTTTCCGACAGGGCGGCTCTCGTAATCGATGAGTTCTCACCGACGGGCGAATACATCGGGCGCCTGACCGGCTCCGAAACTCCCGCGGGCAGTTTCGGGTACGAATGTTACAGTCCCTACGGAACCGAGTACTGCTACGACAATGTCGACGGCCTCGCGGTCGACTCGCAGGGCCACCTCTATGTGACCGACGGCGAAAATGGCGTCGTCGACATCTTCAAGGGACGGCCGACCGAGCCCAAGGTGGAATATCAGCAGGAAACGAACCCGACGCCCACCTCGGGAACTCTGAGCGCGAAGATCGACCCCAACGGCGGCGGGTCCGTCACCTCCTGCCACTTTGAATACGGTATGTCCACCGCGTACGGCCTCGGGCAGGTTCCCTGCACACCGGATCCGAGCGGCTCGCCGTTCGCTACACCCACCGAAGTACATGCGGAAATCGCCGGGCTCACGACGGAGACCACGTACCACTATCGTGTTGTCGCCGGTAACGCGAGCACCTCGCGCCAAGGTGCCGATCAGACGTACACGCCTCACAACGTAGTCGGCCTGCGTGCCGAGGCACCGACCAATCTTGGCGACGATTCGGCCACACTCAATGGTTCCTTCGTCGGCAACGGAGCTGACACCCGATACTACTTCGAATGGGGCAAGGCCGCTTCGTACGGGAACACGACTCCAGCCTCACCCGAAGACGCCGGGTCTCCTTCCGGTCCGGCTCGGACGACGGTGTCGGTAAACATTGGCGAACTGACCCCGGCGACCCGTTACCATTACCGTGTCGTCGCCGAAAACGGCTCGGTGAGTAAGAGCGATGACCGAAGCTTCGTCACCCCAGCCCGTCTACCGGAAGTGAGGGAGGGGATCAGCAACGTCCACTCGAACTCTGCCTTGTTCCAGGCGGAAGTGAACCCTGGCGGCACCGACACGAGTGTCAACTTTGAAATCGGCCCGAACGATTGCTCGGAAACGCCGGATCCGTGCAGCCTTGCGTTTGCCGAGGGCCTACACATCGGCGCGAATCTCTCCTTCGACAGCGGAACGGAGCGCACGGAAGGGCTCGAAGGAGGGACCACGTACCACTATCGGATTGTCGCGACGAACTCCTCGGGATCGACCTACGGTCCGGATCGTACATTCGCGACGTACCCGGCTCCCGAAGAACTCAGCGATCCCTGCCCCAATGCTCTCGCGAGGCAGCAGACCGGATCGGCCCTGGTCACCGACTGCCGTGCCTATGAGCTGGTGTCTGCGGCGAGCGACGGGGGATACGACGTCGAGTCGAATCTCGTTCCCGGCCAGACTCCCTTCGCCGGCTATCCGGAAGCCGATGGCGCTCACCCGAGGGTCCTGTACGGAATTCATAACGGCGCCATCCCCGGTGTGGCCGGCGATCCGACCAACCGCGGTGTCGACCCGTATGTGGCTGAACGGGGGAGCGACGGCTGGACGACCTCATATGTGGGAATTTCCGCCGACGACCCCTATGCGGCAGCTCCCTTCTCTTCGACACTGGTGGAAGCGGACGCGAAGCTCGACACCTTCGCTTTCGGCGGCCCGGAAATCTGCGCCCCATGCTTTGCCGACGGCTCCTCCGGAATGCCGTTGCATCTGCCCGACGGCAGCCTGGTCCAAGGAATGCAGGGGTCCGAAGCTCAGCCTGGGGCAACTGCGGACGGGCTGGTGAGAAAGCACCTCTCCGCCGATGGAAGGCACTTCATCTTCAGCACCACATCCCAGTTCGAGCCAGACGGCAACCCCAACGCCAGCGGCGACGTCTCGATTTACGACCGTAACCTCCTCACGGGCATGACCCAGGTTGTGTCGAAGTCACCGGCCGGCACCAACCTTGCCTGTCTTCAGGGCGCTGGCGAATGCCATGCCCCGGGTGATGCAAACGGCATCGCCGAGCTTGACGTATCGGCCGACGGCTCCCGAATCCTCGTCGGCCAAAAGGCCTCGAGCGACGCCGACGGCAACGTCTATTACCACCTCTACATGCACATCGGAAACAATCCTGACACGGTCGACCTCACACCCGGCACGACTTCCGGCGTGCTCTTCAACGGTATGACCACCGACGGGACGAAGGTCTTCTACACAACGGTCGACAAGCTCGTGCCCGGGGACACCGATAACGAGTCGGACATCTACGAGGCGGAAGTTGCAGAAGGCGGGGGGATCACACCGAAGCTGATCTCGGTGAAGGGCAGCGGACCGAGCAACGACGAATCCTGCAGCCCGCCGGGCAGCCCGGTTAGCTGGAACGCGGTTACCGGCAACGGTAAGTGCAGCGCGGTCGCGTTGGCCGGTGGGGCTGGGCTCGCCAGCGGTGACGGCACGTTCTATTTCCTCAGCCCAGAGCTCCTTGACAGCGCCGCGGAAGCCGAAGGTGAAAAGAACCAGGCCAACCTGTACGCCGTGAGGCCGGGCGACTCCCCGAAGTTTGTTGCCACCATCGATACCAGCACCGGCAAGCCGGGCCCCCCCCCGCCGCTGCACCCGCGGGTAGCCGGCAGCTTCGTGTCCGGCTTGGAAGGCCCCGAATCGCTCGCGGTCGACCAAACAACAGGCGACGTCTACGTAGCGCAACGCAACAGCGAAAGCGTAGCCCGGTTCAACGCGGCCGGCGCGTCCGACAACTTCACCGAAGGCCCCAATGCTGGGACCAACGAATTGACCGGACTGTCGCTGGGCTACGGTGGCGAAGGCGAGATCGCGGTTGACAGCGCCACGACCAGCCCGCTGAAGGGCGCTCTGTACGCGACCAGCAACGGCAGCAGCGTCTCCGTCTACTCGAAGAACGGCAAGTCGCTCGGCGAAATCACCGGTTTCTCGGAGGCGTGCGGCGTCGCCGTTGACCAGTCCAGCGGCGCCGTCTATGTCGGCGACTATGGCAACGACACCGTCTACCGTTTCGAGCCGACCTCCGCGGCCGAACCGGTCACGAACGCCGACTATGAAAAAACCGGCATCACCACCGAAAACGTGTACCCCTGTCCGGTGGGAACCGACTCAGCCGGCCACGTCTTCGCGATGAGCTACGGCGGAAGCAAGCTACTCGAATACTCGGTCTCTCAGTTCGACCCGTCCATCCCAGAAGCGGAAGGGACACCTGTCAATGTCGCTCCTGCCAACAGGGTCTACTCAGATCCCGCCAACCACGACGTGTACGTCGATACCGGTTCCAAGGTCGTGGTCCTGAACGCAGCCCGCAAAGTTGTGGGCGAATTTGCCGCAGGCGCAATCTCCTTCTCGCAGGGGATTGCCGTCAATGGGACGACGAAGCACGCTTATGTCTCGACTGGATCGGAAGTCATTGAGTTCGGTAGCGAACCCGCTCCATACGAACCGATCGACAACCCGACGGTATTGCACGGGACGCGCCAGGCAGGGGTCCATGACACGAGCGACTTCCAGGTCACCCCGGCGGGCAGCTACGCGGTCTTCCCGACCACGCAGCCGCTCGATGCCAACTATGCAAACGAAGGACATACTGAGATCTACCGATACGATGCCACCTCGGGCGCCCTCGAATGCGCGTCCTGCGAGCCGACATCGGCGCCGGCGTCCGGCGATGCCACCCTCGCCGCGAACGGCCTCGGCCTCACTGACGACGGGCGGGTGTTCTTCGATTCGACGAAGCGCTGGTCCTCCGCGACGACGACGGCCGCAAGGATGTCTACGAGTGGGAGCCGCAGGGCACCCGGCAATTCCGAGTCGCGCCAACCCGACGCTCTTCCGAGGGGATTGCCTCGGCCTGATCTCAGCGGCGACGAGCCCGCTTTGACTCGAGCCTCCTCAGGGCCAGCGCGGACGGCACCGACGCCTACTTCTTCACCCATGACAAGCTGGCCCACAGCGACGAAAACGGCCAGTGGCCAAGGTCTACGACGCGCGCATCCAAGGCGGTTCTTCAATTCTCCCACCGGCGATTTGCAAAGCGTCGGACGAGTGTCACGGCCCTGGGAACCAACCGCCGCCCCCCAGCGATCAGGACAACGCTGGCAGCACCGGCCTCACCGCGTGGGCGGCAGCAAGACCTGCAGGAAAGGACTCATCTCAAGCAGGCAAGTGCACGGCAATGCGTGCGTAGGCCCCGACAAAAAGCACCGAAGCACGGCGTCACCACCGGAGAGCGACGCCACCGGAGCAATGCGCGGCGACGATCGCACGCCGAGGCATCGCACCTGCCGAGGCGATCACGGCGCTCATCGCGAGCGTGATTGCGCTGATCATGCCGCGGCGCCGGCGGCAGGGGAGCGAGCGGGATCGAATCGTTCGACACCACGAGCTCCACGACTCAGGCCGGGCGGCCATCCGGACCTCCAACGACTTCGCGCTGGAACGAATCCGGGAGAACCGGAGGCCGCCCGAAAACGTGATCTTCAACGCCCCCAGGGATATTCGGCAACCCCAACGCGATTATCGCAGTGCGCACCGACGGATTTCGCCCTCGACCAGTGTCCCTCGAACTCCCAGGCCGGCGTGATCACCATCTACGCCAACTACGAAGGCGACCCCGAACTACCTGCTCGGCACCGCGCCGATCTACGACCTCGTGCCGCAGGCAGACCAGACGGCGCTCTTCGCCTTCGTCGTGCCGACCCTCAACATCCCGATCTCGATCCCGGTCGCGGTCCGGACCGGCGGCGACTACGGCCTGCGCTTCACGGTCTCCGACATCACCCAGCTGACCCCCCTGGCCGGCGCCCAGCTGACCTTCTGGGGCTTCCCGGCCGCTCGAAAGCCACAACGCCCAGCGCTTTCCGAAGGGCTCGCCGGGCGAACCCGCCGGCTGTCCCGGCCTCGCCGACACGAGCTGCACTCGGGACACCGACTGCCGCCAGCATCCGCTCGCGACCCCTTCACCGACAATCCGACGACCTGCACCGGCGAACCGCTCGTCACCAGCCTCACGGTCCAGACCTACCAGGACCCCGGACAACCCGACCACGTCAACGCGCACCTATCCAGCGATCGACCGACGTGCAAAAAGGAGGCTTCAAACCGGTCCTCTACGCCAGCCCCACCACACCGAAACCGACTCGCCCTCCGGCTCGAACATCGAGCTGAGCGCGCCACAGTTCCTCGAGGGCCTCGCCGCCTCGCCCTCGGAGCTCAAGTCGGCCACCGTCACGCTGCCAGCCGGGTCTCACGATCAACCCCGACGCCGCCGACGGGCAGACCGCGTGTACAGATGCCCAGGCCAACTTCGGCTCCGAGGGGCCGGCGGAATGCCCCGACAACTCGAAGATCGGCACCTTCCCGATCGGCACGCCGGCGCTCGACGGCCGCTCGAAGGCTCGCTCTACATCGGCGAACCGGAGCCCGGCAACCAGTACCGGCTGTTCCTGATCGCTCCGGCTTCGGGATCAACGCCAAGCTGGTCGGCTCCTTCAGTCCCGATCCTCGAGACCGGGCAGGTGACCGCCTACTTCGAAGATCTGCCCCAGGTGCCGTTCGAAGACTTCGACCTGCATCTCTTCGCCTCCGAACGCGGCCTGATGGCGACTCCGACGCGCCTGCACCGATCTACACCGATCGAAGCCGAGTTCTATCCCCTGGAACGCGACGCTCGCCGAACAGGAATCGACCCAGATCTTCGGCCTCGAACTCGGGCCCGCACGGGATCCGAGTGCCCGGGCCAGAGTGCGCCCGTTCAATCCGACCCTGACCGCCGGCACCACCAACGCCACCGCCGGCGCCTTCTCCTCCTTCACCCTGAAGCTCAACCGCGAAGACGGCGATCAGTTCCTCGGCAAGCTCAACTTCACGATGCCGCCGGGCCTGACCGCCAACCTGCACGGGATCACCTACTGCCCCGAAGCGGACGATCGCCGCGGCGGCGCAGACGCCGGGCAGGGCCGAGCAGGCGGAGCCCGAGCTGTCCCGCGTCCTCGTGAAATCGGGACCACCAACGTCGCCGCCGGCCCGGGCTCGCATCCCTTCCACGCGGTCGGGAAGATCTACCTGGCCGGGCCCTTCCAGGGCGCGCCCCCTCAGCCTCGTGGCGATCACCCCCGCCCTGGCGGGTCCCTATGACTACGGCACCGTCGTCGTCCGCGTCGCGATCCACATCGATCCGCTCGACGCCCACGTGATCGCCGACTCCGAAACCGTGCCGGAGATCATCGGCGGCATCCCGATCCGAATGCGCGAAATCAGGGTCAACATCAACAAGCCCAACTTCATGATCAACCCGACCAACTGCTCGCCATTCCAGACGGTCTCGGAAGGAGTCGGCGATCAGGGCACCGCGGTCGCCTTCTCCTCCTCCGTTCACGCCGTCAACTGCGCCACCCTCCCGTTCAAGCCGAAGATGACGGTCACCCAGCTCGGCGGCCACAAGGCGACCATCGCGCGGCAAGGACCCCTCGCTGCGCTTCGACCTCAGCACCACGCGCCGGCGACGCCAACATCAAATCGGTCGCGGTGACCCTGCCGAACGCCTTTGAGATCGACCAGCGCCACCTCGGCAACCTCTGCTCCAAGCGCCGAACTCGAAAGCGACACACTGCGCCGGGCGCCAGCCGATCGGCACAGTCAAGGACGAAACCCCGCTGCTCGAAAAGCCGCTCGAAGGCCTCGCCTATGCGGTCTCCGGGCTACAAGCGGCCTGCCCCACGTCGCCTTCATCCTCGGCGGCCAGGTGACGGTCATGCCCCAGGCCGAATCGAAGACGATCGCCGGCGGGCGCCTGAGCACCATCGTCCCGGTCATCCCCGACGTGCCGATCGGCCACTTCCGGCTGACCCTCTACGGCGGCAGCCACGGCTACCTCTCAAACACCCGAAGCCTCTGCGTGCATCGTACGCAGACCAGCATCGAATACGCCGCCCAGAACGGCAGGACAGTGTCCCAGGAGGTTCCGATAAAGGCCGCCTGCGGGAGCGTCAGCACGCGACACCAGCGTCACCGTCTCTAAAACAGCTTTACACCGGCCCACCTTCTCGAGGATGGAGTCGATCGAGGCGGTCCAAACGAATGGCTTGGGATCCTCGTTATGGGCACTCAGATAGTCCTCGATCGCAGCGATAAGGTCGGGAACGCTGTGAAACACACCACGGCGGATCGCCTTCTCGGTGAGCTCCCGAAACCAGCGCTCGACGAGGTTTAGCCAGGAGCTCGAGGTCGGCGTGAAGTGCAGGTGAAAGCGCGGATGCTGCTCAAGCCATGCATCCACCTTGGCGTGCTTGTGGGTGCGGTAGTTGTCAAGGATCAGGTGTAGCTCCAGCTCCTCGGGGAACTCGCGATCGAGGTGGCGCAGGAACTTGAGGAACTCCTGGTGGCGGTGGCGTGGCAGGCACTGCCCAATCACGGCGCCGTCAAGGGTATTGAGCGCCGCAAAGAGAGTCGTAGTTCCATTGCGCTTGTAGTCGTGGGTCATCGTGCCAGCTCGCCCGCGCTTGATCGGCAGGCTCGCCTGGGTGCGGTCGAGGGCCTGGATCTGGCTCTTCTCATCCACGCACAGCACCAGCGCCTTCTCCGGCGGGTTGAGGTAGAGGCCGACCACGTCAGTCAGCGTCTCGGTGAAGTGCGGATCGGTGGAGAGCTTGAACGAGCGCACCCGGTGAGGTGCCAGTCCGTGAGCGTCCCAGATGCGCTGCACCGTAGCCGGGCTGACGCCCTGGGCCTTGGCCATCGAGCGAGTGCTCCAGTGGGTCTGCCCGGGGGGCGTGTCCTGCGTTGTCGCCGCCACGATCTCCTTGACCTTTTGGGCGGAGATCGACCGCTTTCTTCCCCGACCCTCCTTCACCTCCGAAAGCGCCTGCGGCCCACCTTCTGCGAAGCGCCGCCGCCACATGATCACGGTCGGGCGGCTTATACCCAGCGCTCGAGCGATCGCACTGTTGGACTCACCATCGGCACCCATCAGCACGACTCGCGCCCGCGTGGCAATGCTTTGCGGTGTGCCGTGCGCTCTTACCCAGCGCTCCAGCAACGCTCGCTGCTCCGCAGAGACCTCAGAAGGTGCAGCAACCCCCATGGCCCAACGCTACAACAGCCTCACCTATCTGTCAAGTTATTTTGGAGACACTACACTAGGCAGCCGCTCGGCTAGAGAGAACCCCAGCAGCACCCAATCCCGGACGGCACCCCGGCCGCCATCTTTGCAGAGGAGCATGGGGGCCTGCACTGCTCCAGTTCAAAGTGGTGGAGCGGCAAGACTGCCCCAGAACGCAGTCAATTGCTTCACAGAGGTCCCAGAGGGTTCGCGGCGGGAATCAACCTCATCGGGACGGCGGGCCACACCTTTCGCCTGCCCAGCGAGGAAGACCGATTAGAGCCTTCGCCGGCGCGCTCGCTGCCGTGGCTGAAAGTGCGGCGAGACCGGTCGCGAGGATGTTTCCCCGCCTTCAATGCCTCAATACTAGCCGGCCAAGGGGGAACACATCGTCTCAAAAGTCTGTGTACGAATTCGTCTTTAGGTATTAAAAGGTACGCTCAAAACCGCAGTAATAAGCCATATTGTAAGATACAAATTGACAAGATGGTCTGATCATGTTCTAATAAATACATGGAGGCTCGCGGCGTCCAGGGGAGTGCAAAGCGCGGAGCTGTAGGCAGAGCGACTCTGCAGGGCGTTCCGGTGGCAAAGCGCTCGCTGCCGCGCGGTCCCCACGCCCTTCCCCAAGAGGTCGTTCTCGAGCACCAGCGCCAACGGTTGCTCGCCGCCGCCGCCGAGGCGCTCGCAGATAAAGGACTCGCCGATCTCACAGTTCGCGACGTGATCGGCGGCGCCGGCGTCTCGCGGCGGACTTTCTACCAGCTGTTCGACGACAAGCTGGAGTGCGTTCTGGCGGCCCACACGATGGCGCTCAACCGGTTGGAGAAGACCATCAGAACGGCTTGCAGAACGCGGGATACCTGGCCCGGCGGTGTCGCCGCCGCGGTCGCCGCTGGTCTCGAGTTCGTGGCGAGCCGGCCTGCCGAGGCGCGATTGGTCCTGATCGCCTCACACACGGTCGCCGAGCCGGCGCTCGCCGGCGCCTCCCGAAACGCGAATGAGAAGCTCGTCGCCCTGCTACGCGAGGGCCGCGAGCGCTGCGGCGAGAACCGTTCCCTGCTGGAGTTGACCGAGGAGGGACTCGTTGGTGCGGTTGTGGCGATCGTCGGCGCCAGGCTGCGCGAGGGTGACGTCGAGGGTTTGCCGGGCCTAGGCCCGGCACTCGTGCAGATGATCCTCGCCCCCTACCTTGGACACAGCGAAGCCCGTCGCCTTGCGCGGGCCGCTTAGTCCTTGCCCGAGCCTCCGGACGCCAGCTCGTAGGCTCGCTCGGCACCGAGGAATGGGGCCAGGGTTAAGTAGGTGGACATCGGCACCAATTCGAGCAGGCTTTCGGGCCCCTTCCGCTTCACCTGGTCGTAGGCGAGCGCATGGATCGCCCCGCCGATCGCCTCGGCAGCGATCGGCGGGGTCTCGGGCGCCAATTCGTAGCCCGGGCCGAGCAGGGTCTCAAGTTGCTCCATGATCCTGTCGCGCGTCTCCAGCGCCCGTTTGCCCGCGGCGTACATCTCGACCGCGCCGAGGCGGCTGTACTCGGGCTCCTCGATCCCAAACGCAAACATACCCTCGTATGCGCCGCGCACCGCGTGCTGCCAGTCCGGTGCGCGGCGGAAAGCAGGCAAGGTATTTGCAAGCCACTGGGCGGAGCCGGCATCGAGCGCTGCCAGCAGTGCCTCTTCCTTGTTGGCGAAGTGTTCGTAGAAGGTACGTTGCGAGGTCGCGGCCCGTTCGACTATCTCGGCCACAGTCACCTCTGGATAGCCTTTCTCGGCGACGACCGCGGCCAGTGCCCGCAGAACCCGCTCGGCCGGACCGCTGACCGCCTGGCGCTCCTCAAGGGGCCGAGGCCGTTTGGCCCGTCTACGCGGGCCCTGCAGGGATCCCGGCGGCGGCCGGTAGGAGAGCCACCAGGCCGAGATCTGTGGCGAGAGCTCGACCAGATGCCTCCTCTTCGTCGCGGTAGAGGCGCTTGTGGATCACCTTCTGAAGGCCGCCGATCATCGCCCGGACCATCTGCGGAGGCATCTCCTCGCGGCCGGGAATCTGCCCGAAGAGTTCGAGCACGAACCGTTCGACTTGGTCGGTCGTCCGCTCGATCACCTCGACCGCCTCCGGGCCCGCTGCGTAGATCTCGACGAAGCACATCTTCGAGGCGGCGGGTTGCGAGGCGATCAGCTCGAGCAGGGCCTGGATCGTTGCCCGCATGCGCGCCTCGCCGGGCGGCGCCGTCTCGGCGCGTGTCATGACCGCCTCGAAGGTCGGCTGGACCAGCTCCTCGAGCGGTCGCCAGGAAGCACTCGCGCTTGTCGGCGAACTGGCGGTAGAAGGCGCTGCGCGAGATGCCGGCCAGCTTCACCAGATCGGCGACCCGGGTCGCGTCGTAGCCCTTCTCGACGACCGTCGCCACGGTCGCCGCGAACAGCCGCTCACGATGATTTCGCTCGGCCTCCTCGCGGGGAACGCCGCGGCCGGGGCGCATCATTCGCTCGCGCAGCTCGGCCGCGTCTACCCCATGGCGTCCGCACTAGCTCCGTCCCAAAGAAGCGCGAGCCTGATTATCCGGGTTCTCCGCGCTCCAGAGCCATTTGGTGCTCCAGCGATGTTTCTCATAGAGACAACTGTGTGTATCACAATAAGGTCCGCGTGTATTCCAAAAACCTGGGCCGTCGCGGAAATCATCCGGTTCCCTGCCAAAAAAGGCGCCGCTTGCCGCGTCGATCCGTCTATTGGTCCGGATTGGTGGTGACCCTTGAGGCCGGCGCCATGACATTTCGCGCTGACCCGCTGCTAACTCATTCGGGTCGATCTTGAGTCGCCTGGGCGACCTCCCCGGAGAGCAGCACTCAAAACCACGAAGGCTGAGCGTGAGCAGAATCGTCGCCGCCGATCAGGAAATGGACCTCTGGGACCCGTAACCCGCCCGGCAGCCGGATTTCATGAGCGGACGGGTCTTCCGGCGAAATCGTGAGCGCAAGTGCCTCATCGATTAGGACCGCGCTTTGGCCAACACAGCTCGCAAGCGCCTGCCTCGGAAAACGCCGGCTCGGTACACCGCCGTTCGCAAACCGCGCGCCCGCCTGGGAAAATGCGGGGGTGATCGCCCGGGGTTGCGGTAGGTGAGGATCCGTTCGGTGCGCGCCGGTTTGCTCGGCGTGCTGCTCAGCTGCGCGGTCCTCGGCGTTATCGGCCTCGGGGTCGAGGAGAGGCTTGACCCCCTCTCGTTGACGATCTCCGGCAGCTCCTCCGCAGAAGGAGAAGCGCTTGCCAAGCGGCATTTCGGGAACGCAACCCAGTTCGCGATCCTGCTCCACGGCCCCCCCGCAGCAATTGAAAGGCAGGGGCCACCGCTCGTACGAGCGCTGCGCCACATGCCGCACGCGACCGTCATCTCCCCCTGGGACCGGGGCACCGTCACCGCCCTGCGGCAGGGTCCGCGCAACGCCCTGGTGATCGTCGACTACCACGTGCCGCTCGCGACCGCGATGCGTGACACGGTTCCCGAACTGGAAGATCTTCTCAACGAGCGGGTGCGATCGCCGTTGCAGGCGACGCAGTCGGGCTTCGCATCCGTCTCCCGCGCCCTCCAGAACGAAACGATCGGCGCCACCGAGCGGGCTGAGCTGCTCGTGACACCCCTCCTCCTGCTCGTCCTGCTCGTCGTCTTTCGCTCGATCCTTGCCGCCGCGATACCACTCGTCTTCGGTGCCCTCACGGTTCTCGCCGGGCGCGGTGTCCTGGTCCTTTTGAGCGCGGTGATGTCGGTCGACTCGATCTCCCTGGTCGTCTGCACGATGATGGGCCTGGCGCTGGGCGTTGACTACTCGCTGCTGATCGTCTCCCGCTTCCGCGAGGAGCTCGCCGAGGGCCACTCCCCGCTCGAGGCAGCCCTGCGCTCCCGCGCGACGGCCGGACGCACCACCGTCTTCGCCGGCTCCACCCTGCTCGCAGCCCTCGCGCTCTCCGCCTACGTCCAGCCGGGTTCACTGCTCCTCTCGCTCGCGGCGACGGTAGGCGTCGCGACGATCCTCAGCGTGCTCGTTGCAGTCGCGGGCCTGCCGGGTCTGCTCGCCCTGCTCGGCGATCGCGTCAACGCGGGCCGGATCGGGCGGCGGTCCGCCCGTCCACCCGGTTCCCGGGTTGCCGCGATCGCGAGCGGTGCCCTGCGCCGCCCCGGCCTCGCAGCGATCCTCATCGCGATCCCACTGGCGCTGCTGGCCGCCCCGGCTCTTACCCTGAGCACAGCCGCCCCCGGAATCAGCGAGCTGCCCAGCTCAAACCAGGCCCGTCAGAGCGCCGAAACGATCAGCGAAGCTGTGGGCCCGGGCTGGGAAGCGCCATTCGTGGTCGTTGCCGCGGCGCCAAGAGGGCCGATCACGACCCCGCAGCGCCTGGCGCTGCTGAGTCGCTGGCAGCGACGGATCGCCGCCCAGCCCGGCATCCGCGCCGTGATCGGTCCGGCTGCGATCGCTGCGGGGACCAAGCCGCTACGGGAACTGGGCGAAAGCTTCACCTCAAACGGGGAATCTGGCCCCGCCAGCTTGGCCAAGCTCGGCCCAGGCCTGCATCACGCCTCCTCGGCGGTCTCCGAACTACGCCAGGGCCTCGCCCACGCCGCCGAGGGGAGCGGGCTGCTCGGTGAAGGCGCGGAACACGCCCAGCAGGGCGCTGAACTTCTCGCCGGCGGGCTCGACCGCGCCGCCGCTGGAGGAGCCGAAGCAGGCAACGCGCTGGAACGTCTCGCAGAAGGAACCAGACGCCTCTCCCAGGGCCAACGCAAGACGGCGGCCGGCAGCCTCACGCTGGCCCTCGGGATGCGCTCCCTGCTTCCCACGGTGCGGGGAGGGGCCCTGGCCCGCGCTCGGCGCTTGGCGGCGGCGCTTGAAGCCGAAGCGAAGGAAAACCCAGCCCTTGAAAAGCGAGCGACGGAAGCCCGCGTCATGGCGCGGGTGCTGTCGTCGGTCCGCAACGAAGTCCACCGTCTGCGGAACCTGGCCAACACCGTCAACGGCGGCCTGAATAGCCTCGTCGCGGGAGGTCGCGAACTCGAAGGCGGCACAAAGGTGCTCGCCGGCGCCGCCGGCGGGCTGGGGGAAGGCCTGCAGAGTCTCAGCGACGGCGCCCAGCGGCTGGCGAGCGGCCTCGGCGAACTGCAGGGCGGCGTCGGGCAACTGCAGAGCCGGCTGGCGAGCGGCTTTCAGGAATCCCGCCCGCTTGAAACCGGGCTGCGCCGCGCTGGTGTTCGGGTCTCGGCAACCGCAGGCCCACTGGCCGCCGGAGCCAAACATCTGCAGCGCAGCTCACCCCATCTCTTCGATTCAGGCTACTTCGTGCTCTCGGCGCTCGAAGGCGCCTCCCCCCGGCGCCAGGCTCTCGCCGGCGAGGCGGTCTCCGTAGAGGGCGGCGGGCAGGCGGCCCGCATGCTGATCATTCCCAGCCACGGTCTCAACAGCTCCCAGTCGCGCCAGATCGGCGAGCGCCTCAAGCAGGACGCAGGCCGGATCGGAGAGGAAGGCGGCCTGCAGACCGGAGTCGGCGGCGGGGCCGCGATCGTCAATGACTACGGGGCGGTTACACGCGCACGCATCCCGCTGGTCGTCGGCGCGGTCGTCATCGCCTGCTTCGTGATGCTGCTCCTGATCCTGCGCTCGCCGCTCCTCGCTGGGATCGCGGTGGTTCTCAACCTGGCGTCCGTCGGCGCTGCGGTCGGTGTGATGTCGCTCGTCTGTAAGATCCCTGATGGGTATCCACTGGGGGGCCATCCCTACATCGACACGGTCGGCGCCGCGGCGATCTTCGGGGTCACCTTCGGGCTCTCTATTGACTACGCCGTCTTCCTGCTGGCGCGCATGCGTGAGCACTACCGCGTGCATGGCGACAACTCCGCGGCGATCGATTTCGGGCTGGAGCGGACGGCCGGCGTGATAACCGGCGCGGCGGCGATCATGGCCGCGGTTTTCGTCTCCTTCGCCGCGGCGCCAATCGCGACCGTCAGCCAGATGGGCGTCGGACTGACGGTCGCGATCCTGCTCGACGCGACGGTCGTCAGGATCGTGCTCCTGCCGGCGCTGATGCTCTTGTTCGGCGATCGCGTCTGGCACACGCCCGCCTGGCTCGCGCGGCTGCTGCCAGCATCGGAACCCTAGTTCTGGAGCCATTTACGGACACCGACGTACCGCAATCCGGGCGCCGACGCGCTAATGTCTTGATGGTAAACAAAGCCCTAACACTGCGTTAACAGGGATGGGGTTTGAGGAGATACGGGGATGCGTTGGACTGGACGGCTCATCACGGTCGTGACCGCGTCGATGCTTGCGCTCGGCGCCGGTTACGCGATCGTCGAAGCACCGGGTTCCGCGGCCGGGGAGACGGCGGTCCCGCTCGGAACCGAAGGGCCGACCCGCAAGGAATATGTCGCCGAGCTGGAGAAGGTCTGCAAACCGGGTGCGGAAGCAACGCAGAAGGCGATGCAGGGCGTGCGCGACGACGTCAAGGAAGATCGAATCGCGATCGCGACGACGAAGTTCGAACAGGCGGCGAAGATCTTCGGACGCACGGTCACCGAAATCGGCCGCCCCGCCCGTCCCCCTGCCGATACCAGCCGCCTCAAGAAGTGGTTCACCTACCTCAATCGCCAGGAGCAATACCTGCAGGAAATCTCGGTCCAGCTGCGAGCTGGCCACAAGATCAAGGCCCAGCGCCTGACGGGCCGCTTCATCCACAACGGCAACCTCGCCAACAACGTCACGCTGGCCTTCGGCTTCAACTACTGCAGTTTCAAATTCTCAAGATACGGCTTCTGAGATGAGCAAACGCGCCTGGCTGCCCCTAATCGTCGCGGCCACAGTGGCGCTTGTCCTCGGAGCCGGGCTGGCGAGCGCCGAGCGTTCCCAGGAGGAAAATCTGATCGTTTCGCTGAACGGCGGGATCTCGCCCAAGGCCCTGCCGCGGCACCACCGGGCGCCCGTCGCGGTTCACCTGAACGGAGGGGTGCACACATCCGACGGCTCGCCGATCCCGAGGGTGAACTGGATCAAGCTGGAACTCGCCTACCGGGGCCTGCTCTTTCGCCGCGGCCTGGCCGTCTGTCCCGAGGTTCGCCTCGAGAGCACCGACAACCAGCAGGCGATGCGGGCTTGCGGACCGGCCGTGGTGGGGCACGGCAAGCTCTACGCGGAGATCTTTGTCCCCAACCAGGAGCCGTTCGGTGTTCACGCGCACTTGCTGGCGTTCAACGGCCAGACGAGTAAGGGGCACCCGGCGGTTCTCGTGCACGCCTACACCTCAAATCCGCCGGTTCTCCTTCATCATCCCCTTCACGGTTCACCACAAGACGGGCCAGTTCCGCACCGTCCTGGTGACGACGATCCGGCGCTCGGTGGGGCCGTGGCCCCACGTGGCCAACTTCACAATCAAGGTGGCACGCACGTTCAGGTTCCACGGCCGCAGGCACAGCTATCTGAGCGCCTCCTGCCCGGTTCCGCCGGGCTTCACCGGGGGCTTCCTCTCCCTGGCCAGAGCCACCTACACGTTCGCCGGCGGCGCCCAGTTGAGCACCGAAACGGTGCGCAGCTGCCACGCGCGCTAGTCGAGCCCTCTTACGGAACCACGCGCCCATGTGCTTCTGGTACACACGCGGTTGGGCGCAGCTCGACCGTAAAAGCATGTAAATGCGCATTTCTACACAATTTGGCCGCGAAGGCTTGACATTCTGGTCCGTATCTGTTCTCATTAGTTGAGCGCTCGGATGGCGGGAGCGCAGGGGGTCGATACCGATTACGGGAAGGATCACCGAGATGGAGCCAGTGGCGGTGCTGCCCCCCATGAGGGCAGATGAGTTCTCGATGAGCCTCGAGGAGCTCCAGGTCGCCGTGGCCCGCGGCTGCGCCTCCGGCTCAGGGGCCTGGTCCTCTCGCTGTGCCTCCGGAATCCGCGCGGCCCTGTCGTTTGCGGCCGCCAACCCGGCTGCGGTGCGGGCGATGATCGACGCCCGCGCCGCCGACGCCGAGGGGGCCGAGAGCTACCGGCAGCTGATTGACGGTTTCTCGGCCCAGCTGCGCGAGTGCGCGCCCGCCCAGGACCGGCTGCCGCTATCCAGCGATGAGGCGATGATCGCGAGCATCGCCGGGGTGGTCAGCGGCTGCCTGTATCTGGGCGGCGCCGAACGCCTTGAGGAGCTGGCGCCCTATCTGATCTACCTCGCGCTGCTGCCCTACGTCGGCTTTGAGGAAGCCTGGCGCTGCTCCGGGCTGCTTGAATGAGCTACAGCCGGTAATCCGGTACGCGACCATTCGGTCGGTGCCCCCATTTGTAAGGCCAATTGAAAAAATCTCCTTGACAAATTGGTCTGAGTTTGTTCTTATATACCCCAGAGGCGCATCTCTTGCGAACTCGCAACCGATCGATCGGGCCGGGATCGCCCCGTCCATTCCCTGTGCGGCGCGGTCCCTCTTTACGCAAACACTGATGACCCGAGGAGGTCTCCCAGCCTCTTCGGGTCGTTTGCGTTCCGCCCTCTGAGCAACTTCCTGAGGGCGACTTGCCGCCCCTTTAGCGGCATTGGCTAGCATCGCTGGGGGTGCCTGAGACGCAATCTGAGAAGCGATTTCCCCTGCTGCCGGTGGCAGTGATCGTCGGGATCCTCGCCGTCGCGACCGCGGCGTTCCTACTCCTGAGCGGTGGTGGCAGCGAACTGCCGAACGGAGCCAAGGCGGCCAGCGCCGTCGGCTTCCAGGGGGAGGTCCTGAAGCCGCGCCTGCCTGCGCCGGAATCGACCCTCAAGAACTACGATGGAAAGACGGTCAGCCTCGGCGCGATGCGCGGCAAGCCGCTGCTCGTCACCTTCCTCTACACGCACTGCCCGGATATCTGCCCGCTGATCGCCTCGCACCTGGGCATCGTCCTGCGCGACCTGGGCCCCAGGGCGAGCGGCGTCCACGTTGTCGCGATCTCGGTCGATCCCAAGGGGGACACGCCGCAAACCGTCCACAAATTCCTCGCCGAACGCGACCTGACCGGCAGGATGGATTATCTGATCGGTGATCCGCAGGAGCTCGGCCCCGTCTGGGAAGCCTGGAACGTTGGCTCGGAAGCGGAAGCGTCGAACCCCGAATACATCGCGCACTCGGCGCTCGTCTACGGGGTCAGCGCGAGCGGCAAGCTGGTGACGATCTACCCGGCGAACTTCAAGCCCTCCCAGATCATCCACGACCTTCCCAAGCTAGCCGAACTGTAGTGAGCCGCCGCGGGCTTATGCTCAGCGTCATCGGAGTCGCCGCGGTGGCGGCGCTGATCGCGATCGAGGTCGCCTCGAGCGGCTCCTCAGCGGCGCCCCCGAGGCCGGCCCCGCAGCTTCCGACCCAGGTGCTGAACCCGCCCCGCGTCCGTTTGGCCGACCTGCGCGGGCGCCCCGCCCTGATCAACTTCTGGGCGAGCTGGTGCCACTCATGTCGGGAAGAGGCCCCTGAAATGGAGCGCCTGGCCAGGGCCCTGCACGGCCGGGCGACGCTGGTCGGAGTCGACTGGAGCGACGATCTCGGCAACGCTCGGGAGTTCATCCGGGAACACGACTGGACCTTTCCGGTGTTGCGCGACAGCGGCGAGGTCGGCGACGAATACGGGATCCGCGGGCTGCCGACCACCTTCGTGCTCGATACCCGCGGCCGGATCGTCGAGACGCTGCCCGGGCCGCAGACCCGATCCAGTCTGGAAGCGGCACTGCGCTCGGTCGAATCCGAACACCCGCCAAGTTCAGCCGCGGCTTCCCCACCACGGCGCTTCAAGGCCCGGGTCCACCTCACCCCGGTGGCGGGTACGAGGATCGCCTGGTACGAACGCGGGCGGGGCACGCCGTTGGTGATGCTGACCGGGACCGGCTCGACGATGTCCGAATGGGACCCGGCGCTGGTCCGGCTCCTGGCCCGCGATCACCGGTTGATCCTCTTCGACTATCCGGGAGTGGGTATGTCGGGCTCCTGGCAAGGGCGCAGCTTTGAATCGCTCGCCACGGCGACCGCTGGGTTGATGAGCGCGATCGGCCTGCCGCGCGCCGAGGTGCTGGGATGGTCGATGGGGGGTTTCGTCGCACAGCGGCTGGCGATTGCACACGCGGGCCGCGTCGCCGATCTCGTGCTCGCGGGAACAAACCCCGGTGGTCCGCAGACGGTACTCGGCACAGCCCGCGCCCAGGCCATCGACAGCAAGCCCGACCCGCCGCTGGCCGAGATCATGCGCGAGCTCTATCCGCCCGATCGCCAGGCGCAGGGCCGGCGCTTCCTGCGCCGCCTGGCGCGCGCCGCCCGCACTGGCGAAATCCCCGACGACTTTCACGTCGCGGCCGCCACGACCCGTTCCCAGGTTGCCGCCGAGGATCCCTGGCTGCGCAGCGACATGAACTACCAGCGGTTGGCCGCCGTTCGGGCGCCGACACTCGCTGCCGCTGGCGCCAGCGATCCCGTCGTGCCGCCGATCAACCTGCGGCGAATCGCCGGCCGTATCCCGGGCGCCCGTTTCGAGGTCTTCCCCGGCGCCCACGCATTCCTCTTCGAGGACCGCGATCGGTTCGCGCGCGCGGTCGACCACATCCCGGAAGCCTGAGCTCAGGCGAGCACCCCAGCCTTCCGGAAGCCCCTCTCATGCGCCAACCGCGGCGTTCGGCACCGCTGGGCGTCGCTCAGCGGTGCCCCGCCGCGCGGGCCCGCAGCACCTCCCGCGCGCGTGCGTTGCCGCTGAGCAGCGCCGCACGGGCGAACTCGGCCGAGGCCTCTTCCTCGCGGCCGAGCCGCTCGAGCAGCTCTCCGCGAGCCGCCGGCAGCAGGTGATAGTCGCGCAGCCGCGGCTCCCCGGCGAGGCCGTCGAGCAGCTCCAATCCGGCGGCCGCACCGAAGGCCATCCCCACAGCGACGGCGCGGTTTAGCTGCACCACTGGCGAGCCGCTCAACGCGGCGAGCGCGTCATACAGGGCGACGATCCGCTCCCAGTCGGTCTGCTCGACGCTTCGCGCTCGGGCATGGCAGGCGGCGATCGCCGCCTGCAACGCGTAGGGACCGAGCGGCCGCCCGAGCGCCTCGGCCCGCTCCAGCGCGCTCAGGCCGCGGCCTATTAGGACGAGGTCCCAGCGCGAGCGATCCTGCCTCGGCAGCGGAATCGCCTCTCCCGAGGTGCCGCTACGAGCCGGGAAGCGTGCCGCCTGCAGCTCCATCAGGCCGACCAGGCCGAGGACCTCGGGCTCATCCGGCACGAGCTCGAGGAGGACGCGCCCCAGCCGCAACGCCTCCTCGCAGAGCTCGGCGCGTATCCAGCGCTCGCCGCTGCTCGCCGCGTAGCCCTCGTTGAAGATCGCGTAGATCACCTCTAGGACGGAGACAAGGCGCCGCTCGCGCTCGGCTGCGGCAGGAATCTCGATCGGCACCCGCGCCTCGGCCAGGCTGCGCTTGGCACGCACGATCCGCTGTGCGACCGTTGCCTCCCTGACCAGGAAGGCGCGGGCGATCTCGGCCGTCGTCAGCGAGCCGATCAGCCGCAGGGTCAGCGCCACCCGCGCCTCTGTCGAGAGCATCGGATGGCAGGCGGTGAAGATCAGGCTCAGCAGGTCGTCTTCGATCTCCTCATCGGCGATGGTCGCGAGATCGCGCTCCTCGAGCCGCGCCCGCAGCTCAACCTCGCGCCCCAACTCCTGCTCCTTACGCGCCGCCATCCGCCGCCGCCGCAGGCCGTCGATCGCCCGGTTTCGGGCGGTCCTCATCAGCCAGGCCCCCGGCTTTTCGGGGACGCCTGAGGTTGGCCACTGCTCCAGCGCTGCAACGAGCGCGTCCTGGGCCAGTTCCTCGGCCACCCCGACGTCGCCGACGATCCGCGCCAGCACCGCGATCAGCCGCGCCGACTCGATCCTCCAGACAACCTCGATCGCGCGGCGGGCGTTCCGCTGATTCATGATCCCGCCCGCCGCACGATTCTCGGGCGGCTAGTGGTCAAAGTCCTCGGCCTCGAAGACCTGACGGATTTCGATTTCGCCCGGTTCGTCATGCGGGTCGGGGCAGCGCTTCATCCACTCCACGGCCTCCTCCAGCGATCGCACCTGCATCAGCCAGTAGCCGGCGATCAGCTCCTTGGTCTCGACGAAGGGGCCATCGATCACGGTCCGCTCCCCGTCGCCGCCGAAGCTGACGCGGGCCCCCTTGGATGACGGCTGCAGGCCCTCGCCGGCAAGCAGCACCCCCGCCTTGGTCATCTCCTCGTTGAACTCGCCCATCTCGGCGAGCAGCTCCGCGCCCGGCATTTTGCCGGCCTCCGAGTCCCTGTTCGCCTTGACGATCGCCATCACTCTCATCTCGGGTCCTTTCGTCTCGCATCCGCGGAGTCCTGAGTCAATCCTCCGCCTTTTACTAATACGACGAAGAAGACCTGTCGAAATCGACAGCCCGAGGGTTCCCCCCGGCGGCTCAGGCCTGGAGCCATCGCTTGAGGATTAGGGAGTGAGCTCGCCCGGCCGTCGAACCTGATCCCAGGAGAGCGGTGCGGCGCCGAGCGCCTTCTGCCCCACCCCTCACCACCACCCGCCCTCGGCGTCGCCGGGCCCGTCTACTGCGTCGGTTGCGCGGGTGAGGAAACCGCGCTCCGGACCGCCTCGCGGCCGCGGTGCAGGCGCGACTTCATCGCCTCGCGGCTGAGGCCGAGGGCGCGGGCGGTGGCGGCGCCGGAGAGGCCCTGCACGTCACGGCAGACCAGGACCGCGCGCTGCTCAGCCGGTAGGGCGGAGATCGCCGTGACCAGGCGCTCTGCTTCGAGCCGCACGAGCGCCGCCTCTTCGGCCGAGACCTCAGAGCGGGCTGGGGCACGGTGCATCAGCAGGCGCGTGCGGCGCATGCACTCGTGGCGCACGATCTGGAACATCCAAGCGGCGAGCGCGGCGGTCGCACGCAGCGTGCCGATCTTGCGGAAGAGGATGATCAGCGCCTCCTGCGTCGCTTCCTCGGCGTCCTCGGGAGTCGCGCAGAGCGAGTGCGCGAAGCGCCGTACCTGTGCGTGTGAGCTGGAGACGAGCGCGGCGATCGCCTCCGCATCGCCCGCCCGGGCGGCGTCCACCAATTGCTCACTGGGCCAGCTGCCGACGCTCACCAACTTGCTCCAAAAGAAAGCATCACACATCTCCCGATCGCGATCGCCTCCACAGATAAGAGAGGCGGGCTAAGGAAAAAGGATTCGCGGTCGGGGTCCGGGGATGGATCGTCCGGTGGCCTCGACCTGGGCGATTTGCCGGCCTTCTCAGCCCGGGAGGGCTCGGTGAAGAAGTCGGGTGCTCAATTCGCGGCGCCCAGGTCGGCGGCCAGTCCCTGCACGCCCTGCCCGCCCTCGATCTCGTAGCGATCGAGTTCGTAGGGCTTATCGCGGCTCGCGAAGCCGGCGTTCTCGGTGACGGCGCCGACGTAGCCCGCTGCCCTGACAGCGGCGATCGTGGCGCCGTTGTAGAGGCTCGATGGGTAGCAGAAATTGTCCGAGGGGACCCCGAATTCGCGCTGCAGGTAGCGTCTCGAACCGGCCACCTGATAGGCGAGTTCGGCGCCGGCAAGTTGGGTCAGGTCGGGATGGGTGGCGGAGTGGGAGTCGACCTCCCAGCCCATCCGGATGACCGGCCGGATGTAGGGCGGGGTGAGATGTTCCTCGGTGATCTCAAAGAGGACGCCCGGCCACCCATAGCGCCCAAGAACCTTCGGCGCGAAGCGCACCTGCGGCGGATAGCCGTTGTCGAAGGTGATCACGATCGGCCTCCTCGGCAGGGTCCCACCGTGGTACCAGGCGCGCTCGACCTCATCCAGCGTCACGCCCTGATAGCCATTTTGGGCGAGCCAGGCGATCTCTTCGCTGAATTCGGGGCGCGATACGTAGAGGCCCGGGTAGGCCTCGCTGGGCGGCGCTGTGCCGAGCGCGTGGTAGACGAGGATCGGAACCGGGCCGCTGTGGGGACGCCAACTTGGCTGCGGCCTGGCATTGCGGACGAGGCTCGAGTGTCGGCTTTCGCCGGCCGAGGAGCGTCTCTTGTGAGCGGCGCCCGCAATCCGGTGCCCCGAGGCCTGCTCACGCGTCGCTCTCTCGAGCGCCGCCAAGCCGAGCAGGACGAAGACGCCCAGCAGCGCCAAACCGGCGATCGTCCGCCGCCTGCGCATGATTCGGAGTCGGCGTGCTTCGGCGCGCCGCTCCCGTGCCTGCTCAATCGATCGGTGCTCCGTGGCGCCCAGCCTAATGCGGGGCGCTGGCTCGGGTCGGCAACTCAGTCCGTGCAGCGCTCGCAGAGACCGCGGATGACGATCTCGTGCTCGGCGGATTCGAAGTCCATCCGCTCGGCCACCTGTTCGATCGCCAGCTCGAGCGAGCGGTCCTCGAAGCGGATCATCCGGCCACAGTCTCGGCAGATGGCGTGATGATGGTGCTCGCCGCCCGGTTGCACGCGCTCGTAGCCCGCGGTGCCGCGGCTAATCTCGATCCGCTGCACGAGGCCAAGCTGCTCGAGCTGCTCGAGGGCTCGGTAGACGCTCGCGCGTCCCCGCGGCGGATCCGCGTGTCGGAGCTCCTCGTCGAGCTCCAGGGCGGTCACCGCGCAGTCATGCCCGGCGAGCGCTTCGATCACGGCGGTGCGGGCGCCGCCACGACGAAATCCCTCCTCGCGCAGGCGCACGAGGGCGTATTTGGTCCAATCGGCCCGGGTCTCGGCCTTCGCGCTCACGCCCGCGATCCTAGAGGTCGCTTTGAGGATCGCCGAGCAAACAGGCCACTGAGGAGGAGGGCGAGGCCCGCGACACTAATCACCGCGGTGCTGGCCGGGAGCGATTCGATTTCGTAGCTGAGCAGTAGGCCAACCCACATGGAGCCGGTGGCGATCCCCGCCGAGAGGACCACTCCGAGCCAGGGACGGTTCGTCAGCAGGCGGGCCGCGCCCCCGGGTGCCGCCAGCAATCCCAGCAGGAGCAGTGCGCCGACCGCCTGTGTCGCCTCGGCGGCGACGAGCCCGAGCAGGACCAGGAACCCGATTCCGATCGCCCCGACCCGCACTCCCAGGCCACGCGCGACGACCGGGTCCAGCGAGGCGAACAGCAACGGTCGTCCCAGGGTCAGGAGCCCGATCGCGGCAAGCAGCGCCAACGCGGCGGCCAGCCGGGCATCGGCAGCGGAGAGCCCGAGGATCGAGCCGAAGAGAACCCGCACCGCGGCGGTCCCGTTTGAGCCGCTCTGCCCGGCAATGAAGATCGAGAGAAAGAGCGCGCCGAGGCCGAGGATCCAGGCGAAGATCGAACCGATCGCGACGTCGTCGGGACGCGCCCGACTTCCGAGGACGCCGATGCCCGCCGCGACCAGAATCGTCGCAGCGTAGAGGCCGATGCGGACCTCGATCCCCGCCGCGGCCGCGGCGAGGGCGCCGGTGAACGCGACGTGACTGAGCGCATCGCCCGCAAACACCTGGCCCCGCAACACGACGAAGTAGCCGATCGAGCCGCAGGCGAGGGCGATAAAGGTGCCCGCCAGATAGGCGTTACGCATGAATTCGTGGGCGAACATCAGACCTCTCGGGCGCCCGCCGGCGAGCGCCGCGAGCCGGCGAGCGCCGCCGCCACGCGGACTAGGACGTAGAGGCCGAAGGAGAGGCTCGTCACCCAGAACCCGACCGGGTAGGGGGAGAAGTAGGAAATCGTCAGCCCAACCCAGGTGACGGCGAGCGCCAGCCCGACCGCGAGCGCCAGCCCCAGGCCGGCGCGGGCGGTGAGCTGCTGGGAGGTCGCCGCCGGGGTGACGAGGAGCGCGAAGACGAGCAGGGCGCCGGTGATCTGGGCGGTGGCGGCGACCGCGAGGCCGAGCAGGAGCAGGAAGAGCAGGTCGAGCAGGCGCGTCGGCACCCCGGCGGCGCGGGCGACGGCGCCGTCGAGCGAGGCGAAGAGCAGTGGCCGCGCGACAAGCGCCAGGAGGAAGAGCACCGCCACCGCGATCCAGAGCAGCGTCTGCACCTGTCCCGTGGTGATCCCGAGGAAGGTCCCGAAGAGCAGCGCCTCAAGGTTCGCGAGCTGGCCGCTGTAGAGGCTGACAAACAGGTAGCCGAGCCCGAGCCCAACCGCCTGCACGGTTCCGATCGCGGCCGATTCGCTGGCCTGGCTCGCGCGCCCCGAGGGACTGACCGCGGCCAGCACCGCCGCGGCGAGGCTGCAGGCGCCGAAGTAGCCGAAGGCAAGGGGAATCCCGGCGAGGGTCGCCGCGGCCGCCCCGGGGAAGGCGACCACCGCGAGGGTGTGCCCCGCGAAGGTCTGGCGACGCAGGACCATGAACCAGCCGATCGCCCCCGCCGTGAGCGCGACGATCGTCCCTGCCCACAGGGCGTTGACCATGAACGGGAATTCGGTCAGCTGTTCGAAGTCATCCACCGGATTCCATGAGAGGGATGCGAGCTCAGTGCTCATGGCGGGGGTGGTGGTGTAAGGGGGGCTCCGGGGTGCCGACGACGACAAGGCGCCCATCGGTTGTTTCGAGCACCTCAATCGGCGCCCGGTAGAGGCGGCTGAGGGTCGGACCGTCGATCACCTCGCGGGGCGGGCCTTCCACCCCACGCCCCTCTGCAAAGTAGACGACCCTGTCGAGGTAGGGGAGGATCGGGTTGACGTCGTGAGCGACCAGCAGGACCGTCACCCCCTCGCTCTGGCAGAGTCGTTGCACAAGCCCGGCGACGGCCGCCTGGTTGGAGAGGTCGAGGCTGTCCAAGGGCTCGTCGAGGAGCAGCAGCCGGGGACGCCGGACCAGAGCCTGGGCGATCAGCAGACGCTGCTGCTCGCCGCCGGAGAGGCCGCCGATCGGCCGCGACCCGTAGGCCCTCGCCCCCACCAGCTCGATCAGCTCGTCGACCCGCCGATCCGCCCTTCGACTGCGGGCACTGATGGCGGCCGGCAGCGGCACCCCCCAGCGGGAGCCATCGAAGCCGAGGCGGACGACGTCGCGCCCGC
The DNA here is from genome assembly GCA_963796705.1 of uncultured Solirubrobacterales bacterium. Lineage (GTDB taxonomy): Bacteria > Actinomycetota > Thermoleophilia > Solirubrobacterales > 70-9 > VRUE01. Next base: position 378,420 of record CAWCMK010000003.1, read on the forward strand.
GGATGCGCGTCGAGGCATCGAAGCTGCGGCGCTGGGGTAGGTAGCCGATCTCGGCTCGCGCTGCCCCCGGTCCTCGGCCCAGAACCATGGCGCTGCCCTCGCTGAGGGGTAGGAGCCCGAGCAATACGTCAAGCAGCGTCGACTTGCCGGCGCCGTTGGTTCCGAGAACGGCGACGAACTCGCCGGCGCCGATCCGCAGATCGACGCCCGACCAGACGACGCGGGAGCCCCGGCTCGCGGTCGCGCCGCGCAGGCGGATCGCGGCCTCGCCGGACCCCGGCGCCGAGGAGAGCGGCGGGCGACCCGCTCCGGTTGGGCTCATCGCCTCGTGCTCCTCCCCAGCGCCGCCGCGATCCCCCGCAGCTCGCGAACCATCCAGCCTTGGAAGCTCGCGCGCTCTGGGGTCATCGTCTCAGTCACGGTCGCGATCGGGATTCCGGCCGCGGCCGCCGCTTCGTTGAGCCGCTTGACGTCCGGGGTCGCGTTCTGGCTGTTGTAGATCCAGAGCTTCAGCTGACCCCGCCTTATCTGTTCGTCGGCGGTTGTCTTCTCCGCCGGAGTCGGTTCGGTTCCCTCGGCGACGGCGTTCATGAAGCCCGGCGGCGTGATCAGCCTCAGCCCAAGCGATGCGGCCAGCGGTTCGAGGATGTTCTCCGAACCACCCACCGGTGAGCCCGAGTACCGCGACCTGATTCGCGAGATCAGCCCTTCGTATTCGGCGAGAGCATGGCCCTCGAACGCCCGCCGCCGGCGCTCGAAGTAGGCCCGGTCGGCCGGCAGGGCCCGCTCATAGTCGGCGGTGATCGCATCGATCACCCTGTGGACCGAGCTCGGCGAGTACCACTGATGCGGGTTCTCGCCATCCTTCAGGCCCAGCACGTCGCCGACCGTCAGTTCGAGGCGCCCGGCGTCAGGGCTCGCCGCCAGCAGCTTCGAGGCCCATTCGTCATAGCCGATTCCGTTGACGATAGACATCTGCGAGCCGGCGAGCGTCCGGGCATCTTCGGAGCTGGGTTCGTAGTCGTGGGGGTCGGTGGCTGGGTTGGTGATGATGCTTCTCACCGCCACCCTGTCGCCCCCCAGCTGTTCGGCTATCGACCCCCAGAAGTCCTCGGCGGCGACCACGTTCAGTCTGCCGCCCGGGCCCGGCGAACCGACGCCCGAGCTCCCCCCGCAGCCGGCGAGCACTGCGCCGAGCAGGGCGCTCGCAAGCATCAGCGAGAGGATGGGGCGGGCGGCTGCCACAGGTCTGCCAAGCTATCACGATATTGAGACTCGTTATCGTCTTATAAGGATTGATCCGCAACCTCTGCCGGGCCGGGTCGGATCGACGCTCGACCCGAGGTGGCGTCGCCGCGGAGGTGGCGGGGTGCATGGGAGCAGGCGGCGCCGGAGAGCGCGCTCGTGTGAGATGTCCTTGCCGATGGATGCCGCGGATGCCGGGAGGCTCGCCGATGGCCTCCGGCACGATTCCTAGTTCACGGCGCGGATCGCGTCCAGCACCGAGGCCGCAATCGGCAGCGGCCCATCGGCGTCGATCGGCGCCGGTGCGCCGAGCAGGTAGCCCTGCGCGAAGTCGACGCCGAACATCTTCACCAGGCTGAGCGTCGCCTCGTCCTCGACCCCCTCGGCGACCGTCTTTTGGCCGAGCCGCCGGGCGAGGCCAACGATCGTCTGCACCAGGTAGCGGTCAAAGGTCTCGACGCTCATGTTGAGGATGAACTCGGTGTCGATCTTCAGGGTCTGGATCGGGATGTGCTTGAGGTAGCCGAGCGAGCTGAGTCCGGTCCCGAAGTCATCGAGCGCCAGATCGCACCCCATGTCCTCGAGGGACGCGGCGAAACGGCGGGCCGCTTCGATGTTCGCGATCCCCGCGGTCTCGGTCAGCTCGAAGCTCAAGAGTCGCGGGTCCATGCCGCCCCCGATCGCCTTTGCGACCCGTTCGAGCAAGCCGCGATCCGTGAGGGCCGGACCGGAGATGTTGACCGCGATCGGACGTCCCTCTCGGGCCAGCTCGACGGCCCGGTCGACGGCGTAGTTATCGATATCGCCGATCAGCCCGAAACGCTCGGCGGTCGGCAGAAATGAGCTCGGCGGGATCTCGGTGCCGTCGCGGTCGATCATCCTCACGAGCAGCTCCTCCCGCTCGATCTCGCCTGAGCTCAGGTTGACGATCGGCTGTGCGAAGAGGACGATTCTGCCCTCGTGAAGCGCCTCGCGAATCCGCTCGACCCAGGTCAGCTTTGCGCCCCTTTGACCTCGGTAGACGCGGATTCCGCCATGCCCGGCGCCCTTTGCCTCATAGAGGGCGATGTCAGCGGCGATCAGCAGATCTTCGGCGGAGACCTGGAGCTCGGCACGGTAGAGGACCAGGCCGGCGCTCGCTCCGACCATCGGGTCCTGGCCAGCCTTGATCGCGCCCAGCACCTTGTCGGCGACTCGCATCGCACCCTCCTCGTCGATCTCGGGCAACAGCACCGAGAACTCATCGCCGCCCAGCCTCGCGGCGGTGTCGGTTGAGCGGATGCTGTCGGCGATCGCCGCCGCCACCCGGCGGAGCACTCGATCGCCGGTCAGGTGACCAAAGGAGTCGTTGATGAACTTGAATGAATCGAGGTCGACGAACAGCACGGCGCCGTCGTGGCCGTAGCGGCGCCCGTAGCCGAGCTGCTCCTCGAGTCGCTCGGCGAAACGCCGCCTGTTGCAGAGCCCGGTGAGCGGATCGTGGTTGGCAAGCTGGCGCAGGTGCTCCTCCAGCTTGCGCTGTTCGGCAATCACCTCGTCGCGTTCGGCGATCAACCGGGTGTTCTCCGTCAGGGTCCGGAAGAGCCGCGCCAAGCCGAGCAGCAAAACCGCGCCGGCGGAGCCGATCACCACCGGGTTACGGTCGTGGATGGACTCCTCAATCAAGAGGACAAGGGAAAGGAGGATCGCGCCGCCGAGCGCAATCGCCAGCAACCGTCCCCGCAGCCCATGGGAGCGGCTGAGGGAGGCGCTGAAGCGCGATGAGCAGGCGAGCACGACGATCGCCGCGCCCCAGCCGAAGTAGAGCGCAATGCTGGGACTAGCGAGCCCCTGCGTGGTCTGCTTCAGGTTGACGACGTCGGTGCTCAGCAGGACGGCCATCCCGGCCATCAGCCAGAAGTAGGCGGCACCCACCCGGAAGTGGCTCGGGATGCAGATCACAGCCAGCACCGTCAGGGTGGCCAGGTCGAGGATCGGATAGGCGAGCTCGCCTGCGACCAGGGACCGAGAGGCCGCCACGTTGCCCAACAGGGCGTTGAAGATCAGCTCATAGGCGAGCGAGGCGATCGCCAGGGCGACGATCACCCCGTCGAGGCCGATCGAGAGCTGCAGGCCGCGGCCCTCCTTGCGTCCCAGGAGGATGACCCCGACGAGAAGCAGCGGAAAGAGGGCAAGACAGAAGAAGTCTCCGGCGGTCGGAAAGTCGCTCAGCGCCCGTTGGCCGAAGTAAAACCAGGCCTCGCCGATCGAGTTGCTGGCGAGCCCGGCGCCGATCAGGAACCAGGCGATGCGACGGTGGCGCTGTTCCAGCGCGCAGATGAAGAATGCGAGGACCGGCAGGATGAGGATCGCCGAGACCGTTGTGTCGCTGAGGATGCCGCCGGGTGAGTTCGTCGGCGAGAGCAGAACCTCGATCAGCGCGACCAGAAAGGCGACGCCGGTCGCCGCGAAGAGCAGGTTCGACCCCCGGCGGCATCCATTGTGCTGCCGGCTCCGGTTCGCCGATCCAGGGATCGTTGCCACTCCACCATCCCATCGACCCTGCCGTCAGCTCGCTTGAGCGGCCGCGACGCCGATTCCCCAGACGCACGTTTGTCGCCTAACCCGGTCCAGTCCGCCGCCGCCGCTGCCGATGTAAGGGGTGCGATGGCCTCTGTGAAGAAGAGGATCCCGCGATCAGACGCCGCGCCAGCGGGCAAGGAGGACGGCGTGCCGACGCTTGCCAGGGAGCCGGCGCTGCGGGTCAGTGAACTCGAGCGCAGCCCGCAGGAGCGAAGTCGCATCTACGTCAGGTTGCATCTGAAGCTGGCGCTTGTTGTCGCCATCGCGCTCTCCTGGGCCGCCTTCTCCTTCTGGCTCTCATTGCCCTGGATCGAGACCCTGGGCGAATCGATCACGATTCCGCTCGCGGTCGCGGTGATCCTCGGGATCGCGATCCTCCCCGGCTATCTCAACGCCAACCTGATCGCCTCCCTGCTGATCGATCGGCCGCCACCGCTGCGGTTCGATCTCGCCTTCCCGGCGGTGACGGTCGCGATCGCCTGCTTCAACGAGGAGGAGACGATCGAGGAGACGCTCGACTACGTCCTCAGCCAGGACTACCCGGGTGAAATGCAGGTGCTGGTGGCCGATGATGGATCAGGTGATCGCACCCTCGCGCTGGCCCGAAAGCGCGCCCGGAAGGAGCCCCGGATCGCGGTCTTCAGCTTTCCCCACGGTGGCAAGGCGCGCACCCTGACGAGAGCGATGGCCGAGGTGCGAACGCCACTGCTCGCAACCGTCGACGCCGACACCCTGCTGATGCCCTCGGCGCTGCAGCGCATCGTCGCGAGGCTCTTGATCTCCCCACCGGATACGGTGGCCGTCGCCGGGGCGGTCTTCGTCCGCAACTCCCGCAACAACCTCATCACGCGTGCGCAGGAGTGGGACTACTTCCTCGGGATCGCCTCCGTGAAGCGCCAACAGGGCCTCTTCCAGGGGACGATGGTCGCCCAGGGAGCCTTCAGCGTCTACCGCACCGCCGCAGTAAATGCGGTCGGCGGCTGGCCCGATCGGATCGGCGAGGACATCGTCCTGACCTGGGCGATGATGCGCGGAGGAGGCCGGGTTGGATACGAGCGCACCGCGATCGCCTTCACCGGCGCCCCCGAAGACCTGCGGAGTTTCGCGCGCCAGCGGCGCCGCTGGGCGCGGGGAATGATCGAGGGGCTGCGCGAGCACGGTGGCGCCCTGCTCGCCGCGGGACGGTCCAACATCCACGCGGTGCTGGTCAACTTCGTCTTTCCCTATATCGACCTCGTCTACTCGGTCGCCTTTCCGATTGGGATCGTGCTGGCGCTCTTCGGCAACTTCGCGATCGTCGGCCCGATGACCCTGGCAGTGCTGCCGCTGAACCTGCTCCTGGCGGCGATCATGTTTCACTTCAGCCGCCAGGCATTCGACGAGGTCGGGTTGAGGGTCCGCCAGAACCGGCTCGGCTACCTCGGCTACCTGCTCACCTACCAACTCATCATGTCGCCGGTCTCGGTTGCCGGATACGCGCAGGAGCTCCTCGGCGCGGCGCGGCGCTGGTAGGTGGCCTGACGCGGTTCGAGCGCCGATCCCCGTGGCGGCTAACGACAAACAAGAAAGCTGAATCATTCCCGGCCGCGGCTAGGGGACAGGCCGATGGGGGCGGCTCATTTCTTCCCACGCATCCGCCATCGCGATTCTCTGCATCGTCGTCGGATGATCTTCAAATAGCCCATAGGCCCAGCCGGGAGGGTCTGGATCGCTGAGGCTGTTGATCGTCAGCTGCAGCATCAGAGCCCGGTCGGTGGCTGGTTCGTGTGTGGCCGTTAGCGCCGCCCAATCGGCGGCCGCCTCCTGGCGGCGATAGACGATGTTCAACAGCGGCGTCGCCAACAACTGCAAGATGACCAAGACCAGGAGGGCGATCGGCACCGCCTCGGGGCGGGCCAGGCCTCCCCGAGGTCGGGTAAAGAGCGCGATCAGCCCCGTGGCTGGGATCAGGAAGAGCGCCCACCATCCGACCCGCTTCAGCGGATCTTCATGGGCCAGGTGGCCGACCTCGTGGGCGATCACGAAGCGGATCTCCGCGCGGCTGAGGCCGTCGTTGAGGAGCGTGTCCCAGAGAACCACCGTGTTCGTCGGCCCCAGTCCCGTCGACTCCGCATTGGGTGCCGTGGTGGCGCTGTGCACGTCCTGGACCTCGAGCCGTGCCCTCCCGACCTTCTCGGTGCGCTCCAGCGCCCGAGCTTCGGCGAGCAACCGGGGGTTTTGAACCGGTGAAGTATCCGGGATCAGATAGGGGCTCACGAAGGTGAACAGCAGCACGAGCCCGACGAACAGTGGCGCTGCCACGGCCCACCACCAGCGCCGCATCACTCCGGCGAGTCCCATCGCGATCGCCACTGCGACGCAGACAAAGAGGAACTCGCTACCGAGTCCGAAGAAGCTCTGATAGAGCCACGAGAGATAGCCCTGCTGGGAAACCTGGTAGCGCCGCTCCCACCAAAGGCCTGCGAGCCCGAAGGGCACCTCGGCGAGCCAGACGAGGGCAAAGCCGAGCATCGCCAGCAGCATCCCCGTGCCGACTCGGCCCGCGGCCGACTCGCGCATGAGACGTGCTCCGCGCCTCGCGTAGACGATCAGCACGATGACCTCGGCCACGATCCCGAGCAGCGCGTCGATCGACAAGAAGCGACCGTAGGTGGAGCTGCGCTGAAGGAAGGCAGGGCTGAAGTAATGGCTGGCCTGCAGCTGGGGGAGGTGCAGGGACGGCAGGGCGGTTGAGTCCCAGAGGGCGTGTGCGGCCCAGATCCACAGCGCCGCCGCGCCCAGCAGGCCGAGGCTCGTCGGCCGCAGCAGGCGTCGCGGTTGCCAGGCCGCCGCTCGCTGCTCAACCGCCTCCTCTCCGTACATCGCTCAGGCAGCCCGCGGGGTCGGGGCGCCCTGCTCGGCAGTCGGGGGCGGTGGGATTTCCACACAGGGCCCGCTATAGGGATAGGCGCTGGTCACGAGCATCAGGTAGGCGTAGGTCTGGGAGATGTAGCGAAGGGCGAAAGCACCGGCATTGCGCAGGCCAAGCGGCATCTCACCCCTGATCAGGGCGGCGAACCAGCCGAAGACGGCGACGATCAGGAGGAGCCAGCCAAAGATGCTCGCGAGGAGCAGCGCCGGCAGGGCGAGGATCACTCGAAACAGCACGCTCCAGCGATTCTGTGGCTGGCGAGCCGCAAGGCGAAGTTCGACCGGGTAGCTCCATTCGGCGCCGACGAACCCCGGGAACGGGTTGCCGATCAGGTAGAGGAAGGCGCTGAGATGGAGCTGGTAGCGAAGGTAGGCGGCGAGGAAGCGCTGGACCCACCGGGGCGAGACGCCGCTAAGCATCGTCGCGAACCAGTTGAGGATTGCGCAGAGCCAGGCCAGCACAGTCCAGAGCCAGAGCCAGACAAGGTGGGGAAAGGCGAGCAGCAGCCGGAAGAAGACCGTCAGACGGCTGCGCCGCAGATCATCGTCGAAGACCTGCATCCGCACCGGGTCAGAGCGAACCGCCAGGGGGTCGATCGCGGTGAGCGGGTCAGTCGAGGGATAGCGGTCGGTCAGCAACAGCAGATAGGACCAAACCTGCGCTCCGTAGGCGAGGGCGTAGGCGATCAGGTCCCGCAGTCCGCGCGGCATCCTCCCCCGGACCAGGGCATAGAACCATCCCAGGAGGCCAGCTGTGCCGACCAGCGCCAGCGCGCCGGTCGGGCCGGCGAAGGGGAAGCGGCTGTAGAGGAGGCTTCCCGGGCCGACGTAGACGGAGAGGAGAACCATCGCCGGAACGACGAGGACGATGCGAACGGCGACGCTCAGGCGACTCTGGGGCCCGGGCGGGTCGATCTCGAGGTCAATCGGATACCCAGGTCTTCCGTCAAAGGCGGGGAGCGGCTCGGCCGCCAGGTAGAGGTAGGCGTAGATCTGGGTCGTGTATCGGACGAAGCGCGCGAGGAAGTCGTGCAGTGGCTCGGGGGACTCTCCTTCAAAGAGGGTTGCGACCCAATTGACGAAGGCGACGAAGACCGCGCCGAGCGCCCACACCACGAGCCAGACCAGGAACGGCAGGGCGAAGATGGCGCGGAAGAGGACCGTGCCGCGACTTCGGTTGAGGTCGTCGCTGACAGTGAGGCGCACCGGCCGCTCCCCCTCGGCGCCCGGAGCTGTCGGTGTCGTATTCAAGGGATGAAGACCGTGAGCAGGTTGCTAACCGGTTGGCCCCAGCTGGTGCCCGCAGAAGCGGCAGATTCTCGCCAGCGGCTGGACCCACTCCGCGCATTCGGGGCATTGGATCCGTTGTTCACCGGCCAAGGATGGCAGTGGGCCCACCGGTTCAGGCGGCGCAGCCGAGCCGCCGGGCAGGGGTGCCGCCGCCGCTTGTCTCGCCGGGGGAGGAGCGCCCAGACCCGGTGGCGCCATCGGCTGCGTCGCCGCCGCCGCCCCGAGCGCCTCATCGCGAACGGCGTCAAGTCGCTTGCTGACGCGCGAGACGAGCGCGATCGCCGTGACCGCCGCGGCGATGCTCAGGACGGCACCGAGGAGGTCGATCATGGTTCCCGTCTTGATCTGGGAGAGGCCGTTCTCGAGCGAGCCCGAACCGATGCCGGTCAGCCTGCTGTAGCCGGAGGCGGAGGTCTGCTGTCCGATCTCCAAAAGGACCCCCTGGGAGACAAACAGCCCCCACCACCAGTGGACCAGGCTCGGAACCGGCTCCTGGCGCCACTGCGTGGTGATCTCGACCCCGTTCTCGCTGCCGCGCCAGAGATCGTTGGCGATCTGCTTGGGGCGAAACAGGTTGAGGATCGGGACGAACCAGGCGCCGATCGCCCAGCCCGGCCCGTAGCGCATGTTCTGCACGCCGAGCCGGCCCAGGTTCCGGTATGACCTGTAGAACCAGGCGATGAACACGGCGGCGCTGATGAGCGAGGCAAGGGCGGCAAGGCCGACCCAGATGGAGTAGCTGTGGTAGGCGCTGGTGATATCGCCTTCTTCGCTGGCGGCCGAGTGCAGGTTGAGCGTCGAGAAGATCCTGACCACCTCGAGAAGGCTGACGATGCCGAGGCTGACCATCGCGCCCCAGCCCACCCCGCTCATCTGGCGGGGCGGGTCGGTCCGATCGGCGATCCAATGCGAGCCGTGACGAGCAGGGTACGGCGCGGTCACTGCCATTGGGTCCCAGTATCGGCGCTGACCGGGCGCGGGTTGAGCCCTGCAAGGCCCTTCGTCCCGGGTCAAGCGGCGATTCGCACGCCGCAGGGCAGCGCTCGAGCAGGCGGGTCTCGTTGCCGAACCGGCACTCCGTCCTCGTCACACTCCTCGGGACTCGCGAGTCAAGTCAGAGGCGGAAAGGTCGTCGAAATCAACTTTCTCGCCGACCCCGAGCGAATCGCAAGGCTCGGCCCGACCGGACTTGGCGACTGACCGGGACCCTACGGGCCCTGGAGAACGGCAGCCGGGACGCTGCGCCGATCAGCGGGCGGCCGAGGCGACCCCTGATGACGGACCCCAATGCCGGACGTGGTGCCCTGGCCATAGGCTGGCCGGTGCCCCTCGATCCTGCTCGGGTCCTCAAACGAGATGCACGCGCTCAAGACCGGCGTCGTAATTGCCTGGGTTCTCTTCTGGGTCTACTGGATCGTGTCCGCCTTCGGCGTCAAGGAGGGCAGAGCCAGCAGGCGCCGGATTCCCCTGAACGGTTTGACCGCGCTGGCGGTCATCCTCCTTTTGCGTGTCTTTCGGGGCGGGAGCCTGGACGTCCAAAGCCCCCTGCTCGGGGCAATCGGGGCCCTGGTGTTCGTTTCCGGGATCGCGCTGGCGGTCTGGGCCCGCGTCCACCTGGGCCGCAACTGGGGAATGCCAATGACCCAAAAGGACGAGCCGGAGCTCGTCACCTCCGGCCCCTACAGGTGGGTTCGCCACCCGATCTACGCGGGGATCCTGGCAGCCCTCCTCGGGACAGCGCTGGTGAGCAACCTGATCGGCCTGGCCCTCGTCACGATCCTGGGCTGCTACTTCTACTACTGCGCATCCGTGGAGGAGAGGAATCTCACCGCAATGTTTCCGACCGCCTATCCGGCCTACCGAGCGCGGACAAAGATGCTCATTCCCTTCGTTCTGTAGCCGGCGCCCGGGCGCCGCTCGCCCCCCTCGGTCAGCGCCGGATTGCTCACGCTGCCTGCTCGGCCGGCTCCCTGGCAACCCATTGCTCAACCCACTCGCCGGAGATCGGCCCGGTGACGGCGTTGATCGGGTTCAAGACGTTGATCGTCGCAATTGAGATCACGAGCGGCGCCAGCTCGGCCTCGTCGTAATGTCGAGCGGCCTAGTGGCTCCGGAGAGCCATTTCGCATCCGGTCCTAGATGCGCGTCGACCGGCTCCCCTCCTCGCGCCAGCGCGTCAAGAGGGTGGGGGGTCAGTTTTAAACCGGCCTTGACACCTGGGCACAGAGTGGCCAACGCTTGCCGCGGCGAACAACGGGGGTCGCAAAAACCAATATGCAGGAAAAGGAGTGGAGCTGGCCGGACTCGAACCGGCGACCTCCTGGGTGCGGATGAGCCGATCCGCGAGCAAGTAGCAATCAGGTTTCTAGAACTGGTCCCACGAACCTCATTGCGTTCGCACCGGATGTCCGCTTCGATGGACCCGTGTTTTCGCCACAGCGAAAGGCGGCTCGAGGATGGATAGGGCGACCTCACCGACAAAGGACGGCGGTCGTTGCGCTCGCGGCGATAATGGCGAGCGGGGCCTCGGCGACTACGATCCTCGCCGCCGGCTACGGGACAACGATCCGCGCCGGCAATTTGGTTGTCAGATTGAGGGGCACGATCAACCCGAAAGTGCTGCCGAAGAACACGATGGCCCCGATCACGCTTCACGCTAGCGCCGCCATCGCGACCGACGACGGCAGTCACGTTCCCCCGGTGCTGAGCACGCACCTGCAGGTTGACAAACACATCGGGATCGACACCACCGGGCTGCCGGTTTGCCCGCCCGGAAGGATCGAAGCAACCTCGCCGCCGCAGGCGATGAAGGCTTGCGGCCCGGCCTTGATCGGTAAGGGCGCCACCGCCGTCCAGGTCGAATTCCCCGAATCATCTCCCTTCAGCGCACACGGTCCGGTGCTGGCATTTAACGGCCCATCGATCGGCGGTGGCTATGGAGGGAAGGGGTACCAGGAGCAGCTCTTCTACACCTACGTCAGTGTGCCAGTGCCGACCGCTGTTGTTGTTGTCGCCAGGCTCTCGAAGGACAGCGGCAAATACGGTTACAAAGTCTCGGTCGAAATCCCCAAGATCGCCGGGGGCGCAGGCTCTGTCACGAACGTTGAATTCACGATCGACCGAAAATGGACATATAAAGGCCAGCGTCACTCTTACCTCAATGCGGAGTGCCCCAGTGGCCGCTTCGTCAACCAGATCGAAGTCGCCTACGGCGGCGGCACCAACCTCCACGGCTCCCTGGTCAACAGCTGCCAGTCGAAGGGCTAGCGGCGGCGTCAGTTACTGCCCGGCTTCGAGCTGGGCCTCCAGCTCTGCTGCCCATCCCTCCGCGTAGGCCATGAAGTCGGCGAGAAAGCGCGCCGATATTGCTAGATAGCGTGGGCCACCCGCCGCCCCGAATGCCTCTGCGCGGGGGATGATCTCTTCCCGTAGTTCATCGACCAAGCCCTGATTCCGCTCCCGCAGCATCCGCACCAATTTCACCTGATCCTCGCCCTGCAGTGCATCGGCGAAGAACAGCCGGAGCAATCCCTCGTCGCGCATCTGCGCCGGCGCCAGCTTTGGTGAGCGCAACCAGGTTCGCAGCGCGTCCTCGCCGCTCTCGGTGATCGCGTAGGCGGAGCGGCTCCGGGCCCCTTGGGGATCGTCGCGTCTGCTTAGCAGCCCCGCTCCCTCCAGGCGCGCCAGCTCCGGATACACCTGCGCCAGCGAGGTCGGCCAGAAGTTCTGAGTCGACCGGTCTGCAACTTTCTTGATCGCGTACCCCGAGCTGATGCCCAGGCGAACCATGCCGAGCACCAGGTGGGAGGTCGGCGTCAGCTTTATCACCGCCGGCGATCGGCTCGTCGGGTCCAACTCGGCTGAGGTCATGATCCTTTGATGATCGGTTTCACGCGATATATCGATCATGCCATATCTGAAGCTAGCCGGACTCGAACCGGCGACCCCCTGGGGGCGATCGGTGCCTGCAAACCCCATCTCGCAAAGGCCAAGCCACTAGTGCCTCAAAGTGCCCCCTGCCACCCGTCTGTCAAAGCGTTCTCCGGCTACAGAAAGTCGCGAGTTGCAGGGATTTCTTGGTATGGAGCTAGCCGGACTCGAACCGGCGACCTCCTGGGTGCGATCCAGGCGCTCTTCCAGCTGAGCTATAGCCCCGAAAAACGGCTGATTTGCAGGGAAACAGAGATCCCCCTGCGTCCAACTCAAGGGTCGCCATTGTAGCTCGATATCCCCGGGCATGCCTGGGCCCAGGGTTTCCCGGCACGGGAGGAGCCCCCAGCGGGCGCAGCCGGGGCCTGATGCGCGCGAGATCAAGTGCCCCATCACCCGGCGGCCCTTCTGGCGCGCCTCCAACCGAACTCCCCCAGTTCCGCGACGCGGCATTTGAGGCGGACGTCGCCGACAGCACCCCCGGGACGATCGGCGCGCACAAATCTGAAGCGGTCGCCTTGAAGGGATGAGCGGAGTGCAGGTCCGAGCAGGATTGCGGTACGGCTCATGGCGAGCGACAGCACGCTCCGGGGCCACCATCGAACTTCAGGGGCACATGTAGATTAGGAGCTGTGAAGCGGCTTCTCGTCCTCGGCTTCGTTCTCGTTGGATGCCTCGCACCGGTGCAGGCGGCCGCTGCGCCGGTCAGCTTCACGGCGAACCAAATCGAAGTCGGCGGTACTGCCTCCGACGTCGCGGTCGGTGATCTCGACGGCCACAACGGCCCGGATCTGGTGGCTGCGGTAGGCGAAAACCTCGTCGTTCTGCTCAACAACGGAAATGGGACCTTCGGCCCCCCTCACTCCTATCCCGCGGGCTGTCCAGTCTCCGAGGTCGAACTTGGCGACCTCGTCAACCCGAGCCTGAAGAACGTTGTCGACGGCCATCTCGATGCCGTCTACGCCTGCGACCTCAACGGCGGTAGCACCCAGTACCTAAGCCGGGCGGCGGGGGACGGCAATGGCGGCTTCGGGGCGCCCGATCCCCACCCTGAACTCAACTTCGGTCCCTTCTGGCGCGTGCAACCCCAGAGCTTTGGTCTGGCCCAGCTACGGGCTCCAGGCCTGCCCTTGGTGCCCGTCTTCGGGCGCAGCAACCACGTACCGTTGAACCATCCCGAATACTGGAACGCGCTCTGTGTGACCTATGACTGGACCAGCGCCGAATGCCTGAACGAACCCGAATACCCGAGCATCGGCCCGCCCGTCATCAGCGGTTCGATCGCCGAATCGCGGGCATTTACTCTCGGCGGCCAAAAAGGCATCCTCGACTTCGGTCCGGCCTCTGGAGTCTGGGCCTGGAGCACACGGGAACTCGCGCCGAAACTGCCGACCACCGCCGAAGACTTCTTTTCGCTCACGATCGGTGACCTCGCCGGCGACGGCCCTGACATCATCAGCGCCGCTGGCACCTGTGGCTGTGGCTTCGAAGATCAACCTGCGGCTGGACAGCTCGACGTCCTCGCCGGAACCACGGGGACAGGGGTCCCGGACCAGGTCGGGACGAAGACCCCTTCGGCGCCGGGGATTACGAACATCGCCACGGGCGACTTCGACGTCGACGGGCACGAAGACGTGATCGGCACCAGCTATTCCTACGATCGCGCGACCTCAACCTCCACCGGCGCCGTCTTCGTCCAGTCGGGCAACGGCGCAGGCAGCCTGGGCACGCCGCAAATGTTTCCCCTCAGCCACAGCGAAAGCTTCAGCAGAGCACCGGTGCGCGTCGCCGACCTCGACGGCAATGGCGGCGCCGATGCGGTGGCGATCATCGGCGGCAAGGTCGAGGTGCTCCTGAATAACCAGAGCAAGGCGAGCCCTGTGCCCACCCACCTGAAACCGCTGTCCGGGATCAAGGGACTGCCAAAGGTGGTTCACGTCGACAAGCACGGAAACGTCCTGCTCGGGACGGCGAAGAACCCTCCGACCGCGAGCGTTGGCCTGACCATCGTCCTTCCAGGTGCGAAAACGGGCAAAGGCAAACACCGCCCGTTCGCCCTGGCGAGGACAAGCGGCAGGAAGAAGACTGTCATCGGCCACGTCAAAGTCACGATTCCTCCTGGCAAGAAGCGCCAGCTGAGGGTTCACCTCAAGAGGAGGGTGAACAGCACTCTGAAGACCAAGCTGACGGTCGTCGCCACCGCCGCCGACGGGAGCCAGCAGACACTGACCAGGCGGCTGACGATCGAGCCGGCGAAGAAGGCGAAGTAGCACCCCACCATGGGGATCTCGCGCTCCTCCCTGGAGAGCGGGACGCCGGCGCCACCGAGGTCGGCAAACGATGCGTTCTTGCCCTTCGCCCGACAGATAGATCGCAGCGGGGCGCGCGGCTCGAGCGGCACAACCGGCTCACGATCGTCGCCGCGCCTGGTCTCGCTGACCGACCCGGCCTCGTCGATCGACGATTCAAGCCGCGGGGTCAAGGAGCCGTCCCTAAATCGCTCGCTGCAGGGAAGGGGTCACCAGGCCCACGGCGAGAGAATCACCATCTTTGGCCCTACGAGAGGTAGAGGGCGATAGCTGTCGCCAAGGCCCTCGCAGCGCGACGTTGGAACGCTGGGCTCACCAGGCGAGTCGCGTCGGCGGAATTGCGCATGTTGCCGCACTCGATCAGCACCTTCGGGACGGTCGTCAGGTTGAGCCCAGCGAGGTTCTCGCGAGGAGAGACGCCGCCCGCCCCGTCGTAATCGCTGATCGGCATCCCGGTGATGCGGTGATAGCTCCTCAAAAGCAGCCGACCGAAGACCCTCGATGCGCCAATCACGCCGTCGTTCGGGCCGTCGGCTACGGGCTCAAGGATCGCGAAACCACGGCCGCCGGGTGGCCCACCGTCGGCGTGAATGTCGATCGCCACGTCCGCGTTTGCCCGGTCGATGATCCGCGCGCGCCGCGTGACGCAGGGCCCGATGCCGTGGTTGGTGTGGCGGGTTAGCACGACCCTGGCGCCCTCGGCGCGCAGGTCGGCGGCGAGGCGCTCGGCGACATTGAAGTTGAAGCGCGCCTCGCTGTAGCCGCCGTCGGTTTCGGTGCCGGTCGTATCGCACGTCTCCCGTTCGCGCCCGTTCCAGACCAGATGATCGATGTAGGCCGGGTCGCTGTAGTTGCGGCCGTTGTGGCCGGGGTCGATGCCGATGATCCTGCCGGCGAGAGGCTTCCGCGTCGATCGCGGCGTGGGTCGTTTCGGGGACGGACCGGGCGCTGGCTTCAGGGTCGGAGCCTCGATCACCGCCCTCGAGCCGGCCTGCCCGCAACCGCAGGCAAAGAGTGCCACCGCGCCGATCGCCAGCGCCGCGCTTCCTTTTCGCCGAGCCGCCGAGACAGGGCGTCCACGCCACTGGATTGCCAAGAACCAGAGGGCGCCCGCTGCGGTGAGCAGGCAGGCGACGTAGAAGTTGAGCCGCAGGCCGAGGATGTGGTGGGCGGGGTCGACCCGCAGGGACTCCTCGAATATTCGGAAGGCCGAGTAGCCGGTCACGTAGAGCGCGAACAGGCCCGGCGGGCTGATGCGGCGTCTGTGACCCAGCCAGATGAGGAAGGCGGCCAGGCCGAGGTCCCAGATCAGCTCGTAGAGAAAGGTGGGGTGGAAGGTCGAGAAGGCCGCGTAGCCGGCGGGCCGGTGTGCGGGTGAGATCTGCAGACCCCAGGGAAGGTTGGTGGGCCCACCGAATAGCTCCTGATTGAAGTAGTTACCAATCCGCCCGATCGCCTGGCCGACGAGCAGACCGGGCGCCGCTGCGTCCATAAACGGCGCCGGCGAGATCCCGGCCCGGCGCAGGCGCCAGAGGCCGACGAAGGTGCCGAGGGCGATTCCACCCCAGATGCCCATACCTCCGTCCCAGACCGCCAGCGGCCCCCACCAGTGCGGCGGAACTTCACCACTGCTAGTCAGATCGAAATAAAGTCGACCTCCGAGGAGCCCGGCCGGGAACCCCCAGAGCGCGACGTCATAGACCAGCGACCGCGAGCCGCCCTGGGCCTGCCAGCGGCGGGCAGTGATCAGCAACGCGGCCCCCAGCCCGACGACATACAGCAACCCATAGGCGTGGATTTCGAAAGGGCCGAGCTGCAATCCGCTCGAACCGGGGCTCGGGATCGAGGCGCTGGCGATCATTCGCCGCCCAGGGTAGAGGTCCTCCCTAAGGACCCGCAAACCCCATGGGACGATCCTCCCAGGGCGCTGGTATCCGCAGGGATAACCACATAGGCTTTAGGTTCCGGGGACGAAGATGGGCATTCTCGACGAGGCAATCCGAGAGCACCTCGAGTTGATGCGCCAGCACGGCGCGGACGAATCCGCGCTGAAAGCGCTCGAGGACGACGCCTTCGGCCGGCCCAAGCGGCCCGATGCCGGCGAGGCGCTCTCCGATAGCGCCACCGAGGCAGCGACGGAGTTCATGGCGCAGCCGGATCTCGAGGCCGCCGAGAGGGTCGATCGCGCAGAGCAGGGGGAGGACGATGCCGCAGAGCCCCAAACGCGTCCCCCGCGCCGCGAGCCCCTCGCCGACGTTCAGGAGCCCCCCGAGCACCCGGCTCCCACGGAGGAGCCACCCGAGGACCTCGACGTCGAGGAGCCTGCCGCCGAAGAGGAGCAGCCCGCCCTCGAACATGAGGCCGTCAGTGAGCCGCCGTCCGAGCCCGAGGAGCTGCCCGCCAGCCACTCCACCGAGGAGCGGCAGATCATCGCCGACCAGCCAACCCAGATCTTCGACGTTGAGCAGGAGCTGGAGGCGGTTCCCGAGGCTGCCGAGCCCTCCGACGAGGAGCTGATCGCCGAGGCGGCCTCCGAGCCGCGTCTCGGACCCGCCGAACCGAGTGGGGCAGTCGATTCGGACGAGGAGGCCGAGGCCGGCAAGGAAGAGGACGAGGAAGACTTCTTCGATGAGCAGCGTCTCTCCGACGAGCTCGACCAGGCGCTGGAGGCGCCGGTCGAGCCCGAGTCCGAGGAAGCCGTGCGGCCGAGCACCGAGGAATTCGAGTCCGAGGAAGCCGTGCGGCCGAGCACCGAGGAATTCGAGTCCGAGGAATTCGAGTCCGCGGATGAGGAGGAGGAGCCCGTCTCGGAGGAGCACGAGCGCCCGGCGGCGCGCGCTGAGGATGAGGACCTCCTCGAGGAAACCCCTGACTTCCTCGAGGAAGCCCCGGAGGACGACCAACTCTGGTTCGAGCAAAAACCCCCGAAGGACTTCGACTTCGACGATTAGTTCGGTCCTAGACTTCAGCTACGGGGCCATAGCTCAGCTGGCAGAGCGCCGCCTTTGCAAGGCGGAGGTCGCCGGTTCGATCCCGGCTGGCTCCACTATCAGCAAAGTCAGCTACAGAGCTAAAAAATCGACTCAGACACCACTCAATGAGGCGATGAATTTTGGCGTGGGTACCACATTTGGGTACCAAGTCATCCCGGATCTGCACCACGGAGTCCCCATCTCTCAGGCGCACGACTGAGGGGTTGGCGGACCACCGGCACCCAAGTTTTGGTCCAGGCGGTTCGCGTTCCCTCGGTCTCAACGATCTGGCGGATCCTGCGGCGCGAGGGCCTGGTCTGCCCGCAGCCCCAGAGGCGCCCTCGCTCCTCGCTGATCCGTTTCTGCGCCGAGCTGCCCAACGAGATGTGGCAGGCCGACATCACCCACTGGGCGCTCGCCGGCGAGCGGCACGTCGAGATCCTCAACATGCTCGACGACCACTCACGGCTGTTCTTGGCCTCGCGTGCCTTCCCGACCGTCAGTGCCGCCGACGTCGTGCAAGTCTTTCAGGGGGCGGTCTCCCTGCACGGGCCTCCTGCCAGCCTGCTCTGCGACAACGGCGCCGTGTTCACCGGCACCCCGCGCGGCGGCAAGGTGCTCCTGCGGGTCGAGATGGAGCGCCTCGGCGTCATCGCCAAGAATTCGCGGCCGGCCCTATCACCCCCAGACCCGCGGGAAGGTGGAGCGCCTGCACCAGACGCTGAAGCGCTATCTGGCAAAGCAGGCACCCGCGCCAACGCTCCCTGAGCTACAGGGCCAGCTCGACGCCTTCGCGCACTACTACAACGCGATCAGGCCCCACCGGGCCCTTGGCGGGCGCACGCCCCTGCAGGCCTACGGCGCCCGGGTAAAGTCCCGGTCGGCCTCAATCGAGCGCTCCGAGACCGACTTCCGAATTCGCCACGACAGGGTCGACGCCGGGGGGACGATCACTCTGCGCCATGACTCAAAGCTCCACCACACATCGGTATCGGGGGCGCCCACAAGGGCATGCCGGTCAAGCTCCTCATCGCCGACCGCGACATCCGCGTGCTCGACCTCCAAACGGGCGAGCTGATCCGCCGGCTGAGGCTCGCTCCGAGCCGCGACTACCAGCCGATCGGAGGGGATTGAGTGTCTACGATGACGCGCGACATCTGTCTCCGATGTCGCGACACATCACACACCGAATCGCTCAGTCGATTCGAACCCTCGTCAGGAGGTAGCGGACGGCATTGCGCCCCGAGCCCAGCTTCACCCCCGCGTAGAGATCGAGGTCGCGCAGCGATTCCAGAACGGCGTGGTTCGCGTGCGCGATTCGCAGCACCACGCGCCCCGAATGCCCCCCCTTGAGCCTGAAGCGGCGCCCGCCGAAGGAGTGCAGGTCCGAGCCGGCGGCGGCCGGGAAGCGGTCGATTGCCCCTTCTTCTTGGGGCGCGAGGTCGGCGGCGATGAAGGCGCTGCCGGCGCAGCTGGAGCGCTGGCGGGGGCAGCGCAGGTGGATCGTCCCGCTCCCGCCCGGCCCCAGCGAGACCTGGTCGGCGCTCGCCGAGACCTCGGCCACCGTCGCCAGCCTTATCAGCCGCAGGGTGTAGCTAGCCTCGGTCGAGCCGGTGATCTCGGGTTCCTGGGTGAGGGGGGCCGTGTCGCTGCCTTCGCCGACCATGCTCGCCGGGCCGAGCTGGCCGGGAATCGGGGGAGCGCCGGGGTCGACCACGCCCGTGGTCGGGAAGCGCACGTCGCTCCCGAGTAGCCCTTCGGGCAATATCGCCCCTAGGTTGGGGCAGTCGTTGTAGGGGTAGGCGGGTTCGTGTTCGGCGTCGATCGGCTCGGTCGAGAAGGCCGGTTCGGGAGCGGGGGCGATGCGCACGACGGTGCCGCCCGAGGGCGTGACGGCGACGTCCATCTGTCCGCTGCGCGCCCCGCAGTCGGGGACGGGCGGCGTCCCCCCGCCGTCGCCGCTGGCGATCCCGCAACTCGGTTCCGGTTCGGGGCCGGGGGTGAGCGTGCCGTCGCGCTGCATCGCGATGCGCAGGGTCAGCGAGGCGAACTCGGGCACGACCGAGAGGATCTGGGCGCCGAAGCCGGCGACGAAGACCTGGCCGCCGCCGGGGCCGGTGAAATCATCGCTCTCGTTACCGCTTCCCTTCAGCTGCTGGTCGCATGCGGCGGTTGGCTCGTGGTCGAGCATCCAGTTGGTCGACTGGCGCCCGGAGGCTTCGAGGCTGTAGATGCCAACCCAGGGCAGCTTGGGCGGAGCCTGGTGGTGGGGGCGCGCCGCCGCCGTGCCGATCGTGGCCGCGACAAGCAGCAGAGCGATCGCGAGCCCGAGGGTACGCATCGATCCAGGGTAGCTACCCGCCCTCGGCAGCCGACGTCAAGATGCGCTACATCCCGCTGACCAGTACGAAGTCGACCCTCTGGCGTGCCGGCCTCTCCGCGGATTCTTGGCGCGGCCTCCTTCCTATGCAGCCGGTCGACCACGGCTCGAGATCAAGAGCTGGAGTCGCTGCCGGCGAGTGTGCCGGCGCCGCTGGTGACGATCGCGACGTCGCCTTCCTGCAGTCAAAGGTCGTCGACTCAACGCGCGAACCGGCCGCAGAAGGATAGGAGGGCGAGCCGGCACGTCGATCGGAACGCGCCGGCGCCCATACACATGGGCTAAGGCCTGTCCTCTGAGCCGAGCTCTTCAGTCGCCAGCAACTGTCTGGGCCATCGCGCAACGAGCAACAGCCGAAGCGCAAGCTTGTCTGACAGAAGGTTGGGGCGGGCGGGTCTCCCGAGGTCCAACTCAGTGCGCCCGGTTGCGGATCACCCGGAAGTGATCGATAGCAATCGGTCCGAGCAACCCCGTGGTTCCAATTGCGCGGACGCGCAAGACATGGCTGCCGATCGAGACCCAATAGCGGATCGGCGAGTGACACGGCCTCCAGGAGCCGCGGTCACGCTTGCAGCGGAAGCCCCTGGCCCCGCCGAGGGCATAGAACCGGAAGCGGGCGTGAAAGCGGAGGTGCGCCGTGACATTGTGGAACCGGTCGGCCCTGAACAGAATCGTGCGCGGATGCTCGGGTCGGTGCCGGTTGTGGGGCTTCGAGGGCGCTGGGGCGGGAGCCCCAAAGGGTTCGCCGTTCGTGAAGATCCGCCCGTTTGCGCCGACGAGCGCACAAAGGGAGGTCGCGGGACAGGAGGCGCCGAAGAGGGCGTTCAACGGGGGGATCCCTTCCTCGGCTGGCTTCGCATATGGGACGAGGTTCCTGATCGACCACGACCCGGCGGCTGCATTGACCGAGGTCAGAACATCGCCGTTGTTATCGACGGCCGCGCAGCGCGAAGGTGAGGCGCAGGACACGCCGGTGATCTGCACCGAGCCGCCGCCGTTCGCCTCGCCCCAGCTCGCCGCGCCGCCCGACGGTTCGCTGGAGGTGAGGAGGTTGCCCCCACCGTTCCCCGCGATACAGAAGGAGGTTGCGAGACAGTCGACGGCCTGCAGGTCACCTGGACCGGCCGGATCGCCGATTTCCTTCCAGACCGGCGCGCCGCCGGTCGGGTTCGTCGAGGCCAGGAGCCGGCCTTCCTGGGCGACGGCGACGCAGAGCGAGGCCGTGGCGCAAGAGATTCCGCGGAAATCGAGCGAGCTGCTGAGCTGGGTCGTGTGCCAGCGCCCGCCCACCGGGTTGCTCGAGGTAAGAACCTTGCCGCTCGAGTTGCGATGGTCGTTGCTGCGCCCACCGGGTTGCTCGAGGTAAGAACCTTGCCGCTCGAGTTGCGATGGTCGTTGCTGCGCCCACCGGAGACAGCTGCGCACATCGAGGGAGAGGGGCAGGACACCGCGGTCAGGTGAGTCTCGCCACCCGCTTCGTTGATGTTTGTCAAGCTCCACGCGCCGGCGCCCGCCGCCGGTTCTGTCGTCGCGTAGATGTAGCCGTCATAGCTGACGGCTACGCAGATATTCCGCGACGGGCATGAGATGGCCGTCAGCTTGCGGGATCGCGGCGGTTCGGTGCAGGGAATCACCTTGGGGAGTTCAGGCAGTTTCGCTTCTGTGCAGGTGCGGTCGGGTTCAGCCGCCAAGTCCCAGGGCTTGACGACCTGCCATTGATCGGTGCCGCTCGGGACCCGTGAGGATGCGATCTGATCTGCTTCGCCGACGGCGACGCAAAGCGAAACCGCCGGACACGAGATCCCGGCCAGGGTCGGCCGCTGTTCTGCCCAGTTTTCGTAGCCGATTTCGACACGTTCGGCCGGAAGTTGGTGGAGAGCCCATTGACCAGCACAGGCACCGGGAGCCAAGACGAGGAGGCTCAACAGGACCCCCCAGATCCCGATCAGTGTCAGTCCACTGCTCTTCGCCGGGGGACGGGATGACTCCCGCTGCCACCACCCTGCCATGCGACCGAGTTTAGATGCTGCCCTACCGCGCTTTCAGCAGGTGAGCGACTGCCGGAGCGTCCGCTCCCCTCCCTCCTGCCAGCCACTTCGCCGTGCGCCCCGGGCACCCCCGGCACCGACGTACGCCCAAGACCTTCCTCGGCCGCCTAAGTGGCGGCGGTTCACGTCGACGCGCCCCATCAGCGGCCCGCCAGCCGCTGGCACGGCTCGCGCAATGCTCGAATCGCCCGGCCTCGATCCCAAGGCGCCCGTACAGCGCTCGGCGCCGGGGCTGTGGGGTGCCTTCCCACTCGCCGGTCGGTTCCCCGCCCTCGCTCGGCTCGACTGGCAGGCTGGGATCGAGTCCGAGCTCCGATCAAAAGCCGCCCGAACACGGCCTCTGGGGACTCAGCCGAGCGCCGCTTCGGGCAGGTTCTGGTCGGCGTGGTAGCTGGAGCGCACCAGCGGGCCGCAGGCGACTGACTCAAAGCCCATTCCCAGGGCGGCCTCACCGAGCGCCTGGAACTCCTCCGGGTGCCAGTAGCGGTCCACAGGCAGGTGGTCCTCGGTCGGCCTCAGGTACTGACCCACGGTCAGTACCTGGACGCGGTGCTCGCGCAGGATCCCGAACGCCTCGACCATCTCCTCAAAGCTCTCGCCGAGACCGACCATCAGCCCCGACTTGGTGATCACATCCTCGCCGCCCATCTCCTTGGCGAGCCGCAGGACGCGGGCCGAGCGCAGGAAGCGCGAGCCGCGGCGGGCCTTGGGATAGAGGCGCGGCACGGTCTCGACATTGTGGTTGAAGACCTCCGGCCGCTCGGCGATCACGCGCGCCAGGGGCATCTCCTGCCCGCGGAAATCCGGCGTCAGCACCTCCACCTTGCAGCCCGGAGCCCGCATCCGGATCGAGCGGATGACCCCGACGAAGGCGGCGGCGCCGTAGTCGGGGAGATCATCTCGGTCAACCGAGGTGATGACCGCGTGGCGCAGGCCCATTCGCCGCACCTGGTTGGCGATCCGCAGCGGCTCCAGCGGGTCGTTCCAGGTCGGGACCCCGGTCTTCACATTGCAAAAGCCGCAGCGCCTGGTGCAGACGTCGCCGAGGATCATGAAGGTCGCCGTGCCGCGCTCCCAGCACTCGCCAACGTTGGGGCAGTTGGCCTCCTCGCAGACAGTGTGGAGGCGCTCGGAGCCGATCGCCTCCTTGAGGCGACGGTAGTTGGGCCCGCCTGGCGCCGGAACCTTCAGCCAGGGCGGCTTGCGCACCCGCCTGAAGGAGACGGTTCCCTCGGCCATGGCGATCCCGCCGGGCTTGGCGCGCGACCTGGTGACGTGGAGGCTCACGCTCTGACCCTAACCGTATCGAGTCCAAGTTCGCCGGCCTCGGCCTCGATCGGCTCGCGGTCAAGGAGCTCCGCGAAGCGCGCCACGAGGGCATCGCTGAAGGCCTCGAGATCCTGCTCGGCGCCGAGCTCGCGGCTCAGGGAGGTGACGCGGCAGCCCTCGATGCCGCAGGGCACGATCCACTCAAAGGGCTGCAGGTCGTTGTTGACGTTGACGGCCAGTCCGTGGGTGGTCACGCCGCGGCTCACGTGGACCCCGATCGAACCGATCTTACGCCCGCCGACCCAGATCCCGGTCAGCCCCTCGATCGTCGCGGCGGCGACACCGCGGTCGGCCAGAGCGGCGACCGCGACCCGCTCGAGCCGGCGCACGTACTCGTGCACGTCGTCCCCGTAGGGGCGAAGCGAGACGATCGGGTAGGCGACCAGCTGCCCCGGGCCGTGATATGTGACCCGGCCGCCGCGATCGGTGTCGCGAACCTCGATCCCCTGCATCTCATACCAATCGGTGCCCATCGGCAGATCCTCGGGGCCCGAGCGCCGCCCTCGCGTGTAGACCGGCTGGTGCTCGAGGAGCATCAGGACATCGGCGATCGCGGCCTGCTTGCGCGCCTCCTCGAGTTCGTGCTGCGCCGCACGCGCCTCATCGTAGGTGAGCGTGCCGCAGCGCAGGATCAGGATCTTCGCGGCCACGACGCAGATCGTTGCACGGCGCGAGGGCGGGCTCGTCCTCGCCGCCCCGCCGGGAACAGCCCAACTATCCTTTGTCCGGCGCCCCATGGCCCAGCTCAAGGCTCTCCGACCCGATTGGCTGCCGGCGGTGGCCCTCAGCGCCGTCCTCGCCGCCGCGATGCTCGCCTGGAACCCCCAGGTCGGCGATCTCGCGGCGCAGGTCTTCCGCACGGAGCTCTTCCAGCGCGGCGGCCTGGCGATCTGGAACGACACCTGGTACGGCGGCCACTACCTCCTCACCTACAGCGTGCTCTTCCCACCGCTGGCGGCGCTTCTCGGCCCGCAGCTCGTCGGCGCGCTGGCGGTGATCGTTTCGGCGTATCTCTTCGATCGCCTCGTCCGGGACCGCTGGGGCTCGGCGGCGCGCTGGGCGACGCTTTGGTTCGCCGCCGGCGCGGTGACGATGCTGGCCGGCGGGCAGCTGACCTTCGCACTCGGCGTGGCCTTCGGGCTCGCTTCGCTGCGCGCCCTGCAGATCCGCCGCGGCAAGCTGGCGCTCGCCGCGGCGGCGGGCTGCGCGCTCTCCAGCCCGGTCGCCGCCGCGTTCCTGGCGGGCGTCGTCGCCGTCGGCGCGCTCGAGCGGGGACGCACCGTGAATCGCATCGCCGCCGGCGTCGCGGCGGTCTCCTTCGCGCTGATCCTGATCCCCAACCTGGCCTTCCCCGAGCCCGGCCAATTTCCGTTCAGCTTCTCCTCGTTCATCGCGATTCCGCTCTGGTGCGGTTCGGCGCTCTACGTGACGCGGGAGCTGCGCGACGAGGAGCGGCTGCTGCGCTGGGCGATCGCGGCCTACCTGGTCGCCTCGGTCATCATCTGGTTGACCCCGAACCCGGTCGGCGGCAACGCGGTGCGGCTCGGGGCGCTCTTCGGGGGTCCGGTGCTGGCCGCCGCCGTCCTCGCTCGCCGCCCACGCGTCTCAGCCTGGTTTTTGGTGCTCTTCATGGTCGCCAGCCTCTACTGGCAGGTGAGCGCCAGCATCAGCCAGGTGGCGCGCAGCGTCGGCGACCCCTCGACGAGCGCCGCCTACTTCCAGCCCCTGAGCGACTGGCTGAATGCCCACGGCGCTCGCGGGGCCAGGATCGAGGTGCCGCCAACGGCCGACCACTGGGAGTCCGCATATCTGGCGCCGAACTTCGAGCTGGCAAGGGGCTGGCTGCGGCAGCTCGATACGACCAGGGACGACATCTTCTATGACGACAACGGCGAAGACCTGACGAGCGCCGCCTACAGGGCCTGGCTCCGCAACGACGCGATCCGCTACGTGGCGATCCCCGACGCGCCGCTCGATTACTCCTCCGAAGCGGAGGCGCGGCTCGTCCTCAGCAACCCACCCTACCTCGCCCTGCGCTGGGTCTCGTCGCATTGGAGGGTCTACGCGGTGCGCGATCCCGAGCCGCTCGTCGATCCCCTGGCCGCGGCCAGGGCGCGGACCCGCTGGATCGGGCGCCAGGGCTTCTCGCTTGACGTGGCCCGCGCGGGAGACTTCCTCGTGCGCGTCGCCTTCACCCCCTACTGGTCGGTGGAACGTGGCAGCGGCTGCCTCGCCCCCCACGGGGAGTGGACCCTGCTTCACGCGAGGACCCCCGGCATCCTCCGCGTCTCGGCGGACTTCTCATTGGGCAGAGCCTGGAATGCCGTCACCGGCACGCCGGGCACCTGCTGAGCCCCGGCGACCCTAGAGCGCCAAGGAGAAGGGCTCCTCGAGCAGCTCGCGGATTCGGCCAAGGAACTCGGCGCCCTGGGCGCCGTAGAGGATGCGGTGGTCGCAGGCCAGGTTGACCCGCATCCGGTGGGCGCTGACGATCTCCCCCTCGCGGACCGCGGGCTGCTCGCGGATCGCGCCGACGGCGAGGATCGCCGCCTGCGGCGGATTGATCACCGCGGCGAAGGCGTCGATTCCGAACATCCCGAGGTTGGACACGGTGAAGGTCGCACCGGAGAGCTCGGGCGGCGTGATCTGACCCTCGCGGACCCGACGCGAGAGCTCACGCGCCTCGGTGCCGATCTGCCAGAGGCCCTTGCGGTCGGCATCAAAGAGCGTCGGCACGACAAGTGCGTCGCGCGCCGCCACGGCGATCCCGACGTTGACCCGCGAGTAGAGCTCAAAGCGGCCGTCGCGATAGGCACCGTTGGCGCGCGGGAACTCGCGCAGGGCAAGGGCCGCGGCCTTGACGACCATGTCGTTGAAGGAGGGCACGATCAGATCTGCGGCGGCGATCTCCTTGACCTTGCCCCGCGCCTCCACGGCCCGCGACATGTCGATCTCTGCCTCCAGATAGAAATGGGGAGCCGTCGCCTTGGACTCCGCCATGCGCCGCGAGACGGTGGCCTGGAGCTTGGTGGGCTCCTCAATCCGGACCTCCCCCTTTGCCGTTTCGATCGCCGCTCGCGGCGCTGGTGTCGGGGCGTTGCTGGGAGGCTGGCCGTCCCCGACTTCCTTGGTATCGCCGCCATCCGCGGCGGAGGCCGCCCTGTCGACGTCTGCCTTGACGATCCGGCCCCCGGGCCCCGAGCCGCTCAGCCGCTGAAGGTCGATGCCGCCCTCGCTGGCGATGCGCCTGGCCAGTGGGGACGCCCTCAGCCGCTCGCCATCAGCGGCCCGGGATTCCGGGGGCGCTGCCTGCATGGCGGCATTGATCGGTTCGCTCGGGGTCGGCGGTGCCGTCTGCGGTGCTGGCGTTGAGGCTGTGGCAGGGTCCGTCGATTCGGCGCCCTGGGCCCGATCGGAATCGCCGATCCGCGCGATCGGAGCCCCGATCGGAAGCGTCTCGCCCTCCTCGGCCAGGATCTCCGCCAGGATTCCCGCCGCGTCACTTTCGTAGGCCATGTTGGCCTTATCGGTCTCGATCTCGACCAGCTCCTCACCGACGGCAACCTGATCGCCGACCTGCTTCAGCCACTGGACGATCGTCCCCTCCTCCATCGAGTCCGAGAGTCGTGGCATCACGATCTCCGGCATTAGATCGCGCCCTCCAGCGAGGCCAGCGCCGCGCTCACGACATGCTCCTCATGCGGGATCGCGGCCTGCTCGAGCCGTTTGGAGTAGGGCATATGGACATCGGCGCCGGTCACCCGCTGCACCGGGGCGTCGAGGTGATCGAAGGCCTGCTCGGTGATCAACGCCGCCAGGTTGGCGCCGACGCCGCCGTGCGGCCAGCCCTCCTCGACGATCACGGCGCGGTTGGTCTTGCGCACCGACTCGAGGATCGTGTCGAGATCGAGCGGCCGCAGCGTGCGCGGATCGATCACCTCGGCCCCGACACCGTGCTCGTTGGCCAGGGCTCGCGCCGCATCGAGGGCGATATGCGCCATCTTCAGAATCCCGACAATCGTCACGTCAGCGCCCTCGCGGCGCACCGCCGCCTCGCCGAAGCGCAGCACCCGATCACCGTCCTCGGCGACCTCGCCGCGAGTGCCGTAGAGGCTCTCGTGCTCGATGAAGAGAACCGGGTTGTCATCGCGAATCGCTGCCTTCAGCAGGGCCTTGCCGTCGGCCGGCGTCGAGGGACAGGCGATCAACAGTCCCGGTACCTGCAAGAAGAGGGCCTCGAAGCTGTGCGAGTGGGTGGGGCCCAGCTGGTGGCCGCCGCCGCCCGGCATGCGGATCACCATCGGGACCCGCGCTCGGCCGTTGAACATGTAGGGGATCGCGGCCGCATGGTTGACGATCTGGTCGAGGGCCAGCAACGAGAAGTTCACCGTCATCAGCTCGACGATCGGCCGCAGGCCGCCCATCGCCGCGCCCACACCCGTGCCGACGATCGTGTTCTCGGAGATCGGCGTGTCGCGCACACGGCGCTCGCCGAACTCCTCGAGCAGGCCTTCGGTCACCTTGAACGCGCCCTGGAAGACACCGACGTCCTCGCCCATCACGAAGACCGCCTCGTCGCGGCGCATCTCCTCGGCCAGCGCGTCGCGCAGCGCTTCGCGCATCCGCAGGGTCGCCATCAGCGCTCGAGCTCCTTCTCATGCGGCCGGTCGGCCCCCTCGCCCGCGACCTCGCCCGCGACCTCGGGCTCGACCCCGAGCTGGGCGTCACCCTCGCGCGCCGGGTTGGGACGCGGTGCCGCCGGTTGCCCGGCGTAGGCCGCTCCGGCTTCGGCCAGCTCGCGCGCCGCATCGGGCATCGCCCGCTCCTCGCGCTCGCCTCGGTGCGGCTCGGGGCTGCGCTCATCCACCGCATACCAGCCGGTTTCGCTGTCGAGCACGTAGAGGTTCTCGTAGAGGCTCTCGAGGGGCGGTTCGGGCGAGGCCTCGGCGAACTCGACCGCCGCACGCACGCTCTCATCGGCCTTAGCGCGGATCTCGGCGACCTCGCGCTCGCCCAACACGTCCTGCTCGATACAGCGCCGCGCGAAGGTCTCGATCGGGTCTTTCTCGCGCCACTCATCGACCTCGCTGCGCTCGCGGTAGACCTCCGGGTCGGCCGCCGAGTGACCACGGTAGCGGTAGGTGAAGGCCTCGATCAGGATCGGACTGCGCTCCTCGCGGGCCAGGCGGATGCCCTCGGTGACCGCCTCGCGGACGGCGATCACATCCATCCCGTCGACTCGCTGGCCGGGGATGCCATAGCCCTCGGCCTTCTGGGAGAGATCGGTCTGGGCCGAGTGCCGCTCGACCGAGGTTCCCATCCCATAGAGATTGTTCTCGACCAAAAAGCAGACCGGCAGCCGCCAGAGCGCCGCCAGGTTCATCGTCTCGCCGAAGTTGCCGGTGTTGGAGGCGCCGTCGCCGAACATGCAGACTGTGACCGCGTCTTCCCCCTTGTACTCGGCGGAGAGGGCGAGGCCGGCGGCGATCGGCAGATTGCCGCCGACGATCCCGTAGCCGCCCATGAAGCGTCGCTCGCGGTCGAAGATGTGCATCGAGCCGCCGCGTCCGCCGCTGGTGCCATCGACCCGGCCGAAGAGCTCCGCCATCACCCGCCTGGGATCCGTGCCGCGGGCGATCGCATGGCCGTGTGTGCGGTAGGTGCCGATCAGGTAATCGGCCTCGCGCATCACCGAGGTGGTGCCGACGATCGTCGCCTCCTCACCGATCGCCAGGTGCAGGAAGCCGCCGGCCCGCGCCCGCTGGTACTGGCGCCCGGCCTCCTCCTCGAAGCGCCGAATCAGGGCCATCCGCGCGAGCAGCTCGTAACAGGTTGCGGCATCGGGCAGGTTGGCCATGGAAGCCACCTTAGCTCGCCGCTTCGACCGCCTCCGGCAACCGGTCATCGCCCCAGAAGACCTGTCCGTCGACGACCAGCGCCGGAACTCCCGTGACCCCCGCGTCGCCCGCCCGCTCGGTCGCCTCGCGCAGCGCCCCCTTGACGGCCTCGGTGCCGACGGCCTTCATCAGCGCCTTGGGGTGCAGCTCGCAGGCGGCGCCGGCGATCAGCACGTTCTCCGGGTCGCTCAGGTCGCGCCCCGCGGCGAAGGCCTGGCGAAACGCGGCCAGCGCGAAGGAGATCGTGCGCCCGGTCTGCTTGGCGAAGGTCGCGGCGCGCATCGCAATCAGCGTGTTGCCGGGCCAGGGCTCGGGCCAGGCGAGCGGAGGCAGGCCGTAATGCGCGGCTCGCAGCTCGACCTCGGCGATCCCCTTCCCGCGCCCCGGGCCGTTGGCCCAGGAATCGCGTCCGAAGCGCTGGAAGAGGCCACCGAGCAGGATCGGCTGCCACTCGGGCTGCTCAAGGTCGGCCTCGCTGAACAGAGCGCTGATCCGCTCCGCGCTGAGGTAGGCGTATGGCGATCCGAGGTCGAAGTAAAAGGTCGCTCTGGACATCCTGGTCTGCGGAAATCAAGCAGATCGCCAGATGCGGCGCACCGAGGGAGGGCAAACATGCGGCGCCCTCGCCGCTCGAAGGGTCGAGGTTCCAAGGAGACCCCGAGTGCAGGAAGTGCTCAGGCGTGGATCGCCCACCCCTCCACGGCCCGCGCCGCTTCTGGGATCGCCTCGGAGATCGTCGGGTGGGGGTGGATGATCCGGGCCAGCTCCTGGTAGCCACCCTCGAGCGCCATCACCGCGACCAGCTCGGCGATCATGTCGCAGGCGCGGTTGCCGACCACGTGGGCGCCGAGGATCTCGCCATACCTGGAGTCGACGACGAGCTTGACGAGGCCGTCTTTGTCGTCGTAGACGGTGGCGCCACCAACGCCCCCCAGCTTCAGCTTGCCAACCCTGACGTCATGGCCGGCGTGCCTCGCCGCCGCCTCGGTGAGGCCGACGCTGGCGACCTGCGGATGGCAGAAGGTAGCCCCGGCGACGAGCGCCTGATCGACCGGTTGGGTCTCGACGCCGGCCGCGTGCTCGACCGCGACGATACCCTCCTCAGAGGCCTTGTGGGCGAGTGCCTTGGCACCCGTGAGATCGCCGATCGCATAGACCTTCGGATTGGACGTCCGCTGGTAGGAGTCGACCTTCAGCTTGCCGTTCTCCTCCAGCTCGACCCCAGCCTCACCCAACCCGAGACCCTCGGCGTCTGGGGCGCGACCGCCGGCGATGCAGAGGTGGTCGACCTCGGCCCGCTCGCCGCCGTAGGCGAAGCTGACCGATGCCTCGCCCGTTTCGACGCCCTCCACCGGGGCACCCGTGGAGATTGTGATCCCCCCCTTCTTGAAGGCCCGTTCGACGACCCTGGCCATGTCCTTGTCCTCGGCGGGGAGGATCTGGTCGAGCATCTCGATCAGCAGCACCTCGGTCCCGAAGCGCGCATAGGCGGAGGCGATCTCTGACCCCGAGGCCCCGGCCCCGACCACCGCGATCCGCCGCGGTTGCTCGGGCAGCGACCAGGCGCCCCAGGTATCGAGGACGCGGCCGCCGAACTGGACGCCGGGGATCGGCAGCGGCACCGAGCCGGTCGCGAGGATCACCGCCTGCGCCGCATAGACCTCGTTGCCGACCCTGACGTCCGCCTCGCTCGTCAGCGAGGCGTTCCCCTCGATCAGCGTCACCTTGTTTTTGTCCCAGAGCATCCTGACCCCGCTCGAGAGAGACTCCGAGACCGCGGCGCGCCGAGCGCCGAGCGCCTCCCAATCGAGCGAGATTCCCTCGGCGACGATGCCCAGCTCGGCCCCCGCGCGCGCCTGGTCGTAGATCTCCGCCGTGCGCAGCACGGTCTTCGCCGGGATGCAGGCGTAGTTGAGGCAGCGACCCCCCGGCTTGTCGCGCTCGATGACCGCCGTTTTCCTGCCGAGCTGCGCAGCGCGGATGGCGGCGACGTAGCCGCCGGGCCCGCCGCCGACAACGATCACATCAAAGGAGTCGGCCACGGCCTGAGCCTATAGAACAGCCGGCGCTTGCCTATTTGCGTTCGGGCATCTGGATCCGGGCCATCGCCTTGACCATGAAGAAGAAGAGGGTGCCGGCGACGGCCAGCAGCCCCAGGGTCGCGGCGAACTGAGCGACGCTCGTCGCCTGCACGGCGAGCCCGAAGACCGCGCTGAAGATCAGGAAGACCAGCAGCAGCTGGAAGCCGAGGACCGCCCAGTAGCGAGCGCGCCACATCCCCCAGGCCATAATCCCCATCAGCGCCGCCGGGGCGAGGACCTGCGCGAGCTTCGGTTTTTCACCGTCCACGTGCACACCCGCCAGGTAGCCGGCGAGGATCGATACGGCCAAAAGGCCCGAGAGCACGGCACCGATCGTCACCACGCGCGGGCGCTCCCCCTCGCCCAGCGGATCCAGTGCTTCGCGCGCGGCCTGGTTTCGCTCCTCGGCCTGCGCGTAGCCCCGCTCCATGCGCTCGCGCATCGACTGACGCGCGCCGGCGCGGCGCTCCTTGCGCTTTTGCGGGCGCTCAGCCACCGGGTGCCCTCCCCGGCTCGCCGAGGGCCGCCCGCAGGGATTCGGCAGCCGCACCCGGCGCCTGCGCGTCGCGGATCGCCCTGACGACGCCGAGTCGCTCGGCGCCGGCCGCGACCACCTGCGGGGCGTTGGACGGGTTGATTCCCCCGATCGCGAAGAACGGGTGGGGGGCGCTGATCGAGGCGTGCCTGACCAGCTCCAGGCCGACAGCGGGCCGTCCCGCTTTGGTCGGCGTCTCCCAGACCGGGCCGACGCTGATGTAGTCGACCGGCAGCTCCTTGGAGGCGGCGAGCTGCGCCTCGGAGTGCGTCGAGTGACCGATGATCGCCTCCGGGCCGAGGATCTCGCGCGCCCGCGCGGGAGAGCTGTCCTCCTGACCGACGTGAACCCCGTCGGCGTGACAGGCCTTGGCCAGCTCGGGATCGTCGTTGACGACGAAGAGGGCGCTGTAGGTGTCGCAGAGGCGACGAAATGTGAGTGCCGCCAGCTCGATCTCGCGCGGCGGCAACTCCTTCTCGCGCAGCTGGACGATGTCGACGCCGCCGCTCAGGGCCGCCCGCAGCAGCGCCTCGGGGTCACGGTCGTCGGGCTGGGCGTCGCAGATGAAATACAGGCGCGCGGTGCGCAGCCGCTCGCGGCGCAGCGGTCCGATCGCCTCTGGAGGTGCCAGGGTCATCCTTCTTTTGATTATGGCCTGCCGCGGTGCTCCGGCGGGTAGGATCAGAGTCGTAACGGGAGCCCGCGAGGGCTGAGAGGGTGGCAGCGAGGTCACCGACCGTCTGACCTGATCCGGGTAATGCCGGCGGAGGCAGAATTGTCCGAGAAGCGCAGTTTCGATGCGGTCATAGTTGGAGGCGGGGTCATCGGCCTCTCCTGCGCCTGGCGACTGGCGCGGGCCGGGGCGGCAGTCGCGGTGCTCGACCGGTGCTGCCCACCGGCGGGCGCCACGCGGGTCGCCGCCGGGATGCTGGCGCCGGTCGGTGAGCTGACATTCGGCGAGCCGCAGCTGCTGGAGCTGACGCTGCGCGCCGCCGAGCTCTACCCCGCCTTTGTAGAGGAGCTCGAGTCCAGCAGCGGCATCTCGACCGGGTACCGCGCCGCCGGTGCCCTGCACATCGCCCTTGACCGCGACGAGGCCGCACAGTTGCGTCGCGTCCACGACCTCCAGCGCAGCCTCGGCCTCGCCGCCGAGTTGCTGGCCCCCGGGGCCTGTCGAGAACTCGAGCCGGGGCTCGCTCCATCACTTGCCGGCGGAGTCCACGCGCCCGGCGAGGCCTCGATCGATCCGCGGGCGCTGAGCGAGGCGCTGCTGGCGGCGCTCGCGGAGGAGGGGGCCGAGGTGCGCTGCGGCGCCGCGGCTGCGGTGGTCGAGGGGATTCAAAACCGGGGCCGCTTGAGCGGTGTCCGCACCGCAGGGCGCGAAGAGTTGGGCGCGGCGACCGTGGTCCTGGCGAGCGGTGCCTGGTCGGGAGCTGCCGGCTGGCTGCCCGAGGAGGCGCGCCCGCCCGTGCGGCCGGTCAAGGGCCAGATCCTCGAGCTGCGCCCGGCGGGGGGCGTCGGCGATGCACCCTGCGGCCGGATCATCGCCTCCGAGCGCGTCTATTTGGTGCCGCGCCCGGACGGGCGGCTGATCGCCGGCGCCACGGTGGAGGAGCAGGGCTTTGACACCGCGGTCACGGCGGGCGGCCTCCACGAGTTGCTGCGCGAGGCCTACCGCCTGCTGCCCGAGGTTGCGGAGCTCGAGTTGGTCGAGGCGATGGCCTCGCTGCGACCCGGCACCCCCGACAACCTGCCGCTCGTCGGCCCGGCGCCGCTCGAGGGACTGATCTGGGCCACCGGCCACTACCGTAACGGGATCCTGATGGCCCCGCTGGCGGCCGCGAGGATCGCCGCCCTGCTGAGCGGCGCCGCGGTCAGCCCGGTGGCGGGGGTGATGCCGTGAGGATCGAGCTGAACGGTGAGCCCTGCGAGCTGCAGGACGGGGCGACGCTTCTGGACGCGGTCAGGGCGAAGCTCGGCTCGCCGCCGCCGGCGGGGGTCCGGGGAACCGCGGTTGCGCTCGAGGGCGAGGTGGTGCCGCGCGGCGAGTGGCACTCAACCGGGCTGCTCGACGGCAACCGGGTCGAGGTGCTGGCCGCGATCGGGGGCGGCGCCGCCGATGCGAGCGATTCTGACCCGTGGGAGCTGGGGGGCCGCGAGTGGTCCTCGCGCCTGATCGCGGGCACCGGCGGATTCCGCTCGCTGGAGCAGATGGAGGAGGCGCTGGCTGCCTCCGGGGCCGAGATCGTGACGGTCGCCCTGCGCCGTGTCGATCCGGCCGCCAGGGGGTCGGTCCTCGAGGTGATCGACGGGCTCGGGCTCTTTGCCCTGCCAAACACCGCCGGCTGCTTCACGGCCCGCGACGCGGTGCGCACCGCCCGGCTCGCCAAAGAGGGCTTCGGGACCGACTGGATCAAGCTCGAGGTGATCGGCGATGACCGCACCCTCTATCCCGACGCGCTCGAGCTGCTCGCGGCCGCGGAGACGCTGGTCGCGGAGGGCTTCACCGTGCTCCCCTACACCAACGACGATCCGATCCTCGCCCGCCGCCTTGAGGACGTCGGCTGCGCAGCTGTGATGCCACTCGGCGCGCCGATCGGCTCCGGCGCCGGGATCAACAACCCCTACAACCTGGCGATCATCGCCGAGGGCGCCGGCGTGCCGGTGATCCTCGACGCCGGCGTGGGAACCGCCTCCGATGCGGCGCGGGCGATGGAGCTCGGCTGTTCGGCCGTGATGGCGGCCAGCTCGATCTTCGGCGCTGAGGATCCCGCGGCGATGGCTCTTGCTCTGCGGCTCGGTGTCGAGGCGGGCCGCGCCGCCCACGGCGCGGGCCGCATCCCACGCCGCACCCACGCCGAGGCCTCGACTCCCGAGCGGGGCCTGCCCGAGCTTTCCTGAGCGCTGCGCGGCAACTACCATGGGCCCCTCGCCCCTGTAGCTCAGTTGGTTAGAGCGGCGGCCTTTTAAGCCTCACGCAAAAACCATGACTTTCGGCTCTATAGAGCCGAATTAGCCACTTCCCTCAGGATTGTAAATCGGCTTCGCTCAGGCACGATTCAACTCGGTTTGGGCAGCGAGAACGGTCCGCTGCCCAATCAAAACGGCGGATGGCAGGGTCCGGAAATAGTTCCGCAGTTGAAGAGCGTGCGTATGCGCAGGCGCACCGGCCTCCGCCCTGGGTTGGTCGCATGAGTCCGCACCGGATTGCCCTTCGTTGCTAGGCGACGCCCGGTCGTTCTCGAACACGGACGTTTGAGACTCCCCGGGCGGTTTGGGAGCATTCAGATGAGGGGCCATCTCGCGAAAATCACATTTTCGGGGGGAAGTCGTTTCTTTCCATCGCAGCCTGGCGACCGCCATGACCACGGATTCGATTCGTACGATGCCTTCCTCGTGAACGCACCGCAGCCCGATCCCTTCAAACCTGCGCCCGATCAAACCTTCTCCAAGGGGGAGGTCAACCGGGCTGGCCAGCTGCTTCGCACCTTCTTCCACACCGCCCGCAAAGAACCAGACATTCCCCTCTGGGAGGAATGGGACTCGGACGAGGTCGTCAGGGCACTCGAAGCCGTCACTTGGTGGAAAGGACTGCACGCCCGTCCACTCAGCCGGACCGCAGCGGGACTGCGCTACCACGCCCGAGAGGAGGGCGGGGCGCTCGACGGGAAGATCGACGTGACCCAGCGACTGAAGAAACGCGACACGATCATCGACAAGCTTGAGCGTTTTCCGAAGATGGACCTGACACAGATGCATGACATCGGCGGCGTCAGGACTCGGCTGCCCACGCTGGAGTGCGTGCAGGCAACGAGCCGGCGCCTTCGGAAGACCTGGAAAGTCTCGAAGACCCGCGACTACATCGAGAATCCGAAAGACACCGGCTACCGGGCCATCCACCACGACGTTCGGAAAAACGGGCGGATGATCGAGGTCCAGCTTCGGACCTTCCGCCAGGACGCCTGGGCTAACCAGGTAGAGGACGATGGAAGATCGCTCGGGACCGGTTACAAGTTCGGCTTCGGCGCCGACGATATTCACGCCTACTATCGGGTCGTCGGCGAGGTCTTCTGGCGCCAGGATGCCAATCTGCCGATCGATGACGAGCTCACAGAGGAGTTGAGGGCTCAATATGCAAAGATCAGGGACGTCTTGAAGCGACAGTCTTCCGGGGGGACTAAATGACCGAAGCAGACATCAAGCATTTCCTAGTCGTCTATGACCTGGCCGAGGGCAAGGCACGGGTCGAGTCGTTCGGCACCGACTACGACCGAGCGCTTGAGGCCTACGCCGAGGTAGAGCAGGATCTGGAGAACCGCGAGTCATTCGACATCGTCCTGCTGGGAGCGGACTCGATTGAGACCATCAGGCGGACTCACTCGAGCTACTTCCACACCGAGGAGACCTTCGAGAGTCTGCTGCCGCCGGGCGTCTTGATCCGGTAGCCCTCGACCTGGCCTAGCAGACCCCTTGCGACTCGGCGGGCTCGGGGTGCCGGATCGCGAAATGACCGGTACTACGATGTGACCTTCGGGTGACTTGCGACGGTGCCGCTTGGCATGAAGGTCGAGGAGCCTGCAAAGCCGTTTACACCGGTTCGATTCCGGTAGGCGCCTCTGGCTTCGGCAAGGGATATCTGGCTTGCTGGAGCGGTTTGAGGAGCCTTTTCAGAGGCTCTTCAAATCCGGTTAATTCCGGTTGCAACCGGCTGTTTGGGTGTCGGACTGGCGCACGACTGGCGCATGAGATTTCCGTGACAGGCGATCGGATTGGCTTGAAGACGCGTCGCGTCCGGCTACTTTGAAGTCCGTTGCAACGACTGTGAAAAGCTCGACTTGGCGATCGGCGAGATTGGGGGGCGTCGTTACGAGGTCGTGCGGGGCATCTGAATCCTCCTTGGGGCCGAAGGACTCTAGAAAGCGGACTCCATCAAAACAGGGGTGGATCACCTTCAAACCTGGCCTGGCTCAATGCGCTGACAAGACGTTGGGCGGGCGCGATTCGGCTCCCCAACCGTTGTCGATGGCAGCATCGGCGCAACTCCTTCAACGTCCGGTGTTTCTGCAGTCGAGATGCCCTTACCGCGTCCGCTCCTCCCTGCACTCGCTACTGCAGCGGTTGCCGCTTCGGCGCTCTGCGCATTCCCCGCATCGGGGCTGACCCAGCAGACCGCGATCCACTTCGCCCGCTGTCCGCGGGTCGCAAAGGCGGAAGGCAAGGAGGCCGAAACAGACAGCAACCCGCGCGCCACCGAAACGACCGTTCCTATGGCCCCCAGCGCGCTGCAGCTCTGCCGCTACTACGGTCTCGGCGTCGACCAGACAGCCAAGACTCGCGCCAGGATCGGCAAGCTGCGAAGCGAACGGGTCCTGCACAAGGCAACGTCGGTGCGCTCGATTGCGAGCGAATTCGATGCGCTCACCGAGTTCCCCGAAGGCCCGATCCCCTGCCCCGGCGACGAAGGCGCGCGACTCTACGCCGTCTTCGCCTACGCAAATCGCGCAGAACCGAAGGTCCCAGTTGAAGTCCACCTCTCGGGATGCTTGTTCGTGTCAAATGGGCGAACCCAGGCCGCGTACTGGGCAGCGCCTCAGCTGATCCGCAGGCTCAAGGCGCTGACGAGCGGCAACAGCTGAGCTCACCCGCCCGATCGAGTCAGTGGAGCGGCACCAGTCTTTCAGCGGGTAGCCCTTGCTCCCTTTGACCAGCAACTTGTCGGCACGCGCCTTGGCGATCAGGCCGTGGACCTGGTTAGCCGAGATGCCGATCGCCTGGGCAAGCTCTGAGGGGCGAGCGCCGGGGCTGGTGGTCTTGACCGCGGCGAGCAGCTCCTCGCGGCGCTGACCGCGCAAGGCGCGGCCGCCCCTGCGGCGGCGTTTGGCGGCGCTGGATTTGCGCGGGCTACGGGGAGGGCGCGCGGTCTGCACTCCGAGGCTCACCAAGGCGCGCTCGAGATCTTTCCGCTCAGCATCGGCCGAGCCGCGTCCGATGGCGTTAGCCGCGACGTGCTGTGCGCGCTTTAGGGTCCCGATTCGTGAGTGCTGCCGAAAAAGCGACGATCGCCGCCGCGGGGCTTGCGGGACTCCTGCTGCTCGTTGCTATTTGGCAGGTACTTGTGACCCAGGCCAATGAGCGCAAACGTTCCCAGCCGGTCGTCATTACTCATCAGGACCGCGGCCGCCTCTTTAGCCAAGAGGACGGCGGCTGGTCGGTGCTGGCTCATGCGACCAACGAGGGAGAGGGTGCTGCTTACAACGTTCGGTGGGGCGTTTCGTTCCACGGCATCCGGTTTGCATACCGACGGACGAGGAGGATCCCGCGGCGGCAACCGCTTCCGAGTCATCCATCCACGCGAGAGCGTGCCCCCGAAGGATTCATGGGCTGTTGTGATCTCTTCGGTGGAAATATGGGGAGGAGATGGGGTGCCCGAGGAGAGCGCCTTCTTCTGGGCACGCTATGAGAACACGCAGGGCCGAACTTGGGAAAACGGTCGACTGCCCGACCGATCCAAGAACCTCAAGATCAAGCGTGTTCGGCTCGTTTGGCTTCGCGAGTGGCTGGAAGAGCTAAAACGGCGGCGATTCAGGAAAAAGGCGCTCGGAAAAGAACAGAAGATGATCGCCGAGTTCCGTGCCATGGGAGACGAGTAGGGCTCTGATGGAGCATCCGAATGCATCAGGCGGCTACGTCGCGACTTTGTGCTTGAGCAGCCACTGGCGCACGATGGGGTACCCAGCTTGGAACCAGCCGCGGCTTTTCCCGACGGCGCTCTCACGGACCGTCATCGCCGCTACTTTCCGACCGAACGCCGGTTAGTGTCAGCAGGGGTGCGCGGGGAGACAGCTGTCGCGTGAGAGTGCTGGGACGTTGCTTGGTCTATCTCTTTGCGCTTGTCGCGCTGCTTGCGCTCGGAGCATTCTGCTGGTCGGCCGTCAGCTGCCGCGGCAGCTCGGTGTCTGCGCTTGCGGAAATCGCTCAGTTTCCGCTTTCGAGCGATAGCTTCTTCCCCGGCAGATCGTGGCGGACTGACGGGAATATGTGGTTCCTCCTGGGTGAGCTGAGCTGGCCACCCGGCGCTGAACCGGTGAACTCGCGACGGTGATCGACCGCTCCGCTAGACGGCAGATAACTGATTCCCTGCCCGGCCGTCGCGTGAAGCTCGAGCGCTGACTGCTGGGCTAGAAGGGGACCTTTGGTACTCCGCGCTTTACGCTCGACGTGACCTCACCGGCGTGACTGATATTCCAGTGTTGGTCAGAGAAGCGTCTTTCTGACACTGGAGCGATGGCATTTGTGGATTGCTACGAAGGTCGGATCTCGGCGGCGACACAATCAGTCGCGTCACCACCACCGGCGAACGGACCGATTTCCCTATTCCGACCCGTGGATCAATCCCGAGCGGAATCGCGCCCGGTCAGATGGAAACATTTGGTTTGGCGAGGAGCACGGCCACAAGGTCGGCCGGATCACCCCGTCCGGGCAGATCACCGAGTTCCCGGTCCCCGAAAGCGCCGCAAGCCTCGCTGTCGGCCCGGAAGGGGATATCTGGTTCTCGCAGGGACAACAGGGCCTCGCCCGCATCACCCCGACCGGTGAAGTCTCGACTTTCCCGGTCGAACACGGTCGCTACCCGTCCGCCTCGCCATTGACCGCCGGCCCTGACGGCAGGCTCTGGTTCCACTCGGAAACGAACGTCCTCGGCCGCATTTCCCCGGCCGGACGGGTGAGCAACGTTCGACTCCCTTATCGGGAAGGCACTCTGATCGACGCCGCAGCCGGGCCGGACGGGTCCATCTGGTACACGGCTGCAGGTCAATCGCCGAACGAAGGCGGCGGTGGCACCGGCCAGGCCACCATCTACAGCCAGCCTGGAATGGTCGGTCGGATCATCCCTGGAGCGCTTGCCGTGCGACTTGGCGGCTCAACCCCTTCGGCTCACGCCCGCTGGGCGAGGGTTTCCGTCTCCTGCGAAGGCGGCACTGCCGAGAGCACATGCCAAGGTGGTCTTCGTCTCAGCCAGGGCAGGATGGCTCTGGGCCATCGCCGATACCACCTGAATGCCGATGAAACCAGCGTGATCAGGGTGCGGTTGAGCCGCCGGGGAGCGGCGCGTCTGCACCAGAAGGGCAGGCTGTCTGTGAAGGCGACCGCGACACTGGTGGAAGGCCGAACCTCCACTCGCGGACTCGTCTTGCGCCTTGGCTCGAGAGTCAGATAAAGCGTCGCTGCCGGGTCGGTATTTCGACTTGTATCCGAGGGTTCCCCTGGCACACGATTGGGGTCGGGCGAAGGGCCGATTTGGCTCTGCATCTAGTGCCGGATGGGCCATCGCTTGCCCGGGCACCTGCTCCGCACCATTTGATGAAGGCACCACCGCCTACCTGATCGCGATTCCCAACCCGGGCTCTGTGTTTGTCGGCTGGGAAGATTCGGGCTGCGGGGGCAGGGGCGCCTGTGCTGTGGCGATGAGCAGGGCGGCGTCGGTTGGAGCGGAATTCGCACCGGAAGTGCCGCCGCTTGAAATCCTGCCGCCCAGCTAATCGACGCCGACGAGCCCCCCATTTTGCCCACGCCCAGCCTCGAACTGCGCAGGCTCCCCGCCAAGCGGGGCGGGCTGGTCGCCGCGAACGTCTCCGGCGCCGGCTCGGTGAGCGTCATCAATCCCCTGCTCCGCCGCGTCGCGATCGAAAGCGCGCTGCGGGCCCCGTCACATTGCGCCTGCGCTGAACGGCAGCGGGCTGGCGACCCTGAGGAGGGCCAAGCGCCACCGCCTGCGGGTCGAGGTGACCGCCACCTTCATTCCCGACTACCACGGTACCCCCGCGCTCGCTACGCAGGCAGTGGTCTTCGTAGCGGGCGGAGCCCGCAGTTGTGGTGCCATCCATGCGAGGGAGAGGCGAGGGTGTCGGCGCGAGAGCCCGCCCGGTTGCCAAACGTGCATCCGGCGTCGGCAGCGAACGCTGCGCGAGGTCGCCGCGGGCTGAGCCGCTGTGCGGCACAGCCCAGGCCCGACAGCCGGGCATCGACTACCACCAACCACAAAGTCAACCAACCACGAAGCCACCCCAAGGAACCGACCCTTGCCCCACAGCCGCCCATGACCACCTCCAGGATTCCGATCGGACCTCAAACCAACCACAGTGGACCCGCCTTCAGCAACCAACCACCACCCCCTCACACCGCATCACTTCATTAAGAGATCGGGGCAAAACGCCCTCCCGTTGGACAGACGGGGTGGATGCTCACGATCGGAAAGCTCGGCCGCGGCCAGGAGGCCTACTACCTCGACAAGGTTGCCGGGGGCGCCGAGGACTACTACTCCGGCGAGGGCGAGGCCGCCGGCTACTTCCTCGGCGACGTCGCCGAGGAGCTGGGCCTGCAAGGCACCGTCGACCCCGAGCAGCTGAGGGCGATGCTGACGGGCAACAATCCCGTCGATGGCTCGCCGCTGCTCTCCCGCCAGGGCGTCCGCGGCGAGGGCCCGGTCCCCGGCTTCGACCTCACCTTCTCGGCGCCGAAGTCGGTCTCGCTGACCTGGGCGCTCGGCGATATCGCCACCGCCTCGGGCGTGATCGCCGCCCACGAGCAATCGGTCAAAGCCGCCCTCGACTACCTCCAGCGCCAGGCCTGCTGGACGAGACGCGGCGCCGGCGGCGCCGAGTTCGTCGCAGGCAACGGCTTCCTCGCCGCCGCCTACCGCCACCGCTCCTCAAGGGCCGGGGACCCCCAGCTCCACACCCACGTCCTGATCGCCAACGCGACCACGGGACCCGACGGCAAGTGGACCCGCCTCTACCACCCGGCGATCTACGATCACGCCACCACAGCCTCCTACATCTACCAGGCCAACCTCCGCCACGAGCTGACTCGAAGGCTCGGGGTGCAGTGGCAACCGACCCGCAAGGGCATCGCCGAGATCGAGGGTTTTGCCGACCCCCACCTACGGAGCTTCTCCAAGCGCCGGGCGCAGATCCTCGAGGCCGCCGGCGGGGCCGATGCCTCAGCCCGCGCCCGGGCGGTAGCCAACCTCACCACCCGCGAGGCCAAGCAGGACACCGCGCTCTCGACCGAGACCATGCGCGAGCGCTGGGCCCATCAAGCGGCCGAGGTCGGACTCGACCGCGAGGGGGTCGAGCGGACCTTCGGCCAGGGCGAGCTAACCCGCACCGTCCTCACCACCGACCAGCTCGACCGCGAGGTCAGCGCCCACGCCTCCCACTTCGACCGCCGCGACGCGATCCAGGCCGTCGCCCACTCGCTGCCCCACGGCGCCCCGGCCCCAGAGGTCGAGCTGATCGCCGACGCCTTCCTCGCCTCCGAGGCGGTGCTGAAGATCTCCGAGTCGGCCAAGGGCGAGCGCTTCACCACCAGGCGGATCTGGGAGCTGGAGCGCACCGCGCTTCAGGCAGCGGAGA
Source organism: uncultured Solirubrobacterales bacterium (assembly GCA_963796705.1). Lineage (GTDB taxonomy): Bacteria > Actinomycetota > Thermoleophilia > Solirubrobacterales > 70-9 > VRUE01. The sequence continues at coordinate 420,323 of CAWCMK010000003.1, forward strand.
CGATGCGCGCAGCGGACGATCGCGCCCGCGTCCCCGAGCCGGCGCTCGAGCGCCTGCTCGCCGCCCGAGCGACGCTGAAGCCCGACCAGCGCGAGATGGTCCGCCGGCTTCTGTCCGGCGGCGAGGGGATCTCGGTCGTGGTCGGGCAGGCCGGCACCGGCAAGACCTACGCGACCCTGAGCGCGGCCGAGGGCTGGGCTCGGGGCGGGATCGAGCTGAGCGCCGCCGCCCCGACCTGGCGCGCCGCCAACGTCCTGCGCGCCGAGGGCCTTGAGGCGACCAGCATCGCCCGCCTGCTCGGTGAGCTGGAGCGCGCCGAGGGCCAGGGCCACCTCGCGCTACCCCACAACTCGGTCCTGCTGATCGACGAGGCGGGGATGGTCGACTCCGCGACCCTGGCGCGGCTGATCCACCACGCCGAGGCCGCCGAGGCCAAGCTCGTCCTGATCGGCGACCCAGCCCAGCTCGGCGAGATCGAGGCGGGTGGGCTGTTTGCGGCCTTAGCCGAGAGGACGGAGCCGATCGTCCTCGGTGAAGTGATCCGCCACCGCCACGAGGCCGAGCGCGAGGGGGCGAAGCTGATCCGTGCGGGCGAGGGCGCCGAGGCCTTGAGCGTCTACCGCTCGGCCGAGCGGGTGGTAGTCGCCCCCGACGCCGAGGCCAGGCGCGAGGCGATGGTCGCCGACTGGCATCAGTCCTTTGACCGCGGCGAGGACGCGCTGATGGTGGCGAAGCGAAACGTAGAGGTCGATCGCCTCAATGAGCTGGCGAGAATGAGGATGCGCGAGCAGGGCCGTTTGGGCGCTACCGAGATCCAGGTCGGCGAAAGCATGTTCGCCAGCGGCGATCAGGTAATAACCCGCGTCAACGATCACGCCGCCCAGATCTATAACCGCGAGCGCTGGACGGTGGCGGAGGTTGACGTTTTAGCTCGAAGCGTTGTGTTGGACGGCATCGACACCCGACGGCGGGTGTGTGTCGATGCCGTCTATCTGGAGCGGGTCAATCCTTATAACGAAGCGCCCGCATTGGAACACGCCTACGCCGCGACCACCTACTGCGCCCAGGGGACGACGGTCGACCGCGCCTTCGTCGCCGTCGATGCCTCGATGGACAGGCAGGAGCTTTATGTCGCGGCCTCCAGGAGCCGCGAGGAGACGCTGATCTACGCGATGCCGGAGATCGGGGCGGTGGGTAGGGAAGAGTATGCGCCCGCCTCCGCGCAGGAGCGCGGGGCGCTGGAGACGATCACGGCGGCAGCGGGGCGCGACCGGGCTCAGCTGGCGGCGCACGAGGAGGCGCTGCGCTCCGAGCTGCGCGGCTTGCCCAACGAGGAGCTCTTTGCCTGGCGCGAGCGGCTCGGGGGCGAGCTGGGCCGTCAGGGGTACCTGCGCGAACGCCTGCATGATCTGGAGCCGAAGATCACGATCGCCGAAGGGCAACACAAGAACGCCCTGGCGCGCCTGCAGGAGGCCTCCGAGGCTCCGCGGCGCCAGCGCAAGCGCGAGCTGGAGCGCGCCAGCGAGGGAGAGGCCGTGCGCCGGGCGGCGCTTGAGCGGCTGCGCGCCGAGGAGCGCCAGATCAGAGCGCTCGACCCCCAGCCCCGCCAGGAGGCGGCGGCGATCGAGGCCGTCCTCGCCCAGCGCAGAGAGCTGGCGATCACCGCCCCCCGCCTCGCCCCACCCCCCTACATCAAGGCAGAGCTGGGCGAGCGCCCCGGCGATCTGGCCAAGCGCAAGGCCTGGGAGCGCGGGGTGGAGGGGATCGAGCGCTACCGCCAGGAGCACGGGATCGGCGACCCGGGGCGGGCTTTTGGCGCGGAGCCGAAAGACAGTCGGGAGCGGGCCGCCTGGAACAGGCAGCGGCGCCGGCTCGCCGAGCAACAACGCCAGCTTGGTCTCGGGAAGGGCATCCAGGCACGGGCGCGAGGTTTGGAGATCGGACTTTAAGGGGGCGCGTGGGGCGGTTCTCGGACGACAGGGGTGATGGGAACTCGCAAACGATCCGACGCAATCCGGCATTTCAATGGACAGTCGGGTTGAGAGGCTGAAATGTCGTCAACCGAGATCAAGCTCCATCCTCTGGCCGTCGAGGCGATCGCCCGCCGCGTAGCCGAGTTGCTCGCTCGGGGTGCGGTGAAAAGTGGTCCCGAGCTGATCGACGCCGCTGAGTTGGCCCGACGGCTGGGGATGGAGCGCGACTGGGTTTATGCGCACGCAAGTGAGCTGGGGGCGGTCAGAATGGGCGCCGGCAGCAAGCCTCGTCTTCGCTTCGACCCAGAGGTCGCGATTGAGCGGATGGGCTCGACCCTCGCCGGTGAGCAGCATGAGTGCCAAGGCCGACCCACTCGCCGTCGCCGGCGACGGCCGCGATCCGGCAGCGTTCAATTGCTGCCGATCAAGGGCGACCGGACGAATTGACTCTTCACGTAACCTGATCCGGCGGAAGCGATGGCGCCGACTACATCAATATGGAATCTGACTCGAAGCGCAGGACATCAACCCACGATCTCCGGCGCCTTCACACCAGCAAGGATCTCCAGGCGCAGGTATAGGATCGGGCCATCAAAAAACGGGCCGCCACGGTGCGTTGACACCGACGACGGCCCTAGACAAAAGGAGAGTGGACTCCTCATGCCTGACGTCGATCTTATGGGCCGCAACGACGCGGTGGCTCCCAAAATTCCAGCTGGCCAAGTGGGGATTCTGAGCCATATCTCCAACCTCGTGCAAACTGGCCAGCTCAAAGATCTGGACGGCCGCTTCGGGCGGCGGAGAAGAGGGGGGACCTGAATGGCCCGCAAGGCAACTGGACAGGTGATAGAGCCTACCGAGGGCCGCGCTTGGGCAATCCGCTTTCGCGCCTACGGCAAGCGCCACTATCTTGCCCTCGGCGTCCCGGAGGATGGCTGGGACCGTGAGCGCGCCGAGGCCGAACTACGTCACGTCCTCGCCGACGTGGAGCGGGGGATCTGGAAGCCGTATGAACCGGAGCCGGTCGAAGTTCCGGCAGAGGTGCCGAGCTTCCATGAGTTCGCCTCTCGGTGGCTGGAATCCCGCAAGCCGGAGTTACGCCAGCGGACGATCAAGGATTACCAGTGGGCGTTGAGCTATCACCTGTTGCCCTTCTTCAAGGACCACTTGTTGGTCGAGATCACAGTGGCCGAGGTGGACCGCTACAAGGTGGCGAAGGTACGGGAGGGAAAGCTGGAAGCGGCGCAGATCAACAAGACCCTCAAGCGGCTCGTCTCAGATTCTCGATCATGGCGGTCGACTACGGGCACTTGCCGAGCAACCCAGCGGCGTCGAGGGGCGGACGGCGGCGCGTCAAGGAGCCTGCGCCGCGCCGGACCGTGGGTCGAGCCTGAGCAGTTGATGGCGCTGCTCGACGCGGCCCCCAGGCGCCACCGTGCCGGTGCTCGCGACGCTGGCCGGGGCGGGGCTGCGTGTGGGGGAGCTGTGCGCGCTCGACTGGCGCGATCTCGACCTTGCTACGGGAACGCTGACCGTGCAGGAGTCAAAGACGCGCGGCGGGAAGGCGGGAGGTCGATATGCCGTCCGGGTTAGTGACAGAGCTATGGACCCTGGCGGCAACCAGCAGGCTGCACCGACCCGGACGATCCCAGTATTCGTCGGTCAGGCGTGGAAACGCGGCAGACGCCCGACAACGTTGGACGACGGCTCAAGTCGGCGATCAAGAAGGCGAACGTCAAGCTTGAGCGAGCTCGGGTATCGCCGAGATCAGCGAGCGGGTCTCGCCGCACTCCTTACGTCGCACCTACGCCTCGCTGCGCTTTGCCTGTGAGGACGATCCTGTCTACGTCGCCGAGCAGGGCGGATGGGCGGACCCGGCATTTCCGATGAAGGTCTACGCTAAGGCCGTGAGACGCCGCGACCGACTCTCTGGAGCGCACCGCGAAGCCTTCGATGCCGCCCTTCGAATGGGCAGCAATGGGCAGCGGAGCGGCGAACCGACCTTCTGAGGAGCTCGGCTGTGGTAGACACGAAGTTGAGGAAACGGCCACCTAGAGCCGAAATCTAGACTCTGCCCCTGTAGCTCAGTTGGTTAGAGCGGCGGCCTTTTAAGCCGCGCGGCGCGGGTTCGAATCCCGCCGGGGGCACTTCGTGCGTGATGAGGCTCTACGGCCTTTGCGGTTGTCGAACCGACCCCGCGCATCTCCGGGCTGCGGGGGAGGCGAGGCGAGGACATTCCGGCTGAATCGACTGCAGCCGGCCAGTGGCTTCTTGCCGGCTTCTCCGAGGCGCGATCGGGCGCTGACTAGCGCCTCCCAGGTGGTCGACGAATCGACCTGGCCCTGGGTCGGATCGTCAGTTCGTCTTGTGTCGGGATGGAGGTGACACGACGGTCGAAAAGGGAAGATTTCCGGCTCGTGTCGAATTCAGCGCTGCCGTTTCGTCTACCTCATAGTCAACCGCGACAGATCGGAGTTGAAGATGGGCAAGTTGGTGGAGATGACGCACGTCAGTCTCGGCGGACAGATCGACGAGTTGGACCAATGGGCGTTCCCGTACCTCGACGAGGACCACAACGCCTACGCCGGGCGCCTGCTGGGCGAGGCAGACGCACTCCTCCTCGGCAGGATCAGCTACGAAGGCATGGCCGACGCCTATCTGAGGATGGCTGAACAGGCGCCCCCGGGTACGCCGACCGACTTCATCGCCCGGATGAACGAGATCCCCAAGTTCATCGCCTCGAGGACGGGCGCGGAGACGCCGACCTGGAACGCGACCCGGATCGACGGGAACGTTTCCGTCGCCGTCGCCGAGCTCAAGGCGAGCGGCAAGACTCTGGTCAAGTACGGCACCGGGATGCTCGACGCGACGCTCATCGAGCACGGGCTGATCGACGAGTTCCACCTCTCCCTGACTCCGGTCGCCGCCGGGGGCGGAGAGCGCCTCTTCGAGCACCTGGACGAGACGCCGCAGCTGGATCTGCAGGAGGTGACCCGCTTCGACAGCGGCGTACTGATCCTGGTCTACACGCCACGGTGACGAACCTGGCCGTCTCGCCAATGATGCGGCTCGCCGATCCGACCGCGGCAATGACGAGCCGGCAAGTCTTCCTCCCTGACAGCGTCGCGTTCTTGTCTTCGGACGGAGACCGAGATGGTGAGGCGGCACTGACCCTTGCGGTGGTCGAGTGCGGGCAAGCTCCATCAGGGCCGGATGGGCCATCTTCCCAGATGGCGCGAGCCGCGATGATTACGGGCCGGTTGCTCCAGCGTCCTGTCGGGCGACGGCGCCTCGTCGGTGGGGCGCGGGCTATTGCGGCAGCGAAATCGAGCCACCCTCGAGCCGAGCGGTCGGGTTGATTGTGTGTGGCCGGGGGCGTCTCCCAAGCCCTGCGGGCAAGCCAAAATGGGCTCGAAACCGGGTGCTGGGTACCAGAGGACGGGTGTCAAATGGATGCCAAAATTGGCAAGTTAAATTGTCGACATCTTCGATCAGGCCGACTTGCATTCGGGGCATCGATCCGCTGAGAGTGGCATCGGAACTCGCTGTGACCTCCCAGACCGCTGGGGGATAGGACAGGGAAGATTTCGTTCTGCCGGCGAACTCGGCCAAATCGCTCCGCAACCAGCGCCGCCCACCTGAGTCTCCAGCCAAACCTGGCTACCGGTCGGCTTGAGGTTGGGTCAGGCTATGGCAACTTCTCATGGAGGGGGAGAGGAGCGTGGGGTGGGCATTCTCCTAACGAACTCGGGCCCTGGCCGGCCGACTGTTCCGGGGGGCGCTAGGACCCGTTCCCGAGCCCGCTGTCACTGCCCGGTCGCCGACCTCACTCGGTAGACGTGGAAGACCGTTTGCGGATGACCGTGCTCGAACCCCCTCGAGTGGATCAGCTGGCGCACGACGAGGAGCTTTTCGTCCGGGTGCTTCGCCAGTTCTTCGACCGTGGCCGTGTATTGGGATTTGACCCTGAGTTTGACTACCTTCCACTTGTTCGCCTTCTGATTCGCGGAGACCGGGGCGCTCATCAGCTTTCCGTGCTGGCAGTTGCGCATCCCCGCATGGACGGTGCACCGGTCTTTGCTGGTGACCGCGACCGCGTTGCCGAGGCAGCCGGGCCTGAAGCGAGCCGGACACTTGAGGCGCAGGTAGAGGTAGGGAGGTTCGAAGACGGCGGTGACGAAGTCGGTGACCTTAGGCGGCGTCACGACAATCGCGGAGGAGACGGCGACTCCGGCGCTGGAGGCGGGCTGGCTTGAGCCATCGGTATTGGACGCGATCACAGTGCAGGTCAGGGTATGACCCTGATCGGTGCTCTGGATGGTGTAGGTCTGGCCGGTGGCGCCTGTGATCGGGGTGCCGTCGCGGCTCCACTGGTAGGCGAAGCTGGTCGGGCCGTTGGTCCAGCTGCCGTTATTGCAGATGAGCGTCTGATTGACACTCGGGGTGCCGGAGATAGAAGGCGCCACGGTGTTCGAGGGTTGCTGCGGCGGAGGAGCGCCCATCACCGTGAGGGTGACCCCATCGGGGTCGTACTGGGGCACGTACGTTGCACCGCCCGCTGATGAGCCGGTCACCGTGGCGAAGGTGCCGGTTCGCGACGAGGCCCCAGAGATGATCTTGAAGGTGTCGCTCGCGGCAGGAGTGAACCCCGTGGAGTCGATCGCCAGCGTACCAGCCAGCGTCAGCACCCCGCCTACCATCAGCTGGTCGAACTGGGTCCCCGGCGTCGTGCCGGTGATCTGCTCGGCCAGCGTGCCGCCAGAACCCTGGGTGTAGTCGCCTACGATCGTCAGTTTCCCGGGCGAGGTCCCGGGGGCGACTGCCCCCCCGGGGTTGGACACCTGGCCCCCTAGTGTGCCATTGCCATTCAGAACGCCGCCATCGAGCGTTACCGGGCCATCCAGCTCGGCGCCGCCGCTGATGGTCGTGGTTCCTGCCAACTGCGTCAGGCTCTCGCTGCTGAGCACCCCGGTCTGAACGGAGACTGTCCCGTCGTTTTCGACCGGCGGGATTCCCACCGAGCCGCTGCTGGTCTCGCGGATCAGCGAGCCGCCTTCCAGCACATGGACGAGCGGACTGCCCCCGGTGTCGTTGATTGCGGCCTGGATGCCAGCGCCGCTCATCGTGAAGGTCGAGGCGATGTTGAGGACTCCTCCGCCCAGATTGATCCCGTTGGAATCCGAAGATTGCGCGTAGGTGGTCGGCGTGTCCAGGTTCAGCGTCGCGTTGGTGCCGGTGAAAGTGCTGCCGACACTGAGGAACGCAGTGATGTCAAAGCTCGGCACGGAGGCGGCAACAGCGGTGATGCCGGTATCGAGGGCAAGCCCAGAGAAGTCGGCCGTTTCGGTCACCGTGAGCGAGCCGGTGCCGTTTCGATGTCCACCGGTGCTTATCAGTGTTGGAATAGAGAGGTCCTTGTCGAGCGTGAAGGTGCCGTTACCGTCGATGTGCAGGGCTGGAACCGTGAACATGTCGCTGGCTCCGATCGTGGTCGTGGCGCCCGCGACATCGAACGTGCCAGAGCCGGTGATCGACGGTGAGTCGAAGTCGCCCTGTGTTTGCAGCGTCGCGCCGGAGCTGATTTCATAGCCGCCGGTGGAGCTGCCGGCGTCGCCCTTTGCGAGGTCGAGGGTTCCGGTCTTAATCGAGGACGCCGCGCTGCCATCGTTGTCGACCACCGGTTGGATCGTTTGGACGCCCGTGCTCGTATCACGGATCAGGGAGCCGCCGGTCAGCACATGCACGAGCCCGTGATTGGTGGTGTCGTTGACGTTTGCGTGATTGTCGCTGTCCGAGCTAGTCATCTTGAAGGTCGAGCCGATGTTCAGCGTGCCGCCGATGTTGATCCCGTTGGAGTTCGTCGTGCCCTCATAGGTCGTCGGGTCGTTGAGGTTCAAAGTGCCGTCGACCTCGAGGAAGCCGTCGAGAGTCGATTCTCCCGACGAAGACACGGTGAGCGAGTGGTCGATGATCTCGAGGCCCCCGCTGTTTGGAGAGGCGGTGTTGATCGAAAGCGATCGCGCGCTGGCGTCTTTTCCAGTGATTTCCGCCGTCGCGCTGTTGATCACCACGTCGTCGGATGAGGTAGGGACACCGGACGGACTCCAATTGCCTTCGTCGAACCAGTCCCTGCTGACGTTGCCGGTGAACGTCTTCGTTTCCGCATGAGCCGGAGCCGCGCCGAAGGCGAGGCTGAGGATCAAGGCGGCAAGGCCGAGGCTACACCGCAGTGAGAGATAGCGATGACAGCGAGCCCATGAGTGGACGGACGTTAGGTGCTCTCGCATTGGGCTTCCTCGCAGTCGCCACCTTGCAGATCAAGGCGTCGGCAACGCCGACGCTACCTCTTGCCAAGGCCGGCGTCAATCGCAGGACGACAGAGCGTTGCCCCGAGCTGCGAGGATCGGAAACGAACCGCCCCCACCTTTGAGTTGGCGAGATGCCCCCTCTCACCCGCCAGATCTCTGACACTGACCGCGCCCGCCGTGGGAGGGGGTTTCATTTTAATTGAACGGCTAGGCAGGGCCGGCCCGCCTCCCCCGGCGGGGTGAGGGATGGTGATGGGCCGAGGCTGCGGCTAACCGTTGTCACGCTAAACGGGATTAGGGGCCCCCGAAGTAGGGACCCAGAAGTCTCGGTGCTCAGGATCCCGCCCATCAACCTCCTGAGCGCGGTAAAGGCCAGGCATCTTGCACGTCCGCGCAACGGCTTGGTGATGGCTTCCAGCCTCAACGGCCTCGCTCATCATCAGCCAGAATCCTTCGCGTTTGCGCTCGACAGAAAAGTTCATCTCCACAAACTTTCGCCCCTTTCCGAGAACACCTCCCTGGAGCATGGGGGAGGTTGGAAGAGCAACACGAACTTGCGATGTTGGCCACTCAGCGTTCGAGCAGGGGCCTCCGGGCCGATCGCCGAGACGCACGCCCCGTTGGCAGGGGCGGGATATGGCGCCAGATTGACCAGATGTCGAGGCATCGGTTTGCGCTCGCGCAAGTAAGCGACGGCGACCCTCGTGGTCCTCGGCGTGAGCTTCGGCCCCGCCGCGAGCGTTGGCGCTGACCCGACCTTTCCGCCCGTCCCGCCGATCCACATCCACCTCCCCAAACCCCACCAGATCGCCTTTTTCAAGGTCATCGTCGAAGGCAAGGCCACCGATGACCTCAAGTCGCAGATCTCCGGGGAAACGGGAACCTGCCTCTACACAGAGGACGGCGACGTGGAACAGACCTCCGTTTTCATCAGAGGGGCAACGGTGCGACCTTCCAGTTCGACCGCTATGGCCAAGAAGCGGTGATGCACCGAACCGGGCGCGAGACCGACGCCTCGCTCGCCGTCAAGGTATCGACGACGCGGACCGCCAGCGGCGGTAGCCATGCGTCCCCGTCCCACCCGCCGGCACCCTGCAGCGTGCCTCCGGTGAGCCTCTCCACGGCGGACTGTGGCAAGGCATTCCCTGAAGGGGGCTCCGCCCTCTTCACCTATGAGGGCGACCGGCTCGGGATGGAGATCTCGAGGAAGGCCACGGCCTCGCCCACCAAGAACACCTGCGGAGAAGATCCGCAGACCGGTCTGACACTCGACTTCGAAGACGCCTGGCCGACGATCCCGTCTTCCAGACGAGCCCGCTGCCGATCTCGCGCGTCTTCGGCAAAGCCCACGCCTTCAAAGTCGAAATGCGCGTCTCAGACACCAACAGCCCCCCGCGGCAATCGGCCTCACGCCAGGTCTCCGCCGGCTCTCTGGCGGGTACCCGCACCGAGACGCCGACCAACAAGGCGACCGTCCGTTTCATCAGGCTCAGCCACGGCTAGCCGGGCCGGGCAACATGCGATGGTTCGCCGCATGGCGACCCATGACGAGCACCTGCTGCGCGTCCCACACGACCTCCTCGAGGCGCGCGACGACGTTCGCCTGCAACGTATCCACGACGAGATCGAGCGTGGTTTTGAGGCGCTACGTGATATCGAAGAGGGGGTCTCGCTCTTCGGTTCGGCGCGTGTGCCCGAGGGCCACCGCTGGTATGAGCTCTGCCGAGAGACGGCCGCCTGTCTTGCGAGACACGGGTTCACGGTGATCACCGGTGGCGGCGGTGGGTTGATGGAGGCCGCGAACCGCGGGGCAAAGGAGGCCGGCGGCGAGTCGGTCGGCCTCAACGTCGAGCTGCCGTCGGAGCAACGGCCGAACCCCTACGCGACCAGGCCCCTGCGCTTCCATTACTTCTTTGCCCGCAAGCTGATGTTCGTCCGCTACGCGCGGGCCTTCGTCATCTTCCCGGGCGGCTTCGGCACGCTGGATGAGATGTTCGAGAGCCTCACCCTGATCCAGACCCACCGGATTCGGCACTTCCCGACGATCCTCGTGGACCGCGGGCACTGGGCACCGCTGCTCACCTGGCTCGACGCCGAGCTCGAGGACGACGAGCTGATCTCGCCCGCCGACAAGGAGTTGCTGATGACCGCCGACACCCCGCAGGAGGTCTGTGACCACGTGCGGCGCGCAAGCGAGAGACAGAAGCAGCTGGCCGAGCGTCGGCGGAATCGGTAGCTCGCCAAGCGGGCCACTGACCAATAGACTCGGGCGATTGTGAGGGCGCTGCCGCTGATCATCGCCACGGCGCTTGTGGCACTCGTCCTAGCGGCTCCTGCCAGCGCCAACGATCGCTTCACGCTGGACACCGCGCCGGGCAGCGCCGGGCACATCGTCGTCGATTCGGCCGGCACCGCATATGTGGCCTGGACGCATCGCTCTGGGACCAGCTCCCCCGACTCGGTGATGTTCTGTGAGATTCCCGGCGGCGGCACCTGCACGGCGCCGCGGACCCTGCCGATTCCGGGGGCGGTCGATCAGACCGACGACGTCGCCGGAGCCTTCCCGGTGCTCGGATCCGGCGGCACCGTCTACGTCGTCGCTCCGCGCTACGTCAAGGACGATGTTGTCATCTGGACCTCCCCCGACGGCGGCCAGAGCTTCAACGGGGGCGTCGTCGCCCCCAATGAAGCCGGCTACTCGAACAAGAGCGAACCGACCGACGTCTTCCTCTCCGGTACCGAATTTCTGATCGGGGCCTTCAACCCGGGCATCGGTTTCAGCACCCAGCCCGCGGGCGGCGGCGCCGGGATGAACCTCAAGTTCCCGACGCTGGTGACGGGGACCGTGGGCTCGGCGAGCATGGCCCTGTCGGGACCCGCGGAACCGCTCGAGGCCTACTGGCTGCTCGAAGGCAGCGAATACACGATGTATTTGCTGCGCTACAAGGGGGGTCCGCTGACGACCGAGAGCAGCTGGGAAGGGCCGATCTCGATCGGCAAGGGATATGAGACGAAGCTCGCCGGCGGCGCCGCCGGGACCTTCCTCGTCTCCCAGGACTACGCCGGTGGCGCAAGCAGCCCCACCGCCGTCGAGGTGCGCAGGTACACCGGAAGCGGCTTCGGTGCGCCGCTGACGCTCGCCAACGACACCTCGACCGACCTCTTCGCCGGCGGCGCGATCGCCGAGTCCCCGGGCGGGCGCCTGGCCGTCGCCTGGCCCGGGACGCGTGCCACCGACCAGGCGAGGGTGATGCGCCTCTTCAGCTCAAGCGACGGTGGCAACGCGTTCACCGAGACCGACATCGCTCACCTCGGCCACTCATACGCGGTCAACGACAACGCCCAGCTGGCGATCACCGACTCCGGTGCCGGCTGGATCACCTTCATTGACGAAGCTGGCCTGCAGATGGCCGACACCGCGCCGATCGCACCGCCCCCCTCGCCGGTTCCATCCCCCTACAAGGGCACGGAAAAGACGATCGGCAAGCCGGTCGGCGGCTTCGAACTCACCCTGCGCCTGCCGAAGAGCTGCCTGCAGCCCGGACAGGCCTTCTATGCGGGCGCCGGCAAACGTGTGCGCCACAAAGTCGCCAAGGCCCTGCGCTCGAAGCTGACGCTGAAGACCGCGGCCTTCGCCTTCGACGGCAGGAAGCTGAAGACGCTGAAGAAGAAGCCGCTCAAACTCCTGATCGAACCCGGCACCCTGGCCTCGGGGAGCACCCACACGGTCACCGTCAAGGTCACCGCGATAGCTCTCAAGCACGGCAAGAAGAAGAAGGTCGTCCGCACCCTCAAGGGCACGGTTTCGATCTGCTGATCTGGCTCGGGCTCGGCCGGGCGGGGCCCTCAGTGGCGGAAGTGGCGGTGCTTGGTGAAGACCATCGCCACCCCGGCGGCGTTGCAGGCGTCGATCACCTCGGCGTCGTTTTTCGAGCCGCCCGGCTGGATCACCGCGCTCGCGCCGGCCTCGATCGCCGCCTCGGGCCCGTCGGCAAATGGGAAGAACGCATCGGAGGCTAGGGCCGAGCCGCGCAGCAGCCCCGCCGCATCCTCACCGTGGGCATCGCGGCACTTCTCGAGCGCAAGCCGCACCGAGTCGACCCGGCTCATCTGGCCGGCGCCGATCCCGAGCGTCGCCCGGCCCTTCGCGATCACGATCGCGTTTGAGCGCACGTGGCGCACGACGGTCCAGGCGAAGAGCAGATCGGCCCACTGCTCCTCGGTCGGCCCGGCCTCGGTCACGACCTCCATCAGCTCGCGCGGCTCGGGGTCGCCGTCGCGATCCTGGATCAGCAGCCCGCCGAGCACCCGCTTGGCGTCGCGCTCGACCGGGTCGGGATGGCGTCGCTCCTCGTTGCGGAGGATCCGGATCGCCTCCTTGCGCTGCAGAACGTCGAGCGCTCCCTCCTCATATCCGGGGGCGATCAGCACCTCGACGAAGTTCTCGTGCAGGGCCTCGGCGAGCTCGACCCCGACCGGCCGGTTGAGGGCGATCACGCCGCCGAAGGCCGACATCGGATCGCAGGCAAGGGCCTTGCGATAGGCCTCGAGCGAGTCTTCGCCGATCGCAACCCCGCAGGGGTTGTTGTGCTTGACGATCGTGCAGGCCGGGGCGGGGAAATCGTCAACCAGCCGCCGGGCCGAGTCGAGGTCGAGGACGTTGTTGAACGAGAGGGCCCGTCCGTGCAGCTTCGAGACCCTGGAGAGGACATGGGAGCGGATCCCCGCCTCGGAGTAAAGCGCGGCGCGCTGGTGGGGGTTCTCGCCGTAGGAGAGGTCGAGGACCTTCTCGTAGGCGACGGCCAGATGCTCGGGGAACTCCTCATAGGAGGTTGAGAACCAGCGGCTGATCGCTGCGTCATAGCGAGCCGTCTGCGCGAACGCCTCATTCGCCAACCAGTGTCGGGTCGAGGCCGAGATCTCGCCCCCCGACTCCTCCAGCTCGGCGCAGACGGCGTCATAGGACTCGGGCTTGACGAGGACGGCGACGCTCTCATGGTTCTTGGCCGCGGCGCGGATCATTGTCGGGCCGCCGATGTCGATGTTCTCGATCGCGACCTCGGGCTCGACCTGGTGCCCGGAGACCGCGTCCTCGAAGGGATAGAGGTTGACGCAGACGAGGTCGATCGGCTCGATCCCCTCGCGCTCCAGGGTCGCCATATGCTCGGCGTCCTCGCGGCGCGCCAGCAACGCCGCGTGGAGCCGCGGGTGCAGGGTCTTGACGCGCCCGTCGAGGATCTCCGCCTGGCCGGTGAAATCCGAGACCTCGGTGACCTCCAGCCCCGCCTCGCGCAGGGCCGAGGCCGTGCCGCCGGTGCTGAGAATCTCGATTCCAAGAGCGGCCAGCGTCTTTGCAAAATCGACCACGCCGGTCTTGTCGGAGACCGAGATCAGGGCCCGCCGCACCCTGACCGCGCCCTCGGCCGCGCTGGGCGACGGGATGTCAGTCTTTGCTTCGCTCATCGATCACGGCGACCCTCTGGTCGGCATCGATCCTAACCAGGCCCCGGGCGATCATGCGGATCGCCTCCGGGTAGAGCTCATGCTCGAGCGCGTGCACGGCCGCCTCGAGCTTCTCGCGGCCGCCGTCGGGCACCGGGACCTGGCGCTGGATGATCGCCGGCCCGGTGTCGATGCCCTCGTCGACGAAATGGACCGTGACACCGGTCGTCTTCACCCCTGCGGTAAGCGCCTGGCCGATCGCATCGAGCCCCGGGAAGGCGGGCAGCAGCGCCGGGTGGACGTTCACGACCCGGTTGCGGAAACGCTCGATGAAACCGGCGCTCAGCAGCTGCATGTATCCGGCAAGCGCGATCAGGTCGGCCCCGAGCGACTCGATCCAATCGCCCAGCGCCTCGTCTCGGGCTTCGCGGTCCTCGAACTCCGAGGCGGGGAACAGGGCCGTATCGACCCCGGCGGCCGCGGCGCGCTCCAGGGCCCGGGCACCCGGCTTGTCGGAGCCGACGCCGACGACCTCGATGCCCTCGCGGCCCTGCAGCCGGTCGAGGATCGCCTGCAGGTTGGAGCCGTTGCCGGAGGCCAGGACGACGATGCGGAAGGCGGGCACGGCCGCATCTTCGCAGTCGCGATCGCGAATAGGGTTCGACCGATGAGTGACTTCTGGCGGGCCGTTCTGTACCTGCACGTGCTGGCAATGGCCTTCTTCCTCGGGGGCCAGATCGTCTTCGGGGTCGCCGTGGTGCCGGTCCTGCGCGGCGCCGCCGAGCGAGAGCGGATGCGGGCCATCGCGCGGCGCTTCGGCTTCGGCTCCCTCGCCGCGCTCGCCGTGCTGGTCGCGACCGGCTGGGCGATGGCCTCCCACTACAACCTGTTCGGCGACTCGACGCTGCAGCTGAAGCTGGCCCTGGTGGGGCTCGTCATCGTTTTGGCCCTCGCCCACCTGCGCCGCCCGCAGCTGCACCTTCTGCAGGTCGCGATTCTGCTCGCCTCGCTGGTGATCGTCTGGCTCGGGCTCGAGCTCGCCAGCTGATCGAGGGGCTTCGCAGGTGCCGGGCGTCGGGGCGGGATAACCGGCGGCCTCAGTCGCGACGAGCTGGTGGCGGCTGACGGCACGCGGGCGCGGGGCGGGCGCTGAGCGCCCCGATCCACGCCGCGCTCAGCCCGTGGTCGTTGCCGGCACGACGGCTATCTCCTCGAGCGCGAACTTGCCGTTTGCCTCCTCGGGGTCGCCGAGCGGGTAGCGGCCGGTGAAGCAGGCGTCGCAGTGGTCCTCGGCGGGGGTGCCGACGGCCTCATAGACGCCGTCCATCGAGAGGTAGGCGAGGCTGTCGGCCCCGAGCTCGTCGGCGATCTCCTCGATCGTGCGCTCGTGGGCGATCATCTCCTCGCGGGTCGACATGTCGACCCCGTAGTGGCACGGGTGGCGGATCGGCGGCGCCGAGATCCGCAGGTGCACCTCGCTGGCGCCGGCCTCGCGCAGCATCCCGACCAGCTGCCGGGTCGTGTTGCCACGCACGATCGAGTCATCGACGACGACGATCCGCCGTCCGGCGACGATCTCCGGCAGGGGGTTGAACTTGAGCCGCAGACCGCGCTTCCGCAGCTCCTGGCCGGGCTGGATGAAGGTGCGGGCGACGTAGCGGTTCTTGATCAGCCCGTCATCGCGGGGTAGTCCGGAGGCGCGCGCGAATCCAGCGGCCGCCGGGTTGCCGGAGTCGGGCACGGCGATCACCACGTCGGCCTCGACCGGCGCCTCGCGCCAGAGAATCTCGCCCATACGCCCGCGGACCTGCTGCAGGACCTTACCCTCGAGGCGGCTGTCGGGCCGCGAGAAGTAGATGTGCTCGAAGACGCAGCTTGCAGAGCGGGCCGAGCGCACCACCTGACGGGTCTCGAGACCGCGCTCGGTCAGGGAGACCATCTCGCCGGGGCGAACCTCTCGCAGCAGCTCGGCGCCGACGATATCGAAGGCGCAGCTCTCCGAGGCGACGACGAAGCGCTCGCCGAGACGCCCGAGAGAGAGCGGCCGGACGCCATGGGGGTCGCGGAAGGCGACGATCGCGTGCTTGGTCATCGTCACCGTCGAGTAGGCGCCCTGCAGGCGCGGCATCACCTCGGCGACCGCGTCCTCGATGAAGCGGGCGCCGTTGGAGGAGAGCAGCGCGGCGATGATCTCCGAGTCAGAGGTGCCGCGGAAGGCCAGCCCCCTCTCCCTGAGCTCGTTCCAGAGCTCGACCGCGTTGGTCAGGTTGCCGTTGTGGGCGAGGGCCAGCTCGCGGCCGTCGTCGCGCCAGACCGGCTGCGCGTTCTCCCAGGAGCCGCCACCGGTGGTCGAGTAGCGCACGTGGCCAATCGCCATGTCGCCCTCCAGCGCCCGCAGCTTCTCCTCATCGAAGACCTGGGAGACCAGGCCGGAGTCGCGAAGGGTGGTTATGTGGCCGCCCTCGCAGGCGGCGATCCCGGCCGACTCCTGACCGCGGTGCTGGAGCGCGTAGAGGCCGAAGTAGGCGAGGCGGGCGACATCGTGCCCCGGCGCGTAGACGCCGAACACCCCGCACTCGTCGCGTGGTCCATCGCGTTCGCTGAGAACCCGCTCGGTCAATTGAAGGGGGAGCGCTTTCCTCGTCTTTTGGAGGGACTCGAAGCGCAGGCGGACTGCCTACCCCGGCAGGGTAGCAACGCAGGTGGATCAGCCCTCGAGTGGCGGCGGTTGGGAGTCTCGCCGGCGATCGACACGCTGCTTCCTGCTTCGCCGCGGCAGCGCCAGTTCCGCGCTGACCGCGGGCTGCGCTCTTCGCCTGGTCTGCCGGTTGAGCGTCAGATAGGCACCGTGGATTTCCCCGGCCCTCAGGGTCAGCGATTCGGGCTTCGGCGCCGGCCCGCCCCTTCTGGTTCCCCACAGCTGCAAGGCGAGCCATGCGCCTTTGTCTGTCTAGGCGAGCCGCCCGCCGAGCGAGCGCCAGGCCTCGGCAGCGCTCTCGAGGCCCACCGTGAGGCTGCGGTCGCCGGCTGCAATCTCGATCTCGGCGCCACCCACCTCGCCGATGAAGAGGGCGCCGAGCTCCTCCAGCGAGCGGCGATTGCCGCTCAGCAGGAAGCCGCCGGTGCCCTCACCGAAGAGCGTCTCCTCCGGTGAACAGCCGCGCTCGCGAAGCGGCTGCAGGTCGACCCGGCAGCCGTAACCGCCCTGGATCGCGGACTCCGCCAGCGCGCAGGCGAGCCCCCCGTCGCTG
This sequence comes from uncultured Solirubrobacterales bacterium, assembly GCA_963796705.1. Classification (GTDB taxonomy): domain Bacteria; phylum Actinomycetota; class Thermoleophilia; order Solirubrobacterales; family 70-9; genus VRUE01. Next base: position 437,297 of record CAWCMK010000003.1, read on the forward strand.
ACGTCGTGAGCCGAGGAGACGCGCCCGGCGCGAACCGCCTCGCGGGTCGCCTCGCAGGCCGCGGCCGCGGCGCCGAGGTCGGGCCGCGGCAGGCCGGTCCCCAGCTCGCCGCGCGCCTTGGCCAGCTCGCTCCCGGCCAGGGTCGGTTCGAAGGGGCCGAGCAGGGCGATCGCGTCGCCCTCACGGGAGAAGGCCGAGGACCCCGCAAGCGAGGGGTCAGCCAACTCGCCCACCATGCCGATCACCGGGGTCGGGTAGATGGGTCCGTCCGGACCCTCGTTGTAGAGGGAGACGTTGCCGCCGACGACCGGCACGCCGAGCGCCGCGCAGGCATCGGCGAGGCCGCTCACGGCGCGGTCGAGCTGCCAGGCAGGCGTCGCTTTCTCGGGGTTGCCGAAGTTGAGGCAGTTGGTCAGGCCGAGCGGCTCGGCGCCGACGCAGGCCAGGTTCTGGGCACACTCGAGGACCGCCTCGACTGTCCCGGCGTAGGGATCGCAGGCGACGCGGCGCCCGTTGCCGTCAATCGAGACGGCGATCGCCCTGCCCGACTCGGGCAGCTCCAGGACCGCCGCGTCGGCCGCCTCGGGCCGCCGCGCGGTGCGCGAGCCGACCACCGCGTCGTATTGCTCGAAGGCCCAGCGCTTGGAGGCGACGCTGGCTGAGGCGAGCAGGGCCAACAGCGTCTGCGCCGCATCCGCGTCGGCCGCGAGCGTCCTGCGGTTGCCATAGATCCAGGTCTCAGGCTCGGCCGGACTCAGGTCATAGAGGGGGCAGCCGTCGACCAGGACCTCGACGGGCATCTCGCCGACGACCTCGCCCTCGCGCATGACCCGGATCTGGCCGCTGTCGGTTACGACGCCGATCTGGGCGCCGCCGATCTGCCATTTCTCGCAGCAGGCGAGCACCTCTGGCAGCTTCTCGGGCTCGACGACCGCGAGCATCCGCTCCTGGGACTCGGAGACCATGATCTCGAAGGGCTCCATGTCGGCCTCGCGCAGCGGCACCCGGGCGACGTCGAGATCGATCCCGACGCCACCGGCGGCGGCCATCTCCGCGCTCGAGGAGGTGAGGCCGGCCGCGCCCAGGTCCTGCAGCGAAACGAGCCCGCCCGCCTCGAGCAGCTCCAGGCAGCACTCGAGCAGCTTGGACTCCTCGAAGGGGTCGCCGATCTGCACGGTCGGTCGCTTTGCGTCGTCGCCCTCGCCGAGCTCGGCGGAGGCCAGCACCGAGGCGCCCCCGATCCCGTCGCGACCGGTTAAAGCGCCCATCAAAACGACCGCGTTGCCGACCCCGGCGGCGGCGGCACGGACCATCTCCTCGCGCCTGGCGATGCCGACACACATCGCGTTCACGAGACAGTTGTGCTCATAGGGGGCCTCGAAGTAGATCTCGCCGCCGACCGTTGCCACGCCGACCGAGTTGCCGTAATGGCCGATGCCGCGCACCGCACCGTCCAGGAGAAAGCGCGAGCGCTCGGAATCAAGCTCGCCGAAGCGCAGGCTGTCGAGGATCGCGATCGGCCGCGCCCCCAGTGCGAAGACGTCGCGCAGAATCCCGCCGACGCCGGTTGCCGCTCCCTGGAAGGGCTCGACGGCGCTCGGGTGGTTGTGGGACTCGACCTTGAAGGCAATCGCGTAGCCGTTGCCGACATCGACGGCGCCGGCGTTCTCACCCGGGCCCATCAGGACCCGCGATCCCTCGGTCGGCAGCCGCCGCAGCAGCTTGCGCGAGTGCTTGTAGGCGCAGTGCTCAGACCAGAGCAGGCTGAACATCGCCAGCTCGACGTCGTTGGGCTCGCGGCCGAGCTGCTCGACGATCAGCTCGTACTCGGAATCGATCAGCCCCAGCTCCCGGTGCTTGGACGTCTCCAGCATCAGCCACCAGCCGCACGGGAACGGGTCGCCGAGCGCTTGGCAGCGTGCAGCACGGCGGCGTCAGGGCATCGGTCCACTCCCGCCTGCGCGCCGGCCCCTCTCACAGGGCGCTCCCGGCGACGCGATCGAAGACCTCGAGGCCGTCCGTGGACCCGCTCAGCGGATCGACCGCGTGCTCGGGGTGTGGCATCAGGCCGAGCACGTTGCCGGCCGCGTTGCGGACCCCGGCGATGTCACGGGCGGACCCGTTGGGGTTCTGGCCGGCGGCGTAGCGGTAGGCGATCTGACCGTTGGCCTCGAGCCCGTCGAGCACCTCCTCGGGTGCCCAGAAGCGCCCTTCGCCGTGCTTCACCGGAATCGAGAGCCGCCGCTCGGAGAACTCAAAACCGGCGCCGCTCGGGGCTCCCTCGACGAGCAGCTCCAGCTGGCGGCAGACGAAGCGCAGCTCCGCGTTTCGCAGCAGCGCCCCGGGCAGCAGGCCGGCCTCGCAGAGAACCTGAAAGCCGTTGCAGATTCCCAGCACCGCTCCGCCGGCCTCGGCGAAGGCGGCGAGCGCCTCCATCGCCGGGGAGAAGCGGGCGATCGCCCCGGCGCGCAGGTAGTCGCCGTAGGAGAAGCCGCCGGGGATGATCACCGCGCCGAGGGCGCCGAGGTCCTCCTCCTCGTGCCAGATCAGCCGCGCCTCGCCGCCCGCGACCCGGCAGGCGTGCAGCGCGTCGCGCTCATCGCAGGACCCGGGGAACTGAAGCACCCCCCAGATCACAGTTGCTCGATCTCGAAGTCCTCGATCAGCGGGTTGGCGAGCAGCTTCTCGCACAGCTCGGGGAGGCGCTCGGGGTCCTCCGCCTCGAGCTCGACCAGGCGTCCGACTCGCACGTGCTCGACCCCCTCAAAGCCGAGCGCCGGCAGCGCCCGCTCGACCGCCTTGCCCTGTGGGTCGAGGATCCCCTCCTTGGGGCGGATCAAGACCCGCGCCCGCGCCATCTAGAAGGTCCGCTCCGTGATCCGCTCGTAGGCCTCGACGTATTTGGCCCGGGTCTGCTCGACCACGTCGGGGGGCAGCTCGGGCGCCGGCGGCGTCCTGTCCCAGCCCTGCTCGCTGGCCCAATCACGCACGTACTGCTTGTCAAAGGAGGGTGGAGTCGCGCCCGGCTGCCAGCGATCGGCCGGCCAGAAGCGCGAGGAGTCGGGGGTCAGAACCTCGTCTGCAAGGACGATCTCGGCCCCCGCGTGGCTGCCGAACTCGAACTTCGTGTCGGCGAGGATGATGCCGCGCCCTGCGGCGTGCTCGGCGCCGCGCCTGTAGACCTCGATCGAGATGCGCCGCAACTCCTCCATCAGGCTCCGGTCGCCGACGATCTCCGCGGCCCGCTCGAAGTCGACGTTCTCGTCGTGATCGCCGATCTCGGCCTTGGTGGCAGGTGTGAATATCGGTTCGGGGAGCTTGTCGGACTCAAGCAGCCCCGCCGGCAGATCGATCCCGCAGACGGCTCCGCCCTGCCGGTATTCCTTCCAGCCCGAACCGGAGAGGTAGCCGCGCACGACGCACTCCACCGGGTACATCTCCAGGCGTCGCACCCGCATCGCCCTTTCGGCGACCTCCTCAGGCACGTCGGAGGAGAGGAAGTGGTTGGGGACGATGTCGGCGGTCAGCTCGAACCAGAATTCGGAGATCCGGTTCAGGACCTTGCCCTTGTCGGTGATCGCGGTCGGCATCACCACGTCATAGATCGAGATCCGATCCGAGGCGACCATCAGCAGGTCCTCGTCCCACTCATAGATCTCGCGCACCTTCCCCGAGGAGTGCAGCTTCAGCTCTGCCAGCGTGACGGACATCGCTCTCGACTCTAGCTGGCGTCTGCGATGCTTTGCGCGTGGCCATGCCACCCGAACTCGCGATCAGCCCGCTGCGCCAGACGCTGAGCTGGGCATTTCGCCCGCTTCCCTTCCTCGAGGAGTGCCGGCAGCGCTACGGCGACGCCTTCGGAGTCAGGTTCCTCGGCTTTCAGCGGCCGATGTACATGCTCTCGGACCCAGCCGCGATCAAAGCCCTCTACACGGAGCGCGGCCACGGCCTGCCGCCGGGGCGCAACATCTTCCTCGAACCGATCCTCGGCGCCCGCTCGCTGCTCCTGCTCGAAGGCGAGGACCACCTCGCCCACCGCAAGCTGATGCTGCCCCCCTTCCACGGTGAGCGGATGCGCGCCCTGCGGCCGGTGGTCACCGAGATCGTCGAGGCCGAGATCGACTCCTGGCCGCTGGGTCGGGAGTTCGCGTTGCATCCGCGGATGCAGGCGGTGACCCTCGAGGTGATCCTGCGGGCCGTTTTCGGGGTCGCCGAGGGGCCGCGCCTGCAGCGTCTGCGCGAGCTTCTGCGCGGTCTGCTCGCCGAGGCCTCCTCGCCGATCACCCAGCTGATGGTCCTCCTGCGGCGCCGCGGCGGCGGGATCCCGACGAAGGTCATCGAGCGGATGCGGGCCGTCGACGAGCTGCTCTACGCGGAGATCGCCGAACACCGCACGAGGGGCGATCTGGCCGATCGCGAGGACATCCTCTCGGCGCTGATCCTGGCTCGCTTTGAGGACGGCCAGGGAATGAGCGACACCGACCTGCGCGACCAGCTGATGACCCTGCTGCTGGCCGGCCACGAGACGACCGCGACCGCGCTTGCCTGGAGCTTTGACCTGCTGCTTCGCCACCGGGCCGTCCACGATCGGCTGCGCGACTCACTGCAGGCGGGGGAGGAGGACTACCTGCGGGCGACGATCAGCGAGTCACTGCGATTGCGGCCGGTGGTGCCGCTCGCCGGGCGGCGCCTCACAAAGGAGCTCGTCGCGGGCGAGATGCGGCTGCCGCCCGGGTCGGATGTGACGCCGGCGATCTGGCTGGTCCACACCCGTCCCGAGGTCTACCCGGAGCCGTTCGCGTTTCGACCCGAGCGCTTCCTCGAGAACGCTCCCGACACCTACGCCTGGATTCCCTTCGGCGGCAGCGTTCGCCGCTGCATCGGAGGGGCCTTCGCCGAGTTCGAGATGGCGATCGTGCTTCGCGAGGTGCTCGGCCGCTGCGAGTTGGAGAAGGCCGATCCGATGCCCGAGCGCGTCGCCCGCCGCAACGTGACGCTTTCGCCGCGCGCCGGAACCAAAGTCGTGCTGAGGGCCCGCCACCCGGCGCGAGAGCCCGAGCTCGTCGGGGCCTAGGGTCGCCGCCGAGCTTCGGGGACGAGCCTGAGGGCCGCGGTCAGGCAGCCTCGCGGGCACGCGGGTGTTCGCGCGCCCAGCGGGCGATCGTCCCCGACCCGGAGATCACCTCGCCGTCATCGAGGACCAGGATCGGCACCTCGTTGGTGCCGCTCAGGCGCTTCACCTCCTCGCGGTCCTGATCGCGGCTGCCCCAGGTCCAGAACAGCAGCCGGTATCCGCCGACGACCCTGACGTCATACTCATAGCCGGCCTTATCGAGTGCGTCGCCGGCCCGCCCGCAGGGGTGCCCCAGGGAGCCGAGGTGGGTCTTCTGGCCGCAGGTGTAGAGGACCATCGCGCCACACCCTAGCGAGGGTCGTCTTGGGGGCGCAGCGCCTCCAGGCGCTCGAAGATCTCCGGCAGGTGGGTGAGGTAGGCGCCGTGGTCGAAGACCGCGTCGAGGTCGAGCTCGGGGGCGGCCTCGGCGAGCAGCTCGCGAAACTCGGTCCCGGTGTCCCAGGCGCGCTGGGCGTTCTCCTGAACGATCCGGTAGGCGTCCTCGCGCCTCATCCCCGACTCGACCAGCGCCGTCAGGGCGCGCTGGCTGAAGAGGGCGCCGTGGGTCAAGGCGAGGTTGGCCCGCATCCGCTCGGCGTGGATCGTCATCCCCTCAGCGACGCCGGCCGCCAGCGCCTGCATGTAATCGAGGGCGGTGGTCGCGTCGGGCAGGATCACCCGCTCGGCACCCGAGTGTGAGATGTCGCGCTCGTGCCAGAGGGCAATGTTCTCGAGCCCCGTCTGGGCGTATCCGCGCAGCACTCGGGCCAGGCCGGTGATCCGCTCGGTGCGGATCGGGTTGCGCTTGTGAGGCATCGCCGAGGAGCCCTTCTGCCCGGCGGCGAACGGCTCCTCGACCTCGCGCACCTCGGTGCGCTGCAGGTTGCGGATCTCGGTTGCAAAGCGCTCCAGACCGCCGCCGGCTATCGCGATCCGCGAGGTCAGCACCGCGTGACGGTCGCGGGGCACGACCTGGGTGGCGACGTCCTCGCGCGCGAGGCCGAGTCGCTCCATGACCCGCGCCTCGACCGGCGGCGGCACCGAGGCGTAGGTGCCGACCGCACCCGAGAGCTTGCCGACCGCGAGCTGCTCGAAGGCGTCGCTGAGGCGCGCCAGATTGCGGTCGGCCTCGAACGCGAAGCCGGCGAGCCGCAGCCCGAAGGTGGTCGGCTCGGCGTGGACGCCGTGGGTGCGCCCCACGCAGAGGGTGTCGCGCTGCTCGAGGGCGCGCGCGATGAGCGCGTCGCGGTAATCGCGGGCGGAGGCCAGGACGATGTCGCCGGCCTGACGGAGCTGCAGGGCCAGCGCCGTGTCGAGCACGTCGGAGGAGGTCAGCCCGTAATGGATCCAGCGCCCCTGCTCGCCGACCTGGGCGGCGAGGACGTCGACGAAGGCGGCGAGGTCGTGGTCGGTCACCCTCTCGCGCTCGGCGACCGCCTCGACCGTGAAGGAGGCTCTCTCGCGACACTCCGCCGCCGCCTCGGGCGGCACCACACCCTCCTTTGCCCAGGCCTCCATGGCGGCCAGCTCGACCTCCAGCCAGCAGGCCATCTTGTTGTGCGCGGACCAGACCTCGCCGATCTCCGACCGCGTGTAGCGAGCGATCATTACCGCGCTTTCAGGAGGCCGGCCGCCAGCATCGAAATCAGATCCACCCGCGCTTTCACCTGACCCGGCCGAGGGGGTGGCGGGATTCTCATGCGTTGATGATCCTCGTCGCCAGCACCCCGGCGTTCTTTGCCCCGTCGATTGCCACGCAGGCGACCGGGATTCCGGGCGGCATCTGCACAGCCGAGAGCAGCGCGTCGAGCCCCCCGAGGCTCTTGCCGAGGATCGGGACGCCGATCACGGGCAGCTCGGTGTGGGCGGCAGCGACCCCGGGCAGCGCCGCCGACATGCCGGCCCCCGCGATGATCACCTTGAGGCCGCGCATCTTCGCGTTGGTGCAGTACTCGCGGACCATCTCGGGGTCGCGATGGGCGCTCATCACGCGCACCTCGTAACGGATGCCCGCCTCATGCAGTGCGGCCCCGGCGGGCTGCATCTTCGGCTTGTCGTTCTTGGAGCCCATGATGATTCCGACCAGCGGCTCATCGACGTCGATTTCGTCGAAGGCCTCCTCGACGGCCGGCATGCTCGCCGGCTCGGCCGACAGCGGGTCCTCTGAGATCTCGTTCATCTGATCCTTTCTGGCTCGAGTGCGCGGGCGGCGATGTCGGTGCGCATCTGCATCCCCTCGAAAGAGATGCACCTGGCGGCATCGTATGCACGATCTCGGGCGGCGGCCGGCGTCGGCCCGAGCCCGGTGAGGTTCAGCACGCGGCCACCGGCGGTGACGATCCTCCCGTCCCGCTCGGCGGTCCCGGCGTGGGTCACCTCGGCCAGCCCCGCCGCCTCGGGGAGACCCTCGATCACGTCTCCCGTCGAGGAGCCCTGCGGGTAGCCGGCCGAGGCCAGCACCACCGTCACCGCCCAGTCCTCCGCAAAGCTCGCCTCGCTGCCGGCCAGTCCCCCCGGCTCAGCCGCCGCCAGCATCAGGTCGAGCAGATCCGAGCGCAGCCGCGGCAGCACCGCCTGGGTCTCGGGGTCGCCGAAGCGGGCGTTGAACTCGAGCACCTTCGGTCCCGTCGGGCCGACCATCAGGCCCGCGTAGAGGACGCCATGGAAGGGGCGGCCGCGCTCGGCCATCGCCGCCAGGGCCGGGCGGTGCACGGTCTCGAGGATCCGCTCGACCTCCTTGGCGCCGACGCCCGGCACCGGTGAGTAGCTGCCCATGCCGCCGGTGTTGGGTCCCCGGTCGCCGTCGAAGATCCGCTTGTAGTCCTGGGCCGGCGCCAGCGGCACGGCGTTCTCGCCGTCGCAGAGGGCGAGCATCGAGAGCTCCTCGCCCTGCAGGAACTCCTCCAGCACGACGCTGGTCTCGCCGAAGCGCCGCTCGGTGAAGAAAACCTCGGCCGCGGCTCGCGCCTGCTGCTCGTCGGGGCAGACGATCACCCCCTTACCGGCGGCGAGCCCGTCCGCCTTCAGCACCACGGGGTAGGCGCTCGCTGCGAGCGCCTCGCTGGCCTCCCTGGCGCTGTGCAGGAGGACGTGGGGGGCGGTCGGCACGCCGGCCTCACGCATCAGTTCCTTGGCGAAGGCCTTGGAGCCCTCCAGCTCGGCCGCACCTGCACTCGGGCCAAAGGCCGGAAGCCCCGCCTCCGCCAGCGCGTCGACGACACCGGCGACCAGCGCCGCCTCGGGCCCGATCACGACCAGCTCGACGCGGCGTTCGCTGGCGGCGCCGACGATCGCCCCGACGTCGGAGACGGCGATCTCGGGCAGGCACTCGGCCTCGGCCGCGATCCCCGCGTTACCGGGTGCGCAGAGCAGCTGCGGTGAGTGGGCCGAGCGCGCCAGGGCGCGCACGATCGCGTGCTCGCGCCCGCCCGAGCCGACGACGAGGACCTTCAAGGGCGCGCCGCGCTCCTCATCTACAGCGAGCCGGCTAAATCCGCGGCGGGAATTGCGGTCAGCGTCTGGCTGGTCATCGTCCCGCGCGAGCCGAGCTCGACCGAGATCTTCGCCATCGTCTGGTCATCGGGGGCCTCGACGACAGTGATGAAGTCATACTGGCCCAGCGTCGCGTACTGGGCGATGACCTTGGCGCCGATCTGCTCGACCTCGTTGTTGACCTCGGCCACGCGCCCCGGGTTGTTCTTCAGGGTGCGGATGCCGTCGGCGGTCAGGTTGGTGAGCATCACGTAGGTGGGCATGGGGTCTCCTTCCGGCGGGGTTCGCGCCTACGTTAACGCGGGCCAGCGCCGCGCCACCCTCAGACGCCGAGCGCCTGCAGCAGCGAGAGCATTTCGAGGCCCGACTGGGTCACCCTGCCCTCGTAGTATTCGGTGTGGCTGAGGGGAACCCCGGCGCTGTCGGCGAGGCCGGTCTCGATCGAGCCGCCCGGGCGGAAGGTCGCGATCTCCTGGCCGGCGGAAACGCGCTGGCCGGGCTGCACCGTGGCGTCGACGCCCTCATAGAGATAGATCACCGATCCCTTCATCGGCCCGTTCAGCAGCTCGTAGAGGACGCCACCTTCTTCGGGCCAGCCGGGAGCGCCGGTCTGCAGGATCAGCGCTTCGCCGATCGCCCCGATCGGGCCGGCGCCGGTGAAATCAACGCCCTGGTCGACGCGTCCGAGGGTCGATTCGGTGCTGATCGCGAACGGGTTGACGTACTCCGTGCCGACGGGCGGCAGGGCGAGCGACCAGTCGACGTAGGTGCTCTTGCAGGAGCCTTCGATCGCTTCGGCGTCGGCGAGCACCGCCTGCACGTACCACTCGGCCTGGTTATGGGTGAAGATCCCCGCCCGCAGGCTGCCCCGCGACCAGATCAGGCGGGCCAGGGTGGCCGCCGAGTCGGCCGGGTCGGCGTGGCGGATGTGGCCGTCTTCGTCGCCGTCGACCGCATAGGTGCTCCACTCAGTTTCGTCGAGACCCAGTGGCCCCTCGGTGCGCAGTTCGTGCTTCGTCATGCCGCGGCCAAAGTCGGACTCCAGGCGGGCGATGGCGGCCAGCACCCAGACCCCGCGGCGGCCCAGTTCATAGCGCGAGGCGGCCGCCTCGAAGGCTTCCATGTATTCAGGGGGCACCGCGTCATGCCAGTCGGAGGCCGGCGTGCAGGTCAGTTCTTCGCGCTGCGAGGTGGCCGCGAGGCCGCCGGCCGAGGGGGCGCCGACTTCTGGGGCAAAGCAGGCGGCGTTGGCGAGCACCTCGGATACGTACCAGTCGGCGTGGTTGTAGGAGTAGATCGCGCCGTAGGTGTTGGCCGGCATCCCGGCGGCAGATAGGTAGCGCGCGGCGGAGAAGATCGCGTCTTCGGGGTTGTAGGGGTCCTTGACTCCATCGCCGTTGGCGTCGACGCCATACATTTCCCAGGTCGACTGGATGAACTGCATCCAGCCCATCGCACCGGCCGAGGACGTGTTCAGGTTGGTGCCAAATCCGGTCTCGACCTCGTTGATCCCGGCGAGCACGGCCGGCCCTTGGGGTCCGAGGCTGTAGGCGGCCGCGGCGCGCTGGTAGATCGGGATCAGCACCGGCGGCACGCCGCTGGCGGCGCAGCTGGAGCTCGGCACGACGCCGAGTTCGAACGGTTCAGCGGTGGGCAGCGGCGCCGAGGGGCTTTCCGCTTCGGTTTCGGCTTCGGCTTCGGCTTCAGATTCAAGTTCGGATTCGGGTTCACCGCCCGGCGCCGGCTTGGGCGCCGGGGACTGCCCGGCCGTGGTGCCGCCGGTTTCCCCAGGCGTCGAGGGGGAGGGTGTCGGGGCGACCAGCGTCTCGCCGTGCTGAAGCGTCGAGGCCCCCTGGTTGGGGCTTGTGGAGATCGTCGCCGGGGGGATTGCCGTGGAAGAGCCCGAGGACTGCGCGGCGGCGGCGACCGACACCAGCAGCAGCGCCGCCATCGTCCCCCCGATCAGGATCTTGCTCAAGCTTCGCATCAGCCCAGTACGTCCGTTACCTGCCAGACCCTTTCCTCTTCGCCCTTGCCGTTCTCACTTGGGCCCCGTCCCGATGAGGAGCCGCCTGCGCTCGGCGGAACCCGTTTCATGTTGAGCCGCAGCTCGCTCGTCACTCCAACCCGCAGCAGCGAAACGCTGAGAGTGTACGTCGAACCCCGGGTGGGGCCAACGACGATGTTCAGGACCTTCGCCTTCGGGACCTTGACGTTCGATGGCAGGCGCGGGGGTCGGCGCAGGAGCGCCTTGGTCAGGTCGGGGCTGGTGGTTTCGGCAATCGTCCGCTTGACCTTGGCGGTGTCCCTGCCGATCTCATAGAGGACGAAGGCATTGGCGAATTCGTGGGCCACCTTGATCGCCGCCGGCCCCGCGACTTCGGGCCCCGCGCTGCCGGCGCCCGTGGTACTCGCCGCGCCGCCTCCCCCTGCCGCCGATCTGACGCCCGCGCCGCCGACTTCCGAGTGCAGTACTTCGGGTTCTGAGGACCGGGGGGAGCTTCGCCGGAGACCGTCCCGAAGCTCGGAGCGGCACCGTGCAGGACCGGCCCGGAGCCGCTCGCGGCGTGCGCTATCGGGGCCCGCGTCCTGGCCACCGGGGCCGACAGCGTCGGCACCTCCCGCTGGTCGCCCTTGGAGGGGCCCGAGAGCGCGATGCCGCCGGCGAGGGCGGCGCCGGCGAGGACGATGCCGCTGCCAAGGACCGCCGCTTTGGTCAGCCGGCTCCAGAGGGTCGTCTCTTCCTGGATCGGCCAGAGGACCCAGTTCTCGGCCGCCCAGAGGACCCGCTCGAACGGCCAACGGACGGCGTCGGCGAGGCTGCCCGCGCCAAGGATGACCCGATCCTCGACGCTGAGCGCGGCGTGGGCCAGGGAGGAGCGCAACGGAGCATGCCCCGCTGAGCGCGGATCGGAGTTGCGTCGGAGTGGTTTTCGCATCGCTGCGGCTTTCAAGAGGTTACGGGGCAAATCGGCATTGTGGGCGGCCTCATGAACCCCTGGCAGGCAAATCCCGGCGCCCGTCGGCTGAATTTCAGCTGACGGGCGGCGTCGCTTTGGTAACAGATCTGTTAACGAGACGATTTGGTGGCGAGGACGAAGCTCAGCTCGCCGTCGCTTGCCTCGACCTCGATCTCATCGCCCTCGGCGAACTCGCCCTCGAGGATTTTCAGCGCCAGGCGGTCGACCAGCTGGCGCTGGACCACGCGCTTCAGCGGTCGCGCGCCATAGGTCGGGTCATAGCCGAGGTTGCCGAGCAATTCGCGAGCTCTAACCGTCAAGTCGACCTTTATGCCGCGCTCCTCGACGCGGCCCACCAGCTGGTTGACCTGGAGCTCGACGATTCGTCCAATGTCCTGCTTGGAGAGGCGGTGGAAGATCACCGTGTCGTCGATCCGGTTGAGAAACTCGGGCTTGAAGGTCGCCGCCAGCACCTCTTCGATCTGCTCGCGGATCTTCTCGTCGACCGTCTCGCCGACGATTCGCTCGCTGCCCACGTTGGAGGTCATGATCAGGACCGTGTTGGTGAAGCTCACCGTGCGGCCCTGGCCGTCGGTCAGGCGGCCGTCGTCCATGATCTGCAGAAGCGTGTTGAAGACGTCGGGGTGGGCCTTCTCGATCTCGTCGAGCAGGACGACCGCGTAGGGGCGCCGGCGGACCGCCTCGGTCAGCTGCCCGCCCTCCTCATAGCCGACGTAGCCGGGCGGCGCGCCGATCAGCCGCGCGACCGTGTGCTTCTCCATGTACTCGGACATGTCGAGGCGGACCATCGCCTGCTCGGAGTCGAACATGAACTCGGCCAGCGCCTTGGCCAGCTCGGTCTTGCCGACCCCGGTCGGCCCGAGGAAGAGGAAGGAGCCGATCGGCCGGTTTGGGTCCGAGAGTCCGGCGCGCGAGCGGCGCAGCGCGTTGGAGACGGCGGCGATCGCCTCGTCCTGGCCGATCACCCTTTCGTGCAGCCGTTCCTCCATGTGGATCAGCTTCTCGACCTCGCCCTCCATCAGGCGGCTGACCGGGATCCCGGTCCACTTGGCGACGACCTCGGCGATGTCCTCCTCGGTGACTTCCTCGGCGAGCAGCGAGCCGCTGGACTCGTGCAGCTCGGCGAGCCGCGCCTCCTGCGCCTCGACCTCCTGCTCGAGCTCGGGGATCTCGCCGTACTGGAGCTTCGCGGCGCGCTCGAGATCGGTTTCTCGATTGGCGCGCTCGAGCTCGAGGTGGGCCTCCTCGAGGCGCTCGCGGGCCGCGTTGATCGAGTCGATCGCCTCCTTCTCGTTCTGCCAGCGGGCCCTCAGCTCGGCGGAGCTCTCGCGGAGCTCGGCCAGCTCCGCGTCAAGTGCCTCAAGCCGCGCCCCGGAGGCCTCGTCGGTCTCCTTCTCCAGGGCTTTGCGCTCGATCTCGAGTTGCTGCACGCGGCGCTCGACCTCGTCGATCTCGGTCGGCACCGAGTCGATCTCAATCTTCAGCCGCGAGGCGGCCTCATCGATCAGATCGATCGCCTTGTCGGGCAGGAAGCGGTCGGCGATGTAGCGCTCCGAGAGGGTCGCCGCGGCGAGCACGGCCGAGTCGGAGATCCCCACCCCGTGGTGGGCTTCATAGCGGGGCTTCAGCCCCCGCAGGATCGCGATCGTGTCAGCGATGTCCGGCTCGCCGACGAGGACGGGCTGGAAACGACGCTCCAGCGCCGCGTCTTTCTCGATGTGCTTGCGGTACTCATCGAGCGTCGTCGCGCCGACGGCGCGCAGCTCGCCGCGGGCGAGCATCGGCTTCAGCAGGTTGGCGGCGTCGACCGCTCCTTCGGCGGCGCCGGCACCGACGATCGTGTGCAGCTCGTCGAGGAAGAGGACGATCTGCCCGGCGGCTGCCTGCACCTCGCTGAGCACCGCTTTCAGCCGCTCCTCGAACTCGCCCCGGTATTTGGAGCCGGCGAGCAGCGAGCCGATGTCGAGCGCGATCACGCGCCGCTCCCGCAGGCTCTCCGGTACGTCTCCGGCGACGATCCGCTGGGCGAGTCCCTCGACGATCGCCGTCTTGCCGACCCCCGGGTCGCCGATCAGCACCGGGTTGTTCTTGGTCCGTCGGGAGAGGACCTGGATGACCCGACGGATCTCCTCGTCGCGGCCGATCACCGGGTCGAGCCTGCCCGCCTCCGCCTCGGCGGTCAGGTCGCGACCGAATTTCTCCAGCGCCTGGGCACTGTCCTCGGCGTTGGGAGAGGTGACGCGCCTCGGACCCTGGACCTCGGAGACCGCCCTCTCCAGCGACTCGCGTTCGGGCAGCAGATCGCCAACTCCGGAATCCGCGCCGGCCAGCGCCAGCAGCATGTGGCCGACCGAGATGTACTCATCACCGAGCTTCGCCATCTCCTTCTCGGCCTGCTGCAGCACGCTGATCAGGGCGGAGGAGGGGCGAACCTCGGCCGTCTCGGCGAGCTTCGGTAGGTCCTCGACCTTCTGGACCGCGCGCGCGGTGGTGGCCGTGACGTCGACGTTCAGCTTCTGCAGTACGGGGACGGCCAGGCCGCCCTCCTGGCGCAACACCGCAACCAGCAGATGGGCCGGCGTCACCTCCGAGTTGCGGCGCTCGGCCGCCAGGGCCTGCGCCGCCGCGACGGCTTCCTGCGACTTGACGGTGAACCGGTCAGGTTGCATCTGCGCCGCCCTCCTTCTGCTCGAGTTCAGCGAGCCGCTGCTCGAGCTCGAGCACTCGTTCAACTCCGGCAAGGTTCAACCCTTCGGCGGTCAGCCGCTGGATGCGCTGCAGCAGCTGGAGGTCGCGCTGGGAGTAAAGGCGGGTGTTTTTCGGGGAGCGCTGAGGCTCGATCAGGCCCCGAGCCTCATACATCCGCAGGGTCTGGGGGTGCATGTGGGCGAGCTCGGCGGCGACCGAGATCATGAACACACCGCGCTCCTCATCGATTGAGGCCGTGATTCGCTGCCGCACGCCGTTCAGCTGACGCTTCGCCCGCCCGGCGCTCACCGGGCCGCCTTTCTCAGCAACTCCGCCCGCGGGTCGGTCCCGTTGAACGTCTCGGCCAGCTTCGCGACCGCCTCGGCCTGCTCCTCGGTGAGCTCCGTCGGCACCTCGATCTCGAGTCGGTAGCGGATCTCACCGCGGCCGCCGCCGCTGCGCGGGGGCCCCTCGCCGCGCAGGCGCTGCACGGTTCCAGACCGGGTGCCCGGCGGCACCCGGATCTTCTTGGTGCCCTCCAGGGTGGGTACCTCGATCGTCGCCCCACGCAGGGCCTCGGCGACGGTGATCGGCACCGTCACCTCGAGGCTGCCACCGTCGAGCCGCTTGAAGACCGGCGAAGACGCGACCCGGGTGATCACAAAGAGATCGCCGTGCGGCCCGCCGCGCGGCCCCGCCTCGCCTTTGCCGGCGAGCCGGATCCTGGTGCCGTCCTTGACCCCCGCCGGGATGTTGACCCTGTAGCGCTTGGTCTGCTGGGTGAGGCCCGAGCCGCGGCAGGTCTCGCAGGGGTCCTCGATCACCTGCCCGGCACCGCCGCACTGTGGGCAGGGTCGGCTGATCGAGAAGATCCCCTGGCTCTGGGCGTCGATCCCGGTGCCCTCGCAGCGCGGGCAGGTGATCGGCCTGGTGCCGGGCTTGGCGCCGCTCCCGTGGCAGGTCGGACAGCGCTCCTCCTTGGGAACGGTGACGCTGACCTGGGCGCCGTTCACGGCCTGGTCGAAGCTGAGGCTGACCTCGGTCTCGAGGTCGCGGCCGCGAACCTGCTGGGGCTGTGGGCGCCGGCCCCCCCGGCCGAACATGCCGCCCATCCCGCCGAGGATGTCGCCGAGGTCGATCCCGCCGAAGTTGCCCTGGGAGCCGCCCGCGAAGGGGTTGGGCCCCTGGCCCGCGCCGAAGGGCCCGAAGCCACCGCCCGCGTCATAGACCTTGCGCTTCTCGGGGTCCGAGAGGGTGTCATAGGCGCCCTGGACCTCCTTGAATTTCTCCTCGGCCGCCTTGTCGTCGGGGTTGCGGTCGGGGTGGTATTTGCGGGCCAGCTTGCGGTAGGCCTTCTTGATCTCCTCCTCGGAGGCCGTCTTGGCGACGCCCAGCACCTTGTAGAGGTCCTCAGCCACCGATCCCCCTCACTCGGCCACCGCGACCCGGGCGGGGCGGATCAGCTGCTCGCCCAGCCGGTAGCCCTTCTGGATCACCTCGACGACGGTTCCCGGGGCGGCGCCATCGACCGCGATCCGCTGCAGGGCCTCTTGGCTGTTGGGGTCAAAGGGCTCGCCCACGGGGTCAAACGACTCGACCCCGGAGCGCTGCAGGGCGGCGCAGAGCTCACGGTAGGTGAGGAAGAAGCCCTCGGCGAGCGGGTCCTCGGGCGCCGGGCCCTCGGTGGACTCGAGCCCCGCCGTCTCCAGGGCCTTCTCGAGGATGTCGATCACGCCGATCACCTGCGCCGCCAGCTCGGCCTTGCCTCGGCTCGTGGCCGCCTGCACCTCGGCCGCCATCCGCCTGCGGTAGTTCTCGAAGTCGGCCTGGGTGCGCTTCGCCAGTTCCAGGTACTCGTCTTTCTTCTGCTGCGCCTCGGCGAGCAGCGCGTCGAGGTCCTGCTCGACCGCCTCATCCACGGATCGCGGGGATCCCGAGGAGCCGAAAACGGAGGCCTCGCCCCCGCCCGCGGACTCCTCGGCGCCCGCGTCAGGACCCGTGGCCCGGGCGTTCGCGTCCTCGCTCATCGGAGAACCTTCCCCTGGTCTCACCCTTCCTCACCCTCATCGACGACCTCGGCGTCGACGACCTCCTCCTCCGGGGCGCCGCCGTCCGAGCTCGCCTCGGAGGTGGCCTCCTGCTGGGCCGCGGCGTAGATCTGCTCGGAGACCTTCTGCATCGCCGTGCTCAGGGCCTCGGTCTTGGCCGCGATCTCATCGGTGTTCTCGGAGCTGAGCGCCTCGCGCGCCTCTTTGATCGCGGACTCGACCTCCTCCTTGGCCGTGGAGTCGACTTTGTCGCCCGCCTCCTCGAGGGCTTTCTCGGCCTGGTAGGCGGCGTTCTCAGCGAGGTTGCGCGCCTCGGCCAGCTCCCGCTGGCGGTGGTCCTCTTCGGCGTGCGCCTCGGCGTCGGTGACCATGTTCTGGATTTCGGCCTCCGAGAGGCCGGAGCCGGATTTGATCTCGATCTTCTGCTCCTTGCCGGTTCCCAGGTCCTTGGCCGCGACGTTGAGGATGCCGTTGGCATCGATATCGAAGGTGACCTCCACCTGGGGCATCCCGCGCGGGGCCGGCGGGATCCCGGTGAGCTGGAACTTGCCGAGGCTCTTGTTGCCGGCGGCCATCTCGCGCTCGCCCTGCAGGACGTGGATCTCGACCGAGGGCTGGTTGTCCTCGGCGGTCGAGAAGATCTCCGACTTCTTGGTCGGGATCGTCGTGTTGCGCTCGATCAGCCTCGTCATCACCCCGCCTTTGGTCTCGATCCCGAGGGTCAGCGGCGTCACGTCGAGCAACAGCACGTCCTTGACGTCACCGGCCAGAACACCGGCCTGGATGGCGGCGCCGACGGCGACGACCTCGTCCGGGTTGACGCCCTGGTGGGGGTCCTTGCCGGTCAGCTCCTTGACCCGGTCTCGGACCGCCGGCATGCGGGTCATGCCGCCGACGAGGACGACGTGCTCGATCGAGGTGTCATCGGCGTCGGCCAGCGCCTGTTTGACGGGACCGACGATCCGCTCCAGCAGATCTGCGGTCAGTTCGTTCAGCTTCGAGCGGGTCAGCTTCATGTCGAGGTGCTTGGGCTGACCCTCGACCGCGGTGATGAATGGCAGGTTGATCTGCGTCTCCTGGGTCGAGGAGAGCTCGATCTTCGCCTTCTCCGCGGCCTCATAGAGGCGCTGCAGCGAGTTCTTGTCGGCCGCCAGATCGACGCCCTGGTCCCTTTTGAACTCGGCAACCAACCACTCGACGATCGCTTTGTCCCAGTTATCGCCGCCGAGATGGTTGTCGCCGGCCGTCGACTTGACCTCAAAGACGCCGTCGCCGATTTCCAGCACGGAGACGTCAAAGGTCCCGCCGCCGAGGTCAAAGACGAGGATCGTATGGTCGGTCTTCTCTTTGTCCAGGCCGTAGGCGAGCGAGGCCGCGGTCGGCTCGTTGATGATCCGCTTGACCTCGAGGCCGGCGATCTTGCCGGCGTCCTTGGTCGCCTGGCGCTGATCGTCGTTGAAGTAGGCGGGGACCGTGATCACGGCGCTGTCGACCGCCTCGCCGAGCTTCGCTTCGGCGTCGGTCTTGAGCTTTTGGAGGATCATCGCGCTGATCTCCGGGGGGCTGTACTGCTTGCCGCGCACGTCGACGCGGACATCGCCGTTGGGGCCGGCGACGACCTTGTAGGGGACGATCGTCTCCTCCTCTTTGACCTCCGCCTCCTTGCGTCCCATGAAGCGCTTGATCGAGAAGATCGTGTTCTCCGGGTTCATCACGGCCTGGCGTTTGGCTACCGTGCCGACGAGGCGCTCGCCGGACTCTGTGAAGGCGACGACCGAGGGAGTCGTCCGGCCGCCCTCCGCGTTCTCGAGAACCGTCGGCTCACCACCCTCCAGAACGGCGACGCAGGAGTTGGTCGTGCCGAGGTCGATTCCGATCGTTTTGGCCACTGTCGATTCCTTCCGGTTCGAGGGATTCTGCGGTCTACAAAGTTTTTATAAAGCTGTTACCAGGAAATCTAAGCGTTAGTATGGCAGATTCGCCGCAACGCTTCAAGCCGGTGGGCGAGCCGTTTGCCCCTATAGTGGGTTGTGCGTGTAGCGGCGTCGGGGATGGGGGTTTGGCCCGACGGGAGGAAGCCTCACTTAACCGAGAGAGGAGAACGACCTTGAGTCACGCTCGCGCAAGCGCCAGGCGCGCCGGCCTGCTGGCACTACTCGCCATGCTCGCACTTTCGCTCCTCGCCGTCAGCGGCGCCGGGGCGAAGGGGAAGGGCCACGGGAAGCGGGCGGAAGTCGTCAAGGTGATGACCCGCAACCTCTACCTCGGCGCGGATCTGGCCCCCGCAATCGAAGCCAAAGGCCTCGGCGAATTCACCGCCGCCACCGGGAAAGTCCTTCGTGATGTCACCACCAACGACTTCCCGGTTCGCGCCAAGGGCCTCGCCCAGGAGATCATCAAGAAGGGCCCCGACCTGGTCGGCCTGCAGGAGGTTGCCCTCTGGCGCACCGCTCCCCCCAGCCTCGAACCGCTGCTCGGCGGCAGCCCGCCGAGCGCGACGACCGTTCGCTATGACTACCTGCAGCTGCTGCTCGACCAGCTCAACAAGGGCAAGAAGCGCTACCGGGTGGCCGTCGCCAGCGACGAGTTCGATTTTGAAGCTCCGGCCGATGAAAACGGGGTTCCCGGAGACGGCCCCAACAAGTTGATCCCCAACGCCGAGATCAACGGACGTTTGACGATGCGCGACGTGATCCTCGCGAAAGTCGGCAAGACGGTGAAGCTCAGCAACCCGCAGACCGGGCATTTCTCGACGCTCCTCGTCGAGAAGCTGCAGGGGGTCGAAATCCCCGTAACCCGGGGTTGGGCCTCGGTCGACGCACGAGTCAACGGCGGACAGAGGTTCCACCTCGTCGACACCCACCTGGAGTCCTTTGACCCGAGCTCCGAAGTGCCCAGCGTCCGCGCCCGCCAGGCGAGTGAGCTGCTCGCCGGACCGCTGCAGAACAAGCTGCCGACGATCCTCGTCGGCGATCTGAACTCCGACGACAACACCGTCGCGCCGGGCGATCAGCAGGCCTACCGCACGCTGCTCGCGGGCGGGATGCGCGAGCGCAGCACCGGCAGGCCGCTCGGCTGCTGCCTCAATTCGAGCCTGCTGGGCGAATCGGACGGCGGCAGCATCGCCGACTTCGACCACCAGGTCGATCACGTGATGACCGCCGACCCCAGGCAGGTGAAGCTGATCAGCTCCTCGGTGACCGGCCGCAAGCCGGTCAACGGGTTCTGGGATTCAGACCACGCGGGCCTGTTCTCCTCCCTGGAACTGAGGAGGTGAGCGCCCTCAGATTCGGCCCAGGGCCGGCGTCTCCTATCCCTCGCCGGCGGTGTGGGCGACGAATTCGGCAACCTGTTTGGCCTGCGGGCCGTTGAGGATCCCGGCTGGCATGCGGCCCGGCGTCGTCGTGCTGTCAACGCCGTTTTCGAGGGCGTTGAGGACGCGCTTTTCGATCCCCTCTTCGGTCCCCTTGGGTTCTTCGGATTCCGAGGCCGGCCCGTCGGGTGCCAGTAGTTCGTCAAGGTTCGGCGCGTAGTTGCCGTCGGTGCCGGCGGCATAAAGCGTGTGGCAGGTGCCGCAGTTGGTCTGAAACAGGCTCTGCCCTTCCTTCAGGTCGGAGGGCA
This sequence comes from uncultured Solirubrobacterales bacterium, assembly GCA_963796705.1. GTDB lineage: Bacteria > Actinomycetota > Thermoleophilia > Solirubrobacterales > 70-9 > VRUE01. The sequence continues at coordinate 457,240 of CAWCMK010000003.1, forward strand.
CCTGCTGGGCGCCGCGGGCCGCGTCGCCGTTGGAGCGGAAGACCAGCCAGGGGATCAGGACAATCAGAAAGAGGACCAGGAGCCCGAACACGACGAAGGTTTTCTTCCTCATCTTTTCGCCCGCTCCGCACTCATTTGCGCCCGGCACGGTACCAGGGGCACATCCGCCGCAGCGCGCACTCCCCGCAGCGGGGTTGCGGACGGCATAGCTCGCGTCCGTGTCTGATCAGATTCATGTGCAGCTCGTAGGCGTCATCGGGCTCGACGATCGCCAGCATCTCCTCGTGGGCACGCTCGAAGGAGGCGCCCTGTGGGAAGAGGCCCAGCCGCCCGCCGACGCGATGGATGTGCACGTCGACGGGGAACTCAGGGATGCCCCAGGTGAAGATCAGAACGCAGGCGGCTGTTTTGCGCCCGACGCCCGGCAGGTCCAGGAGGAAGGCCAGCGACTCCTCCCGTGGCGCCGTCGCGGTCCAGTCCAGGTCGGGCGGCTCGCCGAGTCGCGCCAGGATCGCCTGGATGCGGGGCGCCTTCTGCCTGCCGAGGCCCCCGGGCCGGATCGCCTCCTCGAGCTCCGCCAGCGGCGCGTCGCGCACCTCCTCCCAGGTCGGGAAGCGCCGGCGCAGCGCCGCGAAGGCGCGGTCCCGGTTGCGGTCGTTGGTGTGCTGGGAGAGGACCGTCCTGATCAGCTCGGCGATCGCGTCTCCGTGCGGCTCGTTCACGGGCCTGCCGTACATCTCGCGCAGGCGGTCGCGGATCGCCCGCACCCTTCGCTTCTGGGGTCGCTTCCAGGCCACCGGGGCGCCAACCTACCCCTCAGGCGCCCTTCGCCGAGCCCCAGACGCCATATCAGGGCATAAGCAGGGGACCGTAAGCTGTCGTCACTGTCTTCGTCGGGGTCTTCTCCCGGCGGGTCTCGGGTGAGGGCACGCCGGTGATCTACTGCCACGGCAATCCGACCCACGGAGAGGACTGGTTGCCGTTTCTGCGCCGCGGCGGCGCGGCGCTGGCGATCGACATGCCCGGCTGGGGCCGCTCGGAGCGACCCGACCCGTCCCGTTTCGATTACTCGATGTATGGGCTCTCGGCGTTCCTTGAGCGCTGTCTTGAGGAGCTCGGTATCGGCACCCGGCGGGTCCACGACTGGGGCTCGCTGGCGATCTGGGATCACTGGGACCGGGGCACCGCTCGCGCCATCCTGGCCCTCTATCGGCATGCCGATCCCGAGCGCCTCGCCGAGGCCGGCGCCGAGCTGAGCTGGCCGACCTGTCCCTCGCTGATCATCTGGGGCGAGCGCGACCCCTACCTTCCGACCCGCTTCGCCGAGGACTACGCGGCGGCGCTTCCCAACTCCGAGCTTGATCTCGTTCCGCTCGCCGGACACTGGCCGTGGATCAATGACCGCCGGGTCATCGAGCGGGTCCTCGAGTTCGTCTCCGCCACCTAGCCCGGGATCGGCCGGCGGTCGCGGTGGAGGCTCCGCGCAGGTGCTGTCCCGCTTGTTAAATTTGTTAAATGTCTCGTGCCTACGAGTGGCTGACGGCAAGGCTTCCCCAGGGCTGGGGGGACGCCGGTCGCCAGGTCGCGATCCTCGTCGGCGTCGACGTCGGCTATGAGCTGGTCCGCGGCGTCGCCGCCTCGCAGCGCTCGGTGGCGATCGCCCACGGCCAGCAGGTGATCGACTTCGAGCGCAGCACGCACACCTTCTTTGAGCCGAGCCTGCAGGCCCTCTTCCTACCCGCGCACTGGCTGATCGACATCGCCAATCAGATGTATCTGAACGCGCAGTTCTCGATCGCCCTTGGGTTCCTGATCTGGCTCTATTTGTTCCGCAACGAGTCCTATTACTTCGTGCGCAACATGTTCGTCGTCTCCATGGGCCTGGCCCTGATCGGCTATTCGATCTTCCCGACCGCCCCGCCGCGGATGTTCCCCGAACATGGCTTCGTCGACACGATCACCGAATACTCGGGTGTCAACCACGACTCGGCCCTGGCGAAGATCTTCATCAACCCCTACGCGGCGGTGCCCAGCATGCACTGCGCCTTCGCGCTGATGATCGGTGGCACCGGCCTCAGGGTCTGTCGGCATCGCTGGTCGCGGGCCTTCTGGGCGGCCTGGCCCCTGTTGATCACCTGGGTCGTGATCGTCACAGCCAACCACTACTGGGTCGACGCGGCCCTGGGGTGGATGGTCGCAGTCTCCTCCGCCTTGGTTGCCAGCCGGGTGCTGGCCCGCGCCCGGCCGGAGGCCTGGTCCTTCCGGGCCAGCCCGGCCCAGCGTGAGGCCGAGGCCTAGGCTGGGCGCACACGCGATAGCCTCACGTTGATGGAACCATCGGCGCCCCCAAGGGCCCCCGGGGGTCGCCGCAACGGGCGCCAGGCGCCTCGCGGCGCCCAGGAGTTTCGGGACTACGCCCGTGACCGCCTGATCGAGTCGCGACTGACGCCAAACGCGATCTCGATCGCGGGGCTGATCGGCAATCTCGTCGCGGCCTTCCTCGTCACCCAGCGCCTCTTCTTCTGCGCGGGCCTCGCCTTCATCCTTGGTTCGGTGATGGACACGCTCGACGGCCGCTACTCGAGGATGTCGGGCAAGGGAACCCTGTTCGGGGCCTTTCTGGACTCGACTCTGGACCGGATCGAGGAGGGCATCGTGCTCGCCGCGGTCGCCGGCTACTTCGCCGCGACCGGCAACGACTTCGCCGCCGCGATGTGCGTGATCGCGGTGCTCGGCTCGCTGATGGTCTCCTACACGCGGGCCCGCGCCGAGGCACTCGGCGTCGAATGCAAGGTGGGCTTGGCGACGCGGCCGGTCAGAGTGGTGCTACTTTCGATTGGCCTGGTCTTCGCCAAGGGTGCCGGGATCGGCGAATTCGAATTGCTGGCACCCTCGATCTACGTGGTCGCGGCGTTGACCATCGTCACGGTGTTCCAGCGTGTCTGGCATGTGCGAAACGAGCTTTCAAGCGAGGCGGCCGCACCGCCCGAGCTGTAACCAGCCCGCGCCGGGGGTGTGCTTTGCCAACCGGTCAGAGAACTCGAGGAAGGACTTCGAATTTCATGAGTGAGAGCAACGGATCGAACGGCACCAACGGCCACGCCGCCACGGAGGACAGGGTCCGGGTCGCGATCGTCGGCGTCGGTAACTGCGCCAACTCCTTCATCCAGGGCGTCCAGTACTACAGGGACGCTGATCGGGGCGAGGAAGTCCCGGGCCTGATGCACGTCGATCTGGGCGGCTACCACGTCCGCGACATCGAGTTCGTCGCCGCCTTTGACATCGACGTCGAGAAGGTCGGCAAGGATCTCTCGGAGGCGATCTGGTCGGGACAGAACAACACGATCAAGTTCGCCGACGTGCCCGAGCTGGGGGTCAGGGTCGAGCGCGGCATGACCCACGATGGACTCGGCAAATACCTGAAGGAGAAGATCACCAAAGCGCCCGGCGAAACGGCTGACGTCGTCGGCATCCTCAGGGAGTCGAGGGCCGACGTACTGGTCTGCTATCTGCCGGTCGGTTCCGAGACGGCGACCAAGTGGTACGTCGAGCAGGCGCTGAAGGCGGGCGTCGGCTTCGTCAACTGCCTGCCGGTCTTCATCGCCCGCGAGGACTACTGGGACAGGCGCTTTGAGGAGGCGGGGTTGCCGATCATCGGCGATGACATCAAGTCCCAGGTGGGGGCGACGATCGTCCACCGCCAGCTGGCCCGTCTCTTCCACGACCGCGGCGTGCGCCTCGAGCGGACCTCGCAGCTGAACGTCGGCGGCAACATGGACTTCTACAACATGCTCGAGCGCGAGCGGCTCGCCTCGAAGAAGATCTCGAAGACCAATGCGGTGACCTCGATCATGGGCCACGAGCTGCCCGAGGACCAGGTGCACGTCGGGCCCTCCGACTACGTGCCCTGGCTGACCGACCGCAAGTGGGCGCACATCCGCCTGGAGGGCAAGGCCTTCGGGGACGTGCCGCTGACCGCCGAGCTGAAGCTCGAGGTCTGGGACTCGCCCAACTCGGCCGGCGTCGTGATCGACGCGGTGCGGATCCTCAAGCTGGCGCTGAACAACGGCCTCGCCGGCCAGCTCGACGGACCATCCAGCTACCTGATGAAGTCCCCCCACACCCAGCGCCCCGACGAAGAGGCCCGCGAACGGACCGAGGAGTTCATCGCCACCTATGCGCGCGCAAAGACGCCGGGGGCGGCGGCGACCGCGAAGACGGCCCGGGCCGACAAGACGGGTGCCTAGCCGCGGCCTGCTCGCCGCGGCGCTCGCCCTGCTGTTGTGCCTCAGCGGCCTCGGCTCGGCCCGCGCCGGGCAGGCGCCGGTCGAACTGCACCTCGGGGCCTCCCTCCAGCGCCCCACGGCGAGCCTCGCCCGGGTGCTTCGCCGGGGCCGTCTGGGGATCCGCTACACCTGCATGAGGGAATGCGATCCGCAGATGAAGCTGCGCGTCGGCGGCGTGCTGATCGGGATCTTTGACCCACCCGGCGGGCCGACGGCGGGAAACCGCGCCGCGCTGTTTCGCTTTGACGCGCATGATCGCAGGGTGATCCGCGCCCACACCGGCTGCCTGGCGCACTTTCGCCTCGCCGCGGTCTTCACCGCTCGCGCTCCGGGCCGAGATGTGAGGTCTCTGCACTTCACGCTGCGTCGCTAGCCTTGAGTCGGTGCCCGCAGACGAGCGCCTCTCGATCGCCCAGGTCACGCCCCACCGGCGGGGCACACCTAACGCTGTCAACGAGTACGTCAACGGCGTCTCTGGGGAGCTGCGGCGGCGTGGCCACGAGGTACTCGTGCTGGGATCCGGCGATGGGGTCAAGAAGCGGCTCGCGGCGCAGGAGTTCGACATCGTCCACGTCCACGAGCCGTTCGCGCCGCGGGTCTCCTCGACGGCGCTGCGGCACTCCTTCTCGCTGAACGTCGCCACCTTCCACGCCCCGCAGGAGCACGTCCTCTCGACGCAGGTGGCGCGGCCCCTGGTTGAGATCCTCTTCGGCAGACTCGACGCGCGCACGGTGGCAAGGCCCGAGACCGCGGATCTTCTCGAGCGCTACTTCCCCGGCCCCTACGAGCTGGTCGAGGCCTCGGGGCAAGCGCGTGACTGGGCGCAGGTGGCGGCCGACTTCGAGGCGATCTACCGACGCCTTGCGGCACGGCGCCACGACGAGGCGGGTGACGCCGAGGCCCGGGCACGGATCGCGCGCAGAGCCCTGATCGAGGTCGACCTGCATATGCATACCGACCACTCGCCCGACTGCGCGACACCGGTCGAGGTCCTCCTGGAGACGGCTCGTGATCGCGGCCTCGGGGCGATCGCGATCACCGACCACAACGTGGTCAGCGGAGCATTGGAGGCGCGCCGCATCGCCGCCGAGATGGGCGACATCAAGGTGATTGTCGCCGAGGAGGTGAAGACCGCGGGGCAGGGCGAGGTGATCGGCCTCTTCCTCGAGGAGAGGATCCCGCGCGGGATGACGATGGCTGAGACGATCGCCGAGATCCGCCGCCAGGGCGGCCTCGTCTACGTCCCGCACCCGTTTGACCGCTTCCACTCGGTGCCCGATTACGAGAACCTGATCGAGCACGTCGAGGAGGTCGACGTGCTCGAGGTCTTCAACCCGCGGGTTGCGGTGAGCGCCTTCAACGAGGAGGCGGAGCGTTTCGCCCGCAAGTACCGGATCGTCCCCGGGGCGGGCTCCGACAGCCACGTCGCCCAGGGACTGGGCAGCGTCCGCGTCAGGATCCACGACTTCGAGGGCCCCGCCGAGTTCCTCGAGGCGATGCGCGACGCCGACATCACGCGCAAACACAAGAACCTGGTCTACGTGCAGACGCTGAAGCTCCTGCAGACCGCCGGCAGGCCCAAGGCCGCCAAGCGCAGCGTCGCCGACGCCAAGCCGGTGCGCGGGGGTCGTCCGCGTCGCAAGCGCTCGGCGAGCAAGAGCTGATGCATGGCCGGCGCGGCTAAAGGAGGCGCGGCCGAGCCGTCAAAGATGTCGCCGACGGTGCCGGCGACTGACGATGAGATACGCGAGAAGTATCTGGAGCGCGCGATCCGCGAGCTCAACCAGCTCACCCACGAGCTCCAGGACTGCCCTCACTGCCCGCGCGGCAAGCTGATGCCGGTGCTCGGTTCAGGCCACCCCCAGGCCGACGTGTTCATGGTCAAGCACGCTCCCGGAGTGGCGGAGATCGAAGAGGGGGTCGCCTTCTACGGGAGGGCTGGCAACGCGCTGATGAAAAGCTTCCGGCGGCTGGGCATCGACCCGCTGGTCGTCTACGGGACCCTCTGCGTCAAGTGTCCGATCGCCGAGCCCGACCTGGCGCCGCCGGAGTGCATGCGGCGGTTGGTCGAGGAGATCGCGATCGTTCAACCGCGGATCGTCGTCCTCATGGGCGAGCCGGCGTTGCGCGTCCTCAACGGGCTGGAGGTGCCGCTGTCGCGGCCGATTGAGCCGCGCGAGGGAGAGGTGCAGGCCTTCACCCCGACCGTTGATGCGCTCTACACGCCGGACATCGATGAATCACTGGACGAGGAGGGCGCCAAGCAGCGCTTCTGGCGGGCATTCAGGGTCCTCGGCCGGTGGTATGAGGATCTGCCGCCCTACTGAGGGCGGCTCCCGGGGCGGCCACCGCGGAGGGCTCAGGCGCGGGTTCCGTTTGCTCGCGGGGCGGCCGCCTCGGCGAGGCCGGTCATTGCCGCAACCGTGGCGCTGGCGAGGCCGCGCACGACCGTGACCTGAAGCGCCTCATAGGCGCCCAGGGCGCGCCGCGCAGCGGCCCCGTCGGCGGCGGCGACGCCGACCGTGCCCTGCGGCTCGTCGAGGCGCTGGAAGTGGTTGCGGTAGCCAGCGTGCAGGTCGCGGTAAAACGATTCCTCTTTGGCAAGCCGCGCCGCGGCGTCGGGGCCGACCGCGGTGCGGACGTAGCCGAGGACCGGGGGCAGCTCGCGGCCCGCCTGCGCGGCGCCCGCCTCGACCCTGCGGCGCGCACCAGCGGCGAAGGCCGGCGTCATCCAGTTGAAGAAGGCGCCGTCGAATGCCGATCCCGCAAGTTCACACATCCTCGGTCCCATCGCCGCGAGCACGAGCCGGACCCCCGGCAGAGCGGCTCGCAGCTGCGGCAACGATTCGCGCATTCTTCGCAGCGGTTTCTCCGAGAAGCCCGCGCCGACCCCGAGCCACAGGCGCGAGCGCTCGAGGCCGAGGCGCTCGATGTCGGCGGCGATCTCCTCGGGCGGGGTCCGGTCCAGGGCGATGACGGCGACGCCGAGATCGATCCCGGGAGCCGCCCCGGCGAACTCGGCGAGCGTCTCCAGGCCCTTTGCACCGGGGTGGTCGTTGGACCACAGCGACTCGTAGCCGAGCTCCGCACAGCGGCCGGCCAGCGGCCGGGCCACCTGTGGCTCGAGCCCGGCCGCGACTCCGAAGCCGCGCCCCATCAGCCCCGCTTCTCGAGCAGCGCCACGCACTCGATGTGGGGCGTCTGGGGAAACATGTCGACCGGCCTCACGCGCCGCAGCGTATAGCCGGCGTCGGCGAGCTGGGCGGCGTTCGGCGCCAGCGTCGTCGGATTGCAGGAGACGTAGACGATTCGCGGCGCCCCGCACTCGATCACCCGGCGGACGATCCTCTGGGAGAGGCCGGCGCGGGGTGGATCGAGGACGAGGATGTCGGGCCGCCCGGCCTCCTCCAGCAGCGGGCGCACTCCGGTGCGGGCCGAGCCGGTGAGGAAGCGGGCGTTGGCAATCGCGTTGCGCGCCGCGTTTGCCTCCGCGTCGGCGATCGCCTCCCCGACCAGCTCAAGACCCCAGACCTCGCCGGCATGGGCGGCCATCGTCAGGCCGATCGTGCCGATCCCGCAGTAGAGGTCGAAGAGACGCTCGCCGCCGGTCAGCCCGGCGTACTCGAGGGCGATGCCGTAGAGGCGCTCGGCCATCTCGGTATTGGTCTGAAAGAACGAGCCGTGTGAGATCTGCAGCCGCAGACCACAGAGCTCCTCGGAGAGCCGCTCCGCGCCGAGCACCCCGGTGGGCCCCTCGGTGCCGCCCGAGTCACCCTCGATCACGGTGTGCAGGTCGACCGGCGGGCGGGCGAAGCGCGCCGCGGCGGTGACGAGGCGGGTCTGGATCTGGCCGCTGCGGCGGCCTTCCCGTACGACGAGGTTGCGCAGGACGCCGCGCCGGGCGCGGGCGTCGTAGGCCGGGATCGCCTCCGTCCGGGCCCAGTCCCGGACCTCCTCGCGGGCCCTGTTGCCCGCCTCGGAGGCCAGCAGGCAGTCCTCGACGCCGACGATCCGGTCCCAGCGGCCGCGGGCGTGGAAGCCGAGGCTCAGCTCCCCGTCGCGCTCGCCGAAGGAGTACTCGAGCTTGTTGCGGTAGCGCCACTGTTCCAACGCCGGCACGATCGCCTCGAGCTCGAAGCCCTCGAGCCCGCCGATCCGCCGCAGGGCGTCCTCGACCTGCTCCTGCTTGTGCTCGAGCTGGAGCCCGTAGGGGAGACCCTGCCAGGGAGCCCCCGGGCAGGGCTCACCCTCGTGGGTGCAGCGGTCGGCGACGCGGTCTGCGGCCGGCCGCAGCAGCTCGACCGTGCGCGCCTCGGCGAAGCGCCGCTTGGTCTTGGTGATCTCGGCCCGCACGCGGTCTCCGGGCAGGGCGCCGCTGACGAAGACCACCAATCCCTCACGGCGGGCGACACCGCGCCCCCCGAAGGCGAGGGAGTCGATCTCGAGCTCGAGCGACTCCAACTAGCCGAGTTTCTTGGCGGCCCGCCTCGCCGCCTGCGTCGCCTGCCGGTGCACCGGTTTGGCTCGGCCGCCGACCTCCCGACGCGCCTGCCGGACGAGGCGTTCGAGTTCCTTCAGCAGGGAGTCGGTCTGCCGCCGACCCCGTTTGATCAGGTCGGAGATCATCTTCTCGGCGTCCCCGCGGGTCATGCGGCCCCGGCGCACCGCATCGTCGACGACCTCCTGGAGGCGGTCGCGGCTGACGTTCACGTTGCGCTCGAGGTGCGCGCGGAACTCCTCGATGCTCTTATCGAGCCCGGTCGTGCGGGGGGCCGATTTTTTCGCTTTGGCTTTCTTACCGGTCGCTTGTTTTGCCCCGGTGGCTTTTTTCGACTTCGGCGCAGCTTTGGCTTTTTTGGCTGTTTTTTTTGGCCCTTTTGCTTTTTTCTCCGCCATCTGGTCTCGTCTCCTGGTCGCAGGTCCTTGCGGTGACTATCGCACTACGGCGCGCTTGCCGTTTCGAAGACCGCCTCGACCGGAGCGTGGTCGGAGAGCCGGATCGCCAGGCCTTCCTGCTCGACCTCGCGCCGCCGCGCCGGCCAGGGGGTCGGGGCAAGGACCACCTCGAGGCCGCGGCCGAGGAGATGGTCGATCGCCTCGGGCCCGCTCGGCGGCGCCAGACCGAAGCGACCGGCAAGGGCCTCAAAGACCCCGGCGGCAAGGCGGGGGCGGAGGTTGAGGTCGCCGCCAAACAGAAGCGGCGCCTCACCGGCGAAGCGGCTCGCCCGCTCCGCGGCTCGCAGCACATCCTCCGCCGCCCGCGCCGGTTGGCTGGAAGCGTGCAGGTTGGCGAGGCAGATGCCCGAGGAGGTGCGCGTCAGGGCCATCGCGCGGCGCTCGGGGGGGCCGGCGTGGATCGTCGTCTCACGCCGCTCGACGACGACCCCCAGCGGGCCGCCGCGGCGCAGGAGGGTCAGGTTCGAGCCGCCCTCGTTCGAGGCGATCAAATCCGGGTTCAGTCGTGCCGCCAGGGTGCGGAGCGGGGCGAGGCAGTTGCGCGAGGTGAGGACCAGGTGCGGCTCGGCCCCGCAGGCCCGCGCGAGCGCCGGCGCGAACCGGGGCGGGCACTCCTGCAGCAGGGCGACGTGCCAGCGCTCGGCGCTGAGCAGGGCGCCGAACTCGTGCTCGAGGCTGCGATTGACCTGCACGTGGGCCGTGCCCCGCTCGCTGATCCGCAGGATTCTCGAGCGCCAGCTGAGCAGCCTCGGATCGGGTGGGAAGTCCCGTCCGTGGAAGAGGTTCCAGGCGATCGCCGCGAACTGCACGCCCCGTAGTATCCGCGCAGTGGGCTCGCGGCCAGGCACGCTGAAGCAGGACTTTCTCACCGGCGAGGAGCTCGGCGCCTATCAACTGGGCAGGCTCCTGGACCTGGGGCTCGAGCTGAAAGCGGGTCGCCGCGAGGGGGCGGGGCGGGGGATGCTCGCCGGGCGCAGCGTCGGGCTCGTCTTCGAGCGGCCCTCGACCCGGACCCGGATCTCCTTCGAGGTCGGCGTCGCCGAGCTCGGTGCGACGCCGATCGTCCTGCGCGGCGACGAACTGCAGCTCTCCCGCGGTGAGTCGATCGGCGACACCGGCCGCGTCCTCTCGCGCTATCTCGATGCGATCGTGATCCGCTCCGGATCCCATGAGGCCGTCGCCGAGCTCGCCGCGCAGGCCCGCGTCCCGGTCATCAACGCGCTGACGCCGCGCCACCACCCCTGCCAAGCGCTGGCGGACCTGCTCACCCTGCGCGAGCGCTTCGGCGGGCTCGAAGGGCTGCGCCTCGCCTACGTCGGCGACGGCAACAACGTCGCTCGCTCGCTGGCGATCGCCTGCGAGCGCTCCGGCGTCGAATTCGCCTGCGCGGCCCCGGCGGGCTATCAGCTCGAGGCCGGGCACGGCGCCAATCTGAGCGACGATCCGCGGGACGCTGCCGCCGGCGCCGACGTCCTCTACACCGACGTCTGGGTCAGCATGGGCGATGAGCGCCAGGCGGCGGCGCGCCGCCGCGACCTGGCCCCCTTCCGGATCGACGCCGACCTGCTGGCCGCGGCCAAGGACTCGGCGGTCGTCATGCACTGCCTGCCCGCCCACCCGGGCGAGGAGATCTCGGCCGAGGTGCTCTACGGCGAGCGCTCCGCGGTCTGGGATCAGGCCGAGAATCGCCTCCACGCCCAGAAGGCGCTGCTGAGCACGCTGCTTGGGGACGGCTGAGCATGTACCCCGAAATCCATCTCGGCCCGCTGACCCTGCAGACCTTCGGCCTGATGTTCGCGCTCGCCTTCCTGGCCGCCGGGGCGCTCATCCACAGGCGCCTCGGGGAGCTCGGCCGGCCCCCCGACTGGGCCTATGAGATGTGCTTCTCGGCGCTCGCGGGCGGGATCATCGGCTCGCGCGTCTACTTCGTCATCCAGAACTACGACAGCGTCAAGCAGGACCTGCTCGGCAGACTCTTCTCGGGCTCGGGCCTGGTCTGGTACGGGGGGCTGATCGGCGGCGCCCTGGCCGTCGTCGCGTGGGCCCACTGGCGCCGCTTCCTCGGCCTGGCGCTGCTCGACCTCTGCGCACCCGCCCTGGCGCTCGGCTACGCGATCGGCCGCTGCGGCTGTCAGCTCTCCGGCGACGGGGACTACGGCAAGCCCTGGCACGGGCCCTGGGCGATGAGCTACCCGAACGGGACCGTGCCGACCACCGAAACGGTCCAGCCGACGCCGATCTATGAGACGCTCGCGATGGGGTTCGGCGCCTGGCTTCTCTGGCAGCTGCGCGACCGCTTCCGCACCGGCGTCCTCTTCGCGATCTACCTGATCTATGCGGGGGCCGAGCGCTTCCTGGTCGAGTTCATCCGACGCAACCATCACGTTGCCCTCGGGCTCACCGCGGCGCAGCTCGAGAGCCTCGGGATGATGGTCCTGGGTGCGCTGTGGGTATACGCGGTCAGGCGCCGTCACGGTAACCTCGGGCGTCCCGACGCCGCGCCCACCGCCGCGGCGCAGACCCAGACTTAAGAGCAGAGAGGAACGGCCTTGACAGCTGAGCAGAGTGAGGGCGCGTCGGTCCGCGACGCCGTGGAGAGGGCCACGAGCCAGATCGAGGCAGCCGGCTGCCAGCATCCCCGTGCCGACGCCGAGGCGCTCGTCGCCGACGTCCTCGGGGTCGACGTCGAGGCGCTCTCACGCGACGGTGCCGGCGAGCTGACCCCGGAGCTCGTCGGTGAGATCGAGAGCCGTGTCGGGCGCCGCGCCGAACACGAGCCGCTTGCCTACATCCTCGGTCGCGAGCGCTTCCGCGGCGTCGAGGTCGCCGTCGACCCGCGGGTCCTGATCCCCCGGCGGGAGACCGGGTTGCTGGTCGAGGTCGCGCTGGGGCTGCCCGAGGGCGCCCGCGTGCACGAGATCGGTACCGGCTCCGGTGCCGTCGCCCTGGCCCTGCTCAGCGAGCGCCCCGACCTGCGGGTGAGTGCTTCGGACCTCTCGGCCGAGGCGGCCGAGGTCGCGCGCGAGAACGCGCAGCGTCTCGGGATCGAGCTCGAGGTCCTCGTCGAGGAGGGCCTTCCCGAGGAGGACCGCGAGCAGAAGATCGACCTGGTCCTCGCCAACCTGCCCTACGTCACGGACTCGACGATCTTCGAGCGCTCCCCCGAGATTCGCCGCGAGCCGCGGATCGCCGTCACCGGCGATTGTGGCGAGGACGGGCTGGGGGTGATCCGCGGCGTCCTCGCCGAGATCCCCTCCGGCTGGCGGGTCGCCTTCGAGCACGACACCCATCACGGGCCCAAGATGCGGGAGATGCTCGAGGACGCGGAAACGCTGAACGACCACATGGGCGGCGAGCGGGTGACGGTCGGCCGCGTCCCGTGAGCCCCCGGCGAGCAGTCCTCCTGCGCTTGGCCCTCCCGCCAGGATCAGAGGGCGAAGTCCGCCGATGAGCATCGAGGCCTCCGGCTCGACCGAGGCCGACCGCCTCGCCAAGGCCGAGCAGCTGCGCGAGGAAGGCATCGACCCCTTCCCGCGCGCCTTTGCCGGTCGCACGCCGATCGCCGAGGTCCGGGCGGCCCACGACCCGGCCGAGCTGGGCGAGGGTGAGCACCCCGACATCAGCTACCGAATCGCCGGGCGGCTGACCGGGCAGCGCGGTCACGGCAAGACCCTCTTCTTCGACGTCCGGGATCTCTCCGGAACGATGCAGGCCTACGCCCGCCTGGACAGCCTCGGCGAGGAGGCCTTCGCCCGCATCGAGGACCTCGATGTGGGCGACATCGTCGGCGTCGACGGCCACCTGCACGTCACCAAACGCGGCCAGCTGGCGCTGGCGGTGCGGGAGGCGACGCTGCTCGCCAAGGCTCTGCGCGACCCGCCCGATCTCTTTCACGGGATCTCCGATCCCGAGACCCGCTACCGCCAGCGGGAGCTGGACCTGATGGCCAACGAGCAATCACGCGAGGTCTTCAGGCTGCGTGCCCGGGTCCTGGCGGCGATCCGCGAGCACATGAACGAGCGCGGTTTCGTCGAGCTGGAAACGCCGATCCTCCAGCGGATGACGGGCGGCGCCGCGGCGCGCCCGTTCAAGACCCATCACCACGCACTCGACCGCCACCTCTATCTGCGGATCGCTACCGAGCTCTACCTGAAGCGAGCGATCGTCGGCGGCTTTGAGGACGTCTATGAGCTCGGCAAGTTCTTCCGCAACGAGGGGATGTCGCCCCAGCACAATCCTGAGTTCACGATGCTCGAGTGGTTTGTGAGCGGCGTCGATTACAACGGCGTGATGGACTTCGCCGAAGGGCTCGTCGCCGGTGTCGTCGAGCGGGTCACGGGGGGGACCAAGGTCACCTACCGGCAGCAGGAGATCGATTTCAGTACTCCCTGGAAGCGAGTTTCGCTGCGCGAGGCGCTGAAGCAAGAGACCGGCGAGGACATTGTCGCGCTGAACCGTGAGGAGCTCGCGGAGCTGGTCGGCGAGGATGCCGAGCCCGACGACGATTGGGCGGCGCTCGCCGACACCCTGCAGGGCAAGCTGATCGAGCCGAAGCTGATTCAGCCGACCTTCATCTATGACCTGCCGCTCGACATCTGGCCCCTGGTCAAGCCCGTGCGAGATGCCCCGGGGAAGCTCGGCGAGGCCTTCGACGGGATCGTCGCCGGAATGGAGATCACCGGCGGCGGCACCGATATCAACGATCCGATCGAACAGCGGCGGCGCTTTGTCGAACAGCGCGAACGACAGGAGAAGGGCGCCGAGGAGAATCCCCATGAGCACGACGAGGAGTTCGTTCGCGCTCTCGAATACGGGATGTTGACCGCCAGCGGTTGCGGTCTCGGAGTCGACCGCCTGATGATGATCCTCAGCGATTCGCGAACCCTGCGCGACGTGATTCTCTTTCCCTCGATGCGGGAGAGGCCGCCCGAAGATTAGAAGGAGGAGCGCAAAAGGCCGCCGTCTATCGGGATCACCGTGCCGGTGAGGTAGGCGGCGCGCTCCGAGCACAGGAAGGCGACCAGATCGCCGTACTCCTCGGGATATCCGAGCCGGCCCGCGGGCACCTCGGTCCTCGCCGCCGCCTCGGCTGCTTCGAGCGAGCCCATCGACGCGATTCGCTCGGTGCCAAAGCGGCCGGTCGCGACGGTGTTGACGGTGATCCCGTCGGCGGCCACCTCGCGCGAAAGTGTCTTCAGGAATCCGACCGCGGCCATCCGGTGCGTGTTGGATAGGTTGAGGCCCGGGATCGGCTCCCTGGTTGAGGTTGAGCCGACGTTGACTATCCGCCCCCAGCCGCGCTCGCGCATGCCGGGGATGACCACGTCGGCGAGGACCCTGGGGGCGAGGACCAGGGAGCGATAGGCCCGTTCCCACTCCTCGCGGTCATGCTCAAGGGCGCCGCCCAACGGCGGACCGCCGCTATTGGTGATGAGGATCTCGACTGGGCCGAGTGCCTGCTCGACCTCCCCCGGCAGCCTCGCCAGTCGCTCGAGGTCGGTGGTGTCGGCGACCAAGGGCGTGGGCTGCGGCGAGATTTCCGCGGCCGCCTCCGCCAGCCGCTCGCGCGAGCGGCTGGCGATCGCGACCTGGGCACCCTCGCGGGCGAGTGAGACGGCGATCGCCCTGCCGAGGCCGCGGCTGGCCCCCATCACCAGGGCGGTCCGTCCCTTGAGGCCGAGATCCACGCGCGAAGCCTAACCGGGGCGCTCCTCAGCGACCCTGCGAGAAGCGTGTGCCCGTTAAAGTGCGCGGAGCGCGCGCCCGTAGCTCAGTGGTCAACGCTGCTTTAACGAGTGGCAAAGAGCGTCGGTCTTTCAAGCCGAAGGTCGCGAGTTCGATTCTCGTCGGGCGCATTCCGTTCCTCTCCGTTTCTTGCCGGAATTTGGCTCCAGAAGCCGAAATCTGGCGTCCGGCTTCGACGTCGCCGTCCGCGCCCTGCCGCGCGTTTCCGAGCCTCGCCACCCGCTCGTGGCTACATTTGGGCTACATCCGGGCCGCTATTTCCGTCTCTGGAGATCACCCCCCGCCTCGGCGCGCAGACCTCGCATCCTGGCACGCAAGCGTGCTTCGGCTCGGCCATGCACACCGAGACGAAGAGCGCCGCCAGAGGTCCCGCCGGGATCGCGCCGATCCTCCACGCCGCGACCGGCCTCGGTCTCTATCTGCTGACGCTTACCGGGGAGGCGATGCTCGGGGCCAGCGTCCGCTGGCTCCTCACCTACCTCGGCGCCGCGACCCTGGGGGCGATCGTCCCCCTCGGGCCGAGCGCCGAGGGACTTGCCTGGCTGGCCGCCACAGCCCCTCTGGTCTATTCGGCCCTTGCCCTCGCCCTGCCGGGCCGGGGAGGGCTGTGGCGGCGGCGCCTCGGAGCGCGACGCCCCAGCTGCGAAGAGCGGCAATCCCTTTCCGAGGCGCTGGCCTTTCTGCAAAGCACCACGCCCGATCTGCCCGACCCGCGGATCTACGTCCTCGACGACCCACTGCCAACGGCGGCCGCCAAGGGCGGAGCAATGATCCTCAGCCGCGGCCTGCTCGATTCTGGCGCGCTCGCCGCTGTTCTCGCCCACGAGCTCGGGCACATCGGGAGCCTCGACGCTCGCATCACCGAGGCCTTGCAGCGCCTCGTCGTCTGGGGGGACCCGCTCGGGCCGCCCGATCGCCACGGGGCTCCGCAACCGCCTGACGACTTCAAGCCCGAGCCCGAGCGCTCCCTGATCTGGTCCTGCCTGCGGCTGCTCCTTCGCCTTGCCGGCGGTGGCGTCGCCGAGCGGCTCCTCGCTCCGCTCTGGGCCCCCTACTGGCGCGCCCGCGAGCATGCGGCCGATGCCTACGCGGCGGCGCTCGGCCAGGCCGAGGATCTCGCGGGCCACCTGACCGACTTCCACCAGCCCTTCGACGCTCCCCAGCCAGGAGTTCTCTTTAAGGCGGCGCAGCATCCGCCGGTCGCCCACCGCATCGAGCGGCTCCTCGATCAACCATTGGGGGGCGGGCCGAAATGAGCTCCACGTCCGTCTTGTCGCCGATGAGCCCTTTGCGCCGCTGTTCAGAAACTGGACTGACGGTCCCCGAGTGCAGCTGCCGCGTGTGCTGTCGGGCCCAACTGCGGCGCTTCGCGCCGCAGTTGGCGCAAGCATCGCCGCGACGGACGACTGCCTTCGCCGTCTATGGCGTCGAGGAGTACGCCCGCACTGAGGGCATCACGGTCCTCGAGCTGAAGCGCCGCGCGCGCATCGCGGAGGTGCGGCTGTGAGCGCCTTCGTCGTCTCCGCGACCCACGTCGACGTGATCCTCAGCGTCGCCTTGCACGGGCCCAGCGACCGGACGCAGACCGGGCCCTGGCTGCCGCCCCATCTCGAGGTGCTCGGCGCCCCGCTGAGCGCGACGACCTGCTCGGTCCTCGGGGCCGCCCTGCTGGGCGAGTGCCTCGCCTCGGTCAGCCACCGCTACCCCGACTGCCCAGCCCACGAGCTCCCGGGGCCGTGCCCGATGCCGATCCCCGAGCAATACGAATTCACCGACTTCGGCCCCTGCATGAGCATCGCCGAGGCCTGCAAGGCGATCGATTGCTACGAGTACCAGTCCTGCGAGCATCCCGAGTGGGCCGAGAGCACCGCCCGCGGCTTCTGCGACTGCCTGCGCCACGAGCTGATCATCCAGCTCGCGGGCACCGAAGGGGCGCCCTGGGAGTGGACCCCCGAGACCCTTGCCGCTCGCGGGCTGATCCCGAGGACCGCGGCCCTGCCGCTCAGCCGGGAGGAACTCGACGATGCGCGCTGAGCTCCTCCTCATGGACGGTGCTCGATGAGCACCCCGGCCAGCGGCACTCGCCGGCGAGCGGCCCTATCCGAGGAGGTGCGCGCCGAGCGCCGCGCCGCCGAGCGCGAGCAGATGGCCCGTGCGGTGGATGCCCTGCAGACCAGCGAGGGCTGGGGGAGATGGCTCCGTGTCCGTCGCCACTTCCGCACCTACAGCTTCCACAACCAGCTGCTGATCGCCCACCAGTGTCCCGAAGCCACCCGCGTCGCCGGCTTCCGCGCCTGGCTGAAGATCGGCTACTGCGTCCGCAAGGGGGAGCGCGCGATCCGCATCTGGGCTCCCTGCCCGCCCTCCAAGAAAGCGCTCGAAGCCTGGCGCCAGGGCGGCTCCAAGCCCGATGAGAAGCCGCGCACCTTCTTCCGCCTCGTCCCCGTCTTCGACGCCAGCCAGGTCTCACCGCTGCCCGACTTCCCCGGCGGCCCGGCGCCACTGGAGCCCCCCCACGAGGCGATCACCGGTAACGGCCTGGCCGCTCTGCGCCAGCCCCTCACCGAGCTCGCCGCATCGATCGGCTGTGAGGTCTCCTTCGAGCCGATTCCCGGTGCCGCCGCCGGCTACCACGAGCCCACCAGCGGCCGCATCGTGATCGACAACGCCGCGGGGCGCTCGCCCAACGCCCAGGTTCAAACCCTCGTTCACGAGCTTGCCCACGCGCTGATTCGCGTCGATCACCGCGACGAGGACCCAAAGCTCGCCTACGGCGAGGAGGAGGTCGTCGTCGAGTCCGTCGCCTACTGCGTTTGCGCCTCCTTCGGCCTCGACAGCGGCTCCGACTCGGTGCCCTACGTCGCCGGCTGGGGTGGGGCGCAGGCCAACGACAAGATCGAGGCCTACGCCGCCCTCATCGACCGCCTTGCCGGGCGGATCGAGGACGCCGTCGAGCCCGAGCCTCGCCGCGACTCCTTGACTTCACCGGGCGCCGATCTCTAACGTGACCGCTCGGCTCGGCCCGTCTCGGCCGGCCCAGGAGACCCTGCAGCACCCACACATCACAGGAGAGAGGTCGGCTTCCCACAGGGCCCGGGGTCGGCCACTTGCGCCACCCTGCCCGCAGCCAAACAGATACCTCCCCGCCTTTCCAATTCAGCCCCACTGCCGCCAGCTCCCAGCCATGGAACCAATTGGCCCCGCCCTTCGACCCCAAACCGCATCGCACCCGACCCTGAAGCCGAGCTGATCCTCGTCTGTCACGCCGGAGGTCGCGGGTTCGAGTCCCGTCGCTCCTGTTCACTGAATCCCTGCAAATCAGCCGCTTTCCGCTGGTTGTCGGCATCTATCCTAGCGGCCGAAGTCGGCGGGAGTAGCAGTCGGGAGTAGCAACTCGGCGGTTCCGGGGAAGGCAATGCCAGGCTGCCCAGGGCTACGAAGCTGAGCCCGGATCCAACCGGTCGGAGTCCCGCCGGGTGGAAGGGCGAGAATGCTGAAGTGGCTCGACGTGAAGAGACCCTGCTCGCTCAGATTGAGAGCGGCGCTCTAGATGAGGGCGTCCCGGTTGCCGCTGCGCTGCGGAAGTGCGTGGTGCTTGGTGGCAAGAGTGGCTCCGAGAGGCTTCGAGACTGGGCGACGCGTGAGTTGCAGGGCTATTACGGAGAGGAGGAGCTTCCCGACTATCGAATAGTTGCGGCCCCGCTTCAGGTCGACGGCATCTCTGGCAACTATCAGGTCACGGGGCAGCAGTTTCCGCCGTCCGGGCTGCCGGAGTTCGCCCGAGAGCATATTTCCGAGCAGGTCAGACTGCGCGATGGCGTCGGTGGTCTCGAAGCGCTTGCTCGACAAAGTGAGATCAAGCTGATGCCTCCGATGGCGAGCGACCTAGCCAGGGTGATGAATGGCGAAAACGCGAATCCGTACCAGCACATCAACTCGATCTACTGGAATGTTTCGCCATCCGCTCTCCATGGGGTTCTGGACCACATCAGGACGGCGCTCGCCCAACTCGTCGGTGAGCTTCGAGCGAATATGGATGACAACGAGGAGATTCCGTCCACCGAGGCAGCCAATCAGGCCGTAAGCGTGGTGGTCACTGGCAAGCGTTCGCAGGTAAAGGTGACCTCGGCGCAGGCTCGCGGAGACAAGGCGAGCGCGGCGGCAATCTCCCAGGATGGGTCCGACACGCCCTCAGGAGATTCGCCATTTTGGACGCGCTCAAGGCGGATAGGAGCTTTCGTCGTTGGTCTGGCAACCGTCGTTGGTGCCGTCGTTGCGGTAGTTCAGCTTCATTGACGCTTGGCAACATTTCCATGGTCGGCTAAAGGCGGGAACCGGAGCCAAAGATTCCGTGAGACCCGCTAGCGTTGGAGCAGATGGAGCGAGGAACACGAGTGCGGATGAGAAACATTGGTGGGGAGTGGATCGAGGGTTCTGTCGTTGGGCCAGGTCCGACAAAGGAAGTTCGGTCTCTCGATGGCACGCTCAACGAGGACGCCGAAACGGTTGAAGTTGAGTGGGACGATCCAGCGCTCGGAGTAGACGCGGTCGCCGTAGCGGGCTTGCAGATTTTGCCCTGAGCGGGTAGCGAGACCCAAAGGCCGCCTCGTAAGCCGGCCCCGGAGTAGGTTTTCGTTGAGTCTTCGGCAACGCTTCAGCCTCGAATCGTTTGCGATGATGATGCCGGTCAGGGTCCGGGCGGGTGGCGTCGCTGGAAGCCGGCCAGGTAGCCGGAAGAGAAGGCGCTCTGGGGGATCCAGCCGGGACCGCCGCCGGGGTTGGTGTCGGAAGTGCCCCAGTAGCGGTGGTCGGGTGGCGTGACGCCGGGGCGAATTCGATGAAGGTGTGGGCCTCGGGGCCGTAGGGCTTGACGTAGATCGTCAGCCAGCGGCCGGGGCCGGGTTCGCCCCAGCTGGCGAGGCCGATCGTGTCCATCGTCGGATTGCCGAAGCCGCCGACTTGGAGCAGGTGGCTGACTGCCGAGCTGCAATCGAATGGGCCGTTGGGTGGCGTGGGTGACTGGCCATGCGATCCGCCCCAGACGTAGACGAGGTGGAGCCGGTCGAGGCGCTCGGCCTCGGCGAGCATCCGCCCGAGCGCGCCACTCGGGGCGACGGCAACGCAGGCTTCGACCGCGCCGCTGGCACTGGCGCCGGCGAAGCGCCGGGCATCGGCGAGAACCTCGGCGACGTACCAGCCGGCGTGGTTGTAGGTGAAGATCGCTCCGCGCCAGTCGCCGGGCGCGCCGGCGGCACGCAGTAGGCGGGCGGCGGCGAAGATCGCGTCGGCCGGGCTGTTGGGGTCCTTGCGTCCGTCGCCGTTGGCATCGACGCCGTAGGCCGTCCAACTGGAGGGCTCGAACTGCATCCAGCCCTCTGCGCCAGCCGAGGAGGTCCCGAGGTCGCGGCCGAAGTCGGTCTCGTGGAAGTTGATCGAGGCGAGGATCGCCGGGCCCCGCGGCCCCAGCCCGTAGCGGGCCGATGCCTGCTCATAGATCGGCGCCAGCCACTGCGGCACCTTGTCCGAGACTCCGCCTGTTGCGCTGGCGCAACCGGACGCCTGGCCGCCGAAGAGGACGGCGATCAGGCCGACGAGGCAGATCAACGCCGCCACCGCGGCGAGCGGCACCGCCAAGAGCGCTCGCATGGACCCCGACGCCCGCATCAGTCAAGCTGTCGTTGAAGCCGTGGCGCTGGGTCAGCGACTTGGCGCAGCGGCACCCGGGTATCGACAGAAGAAACGAGGTCGAACCTGATGGAGGCGCGACAACTGCGAAAGACGAGGAGGGCGACAGCTCGAGCCTCACGTCCTGCGCGGCGCCGAGCTTGCCCTCAAGCACAAGCTGCGCCGGAAGTTCTCGGCTGACTTCACGACCCGTCACGCCGACGATCTGATTGCCAAGGCGGCCAAGGAGTACGCCGTCGCCGTGGCGCGGGGAGAGCGCATCGAGAATCCGGGCGGCTTCCTCGTCGACGTCGCCTACAAGCGGGCGATCGACGCGCTGCGCAAAGAGAGCGCCGATCCCGAGCTCGACGAGCTGGAGGCGGCATCCTCGCTCCCGGACCCGAGCGTCGCCGATCCGTCAGAGGAGTTGGAGCACGAGGAGGTCCGCTCGCAGGTCTATGAGGCGATCTCCCACCTGGAGGGAGAGGAGCGCCAAGTGATCGCGCTCGTCTACTTCGAGGGGATGTCCGGGCGCGAGAGCGCGGGGCCGCTCGGCGTGAGCGAGACGACCGCTCTGCGGCGCTTGCGCTCCGCCTCGGCGAAGCTGCGCGAGTGGCTGCCGGCGATCGAAGAAGGCAGCTTCTGCGCCGAGGCGGCGCCGCAGCTGCGCGCCCTCGCCGCCGGGACGGCGGAGGGCCTGGAGGTGACGCAGGCCAAGCTGCACCTTGAGAACTGCGCCGCCTGCCGCGAGACGATGGCCCGCCGCGAGGCCTTCGGCTTCGAGGTCGGCCTGGCCGCCTGGCTCAGCCTCTCAAGCGCGGCCTCCGCCCAGGCGCGGCTCGGCGATCGGCTGGCCGGGCTCGCCGAGGCGGCTCGCCACGCCATCGCTGCGGCGCTCGACCGCGCCCGCGAGCTGGCGTTGCGGCTGACTGGCTCCGGCGGCGCCGAGGCAGCGGGCGGCGCCGGCAGCGCGGCGCTCGGCAAGGCCGCGGCCGGGGCCTGCGCCACGGCGGCTGCTGTCTGCGCGGTGACCGGGGTGATCGGCCCCGGAATCGGCGGCATTTCTCTGAGCAGGGCGGCCACGAGGCCGCGGCGCCGAAGGCGCGCAGCGCCAGGGCGAGCCAGGGCGCCGGCCCAAGCGCGCTCCTCACCGGTGGAACGCACGCCGATCGTCGCCCCGCCCCCGACTGAAAAGCACGAACGCGCGAAGCACCCGCGGGCCGGCTCTGCATCGCAAAGCTCCACCAGGACCGCGCGGGCGACCGCCACCGCCACCGAACAGTTCGGGGTCGAGTCGGCCGCGGGCTCCCCGCCAGCGGAAAGCTCGTCGCCACCGCCTCCTCCTGAAGCAACCTCGTCGGGTTCGTCAAAGGCGACTCCGACTCAGATCGCCAACGAACAGTTCGGCCCATAGTACCCTCCGCAATCGGCCTAGATCGCAAAGCGGGTCGTCGTGCGTTGGAGGGGCGCTAAGTACCGCCAGCCGCGCTAGTACTCAGGCGGGAAGAGGCGTCATCTCAGTGCACCCCGTCGCTACTGCTCCTCGTCTGCAGCGAGCGCGTGATCGAGCGCCGTCGCGCCTTTCGCTCGCGCAGGCGAAGCAGGCGCGTTCTGCTTCTGGCGAGGGAGCAGGTCAGCGACCAGCAGCTACGGTCTGTGCGGGCTTCGGCGACGGGACACCTTCCGGTGGCTTCGCTCGATCCGTTGCCTACTGCGAGGTAGCTATCGGGACACGTGAGCGGCCCCACCTCGACCACAGCCAAGCCGCAGAAGCCGAGCGCGACGATCGCGAGGCACAGGAGAATCCACTCGATCGGTTCGGCTGCGCTCGCCTGGACTCGACCCGGAGGTGGCACGAATGACGCCGATCGCTCCGAGGAAGTGAGGTGGTGTCGCTCTGGACGTGACGAGTGACACCTTTGGCTCGCCGGTCGCGAGCAGCACGGCTGCGAAGAGCAGCGTGATCGCGGAGATGACGGTGAACGCGACGAGAGCAGCAGGGCGCTGGCGGCGGCGGGCTGGTTCGCCTACGGGGGGGATGATCCCGCGCTCGGAGGCCCAGGAGGCGGCGAAGGCTTGCGGGTCGAAAGCGCTGTTGTCCGAGGAACTCTTCGGCCGAGATGCCCTCAAGCTCGGCTTCTTGCAAATCGGTTGTCAGGTCGGAAGCCATTTCTTCCGCCAGCGAGTTGGCGACACCAAGCCGCTCCCATTCGTTACGGCATTGCTTGACGAACTCACTGTGACGGCCACCTCGATCTTGACCGGGGCGAGCACCGCATCGACCGCGTCGCGGGCGGCTCGCCATTCAGAAACCCCGATCCCTAGCGCCAACCGCCCTTTGCTCGAGGGGCGGTGGTACTTCCGCGGCGGGCCCGTCATTGCTGGCCGCGCGATATGTGTCGACCAGACCATCGCGTTCCAAGCGGCCAAGCAGCGGATAGATGGAGCCCTCGGCGACGATCCTGAGACCGCGCTCGCGCAGCCGCCGCGTCATTTCATAGCCGTACGCCGGCCCCGTCCATGACCGCCAAGAGACAAAGGTCAAGGACCCCGCGAAGCAGCTGCTGTGCCGCTGCGACCCATCTGCCATGTCACGCATGATAGCTGCCTGAGCCTTGCACCGCAAGGCTCAGGCAGCGCAACCGGGTCGTTGTCGAAACCTGGCTCGGCCCGCGCGGCCGAGGTTGGCCTCGATCGCAGCTGGCGGCGCCTGCTTGACGATGCGACGAGCGTCGGCGAGCCAGTCCCGAAGCACCTGCTTGGCGCGCGGAAAGCAGGCACCCCGCGCGTGGCAGGCGAGACGCCTGAGTTGGACGGCCTCGGAGCGCGCTGGCTGGCAGCTGACACCGCTCGCTCTCAGTGGTTGGCCTTGACGCTCCAGGATTGCTTGTCCGTCGAGCACTGCCCGGTGATCTTCAGCGTTCCGCTCGCCTTCGTGTAGGCCTTGTTGAAGCTGCCGCTGAGGTGCAGGGTCAGCCTGCCGACGCTGACCGGCTGGGTGTTGTGGATGGAGCCCATGTGGACCGGGATCGGCTTCGAAGCCCCACCGGTAAACCCTTCGTGACCGCACTTCAGCCCATCCCAGACGAAATCTTCGATCTTCTTGACGGCGCCCTTCGCGTTGGTCTTCGCATCGATGCTGAGGACGGCCTTCTTGACGATCTTTCCTTCGAAATGGGCGGGGGCACTAGCCAGTGTCAAGGGGAACGGAAATTCCCCTTGACAAAGTGGACCCGTCAATGTCCAAACCGGCTTGGGTGCACTGCTCGGGCGAACCCTGGCCGACCATCACGTCGAAGGTCCCGGGAACGCCCCAGACCTCGCGTTGGCCCCACGGCGCCGCCGTCAGCCGCGATCACCGTCTCCCTCTCGTTTAACTACGGCCCCCAGGCAAGACGAGAGTGCTCCGTTTCATCAAACCAGGCGTCTCGGCGGTCCAGGCGAGCGTGCTCGCTCGGGACGACTTGCGATGTCGCCGGCTGACGATCGGCTCACGCTCGCTCCCATCGGGCATTGTATCCGGAAGGATCACGCCGACGCTCGCCAGGCCCGATTCTCGTCGACTCGATCAGGCCGATCTGTCTAGGCGATCCTCGCCAGCGCGGGGTCGGCGGCGGGACGGTCCGGCGGCACGCAGACCATCCCCTCGCTGAAGCCGGCCGAGCCGATCCCGAAGGCGGCGTTGAACCGGTCGAGGTTGACGACGCGTCAGCAGCGCGGTGATCTCGACCAGCTGCTCGTCGCTGAAGTGCTCCTTCATCCGGGCGAACAGCTCGTCGGTGACCTCGACCGGTGTGCGCATCACGGCGACCGCGTAGTCGAGCGCCAGCTTCTCGCGTTCGGTGAACAGGTCGCTCTGGCGGTAGCGCGGCAGCGCCAGCAGCTCCTCGTCGGAGAAGCCGGAGTTGCGGCAGATCTGCGAGCCGAGGTCGACGCAGAACTCGCAGCCGATCATCTGCGCGCCCTTCAGCTCGACCAGGTTCTTGAGCCGCTCATCGACGGATTGCGCCCTTGCGGACCGCCTGGTTGAACTTGCCCATCCCGAACATCATCTTCGGCTGGTGGGCCCAGATCTCCATCGGCTCGATGCCCGCTGCCGGTCTGCGGCTCGCGGCCGGTCAGCTTCTTCATCATCCTCGGCCCGAACCTGTAGACGAGCCTGACCATCGGGCCGGCCTGCTGCTTCGATACTCCTTGATGCGTGCCATCGGGCACCTCCTGTCACATAGGTTGGGGTTCGGGGGTCTATTCGGTATGACCCGCGAGACCCGGACGGTGTGACAGCGATGGACGAACTCGAGCTGGCCGACAGGTTCGACCGCCAGCGGCCCCAGCTGCGCGCGGTCGCCTACCGGATCCTCGGCTCGGTGAGCGAGGCCGACGACGCCGTGCAGGAGGCGTGGCTACGGCTGCAGCGGACCGACGCCGAGCAGATCGACAGCCTCGAGCGGTGGCTGACGACGGTCGTCGCCCGGATCTGCCTGAACATGCTCCGGTCCCGCCGGACCCGCGGCGAGCAGCCGCTCGACGGCTTGCGGCCGGAGCCGATCATCGACGACCCGGCGGTCGGGACCGATCCCGAGCACGAAGCGTTGCTCGCGGACGCGGTCGGGATCGCGCTGCAGGTCGTGCTCGACGACGCTCAGCCCGGCCGAGCGGCTCGCGTTCGTGCTGCACGACATGTTCGCGGTGCCGTTCGACGAGATCGCGGCGATGGTCGACCGCTCACCGCAGGCGACCCGCCAGCTCGCCAGCCGCGCCCGCCGCCGCGTGCGCGAGGCGGCGCCGCCGCCGGACCCGGACCTGACCCGCCAGCGGGCCGTCGTCGACGCCTACTTCGCCGCCGCCCGGGAGGGCGACCTCGAGGCGCTGGTGGCGGTGCTCGACCCGGACGTCGTGCTCCGCGCCCACCGCCGCGACGGCGACCCGCTCGAGCTGCACGGCGCCGCGCGGGTCGCGCGAGGGGCGATGGGCGCCCGGCGTTTCGCGCCGTACGTTCGCCCGGCGCTGGTCAACGGCGCCGCCGGCGTGGTCGCGTTCGACGGCGAGCGGCCGTTCGCGGTGCTGGCGTTCACGGTCGTCGGCGACCGCGCGGTGGCGATCGACATGTTCAACGACCCCGAACTGGTCGCCAAGCTCGACATCCGCGGGATCACCGCCTGACCATCAGGTAAAGCCCCCCATCCGATTAGTTTCTGATCAGCGCGGGCGAGTCTTATTGGGCGGAACTACAACTCTAAACCGGAGGCCATGACATGACGACGACGACAACCGGGATCAAGGAGATCAGCCTCGTTGCGATCCCAACCCTTGATCAAGACCGCGCGATCGAGTTCTATGAATCGATCGGTTTCGAGAAGCGCACCGACATACCGTTCGGTGGGAAATACCGTTGGGTGGAATCTAACCCCCGAAGGGGACCACCAAGAGGGATTGTGTTCGCCCCCCCACCGCCCGGGCAAGATGCAGCGCCCGTGCAGACGGGCATCACGTTGACGACAGATGACATCGAGGCGACGCACGCGGAGTTCAAGGCGAAAGGTGTCGACGTCGACGCCGAGATATCGCGAATGGGTTCCCCGGTTCCTCCGATGTTCTGGTTCCGCGATCTCAGCGGCCACTCGCTCTTGGTGGTTGAGTTGAACTGAGCCATGCTCTCTGCAGACCGCAACTTCGCGGATCTGGTCGATCCGCACCGAGCCGAGCTCCACGCGCACTGCTACCGGATGCTCGGCTCGGTGCCCGACGCCGACGATGCCGTCCAGGAAACGCTGCTGCTGGCCTGGCGGGGAGCAGCAGGCCTTCGGGATGCCCAGTCGGCGCGCTCCTGGCTTTACAGAATCGCGACAAACGTGTGCCTGACCGAGCTGGCGAGGCGCGGCAAGCGCGTTCTTCCTCACGATTTTGGCCCCGCAGCCGAGCCTCGCACCCCACCCGGGGCGCCGATCGCCGACTCGGCCTGGCTCGAGCCCTATCCGGATGAATCGATTGGGCTCCCCTCCGGGCGCTCGACACCCGAAGCCAGCTATGAGCAGAGCGAGGCAATTGAGCTGGCCTTCGTCGCCGCGCTGCAGCACCTGGCTCCTCGGCAGCGGGCCGTTCTGTTGCTGCGCGAGGTGATGGGCTTCAGCGCCCGCGAGGCGGCGGCGATGCTCCAGAGCACTGTCCCCTCCGTCAACAGCTCACTTCAGCGAGCCCGCTCAAGCGTCGAGCAGCACATACCGAACAATCCCAGCAGGCGAGCCTGCGAGCTCTCGGCGATGAGGGTCTGCGTGAGCTGATCGAGCGCTATATCAAGGCGTGGGAAGAGTGCGACGTCGACTCCTTCACGGCCCTGCTCGTCGAGGACGCCACCTTCGCCATGCCCCCGCTCAGCACTTGGTATACGCCCCGCGAGACGATCGCCGCGTGGGCGCGTGAGTTCTCCCTCTCGCAGGACCTGGCGCTGGCGGACGAAGCTGACCGAGGCAAACGCACAGCCGGCGCTCGCCTTCTATGCCTGGGATGAGAATGCCGGCGCCTATCTGCCGTTTGCGCTGAACGTGCTCAGCCTGCGCGGCGAGCTGATCAGTGACGTGACGGCCTTCATCGCTCGCACGATCGGAGCCGAGAACCCGGATGCCTACGTGCGCTTTCCCGAGCGACCTTTGGATACACAGCGATTGGCGGGGGCCTTTCGGCGCTTCGACCTTCCGGCGAGTTTGAGCTCGGCCGGCTGACCGAAGCACAATCACGCGAAACAAAGGGTGGCAAGCGCAACCGATATCGCGGAACGACACGATCGCTTTTCGTCAACTCGGGAGCGTCGAGGTCGACCGCCGACGCGCCTGCTCTCATGCGGGAGCGAGCGCGGGCCACTGTAGGTAGGAGTGGGTGAGCCGGTCGGCGGCGATCTGGATGATCCCTAGTTGGGCTGGACACAAGCACTCGCTGACCGCCGGCGCGGTCGACGAGCTCGATCGGACGGTCGCTGAACACAGCGGCGCCACCCGACGACCTATGTGCTCTTGCCGGGTCCTAGTCCGTGCCGGTCCGCGCTGGACGAGGGGGTCCGGCGGTGTCGAGTGTCAGGATTCGGGCCCGAAATGATGCCGCCCTCAGTTCGAGGCCAAAGTAACGCAGCGGTAGGCATAGGTTCCGCCCGTTACCTTCGCGTTGAGAATGGCTGAGCTTGAGCTAGCACTGACGATCCAGGCCCACGATTCCGTGCCGCTGAAGGACTCCGGTTCGGTCCACTCAGGGGGGGGTTCCGCGGTGAAGTTTTGGCCCTCGAATACGGCCAACTCGCCAGCCGAGGGCAGTCGCAGATTTTCGCCCTTGCAGCCGACAAAAGCAAGGAACCAATTGGTCGGGCTCTTGGTGGCTTCCTGAAAGCAGACGCCGTCGTAAAGCCCCATCCCGCTCGGGCAGTGAAGCTTTGATGCGCTGGCGAGTTGGGCCGCCGACTGGCCATCAAGGGCCTGGGCGTTTGCAGCACTCGGGACGGTGCCCAGCGACGAGAGTTGGATCTGCGTCCCCGTCAGCGTACCTTTCCTGACTTTGGCGGCGGTAACCGCTTCCTTCTTGAGCTGCTTGGTGCCGACCGAGTTCTTGCCGAGATGGAAGGCGTAGGCGCTGCCCCCCAGGGCAACGAACAAGGCGAGATAGGCGACGAGTGTTCGAGTGGCTTGGTCGCCCTAGCTTCACGCGGTTTCGCATCTTGGGCCTCCGGTGGGTTGTCGCTTTCGGCCCTGACCCCCCAACGGCTGAGCCTCGAATCCACGGTAGCTGTGCCGTCAAGACGGGTCAAGGGAGATCGACGACGGTGCGAATCCGCTCGCCTTGCCCCGCTGAGAGAGGGCTACTGTGGGCCTCCTCCTCTCGGGTTCGGAGTGTCGATGCTTCAGGATTCGGCGCGGAAGGTCATGGCGTCGTCGCCCGCCAGCCGATAGGGCGGCGCTTCTTGTGGCGGGTTTGAGGGTGCGGCGCACCGCCATGTCCAAGCACCCGCTTCGGTGCGACGCTCTAATGGCGAAACGCTGCACCGTCCGTCACCGTCGCGTGACTACACTTCAGTCAAATCGACTACCAGGTGGCTGAAAAGAAAGGTCGGTCGAGCCAGTGTTCCACAAGGGCAAGCTGATGCGTGACGGAGTTGAAGCGCGCGCGCTGGTGCTGGAGAAGAGAGTGTTCGCCTCCGGATACTCGACGAACGAGACGAAGGCTTGCCGCTACAAGGTGCGTGTGCAGTTCGACGGCGGCTCGACGAGCAAGGTCTCTCTCACTGCGTGGAACCACGAGCTTGCGCGCGCTAGAGTCGGTGACCTGATCCCGGTCCGGTACGACCCTGCCGATCGATCAAAGATCGACATCGACGGCGCAGCGATCAAAGCGCAGCGCCTTGAGCAAGAGCGTGAGCTCAACGAGCAGGCGATCGCAAGGGGGGAGCGGGGTTTCGAGCAGTCGTCGGGATCCCCGCCGGAATCGGCTGCATCGGGTCCGTCACCAGCTGGTGGCGCCCAATTCGGCTCGGCGGCTGCCGATCGTCGCGCTCGAAAGCAACAAACTCGCGACGCCAAGGAGCGTAAGCGAGCGCGTAGGGCTGCACAGCTTCAGAAGCTCGACAGGCAGCACGCTCAGGGCCAGCTAACCGATCAGGAGCTCGCCGCGAAAAGGGCGCAGATCATGGGTGGGGGCTGACCGCTCAGCTCCGGTGAGAGCGCTCGCCTGGGAGCACTCAGGATGACCTCTTGAGGCTCGTCGCGCGCCTTGAGCCAGCGAGGCGCTCCGCCGCGAGCGAGTCGATCTAGGGTCTCTCGCACGGCGGGTTGCCAGCGAGGCCTGACTCGATGCCTCCCAGGTTGCTATCGACGTCGAGAGCACGGGAGACACAGTCGTCACCGGTGATCAGGACGCGCTCGGACGCGCGCTGCACATGAAGTCGGCGACGTCGGCTCGCGAGATGCGCGGGCCATACCCCCGGAAGCGGCTGAGGGCCGCCATTGAGCGCCTGCGCTCCATCGCGCCGAAGGCCCAGTCATAAGCTGGCGATCGAGCCGTCGGGGTCGCTTGAGGCCGAGGCGTTGAAGGCGACCGACAGGTCGGGGCGGGCGCGAGGATCGCTGAAGGAGGCTAGCGGCGGCTGGTCGGGGGTGATCGCGATCGCGAACGGTTCGGCGCCAACCGCGATCGGCATTGTCAAGGCTCGCGCGCATAGGGGGGAAGTTGGAGGTCACGTCGCGCCAGCTTGCTACGAGCCCCGCTTGCGGAAGCCGATCCCGGCTTGATCGCCACATCAGACCGCGATCAGCTCCAGGAGGTCGCGGTTTGCCTATTGATTCCGCGACTGGCCCTAAACTCCCGAACCTCTCTTTTCGCTCCCTCCCGATTGCACCTGCAGGTGCCCGGTGGTTCGCTCGGGCTGGGATGGATGGGGAAATCCAAAGGATCATCTGTGCAGTGGATGGAAGTCGGGCCGGAGAGCAAGCTGCTCACCAGGCAGTGATGCTCGCAAGAGCCGGCTCGCAGCTGCATGTGGTCGCAATTGACCACACCCTTCATCAACTCCTACGGCGACACCCGGACCTAAGCGAGGAGAGGTTGCGCGAGGCCCTCGACCAAGCCGTGGCAGCCGCCCGCGCAGCGGGCGTCCAAGTCTCCAGCCAGATACTGCGTGGGCGCTTCGCCAGCCAGATCCTGCTCGAAGAACACTGCGCCACGATCTGCTGGTGCTCGGCAGCCATGGGCACTCCCGAGCGTCGGGAATTGCCTTCGCCAGGACCGCGAGCGAGTTGGCGCACCGCACCAGGCGCCCGGTGCTGGTCGCGCGCGAGCGGGGCGATGATCGGCGTTTCCCTCCCGGATCCTGCTCGCCTCCGACGGTTCTGCCTCCTCGCGCAAAGCGGTGCGGATTGCTGCAGGTCTTGGGGAGGCGTGCGACTCGCAGATAGCCTTCGTTCACGTTTCGCACCTGATTGGCAAGCGGCGACGCGCCGAGCTCGACGCCCAGCTCCAAACGGTGCAGCGGGCGACGCGAGGGAGCGTGGAGGTGCTCGAGCTCCGGGGCCGCGTTGCCGGCGGGATCACCCGAGCCGCTCAACAGCTCGAGGCCTCGCTCGTCGTTCTCGGCCATCGCGGACTGCTTGGACCGCGCGCCCTGACGAGCGTTGGCGAGAGGGTCTTTCACAGGGCACCGTGTTCGGTACTCCTCGCACCCGGAGACGAGGACGGCTTGCCAGAGGTATCGGGAACCGCGGATTGACTCCGCCTGAGCGCTAGCCAAGGTCGCCTATGGGGACCTGTGGCTTACTTAGCCCTCCAATCTCGCCGCGACACCGGTGTTCGAGCAGCGCAGGTCACTCCATTGCCGGAAGCGGCCTAGGAGGCCCCCGGAGAGGCACCCAGAAATGCTTTGGTCGCTGTTCAGATCCGCTCAGCGCCCGGACGCGATAGAACCCGGGACCGTGCAAGCGCGAGCGACGGCTTGCTGATGGGCTACTGCCTCGACCGCCGTATCGAGAACTCGCCAGACTCCTTCGTGCTCGTTCTCGACGGAAAAGATCATTGTTCGCGGTTCAATTGAGGGGCCGGAGTTGGCTTGTTCAAGCCAAATCGAATCCGGCTAGGTCCGGTTATTTCCGGTCTGTGGCGCACGACTGGCGCACAGGTGGCGCAGAACGACGCACCGTTGCCGAGTCATCCTGAGGCCAAAGACCCGACAACTACTGCAACGTCTTGGACTTACATCATTTGGCGCCCATTTCGACGACTGCAGATTGACCGTCTGGTTGGTCCTCGCACAACTTAGTGCGCCCCGCGACTGAGTCCCCGATCCCTACCGCCTCGCTTCACTGCTTTGCCGCCACGTCTGGCTTTGGCTATCGAGTTCCGCGATTTCGCCCCCACAGGTGCGGCGCTAGCGGCCCCCTTGAGCGTATGGCCACCCCCCGCCCCTCGTGACCTCGCCCTCTCGGAGAAGCCGTTTGGCGAGCGCGTAGAGCGCATTGGGAGGACTGACCCCGAGCTTCTTGGCGGCTTGTGCGACGGTGATCCCGGGCTGCTCTTTGACCGCCGCCAGGAACTGCTCACGGCGCTGACCGGGTTTTGTTCGCCGGCGCCGCCGTTTAGGTGCCCTGACAGGAGTCGATGCCCGCGGCCCGTGACCACCGAAGCTGTCGAGCGCCCGGCTGCGAGCCTGTCAGTTTATCCTCTTCAACCCCCCTCAACGCCACCTCGATTATCGACCGTGCCTCAGTTACCGGTAGAACCGCCATCGCTCTTCCTAGTCGCTTGCTTGGCTCCGAATTACGGAACCGACCCGACCAGCCATCGCTCGATCGAATAGGACGACCTCAGACTTCCGGCGGGGTAAGGATCACGAACGATCGACCGATCGTCTGGCTGCGCAGGCCGTCCAGCGCGGCGACCGCCTTGAGCATGTAGCGGCCCGGGCGTAGCGCGTGGCCGCGAAGGCGGCCGGCGAAGCGCAGCCGGTTGGCGCCGGCTTTATCGCTGTGCGTGAAGGTGCCGAGCAGCACCAGGCGCAGGCAGGGCTTCTCCTCGCGAGCGGGCTTGCCTTTCGCCGCCGCGGCGCATCGGCGGCCACGCCTGACTCCGCGCAGCTTGCGGAGCACGTGCAGGTTGGTGTGGGCGGCGAGGGGGCATGGTAGGAGATGACGGTGCCGTGCCGAGCTGTGGCGCTGGTCGCCCTGCCCTCCTTGATCGCTAGCGGAAATTCGTCAGGCCGCACCCGCAGGTGCGAGAGGCGCGGAACCGCGGAGCGCCCCGTCACAGAGACTGATTCAGCTTGACCTTTTGGGCGGAGATCGACCGCTTTCTTCCCCGACCCTCCTTCACCTCCGAAAGCGCCTGCGGCCCACCTTCTGCGAAGCGCCGCCGCCACATGATCACGGTCGGGCGGCTTATACCCAGCGCTCGAGCGATCGCACTGTTGGACTCACCATCGGCACCCATCAGCACGACTCGCGCCCGCGTGGCAATGCTTTGCGGTGTGCCGTGCGCTCTTACCCAGCGCTCCAGCAACGCTCGCTGCTCCGCAGAAACCTCGGAAGCCCATCAACCGCCATGGCCCAACGCTACAACAGCCTCACCTATCTGTCAAGTTATTTTAGAGACACTACCCTAGCTGGTAGGGCCCTTGGCGATGTGTAGGTGGAAGTGCCTGGCGGCGGCGCCGCCCGGAGCCACGAGCAGGATCACCACCACGACAGAAGCGAGGCGAAGCTCGAACGGACACCGACGCAGATCCTGACCCGCAGCGCGGCATCGCGGTGAAAATCCAGCTGGCTCCCGGGGGGGCGGGTCAGGGTGCGGGTCAGGGTGCGGCGATGCTGCGGTGTTTCCTGAGCGCCTGCGTTGGGCGCGGGCGAGCGGCCAATGCAGCTGGCGGTGGACGAGCGAGGCGATCAGCGGCGCGTAGAGGCCTGCCCCGGCGGGGGTGAGGTGGATGTCGTCCCAATTCAGCCGGCCCTGTGAGGCGGTCTTGGCGTGCAGGTCGATCAGCGTGGTGTGGGCCATCTTGGGCCGCTTCGGCGAGGGTGTGGTTCGACTCGTCCTGCCAGCTGACCGGGGCATCGTCAACCAGGAACGGTCGCCGACATCGGCGGTCGCCTTCTGCAGCGCGCGCATTTCTTCGGCATAGAGAGGTCCGTCGTCGCCCTGTGGATGATCAGCGCGCCGGGCTCGTGGCCCTGGGCCTTCAGCTTTTCGGCGGTGAAGCCTGCGGCGAGGTCAGGCTGCGAGCGCCGCCCCCGGCGATGGTGCTCCAGCCGAGAACCAGGGCGACCCTAACTACACGTCGGGTCTCTCCTCGCTCTCAGCCCACCGCCCTGGTTGCGAAGGTTCCTTGCCGCGTTCCGCAGGTTGACAAGACTGAAGAACGGCAGAGTCAGTGGTGAGTCACGGTCGCTTCGGGTGATGACTCCAAAGGCGATCTCATAGTCACTCGGGTCGGACTTATCGAGCGGCGAAGCCGCGGGAATATCGGCATCGATCTCGCTCGCTTTCTCTCGCCTCGGCTCGGAAGTCGGCGTCCTCGCGCATCCATTCGGCAGAGTTGACTCCCTGGTTGAAGAGGTGGCTCAAGGTCGATGAGGCGCCGCGCTTCTTGACGTGGATCAGCTGGCGCTCGGAGCTGAGCAGGTCGCAGATCTCGACCTGATCCGGCACCGATTTGGTTACGAACGTCCCATGGAGGCAGAGGCAGCCGCTGGCATCTGCCGCGGCTTCGTTGTAATCACCCTCGTGCATGCCCGCCGGGCACTCGGGCAGCTCCAGCTCGAGCAACGGCAGGGCCGCAACGTAATCGGTCACCTTCTGAGCGTAGTTCTCGGCGACCCAGAACCAGTCGCAGGCGCTCAGCACATACAAGCGCCCATTGCGGCGGGTCTCATAGACGATGCAGTGGTAGACCGACCAATGGCCGATCGGCTCGTCGGTCTCGGCGCCGATCGCCAGAACCTGATCGTTAATCGGACAGATTGATCGTCGTCTTTCCGGGCACATACCCGAGGGGGCGGAGACTCCTACGACTAGGAAGTCCGCTCCGTTTAGGAGCCAATTCCTGTGTCCTGAGACTCCTTTCGTCGAATTGGCGAACCCATGCGGTTGACAGTGCCGGCCTCAGGTCATAGGCTCCTCCGCATCAAGGACGACCAATGTGAAGTGCGGGTACGCGCCTGTTGAAGACTTGGGTACTAATTAGCGCCGGTTTGATAGTCACCGCGGGTCTCGTGGGCTGTGGCGGTAGCAGCGGCAGTTCGAAGCCGCTCAGCCAACAGCAGTTCGTGGCGAAGGCCAATGCCGCCTGCGCCCAGGCGGACAAACTACAAAGCGAACTCTCCAAACCGGAAGCATTGGGTGATATAGCAACTTACATCTCCGCAGATGGACCGATCCTCGAAAACCTGGAAAAAAAGCTGCGCCTGCTTCAACCACCACCGCAGGATGCGAGTTCGTTTAACGACTTTCTCAACTTTCTCCACACCTCCAAGGGCAAACTTGAGGCCGCCGCCTCAGCGGCAGAAGCCGAAGACGGAGAACAGGTGAAGAAGATCATGGACGAATTCGAAGGGTCCTCTGGCTCTAAGGCAAAGGTCGCCGTGTCAAACCTCGGCTTGACGGAATGCGAAAGAGAAGTTGAACCGGAAGGCTAGCGACCGTCTTTGCGACCCGTCCCTCGCACCACCACCACCGCTGCATCCTGAACAAAGCCGGTGCTTATGAGCGCCTGTCCATCCTGCGGTGCAGAGGTCGCACGCGAGCAGGCATTCTGCCGTGCCTGCGGCCATCGCCTGCTGATGGCGCCTGAGGACACCCTTCCTTCAGATGCTTCATTGCCTGACGGAACCGATCGCCACATGGCCGGCGCACGCGGCCAAGCGGGCGACCAGGGAGCCGCCAGCTCCGGCGCGCCCACTGAGACGCTTCGGGATCGGGCGCGCGAGTTGCCCCCTAGTAAGGTGATGGCCAGCGCTGTGGTGGCGGTTGGCCTGCTGGTTATTGGCTCGATCGGCCCCTGGGCGACCGCGTCGTACTTCGGCATCTCCTCTTCGGTCAGCGGCCTTCACGGAGGTGGATGGGTGACGCTCATCACCGCGGTCCTCGGCGGCGCGGCGATCCTGAACCCGGAATGGCTCTCCCGAGTCCCCTGGTTGCAGCGCCGACGCCTGGGGGTTTGGCTGGGCTTCCTTCTCCTCAGCCTCCTTGTCTGCTTCCTCAACATCGTCAATGTTGAAAACCACGGGCTCGCGGGGGTGGTACATCCCGGCTGGGGGCTCTACCTGGCCTCTGCCGCAGCACTGCTTGGCATTGGTGCTACGCAGGTCCTTCGGATTCAGGCCGCGACTCCCGCTTCGGGCTGATTCGGTCGGCCGGCCCGCCGGCCCGCCGGTGGGCCGCGACCCACCCGCCCAGTCCAGTTAGACCAAGTTAGCTTCTGTGTATCCGGTTCCGTCAGGTACGGAATCCGCTGCGCTCTATGCCTCGTCCAGACGTCACTCGCACGGTCATTGAGTTCGGAGAGCGCTTCGCGACTGAGCCGCGTGCCTGGACAACCTGTGGCATCGCGCTCGTCGACAGCTTCATCTACTTAGCAAGTCTGGGCCTGCAGATCAACCGGGGGGATTACGCTTGAGAAAGTCGTTCAAGATAGCGGTGCAGACATCATGCTGGGATTCGGGCAGCGTACATGTCTCGGTCATCGCGAAAGTTCCCCCCCTGTTGTGAACGCCATTCGGTTCATAGACAACGACGCCGTTCGCTGGATTTGGCCCCCCGGATCTCGTGCCGATGCCCTTAACCGTGGGCGGGTCCTCGAACGAAACGGTGGATTGGTTGAGGCGAATGTGGACCTCACGTGAAGGGGGGTGGGTGATGCACGGCAACGCCCCCGGATATGTCGCTGCCTTGAATACGGGACAGGCGATGTCAACAGCGCAACCGACACAGCCCTCCGCCAGCCCGGCATATACATCTTCTGTGTGGCCGCTCCCTTTCGGCTTTACTGTCATGGACGAAGTGCCGTCGGCGCCGACGTCGGCTGTGCAGGTCCAGCCTTGCGGGGCCAGGACCGTGACGGTGCCGTTAGCGTAATACGCCAAATTCCCAGCAACGCTTCGGTCTAGGGTCGTCCGGATTGTGTTGGGCGCGGCGGGGTGATGTTCGTCGGGGATGCCGTAGACGGTTGGGCAAGCCTCTACAGGTACGGCAGTCGCTGCCGGTAGAGCCAGCTGGACAGGTTCTCCGAGGATCATCGGTGATCGCATCTCAAGAGGATGGGGCCAGTCGAGTGTGACGTGCGCAGCAGCATTCGCCGATAGTTTCGCGATCTCGCAGGATACAAGCTGTACCTTGTCGAGCTTCTCACACGAGTTACTGGCTGAATTCACAGCAGACCTCGCCTGTGTTACGGCAGACCCCACCTTCGGTGGTGCATGCTTCAGCGCTTGTTGCAACTTATCGCCTAGAGCCAGCGCCTTGCCGGCATCCACCCCGACCTGGACGCCTGCGGTGAGTCCGATGTGGAGCAGTGGCTGGTAATTGACGCTATCGACCCTTAACTCACCGCCCCGGGTGAGCGAGTCAGCTATCACCGATTCGCTCGAACTTCGCAGCGCAACTCCCTGTGGAGTTGCTCCGGCCGAGGAGCCGGTGCCGTGGAGGAGCGCCCGGAATATGCCACCAGATAGCCGCAAATGGCCGCAGCCAGATATAGAGAGCTTTGCATATTCAGCCAACTTACTGGCGAAAGGAACCCAGCTCGGAATATTGTGAAGCGGATCCACCCCGTAGGTAAGACAGTCTGTCGCTGGAACGGTGAGGTCAGGTTCGCCGGCGATCGGGGCATGCTGAGTTGTCTCGTTGGCGAGCAGAGCCTTAATCCCAATATCGGCGAGCGTGAAGCTACCCCCAAACGGCCCGAAATGACAGGCGACTTCGATCGTCAATCCGGCGGCGAAGCCGGCGCTGAAGAAATAGGAGTCATCGGCACCAGGGTCAGAAAGCCCAAGCGAAAACGGAGGTGCCTCCGGCAGGCTCTCGCCCTGTGCAACGAGTGAATCGGTTGCCTGATCTACCCGAAAAGCAAACGGCCAGTGCCACTCCGCTCCCATTCCCGCCTTGGCTTCGAATCCCGCACCCAGATACGGACAACCGCCTTCGCTTCCTAGGTGGATGGCGGCCCGAAAATCAGCGCCGGGGAAGCCAACACGGTTGCGCATTAGGATTCCGTTGGTCGGTGGGGTATCCGGCGAGCCGGAGACGACATCTGACGCAAGCTGCACCTGAGGGTCTGCTGGTTCCTCTTTGGAAGTGAGAACCTGCATCGTCGGCTCGGTTGAGCCACGAACGAGGTTGTCGAGGCCTGTAATCAGCTCAACCGCGAGGTTTCCGGGCGTCGCAGCGCGCGAGCCAGCAATCAAGAGCGGCGTTCCAACGCGAAGGCCGGCTAAACCTCGAGATGGTAGGTGGATGAGTGTCCGAGGTGAAAGGTTGAATGTCACGGTCCTGGGGACGGTTGAGTAGGTGTAATAGACCTGCGCCGAGGATCCTGGCGGCTCGAAAATCGGCAGTGTGCGCACCGTCACCGTGGAGCGTGTCGCCGCAACGAACGTGGCGAACGTGGCGATGCGGCGCGGGTGCGCATGCGCGACAGCCAGGGTCTGCTCGGTGTCGTTGAGCCACCTGTTGCGGGTCGCCCGGGACAGCAGCAT
Organism: uncultured Solirubrobacterales bacterium; assembly: GCA_963796705.1. Classification (GTDB taxonomy): domain Bacteria; phylum Actinomycetota; class Thermoleophilia; order Solirubrobacterales; family 70-9; genus VRUE01. The sequence goes on from CAWCMK010000003.1 coordinate 495,101, forward strand.
GGCAGAGTCGGGTGGGGTGCTGCCCTCCGGAATATGTCCGGAGGGACCGGCTGGAGGACTCGAATGGCCTCTCGTCAGCGCCAATGCTGCGATCAGTAGTGCAGCGGCCAGCACCAGCACGAGCGGGGCCAGTAGCAAGCGGCGCAGCCTGTTGCTCCCAGCGTCCGCTGTTCGCAGATCAGGCTCCTCCGAAACCTGCTCAGCGCCGCACGCATTGCAGAACCGATCATCCTCATTGATCTGTGCGCCGCATTGGGTGCAATAGACAGCTTTCGCCACGGCCAAGATCTCCTATCGAATTGTTCCGGAAGTCGGGTTGTGACTTTACCGCCAGATAGCAACCCGTCGCTCGATAAATTCATACGCATAGTGGATGCTCCTGCGCGGCTCGGCACCGCTTGGCCAACGACCAGATGTTGCTGCGGAACTCAGTCCGAGGACAGCGACAAAGTCGCCCAGCTCCGTGAGCCGTGACTCGAATGCAGCGACCCGCTCGCGAGACTGCCGGTGAGTGCGCGCTCGCCACCGACGCAGTCCCTATCCGGTCTTCCTGAAGCTCGTTCAGTGCTGCCATGATGTTTTCTTCGCGCAGTACGAGCACGACCCATCGATCGCGCCAGTCCGCTTCGGGCCGAGATAGCCGAGGGCGACGCGCCTCCTCCTCAGCATGGGGGCCTTGATCGCCGCCTTCGCGATCGGGCGGCGTCGTCCGCCGGGTACCTCTGCTCGTCTCTGAGGAGGCGGGCGGCGGGCCCAGAACGTGGCGACCTTCAAGACACGCAACGCCGAGCTCGTGGGAAGTTCTGACCCTTTCTCAGGCGGCTGTCAGCGGCTCTGAGCGGCAATACCGGCAGAGCTGGCTACACCTCTAACTCGCCGCAAAACGCCCGCTGACAGGCACGATTGGCCGACCCCTGAAATCGGTCCGGAGGCCTTACATCCGTTGTCGGATGAGTCAATCGAGCGCTGAAGTCGAGCCGCCTGACTCAGGCTGGATAGGCGACGGCCAATACCCGCCGCAGATCATCGCTGCCGCAGCAGCGGGCCTCGATCGCGAATTGCCCAGCGCCGTGAGTCCCGGGCAGCTCTTCGGTTCCCCGCTCCAGCTTGCCGCTCGAATGCGCCCTCGCAATCGCGCTCCCGGTGACTGCGCCTTTGAAACGAGGGAGATAGACGTCGAGCATAGAGCAGTGGGCATAACGAAGACGCACCTGCTTTGCGACGGGCTGTCCGCGCCGAAGTGCGGGCCGATCGGCTGGCTTGTATCCGTACTCGAAGACCATGAAGGCTACGGGCTCCTCGGAGAGCTCGGCCAGCCTGTTGCCAGCCGCCTCGAGGCTCACTTCTGCCTCAGCCGCCAGCCTCTTGACGCCGGCCAGTCCGTCTCGCGTGAGGCGATACTCATGCAGAAGTGAGGCCGGCATCAGCAGGGCGGCGGCCCCGAGGTCGCAGAGATACTCCTCCTCCTGATTCAGCGGCTTGGCCTCGACGCTGGTGTCAAGTCGATAGCGCTTTTCCTCGCTGAAGTTGGGGAACGCAGTGTGCATCATCTCGTGGGCGCAGGTGAAACGCTGGCGGGCGGGGGAGTCCTGAGCGTTCAGGTCCATGACGAGCTGGCCGCTCTCCTCGACATAGATCCGCCCGGCAAAATCGTCGAATCCGCGACGCGGCCGGACGCCCTTCACCGAGGCGATCATCTCGACGTCGATTGGCAGAATGTCCTGCCCCGCCTCACCGCGCAATTTCTCGGCGTAGGCCTCGATCGCCTCGCGCGGGTCTGTGGTTCCCGCTTCGGTCATCAGGCCGACGACGAGTGGTTCAGTCCAGGTCTTTGTCGCCATCTCAGTCCAGGCCCTTGCTCAAGCTGAGCGAGTCATAGATGAATCGCCAGCGCTCCGCGGTGCGCGGACGTTCTCGGCCGCGAAAGTGGATAGAGGCCAGCGTTTGGACCTCGTCCTCGCTGAGGTCGATCTCGTTGGCCAACGCCTCCAAAGAAGCGCGGACGTCCTCGTCGCTGGCGACGCTGTAGGTGAGCTTCGGCCCTGCGACGAGGTCGGCGATCATCACCTCGAGAGCTTCGGCCATCCGGCCGCGAATTTCCAGCGATGGATTGCCGCCGCGTTTCTCCAATCGCAGAAGGTGGGCCTTCGAGATTCCTCTTGCGACGGACAGTTGGGCCAGCGAGAGGCCCGCCCGTTCGCGCTGGTTCTTGAGGTTGCGGCCTCGGCGTTCTGCCTCCTACGACACTCTTCAAACATAGACGGTGCTCGCAGCGACACCCCCGGCAGCATCGGCGACACCGCCCCGCTGAGAATGGGGCTGCCGCCAGTAATGCAACGATCGCTTCGCCGCGGCGCTGCTTTCGACCTGCGGCTTCACACTGCGTCGCGTACATCGTCGCGAAAAGGCTACTCGCCTCGGCAGCCACCGTCGGTCTGCGCAGCCCTACTCGCTCGCCGCTCTTTCCAGTGGACCGCTCACATCGGAGTGGGGGAGACGCTCCGCTGTCGCTCCTATGTTGGCCCTCGCTGGCTCCAACAGCTTTGCCCTCGGCACGGCACGCAGCCGACCTACCCGCAAGAGCCTGTCGCGACCTTAAGTTGGCGGGCTGAACTTCGCCACCATTGCGGAGACGCAGGTCGCGCCACACGACCGGCGTCACGCAGCGTCGCTGCTGCTCTCACTCCCAGTCGCCACCCCATACGCCTCCTCGGCGCCGATGAACGGCGTCAGGGTGACGTAGACCGCCCACGGCACGAGCTCCGCCAAACGCTCGGGACCCTTGGTCTTAACGTGGTCGTAGAAAAGCGCGTACAAGGCGCCTCCGATCGCCTCGGCGGTGATCGGCGGGATCTCGGGGGCGATTTCATAGCCCGCTTCCAAGAGGCCCTCCATCTGTTCGGTGACTTTCTCGCGCTGCTCCAGGGCCCGTTTCCCCGCCGCATACATCTCGACCGCCCCCAGCCGCGCGTACTCGGGCTCCTGCACCCCGTAGAGGAACATCGCCTCCTGGGTGCCCTGCACGGCGTGTGCCCAGTCTTTCGCGCGGCGGAAGGCCGGCAGCGCCGCTCGCCAACATCTGCAGCGAGCCGACGTCGAGCGCCGCGACCACCGCATCCTCCTTGCTCTCGAAGCGCTCATAGAACGCCCGGTAGGACGTCCCCGCCCGCTCGATGATGTCGGTGATCGTCGTCTCCGGGTAGCCCTTCTCGGCGACCACCGCCGCCAGCGCTCGCAGTAGTCGCTCCGAGGGGTGCGAGGCGGCCTGGCGCTCCTCGAAGGGCAGCGGGTGCAGAGCCCGCCGTCGCGGTCCGCGCAGCGGACCCGGGGGAGGGGGGTAGAGCAGGGCCCAATCCCACAGTTCTCGCGCCAGTCCCGGCAGCTCCTCGGATTGCCTCGGTAAAGGCGCTTGTGGATCACCTTCTGGACGCCGCCGATCAGCGCCCGAACGATCTCCGCGGGCATCCCCTCGCGCCCCATCCCGGCCAGGACCCGCTGCGGCGACCTCCTCGAAGGAGTCCGTCGCGCGGTCGAGCAGGGCAACCGCCTCAGAGCCCCCGGCGTAGACCTCCACGAAGCACATCGTCGCCGCCGCCGGCTGCTGGGCGATCTGCTCGAGCAGCCCTTCGAACGCCTCCCGCGTCTGCTCAGCGTCGCTCGGGATCTCGCCGCCCGGGGCGAGCGCCTCCGAGGCGCCCTCCATGGCCGGCTCGATGATCGCCTCGATCGCCTCCAAAAAGCACGCCTGCTTGTCGGCGAACTGCCGGTAAAAGGCGCTGCGCGAGACCCCGGAGAGGTTGACCAGATCGGCGACCGTTGTTTCCTCGTAGCCCTGCTCGGCGCGTCATCGCCACCATCGCCCCGAAGAGCCGTTCGCGATGGTTCTGCGCCGCTTCGGCCGCCGAGGTTTGGCGCCCCGGAGGCAGCGTCCTGTTCCGCAACTGGCTCGAATCTCCCCACGGTGTCTGCGCCATCCGAGGCGGCACGATATCCACGCCTACAGCCACTTCGGATTGACCGAGAATCGGCATTCCAGAGGGTAATTTAGCGACTATCCTTAAAGAGGATTTAGGGTAAAAGCCCGTCGGCCGCAACTCCTTGCTATCAGCCGGTTTGTAGAGCGTGACTTGACTTTCCGGTTGAGTTATGTTCTAGTTGAAAACAGCTTCCGAGAAGCCCGCTGTTGCGGCACTTCGAGGAGCTGAGGAGAGAAAACGCTGGCCCGACGGGGGACTTTGCGAGCTATCGTGAGTCCAGGGGGCCGCCGAGAAACAGGGAGGAACGAAGTACGGTGACCCACCACGCGAATCACGCGAACGCTGAGTCGACGCGATCGACGCTGCGCGGGATCATCGGCTGCCTCCATCCCAAGACTTGCCCCGCCCCGCATTCCCTGTCATGGGGTGGCGCAACGGCGAGACAGGGGGGCGACTCTCCAAACGGGCCTTTCCCTGGGCCCTCGAGCTGCGGGGTCTTCCCTGGCCCCCAAGCAGGAGCCGCCGCCACCCTCGCCACTCAGCGGTCCGTCGCTCCCTCCCGTGGTGCGCGTGCCCGCAAAGAGCATCGCGGGCGGTCCATCCAGGGCCTGGGGATTTCCCACCCTCAGGCCAGGGCCGCCCGCGCTAGCTCCTCTCTTTCTTCGCATCGATCGGTGCAGCGCCTCGCTGACCGCCACGCCCGCGACTTCGCTTCCACTCATGGGTTAGGACTGATGGGCGGGTGGGACCCGGAGTCGGTCATGCCTACTCACCGCAACCTTCCCCAGCTGACCCCGGCCTCCGTACCCCCCGGTGGGTTCGCTCCCGATGCCGATCCCACCGACGCCCTCCTCTTTCGAGTCGGCGCCACCGAGGATCGCGATGCTCTTGCCGCCGCTTCGATTCCGACCGAGCAGCCCAACGATTTCCCCCAGGGACCGCTCGCAGACACCCACTCAAGCCGCGGTGCTGTCACCCGAAGGGTGGCCGGAGGCCGAAGCCGAGCGAACGCGAGCGCCTTGACAGCGACCGCGGCTCAAAATGTCTCTAGGTCGGCAGGGCGAGGCGCCCACCTCACCTCCACCGATTCGCTCAATCTCACCGGCGCACCTCGCCCTGCCGACCTACCCGCCTTCCCGACGAGAGCCCCGTCCCTCGCCCCAGGGACCGCCGCCTCCTCCGCCCCGTCACTCGGCAGTGGGGGGGAGGCCCCCGCCACCGACCTTCACTTCGCAACACCCGCCGGAGCTCCTCGCTCCGCCGGCCTCATTCAGCAGTCCAGATCGACCAAGGCCGCCCGGGCCATCCCGGTGGGCAATACAGAAGGAGAGCTGTAACCCATGTCTTACGTTCCCAAGCGCACCATCCCGGCCCGCTGCCTCCTCACCGCCCTCGCCCTCCTCTCTCTCGCCCTGACGGCCCTCCTCGCCTTTGCCTCCCCGGCGCTAGCCGCTCGCACCGCCGAAGCCCCGATCACCGGCTTCACCAACCCCTTGGGCCTCAGCGTCGACGGCTCCAACAACCTCTGGGTCTCCGACATTAATCCCAGCGTCCACAAGGTCAAGGTCTACAGTTCGGCCGGCGCTCTGCTGCACGAAAATGCCGGCACTGGCTCCTGGTTCTCGAGCGAATACATCGAAAGCCTCGCCTTCTCGGCTGCCGCGAGTAAGGTATTCGTCTCCGACTCAGCGGAAGACGACCTCTGGGGCCTCAACGCCGCCGACGCCACCTATAGCGGCACCGATCTCAAGCCCCTGGGCGTCACCGAATGCTGCTACCTCCGTGTCGCCGCCGACAACTCGGCCGGCGCCACGGGCGGCGACCTCTACGTCGCCCGGTCCGGGACAGCACCCAACGAGGTTCTCCGCATCACCGGCTCCGGCGCCGCTGCCAACTTCACCGCTTCGGGCTCCTACATCTCGGGCAACGCGCTGACAGGCACCGGAACTGAAACGTTCCAAGAACCGATCGCCGTAGCGGTCGATTCTTCCGGGCACCTCTTCGTCGGCGATCGGGTCAGGAAGAAGGTCTACGAGTTCGAACCGAGCGGCGCATTTCTTCGCTCCTTCGCCGAACCCGGCGGGCAGGCGTTTGGCGCCATCGCGGGGGTCGCCGTCGACCCGACCACCGGCAACGTCCTTGTCTCCGACTTTAGTGCCGGCAAGGTCGACGAATTCCAGCCCGACGGCACCTTCGTCGAATCGATCTCCGTCTCGGCCCCGAGGGGCCTCGCGCTCGACTCGACCGGCCGCCTCTACGTCACCAACGGCAGCGAAGTCGCCCTCTTCAGCTCCGCCGCCGCCGCGCCCTCCCCCAAAACCCTCACCGTCGAAGTCACCGGCAACGGCGAAGTAGAAACCGTCGCCCCCGGCATCGAAGAATGCGAAGAATCGGCCGGCACCTGCGAAGCCGACTTCCCCGAAGGCTCTACGGTCATCCTCCAAGAGTCTGCCGCCCCAGGCAACCACTTCGTCAGCTGGACCGGCTGCACCCCGGTCACCGGCCACCCGACCCAATGCGAAGTCACGATGACCGCCGATGAGACGGTCGCCGCGACCTTCGCCGCCAGCGTGCCGAGAACCCTCACCGTCGAAGTCACCGGCAACGGCGAAGTCAACTCGGTCGGCGCTGGCATCGAAGAATGCGAAGAACCAAGCAGCCCTTGCGAACACCTGTACGCCGAAGGCACCACGGTTACCCTCGAAGCCGAAGCCTTCGCCGGCAACCACTTCGTCAACTGGACCGGCTGCACCCCCGAAGCCGGTCACCCGACCCGCTGCCACGTCGAAATGACCGCCGACAAGACGGTTACCGCGACCTTCGCCGCCAGCGTGCCGAGAACCCTCACCGTCGAAGTCACCGGCCACGGCGAAGTCAACTCGGTCGGCGCTGGCATCGAAGAATGCGAAGAACCAAGCAGCCCCTGCGAACACCTGTACGCCGAAGGCACCACGGTTACCCTCGAAGCCGAAGCCTTCGCCGGCAACCACTTCGTCAACTGGACCGGTTGCACCCCCGAAGCCGGTCACCCGACCCGCTGCCACGTCGAAATGACCGCCGACAAGACGGTTACCGCGACCTTCACCCCCAACCTCCCAGAATTCCCCCTCACCGTCATCATCACCGGCCACGGCACCGTCACCTCCTCGCCGGTCGGGCTCATTTGCACCAACCCGACCCACGAAGAATGCACCGAAGAATTCGAAGAAGGCTCGGTCACCCTCACCGCCAGCCCCGGTCCCGAATACACCTTCGCCGGCTGGATCGGTTGCAAGCACACCGGCCCGGGCACCTGCACGGTCGCCGTCACCGCCGCGACTGAAGTCACCGCCGTCTTCCTCACCGAAGGCGTCCAGGGCCAGAACGGCCAGACCCCGACCATCACCTTGTTCTCCGGGGGCAGCGAACCCGCCGGCAACCCCTGCGCGGGCCGTGGAGGGGTCGACATCGCTCTCGGCGCAAGTCACACCGACATCTGCAACGGTGCCACCGGCGCCAACGGTACTCCCGGTAGCCCCGGCGCCAGCGGCAAGAACATTGTCGTCCGCTCCTTCGCCGCCAATAGCGAACCCGCCGGTAATCCCTGCCACGTCGCCGGCGGCGTCGAAGTCGAAGTCGAAGGCGAACCTTCGACCAAGCAGATCCTCTGCAACGGCGCCACCGGCGCCAGCGGTGCTCCCGGCGCCAACGGCAAGGACCTCATCGTCCACTCCTTCGCTCCCGATGGCGAACCGGCCGGTAATCCCTGCCACGGCGCCGGTGGCGTCGAAGTCGAAGTCGATGGTCAGCCGTTGACCAGGAGGGTTCTCTGTAACGGTGCCAGCGGCACCGATGGCGCCAGCGGCACCGAAGGCCCGCAGGGCAAAGCGGGACCCCAAGGCAAGGAAGGCCCCCCCGGCCCCGAAGGCCAAGTCAAAGTCACTTGCAAGGTCAGGCACCACAAGGTCAAGTGCACCGCCACTCCGACCAATAGGCGCCACCGCCTGCGCTGGCGTCTCATGCGTGCTGGCCACGCCGTCAGCCACGGCACCACCCACGGCACCACCCTGCGGCTCAAGCTCGGCCACCTGCGCCCGGGCAGCTACACGCTCCACATTCGAGGTCAGAGGGGAGCAACCCGGATCGAGATCGCGTAATCGCCTAAGCCGGGGCGGCTTGACTGTCCCGGCAGGCCGCGACGCTCACGCCCTTCGGCGGGCCAACGACCATGAGACCACAGACCGATTCCATTCTTGCAGCGCTGGGCGATCTGCCCGCCCCCGCGGGGGGCGGCATCGTTTCGAGTTCTGACCCTTCGCTACGCCGGATGTCGGCGCTCGGCAAAGCGAGCCGCATCGAGAGCCTCCCTCCCAACTCGGGTTCGGAGTGCCGTGTAGCCCGCCCTTCGACGCCTTCGCCCGTCCGCCTCGCCCTCACCGCTGCGCTGCTCTTCTGCCTCTGCCTCTGCCTCGACGCTCCCGCCGCCTTCGCCGGCGAAGGTCACGTCTTCTCCGCGACCTTCGGCGACGCCCAGCCGACCTCCGCCACAAACGTCCAGGACCCCTACCCGCTCTCCGGGCCCTCCCGCCTTGACCTCGACCAAGCCACCGGCGACGTCTACGTCTCCGACCCCGGTCACTATCGCATCGAGAAGTTCAACTCTGACGGCGAATTTCTCCTCATGTTCGGCGGTGAAGTCGACGCCACCACCCACGGCGACATTTGCCCCGAACACCCTGGCGACCTCTGTCAACCCGGCCTCCCGGCCCCTCCGACACCCGCTTGTGGACAATTCAAAGGCTGCCCGCCGGTCCCTGCACTCCCCGGCGAATTCAACCGGCCGGTCGCGATCGCCGTCGACAATTCCTGCGCCGAGCATCGTCCCGCCCTTACCGGCGCCGCTTGCCAGGCTCTCGATCCCTCCGCCGGCGACCTCTACGTGGCCGACGATCGCACTCGTCTCATCCAGAAGTTCGAACCTGACGGTGCCCTAGTCGCCGCCTGGCGCAGCGGTGGCACCCTCGGCGGCCCGAACCCTGAAGAAGGGGGTGGCGAATGGTGGGCTTTGGGGCCAGACGGTATTGCCGTCGGCCCTAAGGGCGAACTGTATGTCAACTTCCAAAGTACCTACGTCATCGACTTTAGCCAGAACGGCACCTACCTCAAAGAACCAAGCGAATTTGCGGAAGTCCCGTTCCAGGAAACAACTGCCGAAGAAGGCCGGTCCGCCAGCCAGTTCAAGGTCGATCCCACCGGCGCCTACTTCTACACCATCTCCAACCCGCACGGCGTTTTTGAACCTAACCGACTGGGCACCCTCCTACGCACCCTCAACTACCTCCACGGCCCAGAAGAACTCCGTCAGTTGCCTCTCACCGAAGCCCGTCCCACCACCGGCTTTGCCTTCGACCTCTCAGACGGCTCCATCTTCCAGAATCTCGCCGAAGGTACCGGTGCCGAACCTCATCCCGCCGAGATTGAGCGTGTCTCTCCCAACTGCGAACCCCACGCCGCTCCCTGCCCGCCCGCCGAAGTCTTCGGTGTCGGCCACCTTCAAGGTTCCCGCGCGATCGCCGTCTCCGCCGCCGCCGCCGACACCGTCTACGCCGCCAACCCCGCCCAGGGCGACGTCGAAGTCTTCCGGGATGTCCGCCCCGCCGTCACCACCGGGCCCCCCACAGCCAGCACCGAGACCTCCGCCACCCTCAGCGCCACCGTCGACCCCGAAGCCAACGGCGAAGACCACGGGCCGATCACCGAATGCCGCCTCGAATACGGCCTTACCGTCTCCTACGGCCACTCCGCTCCCTGCCAACCCGATCCCCAAACCGGCGCGTTTTCCACCGCCACCCCGGTGACCGCCACCGCCACCGGGCTCACGCCGGCCAGCGAACTCCCCTTCGGCTCCGAATATCACTACCGCTTCCTCGCCTCCAACCAAGCTGGCGCCACCGGGGCAGGGCTCGACCGCACCTTCAAACCGGCCGGGCCTCCTCGGCTCCTGGGGCTCTCCTCCTCCCATCTCACCGCCACCTCCGCCGAGCTCGACGCCTCCGTCGACCCCGGTGGGCTCGCCACCCGCTACGCCTTCGAATACGGCACCTCGACCGAATATGGTCAAACCGTCCACGGGGAACTCAGCGGCAGCCTCGCCGAACTCTCCTCCGTTCGCTCAATCGCCGTCCATCTTCAAAACCTCCAGCGCGGCCTCACCTACCACTTCCGCCTCAGCCTCGAAAACGACGCCTCGGCGACGCTGATCGTCTCCGAAGACCACACCTTCGAATTCTTTCCCCCCAGCTGCCCCAACGCCATCGTCAGACAACAGACCGGCACCACCTACCTTCCCGATTGCCGCGCCTACGAGCTCGTCTCTCCCGCCAACGCCAACGGCACCCTGCTCTACGCAGCCGGGCCTACCAGCCCCACTGCGACCAATCCCTCGCGCTTTTCTTTCTCAGGCGCCTACAGCACCCTGCCCGGCACCACCGACAACATTGGTGGCGTCGCCGACCTCTACGTCGCGACCCGTACCGCGACGGGCTGGGAATCCAACTACGTCGGCCCTCCCAGCACCGCTACCGGCTGCGCCGCCGGTCCCCCCAATGATCCTTGGTCCTACGCCACTCATGCCGAAAAGCTCCAGGACCGCGTCCTCTCTACTCCCTCGCTCGACCGCATCCTCGACTTCGACCTCGGCGCCGGCTACCGCTGCTACCTCGCCGGCAACGGCACCTCCGACGCTTCTAACCAACTCGACCTACCGTCCAACGCCCCCTATCTGTGGAGTGCCGGAGGCGCCCCGCTGGGACGGCTGCCGAGCGACATCGAAGCCAGTCCCGCGGCGCTCGCCTCTCTCGAATGCTCGATCCCCGACCTGAGGACGTCCTACACCTACTGCACCGGCGACGTCGCCGCCTCCCCCGACCTCGGCCACTTCGTCTTTTCCTCCAACTCCCACAGCTTCGCCCCCGGCGGCCTCACGGCGCCGCCGGGTTCAGCCTACGACGACGACCTCCAGACGGGCACCATCACCCTGGTCTCAGACCTGCCCGGTGGCCAGTCGATTCCCCAGGATCCGTCCTATTCGTCGACTCCGCCTCAGAAGCAAGCGGGGCGGATAGTGGCGCCGGGTGGCCCCGAAGAGTTCATCCGCTTCCCCGCCGTCTCCACCAACGGCTCCCACATCCTCATGTCCACCGCGACGGCCAGGACCGCCTTCTGCGACAAAACTAACACCGAACCGCCTTGCCCGCGCTTCACCGACACCCCCTTGCACCTCTACATGAGCATCGACGACAAACCGGCGATCGAAATCTCAAAGAGCGAAATCACCGGCGAAAACGTCGCCGTCGACTACCTCGACATGCTTCCCGACGGCTCCAGGGTCTATTTCACCTCTCCCCGCCAGCTCACCTCCGAAGATCACGACACCAGTGCCGACCTCTACATGTGGAGCCAGAAGGGCGAAGAAGAAGGCCGTCCCCTCACCCTCATCTCCAAGGCCGCTCCCACCAGCCCCCCCGGGGCCGGTAACTCTGACTCCTGCGAACCCGTCGAAGTTCAGCAATACGACGCCCACGCAGAACCCACCTCCAAGGCGCCGTGGACCGCCAAATGCGGCGTCCAGGCCTACTCGGGATGGACTTACGCCAACGCTCCCGGCGGTCTCGGCGGCAACGGCGCCAGCGACAGCGCCATCGCCTCCCAAAGCGGCGACGTCTACTTCTTCTCGCCCGAGCAGCTCGACGGCAACCGCGGCGTCCCCAACGGTTTCAACCTCTACGGCTACCGCAACGGCGAGCTCCATTACGTCGCCACGTTCGCAGCCCAGAAGCCGTGTGGATCCATTGGGATTCGAACCCACTACTGCGCCTCCAGCCCCATAGCCCGCTTCCAGGTCACCCCCGACGGCTCCCGCCTCGCTTTCCTCACCCAGACCCAGCTCACCCCCTATGACAACGCCAGCCACCTCGAGATGTACTCCTATACCCCGGCCACCGAACAGATCGTCTGTGACTCCTGCCGGCCCGACGGCCAGCCGCCCACCGGCGACGTCTACGCCAGCGAGAACGGCCGCTTCCTCACCGACGACGGCCGCGTCTTCTTCTCCACCCCCGAACCCCTCGCCCCCCAGGACACCAACGAAGCGATCGACGTCTACGAGTTCGTCGAGGGCCGCCCGCAGCTGATCACGCCGGGAACCGGCGCCGTCCAGAACACCGGCTCCCAGGCAGAGAATCCGGGTCTCGTCGGCGTCAGCGCCGACGGCACCGACGTCTACATCGCCACCTTCGACACCTTTATCTCCGAAGACCTCAACGGCGCCTTCCTCAAGTTCTACGACGCCCGCTCCAACGGCGGCTTCCCCCATGAGACTCCCTCCCAGCCCTGTGCCGCCGCCGAAGAGTGTCACGGGCCCGGCACCGAAGCTCCCCTGCCGCCAGGCTCGGGCACCGCGGCGCCACTCGCCGGCGGCAACCTCACCCCCGGCTCCCACCACAAGAAGCACAGGCGCGCCAGGCACAAGCGCCACCACCACCGAGCTGCCCATAACCAGGGGGCTCCCCGATGAATGTGTTTGCGTGCCACATCTGTTCCCTCATTCCTGACTTTCTACGATCTGAGCGCACGCCTGGTCAAGCAGATCAAGGACGCATTGAGCGTGGCGTGCTCCGCACGCGAGCGAGCGAGGACGCAGAGGTGCGCCGCACCATGCGTGTGCTCAGGGCCGTCGGATGTGTGGTTGTTGCCATGGGGCTGTCGGTCCCCGTCGCCCAGGCCGACACCCAGATCGAGAGCTTCCAGAGCCTGCCGAGCTTCGCCCAGGCCGGCGGCCATCCCAACATCCTCACCGTCTTCACCCTCTCCAGCCACCAGGCCATTCCCACCGCCTGCGCCTGTAACGACGCCCGCGACGTCACCGCCCATCTGCCCGCTGGTCTGATCGGCAACCCCCACGCCACCCCCCAATGCGACATCGCCCAGTTCTCTTCCGAAGAATGCCCCGTCGACTCTCAGGTCGGCGTCGCCTATTTCGGCGTCTCGGCCCTGGAAGGATTCGGCGCCTTCGAAAACCAGGACTTTCTCTCCCCGGTCTACAACATGGTCCCTCCCCCGACCCAGCCTGCCCTTCTCGCTTTCAAGAGCGGTGGCATCTTCGACACCCCGACTTTCGAGAACGTCAGCGCCCGCACCGATTCTGACTATGGGCTCGACGTCGCCGCCAACTCGATCGAGCACTTCGCTCCCCTCACCGGCTTCGAGCAGCTCACCTGGGGCGTCCCCGCCGACCCCGCCAACGACAACTTCCGCTTTGGCTTTGGCCAGCAGGCGAAATCACTCATTTCCCTCCTCGGCAGCCACACTCCGGCTTTCTGTGACGCCGAAGGTCACCAGAGCACCTTGGACCCGGCGACCATCCTCCGATTCTGCCCTATTTCTGGTGGTTCCAACTGGGAAGCTGTCGGTGAATTCAGCGAAAGCTTCGCCTCGGGCGAAAACGGCCCCGGTTACCCGGTTCCCTCCAACAGTCCGCCTGTGCCGTTCATCCAGAACCCGACCACCTGCGAAACGCCCTTCCTCACCGACCTTGAAGTTCTCTCCTACGACGGCGGCATCACCAACGCCACCGCCCCCTGGCCTGCGACCACCGGCTGCAATCGGCTCACCTTCAATCCCTCCCAGGCGATCGAACCGACGACCCACGCCGCGGACTCTCCGTCGGGTGCCGAATTCCGCCTCACCGTCCCCCAGTACGAGAGCCCTTCGGTTCCCTCTCCCTCCGAGCTCAAAGCCGCCGTCGTCACCTTTCCCAGCGGCTTCTCCCTCGCCCCAAATGTCACTAACGGCAAGACGACCTGTACCGAAGCGCAGGCCAAGATGGGCGCCTATGCCTCAACCGAAGAAGGCCACTGCCCCGAGGACGCAAAGATCGGCACCATCTCCGTCGACACCCCGGTCCTGCCCGGCCCCCTGAACGGCGCCGCCTACCTCGGCGAACCCAAGCCTGGCAACCGCTTCCGCATCTTCTTGGTCTTCGACGGCTTCGGCGTCCACGTCAAGATCCCCGGCACCGTCACCCCCGATCCGGTCTCTGGCCAGATCCACATCTCCTTCCAGAACCTCCCCCAGGCGCCCTTCGAAAGCTTCAACATGCACATCTTCGGCGCCGAGCGCGGTCCCCTCGACACCCCCACCCAGTGCGGCACCTACGAAGTCACCTCCGAATGGACTCCCTGGGACTCCGCTCTCTCCAATCAGACCTCGCGCCAGTTCTTCGCCATCGACGAAGGCCCTGGCGGCAGCCCCTGTCCGGGTGGCCCACGTCCCTTCCATCCATCCCTCCAGGCCGCCGCCACCGCCAACTCCGCCGGCCGCCACACCGACTTTTGGCTCGACCTCCGCCGCCAAGATGGCGACCAGAACCTCTCCGGGCTGACCCTCACCACCCCTCCCGGCTTCGCCGCCACCCTCAAGGGCCTCACCTACTGCCCCGACGCCTCGATCGCCGCCGCCGCCCTCGAATCCCACCTCGGCACCCAAGAGCAGGCCGCCCCGAGCTGCCCCGCCTCCAGCTACGTCGGCGAGCTGACCGCCGGTGGCGGGCCGGGCAGCCATCCCCTCTACCTTCCCGGCAAGGCCTATCTCGCCGGCCCCTACAAGGGGGCCCCGCTCTCCTTCGTCTTCATCACCCCCGCCGTCTCCGCCGGCTATGACCTCGGCAACGTCCTCATCCGCGCCGCCGTCCATATCGACCCCGAAACCGCCCAGGTCACCACCGTCTCTGATCCCCTTCCCCAGGTCTTCCAGGGGATCCCGCTCAGGTTGCGCCAGGTCTTCGTCGACCTCAACCGCCCCGGCTTCGCCTTGAACCCCACCGACTGCGATCCCTCCGCGGTTTCCGCCCGGCTCCTCGGCGACGAAGGAGCGACCTCCAACCTCTCGACCCACTTCCAGGTCGCTAGCTGCGCCAGTCTCCCCTTCGCCCCCAAGCTCGCTCTTAGGCTCACCGGGTCAACCAAGCAGGCCGGCAACCCCGCCCTCACCGCCATCCTCACCGCCAGACCGGGCGAAGCCAACATCTCTCGCACCCAGGTCATCTTGCCCTCCGCCGAGCTCATCGACAACGCCCACATCAACACCATCTGCACCCGCGTCCAGTTCGCCGAAGGCAATACCCCGGGCGAAAAATGCCCGCCCGGCTCGATTCTCGGCTTCGCCCGCGCCGAAACCCCCCTCCTCTCTAACCCCCTCGAAGGCCCCATCTACCTCCGCTCGACCGGCCGCGCCAGCCTTCCCGACATCGTCGCCGCCCTGAACGGCCAGATCGACATCGTCCTCGACGGCCATGTCGATTCAGTCCACGGCCGCCTCCGCACCACCTTCCAAACCGTCCCCGACGCTCCCGTCACCAAGTTCACCCTCCACCTCGACGGCGGCCACAAGGGCCTCCTCGAAAACTCCCCCGAGCTATGCGCCCACGCCCAGCATTTCACCGCCGCCATAACCGGCCAGAACGGAAAGGCGATCAATCGAAGCCCCCTCTTAAGCACCTCCTGTCGGAAGAAGCACAGGCGCAAGGCCCGAGCCCACCACAAGCGGAGGGCTCACCGATGACTTCCCCAGTCATGCGACCTAGCCCCCCCGCTCCGTCCTTCGCCGATGAATTTCTTCCTAAGAGATCGGCTCGGTTCGGCCCTCTGAGCGTGGAGCGAAGGAGCGAGATAGCCGGTTGTAATGAGCGCCGGCGAGGCGCAGCGAGGCGCAGCGACCGACCGTCACAATCTGATTCCTCGGGAGGGAGCGGAGCGGAAGCATTCGCGGCGAGCAAGCAATCGAAATCTGACGCCTTTGCGCAGCGAGCGAAGCCGAGGCGGTTGTGGCGAGCGCAGCGCGATCAATTTGCAGTGAGGCAGGTTCGCTCCCCGCGAGGCGGAGTGAGCAAGCAGTCGAAAATTTATTCTTCTGCGCCGGGAGCGAAGCCGAAGCATCCATCGAGTGGACGCGAGATCGCCAGTGTTGATCGACGCGTCCGCGCGGGAGCGGAGGAGATGCGCCCAGCTTTGCCGACTGACGACAAAGGCGCGCCTGCGAGCCCGAACGAGAAAGCATCGCAGTCTGATTCCTCTGCGCAGCGAGTGAGCGGCGAAGCTCTGGTGAAGTTTGCAGCCGTGAAGATGGCGCCTGGATCGACTGACCGAACCCAGCTGATCCTCCGACAGATGGACGTCAACGTCGACGGCCGCCACGTCTATACGGTCCATAAGGCGATCCCCACCACCTTCGCCGCCGCTCCTGACGCATCCGTCTCCCGCTTAACTCTCAACCTCGATGGAGCCGGAAAGGGCCCGTTCGAAAACAACACCGACATTTTCGAGGCGTCTCTGCGGGTCGAAGTCACGATGGACGGCCAGAACGGCGAGACGGCCGATCAGAGCCCGCAACCGCAGGCGCCCTGCGGCTCCTCTAAGGCGCGCAGGTCTCAAAAAAGGGTTTCCAGAGTCCATAACGGCCGGAGGGCCGGCCGGTGACCGGCTCGTCTCTGAGAGTGGGGGAGAGGTCGATCCTAAGTTTGCGCCCGCTCCTCGCCGCCCTCGCGATCGTGGCCGCCGCCCTCGCGATCAGCGCTTCCCCGGCCTCCGCCCTCTCCAAGCACACCTTCTCCACCTCCTTCGCCGGCGAAGGGGCTAATGCCCTCTCCCACCCCACCGACGTCGCCGTCGAGCAGTCCACCGGCGACCTCTACGTCGTCGACAACGGCAACCATCGCGTCGAGAAGTTCACCCCCTCAGGCGAATTCATCTTCATGGTCGGCCAGGAAGTCGACAAGACGAACTCCGAACGGCCCGGCGCCCTGCCCGCCGAAGAGGACCTCTGCACCGCCGCCTCCGGCGACGTATGTCAGCCCGCCCGCACCATTCCCGGCGAGCCGGCCTCCGGCATCGGGCCCGGCAAGCTCGCCAATCCCCTCTATCTCGCCGTCGATAACTCCGGCGGCCCCGGCAGCGGCGACTTCTACGTGGCCAGTGTTGAACTCTCCTTCTCCGAAGGGGGGCGTGAGCTGCAGGACTATCTCACCAAATTCGACCCCGAAGGCCACCTCGTCACCAGTTGGCAGGCCGCCGGGCAGCTCCTCCTCGCCCAGCAGTTCTCCAGCTTTATCCGCCAATACGAGCCGCCCGGATCAGAACCATATGACTACCCGACCGATATCGCCGTCGATCGCCAAGGCAACCTCTATCTCGTCGTCCGGAGTTACTTCAGAGGCGAAGGAAACCTAAGGCCAGCGGGGACCATCTATCGCCTCGGCCCCTTCGGCGCAGTGCTCGGTTCCGCCGGCTTCAACTCCTCGATCGGCCGCATCGCCCCCGCCCCCCCCGGCGGTCTCCTCGCCACCCAAGGCGAAGCCGTCCACTTCATCGACCCCACCGCCAATGACCTCGGCGCCCTCACCGGCCCGGGCTTCGGCAAACCCCCGACCGCCCTCGCTTTTGACCTCTCCACCGAAGAGAGCTACGTCGCCGACGCCGGCACCGTCATTCGCCACTACGGCCCTCAGTGCGAACCCTCCGCCCCCGGCTGCGCCATCACCGATTCTTTCGGCGCTCCCGACCTCGGCGACGCCACCGGCCTCGCGATCGACGAAAGCACCGGCGTCCTCTACGCCGCCGACGCCGAACGCAACCGCGTCGCCGTCTTCGGCCCCGCACCCAACCTTCCCGATGTCCTCACCACCCAGGCGCAGAATCGCCCCACCTCCACCGCTGCCACCCTCTTCGGCGAACTCCGCCCGGCCGGCGCCGGCGATATCGAACAATGCCGCTTCGAATACGGCACCACCCTCAGCTACTCCCTCGGCACCCTGCCCTGCCTCGACGGTGCCGGCGCCGAAGTCGGCACTCCATCGGTCCCGATTACGACTGCGGCCGTCGTCCACGCCGATCTCGCCGGCCTCACCCCCGAGACCACTTATCACTACCGCCTCTACGCAGGCAACGCCAACGGTTCCCTTCCCGGTCATGATCGCGCTTTCGTCCCCCACTACGTCATCGGCCTCACCACCGATCCCCCCACCGGCCTCTCCGGCGAAGCGGCGACCCTAAACGGCTCGCTCCTCGGTGACGCCACCGACACCCACTACTACTTCGAGTGGGGCAAGACCACCGCCTACGGGCATAACAGCCCCGCCCTCCCCGGGGCCGATCTCCCTGCGCCGGTGGGGCCGGGGACCACCGCCCTCTCGTTCGGCCTCAGCGGCCTCGAACCCAGCACCACCTACCACTACCGCCTCCGCGCCGAAAACCAAGCCGGCCAGACCAGCATCGGCCTCGATCGCGAATTCACCACCCCCGCCGACCTCCCTGCGATCAGCGGCATCTCCGCAGACGAAGTCTTCGCCGATACAGCGCTCCTCCAGGGCCAGATCAATCCCGGCGCCGGTGACACCGTCTACCACGCCGAATTCGGCACCGAACCCTGCTCCCAGCCGAGCGAACCCTGCCAGAGCACCCCGCGCTTCGCTGGTCACGCCGGCAACGGCAGCTCGCCGGTCGCCGCTCAGGTATCCCTAAGCGGGCTTCAGCCCGACACCCTCTACCACTACCGCCTCGTCGCCGAGAACACCTCCGGTCAAACCAAGGGTCTCGAACGCACCTTCTCCACCCTTCCCGCCCTCAGCTCCACAAGCGACCCCTGCCCCAACGCCCACGTTCGCCAGCAGACCGGCGCCGCCCAGCTTCTCGACTGCCGCGCCTACGAGCTCGTCTCCGCGCCCGATGCCGCCGGCTATGACGTCGAGTCCAACCTCCTACCCGGCCAGACTCCCTTCGCCGGCTACCCCCAGGTCGACGGCCGCGTCCTCTACGGCGTCCACTCCGGCGGCATCCCCGGCACCGACCACCCGACCAACCGCGGCCTCGACCCCTACGTCGCGGTCCGCGGAGAAGACGGCTGGTCGACCGCATACGTCGGCGTCCCCGCCAACGACCCTTTCGCTGCCGCCCCCTTCTCCTCCCTTCCCTCCGGTGCCGACTCGAGCCTCGAAACCTTCGCCTTCGGCGCTTCCGAAGGCTGCTCGCCCTGCTTTGCCGGGGGCTACACCGGCATCCCCCTCCGCCTTCCCGGCGGTCAGCTGACCCAGGGCATGGTCTCCTCCGGCATCACCCCGCCTGGGCCCTCGGCCGAACCCGACGGCTACATCGCCCAGGACCTCTCCGCCAACGGCGAGCACTTCCTCTTCTCCTCGACCACCCGCTTCGCCCCCGGCGGTAACGATCAAACCGGCGACGTCTCGATCTACGACCGCAACCTCCAGACCGGCCAGACCCAGGTCGTCTCCAACGCCCCCGGCGGCGGGCCGCTGGCCTGCCTGCAGGGTGTCCACAGCTGCCACTCACCCGGCGATGCCAAGGGCATCGCCGGGCTCGCCATCTCCAAGGACGGCTCCCGCATTCTCCTCGCCCAGAAGCTCACAGAAGACTCCGCCCACAACGCCTACTACCACCTCTACATGGACGTCGGCGACTCCTCCGAAACGATCGACCTCACCCCGGGCACGACCTCCGGCGTCCTCTTCGACGGCATCACCGAAGGCGGCTCCAAGGTCTTCTTCACCACCAAGGACCAGCTCCTGCCCGCAGAAGACGCCGACGAAAGCCCCGACATCTACGAGGCCGAACTCAATCCTCAGGGCACCGCGGCGACCCTGCGCCTGGTCTCCGACGGCCCCGCGGGCCCGAGCAACTCCGACGCCTGTCACCCGGTCGCCAATTCCGGCGGCCCTCACTGGAACGCGATCGGCTCCGCTGAAAACTGCGGCGCCGTCGCTATCGGGGGCGGGGGAGGGATTGCCTCCGCCGCCGGCTCGATCTACTTCCTCTCGCCGGAGAACCTCACTGCCGGAGCCAGCTGCGGCATTCCTTGCTCTGGCGAAGAGCCGGTCCCCAACCAGCCCAACCTCTACCTCGCCGCCCCCGGCTCTGCCCCCCGCTTCATCGCCACCCTCGAGTTCGACAACCCACTCGTCCTCGACACGCTCTCCTCCCCTGAAGTCCGCCACACCGCCGACTTCCAGACCACACCCGACGGCGACTTCGCCGCCTTCCCCTCGACCCTTCCCCTCGCCGGGGCCGACGAAGAAACCGACGGCCACACCGCCGTCTTCCGCTACGACGCCCCCTCTGAAGAGCTCACCTGCATCTCCTGTCCCCCCAGCGGCGCCGTCTCGAACGGTGATTCAGGTCTCGCCCCCAACGGCCTCAGCTTGACCGACGGCGGCCGCGTCTTCTTTACCTCCCATGATGCGCTGGCGGCGGCCGATACCGATCACAAGCAGGACGTCTATGAGTGGGAGGCGCCCGGCGCCGGCGCTTGTCAGCCCGGCGGCGTTGCCTTCAACCGCGCCGTCGGGGCCTGCATCGGGCTG
This sequence comes from uncultured Solirubrobacterales bacterium, assembly GCA_963796705.1. GTDB lineage: Bacteria > Actinomycetota > Thermoleophilia > Solirubrobacterales > 70-9 > VRUE01. The sequence goes on from CAWCMK010000003.1 coordinate 515,483, forward strand.
ATCTCCGCCGGTACCAGCGCCTTCGACTCCGGCCTGCTGAGCGCCACCGCCAACGCCACCGACGCCTATTTCTTCACCCGCGACAGCCTCGCCCCCACCGACGAAAACGGGCCTACGATGAAGATCTACGACGCCCGCGAAGAAGGCGGCTTCCCCTTCCTCTTGCCCCAGGCCGGCTGTCGCGCCTCCGATGAGTGCCACGGCGCCGCCAGCCCGCCGCCGCCGCCCCTCGAAAACGGCGCCGAATCGGGCACCCCCCACAACTACGAAGCCGAACCGAGCGCCGGGCCCTGCCCGAAAGGCAAGGTCCGCCGCCACGGCACCTGTGTCCCCAAGCACCACAAACCTCACCACACGCATCACCACAAGAGAGGGCATAAGTGAGCGCCGTCCGCACCTTCTTCGTCGCAGCGCTCGCCGCGGCGCTCGCCCTGGCGCTGCTCGCCACGCCTGTGCTGGCCAGCGAGGGGATCGAATCGTTCGAAACAACGATGTCGACCAACCAGGCCGGCGGCCACCCCGACCTCCTCACCTCTTTCAAGCTGGAAGCACCGGGCGAACCCGAAGCCGCCCAGAACATCGTCTTCAACGCACCGACGGGCGTCTTCGGCAATCCGCGTGCGGTCACCCAGTGCCAGCCGAGCGACTTCGCCTTCGACCGCTGCCCGCCTGACTCCCAGGTCGGCCTCATCACCCTTCGCGCCAACTACGCCGGTAACCCCGAATATCTCCTCGGGACCGCCCCGTTGTTCACCGTCCTTCCAGGCCAAGAAGAAGCCGCGCGCTTCGCCTTCATCGTCCCGATCCTCCACATCCCGATCGCGATCCCGGTCGCCGTGCGCACCGCCTCCACCGCCGACTACGGCCTGCGCTTCACGGTTCAGGACATCTCCCAGCTCACCCCGCTCGCCAGCGCCCAGATCACCTTCTGGGGTTTTCCGGCAGCGAAAAGTCATGAACTCGAACGGTTCCCGATCGGAGCGCCAGGCGAACCGACTGGTTGCCCCGAAGAAGCTGGGACCGACTGCAATGAAAAAACACCCACTCTCTCGAGCGTCGCCGACCACCCCCTGATCGATAGCCCCACCCTCTGCACCGGGGAATCGCTCACCTCCACCTTGGAAGTCGAAACCTATGCAGATCCCAATCATCGAACCAGCACCGGAGCCACCTACCCCGAACTGATCGAAGGCTGCGAGAAGGAGGTCTTCAAACCCGTCCTCCAGGCCTCTCCCACCACCGACCAGACCGACTCCGCTTCGGGTCTCAACCTCGACCTCCGCTCTCCCCAGTACCTCACCCACGCCGCCGAGCCCTCCGAGATCAGGGCGGCCGACGTCACCCTGCCTGAAGGCTTCACCATTAACCCCGACGCGGCAGACGGACAGGCCGAATGCAGGGAAGCCGAAGCGCACTTCGGCACTGAGGGTCCCGCCGCCTGCCCCGACGGCTCCAAGATTGGCACCTTCTCGGTCGGCACCCCGGCCCTACCCGAACGCCTCCAGGGCTTCGTCTATCTCGGCGAACCGAAGCCCGGCGACCAGTACCGTCTCTTCCTCACCGCCTCAGGCCTCGGCCTCAACGTGAAGCTGAAGGGCTCGGTTAAGCCCGATCCCCAATCGGGGAGGCTACTCGCCGAATTTCCTGAACTGCCCCAGGCACCCTTCGAAGACTTCGAGTTTCACCTCTTCTCCGGCGAACGCGGCCTTATGGCGACCCCCGACTTCTGCACCGTCTACACCGTGAGCGCCGAGTTCTACCCTTGGAATACGACCCTCGCCGAACAGGGAACGAGCCAGAACTTCAGCCTCGACTCAGGCCCTCACGGCTCCGAATGCCCCGGCCAGGTGCGGCCCTTCCACCCCCACCTCGAAGCCGGCACCGCAGACCCGACCGCCGGCTCCTTCTCCAACTTCGCCCTCAAGCTCGACCGCGAAGACGGCGATCAGTTCCTCGGTCACCTCGGTTTCACCATGCCGCCCGGTCTGACCGCCAACCTGCAAGGCGTCACCTACTGCCCGGACGCCTCGATCGCTCAGGCCGCCCATAACCTCGGCCGCGTCGAGCAGTCGAGCCCAAGTTGTCCGGCTTCTTCGCAGATCGGCACCTCCAACGTCGCCGCCGGCCCCGGCATCCACCCCTTCCACGCCACCGGCAAGGTCTACTTCGCTGGCCCCTTCGCAGGGGCGCCGCTCTCCCTCGTGGTCATCACCCCAGCTCTCGCCGGTCCCTATGACTACGGCACCGTGGTCGTCAGAGTCGCCCTCCACATCGACCCCCTCGACGCCCATGTCATCGCCGACTCCGAAGCTGTGCCGGAGATCATCGGCGGTATCCCGCTGCGCATCCGCCAGATCGCAGTCGACATAAACCGCCCCAACTTCATGATCAACCCGACCAACTGCTCCGAATTCCACACGACCTCCGAAGGGGTCGGCGACCAAGGCACCGCCGTCTCCTTCACCTCGCCCTTCATCGCCGTCAATTGCGCCACCCTGCCCTTCAAGCCGAAGATGACGATCACCCAGCTCGGCGGCCGCAAGGGGACGAGGCGCTCCGCCAACCCTAGCCTGCGCTTCGATCTAAACACCCGCGAAGGCGACGCCAACCTCAAATCGATTGCCCTCACCTTGCCCAAGGCCTTCGAGATCGACCCAGAACCACCTCGGCAACATCTGCTCCAAATCCGAGCTCGAATCGAAACTCCTGCGCCGGGCGCCAGCCGATCGGCACCGTCAAGACCGAAACACCGCTGCTCGATAAAGCCCTTGAAGGACCGGCCTACGCCGTCTCCGGCTATGGCGGCCTGCCCCATGTCGTCTTCATCCTCGCCGGCCAGGTGAACCGTTCTGCCGCAGGGCGGAAACGAAGACGATCCACGGCGGCAACCTGCGCACCGAAGTCCCTGTCGTTCCCGACGTCCCGATCGGCCACTTCCGCTTCATCTCTTCGGTGGCAGGCACGGCTACATCAGCAACACTCGCAGCCTCTGCGCCGGCTCCACTGCCTCGAGCATCGAATACCAGGCACAAAACGGCAGATCGCCCGTCCAGAAAGTGCTCACCAAGGCGCCCTGTGGTCCTGCCAAACTCCACAGGAGCCACAACCGATCATGATTCGCCGGCGGTAAGACGCCAGTGGCGCGACTAAGCAGGTCAAGAACAGGGAGTAGACTAGCCCGACAGCGAGATGCGAAACGATCGCACCGACCACAGTCTCACCTACGCCAACGTCATCTCGACGCTGTGCTTGTTCCTGGCTCTCACCGGCGCTCAGCCTCTCGCCGCCGCCACAGCTCGGTAAGAACTCGGTCGGCTCCCGCCAGCTCAAGTCAAAGTCGGTCACCACCGGCAAGATCGCCAACGGAGCCGTCAACGGCTCCAAGGTCGCCAAGGCCTCGCTGACCGGCGCCAACATCAATCTCAGCCAACTCGGCACCGTCCCCTCCGCCGCCTCCGCCACCAGTGCTAGCAACGCCAACACCGTCGCCGGCCACGCCGCCTCCTGCCCGGCGGCTACCACCCTGATCCGCGGCCTCTGCTATGACACTTCCTCGACCGAAGCACCCGACCTCCAGGCCGCGGCCGAAGGTTGTGCTGCCAAGGGTGGGTACCTGCCCTCCCCGATGCAGCTCTTCTCGGTCAAAGGCATCATCAACCTCGGCACCGGCGTCGGCTCCGATAAGCGCTTCACCGACGATGTCTACAGCCAGGTCGGCGCCGGAAATTACCACACGATCGTCCTCAACGGCACCGGAGCGATCGAAGAACTCCCCACCACCGGCCAGGCCGCCCGCTACAACTGCGTCTACCCGCTCGTCAGGTAAGGGAGGGGGCCGCTAGATGAGGCCCAAGCTCACCTACGCCAACGCGATGGCGACAATCGCCGTCTTCATCGCCCTCGGCGGCGGTGCCTACGCGGCTCTGCGCGTTCCCCCACATAGCGTTGGCTCCCGCCAGCTGAAGGCGGGAGCCGTTACCAAGGGCAAGGTCGGGCGGGAAGCGATTACCGCGGCGAAGGTCGCCGAACACACGCTGACCGGCACTCAGATCGATCTGAGTGCACTGGGCACGGTCCCGGCCGCCGAAAGCTCTCAGAGCGCCGCGGAGGCCTCCCTGCTCGAGGGCCACGCTGCCGCCTGCCCTCAAAGAACGACTCTAATCCGCGGCCTCTGCTTCGACTCCGAAGCCAACCCTGAAGCCCCAAACCTCGGGGCCGCCGCCACCAGCTGCGCCTCGAAGGGCGGCTGGCTACCCACCCCGATGCAGCTCTACTCCACCCAGGGCATCTTGCAGCTGGGTAATGGGCTGAGCGCCTCCCAACACCAGTTCACCGACACCCTCTACAGCGTCCCGCCGACCAACAACAGCTACACCACGATCGTCGTCAGCGGCTCCGGGCTGCCCAAAGAAATGCCCGCCGGAGACCCCTCCGCTTACTACTGCGTTTACCCCCTGGTGCGCTGAGATGCGACGGCTGGGCCCGAAGGCTGCGGCGGCCTTGCTCGCGGCCCTCCTCCTGCTCGCAGCCTCAGCCTCTCTCGCCCTCGCCAGCCTGATCGCCCATGGCGACCTCTTCGTCTCCTTCAACGGAACGCTCGCTCCAACCGCCCTGCCGCGCCACCGACTCGCCCCGGTTTCGGTTAGCGTCTCCGGCACGGTCCGCACTCCTCCGGGGCACAAACCCCCTCCCTTGCAGCAGATCGAGATCGCCCTCAACCGTAATGGCGTCCTCGACACCACCGGCCTTCCCGTCTGCCGTCTTGCTGAGCTCGAAGGGACGAGCTCAGCGCAGGCGCTGAGGGCGTGTCGCGGCGCTCTGGTCGGGGAAGGCAGTTACTCGGCCAAAGCTTCCTTCCCCGAACAGGCGACCTTCCCAGCCCAGGGCCACATCCTCGCCTTCAACGCGCGCAGCGAAGCTCAGCCGGTGATCCTCGCCCACGTCTACGGCAAAAGCCCCGCCCCCAGCACCGGCGTGATCACCTTTTACATCAGCCGCCCACGCAGGGGCACCTACGGAACCGTCCTCAATGCCAATCTGCCCACCTCACTACAGGGATACGGCTATCTGAAGCGCATCAGCCTCCGCCTCCACCGCCTCTTCACTTACAAGGGTGCCCGCCGCAGCTACCTATCCGCCTCTTGCGCGACCCCGCCCGGCATTCTCACTGCCTCCTTCGCCTTCGCCCGCGCCTCGATGCGCTTTGAAGGAGGCGTCGTCCTCGGCTCGACCCTGATCCGTAGTTGCCAGGTGGGTCGCTGAGCACCGGAACCAGGCAGTCAATCGAGCAACTCGAATACAAGCCTGATCCTTGCGCCCAGCTCGTGCAATCGAACTTACGGCGCCGATGAGCCGCGTGCTTAGATAATCCGCATCGTGCCTCTTTAGGGCGCTATCCTGGCCAAGCCGTAAAGCAAGCCGCCGCGCGAAATCGGTGGACGTTGCCAGGGAAAGGGAACAGCGGCATGAATCGATCTGTGAAAGGCGCCCTCCGCGGCAGCGAGAAGTATGCAGTCCCTCGGGCCCCTAGCAGGACTCGCTGATGCGACGGGGCCTTCTGCTCGGGATGCTCGCCTCGTTGCTGATACTTGCCGCCACGGCGATCCCGGTTGACGCCGAGAGAAACGCCAGCCAAGGCTTGGAAGTCTTCCTGAAGGGCGGCATCTTCCCCCGTACGCTTCCGCGCGCCCACAAGGCCCCGGTGGCCGTTCGCCTCCACGGGGGAATTCAAACTGCCGAGGGCATCCCCCTTCCCCGTGTCAAAGAGGTTCGCCTCGAACTCGCCTACAAGGGCCAGCTCGACACCAGCGGCTTACCCCTTTGCCCGAGGTCTCATTTGCGCGCCCTCGATCTTCGCGAAGCCCTCTCGATCTGTGGCCCCGCCCTGGTCGGCCGCGGCCACCTCTACGCCCGTATCTTCCTCCCTGGACAGCTCCCCTTCAGCCTTCACGCTCACCTCCTCGCCTTCAACGGCAAGACCTCCCTGGGCCGCACCTCGGTTTGGGTTCTCGCTTACTCGCAGAGTCCTCCCGTCTCCTTTGTCCTGCCCTTCCACGTTCGTCGCCAGTCGGGGCCTTTCCCCACGGTGCTAGTCAGCGTCATTCCCCGCAACGTCGGGCCCTGGCCTCACTTTGCCCAGTTCAACATCGACATCTCCCGCCGCTTTCGCCACCACGGTCGTCTGCACAGCTACCTGAGCGCCTCCTGCCCGCTTCCCCCGAGGCTCACATCGGGCTTGCTTTCGCTCGCTCGCGCCACCTTCAGCGTCGCCGAAGGGCCCGACTTGAGCGTCGAAACGGTGCGTACCTGCCGCGCTCACCGAGCCGCGGAAGCAGGACCATCGGCAGTTATGGCATCAAGCCTCTAGGCGCATCCCACCGATGCGGCCTCCGCTGGTGCGTTAGTGCGTCGAAGACGCTGGAGTCCTCGGCATCAGCTTCGCGCTCAGAAATCGGCCGCATCGGACGCCAGCGCGTCAAGGTCAAGTGGCCTGCGAAGCTCACCAGTGGATAGCCGAAAAAGGGATGTGACTACAAATCTGCTAATGTAGCCACATGCGTGAGATAGGCGTTCGAGAGTTGAAGACCAGCCTCAGCGACGTGCTGCGCCAGGTCGATGAGGGGGAGCAGATTCGGGTGACGAGACGCGGCCGGCCCGTGGCTGACATCGTCCCTGCGGGCGCCCATCGTGGCGCTGCGCGCCTGCGAGCCCTGGTGGCTGACGGCAGGGTCACCCCGGCGGCCCGGCCACGCCCGAGCACCACGCCGCGCCCGCTTGAGACCGGACGCTCCGCCTCTGCGATCGTCCTGGCCGAGCGCGACGCCGAGCGTTGATGCTCTACCTCGACGCGAGCGCGCTGGTCAAGCGCTACGTCGAGGAGGAAGACAGCAGTGTGGTGCGCTCAGCCATGGAAGGGGCGAACCGCTGGTCGATGTGCCGGATCGGCTACGTGGAGACCGTCCGGGCTGTGGCCTTGGCGGGCGGGCGCAAGGCCGTCAAAAGGGTCGAAGCCGACTGGCTTTCCTTCGACGTAGTCGAGGTCGACTCCGCATTGACCGAGCACGCCGCGGGGCTTGCGCTATCAGCGCAGTTGCGCAGCCTGGACGCTTTGCATCTCGCTTCGGCGCTTGTTCTGCCCGCCGAGGGCTTGACCGTCGCCACCTGGGACGCCCGCCTTCATCGCGCCGCCCGCGATCACGGCTTGACCTTGCTTCCGGCAGCTCTCGGCCAGTGACCTGAGCGGCATGTCCGGCGAGGCGCCGCCGGGTGATGCAGAATTTGCGACTCAGGCCGCCAGATGGTTGATTCACGGCAGCGTCCGACTGGGGGCCGCACGTGGCCAAGCAGATCAAAGGATTCCACGGCGGGGCGCGACTGACCAAGCAGGTCAAGGACGCGGGAAGGCTGAATAGCCCAAGCGCTATTCAGCCGACCGAAGACTCAGAGATGCGCCGTGTCATGCACGTTATCCAAGCGTACAGGGCCGTGGAATCAATCACCTGGGCGTGCCCAAGACGCGAGACTCTTAGAAGCTGTCTCAAACCCCGCGTGTGCGACTGGTGAGCGCCGGACCGAGCGGGGCCAGGACGCAGGAAGGCCGAATAGTGGGCACTATTCGGCCGACCGAGGACGCCGCCCCGCGCAGTGTGTCCGCCGCCGCCAGGCGCGGGCGGGGGTTTTGAGGCAGCTTCTTAGCCCACCTTCAGGTACTCGCGCAGCGCCTTGCGGATCACCGCGGAGGTTCCCTCATGGTCGCGCTCGGCTCGCCGCGCCAGCGCCGAGCGCAGCTCGGGGTCCAGACGGACCGACTCCACGCTTGCCGGCCCCGAGCCGATCGTCGGCCGCCCGACCCGACGCTGCAGCGTCTCCTCGACGTCGTAGCCCGCCTCCGCCTCGCCGGCCAACTTCTCGACCAGCGCCTCGTCGATCGGGGCACCGCTCTTCGTCTTGCCGTAGGTCTTCTTCGCCATCGCTAAACCATTCTCATCCTACGTTCCCCTGGGATTCGCCTGGCCAAGCAGATCAAGGACGCAGGGAGGACGACGAGGGGAGCGCAAGCATGCCCGGACGCGGGAGCTCGGGCGCAAGATTTCTGGGTGTGCGAATGCGCCCGAGCGGGAGCGGAGGACATGCGACCGGCTCCTGCGTGATCCGAGGAGGCCGACTGAGGACGCAGAGATGCGCCGTGCCAGGCCCATCCCAGGGGGATGTCTACCTCGGCGATTCCCTGCTTGCCTGCCGAGGGGTGGATCTGCACCGCCGAAATTGTACTACGAAATAGAAAAGCCAAGTCGACGGCGCCGCTCCCTGCATGGCGTCCTGGACTGTTGTCCCCGCGGGTGCGATCCCCCTATTGAGATAGTCCCTAGGGCCCAGGGCTGCCGCCTCGGTGTCCGGCGGCAACCGCAACTACAGGCAGGCCCGCCTTCGCGGCTTGCTCGACGAAACGGGCGTCGCCGCTCAAAACGGCACCGCCAAGCTGCACTGCGAGTGCCGCGTAGAGCGCGTCGTATGCGGTCAGTGAGTGAGCTATCGCGAGCGAGAGCGCGGCTCCGACGAGCTGCCCGTCCAAAGGATGGCACTCGAGGTCATCGAGTATCGAGAGCTGATTGATCGCGCTCATTGCCTCCTCGCGACCCAACTCGCCCCGGCCTACTCGCTTCCAGAGCGCATTTGCGCACTCGATCAGCAGCAGCTCCGGAGCATGGAGGTCATCGCCCGCTTCATCGGAGCGAACCAGCGCCGCCCGCGCTGCCGTCGAGAGCGGCTCCTCGACATAGAGCGCGACCATGACGCTCGCGTCGAGGACGATCGTGGCCACCGGGGGCTAACGCTCGCGGTCTTCGCGGATCAGCTCAGCCGCGCCGGGGGAATCCGCGGCAAGCGAATGCTGCTCCCGAATCCGATCGGCTCCTTCCACGAGCTGCTCGAGCGAGAGGCCGGGTTGGCCTGGGGTGAGGGCGCGGCGCAGCAGCACAATTGTCTCTGCGCTGAGCGAGCGCCGGGCCGACGCTGCCTCATGGCGAAGCCGTTCATATAGCTCCGCAGGAACGTCTCTGACATAGAGAGTCGGCATTGCTTGCAAAATGCTAGCAGCCTGCGGAAGTCGGGGTTGCACGGTCTCGCCATCGATCGGCCACGGCGGCGGAGTCGCCGATAAATCTGTATCGACCCGATTCCCCGGATTATGGCGATATCGGAGCCAAGCCGAAGCCTCTGGGGTTGGTCCATGTTCTAGTTTAGGGTTGCCCCTTGGAGGTGCGCCGTTTTACACGTGCAAGGGGTTCCGGGGAGAACTGCATCGGGGAAAGCGGGTCGCCGGCAGGGCTCGCGAGTTATCAGAGGAGAATGTCAGGCGTCCTGCCAGAAAGGTGGAGGGAAACGGGTGACCCACCTTGCGACCGCCTCAAAGCGGTCACAAGCCAAGCGAGGGCCGTGAGGATCAAGCCTCTGGAGGGGACACCCAGGTGAGGCGAGGCTACGCAGGACCGGTTCTCAGCCTTCTCGTCGTCGTGATCTCCTGCCTGGCTCTGGGCATCGTCGGGCTCGGCGTCGAAGACCGCCTCCAGCCGACCTCGCTGATCGTCCCGGGCACCTCCTCCGCCCGCGGTCAGGCGCTCGCCGAAGAGCACTTCGGCCCCTCCTCGCCCTTCGCCGTCCTCCTGCGCGGCCCGGCCGCGGCGATCGAACGGCAGGGGCCTCCACTGGTCCGCGCCCTTCGCCGCGACCCGGCCGTCGCCGTCGTCTCTCCCTGGGACCGCGGGGCGGTCGGCTACCTGCGCCCCGGCCCGGGCAGGGCGATCGTCCTGCTCGACTACCACCTGCCGCTCGACCTCGCCATGCGTCAGACCGTGCCCGCCCTCGAACGCACCCTGCAGGCGCGCGTCCACCCGCCCCGTCGAAGCGATCCAATCGGGCTATGCCAGCGTCACCAGGAACCTGCAATCCGAATCGCTGAAGGCAACCGAGCGCGCCGAGCTGATCGCCGCGCCGCTGCTTCTGATCGTGCTGCTGCTCGTCTTCCGCTCGTTGGTCGCCGCTGCGATCCCGCTCGCCTTCGGCGCGCTGACCGTGTTCGCCGGGCGAGGAGTCCTCGTCCTGCTCGACTCCGTGATGACGATCGAAGCCCTCTCGGTGGTCGTCTGCACGATGATGGGCCTCGCCCTCGGCGTCGACTACTCCCTCTTCATCGTCTCCCGCTTCCGTGAGGAGCTGGCCGCAGGGCGCCTCGCCGTGGCAGGCTGCCCGGACCGCTCGCGCCACCGCGGGCCGCACGACTCTCTTCGCCGGCGCCACGCTCTTCACCTCGATCCTTCTCTCCTCGTTCCTGCAGCCCGGCTCGCTGCTCCTCTCGCTGGCGACGGCGCTCGTCGTCGTCACCCCGATCGCCGTCGCGATCGCCCTCTTCGCCCTGCCCACCCTGCTTGCGCTGCTCGGCGAGCGGATCAACGCCGGGGCGATCGGCCGGCGGTCTCGCGGACCAGTTCGCGGGCGCTCGGCGGTCGCCGGGGCGGCAAGCGCAGCCCTGCGCCGGCCCGCTGTGGCGGTGGCGCTGATCGCGCTGCCGCTCATCCTCCTCGCTGCGCCCGCCCTCGCCTTCAACACCGGCGCTCCCGGGATCAACGAGCTGCCCAGCTCGAGCCCGGCTCGGCGCAATGCCGAAGCGATCGATCGCGCCGTCGGCCCGGGTTGGGAGGCTCCCTTCGAGATCGTCGTCGCCGCTCGACACGGCCCGATCACGACGCCCCGCCGGCTCGCCCTGCTCACCCGCGCCCAGCGCCGCATCGCCGCCCGGCCGCAGGTGCGCGCCGTGATCGGCCCGGCTCCGATCCAGCGCGCGGCGCGGCCGCTGCGGGGCTTGGGCCGCCGGCTTGTGTCGAACGGGCCCGATGGCGCCTCCCAGCTCTACCGCTCGGCCCCGGCCTGCGGCGCGCGGCCGTCGCCGTCCGCCGCCTGCGGGCCGGGCTTTCGCGCGCCGCCGCCGGCAGCGGCGTGCTCGGCGCGGGCTCCGAACGGGCCGGCGCGGGGGCCGGGCTGATCGCCGCCGCCCTCGAACGCGCGGCGGCCGGCGGGGCGCAGGCAAGCGACGCCCTCGAACGCCTTGCCGCCGGCTCCAAGCGCCTCGCCGCCGGCCAGCAGAAGGCCTCCAGCGCGGGCCTCGCCCTGGAACTCGAACTTCACGCCCTGCTTCCCAGCCTGCGCAGCAAGGCCCTGCGCCGCGCCCGCCGCCTCGCCGCCGAGCTCGAAGCCGCCGCTCGCAGCGACCCCTCCCTCCGCGGGATGGCGAAGCAGGAGCGGCTGCTGGCGCAGGTCCTCTCGGTCGAGGACCAGAAGGTGCGGACGCATTCGCGACGTCGCGACCGAATTGCACAGCGCCCTCGGCCGCCTCGCCGCCGGCGGCGCTCACCTCGAAGAAGGCACGCAGCAGCTGGCCGGCAGCGCCGCCGGACTGAGCGGCGGGCTCGAACAGCTGAGCTCCGCGGCGAATCGCCTCGCCACCGGGCTCGCCGAACTGCACGGAGGCGCCGCCGCCCTGCAGCGCGGCCTCGCGGGCGGCTTCCAACGCTCCTACCCGTTGCAGCGCGGCCTCGGTCGGGCCGGCGTGCGGGTCAGCGCCGCCGCCGGTCCCCTCGCTCGAGGCGCCGCCGCGCTGCGCCGCAGCTCACCGCATCTCTTCGACTCCGGCTACTTCGTCCTCTCCGCACTCGACGGCGCGCCGCCGGTTCCCCGCGCCCTCGCCGGCGAGGCCGTCAACGTCGGGCGCGGCGGCCAGGCCGCCCGCCTGCTCGTCGTCTCCACCGATCCCTTCAACACTCCCGGCTCGCGCGCCACAGGCGCGCTGCTGGGCGCCGAAGCCGCGCGCCTCGCGCGCGAAGGCCACCTGGTGGCCGGGGTAAGCGGCGGCGCCGCGATCCTCAACGATTACGGCTCAGCAACGCGATCTGCTCTACCGCTCGTAATCGGCGCGATCGTTGTTATCACCTTCATGATGCTGCTCGTGATCCTCCGGGCGCCGCTCCTCGCCGCGCTGGCGGTTGCCCTCAACCTCGCCTCGGTCGCCGCCGCGGTCGGGGTCGTCACCCTGATCTGCAAGGTGCCCGCCGGCTATCCGCTCGGCGGCCACAGCTATATCGACACCGTCGGCGCTGCCGGGATCTTCGCGGTCACCTTCGGCCTCTCGATCGACTACTCCGTCTTCCTCTTCGCCCGCATGCGCGAGAGCTATGACAAAGACGGCGATCATCGGGCGGCCATCACGGCTGGCCTTGAGAAAACGGCTGGCGTGATCACCGGGGCGGCGGCGATCATGATCGCCGTCTTCGTCTGCTTCGCCGCCGCGCCGATCGCCACCGTCAGCCAGCTCGGCGTCGGTCTCACTGTCGCCGTTCTGCTGGACGCAACGGTGGTTCGCATCGTGCTCTTGCCTGCTCTGATGCTGATCATCGGCGAGCGAGTCTGGAGACTGCCGAAGTGGTTGGACAAAGCGATGCCGCGCCTCAAGGTTTAGAAAGCCACCGCTATGCGTTCTTTCAGCCCCCAACCTCTAAATGCCCTCTGCGGCCCTGGCGGTGCTCTGACCAAGCTGGGCAAGGACACAGGGCGGGAGCGCGATCCATTTTTTTGGGGGAGGGGGGACGATGGCCTCGGTTGACGATCAGCGCAGGCTAAGCAGCTCACCACCGACCCGCCCATCGCGGACGCGGGAGCGAGGGCAGAAGAACTCCAGTGATCTTGAATCTGCCCGAGCGGGAGCAGAGCAGATGGGCGGAATTTATTCTGACCGCGTCTGGCATGTGCCCGCGACGCTCGACCGGCTGTTGCCGCGCTTCGATTTCCACGCAGCCCCCGCAGACGATCCAGGGCGGTGACACAATCGGCGGCGGGGAAACAGGGATGCGATCTCGCGTCATCAGGAGCTTTCGAGTCCGCCGGATAGTTGCCGCGGCGCTGCTGGCCGCGCTTGCGCTGAGCGCCTTGGCCGTCGCCGATGCCGCGCCGGACCAGGCCGAATACGTCAGCCGCCTCGAGTCGATCTGCAAGCCAAACGTCGAACAGACCCAGCGGGCGGTGAAGGGGGTGCGCTCCGACATCCAGCGGGAACGCTTCGCCATCGCGGCGCGAAAGCTCTCAAGTGCGCGGCGGATCTTCGATCGGACGGTGGGAGCGATCTCCGCCGTGCCGCGTCCCCCCGCCGATGCGGCGCAGCTCTGCCAAGTGGTTCGGCTACCTGAGGCTTCAGGAGTCCTATCTGCGCGGAGCGGCGTCGGCGCTTGCAGGCGCCAGCACATCGTCCGCTACCAGCACAACTCCGTGCGCTTCGTCCACACCGGCAATCTCGCCAACGACGTGGTGATCACCTACGGCTTCAACTACTGCCGCTTCAAGTTCCGCCGATTCAGCTGAGCCGTCTCGAGCTCATCGCCGGCCCACGCCCTATGTCGGGCCTAGTCAGCCGCGGACGATCTGCGAGACGCGCTGGTGGCTGATCTGCAGGATGCGTGCGATCGCCGCCATCGGCAGGCCCCCGCGGTAGGCGGCGCGAATCGCCGCGTCGCGCTCGCTGCGCAGCCGCTCGGCGGCGCCCTCCAGGTCCGTCTCGCGCTCGGCGTAGGTCTTGGCGAAGGCGACGAGGCTGGCCTGGGCCTCGGGTGCTTGGCGGTGGGAGCGAGCGATCTGCGAATCGTCCGGTCTATTCTTGCTAATGGGTTAGCATGAAAAGATGGCAGCGCCGATCGTGCTCGACGGCTACGTCCGCGTCTCCAAGGTAAGCGGCCGCAAGGGCGAGCAATTCATCTCCCCAAGCGTTCAGCGCGAGCAGATCGAAGCCTGGATCCGGGCGCGACGCGCCCGGGTCGGCGAAGTCTTCGAGGAGCTCGATGTGAGCGGTGCTCGTGCCAACCGACCGCGGCTGACTGAGGCGATCGAGCGCGTGGAGCGCGGTGAGTCCGCGGGTCTCGTCGTCGCCAGGCTCGACCGCTTTGGCCGTTCGATCGTCGACGGCCTGCGGGCGATCCAGCGAATCGAGCAAGCCGGCGGCACCTTCGCCAGCGTGGGGGAGGGGTTTGACCTCGGTACTTCGACCGGCAGGCTGGTGCTCCAGGTTCTCTTCTCGATCGGCGAGTGGGAGCTTGGCCGGGTGCGCGGCAACTGGAAGGTGGCCAGGGAGCGGGCGATCTCGCGCGGTGTCTACATCGCCAACGAGCCGCTCGGCTATCGCAAGGCCAAGGATGGTCGCTTGCTGATCGACAGCCGCGAGGCGCCGCTCATCCGCGAGATCTTCGAGCGCCGCACCCGGGGTGAGCATCTCCACGAGATCGCTGCTCAGCTCAATGGCCGCGGCGAGCGGACCAGGCGCGGCTCCCTGTTCAGGCCCTCGAACCTCTCCCGAGTCATCCAGAATCCGGCCTACCGCGGCGAGGCCCACCACGGCGCCTATCGCAACCGCGATGCCCACCAGCCGATCGTCGATCGCGCCCTCTGGCAGCTCGCCCAGCACACGCCCCACCGACGGAGAAGCGACGACCGCTCGCTGCTTGGAGGACTCCTGCGCTGTGGAACCTGCCGGCGGATGATGATCGCCGGGTCCCCCACCGAGGGGGGTTCGCGTTATCACGTCTATACCTGCAATCTCGAGAAAGGCACCTGCTCGCGGCCTGCCTATGCTCGCGGCGATGAACTCGACCCGCTGCTCGAGGAGTTTGTCTTTCGCCGCTGCGGCCGGCCGCCTGCCGCCAAGGGCGAGGAGCTCCGCGAGTGCGAAGCTGCGGTTCGGGCGGCGGAGAAGGATCTCGTTGCCTACCGAGACGAGCCCTCGATCCTCGCAACGCTCGGAGCCTCCTCGTTCGCCGAGGGCCTCGCCAAGCGCCAGTTGCGACTCGAGACGAGCCTCGCCAACCTAGCGAACTCAAAGAGGACCCAAGGGACAGCGATCGATCTCGCCGTGCTCGCCGAGCAGTGGGCCGGGCTTGACTGGGCCGAACGACGGGCAGCACTCGGGAGGCTCATCGAATGCGTGATCATCCAGCCCGGCAGGGCAGCCGTGATCGAGCGGGCCTGGGTGTTTCGGCCGGGACGCTCGCCGATCAGCCGGGTCCATGGCAGGCTGGTGATCGCCTCGAACTCGACTACGGCCGGGGGCGAGCGGCTGCACCGCCCCGAGTGCTGGTCGGCTAAGTGCATCGAGCAGGAGCTCCGGGACTTCCTGCCTAAACGCGGCGAGTGGCCCTCCTATCGAGAGTTCGCCGATGCCGGGCGCGCCCGTCTGCACGCGCAGGTTCTGGCCTACGGTGGGCCCCACTACTGGGGCGGTCGCCTCGGAGTCGGCGTCCCACCGTTCACCGTGCGCTGGGATCGTGAGCTCGTGCGGGCTGCGCTCAGTGCGTTCCTGAAGGATCGCGCGGTCTGGCCGTGCCCTCGGGAGTTCGAAGAAGCCGGAATGCTCGCTACTTACCAAGCAGTTCAACGCAACGGAGGCGTCGCGCACTGGGCCGAGCAGTTCGGCCTCAGCGGGGGGAAGACGCGGAGGCCGCGCTGGACCGACGAGCGCATCGCCGAGGCCCTCGGCAGGCTGACCAAAGGGCGCAGTGATTTCCCGCGCAGGTGCGAGTTCGACCAAGCCGGGCTGCGGACGCTCTACGAAGCGATTCGCAGGCGCGGTGGACTCGACCGCTGGGCGCAGCGATCGGGGCTGGCGCGCTGAGGCGGCGGACCGCGGAGCGCAGCGAGATGCCGAGCAGCGGATCCTCAACCTAACCTGGCCGTGCTGCTCGACGCCTACATCCGCGTCTCCCGTGTCGGCGGCCGAGCGGGCGAGCGCTTCATCTCGCCCGCCGTCCAGCGCGAGCAGATCGAAGCCTGGATCCGGGCCCGCGGCGCGCGCCTCGGCGAGGTATTCGAGGAGCTCGATCAGAGCGGCGCCCGCCGCGACCGGCCGCTGCTGATCGAGGCGATCGCCCGCGTCGAGGCGGGCGAATCGGCTGGGATCGTCGTCGCCAAGCTCGATCGCTTCGGCCGCTCGCTGCTCGACGGCCTGCGCGCGATCCAGCAGATCGAGGCGGCGGGCGGGATCATCGTCAGCGTCGGGGACGGCTTGGACCCGAGCACCGCCACCGGCAGGCTGATCCTGCAGCTGCTCTTCTCGATCGCCGAGTGGGAGCTCGAGCGGGTGCGGTCAAACTGGGAAGAGGCCAAGGCGCGGGCGATCGAGCGCGGCGTCTACGTCGGCAGGGAGCCGTTCGGCTACCGGCGCGATGCGGCGGGACGGCTGCGGATCGACCCCCGGCAGGGGCCGATCGTGCGCGAGATCTTCGCCCGCCGCGCCGCCGGCGAGAGCTACCAGGTGATCGCCCACGCAATTCAAAGGCACGGGCTGCGAACGAGTCGTGGCGGTCCGCTCGACCACGCCTTCGTCTGGAAAATCGTCCACAATCCGGCCTACCGCGGCGAGGCCCGCCACGGCCCCCACCGCAACCCGCACGCCCACCCGCCGCTCGTCGATGCGACGCTCTGGCAGAGTTGCCAATCCCAGCCGCGTCCGCAGGGCAAAAAACGCAGCGAGTTGCTGCTCGCCGGGATGATCCGCTGCGCGGGCTGCGGGCGCAAGATGAAGGCCAAGGTGCCCAACAACGTCCAGCGGGTGCGCCACCACACCTACAAGTGCGCCAACGGCTTCGGCGATTGCCAGGCGCCGGCCTACGCGCGCGGCGATGAGCTTGACCCGCTCCTCGAGCAGTTCGTATTCGTGCGCTGCAGCAAGGCCCCCGGCGACACAGGCGGGCGCCGGCTTGCCAAGCGCGAAGCGGCGCTCGCGGACGCCGAGGCCGAGCTCGCCGCCTACCGCGACGAGCCGCTCCTCTTGAGCACGCTCGGCCCGACCTCCTTTGCCGAAGGGCTCGCGGCCCGCCAGCGCCAGCTCGAGCAGCGGCTCGCCGAGATGGCGAGCGCCCGCCGCGCGCACCGTCCCCCGCCGCTCGACGTGGCGGCACTGGAGGCGAGCTGGCCCGAGCTTTCCCTAGACGAGCGACGGGGGGCGGTGTGCCGCCTGCTCGACTGCGTCCTCATCGAGCGCGGCAGCGGGCCGCTCGCCGAGCGGGTCTGGATATTCCGCCAGGGACGAGGAGCGGCGCGGGGGAGGGCGTTTGGCGCAGCCTTCTCGTTTGACCCAAGGCAGGCCGAGCGAGCGGCTCCGCTGCGCCGCATAGGGGCATCTCGGCTGGAGCGCGAGCTGCGCGCCTTCACCGCTGATCACCGCGAGTGGCCCACCTATCTCGAATTCGCCCGAGCCGGCAAAGCGCGCCTCTACGCCCAGGCCATGGACTGCGGTGGCCTTCACTTCTGGGCGGCGAAGCTCGATCTGCGCGCCCCGCAAAATTTTGTCCGCTGGACCCCGGAGGCGGTCGAGTCGGCGCTTCGGCTCTTCCTCGCCGGCCGCGAGACCTGGGCATCGAAAGAAGAGTTCGAGGCGGCGGGTTTGATGCCGCTCTACTACGCGGCCGACAAGCACGGCGGCTTCGCCCACTGGGCCGAGCGCTTCGGCCTTTACTACCGCAAGGGCCATCGCTACCTCTGGCCGCCGGCGCGGATGGAACGCGAGCTTCGCCGCCTAGCCAAAGGCGGGTCGTTCCCGACCTGCGCCCAGATGCGCGAGGCTGGGCTCAACAGCCTCTACCTGGCGGTCCGCCGCGAGGGCGGCGCCGCCAAATGGGCAGATCGCCTCGGCTTGACGCTCGAGCCGCAGCGAAAGCCGCGACCGCCCGCCTCTACCGAGTCAGCCCTCAACGCGCGATCCTCGCCGGCGTCGCGGCCTTCTGCCTGAGTGCGGCCCCGGCGAGCAGCGGGTACG
>CAWCMK010000004.1:0-1026346 GCA_963796705.1 uncultured Solirubrobacterales bacterium
CGATGCCGAACTCCTCTGCGTTCGGCACCACCAGAGCCTGTGCCCGCGAATACAGTTCGGCCAGCTCCAGGTCGTCGACACGGCCGAGAAACTCGGCAGTTCCTCTGGTTCCGCCGTATGCGGCCTCGAGCCGGGTCCGGTCGGGCCCCTCCCCCACCACCCGAAGCTTCACGCCGGCGCGCCTCGCACCCTCGAGGGCCAGTTCGACCTTCTTGTGGCGGACCAGCTCGGTTACGACGAGGAACCAAGCCTCAGGTCGAGCCGGGTGGAACCTCTCGATTTCGACCGGCGGATGAATTACATCTGAAGAGCGGCCCCAGTACCTCTCGATCCGCTCCTGCGTGATCACCGAATTCGCCACGTAGTGCGTCACCCGGCGAGAGGCCATGCGGTCGATATCCCGGATCCCGGCGAGCACCCGATTTACGACCGGCCTCAGGGGTGCCGCCACCTCACCGAGCGCACGGTCGCACTCGAACCACGCGTAGCGGAACGGGCTGTGGCAGTAGCAGACATGGCGAGCGCGGCTTCCCGCCAGGACTCCGTGGGCGAAGGCGCTGCTGCTCGAGATCACCAGATCGTAGCCCTCAACCTCCAGGGAACGTGCCGCCCGCGGGAAGACGGGCAGGAGGCGTCGGAACCCGCCTTGCCTTACTCGCAGCTTCTGCAGGTATGAGGTGTGGACCTTGCGATCCGGTAAAGCGCCCCTCGGTTCCCTCCTCGTCGTAGAGCAGGGTGTAGATCGGCGCCTCGGGCCAGCACTCCGCGATCGCACTGAAGGTCCGCTCAGCACCACGGTTGACGAGGAGATAGTCGTGAACCAGCGCGATGGAGGGAGGACTCACGGAAAGCCCTGCGGAGCTTATGCGGTTGGGATCGTGAGGATCCCGAGCCCGGCGCCCGATCGCGGATCGAGAATCACACTCGCCGCCTCATTGCGGGAAGAAACGCCAAGCTTGGCGAATGCCGAGGAGAGATGGCTCTTGACGGTGCTCTCTGCAAGGAAGAGCTTGGATGCTATTTCAGCGTTTGTTAGACCCATCACCACCAATCCCAGTATCTGCTTCTCTCGAGCGGTGAGGATCTTCTTATGGATTTCGCCACCGCGCGATTCCGGAACCGAGACCTGACCGACTCTCACGACCCGGATCACCGGGCCCAGCGCCGTCTTCAATTCGCTCACCGTGACCAGAGCGCGGATGCCGGCGTCGAGCGCCTTGCGAAGCTCGCCGCTGCCCGACCGCTCGCAAATGAGCACGATGCTGGTCTCGCCGCTGGCACCCCGGACCTCGTTGACCAACTTCAGCAACTCTCCGTTCGGCCGGCTACCGGTCAGGAGGAAGATTTCCGGCTTGGCCGCCCTGCAGGCCTCAACCGCCTCGCATCGGGTCCTCATGGGAGAAAAGGGTCGAGTGCCCCTCCTCGTCAAGGATGGTCCGAATTTCGGACTGCGGCAGCACGGAGGCCGTGTAGAGCCCAACCGTGGCTGCATCCGGACCCAGGCGTACAGCGGGAGTCGTTGTAGCCGTCGCCATCGACTGAACAACGGATCGGAGCGGAGCCTGCTTTTGCGGTCTGGAACGTCGCCGCTTCAGATCACAGTCAGCGGTGCGAATTCCCCATCGCCTGAAGGCAGTAGTGCGTCCCCCTCGTACTCGACCCAGGCATGGGCCGCGAACTCAGGATCAGTTCTAACTCCAATCACCAAGGTCCCATCTCCTCCCCTTCGCACAAGAAGCGCCAGATAGACCAATGACCTGACCAGGCATCTCGAGTCGGACGGCAGCCGGGAAAGAACTCCCATCAACGCCCCGGAGAGTTGTGCCTGAACCTGGCGCGTCGGCGGCGCGGGGCTCGAAACGCTCCAGGAGCGAATTCGGTCCACTACCTCGGAGACCTCTCCCTGGCGCATCGCCCAGCGGATGCGACAATACGTAACCACGATCTCTCCTGTGAGTCGGAGCTTCGCGGGAAGGGACAAGGTCAGGCGAGTGGCTCGGTCAGCTCGATCAGTCCCCGATCGAGGAGTTCCTGGCAAATCCTGCAGAGATCGCGCTGGATCTGGGCCGGCGAGGCGTCGTATTCCTCGGCGATTCGATCCGCCACCGCCCGGACCCGACCCAATTCGTCGAGCAGCTCGAGCATGTGACCGGCAACATGATTTAGGCCGTGGTATACACCGGCGTTGAGGTCCAGGACGATCGTCTCTGCCGGGAAAGAGCGGCGCACCACGTTCTGGGGCACCCGAACCGTCGCGCCCATGTAGCGGACATCGATCTTGTCGCCAGCGCCCATAGTGTTGACGCCGGTGTTGACGCCGCTCATGCCTGAGGAACGCCGATGCGTGTTGCGTTCTTTCGCGAGCCGTTTGCCGAGCTGTCGGGCAAATCGTCCAGATAGGCCGCGGCCTGGAGCGAGAACATCTCCGCGTAGTGCCCGTCGGCGGCCATAAGTTCAGGATGGCTGCCTTCTTCTATCAATCGGCCCTCGCGCAAGACGTAAATGCGATCAGCCGACCTGACGCTCGAGAAGCGATGCGAGACGAGTAGCACCGACCGGCCGCTCCACAGTTTTCGCATCTGTTGGAACAGCTCATACTCGGCCTTCGGGTCGAGTGAGGCGGTCGGCTCGTCGAGAACCAGGAAACCGCCACCTCGAAAGAATGCCCGCGCCAGGGCCAGGCGCTGCCACTGTCCAATCGAGAGATCGTGGCCATCCTTGAACTGGCGCCCCAACCGGGTCTCGTAGGCCTGTGGAAGGCGGCTCAGAAAGTCATGTGCGCCCGCCTGCTCAGCGGCGCCACGAACAGCGTTTAGCGTCGGGTTTCGACCGACCCGCCCGAGGCTTATATTCTCGGCCGCGCTCAGATAGTAATGTAGGAAGTCTTGGAAGACAACTGTCGTGCCGTGGCGCACGAGCTCTGGGTTAGCCTCAGTGCCATCTGCCGCAAGCCAAGAGATGCGCCCAACCTGGGGCTCGAACAGCTGGCAGATCAGCTTCACAAGCGTAGTCTTCCCTGAGCCGTTTTCGCCGACCAGGGCAACAACTTCTCCAGGATCAATATGTATAGACACATCCTCAAGAACCGTGGTGCGCGTATCTGGATAGCTAAAGCCCACATTCTCGACCCGCACACCGTTGAACTCTGGAACCAAGTTTGCCTCGGTGGTGTCAATCGGAGCAGCTGGTACTTCGGTCAATCCGGCTTGCGAAGGGAGGAGGTTAAGAAAGGAAATATAATCGTCAACGAACATGCCCGATTCAACGACTTGGCCAACGCTGCTCATCATTCCGAACATGCGTGTCGATAGCTGCTGCATCGCTGCGCCAGCCGCCAACGCTGTGGCAACTTCGATGCGTCCAGTCGTGATTAGTACTGCGAGCGCCACCAAAGCCAACCCCATTCCGACCGATGTCGCCACAGTTCCGACCAGGGCGACACCTAGCCGCTGCCGCAAGAACTCGCGCATGCGGCGCAGACGCTCGGCGGTCAGCGAGTCATAGCGCGCTTTCAGGAACCTAGCGGCCTCGAAGACTCGGATCTCTTTGGCGGCTTCCCGTCTGGTGAGCAGCTCAGCCAAATAGGCCATCTCCCGATTTGCAGGGGTCATAGCCCATTCGAAACTATAGGCGTGGCGACTGTTACGGATTGTCGCCAGCAATAGTGGTATGGCAGAGACGAGGACTAGCGGAACCAGGAGCGGTTCCATTACAAGCAAGGCAACGCCGATACCAGCGCTTGTCAAAAGGTTCATCGTTAATCCGCTAACGCTGCCAACCATCTGTACCGAGCGGGTGATCGCAGAGGTTCGGGCGCGCTCAAGCTGATCGTAGAACTCAGAGCTCTCAAACGCTGCGAGATTGACGCGTGTGGCGATATCCAGTATCTGAGCAAGCGCATGTCGAGCGACCAGCTCAGAAAGCAAGCGCTGGCGCTGTTCAGCGAGAGCCGTAAAGGTCCCCATAGCAATCATCGCCCCGATCAGAACTGCGAATCCCGGAACAAGAGCCGAGCTTGAGGCGCCAGCGGACTTGAGAACCAAGAGCTCCTGTAGCACATGCTGGGCCGCCAGCAGTTGGGCTGCCATCGCGAGGCCACTGCCTGCCTGCAATGCCATTGTCGCGCTCAGCTGCCGAGGACTAGCCCGCCAGGCAACTCGGAGCGCGCCCCATGTGAGCCGTGGAACTTCACGCCAAGTGCCGGAATTCCGCTCTGTAGACCGAAGGTCCCCGAGCTTGACCGTCTCTCCGATTAGGCCATCCGATCCGCTCATATCACGCCACCATTGCCAAAGCAACGAGGGGTCTGGGGAGCTTTTTGCAGTGCACCTCATAGCGTTGAGAAAGGAGAAATTGGCCAGACGATGCTGAGTTGATCGCGCTGGCGCTCGCCCAGGCCACAGGGGACCGCGCGGATCGCACGTTCCTGGACATGATCGCCTCCCGCCTGCCGGGTTGGTTCCCCCACCTGCCCGACCAAACCCAATACAACCGCCGCTTGCGTGATCTCGGCCCGCATCGTCATGGTCCAGTTGGGGCTGGCGGAGCAGATCGCATCCGGGGACGTCCGCCTCGCCGACGGACCTGATCGGCTACGCCGACTACGCCGGCTGTGCCTCAAGAGTCATTTGGCGGCGAGGTCGACTACGGCTTCTGTTCCTCCTAGAGCGGCATTTGCGGGGTTGCGCCTGGTGCTCATCACCGGCGAGCGGGGCGTCCCGCTGGGCTATGACCTTGTCGTGCCCGGGAAGGGCGAGCGCGAGCCGTTCTTCTGCCTTGCCAGGTTCAGCCCGACACCGTGCTCTTCGCCACAAGGGATTCTGTGGGCGAGTGCGATTGCACGATCGACCTGATCTCGGTCGCGCTGATCACCCCGTAGCGCCACCGGCTCGGCGAGATTTGCCGCCCGCCGAGGTCGCCAAGGCGAGCATCCGTCTCGTGATCGAGTCGCTGTCCGCCAACCCGAAGGCCAGATGCGACTCGAGGAGCATCTTGCCAAGACGCTCCCCGTCTCGGCGCAACGGATCGCCCAGCGACTGCTGGCACTCACGCTCGGAATGTTCATGAGCGTCCTGCTCGGCCCGCCGCTGCACAGCCTGGTCGCCTACGACGGATGGTGAACCCACATCAGGCCTCTGGACTGCGCAGCAGGCAGCTGCTGGTCATAGCGTCCCGCCAGCACCTGCCTAAAGCATGAGGGTCGCGCTGAGCTGGCGCCGGCTTGCCTGCCCGGAGCGCGCTTGCGAAAAGACGCGGAACCGGCTGCCAGCGGCTCTCAGCTGGTCCTTCGAGGCCAACTCGACGAAGCCGATTGACTCGCCGATCAGGACCACCCCCAGCTCAAAGCGCGGACTCTCCCGGTGTTCGCCGCTCTGCCGCGCTGCGGATTGTGTGCCCGAGAGCTACCCACCGAGGACCAACGGGTAGCTCAGAGCCCTTCTCGTGGCACTCAGCCGCACCCCGGAATCGGAAGCAATTGTGGCCGAGGATCCTCTATCGGACCCTCGGCCACGAAGCTCTACTGCTAACCGTTAGGCGGGGGGCAGTAGCTGGGGACGTGGTATTCCGTGCCCACGAGCCCCGTTTGGCCCGTAAATGCGTCGGAAGCACTGCCGCACTTGTTGGTGCCGGATAGCGTCAGCTCCTTGACCGTGCCAAGGGTGACGATTTTTGGATCTGTATAGCTCTTTGGATCCGTCATTTCGTACGTCCCACCTCCAGGGGTAGGGGTCTGAATCGTTGGCGCTGCAGCTAGAGTACGCGATGCGATGGGGGTCGAAAGCCGCGGAGCGTACGGATTTCGTCTAGTCCCACCGAGCCACGAGCCAGAGCTTCCAGACCTCTCACCGCTGAACGGCGACGCCGTAAGCGTTGCGCTCGAGTGGCGCCACGCCGCCGTCCTCGTCGATCGAAACCAGGTCGGCGAGGACTGCGTAACGCTTGGGAGCAGGGGCACCTCGTTGCTTGAGGTCCACCGCCGACCCCCCTCGATAACGCTCGAGTTCCCCGAGCCGACAACCCCTGAGGCTCTCGTTCATCCGCTTTTGACCCTGCCGATCTCAATACTCGCACGCTGGCGCGGGGACCTGTCCCTTCATGCCGGAGGCTTCTTCGCCCACGGCAGCGCCTGGGGGGTGATCGGAGAAAGGGAAGCCGGCAAGAGCACGACGCTTGCAAAGCTTGCCGAGCGCGGCTTTCCCCTGCTTGCCGACGATCTCCTTGTCTTGGATCAATGCGTCGTCCGCGCCGGTCCCGCCTGCATCGACCTGCGTCCCGACGTGGCGAAACGCACCTCCGGGGCGCGCTTCGTCGGTGAGGTGGGCGAGAGACACCGCTACCGCCTCTCCACGCCTCCCGGACCCGCGCGGGCAAGCCTCGCCGGCTTCTTCCTCTTGGAGTGGGGCCAAGAACCCACCGTGCAAATCGAACTGCTTCAAAGTCGTGAGGTCCTTTCCGTCCTCTACCAGCAGGAGTACCTGGGGCACCTCGGGCCCGCGGACCCCATGAAGATCCTCGAATCTGCTGGAAATCCCGATGTGGCGGGTGCGTCGTCCGCGTGGCTTGGACCACGCGGAGGCAACCCTCGAGCGGATCCTCCGGATCACCGTTAGCTCGGCCGCGCGCTCGCCAGCCACGCGGCCTGAATAGCGACCAGCACCCGCACGTCGGGAACTGGCGCAAGCCACTCGTGCCGCAGTGCCTCGGGTTCGATCAGCGAGCTGTCAAGTCCGGCCCCACTCCAGCGCTCAGCGAAGATGCGCATCTCGGGCCCGCAGAACACCTCGTTAAATACCGCCTTGCTTGCGCGGGCGGCAACAATTGGCGGCAGCAGATCGCCGAAGTAGCGCACCATCGCAACCTCGCGGCTAGCGAAGCCCTCGCGGGGGGCATCAGCGTATACGGCGCGCACGTAGCGTGGATCAAAGAACGGCTCCACCAGGGCAACGTCAGCGTCTGCGGCCATTGCTCCAACGATCGCGTGCCCGAGCTCGAGGAAGCGGCTGTTCAGGTGATCCTCGAGCGCCTCGGCCCAGCTGCCCTCACGCTTCGTCACGAGCTCGGCGAAGCTGCGCTCGACCTGGCGCGCGGCAGCGGGCGCCAACCAGGGGAGGCGAAAATAACCGCGGTACAGCGACCAGCGAACCAAAGCCGCGCTGGGCACCAGCGAACGCACGAAGGGCTTGATGTCGGAACGGCGAGGCAGCGTGCGGCCGCGGCGAAGAAGGGCGATTCGGTGCTCGGGCCACGGTAGAAATAGCTCATCCCCGCCGTTGCCGGTCAGGAGCGAGCCTCCGGCGGCGGGCTCGAGCAGGAGCTTGAAGATGTGAGCGTTCGGCGGCCAGTGGACGCCATAGCGGCGCAGCACCCCAGTGGCGACCGGGCCCAGCGCGTCGAGCTCATCATCTACATGCCGCTGACTCCAGTTCTCGAAGCCCAAGGTGGCGGATGATGAGTTCCTGCCAGTCCTCCTCTGAGGTGCGCGGGGCGCCTGGGAATCGCAGGGTGTGGGGGATCGGGTCCTCGAAGCCGTTCGCGCGAGCGACCTGGGTTGCTTTGGCGAGAATCGCCGCGGAGTCCCGCCCGCCGGAGAAGGCGACTACCACTGGAGGCTGCTGCAAGGCCTGGAGCAGGATCTCCTCAAGCGTCTCTGCGGGCGGAGCGCTGGGCCGCGGGTCTACCTCAGTCGGCGGTGCCCGTCGTGGCCCGAAGGGCAGCCCGGAGCTGACCTCAAGCGGATCGAGCGGCGGAAGCCGTCGGGTCACTGCCTTGGCCCTTGCGATCACAAGCCCACGCCGCCCCAGCGCGAAGGGAACCGTTCGCAGGAGGATCTTGATGTCCAACCAGAGCGACCAGTTGGCACCATAGAGGTAGTCGATCTTGGTCATCTCGTTGAGCGGGAATGCGGGCCGAGCCGAAGATCTGCCAGAGGCCGGTGACACCCGGGGGAACGAGAAGGCGGTGTCGCTGGTGGCCCTCGATCAGGCGCGTCCTCATCGACCACCAGCGGACGCGGGCCGACCAGCGACATATCGCCGCGCAGGACGTTGAGGAGCTGGGGCAGCTCATCGAGCGAGGTGCGGCGCAGGAAGCGGCCGACGCGGGTGATGCGCGGGTCATCGGCGATCTTGAAAAGGCCGCCGCCGGCCTCGTTGCGGTGGGCGAGGGCGGCGCGCTGGGCATCGGCACCGTCGACCATCGTGCGGAACTTGTAGATCTCGAAGACGCGGTCCTCGCGGCCGACACGGCGCTGGCGAAAGAGGACCGGGCCGCGCGAGTCGAGCTTGATTGCGACGGCGATCATCGCCAGCAGCGGGGCAATCAGCAGCAGGCCGACCAGGGTGGTCGACGAGGTCGAAGCTGCGCTTGATCAGCCAGGAGGAGCGGGCGAGGCCGTGCCGGCGAATGCCGAGCAGCGTCGCGCCCTCCACTTCGTCGAGCTCGTAGGCCGAACCCACCGCCTCGAAGAGCCGCGGCAGGACGCTGACCCGCACGCCAAGGCGCTTGACGACCCGGATCGCGTTGAGAAGGTCGGTGGTCGCTATCGCCGCGACCGGGCGCGATCAGCGCCCGGTCGACCCGGTGCTCGCCGCAGCAGGCGCTCAAGCGCGTCAAAACCGCCCAGCAGCGGCAGCTCGTTCTTGCTCGTGTCGTCGGGGCTCAGGGGGACCCGCCCCACCACGTGGACCTTGGCCCCGTGGCTGCGCTTCAGCTTGGTCGAGAGCCAGTGGGCCGCGTCGGCGTTGGCGAGGATCACGCAGCGTTCCTCGTCCACCAGCATTCCCGCCAGGCGCCGGGCGAGGCTGCGCATCGCCAGCATCAGGACGAACAGCAGCCCCCAGAAGGCCAGCGCCTGTTCGCGGCCGAAGGTGCCGTCGACGATGTTCACGCCGGCGAGAAAGGCCATCAGCGTGTAGAGGGAGGCGACGTAGAAGACCGTCGGCGCCTCGTCGAGGGTGGTCTTGTGGACGATGTGCTGGTCGCGGTCATAGAGGCCCGCCAGCTTGCAGACCGGGACCACCATCGCGATCGCGACGAAGGCCAGGGGACCCAGGGAATCGTTGCCGAGGACGGGGATCGCGAGGACGAAGGCCGCGGCGGCGGCGATCAGATCCGCACAGGCGAGCAGCCGCCGATAGATGGCATCGCGAGGGGTATCGGGCGTCGCAGAGTCGCCCTCGGCATCCGCGGTCCCCGCGCGTTGCGGCCGCGGAGGGGCGTCCTGAACGTCGCTGTGCGCGAGTGGCGGCGGCCCATGCCGACTCGACCGGACCGGAGTGCTCAGGACCGCCTCGAGCGCTCCCCCGAAGCGTGGCCGTCTCTTGTCTCTAGCGCGTCGTGAGTCGACATAGGCTGCCGTCAAGAGAACGCGCCTGCGAACGCCGGCCCTGGCACGCGTGGGTCGAATTTCCAACCGCGGTCGAGCGCGGCACGGTCGCGACCCTTGCTCCGGCCCGCTCTGGCGCCGGCCGGCTGCTTTACCAGCGGCGCCACAACGCAGCCGCAGGCCAACCACCGTGCCGGGCAGCACCACAATCCACACCGCGAGCGCTATCGCCAAGGTCATCGTCACCCTCGGGTCGGGTCAGATTGACTCTCCCCCCGGGACCGGACGGCTAAACGCGCACGGAGACAGGCGAACGCGGCGCAGACGCTGAAACTAGTACTTATCTCCTACCTGGGTGGTCATCTCGCGCCCAGCGAGACGCAATACAGGTCCGACCCCGTCGATTTGATCGGGGGCATCTGATGAGGGGACGGGCTCGGCCGCGTCGAGGTCCGCCAGGTAGACGAATACCGCGTGGTTTAGGACCTCCTCGACGGGCAGATCGTGCTTGAGAGCCTTGCGTTCAAGGGCGCCCTCGACCTCGGGGTCGAGTCGCAGATAGAAGGTCCCCCCCGCGTCCTGGAGCGTCGGCATCTGGCCCCGATAGAGCGTCGGCATCTCGACCGGTGGCCGCGCCGACCTGAGCCGGCGGCTGTAATGGATGAGCGCCGCTTCGACGCCGGCCGCGACGTCATGGCGAAAACGCGTTTCGAGGCCAAACCTTGCAAATTTGCTGAGTGCGATCTTCACGGCTCTCCCGTAGCGAGGGTGAAACTACCTTCAGCAGTACAATTTTTTAACCCGAAGCCCAGAATTCCTCCTAACTTCGGCCTGCTTTGCGACGTTTTTCGCCCAAGTCGATTGCATCCCTGGTCCTTTTTTAGTCCCCATAGTTCTCTCTCCGATGCCTAGCGCTTTTTCTGATTTATAGGTCTCCGATATCGGTCCACTTGAGCGCGAGTCGGAAATCTGGACGAATATTGAGGATTGACACCCCGTCCCAATCGCATAGTCTCGGGCGCCGCTCGCACCAATTTGCGAGCTCTGTGGAAAACGACACAACCCAGCTCGGACGATCACCAAGGATCGGGAGATAAACGTGGAAGTGCCGCAGGGAGCCAGTCAGCCGTTTGACATACGCAGGAACTCAGACTCGGCCGATACGGATCGACCCGATAGCCGACTGGTCCAGCAGGCCGTCCGCCGCGCCAAGCAGGGCGAGATGGATGCGATGCACTTCCTCTACGTCCGCTACGCGACCGACGTGCAGCGCTACGTCAACAGCTTCGTCCACGACGAGCACGAGGCCGAAGACATCACCCAGAACATCTTCGCGAAGCTGATCAAGGCGATCGCCAAATACGAGGAGCGCGACGTCCCCTTCACCGCCTGGATCCTGCGCGTCTCGCGCAACGCGGCGCTCGATCACATCCGCGCCCGGCGGGCGATCCCGACCGAGGAGGTGCGGGGCGCCGATGACGGCCACACCCAGACGAGCTTCAACCGCGGCCAGGATCTGCGCCAGGCGCTCGAGCGACTGCCCGACGATCAGCGCGAGGTGCTGGTCCTGCGCCACATCGTCGGCCTCTCACCGCTGGAGATCGCCGACACCCTGGGCAAGACCGAGAGCTCGGTCCACGGCCTGCACCACCGTGGCCGGCGCACCCTGAAGGCAAATCTCGTCGAGCTCGGCGCGGCGCCGGTCGTCGCGCAGCACTCGGCGAGCGCCTGAGCGCCGCCCGGCACTTCAGGCCTCGCCGCACTCCTCGAGGATCCGTTTGGTGAGGCGACCGGAGTCGAGCTCGGCGACGAAATAGAGCGCCGCGTGCTCAGCCAGCTGCTCGCTGGAGACGCCCTGCGCGGCGGCCTCGGACTGAAAGGCGCTCCAGAGCTCCTCATCGAGACTCAGGGCGACCTCCATCATCTCCTGGTGATGCTGCTCGCGGGCGAACTCGGGGAAGCGCCAGCCCGGCCGGCCGATGCCCTTGTCGTGCAGATAGACGCGCATCGCCCGCGCCAGGCGCGGCGGCAGGTGATCGGCGCCGTTTGCGACCTCATCGGCGAGCGCCCCGCTGGCAAAGGCGCCGAGCCTGATGAGTGACCTCGCGCCTCATCGCCGCCACCGCAGGCAACAGCGGACGTGCCGGACGCCGATCAAAACGTATCTCCGGGCAGCCACGAAGTTCTCCTCTTCAGTTCTCGCGGCGCCTAACCCGCCTGGCGATTTTAGGCAGGCGGGTAAATTCCGGATGAGTTTCATTCATTTTGCCGCCAAATTTGCGACCCGCAATACCCCCGATCTAGGCGGCCGGCGTGATCCGGTAGACGTCGAAGACCGACTCGACGTTTCGCAGGCGCGAGATGCAGTTCTTCAGCTGCTCGGTGTCGCCGACCTCGACGACGAAGCGGTTCTTGACCATCGGCGAGTCGGTCGTGCAGGTGGCGCCGATGATGTTGATCCCGGCCTCCGAGAAGGTCCGCGAGAGGTCCTCGAGCAGGCGGGTGCGATCGTAGGCGTCGATCTGGATCTCGACCCGGTAGGAGGACTCGTTCTCGCCGTCCCAGCTGACCCCGACGAAGCGTTCGGGGTCCTTTTTCAGGGCCTTCAGGTTGCGGCAGTCGGTGCGGTGGATCGTGATCCCGCGGCCGAGGCTGACGTAGCCGGCGATCTCATCGCCCGGCACCGGCCGACAGCACTTGGCGAGCCGCACCGCGACGTTGCCCGCGCCCTTGACGGAGATCCCGTAGGTCGAGGCCTCCTTGGTGCGGCGCGCTTTGTCCTCGCGCTCGCGTGAGAGCCCCGGCGGGTGCTGCTCCTCGACCGCCTCGCCGGCCTTGAGGCGCTGCCATGATCTTGTTGGCGACGGTCTTGGTCGAGATCTTGCCCTGGCCGAGGGCGATGTAGAACTCGGAGGCCTTGTGGTGGCCGACCTCGCGGATCACGTCGGCCAGAAGCGGCGAGCCGGCGACCTTCTGCATCGGCAGCCCGCGGGTGCGGAGCGCTTCCTCGAGGCCCTCGCGGCCCTTGCGCTCGGCGTCCTCGCGGCTCTCCTCTTTGAAGAAGGCGCGGATCTTGTTGCGGGCGCGGCTGGTCCGCACCAGCTTCAGCCAGTCGCGGGAGGGGCCGCGCTTTTGCTTGGCGGTCATCACCTCGACGATGTCGCCCGAGCGCAGCTGGTAGTGCAGCGGCACGATGTTGCCGTTGACCTTGGCGCCGACCGTGCGGTGGCCGACGTCGGTGTGGACGGCGTAGGCGAAGTCAAGCGGCGTCGAGCCGGCCGAGAGGTTCTTGACTTCGCCCTTCGGGGTGAAGACGAAGACCTCATCCTCGAAGAGGTCGACCTTCAGCGACTCGAGGAACTCGGCCGGGTCCTGCTCGCCCTCGGCCTCGACCAGCTGGCGCAGCCAGGTCATCTTCTCCTTCTGGCGCCCGGAGCCGCTGCCCTCCTTGTAGGTGACGTGGGCGGCGATCCCGTACTCGGCCAGCTTGTGCATCTCCTCGGTGCGGATCTGGATCTCAAGCGGCTTGCCCTCGGGCCCGATCACGGTCGTGTGCAGCGCCTGATACATGTTCGCCTTCGGCATCGCGACGAAGTCCTTGAAGCGGCCCGGCAGCGGCTTCCAGAGCGAGTGGATGACGCCGATCGTCCCGTAGCAGTCCTTGACCGAGCCGACGATCACCCGCATCGCGGTCAGGTCGAAGATCTCGTTGAACTCGCGGCCCTTCTTGGTCATCTTCGTGTAGATCGAGTAGAAGTGCTTGGCGCGGCCGGAGATCTCGGCCTCGATCCCGAGGCCCTCGAGCTCGGCGGCGAGGAATTCCCCCGCCTCGCTGACGTAGGCCTCGCGCTCGGCGCGCTGCTGGGCGACGAGCTGTTTGATCTCGGTGTACTTGCGCGGGTGAAGCGTCTGGAAGGCGAGGTCCTCGAGCTCCCATTTGATCGCGTGGATCCCCAACCGGTGGGCCAGCGGCGCGTAGATTTCCAGCGTCTCGCGCGCCTTGGTCGTCTGCTTTTGCTTCGGCAGGGCGCCGAGGGTGCGCATGTTGTGGAGGCGATCGGCCAGCTTGATCAGGATCACCCTGACGTCGGTGGCCATCGCGACCATCATCTTGCGGTAGTTCTCGGCCTGGCGCTCATCGCGGCTCTCGAAGGTGATCCCGGTCAGCTTCGTCACCCCGTCGACCAGCTGGGCGATCTCCTCGCCGAACTCCTCGCCGATCTGCTCGAGGCTGGCGCTCGTGTCCTCGACCGTGTCGTGCAGGAGCGCCGCGCAGAGGGTCGCCGTGTCAAGCCGCATCCCGGCGCAGATCTGGGCGACGCCGACCGGGTGGGTGATGAACTCATCGCCCGAGTGGCGGCGCTGGTCGGCGTGGCGCTCGCAGGCGAACTCGAAGGCGTGGCGGAGCGCCTCGCGGTCGATGCTCGCCAGGGCGAGGGCCGTCTCGGCGGCGCTGGGGGCGCCATCGGCGGCGACGGCGCCCTCGGGCGCGGCGCCGGCACCGTTGCCCGCGGCGGCCGAGTCGAACTCCTCGACAACCGCGAAGAGGTCGGCGAGCAACTCGCCGCGCTCTAGCTCTGTTTGCGTCCTTCGAGGTATTTGCGACCCTCCTGATAGCGGGCGCTGTAGGCGCGAAAGGCGGCCGAGCGCTCCAGATCGGTCTCCTCTGAGGATAGAACCCCGACGGGACCGCCGCCAGCCCTCAGCTCGCCCCCCAGCAGCCCGAGCTCGGCGAGGACGCGAAAGCAGCGCGCTGCGGTCTCGGGGCCGCGCGGCGGCGTCCCCTCCCCGGCCAGGGCCGCGCGCAGCGCCTCGCCCTCCAGCTCGCCGCCGGCCTCGCGCAGCGCCCGATAGCAGGCGACGAGCTCGGGGCGCTGGGCGAGGCGCGAGCCGAGGACGCGCAGCGCAAAGCTGGTCTCGAGCTCGCCCCAGGCGAGGTGCAGGTAGCCGCCGCCCGGCGAGGCGCCCTCCCCCCCGCGCCAGGCGAGCCCGGCGAGGCGCTCAAGCGCCGCCGAGGCGGGCGGGTCGATGAGGACGACGTGCTCAAAGGCACAGACCAGCTCGGGCTCGCGCTCCAGGTCCTCGTACTCGGCGAGCTCGGCGCCCCCCTGGCGCAGGTGGGCGCGCCGCTTAGCGTCGGCGAGGATGCCGATGACGCTGGCACCGCTCGAGGCGAGCTCGGCGAGGAGCGCCGCGGCCGAACCGCGCACCGGGCGCCGCGCCCTGGCATCCCCCTGATCCTCGAGCTCGGGCAGCGGGGCGGCGGGATCGGCGCCGAGCTCGCCCTCAAAGCGCGCCCACCACTCCGTCGCCGCGGCGAGCTCGGGTGCCGATCGCTCCTCCCCCCCAGCGGTCGCCTCGCCGGGACTCCCGGCGCCCGTCTGGCGGTGCGGGTAGAGCTCGCGCAGGATGAGGCGTGGCTCGACCGAGCCGTTCCAGTGGTTCAGCTCGAGCCGCACCGCGGCGTCGACGTGCTCCTCCTCGCCGACGCCGAGGCTCGAGCGCCCGAAGGCGACCCCGAGGGCCCGGTGGGCGCCACTGTGCAGGGCGAAGCGGGCGTGGCGGCCCTCCTTGCCCATCGGGCGCACGTCGCGCACCCGGGCGGCCGGGACCAGCAGCCGCACCCCCGGGTTGCCCATCCCAAAGGGCGCCAGGTTGCCGAGCTCCTCGGCCAGCTCGAGGCCGAGATCAGCGCCGCCGACCATCGCGTCGATCGGCTCGGTCCGGGTCAGCTCCTCGGGGCCCAGGAGCGCCGCCGCGTGGGCGGCGAAGGATTCCTGAAAGGCCTCGAGGCGCTCGGCGCGCAGCTCGAGGCCGGCCGCGGCGCGGTGACCGCCAAAGCCGCTCAGGTGCTCGGCGCAGGCCTCAAGCCCCGCGAGCAGATCGAAGCCGGGGATGCTGCGGCCCGAGCCGCGCCCGCCCCCCTCCCCGTCGAGTGAGATGACGATCGTCGGGCGATGGTGGCGCTCGACCAGGCGCGAGGCGACGATCCCGATCACCCCCGGGTGCCAGCCCTCGCCGGCGATGACCAGCGCCGGGGCCTCGCGGAGGCGCTCGGGCAGCTCGCGGCGCGCCGCCTCGGCGGCGGCGCTGACCCGGTGCTCGGTCTCGCGGCGCTCGGCGTTGGCGCGCTCAAGCTCGGCGGCGATCTCCTTGGCCCGTGCGGGGTCCTCGCTGAGGAAGAGCTCGACCCCTGCGTCGGCCCGGTAAAGACGCCCGGCGGCGTTGATCCGCGGCGCCAGGCGAAACGCCAGATCGCCCTCATCGAGGCGCGTCGGCTCAGCGCCCGCCGCCTCGATCAGGGCCCTGATCCCGGGGCGCTGGGCGCGGCGCAGCTGCGTCAGGCCGCGCCGGACCAGAGCCCGGTTCTCACCGACGAGCGGGACAACGTCGGCGACGGTTGCCAGGGCGACCAGATCGAGGTCGGCCTCCGAGCCCTCGCGCAGAGCGCAGGCGAGCTTCCAGGCGACCGCGGCACCGCAGAGCTCGGTGAAGGGGTAGCCGTCGAGTGCCGGGTGCAGGATCGGGCACCCGGGCAGCTGCGCTCCGGGCTGGTGGTGGTCGGTGATGATCACCTCGATCCCGAGCCGCTTCGCGAGCTCGACCTCGGCGGCGGCGCTGATCCCGCAATCGACGGTGATCAAAAGCCCCGTGCCGCGCGCCGCGAGGCGCTCGACGTTGGCCGCGCTGAGCCCGTAGCCCTCGGCGATCCGGTCGGGGATCAGCCAGTCGCAGTTGGCCCCGAGCTCGCGCAGGGCGCCGACCAGGATCGCCGTCGCACAGACCCCGTCGACATCGAAGTCGCCGTGGACGGTGATCTGCACCCCGGCGGCGATCGCCGCGCCCAGCCGCTCGGTGATCGTCGCCATCGAGGCGAACTCGGAGGGATCGTGTGACTCATCGGCCTCGAGGAAGGCGCGCGCCTCATCGGGTGTGCGGTAGCCGCGGCGCACGAGTGTGATCGCGACCGGCTCGGAGAGCTCGAGCTCCTCGGCCAGCGCCCGCGCCTCGGCGTAGGAGTAGGGCTCTGCTCGGTAGGCCTTGATCGGTTCTGCCACAGGCCAAGGCTGGCCGAGCGGTCGGATGCCAAAACCCGGCCCGAAGGCCGGAACCTGCGCCGCTTGCCGGCGCCGGGGAACTCCGGCCACCTGACCCTCGCCGGCCTTGACGGAGGCTCGAAATACGCCAGCAAGGCCCTGTCCACTTGCTGGCTCTCGGCCAGCCTGAGACACTGAAAGGGAGATGAAGATGCTGATCGTCGATATCACCAGCGCCGATGCCGCCCACTCGCGGCTGGGTCGATACAAGGTCCTCGAACGCCGGGGCGATGGCTCTCTCGTGCTAGCTCCCCAGTCAGTCGATGAGGTGATCGCCGAGGCGGCGGAGCGTCCGCTCAGCGGCGAGGAGTTCCTCGACGCCCTCGACCGGCTCGACGCAGCAGCTTCGCAACAGCCCCAGCGATGAGTCCCACATAGGAGCTGCCCGCGGGCTTTGCCCGCGAGTATCTGCGCCTGTCACGCGAGCAGCGCCATGATTTCCGCGAAGCCGTCTCGAAGCTCATCGATGCCCTCAAGGCCGATCGCGACCCCCCTAGCTCCCTGCGCATCAAGCGCGTCGGGGGCACGAAGGAATCTGGGAGTTTTCCTACTCGGGCGACGGTCGCGCCAATCCGGGAGGCCCTGAGGTCAAGCCGGGAAAGACGCATCTGATCTGGCTGCGGATCGGGGGGCACGAGATCCTCTCGCGGCCCGAGTAGCGGTGCTGAGGTCCCCCGACCGCCCGCCTCCTTCAGGCCGCGGGTCTCAGCTACCACGAGATCGCCGATCGGCGCGGTCGGACCCAGACCAAACGGACCGCTCGATCGCCGAGCGGCGATTGGCGCCGCGGGCAACGATTACCGCTGAACTCCCTGAGCACCTCAGCGCCTGCGCTCGGGGTTAGCGCGCTCCCACCACTCGATCGCCTCACCGTTTGCCTGCATCTCTTCGATCGTCCGGGCGATGAAGTGTGCCTTTGAGCCGGTGAGATTCCCGCAGAACTTCCAAAGCTCGCGCGTCGCCCGCTTGTAGTGGTGGATCAACTCGTCCAGCTCGAAGGCGTCAAGCTCGCCGGAGTCATAGCGATCAAAGCCCTCGCGCACCAGCTCAAGCAGATCCGCAAGCCGCGCCTCGTGATAGGCGATGACGAGTGCGATATCGGCCTTACGCTCGCTCTTCGAGGGCCTGGCTGGCTCAGAACCCATGGCCGCCCGACCGTAGCGCAACCCGCTTCCCCAGGATCTCGCCACCGCCCGCGCGCCTGGGCGCCTCCCCAGCCGCGCTCCTGCCGTCTGGGCGGGCGCTGATTGGCGGCGCATCGGTCATTGTTGGGCCGATGAGCGCCTTCAGCGAAGCCTCCGCATCGGCGCCGCGGGCGCTTTCGGCCGCCGAGCCCTCGCCGCCGGGGATCGCCTGGGCGCCGATTCTGGCGATCTCTGGCCTCGTTTTGGCCGTGCTGGTGGCGCTCAGCGCCCGCTATGGCTATCACCGCGACGAGCTCTACTTCATCGAGGCCGGTGCTCATCCGGCGCTCGGCTACCCCGACCAGCCGCTGCTGACGCCGTTACTCGCCTGGGCTATGAACGCGCTGGCGCCGCGCTCGCTGCTCTTGCTGCGGATCCCGGCCGCCCTCGCGGGGGTCGCCTCGATCATCAGCGCCGGGCTGATCGCACGCGAAGCCGCTGGCGGGCGGCGGGCGCAGCTGATCGCCGCGAGCTCCTGCGCGGCGGCGCTTGTCGTCCTCGCGACGAGCCACTTCCTGACCACCGAGACCCTTGACCTCGCCTTCAGCAGCGTCCTCTGCTGGCTGCTTGTGCGGTTGCTGCGCACAGAAGATCAGCGACTCTGGCTGCTCGCCGGCGCCGTGCTCGGGATCGGCCTGCTCAACAAGCTCCTGGTCGGCGTCCTCGCGGCGGCGATCATCGGCTCGCTCCTGGTGGTCGGCCCGCGGGCGCTCCTGCGCTCGCGCTGGGCGGCGGCGGGGGCGGCGCTGGCGCTGCTCGGCGCCCTCCCCTATCTGGGATGGCAGCTCGCCCATGGCCTGCCCCAGGCGGCGGTCGCCCACAGCCAGGCCCAGGGCGGCGAAGAGGGCGGCCGGGGCGGCTTCATCCCCTTCCAGCTGGCGCTCGTCGGGCCGCTGCTCGTGCCCCTCTGGTTGGCGGGTCTCCTGGGACTGCTGCGCGCTGCGGCCTGGCGGCGCTATCGCTGCTTCGGGGTCGCCTACCTGGCGCTGGTGGTGGTCCTGCTCGCCAGCGCCGGCAAGGCCTACTACATCGCCGGCCTCTACCCGCTGCTGCTCGGCTTCGGGGCGCTGCGGGCCGACGCCTGGCTGCGGCGCGGCGGCATCCTGCGGCGCTGGCTTCTGGCGGCGGCGATCGCGCTTACCGCGGCGGCCAGTGCCTTCATCGGCCTCAGCCTGCTGCCGGTTCACGACCTCGCCGGGAGCATCGTCGAGAAGCTCGATTCCACCGAGGGCGAGATGGTCGGCTGGCCGCGCTTTGTGGCGAGCGTCGCCTCCGTCTATCACGAGCTGCCGCCGGCGAGCCGTGCCCGTACCGTGATCTTCACCAAGAACTACGGCGAGGCCGGGGCGATCGACCTCTTCGGGCCAGCGCGCGGCCTGCCGGCCGCCTACAGCGGCCACAACGGCTTCTCCGAATGGGGTCCGCCGCCGAACTCCAAGAGCGCCGCGATCCTCGTCGGCGAAGAACTTGGGGGGACCGCCGCCGCGGACTTCCGGGGTTGTGCGATTCAAACCCGGATCAACAACGGCCTTGACCTGGAAAACCAGGAGCAGGGGGTGCCCGTCTGGTTCTGCGCCCAGATGCGCCGGCCCTGGTCGAGGATCTGGAGCGCCCTGCGCCACTACAACTGAGCGCGCCCGCCGGCGGGGTGGCGGCGCGTCAGGGAGGCCCGCGAGGGCGCCGGGCGGCGGGCGCCAGCCAGCCGGGGAGATCGGCCCGGCGCTTGGCAAATCCCGCTCCGGCTGAGAGGCTGGAGTGTGCCTCGTCTGTTCACCTCGATCCGGGAGCTCTTGATGAAGCGCCGATTGCCGGGCCTCAGCTATGCCAACGTGGTCTCCACGATCTGCCTCTTCCTGCTGCTCGGCGGCGGCGCCACCTACGCCGCGACCCGGATCCTGCCGAAGAACAGCGTCGGCACCAAGCAGCTGAAGAAGGGTGCGGTGACCGCCGCCAAAGTCAAGCTCGGCTCGCTGCTCGCAAAGGACTTCAAGGCGGGAGAGCTGCCGGCCGGGGGCGCTGCCCAGGGCGCGGCGAGCTCCCGAAGCGCTGCCCCACGCCCGGATTCGCCTGCGCAACCGCGAACTGACAATCAAAGACAGCGAAGCGCCGCGAATCCAATTTGACCAGGTGGTCGAAGACAACGCCGGGATGGCCGATCTCGCCAACCACCCGACGACCCTGCAGGCCCCGCGCAGCGGCCTCTACCTGCTCGGCGCCAACCTCGAGTGGTATGAGATCACAGGCGAAGGCCGGCTCGGCGGTTCGCTCGAGGTGCCAAACCCAGACGGCGTCGGCTTCGCCCCCGACAAGAGCCAGTCGGTCTATGACTACATCAAAGGCGGGCCGCAGTTCCTGGGCCAGCCCTTCTCTGAGGTGATCAGGCTGAGCGCCGGTCAGTTCGTGACGCTGATCGCCTACAACGCCACGGGTGCGACCAACACGATCTCAAACGTCGACAGCGGCACCTACCTCGAACTCACCTACCTCGGGCCCTGAGGCTCGGGAGGCGGGCCTCGCTCAAAAAGCAAGCGGCGCTGACGGCCGGCGCCAGAACCCGCGAGCACCGCGCGCTCGAGGCCGGTCGCGCTCTGCTGATCGCGATCGCTCCGAGAGGCCGCGGCGTTTGACCGCCCGCCGCGTCGAGCTTGGTGATCGGGCGAGACCGACTCGAGCACCCTGCCTTCCCCGGCAGAGCTCCGCGCCCTGACCTGGTGGGAGGAGCCTTGCGAAGAAACCGAAGCTCAACCGAGGTGCGTCTTTGCGGGCCGCTTGCCGGTCCCGGCATCGGGCGCCAGGAGTGCGCTGAGACCGGCCTCGCTCAGCGCTTCGCGCTTCGCCGCGGGGGCGCGGCCCCGAAGAGCGGGCCGCGCGACTCGCCAAACGGGCGCTGACCGGGTGGCCCTCAGCGGGAGGGCTCAGCTGCGCTTTTTCTGGCGCAGGGTGACTTTCTCTGATTGCGTCAGCGGCGAGCCGCCGCTCGGTGAAAAGGTGACCTTGACGATCAGCTTCGCCTCGCCGACTTTTTTCAGGCTCCGCGCCGTCTTGGCGCTGGGGATGATCGGCAGGGTCACGCTTTCAGCGGTTTTCGCGACGCCGTGCTCGGTCTTGATCCCCTTTCCGAACAGGCGCAGGGTGCCGGGGCCCGGAGCTGAGATGCTGAGCAGACGCCCTGCCAGTTTTCTTACTCAGCTTCAGCTTTGAGAAATCGAAATGGTTCGTTGGGGGCGGGTGGGAGGATTCAGGCGCGAAGCTTGCGGTGACGCTCCGATCGGCGCTCATCGTCACTTCGCAGGCGCCGGCCGCCGGCGCAGGAGCCGCTCCAGCCGCTGAAGGTCGAGCCTGAGGCGGCGAGGGCCTTCAGCACCACCACGGTGCCCACCGCATAGGAGCCCGAGCAGGTCCCCGGGCAGTTGATCCCCTCACCGCTGACGCTGCCGCCGCCGCTGCCCGCCAGCGAGACGCTGAGGCTGTGCTGCGCTGCGGCTTCGGTCTGGAATTGGAGATCGCCGCTCTTGACCCCGGCAGGTTCCAGCGAGTTGCTCGCGACGAGGTTCAGGTGGTAGATGTGGTTTGGCTCAAGGCCGGTGATCGTCTTGCTCACCGCCTGGGGGCCGGCGCTCGATCCCAGGTCCACGGGTGCGGTGCTCTGGCCGTAGCTTTCATCGAAGCCGTATTCGATCTCATAGCTGGTATCAGAGCCGGCCGGGTCGATCGACGCTTCAACCGTGGCGCTGGTATCGGTGACGGCGGCAATCGTCACGTTCGAGAGGACCGGCGGCCCGGGGCTTGTCGTGAAGCTGAGGGCGTTGCCGGCGGCGGTGGCGCTCCCCGAGGCGTTGTCGGCGACGGCGCGAAAGTAATAGGTGGTGCCGGCGCTGAGGCCGCCCACGGTCTCGCTCTCGGCGGTGGCGCTCGCCAGGACGCCGGCGCCCACCTCCGGCGTTTCGTCGCTGAGCGCGGCGGCCGAGGTTCCGTAGATGAAGTGGAAGCCTCCCGCCTCGCCGGCGAGGTTGATCGAGGCATGCAGGGTGATTTCACTGGCGCTCGCACCGCTGGCGGCTTCGGTGAGCGCGCTCGGGGCCCCCAGGGTCTGGGCCTCGAAGGCGCCCACATCGCAGTGGGTGCCCTGCGGGCGCGCCACCCCGCGCTGATCGGTGGCCGGGCAGCTCGGATCATCGGCAGCGCCGATCGCGGCGCTGCCGTGCAGCAGCGCCTCGGTCGGCGTCGGGCCGCCATTGGCGGCGATTGGCGCGAGCCTCGGATCGACCCGTGACTGGTCGCCGGTGGCGTTCAGTTCGCAGGCGCCATCCTGATCGATGTTGTGGCCGAGATCGGTTGTGATCGGCTTCGCCGTCGTCGTTTCCGCGCCGCTCGTCTTGCCTTCCGCGACACAGCCATAATCAGAACCGAAGTCATCAAATCCCGAGGCGATGATCGTGTTCTGAACCGTCGTGGTGGCGCCCACATCGGTCTGCAGGGAGCCGCGCAGGTTGCCGGCGAGGGTGTCGTTTCGCAGCGTCAGCGTGCCGCCGCGGTTCTCGATTCCCCCGCCTCGCGAGGAGGCGGTGCCGCTGTTGACGACGGTCGTGTTGGTCAGCGTCGCGGTGCCCCCGTAGATCATCACCGCGCCGCCGCCGTAGTCAAAGCCGCCGTCTTCGCGGAAGGTGACCCCTTCGGCGGTGACGGTTCCCGAGCGCGAGAAGAGACCGCCGCCGAAGGCGGCGCCGTCGTTGGCGAAGGTGACATCCGTCAAGGTCAGCGAGCCGGTGTTCGCGACCGCGCCACCGACCGGGCTGTTTAGGTCGGAGTGAAAATCAACGTCTTCGAGGCTCACCGTGGCGCCTTCGTTAAACAGGGCTCCGCCGCCGTTGGCCGTCAGCGTGTAGCAGGGGCCACCGCAGCTGCTGAACTTCTCGTCTTCGCCGTCGGTGCCGCCGCTGAAGCTGAGGCCCGAGATCGTGACCGGACCGGCCGTGATCTTCATGATGCGGTTCAGTTCCCCACCTCCGGGGCGGTTGGAGGAGCCGCTCAGCGTCGTCGCGACGGTCCCCTTTCCCTCGATCGTCAGCTGCTTGTTGATCAGGATCGGGGTCCCCTGCGTGACTTCATAGACCGCGGGGGAGCCGCCCGAGCCGCCCAGTTCAATCGTGTCGCCGGGGCCGGCGGAGGCGATGGCCTGCCGCAGCGAGCACGGGGACCCCGGGCAGGAGCCGGACCCGGCGGGGTCGGCGGTGGTGCTGACCGCGATCGTGTTGGCCTGGGCGACGCCGGCGAAGCTCAGCAGGAGCGCTGCGCCCAGCAGTCCTGCCCGGCAGAACCGGGCTCCGCGGCGGCGCTTGGGCTGAGACCGCTCCCGGTGCATCGCCGGGACTATGGTCGCGGCGGGAGCGCTTGTCAACCGGCGAGCAGCCTCAGAGCAGAGCTCAGAGGAATCCGGCGCCCCGGTCGCCAGCTCCCCAGCCCCCAGGGGATGGGTCATCGGCTGCAACCTCTGGGCGTCGCGGATCGGCCGCCGTCCTGGGCCGGCAGGCTGAGAAGGGGCCGGTTGCCGATGAAGTCCGTCGCTAGGCCTGGCGGCGTTCCTCGCGGACGCCGAGCGCCCAGACCACGGCGAGACCGATCGCGACGCCGGGGATCGCGACCAGCGCCGTCGTCAGGTCGGTGTTGCCGACGCTCTTGCCGCTCGCGATCTCGACGATCGCGCCGAAGATCAGGGCGCCCGAGACGGCGCCGATGAAGGCCCCGACGATCCCCTGCCAGAAGCGGTCGGGCAAGAAGACCGTGAAGTGCCACAGGGCGATCCCCATCGTGAACCAGACGAGCACCGCCATCAGCGGTTCCTCCCGTGTTTGCGGCGCTGCGCGCGGCGGGCGCGGCGGGCGGCGTTTCGCTCGCGGCGCTCGGCCGAGGCGAGCTCGGCGCCCGCCTTCTCGCCGTTGGCCGAGGCGCCGGCGGGCGCCCCATCGCCGCTGGCCTCGCCATCGACGGGGCCGGGCTCGGCGCTCAGCACCGCCCCGGGCGCGGGCCCGGGCTCGGCGGCGACCGGCGCCCCCTCCTCGGCGGCTTCGCTCTCGGAGTCATCGGCGAGCTTTGCCAGCTCGACCTCATCGGCGTAGGCGGGCACCGAGCCCGAGAGTTCGGCGATCCGCGCCCGGCGGCGGGCAAAGCCCGGCTCGCGTTCCTTCCAGGCGGTCAGCACCGGCGAGGCGATGAAGATCGAGGAGTAGGTCCCCGAGGCGATCCCGACGAGCATCGCGAAGGCGAAGTCCTGCAGGGTCGCGCCGCCGAAGATCAGAAGCGAGACGACCGCCAGCAGGGTCGTGAAGCTGGTCGCCAGCGAACGGGTCAGGACCTCGCTCATCGAGCGGTTGACGATCTGGGAGAACGCCGCCCGCGGCATCCGCGGCATGTTCTCGCGTATTCGGTCAAAGACGATGATCGTGTCGTAGAGCGAGTAGCCCAAGATCGTCAGGAAGGCGGCGACGGTGCCGCTGCTCACCTCTTTCCCCGTCAACGAGTAGACGCCCGCGGTGATCAGGATGTCGTGGAACAGCGCGATCAGGGTCGGCACCGCGAACTTCGGGTCAAAGCGGAAGGCGATGTAGGCGCAGATCACGAGCAGCGAGAAGATCAGCGCCTTGACCGCGCTTTCGGCGACCTGCTGGCCGAAGGTCGGCCCCACCGTGGTGCTTTCAAAGGCCCCGTTGGCGATCCCGAATTCTTCGCTCAGCGCCTTGCGGGCCTTGCCCGGCGAGAGGGTTTTGGTCTGGATCTGAAAGACGTTGTCGCCGAGTTCTGGGTCAGAGACCTGCTGGATCTCCTCGCCGCTGATCCCGACGCCTTCCAGCGATTCGCGCACCCCTTCCTCGTTGGTCGGCTTCACCAGGGCGACCTTGATCCTGGTTCCCGATTCGAAGTCGATCCCGAAGTTCAGCTGCTGGGTGGCGAGCGCCAGGGCGCCGATGATCAGGATCGTCCCCGAGAGGCTGAAGAACCAGCGGCTTGCGCCCATGAAGTCAAAGCGCCAGCGGAAGCGTTTGGTGCCGGCGCCGAGGACGCTCGGCGAGCCCAGAATGCGACTGCGGCTCATGCTGAGGAGCAGCGCCTGGGTGAAGACCACCGCGGTCAGCAGCGAGACGATCGTGCCGACGCCGAGCGTGAAGGCAAAGCCCTTGACCCCCGAGGTCGCCAGCACGAAGAGGATGAAGGCGGTCAAAAGGGTGACGACGTTGGCGTCGATGATCGTCGCGATCCCCCGCCGGTAGCCGGCGGCGATCGCATTGGGCATAGATCTCCCGGCGCGCACCTCCTCCTTTATTCGCTCGAAGATGACGATGTTGGAGTCAGCGGCGACGCCGATCGTCAGGATCAGCCCCGCGATTCCCGGCAGCGTCAGGGTGATCGGGATCAGTTTGATCAGGGCGAAGAAGATCACCCCGTAGGCGCCCAGGGCCCCCACCGCGATCGCCCCCAGGACCCGGTAGAAGACCAACAGGAAGAGGACCACCAGGGCGAGCCCGATGATCCCCGCTTTGATCCCCTGGTGAAGCGCCTGGGTGCCGAGCGTCGCCGAGACCTGGGTCTGGCTGATCAGCTTCAGGTTGATCGGCAGGGCGCCGATCTGCAGCGTTTCCGCCAGTTCCTCGGCTTCGGAGATGCCGGTGAAGCCGCCCGAGATCTGGGCCCCGGTGCGGCCTTCGATCCCGTCGGGGTTTTCCTGGAAGTTGATGATCGGCCGCGTCTTGACTTCGTTGTCAAGGACGACCGCGAAGTGGCCCGAGAGCGCTTCGACCTGTTCGCGG
The DNA here is from genome assembly GCA_963796705.1 of uncultured Solirubrobacterales bacterium. Lineage (GTDB taxonomy): Bacteria > Actinomycetota > Thermoleophilia > Solirubrobacterales > 70-9 > VRUE01. The sequence continues at coordinate 25,409 of CAWCMK010000004.1, forward strand.
CTCGGCAGCCCGATCGCCTGTTCCTGGCCGCGCTGGGCGATCTTGCGGGTCACTTCGTGGAAGTTTTCGCGCCCCGATTCGGTGAATTCAAAGACGACGATCGGTTCGCTGAATTCACCGGTTTTCGCTTCCGGGTTGGTGATTTCGGTGCCGGTCAGGGCCGGGTCATCGTGCAGCGCATACCAGCCCGGTTCGGAGCCTTCGATGATCGAGCCTTCCTTCTGCGGGTATTCGCTGACGACCACCGTCCCCACCGGGACCTTGACGACTTCGCCCTTGTGGGCGATTTTGCGCCCGGTGGCGCTGATGTAGAGGTCCTTTTTTGAGGTCTCGGGCCCGGAGATCAGCTTGTGCTCGTTGTTTTCGGAGAACAGGTAATAGCTCGGTTTGGTCGTCGAGCAGCTCTTGCACTGGCTGAGCGGGACCGGTTTTTGTTCGGAGGCGAGCTTCACGGCGCCGTAGGCGCTCGGGTAGGCCCCGGAGAAGATCAGCTGCTGGGTTTCGGCCTTCAGTTCGGTTTTTTCTTCAGGGCTTTCGCCCTTCTTGGGGGCCCGGCCGGCTTCTTTCCATTCCTGTTTTGCTTCCTTAAGCGGCCCCGCCGGCGGGTTCTGGCCCGGGTGGCCGCCGATCACGTGCTCGCGGCCGATCAGGCTCGGCTCCCAGTCATAGAAGTAGAGCTGGGCTGTCGTCCCGACCGTTTCCCGGGCCCGGTTGGGGTCGGTGATGTCGGGCAGTTCGATCGAGATCTCGGTGTTGCCGAGCCGCGCGACTTCGGGCTGGGAGACGCCGAGCTGGTCGATCCGCTGGCGGATGATGTTGATCGCCCGTTCGATGTCGGTGCCTTCGACCTTTTTGACCTGGCCGGTCGGGGTCCCCTGGTAGATCAGCTGCAGGCCGCCCTTCAAATCGAGCCCCAGGCGGGTCGGCTTGGAGGCGATCACGAGCGCCGAGACGGCGACCAGCCCGAGGACGAACAGCAGTACGAACAGATGCCGGCGCCTCCGCCCCATTTCGGGCCTCTCAGCTCTCCGGGGTGAGGACGATCAGAAGACCCCCGTCCTCGTCATAGGCGGGAAAGACGTCCGCCACGGCCTCCGCCGGGAGGTCGCCCTCGGCGTTGACCGAGACCCGCTTGCCGAGCGATCGCACCCCCCACTCCAGCGAGGTCTCGATCGGGTCGGTGACGCCGTCGCCGTTGGTGTCGGCGCTCTCGCCGCCTTCGCCGGGGTCGCGCCACTGCAGGCCGAGGACTTCCTGAACCGGGCGGCCGATCACGTCTTCATCGGAGAGCCCGGTCAGCTCGAAGCTGCCGCGCCCCGCGTCGATCACCCGGGCCTGCTTGTCGCAGACAAAGAAGGCCGCGTTTGGGGCCGGGTAGTAGTCATCGAGCAGCTCAAAGACAAAGCCAAAGCCGCATTTCGAGCAGCCCTTCGGGCGCGTGCTGAAGCCCGCCGTGCGATCGGCGCTTGACTCCCTGTTGCCGCAGTTGGGACAGATGAAGAACGGCATCCCTGCTCAGGTTACTGAGAGTCGGCGCGGGCCACACTCAAAAGAGGCTGGCGGCCCCCTCGGGGGCCGGTAGGCCGAGATGCTCGTAGGCGCGCGCGGTCAGGACCCGGCCCCGGGGGGTGCGCTTCAGGAGGCCCTGCTGGAGCAGATAGGGCTCCAGCACGTCCTCGATCGTGTCCTCCTCCTCGCCGATCGCGACCGCCAGGGTCGAGAGCCCGACCGGACCGCCCCCGAACTTCGATGCGACGGTCTCAAGCAGGGCGCGATCGGAGCGATCAAGGCCGCCGGCGTCGACCTCGAGCATCGCCAGCGCCGCGGCCGCGACCGCGGCGTCGATCGCGCCCGCGTCCTTCACCTGGGCGTAGTCGCGGACCCGCTTTAAGAGCCGGTTTGCGACCCGGGGCGTGCCCCGCGAGCGGGCCGCGATCGTCTCCGCGCCGGCGGCGTCGATCTCGACCTCGAGGATTCGCGCCGAGCGGCTGACGATCTCGGCGAGATGCTCGGGGACGTAGTGCTCGAGCCGGTGAGAGACGCCGAAGCGGTCGCGCAGCGGCGTCGTCAAAAGACCGGCGCGGGTCGTCGCCCCGATCAGCGTGAAGGGCGGCAGCGGCAGGGTCACGGTGCGCGCGCCGGCTCCCTGGCCGAGGACGACGGGCAGCTCGCCGTCCTCCATCGCCGGGTAGAGCGTCTCCTCGACGGCGCGCCCGAGGCGGTGGATCTCATCGACGAAGAAGACGCTGCCGGGCTCAAGCGCGGTCAGAAAGGAGGCGACGTCGGCCTTTCGCTCGAGCGCCGGGCCGGCGGTCTGGACCATCGGCACCCCCATCTCGGCGGCGACGATGTTCGCCAGCGAGGTCTTCCCGAGCCCCGGCGGGCCGGCCAGAAGCACGTGGTCAAGCGGCTCCGCGCGGCGCCGCGCGGCCTCGATGAAGATCGCCAGCTGCTCGGTGACCTGCACCTGGTTTACGAACTCGCCGAGGCTGGCGGGGCGCAGCGAGCGATCGAGGTCCTGATCGGCGGCCGCCTCCTCGGCCCCGACGAGCTCGCGGGAAGCCCCCTCGATCCCGGGGGTGCGGATCCGGACCCGCCCGAGCGGCTCGGCCTCGCTCACCCGCTCCTCCCCGCGGCGGCCTTGCGAAGCGCCGTCGCGATCAGCTCCTCGGGGTCGGCGCTCTCGATCCCTTCCAAAAGCTGCTCGGCCTCAAGCGGCGCGTAGCCGAGGTTCAGGAGCCCCTCGCGCGCCAGGCCGCGGGCATCGCGCTGCTCGACCATCCCCCCGAGGACCTCCTCCTCAAGGGCCCCGGCAACCCTCTCGCGCAGCTCGAGGATGATCCGCTCGGCGGTTCGCTTGCCGATCCCCGGCACCGCCTGGAAGCGTTTCCCATCACCGGCGGCGATCGCCCGCAAAAGCTCGCGCGCCGGCCCCCCCGAGAGGGCCGCGATCGCGACCTTGGGACCGACGCCGCTGACCGAGACCAGCTCGCCGAAGAGGTCGCGCTCCTCCTCGGATGCGAATCCATAGAGCGCCAGGGAGTCCTCGCGGGAGATCAGCTCCGCGTGCAGGAAGGCCTCGCGGCCGGTGGCCGGGACCGCCTTCAGCGTCTCGGCGGAGACCGCCAGCCGGTAGCCGACCCCGCCGGCCTCGATCACGACGTGATCGGGGCGGCGGACCATCACCTCGCCGCGCACCGCGGCGATCATCCCGCCACCCGCTCGCCGGCCGCCGCGCCCGCCGCAGCCCGCAGCCGCGGGGCGCTGCCGCCGTGGCAGATCGCCACCGCGAGGGCGTCGGCCGCGTGGTCTGGGGAGGGCGGCTCGGGCAGGCCGAGCAGCGTCCCGACCATCCTTTGGACCTGCTTCTTGCCGGCGGCACCCGAACCGCAGACGGCCATCTTGATCGCCTGCGGGGTGTAGGCAAAGCAGGCGATGCGCCGCTGGGAGGCGGCGAGCATCGCGACGCCGCTCGCCTGGCCGACGGCCATCGCCGAGCGCACGTTCTTGCCGAAGTAGACGTCCTCGATCGCCAGCGCCTCGGGCTCGTGCCAGCTGAGCAGCTCGGCGAGGGAGCCGTGGATCCGCTCGAGGCGCTTCTCGATCGCGAGGCTCGCCGGGGTCTCGACGACACCGCCGTCGAGGGCGACCATCTGGGCGCCGTCGACGCGGACGACGCCAAAGCCGAGGTTTGCCGCCCCGGGGTCGATGCCCATCACAACCTGCATGGGCACTGATTCTGGGCTGCGCTCCGGATGCCTTCTAGGCGGCGATCTCGGTGAGGATCTCCTCGGGAATGTCGAAGTTGGCGTGGACCTCGTTGACGTCGTCCTGGTCTTCGAGCGCGTCCAGCAGCCCGAGCAGCGAGCGCGCCTCGCCCTTGCCGACCTGCACCGTGCTCTTCGGCTCCATCGTCACCTCGGCCTTTTCGATCTCGACCCCCGCGCCCGCGAGCGCCTCGCGCACCGCGCCGAGGTCGCCCGGCTCGCAGAGGATCCGCAGCTGATCACCGTCCTCGCTGACGTCCTCAGCGCCGGCGTCGATCGCCGCGATCACGTCATCCTCGCCGTAGCGCTCCCCGTCGACGGTGATCACCCCGCGCTTCTCGAAGATATAGGCGACCGAGCCGGGCTCGCCGAGGCTGCCGTTGTGCTTGGTGAAGGCGAGCCGCACGTCGGCCGTCGTGCGGTTGCGGTTATCGGTCAGCGCCTCGACGAGGATCGCGGCGCCGCCCGGTCCGTAGCCCTCGAAGCTCAGCTGCTCGATCGCCGCCGCATCGCCCCCCGCCCCGGTGCCGCGGTCGATCGCCCGCTGGATGTTTTCCTTGGGCATCGAGGCTTCCCTGGCCTTCGCCACCGCCGTCGCCAGCGCCGGGTTGCCGTCGGGATCGCCGCCGCCGTCGCGCGCGGCGACGATGATCGCCCGCACCAGCTTCGAGAAGAGCTGGCCGCGTTTTGCATCCGCGGCGCCCTTCTTGTGTTTGATCGAGGACCACTTAGAGTGACCGGACATAAGTGTCATTGTATGAATTGGCGATGGCCACCGATGCCCACAGCCACGGCCACCACAACGTTGGGAAAAGCCTGGCGGCGAGCCTGATCTTCATCGCGATGCTGATCGCCGCCCTCTCGCTGTGGACGGCGCTGCCGCTGAGCTGGCTCTACATCGGCTCCAAGGTCTCCAAAACCCAGTTTCCGGCCGAGACGCCCTACATGGTGGTGATCGTCGGGCTGATCCTCTCGATCATCCTCGTCGCCTGGCTGATCGCCCGCCTCAACCGCCTCTACATCATCATCACCGGCACCAACCGGCTGGCGCCGATGCGCCCCGCCTGGATGCGCAGCATGCGCGACAGCTCGGCCCCGCCCGGGACGACGACCGTCGTCGAGGCGGTCCTGATGGGCTCGGTGCTGCTCGCCGCGCTCGCCCTCAGCTGCTGGTTCTTCCTGCTCGCCGGCAGCCCGATATCGAATTCTTAGGGGCTCTCGGCGGCGCCTCGCTGGGGCGGCTCAGAGGAGGAACTGGCCGTCTTTTTGGATGATCTCGCCGTCGACCTCGATGCGGCCGCCGAGCCGCAGGTCACAGACCAGGTCGGTGTGAACGGCGGACTCGTTGGTGCCGCCCGACTCCGGATAGCTGGCCCCGAGCGCCATGTGGACGGTGCCGCCGATCTTCTCATCGAGCAGCACCTCGCGGGTGCCGCGGTCGATCGCGTAGTTGGTGCCGATCCCGAGCTCGCCCAGGGTGCGGGCGCCCTGATCGGTGTCGAGCAGCTTCAGGAGGAACTCCTCGCCGCGCTCGGCGCTGGCCTCGATCACCCTCCCTGAGTCGAACTTGAGGCGAACGCCGGAGACCTCGCGACCGCCGATCACCGCCGGCAGGTGGAAGGAGACCTCGCCCTTCACGGAGTCCTCGATCGGGCCGGTGAAGAACTCTCCATCGGGCATGTTGTGCTCACCGTCGCAGGGGATGAAGTGCCGCCCGGCGATCCCGAGGGTGATGTCGGTGCCCGGAGCGAGGATGTGGACCTCCTCGTGGCCCTCGATCCACGCGGCCAGGCGGCGGGTCTCCGCGGAGGCCTCCTGCCAGGCGCTGAGCGGATCTGAGTCCTCCCCCGCCAGGCAGGCGCCGAAGTAGAAGTCCTCGTAGTCGACCAGGCTCATCTCCGCCTCAGAGGCATAGGCGCTCGTCGGGAAGAGCGTGTAGCACCAGCGGAAGGCGCCCTCGGCGCTTCGCTTCATCGCCCGCTTCATCAGCTCGCCCATCGCCGCCTGGCGGCGCGTCTGGCGCTCCGGCGGTACCGCCGAGAGCTCGCGCGGGTTGCTGGAGGCACCGACGCTGATCCGCACGTCGGCGTTATCGACCGTCCACTCGGCCAGCGGTGAGACCCAGTCCAGCTGGGCCTCGGAGGCGTGCTTGAAGTAGGCCACCGACTGGCCCTCGAGGCCGACGTTCAGGATCGGGTGCCCGCCGGCCTTCAGCACCTCCTCATAGATCGCCAAGAGCAGCGGCTCGGCGGCGCTCTCGCCGTCGATCGAGACGACGTCGCCCTCCCTGACCTTGGTCGAGTAGCCGACCAGGATCCTGGCCAGGTTCTGGGCTCTTGGATCTCTCAACTCTCCGCCTCCTCGCGCTCTCCCTCGCGGGCGCTTGTCGCCATCGCCATGAACAGCGCGTGCAGCCGCGAGTCATCGGTCAGCTCGGGGTGAAACGCGCAGGCCAGCACCGCTTCGCCGCGCACCGCGACCGGGTGGCCCTGATAGCGAAGCTATCGCCTCGACGCCGGGCCCGTGGCGGCGCACCCGCGGCGCCCGGATGAAGAGGGCGCGCAGCGGCTCCGAGCCGATCCCCTGCACCTCGAGGTCGGCCTCAAAGCTCTGCAGCTGGCGCCCGAAGGCGTTGCGCTCGGCGCTCACGTCAAACAGGCCGAGGTGCTCGCGATCGCAGACGATCAGCCCGGCGCAGGTCCCGAACACCGGCCGCCCCGCCTCGTGGTGGGCGCGGATCGCCGGCCCCAGGCCGGCCCGCTCGATCCCCTTGGCGATCGTCGTGCTCTCCCCGCCGGGGATGATGAGACCGTCAAGGCCGATCAGATCGGCGCCGACTCGCACCTCGCTGGGCTGCGCCCCGAGGCCCGCCAGCATCGCTCCGTGGGCCTCGAAATCGCCCTGGATCGCGAGGACGCCGATCCGCAGCTCAGGCACCGCGGTTCTGCAGCAGGGCGCCCTCGGCCGCCAGCTGACCGATCTCCAGCCCGGCCATCGCCTCCCCCAGCCCGCTCTGGGCCGCGGCGACGCGCTCGGGGTCGGCGTAGTGGGTCGTCGCCTCGACGATCGCCCGCGCCATCCGCTCGGGCTCAGAGCTCTTGAAGATCCCCGAGCCGACGAAGTTGCCCTCGGCGCCGAGCTGCATCATCAGCGCCGCATCGGCCGGCGTCGCGATCCCCCCGGCGCAGAAGAGCGGCACCGGCAGACGGCCCGCGGCGGCGACCTCGCGGACCACCTCAAGCGGCGCCCGAAGCTCCTTGGCGGCGCCGGGCAGCTCCTCGGGGCCGAGCTGCGCCAGCCGCCTGACCCCGGCGCTGATCTCGCGCATGTGGCGCACCGCCTCGACCACGTTGCCGGTTCCCGCCTCGCCCTTGGAGCGGATCATCGCCGCCCCCTCGCCGAGCCGCCGCAGCGCCTCACCGAGGTTGGTGGCGCCGCAGACGAAGGGCACCTCGAAGGCGAACTTGTCGATGTGATTTGCCTCATCGGCGGGCGTCAGGACCTCGGACTCATCGATGTAGTCGACCTCGAGTGACTGCAGGACCTGGGCCTCGGCGAAGTGGCCGATCCGCGCCTTGGCCATCACCGGGATCGTCACCGCCTCCTGGATCCCCCTGATCATCTTCGGGTCCGACATCCGCGCGACGCCGCCGTCGCGGCGGATGTCGGCGGGAACCCGCTCGAGCGCCATCACCGCGCAGGCGCCGGCCTCCTCGGCGAGCTTCGCCTGCGCGGGCGTGACCACGTCCATGATCACGCCGCCCTTCAGCATCTCGGCGAGGCCGGTCTTGAGGCGGAAAGTTGCGTGCTCAGCCACGCCCCCAAGATACCGCTCGGCGCCTCGCCTCGGTCCCGCTCGCCCCCCTCGCCGGCGGGGGCCCTAGCCTCCGCTTTCGGGCTCGGAGGGGTCGGCGGCCGACCAGATGCGGTCAAAGAGATCGCCGTCAAGCGGCACCAGCCAGACCTCACGCACCAGCCCCGCCGCGGGGTCGGTGCGGTAGGCGCCGAGCGTCTGCCAGGTGAGGACCCGGCCCCCGAGCTCGGCGCTGCCCTCGATGAACTGGGCGACCGCGTCGCCCTGGACGAGCAGCTCCCCGGGCACCATCCGCATCGTCTCGTGGGCGAGGCGGCGGCGATTCTCAAAGTAGGCGATCACCTGCTCGCGACCGCGGTGATCGCCGGCGATCGCACTCGCGCCCGGCACGTGCCAGATGATCTCCTCGGCGAGCAGCTCGGCAACCGGATCGAGCCCGCCCCCCGCATACATCTCGGCCTGGCGGCGGTGCAGCTCGGCGATCAGCCTGAGCGGATCGTGCTGCCTGTGTGCGGCCTTCTCAAAGAAGGGCACCGCCGCCCCCTACTTCAGTTTGTAGGCGCGAATCCGGTCTTTGTGGACGGCTTCATCGCGTGCGTAGAGGCCGTGGGCCAGCGCCTGCACGAGCGCCATCAGGGCCGTGTTTGAGCGCGTGAAGGAGGGGCTGTTGGAGGAGAAGTAGAGGGTCTGTTCGGCGTTCTCGCCGACCTCTGAGAGCGAGGCATCGGAGATCGCCAGGGTGGCGGCGCTGCGGTGCACGGCGAGCTTCATCGCCCGCAGCAGCAGCGGGTGGGCGCGCCCGGAGGAGAGCACGATGACCAGCGTCTGCTCATCGATTCGCCCGAGCCGCTGCAGCGACTCCCCGCCGGTCGAGGCGACGATCTCTGAGCGGATGTCGAGCAGGCTCAGGGTGTGGCGCAGATAGCTGGCGAAGAAGGCCATCTGATCGACGCCGACGATCACGATCCGCTGCGCTTCGGCGAGCGCCGCGACGGCGCCCTCGACCTGCTCGCGGGTCAGGTTGCGCGCGGTTTCCTCGAGGTTTGAGTAATCGGCGCCGAGGCTCCCCTCGAGCTCGGAGTGATCAAAGGAGAACAGGGCCCCTCCCGCCCCGGCGCTGCCGGCCGCGGCGATCGTGTTGCGGTACTCCTCGATTGCCGCCTGCTGGAGCTCGGGGTAGCCCTCAAAGCCGAGGGCCTGGGAGAAGCGCACCACCGTCGATGAGGAGGTGCTCGCTCTCCGGGCCAGCTCCTCGGCGGTCAGGAAGGCCGCCTCGTCGAGATGATCGACGATGTAGCGAGCGACATCTTTCTGGGAGCGCGAGAACTCTTCGAAGCGCTCCTGGATGTACTCGGAAAGGCTCTTCAGCTGGGGGGCGGTCTTGGTCGCGGTCTTGCTCACGGCGGTCCATTTCGCCGAACCGCGTCCTTTCCCTTCCGATCTGGTTGGATGAGTTCCGCGATGACCCTCGAGCGGGCCCTGCGCCTCACCAACCGCAACATGATCGTCTTCGACCTGATTCTCGGGAGCGGCGCGATCCTCTCCCCCGAGCTGACCCTGGCCGCACTCGGTCACGATCGGCCCTCCCCCGACGCGGCGCGGCTCTTTCAGCGCAGCGGCCCGGTCTGGCTGACCTTCGCCGCCGCCCACGCCCTGGCCGCGCGCCGCGGAGAGCCGCGCGATTGGTGGGCGCTGGCCTGGTTGCGCGCCACCGAGATCGCCACCGACGCCCTCTGGGCGGGCTCGCCGGCGATCAACCGGCCCGGCGCCAAGGCCGCCCTGCGGGGCGCCGGCCTCGCCAACCTGGCGATGGCCCTCGGCTTCGGCTGGCTCTCGAGGCGATGAGCGAGCTCGCCGGGCTGCCCAGCAAGCGCTGGAGCCTGCGCGGACTCGATCAGGAGGGCGATGAGGTCTGGCTGATCCGCGGCGTCTCGCGCAAGCTCTACCGCTGCCCCGGCTGTCACGGCGAGATCGAGATCGGCGCCGAGCACGTGATCGTCCAGTACGTGCTGCGCCTCGGCGGCACCGAGCACCACCACTGGCACCGGCGCTGCGCCGAGGAGCTTCTGATCGGCGAGCTGCGGGGCCTGCGCCGGGTCGGCGCCGGCGAGTCCTCCCAGGCAAAGCTCGAGGCCCGCGGCCGTCGCCCGGCGGGCCGCCGGCGGCGACCGAGGTGATGAGCGCCCTGCGCGAGGCGCTGGCGCTGTATGTGCGGATCGGGCGCACCTACCTGCACTGGGCGCGGGCCCTGTTGCCGCTGGCGGCGGTCGTCTTCATCCCCCTGGGGCTGATCCACGCGATCCCGATCCACGCCCACCTGGACGCGATCGACGCCCAGCACGGCCTCGTGGTCCTGACCCTGCTCCTGGCGGCCGCCGTGCTCGCCGCGACCGGGCTGATCGGCGAGGTCTTCTACACCGGTGCGGTCTCGATCGCCCTCACCCACCCCCGGCTCGGCGGCCGGCCGCCCTCGCTGGCGGAAGTCGCGCGCCTCATCAGCTACGGGCGGCTGATCGCCGTCGATCTGATCTACGGACTGCTGGTCGCCGCCGGGCTGATCGCGCTGCTCATCCCCGGAATCCTGATCTACGTCTACTTCGGCCTCGCGGCGCCGGTGATCGAGATCGAGCGCCACGGGGTGCGGCGCGCCCTGGGGCGCAGCCTGCAGCTCGTCCGCGGCCACTTCTGGCTCGTCTTCTGGGTGCTGGTCCCGATCGAGTTGGCGGGCGATGGCCTGACCAACCTGATCACCAGCGCCTGCGAGCACCTGCTGAGCAACTCGCTGCCCGCCGAGTGGCTCGCCGACACGGCCTCAAACATCCTCCTGACACCCTTCTACGCGGTCGCGGCGGTCCTTTTGACCCTCGATCTGATCGCCGCCCGGGACGGCCAGAGCCCGCAGCTACACTCGGCCCCGGCGCGCAGATGAGTACGGCCTCGATCTTCACCGACTTCTGGAACGATCAGATCGTCGCCAACGGGACCGAAGGCCTGTTCCTGGTCTTCGTCGGATTCATCCTCTCCTTCGCCTTCATCAGGATGAGCACCCGGCTGATGCGCAGCCCCAAGGTGCCCTGGTGGCCGGGCAGCGTCGTCAGCGAGGGCGGCGTCCACGTCCATCACCTCGCCTTCGGGATCGTCGCGATGATGATCGCCGGGGCGATCGGCTTCACCACCGCGGGCGAACAGCCCGCCTCCGACATCTGCGCCTTTGCCTTCGGCGTCGGCATGGGGCTGACGATCGATGAGTTCGCGCTCTGGATCTACCTCGACGACGTCTACTGGGCCGAGGAGGGGCGCAGCTCGATCGACGCGACCGTGATCGCCGCCTCGGCGATGTTCCTGGTCCTGATCGGCTCCAGCCCGCTGAGCTTTGAGACCGGCTCGCCGGCCCAGGCCCTCGGCAGCCTGGTGGCCGCGGCGATCGTGATCGGCTGCGTCGCCGTCTGCTTCTTCAAGCAGCGGGTCCTGCACGGCTCGATCGGCTTCTTCTTACTGCCGATCGCGATCTACGGCGCCTGGCGAATCGGCAAGCCGGGCTCCCCCTGGGCCCGGCGCCGCTACGGCGAGCGCCGCCCCGACAAGCAGGCGAAGGCCGAACTGCGCTTCGCGCCAGATCGCCACACCGAGCGTTTCAAGAACGCCTTCCGCGACATCGTCGGCGGCAAGCCCAGCGAGGGTCTGAGCGCCGCCCGCGATGAGCTCGTCGCGACCCTGAAAGGCGAGAAGGCAGGAGGCCGCTCAACGTAATCGGACGGGAAGCGAGAATCCTCGATTGCGAGGACGCGTGGCGATGGAGTGCACGAACGCCGACTTTGGGTGTAGCACGATCCAGAAGTGTCACTGTCGGATTCGAATTCGTGGCACGGGAGCTTGCGCGGATTGTAGGAGGTTTTGGAGAAAAGATAGGAGAAAATAGGGAAAATTATAAGTTGAAGAGAGATAAGATTATGATTTAAAAGTATGTAGAAGAAGAAGAGAATGGTAAGAAGGTGAGGGTGAGTATAGTTTGTGTTTGTTATTTTGAGAGAGAAGAGGTGAGGAAGCTAATTAGGGAATAAAGGGATGAGGTAGATAAAAAATGGTTTGGGAAAAATGAGGAGAATTGAGATAACAGATGGCTATAAGGGAAGGGAGAGGAGTGTTTATGTATTATTATTGAGATTTTGGTTAAAGAATAAGATTGGTTTGAGAGATTATATCTAAGAGAGGGGGTAGATAAGATGGATATCTAAGAAGACGATGGGGATTGAGATAGATTTATTGGCGAAGAAGGTGAATAGATAGGTGATAGGATAGAAATGAAAGAATAGGTAAAGCTGATTAAGGTAGGTGAAGAGAATAGAATTAGGGGGAAAAAGGTAGAGGTTAAAGAAGGTTATATAAGAAAAAGCTTTTATAATTATTAGTAAAAGTGTTAGAATGTATTTAGTATTTGTAGGGAAAGGATTGGGGAGAGGTAAGTGAATAGGAGGTTTTGTAGCAGAGGGAGATTGAATAGTTAAGTAAGTTATTGTTATTTGAGATTGGTGTAGATAAGATAAAGAAAATAAGAGAAGTTTATAGCTGAATAGAGGATAGATAGGAGAGAAAAATATGAAAGAGATGTGGGATAGATATAGATATTTATAGGGTTGTTGAGGGACTAAGTAAGTTGAGATGAAAAAATGAGAGTATATAGATATTGCAAGGTGATATCAGATTGAAATAGAAGTATTAGATACTTGTATGCACAAAAAGTAGGGTATAATAATATGGAAGAGATGAGTAGAGGTAGATAAGTATATTTTAAACGATGGTATAGATATGTAGATGTGAGGTTTTGAAAGATAGATTGAGTGAGAGATATGGAAGATTGTTGAGAGTGGTATTAGGTTACGCATATGTGATAGAGCTGTTAAGAGATAGAAGAGAAAAAGTGAGAGTGAAGAAAAGGTAAAGAGGAAGTTGGAGATAAAAATGTGATAGAAAGAAGAAAGAGTGACAATAGGTGATGAGTAGATATAGTGTATGAGAAAGATGGCAGAAGGGGAAAGGTGAGGAAAATATGAGGTAAGGTAAGAAGAAAAGATTGGATAGTAGTGTGAGACATAAAAGAATAGCAGCGAAATATTTGAGATCTATGAAGATTTGATTGTTTCAGCTAAGAGACTGAGTATCAGCTATACGTCGCTCAGATCACGAGTAGAGAGGTTAGAAAGGAATAAGTATATAGAATATTAGATAAGGATAAAGAGAGGGTATAAGTAGGGATAAACTGATAAAAGAAGCAAGGTATAGGAATTGAAGTTTAAGAGGATTAATGTAGAGAGAAAGTGATGGCTATAGATATATAAGATTGACTGGGCGTAGGGAACTAGGGAAGAAGAGTTATAGAGAATAAGAGATTGGATATAGGTAAAAGAAAAGTAGATATAGGAGAAGGAAATATAAGAATAGGAGAAAGAAGATAAGAATATTTAAAAGATGAAAGAAAAGAAGAATTTAAGGGATGTAAAGATAAGAAAGATGATGATAGTGAGGAGATTTTAGCTATGATGAGAGAGAAAGACAGATAGGAGAGGATAGTCAGGTCAGCGTGCAAAAGTACGCGCTCGATGCTGCGAAAGAGCAAGGGGGTAGAGGAGCTAGTAGTGCTTGAGACGACAGAACTGGCGCTCGACGGAAGCACGGGCGCGGTAGAGGGTCTTTAGCGCAGCGTATAGCGCGGGATGAAAGGGTGTAGGAGGTAGGCCTTGACACACACAGAAGAGGGCTTGCACTCGCCGGTAGGACAGCGCCACTTGGTCGCCTTGTGAGTGTAATAGGTAAAGGCGAAGCGAACACTCGCTATGCTAGCAACAGGGCGGCTTGTGATCGCCGCGCTTGACAGCGGGTGGTCTTACGCGAAGAGGGATCACGGGGGAGACATCTCGCTCGGGCAGGCGTCATAGACGGGTCACGTTGTCGTAGCCCTTGTCGAGAGTGGCTTGTCTCGAGGTAGATACCTAAGGAAGTGCAGCTTGTCGAGCAGCGGAGCGACGTAGAGATCTTCGTTTGTACTGCGCGGTTTTGATCTGCCAAGCGAGCGGTAGGTCTGTAGCGGTATCAGATGGTTATGTGCAGATGGTAGCTGTAGAAGCTGCCGCTTTTGCGGGTGGAGAAGGCCGAGCGGTGTCCCCAAGAGGCATCGGGGTCGGAATACTCTCGGGCGTTCAGGGCCGTTCTTGGACTTGAACCGCTGCCGGTTCGCGTAGGCGGGCATGTCGGAGGTATAGATCGCTACGTTTTTGCTGAAGTTGGTGTTGTGTTTTTTGAAGTTGTCTCAAAATTCTTATAAGAGAGTTTGAGGTAGTTGCATTGAATTTCAATAGGTAGATATAAATAGATTTAGGAGGTATTTGGTGGTGGTTTTGATCTGGTAGGTGTGAGATGATTTTTGGGATTAGGTGGAGTTGATGCTTTAGTTTAAGAGTTGAGCGTTAAGGGTGGTTGCTTTAGGGTGGATGATTGTATCTGTTTTAACGTGATAGTTTTTGTGTTGTTCACTGGTATCGTTTGGTGGTATTTGTTGAGAGAGATGGGTTGCTCGTTGGTGATTGCGCATTGATGATTGGTAGATTGGTAGTGGGTTGATGTTTTAGAGCGCCTGCACCGTGAACTGCTGAGGAGGCTGAACGCAACTGGGCGGATCGATTGGGACACCGCGGTCATCGACGGCAGTCACATCCGCGCGCTGCAAGGGGGGGCTCGACAGGTTCTCTCCGGTAGACTGTGCTCGCACCGGCTCAAAGCACCACCTGATCACTGATTCCGCTGGGGTGCCGCTGGCGATCTCACTGACTGGCGGCAACCGCAACGACGTCACTCAGCTGCTGCCTCTGGTGGACTGAGTCGGCTCGGTGGCTGGCAAAGTCGGTCGGCTTCGCAAGCGGTCCGATCGCCTGCTCGCTGACGTGGCTATGACCACGACAAGTACCGACGCGAGCTGAGAAAGCGAGGCGTGAAGCTGATCATCGCTGTCGCGGGGCTGAGCACGGCTCGGGTCTGGGCAAGGAGAGATGGGTGGTCGAGCGCAACTTCGCCTGGCTTCACAACTTCCGCCGCCTGCGCACCCGCTACGAGCGCCGGCCGAGCTGCACTGGCGTTCATGCAGCTGGGCTGCGCGGTGATCTGCGAGCGCGCTCTGCCGTCGGGCTGAATTCAGTCGAGCGAGTCTCGGAAGTACTGGTCGGGGATCGCTTCAGCCTCAGATCGGCACCGGCGCCGAGGCTTGGCATCGTACTCCTCCTCCGGGTCGGCCTTCTCGGGCTCACGGTGCAGTGATGCCGCCAGTTGTCGCTGAAGTTGAAGGTGTAGTAGAAACTGTCTCTCGGTTTCACCTCTTTGGCCACCTTCAGGGTCATCTCGTCGAGCTAGTCACTGGGATAGTCAGGATCGAAGATGCCGATCTGACGGCTGTCGGCGAGCTCGAAGCTATGCAGGTGGGCGAGATCTCAGCGGGCGAAGGCTCGGTCGATCGCCTCCGCCAGGTCGCCGAAGGAGTGAGACGGGCCGACTATGAAGACTTGACTGGTGCCGGCTTGAGGTCAACGCGTGCCCCCCGAGGAGGTCGACTGATCGCAGCCACGTCGCGCTATCGGCGAGGGAGCCTACGGGTTTTGAGACAGCCTCTTAAGCGCGGCGATCACTCGGCGATGTAGTGTCCAGCAGGTGCTTGTGCTCGCGCAGCTTCGTCGCGAAGCGGTAGCAGGCTTATTCGCTCGGCGGCTCGCCTTGCAGCTCAGCGCGCTTGCAGACTCGGGTGCTCTCGCACAAGTGCGACTGTGCGAGTCAGGTCGGAATCGTATAGATCGCTTTGGCGAGCGCTATCCCACATCGCTCGGATCGGGTAGGGACGCCCGTCCAGCGGGTCTCCTGAAGCTTCTCGATCAGCTCCGAAATCTCGGGCGAGTCGAGGAGCGCTGCCAGCTCGGCTGCCGAGCGCGGTGCTACCGTCAGCGGTGCCATGGAGCTTGTATCGTGGTCGGACCCGGAGGTTGCCGCCTCGCGGGGGTCATTCCTGTTGCTTTAGACTTATAATTTTATGTCTGGCGTCGGACGGAAAATGCTGGAAATGCGGCGGGTCTGTGTGCGCCGGGAAGGAAAGGGGCGCATGGTAAACGAGACGCTGAGGCTGGAGTTGGGTGCTGCTGCGGCGTACCGCTGTGAAGCTCGCTGCCGCCACCGATTCGTTCTCCCACCTGGTGGACGACATTGCCAAGGAGCTACATCTGACGCTCAGATCATCGAGTGGACGGTCGAGGTCGAGCGTGGCAGCGTCATTTTGGAGGTCAAGCCGGCCTGGGGCGCGAGGCTGCCTTGACGATAGTCAATATCATCGTCAACGGCCTGAACGCTATTGAGAAGGGTCAGAGCAGCTTTGCATTTCACGGATCGTGCGCTTGAGCACGCCGCGAGCTCGCGACGTTGGCGAGCGACGATTTCCCTGTCCGCGTTCGCAACAGTCACCACCAGGCGAGACTCACGCGCCATTCGGTCCGCAATATCGATGATCTGACGATTGGCGCTCAGCCGAGAATTGGCACCATCGAAGGGCGGTTGGAGGAGCTGAACATCCACGTTCACGACAAGCCGACCTTTCAGATATGGGAGAACCTTACAGGTCGGAAAGTTCAATGTCGCGCAGGCGATAGCGTGCGAAGGAACAGCTCGAAGCGGCGATGGGACATCGCGTAGCGTTCGGGGCATGATCAGGGCATCCAGGCACGGTGCCAGCCAGAGCATCGATGCCAAGCAGCTACGGGTCTTCCGGTGGAGCACGTACTTCTGTCTGCCGATGAGGTTCGCGGCATTCTCAAAGCGTCTTGATGACGCAACGTCGCTACTGGGACTCAGATGCTTTCCTGGGCTGGCTAAAGGCTGAGTTTGACAAGGTGGGTGAGTGCCAAGCAGTGAATCCGCGTGGCCGAGGCTGGCAAGACGGAGATCATTACATCGGCGCTTACGCTTGCCGAGGTTCTGTATCTGCGCGGCCACCAGCCTATTCCCGCTGCGGATGCTGAAAAGCTCAAACGCTTCTTCGAGCATGAGTACATCGTTGTCAATGATGTTGATCGGGCGCTTGCCGAGGAGGCGCGCAAGTTCGTCTGGGATCAGGGCATCCGTCCCAAAGATGCGATCCACGTCGCGACAGCCATAGATGCAAAGGTGAAAGGCTTGAGACGTTCGACACAGACCTGATCAAACACAGCGGGGCTGTGGGCGACCCACCTCTCACCATCGGCCGCCCCTACGAGCCAGCACAACTATTCGACGACGTGGGGTAAGCGCGGACCGAAAGTGAGGTACCCGCGATGCACTCCGCCCCGCGACCCCGCATCAGGGCTGGGCTGAGAGTTTCGCCAAACTCTCCTAGGGCATGCGTGGTGCACCGATGACCTCATTCATCATCGGGATTTTTGGTCGGCGACGAGCCTCGGGCAGGGACTTCACTAGGTAACCGATCGCGGAGTGCTCGAAGCCTTTGACGAAGCCGGAGTTGTTTGCGCCAGATGTTCATTCGCTCACGACTGTGTGGAGCGATCCAGCGGGCCCGAGCGAGAGGCATAATGCGATTCGTCGGGAAGAGCTCGTAGCTGACCACCGGATCCGCCGCATTCGAGAGGCGCTGCAGGTACTCAAATCCGCCGTGTCCAAAATCAACTCGTCGAACCCCGGAATCAAGCTCATGCGCGATCCCGGTTACCACGGCCGCGAGTCCAGGTGCGAATCGGCTCCAAGCCGGGTCAAACGACGTCAGCAATATCTCACTGGTATCGCCAGCGCGCGCGAACAGGGCCGCACCAATCATATCTTCGCCGCGAACGACCTTCCAGAGACACCAGTCGCCGCTGCCGATGAGCTGCCTTCCGGCCTCGGCGAGCGTATCCTCGACACCCTCGACAAGCCACTGCGATTGCCAACTCCAGCGCTCGTGGTGCAGTTCCGCGAGCGCATGTACATCGGATCGGACCGCCTCGGGGCTCTCGGTGCACTCCACCGCCAAGCCGGCCTCAGTTCGGCGTCGAGCCCGACGCCGCAGGTCGGCGCGCAGGCGCTGCGTAAGGCCCCCAAGCCAGTACTCAGAAGGCATGGGGCCTTCGACCACGAGCAGCTTCCCCCGGCGTCCGCGCCGTAGCCATGCCGGCCCGCCGGGCCACTGGCACCGCAACTCGTTGGGCCACTCGGCTCTCATTGGGGTGACCGACAGGTCGACTCGCGCGGGGGATGGTGACGTGTCACTCAGGGCGCGGGCAAACAGGGCAAAGATCGCCTCCGGGGCATTGCGTGAGACGAGGGGCTCGACAGACCAGAAAGTTCCCTTTCCGATAAGCCGCAAATCGGGAAGCCGAGATTGGCTGTCGACGAGATAGCCGGGGAACAAACCGACGAGTCGCTCGCCCTCCGTCACAACAGCCACGCGCAGTGCCCGCGAATCAAGGTGTGCTGGCACACACCGTGCATCCCACCAAGCTCGCATCCAGACAGGGCGGCAGGTCGGCTTGCCGCACGCCAGCGCCAGCTCATCCCATCGACGCTCGAAGGGCGCGAGCTGCCCAAAGCTATCGAAAACAACGCACCGAACGCCGGTGTCAGACCCCGCCTCGGATCTCACAACTCGATTCACGGCGGCCCGGGCGCCTGAGTCCCAACCAACTCGTTCGAGATCACTCGGAGGTTGAATACCTCATAGCCCAGACGCGCCTGCAGGTATAGGAGCCCCGAAGGCATAACCAACGCGCTTGGACTTCTTGAGGTGAGATACCTGACTCCAGACGCTTGTAGAGACATCGCCATGTGAGTGTGTAACAGGTAGCGTGCCGCGTATCGTGGTGCAACCAAGATATTCAACATCGCCCAGTGCCGATCGACTGTCGCCAAGGCAAGTCCGACCGCAGTTCGGTCGGGGGTTTCGGCCACCCACCAAGAGTCCACAGACCTCGCCAACAGCAACTCTGACTGGGTCACGTCCCGCAAAACCTGTGCGCGGTCCGAGTCCGGCAGCAGCTCTCGACAGGTGATGCCCTCGCAGCGGGCGCGCGTTATGTTGGTCCTTGCGGCATGGAAGCGGCGACCCTTCAGCATCGGCGCACTGGCTGGTGGAAGGCGCAGAACCGAGCGAGCGTAGAGATGGCTGCGAATGCCGCGCCGCCGGGTGAGGAGATAATCGCGAATCTGCTCTCCGCCAGGTGAGGCCGTCAGCTCCACCGAAAGCCGGGCGCCCGGCGCAAATCTCGACGGCCCCGCGCGCTCCACCAGAGCCGGGCGCGGGCCGGGGGGAGACGCCACGGCGAAAAAGCCAGCGCGTAAACACCGCCGCGGAAACCACCTCTGGAGCAGCTCCCCCGCAACGGACCATTGTCGTCAGTCATTCCACTGCAACGCTCGCGGCGCCACAATTCTCGCGGGAATATCCCCGAGTCTCTCCAGGGCGACGGGCCGAAATTCCCCTCGAGCAGCGACCTACGTTGGGTCCTTCGGACACTGATCATCCGTGGCGTGAGTGAAGGGGACGGGAGCTCCCAGATAGCCGGAAGGTATCCGACACCTGACGATCAACCAATCCCCAAGCCGATTGGAGCGCAGCATGCCGAGCTGCTCGCTGCGCCCCCGGGCCAGTCCCTGGCCGCCGCGATTCTTCGGCAGGACCGCATTGATAACGCGTGTCGCTCCGGATTCGATCGCACACTCGAACAAAGCCGCGGTGACCATGGCGCTGATCCCGCGCCCGCGCTGCTGCGGCGCGGTGAATGCGTCATAGGAGTAAGCGACCCCTGCCTGTACGGGAAGCGATACTCCCAGGTCACCGATGTCAGCGCTGACTCTAGTAAACCACCGTGCGCCGAGCATGCGCCCTGCATCCCAGGCAGCGATACAGCAATCTCCCCTGCGAAGCCGGGCGGTCACCGTAGCTGCGCTATCCGGCAGAAGGATGTCGTAGGCCGGGACGTCTGCGTCTTCCAGGAGCCGCACGGTCAGCCCCGGCACCAACGTCCCGCGTTTGAGGACCAGCTCCCGTTGCATCTCATAGATCACGACCGCCCCCCCGCTTCCCAACGCGGCACGTGTCTTCCACGCCATCGCCTTCAGCCCCTCTTCGCGGAGCGTCCTGACCGCCTTGCCGGGGAGGCTCGAGCTCGCATGCCTCGCCCGGGTAACCGATCGTGCCGGCAAGGCTGCACACTCGGAATTACTTCGGAGCGATCGTCGAACGATGAAGAACCTTCGACTAGCGCAATCTTTGGCCACGAAAGACATTTCCTCTTGCAGGTGTCAACATACCTCCCGGTTCCTATTCGCCCCAATTCCCGCCGGGTGGTCGGTCTTTAAACCGACCGGTGGCTTGCGAGCACCGCCGGGCGCGCAGCGAAACTACCGTGCTTCGGACGAACCCTCTCCATGAGGGCGGCGATGGAGAGCATTGGAACGCCTGCATAGGCTTCGGGACTGACGTGCACTAGACGTCTCAGAGCACTGGCGCGTAAGCTCGGCAACCAGTAAGCGCCGAGCCACGACCTAACTTCTACTTGGACTTCCAGCGCCAGATCCAGCACGGCGGCTTCACCCGCGCGGCACCCGGCTCGGCGCGATTGCCGGCGCCAACCACCTCGGACCCAGATCGCCCGCTCGCGGAGAGTAGCTCGATCCAGCGCCTCCCAAAGCCGGATGGATCGGCGTCGGGTGCGCCGATAGAATTGGCGGGCGTGCCAGAGGGGGAAAGCAGCCTCGAGCGGTGTGCATGGCGTTCCTAGCTCATGGTTGGACGCTGTTTCGGCGGCGACGAACACTGCTTTGTGTTCACTGGGGGTCGAGCTATTCAGGGCGCTGATCTGGCGTGCGCGACGGCGCGTTCGCACTTCGCGCGGAAGAGCATCCAATCGAACTGATCGACGCTGCCGATCAATTCGATCGGCGCGGGTGGCCGATCAAGAATTCCGATTCGGGCGGTATCGGACGCGCCGAAATCAGAGAACTCCGGTTTGCCGGTCCCCTGGCAGCGCGCTCGTGAACGGAGCCGACCGAGATGAATTCGGTGGCGCTGGTGCTAGCACCTGGATGTCGACTTGCCATTTTCGAGGTATTCACGCAGAAGAAGAGGCGGATCTGCCGAATCCCGGGATTTCGGCCAGCACCTGGGGGTTTCGAGGAAGCCTTCGGCGGGGACGGTGACGGCGCCGCGGGACTGGCTGCCTTCGCCGTGCATCAGCCCCTGAAAGCTCGCCTCATCGGCCTGCGCGCCGCCGACCGCGTTGTCGGCGATCTTCGCGCCGCTCACCGCCTTGTCCCCCAGCGCCGTTGTTCCCACGGCGCCGGCGGCGATGTTCGCCGCGGTGACCGCCCCCGGCGCCAGCTTTTCGGTGCTGATCGCGCCCTTCCTGATCTTCACCGCGGTGACGGAGTTCTTCTTCAGCTGCTTGATGCCAACCGAGTTCTTGGCCAGGTGAGCGGCCGCGTATGCGGCCCCGCCCCCGATCGCCAGGAAAGCGCGAGGTAGGCGACGAGGGTCGTGTGGTTTGGCCGGCCGGGCTTGATTGGAGTTCTCATCTCGTTCCCTTGGTCGGTGAGTTCGGCCAGGCCCGTGCGGGGCCGAGACCTGGGGTGACCGTAAACCGCTGGCGGCCGGCGGCAAGGGCCAGGAGCTCGGGCGGGGCCAAAGCGATGCTCCGGGTCCCCGCCCCGGGGGCGATCCGGACCGCACCTGGACGAACCGCTGTGCGAGCCGGGGCCGCGAAGAGCGATCCACCAGCCCCCCCTAGGTCGTTCGGGTTGCCGTCTGGTTCCTCCTCCGCGCTCAGTTCAGCTCCCGAGCGCCCAGCTGGGCGCCGGCGGCTGTTGTCAGGGAGCTCGATCTGATCCTCGATTGCCGCCGGGCGCCGGGTCGCTGGCCAGGGTGCCTAGCGCTCTTCGGAGCGCCAGCGTTGATAGAGCGCCGCGAACTGCTCCCGCATCTCAGGCGTCAGGTCCTCGACCCCCAGCCGGCCGGTGATCCGGATCGTGGCGCGCATCTGCCTGAGGTACTCGGTGCAGTGCTCACAGCCGGCGAGATGGCGCTCGAAGCGCCGCCGCTGCGAGCGGCTCAGCGATCCCTCCAGATAATCGGTGACCAGCTCGACCACCTCCTGACAGACCAGCTCGCCTTGGGGCCAGGGAACCCTCATGCTCTCACCAACTCCTCCAGGGCGAGGCGCAGCCGGCTGCGGCCGCGGTGCAGCAGGACCCTCTGATTGGCCTCGCTGATCTCGAGAACCTCGCTGACCTCCTTGCTGCTCAGCCCATCGACGTCGCGCAGTGTGAGCACGGCGCGCTGCCGCGCCGGGAGGTGCTCGAGGGCCTCGTGCAGTCGCTCGGTCAGTGCCTCTGCGAGGAGCCTGTCCTCGCTGTCCTCGATCCAGTGTTCCGGCGGTGCCATCCAGGCCCCCGAGGCATCGAAGCGCGAGCTGTCAACTGCGGGCGTCGCGTCTCCGATCGCGATGCTGCGATCCTCACGCACGCCGGTACTCCTGGCCCGGTTGACGAGGATCCGCAAGAGCCACGTCTTGAAGGTGGAGCGCCCGGCGAAGGAGTCCAGACCACGCAACACCGCCAGCCAGGTGTCCTGGACGACCTCCTCGGCGATCGCCGGATTGGAGACAAAGGAGCCGGCGAGCTGCAGCATCGCCGCATGATGGCGAGCGGCGAGCTCGACGAAGGCCTCCTCCTCGCCGGCACGCAGACGCCCGACCAGTTCCTGGTCTCGATCGAGGAATCGCTTGCCGCGGGGGCGGCCCATTACCCGGATGGTCGGAATCGTGTCGACACCGTGGGGGGACGAGAGCACGCATTGGATTGCGATCCGACCTGGTTCATATCGCCGGGCGGGCCGCGGCGCCCGCTCGAGGCGCCGCGGCCTGCGGGCCCGTCTCTAGTTTGCCGCGATTCCCTCGCCGCCGGCGGCGCCGGGAACGCCCAGCGAGCCGAATTTGCTCAGCGAGCCGTGGGGGCCGATCGCGAACTCGTCAAGGGCCCCGGTGGCGCCGCCCTGCACGTAGAGGAAATGACCGTCCCCCGAGACCGTCGCATCGACGGTGCCGGCGTCGGTTTCGGTCTGGCCCAAGAGCGAGAGGTGTCCCCCGCCCAGTCCCCGGAACTCACTCAGGGAGGCACTCGCGGCATTCGAGACGTAGAAATAGCGCCCCGCAGCGACCACCCAGCAGGTCGCTTCCTGGCCGGTGGGAACCGATTCGGTTTCACTCAGGACTCCGCCGTGTCCCAAGCCGAAGGCCGCCAGGGAATTCGTGCCGGCCTCGGCGACGAGCAGATGGCCATCCTGATCGAAGCTCATCGCGAAGGGCACCGCGCCGGGCTCGGAATTCACAACCGGCGTTTGCGAGAGACGCCCGAAGGGCCCGACCCGGAAGACATCGATGTCGCTCCCATTGGCCTTCGTCGTGACGAGCAGCTGTGAGCCATCGGGTGAAAAGCTGACCTCGCCGGGAGTGTGGGTGAACTGCGGCGTTTCGGTGGGATTCAGACCCAGCGCACGGTTCGATTCTGAAATCGGTGCCAGATGGTCCCCGTGGAGCGCAAAGCCCTGCAGCGAGCCACCTTCCTCGGCGTTCAGCACGTAGACGAGCCGCTGATCGACGGCGATGCTGACCGGAAACGATCCCCCGGAGGCGAGCACCTGGCGGAGCGCCAGATGATCGCCGTGCACAGCAAAGACCGAGATCGTGTTGCTGGCGGCGTTGACCGCGTAGAGCAGGCCGGCTTCGCGATCGTAGGTGAGCGAGCCCTGGGAGGCGAGATGGTCGACGACCGACCCTTCCAGGATGCCTCCGAGGCCGCCCGTGTCGTAAACGGCGGTTTGCGTGAGACTCCCGTTTGCCGCCTGCGAATAGGCGACGACCTGATTGCCGGCCGGGTTGTCGGTCTGGACGAAGACGGCGTGCCCGGCGGGTGTTCCCACCGGACCGGGGTGCTGGGGGTGGCGGCCAAAGGCGCTCGCCGAGCCAGATAGGCAGGCAAGGACGAATCCGATCGCAGCAAAAGCCGTGGCGACTCGGGTTGGGAATCTCATCTGACGCTCCTAGGAATTGAGGATTGCTTCCAAGATTCAGTCCCCCCAAAGGCGTTTTCGTTACGCGTCCTGGCCGCCGTCTCCCTGACCGTCGCCTGACTCAGCGGTTGGCGCTGGGCCCTGATGCCGAGCCCCAGCCCACAGACAATGCGGCGGCGCGGCGGCCTCGCAGCCCGGCGCGAGCGGGACCCCGGAAGCCTGGTTTGGGCGATCGACGGGCGGGCTTTTCGCGTGTTCGGTTCTGCAGCTGGCGATTACTGTGCCGGCTATGACGGCCGCCGAGGCATCCCCGAAGCGCCGCGGCTGGTATCGCTCGCCGGGCGCCCTGGCAAGCGCCGCGCTCGCCACGCTTGGCCTCGCGGGCGCCCTCTGCGGCTGTGGCTCGATCTCCGCCTCGGCGGGCAGCTTCCGCTCCGCCCATCCGAATGTCCTCACGGTCGCCACCTCCGCGGTCCCGAGCGCGGGCTTTTGGGAAGGCACGCCGACCGACCCCAGAGGCGGCTTTGAGTATCAGCTGGCCCGCGAAATGGCGAAGCGCTTCGGCCTTGCGCGGGTGCGGATCAAGATCGTCCATTTCCACCGCCTGGTCGCCGGCCACCTCGGCGGCGCCGATCTCGGAATCGACCTGATCACGCCCACCGCAGAACGCGAACGGGTGCTCGAATTCTCGACGCCCTATCTCAAATCGGCGCCGACCGTCGTCGTCCGCGCCGGGACCGAAGTCCCCGACCTCGCCAGCGCCCAGGAACTGCGCTGGGGGGCGATCGGCTCGACCACCTTCGTCGAAACGATCGCCAACTCGATCGTCCCCGAAGCGCCGACCCGCCTCTTTGACGGGCAGCGCGAACTGCTCGCCGCGCTGCACGCGGGGCGGGTCCAAGCGGCGCTCTTTGACCTGCCGCTGGCGGTCGCAATCGCCAGCTCATCCGCAGGCTCACTGGAAGCGGTCGCCCAACTCCCCGAACGCGAGGCGATCTCGGTGGCGCTGCCCAAGGACAGTCCCAACCGCCAGGCCGTCGACTCGGCGATCCGCGCCTTCACCGCCGACGGGACGATCGAAGACCTGCTGAACGAATGGGTCGGCGCTGAGGCCAGCGAAGCCGAATCGGATATTCCCCTCCTGCACACGACGCTTCACTGATGGCTCCCGCTCAGGCAATCGCCTCGATCTCGCTGAAAACGCCGAGCGGCGCCGCCTGGGAGTTCCTGATCCTCTTCGTCGTGATCATCATCGGGCCGCCGTTGATGAAACGGGCCCGTATCCCCGGGATCATCGGCCTGCTGCTGGGCGGCTTTGTGATCGGTCCCTACGGCGCCAACCTGATCGGGGCCGGCAACACCACGGTCCCCGATCTCGGCCAGCTCGGGCTGCTCTATCTGATGTTCGTCGCCGGGGTCGAGCTCGACCTCGCCCTGGTTCGGGTGCACCGCCGCGCCGTGCTCAGCTTCGGCGCCATGACCTTCGCGCTGCCGATGCTCTTCGGCACGACGATCGGCCTGGCGCTCGGCTGGATCCTGCCCGCGGCCCTCCTGTTGGGCGCCCTGCTCTCCTCCCACACCCTGCTGCTTTACCCGAGCGCCCGCGCCGCCGGCCTCTCCGCCGACCGGGGCGTCGCCACCGCGGTCGGTGCCACCGTCCTCACCGACACCGCGGCGCTGATCGTCCTCGCCGGCGTCTCGGGCTCACAGCTCGCCGGCGGCTCCGGCGCCTCGATCGCGGTGCAGATCGTCCTCGGCCTGGTGGTCCTCATCGCCTTCACGCTCGGCCTGCTGCCGCGCCTGGCGCGGCTCGCCTTTCGCTATCTGGGCACCGACCGGGTCGTCCGCTACCTGCTCGCGGTCGCCTCCTTCCTCGCCGCCGGGACGGTCGCCGACGTGTTCGGGATCGAGCCGATCGTCGGCGCCTTCTTCGCCGGGCTGGCGCTCAACCGGCTGGTCCCCAACGAGGGGCCGCTGATGGACCGGATCGACTTCTTCGGCAGCGCCGTCTTCGTGCCGATCTTCCTCGTCTCGGTCGGGATGCTGCTCGACCCCAAGGTGATGGTCGAAGGCGAGACCCTGAAGCTGGCGGGACTCTTCATCCTCGCCAGCCTCGCCGGCAAGGCGCTCTCGGCGGGGATCGCCAGGGTCGCCCTCGGCTACTCGGGCCCGCAGGCGGAGCTGATGCTGGGGCTGACCGTGCCGCAGGCGGCGGCGACGCTGGCCGCGACGATCGTCGGCTTCAACATCGGCCTCTTCGACCAGTCGGTGGTAAACGCGGCCCTGGTTCTGATCCTCGCCTCGATCGTGATCGGCACGCTCCTCGTCGACCGCTCCCTGGCCGCCGTTCCGCCTCCCGAGGGCAGCGCCGAGCGCGTCGGCGGGCGGATCCTCGTGGCCCTCACAGATCCCGCCCAGGCGCCGCTCGCCTTCCAGCTGGCGGCCCGGATCGCGGCCGTCGAGGGCGGCGTCGTCCGCGGCCTTCTGGCCTGCCCGCGAAGCGATGCCGCCGCGGCGAGCGATCGGCTCGAGGAGCTGGACGCCGCCGCCTTCGCGGCCGGGGTCGACGCCGAGTCAAAGCTCTTGGTGCACGACTCGCTGGCCGAAAGCATCGTCAACGTCGCCACCGAGACCAGTGCCTCGCTGATCATCCTCGGCCGTCCCTCGACCCCGGGCGCATCGGCCTTCGGCAGCGAGGGAGAGGCGATCGCCTCGGCGCTGGCGGCGCCGGTCGCGATCCTGATCGGCGAGGCGCGGAGGATCAGCGAGGTCGAGGTGGTGCGAGAGGCCGAGGGCGGCCCGGGCGGAAACTTCGACGCCGACGGCCTCGCGATCGACCTGGCGCGGCGGATCGGGGGCAGCGCGGTCGAGGTCACCGATCTGGCGGCCGGAGAAGTTCAGCCCCTGCGAGCCGGCCAGCTGCGTCTGCTGCCGGCGAACTCCTGGCAGCTCCTGGCCGGCGCCGCGAACCCCCCCGCCGGCGCCGCGATCCTGATCCTGCCCGACAACTGAACGGCGCCAGCCACCGAAGAGCGTTCATCGGCATTTGAGGTGCTCCGCCGAGAGGCTGAGGGCACCAGATCCAGGCGCCGCGGCGCCGCAGCCCCGCGCCCCCTGCCAGGACTCGATCAGCCGGGGTCATGGAGTCTGCGTGGTCCCCCACGGCCCGCTGATGGTTGACAATCGTGCGGTGAGCCCGGCGGACACCCACGAGGAGGAGCTCGAGTCCCGCTATGAGGCGACCTTTGCCGTCGGGCTGGTGATCGCTCTGCAGGTGACGCTCGCGCTCGTCAGCCTTGAGGGTGGCTGGAAGCTCAACGGGCTCCCGGGGTGGGTCTGGCTGATTCCCGTCGTGCCCGAGGCGGCGCTGTTGTTGGCCCTCGCCTGGTCGGTACCACGGCATCGCCTCGAGCAGATGGGCGAGCGCCGCAGCGTCGCCCTCGCACTTGACGGCGTCATCACCGCGGCCAACGCGCTCGCCCTCGCCGCCCTGATCGCCTCGCTGCTCAGCGGCCAGGAGAAGAGCGGTGGGGAGTTGCTGCTGAAGGGTGCGACGATCTGGGGTACCAACGTCGTCACCTTCGGACTGCTGTTCTGGGAGCTCGATCGCGGTGGGCCGATGCGCCGCAGCCGGCCGGATCCGCCGCCCCGGGACTTCCAGTTCCCCCAGGACGAGAATCCGACCCTTGCCGAGCCGGGCTGGTACCCGCGACTGCTCGACTACGTGTATGTCTCCTTCACCAACGCGATCGCGTTCAGCCCCACCGATGCGATGCCGCTGACCCGGCGCATGAAGGTGATGATGCTGAGCGAGTCGGCGATCTCAGCGACGACGGTGCTGCTGGTGGCCGCGCGGGCCGTGAATATCCTCCGCTGAGCGAGGCGCCGACGGTTCACCGCGTCCCGAGGCACAAGCCTCTGAACAGCCTCGGCGTTCCCCCGGGCCGGGGAGCACCTGAGCCTCAAGAGGAGGGGAGGGCAGATCCTCGTCGGCTTCAGCGCGTTTTGTTGTCGTCGGGGAGGAAGCGTCTGCGAGCGCCGTGATCCGCTCGCTGATCGAGTTGGCCGGCCGAACTCAGCCGTTGCAGATCGCCTGGCGGTGGGCCCGCAGAGCCTCCGCGACCGGATCAAGCACCTCGGTCCGGTTCTGGAACTTTCGCTCGTAGGTGCGCACCCGCAGGAGAGTTGCCAGATCGGCGGCCCCAATCGCCTCGGCAAGGGCCTCGCGATCGAGCCCGTCGTAGTCGGGGATGGGCTCAGACCCGCGTAGGTAGCGCAACTTGTTTCGGACCGCGGTTCGGTCCCGATGTGAGGACTCAAATCTCTCGATCGCCGAAAGTTCGACCTGTGAGTGTGCGGCGAGATCGGCAATGATTTCTCCGGCGCCAAGCCGCTCGTAGCCGGCAAAGGGAGGCGGAGAATCTGAAGGACTCCGGTGCCCCCTTGAGATTGGCGTGGCGCCTGCAGAGCCTCGCTGATGGAGCAGCGATCTGAAGCTCACTCTCCTGAAGCTGGTCATCTTGATGCCTCCGGTCTTCGCTGAAGATGGAGCGAGGATGTCGCGGGCGGAATCGCCGACGCAGCGGGCAACGCGGACGGTGGTGGTATCGGAGATCCGGCGACGATCGCGGTTGATCGCTCCGCCCCCGGCCGGGGATCCCCGGGCCGGGGGTCCCTGTCCCTATGGCGGAGGCTCTCACGGCCGCCCGCCGAGGCAAAGCCCAGGCGTCCATGGTCCCCGTTTGCCTCACCTCCGAGACTGGCGCAGAGCTGCTGCGCGAGCTCTGGGGTTGCATCGGCTGAGCGGTCGCCGGAGTCGGCTTTTTCCTTGAACATGATGGCCTCCAATTGGGCCCTTTTCTGACTCGATCGACCGAGTCCCCACCGCAGAGTCCTTCCGGTGGAGTCCCCTCTCGCTGGGACCATGTCCTTGTGCTCCAGGGGCTGGGTTAGTGTTTGTAGTGTATCATAAATTCATGAATTCAAATTCTAGAATTAATGGTGGTATTAGTGCGATAAGCAAGGAGGAAGTCCCGCGCTGGGATTTCCTCACCAACC
Source organism: uncultured Solirubrobacterales bacterium (assembly GCA_963796705.1). Taxonomy (GTDB): domain Bacteria; phylum Actinomycetota; class Thermoleophilia; order Solirubrobacterales; family 70-9; genus VRUE01. The sequence continues at coordinate 54,105 of CAWCMK010000004.1, forward strand.
ACGCCCATGTTCTGCTCTGCGTCTCTCAGGACTCGGGCATCCGGTTGCGCGACATCGCCGCAGCGGTTGGCATCACCGAGCGTGGCGCCCACAAGGTTCTCTCCGACCTGATCGAGGCGGGCTACGTGTTGCGGGAGCGACACGGTCGTCGCAACCGCTACAAGGTCAAGCCGGAGCTGCCCCTGCGCCATCCCCTGGTGCGCGAGCGCGAGGTGGGGGAGCTGCTGGAGACCCTTTCGAGAGCCGAGCGGCCCTCCCGGACGGGCGAACTGCAGAGTGCCCGAACGGCCGGGAGAGCCGTGAAGGCGTGATGAGCAGACGAAACCGGGCGAGCTGGGAGAGCGAAGTGGCCCGAAAACGCGGCGCGCTTCGCGCTCGGGACCTCGCTCAGCCAACCAGCCAGATGGCGCCGTCGCGCACCTCGACCGGATATGTCTTTAGGGGACGGGCGCCGGTCGTCGCCTTGACGGCACCGGCCAGCGGCTTGAATGCACCCTGGGGGCCCCGCACCATCTCGCCGCTGCTGACGTCATAGAGCGATGCGTGGGCTGGGCATTCCAGGCAACCCTCCTCAGTCACGCGGCCCTTGCCCAGCGAGACGAAGAGATGGCGACAGCGGTTGGAGACGGCAAATGGCTCCCCTGCACTGATCCCTACCGCCAGGGGCCCGTGTGGTGTCTCCGCCACGACGGCAACCTGGGAGGCGTCGAGGTCCTCGAGGGCCAAGAGGCGGCTCGGCGATTGCTCGATGCTGCTCACTCCTCGACTATCTCACAGCTCGCCCGGCGGGGAAGCTCCGGGGCCGCGCTGCCGTCTGCTTCAGCGGCTCCCCCGGTTGATCAGCTGCGGGGGAATCTGAGGGGTAGTGTCGGTGAGGAGGGCACCGTCGCCCAGACGCTCGATATTTCCCCTTGACCCGAGAGGCGCTGGTGCCAAGCCAACAGCAAGTCGCTGGCCGAGGTGATCCGGTACCTCGACAGCGAGAAGGCCGATCCGGATGCCTTTTTCGGTCTGTGCCTGGCTCAGTTGCTCTGGCGCTCACCGTCGGGACCGCCGGGCGTGCCCCAGGGATCGGGCCCGGGGTCCTCGCCGGCGGCGGCCCTGGCCAGGCGACCCGTGTAGTGCTCCCAGCCCTGGCTGTGCTTTTGCACCGATTCCTCGCTCGGCAGGTCGCGGTGGATCAGCCGCAGCCGGGTCCCCTCGCCATCGGGCTCAAGCAGCACCTCGACCGTGCTGGCGCCGGGCGGCACCGATGCCTCCTCGCCCTCCCAGCCCCAGCTGAAGAGCGCCCGCGACGGAGGCTCCAGCTCCAGGTACTCGCCGCTCGCCACGTTGGCGCCGTTTAGGTCACAGCGAAAGGCGCCGCCGGGGCGCGGCTCCAGCTGCGCCGAGCGCCCCATCCACTGGATCATCTTCTCAGGGTCGATGAGGAACTCAAAGACGGTCTCAGGGCTTGCCCCGATCCGCACCTCCACCTCGACCACGGCCTCTGTCTCTGCGCTTGCCACGTTTGTCCCTCCTTTGTTGTTCGAGCTCGGCGGCGAGTCGCAGCCGCTCGAGGCGATCGCTCCAGAAACGGTTCAGAAAGTCGCTGAGGCCGGCCATTCCCTCGGGCCGCACCCGGTAGAGGCGTCGCGTGCCCTCGCGGCGCTCGGCCAGGAGGCCGGCCTCGCGCAGGGTCGCGATGTGCTGGGAGATCGCCGGCCGGGTGACGTCGAAATGGGAGGCGATCTGCCCGGCGCTGAGCTCACCCTCGCCGAGCAGCAGGAGGATCTCGCGGCGGCGCGGCTCGGCGATCGCCCTCGCCGCCAAGTCGAGGTTCCGCTGCTCGTTGCTCCGCGCGCCCGCCATCGTCGGCGCTATTTAAGCACCGACTTACGTAAGTGTCAACTTTCGGATTAGAAGCGTTCGGCGCGCGCCCGAGAGAGCATGAAGCCGTGCTTGGTGCGGTGGTTCACGCAGCGGACCGCTTCGGAGATGTTCTTGCACCGGTAGGGCCCGACGCTGAGCGAGGCGCCGGGGGCGAGCTTGCGTCCCTGGTGCAGGGTCGTATCGCCGGCGCAGACGAAGCGGGCCTTCTTGCGGGGTCCGACGCTCAGCCCCTGGCCGTAGTCGAGCATGCACCAGTGCGGCCGCTTCGGCGTCGGCCATTCGTGTTTGGCGATGTCGCAGCGCGCCTCGCCGCCGAAAGCTTCCTTGCCGAAGGAGAGCGCGCAGCCGATGTTGCCGTCGGGCGTCTGAAAGAGCTTCAGCTGGGCGGCGCCGGCCGGCGCGGCCCCGAGCATCCCCACCAGCAGTGCCGCAAGACCGATCAGAAGAGCTCTTCGCACCAAATTCAGGCTAGCGCCCGGCCACCGATACGTCCACCGGCGTCCCGTGATAGCCGGCCGCCGCCAGGAGGCGCTCCTCAGCTCCCGGCCAGCGGCGGATCCACACCTCCGTCCGGCCCCCGCCCGGCGCAGGCTCCATCCGCAGCCAGGCCAGCGGCGCCGCCGCGCTCGCCCTCTCCCCCGCCTCCCCGACGGCCTCGGCGAAGGCCTCGCGCTCGGCGGCGCTCAGATACTGCATGACGATCGAGTGAAAGAGGATCGTCGCGCGGCCCGGGCGCGGCTCGGCGAGTTCGCGGGCGACCCACTCGGCGGCGCCGGCCCGCACGATCTGGGCCGGGATCCGCGCGGCCAGCTCGATCGCGGCCCGCGTGCGCGCCACCCGCAGCTTCTGGTCGGGCCAGATGTAGGCGAGAATCGTCTCGCGACCCTCGCGGCTGGCGATCTCCACGGGCTCGGGATCGCAGCCGCGCCGCTCGGCGATTCGAAGCGCCTTTGCCGCCGGCCAGTCCCCCCGGGTCTCGAACTCGATCCGCACCACGGAGTCCGCCGGTCCCCAGGAGAACCCCGGCGCCTCGTAGCGATAGCGATCCCAGCGCAGGTTGAGACCCGCCGAGGCGCCCACCTCGAGCAGTGCCAGGGGCATCTCGCCCGCCGCCGCCGCCGCCAGGAAACCGGGCAAAAGCGCCGCGCAGCGGCCGACCTCGTTGGTCTGCACCGGCCTCTCGATCAACTGTGCGAGCTCGCCGGCGTGCTCGGCGAGGACCTCGCGGAAGGCGAGCCAGCTGCGCTCATAATCGGCCTTCTCGGCCGCGTAGGCCGCCGCCAGGGCCGGCGCGCGGCCGGCCAGCACCAGCCGGTTGACGGCTCCCATCAGCCGCAGCACCAGGGCCGAGCCGGGCGGGTCATCCTGGTGGCCGCCGAGCAGCTCCCGGGTCGGCCCGCCGACTTCAAAGTCCGCCGCGGCGCGCCGCAGGAGCTCCGCGTAGAGCGGTGATCCGAGCGCCCCGCAGGCGATCGATTGGAAGCGGATCAACTCCTCAAGCGGCGCCCCCGGCGGCGGCCACGGCGGAACCCCGCCGGCGCTCACTCACCCATCACCTTGATAACGAGCCGCTTCGGGCGGCGCCCGTCGAACTCGCAGTAGAAGACCTGCTGCCAGGGTCCGAGGTCAAGGCCGCCGGCGCTGACGGGGACGATCACCTGCTGGTGGACCAGCAGGTTCTTCAGGTGGGCGTCGCCATTGTCCTCGCCGCCGCGGTGGTGGCGGTAATCGCCGCCCTCGGGAAGCAGCTCCGCGGGCACCTCACCGGAGGGCGCCTTCCAGCTTGGGGGCGCGAGCTTGTCGAGCCATTCGAGGACGTCCTCGTGCAGCCCCGGCTCATCGTCGTTCACCCAGACGCCGGCCGTGATGTGCATCGCCGAGACCAGCACCATCCCCTCCTCGATGCCCGCCTCGGCGACCGCGCCCCCCACCTCCTCGGTGATCCGGATCAGCGCCCGGCGCTCGCTCGTCTCGAAGGTCATGTAGACGGTGTGAAATTTCATCGGCGACTCCTCTCGCTGGGTCCCCGGGAACCCTAATCGGGGCACAACACGCACCTGCGGGGAAGCCGAGGGAGCGAGCGTAACCTTTCTACAGAGACAGATGCGCCGCATAACGATCCCGATCGTGGCCGTGATCGCCGCCCTCACGGTGCTCGTCGCGGCTGCCAGCGGCGAGCTGAACCAACAGGGCAACCTGCGACTCGCCTTCAACGGTCGCATCACCCCGAAGCGCTTGCCGCGCAGGGTGCCGGCCCCGGTCCGGGTCGAAGTCAGCGGCTCGATCCGCACCGCCGATGGCAATCGGCCACCAGAACTGCAGAAGGTCTCGATCGCCTTCAACCGCTTCGGCCAGGTCTCAACCGCCGGCCTGCCGAGCTGCCAGGCCGACGAACTCGAACAGACGACCTCAAAGGGGGCGCTGCGCAATTGCGCTGACGCGCTCGTCGGCCACGGGCGCTTCCGCGCCTACGTCAACTTCGCCGGCAGCGCCCCGGTCGCGGTCACCGGCCAGGCGCTGGCCTTCAACTCGACCACGCGCGGCCGTCCCGCGATCCTCCTGCAGGTCTACGGGGCGCGGCCCGTGCAGGTGACCTTCGTCGTCCCCTTCACGATCCGCCGCCTCGCCGGCCACGGCACCTTCGGGACCGTCTTCACCGCCCAGATCCCGAAGATCGCGGCGCGCAGCGGCTACGTCACCAACCTCTCGCTGATCTTCGACCGCCGCTACAGCTACCACGGCCAAAAGCGCAGCTTCCTCAGCGCCCGCTGCGCCGTGCCGGTCGGGATCCCGGGCGCCGTCTTCACGCTCGCCCGAGGCGTCTTCAGCTTCTCCAACGGCCAGCAGCTGAGCCAGGCGCTCTCGCGCAACTGCTGGGCGCGTTAGCGCCCCGGAGGGGCCGCGAAGCGCTCGCCGGGCGGAATCGACCAATTTTCGGCCTGGCCTTTGGGAATCGCAGCCGTCCGCCGATAGATAGAACGGCGTGAGCACCCAAAATCAGAACTTTTTAAGCGCGGCGAACGAGCGCGTCCAGGATCTCTGGTTTGAGACCACCGGCGCGCGTGGCTGGCGGATTGCCATCGGACCGGCGGCATTTGCCGCCGCCTCGATCGGCCTGCTCGTCTTTGACCACCTGCAAAACCAGGTGCCGGCCTTCCTCTTCTGGCTGACGCTGGCGCTGATCGTCTGCGTCTTTGCCTGGATGATCGAGGGCGCCCGCCGCCAGTTCGGCGTCCTTGAAGAACACAACCGCAACGCCCTCAGCGACCGGGTGACGGGGCTCGACAACCGCCTGCGCCTGGAGTCCGACATCCGCGAGGTCTCCGAGCGCTCCGGGGACAGTCGCGTTCTCTTGCTCTTTGACCTCGACGGGCTGCAGACCTACAACGATCGCTTTGGCTATGAGGCCGGCAACGAACTGGTGCGCCGGATCGCCGGCGCGATGGTCGACTCGGCGAATCGACTCGGCGGCAAGACCTACCGGATCGACGACCGCCGCCTGGCGCTGCTCGTGCCCGCCGGCGAGCACCCCCTCGGCGAGATCGTCCTCGCGGCGACCGCAAATCTGCATGAGGAGGGCCGCGACATCCTCGTCGGCCGCGCCTACGGTGAGGTCGCGATCCCCGAGGAGGCCGAGGACCCCGAGATCGCGATGCAGATCGCCGGCCAGCGCCTCGCCGCCCACAACCAGCGCCAACACCGCTCGGCCCGGCGCCAGGCCCACGCGGTGCTGATGGCGGTCCTCGCGGCCCGCAAACCGGAGCTCCGAAACCACCTGCGGGTCGTCGCCTACCGGGCGATCTCCCTCAGCCGCCGACTCGGCCTCGGGCGCGAGGCGATCGACGACGTCGCCCTCGCGGCCGAGCTGCAGGACGTCGGCCTGCTTGCCGTCCCCGAGGCGGTGCTGGAAAAAGAGGGTCGCCTCACCGAGATGGAGATCGCGATGATCCGCAACCGCCCGATCGCCGGCGCGCAGATCATCGGCGCCGCCCCGGGCCTTGCCCCGGTCGCCGCCCTGGTGCGCTCCAGCGCCGAGCGCTTCGATGGCAGCGGCATTCCCGACGGACTCGCCGGGGAATCGATCCCGCTGGGCTCGCGGATCATCGCCGTCGCCGTCGCCTACGCGGCGATGACCGCCTCGCGGCCCTACCGCGAGGCGATCAGCCCCGAGGAGGCCCTCGCCGAGCTGCGCCGTTGCGCCGGCAGCCAGTTCGACCCGCACGTGGTCGAGGCGCTCGCCGCCGATATCGGCGAGGAGCTGGAGTCGCTGGCCCCAGCCCCCGCCACCGCCGCCTGAGCGCCGCTCAGGGGGCGTACTTTTCGACTTCTTCGACGGCCTTGTGGGCCTCTTCCTTGCCCTTTTCGAGGCCCTTCTTGACTTCTTCCTGGGCGTTTTCGAGGTGCTTGCGGGCTTCGCTGTTCTTCTTCAGGCCCTGCTTGGCTTCTTCGACACCCCGGTTGACGCCCTTCTTGACTTCTTCAAGGCCCTTGTCGATCTTTTCTTCGGCCGACTTGGTTGTGTTGCTGCTGCTGCCTCCGCAGCCGCTCCAGGCGACCCCGGCAAGTCCGAGTGCCAGACAGGCGATCGCCACCGTCGTGCGCCGCGTGAGCCGCGACCCCAACTCTTGCTCGCTCACTCAAACCCCCTCGTGTTCGCGGTTGATCGTGGTCGCGATCTTCGCATCAGCGGCGCTCGCTGTCAGCCTCGGCGAGAAATTCGCGGATCGCGGCGGCGACGCTCGGCGCCTCCTGTGCGATGAAGCCGTGCCCGGCGCCCGCAAAGCTGCGCAGCTTTGCGCCGGCGATCGCCGCGGCGAGCAGCGGCGCGTTGGCGGCGGGGATCACGACGTCCTCCTCCCCAGACATGACCAGCGTCGGGGCCGTGATCGCCGCCAGGCGGGACTCCGAGGCGGCCTCGTGCCAGGCGGCCATCGCCCGCTCCTGGGCCTCGAGGGTCCCCGCCGGAAGCGCGGCGCGCGCCGCTGCGACGAGCTCCCCGAAGCGGGCGTCGATCTCGCTCGCCAGGGATGGCGGGAAGAGCAGCTCGATCAGGCGGCTGGCCTGCTCGCGGGCGCTGCCCGAGTGATCAAAGAGGCGCGCCGTCACCGCGGGGCAGGCGAGGATCGCCCCCGAGCCGCCGCCGTCGCTGGCCAAGAGGACCAGGGCCGAGATGCGCCCGGGGGCGCGGGCGGCCAGCTCCTGGGCGATGAAACCCCCCATCGACCAGCCGAGAAGCGCCACCCGCCCGGTCCCGAGGCGATCGAGCACCGCCAGCAGGTCAGCAGCCATCGAGCCGATGCTGAGCGGGCACTCGATCGGCGCCGAGCGCCCGGTGCCGCGGTTGTCGGGACAGATCACCGTGAACTCGCGGGCCAACTCGCCGATCAGGGTCGGGTCCCACTCAGAGCCGCTCGCCGCGTAGCCGTTGACCATCACCAGCGGCGGGCCCCCGCCCCGCGACTGCCAGGCGATCTCGGGCATAAGATCGCAGCATGCCGGAGCTTCACGTTCTGCGCGTCTTCGTAAACGAGGACGGAGAGTGGGGCAATCCGCTCGGCGTCTTTCTCGACGGGGCCTCGGTCCCCGAGGCAGAGCGCCAGCCGCTCGCCGCCGAGCTCGGCTACAGCGAGACCGTCTACGTCGAGGATCGCGAGGCGGGACGGGTGAGGATCTTCACGCCGGCGCTGGAGCTGCCCTTCGCCGGGCACCCCTGCGTCGGCGCCGCCTGGCTTTTGGCCAAAGCGGGAAGCCCGCTCGAGGCGCTTTCGACGCCGGCCGGTGAGGTCGGGGTCCGCTATGAGGGCGGGCGGGCGACCTTCATCGCGGCGCGGCCCGAGTGGTCACCGCGCCTCGAGTATCCCCAGCTCGGCACCCCGGCCGAGGTGCGGGCCCTGGGGGGTCCCCCCGCGGGGCTTGAGGCCGCCTATGCCTGGGCCTGGATCGATGAGGACGCGGGCACGATCCGGGCGCGCTGCTTCATCCGCGAGGCCGGCATCGATGAGGACGAGGCGACCGGCTCGGCGGCGATCGTCCTCGCTGCGCGCCTCGGCCGCGCGCTGACGATCCACCAGGGAGGTGGCTCGGTCCTCGAGGTGGCTCCGCTTGGCGAGGGGCGCGTCGAGGTCGGCGGCGGCGTGCGCCTTGACGAGGTCCGCGAGCATCGCCTCTGAGGCGCCAGCGCCGGTGGGCGCGGGGCCGAGCCTGAGGTACCGCCTGGCGCGGATCCGACGCCGGGGGGGATCGGCGTCACGCAGGCGCTGAACACGACCGCGCTGCGCGGTGAGACGAGCCCGGCGACGGCGACTGCCTACTCGATCTCCCAGCAGCTGGTGAGGTGCGCCTGGAACGTCGTCTTCGCGCTGATCATCGTCTCCTGGGTCTTCGGCTGGACCGGCGGTCGCGAGCTGCTCGAGGCCTCCTACCGCGAAGCGAAGATCAAGAGTCAGGAGATGAAGCAGAGGCGGGGGCCGCGGCGGAGCGCTGCGTCGCGGCCCGGATAGTCTCGGCGACAAGGCGCGGATCGTCATACATCGGGATGTGGCCGACGTCCTCGAGGACGAGGAACCGGGCGCCGTCGATCAGCGTCCGGCCCCGCTCCTCATAGACCTCGAGCGGGAAGAGGCGATCGGCGGCAGACCAGGCGATCGTCACCGGGCACGGGGCCCGCATCGGCGCCAGCGAGTGGCCGTGGACCATCAGCTCCTCGCCGACCCGGCAGGCGACCGTGTCCTCGCCGACCGCGAGGAACTCGGCCGGGCTGAGGCGCTCCCCGTAAAGGCAGGCATCGCGCAGGGCCCAGTGGCGCAGGCGGGCCGAGCCCGCAAGCGCCGGCGCGATCCGTTGGCCGCGGCGAGCGCCGCGGATCGCGGCGTGCAGGATCGCGAAGGTTCGCTCGCGCTCGGCCTCCCAGGATTCATCCCAAAAACCGGCCGGCGCCAGGGCGCAGACCGAGCTCGCGTGACCGCGGCGCGCCAGCTCGAGCGCGATCCAGGCCCCCATCGAGTTGCCGGCGAGGTGGGCCCGCTGCAGGCCCAGCCCTGAGAGCTGGGCCTCGGCGGTGTCGATCACGTCCTCGATACTGACCGGCCGCGAGCTCGGCTCGGGGCCGCCGCGATGGCCGAGCGCGTTGGGGACGATCACCTCGAAGCGGTCGCGCAGGTGGGGGATCACGTTTCCCCAGACCCGCTCGGAGCAGAGGATCCCGTGAAAGAGGACAAGCGGCTCGCCCGAGCCTTCGCGCAGCATCGCGTTGAGCCTAGCCGCCCGCCGCGGGGTCCCGCCACATCTCACGGATCGGGGGGCCCTTGCCGGGCATCGGGAAGACCTCGCTGAGCCCGAAGCCGTTTCGTTCATAGAGGATCCGACTGCGATCGGTGCTCGCCTCGAGGTGGGCCGGCAGCCGCTCGGCATCGCAGCGCTCGAGCACCGGCGCCAAGAGCGCCCCGCCGAGGCCGCGGCCCTGGCGGCGCGGTTCGACCCCCAGGTAGTGCAGGTACCAGTGCCCCGGGCGCTTGGGGTGGTGGCGTTCGAGCTTCAGCAGGGCGAGCAGCGCCAGCGGCAGGCGGGCGCCGAAGACGGCGGCCATCGGGCGCGCCTCGCGCAGGGTGAGGCCGATCGGCACGCGCCAGCGACCGGGCGGCGCCCAGATCGCCGCGCCGGCGCCGTCCTCGCTGACCCAGACCTGGCGGAAATCGGGGCAGAGGGTCTCGATCTCGGTGGCGAAGTAGGCGAGCAGCTGCTCGGCTCGGCGGCGAGCGTCGGGCAACAGATGCGCCCAGCAGGGATCCGCGGCGAAGGCCAGCGCCAGCGCCTCGGCGGCGGCCTCGCGCTCGCTCGAGGTGCGGGCCAGCCTGACCGCGGGATTGGCTGCGGGCGCCGCGTCCACGCCGGGCACGATAGAGGCATTCGATCGCGACGGGGTTCTTCTTTGGCCAGCCAGCCAGTACCATCATGCGAACCCGAGCCGAGGAGGAGGAACCGCGTGCCAACCGAGACTTCAGAGACCAGCGAGCTAAAGGACGCTCTCGTCCTCGAGCGAAAGCACTGGGTCGAGGGGCCCCCGCATGAGCTCTTCAAGCAGATGCGCAGCGAGTGCCCCGTGCACTGGACCTCGAAGGTCTCCGAATTTCCCGAGGCGAGCGGCTTTTGGTCGGTGACCAGGGCCGATGACATCCACGAGGTGAGCCGCGATTGGCAGACCTACTCCTCCGAACTCGGCGGCGTCGTCGCGATCAACGAGGTCTTCCCGATCGAGCTGGCGCGGGCGATGTTCATCGGCATGGACCCGCCCAAGCATGACCGCCTGAAGGCGCTCTTTCAGGCGGGCTTCACGCCGAAGCGGATCGCCGCCCACGAGGAGGAGATCCGCGCGATCGTCGTGCGGGTCCTCGAGCGCCTCGCGGGCCGCGAGCAGTGCGATCTGGTCACCGAGGTCGCCCAGCCGGCGGTCTCGCGGGTGATCGGCAGCTTCATGGGGATCCCCGAGTCAGACGACGCGATGTGGGCGCAGCTGATGAACGCCAGCCTCGGCGCCAGCGACCCCGAGTTCACCCAGAGCGCCGAGGAAATCGAGGGCTTCCTCGACCGCACGATCGCCGAGATCTTCGAGCGCTGCACGAAGATGATCGCCGAGCGCCGCGAGCGGCCGACCGAGGACCTGACCAGCGTCCTGGTCCACGCCGAGGTCGAAGACCAAAAGCTCGAGGAGCACGAGATCGTGATGGGCTTCTTCCTGCTGCTCGCCGCCGGCAACGACAGCACCAAGGCGACCTACTCGAGCGGCATGCGGGCGCTGCTCGAAGACCGCGAGGCGCTGGGGATGGTGCTCGAGGACCGCTCGCTGATTCCCGGCGTCGTCGAGGAGAGCCTGCGGATGTTCCCCGCCTTTGCCCACTTCCGTCGCACGGCGACCAAGGACACGGTGCTAAACGGCCAGCAGATCAAAAAGGGCGACAAAGTGATCATGTGGTACCCCTCCTCCAACCGCGATGAGACCCGTTATGAGGACCCCGAGCGCTTCGACATCCTGCGAAACCCCGAGCACCAGGCCTTCGGTGCCGGCGGGCGCCACTTCTGCCTCGGCACCGCGCTGGCCAGGCTCGAGCTGAAAATCCTCTTCGAGGAGACCCTCGCCCGCTACCCCGAGATCCGCCTCGATGGCAGGCCGCGGTTCGTCGAGTCCGCCTTTCTGAACCAGCTGAAGACGCTGCCGGTCAGACTCCTCTGATCGCGGCCCGCCGCGGGCGGGCGCTCCGCCTAGAGGCGGCCGATCACGACGATCCCGGCGACGCAGCTGGCCGCGAGCAGGGTCAGGGCGACGTTTTCCCTGCCCCGCTTTGAGAGCGTGTACTCGATCAGGTCATCGAGTCGGTAGCGGTTTCTCATGCTGCTTGTAACACTCGACACGACCTAAAGATTCGCTGAGGAACGGGGCGCTCCTGCCTCGGATTCCGCAGCTGCGGGCGCCGCGCCCCCCTCGGTCCAACAGCGTCGCGGGGACGGCGAAACACGGATGGCGGGCCGCGGAGCCTGACCTATGCTGGATCGCTCAGCAACGAGTGAGAGGATCGAGATGGCCTCCGATGACGGAGGCGGGGATGCGGTTGGATTTCACTGGCGCCGCTGGACGGCGATCGGCTGTCTGGCCTGGATCGCCCTGATGGCGCTCAGCGGGGCGCCGTTCACCGCGATCTTCCTGACGCCGGTCGTCGGCCCGCTCGGGGGTTGGCTGATCGGCGGGACGCTCTTTCTGGTGGGCGGCGTGGTCCGCAACCGCTAGAGACCGAGACCGCCGACCCCGCGCTCACCCCAGCCGAGATGGTGGGCCAGCTCGTGGCGGAGCGTGCGCTCGACCTGGCGGGCCAGCAGCTCGCGGTCGTGGCCGAAGTCGCGTTCGAGCGTGTCGCGGTAGATCACGATCCGATCCTCATAGCGTTCGCGTGCGACGCCGTCACCGAAGTACTGGCCGTAGGCGTTGACCTGCGATCCGAGCTCCGAGACGACGACCGGGACCCTCTCGAGCAGGGCCTGGAATTCCTCGGGCAGGCGGTCGATCGCGTCGACGACCATCGTCTCGAACTCATCCAGCTCGGCGTCCTCGGCCACGGACAAACGGTAAACCCGGGCCGCCGCGGGGATCGCCGAGCGTAGACTCGCCTGCGATGAGACTCCCCGATAGCGCCCTTGAGCTGATCCGCGGCGGCGCCCTGGGACACCTGGCGACGATCGACCCCGACGGCTCACCGCAGGTGACCTGCGTTTGGGTCGGGCTCGAGGGCGAGGATCTGCTCACCGCCCATCTGAACCCCGATCAGCGCAAGCTTCAAAACGTCCGCCGCGACCCCCGCGTGGTCCTCTCCTTCGAGGGCAGTGAGATCCGCCCGCCGGGCCTGCGCGAGTACCTCGTCCTTTACGGCCGCGCCAGGATCGAGGAGGGCGGCGCCCCAGCGCTCCTGCAGGAGTTAGCCCGCGTCTACCTTGGCCCCGAGGTCAGGTTCCCGCCGATGGATGAGCCGCCTCCCGGAGTGCGAATGCGAATCACCGTCGAGAGGCTCGCCGGCGTCGGCCCCTGGGCGGGGTGAGCGGTTTGTGATCCTCGGCGATCGGCTCCCAAAGCGCGGCGACCGGGGCTGGCGCCACCCCGACGCGGGGGCGAGTGTCCTGTGGGTCAGTAGCCGCCGGATCCGCCGCCGCCTTCCGAGGAGGAGCTCGATTCGCCTGCGCCGGCCGCCGCCTGCGCCGGAGCGCCGCTTACTTGCAGCGCGGTCCATTCGCCCCCGAAGGCCGTCGATCCATTGCCGTTTGCTTCGCCCGGCTTGTGATCTTCGACGAAGGTGTAAAGGGGGTGTCCGGCGTAGGTCACCTGCAGGGTGCCGTCCTTGCGCTTGGCCGTGCCCAGCTTCGAGGACATCGCCCCTTCTTGGGCCGTCGGCTTCGCCTTGCTCAGCAGCGGCGGCCAAGCTTCAGCACAGGCCCCATAGCAGGAGGACATCGTCCCGCTGTCCTTGGCGAAGCTGTAGACGGTGAGGCCTTCGGAGTCGACCAGGACCGTGCCCAGTTCCCCCGCTTCGGCACTCGAGAGCGTCGCCCCGGCGGAGCCTTCGCCCCCCGAGACGGTGCTCGAGGAAGCAGAGGTTGAAGAACCCGACGAGGATCCGCCGCAGCCGGCGACGATCAGGGCCAGCGCCAGAAACGAGAGCGCCGCGAGAAGGATGCGTGAATCTGACATGGACCGACTCCTGATCTGATCGTGGCGAGCGCCGGGTGCGCTCGCCTTGGCTTTCTGCAGTGACCTACGTGCTGGCCTCGGCTCAGGTTCAAACTACACCCTCCGATCAGCGGCCTCAGATGTTGCCGTCGCCATCGCTGGGGCCGCCGTTGTTGTCGGCATCGTGGTCACCGCCGTTGTGCTGCGGGATTCGACTGACATGGTTACCGCGATGGTGGCGGTGGAACTTGAGCTGCCCTCCGGCGAGGGCCGTCGAGGCGCCGCCGGCGAGGATTCCCAGGACCGCCAGTGAAACCACCGCTTGCCTTACCCGTGTTGTGAGCATCTTTGTTCTCCTCGTGTTTCGTGGTTCAGTGGGTCAGATTTCAAAGCCGGCAACGGCGCGTTTCAGAACGGGCGCCTCGCTTGCCCAGAGAGACGGCGGTGCCGCTGCGACCACCACCGCGCCCCCCGAGCCGCCGACGAGGAGACAGGCGATCTCTCGGTAGCGCGCGTCGGTTGCGGTCCGGTATGCGTCGAGCACGCACGAACCCCTCCCGCCCCCGAAGCTCAGCCCACCTGCCGCGGCCAGCAGCCGCACGTCGCGATCGCCCTCAGCGCGATTGTGGGCAGGGCGAAACCGCTGCCAGTTAGCCGGCGTCTCTGAGCCCTGCTGGGGGGTCGCGTTCAGGTAGCCGGCGATCTCGCCCGTGGGACCGGCCAACTCCGCGGTCCGCGTACCGGCGTCGCCGCGGGTCTGTGCCCAGCCACTCGGCAGCGGCAGACGCCACGGGGATCCGGGAACGTGCAGGGATGACCAAGAGCCTGGAACGATGCGAGAGACGATCCAGCCGAAGGAGTCAGGGCGCCCGGAGCTCGCCCGGGAACCGGCTCCTTCACCGACGATCACGAACGCGATCACGATGAAGACGCCGATCAGCGCGAGCGTTGTGTACCTGAGCTTCCTCATCGGCCTCACCCCCCGTCTACGGGGGCGAGGGCCATCGGGTTCAAGCGGGCGCCCCCTGGCCGAGCGGATCATCCTGCCGCCGCCGGCCCGCTGGGGATCGAGCGGCCGGCGCTGCGGCGGGCCAAATGACGGCGCGGGCACCAGCAGGCGCCCGCGCCGTCCCCAACTGTCTAACTTCGGATCACTCAGTGCCCGCCATGCACCGGCTCACCCGTCGTCGGGTTGAGAACGAATCGACGCGATTTGTTCCCAGAGTTGAAGTCGAACATCCCCGCCAGATCGAACGGGATGTGCTCGGACTTGTTGGTCTTCGTAAGCGCCTGGTCAAAGGAGCCGGCGATTCCCGGCAAACCCCAGTTGTACTCGACGAGGTTGATCGTCGAGGCCTGGTTGCTGAGGTTGTGATCGACGCCGTTTTGCTCTGCAAATGGCGAGATCACGATCATCGGCAGCCGCGGACCGAGCCCGCAGCGTCCCTGCTCAGAACCGAGCGGCGTGCTCGTCTGCGGCTTGGGACCGCACTGGCCCGAGGTCGGCGAGGTGAACGTCGTTTCGGTCAGGTTATCCGCCCCCGAGAGCGAGGGATTGAGGATGCCGCTGTAGGCATGGTCATACCAGCCGTCGGAATCGTCGTAGTTGATCACGATCGCCGTGTGCTTCCAGTCCGGCGTGTGCATGATCTCGTTGATCGTGTGGGCGATGAATTCCTGTTCGTCTTGAGGGTCGGAGTAGCCGGCATGCCCGTCCTGGTTGCCGGGAGCCTTGAGGAAGCTGACCGCCGGCATCGCCGAGGGCGGCAGTTCTTCGTTTCCGATCGCCCCCATCAGCTGATCGAAATCGCTCATGTCGTAGTTGTGGTTGGGCGTGTTGAACTGTGGCACTCCACTGACGTAGGACTGCGTGTCGGTCCCGATCGTCGCCAGCCCGGCCAGGGTGTCGCGGCCGTGGGAGTTGGCAGGGATCGTCAGGTGGTGGGGGTTTGCGGTTGAGGCGTAGTACTGGAACGGCTCGTGGTGTGGGATGTAATCGTCCTTGTAGCCCCACTGGCCGCTGCCGCCGAGGCCTTCACCGACCGGGGAAACCGCGTTGCAGATCCCCTGGTTGCTCGAGTGCGGCACGGCCTTGTTGAATTCGGCCGCCTTGAACTCATCGGGCATGAAGGTGGCGGTCGACTGGCCGGCGTGGCCGGTCGCTTCCAGCGCCGCCTGGTAGGTGGTCGTCGGTCGGAAGCCTCCCTCGAACCAGCCCCAGGAGAGGCCGGCTTCGTTCAGCTCGTCGCCGATGTTCTTGCCGCTCAGCGCGACCGCATCGCGGGTCGAGCAGTCATCCCAGTAGGGCTGGGCGTCACTGGTCAGCGAGTAGCCGCCCTTGCCGTCGGCGGTCAGGTCCGCGTTAGGGCTCGTCGGGGAGGAGATGCTGGGGCTGTTCGCCTCATGGGTGACGTCAACGCCACCGGTGTCGCCGGAGACGAGGTTGATCGCGCCCGGCGCCGAGGGACCGAAGGTGGTCCCGTAGGAGTTGTCGCTCATCGCGAAGTGCTGGGCGTAGTTCCAAAGCGCGGTGAGGGTGTTGCCGTCGTAGTAGTCCATCACCGTTTTCGGTTCACATGTGGTGCCGTAGGGTGTCTTGCCGCTGCCGGTGCCAACGCTCTGGACGAAGCGATCCATCTTGCCTTCGTCAAAGGCCTGCTGCTCGTCGCTGTAGTTGTGGTCCTGGTCGCAGGTGAGCTGGCCACCGGCGTCGCCGGCGAGGCCCGTGGCGCTGCTGTCGAGGCGCTGCGGCAGCGATTCGTTTGGATTTGAGCTCAGCAGGTCGGTGGAGTGGCGCAGGCCCGGCGGCAGCGAGGAGCTGGTCGCCGGTGCTAGCCCGTCGATCGCCGGCGTGTGCGGCAGCGCCGTGAAGCTCTGGCCGTCGCTGTTGGCGGCGTGCGGGTAGGTACCGAAATAGTGGTCAAAGGAGACGTTCTCCTGGAAGATCTCGACCACGTGCCGGATCGGGGTCCTGGGGTGACCCGATAGGTAAGAGAAATGCTGGTGGGTCTCATGCTCCTGATGCCCAGAAGCGAGTGAGATCGACGCCGCGAGCGCCGAGACCGACGCGAGAACGGCAAGGGCAATTGAAAGACGTTTCATGTCCTTGATTCCTGTCGTTAGAGGGACTCGGGATGAGGTGCGACTCAGGTTCCCGGCCAGGCTAAGAAGGCCGAATCCCGGTCGTGTTAACCGCCTGTTGGAGCGATGTCTCAGTCTCGCGACGGAACTGTGAAAAAGGGCTGATTCCCCGGGCCGGAGAACGACCCCTCACGCCAGCCGGGCGCCGATCAGCCGGCCCAGCAGCTCGACCTCATTGTCGGCGAGCTCGACCTTGACCGCCGCCGGCCGCCGGGTTCTCTTCGAGATGTTCGATCGAGGCGGTGGCGGGGATCGGCAGGGCAACCGGGGAGCGGTGCAGCAGCCAGGCCAGGGCACCTGCCTGGGCGCGGGGTGGAACTGACCGGCTTCAGAGAGGAACGAGGACCGTTTACGGCGAGGAAGGCCACGACTTCCGGGATTGTGGAAATACCCGGATATCCGGCGGATTCTTCGCGCTACGTTGTGATCGAGCGCTGCACGGGCGCTCCCCTAGGAGTCACATGCGGAGGGCATGGAATGAAGGGGCTCGCCGATGTCATTCAGAACCGAGGCAAGCTGACGCTTGTTGCGCTCTGCCTCAGCATCGGCATTGGCGTATTCGCGGTCCAAGCGCTCGGGGCCTTCGGCCCCGCGAGGCACTTCCACGCCGGAGCTTACCCGGACGGGATCGCGGTCGGCAAGCTCAACCGGGACTCACACCCTGACCTGGCGGTCGTCTCGGGCGGTAACGTTGCCGTGCTGTTGGGAAACGGTGCCGGTGGCTTCGGCCGAGCGAAGCACTTTGGCACCGGGAATTGGCCGGACGGGATCGCGATCGGCGACCTCAACGGCGATGGCACACCCGACCTCGCCGTTGCCAATCACAACTCGAACAACGTCTCGATACTGCTCGGACACGGCAATGGCAGCTTCGGCAAGGCCAGGAATTTCGCCGCCGGCGACGGCCCCAACTCGATCGCGATCGGCGACTTCAACGGCGACAAGAAACGTGACATCGCGGTCACCATCTTCTCGACCACCCACCAACACGGTATGGAAGGCGCCGTCTCGATACTGCTCGGACAAGGCGACGGCAGCTTCGGCCCGCCGACCAACTACCCCGTCGGCGGCGTTAACCCAACCTCGGTCGCGATCGGCAAGTTCAACCGCGACCCGAACCCCGACCTCGCCGTCGCAGTCCGCGCTTCGGACAAGGTCTCGATACTCCTCGGACACGGCGACGGCAGCTTCGGCAAGGCCAGGAGCTTCCCTGCCGGTGACGCCCCCACCTCGATCTCCGTCGGAAGACTCAACGGAGACTCCCGCCCCGACCTCGCTACCGCGAACTACATCGCCAACAGCGTTGCGGTGCTGCTCGGGAGGGGCGACGGCACCTTCGGCAAGGCGAAGAGCTTTGCGGTCGGCACCCATCCCACCTCGGTCGCGATCGGCAACCTAAACGGCGACTCCCACCCTGACCTTGCGGTCGCCAACCAGAACTCGAACAGTGTCTCGGTACTAGCCGGAAACGGCAACGGCACCTTCGGCAAGGCGACCGACTATCCGCTGCGCCCGAGGCCCGCACATCCCCAGGCGGTCGCGATCGGTAATTTCAACGCCGATTCCAGACCTGACCTGGCCGTCGACACCGAGGCCTCCAAGGGCGTGTCGATACTCCTCAACACGGACCCGAGCCACTGACTCCAGCGCGGCAGCTGGGTAGAACCACAACCACGAGCCTCCATCCCGGGCCATTGCTCGACTGTGGACTCCGCCCGCGACATGGGAGCCCCCATTGGCCCCCACCTACACCACCAATGGCCAGGCGCTGCCCCGGCGAGGGGTCTGGTGAGACGCGGCGCCGGACGATGGCTGGCTCGCCCTGGGGCGGCCGGCCCGGGGCGAGGTGGCGGCGCAGGCCCGCTTGGGGCCGGCAGTGAATCAGGACCGACGGGGCCCCATGGCAGGCGGTTAGCGGCGATGAGCTGGGCCTGGCTTGCCCACACGCCGCTTTGTCCGGTTTGCCGCCAAAACGGGGCCCTCGTGTCCTATCCCCCTACCCGATCGGGAAACCGATCGCGCGCCGGGCTCTGTTTTTGGGGGCTCGAACGCCGTCATCAGCGGGGTTGCGACGGCCCGGCTGGGGAGACGGCGCGATCCCGTTCCCGGCAAGCCGGGAGGGATTCAGCGGCCGGCCGGGCGCTATCAATTACTGAAATTTAAGGTTTAGATCGGCAATTGCCGGCAATTCGGGTGGCTATGTCATTTACAGCGATCATCCTCATGAACATCGGCGTCGCCCTGGTGCTGGCGACGATCCTTGCCCTCGTGATGCGCGCTCCGGCGCGCCTCGAGGCCCATTTCGAGAGCCACGGCGCGCGGCGCCGGAAGCCCCGCCCGGAGCCCGCAAGGGCTCGCGGCGAGCGCCCGCTGGGCGCCGCTCGGCGCCACCTGCGAGCGATCCCCGACTGAGCAACCGACACAGACGGCGTCCATCGGCCTCCCTGCCCGGGCCAATAGGATCCGGGCATGGGCAGGCTGACGGCCTTGCTTCTCGCCGCGCTCGCGCTGTTGCCGATCGCCGGCTGCAGCGCCGGCGGTGCCTCCCGCATCGGCGGCTCGCGGGGCGGCCCCGTCGTCCTCTCCGCCGAGGAAATCCCCGGCCTGGGAGAAGTGCTCGTCGATGAAGGCGTGACCCTCTACGCCTTTGCTCCCGACCGGGCCAGGAGGGTGACGTGCGTGGGGGACTGCGCCTCGGCCTGGCCACCGCTGACGCTCTCAGCGGGGCAGCGGGCGAGCGCCACGGCTCCGGTCAAGGAACGGCTGATCGGCAGCGATCCCGGGCCAGGGGGAAGCGCGGTCGTCACCTATGCCGGCTGGCCTCTCTACAGCTACGTCTCCGATACCGAACCCGGCGAAGCCAACGGCCAGGACGTCAATCTGAACGGCGGCTACTGGTATGTGATCTCGCCCTCGGGCAAGCTGATCAGGTAGCCGGTGCGCCGCTCCGCGGGCGCCCCAGCGCCAAGGGGATCGAGACCGAGCGTCCCTCGACGGTGACCAGCAGCCTGACCGGGCCCTCGCCGATCACCCGCACCCCTCCCGACCAGACCGTCTCGGCGAGGTCTCGGCAGGGCTGGAACTCGGTTTCCGCGTAGCCCGGGGCGGCGAAGGGCGAGCGCGGCTCCTGGCCCCGGTTGTCGAGAACCTGGCCGTAGTAGAGAAAGACCCGGTTGCGCAGCGCGAGCGGGACGCTGAGAACCACGTAGTGGTGACCGCGGACGAGCACCTCCATGTTCGTGTGGAGCTGACCGTTTGCTCCCCGGCGCATCTCCCGCAGGGGGGCTCGCGGCACCGCCAGGGGTCCGGCCCTCTGCGTCGCTCGCCGCCCGAGGCTGGCCTCGGCGCCGCCTTTACCTTCGTGCAGGCAGGGTGCGAGATTCGCTTCCGCCACTTCCAGCGGTTCCTTGGAGCCGCCGATCGCCAGCGCGATCGCGACCGCGCCGGCGAGGGCGGCGATCAGGGCCTTGCGGAGCACCCGGGCAGACCGCTAATTGGATTCGCTCGCCAGCGTCTTCAGGTCGGTGCTGACCCAGTTGGGCAAGAACGGGTAGACCATCCCGGCGCGCTCATAGCCCTTGGCGTCGATCAAATAGAGCGCATCGGTGTGTTCGATATCGCCGCTGGTCTGTCGCACGAAGATCCGGTAGCGCCTCCAAACCGGTTCCAGCTGGGCCTTTGTCCCCAGCAGCCAGCGCCAGGGGAAGTCGGCGAGTCCGAAGCGCTTGATCGCCCGCCGGGCCGAGCCGGCGGTGTCGTGCCAGGGGTCGACGCTGACCGCGAGGACCAGCGGCCGCTCGGCGGCGGGCGTCATCCGAAAGGCCGCCGCCAGGGCCCGGCCCTCAAGCGGGCACTCCTGGTGGCACTGGGAGTCCATGAAGGTGAGAATCACGGGTCGGCCTTGCAGGCTGGAGAGCCGCAGTCGCTGACCCTGGGAGTCGCGCAGCGCGAAATCAGGCGCCCGTCTCAGGCCCGCCGGCCAGACCGCCTGCCCCTGCACCTCGGCGCTCGCCCGTGAGCCTCCCGAGCCGTCCGAGAGCAGGTGCACAGCGCCACCGATCAGCGCCCCGCCGAGCGCCGCGAGGGCGATCACGATCGCCGCGGTCCGCCGGCTGGTGCGCCTCATCCCCGCGGATGCCGCCGAACCGCGACCGTGAAGATGCTGAGGACGACGATCAGGACGATCAGCGGAAAGACGGTCGAAAAGACCCCGGAGAAGCTCGTCCAGCCGGCGTTCGCAAGCACCAGTCCAATCAGCTGCATCTCATCCAACTCCTCTCGGCAGGGCCCGGGCCCCCGCGCCCTCCGCGCGACGGGACTCGCGAGGCTCGAGCCATCGGTAGGCGATCACGAGGATCGCGATCATGTAGGCGAGACCGCCCGGCACCCACATCACCCCGGCCGCCAGCTGCTGGTCGGTGAGAGCGGAGATGTGACCGGGGCGACTCGCCGCTTCGGCGTAGGTCGAGTAAAGCGGGGTTGAGGCCATCGCCAGGATGATCGCCAGCACCCAGCCGACGACAAGGGTCGAGCCCAGGTAGGCGATTTTGCCCAGCTCGCTCAGCGGGGAGCGCCAGGGTGCCGCCGGTATCACCCGGGTCCAGAACAAGAGCGCCGTGGCGAAGAAGATGAAGTGCTCGAGCGCGTGGATGAATTCCCAGCGCAGGGCGGCGTCGTAGAGGACCGGCAGGTGCCAGGCGCAGAAGTCGAGGTTGAAGAGCAGCCAGGAGACCAGCGTGCCGCTGAGGATCACCGAGGCCCGCCGCAGCGGGGCCCAGTCGGGCCCGGCGATCGTGCGGGCGACGTCGCGGCGGTAGGCGAGCGGGAAGCCGTGCCACATCCGACTCCAGGGCCGCGCCAGCGCCAGCAGCGGCGCCGCCGCTCCGATCAGGAGGATGTGCTGGATCATGTGGACCCAGAAGAGTTCGTCGGCGAGCGTGTCGACCGGCGAGTCGAGGGCTACCAGGATCGCCACCAGTCCGGCGATGAAGGAGGCGCTGCGCCAGGCCTCGCCGCGGCGGCGGACCCTGCCGCGTCCGCCCAACCAGTAGAGCATCGCCGCGCCCACCACCCACAGTAGTGCCGGACCGCCGGTCCAGTCGAGGGGCGTCGTCAGCGAGGCCACGGCTCAAACCAGGTAGAGGATGATCCAGGCGAGGATCCCGATCCCGCAGAGCAGCGCCCAGTAAAACGCCCCCGGCGTGAACCCCTCGGGCAAGACCTGCCCGCGGTGGCGGACCCCGAGGGCGAAGGCGGTCTCCACCCGGTAAAGGGCGACGAGCGTCGCCACGGCGTAGAGCGCCGTCCAGCCGAAGAAGACGCTCGCGTAGCCGCCGCTTTGGGGGCCGAAGGGGATGTGGGCGTACTCGACCGCCTGCGCGATGCAGGAGAAGAGCCCCAGGAGGAGGGCGACGCCGCAGGCGGCGACCCAGCCGCCATCCCCCTGCTTCGCGGCCCGCGCCGCGTAGCCGAAGGCCAGGGCGCTGAGCGCCAGTGCCACCGCGATCGCGATCCCGTAGCCGCTCGGCGGCGTCACCCCCGCCGGGCGCCAGAGTTCGTTGTTATCGAGCGAGCGCAGGTAGAAGTAGGCGAAGACGAAGCCGAGGAAGAACATCACCGTGGCGCCGCCGATCAGCGCGTAACCGACGCGGTCGACCCGCTCGTGCATCTCCCGCGTCTCGGCGAAGGGATCCTGCTCTGCCATCGTGGCCTCCTCGGGCATCTCGCTCCTATCCCGGGGCCGGCGCCTCGGCCGGCTGGGCGACCGGCGGCACCCCGTAGTCGTAGGGATCGGAATCGATCACCGGCGGGCGCGGATAATCGTGGACCGGGACGGGGGTCGGCGTCTGCCACTCGAGCGATTTCGATTCCCAGGGGTTATCGGGAGCGGGCTTGCGGACGATCACCAGCGAGTAGACGACGTTGAAGAGGAAGACCAGCATCGAGGAGCCGAGAACAAAGGCGGAGACCGAGACCCAGTCGTTGAGTCCCTGCAGGTGGCTCGGATAGGTGACGACCCGCCGCGGCATCCCCATCAGGCCCAGCGCGAAGAGCGGGAAGAAGGTCGAGTTGAAGGCGATGAACATCACCCAGAAGTGGATTTTGCCGAGCGTTTCGTTGAGCGCGATCCCGAACATCTTCGGCACCCAGTAGTAGATCGCCCCGAAGAAGACGAAGATCAGGCCGCCCATGATCGTGTAGTGGAAGTGGGCCATGACGAAGAAGCTGCCGTGGGTTGCGACGTCGCTCGGCACGTCGGAGAGGAACACCCCGGAGGCGCCGCCGATGAAGAAGTTGAAAAACCAGGCGAGGCAGAAGAGCATCGGTACCCGGTAGCGGATCTTCGCCCGCCACAGGGTTCCCATCCCGGCCAAGAAGACGAGTCCGGTGGGCAGCGAGATCGCCTCGGTGGAGAACATGTAGAAGGGCCGCAGCGAGGAATTGAGGCCGCTGACGAAGAGGTGGTGCTGCCAGACGAAGAAGCTCAAAAGGGTGATCCCGAGCAGGCCCGCAACGGCGATCCGGTAGCCCCAGAGCCGTTTGCGGGCAAAGACGGGGACGATCTCCAGGAGGATTCCCATCCCCGGCAGGGCGAGGACGTAGACCTCCGGATGACCGAAGAACCAGAAGAGGTTCTGGAACAGGTAGGGGCTGCCGCCGGCGCTGGAGATGAAGAATGAGGTCTGCACGGCGCGGTCGAAGCCCACCATCAAGAGCACGGCGATCAGAACCGGCGCCGCCAGCAGCATCAGGATGCCGGTGCTGAGGGCCCCCCAGCAGAGCATCGGCAGCCGCGACCAGGTCAGCCCCGGCGCCCGCATGGTGACGATCGTCGTGATCAGGTTGAGCCCGAACAGGGTCATCGAGATCCCGACCAGGGCGAAGAAGAAGATGTAGGAATCAAAGCCGTAGTTCGCCTGCACGTTCAGCGGCGCATAGCCGGTCCAGCCGGTCGGGAAGCCCCCGAACAGCAGGGTCGTCATCAGGATCGTCCCGGCCGCCATCAAAAGCCAGAAGGTCAGCGACTCGATCCGCGGGTAGGCCATCCGCCGGGCGCCGATCATCAGCGGCACGAAGTAGTTGGCGAAGGGGCCCAGCACCCCCGAGGTCATGATCCCCATCATCATCGTTCCGTGCAATCCGACCAGGGTCAGGTAGTTGCCGGCCCCGAACAGCTGCGGCGAGGGGCGCAGCAACTCGGTCCGGATCAGCATCGCGTTCATCCCGGCGATGAAGAAGAAGAACCCGACCCCGATCAGGTACTGGATCCCGACCACCTTGTGATCGGTGCAGCTGGTGAAGTAGCGGCCGATCCCCCCCTCCTCTTTTTCGGCCATGCTGACCGGAGCGCCGAGCATCCGCGAGAGCG
Source organism: uncultured Solirubrobacterales bacterium (assembly GCA_963796705.1). Taxonomy (GTDB): domain Bacteria; phylum Actinomycetota; class Thermoleophilia; order Solirubrobacterales; family 70-9; genus VRUE01. Next base: position 77,693 of record CAWCMK010000004.1, read on the forward strand.
GGTAGTTAAAGAAACCGAGGCCGCCGAGGAAGCCGACGACGGCGAACAGGTAGCCGAGCATCAGGGCGACGTCGTTCTGGTTGGTGTCTTCGAAGAATTCGATGCTTTCGGCGTGGATCTGGTGGCCGAGCCACCAGCCGAAGTAAAAGCCGACGATCCCGAGGACGATCCCGGCCAGCAGGTTGAAGCCGATCAGCCGCCGCCAGTTGCTCATCCGCCCCTCCGTTCGGGTTCGGGGAAGTAGTGGGTCGCGTAATTCGGCAGGACCTTGTTGGCCGCGGCGAAGACCTTCGCCTGGTTGTGGATCCAGGCCACGAAGCGGGCGCCGCTGACCACCTGGCCGGTGTCGAACATGTACCCGTGCCAGAGGCCGCAGAGCTCGTTGCAGTGGATTTCGAAGGACTGTTCTTCGGTCGGCTTGGTGAAGGCGACGTTGTCGACGCCGGGGTTGGCGTCGGCCTTGATGCCGATCTTCGGCGCCCAGAAGGAGTGGATCACGTCAAGGGAGGTGACGTGAAATTCGATTTGCTGGTTGACGGGCAGCTCGAGGTGGGCGGTCTCGATGCCACCATAGGTCGGGAATCGATAGGTGAACTCCCACTGCTGGGCGATCACCTGCACCGGCAGCGCCTTGCCCGATGGTCTGAAGGCCGGTTCGGGGCCCTGGCCGCCGCCCGAGCCGGCGTTGGCGAGCTCGACCGTGCCGAAGACCGCGAGGAAGAGGACGATGATCGTCGTCACCCCCAGCCAGACGGTGCTGACGCGGTGATCGGCCTCGACCGCGAGCCCTTCCTGGGGGCCCTCCTGGCGGCGGCGGAAGACGGTCAGGCTGTAGGCGAAGTAGACGATCAGCGTCGCCGCGATCGGGGTGACGATCCCGAACAGGACGGTGTTGTCATAGACCTGGCCGGAGCTGGCGTTGCTGCCGTTGCCGGGTGGCAGCGTCGGCGCGATCACGGCGACGACGATCGGGGTGGCGATCGCGCTCAGCACCAGCGAGGCGATCGCGATCCGGCGCAGATGGTTGGGCTCGTTCACCTTGGCAGCACCCTCACGAGACCTGCAGGAAGCCGTCCATGTAGCCGATTGTCTGCATCGGGCCGCCGAAGCCGTAGAGGAACCCCGCCGCACAGGGGACGAAGCACTGCCACCTGTAGCGCCCGGGCTTGCCGGTGTGGATCGTGAAGGTGATCGTATGATGTGCCTGGCTCAGCGAGCAGGGACCTTCTTCGCACGGGTTCGGGGCTTCTTCGGACACCCCCAACAGGGGCACGATCAGGTCGAGCTGCGGGACGGCGAAGGTGTGTGAGGCTTCTTCGGGCGGGATCGAGACCCGCGGCTTGCCGTCGATCCTCATCTTGTTGCCAACCGTGCCGTGGACCTGGGAGAGGAACGGGTTGCGCAGACCGCTGTCACCGTCGAACTGGTAGACGGTGAAGTGCACCAGGGAGTGGGCCGGCACCTTGAAGATCGTGCTGTGGACCCATTCGCCCTGCGAGTTGCGAATCAGGTAGGAGACCCAGGACTTGTTGGAGCCCTGCGGCCCGACCGCGGCCTCGGTCTTCAGCGTCAGATGCGCCGTGTGCGGGAGGCTGCCGGGTGACGCTTCGACCGTCGGCGGCTCGGTCAGGAGATTGGAGATGTACAGCGCGATCAGCGCTGCGATCACCAGAACTGCGACGGCAACGGCGGAAACCCTCGCCCAAAGCGGACCCATTGCACCCTCTTAGAACGCTGTCGGGAAACCTTTGGAACGGCCTCAGAGAACGTATCCGGCGGGGTGCGTCACGTCAAGCAGATCATGGTGTCAGAACTCTGACCGATTCAGACCGCCTGCCTCGGCGCAGAGTCGGCTCGATCTCGGTGGCGCTCTCAGGCAGGGGCCGATCGGATCCAGCGAAAACGGATGGTCACCTCCGAGTGCCCGGTGCCGGTGGCGGTCGCCATCTGACAGCAACCCCCAGCGCCCTGGCCGGGGCCCCACTTCGACCGAATGGAGAGGAAATGCACGAGATCAAAGTCGCGAGCCTCAGCCCGGAAGAGGCGTCCTTTGGCGTCACCGAGCTGCGGCTGAACGACGCCCTGCTTGCCTACACCCGCTACGAGGACGGCGACCTGATGCTGCGGATCGAACCGAGCCGCGACGGCGGCCCGGTGGCGATCGGGTTTCGCGGACTGACCGAAGCCCTCGCCGAGATCGACCGGATCCTCGCCCCTCGCTGAGGTGAGCGAGGCTGAAGACCAATTTGTCGACGGGCGGGGGCCTCAGTGGCGGGGCAACCCGAGGTAGAATCGAGCGCCGATGGGCCTCTTTGGGTACCTGCGTCGGCGACGGGAACGGGAGAGGGCGATCCCGCCCGGGGAACCGGCGTCCCCGCTGAGAGGTGTGGAGGCGACGATCTCCGAGCACTCGAGTGACGCCACGAATCCGATCGCGAGCGCCGGGAGGCGACCGGGGCTCCCCACGACCCTGATTGACGCATTCCACTACGCGAAGCTGGCGCGAGCCGCCGGCGGGAGCGATGGAGCCGCCGAAAGCGAGGAGCAGAAGGCCATCGGGGACTCGGTGCTGAGGGTCATGAGGGAGCGGGGAATCGACCCCTCGAGTCCCGATCCGGCCAGGCTGATGGAACCCGAGGTCCAGCGTGCGCTTCGCGACGCTGTCCTAAAGCACGGTCCCGGCGGCGGCTAGCTCGCTTCCTCACCCTCCTCGATTCGGATCCCGGCCGCGCGATACTGCTTGATCAGCATCTCGCGCATCGCCGGGTCCTTGACGTAGGCGAGCGTGCGCTTCGCGTTTTCAGCCATCATCTCCGCCGCCGGCCCGACCGGGGACGCTGGGGCGGAGCCCGGCTTGCTGTCAGCCCCTCGCGCGGCCTCGATCATCTGCTCCTGCATCTGGTGGGCCTGCGCCAGGCGGTCCCGCTGGTCTTTCATCGAGTCGTCGAACCGCTGCGCGATCTGGCCCTCGAGCGAGGGCACCTCATCCCAGAGGATCTCGACATCCGTCGGGTCGCTGTTCGATACGAGCGCCGGCAGCCCCGCCCCGGCGTAGTCGCCCTTACCGGCCGGCGGCTTGAACCCCGAGACGAGAACGGCATAGGGGGCCATGCCGGGGACGTTGACCGAGAGCACCGCCTTCCTTTTGCCCCAGGACCTCATGGTGGTCCGTTGACGCTGGCGTCAAACCCTTCGCCGCCACCCCTATCGGCGCTGCTGGTGAGGCTTGCGATCACGACCACGGCCCTCTGCTTGCCGGGCGGCGCGGGTGAGTGCGCCGCCTTCTCGATCGCCTCCGCGAGGCGATTCGAGGATTCGCCCCGCGGCTCGAGCCCAACGCCGCCGGTCATCCCACGGTGCGCCATCCCGGCGGCCGGAACCGAGATGCCCGCCGCCTCAAGTGCGGCGGCGACCCTGCGCCGGGTGCCGGCCGGGTCAGCGAGGGCCGGGTCATTCGCCGCAACCCGCTCCTCGATGCTTGGAATGGCGTCCCACTCGACCTCGAAGCGCTCCGGGCGGCCGGGGTCAAGCGAGACCGGGATCTGCATCCCACGGACCAGCCAGCGATCCTCGTTTAGGCGCAGCTCCCGAGCGACAAAGATCGGCCCGTCGGGGCCGTCGGCAACGAGGATCGTCACGGTGCCCTTGGCGGCATCTCCCCACCGCCCCAGGCCGCCGATCGGGGGATCGGTCTCGATGACGAGCGCCGTGGTCCGCATGCCCGACTCACTCCCCCCTCTCGCAGGCCTGAGTAAGGGCCATGGGCGCCGAGTCTAGCGCCGGGTCACAAGCGGGTGCAACAGATTTGGACAGATCAACCCGGCGGCGCTGGGAGCGCGCGCGATCCCCGAGCCGCACCGCCCTCAGCCTTGAGCCAGCAACCGCCTGCGCGGGTGGGCTGCGGCAATCGGCCCGCCCGGCGTGACACGCAAAATGACGCCTTGACTGCGCGTGGCCCTCTGCCCGGCGCGGCGGAGCCAGAGCGCCGCGCCGGGAGGGCCGGGTTCTCCCTAGTGGTGGTTCTTGTGGCTCTTCTTCTTCGGGCAGCCGCTGATCTGGAGGGGCAGCTTGTTCTTCTTCTGCCGCTTGATCTGCTTGCCGTTTTGGCCCTTGATGTTGAGCGTCGAGCCGAGGTTCTTGACCTTGCAGAGGTCCTGTGAGTTCTGCAGGAGGCCCTTGCTGCCGCCGTTCATGGTCAGCGTGAACCTGCTGACCGGAGCGTCCGGCGGGTTCTCGAAAACAGTCTTCATGCCGGCGTTCTTTGAGGAGGAGACGACGCCGCGCAGCTGCACCCTCACCTGACCGTGCAGATCGGCCAGCAGGTCGGGCAGGCCGCCGCTATTGGACGGCACCAGGTAGACGTTGCCCGAGAGTTCACCTTCGAGCAGCGGCGATGTCGCCGTCGCGTGCCCATAGACGGAATCGGCCGGGCAGGTGTTGGCCTGCAGGTCTGGCCGTGTGCAGACGGTGCCGATGTGGGCGTTGTCGAGCAGCAGCCCGGGCGGCAGGGTGAGCGCCGTGCGGGCCACGTTGGCATCGCCTTCGCGGGTCGTCAGCACCGCCTGGATCTTCGGGTGTGCCCGACGCTTGGTGGCGTTGCGACCGCCGAGCAGCTTCGTCGTCAGCTTCGGCTTAAAGCCAAGGCTTTCGCAACCCGTCGCCTGGTAGGGCTGGGAGAACGGATAGCTGCTGAACGCGGCCGGGTTGGTGGGGTCTGAGCCGCCGCCCTGCAGGGTCCCGGTCACCGCCTCGGCGCCGCAGTTGGTCGGGTTGTGCATGAACCCAGAGCGGTCGAGATTCATTTCGATTGAGCGGATGTCGAGCTTGACGCCGCCGTAGACGTCGGGGATCGCGTCCGAGACGGCCCGCACCTGGGCGGTTTCCGGTTCGACTTCCACGGCGATCCGCACAACCACCGTGCCCAGGTCAAAGGGCCCCGAGATCGAGGGCGTGATCACCGCGATCGAGAGCGGCGCCCCCTTGTAGGGGCCGCTCAAATAGACGCTGCCACCGAGGCTGACCGGGTTTTCGCCGGTGCCCGCCTTGGTCGTCGCCGAGCCGATGCGGCTGGCGCTCGGGCAGCTCGGCGAGGCCTGCTCGGCGGCGCCGCTGCTCGCCGCCGCCGCGGCGAGCGCCGCCTCGGAGCAGTAGGGGACGCCGGCGAGCTTGCCGGCCAGTCCGGGCGGCAGGGTCACCTTGGCGCCCTTCAGCTCCTGCTGCCCGTCGCTGCGGCCGAAGTTGACGACGAAGGGGCTGTAGGCGCCCCCCTGTTTGTTGGTCGAGGCGGCCGCGTAGGTCGGCGTGAAGCGCCTTGCGCCGAGCGTCGTCGGGCAGCTGCCGCCGCCCGGTTGGCTTGAGAGCGTGAAGCTGTCCGACGGCGTCGTGGTCGAGGCCGGCGTCGACCACGGTTCCTCGACGCTCGTCGTCGTGCTCAGCGAGCAGGTCGGCGGCGTGCTCAGAATCTTGTGGGAGCCGTTGAATTCGAGGGTCACCGCTTCGAAGGGCGCCTGTGGGAGGCCCTTCGGCAGATTCCCCCAGATCGCGCTGACCTCCTGTTCGTCGAAGGTCGCGGTCAGCTGACCGGTGACCGGGTTGGCGCTGACGTTGCCGATCAGGCGCACGACGATGCCAAGTTCCAGTGACTTGGCTTCGAACAGGATCCGAAACTCTTCCCCGGAGGTCGGATCGCCGCTCTTTTGTTCGCCGACGTAGATCTTGCCCGTAAGCGGTTCGGAGAGCACGGGCGTGGCGATTTCGGCGCTGCCGATTTCCGAGGCGGGCGGGCAATTGTTTTCGAAGACCCGTTCGCCCTTGTGAAACTCGGCGTCGGTGCAGGCGAGCAGGCCGACCGAGCCGGAGGGGTTGAGCCCCATGCCAGCAGGCATAGTCACCGTCGCGCTGCGCTGGTTCGACTGACCTACCTTGTGTTCGCCACCAGAAGGAACTTCAAATGGCATTTCGGTGACGAATGTCGGTGAAGCGGGTGAGTCGACTTCGGTCGACCCCGGCTGCAGTTCGATCGAGGGATCGAAGGGGACCTTCGGGCAGCCGCTCTGGCGGATGCCTTCGGGCAGCGGCGACTCGACCGGCGTCGAGCCGTTGGGGAAGCCGAGCGGGTCTTCCACCGCCCAGGACTCGGCCCGGAAGTAGGTCGAGTAAAGGTGCGCCGTGGAGGCTTCTTCGGGGTCAAAGCAGGTCGACGGGTTGGTGAGGAAGGTGCCGTTGCCGGCCGTTTTGCCGAAATTGATCAGACGGCTGATGATCGTCCCGAGCCCGGTTCCCGCGGTTTCGATCGAGGCCGGAATGTTGATCGTGAAGCTCTCGTGGAAGTCACCCTCCCAGGAGACTTCGGTGCGCAGCAGGATCGGCTCGGCGTCGGCGACGACGAAGCCAAAGAGCGCCGGTTCGCCGGGGAAGGGCTGCAGGTTGAAGACCGGGATTTTGAAGAGGCCCGGGATCAGCGGGATCCGGGTGCCGGCATTGGCGATGTGTTCGCCCGAGCCCGGCGGGAATTCGAGGTTCGGGACGGTCGTCACCAGGTTCGCCTGCTCTTCGCCGGTTTCGGTCGCCGCTTTGCATTCGGGCAGGTAGATCCCCGGCGCCGGCGAGTGGAGGAATTCGCCGATCGAGCACTTTTCGGTGGTCGCCTGCGGGTTGACGATGAGGCCCGGCGGCAGGTCGACGCGCAGGGTTTTGATGTCGCGTTCCTCGATCGGCGCTTTCAGCGGTTCGACCAGGCCCGGGGCGATGACCGTGTGCTGGATGATGTACTGGGTGAAGCCGACGGGCGGGTGCCCACCGGCTGTCCGGTAGAACTGCGATTCGGTTTCGGGGGAGCATTTCGGAGAGTCCGTCGTGCAGGTGCCCGCCTGCCAGCCGTCGGTGGCCGTGCCCGGCGTGTGGTTCGGTTCGATGATTTCTTCGGTATCCGCGAACGCCGCCGGCGCCAGCGAGAGGGCGGAGACCAAGGCGATCACCAGAAGCGCAAAGCTGCGCCGTACGAACATTTCTCCTCCTGTGGCGCCTCCAGAACAACCCGCCTCAGGACAATTTCAGCTCACCGGATCAGATTACACCCGTGTAAGTTTCAACAGCGTAACATAGTGCTCGGTGAGTTCCCCAGCGACCCCGGGACCGCAGCGCATGTCCGCCGAGGAGCGCCGCGAGCAGATCCTCGACGTCAGCGCGGAGATCCTCGGCAAGAGCGGTTTCCATGAGGTCTCGATCCAGGCCGTGGCGCAGGCCGCCGGAGTCTCGAGGCCGATCGTCTACGGCCACTTCGGTGACCTTGACGGGCTGCTGGAGGCGCTCGTCAAGCGGGAGATGAGCCGCGCCGGCGAGCAGGTCTCGCGAAGCGCGCTCGAGGACCTCGCCGAGGGCGACCCCCGCGAGCTGATGCTCGCCAGCCTCGACGCCTACCTGAAGGCCGTCGCGGAGAACCCAAGCACCTGGCGGCTGGTGTTGATGCCGCCCGAGGGCGCGCCGAGTCTGCTTCGGGAGAGCATCGCCCAGGGCCGCGCCATTGTCCTCGAGGACCTGCGCGAGGCGGTGCGCCCCGGTCTGCGGCGCGGTGAACGGGCCGAGGACCCCGATATGACCGCCCGCACCCTGTCGGCGATCGCCGATGAGTACGCGCGACTTGTCCTCACCGCTCCCCAGCGCTTCCCCCCCGAGCGCCTGATGACCCACGCCCGCTGGTTCCTCGGGCAGCTGCGACCCTGAGCGGGGATCGCGGGAGCTGCGCGAGTTCCCCGCGGAGCCGCATAGAACCCGGCCAAGGCGCGGGGCATGACTTCGACCGCGCTGCCCTTGGATTGACCCGCGCGGAACCGGGGGGCGGCGCTATCTCAGGCGGTTCATGACGTCTTTGGGCGGGACAATTAGGCGCTGAAGAGCTGCGCCAGGGAGCGACCGACGTCGGGCGGCTCCTCGTTGCCCTCCGCGGCGGCGCTCGCCCCCTCGGCGAGGGCCTTGGCGGCGTCGGCGATCTGGTGGCCGCGGCCCCCGCGGATGACGCCCGTCTTCTTCGCTTCGGCGAGGTCTGATTCCATCAGCCCGGCCAGCTCCGCGAGACGGCGCAGGCCGACGGCGCTCGCCGTGCCGCGCAGGGCGTGGGCTTCGCTTCGCATCGTCTCGAAGTCAGCCGACTCGGTGGCCAGGCCGGCGGCGATCACGTCGCAGCGCCGGCGCGCCTCCTGGGCGAAGGATTCGAGCAGCGCCTGCTCGGGTGCCTCGCTCTTGCCCTCCCTGGCACTCATTCGCCCGTCACCTGCTTGACCACGCGGGTCAGTGCCCTGATCCCAAAGGCGCCCTCGATCGAGTCCTTGACCGTGCCTTCGCGGCCGATCGCGAAGAGCCAGGGCTCGCTCGGCAGGTGATAGGCCAGCACCTGCGGGCGCACGTGCTTGGCGGGGTCGTTTTCGTTGTAGATCTCCATGTGGATAAAGGCCGCCTTGTCTCCGTAGAGCTGTTTAACCTGCTCGGCCACGTCAACAACGGGGCCACAGACCCGACTCTGGCAGAACTTGGGGGTTGCAAACAAGAGGATCATCGGTTCTCTGCCGAGCGCTTCGGCGTAGTCAACCTTGTTCTGGGTGTCGGGCGGGACGCGCGTCGTGATCTTCGAGAGATCGCCGCCGACCTCGGCTGCGGTCGGCGTGTGGATCAGCGGCGCCCGCTGGCCGGGGCGCGGGACCCGGTGGAACTCGCCGACGTTGGCCCCGCTCAGAACCTTGGCGCTGAAATGGCCGTCTTCCTCGATCACCGCCGCGATCCGCCATTCGCCGTCGCTGGGGAAGTTGAGCGCCGTTGAGTAGATGGCGCTCGCCGAGAGGGGATTTTCAGCAGTGGTCTCGGACCTGAAGGCAGGCTTGGTTTCGAGGCTTTCGATTGCCGCGGGGAACGGTCCGATCGCGGGTTCTTCCAGGGCTTTGATCTGCGCCTGCGCTGCCGCGCCCTTCTTCAATTTGCCGTCTTTTTGGGGATGCAGCTTCGGCACCTTGGAGATGTAGAGCGCTACCTTGGCGTCGTTGACCTGGGTGCCGGCTTTTTCAGAGACGCCGAAGGGGAAGCGGTTCTCACCCCTATAGAAGACCATCGCCGCCGGCGTGAGGACGAGTTTTGAGGGCTTCATCCCTTTCAGGACTTCGTCCAGCGAACGGCCCGCCGTCGCCGGGAAGGCGCTCTTGGCCGGGGCGGGGATGTTGCGCGCCGGGGGCGCCTGGGTGGTGGTCTGGGTCGAGGCGCCGGAGCCGCATCCGGCGAGGAGCGAGGCGATCCCAAGCAGGCAGACGGGAGCGCTGATTTCGGCGGGAGGGCGGCGCACCGGGCCATGTTATTCGGGGGGGATGTAGGGTGCCCGCGACCCGAAGGAAAGCGCAAAAGGGGGACCTAGGTGGCGCAACAGAAGGCGGCATTGATCACGGGAGCCTCGAGTGGGATCGGACTGGCGATCGCCCGCGTGCTGGGCGCTGAGGGCTATGCCCTGACGGTCGCCTCGCGGCGTCCCGAGAAGCTCGAGGAGGCCGCCTCGAACCTCCGCGCCGAGGACTTCGAGGTGCTCGCGGTCCCCGCCAACATGACCTCTGAGGAGGAGCTGGCGAAGGTCTTCGCGAAACACCGCGAGGCCTACGGGCGCCTCGACGTGCTCGTCAACAACGCCGGCGTCGGGATCGGCGCGCCGATGGCCGAGATCCAGACCAAGCACCTCGACATGCAGCTGGCGGTCAACCTGCGGGCGCTGATCATCGGCACCCGGGAAGGGCTTCCGATGTTGCGCGAGGCGGGCGCCGAACACGGCAAGGCGCTGATCGTCAACACCGCCTCGATCGCCGGCAGGATGGGACAGGGTTGGCTCTCGATCTACGGCGCGACCAAGGCCGCCGTCGTCAACTTCACCGAAGCGACCCACCGCGAGGCGGGGGCCGAAGGGGTTCAGTGCACGGCCCTGGCGCCCGCCTTCGTCGATACACCGATGACCGAGTTCGCCAAGGGACAGGTCCCGGGCGAGGAGATGATCCAACCCTCAGACATCGGCGAGGCGGTGCGGTTCCTGCTGCGGACCTCGCGCAACTGCCACGTGCCGGAGATCCTCTTCACGCGCCCCGGTGAGGGGGTCGGCGGCCCCTGAGGAGGGGGCGCGGGTTGAGGCGCCCGCTGCGAGTCCTGCTCGCCGCCTTCGGCGACGCGGGCCACGTCTTCCCGGCGATCGCCCTCGGCAGGGCCCTGGCCGGGCGCGGCCATGAGGTCCTCCTCGAGACCTGGGAGGAGCGGCGGGCCGCGGTCGAGGGCGCCGGCCTGGGCTTCACCGCGGCCGAGGAATACCGGATGTTCCCTCCCCCCGACCCCGACTCCGCGGACGGCGCCCACGCCGCCGAGGCGGCCCGGGCTCTCTTACCGCTGCTTGAGGAGATGCGCCCCGACGCGCTCGTCAGCGACATCCTCACCCTGGCACCGGCGCTTGCCGCCGAGAAGGCCGGGGTCCCGTGGGCGACGCTGATCCCCCACATCTACCCGGTCGTCGAGCCCGGCCTGCCGTTCTTCGCGGTCGGCCTGGCGCCGCCGCGAACCTCGCTGGGGCGAGCCCTCTGGCGAGCCGGAACGCGCGCCCTCGAGGTCGGACTCGAGCACGGCCGTCGCGATCTGAACCGCCAGCGCGAACGCCTCGGCCTGGCGCCGATCGAGCACTTCCACGGCGGCATCAGCCCCGAGCTGGCCCTGGTCGGCACCTTCCCCCAGCTCGAGTACCCGCGCCGCTGGCCGGCCGGCGTCAAGGTCACCGGACCGCTGAGTTTCGAGCTGCCCCACCCCGACATCGAGCTGCCGCCCGGAGAGGAGCCGCTGGTTCTGATCGCGCCGAGCACGGCGCACGACTCCGACAACCGCCTGGTGCGCACCGCATTGGCGGCCCTGGCGCAGGAGCCGGTGCGCGTCGTCGCGACGACAAATCGGGTCGCTCCGCAGGTGCCGATCGAGGTTCCGGAAAACGCGGTCCTCGTCGAGTGGCTCAGCTACAGCCAGCTGATGCCGATCGCCTCGCTCGTCATCTCCCACGGCGGCCACGGCACAGTGGCGCGGGCGCTGAGCGCCGGGACGCCCGTCCTGATCAGCCCGATGATCGGTGACATGAGCGAGACCGCGATGCGGGTCGCCTGGGCCGGCGCCGGGCTCTCGCTGCCCTGGCGTCTGTGCCGGCCGGCGCCGCTGCGCTGGTCGGTGCGGCGCCTGCTCGCCGATGGTCGTTTCGCCGCACGGGCCAAAGAGCTGGCGAGCTGGGCGCGCGAGCACGACGGCTCCCGACGGGCCGCCGAGCTCGTCGAGGAACTTGCCAGCCGACACCGTGACCCAGCGAGAGGAGCCCATCGCCGGGCATCCCCGGCTCGCTGAGCACAGCAGCCGAGCGAGTCGCTGAGGATTGACAACTCCCGCGCCCAGCGCCAGGCTTGCCCCATGGCGCAGCCGACCACATTGGGCGAGCAGTTCGCCCGCGCCCTCGCCGGTAAGGATTTCGAGACGATCATGGATTTGATGCATCCCGAGATTGACTTCCAGGGACTGACTCCGAGGCGCCACTGGGTAGCCACCGATCCCGCCCAGGCGGTCTCAGAGGTGCTCCGCGTTTGGTTTAAAGATTCAGACGAACTCGAGGCACTCGAGCAGCTCGAAGTCGCCTCCTTCGCCGATCGCGAGCGTGTCGGCTACCGGTTGAGCGGGCGCAACCCCGAAGGGCGGTTCCTGATCGAGCAGCAGGCCTACCTCTCCGCGCGCGACGGGAGAATCGCCTGGATGCGCGTCCTCTGCTCCGGATATCGCCCCGTGCCTTGAAGGCAGGCGGCGCGGGCGGGCCCGCGGGCTAGCGCCTCCCGGCAGGCCAGCGAGGCCGGCGTGAAGGACTCCCTGCAGCGCTTTCCGCGACCTGCGCGGCACCCTCGGGGGTCCTGCCTCGACAGTTGAGGCCTCTGACCCCTTCGAGAGCCGAGCAGCGAGGATCGCAGGGAGCCCCACTCGTCGGCCGGGCTCGATCAGCAGACCCGAGGGCCGCTGGCGCGGGAACCTATGAAGTCACCTCGATCGCTCGCAGGGCCCGCGCGGGCTGGCGCTGCGCCCGGCTGCGATCCGCGATCTCCCGCTCCTGGGAGGAACGCAGGCGGCTGCCGGACGCCAGCATTACCGCGGCGAGGATCGTCGAGAGGGCGCCGGCGGCGGCGATGTTGATGATCATGATCGTGAGTACCGACATGGGATTTGGCCTCCGTTTCGGGGACGTGATCTGGCGGCCCTTCGAGGTTCCTGAGTGAGCCTGGAAGTGACCTGGACTTGCTCACAGAGATTTGCGGGGGTGCGGTAATGGGCCCGCCAATCGAGGGCAAAACCTCGGCAAAGGCAAATCTCGGGCCAAAAGCAGGGAGACCACGGTGCTCCAGCATGCCGGCCCCCCGGCAACCTCCTGCTCGCCCGCCGTAGCGTCGCCAAGATTTCGCCAGCGCCGGGCTGATCGAATTACTCATTGCCACGACCGATGGACCGCTGCCGAACTGACCCAGGCTGAGCCTCGTTTCGCCAACGGTTTCACCTGAGGAGCGGCCGCGGAGCTTCGATCGAGACGATCACAGAGCGAGGAGCCGCTCCTGGCTAGCATCGGGTCGATGAATAGCGTCCTCGACTACGTGCCGCTCGAGGGTGATCGTCACCGCCATGGCGGGACGGTTCACTCACATCCGCATCAGGGGCCACACGTCCACGACGGCGGGCATGCGCACGCCGGTCATCACCTTCATCACCCCGACGAGCATGGCCACAGCCACGGGCTGATCGATCCGAGCATCAAACGCTCGCGGGCCGGCCTCAGGGCAGTCGGCCTCTCGCTTGCCGTGCTCGGGGTTACCGCCCTGCTGCAGGTTGCGATCTACGCCCTGACGAACAGCGTCGCGCTGTTGGCCGACATGATCCACAACTTTGGCGATGCCGCAACCGCGATCCCTCTCGGCGCTGCCTTCCTGTTGCGCTCCGCGGCAGCCGAGCGCCTGGCCGGCCTGTTCGTCGTCCTGGCGATCTTTATCTCGGCCTGCGTCGCCGGGATCGAGGCGATCTCACGGCTGATCAACCCGCAGGAGCCGACCAATCTGCTGCCCCTCGCGCTGGCCGGCTTCATTGGCTTCGCCGGCAACTGGACCGCCGGCGTGATCCGCAAGCACGCCGGCAGGACGCTAGATAGCCCAGCGCTGATCGCCGACGGCAACCATGCCCACGCTGACGCCTTCGTCAGCCTCGCCGTCGTCGCCAGCGCCAGCGTCGTCGCCCTCGGGGTTCCGATCGCCGACCCGCTCATCGGACTCGCCATCACCGGCGTGATCATGAAGATCACCTGGGATTCCTGGTGGACCGTGCGCGGAGCCCACCATCACTCCCACTGAGCGGGCGGGCGCACCGCAAACGCCGAGACGCCCGCAGAGCGCCGCCGCATTCGCCCCGACAGCACCGGATTGGTCGTCCTTGTGGTGATGATGATCGCCGTGATGGCGCGGCTCGCCGCGTGTCCGGAGGCCGTTTTGGCGGCCGGTGGGACCGGGCAGTGCGCAAGTAGGACCGCGTTTCAATCCACGCGAAGACAGAATGCGCGCCTGGCTGATCCTGATCGGTGCGATAGGGAGCGGTGTTTGCATCCCCGTTCTCAGCGCAGGCTGACCTCGCAGCCGAGGTCGATGAAGGACAGCGCCTCGCGGAAGCCATCTACAGCACCCTTGAGCCGCTCTATTTGATCTTCCCCAACCCCTCAGGCGGCCTTGATTCTGAGGCGATGAAACTCCGGGGGTGGGACTCGAACCCACAACCCCGCGGTTAACAGCCGCGTGCTCTTCCATTGAGCTACCCCGGACCGAAAATCCGGCAACTACGCCGGATCGACTGTCGCGAGGAAATTTACCGGCAACGGCGTCAATCCCGCCTCGACCTCGGCGTGGCAATTGGCGGACGGCAGGATGCACTCTCGAGTCTCGGCTACGCCGGCGCTAGGCGACGCGCTCGGTGCGGGCGATGCGCTCGACAAGGGAGGCGCGCTCGCGACTGAGCGCGGCGCGGCGCTCATAATCGTCGGCGTCACCGGCGGCCGTGATCTCCATCTCGAGTCGACGCTGCTCGAGAAGCAAGTAGTTGAGCTCCATCGCCTCCGCCGAGGAGGGCTCCTCTCCGGCGAGGATCACCAGTTCGGTGATCAGACTCGCCAGCTCCCCGTCATCGGTGGGCAGGTTCGACGCCAGATCGCGAGGGTGCTCGCGCAGCCAGCTGAGCGCCCGCCAGCCCAGCGGCGAGAGGTGTGCGGGTGTCAGCCGGCGCAGGTACTCGCCCCCCTCCTCGGGCTCGGCAACGCACATCGCCAGCAAGGCGCGCTCGCGGCGCTCGCGGGAGGTGAGCTCGGCAGCGCCGTGGCGCACGAGCTGCGGCGCATCACGGGGTTCTGGGTCTGCGCCGGCACTCGGTAGGGGTGCGGCCGTGACGCGGCCCATCACCAGCGCCGGCTCGAGGTCCAGCTGCTCGGCGACGCGACGCACCAGCTCATCGCGGCTGATCGACTCCCCCATCGCGGCGATGATCGGCGCCACCTCGCCCAGCGCCCGGTCGCGCTCGGCCGGCGAATCGGTGTCGGTTCGCTCCAACACCAGGCCGACCTGAAAGGAGGAGAGCTCAGCGGCGCCCTCGACCAGGGCCAGGAAGCGCTCGGCGCCGTCGGCCTCGTTCAGCATCTCGGCCGGGTCGACCCCGGTCGGCATCGCCGCCACACGGAGCCGCATCTTGCGGTTGCCCGCCACCCGCTGGGCGCGCAGCATCGCCTCCTGCCCGGCCGAGTCGGCATCGAGGGCGAGAACGACCTCCTCGACCATCGCCGAGAGCTCGGCCACCTGCTCCTCGGTCACCGCCGTGCCCATCACCCCGACCGACTCCTCGACGCCGGCCTGGTGCAGGGCCAGGACGTCGGTGTAGCCCTCGACGAGGACCGCGCGGCCCGCCTTGGCGATCGCCGCCTTGGCCCGGTCGATCCCGTAGAGCATGCGGCTCTTGTGAAAGAAGTCGGTCTCGGCCGTGTTGACGTACTTGGCTCCCTGGTCAGAGCGCATCGCTCTGCCCCCGAAGCCCAGCGTGCGCGAGCGCCGGTCGCGGATCGGGAACATGATGCGCGAGCGGAAGCGGTCATACTCGCCGCCGCCCCGACCGCGCTGGACCAAGCCCACGGCCCGCAGCTCCTCGACCTCAAAGCCGGCCCGCTGGCCGCGCAGCAGAACCTGGTCCCAGGCGCTCGGCGCATAGCCGACGCCGAAGGCGCGCAGCACCGCCTCGCCCAGCCCGCGCTCGGCCAGGTAGGCGCGAGCCTTGGCCGCCTCGCGCGCGTCGAAGAGGTAGGCGGCATAGAAGCTCGCGGTGCGATCGATGAGCTCTTCCAGGCGCCGGCGCCGCTGGCGCCGGGCCTCGGCGCGGGGGTCCTCCTGCTCGCGCTCAAGCTCGACCCCGTAGCGCTCGGCCAAAAGCTCGACCGCCTCGGAGAAGCCGAGCCCCTCCTTCTCCTCGACGAACTTGATCGTGTCACCGCCGACCCCGCAGCCGAAGCAGTGGTAGAGCTTCTCCTGGGCATCGACCGAGAAGGAGGGCGTGCGCTCCTCGTGGAACGGGCAGAGCCCGACCCAGCGGCTCCCCTGTCGGCGCAGATCGGTGTGGGCTGAGATCACCTCGACGATGTCGGCCGTCAGCTTGACCCGCTCGAGGCTCTCGGCGGAGATCAGGGCCATCAGAAGCGTGCCTCCTCGGGCACCGTCAGCTCGGTGAACCTGGCGATGCAGAAGCGGTCCGTCATCCCCGCCAGGTAGTCGGTCACCCGCTGGCACTCGCTCTCCCCGCGCTCGGCCTCGGGAACCTGCTCGGGATGCTCGATGTAGTGATCAAAGAGGCCGCGAACCGTGCGCCGCACCCGCTGCTGCTCGCCGCGCGCCGCCGCGCCCAGGTAGACGCGATCAAACATGAACTTGCGCAGCCGCAGCATCGCCCCGCCGACCTCCTCGCTCTGCACGATGTCCTCGGCCGCGGCGGAGTTGGCGACGATGTCACGGACCAGCGTGTCGATCCGCTGTGACCCGTTCGGGCCGAGCAGCTCGATCTCCTCGGCCGGCAGCTCCTCGGGCGCCAGGACCCCGGCCCGCAGGGCGTCGTCGATGTCGTGGTTTATGTAGGCGACCCGGTCGACGAGCTTGACGATCCGACCCTCGAGGGTCGCCGGCTTGTTGGGGCCGGTGTGGTTGAGGATCCCGTCGCGGACCTCCTCGGTCAGGTTGAGACCCGCTCCGTCACGCTCGAGGACGTCGACGACCCGCAGCGAGTGCTCGTTGTGGCGGAAGCCGCCGCCGCAGCGCTCGCGCAGCGCCACGTCGAGCGCCTCCTCGCCGCTGTGCCCGAACGGCGGGTGGCCGAGGTCATGGCCGAGGCCGATCGCCTCGGTCAGGTCCTCGTTGAGGGCCAGGGCGCGGGCCACGGTGCGGGCGATCCCGCAGGCCTCGAGCGTGTGGGTCAGGCGGGTCCGGTAATGGTCGCCCTCGGGCGCAATGAAGACCTGCGTCTTGTGCTTGAGGCGACGGAAGGCCTTCGAGTGCACGATCCGGTCACGGTCGCGCTGGAAGGGGGTGCGCAGGGGGCTGTCGGGCTCGGGCAGGCGCCGCCTTGCCGGGTAGGAGGGTGTCGCCCCGGCGGCGAGAAACTCGGCCTCCCAGGCGCGCACCCGGTCCTCGAGGTTGACCGTGGTCTCCATCAGGAATGCTGGCGCCGTGCGCTCACGATCCGATCCTACGCGGCGGAGCGCAACTGCACGTGCGCATGGTGCTCGAGCGTCTCCCCGACCGCCCGCTCAACCATCCGCAGGTCCCTCTCCCCCGCCCCCGGCGCCTCCGCCAGGGGCCGGGCGATCGCCTCGACCATGAAGCGGTGGGCGGTCTCAGAGAGTGGAAATGAGCCCGCCTCGCAGGCGTTGCAAACGACGCCGCCCGCGGCACCGGAGAAGCCACTCAGGTGCTCGGCCTCGCCGCAGCGCGCACAGGAGGCGAGCTCGGGGGCAAAGCCGGCCGCCAGGGCCAGCTTCAGGCGAAAGGAGAGTGCCGCCTCAAGCCGCGCCGCGTGCGGCGCCCCGGGAGCCTCGCCGTCGAGCATCGCCAGGTAGCGGCAGAGCAGGTTGTAGGCATGGGGGTTGGGCTCGGCGGCGTCGAGCAGGCGCAGGATCGCATCGCAGGCGCGTGCGCCGGCGTTCAGCGCCGGCGCCGAGGCGCGCAGGCGCGGGTAGCCCTCGACGGTCGCGACGCCGGTCACCGTGAGCAGCTCGCTGCGACCCTCGTGCAGGAGGAGGTCGAGGCGAAAGAACGGCTCCAGGCGCCCGCCGAACCGCGAGCGCGGTTTGCGAACGCCCTTGGCAATCGCGTTCACCCTGCCGCGCTGGGCCGAGTAGAGGTGGAGGATGCGATCGGCCTCCCCGTAGCGGATGCTGCGCAGGACGATCGCCTCGGTCTTGACCGTCTTTCCGGGCACGTTCCTACGTTGACCGGCGCCCCGGACGACCCCTCCCGGCGCGGCGACGGGGACGACGGCGCAACCGCACCTGGCAGCTCGGACAGTAATAGGTCGAGCGGCCGCCGACGAGGATCCGTGAGATCGGCGCCCCGCAGCTCGGACAGGGCTCTGCCTCCCGGGTGTGGACGAGAAACTCATCCTGCATCCTCCCCTGCTCCCCGTGAGCGTCGCGGTAGTCATCGATCGAAGCGCCCCCGCGCTGCAGCCCGGCATCGAGCGCCGCGACGACGGCGTCGCGCAGCGCAAGCTGGTGCTCGGGCCTCATCGAGCCCGCGGGCGAGAGCGGATGCAGACGGGCCCGGTAGAGGGCCTCATCAGCGTAGATGTTGCCGACTCCGGCGATCCGCCGCTGGTCGAGCAGGAAGGACTTCAGCGGCGCCGTGCGCCCAGCTGCCTGGCGAGCAAGCTCCTCGGGGGTGAAGGCCGCTGAGAGCGGCTCGACCCCGAGCGAGGCGAAGCGCCCGGCAAGCTCGGCGTCGCCGAGCAGGAAGGCCTCGCCGAAGCGTCGCGGATCGGTGAACCAGAGCTGGCGGCCGTCCCCGAGCGCGAAGCGGGCGCGCAGATGCCGCTCGGAGGTCGAGCGCTCGCCCTCATACAGGCGCATGCCCGCCGATGGGTCGAGCCTGGAGCCGTCCTCGAGCAAGACCAGGTTGCCCGTCATCCGCAGATGCATGACCAGCGTCCGGCCACGATCCAGCCCCAAGAGCAGATACTTCCCCCGCCGCCCCAGGCCCTCGATCCGGCTTCCCGAGACGGCCCCCTCGAGCTTGGCCGGCGCCACCGGTCGCGACCAGCGGCGATCGAGCACCTCAAGCCGCGAGATTCGCCGGCCCTTAAGCTCGGGCTCCAACTGGCGGCGGACGGTCTCGACCTCGGGCAGCTCGGGCATGGGCCTGTTCTACTCGATCGGGCGCGCCCGTTCCCGGCAAAGGGGGATCCGATTAGCTGCCCTTGCGCACCAGGAGCGCGCGGGTCATTTGTCATACCCCCGGGTCCCATCCTTTCGAGGTCTACGATCGCCGTTGACGTGCTCGCAATCACGCTGGACGTGAGAGCGAGGGGAGGAGCTGAGCGAACTGTCGTTCTTCCTCCACAGAAGGCCCTGGCGCCCGTTGGGAGCCTTCCCTACAGAGTGAGCCGCAGCAGTTTGATCTTGGCCTGGCTGCAGTTTGTTTTGCACGATCTCAGTGGTCCGTTGCGGTGCGCCGCAGGTGCCGCGACGACCCAGGCAGGAGGCTGCGCTGCTCCGCTTCGATCGTCCTCGGCCGCTAGCGCGCCAGACGCGCCACGGCCTGCTCCACGCTCAGCCCCTCGGCGGCGCCGAGCCGAGCGTCGGGCTGGCGGTCCTCCTCACTTCACTGCTCGCGGATCGCCGTTGTATCCCTAGGCAGGGCACCGTCAGGAGAGCACTTTGCCGCGGAAGTTGCGCAGGCCGAGGCTCAGGAAGACCGCGCAGAAGCCGATCAGCACCGGGTAGACCACATACAGAGGCATGTGCGAGGCCTCCGTAAGGCCCGCGCGCATGCCCTCGGCGACATAGATCAGCGGGTTGATGAGGACCAGGATCTGTAGCCAGTGGATGCCGTCGACCTGGACCGGCGATAGTTTCGTCCACTGGTAATAGGTGCCGCCGAGGAAGGTCAGCGGCAGCACCACGAAGCCGAACATGAGCCCGATGTTGCGTGGCTCGAAGCTGGTTCCGAGCAGCAATCCGAACGAGGTCATCGCCACGCAGGCGAGCGGTATCAGCGTGACGACGATCCACCAGTGAAAGGAGAGATGGGCTTCGACGCCGGGTGCGTGGACCACGGCGGCGATCGGAAAGACGACGAGCGCCGCCAGCACCCCCTGCACCGACCCCGACATCACCTTTGCGACGGCGACGAGCCAGATCGGGCAGGGGGCCTGAACGCGGTCCTCGATCTCGCGGGTGTAGCCGAACTCTGTTGAGAGCTGAAGAGCGACGGCCTGGATGCCCTGGAACATGATCGAGATCGCAACCACCCCCGGCACCAGCACCGTCGCGAATGCCGACTCGGCGACAGGCCCTCCCCCGCCCCCTACCCCCTGGCCGATCGTGGGGAACACGTAGAGGAAGACGAAGACCAGGAGGAAGGGCTGGACCAGTGTGCGGATCAGGAACTCCGCGAAATTCCGCCTCAGCACCAGCAGGTCGCGGAGGATCAGCGCCAGCAGCACCGAGCGGCTCGCCTGCATTATCGAGCGCGTCGGTGCGAGCGCGACATGGCCCATGGCGCCGGGCTGAGTGGCGGCGGCCATCAGTCGCGCAGCGCCTTCCCGGTGAGGTTGATGAACACGGTCTCGAGGCTCGGCTCGGAGACCGAGAGGTCGGCGACCTCGAAGCCGCCGCTCTCGGCGGCGCTCACCACCCGTGGCACCAACCGCTCGGCGTCCTGCACGTGCAACTCCACTCCGCCGTCCACCTCCCGGGTTCGGGTGATGCCTGCGATCTCGCTCCGTAACCGCGCGGCGAGGGCGGCCCGGTCGCCGCCAGCCTTCACGATGACGATCTCCTCGGCACCAACGGAGCGTTTGAGCGCCGCCGGCGTATCGAGCGCGAGGATCCTGCCGTGATCCATGATCGCGACGCGCTCGCAGAGCTGGTCGGCCTCCTCCATGTAGTGGGTGGTGAGCAGGATCGTCTGGCCCTCGCGGTTTAGCTCCCCGAGGATCTCCCACAGCGCCAGACGGCCCTGGGGGTCGAGTCCCGCGGTCGGCTCATCCAAGAACAGCACGGCGGGACGGTGAAAGATCGCGCGCGCCACCATCAACCGCTGAGCCATCCCCCCGGAGAGTGCGAAGACCGAGGCGCCGGCCCAGTCGGACAACCGAAACTGCTCAAGCAGCCGCCCGGTAGTGGCGCGCGACTCCGCCGCGGAGATCCCGAACAGGCGGCCGTGGAAGTAGAGGTTCTCCGAGACCGTCAGCTGGCGATCGAGGGTGTTCGTCTGGGAGACGGTCCCGATCAGCTGCTTGGCCAGCGCCGGATGCGCAACGACATCGATGCCGCCGACGAAGGCTGACCCTGAGGTGGGGATCACCCGGGTGGTGAGCATTCCCGCGGTCGTCGTCTTGCCGGCGCCGTTGGGACCGAGCAGTCCGAAGATCTCGCCGCGGTGGACACTGAGATTTAGCTCGTCTACCGCGGCGAAGTCGGCTCCCGCGTACACCTTGGTGAGATCGACCGTGCGGATGATCTCGCGATCCCGGTCCGCAAACGAGGCCGCGGGCCCATCCCCCCCAGCTACAGATCCGTAGGACTGTGCTTTGGCTGTTCCGGCGTCGGCCATTTGCGGTCAGCCTACTGAGGGCCTATCTGCGCTCAGCCAGCTCCGGCCGGGGGCCAGGTGCCCAACGATGACGAACGTCAGCTCGCAGCGGCGCGGGTCACACGTGCCGGCGATCCGGCCGGCCCCGGATGCTCCAGCGCGAGGCGCGGTGAAGTATGCGGCGCTCGTGCGGGGGCCGCGGACGCGCGATCGGCCGGCCCTCTCCCTGCAATCGGTAAAACCGCCGCTTGCCGAGCTCGATCAAGACGAGGTAGAGGCAGATCATCACGACGAGCGCCGCGAGGAAGGTGACCGGGAGTGCGGTGAAACCGAGCAGGCCGGCCAGCGGCGAGAAGGGCAGAAGAACCCCGATACCGACGCAGGCAAAGGTGGAGATCGTCAGCGGCTTGCTGGCGCGGCTACGGAAGAACGGGACGCGGTGGGTGCGGATCGCGAAGATCACCAGGCTCTGGGTGGCCAGGGACTCAACGAACCAGCCAGAGCGAAACAGCGTCGCTCCGGCGCCGAAGCCCCAGATCATGATCCCGAAGGTGGCGAAGTCGAAGATCGAGCTGATCGGCCCGAAGAAGGTCATGAAGCGTCGGATCAGGCCGGTGTCCCAGTGCGCCGGTCGCCTCAGCTGCTCCTCGTCGACGTTGTCGGTGGGGATCGTCATCTCGCTGACGTCGTAGAGCAGGTTGTTGAGGAGAATCTGAGTCGGCAGCATCGGCAGAAAGCTGAGGAACAGGGAGGCCCCCCCGGCGCTGAACATGTTCCCGAAGTTCGAGGAGGTCCCCATCAGCACGTACTTGATCGTGTTGGCGAAGATCCGGCGGCCCTCGACGACGCCGCCGGCGAGGATCTCGAGGTCCTTGTCGAGCAGGACGATGTCGGCGGCGTCCTTGGCGACGTCGGTCGCGGTCTGCACCGAGATGCCGACGTCGGCGTCGTGCAGGGCGACGGCGTCGTTGACGCCATCGCCGAGGAAGCCGACCGTGAGGCCGAGTTTGTGCTCGGCCTTGATCACCCGCGACTTTTGCTCGGGGGTGACGCGGGCGAAGATCGTGGTCTGAGGCAATGCCGCGGTGAGCTGCTCTTCGTCTAGCTTCTCCAACTCCGCACCAACCAACGTGCCGAGCACAGGCAGCCCGAGGTCGGCGCAGACCTTCTGCGCGACGCGATCGTTGTCGCCGGTTATCACCTTGACCTCGACGCCAAGGCGCTTCAACTGCTCCAGCGCGTCAGACGCATCGGTCTTGGGGCGATCGAGGAAGGTGAGAAAGCCAGCGAGCTCGAGCTCGCTCTCGTCCTTCGCTCCCAGCGTCGTTCGATCCTTCGCCGCACGGGTGGCGACCGCGATGACGCGGCTCCCTGCGGCGAACTGACGATCGAGAACCTGCTTCGCATTCGAGGGCACCGAGCGGCAGCGGGCGAGCACGCTCTCGGGCGCGCCCTTGACGATCACCTGGCGCATGCCATCGGGATTCGAAACCAAGACGGAAGAGAGCCGGCGCTCGTAGTCAAACGGGCGCCTGGCCAGCACTCGGTATTCGCTCGCCCCGGCCCCGCTGGCCCCCGGCGCCGCCCAGAGCGCCCGATCGAGCTGGTTGCCGCCGATGAGCTGTCCCTCGGCGAAGGACGCCTCGTTGCAGAGTAGGCCGGCTCGCAAGACCGCCTCAGAGCTCTGACCGCCGGCGTCGAGCGCCGAGGAGAAGGTAATTTGGCCCTCGGTCAACGTGCCGGTCTTATCGGTGAAGAAAACCTCGATGTTGCCGAGGTCCTCGATCGCAACCAGCCGCTTGACGATCACCGAGTGCTGGGCCAATCGCTTCGCCCCGGTCGAGAGGCTGATCGTGACGATCGCCGGCAGCAGCTGTGGCGTCAGGCCGACGGCGATCGCCAGGGCGAAGAGGATAGATCCGAGCACCGAGCGGCCGATCAGGATGTTGAGAACCAGGATCGAGCCGGCCAGGACGGCGGTGACCCGGACCAGCAGGAGAGAGAAGCTCTGCAGGCCAAGCTGAAATGCCGTCTGGGGTTGGCGATCCCCGAGCCGCAGGGCGATCACCCCGAACTCCGTGTCCGCCCCGGTCCGCACGACCAGGCCAAGCCCGCTCCCCTCCCGCACTACAGTCCCCATGAATCCGCAAGAGGCGAGCTCCAGCGGCGAGGAGGGCGCGTCGACCTCTTCGGCCTGCTTCTCGGCCGGTAGCGACTCGCCGGTCAGCACCGCCTCATCGCACTCAAGCCCCTCCGCATGCAGCAGCCGCAGATCCGCCGGGATAACGTCGCCGACGGCGATCTGGACGATGTCGCCGGGAACCAGTGCGGTCACGTCAATCGCGGTGAACGTGCCGTCACGCATTGCGAGCGCGGTGTGGCGCAACTGAGAATGGAGCGCTTCCACCGCCAGCTCGGAGCGGTACTCGTTGAAGAACCCCAGCCCGATACTGAGGCAGATGATCGCGAGGATGATCGCCGCGTCGGTGCCTTCGCCTACGAAGAATGAGGTCAGCGCCGCGCCGACAAGCAGGATCAAGAGCGGGTTCCTCAGCTGGCGCATCAGCACGGCGAGCGGCCGTGCCCCGTGACTGCGCAGCGCATTCGGCCCGACTAGCCCCAGACGGCGCTGGGCCTCCGTGGTAGACAAACCATCTTCCGCGCTTGCGAGGGCACCGAGGACATCGGCGAGTGGCATGCTTGCCGCCGAGCGAAGCTGCAGCACGCGCCAGTGATCCGCGGGCGGCGACGATTCGATTCCTCTCGCCTGTACCGCCATCGACCTATCGTGGCAGGGCGAAGCGGACTACCGAGACCGTGCCGCCGTGCGTGCGCCTCGCGGACGAACAGGGCTCGCGCCACTGCGACGGCGGCCTCGCATACGCCGATCAGCACAAGGGCCCCGCAATCGGAGCGAGCCAGCAAGTAGAGAAGTCCCCCGGCCGCTACGAAGCAGTTGGCTCCCCCGAGCCAGGAAAGCTTGCGGTCCCGGCCGGGGCGCCTCGAGCGCGGGCACGTTCGCTCCTGAAATTCCGCTGACCTCGCCTATCGCCAACCGTCCGCCTGCTTCCTTCCGGTAACGATTCCCAAGGTCGGCCCGGCTACCGGCTCGCGGGCTCCAGCCACGCGTAGACATCTGGGCCCTCGGCTCCGATCGTGGGAACGATGAAGGCCGTCACGTCACTGATCTGCTCGCCGCGCAGGCTGAGCACGTTTCAGCGCAAACGGCAGATAGGCGCCGGCGTCCTCATCCCAGGCATAGAAGGCGATGTTGGTCACGGTGTGGGCATGCTGCTGCCTTCGGGTGGGTGCGAGCGCCTCGGCGGATGTCAACCCGCTGCCGCTTCGGACGAGGAGCGGCGGTTCTCGTCCTTCGCGAGCAGCTCCCGCTGGCTGCCGAGGAGCTCGCAAAGTCGCGCGAAGCGATAGCGCCGCGCTGTTGACTCCGCCGATCCAGGCGGGGGCCGGGGGAATCGGGCACATGGGAGCTCTAAGCAGATTCACAGCAATGACGGAGATCACACCCAGAAATGGGGGCGATCCTGATCCTGGCTGGGGAGAAACGACCGAAGCCGCCTGGCTGGCTTTGAGGAGGAACAGATGACCGTTACGACCATCCTTATCGTCAATGCCGCTGCCGCTGGCGCCATGTCGGCCCTCTTGGCCCTCGTCATGGGGGCGGCATTTCGCTTCACATCCGATGTGACCCCCGTGCCTATCCGCCGTTCGGGAAGGCGTGATATCGCGGTCGAAAGTCTCCCAGGATTTTCCCCAGGTTTAGTACGTTAATGGGGGGTGAGCGAATCTAAGCCCGACAGCGGGCAGGGCCTTCGCGCCCTCGTCGTCGACGACGAGGAAAACATCGCCGACGTCATCTCGATCGCCCTTCGTTATTCGGGTTTCAACGTAAGGACGGCCGGGACCGGCCAGCAGGCGCTACGGGAGGCGGTCGGCTTTCGCCCCCATGTCATTGTCCTCGACGTGATGCTGCCCGATCTGGACGGCTTCGCGGTTGCTACGCGACTGTCCGAGCGCTGCAGCTGTACGCCGATCCTCTTCCTCACGGCTCGTGATACCACCGAGGACAAGATCCGTGGCCTGACGCTGGGGGGCGACGACTACGTCACCAAGCCCTTCAGCGTCGAGGAGCTGGTGGTTCGCGTTCGGACGATCCTCCGGCGCAGCGGAATTGAGGAAGACGAGAGCCGGATCGTCTTCTTCGACCTCGAGCTCGACGACGATACCCGCGAGGTCTGGCGTGGCGGTCGGCCCCTGGAGCTCACCGACACCGAGTACAGGCTTCTGCGCTTCCTGATGCGCAATCCGCGACGTGCTCTGGCCCGCACCCAGATCCTCGATCACGTGTGGGAATACGACTTCGGCGGCGATGCCGGGGTTCTCGAAACCTACGTCAGCTACCTGCGCAAGAAGCTCGAGAGCCGGGGCCCCCGCCTGATCCAGACGGTGCGCGGAGTCGGTTACGCGCTTCGAGAGCCCATTGAATGATGTCGTCGCTTCGCCTCCGTCTCATCCTGGGGACGCTGGCTTGCGCCGCCGCCGGGCTGCTGGTCCTTAGCGTCGTCACCTACCGGCAGCAGCAGTCCTTCCTCAATCAACGCATCAACGAGCAGGTGGGCGAGGCTTTCGGGCCGGTGTCCCACGCTCTGAACCCGGTGGAGGAGGCCAGCGACGGAGCCGGGGGAGAGGCGCGCGGACCATCCCGGGGCCGCGCTTCACGCTCCCCAGCGGCGCGCGGCGAGAATGCCCCGTCGAGTTCCTCCCTGCCTTCCGGCCAGCAGCTGCCCCCCGGAATCTATGGCGCGTACCTAAACCCGCGGGGCGATGTCGTCGGCCACATCACCTTCGGCTACGGCGAACACCTGGGCACTCCTGAAATCAAAGGCATTACGCGCGCTGCTTCCGCCGCGAGCTCGGCGACCATAACGGTCGGCGCAACACATGGAGGCGGTCAGTTCCGAGCCCGGGTGTTCCCCGACTCCGACTCCGGGGGGAGCTACGTCGTCGCGGTTTCGCTCAGCAACGTCCAGTCTTCCCTGCGGCACCTCGCTTTGATCGAGCTGATCGTCAGCGTCGGCGTGCTGGTCATGCTCGCTGGGTTGGCGTGGCTGGTGGTGAAGTTGGGCCTTCGTCCCCTGGCCAGGATGGAGGGCACGGCCAAGGAGATCGCCGCGGGCGATCTGACCAGGCGGGTGCAGCCGGCCACGGAGAAGACGGAGGTCGGAAGGCTTGGGCTGGCGCTCAACTCGATGCTGGCCCAGATCGAACGAGCCTTCAACGAGCGGCAGCGTAGTGAGCTGCGGATGCGGCGATTCCTGGCCGACGCTTCGCATGAGTTGCGAACCCCTTTGAGCGCGATTCGGGGCTACGCCGAATTGTTCCGGATCGGCGCCGCGTCCGACTCCGAGCACCGGGAGAGGGCGATGCGCAGAATCGAGGACGAGTCGACGCGAATGGGCGGGTTGGTGAACGATCTCCTGACACTGGCACGACTCGAAGAGGTTCGAGAGCGGAACCGGGTGGAGCTGGACCTCGTACAAATCGTCGCCGAGGCGGTCGAGGACACCCGCGTGGCGGCACGCGATCGGGTGATCTCGTTCAAGAGCCCAGGCTCATTGCCGATGCTCGGCGACAGCGATCAACTCAGGCAGGTGATCGGAAACCTGCTGGCCAACGCGGTCCGTCACACCCCACCGGGAACCCCGGTCGAAGTCCACTTGGCCCGACACCTTCACGAGGCCGTGCTGGTGGTACGCGATTTCGGGCCAGGTCTGGCGCCGGGCACTGAGGCGCAGGTCTTTGGACGCTTCTGGCGGGCAAGCGAGTCAAGGAGCCGCAAAGGGGGTGGCAGCGGCTTGGGCCTGGCGGTTGTCGCCGCAGTCGTGGAGGCTCACGGCGGTGAGGTGCGAGCGGAGAACGCTGCGGAGGGGGGCGCGAGGTTCGAGGTTAGTCTGCCACTCGACACCGCCAGAGATGGCGTTGAGGGGCCGGACCATCGCAGCGTGCGACCCGACCGACGCGAGCGTTCCGATCTGACCGTTAGTTCCCCGTAGCCGCGAGGGGAATGCTGCTCGCGAGCGACTCGCCACGCGGGGCGTAATTGGCCACCACATCCGTGACGCATCCAAGAAAGTCGGTCCCGGTGGCGGCGATCGCCCTGCCGGCAGTCGCGCTTTCGGTTTCACATGGTTGCGAGATCGTCAACCGCCGGCGGCAGACGCTCGCTCGGGTCGACGAGCGGCAGTGCGCCACGGCGCCTAAACCGGCGGCGGCGCGTGGCCTCTCTTTGGCTCAGCAGCGCGGCTTGACCCCTTTGGGCAGGGGATCGCCTTCCCCTGCCCAATCGCCCCGATCGCCCCAGACCCAGGGGTCCGCACCACGCTGCGCTTTGCGGCCCCCTCCGTTCGTCTGGCCCAGGTGCGAATGCGGCACATGCGACGCGCAACGGCAACTGCGTCGAGCAGCCCAACATCCGTCCCAAGACTCGACGATGCACCGGGCAACCGCATCGATGCTTGGCTGGTCGGGGCGGACGGCGCCCCATGCTTCGAAACCGCTTGCCATTGCCGGGACCCCCCATCTGGTCCACCGCCGCTGGACTCTCGGCGCGATCCATCGGTACAGACCAAGCTGAGGGCGGCTGTGCGCTCGGTCGCCCGACGAACCGCCAATCGATGACTTTGAGAAGAAGTGCGTTCGACTCTTGCCTGAAGTCACGGTACGGGCGGCGAAGAGGATTCCGGGTGGTGTCGCTCCGTTGACAGAGCCCAAATAAGGGGTAGCGTCCCAGGGGCATCCTACGTATTTGGAGGACATGGCGATCATCTTGGATCAGATCGCGGGTGTGAAAGCGGGACTCCGTGAGCTTGAGTTGGCTTCGCCAAGCCATCCGGTCAGCCGGCAAATCCGCGTTACCACTGAGCGGCGGGAGTGTTGATGCAGGTCCGCCGCCTCCGAATTGCGGCCCTGGCTGCGGTTGCGGTTGGTGCGGTTGCGGCAGTGTCTGTCCCCGCAGGAGCTGGGGGTGCCACCTCGCTGGATCAGCAAAAGGCGACGCTTCAGTTCCAGGGCAGGATGTTCACGATTTGGTCGTTCCCGCCGACCCAAGAAGGCGACGACGGCTGCTACGTTTTCACGAAAAGTGGCAGCGGCAGACAGAGCATGGAATACCGCACGCAAGGGCACGTGAACGTGAACATCGTCGACTCCGGCTCAACGATCGCATTCCAGCTAGTTCCGAGTGAGCGCGCCGGGCCCAATCACCGAGCCATCGGCTTCAAACTGGCGGACGCCGTGCAGGAAGGTTCCGAAAAGACCGTCACCCACAAGTCGCAATTATGGGATCAGTCGTGCTACCCCGACCCCGGTGAAACATTTGCCGAAGCCTCCAGTTGTGGCTCATACACGGTCCCCTGGGATGCGCAGCCGCTGGTAGCTGGCAATAAGTTCATGCCAGATGTCTCGGCGTTCCTCTTGGCCGCTCTCCATGGTCCGTGCCCGCTGAAAAGCCCTACAGGCATTGACGTGGCGGAGGGAGCAATGCCGGAAATGACGCAGACGCACCTTTCGGCCTCCACGGTCCGAAACGTGCTGGGTCAGAAACACGGCAAGTTGATAATCCATGGATCGCACCGCTGGCACAGTGAAGACGAACAGTCCGGATACGACGTAACGGCGACGACGACAGTGACCTGGAAGGCAACGCTGATTCGGGCGCACTAAGGACCTATCCCCGTAGGGAGGAGTCCGACCGGCGCCGGGGAAGTCTCCAGCCGATCTACTGATCGGACATAGGAGGCATGAGATGGGCCTGGTCGACCGCGACGACGGCTGGCGAATGCCGGACTGGCTGTGGGAGAGGATCGAGCCGCTGTTGCCGCCTCCGCCTGAGCACCCACTGGGAACGCACCGCAGGGGCCTGCCCAAGCGCCAGGTGATGGACGCGATTCTGTTGGTGTTGCGAACTGGGATGCAATGGAACGCGCTCGACATCACCGGCGTGTGTAATTCCTCCACCGCCCACCGGCGCTTCCAGGAGTGGGAGCAAGCCGGCGTGTTCCACGAGATCTGGCGCCAGGGCCTGCTCGACTACGACGAACAGGTCGGCATCGACTGGTCCTGGCTGGCCGCCGATGGGGCGATGACCAAGGCGCCGCTGGGCGGGCCGAAAACCGGCCCCAATCCCACCGATAGAGCCAAGGGGGGGCGAAGCGCTCGCTCCTCACAGACGCTGCCGGAATCCCGATCGGGATCGACCACGACGGTGCCAACCGCAACGATCACCTCCTGCTGAAGGGGACGCTGGACTCGGTCCCGATCGAGCGCCCCGAGCCCAGCGAGGAAGACCCCCAGGGCCTCTGCCTCGACAAGGCCTATGACAACCAGGAGGTTCGCGACCTCCTCGAAGACCGCGATTTCACACCACACATCCGCCCCCGCGGCGAGGAGATCGACCTCAAGCTGCGCAACCCCGACTGGCGGCCTCACCGCTGGGTCGTCGAGGCCTGTCACTCATGGTTCAATCGCAACCGCGGCATCCTCGTCCGCTGGTCAAAGAAGGAGGAGAACCACCTCGCCTTCCTGCAGCTGGCCAGCGGCTTGATCGCCTTCAAGCGAGCTCACGCAGCTCGGCTGGCGACAGGCCTACAGGGATAGGTCCTAAATGTCCCCAGGGTCGGGGGAAGGCGAGGGCACGCCATGCCCTCCTCGAGGACGTGAAGACTCAACAGGGTTCGCGGCAGGGGCGGAAAGGTGGTCGAGCATGCCGGGGCCCGCAAGCGTCCCCGAAGCGGCAACTGGACCTTGCCGATTGCCTCAATACCCGCCTCCCCCAGCGCTCGATGCGACAATCGGTGCCAAGCCGGCGGACGGGCCGGCCCAACGCCGGCTCGTCGGCAACGTGCCCAAATCAGGCACTCCTCCGCCCTCGCCGGACTCGATCCCCAGTGCAGCCGGATTCGGCGGAGGTCACGATCGGTTTGCGGTGCGCTTGATGACGATGAGCTATGTGGCCCTGAGGCCTTGACGTGGGCGAGCAGACGCCGCCCGGGCTTGGTGCTGTGCAGGTGCAACGTCGCGTGAGTGTGCCCGCGGGCTTGAAGCGCCCCTCGGCGAGCACGACGAGCGCGGTGGCCTTCTCGAGATTCTCGGCCGAGGCCGCTGCCGGGTGCTCACGGGTCTCGAGCACGGTGTGCGCGATGCATTCCGCGGGCACGAGACAGGTGAGCGGCGTGGTGCGGTGCCGCCGAGCGCGCTCACCTTCCTTTCCAAGCCGCTCACCGTGCTGGTGGTGAACGTCACCGAGTTGGCAGCGGCACCGGTGCTTGGTTCTTCGCGGCAGATGTCTGTTGTCAGCGTTAGCGATGCAGTACAGAGGTCGTTTCATGTAAAGAAACGTGGCCGAAGGCTTAAAGGCGCGGATCTTGGCCAGCTCGCCGGGAAGACGTCGAAGGCATCGAAGCGGCGGCCGCTTGGCCCGCACAGCCATTGCCCGCGCAATGACCCAGAGTCCGGATCGGGCGGGTCGTTTGCCATTTCAACCCGATCCTCCCTCCTGATTCCGGAGATGAGGCGGTTCTTCCCGCGGGAAGGTGGGGAAAGGAGGGGTGGCTTTCACTTCACCCAGAACAGCGCTGGTCGAGCCCGACTCCCGGTGGCAATTCGGCTTTGCCCGAGCTTCAATTCGCATTCTCGTTCGAAGGGCTTTGACCCGCAGGTGGCCCACCGCGTATCGACGTCGGCCAGAAGGTTGGGAGGCCACAACTGAGCCGACGCCCGACATTGCTCGAGCCGCAAAAGGGGCAAGAGACACTCCAGCCGGGGGCGCTTGTTGGTGATCAGGTCGCGCCGGAGCGGAACGGACTGGCCACCGTCGAGCCAGATCTGTCTCTTTACGGCGGCCGCGCGGCGCTCTACCTTCGGTGCATGAACTGCTCAAAGGTTTCCACCCGCCTCACCTCCTCGATCGCCTCGCTCTCCCTGGCTCTTCTCGGCGCCGCCGCACTCGCCGCCCCCGCCCGGGCGACCTTTCCCGGCAAGCCCGGGCCGATCGTCTTCACCAAGACGACCTCTGGCGAAGGCACGGGTAGCTCCGGCGGAATCTTCTTCCACGGCCCGAGGAAAAGCGAAGGCTTTCACCCGCTGACGAAAGAAGTCGAGGACCAGACCCCCTCCTACTCTGCGAACGGGCGCAAGATCGTCTTCGCCGGCGACCGCGAACCGCCCCCGGCGAGCCCGCTGGAACCGACCCCTTCCCACATCTACCTGATGAACGCCGACGGCAGCGACGTCACACAGCTGACCAGCGGCGCCAACTACGACTCGAACCCGTCCTTCTCGCCGAACGGTCAACAGGTCGTCTTCGACCGCCAGGTCGGCACCAGCCGCGTCCCGCACATCTTCATCGTCAACGTCGACGGCACCGGTCTGCGCGCCCTCACCGAAGGCTCCTCGCGCGACTCCGAACCGGTGTTCACGCCGAACGGTAAGCGGATCCTCTTCGTCAGTAACCGCGACACCAGCGCTAAGTCCGATCACAGCAACATCTTCGCGATGGCGCCCAGCGGCGCAAACATCAAGCTGCTGATCGGCGGTCCCCGCGACGAGTCCGAACCCGACCCTTCGCCGAACGGCCGCGCGATCGTCTTCACGAGCACCCGCGATCACGGGCCGAACATCTTCGTCGCACGGTCCAACGGGACCCACGTCAGGGAGCTGACCCATTCCAGGAAAACCTGCTTCGACACCTGCTACGTCAGCCCAACCTGGGCGCCGGACGGGAAGCACATCGCCTTCCTCGACACGAGCCGCTACGTCTCCGACCTCGAGGTGATGCGTGCCGACGGGAAGCGGGTGGCGACGTTCATCGAAGCTGGCTTCGATGAAGAAGGCTACGGGACCAGCGTGGGCCCGCCGAGCTGGGGGCCGAAAGCGAAGTGAGGATGCGCTCTGCCGCCAAAGCATCACGCTGAGGCCGGCTGGCCCGGTCCCCCGCCCCTGCATCCTTCCTGGCGCCGAACAGCGCGAACGAAACGCAGCGACGCTTGGAGGGTCCGTGAGCCCTTAGGACCTATCCCCGTAGGGAGGAGTCCGACCGGCGCCGGGGAAGTCTCCAGCCGATCTACTGATCGGACATAGGAGGCATGAGATGGGCCTGGTCGACCGCGACGACGGCTGGCGAATGCCGGACTGGCTGTGGGAGAGGATCGAGCCGCTGTTGCCGCCTCCGCCTGAGCACCCACTGGGAACGCACCGCAGGGGCCTGCCCAAGCGCCAGGTGATGGACGCGATTCTGTTGGTGTTGCGAACTGGGATGCAATGGAACGCGCTCGACATCACCGGCGTGTGTAATTCCTCCACCGCCCACCGGCGCTTCCAGGAGTGGGAGCAAGCCGGCGTGTTCCACGAGATCTGGCGCCAGGGCCTGCTCGACTACGACGAACAGGTCGGCATCGACTGGTCCTGGCTGGCCGCCGATGGGGCGATGACCAAGGCGCCGCTGGGCGGGCCGAAAACCGGCCCCAATCCCACCGATAGAGCCAAGGGGGGGCGAAGCGCTCGCTCCTCACAGACGCTGCCGGAATCCCGATCGGGATCGACCACGACGGTGCCAACCGCAACGATCACCTCCTGCTGAAGGGGACGCTTGACTCGGTCCCGATCGAGCGCCCCGAGCCCAGCGAGGAAGACCCCCAGGGCCTCTGCCTCGACAAGGCCTACGACAACCAGGAAGTTCGCGACCTCCTCGAAGACCGCGATTTCACACCACACATCCGCCCCCGCGGCGAGGAGATCGACCTCAAGCTGCGCAACCCCGACTGGCGGCCTCACCGCTGGGTCGTCGAGGCCTGTCACTCATGGTTCAATCGCAACCGCGGCATCCTCGTCCGCTGGTCAAAGAAGGAGGAGAACCACCTCGCCTTCCTGCAGCTGGCCAGCGGCTTGATCGCCTTCAAGCGAGCTCACGCAGCTCGGCTGGCGACAGGCCTACAGGGATAGGTCCTTAGCCTAGCCCTCCTGCCCGCGGACGTCTGAACACAGCTGATTTGGCGGCCGGCCTCCGAGTGAGCTGTGGGGCCTTCAGTGCACCTCGGGGGTAAGTTTCCACATCGCGGTCCGCTTCAACTGATCGGCGCGCCGCTCTCCAAAACGAGGTCAGCCCTCTGCGCAAGCCCCACCGGAGGCCCCCTTCCCGACACCTGATCGCCGGGCTACCATCTGGACCGTGCACAAGGCCCCAGGCGTCGGGCAGCATCTTGGTCGGGCTCTGCTACTCGTCCTCGCGTTCGCGACGCTGCCTCTGGCGATGCTAGCCCCGCTTGCGCTCGCCCGCGATGCCTTCGTCACCAACCAGGGCTCAGAAAGCGTCTCGGTGATCGACACCCAGACCGACCAGGTGCTGGGCCCGCCGATCACGGTCGGCCTTGAAAAACCGAATGCGATCGCGATCACACCCGACGGCCGCTTCGCCTACGTCGCCAATGTCAGCTCAGAAAGCGTCTCGGTGATCGACACCCAGACGAAATTCGTCGCCTCGCCGATCACCGTCGGCCATGACCCATACGCGATCGCGATCAGCCCTGACGGCCGCTTCGCCTACGTTACCAACGCGGGCTCAGAAAGCGTCTCGGTGATCGACACCCAGAGCAACCAGGTGGTGGGCCCACCGATCATGGTCGGCAAAGGCCCGGAGGGGATCGCGATCAGCCCCGACGGCCGCTACGCCTACGTCGCCGACGCCGGCGCAGGAAGCGTCTCGGTGATCGACACCCAGTCCAAACAGGTGGTCGGCTCGCCGATCCCGGTCGGCGTTGCTCCGTTTGGGGTTGCGATCACACCCGATGGCCGCTTCCTTTATGTCAGCGGTGCCCTACACAGCGTCTCGGTGATCGACACCCTGAGCAACCAGGTCGTCGGCTCGCCGATCGGGATCGGCACCGAACCGCTCTGGCTCGCGATCACTCCCGACGGCCGCTTCGCCTACGCTCTCAACGCTGGCGCAAACAGCGTCTCGGTTATCGACACCCAGAGCAACCAGGTGGTCGGATCGCCGATCATGGTCGGTAGCCGCCCTCAGGCGATCGCGATCAGCGCCGATGGCAGGTTCGCATACGTAGTCCGTAGCATCCTAGGCAATGTCGTGGTGATCGACACTCAGAGCAACCAGGTGGTCGGCTCGCCGATACCGGTCG
The DNA here is from genome assembly GCA_963796705.1 of uncultured Solirubrobacterales bacterium. Classification (GTDB taxonomy): domain Bacteria; phylum Actinomycetota; class Thermoleophilia; order Solirubrobacterales; family 70-9; genus VRUE01. The sequence goes on from CAWCMK010000004.1 coordinate 111,786, forward strand.
GCAGCAATCCGGAGGGGATCGCGATCAGCCCCGATCAGCCCCCGCTCGCCTCCTTCACAGTTCCCCGCGCCCGGCCCGGGGTGGCGGTTTCCTTCAACGCCGCGGCCTCAAGCGACCCCGACGGTCAGGTCGCGCGCTACGACTGGGAATACGGCGACGGCCAGACGGTCGCCAACGGTGGCCCGACCCCGAACCACACCTACGCCAAGCCCGGCACCTACCAGGCGAAGCTGACCCTGACCGACAACGAAGGCTGCTCGACCGCCCTGATCTTCACCGGCCAGACCGCTTACTGCAACGGGCAGCCCTCGGCGAGCCAGACGCAGAGCCTCACGGTCGCCTACCCGGGGGTCAAGGTGAAGTGCCCAAAGCGCGCCAAGCCCAAGGGCTGTGCCTTCGAGCTTCAGGCGTTGAGCAAGAAGCGCGAGGATGTCCGAATCCCCGTGGAATTTCGACGGCGATCCCCACGGGTTGACGATCACACCGTAACGGCCTCGGTCACCTCCTGACGGTCGGTGTTCGGTTGCGTGGTGTGCAGGGCATGTCGCTCGATCGCGACCACGAGCTTGGCGAGGTCGCTATAGCCGATGATCTTGCGGAACTGTTGCTCGGCGACGAGCATGCCGGCGGCGGTCCACCGCTTGCGCATATCGCCCCCGCGCCAGCGCTTCACGTTGCGCTGGGTGTGGCGGACGATCTCGATCATCGACTCAATCGGGTTGGTCGAGGAGAGCGTCTTGGCGAGGTTGCCGTCGATCCCGAGCCCGATCAGCGTCAGCGTCTCCTCCATCCCCTCCCGTAGTGAGCCGCCCGCGTCCGGCCAGGAGCGCTCCAGCTCGCCGGCGAGCAACTCGAGGCGCTGGCGGGCGAGATCGGGGTCGCTCAGCGACCAGGCGGCGCGCATCCGGCCGCGGACCCCATCACGGTCTGCCTCGGGCAGCAGATCGGTGACGTTGCGCTCCTTGTGGCGGTGGCAGCGATGGATGAGGGCGTGGGTGCCGAAGACCTCGCGGATCGCCTTTGCGAGCGCCTTGGCGCCGTCGATCACGAAGAGGATCGCCTGCTCGGGGTCAAGGCCGCGGTCGACCAGGTCGGCGAGCAGCGTGCGCGCCAGGGTGGCGTTCTCGGTCGAGCCCTCCCAGAGCCCGAGCGGGATCTTGACGCCCTCGGTGGTGATCCCCAGGCAGACCACGTGCGTGCGCTCGGCGATCTCCAGGCCGTCGAGCATCATCGCCGCCAGGCGCACGTCCTCGAGACGGCGGCTCATCAGCTTCTCCAGCGCCGTGGTGGTGCGCTCGACGAACGCCTCCGAGACCGAGGAGCGCGAGGTAGCCGAGGCGCCGCCCTCGACATCCTCTCCGACCGGCTCCCCGACGCCGGCGAAGCGGCGGGTGGAGACCCCGGCGAGCATCCGGTCCATCACCGCTCTGGTCAGGGGATCGCGGTCGGCGAAGTGCTCGTAGGTGCCGAGCGCCAGCTCGCGCTCATCGTCGGCTGAGCGCATCCGCGGGCGGCTGACCTTGACCCGTCGCCCGCCGAGGGTCATCGAGCCGTCCTCATGGCCATGGCGCTTGGCGGTGCGCTCGGGGTCGTGCTTGCCCTTGGGCCCGACGACCTCGGTCACCTCCGCCTCCATCAGCTCGTGCACGACGCCGAGCCCGACGCCAACGCTCAAGGCGAGCAGCCCCTCCTTCGCTGCCCCGACGAGTTCACCCAGCGCCTCCTGGATCTGCGGTGGGAGCGGGCTCTCCGCGTTCTCGGTCGCCGTGGCGACCTTCGATGCGGGTACCTTCTTCATGGCGGTTCCTCCTGTTTCGAGTGGACTTCGAGCACCCCACACGCTTCCAACGGAAGCGGACGAGGCGGGAGGGACCGCCGTTCAAAGTTCTACGAGGTCTCGGACAACCTCGGAACCGCAAGGGCTCGGCGGAGAGCGCCACGGCGAAGGCTAAGGTCAAAGCCGGGAAGTCGAGGACCATCTCAGTGAAGCCGAAGAAGAAGTTCAGGGCGAAGCTCGCCTCGGCCAAGAAGATCCTGGTCAGGGAGACGCTGAGGATCAAGGGCGCCACGCGGATCAGCTACCCGAAGCTGAAGGTCGTTCGGTAAGTCGAGGACCCTGCAGGCCCAGGGGTTAGGTTGTGCTAGCCACTGGGACGCGGTGCATCTGATCTGAGCCGCCCAGCGCGAATCTCCGTTCAAGCTTCTTGGTTGGTGCCACGGGTTAGGTGGCGCTGCAAGGTGAGGCCCGCAGCGGTCGACGAAAGCTCCTGCTTTGCGTGAGCAAAGTGGGCGTCTCGGTGAAGCCTCCGCGGGCTCTCCAAATGGACGAAAACCAGGCGTCCACCGGCCTACATCCACCCGCCTGCTTCCCGCCCGAAGCGAAGCCGTCAAACAGCTTGGACCGATTGGAGTCGGACGACTTCGGTGTCTCAAGAATGGGCCGAACCCGTCAGTGCGCGAACCCGAGCACAATCGCCTTTCGCGGAAACGTCTTCGGGGTCTAGAGGCCAAAGACCGAGAATCCGAGTTTGATTCAAGCGGCGAGCTCGGTTAGGTTTGGCGCGGTTCATATTCCAGCCGAGGGGAGAGGGGAAGGATGAGCCCATGAGTTACCGGAACTGGCGCCTCCTCGCCGCGGCGGGCCTCCTAATCGCGAGCGCAGCCGTTGCGTCCCCCGCACAAGCGGCGGACCGGCTGCTCTGGGGGAACGAAAATGCAACCTCGATCTCCTTCGCCACCATCGACGGCAGCGGGGGCGGCGATCTGACCAACAACACCGAATTCGTGACAGGGCTCGCGATCGACTCCGCCACCGGACGGCTCTACTACACGAACGAGCTCGGCTCGATCCAGTTCCTGGACATGAACGGAGGAGGTGGCGGCGCCCTCAACACCGGGTCGGCGACGGTGGCCGCGCCGGACGGGCTGGCGATCGACCCCGCAACGCGCAAGATCTTCTGGGCCAACGACACGATCCCCGGGGCGATCTCGTTCGCAAACCTCAACGGCAGTGGGGGCGGCGACCTCAACACGGCCGGGGCAACGGTGGAAGGCCCGGCAGGGGTGACCGTCGACACGGCCTCCGGCCGCGTCTACTGGTCGAACTACAACGGGGCGACGATCTCATTCGCCAACGCGGACAACAGCGGCGGCGGCGGCGACCTGCAGACGCCCGGGGTGAGCCCGAGCGGACCGGCAGGGGTCGCGATCGATGAAAGCTCGCGCACCATCTACTGGTCGGAGGACGGGGGGACCGACATCGGCTTCGCGAGGCTCGACGACGGCGGCGGCGGCGACCTTCCGACGCCGGGGGCGCCCGTGGCCGGAGCCTACGGCCTCGCGATCGACGCGGCGGCGGGCAAGGTCTACTGGGCGAACAACATCAGCTCGGCGCTCGAGGTCGCCAACCTCGACGGCAGCGGCGGCGGGCCGCTGTCGACCTCCGGCGCCACCGTCGACCGGCCGGAGTTCCCGATCCTCCAGAAAGGCCCTTCGGGGGCCGGAGCGCCGACGATAAGCGGCGGCTCCGCCGTCAAGTCGACCCTCTCGTGCTCGCAGGGGAGCTGGGCCCCGGACCTCTTCGGTGCGCTCCTGTACCAGGCGCCACAGACCTTCGCCTACCAGTGGAGCCGCGAAGGGACCGAGGTTTCCGGCTCCACGGCGGCCATGATCGAAGCGGCCACGGCGGGCAGCTACCGCTGCACGGTGACCGGCAGCAACCCGGCCGGCTCCGCCTCGCAGACCAGCGACCCGCATCAGGTCGGCCCGCCCCAGCCGCCCGACTTCGACACGGCGCTTTTCGATGGCAAGAGCCTCTACCTACGGCTCAAGTGCCCGGCCCGCTTCAAGCCGACCTGCCTGGGCAGCGCCGTCGGCACGACGGTGAAGCAGCGCTGCACCCGCAGCCAGGGCCGCCGTCATTGCAAGCCGGGCGCGCCGATCACCGCCGCGGTCTCGGCCAAGCAAGAGCCGACCGAGTGGAAGGTGGCGACGCTGAAGGTGAAGCCGAAGTTCAAGAAGACAGTCGCGAAGCTGGCCAAGCACTCGAACAAGAAGCTGCTCTTCGTGCGCCAGGCGATCCACGCGAAGCGCTTCGAGAAAGGCCGCCCGCAGGCAGTGTTCCACATCTACCGGGTGCGGACGGTCTCGACGAAGTAGGCGCCACCCCGCCGCCTGAGAAGTAGCGCCCGTTTGTGGCGATGGCCGAACCGGTCAGTGGAAGAACCAGAGTCGGGTCCATCTAATCGGGAACGCTTTCGGCGTGTAACACCTCTCCAACGCTTGAAGCGTCGTAAGGCGCCCTGGCAGGCCTCGGGAGCCCTGCAACGACATCAGAGAGCCGCTCATGAGGACGCATCAGTCAGGAGCACCGGCATCTGAGCCACCGGACTCCTCCTTCTCCGCTTCTGCCTCAGGCTCCGACTCAGGTTCATCTCCATCTTTTTCGAATCTGCCCGTGTCTTGCTCGCCCGCCCGCGGGTCGTCCTTGTAGCGTTCGGCCTGGCGCCAGACCGCATAGGTGTCCTCGTCAAATTCAGCCCTGACCCACGCCGGATCGATATGTATTAGGAGCACGGTCGTGAGCGACCCAATGCGCGCCGCGATCTACCTGAGGATCTCAACGGACGAGGAGCACCAGCCATGGTGCCTGGCCGCCCAGCGCGAGCGGCTCTCCGATTACTGCAAGTCCCAGGGCTGGTCGATCACCAGGATCTATGGGGACCGCGCATCCGGCGCGACCCTCTCCCGCCCGGAGCTGCAGCACGCTCTCGAAGAGGCGCGGCTGGGTCGCTACGAAGTCTTGGTCGTGGTCCGGGTCGACCGCCTCTCGCGCAACCTCGGCCAGCTAGCGCAGATCGCAGAGCTTCTCCAAGAAGCCGAGGTCTCCCTGGTGTCGGCAACCGAGCCCTTCGATACCACTTACCCGGCGGGCCGCATGCTCTTCCAGATGCTCGGCTCCTTCGCTGAGTTCGAGCGCGGCGTGATATCGACCGTGTAACGCAGGGGATCGAACGGCGGATCAAGAGCGGAAAGTGGACCAGCGGAACGATCCCTTTCGGCTACCGGCGAAGCGAGGACCCAGGGATCCTCGAGCCAGATCCCCTCACCGCTCCAGTTGTCGAGGAGGTCTTCGGTCTCTATACACGCTAGCGGATCGGCACTCGCGCGATCGCGCAGAGACTGAATGAGCAGGGCAAGCGCACCCAGAAGGGCAACCGCTTCTCTGGGCAGAGCGTGGTTGGGATACTCAAAAACCGTGCCTACCTGGGCATGGTTCCACTTCGCGGCGAGTACTTCGAAGGTGAGCACGGCGCCCTTATCGATGAAGGGCTCTTTGAGGCTGCCCAGGCTCTGCTCTCCCAACGTGCCGAGAAGCCGGCGCTTCGCCAAACGAACGCCTCCGAGTATCTGCTCTCCGGGCTGATCCGCTGTGAACGCTGCGGTTCGGCCTATGTCGGCATGCAGGCCAACGGCAACGGTGGACGCTACGAGTACTACGCCTGCAGGGGTCGAAACAAAAAGGGGCGTGAGTTCTGCGACAACGACCACCTTCCCCGCCGAGCCCTTGAGACTGCGGTGATCGGCCAGCTAACCATCCTGCTCGCCCGGACTGACTTTTTGCAGGAGGCTTGGCAGCGCTCCAAACAGGCGCAGCTTGCCGAGGCGCCCGCTCTGCGAGAAGAGCTCGAGCGGGGTGCTAAATCGCAGGCGCCAGACCGAGCAGCGCCGCCAGCGCTACTTCACCGCATTCGAGCGGGGTGAGCTTGGCCCAGCCCTCTGCCAAGACCGTCTCGCAGAGCTCCAGACGGAGCTCGCAGAGCTCGATGGAACCGCCCAGACGATGCAATCAGAACTGCACTCCGGGGACGAGGCGCAGTTTCCGAGGCGAGCGGTACTTGCCGCCAGACGCGAGATTGAGGAGTTCGCCGATCAGGCCCCGAAGGCCAAGGCCCTGCTTCGCCTTCTTATCGCTGAGATCGCAGTGCAAAGCCGTGAGCACATCCATCCGACCTATCGACTGCCCTCAGAGTCAGAAGAGGATCCGGTTCGCGCACTGCCGGGTGAAGTGGACCTAATAGGACACTACTCAAACCCATCGAGCGTTCTATCAGCTGCCCTTGGGGCCGGTGTCGTCGCCGCTCCAATAATCACCCACCTGGGCCGGTCGAAATCTCACCCACCTGAGGCATAGGGAGGTCTCGTCCGGCAACACTTCGACCCTCGCCCGGTCAGCGAAGACCGAGGCGAGGAGCAAGGAGATGGTGGGCGTGGAGCAATGGGCGCAGATCAGGCAGATGCACAAGGTCCAGGGCCTCTCGATCCGCGAGATCGCCCGCCGCACCGGGCGTGACCGAAACACGGTCCGTGCCGCCCTTCGCTCTGAGAAGCCGCCGAGCTATCGCCGGATGCCGAGACCCTCCAAGCTCGACCCCTTCAAGGAGGAAATCCACCAGCTGCTGAAGGACGACGCGGCCCTGCCGGGCAAGCGGATCCGCGAGCTGATCGAAGAGGACGGCTACGCCGGCTCAAAGACGATCCTCGACGACTACCTGCGCGAGGTCAGGCCTCGCTTCCAAACGCCCCGCACCTACCAGCGCACCTCCTACCGCCCTGGGGAAATCTGCCAGTTCGACGTCTGGCAGCCCGCCCGGGAGATCCCCGTCGGCCACGGCCAGACCCGCCAGGGCTTCGTCGTCACCTGCGCCCTGGGCTTCTCGCGCGCAGCCGCCTCGGCCCTGGTCTTCTCCAAGCAGGGCCACGACCTGCGCTGGGGCATCTCGCGCTGCCTCACCTTCCTCGGGGCTCTGCCCAAGACGATCGTCTGGGACCGCGAGGGCGCCCTTCACGCCGGCGGCGGGCGCCCGACCGAGGAGTTCGCCGCCTTCTGCGGTGAGCTGCCGGTCAGCTGGCACTTCTGCGAGGCGCGAGACCCCCAGGCCAAGGGGATCATCGAGCGCCACCAGGGCTTCATGGAGACCAACTTCGAGCCCGGCCGCGCCTTCGCCTCACCCGAGCACTTCCAGGCCGAGCTCGACGTCTGGGAGGAGCGCGTCGCAGGGCGCCTGCTGAGGACCATCCGCGCCCGACCGGCCGAGCGGTTGGAGCAGGAGCAAGAGCAGATGCGCCCGCTGCCCGAGGCGATGCCCGACACCGAGTGCCGCTTCGTGATGAGGGTCCCGACCCAGCCCTACCTGCGCTGGGACACCAACGACTACTCCCTCGATCCGCGCCTCGCCGGGAGGCGAGTCGAGGCGAGGATCGGCCAGCGCCAGGTCATCGCCGTGGCGCTTGACAGCGGCGAGACCGTCGCCACCCACCGGCGCTCCTTCGCCAAGGGCCTCACCTTCACCGACCCCGCCCACCAGGCGCTGCTCGACGAGCTGCGAGGAGAGCGCCGCCGCGGGCCCCAGGTCGACGTCGAGCTGCGCTCCCTCGATCGCTATGACGCCCTGATCCCGGCATGACCAAGGCCGCCGAGCTCACCCATCTCTTCCGGGCCCTGAAGGCGCCAGCTGCAGCCCGGGCGCTGCCCAAGCTCGTCGAGCGCGCCAGAGAGGAGGAGTGGCCACATGAGAAATTCCTGGAGGCGGTGCTCTCCACAGAGGTCGCCTCCAGGGAGTCCCACGGCGGAGAGAGCCGGATCAAGGCCGCCCGCTTCCCGGCACGCAAGACCCTGGAGGAGTTCGACTTCAACTTCCAGCGCTCGGTCAAAAAGCAGGTGGTTGAGCACCTCGGCCAGCTCGACTTCCTGCACGGCAAAGAGAACGTCGTGCTGCTCGGCCCGCCCGGTACCGGCAAGACCCACCTGGCGATCGCCCTGGGCATCCGCGCCTGCCTCGCCGGCCAACGGGTCGCCTTCGCCACCGCGACCGAGTGGGTGGCGAGGTTGGGCGAGGCAAAGCGCCAGGGAGAGCTCGAGGCCGAGCTGCGCCGCCTGGGCTACGTGCCACTGATCGTGGTCGACGAGGTCGGCTATATCCCCTTTGACCCCGAGGCCGCCAACCTGATGTTCAGCCTGGTCTCCGCCAGATACGAGCGCGCCTCGCTGATCGTCACCTCCAACAAGCCCTTCAGCGCCTGGGGGGAGATCTTCGGCGACGAAGTGGTTGCCGCGGCGATGATCGACCGCCTGGTGCACCACGCCGAGATCCTCGGCCTCAAGGGCGACAGCTTCCGCCTTCGCGACAAGGATCTGGGCTCCCCGCCGCCCCGCGACTGAGCGCTCCCGCCTGCTCCACCTCGCCCTACGGGCTCGCTTCCGCAGGCGGGACCCTTCCCGCTATCGCCTGCTTGCCCGGGGGGGTGAATTTTCAACCGGCGCAAGTGGGTGAGTTTTCAACCGGCCTTGACAGGCCGGGAACAGCAGCGCAATCGGCATTCGAAGGAGATCGGGCGAGGCGCCCCGCGTGATCCAGCGTCGATTGGGCAACGGGGTCATCCAGCGGGCAATCATCAGCGTCTTTGAAGCCGCAGGACGGCCGATGCGCGTTGCTGAGGTGCATCGCGGCGTAGAGGAAAGCCTCGGGATTCCTGTGTCCAGAAGCTCGATCAACTCATGCCTCTCGCTGGGTGCACGCGACTGCGTCCGTTTCGAGCGGATTGCATCGGGTTGCTACCGACTCGCGCCCCATCGCTGAAATCACGGCTTGCGAAGCCTCACGGAGTGAACCGGCTGGCGATACCGCTTCCGGCGCGAAGCGAGCCTCGCCCACTGGAGCGCGGGTGCTTGCGCTTGTCGTCCAACTCGGGAGCGTCGAGGTCGACCGGTGGCGTCCCAAAGCTGCTGTAACTTCACCGCGGCTTCGGTTCCCTTGAGGTCAGTTTAGGCGGCAACCACCTCCTTGTCAGCGGTCCTCGATGCGGCCGGCTCATGGTGGAGTCGGTAGAGCTTCTGGCGGTCGATGTCGGAGAGCTTGACCCCGTTGCAGGCGTTGTTGATCTGAAGGTCGAGCACCGCCCAGACGAGCGAGAGGCAGCTCTCCTCTCCGGGGAATCTTCCGATCACCTTTGTCCTTCGCTTCACCTCGCCGAGGGTGCGCTCGAGCAGGTTTGTCGACCGCCAGCGCTTACGGTGCCGAAGCGGGTAGCGCAGGTGGACGACGAGCGCATCGAGGTCCTCGGCGAGGCATCTCGCGGCCGACGCATAGCCGGCCCTTTCGAGCTCTGCGACCAGAGAGCTGAGCCGCTCCCTGCCGTCGCGCTCGTCCTTGGCCTCATCGAGCGCCTTCCAGTAGGCCTGGCGAACCCGCTCGCGATCTTGCTCGGGCAGCTTCGCGATCAGGTTGCGGGCCCGGTGCACGGAGCAGTGCTGGCGATCTGAGGCAGGCCAGCACTGCTCCACCGCCTTGATCAGCCCGGGGGCGCCGTCGGCGACGAGAAGCATCGGCGCCCCGAGGCCACGGGCGATCAGGTCCCTTGCGAGGCCGAGCCAGTCCTCGTGGGACTCGCGCATCCCGAGGCAGACGCCGACGAGCACCCGCTCGCCCTCCTCGGTGAAGCCCCAGGCACAAAGCACGCCCTCCTTCGGGCCCTTGGGCCTGACGTTGAGGAAGATCGCATCGAGGAAGAGCGCGAGGAGCCGCACCCCGTAGAGGTCGCGGCGCTTGAAGCGCTCGAAGCGCTCGCGAAGCTCTCCGCAGATCCTCGATGCGGTCGACTTTGAGAGCTTGCCGAGCCCGGCCTCCTCGCAGAGGGACTCCACGTCTCGCATCGAGAGGCCGCGGACGAAGGCTCCGACGACCATCGCCTCCAGCGGCCGGGTGCGAAGCAGCTTCCTCGAGTGCGGGAAGAGCGCCGAGACGAACGGCTCCGCGGCCTCGCGGACCTGCGGGATCTCGACCGAGAGCTCGCCCTCCGCGGTCTGCACCCGCCGCGGGCGGTAACCGTTCCTGAGCCCGGAGTCGAAATTGCGAAGCCCGCGCTGGTAGTCGGGCCGGCGCTCGTAGCGGGCCCGACCGAGCCAGGCGTCGAACTCGTCCTCGACCGCGCGCTGGATGATCAGACGAGCGCCGAGCTTCGCGAGCTCAGAGAGTGACTCTCTGGGGTTCTCGCCGACTCCCACGGCGAGCAGCTGGTCGATCTGTTCCTCTATCTCCGCCGATGGCGGTAGCGTTCTCTTCACGGCGTAGGTCTCCCTTCTTGGTCTTGCAGGACTTTGGGGAACCTACGCCGTGTCCTTGACGGCCCTTCGGCGATTTACAGCAGTTGGGGGACGCGACCGGTCGACCGCCGACGCGCCTGCTCTCATGCGGGAGCGAGCGCGGGCCACTGTAGGTAGGAGTGGGTGAGCCGGTCGGCGGCGATCTGGATGATCCTAGTTGGGCTGGACACAAGCACTCGCTGACCGCCGGCGCGGTCGACGAGCTCGATCGGACGGTCGCTGAACACAGCGGCGCCGCCCGACGACCTATGTGCTCTTGCCGGGTCCTAGTCCGTGCCGGTCCGCGCTGGACGAGGGGGTCCGGCGGTGTCGAGTGTCAGGATTCGGGCCCGAAATGATGCCGCCCTCAGTTCGAGGCCAAAGTAACGCAGCGATAGGCATAGGTTCCGCCCGTTACCTTCGCGTTGAGAATGGCTGAGCTTGAGCTAGCACTGACGATCCAGGCCCACGATTCCGTGCCGCTGAAGGACTCCGGTTCGGTCCACTCCGGGGGGGGTTCCGCGGTGAAGTTTTGGCCCTCAAATACGGCCAACTCGCCAGCCGAGGGCAGTCGCAGATTTTCGCCCTTGCAGCCGACAAAAGCAAGGAACCAATTGGTCGGGCTCTTGGTGGCTTCCTGAAAGCAGACGCCGTCGTAAAGCCCCATCCCGCTCGGGCAGTGAAGCTTTGATGCGCTGGCGAGTTGGGCCGCCGACTGGCCATCAAGGGCCTGGGCGTTTGCAGCACTCGGGACGGTGCCCAGCGACGAGAGTTGGATCTGCGTCCCCGTCAGCGTACCTTTCCTGACTTTGGCGGCGGTAACCGCTTCCTTCTTGAGCTGCTTGGTGCCGACCGAGTTCTTGCCGAGATGGAAGGCGTAGGCGCTGCCCCCCAGGGCAACGAACAAGGCGAGATAGGCGACGAGTGTTGAGTGGCTTGGTCGCCCTAGCTTCACGCGGTTTCGCATCTTGGGCCTCCGGTGGATTGTCGCTTTCGGCCCTGACCCCCCAACGGCTGAGCCTCGAATCCACGGTAGCTGTGCCGTCAAGACGGGTCAAGGGAGATCGACGACGGTGCGATCCGCTCGCCTTGCCCCGCTGAGAGAGGGCTACTGTGGGCCTCCTCCTCTCGGGTTCGGAGCGTCGATGCTCAGGATTCGGCGCGGAAGGTCATGGCGTCGTCGCCCGCCAGCCGATAAGGCGGCGCTTCTTGTGGCGAGTTGAGGGTGTGGCGCACCGCCATGTCCAAGCACCCGCTTCGGTGCGGCGCTCGAATGGCCGAAACGCTGCACCGTCCGTCACCGCCGCTCGACTACACTTCAGTCAAATCGACTACCGGTGGCTGAAAGAAAGGTCGGTGCGCCGTGTTCCACAAGGGCAAGCTGATGCGTGACGGAGTTGAAGCGCGCGCGCTGGTGCTGGAGAAGAGAGTGTTCGCCTCCGGATACTCGACGAACGAGACGAAGGCTTGCCGCTACAAGGTGCGTGTGCAGTTCGACGACGGCTCGACGAGCGAGGTCTCTCTCACTGCGTGGAACCACGAGCTTGCGCGCGCTAGAGTCGGTGACCTGATCCCGGTCCGGTACGACCCTGCCGATCGATCAAAGATCGACATCGACGGCGCAGCGATCAAAGCGCAGCGCCTTGAGCAAGAGCGTGAGCTCAACGAGCAGGCGATCGCAAGGGGGGAGCAGGAGCTCGAGCAGTCGTCGGGATCCCCGCCGGAATCGGCTGCATCGGGTCCGTCACCAGCTGGTGGCGCCCAATTCGGCTCGGCGGCTGCCGATCGTCGCGCTCGAAAGCAACAAACTCGCGACGCCAAGGAGCGTAAGCGAGCGCGTAGGGCTGCACAGCTTCAGAAGCTCGACAGGCAGCACGCTCAGGGCCAGCTAACCGATCAGGAGCTCGCCGCGAAAAGGGCGCAGATCATGGGTGGGGGCTGACCGCTCAGCTCCGGTGAGAGCGCTCGCCTGGGAGCACTCGCGGATGACCTCTTGAGGCTCGTCGCGCGCCTTGAGCCAGCGAGGCGCTCCGCCGCGAGCGAGTCGATCTAGGGTCTCTCGCACGGCAGGTTGCCAGCGAGGCCTGACTCGATGCCTCCCAGGTTGCTATCGACGTCGAGAGCACGGGAGACACAGTCGTCACCGGTGATCCCGACGCGCTCGGACGCGCGCTGCACATGAGGTCGGCGACGTCGGCTCGCGAGATGCGCGGGCCATCCCTCGGATGTCCATCCACGGTGACCCGGCAAGTGCCTCTAACCACCTAACACGACGACAGCGAGAGCGGAAGTTCGCGGAGCGTCGCGGAGACCGCTGCGGCTCGTCCTTTGCGGGAGCGTGGGCAGCGTCCGCTGATGCGCTCGCAACCCGCGCCAAAGCAGAAGTCCTGTCGATCCTCGCCAGAGCAGGCGTCGGGGGCGAGGCTCACCGGACGCTCTGATCTCCCACCAGCGGTGGGTGTGAGCGCGTTTTGTGACGCTCCTCCAGCGCTATCTGAGGATCGTGAAGCCGAGCCGGGTGGGGGCCGAGTGCTGTCCGGAGACGTTCGTGGCCGTGATCACGAGCGTATAGCTGCCCGGCTTGAGCCTCACTGCGTGCGAGATGCGCCCTTGGAAGGCAACCTTGTTCTTGCCGGCGTGGCCTGCGAAGGTGAGCGTGCCCCGGGTCACGGTGCGTTTGCAGGTGTGCTTGCTGTGGTTCTTCCTTGTCCGTGCGACGCATTTGCCGTTCACCTTGCGCCCGCCCATCTGCTGAGCGAAGGCGAAGCTGACGCTCGCCTGCTCGTTCAGCGTGAAGGAGAACACGGTGCCGAGCGGGGGACGCTTGTGCTTACGCGAGAAGCTGGCCAGTCGCGTTCCCTCACGCCATCTGCGGTGCAATTGGGCGGTATCTGTAATGACCGGTGTCGCTATTGCTTTGGTCGTGAACGTTTCATCGAGACCGAAGCTGGTCCCGTCGGCGTTCGTCGCGATCGCGCGGTAGTGGTATGTAGTCCCCGGCGAGAGGGAGGACAACTGCGCGAGCTGCGAGACGGGGGTGAGTCCGGTTGCAGTCTGCTGCATCGTGCTCAAACCATAGGCGGTGCTCGTGCCGTACTGGAACTTGACGGTCGCGTCGGCGGCGTTGGCGATGATCGTGGCTGAGACCGTCCCGCTGTTTATGCTTATTTGGCTTGTCGGTCCCGTAGTCACCTTCGGAGGCGCCGACTCGTAGGCGCCAATGTCGCAAGCTGTGCCGCCTGGGCGAGCGACGCCCCGCTGATCGGTCGCAGGGCAGCCGGCGCCCGAGGCCGGCACCTGATCAATCGCTGCGCTTCCCGGCTGCAAGCGCATGGTCTGAGTCGGACCGCCGTTGGCGGCCAGCGGCGCGAGCTTCGGATCTTCGCTGTTGAAGCCCGAGAGTTCGCATGCGTCGGTCACGATGCCTGTGAGGCTCGGTTTCGAGAAGGCGAGGTTTTGGCCGCCGTCGACGATCGCCCCGCGACAGTCGCCACCGGTTTGGTTTTCGTACAGGATCGTGTTCTGGAGCGTGGGCGGAGACGAGAGGCCATATACACCGCCACCATGCCCGTCTGTTCCGTTAGTGCCGGCCGGGAAGTTGGCGGATGCCGCACCGCCCTGTCCGCGCTGTCCGGCGGAGTTTTCGGCGATCGTCAGGTTCACGAGCTGGGTCGCCGAGAACAGCAGGTTCACCAGCCCGCCGCCATAGCCGCCGTTGCCGCCGTTGCCGGCTTTGCCGGCTTGGAAGATGTCGCTCGCGGCGCCGCCCGGGTTCCCCCCGTCTGCTCCGTCCCCCGCGATGTTTCCCTGGATCGTGTCGTCGGTGGCCTGGAGCGTCGCGTGTTTGATGATCGATCCTGCGATCGCGATGCCTGCTCCGTTCCCGCCGAAGCCGCCTTCGCCGCCGCTCCCGCCGTTGCCTTGGGTGGAGGCGCTGTTCTGACCTGACGAGCCGGCGCCTCCGGCGCCAGTGGTGTTCGCAGTGATCGTGCTCCCGTCGATCGTCGCCGTCCCGGTCAAATTGGCGATTCCACCACCACCCCCGCCATTACCGCCGCCGTTACCCGAGCCGCCATTGCCGGACTGTCCGTTCGCGGTACTGCCCACAACCGCTGTGCCGCCGCCGCCGCCGTTGCCCGCGCTGTTGCCGCTGATCGTGGTATCGCTCAGCGTAAGACTGCCGGTCGAGGCGATGGCGCCGCCGTCGCCCCCGCCGCCTCCGAGACCACCACTACCGCCAAGCGGACCGCCTTCGCCGCCAACGCCGCCATTGCCGGCGTGGCTATCGGTGACAGCGGTGTCGCTCAGCGTCAGGTTTCCTTCGTTGAGGATCGCGCCGCCATTCGCCCCCGGATTGCCGGGGTCGCCCTCGCTGCCGTTGAGGCCGCCTGAGCTACCGTCGGCACCGTCCTGCGCGTTGCCATTCGTGATAGTCAGATCCTTCAGCGTTACGCTCGCTTCGGGCATCACCTGCAGCGCACGATCGCCGAGCTTGCAAGCTTCGATCACCGTCTGGCCTGGACCGGCCCCTTCGATCGTCAGATTCTGCACCGTCCCCGACACGGACAACTCGCCCCAGTTGTTGTCGGTAGGCCGCGACAAGTCCGTCGAGATGCAACCCGGTGGGGGGCCACCCAGGAAGATGAAGTGCTCGAGCGTCAGCGGATACGTGTTAGCGCCGAGCACGATCGTGTTACCGCCACTGGCGGCGACACCGCAGTCGCCATCGCCTTTCCCGTCGACCGTCGCGATCGCCTCGCGCAACGAGCACCCGAGGCTCGGGGTCAACTCGTCCGTCGTCGTGTTGACGGTGATTACCGCCGCGCCGGCGGGCGCTGCCGCGATCAGGCCCAGGAGGATCGCCGCTCCGAATACAGCCCTCACTCCCATTGCGGCAGAGATCCTACTCCTAATGGACTTCCCCGTTTCTCACTCCGCATCGGCTCGGCTCGCGATCGCCACTGCTACTGCTTCGCCGCGATTGCGAACGTCAGCTGAGCTTTTCCCAGACGCTCGCTCCGGACGACTTCCGAGCGCACCGACTTATGATCGCCTCACGCTCGCTCCTGCCGGGCATTGCGGAAGTCCTCCCCTCTCGTTCTCCAGGTCCGCCGCTCGTCCCCAGCGGTAGCGGAGTCGACATCCGCCGATGCGCTCGCAAACATGCCGAAGCGGAAGCCATCGATCTACTCGGGCGCGTCACGTCAGGCTCTGACATGCCGCACGCTCGACCCGGAACGACTGGCCCGCCGGTTGGGGCCTGGCCAATCTATTCCGGGTGACGGTGGGGCTTGCCAATACCGATCCGAGGCAGGACGAGTAAACCACTGCTCACCTGTAGTGCGAGGCGTTTTACGCCGTGCTCGCGGACGATCTCAACCCAGTTCGAGTACCAGCACCAGCCTCCGACAACATCGACCCCGAGGCCCCTGGCCGGATTCTTGGCATCCAGGGCCTTCCACAGCTCTGGCGATCAGAAAAGAAAGGAGCGAGTCTGGTGGCAACAAAGAGATCCTCCAGGGCCTCATGGTGCGGCCCGGCGACTACTCGCTGCATTCCGTCATGAGCCCGCCCGAGAGCACCGTGCCACTCGCATATCCGAAATCCACCCGGCCAAGCGGGAATTCCCCGCTCGCCTTGGGGCAGGATACAGAGAGATAGGCACGTCCTTTGCCGTGCACTCGGTAGCGACGGCCCAGGGTGAGTTCCATTCCGGTGATCGAGTCAGCGGGCCAGATCGAATAAGCGGGCCGATTGGACGGCGAGGCATCGGCGAGGAGCACGGACGTCGCGCGTCCCGCTCGCCCGACGGCGAAGACGAGGACGAAGTCGCTGCGCCCTTCGTAGCCTGTGGCCTGGACGAAGATCGCGGGGACGCCGCCGCGGCGGCCGTTAAAGGCGACGAGCTGGTCACTGGGGATGCGGGCTTCACAGGCGGAACCACTGCATCGGATTGGCCAGGTCAGGCGACCTTTGCCGATTTCGGCGTTTCCACAACGGGCCTGCGCCTGCAGTACGGTCGCGCCTTGAAGCGCGCCAAGCGGGCACTTCGGGAGACCCGCCCTGTCGAAGCTGACGTGATTTAGCAGGATCCTGATCTGGCTCAGGGGGCCCGGTTGGAATTGTTCCAGCGCCCGACCCTGGGCTCGCAATCTAGCTCTGATAGCCAGCTTGGCTGGCGCGAATCTCTTGGCGGGTGAGCGCTGCCGAGAAAGATGGGCGTGAGCGCTGAGTATGACTCCTTGATGTTCGATGGTCGCCGAACTCGCCACGCTCGTGCCGAGAGAGAGGGCGAATAGGCCGGCGATAATTACGGGGCGCACGATCAGCGGTTTCTCGTGATCGATGCGACACGGCTGCTGAGGCTACGGGCGATGACGTTGATCACGCCGGAGGCAAAGACCCTTCCCCGGAAGCGTGCCCGATACGGAATGTGATGGACACCCACTTCATCGAAGCGTGGCTTTACGCGTAGCGAGCTTTCCCCATTGAGGTAGGCGATCCAATCCGGCGATTCGAGTTCTCTTGGACTGAAGTTGATGCTGCAAACGTCTTTCATCCGCATTGCCTTTGCGTGTCTGCCTCGGCCGATTTGAAGGCTCTCTCCCCCTGGCTCGTTCCGAAATATGCAGCGACCGTCGGGCTGGTTGAGGGAGATGAATTCGGCCTCGCCTTCTTCCAATTTCACTTCGATCTGAGGCTTCAATCCCGGGTGGGGGTGCAGGATGTAGGAGAACGTACGGACACAGCCGGGACGCCGCGAGTCTTCCCAGGTCCAAGTCGCCTTGCCGGGGCCATCGCCGGGCGCAAAGAAGGTGCTCGGAGGCTGATGAACAGGGGCGTAGCCAAATTCTTGAGAGTTGCTGATTTGGATGGGATGCGCGATCGGGCGCCTGGGGTCGCTCGCTGTAAGGGAAAAACTGGCGTTGATCGGCCGCCCGGTGATGGAGGGGGAGAATCGCCTGAAGAAGGCGATCTTGTGATGCAGCGTTTTCACCTGATAGCCGACTTCACCAGGTGCGCTGAGTCCAGCGAGCCCAAGTGGTCTCGATTCTTCGCAGATCGATTGGGCTGCCCGTGACCGGCGAGCAATAGCGTGACGATGAGAACCGTGACTCCCCCACCTAACCCAGCGCGAACCCGCATCTACCCCCGATTATAGGCGCTAGCTTTGCGCGAATCTCGAGCGCGCCGTGCCGGTCCCGCACGGCTCCTGCAATGGACGCCTGCAGAGCTCAGGCCAGCTCGTGGTTGGCCGCTCCGACCGGATGCAGGCGTCTGCAGCCAGGCCTCGACGCGCTCGCAAATCGCAATGCGAGAGTACGCCACGGGCTCTGCTCAGCCCGCGCCGCTCATCGAAGCAGCCGCGCGAAGTCCTTCTCGAAGGTGGCTTTGCCACCGGTATGGACGATTTCGCCGTGACCGGGGAGGATCCGCTCGAAGTCCCATTCGAGGATCCGCTCGAGCGAGCGCCGCACAGCCGCGCGGTCGCGAAAGAGTCCGAGGACTCGGCACTCGGTCGGAGGGCCAAGGCGCTGGCGAATGCGACCCTGCGCCATGAGGCGGGTCGTGAGCGGCCACTGCGAGCCGAAGTTGCAGCACAGATCGCCGGTGATGAGCGTGCGCGTCTTGGGGTGAAAGAACTCGATCTCGTTCAGTCGGCGCCAGCCCTCGAATGCCATCTGATCGAGCTCGCCGCGCCACTCGGGCTCCGGCACGCCCGAGAGCAGACCGTCGAAGCGCAGGTCCTTGCGCTTTGCCTCGAGGCCTGGGGCGGCGAAGATCTTGGCCTGCGGGTAGGCGTCCCGGTATTGCTCCATGTAGAGGTGGCCATGGAGCTCGCTGGCGGGGACGACGGAGCGCACCTCGCCGAGCTGGTCAAGCGCCGCGCCCAGCTCGGGGCTCAACCTGGCCGGAGAGTGGATGAGCAGTCCCCCGTCTGCCAGCCGAATGACGGCCATCCGCCGCCCCGTCTCGAAACCGAGATAGCGAAGCGGCTGCTCGACGATCCAGAGCTCGGGTGCGATCTCAGACAGCTTCGTCCTCGTCACGAGGCTGACGGTACTGGTCGCCGAAGCGACAAAGGTCTGCAACCCGGTAGCTCCGCTCCGCTCCTTCCGGGAACTCTGCATCGACGATCGAAGTGCTGCTCCCTTCGTCTGTTGCGGGAGCGTGAGCGGCATCCGTCAGCCTGCTCGCAACTCCGCGACTCGCGAGCGTCCGCCGAGCCTCGCACCGGAGCCCTGCTACGAAAAGCGAACATGTCCGCCTGTGCTCAGCACTTCCCGGTCGATGAGGCGACCCAGCCATCGGGGTGCACTGCGCCCAGGACTGCGATCGGGCGGAACATTTTCGCCAGACTAAGGTGAACCCCTTGCGCTGCCGAGGCCCAACGCGTCGTGGCTGCGCCCCTGGATCCCTTTAGCGTCGTTGTCGGGCCCGATGCGTCCGGCGCCGGTGCCGCCGGCCTTTGTGCTTTTTGTGATGTGAGAGCGAGGTTGAGGAAGGCAACTGGATCGTCGTTGAGGATTGTGGCTCCGCGGCGGCGGTCGGTTCGGTCGGTTCGTTGAGCGGTTCCACTCCCGCTTCGGATGGCGTGCTAAATCGCTGGGGCTGCCCCTCTGTGGTTCCGGCCGCGTTGGTTGCCCTGACCGAGTATTCGTAGAAATTGTGACCTGGCGAGAGGGTCACGCCGGCGCTGTTCAGGTCGAGGCTGACGGTCTGACCGACGAAGGAGCCGAGCAGCTTGCCGCTGGGCAGTGGGAAATCTCGTATCGGGGGAAGGCAGGATGGTTCGAGCAGTTCACACCAGGTCCGTCCCAATAGCTGGAATTCGTAGGTGGTTTCGGCTCCATCGGTGTTGATCGTCGCTTCTAGGGTGGCATCGGTTGGGGTGATGTGAGACACAGCCTCGCTTTCGATTGCGGGTGGCAATGCCGATTGCGCCGAGAACTTCTGGTATTCACCGACGGTTTCGCCGCTGGAGTTGGTTGCGACTGCCCAGAAGGTGTACGAGTAGCCGCGGTGCAAACCGGTTAGCTGCGCGGACACCGATTGGCTGGTGGAGCCGGCGGGGATTTCCCCTTCACCTACTCGTTGCACGGAGATCGATTCGCACTCAGCGCTTCCGGGGGGCGGGTTCTGGCAGTTGGCGAACATCAGCCAGAATTCGTATTGGGTTTGCAGGCCATTGGGGTTGACCCTCGCTTCGAGGGTCGCGTCGGTCGCTGTGATGTGGGAGACCGACTCGCCTTCGATCGAGGGTGCCGAGGCTGCTGAAGCGCTCGCAGCCCAAGCGAACGATGCGAGAGCAACCCCGACGACCACGGCGATTGCCTGGGAGATACGCGCGAAACGAAGCCTCTTCACTGGTTCTCCAATCCCGAAGGATCCTGAGAAGCCCTCAGGGTCTCCGAACAACCAGGATACTCGGATGCCGATGGCCCAGTCATCGGCCCGAAGCATCGAAGAAGGGTCGCTCCATCGGGCGCCGCGCCTCCTGGCTCCCCTCTGCTGGTTCACAGCCTGGCACGAGCGTCAACACGCCGCGGGGAATCCTTCGGTTGCAGGCAAATCAAGCGACAGCAATCCGCATCCCGGGCCCTCGCCTACGGCGTAGCAATCGACGTGGTAGCGCCGCTCCGGCGTCGGCAGCTTCCTCTCGGACCTCCCAGCGCTGGCGCCTGTTTGTTGGAAGCCCAGTCAGTAGCGGTGCTGCAGCGCGGCGACGGGGGATCGGACGGAGGCTCGCAGAGCACAGCGCGGTAGCGGTGGAGCGCGTCAGCATAGGCATCTTCAAGAGAGCTAGCGGCCTCTGTCACTACTACCGCTCTTCCTTTGCAGGAGCGCCACCCGGGTTCTGCCGGCGCGCTCGCGAATCGCGCAAAGGGATAGCCGCTCGATCGCTCCAAACTGCGTCAGGGGCCATGTCCTTACCCGACCCTCGCCGTAGATCTTTCCGGGGACCCGATGCGCCGAGTTCTATGCGCCCGCGGATGCCGGGTTGGCCAGCCGGCCCGCGAACAGGACTGCGCCGGTTCGGTCGTCGCGCAGGAAGAACAGGAACGGGCGGTTGGCGTTGAAGGTGACTTGGGGGGCTGGGGGTCCTGAGAGGGCTTCAACGCCAACTGCCGTCGCCGCCGCGGCAACCGTTCCCTTCTCATCGACCCTAAAGTCGGCGGTGTGCTCGACGACGGCGATCCTCAGTGCTTCTGTCGCCGTGATCCGCGAGAAGTCCGCCGATTCACTGAAGGGTAGTCTCATGCCCAGAGATTTCAGAGCTTCGATCAGGCTCACCTGTGTGCTGAGATCGAAGCGGGGCAGGCTGAGTGCGACCTCCCTGGGAGAGAGGCCGTCCACGATCCGGGCGAGCTCTCTGGCGCCGAGGTGGTGCAGGAGGGCGCCGAGGCTCTTCCCCTTCCCCGGCAGCACGGCCAGTAGGGAGAGCGTCGAGGCGCGATAGGGCAGCTCGACAGCTTGATAGCCGCGGCCGGAGCCATAGCGCAGGTATGAGGTCTCATGCATGAACTCGACGGGCGTGCTGCGGCGGCCGTTGTAGAAGGGAGCGAGCGCCGTGTCCCTGTGAATGAACGGGTGGAGCCAGCTCGCCTTGAGATAGACCGCATTGGCCAGCACGAGCCGCGTTTCCACTGGCAGCGGTTCGAGGAGGAGCCGGGGGATGAGCCCTTCGGTGTGATCGCTGGCCCAGGCATTGACGACTTCCACCGAGCCGGTTGGATCGCCTCTGAAGTCAACCGTTTCAGGGGCGGCGCCGAAGTGTTCCTGCAGGCCGGAGAGGAACGATTGCTCGACGGGCAATCCCTGCTGGAGGAAGAGACCGTTGGCGATCGAGAGGGTAGGCGGTTCGGGGTCACCGACCGCTGCGGCAGCCTCTCCAGCGGCGATCGCGCGCTGGAGATCACCAACGGCGGGGAAAGCAGCCGGTCCCTTTAGGTGAAGCGTCCGAGCGATCTGCACCGCGGTCATCCCCGCGGCCCCGGTCCCCGTCATAGCCAGCGCCGCCGCGACGCTGTCGGGCGAGAGCACGAGGTTTCCCGGCCCCTGGGCGCGCATCAGATCAAGGCCGAATGCGCTCGTGGCAACCGACGGGGCTAGAGACGTGTGCGGTGAGGCAACGAGGTGCTTGTGGGTCTTGGCCTGGCTGGTGCTCACTAAACCGGTGGCGCTTCCATCAGCCACGAGGAGAGCGAGGATGCAAATTGCGGCGAGGAGAGGACGGATGCCAAGCAACGAGCGGCGATCGCCAGCTCCTGCCTGCTCAACCATGACGAGCAAGTCTACATTGGCCTCCACGCCCGAAAGGTCGCGTCGGGTTCGGGCGAGACGACCGGAGGTAAGTCGGTCGACGACCACTGGGCCGACGGGTCTGCGTGAATTCTTCGCGACGGCCGCACTCCTCCTGTCGCGTGGTTGCGAGCGCGTCGGCGACCAGGCGATAGACGCTCGCAAGGGACGAGGAGCAGTAGCGTCAGCAACATCCACGTACGCGCTCGCAACCAAGCGCATGTAGAAGCGTCGCGGCGGCGAGGCCACCTTGCCCGGAAGAGTTACCGAGGGCAGGCCAGGTCGCTGGCAGGCCGAAGGTCACAGTTGGACGACATGACAATCCGCGGTGAGCGATTCTTCAGCGCACGCACGGGTACCAGGGTTGCGCGAAGAGGTCGTATGCCTTGTGGATCGAACTGAATTCGATTGCCCGCGCGGTCTTGCAGTATTGCTTCGGCTTTTGTTCGTACTCGGCCTCGAAGACCGCTTTGCCGGCGCGGATGAATTCCCGGTAGTAGCCGCATTCGTGGTACTGGAAGCACTGCTCGACGATCGCGAAGTCGAAGTTGTGGACCAGTTCTGCGGCCTGGCGGCCGTCGTTCTTCAGCGCCACCGCCATCCCACGCGCGTGGACCTGGCGGGCGACCCAGCGGTTGAAGCGCAGCTGGTCGGCCTTGGTGATCTCGAAGCCGGTGTGATTTTCTTTTTCCCAGCCCGCGAGGTTGTCGGGCTCGACCGCGTCAAAACCCTTGCGCGCGCACATGTTGAAGCGCTGCTTCAGCGGCTTCTCGAAGAGATGGAAGCGGGCGATGTTGAGCCAGCGCTCGTCGGGGAAGCCGGAGTAGCGGCGCCCGATCACCGAGCGCGGGAACTCGGCCTTGTCGGGGCGATAGGTCTCCCAGCTGCCGACGTCGAGGTAGCAGATCACCTTGCGACCCTGGCGATGGAGTCGGCGCACCGTGCTGGCCGAAGTTTCGAAGCCGTCGACGTCGTAGACGGACGCGGGGACGCTCGTATCGATCTTCCCCTGCAGCTGCCACTGCCAGGGAGCGGTGGTGGGACGCGGCGACCAGCGCACCGAGGAAGCGCCGGCGGTCGTGGTTCCCAGAATTGCCAGCAACCCCAACGTTCCAATGAGAAGCGCGATCGGTGCGGAAGCTCTGCTCGGCGTCGATCCCATCTCTCCACAAACCCGCCGATCCGGGGTTTGCTGCGGCTGAGCAGCTCGGCGTGCTGCTCGGCAGTCAAAGTGCCAACCCCAATGACGTGATCATGGCCACATTCGACCTCGATTGAATGCGATCGCTTCGCGCGTTTTACGAGCGCGTCGACTCCGAGTCGTAGACGCCCGAGTCGCGCGAAGGCACAGCGGGGGATAGGCCGAAATGCCAGGTCAGAATCGCTGGCGGTGGTGGCGCACATAGCGGGCCACCACCACGACGTAGATCGTCACCGTCACCGCGAAAATCGCGATGGCGGCGGCGGGCGACCACCAGATCCTCGCAGCGACAACCGGCACCCCGACGAACAGCCACGCACCGACCATGCGGGTGAGCATCCCTCTGACACTGCGTTCTGCGAACCAATCGGTCAGCTGCATCCACGGGCAAAGTACCGAGCGGCCTTTTTGGCCGGGGACGCACCCATTCTCTCTCCCGGGGCTCGTCAGGGACACGGTAGCGAGCGGCCCCGGGCGCAACGTAACGGGAGACGCACCTACGGCTCGATCGAAACCTCTGCTTGGCTGGCAGGCATCGTCTTCGTCGTCGCGGTCGTGGCGGAGACGGTGGTCGGGACCGGCTTCGGGGTCACCCAAAACGACTCGGCGACGAAGGTCGCCGAAGCCCTTCACGACCACCGCACGCGCGTCTTGATCATCGCCGCGATCTCGGTCCTCTTTGCCCCGGCGTTCGTGGTCTACCTGAACGGGCTCGACCATGTGCTTCGCGAAGACGAGGGCCGCAACGAACCCTCGGCCCGTTGGTGCTGGTGGGCGGGGTGCTGTTTATAACCCTGCATGCCGTCAGCGATATCGGCGTAACCGGCCTGTTGGGGGCCAAGCTTGCGACCTTTGGGGCCCAGCATGATCCCGGCATCTCCTACGTGCTGTACCTGACCACCTACGCGGTGGACAGCGTTGGTGACGTGTTCGGCAGCCTCTTCGCCCTCGCGGCGGGCCTGCTGGCGATGCGCAGCGGCGCCCAGCCGCGCTGGCTCTGCTGGATCGCGACTCTGGTTGCGGGTCTGTTCTTCCTTCAGGGCTTCGGTCTCGGAGGCCTGATCGCCACCTACGGGTTGGTGCTTGACCTCATCGGATTCGTTCTGCTGCTCGTCTTCGTCCTCGCCAGCGGCATCATCCTGCTCCGATCGGCCAACCGGTCTGAACCCTTGGCGCGATAGGCAGTTTGCTCCCGCGGTCTAGCGTTGTGTGGAGAACTCCCGGTACCGAGTCGACTCGCAACTTATTGACACCGCAGCGGTTGCGGATCTCCGTGCGGTCTTCGTTAGGCTGGGCGCATCGGCCTCCCAGCGCCAACAAAGCTGAGCGACGGAGTCGTGCGTCTCGGCACCCCGCTTGTCAACTGGTATCTCGTCGGCGACGAGACCGGCGTCACAGTTGTCGATAGCGGCTGTCAGGGGTTCTTGCCCCAACTGGAACCTGGCCTGCAGATGCTCGGGCGCTCGCTTGAGGATGTGAGAGCGATCCTCCTGACCCATGGAGACGGCGATCACATCGGCGTCGCGGCGAAGCTGCAGAAGGACGGCAGCGAGATACCGCTCTATCTCAACCCGGCGGACACCTACCTGGCCGAAAAGAAGCGCAAGAAGACCGAGGAATCAATGGGCCCCCTGCTGCTGAAGAAGGGGACCTGGCGCCTCTTCGGACACTTCTCGCGCTACGGGGTGCTGAGCCAGCCAAAGATCGAGCGCACCTCCGACCTTCAGGGCGGTCAGGTTCTGGAGGTGCCTGGGCACCCAAAGGTGATCGCCTCTCCGGGCCCTACCGAGGGCCACGTCGTCTTCCATTTCCCCGAGCAGGGGGTGCTCTTCGTCGGCGATAGCCTCTGTACCTGGCACCCGATCAGCGGTGAGCGCAGTCCTCAGCTGATGGCCTTCAACGTCTCCAACGAGCAGGCCCGCGAATCGCTTTCCAACTACGAGTCGATCGACGCCGAACTGCTGCTGGTCGGACATGGCGAGCCGTGGACCGGAGGTGTCCGCGCCGCAGTCGATCGGGCCCGCAGCCGAGCGCAGACCTCCTAGCTTCCGGATTTGCCGTCCGCCTGCTCTTGGGCAGTCGGGGTGGAGGCGCCCCTCCCTCGCTTGAGGAGCCGTTCGCCCGAGAGGTGGACCGAGGCGTGATAGACGACCGAGAGGGCGGCGAGGGTCACCCCGAAGGCCCGTGCACCTGCAGCCCAAAGCGCGACCCCCGCCAGACCCGAGATCGCCAGCTCCTGGACGAGGCGCAGCTGCTCGCCGTAGCGCGCCTGGTGAAAGTCAACAGCGCCCCAGAATCCGAATAGAAGGAATGGAGCGCCGATCCCCAAGGCGATCTGAGCGGCGGTGCTCGAACCGGTGGTGAATCCCCAGTAGCCGAGACCGACGACGACGCCGAACTCGAGGGTCACCCGCAGGGCGAGATTCAAGGCCTCGGTTCGCTTCATGTGCATCGCGCGGCGGGCATTGCCCCCGAGACTAGCTTTGCTGCTGCTCCCGCGTGGCTGCGGCACTCTCGCCGTCTTCCAGCTCACTCTCGGATCGACAAAGCGAGGGAGTGGTGAGAGGCCGCAAGCCCAGGCAAGTGTTCGGAAGTCTCCCCAGGTCGGGGAGCGAAAGTCCAGAGCCTCCGCGGCGACCGGGGGAGTCGGCAGAGGCCTATTCGACCCTGGTCACGAGCTCGTAGGTGACGGGCTGGAAGTCCTCGCAGTGGTTGCGGACGCGCATGATCCGCTCATGGAACTCGGGGAGTGCCTTCCAGGACTGCTGGGACTCGAAGTTCTCCCAGGGCGCGAAACTGTAGTAGGTGCCCGCCTGGTCCAGGTCACGGACCAAGCGAAACGTTCCCGAGCCCGGCATGCTGCTTGCCCAGGTCACGAACTCAGTCCACTCCTGGACGAAGGCCGCATCCGCACCCGGCTTCACCTTCCAAGTGCCGCTCGTGTAGGTCTCGGTCATCGGGAGCTGCGACTGTATCGGATCACGTCCGGGTCGGAATGGATCCCAATCGCGAGGCGACGCCGGTCCATGCGAGTGTTCGGGAATGTACCCTGAGCCTCGCAGGCCTGAGAGCCGCTGTTGCCTTCCGTGGGAATGCATCACCCGATTGCTCCTGTTCCTCGTCCCGAGCGAGCGTCTGCCGCTGGCGGTTGACGCGCTCTCAACCCCGCGAAGGCGCAAGCCGGCAGGTTTTTCAGCGCCACACCTCCTGTCGGCTTGTCAATCTCGGATCACCGACATTGAGGGGGCACCACCGGCGGCGTAGACCCCGCCCAGATGGGAACCAGCGTTTCGAACAGCGTGCGCCCGGCCTCGAGTTCCTCAGCGCTGTCGGCACCCGCCGAAGGCCCGACGCACTCGCGCAGGGACCCCTGCCGGTCCGACGGCTTCAGGACGGCCTGTTCGCCTGGAGGGGCGCGGCGGGCGGAGGTAAGGAGGTCTCGAGAGCGGGCCAACGTGTTCGGCTCTGGGAGGAATTCGACGGGCTTGCCGACTTCGGCGAGGCCGAGTCTGCCCGTCGGGTTGACGTTGGCCCTCGGTCAGGGAGGTATCGCCGGTCGGTTCGCCGCGCTTGTAGGGGCTGCCGCCGGTCGCGATCGTCTTTCCTCCGTTGAATTGGTCGATCTCGACCTCTGAAGAGCCGACGCGCAGAGGGGGCGTGAGCAGATGAAGCGGGCTAGATCAGCGTCAACCTGAACTTCGCGTTTTTTTTCGAGGGGACGCCGCCACCGTGGATGATGATCTTCTCCGAGATTCTTCCATTGGTGATCTTGGCCACCGAACGCTTTGGTGGCCTCCCAAAGGTAGGCGGTGTGCAGTAAGGACAGTAGTTGCCCTGCGTCTCGAACTCCCAGCGCACATCGAATCTACCTCTCAGCTTGCCAACCCTGAGCGTGATTTTGCCAGTGAAAAAGTATTGCCGTCCGATGCCAGGGGTGTCGTAGCAGGCGACCAGCTTCCCGGCCTTCTTTTTCCGGCGCTACTGACGTTTCCGTGGGTGAAGTAAGCATCTGAGAAGAGGCGCACGCCGCTCCGCGCCTAGGTTTCCGGCTTGTGAAGGAATCGGAAACGAAAGGAGCGGTGACGACGTGCGCAAGAAAAGGTTATGGGCACGCCTGCTCGGCTTGGAGCGGGCTGTCCTCGAGAGCGTCGAGATCGACGATCAAGGGCAGGTAGTGGTGGCGGTCCGGCCTCACCACCGAGAGCGCGACCGCTGCGGCCTCTGCGGGTGCCGCGCGCCGGGCTTTGACCTCGGCGAGGGGCGGCGGCGCTGGCGGGCGCTTGACCTCGGCAGCGCCATCGCCTACCTGGAGGCCGACGCGCCGAGGGTGCGCTGTCCCGAGCACGGGGTCATCGTCTGCGCCGTCCCCTGGGCGCGACACGGCTCGCGCTTTACCCGCGCCTTCGAACAGCAGGTCGCCTGGCTGGCGGTGAACACCTCGGGCAGCGCCGTGGCCGAGCTGATGCGGATCGGCTGGCGCAGCGTCGGGCGGATCTGCGAGCGGGTGGCTGCGGAGGCCGGCCGCGCGGTGGACCTGCTCGCCGGCCTTGAGCGAATCGGGATCGATGAGATCAGCCACCGCAAGGGCCAGCGCTACCTGACCGTGGTCGTCGACCACGACAGCGGCAGGCTGGTCTGGGCGGCACCGGGACGAGACAAGGCGACCGTCGAGGCCTTCTTCGATGCGCTCGGCGAGAAGCGCGCCAAGCGCCTTCGGCTCGTCTCCTGCGACATGGCGGGCTGGATCGAGGCGGTGCTGGTGAAGCGCTGCCCCAAGGCCCGCCGCTGCGTCGATCCCTTCCACGTCGTCGCGCTCGCCACCGAGGCGCTCGACCAGGTCCGCCGCGAGGTCTGGAGGGAGGCACGCCGCCAGGGGCAGGGCGACGTCGCCAGCGAGCTGAAGGGCGCCCGCTTTGCCCTCTGGAAGAACCCCGAGAACCTGACACCGCGCCAGCAGGCAAAGCTCGCCGACATCGAGCGGCTCAACCGCCCCCTCTACCGCGCCTACCTGCTGAAGGAGCAGCTGCGCCAGATCTACCGGCTCGGGCCGCAGGCGGCGATCCGCCTGCTGGAAGAGTGGCTCTCCTGGGCGCGGCGCTGTCGCCTGCGACCGTTCGTGAAGCTGGCCCGCACGATCACCGAGCAGCGGGAGGGGATCGTCGCCGCGATCCGCCACGGCCTCTCCAACGCCCGGGTGGAGGCGATCAACACCCAGATCCGTCTGATCGCCCGCCGTGCCTTCGGGTTTCACTCCCCCGAGGCGCTGATCTCCCTGGCGATGCTGAAGCTCGGCGGACTGTGTCCGCCCCTGCCGGGAAGAGTCACCGTTACGTGACCCACGGAAACGTCAGGAGAGTCCTTTTTCCCCTGACGCAAGGTGGCGACCGTGAGCTTGTTATCCGTACTCGGACATTCCCCGGTGGTCTGCCCGGTGACTGTGCCCGTGAGCTGGATCTTCTTCGACGTGCTATGAGCGACAGACGCTGGGGCGAAGACCCCGAGCAGGCACAGCGCTGACGCGGCCAGGAGCGTCGCGAACCTGAATTTTGTGGCTCCGCCGAACGCGCGGCGGCTGCGAGGGACCTTCATGTTGGTTCTCCTATCCTCGGCTCGTTCGGCCACAACTCAGGCCGCTGGACGAGACGGCCAGAGACTATCCGCGACGGTGAAAGAGGCGCAACCCCGCCGGGCCGTATCAGGCTATCCCAGCGACGCGCTCGACCGCGATCAGGCGGCCCTCTCTGATGATCCCGACCCGATCGCACATCCGCTCGACCTCGTCGAGGTCGTGAGAGGAGACAAAGATCGTGCAGCCCCGCTCTCGTTCCTCGCGAACCAGCGCCAGGAACTCCTCCTGCCTGAGGGGGTCCAGGCCGCTTGTCGGCTCGTCGAGGATCAAGAGCTCGGGTTGGTGGAAGACGGCCATGATCAGGCCGACCTTCTGGCGGTTCCCTCGCGACAGCTGACCGAGGGGTCGCTCCAGATCTGCCCCGAAGCGCTTCGCGAGCTCCTCAGCCCGCTCGATGCCCACACGGCGAAGCCGGGCCAGCAACTTCAGCGCCTGGCGCCCGCTCGCGTGCTTCCCGTAGCCGAAGTCGCCGGGCAGATTCCCAAGCCGGGAGCGAATCGCGACGCTGTCCCGATGGCTGTCAAGGCCGAGGATCAGTGCCGAGCCGGCACTGGGACGGATGATGTCCAGCAGGGTGCGGATCATCGTCGTCTTGCCGGCGCCGTTGGGCCCGAGCAGGCCGAAAACCTCCCCCTGCTTGACCGCGATCGTCACGTCCTCGATGCCGCGATGAGCACCGTAGTGCCGGCTCAGCCTCTCGGTCTCGATCGCCAGCATTGGGCTGATCCTCTCAGAGCCGCCACAGGACCCCGCCTTCCGCACTTCAGGGTTGCTGCCATCCATCAGGTGAGCACTGAGCGTGCGCCAGATGATGGATGCCAAGCTCCCCTCACCGGACTCTCACACGGTTGATCTAACCCCCAGCTCCGTCCACTTGATCTAACCCCCAGCTCCGTCCACTCCGCATGAGAATCCAGCTAGCTGGAGTCTCATGCATCGTGGCCCAGTCTGCGGGGGTTAGATCACCTGGAGTCAAGCTCAGCGGATGCTCGGAAATCGCGAAGCAGCGGCGGCGGGCAACGGGGATATGCTGGCCCAAAGTCCGAGTCTTTGGGGAATTTGATGAGAAGTCCCGTCGATCGCAGCCCGATCGCCCTTAACCCCTACGAGCGTGCGATCGTCGCGAACGCCGACTGGTTTCTCTCCAGGCAGCGGGGGGACGGGGCGATCGACGCCGACGGAGACGAGTTCTACGGGCTGCGCGGTGACGCCACCCTGGTCGGACACGCGGTCAGCGTCCGGATGTGGGCCCATTCGCTCACCGGTGAGGAGCGCTTTGTTGCCTCGGCGCGAGAATCAGTGCAGTGGCTGGCCGAGCGCCAGGACCCGGCGGGGGGCTGGAGCCGCCACAGCGCCTTCACGCTCGGCGGCGCCCAGTGCGTGTTCGAGGGCCTCGACACCTACCAACGGCTCAGCGGCGACAGCTCTTATCAGCGCAACCTCGAGCTGGCGGCGGCTCGCATGGTCAGGGGCACCGTTGCCGATGACGGCCGGCTGCTGCTGCCCAACATCATCGAGATCGGGGAGTACGCGCACTTCGCGCTGCTCGCCTGGAAGACCACCAGCAACGAGAGCTTCCGACGGGCGGCCGACCTCATCCTCTCCCACATCACCGCCAACTTCGACGAGTCAGAGGGCTACTGGTGTCCCTATGACCGCAACGTACGGCTGCCGGCGGCTCGGCGAGCGCTGGGACCGATCCTGCGCCTGCCATTTGAGCTGTTCGAGCTGAAGGGGCGATCCGTCGCGCGGCTCAGCCAGCGGCTCTCACGGTTCGCGGTGGGGCCGGTCCATCCGCAGTACAGCATGAGCCTGATGGACGCCGAGGCCCTGCTCGACACCCTCGACGGCTCCCTCTCCCTGCCGGAGCTCGAGCGCCAGACCCGCTCGGCCATCGAGTGGGCCAGGCGACAATGCCCCGGCCCCTTCCCCGGGACCCTGGCCGAGTCGCGCCCGACACCTCGCCGCCAGCGCGTCTACCCGCTGAAGCTGATCAACGACACGACGATGGCCGCGACATGGCCGAGCGCCTGTCTTCTGCTTACCTACTGCTGCCTGAACGACTCGGCCCTTTCCAGGTACGCGGAGCAGGTCGCCCAGTGGCTGCTGTCGATCCAGGATGAGGCGGGAGGGGTCTGGAACTTCCAGCGGCCCGACGGATCCTTCCACCCCCTGCAGAGCGGGAACGTGAACTATTACGCGTCGCTGGCTTTGTGGTATTTCAATCGCGTCTTCATGCGCCGGGATCTGGGAGCAGGAACCATGGTGCGTTCGCCGGCGCAGGCGACACGCGCCGACGCGCTCGCACTCGTCCCATGCGACCTTCTCACTTCCTCCGTTGGCGGCGCACGGTTTTGACCAGGAGCGGGTTTCAGCCGTATTCGCTGCTGTCCGTTTGCTGATGGGACGCGCGGTGCGACGATGTATTCGTGACTAATCGAAGGCCCGGGTGGATCATGGGTTATCTGCTTCGTGCTCCGGTGCGCGTCTACGACTGGAAGGCAGGCTGGATCTTTGGTAACCGGTTCTTGCTGCTCACACATATAGGGCGCAAGTCCGGACGAGAACACCGGACCATGCTCGAGGTGATCGGACGTGATCCAGCGGCGGGCGAGTTCATGGTCATCGCCGGGTTCGGCCGATCTGCGCAGTGGTATCGCAACCTTCAAGCTTACGAGGCACTCGAAGTGGCTGTCGGTCGCCAGCGCTTCCGACCGATTCACCGCGAGTTGGAGGCGTGCGAGGCGGCCGAGGTCCTGGCCGATTACGAGCGGCGCAACCGGTGGCTGGCCCCGATCGTTAACCGAGTTCTGAGCTGGCTCGTCGGTTGGCGCTACGACGGCACCGACGCTGCGCGGCAGCGGCTAGTCACTGAGCTTCCTGTCGTAGGGCTCAGGCCAGCGACAGGCCCCGCCGGACGACAGACGCCTACGTCCCAATCGGACGCCTGAATGCAGCACGAGCCGCCTCGCTGGTGCTACCAGCAATTTCCAGGCGGGTCAGCTGATGCCCAGTACGCGCCGACATAGGAGAAGAGCAGGCGTCGCGTCCTCAGCGCTTCAGGAAGTAGACAGACCATCTTCCGCGCTCGCGAGGGCGCCGAGGACATCGTCGAGCGGCGTGCTTGCCGCTGAGCGAAGCTGCAGCACGCGCCAGCTATCCGCGGGCGGCGATCGATTCCTGTCGCCCCTACGCCATCGACCTATCGTGGCAGGGCGACGCGGACAACCGAGACCGTGCCGTCATGCGTGCGCCCCGCGGACGAACAGGGCTCGCGCCACGACGACGACCAGCGCGCAGACGCCGATCAGCACGAGGGCCCCGCGGTCGGAGCGGGCGAGGTAGTAAAGGAGCCCGGCCGCCGCCGCGAAGCAGGCGGCCCCGCCGAGGTAGGCAAGGTGCCGGTCCCAGCCCCGTTGGGCGGTGTGGCGGGCATGCAACAGGTTGATCAGGCCGAAGACGAGCAGGAAGGTGAGCGAGCCGAAGGAGACGATCTCGGTGATGCCGGGCAGCAGCGAGAAGACCGCTCCGAGCAACGCCAGCCAGGCCACCGCGCCCACCGGGAGCCCTCCCCGTTCGCGGGCGAAGCGAGCCGGGAGCTCGCGGGCCACGCTGACGTCGCGGACCAGGCGGGCGGTCGAGAACAGCGTCGCGTTGATCGCCGAGCTGGTCGAGAAGACCGCGCCCAGGGTCGCCGCCCAGAGGCCGAAGCTGCCGAGGGCCTTTTCGCCGACCACGGCGAAGGCGACCTCCTTCTGGCCGATGATCGCCTGGTCGGGAAGCAGCATCTGGGAGCCGATCGTGACCGCGACATAGACAAGGACGACCACGGCGACCGAGAGGTAAAGAGCGCGCGGCACGGTGCGCCGCGGCTCGGCGATGTCGTCATAGTCGTAGGGCACCAGCTCGAAGCCCTCGTAGGCAACGAAGATCACCGCCGCGCCGAGGAACACGCCGAGCAGGCCCTCATTGTCGAGCGGGGCCAAGCGGCCCGAGGAGAACATGGCGATCCCGATCGCCGCGATGCCCGCCAGCACGGCGAGCTTGGTGAAGACGATCACGTCCTCGGTCAGCCCCGAGGTGCTCACCCCCCGCAGGTTGATCGCGGCGAAGATCACCATGATGCCGACGCCGCTCAGCCGCGCGACCAGAACCGAGGCACCCAGAACGTTGGCCAGGTAGTGGCCGAAGGTGAAGGTGTAAACCGCCAGCGCGAAGACGTAGCCGACGATCAGAAGCCAGGCGACCCAGGCCGCGGCGCGGGTGTGGCCCTCCTCGCGCAGGTAGGTGAAGGGGCCGCCGGCGCGGCCGGCGTGCAGCGCCAGCCGGGCGTAGGCGTGGGCAGTGAGGCCGGCGATTACGCCGCCGAGCAGGAAGGCGGCGAAGGCGAGGTGTCCGGCGAGGTCGATGGTGACACCGAGGACGCTGAAGATGCCGCCGCCGATCATCCCTCCGATCGCCATCGCGCTCGCCTCGCGCAGGCCCAGCAGCCCTTCGCCGCGCTGGCGGCGGGCATGGGTGCGGGGATGGTAGGGCGGCCGGGGCGCCTCGAGTGCGAGCCCGTTCGCTCCTGAAACTCCGCTGTCCTCGCCTATCGCCAACCGTCGGCCTCCTTCCTTCCGGTAACGGTTCCCAAGGTCGGCCCCCTACCGGCTCGCGGGCTCCAGCCACGCGTAGGCCCAGAGCTTGACCTGGTCGAGCAGCAGGATCCAGATGATCGCGTAGCCCCAGGCGAGGGCCGCGAGTTTCCAGCTCAGCGGGTGCATGAGCAAACCGGAAATGGCGATCATGGTGGCGAGAACCTGGGTGCCGACCACGGCGATCAGCAGCACCCAGGCGGGGCGTTGGGACCACAGCCGGCCGCGGGTGCGGGCGACGAACAGGGTCAGGTGCCCCGCCACCGAGAGCTTCAGATACATCAGGGTCTGGGCTTCGGCGTGGCCAACGCCGAGCGGCCCGATCGCGATGCCGACCAGGGAGAAGGACTCAACCACCCCGGCGAGCCCAAGCAGGGTGGCGATGCTCAGCACCTCGCGCAGGTCCCAGCGCTCCGGGCGGGGCGAGGGCACCACGCGATCGTAGGCGATGGTCAGGATCGCCGCGTCGTTGAGCATCGCCAGCAGGACGATCTGGATCGGCGTCACCGGGAAGAAGTCGAAGGCCAGGATCGAGAGAGTGACGAAGAGGACGATCCGGATCGTCTCGGTGATCCGGTAGATCGCGTAGTTGGTCATCCGCCGGAACACCTCGCGGGCGCGGTGGATCGCCTCGACGATCACCGAGAGCCCGGGCGCCAGCAGCACGATGTCGGCCGCCGCCCGGGCCGCGTCTGTGGCTCCGGAGACGGCGATGCCGGCATCGGCGCGACTCAGGGCCGGGGCGTCGTTGACGCCGTCGCCAGTCATGCCGACGATGTGGCCGCCGGCCTGCAGCGCGGCGACGATCCGGTACTTATCCTCGGGCACGACCTGGGCGAAGCCGTCGGCCTCTTCGACCGACTCGATCAGGGCCTCGCCCTCGAGCCGCTCGATCACGCCCGACTCGAGCACCTCCTCCCCCATCCCGACCTCAGCGGCGATCTCGCGGGCGATCTCGACCCGGTCGCCAGTGACCATCTTTATCTCCAGCCCGAGCGCTCGCGCCTGCTCCAGCGTCTGGCGCGAGTCCTCGCGCGGCGGGTCGGCGATCGCCAGCAGGCCGATCAGCCGCCAATCGCCCTCCTCGGCCCGAGCCACGGCAAGCGCCCGTTGGCCCTTGCGGGCAAACTCCGCGGTTGCGGCGGAGACTCGATCGGCTCCTGCGGCCGCCTCGCCGGCGAGCTCCAGGATCGCCTGCACAGCGCCCTTCGCGACCTTATATTCGGCCCCGCCCGACTCCCGAACGAGCGCCTCGGCGCGCTTGCGGTCGGCGTCGAAGGGCTCGAAGCCCAGCACCTCGCAGTCCTCGACCGGCCCGCCCAGCGCCTCCACAATCGCGGCATCGATCGGGTCGCGACCGCCCTGCTCGACGGTCAGCGCCGCATCACGCAGGACCTGGTCGCGACGGGCCCCCTCTCCAACAACTGCGACATCGGCGATCGCCAGCTCGTTGCGGGTGATCGTCCCGGTCTTATCGGCGCAGAGCACGTCGACGCCCGACATCTCCTCGACCACAGGCAGATGGCTGACGACCGCCTGGCGTCTGGCCAGGTCGCGAGCGCCGACGGCCATCGTCACCGAGAGCACCGCGGGCAGCGCCACCGGGATCGAGGCGATCGTCACCACCAGCGCGAACTCCAGCGTCGTCGCCAGGCTGTGCCCACGCAGCAGCGAGACGAGGACGATCACCATGACCAGGGTCATCGCGATTGCGATCAGATAGCGGCCGATCGAGTAGATCGCCGCCTGGAAATGGCTCGGCGGTCCCTCCTCGCCGGTCAGCGCGGCGGTGCGGCCGAACTCGGTCGCCGCACCGGTGGCGAGCACCCGCGCCGTCGGCGCCCCGCGTGAGACGATGGTGCCCGAGTAGAGGTCCTCGCCGGGCGCTTTGGTGACGGGGAGCGACTCTCCGGTCAGCGCCGACTCATCGGCGTCCACGGTGCCCGCGAGGATCTGCGCGTCGGCCGGGATCACATCGCCGCGCTCGACCATCAACAGATCGCCCGGGACGATCTCCTCGGTGGCAACCGTGCGCCACTCGCCGTCGCGCTTGACCCGCCCCTGCTTTGCGAGCTGCTCCTTCAGCGCGGCGATCGCGTTGGCGGCCTGGTGCTCCTCCCAGAACCCGACCAGCCCGTTCAGCAGCAGTAGCGCGAGGATGATCGCGAAGTCCGGCCAGCGCGCCGTAATGGCGGTGAGAAGCAGGGCTATCTCGATCATCCAGGGGATCGGCGCCCAGAAGTGGGAGAGCAGCTCGAGCAGGACGCTGCGCTCCTGCTCGAGCAGAGCGTTGGGCCCATAGTGTCCGAGCCGCGCCGCGGCCTCCCCACCGCTCAGCCCCGTCTCGGTGCTGAGCCGCTCGTCGGCGCGGCGGTCCTCCTCGCTGCGCTGGTCCTCGACGCCGTGAGTGGGAGCATCCGGCGCGGCGACGGCACCAGACCCTGAAGCGTCGCGTCGCAGCTTCACCCCGGCGTCCCCACCCCCAGCAGCTCACGGGCGGCCCTGGCGGCGATCAGCTCCTCGCGGGCACGGACCACCAGCGCCCGCACCGCTGAGAGGTCGGTGGCGATGTCGCGGTCCCCCTCGGCGACGGAGTTACGGTCCGGGTCCAGATGGAGACCGAGAAAAGCCAGCCGCTCGCAGACCCGCTCGCGAGTCGCTGCCGAGCCCTCGCCGATGCCAGCGGTAAAGACGAGCGCGTCGATGCCACCGGCGGAGCAGGCCATCGCCGAAACCGCGGCGGCCACCCGGTGCGCGAAGACCTCGGTCGCGAGCGTTGCGTCGTCCTCGCCGCGCGCCACAGCCCGCTCGATCTCGCGCATGTCGCCGGAGCCGCCGGCCAGTCCCCTCAAACCAGAATCGAAGTTGAGCGCCCGCTCCATGCCCTCCCCGTCCAGTCCGCGCTCCCGCATCAGGTACACCAGCGCACCGGGGTCGACCGAGCCCGAGCGGGTCGCCATCGGCACCCCCTCCAGGGGGCTGAAGCCCATCGTGTTGTCGAGCGAGCGCCCGTCGCGCACGGCGCTGACCGAGCAGCCACCGCCGAGGTGGCAGACGACGAGCCGCAGGCCCTCGGCCGGGCGGCCAAGAAGCTCGGGGGCCCGCTGCGTCGACCAGGCGACGGAGAGCCCGTGGAAGCCGTAGCGGCGCACGCCCCACTCCTCGCGCCAGCGACGCGGCACCGGGTAGACGGCAGCCTCGGGAGGGATCGTCGCGTGAAAGCCGGTATCGAACACCGCGACCTCCGGCACTCCGGGAAGCGCTGCTCGCGTCCGATCGATCGCCGCCAGGCAGGGCGCGTTGTGCAGCGGTGCCAGCGGCTCGGTCGCGAAGATCTGCTCGTGCACGGTGGCGTCGACCAGGACCGGGTCGCGGAATCGCGGGCCGCCGTGGACGACTCGGTGGGCGACCGCGGCGACCCGGTCGGGGTCCACGGACTCGATGGCCTCGATCCGTTCGCTGCGCTCGCTCGCGTCGACGAGGTGCAGCTTGAGGCTCATCGAGCCGGCGTTGACGACGAGTATCTCCCCCGATCTCACCCCACAAGCTCCCCCAAGACGGCGAGATGGTCGCGTAGCAGCCGTGGCAGCAGGAACCGCTCGCGTACAGCCTCGGCCCCCGCGGCGCCCATCTCCCCGGCCCGCAGCGGATCCTCGAGCAACTCGACCGTCCGCGTCGCAAACTCCTCGACCGACTCCGCCAGATAGCCGCCGACGCCGTCCTGCAACTGCTCCGGGATGCCCCCGGCCCGCCCGGCCACCATCGCCGTGCCCTTCCAGAGGGTCTCGGATACGACCAGCCCGAACCCCTCGCGGATGCTCTTCTGGATCGCCACGTCGGCGACCAGCTGGAAGGCGTTTACCTCGTGGGCGGCGACGCCCATCTGGTCGGTGAACAGGAAGCAGGATGGCTCGCCCGCGGTCTCGCTCTCGATCTGCTCGTAGATCCGCCACCCCTCGGGGTCATCGGTCGCCATCGAGCCGACCAGGGCCAGCTGCAGGTCGGGGAAGGTCTCGCGAACGCGCCGCCATACCTCGACCACCCCTAGAGGGTCCTTCCAGGGATCGAAGCGGGAGACCTGCAGCAGCAGCGGGCGGGCCAGGTCGACACCCAGCGCGGCCACCGTCTGACGCGCCAGATAGTCGGGCAGGCGCTGGTTCTTGGAGCCAATCGGGTCGATCGCGGGCAGCAGGGTCGAGGTCGGCGTCGCCAGGTCCGGGGGTACGAACGACTCCAGCGTGAAGATCGCGCGGTCGTGGCGCTCGATGTAGGGGCGCAGGAACTCCCAGACCGGCCGGTGCGGAACGGAGGAGTCGATGTGGCAGCGCCAGACCCAGTGCTTGGCGAGCTCGGGGGCGAAGCTGCGAATCGCCGCAGGCTGCGGGTCGTGGACGACGATCGCGTCCCAGTGCCCGTCGATCGCCGCCGCGTTGACCTCGTTGTGGCTCAGGTACTCGGAGCGTTCGGTCTCGCTCAGCTCGACCTCCATCCCCTGCAGCCCGTTGTGGATCCGCTTGGTGACCTCAAAGAAGCGGGGGTCGCCGGCGATCACCCGCCACTCCGCCTCGATGCCGAGGTCGCGCTCCAGCGGGACGAGCGAGGCGAGTAGCTCGGCGACGCCGCCGCCGGTCGCGGTCGCGCTCAGCTCGAGCACTCGCAAACCGCGCAGCCCCTCGCCGATCCTCCGCACCTCGGAGACGAGCTCGTCGCCAACCAGTTCGCGGTAACTCTCCAGCGCCGCCCGCTTCAGGCTGACCCGGCGGGGGCTGGCACTCGAGCCATGCGCCGGGCTCACCCCGGCCACTTCCACTCGCGCACTTCCGGATGGTCCTCGCCGTGCTCTCGCGTGAAGGCGCGGCAGGCAAGCCGCCGGTCGGCCATCTCCTGCCGCAGCTCGGCTGCCCGAGCCCCCAGGCCCGGCACCTGGTCGATCGCGTCCATCACCAGGTGGAAGCGGTCGAGCCCGTTCAGCATCACCATGTCGAAGGGAGTCGTCGTCGTGCCCTCCTCCCGGTAGCCGCGCACGTGCATGTTGGCGTGGTTTGAGCGCTTGTAGGTGAGGCGGTGGATCAGCGCCGGGTAGCCGTGGAAGGCGAAGATCACCGGCCGATCGAGGGTGAACTGCGAGTCGAACTCGCCGTCGGAGAGCCCGTGGGGGTGTTCGGCATCGGGCTCCAGCCGCATCAGGTCGACGACGTTGACGACCCGGACTCTGAGGTCCGGCAGGTTCTCGCGTAGGAGCGCCGTCGCCGCGACCGTCTCCAGTGTCGGCACGTCGCCGCAGCAGGCCATCACCACGTCGGGCTCGCCCTCGCCGTCCTCGCTGGAGGCCCACTCCCAGATGCCGATCCCGCGGGTGCAGTGGGCGACCGCCTCCTCCATCGTCAGGTAGGTCAG
Source organism: uncultured Solirubrobacterales bacterium (assembly GCA_963796705.1). Taxonomy (GTDB): domain Bacteria; phylum Actinomycetota; class Thermoleophilia; order Solirubrobacterales; family 70-9; genus VRUE01. Next base: position 150,095 of record CAWCMK010000004.1, read on the forward strand.
CTCCGGCTGCTTGCCGGCGACGATCAGGTTGACGTAGTCGCGGCTGCGCAGGCAGTGGTCGGCGACCGAGAGCAGGCAGTTGGCGTCCGGCGGCAGGTAGACGCGGACGATCTCAGCCTTCTTGTTGACGAGGTGGTCGATGAAGCCGGGATCCTGGTGGGAGAAGCCGTTGTGATCCTGGCGCCAGACGTGGGAGGTCAGCAGGTAGTTGAGCGAGGCGAGCGGCCGCCGCCAGGGGATCTGGCGGCTCACCTTCAACCACTTGGCATGTTGGTTGAACATCGAGTCAACGATGTGGATGAAGGCCTCATAGCAGCTGAACATGCCGTGGCGGCCGCTTAACAGATACCCCTCCAGCCAGCCTTGGCAGAGGTGCTCGGAGAGGACCTCCATCACGCGGCCGTCCGGTCCCAGATCTTCGTCGGTCTCCATCCGCTCGGCCTCCCACTCGCGGTGGGTCGCCTCAAAGACATAGGAGAGCCGGTTGGAAGCCGTCTCGTCGGGGCCGAGGAGGCGGAAGTTGTCGGGGTTGCGCTCGATCGTGTCGCGCAGGAAGGCGCCGAGCATCCGGGTCGACTCGGCTGAGTCGACGCCCGGTTTCGCCACCTCAACCCGATAGGAGCGAAAGTCCGGCAGCAGCAGCTCGCGAAGCAGCAGGCCGCCGTTGGCGTGGGGGTTGGCGCTCATCGTCCGCTCGCCGCGCGGCGCCAGCTCCGCCACCTCGGCGACCAGCGCCCCGCGCTCGTCGAAGAGCTCCCACGGGCGGTAGCTGCGCATCCACTCTTCGAGCTGGCGCAGGTGCTCTGGGTTCTCGCGCACATGGGACAGCGGCACCTGGTGGGCGCGCCAGGTCCCCTCGACCGGCAGCCCATCGACCACCTTGGGACACGTCCAACCCTTCGGGGTGCGCAGCACGATCATCGGCCAGCGCGGCCGCCCTTTGGTGGCGCCGGAGCGGGCGGTGCGCTGGATCGCGGCGATCTCCTCCAGCGCCTCGTCGAGAGCCGCCGCCAGCCGACCGTGCACCGCGGCCGGCTCCTCGCCGTCCTGGCCGCCGCGGACGAACAGGGGCCGGTGCCCGTATCCCTCCAGCAGCGAGGCCAGCTCGGGCTCCGGGATGCGGGCGAGCAGAGTCGGGTTGGCGATCTTGTAGCCGTTGAGGTGGAGGATCGGCAGCACCGCGCCGTCGGTGCGTGGGCTCAGCAGCTTGTTGGAGTGCCAGCTTGCCGCCAGGGCTCCCGTCTCCGCCTCGCCGTCGCCGATTACGCAGGCGACCAGCAGGTCGGGGTTGTCGAAGGCGGCGCCGTAGGCATGCGCCAGCGAGTAGCCGAGCTCGCCGCCCTCGTTGATCGAGCCGGGCGTCTCCGGCGCGGCGTGACTGGGAATGCCGCCGGGAAACGAGAACTGGCGAAACAGCTGGCGCATCCCATCCTCATCGCGGCCGATGTGGGGGTAGACCTCGGTGTAGGTCCCCTCGAGGTAGGCGCTGGCGACGATCCCCGGGCCGCCGTGGCCGGGACCGGTGACGAAGATCGCGTTCAGGTCTCGTTCGCGGATCGCCCGGTTGAGGTGGGCGTAGACGAGGTTTAGGCCTGGAGTAGTGCCGAAGTGCCCCAGCAGTCGCGGCTTGATCTGCTCGGGGACCAACGGCTCTCGGAGCAGCGGGTTGTCGAGCAGATATATCTGCCCGACCGATAGGTAGTTGGCAGCGCGCCACCAAGCGTCGATCACGGCACGGCCCATTTAAGCGGAGACGCAGAGATCCCCCGCCACCATCGAGAGCTTGGCCTTCTGGGCGGCGAACTCCTGGTGACTTGGCGGCAGCTCTTCTCGTGCCTACAACAACACTCGGCTCGGGAAGGCCTTGCTCCAAAAATAGAACGTTCGACCAGGCGAGGTTCGAGAATGTCACCGGTACTCGCTGTCCTGAGGGCCAGATGCGCTCGCGTAGCGAACCGTGCGCGGTCGAGAAAAACGTCGCGTCGATCGCCGGGCTGGTCGAGAAGACGGCGCCCCGGTCGATGCACAGAGGCCGAAGGTGCCCACGGCCTTCTGGCCGGCTGTAGCGGTGACCCTTCCACGACGGGTGCTACGGCGACGACGCAGGACGGGGAGCCACTCGCCTATACGCACCGCGTGCGCTCTCGCGGGGCGGGACGGCGGGTCCTACCGGCTCAGGGCCTGCCGCTGGCCCCGAAAGTGAACGTCGCCGGCGGAGAGGGCTCTGAGCAGCTGAAGTCGGCATAGGCAGCCGCAGCCGCGGTGGTCGTGCAGGTCCAGTTGGGCGTCGCGAAGGTTTCGGATGTGGGTTCGCCTGCGAGCGCACCCGCCTCGATCGCCGCCCTCGCGATGGTGCAGCTCACACCAGATGCGGTGATGTCGTTCGCATACAGGCGGTGATTGGGGTTGTTCGTCGCAGGCAGCGTACCCAGTTCGATGTCCGCGCAAGGCAGGTTTTCTGGAGCCGGCGCTTCAGTTGGTTTGGAGGGCTTGGCTGTGCTCGCGTCGAACGCGATCTCGTGGTGGTGAACAACGGTGTGATGCCCTTGGATCGAGCCGCACGGAACAGTTGCGCGGACTGCTCCACTCGCGTGACCCTTAGAGGTGAAGCGTACGGTCACAAATGCGCTCGGTCCCCCACTGCCCCCTGGAAGCGAGTTGACCTTGAACTTGCCGCGTTCGATCTCCGCCGTCTTTCCAAACCGGATCTGGAACGGCACGTTCAAGCAGGTGGCGACATACAAATACTTGAAACCAGTCACCCGCTTGCCGTCGGAGGAAACCCTAAAGCTTAGGTCCAGGGTGGCAGAAGTGTAGAGAGCCCCCTTCACGGGGCTGCCCGCCTGTGCCAGGCCAACGGGTCTAGCGACCATGATCGCCAGCGCGAGCGCTATCGCAACGGCTGATCCTCGCCGGTAAGGATTCGAGCGGCTTGCAGCACGCATGGATTTCGCACAGTAACAGGCGCCGCGCCGATTCGAACGGCCGACCTCTCGCTATCTAGACGAGCCTGCGGCTCGGCACGCGGCCCGACCGCTTCCCTGGCTTTAGCGCCGCAGCCAAGCGGCATCTGGCTCGATGCCGACATCCGCAGCCACGATGTCGGGCGTCGTTACGCCCTCTGGCACGATCGCGCTCTGTTCCACTTCATGGTCGAGGCTGCCGATCGCAACCGCTACCTCGACGTGCTCGCAGAACCTTGAAACCAGGCGGGCATCTCATCCTCGCAACCTTTGGTCCGCAAGGACCCAGCGAATGCAGCGGCCTCCCCGTCGATCACTACAGCGCGGCTGAGCTTCCAAAAATCCTTGGCGAGGACTTCACACTCCTATCTTCGAGCATCGTTATCCACCACGCACCATCCGGCGCGAGCCAGCAGTTCCACTACGCGCACCGACGGCGGCGGGGGAGTGTCCCTCTTGGCGAGGGCCGGGCGCGGGACGGGGCCAGACCTAGCGGCAGATCAGCGCCTCCGTGCTGACCGCTAAATCGACGTGAAAGCGGGTCTCACCGCGAGCCCATCCAGCACCGTTCGGGCGCCGCTGAGCGGACTCCCCCTCCCCGTTATCCCGGAGCAGACGCTAGGAGTCCACGGCCCGCGGATGGGCGCGGAAGTAGACCTCCTTCAGCTGCTCGCCGGAGAGGTGCGTGTACATCTGCGTCGTTGAGATGTCGGCGTGGCCGAGCATCTCCTGGACGGCGCGCAGATCACAGCCCCCGGCCAGCAGGTGCGTGGCGAAGCTGTGACGCAGTGTGTGGGGGCTCATCCGTCCCCCCAAACCGGCGGCCCGGGCGTGGCGCTGGACGATCTTGTAGAGGCCCTGGCGAGTCAGCGCCCCGCCGCGAAAGTTGACGAAGAGCTTTGACTCATGGCGCTCGCCGACCAGCGGCGCCCGACCGCCGCGCAGATAGGCGCTGATCGCGGCGATCGCCTTGCGCCCGAGCGGCACCAGGCGTTCCTTGGAGCCCTTCCCGCGGGCCCGCAGGAAGCCCTGGCGGGCATCGATATCGCTCAGCTCGAGCCCGATCGTCTCCGAGGCGCGCAGCCCGCAGGCATACATCACCTCGAGCAGGGCGCGGTCGCGGAGAACCGTCGGCGCCTCACCGCGCGGTGCCGCGAGCAGCTTCTGCACCTCGGCGTAATTCAGGACCTGGGGGAGCTTCTTGGCGCGCCGCGGCGCGCTCAGCACCGCCGTCGGGTCCTCGGCGATCAGCTCATCGCGGCGCAGGTGCTTGTAGAAGGAGCGCAGGCAGGCGGCCTTGCGGTGAATCGTCGCTGCCGAGCATGCTGGGCGGCCGTTACCGGTCGCCAGATCGGCGAGGAAATCGGCGATCTCGGCGGGACGCACCCGCAGCGCATCGGCGTCGTGGGCGGCGAGGTATTCCCCGTACTGGAGTAGGTCGGTGCGGTAGGCGTTCAGCGTGTTGCGCGAGAGGCCGCGCTCGAGCTCCAGATAGGAGAGGAAGTCGAGCACCAGGCCCTCAAAGCGCGCCCCGGCGCCGGTGATGGGCACCGGGGCGGGGGGCTGGGGCTCTCTGACGGCGATTGCCATGGCTGCTCCTTCTGGCGAGCGCCCGCCATCCCTTGCCGCGCAAGGCGACGCCCGCGCTCCGGGCATTCCTCTTGGCACGAACCCTGCAGCGCTCCGCGCCCGCCCTAGTCACGGGCGACGAGCGCCGCACCGGCGGCAAGCGGCGCCGCGAAGAAGAGCGGGTCCTCCTCGATCCCGCGCCCCATGGTCTGGGCCGGCAGCCCGCTGGCGGCGTAGGCACCGAGGTCGACCGCCATCTCCCGCAGGCGGTGGCGAGCTCCGCAGGCCTCCGCCAGGGGCGCGATCGCCCCCTCCTCCCCAGCCGGCACCGGCACCTCGACGGCCGCCAGCAAGAGCGCCAGCACGGTCAGGGTGTGATGGCTGACGCCACGGTGGCGCTCGCGTGGATCGGCCGCCGAGAGGCGCGGGGAGAGCAGCGTCGGGCACCCCAGCGCCAGCGCCGCGTGGGCGCTGTCAAGCGCGGCCAGCCCTCCGTGTCCAAGGCGCGACCCGGAGCCGATGATTCCCGGGCCGGGGCCGACCAGCACAGCATCCCAGCCGAGGCCCGGGACGGCGTCGATCGCGCCGGGCAGTGAGAGTGCCTCCAGCTCGCCGCCGTAGGCGGGCCCCGCCGACAGGTGAGCGGCCAGCAGGCCGCGCTCGCGGAGCTCGACGACGTCGCGGCTCAGCGATCCCGGCAGCGCCCCGCCGGCGCTCTGGACGTAGCCGAGGCGCAGCCCCGGCCGCGCCCGGCTCGCCGCCCAGGCCGCCGGCGCCAGGTGTCCGTGCAAGGGCAGCACCAAGACCGGTATCGCTGCGGCTTCCTTGCCGCTGATCGGGCGCGAGGCCGAGATCGGGGGCTCGCAGGGCGCGACGGGGTGCTGAAGCGAGGTGTAGTTGAGCTTCATCACGTGCGGCTCAGCCGCGGCGGCGCCCTCCCGGTCCCCCGCGGTGGGGGCCCGCCGAGGCTCGCCGCCGAGTCCCCGCGTCAGGTTCACGTGGACGACGTCAAAACCGCCCGAGCCGAGGCCCAGGTCGAGCGCGGCGACGTTGACGATCACCTGATCGCCCGCGCGCATCTCCCCGAGCAGGCCGCGATCCGCCCAGGCGGGGCGCCGCTCGCCATCGACCTCGAGCGCCAGCGGCTCCTCCTCGACGACCACGCCGCGGCGCAGCTTCAGGCGGCCGCTCACGCGTCCGCGGGCGCTGGCTCGGCCGCGGAGCCGACGATCGCCTCGCAGACCTCGAGCATCTTCTCAAGGCTGCGCGCCGGGACGTTCTCCTGGGCGGTGTGGACCTCGGCCGTCCCGTTGGCGAGCAGGACGCAGTCATAGCCGTCCAGTCTCAGGGCGTTGGCGTCGCTGCCGCCCCCGATCCTGACCCGCTTTGGCTTAAGCCCGGCGCCACGCAGGCCGGCCTCGGCCAGGGCCAGCGCCGCCGAGTCGTTTGGCAGCTCGTAGCCGCGGAACAGCTCTTCGACCCCCACGTCGACGTCGCAGCCGTGCTCGCTGGCGCCCCACGCACATGCCTCGGTCATCTGACCGGCCACCTCCGCCGCCCGGTCGGAGTCGAGGCTGCGTGCCTCGGCGACGATCCCACAATGGCCGGGGACGACGTTGCCCGAGGTGCCCCCCTCGATCAGACCGACGTTGGCCGTCGTCAGCTCATCGAGCCGCCCCAGGGCCATCCGGGAGATCGCCGCGGCGGCCGCGGCGATCGCGTTGCTGCCGTCCTCTGGGCGAATTCCGGCGTGCGCCTCGACGCCGGAGAAATCGGCGCGGATCTTCTGCTGGGTCGGGGTCGCGATGACGAGCTCGCCGAGCGCGCCGGCATGATCGAGGACGAAGCCGCAGCTCGAGCGCAGCGCGGCGCGGTCAAAGGCCTTGGCTCCGCGCAGGCCCTGCTCCTCGGCGACGGTCAGAAGCAGCTCGATCCCGACCGCGGGCGGCGCCTCGGCCTCCGCGTAGCGCGTCACCAGCTCCATGAAGACCGCGACCGCCGCCTTGTTGTCGGCGCCGAGGATCGTCTCACCGCGACTGCGAAAGACGCCCTCCTGCTCGATCACCTCGATCAGCCCATCGTGGGGGACGGTGTCGATGTGGGCGCAGAACATCACCCACTCCTCGCCCCGTCCGGGCAGGCGCGCCAGGAGGTTGCCGGCGCCGGCCTCGGCGGGTCCCGCCGCCTGATCCTCGCTGACCTCGAGACCGAGCGCCCGCAGTTCGGCGGCCAGCGTGTCGGCGATCTCGCGCTCCTCGCCGGTCGGGCTGCGGATCTCACAGAGCCGCACGAACCGCTCCGCCAACCTCTCGGCGCCCGACCGAGCCATCGCTACGCGGCCCCCTGGTTGCGATGCGTGCGAAGCACGCGCGGCACCTGCGTCCTTGCCTAGCGCGGCCTCGAGCGCGCCATCTCGGAGAGCTTCGCGTCCGCCGGCAGCTCGCCGCCATCGACCGGCCGGGCGCCAGCATGGTGAGCGGCGGCGCCGACAAACTCACGAAACAGCGGCTCGGGCCGGTTGGGCCGTGAGTTGAACTCCGGGTGGAACTGGGAGGCGACGAAGAACGGGTGGTCGGGCAGCTCGATCATCTCGACCAGGCGCTCGTCGGGCGAGGTGCCGCCGCAGATCAGCCCCTCGTCCTCGAGCCGTCGGCGCAGCTGGTTGTTGACCTCGTAACGGTGGCGGTGGCGCTTGTAGATCACCGCCTCGCCGTAGATCTCGCGCGCCCGGGTTTCATCGTGCAGCTTCACCGGGTCGGCGCCGAGCCGCATCGTGCCGCCCATCTCGGAGACCTCCTTTTGCTCGGGCAGCAGATCGACGACCGGGTAGGGGGTCTCGGGGTCGAACTCGGCCGAGTTGGCACCCTCCATCCCGGCCACCGTGCGCGCGAACTCGACCACCGCGATCTGCATCCCCAGACAGATCCCCAGGTAGGGGATCGAGCGCTCACGGGCGATCCGCGCCGCCGCCACCTTGCCCTCGATGCCGCGCTCACCGAAGCCGCCGGGAATCAGGATCCCGTCGGCATCCTCGAGCCGCTCGGGCTGGAAGTCCTCGGAGTCGACCAGCTCCACGTCGACCTCGACGCCGTGGTGGATCCCGCCGTGCTCGAGGGCCTCGATCACCGACTTGTAGGCATCGGCGAGCTGCACATACTTGCCGACCAGGGCGATCTTCACCTTGCCCTCCGCGGCGCCGGCGCGGCGCACCATCGCCTCCCACTCGGCCAGGTCCGGAGTGGGTGCCTCGATGCCGAAGTGGTCGAGCACCAGGTCATCGACGCCTTCGGCGCGAAAGACGAGCGGCACCTTGTAGATGTTGTCGACGTCGTGGGCGGAGATCACCGCCTCGACCGGGAGGCTCGCAAAGAGCGCGATCTTCTCGCGGATCTCCCGGTCCAGCCGCCCTTCTGAGCGGCAGATCAGGGCGTGGGGCTGGATCCCAATCCGTCGCAGCTCGTTGATCGAGTGCTGGGTCGGCTTCGTCTTCAGTTCGCCCGCGTGACCGATGTAGGGAACCAGCGTCAGGTGGACGAACATGCTGCGCTTCGGGCCGAGGTCCGTGTAGAGCTGGCGAATCGCCTCCAGGAATGGCAGGGACTCGATGTCCCCGACGGTGCCGCCGATCTCGGTGATCACGAAGTCGACCGACTGGGACTCGGCGACGATCAGGATTTTGTTCTTGATCTCATCGGTGATGTGGGGAATCACCTGAACCGTGCCGCCCAGGTAATCGCCGCGCCGCTCGCGCTTGATCACCGAGTTGTAGACCGCGCCGGCGGTGACGTTTGAGGATCGCGAGGTGTTTTCGTCGGTGAAGCGCTCGTAATGGCCGAGGTCGAGATCGGTCTCGGCGCCATCCTCGGTGACGAACACCTCACCGTGCTGGAAGGGGCTCATCGTCCCCGGGTCGACGTTGATGTAGGGGTCGAACTTCTGCAGCTGCACCCGGAAGCCGCGGGAGACGAGCAGGCGCCCGATCGAGGCGGCGGCGATCCCCTTGCCGAGGGCCGAGACGACTCCGCCGGTGACGAAGATGAAGCGGGTGTCTCCTTTTCTGCCGCTTGTCATTCTCTGCCGAGCGAGTCTAGCCACCGCAATGGCGGAAGCGACTCGACCGTCACCGAAATAGATCGCAACTCGCCGTAAATCGTCAGCGCCGCGACGATCGCCAGGGCGATCAGGCGACCCTCGCCGCCGAGGGTCGTCAGCAGCCAGACGCCGGCGATCGCGCCGAGCAGGTTGGCGCCGGTATCGCCCAGCATCGCCCGCTCGCGCAGGGTGAAGAAGGCACCGACGAGAACCGGGCCGAAGAAGATCCCCAGGAGTTCGAGCGGCGCCAGCGTCCACGCCCCCAGGCAGAGTCCCGTCCCGACCAGCACCAGACCCTTCTCCGCCCGTCCGGGCCGCAGGTCAAGCAGGTTGAAGAGGTTCGTCGCCAAAATCAGCAGCGCCACGTCGGCCAGGTAGCGCCACGATTCGAGCCCGCGCCCGGAGACCACGTATGCGGCGAGGGCCAGCGCCCCGACGCCCTTGATCGCTCCGGTCGAAAGCCGGCCCTGGCGCAGGGCCCGAGCGTGCCCGCGCCAGCCGCGCGGCGCCCCCGCCTGCTCCCCGCGCCCGAGGCTGTCGTCGAGGAAGCCGAGAAAGGCGATCCCGAGCAGGTAGGGCATCCAGCGACGCAGTTCTGGGTCGAGCAGGTCGAGGCTGGCGCGGTCGTTGAGGAAGGCAAGCGGCGCCAGCGCCACCAGGGAGGCCGTCGCCAGCACCGCCCCCAGCGGAAAGGCGAGCCTTTTGCCGCGGAAGTTCTCGCGTGCGAAACCGCCCTCCAGGAGACCGCGCAGGCCGGCCGGCACGACCAGCAGGCCGACCGCGATCCCGGCCGGGAAGCCGATCAGCAGAGCGCTCATCGATTTGGGGTCAGCAGGTCGGGCAGGAGCCGATCGGCCGAGCTCTTGATGCCGAAGCTTCCCTCGGCGCCGAGCAGTGCGAAGACCATCGCCAGCCGACCCGCGACGAGGTCGATGTCATCGACGCTGGAGAGGTCGTTGCCCTGGAAGAAGGAGACCGAGGAGGGTTCGGCGTTTGAGGTCTCGACACCGACCACCGGGCTCTTGGTCGCAACCAGGCCGCCCATCAACCCGGACTCGAGCTGAGCGGCGCTGGTGCGCTGCGCGGGCCCCAGCGCTTCGGGCTGCTCGCGGACGACGATCATCCCGTCGAGGGCTCCGAAGTTGCCGCTGGCCCGCGAGAAGAAATGACCTCGCACCCGTTCGAGCAGGGTGCCGCCGCGGACCAACTGGCGCCCCAGGCCGACGCCGAAGGCGCTCAGCGTTTCCGGGCTCCTGGCAATGTCGGCGAAGCGCGTTTTCGCCAGGTCGCCGGCGAGGGCATGCAGGTCGACCGGCTCGCGCACGACGCCGACCCCGACCAGCCGCCCGCCGGTCGGCCCGAGCGCGCCTTCGATCTCGCTGGAGACCTCGCCGGAGAGGTTGCCGAGCGCCAGCAGCCCGATCCGCTGACCTTCAAGGTGACCGCGGACCAGCACCGGGTAGACCCGGGTGCCGAACTCATTCGCCCGCCCCAGTTCCGCGCTCAGCTGGTCGGCGCGTTCGCGCGCGTCCTGGAGGTTTCCGGTCAGGCTGTGCTCGAGGTCGCGCCGGGTGCTGTTCAGCGTTTGGCCGCCAAACTCGGCGCCGATCAGGATCCCGATCGCAAGGGCGAGGAAGACCGCGATCAGCGAGCTGGCGTGGTAGCGGGAGCTATACCCCAAGCCAGATCCTTATCTTCAGCCAGATCAGTTCAGATAGGTCGCTGAGCGCCGGGGAGGTGGCGATGACGATCACCAGCAGGATCACGAAGGCGGCCAGAAAGAGGCCCAGGGGCGCCAGGGTGCCGGGTGGGTTGTAGAGCCTGCTGACCCCCTTCGCGTCGACCAGCTTCTCGCCGATCCGCAGCCGCGTCAGGAAGGTCGAGGACATCCCCCCCCGCTTGCGGTCAAGGAACTCGATCAGGTTGAAGTGGGCGCCGACGCTGACGATCAGATCGGCTCCCTTCTCATAGGCCATCAACATCGCCACGTCCTCGCTGGTCCCCGCGGCGGGAACCAGCGAGTGCTCGAGGCCCATCGCCTCGAGGCGCTCGCGGCCCGGCGCCCGTCCGTCCGGATAGGCGTGGACGATCAGCTCGGCGCCGCAGCGCAGGGCCTGATCGCTGGCCGAGTCCATATCTCCAAGGATTAGATCGGGGCGCAAGCCCGCTTCCAGCGCCCCGTCGGCGCCACCGTCGACCGCGACGACCAGCGGCCGCACGTCGCGGATGTAGGCCCGCAGCGCCTTCAGGTCGCGCCGGTGGCGGTCTCCACGGACGACGATCAGAACGTGACGGTCGCGAAAACTGGCCCGGGTCACAGGGAACTGGACGCTGCCGGTGAGCAGGTCGGTCTCACCGCGCACATGGGCGATCGTGTTCTCGGCAAACTCGGCCAGCGCCTCGTTGACCGCGGCCCGCTGTTCGTCGAGCTGACGGCCGAGCTCGAGCGCGTCCAGCACCCGGCCGCGCATGCTCTCGCCACCCCCGACCGGGCTGATCTGCCCGCCGGCGATCCGCACCCGGTCGCCGTCGCCGAGCGACTCGAAGGGATCACCATCTTCGACATCAACCAGCAACACCCCCGCTTCGGCGAGCAGCAGGGGGCCCGCGTTGGGGTAGCGGCCGTTGGAGGATTGGGCCGCGTTGATCACCGCCGCGACGCCGCTCGCAATCAGCTCCTCGGCGGCGATCCGGTCGATGTTGACGTGGTCGATGACCGCGATATCCCCCGGTCGGAGCCGCCTGACCAGATTCTTGGTGCGGCGCCCCAGACGGGCGTTGCCCTCAAGCGTCCGCTGCGCGGCCGGGGCGCCGTTTCTTCGCGAGAGAAGCGCTGGAAAGCGACGGCGACTGGCGGTAGCCACCAGGGCAGACTAGCCGCTCTGACAAGCGGGGCCGGCCTAGGCGGCGGCCAGATCGAGCAGCTCGCGGGCATGCTCGGTGGCCACCTCAGAGCCGCCCCCGAGCATGCGCCGGATCTCCTCGACGACGGCCTCCCCCTGCAGGCGCTCGACCACCGCGGTTGCAGGCTCACCTTCGAGCCGCTTCTCGAGCCGGAAGTGCGTTGTGGCCAACGAGGCGACCTGTGGCAGGTGGGTGATGCAGATCACCTGCTGCTCGGCGCCGAGCGCTCGCAGTCGCTCGCCGACGACCCGGGCCGTGGTGCCGCCGATGCCCGCGTCGATCTCGTCAAAGACAAGCGTCTGCGTCCTGAGCCCGGCACCGAGCCCGCTCAGCGCCAGCATGATTCGCGAGAGCTCACCGCCCGAGGCGGCATCGCGCAGCGGCGCCGCCTCGATTCCCGGATTGGAGGCGACCCGGAACTCGACCGTCTCGCGCCCGGTCATCCCGAAACCATCGCGATGGGGCTCCAGCGCGACCCGCAGCGTCGCGCCGGGCATCGCCAGCGCCTCGAGTTGCTGGGCGACCTCGCGCTCCAGCGGCTCAGCTGCCTTGCGGCGTCCGGCGCTCAGCTCGGCCCCGAGCTCGGCGCGGCGCGCCTCGGCCTCGGCAAGCGCCGCCGCGGCGGAGGCGCTGCGCTCCTCGGCTCCCTCGAGACGCCCGATCTCCTCGCGGCAGTGCTCGGCGTGGGCGAGAACGGCCTCGACGGAGCCACCGTGCTTGCGGCGCAGTCGATCGAGCGCCTCAAGGCGCTCCTCGATTTCCCCCAGCCGGGCGGGATCGTCCGCGGCCCGCTCGGCCTGGTCGCGCAGCGCTATGCCCAGCTCGCCGAGCTCGAGGAGCGCGGCGCCCAGCCGCTCGGCGAGCCGATCGAGCTCGGCGTCGACGCCAAAGAGCGGCCGCAGAAGCGATTCGGCCCGAGCGAGCGCCGCCAGGGCGCCGCCCCCGTCCTCCTCCTCGCCAGCGATCGCCGCCCGGGCGCCGGCCGCCGCGAGCTGCAGCCCCTCGGCGTGGCGCAGGCGGCCCCGCTCAGCCTCCAGATCGCCCTCCTCGGCCGGGTCGGGCGCCAGCTCCTCGATCTCGCCGAGCTCATAGCGGCAGAGGTCGAGGTCACGCTCACGCGAGCCCTCGCGCTCCCGAAGCGCCCGCAACTCGGCCCCCAGACGCAGGCACTCGCGGTGGGCCGCCAGGTAGCCCTCGCGCAGCTCAAGGTGCGCCGGGCCGGCGAAACCGTCGAGCACCTCAAGCTGCGCCGAGGCGATCGTCAGGCGGCGGTGCTCGTGCTGTCCGTAGAAGGCGAGCAAGCGCCCGCCCAGCATTCTCAGCTCCGCGGCCGAGGCTGCGCGGCCGGCCACGAAGGCGCCCGTGCGGCCCGAGGACGCCGAGACGCGGCGCCCGAGAAGGACCTCCTCGGCGCCGGCCGGCAGACGCTCGGCGAGCTCCGCCATCTCGGGCTCTTCGAGCAGGCCGGCGGGCAGGTCAAAGAGACCCTCAACCCAGGCCTCCTCGGCGCCCGGGCGGACTATCTGTGGCCTCGCCTTGCCGCCCATCAAAAGGTCCAGCGAGTGGGCCAGGACCGTCTTGCCGGCGCCCGTCTCCCCGGTGATCGCGTTGAGGCCCTCGCCGAGGCACAGCTCGGCGCGCTCGAGCAGCAGCAGGTTCTCGATCCGCAGCTCACGCAGCACGCACCCTGTCTAGCAGCCGCCTCGGACCGCTCCCCCTCAGATCGGCGCCCGCCGCGCCGGCGCCGCTGCGTGCTCGCGGCTCAGTCGCTGGTCGGCTGCACGAAGTCGCGCGAGCGGACCAGGGCGAAGCCGGCGAGGGCGCCGAGGAAGGAAACGATCGCCGCCACCAGGATCACCTCGTTAAAGCCCGAGATGAAGGCGGCATCGGCGGCGTGCAGGATCCCCGGCGTCGCCCGGGGGCCGAGCGCTTCCTGGACGGCGCGCGAGCCGCCGGAGGCGACCAGTTCGCCGAGCCCGGAGGGAGCGTGCGGCAATCGAGCCGAGATTTCAGAGTTGATCTGCGACTGAAAGATCGCCCCCAGGGCGGCGACGCCGGTGGCGATCCCGACCTGGCGGAAGGTCGTATTGATGCCCGATCCCATGCCCGATTTTTGCACCGGGACGACCGCGATCGCCGCCTGGCCGATGCCGGGGTTGGCGGTGCCGATCCCGACCCCGGCGACGATGAAGCCGGCCAGCAGAGCTGTCCACTGGGAACCGATGCTGACCCCGTGCATCAGCAGGAGGCCGACGCCGACCAGGGTGAGCCCGGTCCCCAGCAGGATCCGAATCGGGATCCGATTGGAGAGCGAGCCGGAGATCGGCGCGACGATGAAGCCCAGCACCGTCAGCGGCAGGAAGCGCAGGCCGGCCTCCAGCGGCGAGAAATCGAGCACGCCCTGCATGTAGATCGTCAGGTAGAGAAACATCGCGAACATCCCCGCCGAGAGGCAGAAGGCGACCGCCGAGACGCCGTTGAAGGCGGGTTTGCGAAAAAGGCGCAAATCGAGCATCGGGTAGCGACTCGAGAGCTCGATCGCGATGAAGGCCGCCAGCAGGACCGCCGCCCCGACCAGGCAGATGAGGATCACCGCGCTCGACCAGCCTTCCGGGTTACCCCGGATCAGCCCGAAGACGAGCAGGAAGAGGGCCCCGGAGAAGCTGATCAGGCCGGGGACGTCGATCGGTTCGGGCCGCTCGGCGAGGACGTTGACGATCTTCTGCTCGGTGAGGATCATCGCGACGATCCCGATCGGGACGTTGACAAAGAAGATCCACTCCCAGCCGAAGTTCTCGGTGATGACGCCGCCGATCAGCGGTCCGACCGCGACCGCGCCGCCCACCGTGGCCCCCCAGACCCCGAAGGCCATCGCCCGGTCGCGGCCGTGGAACTCCTGTCCGATCAGGGCCAGCGAGGTGGCGAACATCCCGGCGGCCCCGATCCCCTGCAGGCCGCGCGCCAGGTTCAGCAGGGTTGGGTCACCGGAGATCCCGCAGAGGAATGAGGCCCCGGTGAAAACCGCGAAGCCGATCGTGAAGACCCGCCGGCGACCGAGCCGGTCGCCCAGCGAGCCGGCGGTCAGCAGGAATGCTGCCAACATCAGCGAGTAGGCGTCGACGACCCACTGCAGGCTGGAGAGGCTGGCGTGCAGTTCGCGCTGGATATCGGGCAGGGCGACGTTGACGATCGTCACGTCGAGCAGCAGCATGAAGGTCGCCACCGAGACGAGCAGGAGTGTCCACCACTTGCGCTCCACCGCGGCGGAAGACTAATGAGGAGCGCGGCCCGGCCTAGACAGCCAGGTGTCCGAACTTCTCGCGAATCCGCTGATAGAAGCTCGTTCCCGGCAGCTGCGCGAGTTTGCCGACGTCATCGACGAAGGCGACCTCGAGCGCCTCCCCCGGCGCCAGATCACCGGCGCGGGTACCGTCAACGGCGACCTCGACGGGCTCCCGCCCGGCGGCGTTGCCGACGTTCAGCACGTCGCCCGGAGCGACGACCAGGGCGCGCGCGGTCAGCGAGTGGGGGGAGATGTAGCTGACCACGTAGCCCTTCACACCCCAGGCCAAAATCGGACCCTGGTTGGCGAGGTTGTAGCCGGTCGAGCCGGCCGGGGTGGCGGCGACCAGGCCATCGCAGCGAACGTGGCCGACCTCCTCGCCGGCGATCTTGTAGCTCAGCTCGGCAACTCGGTCGTGCGGGCGGCGGCTGAAGCTGACGTCGTTGAAGGCGATCCGGCTCTCGCCCCCGACCTCGATCAGGAGCCCCGGCAGCTCGACCGTTTCGGTCTCCCCGGCCAGTGCCCGCTCGATTCCCTCCGCGGCCTGGCTGCGGTCGACGGCCGCAAGGAAGCCGACGGTGCCGAAGTTGACACCGAAGACCGGGACGCCGCTTGCGGCGAAGAGCCGCAGCGCGTGCAGGATCGAGCCATCGCCGCCGAGCACGAGGCAGAGGTCGAGCTCCTGATCGAAGTCCTCGACCTGCTCGACGCCCGCCGCGAGGGCGCCGTGCTTGGCGAGCTCCCCGGCGGTCGCAACCAGGCGCCAGCCGGCGCGCTCGGCGGCGGCGGCGGCGATTGCCACCGCATCGGTCGCCGCCGGCGGATGCGAGTGGGTGATCAGGGCGGCGCTCTTCATAGGTCGGCCTCCGCCAGCGCGGCGGCGAGATCGCCGAGCTCCTCGCCCGCTCCGAGCCAGAGGAAGGTCTCGCGGTTGCCCTTTGGCCCCGGCAGCCCCGAGGGGGCGAAGCCACGGACGCTGAGGCCGAGTGCGCGTGCCGCCCCGGCGACCGCGAGGATCGCCTCCCGACGGTCGGCGGGATCGCGGACGACCCCCCTGCCGACCCGCTCGCGGCCGAGCTCAAACTGCGGCTTGACCATCGCCAACAGCTCCCCCTCGGGAGCAACGCAGGCGCTGATCGCCGGCAGGACCTTGGCGAGCGAGATGAAGGAGACGTCGATCACCGCCAGGTCGGGCACAAACGGGAGCCGAGCGCCGCTCAGTTCGCGGGCATTGAGACGCTCGATGACGCTCACCCGCGGGTCCTCGCGCAGCGCCAGGGCCAGCTGCCCGTAGGCGACGTCAAGCGCCGCGACCCGGGCGGCGCCGCGCTTTAGAAGGCAGTCGGTGAAACCGCCGGTGGAGGCGCCCACGTCCAGGCAGTCGCGAGCGAGGACGTCGATCGCCAGGGCCTCGAGGGCGTTCTCCAGCTTCAGGCCACCGCGTGAGACGAAGCGGGGAGCGTCCTTGACGATCAGCTCCGCCTGGGGCTCGACCAGCTGGCTGGGGCGCAGGGCGATCGGTCCGTCGACCCCGAGGCGGACCTCGCCCGCCCGCACCGCCCCGGCAGCCGCGGAGCGTGAGGGAAACAGGCCGCGCTCCGCCAAAACCGCGTCTATCCGGGTCTTTTTCACGGCTCGAACGGTACAGCCGTCCAACCGCCACCGAGACCGCGACTTTTTAATCGATTTGGAACTGACCTTTACTCAGGCCTTAAAATTGGGTAGAATCCTTCCAAGACAGGGTAGCGATCCGTATGGGAGCGAATTCTCTGTGACCCGAATCACACATGAATCGCACATATGTTCGTATCCTGGTTCAAGGATTCACGTAGGAGACCGATAGGAGTTACGCAGAAAAGACTTTTTGGCTGGGTTCCGCGCCGTCTTAATAGCGTCATTGCTTCCCACAATGATCGCACCGGCGGCACATAAGGGCCCAACCCACCTCCCACTGATCCACATATATAGAGATACATATCTCTCCTCCCTGTAGTAACCCCAGAATGCGCCCCTCCTCCCCGGAGGGGCGTTTTCTGTTGTACGGCTCTACAGAGCCAAATAAGAGGTGCCGCGCGGA
Organism: uncultured Solirubrobacterales bacterium; assembly: GCA_963796705.1. Classification (GTDB taxonomy): domain Bacteria; phylum Actinomycetota; class Thermoleophilia; order Solirubrobacterales; family 70-9; genus VRUE01. Next base: position 166,983 of record CAWCMK010000004.1, read on the forward strand.
GACCGAATGAGGCGAGTCAGAAGGCCGCGCGCCAGTAAATGCGCCAGTCAGCCACGCCTCAGCCAGCCGGGAGCCGCTGATCGGCAGCGAGATAGGCATCCATCCGAGCCCGCACATCGTCATAGCTGCCGGGCAGCATGTGCCCGTAGATATCGAAGGTCGTCTGGATCTTCGAATGTCCCATTACCTCTTGAATCGCCTTTGGATTCGCTCCTGTGTCGATCAGGATCGATGCGAACGTATGTCGGCACTCGTGCATGGTTAGAACCGTGAGAAGAGTCGCTTCCCGCCCCTCCTCCTCGGCCGCCTCGCGCTCGGTGAGGTTATGGGCCAGCCAGGCGCGCTTTGCTCGCTTATCGACGGTTGCGCCGTAAAAGACTTGGCTCGCCGTGCGGCCGAAGATTCGGTCACCCCCCGCCCTGGCGGTCCTCAGCAGCTGCTCATCGAGGAAGTCTCGAAGGACCGCGAGGATCGGAATCGTCCGTCTGCCGGCGGCCGACTTGGGATCAATCTCCCCCTCGACCTGATCCCAGCCTTTGCGGATGTGGATCAGGCTCGCGCCCAAATCGATGTCCTTGCACCGCAGTGCCTGCAGCTCTCCGCGGCGCAGACCCGCATAAAACGCCGTCGCCCACAGGGCGCGATCCTCGGTCGGCAACGCCCGAACGAGAGCGGCTGCCTCGCCGGGTGAGACGATCCGGCGCGGGCGCTTGGATTCCCCCGCCGGAAGGTCAATACCCTCGGTAGGGTTGTGTCCAAGCTCCTCTTCCTTGATGCCACGTCCATAAAACGCCTGCAATGGGTTGAGAATGTTGCTCGCGCTATGCGGCGCCATCTTGGCCAACAGGCCGTCGACATATGCCTGGACATCTGAACGGCGAACGTCAGGGGGTCGCAGCATCCCCAGTTCAGAGTCGCGAAGGTACAAGCGAATAGCGCGCTCATAAGATCGGATCGTGTTTGGCTTGTAGCGCTCTCGGCCCTTGGGACGAATCGTGCCAGCCTCCATCCCGGCGACGAACCCGACCAGGGCGTCGTAGAGCGTCCGCTTGTCGTAGGCGACAGGTCGGAGTCCGCCCTTACTCGCCGCCGACTGTGCTTCGGCTCGCCATGACCTGGCTTCGCTTTCGCGCGCAAAGGTCTTCCGCACCTTGCGTTTCTCGCGGACTAAGTAGACCCACGCCTCAAAGCCCCCATCACAACGGCAGCGTTTGCCCTCGTGGACGGGGCACCTCTTGGAGTGGCGCTTGACGATCCCCTCAGCCATTGCCCCTCCTGCCAGGTACTTCGCGTCGATCGGCCCCGGCAGCGATGACTACGAAGAGGCCCCAATCCATAGGGTTGTGGTCAGCCATTGGGAGCACTTACCTCCTCGTGGTCAGGCCCTCGTCGACGTTGGCGCGTCGCCGGGGGCCGTTTTCATTTCAAGCACCGTACATCGTCGCGGACAAGGGTAGACGGGCAGCTTCGCTCACCGACCGACCTCCCGGGCAAGCGGCGTCGCTGCGCTCTGGGCCACCCATCGCTCCAGCTCGGCGACAGGCACCAGGCGCTTGCGACCGCGGCGGATCAAGCGCAATTCGGGCGCGACGTTCTGATCGAAGAAGTCGGGACCGACGCCGATCGCGGCTGCTGCCTCAGGTGGAGTTAGGGCGATGCGCGGAATGGCTGTCTGGAGCTTCCTGGCCATCTTCAACCTCTTGACTCGACTGTCCATCGAAATCCCGAATTGCGTCGCTGGATCCCATCACCCCTGTCGTCCACGAACCGCCCCACGCGCCCCCTCAGATTCCGATCTCCAGGCCGCGCGACCGCGACCGCGACTCGATACCGTGCCCGAGGCCGAGCTGGCGCTGCCGCTCGGCGAGGCGGCGACGCTGCGCGTTCCACGTCGCGCGCTCGCGACCGTCCTTCGGTTCAGCGCCGAAGGCCCGCTCGCTGTCGCCGATCCCGTGCTCTTGGCGGTAGCGCTCGATTGCCTCCACGCCGCGATCCCAGGCTCTGCGCTTGGCTGGATCGCCGGGGCGCTGGCCAAGCTCCGCGCTGATGTAACGGGGCGGCGATACGCGGGCCGCGGTGATCGCCAAGCTGCGGCGCTCGGCGAGGACGGCCTCGATCGCCGCGGCCTCCTGCGGGGCGCGTGAAGCAAGCGGGCCGATCCGCCGCTCCTCCTCGCGCAGCCTCTCAAGCGTCGCCCGGCACTGCGCCTCGCGCTCGCTGGCGCGCGCCAGCTCACGCTTGCGCTGGGCGCGCGGAGCCTCGGGGACCTCCCGCAGGCGCGCAATGGCGCTCTCGTGCTGTCCCTGGGCGATCTCGATCATCGGCGCCAGCTCAAGCTGGCGTTCGCGCTGGCGCGCCTGGTGTCCCAGCTCGCCCTGGAGCCCCGCGCGCCAGGCGAGTAGCTCCTCGTTGGGCAAGCCGCGGAGCTCGGTGCGAAGCGCCTCCTCGTGCGCGGCCAGCTGAGCCCGGTCGCGCCCGGCAGCTGCGCTGATTGTCTCCAAGGCACCGCGCTCCTGCGCTGAGGCGGGCGCGTACTCCTCGCGCCCGATCATCCCGACCTCCGGCGTCGCGTAGATCAGCGTCTCAGAGCGACTGCGCGAGACTGCGACGTAGAGCTCCTGGCGGTCCATCGAGGCATCGACGCAGACGAAGGCGCGGTCGACGGTGGTCCCCTGGGCGCAGTAGGTCGTCGCGGCGTAGGCGTGCTGGAGCGCCGGCGCCCCGTCCCGCGGATTCACCCGCTCCAAGAAGACGGAATCGACACACACCCGCCGTTGGGTGTCGATTCCGTCCAACACAACCCTTCGGGCCTGGGCGTCAACCTCCGCCACCCGCCAGCGCTCGCGGTTATAGATAGCGGCCTTGTGGTCGTTGACGCGGGTGATGAGGAGATCGCCAACGGCGAACATGTTTTCTCCGACCTGGATCTCGACATCACCGAGCCGACCCTGCTCGCGCATCCTCATCCTCGCCAGCTCGTTGAGGCGATCGACCTCGGCGTTTCGCTTTACCACCATCAGCGCGTCCTCGCCGCCCCCGAAGGACTCGGCCCAATCGGCGACCATCGCCTCGCGCCTTGCCGCGGCATCGGGGGCGACAACGACCCGCTCGGCGGAGCGGTAGACGCTCAGGGCATCAGTGCCCTCACCCACGCGGATCAGCTTCGCTCCCTCGCGCTCTGCCTCGTGGCGCTGGCGGATCACTTCATCGAGGACAATCGGCTTGGAGCGCTCCGCCAGCGCCGCAAATAGACCGCCCGCCTCGATCTCGCCGAGCTGGGCGGGGTCGCCGATCAGGACGAGCTTCGCCTTAGCGCGATCGGCATGGTCGAGCAGCCGTGCCAGGGTGGCGGAGTCAACCATCCCCGCCTCGTCGATCAGGAGCACCGAGCCACGGGGCAGAGCGAGCCGGCCCTGTGCCTCGGCTCGCTCAAGCTCGCCGAGCAGGCGGGCGATGCTGGTCGCCTTAAGGCCCTCGGCCCCCAGCACGTTGGCGGCGCGCCAGGTCGGAGCGGCGGCGCTGAGCGCGATTCCCTGCCGCCCCCAGCCCTCGGCCGCGCTCAGGGTCGCGTAGGTCTTGCCGGTACCCGCCTCGCCGATCACGATCGAGATGCCCTCGCCACCGGACAACAGCCGGCGGACCATCTGCTCTTGGTCGGGCTTCAGGCTGGGACGGGCAGCGAGCAGTCGCTCGAGCGCCAGCTCGGGAACACGAGCGCGGTCCTCGCTGGCGCCCAGCCGCTCCGCGGTCTGCAGAGCGGCTCGCTCAAGCTCCCAGATGCGGCGCGTGGTGAAGCGCTCGCCCTTGGCCGACTCGGAGATCTTGATCACCGCCTCGGAAGCGAGGAAGGCGTCGGCGAGCTGCTCCACTTCCGCCGCCGGGGCGCCGCGGGGAAGCGAGTTGGCCACCGCCTGGATCGCGTCCCTTCGGTCGAAGTGGGAAGAGTGGGCGCTGACCGCATGGTCGAGCTGCTCCACGCTCAGGACGGTGCGAGCCGGCTCGCCCTGGCCGAAGCTCCGCTCGACCGCCTCGCGGTCCAGACCGACCTTAGTTGCCTGCTCGGCCCAGCGCCCGCGCAGGGTCGCGGTCGAGAGGCCTGTGTCGGACTTCGCTTCGCGGGTTAGGAGGTTGGCCACCGCCCGGGCACGGGCGGAGGACTCGGTGCCACCGGCGGCCTCGAGGATCTGGCCGCGGCGCTTGGAGAAGCTGCGCAGCTGCTCATCCGCAAAGCCCTCGATCTCGGCGATTCCCTTGCGGGTCGGCTGCCACTCAACACCGAGGCGCCAGCTTAGCTCGTGGCGCAGGTTGGCCTGGTAGATGTAGGAGGCGGTGGTGGCGTGCTCGTAGATCGCGGGGTGATAGAGCCTCGTCCAGCGGCCGTCGGGTCCCTGGGTCGCATTGGCGATCAGGACGTGGGTGTGGAGCTGGGGATCGCCAGCACGCGAGGAGCGGTGGCGGTAGGCGGCGGCGAGGAAGCCGTTGCCCGGCACGAACTCCGCGCCGCCGGCGCCGCGGCGGGTCCAGCAGGCCTCGCGCTGCAAGTAGCCGAGCGCGGCCTTGAGCGATTGCTCATGGGCGGCGATCACGTTGGAAGCGGTGGCCGGATCGCCCAGTGCCCAGGTGAGGGAAACCGACTTCGGCGCCGAGAAGGTGAGATCAAAGCCGGGGACCGGACCCTCGCCGCGGACACCGCGCATCGAAAGCAAAGGTGAGCCGTCGAGGGGGCTGTTGCCGGTGAGCATCGCCACCAGCTGTTCGGGGTCAACGGCGCCCTGCAGGCCGAGCTCGGCGGCGGCGTCCCCGAGCCAGTAACCGACGGCCTCGCCCTCGCCGCTGTAGTAGTCCTCGGCGCCTTCGGCGACCTTGTCGAGGTAGTAGCGCTCCTGGCCGCGCCCGAGCTTCCCGATCGACAGCATCACTCTCTCTGTCCAGCGGAAGCGCGTCTTGGCCCGATCTCTTAACGAAGTGATGCGGTGTGAGGGGGTGGTAGTTGGTGGCTGAAGGCGGGTCCACCGTGGTTGGTTTGGAGGTCCGATCGGAATCCTGGAGGTGGTCTTGGGCGGCCGTGGGGCAAGGGTCGGTTCCTTGGGGTGGCTTCGTGGTCGTGGTTGACTTTGTGGTTGGTGGTAGTCGATGCCCGGCTGTCGGGCCTGGGCTGTGCCGCGCAGCGGTCGATGCCGACGCCGGATGCACGTTTGGCACCGGACGGGCTCTCGCGCCGACACGGTCGCCTCTCCCTCGCATGGATGGCACCACAACTGCGGGCTCCGCCCGCTACGAAGACCACTGCCTGCGTAGCGGGCGCGGGGGTACCGTGGTAGTCGGGAATGAAGGTGGCGGTCACCTCGACCCGCAGGGGGTGGGCGCTTGGCCCTCGTCAGGGCCGCCAGCCCGCTGCCGTTCAGCGCAAGGCGCAATGTGACGGGGCCCGCGGCGCCCTTTCGATCGCGACGCGGTGGAGCGGGGGATTAATGACGCTCACGGAGCCAGGCGCCGGAGACGTTCGCGGCGACCAGCCCGCCCCGCTTGGCGGGGAGCCTGCGCAGTTCGAGGCTGGGCGTGGGCAAAATGGGGGTTCGTCGGCGTCGATTAGTTGGGCGGCAGGATTCAGGCGGCGGCACTTCCGGTGCGAATTCCGCTCCGACCGACGCCGCCCTGCTCATCGCCACAGCACAGGCGCCCCTGCCCCCGCAGCCCGAATCTTCCCAGCCGACAAACACAGAGCCCGGGTTGGGAATCGCGATCAGGTACGCGGTGGTGCCTTCATCAAATGGCGCGGAGCAGGTGCCCGGGCAAGCGATGGCCCATCCGGCACTAGATGCAGAGCCAAATCGGCCCTCCGCCCGACCCCAATCGTGTGCCAGGGGAACCCGCGGATACAAGCCGAAATACCGACCCGCAGCGACGCTTTATCTGACTCTCGAGCCAAGGCGCAAGACGAGTCCGCGAGTGGAGGTTCGGCCTTCCACCAGTGTCGCGGTCGCCTTCACAGACAGCCTGCCCTTCTGGTGCAGACGCGCCGCTCCCGGGTGGCTCAGCCGCACCCTGATCACGCTGGTTTCGTCGGCATTCAGGTGGTATCGGCGATGGCCCAGAGCTATCCTGCCCTGGCTGAGACGAAGACCGCCTTGGCATGTGCTTTCGGCAGTGCGCCTTCGCAGGAGACGGAAACCCTCGCCAAGCGGGCGTGAGGCCAAGGGAGTGATCTTCCGATTCGCACCGCAAGTGATCCAGGGGTGATCCGACCGACCATTCCAGGCTGGCTGAAGATCGTCATCATGCAGGTACCGCCGCCGCCTTCGCAAGGCGATTGACCTTCAGCCGTGTACCAGATGGACCCGTCCGGCCCCGCTGCGGCGTCGATCAGAGTGCCTGCGCGATAGGGAAGTCGGACGTAGCTCACCCGCCCGGCCGGGGAAATGCGGCCGAGGACGTTCGTCTCCGAGTGGAACCAGAGCCTGCCGTCAGGGCCGGAGGTTAACGGCCAGGCGGACGGGTAGCGACCGTGTTCGACCGGGAAAGTCGAGACTTCACCGGTCGGAGTGATGCGGCCGACGCCGGTTTGCCCCTGCGAGAACCAGATATCTCCTTCCGGGCCGACAGCGAGGCTCCCTGGCCGTTCGGGGACCGGGAACTCGGTGATCTGTCCGGAGGGGGTGATCCGGCCGATTTTCCGGCCGAACTCCTCGCCGAACCAGACGTTCCCGTCCGGCCCGAGCACGATTTCGCCGAGGCCCGATTCATGGGTCGGGATCGGGAAGTCCGCCGATTCACCGGCTGGAGTGACGCGACTGATTGTGCCGTAATCGAGTTTCGACTCCGAGGCAACCCAGAAATTGCCGTCTGCTCCCGTCGTCATGAAATCCGCATTTCCTTTTTCCGGCGCGCTGAAAGGAATTTCGGTCACCTGCCCAGTGAGGGTCATCCTGCCGAGCGCAAAGGGCGTGAGGTACCAAAGGTCCCCTTCTGGCCCGGCAGTCAGCGCTCGGGCTTCACGCGACGGGCCGAGCAGCGGATATTCGGTTATCTGCCCGTCTGGCGTGATGCGGTCGATCACCGTTCGTGGGTTCACCGGTTCGGCGCCGGTGTGGCCCTGCTCGGCCTCGCCCAGGAGGAACCACATATTCCCGTCGGCTCCCGCCACGAGCTGTCCGGGGAAGAGGCTTTCGCTCGAAAGCGGAAACTGACTGATTTCCGCAGGCGCAGACACCGGGCTGCCCGTGGCAGCTGACGCGCCGACCGGCAGAATTGCTCCGAGCGCAAGCAGCCCAATAAGCGCAAGGAGATAGACCGGGCCACGGCCCGGCACTCTCACGCGACGGCTGTCTCCCCTGCGTCGCACCCCTGCCGACACTGATGGGAAAATAGCGCCTGATTCGCGCAAACTGCGCATTTTCATCTGCCCGCGGGTGGCCCGACGGCCCATGACAACTAACCGGCGTTCGGTCGGAAAGTAGCGTAGATATTGGATTCGGCTTGGTGGAGGCGTAGCCCGAGCCGAGGAATTCTCACCCTCCGGCGAGACCGGAATCAACCGGCCCGTGCTCGTCTTCCGATTGCGGCCCCGCGACTCGGGGTGCCAGCAAAGTGTCAGCGGAAGCCACGAATACAGGCCAGAGCTGACCCAAGTCAGCCCACTCTGTACCGAAAGAGGGCCAATCCCTCGCCATCGGGAAGTCGTGGGTTCTTGACCATCCCGGCGACCAGCACCCGCCCGTGTCCGATCGGCAGCACCTGTTTCCCGACTGTATTGGAGCCATGTCCGTAGAGCGTCCTGACGATCCCCCGCTTGCCGAACTGCCTGTCCAGCTGTCCGTCGGCACTCATTCGGGTAAACACCAGGCGGCGTCGCGGTTCGTGCTCGAAAGGGCGTTCCCGATCTTCGGCACCCGTAAGAAACACGGAGCCGTCCGAGCCAGGCGCGATGTCTTCGATTCCGCTTTTTTCTCCCGGGAGCAAGAAAGTCGCCGTTCCCTGGTTGCCGAAGCTCGCATCGACCGCACCATCTTCGAGCAAGCGTAAGACACTGTCGCTGGAGGTCAGCACGAGAACCCGTCCGGAGCTATCCGAAACAACCTGCAGGGGGATCGGCGTACTGACTCGGCCGCCCTGTCCGAACGACTGGTCGGGTTTGCCGTCGGCTTCCAGGCGCTGGATGCCCGAGCCGATGAAGAGCAGCCTGCCGCTGGAGTCGAAGCTCAGGGATTGCGCAGTTCCCGGTTCTTCGTCGATGATCGTCCCACTACTCCCAAAGGCCGCATCAACCGTCCCGCCTGGCGTGAGACGGCCGAGGAAGCCTCTTGTGATATCTGGCTCACGAACCCCAAATTCCTTGTCGTAAAAGCCGCCGACGAGAATCCGGCCTTCCTGATCGACCGCGATGCTGAGGACGCCGACGATCGTATGTTCCTCAGAGGCCACGTGGGGCAGGCCGAAGTCAGTCGTGATTACCCCGTCACCGCCGCCGAATGTCGGATCGGGTTCCCCGGTCGGTGTGAAGCGCAGAATCTCGGCCGTCGAGTTGACCGTCCCCGCGACGACGATGCGGCCCATCGGGTCGACTGCGAGGCTGCCGAGTTCGAACCGCTGATCTTCCACGCTCGCAATTCGGAGGAGGCCGTCGTGCGCGAAGCCACGGTCGATGTGGCCATTCCCTAGGAACCCGACCACAACGGTTTCCCCTGCCAGCCCCCCGGCAGTGAATATCTCACCGCTGGGCGAGCGCGCCATCTGGACGTTGACTTCGGAGTAAATCCGACTCGCCCCGAGGTCGACCGGCTTCAGGGCCCTCCCGCCGGAGCCAAATCCAGGATCCAGTTGAACGGTCTTGGCGATGGCTCGCGAGGCGATCCCGCCCGCGAGGACCGCGGTAGCGAGGGCACAGCAGAGCATCCACCACGTCATTCGTGCCCTCCGCTCTCGATGCAACTCGATCCTCTCGGCCGGACTGGTCTTTTCTGAAACAGGTGAGGTGCCCGAAAGTCGCACCCTAAACGCTGCCATTGTGGCTAGCACAGCATCAGCGGGAGGCTGCGGATGCAGCAACTCCAGACCCGCTCAGGGGGCGGGTGTCGCAGATGGTGCGCCACGCGAGCATGCGGCACACCCAGGCGATGATGGGTCATGCGGACGGTCGGACCACCGAGATCTACGCTGGGCGGACCACACTCGACGACATGATCGACGCGATTTCGGGCCTCAGGATCGGCGTCCTGGTCGAACACACGTTCTACCCCCCCCCAAAGATGCCCTCGCAAACCCAGTAGAGGCGCCCCCCCCGTCGCATCTGAGTGGGCGTTCTGAAGGAACGGGCTCAGCGCAGCGAGAGCTGGCCGGCGTGATCGGCGACGACGCGGCGGGGAATGCGCGGTCGGCCGCCGTTGGCTTCGAGCCAGGCGCGGATGTCCTTGGCGTAGGCGAGTGGGTCGTCGAGGCGGTTGGCGTGCAGCTGCATGAGCAGGAGCAGGAGCAGCCGGTTGGTGCGCTCGCGGTTCTTGAACCCGTAGCGCCGAGGGTTCAGGGCGGCCCGGATCGGCTCGGTGAGACCGTCCATCGGCGAGGTCGAGAGCGGTTTCTCGGCGGGCCGCGGGCCGCGCAAGCCGCGTCGGGCGAACTGCTCGGCGACGATGCGGCCGTTACCTTCGAGCCAGTCCGAGAGCCTCGGGATCCCGGCGGCGTGGGCGTCGCGAACGAAGGGGCGCCAGGACGTGAGCCCGGTGAAGGCGGGCTGGGTGCGCGACGGCGCTGGTGAGGCCCTTGTCGTTGTCGCAGACCACCCGCGGCGGGGCGCCGCCCAGCCGACCGAGGAAGCGCTCCCAATCGGCCTGCGACTTGCTCGTGAACGCCTCCAGGCGCCAGGGCTTGAGCCGTCCCGCCTCAAAGCCGGCCGCGCAGAAGACCCTGAAGGCGATCCGGAAGCGCCCGCCAGCAGGGTCGCGCACTGGGAACGGGACGTCGTCGAGCAGCAGCGAGCCCTCCTCGGGCCAGGCCGACTGCCGGTGCGGCTCGAAGACGACCGGCGCAAAGATCTCGACCCAGTCGCCGACGAGCTGGCCGTGCCGGGTCAGGCGCGGCTCGCCGGTCTGCGCTATCCACCGGCAGCCGCCGTGCCCGCTCGCGTGCGATCAATGCCGCCTACGCCCACCGCTCCTCCCGCGCCCACCGCGACCAGAGCCTCGGCGATCCCTCGCGCCACGAACTGGTAGTCGCGGGCGGCGTGGGGTCCCTCGTGCAGACCCACGGATCGCTCGCAGACCTCGCAGGTGTCGTGCCAGGCCTCCTCACGCGGCAGCGGCTCGGTGAAGCGGTGCGATCGGTCGCCGCTGGCGGGCAGGCAGCGATAACGCTGGCGACGGTGGTCCGGCTTTCCGTAGAGGCCGTCGAGGCGCATGCGGGAGCCGGCGTGCTCGAGCCGCGGGCAGACGGCTCGAGCCTTGCTCCACGTCTTCCCCTTCGTCGCCATTTCAGGCGACGAAGCTACGGCTACAGCCAGACAGAATGCTCACCTCGATGCGACGGGGGGGAGGCGCCTACCGGAATCGAACCGGTGTAAACGGCTTACAGAGCACCCTCCGGATTTAGCGATTGAGGCGCTTGTTGGCCACCTGATAAACCGTATCGGCGTTCGACTCCCGGTGCTGGTGGCGGACGCCAAACGCGATGACCCGCAGGGCCAGCGGCCGATTGGGATGCGTCACCGCGACGAACACGGCCCCGAAGCGTCCGTCAGGCCACGGCAGGTAGGTCTTGACGCAGCCCTCAAGTCTCGTTCCGTCCCGGCCTTCGGCCTGGCACGCCTTGAGGCGAGACTGCGGAAGGCCACCATTGCATCGCAGCTCCTTGCGAAATGCGCGCAGTGCGTTCTCGGCGCTCGCCGGCAGTCGCTCAAGGTCCTCAGCGAGCGCATCCTCGTCAAAGCCGACCGGAAAGACCGGCTCGGGCCGATCTTCGACCACACTCAACCCTCGTCGTCAGCGAGCAGCGAACCGAAGTGTCGGTCAAACGCCTCGGGGCTGAGTCGCCGCTCGCCGTGACGAGCAAGGATGGCCTCTACAGAGGTGTCCTTTCCTTCGACTGCCTCAAGAGCTGCCAGCGCTGCGTCCACTCTGTCCTCGGGCAGATGATCCAGAACTGCGCGGGCCTTCTCTCTGGTCGTCACGCTGTAGATGGTAGCCGGGCGACCAACGGCTCGCTGGAGGGGCTGAAATGCGCCAGAAATGCGCCAGTCAGCCACCACTTCAGCCGGAAACAACCGGAGATAACCGGAGTGAATTCCCCATTCCCATGCGAAATCTTGCTTCCCAAGCTGGGAATTGCATATCTCTCCTCCCTGTAGTAACCCCAGAATTCGCCCCTCTTAGGAGGGGCGTTTTCTGTTGTGCGGCTCTCTAGAGCCGAAGACCGGAGGCCAAGGAAAGCGAGGATTCAGACACGACCTGAGAATCCTCCTCCCCTGTGCAAGTCCGTGCGCCAGTCTCGCCCCGCATTACAACAACGCCCGCCGTCCTGAGCCGCACAGCCGACCGAGTCGCGCTCGATGATCGATTAGCTATGGCCGCCCTCCTCGGTCCCATTCTCGCCGCTCAAGCTGGCCGCCACCTCACCTGGCCGAACGCCAAGCCCGGCCTCCAGTAGAGCGCGGTCGAGGGTCACGAGCGCCGCGTCGTGGCTCTCGGCAACCGCCGCGTAGGCGGCGTCGTAGAGAGTCAGGTCGTGTTGCTCGGCAAGCTCGGTCGCGCGCCGCAAGTCGGCGCCATTTGGGCTGACCGTGGCGCAGACCTCACCGAGAGCGCCGAGGACAATCGCCGTCTGCGCGGCACTCGCTCCCGCCCGGCCCCGCATCAGCGCGTTGCCGATCTCATAGGGCGTCAGGTCGAGGACGGCGACGCCGAGCTCGCGCGAGCGGTGGGCATCGAGAATCGCCCGCGCCTCTGGGACTTCCTCCTCGCCCTCGGCGTGGAACCACTTGAGGGCGACGTTGGCGTCGCTAACGACGTCGATCGCGCTCATCGCGCCCTTCCCGCTCGGCACGGATCAGAGCGGCCGCCTCAAAGCCACAGAGGCCGTCCAGAGCGGCGCGAGCGCGCGCCAGCGCGGCGTCGATCGCGGCGGGGTCGGGCCAGCCGAGTTCGCGCCGCGCCGCCTCCTGTAGGAAGCCGCTGCGAGTGGTGCCCCGCTCGTTGGCCTCGCGGTCGATGCGGAGAAGCAGATCGTCGGGGATCGAGACCATCACCTTCTGGGCCTTTGCCATATCGGCATTATAGCCGGTGGCTATACCGGAAAAATTGGTTTTGTCCTGGCTGCGCTCGGCGACCCACACCGTGATCACTGAGACGCCGAGCGGTGAGTGGGCGATCGGCGGCAAGTCGCTGAGCGCCGAGGACGTGCGGGCGAAACGCGCCGCGGGCAGACCCGGCTGAACGATCAGGCGGGCGGCCCCGGGCATCCGGGGCCGCCCTTGAATGTTCCTGGCGGCCGGGCGTAATCTGATCTTCGGATGCGACCAGAGACTCGATATGCGCAGAGCGGAGAGATCGGGATCGCCTACCAGGTGACCGGCGAGGGCGAGATGGACCTCGTCATTGCCTTCCCCTTCCTATCGCACGTCGACCTGCTCTGGGACAGCCCCGCGATGGCTCATTTTGTGCGCCGACTCGGCTCCTTCGCCCGCGTCATCCTCTTCGACCGCCGCGGAGTCGGCCTCTCCGATCCGGCCGGCGGCGCGCCGACGCTGGAGGAGCGGATGGACGACGTGCGCGCGGTGATGGACGCGGCCGGCTCGGAGCGTGCCGCCCTGCTCGGCATGTCGGAGGGGGCGACGATGTGCATGCTCTTCGCCGCCACCTACCCCGAGCGCACCTCGGCGCTGATCCTCTGGGGCGCAATGGCGCGCTCGACCGAAGCGGGCGACTACCCCTGGGCAGCGCCCAAGGACGCCCTGATAGAGGCCAATCAGGAGTTAATTGCGCCGTTCTGGGGTCAGGGGGCGACCATCGACATCTTCTCCCCCAGTCTCGCCGAGGACCCCAATGCCCGCGAGTTCCAGGCCCGCTTTGAGCGTCAGGCCGCCAGTCCGATGCGGGTCATGGAACTATTCCGCATGTTCCTCGACACGGACGTGCGCGACGCTCTGCCCCTGATCCAGGCACCAACCCTGGTCCTGCAACGCCGCGGCGATCGTGCCGTCAGCTACCGTGCCGCGCGCTGGCTGGCAGAGCAGATCGAGGGCAGCCGCTATATCGAGCTGGAGGGTAGGGACCACGTTCCCTGGGTCGGGGACAGCGACGCGGCCCTGGCGCCGATTGAGGAGTTCCTGACCGGCGTGCGACCGGTTCCGACGCCCGAGCGAGTCCTGGCGACGGTCCTGTTCACCGACATCGTCGACTCGACCAGGCTGGCGACGGAGATCGGAGACCGCCGCTGGCGGAGCCTGCTCGAAGAGCACCGCGATCTGGTGCGCGAAGCGCTCCAGCGCTTTGAGGGGCGCGAGATCAAGACGACCGGCGACGGCTTCCTCGCGATCTTCACCGGCCCGAGCCGCGCTGCGGAGTGCGGGCGGGCGATAGCCGATGCGATGCCCTCACTAGGGATCGAGGTGCGGGCCGGACTGCACAGCGGCGAGGTAGAGCTGATTGATGAGGATGTCGGCGGCATCGCCGTCCACGTCGCCGCGCGGATCGCGGCCCTCGCCGGTTCGCGAGAGGTCCTCGCCTCGCGCACCGTCCGCGACCTCGCCGCTGGCTCCGGTGTCGAGTTCGAGTCCCGCGGCCATCGCGAGCTGAAGGGCGTAGCCGAGGAGTGGGAGATCTTCAGCGTCACCGTAAGCCCGCTCTTGGCCGGGTCCGCCGTCTGATCCCTCGCCGGAGCGATCGACGCCGGGCATCAGCGCCCAGCCACACCCCCCATCGTCCTTCGATCCCGCGATGCGCCTCCGATCCCCGGTCAGCCGGCAATGAACCGCGCCCCAGCGGATCACGTATGACTAGACGAGGGTGGCCGCCGAGCCCATCGTCCACCCTTGAGAACACCTCCCTGTGGAGACCCCAGAATTCGCCCCTCTTCGGAGGGGCGAATTCTGTTGTATTGGTGATCGCCCCGGACCCCGATGGGGCAACACCTGCCGCAAATCGCTGGGCAGCGTCCTGCCCGTGTCAGGGGCTTTTCCTGCCAGAGACCGCGACAGAGTCGCAAGGAGAGGGCGCACCTATGGGCTCGGCGCGACCGGGAGCAGGGCGGCCATCGCGATCCGTGTCACCCGCACGCACCCGGGCGCCCTAGCCGTACCTCTTCCTGGAGCCTTCCTTGAACCTCGGGCGCTTCCTGTGGACCTTCACGCATCTGGGCTTGCCCTTGACCCTTCTCCTCCGGAAACCCTTCCTGCACCTCAGTTTCTTCTTGTGGACGCTCGCGGCGGGCGCGAGTATCTCGAAGGTGGCCGTCACTCTGGTGTCAGCGGCGAGCGTCACCACGCAGTTCCCGGCGCCGGTGCAGGCGCCCCCGGACCAACCTCCGAAGCTGGACCCGAGGCCAGGAGAGGGGCTGAGGGTCACGGTTGAGCCCTCGTCATAGAGGCCCGAGCAGCTGCCGGCGGCGGCGGCGCAGCCGGAGATCGCGCCCGAGTCGGCGCTGATTGTGCCCGAGCCGGGGCCCGCCGCGGCGACCGAGAGCCGGTGGGTGATGGGGGTGAAGGTGGCGCTGACCTCGGTGTCGGAGCTGCCGATGTCGACTTCGCAGCTGTTGGCGGCGGGGCGCGTGCAGCCGCTCCATTCGACCCTCTCATGCAGGGCGGGGCTCGCGGTCAGGGTCACGGTTGAGCCCTCGTCATAGAGGCCCGAGCAGCTGCCGGCGGCGGCGGCGCAGCCGGAGATCGCGCCCGAGTCGGCGCTGATTGTGCCCGAGCCGGGGCCCGCCGCGGCGACCGAGAGCCGGTGGGTGATGGGGGTGAAGGTGGCGCTGACCTCGGTGTCGGAGCTGCCGATGTCGACTTCGCAGCTGTTGGCGGCGGGGCGCGTGCAGCCGCTCCATTCGACCCTCTCATGCAGGGCGGGGCTCGCGGTCAGGGTCACGGTTGAGCCCTCGTCATAGAGGCCCGAGCAGCTGCCGGCGGCGGCGGCGCAGCCGGAGATCGCGCCCGAGTCGGCGCTGATTGTGCCCGAGCCGGGGCCCGCCGCGGCGACCGAGAGCCGGTGGGTGATGGGGGTGAAGGTGGCGCTGACCTCGGTGTCGGAGCTGCCGATGTCGACTTCGCAGCTGTTGGCGGCGGGGCGCGTGCAGCCGCTCCATTCGACCCTCTCATGCAGGGCGGGGCTCGCGGTCAGGGTCACGGTTGAGCCCTCGTCATAGAGGCCCGAGCAGCTGCCGGCGGCGGCGGCGCAGCCGGAGATCGCGCCCGAGTCGGCGCTGATTGTGCCCGAGCCGGGGCCGGTAACGGAGACGCTCAGCGTGTGATGCGGCGGCCGGACGGTCACTTCGCGGCTGGTCGAATAGGCGAAGCCGCCGTCGTCTTTCAGCATCAGGGTGACGGTGAAGGTGCCGGTGACCGCGAAGGTGTGTGTCGGGTTCGATCCGGTGGCGGTCCCCCCGTCGCCAAAGTCCCAGGCGTAGGAGACGATTCCCCCAGAGCCGGGCGATGAGCCGCTGGCGTCAAAGGAGACGGACTGGCCGGCCACGACTTCACCGGGGTCGGCGATCGAGGGAGCGGCCGGAGCGACCCGCTGGACGCATTCGCTGGCGTCGTTGCTCCACTCCTGCTGGAGGTAGTAGTGGGCGCCGTCGATCGACTGGTTAAAGAGAGTCCCCGCGGAACCGCCCAACGGGCTCCCGTAATCTTCGCCCGAAGGGGTGTTGCGGCACTCATCGCCGATCTCAAAGCCTTCCTTGTCATACCAGGCGTTTAGCTTCGGGTCGGTGATCGACTCGTTGGCCTCGTGGCTGAGGTCGCTGAAGGTGTCGTCGGCGTTGCCGTTGGCATGGCCGTTTGGGTACTGCCCGACCCCGCAGCCCGAGGGATCGCCCGGTGAGTAGCCGATGCTTGCGTAGACGGTTTCCGGAGACGCGGAGAAGCTGTGGTAGGCGCAATACTGCTCGTCGAAGCATTCCTTGCCCGACGCTTCAAAGCAGCTGCCGACCTGCGGCGGCAGGAGAACGTAATACTCGGCTCCGAGCCCATGCGGCCAGCCCTGGGCGGCGATCACCGCGTTGACCTCTGCTTCGAGCTTGGCATCGGTGACGCAGGCGGTGAACGATTCGCCAAAGCCGGAGTACGGCGCACAGCTGCCGCTGCTCGGATAGGCGCTCGTGTCGGTCGTGGATCCCGCGAAGGAGTCCTCGTAGGTGGAGTGGCCGTTGCCGTCCGTGTACTGGGCGCTGACCGAGTAGACGTTGCTCGGCAGGCCGCTGTCGGCGCCGACGTGTTGGAGGAAGGCTTCGACCGCCGCCTGGTAGCCGCTTGGGAAGGCGTAGCCGCTCGGTGCCCAGAAGATCGCATAGGCGGCCTGCGAGTGCATGACCGGGCCCCCGTGGTAGAGCAGCGGCGGCTCCCGGCTGGGCGTCGCGCTCAGAGTCCCCGCGGCGCCCGGACTGCGGGTGGCCAAACCGGCCGCCGGCCCCTGGCTCACTGGGAGATAGGAGATGCGTCCCGCGGCGGATTTGATGACCACGGCATCGGCCTTCGGCGCGCACACACCGAGCGGGGCAAGTAGCCCGACCGAAGCTCCAAGAACGATCGCCCCTGCCACCGACCCGCTTCTTAGGGCTCCTCTTCCGCGCATTTGCCCCGGCGGCCGATACTAGCGGGCAGCACGAGGCGGGCGGCCCGGCAGTTATGTCAAGCGAGATGCTTTGCCGATAGGAGCCTGGATCCCAATCGAGCCCGGCCAGAAGCACCGGCACGGCACCTCACCAATCCACTTCATCACCCACCTCGCGATGCAGGGCCCGAGCGATTCCCAGTCCTGCCGATCAACTCGGCAGGCTGGCGCCGGCAAGGGCGAGGAGACCGCCGAGGAGGCCGGCGCCGAGCAGCGTCGGGACGACCCCGCGCCGCGCCACCAGCAGGCTGATCGCGGCGAGGCCGAGGAGGACGAACTGCCACCACTCCGAGAGGGCCGCCGCGAGCGGGATCGTCGCGCCGAGAATCGCCCCGATCGCCGCCGGCCCTGCACCGTCGAGAAAGCCGCGAGCCACAGGGCTCCCCCGCAGACGCTCAAAGCGCCCGCCGCCGAGCAGGATGAAGGAGAAGGAGGGAAGGAAGGCGACCGCCGCGGCGAGCAGGCCGCCGCCGATGCCGTGCGCGGCGTAGCCGACCGCGGCGACGGTGGCGACGACGGGGCCCGGCGTCACCTGACCGAGCGCCACCGCGTTTAGGAATTCGGCGTTCGTCATCCAGTGGTTGACGTGGACGGCGTCGCCCTGCATCAGCGGGATGATCACGAAGCCGCCCCCGAAGGAGAGCGCCCCGACCTTGAAGGCGGTCCAGGCGAGCGCCCCCAAGCCGCCCGTCGTGGCGCTCGCCACAAGCATCGGCGCCAGCGGCGTCGCATCGGTGCGCAGCGCCCGCGCCGAACGCCGCCTCAGGGTGAGCTCAAAGGCCCCGCAGGTGAGCAGGACCAGGACCAGGTAGGGCCCGAGCAGCGCCGCGGCGATCGCCCCGAGTGAGAGATATCCGAGCCATCTGGCCTCCCGGCTCCCGTTTTGGCGAACCCGGGCAAAGCTCGGGCCCAGCAGGTCGATGCCGGCACGCAGGGCGACCGCGGCGACCGCCGCCCCGGCACCGGCACCGATGCCGCGGATCCAGGTCGGCGGCGCCTGCGCCAAAAAAACGAGCGAGAGCGCCAGGATGAGGATCACCGCGGGAACGATGAAGCCGAGTCCGCCAATGATCGCGGCGGGCCAGCCGCCGACCCGGTAGGCGCAGAAGATCGCCAGCTGCGTCGAGGCCGGTCCCGGGAGCAGCGAGCAGGCGGCGTTGGCGTCCTCGAAGGCGCGTGCGTCCATCCAGCCCTCGCGTTCGACGAGCAGACGGCGCAGCAGCGCGATGTGAGCCGGCGGTCCACCGAAGCCGGTGATGCCGATCCGGGTCCACTCACGAGCGATCGTTCCGATCGGGATATCGGAGTCGCGGCCCTCCACCGGGTGGGCATCATCCCATCGACGGGCCCCGTCGCGCGGCTTGGCCCGGGGAGGGCTAGGCTGCCAAGGGATGGGCGAGTTCCTCTACGAATCTCACCGGATCGAGTACGACTCCTACGGCGAGGGCGAGCGGGTGCTGATCCTGATCCACGGCCTGCTGATGAATCGCCGGATGTTCGGCGGACTCGGGCCGACGCTGGCCCGGCGCGGCAACCGGGTCATCTGCGTGGACCTGCTCGGTCACGGGCGCTCAGATCGCCCCGAAGACCTGCGCCTGTACTCGATGCCGCGCTTCGCCCGCCAGCTGCTGGCGCTGATCGATCACCTCGAGCTCGACTCGGCGGTCCTCGGCGGCACCTCGCTCGGGGCCAACGTCGCGCTCGAGCTGGCCACCCGCAACCCCGAGCGCGCCCGGGCGCTGTTCATCGAGATGCCGGTGCTCGACAACGCGCTGCCGGCGGTCGCCGCCGCCTTCGGCCCGCTGCTCGTCGGCCTCAGCCTCGCGCGGCCGGCCTTCGAGCTCGCCTCCCGGCTCACCTCGGCAATTCCGCGGATCCACCGGCTTATCGACATGCCGCTCGACGTGGTGCGCCAGCGCCCGGGGCCCTCGCTGGCGGTCCTTGAGGGACTGCTCCTCGGCGAGACCGCCCCGCACCGCGAGGAGCGTCTGAAGATCACCCAGCCGACCCTGATCGTCGGCCACCACCGTGATCCGATCCACCCCTTCAGCGACTCCGGGATGCTCGCCGAGGAGCTGCCCGCAGCACGCCTCGTCGAGGCGAACTCGATCCTCGAGTGGCGGATCACCCCGGGGCGACTGGACGCCGAGCTCGCCGGATTCCTCGAGGAGGTCTGGGGTGGGTCCGCGGCCGAGGAAGCCGACAACGGTTCGGGACCCCCGGCCGAGGGCGACCCGGTTCCCGTCTAGGCAGCGGCGATGAGCGCGGAGGCTGCCGAGAACCTTCTGATCACGATCCCGATCAGCCACTTCTGCGAGAAAGCGCGCTGGGCGCTTGAGCGCGGCGGGATCCCCTACACCGAGTGCCCTCACCTGCAGGTCTTTCACCGCTTCGCCGTGCGGCGCGCCGGCGGCGGCAGGACCGCCCCGGTTCTGGTCATGGGCGATCGCGTGCTCGCCGATTCCTCCGAGATCCTCGAGGCCGCCAGCGCCAAGGCACCGCCCGAGCTTCGTCTCTACCCCGATGACCCGGAGGCGGCGGCCGAGGTCCGGGCCCTGCAGCGCGACTTCGATGAGCGCCTCGGCCCCGAGGCGCGGCGCTGGATGTACTACGAGCTGCGCGGCCGCCGCGACATCGCCAGCGAGTACGGATGTACCGGCATCCCCGCCTGGCAGCGGCGCTCGCTGCCGCTCGTCTACCCGGTCGCCTCGCGGATCATCGATCACGTGCTCGACGTGACGCCGGCCAGCGCCGGCGCTGCACGCGCAGAGGTCGAGCGGACCTTCGATGAGGTTGGGGAACGGCTCTCCGACGCTCGCCCATACCTTTGCGGCGAGCACTTCAGCGCCGCCGATCTGACCTTCGCGGCGCTCGCCGCGGCGGTCCTGATGCCGCCCGAGTACGGCGTCCCCCTCCCCCAGCCCGAGGCGCTGCCGGCGGCCATGGCGACCGAAGTGCGGCGACTCAGACAACACCCCGCCGGCGCCCACGCATTGCGGATGTTCGCCGAGGAGCGCCGGGCGCCGCGAGATCAAGACCTCGGTTAGGAATCCGCCGCAGCGGGTAGAGCGGGGCCGAAGGGGTTCTCCTCGGCGTCCGCGGCTCGTGGCGTCGGCGAGTACCCCCCTCCCCGGTGTATCCCCGAAAAGACGCCCCGTTCGCAGCGCGGGGCGTCTTTTCGTTGGCCCGATCGGCACCCCAACCCGCACCAGAGAACATGTGACCAAATAGTCACCTATACTCCCGGGCGTGGACGAGGTGTTCAAGGCGCTGGCCGACCCGACCCGGCGGGAGCTGCTTGACGAGCTCCACCGCGAGGACGGCCAGACGCTCAGCTCGCTCGAGAAGGGGCGGGCGATGACGCGCTTCGGCGTGATGAAGCACCTCCGGGTGCTCGAGGAGGCGGGGCTGGTCACGACAAGACGCCGTGGCCGCGAGAAGCTCCACTTCCTCAACCCCGTCCCGATCAGGCTCATCCACGACCGCTGGGTGAGCAAATACGCGGAGCCCTGGGCTTCCGGCCTCAGTCAGCTCAAGCGCGAACTCGAGGAGGAATAGAGATGGAGAAGGTGTTCGAGATCTACATCAAGACGACGCCCGAGCGCCTCTGGGAGGCGATCACCGACCCCGAGCAGCGGCGTCGGTACACGTTCGGAATCGGCGTTGAGTCCGAGTGGACGCAGGGATCACGCTACGAGGGGATCACGCCGATGGTGGCGAAACCGATGATCGCCGGCGAGAACCTCGAGGTCGATCCTCCGCGACGCCTGGTGCAGAGCTTCAACGCGCTGTGGAGCGAGGCGGTCGAGGCAGAAGGCGCCTCACGGGTCACCTGGGAGATCGAGCAGGTGGAGGATTCATGCCGGCTGACCGTCGTCCACGAGGAGCTGCGCGAGGACGCCAACGCCGAACTCTACGGCGGCTGGCCGATGATCCTCTCCGGACTGAAGACGTTGCTGGAGACGGGCGAGGAGCTGACGACGCCCGGATCGCTGCGCTACGCCCCCAAATAGGCGGGCACCCCGAAGCCCGCAACGGTCTTGGCCGCCCCGCGGGGCGGCTGACCGTTTTCTGGCAGCGGTCCGCCTGCCTGCCGGATCCGCTTACAGAGGTACACATCTCTTCTCCCTGTAGTAACCCCAGATACGCCCGACCGCGATAGGTCGGGCGCTCCTGCTCGTCACTGAAGAGACGGCGGAAACCTACATGATTGAGCGCATTGGTTCAAGCTCAGCTGAAGGCGGGCTGATCGGAGCGCATCGCGGCCGCCACCCGCTCGGCGACGGCCGCCCCGGTCAGCCCCACCTCCTCGCGCAGCAGGGCCGGCTTGCCGTGGGTGACGTAGCGGTCGGGAAGCCCGATGCGCAGTACCCGGGCGCGGTCCTCAGCGCGCTCCCCGAAGGCGTCCTCGAGGTGCTCGAGCACCGCCGCCCCGAAGCCGCCCGGCAGCACGTTCTCCTCGATCGTGACCAGCAGCTCGTGGCCAATCGCCAGGCGCTCGAGCAGCTCGCTGTCAAGCGGCTTCGCGAAGCGGGCATCGGCGACGGTCGGCCGCAGACCGTGCTCGCCGAGGAGCTCCGCCGCCTGGCGCGCGATGCTGACGCCGTGGCCGAAGCCGAGCAGCGCCACCCCCTCGCCGCCGGCCAAGAGCTCGCCGGTACCGATCGGGATCGGCGAGGGCATCGCCGGCAGCTCCACCCCCACGGCGGCGCCCCGCGGGTAGCGAAGCGCCGCCGGGCCCTCGTGGTCGAGCGCCGTGCGCAGCATGTGAACCAGCATCGCCTCATCGCGGGGGGCCATCAGGACGATGTTGGGCAGGGGCCGCAGGTAGGAGATGTCAAAGGCGCCGTGGTGGGTTGGGCCGTCGTCGCCGACCAGCCCGGCGCGGTCCATCGCGAAGGTCACGTCGAGGCCCTGCAGGCAGACGTCGTGGATGATCTGGTCATAGGCGCGCTGCAGGAAGGTGGAGTAGATCGCGCAGACCGGTTTTCCGCCCTGCAGGGCGAGCCCCGAGGCGAGCAGCACGGCGTTCTGCTCGGCGATGCCGACGTCGTAGTAGCGCTCGGGAACCTCCTCGGCGAGTCGCTGCAGGCCCGTTCCCCCGGCCATCGCCGCGGTGATCCCGACCACGCGCGGGTCGCGGCGGCACTCGGCGACCAGCGCCCCGGCGAAGACCTCGGTGTACTGAGGCGGGGAGCCCGCCGCCGGCGGGCGCTCGAGGCGCTCGGGGGCGATCGCCTCAGGCGAGTCGGACTCGCGCACAGGAACCGGCTTTGGCGCCGGCGCCCCGTCGATGATCGAGTGCGGCTTCGCGGCGTGCCATTTCTCCATTCCCTCGAGGCCGCCCTCCTCGGCCGGCGCGAAACCCTTGCCCTTGACGGTGTGGATGTGGACGACCACCGGCCGGTCGGCCTCGAAGGCCTCGCTCAGGGCTTCGCGCAGGGCTCCGACGTCGTGGCCGTCGATCACCCCCATGTAGGCGAGATCGAGCTCCTCGAAGAACAGCCCCGGCGCCCAGTAGGCCTTGATCGCCGCCTTGATCTCCGGCCCGAGCCGCTCGATTCGCCGGCCGAGTCCGAGGGGCAGCTTCGTCAGCCGATCCTCGACGCCCTCGCGGGCGTGGTAGAGGCGCGGGTTGAGACGCACCCGGTTGAAGTAGCGCGAGAGGGCCCCGACATTGGGCGAGATCGACATCCCGTTGTCGTTGAGGACGATCACGATCGGGGTCTGCAGGCCCCCCGCGGCGTGCATCGCCTCATAGGCGACTCCCCCGGTCAGGGCACCGTCGCCGATCACGGCGACGACCCGGCCGTCCTCGCCGATCCCCTTGCGCATCGCCTCCTTGAGTCCGACCGCGTAGCCGATCGAGGTCGAGGCGTGCCCGGCCCCCATGATGTCGTGCTCGGACTCGAACACCGAGCAGAACGGCGCCAGGCCCCCGTACTGGCGGATCGTCGGCAGCTGCTCGCGGCGGCCGGTGAGGATCTTGTGCGGGTAGGCCTGGTGCCCCACGTCCCAGAGGATCTTGTCGCGGGGCGAATCGAGCAGGCTGTGCAGGGCGACGGCCAGCTCGCAGGTTCCCAGGTTGGCACCGAAGTGGCCGCCGATCTCGCCGATCGTGTCGATGATGTACTCGCGAATCTCCTGGGCGAGTTGCGCCAGCTGCGCGTCCTCGAGCCCGTGCAGGTCGGCCGGGCCCTCGATGCGCTCGAGCAACCTCTCGCTCATGAGTCCCTCGTCAGGATGTAGTCGGCGACGGCCATCAGGTCCCCAAGCTCCTCGGTTGCGGCTTGCGCGAGCGCGGCGCCAGCGCGCTCGTGTGACTCGGCCGCGAGCTGGCGCGCGCGCTCGAGGCCAAAGAGGCTGACGTAGGTGAGTTTTCCATGCCGCTCATCACTTCCGCTGGGCTTGCCGAGTCGCTCGTCGCTCCCGGTGACGTCGAGGATGTCATCGACGATCTGGAAGAGCACGCCGAGCTCGCCGGCGAACTGGCGATACGGAATTGTCTCAGGTTCGGAGAGTCCCTCGAGAACCAGGGCGACGCCGACGCTCGCCTCGATCAGGCGGCCGGTCTTCAGGCTGTGCAGGTTGCGCAGCCCATCCGCCTCACGCACCTCGCCGGCGACATCGACGTACTGACCGCCGACCATCCCCCCGACCCCGGTGGAGGCGCTCAGTTCGGCGAGCGCCGCGAGCACCCTCTCGGGCGGGCCGGGCTGCTCGCTGAAGAGCCGCACCGCTTCGGCGAAGAGACCGTCTCCGGCGAGAATCGCGACGTCCTCGCCGAACCTGACGTGCGAGGTCGGCAGGCCGCGGCGCAGTTCGTCATCGTCCATCGCCGGCAGGTCATCGTGGATCAGCGAGTAGGTGTGGATCAGCTCGATCGCGCAGGCGGCGGGCAGGAAGCGCTCCGGTTCGGCGCCCAGAGCACGGGCGGTCGCCAGGGTGAGGACCGGGCGCACGCGCTTGCCGGGAGCCAGCAGCGAGTAGCGCATCGCCTCCTCGAGCCCGGCGGTTTCGGGCGCCGAGGAGAAGCGCAGCCGCTCGAGGGCGCCGTCGATAAGCCCGCGCAGCTCCTCGGGATACATCAGCCGCCGGGGGCGTCGCTCTCATCGCCCTGGCCCTCGCGGATGCGCCGGTTGGCCTCCTCGACCGCCTCGGCGGAGAGCTCGGCGGCCTCGGCGGAGAGCTCGGCGGCGCGCTCGTCAGCGACCCCGGCGCCGCCCAGCTCGGCGGCGATCGCCGCCAGCCGCTCGGAGATCTCCTTGAGCCGGCCGCTCATCCGACTCCCTCGCGCTCGCGGACGATCGCTCCCAGAACCCCGTTGACAAACCCGGGCGCATCGCTGCCGCAATACTCCTTGGCGATCTCGATCGCCTCGTCGATCGCCACCTCGGCGGGCACCTCGGTGAACTCGATCTCAAACAGCGCGACCCGCATCACGTTCAGGTCAAGCGGCGCCAGGCGCTCCACGGCCCAGCCCCTGGCGTGGGCCTCGATCTCCTCGTCGAGCTCTTCACGGTGTGCCTCCACCCCCTCGGCCAACTCACGGGTGAGCGGCCGGGAGTCGCCGAGGAGCTCCTCCAGCGGGCGCCCGGTCACGTCGCGCTGGTAGCTGGCGAAGACTGCGTCGCGGCGTTGGTCGCTTCTGCGCACGGCTGCATTCTGGCGCGTTTCAGCGCAGGATCTCGACCAGCAGGACCCAGCCGTTGGTAACGACGCCGGCGATCGCGAAGACGATCCCCCGAGAGCCCAGTAGAGCCCGCCGCCGACGGCGGCGAGGAGGATGGCGCCGGCGAGCAGGAAGGGGACCGTCGAGGCGAGCCGGATACCCCACCTGCTCCACAGCCAGTACTCCGGTTTTTCCTCGATCCCCGTGTAGCCGGAGGGCAGCCAGAGGACCAGGGCGAGGACCAGGATCGAGACGCCGAGCAGCTCCGCGCCGAGGGCGACGTGGCCCTGCCCGGGGGCGAGGCCGAAAACCGAGACGACGAGCACCGCGAGCAGCATCACCTACGTCTCCAGCGACCGTTCGGGCAGATCCTCGTAGCGGAGGATCCGCTAAATGTTGATCGAGACTGCGACAAACAGCAGCCCGGTCAGCGCCGCCGAGGCCCCGGCGGTGACAACGAAAAGATCACTGCACCGGGCTGGTTCGTAGGCGGTCAACTAGGCGCGCGATACGTACTCGCCGCTGCGCGTGTCGATCCGCACGACCTCGCCCTCCTCGATGAACAGCGGCACCTGCACCGTGACCCCCGACTCGAGGGTCGCCGGCTTGCTGCCGCCGCCGGAGGCGGTGTCTCCCTTGACGCCGGGCTCGGTCGCGGTCACCTGCATATCGACCGCGCTCGGCACCTGCACATCGCTGGCCCGCTCATCGACGAAGAGAACCTCGACCTCGGCGTTGGGAAGCAGCCACTTCATCGCCTCGCCGACCATCTCGGCGGGAATCTCGATCTGCTCGTAGTCACGGTTGTCCATGAAGACCACGGCCTCACCGGATTCATAGAGGTACTGCATCTTGCGGGACTCGGTCCGCACCGGCCTGAACTTCTCGCCGGCACGGAAGGTCTTATCGAGGACCGAGCCGTCCTCGATCTTGCGCAGCTTGGTCCGCACGAACGCCCCGCCCTTGCCGGGCTTTACGTGCTGAAACTCGACGATCTTGAAGATCGTGCCGTCGATTTCGATGTGCGAGCCGTTCTTGAACTGGTTTGTTGAAATTTGCATCTGGTCGGGAGGTGGCGAGATTGAAGTTGGATGGCTATATCCGCGTCAGCCGCGTTGGCGGGCGCGAGTGCGAAGGGTACATATCGCCAGACGTGCAGCGCGAGTCGATCGAGACATACGCCGCTGAACTTGGCGGCTCGATCGCGGCCTGGCACGACGATCAGGACTTCAGCGGCGGCAACACCGAGCGCCCGGGCTTTCAGGCAATGTTGGATCGCTTGCAGGCGGGCGAGTCCGACGGCATCGTCGTGATGAGCGTCGACCGCTCCGCCCGCTGCACGGCAGATGGGTCGAAGATCATTCGGGAGATCGTCGACCGCGATCGGTCTTTGCCTCCTCTCACGAGCGAATCGACCCCCGTACAGACGAGGGCCGCTACATGCTGCGGAGCTTCCTCAGCAACGCCGAGCTATTCCTCGATCAGGCCAAGACAAGATGGAAAACCGCAAAGGCCCACGCAATCGCCCGTGGCGCCCACCGGACCCGAGACCCGCTGGTGCGGCCATCGGCCTGCGGATCGCTGTCGGCCGAATAGGAGTCGAGGCCCGATTTCTAAAGAGGCGGGAGATCGGCGCACATCGCCTCGCTGAGGGTTTGTCCGACAGCCACGCGGAAGCTGCAGCCGGGCACATCAGACCCAATTGCCAAGCGACGATCGGAGTCCGGTTTCGGGCAGAAGTGGCGTCGGTTCCAGGAATCTAGGTGGCAGTTCCTGAGCGGTGCCTCAGGGACCAGTCGCAATCCCGGTCAGGGTGCCAAGCTCGAACTGGGCTTCGCCCCCACTGCCAAGGCAGCCAGCGCGCAGGGACCAGGTTCCGGGAGTGACCGTGGCGTAACCCAAGAGCGGGATGGTGGCGGTCAGGTGTCCGAGCACGTCCGCGCCGCTGATTTCCCCGACGGCGATGTCCACCGGGCTTGGCGCGGTCGTGTCACGGACATAGGCCTGGCAGGTAACGCTTGCGTCGTTGCTGGAAACGTTGAAAATGGCGACTGTGCCTTGCACGACGATAGTCGAGTTGACGTTGACCGTGACGCTATGGCCACCAGTGCTTTGGGTGTCGAGCAAGGGATAGCCGGCTCCCTGGATCGTCGCGGGTAGCGCGATCCCGGTGCCGTTAGTGGTGCGGTGATAGAAACCGCTGGTGCTCGGTCCCGTCGGTCCAGTTTCGCCCGGGTTGCCTTTGGGCCCTTGGTCACCCTTGGGGCCCCGCTCCCCGGCTTGCCCACGCGGTCCCGGGTCCCCCATGTTCCCCTTCAGGGTCGCCTGTGCGCTCTTGCTGATCTTCGCCTGTGTCACGGCGCCGTTCTTGATCTGCTTGGTGCCGACGGAGTTCTTTCGCAAGCTGCTCGATGCCGCATAGGCACCGCCTCCCAAGAGAATGAAGAGGCACAGCGTCGAGACCACGTTCGCGTAGGTGAGCTTCATGCGCCGGGACGGAACTAGTGATGGTGCTTCTTGTGTTTGTGGTGCTTTTTGTGTTTGTGGTGTTTTTTGTGTTTGTGGTGGCGATGGACCGGCTGGCCGGCCGAGAGGCCGCCGCCACCCGCCGCCGGGCTCGCCCCCCCTTCTTCTGTGCCCGAGAGGAGCCCCGTCATGGCGGTGACATTGCTCGGCCCAGCTGTCGGCGGCGAAAGCGCTTCGAAGGAATTCCCCCCGTCGGCTATGCCGATCTGCTGGATCGCCTGACCCTGAACGCCGGCATAGACCGTGTTGCCGAGGGTAAGCAGCGACTCAATCGGGCCTGCATTCGAGTCCACCGGCAACTCGCCGGTCTGGGTTGGCCCACCGGGGGCGATCTCAAGCAGCGCCCCGCCGCCGGGATTTCCGGTCGGGTCGTGCACCGCGCTGAGGACCCGGTTGCCGGCGACGGTGATGGCAGCGCCGCTGGTTCCGTCGATGGGAGTGATCGGGGCGACATTCCCTCCACTGACGGAGCCGCCCCCAACCGAGAAGATCCCGACTCCAAATACATAGGTCGGGGCGCCTTCGATTATGGCGCCTGCCTCATTGCCGTTCAAGGCAAGCAGGTTCGCGTTCATCGCCATCGCCATCGGCCCGCCGCAGCAGGGCACGATCGGGTTGACTCCTGCTTGAGTGATCCCGAAGCCCGATCCGAACCCCACTTCTCCGGTCTGGTGGTTGATCTGGCCGTCGTAGAGGAAGTTCTGGGGCGTCAGGAATTCTTTGTATTCGACCGGGACCACCGAGAGGAGCGCGAGCTGGTCGCCCGTCCCGGTGACCCCCTCGTAGCTACCACTCGATGGAGTGACGCTGCCGACGCTGGTAAGCGAGCCATCGTTCGGGTCGACGGCGATCTCGTCCAGGCGCGCGACTTTGCATGGCAGTGCCACGCAATCCATCACGTAGAGCATCGACTTGGTCCCGGCTCCGAACTGACCGACGCCGTCGAAGCCGTACATCGCGTTCGGGAAGCTGGCGTAGTTGAAGCTGCCAAACGGGGAGCCGTCCTGGACCAGACCCCCGGTTTCCTGGTCGGTCGTGAAGTGCGTGATCGCGTAGTGACCGGACTGCGGAGCTAGCTCGTAGACGTTGACGCCGTTGGCAGCGTGCACCGTTGCCATAGCGACCGCAGACCCCGCGCCCACATTCCCACCGACCGGCGCCAGCTGTCCTTTCGCCCCCACCGCGACGGCTTGGACTCCGGTGCCATCACCCGCATAGACATAGCCGGTCGGATCGGCCTGTGCGAGGGGGCAACAGGCTGAAATAAACGCTATCGCGGCGAGTGCGGCGAAGGTTGCACGTGAATGCATTAAGGAAACACCGGCGCAGCAGACACTAACAGCCCTAACCTCGGGCAGCGATCCTTTCGAATGGGATCGGATCTGCTACGGGATCGGAATCCGGGGCAGTGCCGTTGGGGCATCACTCCCGCTTCGCGCGGAGGATGTCGCGCAAAAGTAAGGGCGCGACAGCCGGCGGCTCCTCGATTTCCACCGGTACCGCTGCTCTCAGTCTGGTGACTCCCGGGCGCTCGCCGGTCGTCGGTCCTGTCCCCCGACCTACTTGCAGCAATAGCGCCGCGCCAGGCGGTCCTCAACCCCTTCGGGGGTCGGGCGCGAAGCACCCTTGACCACCGCCTGGCGCGGCGCTTCAATTTACAGGTAGGTCGGGGGGCTGAGCGCGGTTCAGGGCAGGTGGGCGGCGGGGGCTGCGCTGGGGGAGCGGGACGAGCGCACCCTGGAGGCGGTCAAGAGGCGAAGTGCCCGATCGCCTGATGACCGACCGTCGTCGGCAAACATTAGGCCTATTGAAGCGCCCCCATAGCGCCCAGTTCGGCCGCCGCTCGGAGGGTCATCGGACCTGATATGTAATTTCCCCCAACCTAAACTGATTGGTCGAGATCACGGCAGCGAATCCTAGAGGTCGGAGCCGGGTTAGTAATGTGTCCGACCCGAGGGAGAGGGACCTGAATGCGAGGGACGCTGACGACAGCCTTCTTGGTGCTCGCCGTGACGCTTGTCGCGGCCGCCACCGCCTGGGCAGAAGAAGCGCCGAGCCGCGAAGAATATGTCGCGAAGGTCGACCCGATCTGCCAGAAGAACACCGAAGCGAACAAACGGATCCTGCAGGGGGCGAGCCAGAAGGTGAATTCCGGCAAGCTCGATCAGGCGGGGGCCCAGTTCGCGCGCGCCGCGGCGGCCTTCGGGAAGTCGGTCAAAGAAATCGTCGCCGTGCCACGCCCCCCCGCCGACAGTCCCCGCCTGGAAAAGTGGTTCGGCTTTTTGCAGAAAATCCAGGTCAACCTCGGCAAGGTCGGCAAGGCACTGAAGGAGGGCAACAAAGTCAAGGCCGTGCACGAAAAAATCCGCGCCGAACGCAGCAGCAACGCGGCCAACAACGTCAGCTTTGTCTTCGGCTTCAGGTACTGCCACCTGAAGGCCTCGCAGTTCAAATAGGCGGCTCGGGCCGCGTCTGTTCGGCGGCGGTGCTGGTCGTGAGTGTCGCCGCGGCGCCGCCGCTCAGCAGCCGCCGGAGGAGCCCGGGTGCGAGGACTCGCAGCGCCGCGGGCACCGCGTAATAGCGCGGTACGTAACGTTCGGCTCGCCCCCGCGGGCCGGCATCGATAATCGCCTCCGCGACCCGCTCGGGCCTTGAGACCAGCCAGCGGGTAAGTGCCCTGTCGCGCAGCTCGGTCGCCGGGAAGCCCTCGGTCGCGATGTATCCGGGTAAAACCAGGCCGACGTGGACCCCCGCGGCGCGCTCCTCCGCATAGAGCGCATCGGACCATCCGATCAGCGCGAACTTGCTCGCCGAGTAGGCCCCGGTCCTGGCGCGGGCGACCCGACCGGCCGTGCTGGCGACGTTGACGATCGCCGCCGGCGCCGCGCTGCGCAGGGCCGGCAGCAGCGCCTCGGTGAGACGCACGACCGCATCGAAGTTCAGTTCCATGTGACGACGGACGTTCTCGTAGCCGCCCTCGGCGAAGGCCGCCCGCCAGGCGGCCCCGGCGTTGTTGACCAAGAGCGTCAGCCCGCCCAGCCGCTGCTCGACATGGGCGCGCACCCGCTCGGGAGCCTCGGCCTCGGTCAGGTCGACGGCGACGTAGCTCGCCTCGCAGGGAAGCGCCGCGGCGAGCGCCCGCAGGCGCTCCTCGCGCCTTGCGACGAGGAGCAGCCGGGTGCCCGGCTCGCGCGCCAGGCGGCGCGCCGTCGCCTCGCCGATCCCGCTCGAGGCGCCGGTCACCACCGCTGCGATCTGGGCGGCCACGGTGGAGAACTTATTCGAATCCTGTGGAGGCGCGTGTCTCGCGGAAGAGACATACTGCTGCACTCGAATGACACAGACACCGCAACTGCTCGACCAACTGCTGCATGCGGGCGCCCCCTCGGGATATGAGGGGCCGGCCGCCTCGGTGTGGCGGCAGGCGGCCTCATTCGCCAGCCTCTCCAGCGATGGGCTCGGTTCCTCGGTGGCCCGAATCGGCGAGCAGGGCCCGCTCCTGGCCGCCGTCGGCCATATCGATGAGATCGGTCTGGTCGTCACCCACATCGACGAGCAGGGCTTTCTGTACTTCAGCCCGATCGGTGGCTGGGATCCCCAGATCCTGGTCGGACAACGAGTCGAGCTGCGCAGCCGCGAGCGCCTCGTGCCCGGGGTCGTGGGGCGCAAGCCGATCCACCTGCTCGACGCCGACCAGCGCAAGAAGGTCGTCGAGCTCAAGGGCCTGCACATCGACATCGGCGCCGCCGACCGCGAGGCCGCGCAGCGATTGGTCCGGGTCGGCGACCCGGCGGTGATCGCGGCCGAGCCGCTCTCCCTGGATGGCAGCCGGCTGGCCTCGCGCTCGATGGACAACCGGTTGGGCGCCTACGTCGTGCTCGAGGCCCTGCGCCGCGTCGAGGAGCGCGACTCGCTGCAGGGAACGAGCTTCGCGGCGATCGCCGCCGTGCAGGAGGAGGTCGGCCTCTTCGGGGCCCGCACCTCCGCCTTCGCGGTGCAACCCGATCTGGCGATCGCGATCGACGTCACCCACGCCACCGACGCGCCAGGCGTCGAGGAGAAGCAGGTCGGCAGCCACCCGCTCGGATCGGGTCCCGTGATCGGTCGCGGATCGACCCTCTCACCGAAGTTATTCGAGCTCCTCGTCGAGGCCGCCGAGGGCGCCGGAATCGAGCACACGATCGCCGCCAGCGGGCGCGGCACCAGCACCGATGCGGACGCGATCCAGATCTCCCGCTCGGGGGTGCCGACGGGTCTGGTCTCGATCCCGCTGCGATACATGCACTCCCCGGTCGAGGTCGTCGACCTCGAGGACGTCGAGGCGACGGTCGAGCTGATCGCCGCTTTTGCCGGTGGGCTCGCCGCCGACGTCGACCTCAGCCGCTAGCCCGCACCTCTCAGGCGACGCTGAAGAAGACTCGATCACGGCCACCGGCCTTGGCCGCATACAGGGCCTCGTCGGCGCGCTGCACGACATCATCGGCATCAAAGCCACCGGGCCGCGAGAGGGCGGCACCGATGCTGACCGTGATCCGCACCCCGACCGGACGCAGCTCGTGGACGGCGCGACGCAGCCGCTCGGCGACCCCGACTGCATCGGCCTTCGCGGCGCCGGGCAGCACCACGAGGAGCTCCTCGCCGCCGACCCGGTAGATCGAGTCGCCGGCCCGCAGATGGGCCCGCATCGTGTTGGCGACCTCCTGCAGGACCTCGTCGCCGACCGCGTGACCGAGGCGGTCGTTGACGCGCTTGAAGTGGTCGAGGTCACAGAGCAACAGCGCGTGGGAGAGCTCGGCCCCATCGGGACCGGCGCCGTCGAGCTCGGCCAGGCGCTGCTCGAGCGCGTTGCGGTTAAAGAGCCCGGTCAGGGGGTCGACGCTCGAGCGTCGACGGTGGGCGCGATCGGATTCAACCAGCGCACCCGAGAGCGCCACGGTGCTGAGCACGAGGACGATCGCCGCGACCACGTCCTCCTGGGCGGCAACCGCCCGGGCCGGATCGACGCCGTAGGTGCAGAGCAGCAACAGGACGAGCAGATAGCCGGTTCCGATCGCGATCCCGCGGGGCTCAAAGCGGGCGCCGAGGGTCACCGCCGGCAGCGCGAACCACATCAGCGCCGGGCTCGCCGCGCCGCCGGTCGAGACCACGGCGCCGGCGAGCAGCAGCGGCATCAGCCCCCAGGCGAGGGCGATCCATGCGGCCGGATGGGCGCTGCGGCGCATGCAGCGATCGGCCACCGCGAAACCGCCGAATCCGAGCAGCAGCGGCGCCAGCCACCACCAGCCCAGGCGTGGTGCGAGCGCCAGGAGTCCCGTCGCGAGAATCCCGAAGCAGAGGGCCCGGTAGCGGCGCAGGCGCTGCTCCATATCGAGCAGCCGCTCGCGCCGGGCGGCATCGCGGATCGCCGCGAGCGACTCCTTGGCCTCAGCTCTGGTTGCGATCATCACCACAGCGCTCGGCCCGGACCCCCCGGCCTCTGAATCCTGCAGGCGTGGACCCTTAGCGTTGCACGGCTTCGCCCGTGCTAGCTGACGAACTCCAGCTCTTTAGAGAGCCCGCTGAGATTTCGGTTGCCGGCCTCACCGACGATCAGGAGGTCCTCGATCCTCACCCCGAACTCCCCCGGCAGATAGATACCGGGCTCGACGGTGACGACTTCACCGGCGCAGAGCCGATCCTCGGAGCGCTGCGAGAGTCGCGGCGCCTCATGGACCTCGAGGCCGACCCCATGACCGAGGCTGTGGCCGAAGTGTTCACCGTGTCCCGCCTCCTCGATCAGCTCGCGGGCGACGCCGTCGAGCGCCTCGCCCTGCGCTCCGACGAGAAGGGCCTCAAGCGCCGCCGCCTGGGCCCGCCTGACGAGCTGATAGACCTCGCGGGCGCGCTCCCCGGGGTCGCCGACGGCGAAGGTTCGGGTCCCGTCTGAGCAGTATCCGTCGAGCTTTGCCCCCATGTCGAAGACGACCAGCTCCCCGACGCCGATCTGCCGCTCGCCGGGCTCGGCGTGGGGCAGCGCCCCGTTGGGCCCGGCGGCGACGATCGCCGGAAAGGCGGGCTCAGCGCCGAGCTCACGAATCCGCGCTTCGGCGGCGAGGGCGACGTCGCGCTCGCTGCGGCCCCCGAGCCCCCGCTCCAGTGACCAGCGCCAGACCTCGTCGGCCAGCTCGGCGGCGGCGGCGATCGCCGCCAGCTCGCCGGCATCCTTGACGCGGCGCAGTTTCTCCACCGTCCCCCCGCAGGCCACCAGCTCGACGTCCTCGGCGAGCTTCTCGCGCAGCCGCTCCAGTGTCCGCACCGAGACGTGATCGTCCTCAAAGCCGACCCTGCCCGAGAGCTGCTCGGCGATGCCGCCGAGCCAGTCCTCGCGCACGGTCACCACATCCCAGCCCTCGACCTCGGCCTCGGCCCGCTCGGTGTAGCGGAAGTCGGTCAAGAAAACGCGGCTGCCCGGGCCACAGACGCAGGCGCCATTGGTGCCTCCGAACCCGGTCAGGTAGCGGACGTTGATCAGGTCGGTGACGAGAACCTGCTCGAACTCTGCCTCCGCCACGCGCTCCGCCAGGCGCTCAGCGCGACCCCGCATCAGCCCTCCGTCACGCCGAGCTCCGCGGCGAGCGTTTGCAGCGCGAGGCGGTAGCCCTCCGGGCCCTTCCCCGAGATCTTCGCCAGGACCAACCCGTCGAAGACCGAGAGCCGGCGCCACTCCTCTCGCGACTCCACGTCGGAGAGATGGACCTCCACCGCGGGCAGCTGGGCCACGTCGAGGGCGTCGGCGATCGCGCGGCTGTAGTGGGTCCAGGCGCCGGCGTTGACCAGGGCGGCTTCGGCGACCTCGGGCAGCCTGTGCAGGTACTCGACGAACTCGCCCTCGGAGTTGGTCTGAAAGAAGATCGGTTCGAGCCCCAGCTCGCGCGCCCAACCGGAGATCCGCATCTCCAGGTCGCTCAGCGAGAGGCCCCCATAGGTCGAGGCGCCGCGGCGCTCGAGGACGTCGAAGTTGACGCCGTGAAGGACGGCGACGCGGTTGTGGGCGCTGTTCATCGGGACACCTTCCTCATCGCAACTCTTCCACGGCGGCGCGGACCTTGTCGTCCTCGGGGACCTGACCCGGCAGCGGCTCGCCGGGCTCGGAGAGCAAAACGAAGCCGACGCCCGCCGCGGTGCGCTTCTTGTCGCGTCCCAGGGCCTCGAGCACCGCCTCGAGTTCAACCTCCGCCTCGAGGCGCACGGGCAGCCCCTGGCGCGAGAGGATCCGCCGCACCTCCTCGCGCAGCTCGGGGGCCTCGGAGAGGCGCAGTGCGGCGAGCAGCCCGAGGCCGACGGCCTCGCCGTGGCGGTAGCGCCCGTAGCCGCTCGCGGCCTCGATCGCGTGCCCGACCGTGTGGCCGAGGTTGAGCACCTGGCGGAGTCCCTCGTCGCGCTCGTCGGCGGCGACGATCGCGCACTTGTAGCGGGCGCAGGCGAGGATCACGTCTGCCAGGTCCCCCGGGTCGAGCTCCTCGATCGCCCGCACTCGATCCCAGAGCGTGCCGCCGGCCAGCAGTCCCGTCTTCAGCACCTCGACGAAGCCGGCGGCCAGCTCCTTGGCCGGCAACGTCACCAGGGTCGTGGGGTCGGCGATCACCGCCGCCGGCAGCTGGTAGGCACCGGCGTAGTTCTTGCCCTCGGGCAAATCGACGCCGGTCTTGCCGCCGTAGGCCGAGTCGACCTGAGAGACAAGCGTCGTCGGCACCTGGATCAGCGGCACGCCGCGCTGGTAGAGGTGGGCGCAGAAGCCGGCCAGGTCCCCGACGACCCCCCCGCCGAGGGCTATCAGGTGGTCCTCCCTCCTCATTCCCGAGCGCGCCAGCTCCCGCAGGACGCGCTCGGCGCTGGCCATCGTCTTCGCTCCCTCGCCGGGCTCGACCTCGACCAGGGCGGTGAGTTCACCGAGGCGCTCCGCGTAGAGGCCGGCCACCGAGGTGTCGCTGACGCAGAAGCGGCGCCCGGTCAGCGGCCAGCAGTCGGCTTCCAGCAGACCCGAGCCGACGTAGATCGGGTACTCGCCCGAGGCGCTCGCCGCCCAGAGCATCCGTGTCCCCGCTGGCAGCCCCTCCAGCGCCTGGATCGCCGGCAGCGCCCGCACGATCATCGCCGGATCACCGACCGGAAGCACCGCGTCGGCGAGCGATTCATAAAGCGGCGTGCGCTCGACCAACAGGCGCTCGAATAGCTCCTCGTCCTGGGCCAGGGGCCGGTCGCTGGCGGCGTCGACGCGCAGCCGAGCGGTCCTGCGGTCGACGTCGAGCCAGACCACGATGTGCCGGCCGAGCTCGCCGCGGACGCGCTCTGAGAGGACCGAGCCGCCCCCGAGGGCGACCACCCCGCCGTCGGCCTCGGCGAGCAGCTCGCCGACGAGCTCGGACTCAAGCGCGCGGAACTCCTCCTCCCCGCGCTCCTCGAAGAACTGCCGCAGCGGGATCCCGACCCGCTCCTCGATCTGCTGATCGACGTCCTCGATCGGATCCAGCGCAGCTGCAAGGGAGCGGGCGGCGCTCGACTTGCCAGCTCCCATGAAACCGATCAGGACGATCGCCGGCCGGGCCACGGCTCAACCCCGGAAGTCGATGCGCTTCTTGTAGGCCTCGACGGCGGCGTGGACGTCGTCGATGTGATCGCCGCCGAACTTCTCCCGATAACAGCGCGCCAGGGTCAGGCAGATCATCGCCTCACCGACGACGGCCGCGGCGGGGACCACGGTCGAGTCGGTGCGCTCGCGCAGCGCCTGGGCCGGTTCCCTGGTCTCGGTATCGACCGAGCGCAGCGGCTTGGTCAGGGTCGAGATCGGCTTGATCGCGGCCCGCACCTGCAGCGGCAGCCCGTTGGTCATGCCGCCCTCCAGACCACCGGCGTGGTTCGTCTCGCGGTGGTAACCGCGCTCCTCGGACCAGAAGATCTCATCGTGGGCCTCCGAGCCGGGCCGCGCGGCGACCTCCCAGGCTTCGCCGATCGCGACCCCCTTCACGGACTGGATCGAGGCGAGCGCCCCTGCCAATCGGCCGTCGAGGCGCTCCTCCCAGCTGACGTGGGAGCCGAGCCCCGGCACGAGGCCGAAGGCCCGTACCTCAAAGCTCCCGCCGAGACTCTCATTGGCCTTGCGCAGCCGATTGATCTCCTCGACCATCGCGGCGCTCGTGTCCGGGTCAAGACAACGGACCGGGTCCTCATCGACCTCGTCGAAGTCAGCCGCCCGCAGGTCAGGCCGCTCGGGCGCCCGCACCGAACCGATCTGCAGCACGTGGCTGCGAACGCTGACGCCCAGCGCCGTGAGGAAGCCGCGGGCCAGCGAGCCGGCCGCGACCCGAGCGGCGGTCTCACGGGCGCTGGCGCGCTCGAGCACGTTGCGGATGTCGGTGTGGCCGTATTTCTGAGCACCGACCAGATCGGCGTGTCCGGGCCGGGGCAGGTGCACCTCCTCGGGCTCAAATCCCGCCACCGGCCAGGGGCTCATCCGCTCCTCCCAGTTGGCGAAGTCGCGGTTGGCGACGAGCACCGCGATCGGGCTGCCGAGGGTGCGGCCGTGGCGCACCCCGGCGCGAACCTCGACCGCATCGGACTCGATCTTCATCCTCCCGCCGCGGCCGTGGCCGAGCTGGCGCCGGGCCATGTCACGGTCAAGCGCCTCGCGGTCGAGCACGAGTCCCGCCGGCATCCCCTCGACGATCGCCACCAGTCCGGGGCCGTGCGACTCGCCGGCGGTGGTGAAGCGAAAGCCGCTCATTGAATCCGCGCCCGGTTCATGGGGCCAAGGCTATAGGGGCCCGCCGGGGAGGGCTGCGACTAGCTCGTCTTGAGGACCACGGCCCTGCTCTTTTCGCGCAGGGGAGCGCCCGGCGAGGCAAACCGCACTTTCAACCGGAGCTTCGTGCGGCCGCTTCGCTTGATCCGCACGAGCGTGATCGCCCACGGTTTGATCGGCAGCGTGACGATCTGCGGGCCTGCAGTCTGGCGGGTGATCAGCCTCACACCGACGCCGGTGAGCGTCACCATCCCGGCCGCTGGGGTTTCGATTTGCAGCGAGCCGCGGGAACCGTGCAGCGCGACCTTGATGATCCTGAACGCCGGCTTGGGCGCTTCGGGACCGGGCGCTTCCTCGGTGGGCGGCGGCGGCGGCGGGCAGGCTCCGGTGCCGGCCAGCTCATAGGCGCCGATGTCGGGTACCGGCGAAGCACCGAGGCAGCCGGGCAGGCTTCGGGGGTAGCCGTCGAGGTCGAGGGGCCCGGAGAGAGGATCGGTGAGGCCCGCGTCGACAGTGGGTGAGCCGGGCAGCTCGCGGAAGTTGCCTTCGGCGGCGCCAGCGAACAGCGGTGCGGCGCTCTGGTTGTCTTCGGCGCCAGGCGCGGTCGCCGTCGCGCGCGGTAGCTTCTGTTCGATCGTCGCGTAATTGGAGTGCGCGAGTGCGACCGCGACTTCGGGGCCGGAGGCGCCGAAGATCGTCGCGCTGACGTCAGCGCCATTCGCGGCGCGGGCGATAACGGCGAGTCCGTCAACACGCAGCTTGGCTCCATAGGTGGCCTCCGCCAGCAGCCCATGGCCGGCGGCGTCGGTAGCCTCGGCGGTGACGTTGCGCAGACTCACCGTCGTGTTCACGCTTTCGGTCGCGACCAGCGACTCAACCCCGTTGGCAGCAGTTTCTTCGCCGGCTTCGTTGGCCCAGCAGAGGCTGTCTCGGAGGATCGTTCCCGGACCCAGCTCGCAGGCGGCGGTGGGCACCGGTTCTTTTTTCTGTCCGGCGTAGGCGACCGCGACGCGCTCCGCACTACCGGATTCGAGCTCCAGCCTGCCACCGCCGACCAGGCGCAGGTCGTGCAGGCTCGCGTTTGCCGATTCTTGCACCTGGATCGTGGAGACCGATGTCGTCTTGATAACCGGGGCGGCCCCGGGGATGCCACCGAGGTCGATTTCCCGTTCGATCGTCAGCCCAGGGAAGGGCAGTTGGTAGGGCGATGCGCTGGGGAGCAGCCGGATCGAGTCTCCGTCGAGCGCCTTTGCGACCGCTTTGGCTATTTCGCATGGGGCTTCTTCGCTGCATGCATCGCCGCTGCCCGACGGTTCAACGAAGTAGGTGGTGCCCTGGGCATGGGCGGCGGCGGGCAGCAGCGCGAGCACCGCGATCGTCCCCGCCAGAAATGCGGCCCGCGGTAACCCCCTCCGCGAACTAACCATGTACGTCAGGCTACAGGCTGCGGGCGGCGGCGCGCATCACCTCCAGCGGTGCCTCGCGACCGGTCCAGATGCCCAGCGAGAGCGCCCCCTGTTGGACGAGCACCTCGATCCCGTCGACCGTTTTCGCGCCCGCCGCGGCGGCGGCGGCCAACAGCGGGCTGGGGCCGGCACCGTAGACCATGTCGACGATCACCTGGCCCGCGCGGAAGCCGTCGCGGCGAAGCGGCAGCTGCTTGAAGGGGTCCTCGCCGCCGAGCCCGACGGCGGTCGAGTTGACGATCAGTTGGTAGTCGGCGGGCTCGGGTGCCTCGACGGACTCCCCACCGAGGTCCTCGCAGAGATGGCGCGAGCGCAGCGCCGTGCGATTCCAGACCGCGACCTCGGCACCTTCGCGCAGCAGCGCCCAGACCACGGCCCGGGCGGCGCCGCCGGCGCCGAGGACCAGCGCCCTGGCGCCCCGTGGAGAGTCGGGCAGCGCCGCGAGCAGGCCGCCCGCGTCGGTGTTGTCGGCCCGGATCTCAGCCTCGGCAAAGCTCAGGGTGTTGGCGGCGCCGATCTCCCGCGCGGTCTCCGAGAGCGTGTCAGCCAGGGCCAAGGCCGCCGCCTTGTGGGGAACCGTGACGTTGGCCCCGGCAAAACCCTCGGCCGGCATCGAGCGCACCCGCGGCTCGAGCTCGGCCGGCGAGACGTCGATCGCCTCATAGCTCCACTCCCCGGCGAGCCCCAGCGAAGCGAGGGCCGCCGTGTGCATCGCCGGGGACCGTGAGTGCCCGACCGGGTGGCCGAGGACGGCGAGGCGCGCCATCGTCAGCGCCGGGCCCTCATTCGCGGCAGGTCGTCGGCGAGTTGCCGCCGGCGGCTTCGCGGGCCGCGTTGTATTTGGCCACGTCGGCTTCGAATTCGGCTTCGGTCTTGGCGAAGGTCAGTTCGTTGCAGGCCCCGGGCTTGGTCACGTAATACAGATAGGCGGCCTTGGCCGGGTGCGCGGCGGCTTCGATCGCCGCCAGGCCGGGGTTGCCGATCGGCCCCGGCGGCAGGCCGCGGTTGATTCGCGTGTTGTATGGGGATTGCGTCGCCAGTTCAGATTCGCTCAGCGGCCGGGTGTAGTTGCCGGTTGCGAAGCGGACCGTGGCGTCGATCCCGAGCGGCATTCCTTCGTGCAGGCGGTTGTAGATGACGGCCGCGACGAGCTTGTCCTGGGCAGGGAGGCCGGACTCCGCCTGGACCATCGAGGCGATCGTGACCACGTCATAGACGCTCAGGTTCTTGGCCTGGGCATAGCTCATATCGAGGCCCTTGACGCGGCGCTTGAAGTCCTGCAACTGCAGCTGAACGAGATCGGCGACCGGCGCGCCCGGCTTCAGCACGAAGGTGTCCGGAAAGAGAAAGCCTTCGAGATTCCTGGCGCCCTTGCCCCCGTATTCGGCCGGGTCGAGGTACTTGGAGCGCAGGCTCTCCTTCATGTAGTTGCCGCGCAGCCCGACTTCGCGCGACAGAGCCGCGATCTGTCGACGACCGTAGCCCTCGGGGATCGTCAGCGTGGTTTCCTTCTTCAGGGAGGGCTCCGAGACGGCCGCGATCGCCGATGCGTAGGACATATCGTGGGCGAGCAGGAAGCGGCCGGGGTAGATGCTGGCGCCGTCGAGCCTGGCCCTGATCTGAAAGAGAAGTGAGCTGGAGACCACCCCTTCTTCGTCGAGCAGGTCCCCGACTTCGCTGACGCTGGCACCCTTGGGGATCGTCACCACGACGCGGCCCGTGCCCGGACCGTGGAAGGGCTGAAAGAGCGCGTAGAGGAACCACAGAGCGAGCAGGGCGAGGATCAGCGCCACGACGCGGAACGGGTGGCGGCGCAGAGAGCCGAGCAGCCTCGCTGCGCGCCCGGGCTCGCGCGGCTCATCCCCCCGGCCCGTGGGCGCACGCTCACGGGCCGCCGCGCCCCCCCATGCCGCCTCTTCCTCGACCTCCTCCTCGGCGAACGGTTCGAGGTCCTCGCCCCAGAACTCCTCCTCGGTGCTGCGCGGCGGTGCCGGCGGCGGCGCTGGGGGCGGCGACGGCTGCGGTTGCGGGCGCTCGGACTTCGCCTGGTCAGCGCGTCGGGCTTCGCGCTCCCGGCGGCGCTGCTCCCGGGCCGCGGCCTCGGGGTCGCTCGGATCGGCGAAGGGATCGCCGCCCCCGCCCCACTCCTCACTCACCGCCAGCCTCCAGGTAGCTCTCGAGCAGGTGCGCTGCGGCAAGTGAGTCGGCGGGCGCCATGGCCCCGGCCCGGCGACTGGCGTCGGCCATTCTGGTCGTCAGCCGCTCATCGTAGACCTCGACCGCCACGCCCCCCAAAATCGCCTCAAGTTCGGTGGCGAAGGTCCGCGTCAGCGCCGCCTGGGAGCCCTCCTGCCCGCTCATGTGCAGGGGCAGGCCAAGGACCACCCGCTCGACCCCGCGCTCGGCGACCAGCTCGGCGACCGCCCGCGGCTCGGGCGGCTCGATCGTCGGCAGCGGCGTCACCAGCGTCCCCGTTGGGTCGGATATCGCGCAGCCGATGCGCGCGGTTCCGTGGTCGAGGGCCAGCACCCGCACTACTCCGTCCCGACCTCGATCGCCTGCCGCGCCGCGGCCAGCGCCGCCTCAAGCTGGGCGGGCTCCCTGCCCCCGGCCTGGGCCATCTCCGGCCGGCCGCCGCCGCCGCCGCCGACCACGGGCGCGGCCTGCGAGAGGACCTCGGCGGCGGAGATGCCGCGCCCGACGGCCTCCTTGGAGACGAGCGCGACGAGGCCGACCCGGCCCTCGGCCGCGCCGCCAAGCACCACGGCGGTCGCTCCGCCCAACCTCGACTGGACGCGGTTGGCCAATTCGAGAAGCTGCTTTTGATCGGCGACCGGGGCGAGCGCGACGACCGTGCGCAGCGCCCCGACCTCGGTGGCCTCGGCGGCGAGGCGCTCGGACTCCTCGGAGAGCATCCGCTGCGCCGCCCGCTTGGCGCCCTGCCCGGCGGCCGCCAGCTGCTCGGCGGCGCGGCGCGCCGCGGCCAGCGGGTCGCGGGGGCTGCCGAGCAGCTCGCCGACCTCGCGCAGGGTCAGCTCGCGCTCGCGAAACCAGTCGATCGCCGCCGGGCCACTGAGCGCCTCGATTCGGCGCACGTTCGCCGCACTCGAACCCTCGGAGACGATCTTGAAGATGCCGATCTCGGCCGTGTTGGCGACGTGGGTGCCCCCACAGAGCTCACGCGAGACCTCATCGACCTCGACGACCCGCACCCACTCCCCGTATTTCTCACCGAAGAGGGCCATCGCGCCGAGCTTCTCGGCCTCCTCGCGGCCCATCTCCAACCAGCGCACCGGATGGCTCTCCTTGATCCAGCCGTTGACCCTGTCCTCGACCGCCGCGAGGTCCGCGCCGCTCAGTCCCTGCCCGTGGGTGAAGTCGAAGCGCAGCTTCTCGGGCCGCACCGCCGAGCCGGCCTGTCGGACGTGGGTTCCGAGCCGCTCCCGCAGAGCGGCGTGTAGGAGGTGGGTGGCTGTGTGGTTGCGCATCGTCGCGTGCCGGGTCTCGGGCTCGACGAGCGCCTCGACGGCCTCGGTCGGCGGCGCTCCCTCAACCTCGAGCGCCTGGTCCTCGCCGAGCCGGTAGACGTCGAGCACCCGCGCTTCGCCCCCCTGCCAGCGCAGCACGCCGGAGTCGGCCACCTGGCCGCCGCCCTCGGCGTAGAAGGGGCTCTCCTCGAGCTTCACCAGGGCCCGACCGTTCTCGGCCTCCACCGCCGAGAGGCCGGTGGTGGAGCGCAGCGTCTCATAGCCGACGAACCGAGTCGGGGCGGCCTCCGCGGCGAAGGCCAGGATCCGCGAGTGGCGATCCTCGGAGCCGTGCGCGGTCGCCGAGCCGCCACGGGCCCGCTGGCGCTGTTCCTCCATCAACTCCTCAAAGCCAGCGTCGTCGACCGCGAGACCCTGCTCGGCGAGCAGCTCCTTGGTCAGGTCATAGGGAAAGCCGTAGGTATCGTGCAGCTTGAAGGCCTCGGCGGCGTCGATCCAGGAGGTCTCGGCCCGCTGGGCCTCGGCGACGAGACCCTCGAGCAGCTCGGTGCCGCGCTCCAGGGTGCGGCCGAAGCTCTCCTCCTCATCGGCGACCCACCGCGCGATCGTCTCGCGCTCGGCCGCCAGCTCGGGATAGGACTCGGCCATGATCTCGATCGTCCGATCGGTGAAGCGGCCAAGCCAGGGCGAGGCGAGGCCGAGCGCGCGTCCCTGCTGGATCGCGCGGCGCATGATGCGGCGCAGGATGTAACCGCGATCCTCATTTGAGGGCACCACCCCGTCGGCGATCAGAAAGCTGGCGCCAC
This sequence comes from uncultured Solirubrobacterales bacterium, assembly GCA_963796705.1. Classification (GTDB taxonomy): domain Bacteria; phylum Actinomycetota; class Thermoleophilia; order Solirubrobacterales; family 70-9; genus VRUE01. The sequence continues at coordinate 209,527 of CAWCMK010000004.1, forward strand.
GCGAGTGGTCGGCCACGATCCGCATCGCCCTGGTGATCGCCCCGCCCTCCTGATAGCGGCGCCCCGAGAGCTCCTCGGCGAGCTCGACCAGCGGCCGCAGCAGGTCGGTCTCAAAGACCGAGGGCACGTCCTGGAGGATCGCCGCCATCCGATCGAGGCCCATGCCGGTGTCGATGTTGCGCATCGGCAGCTCGCTGAGCGCGCCGCCCTCGCCCAGCTCGTAGCTCATGAAGACGTGATTCCAGAACTCGAGGAAGCGATCGGTGTCATCGCCCGGGCGCTCGCCTCCGGCGCCGAACGCCTCGCCGCGATCCAGGTAGAGCTCCGAGCAGGGGCCGCAGGGCCCGCTCGGCCCCGCCTGCCAGAAGTTGTCTGAACGGCCGAGTCGGACGATGCGCTCGTCGGGCACGCCGACCGCGCGCCAGATCGCGATCGCCTCCTCGTCGGGGCCGAGGCCGAGCTCCTCATCACCGCCGAAGACGGTGACCCAGATGCGCTCCGGATCCATCCCGAAGCCCTCGGTCGAGAGCTGCCACCCCCAGGGGACCGACTCCGCCTTGAAGTAGTCGCCGAAACTCCAGTTGCCGAGCATCTCAAAGAAGGTGAGGTGGCGGGCGGTGTTGCCGACCTCCTCGATGTCGGTCGTGCGAAAGCATTTCTGGACATCGACGAGACGCCGCGCCGGTGGTTCCTCGAGGCCCAGGAAGTAGGGCTTGAAGGGCTGCATGCCGGCCGTCGTGAGGAGCACCGAGGGATCATGCGAGGCGGGCACCAGCGACGCCGAGGGGACGACCTTGTGCCCCCGCTCCTCAAAGAAGGAGAGGTAGGTCTCGCGGATCTCTGCGGCCTTCATCGGAAGGGAGAGCCTAAGCGAAGGGCACCGGGTCCGTTAGCGGGGCGAAGGCCCGGAGCGAGCGGCGACCATCGGCCCCGCCAGGGTGCCATGGCCGACGATCCGCTCGCCGGCCATCAGCACCGCGGTCTGCCCGGGGGCCGCGGCGAAGAACGGCTCGCCGAGCTCGACCCGCAGCGCATCGTGGGGACCGGCTTCCCCGAGGACCGTCGCGGGAACGGTCTTCGCGTGGTAGCGCAGGCGGACCCGATCGACGCAGGCGCCGGGGCGATGCAGCTGGGCGTCACGCAGCGTGACGCTGCTCGCTTCAGCCTCCTCGCGGGTCCCGACGGTGACCGTGTTCGAATCGGCGTCGGTTGCCAGGACGTAGAGCGCCTCGGGCGCCGAGACGCGGATCCCACGCCGCTGGCCGACCGTGAACCGGTGGTGACCACGGTGCCGGCCGAGGGTGCGACCGGCCCGGTCGCGGAGCTCCCCCTCGCGCTCTCCAAGGCCGGCGTGGCGGCGCAGGAAACGCTCCTTCCCCTGGCCGGCGAGGAAACAGAGGTCCTGGCTCTCGGGCTTGCGGGCGACGGGCAGTCCGTGGCGGGCGGCGAGCTCGCGGACCTCGGACTTGCTGAGCTCGCTCAGCGGGAAGCGCACGCGGTCAAGCAGCCCGGGGGGCAGCGCCGCCAGCATGTAGCTCTGGTCCTTGGCGGGGTCGACCCCGGAGGCCAGCAGGGGCCCGGCGCCGTCATCGACGATACGCGCGTAATGGCCGGTGACCAGATGCGTCGCGCCGAGCCGCTTTGCGAGGTCGATCATCGCCGCGATCCTCACCTCGCCGTTGCAGAGAATGCAGGGGTTGGGGGTGGCGCCGGCCGCGTAGCCACCGAGGAACGCAGCGACGACGCGCGCTCGGAATTCCTCCTCGAGGTCGAGGGTGAGGTGGGGAACGCCGATCGAGTGGGCCAGCGCGCGCGCGCCCAGCACCGCCTCGGGGGAGCAGCAGGCCCTGGCGCCGTCGGTCTCGGGGTCCGCCCAGAGCTTCAGGGTCACGGCAATCACCTCCGAGCCCCGATCGCGCTCCAAGAGAGCCGCCACGGCGCTGTCGACACCGCCGGACATCGCGACCAAGACGCGGCTCCCAGAGGCCGCAGCGAGCCGCTCGGGTGAGGCTGCCGCCGCGGCCAGAGCCCGGTGCAGCGCGTCGGCGGCGAGCTGGGCGGCGTGGCGCTTGCCGGGCGTCAGGCCGCCGATCGCGGCGTCGATCTGCGCGGCGTCGATGCGAGCCACGCTCAGGACCGCCTCGCCTTCGGCCATCTCCGCAACCGCCGCGCTCGCGGCCCGGGTGGCACCGCAGCCCTCGGCGGCGAAAGATGCCGAGGCGATGCGACCCGCCTCGATCGCAAGCGAGACGCGCGCGAGATCGCCACAGGCCGCCCCGCCGGCCGCACCCGTGAACGAACCCTCGGGCGCCGGGCCGAGACGCGACTCGTCTCGCAGGTAATGCTCGAAAACGTCGTGGCTCACGGTGAAAAGGGTACGTGCCGGCCTCAAGCTGCGCCCAGAGCCCAGCGCGCGTCCTGGGGCGTGCCCCGATGCAGCGGCGCCAGCCCCCCGGGTCACGGGACCTCGAACGGCAAACGCGGCGAGGATGGCACCACAAGGTTCCGAAACCAGACCCAAAGAAGGCTCCAGCCCGCCGGTACCGCCTCTGGCTTTGATCCCTTTAAAGTAAGGGTGGGTGCCTACCTGCAGGCCCAAGGGACTGCGGGAAATCGGCCCCCGCGCCGTTTGTGTTGGGTCAAACGGTGAGACGGCTCTCGAACGGACTCGAGCCTCGCTTGCAACCGTAGCAGCGGCCCGACGCTCAGTCGATGTCCAGGTTGGAGAGCAGCAGCTCGGCCTCGCTCCAGTCTTCGGGCCGGACGCAGAGCCAGATCTCGCCGTGGCCGAAGCGGTCGACCGGCCAGTCGGCGGTCAGCGCGGCCTCGATCCCCGCCTCGACCAGGGCCTGGTGCCATGCGCGCGCGGTCCGCAGGTCGCCGAACTCTCGTACCGTCTCCCAGGAGTCATAGCGGGGATCGCCGACGTGGACCGGCGTTTTCCCAGGTCCAGGCCGGCGCTCCGAGCCGGGTCGACGAAACCGATCGAAGAGGCTCAATGGCCCGCCAGGCCCGGTCGGTGGATCGCAACTCCGAGCTCCCTCAGCTGCATCTCGTCGACCGGAGCCGGGGCCCCGGTCAGGGCGTCGGTGCCCGATGCGGTCTTCGGAAAGGCGATCACGTCGCGAATCGAATCGACCCCGGCGAGCCGCTGCACGATCCTGTCAAGACCGTAGGCGATGCCGCCGTGGGGCGGCGCACCGAAGCGCAGCGCCTCGAGCAGGAAGCCGAAGCGCGCCTCGGCCTCGGCCTCCTCGATGCCAAGCGCCGCGAAGACCCGGCGCTGCACCACGGGGTCACTGATGCGAATCGAGCCGCCTCCCATCTCCTGGCCGTTCCAGACGACGTCATAGGCGAGCGCCCGGGCGCCACCGGGGTCCTCGGGGTCAAAGACACCCGCCGGCGCCGTGAAGGGGTGGTGAAGCGGTTCCCATCCGCCGGTCCCCTGGGCGGGCTCCATCAGCGGCCAGTCGACGACCCAGAGCAGATCCTCGGAGCCCGCGGGGATCAGGCCGAACTCCGCGGCGAGGTCGAGGCGCAGCTGGCCGAGCACCGCGTTGGCGACCTTCGGGCGATCGGCGACGACGAGCAGCAGATCCCCCTCCTGGGCGTCGAGTCGATCGTTGAGCGCACCGAGCTCGGCCGCGGAGAGAAACTTCGCGGTCGGCGAGCGCCAACCCTCCCCCTCGCGAAAGGCCCAGACCAGACCCTTGGCGCCGAGCTCCTGGGCGCGCTCGATCAGCCCGTCAAGCGCCGAGCGCGGCAGCTCCCTCGGGCCGGCGTTGATCCCGCGGACGGCGCCGTCGGAGTCGATCACACCCCGGAATACCTTGAACTCGGTCTCGGCAAGAACATCGGCGAGGTCGACGAGCTCGAGCCCGAAGCGAGTGTCGGGCCGGTCGGTCCCGTAGCGCGAGATCGCCTCCTCGTAGGGCAGGCGCCGCATCGGCAACTGCAGCCGGGGGCCGCCGACCCGCTCGAAGACGTGTGCCAGCAGACGCTCGTTGACCTCGATCACATCGTCGACCTCGACGAACGACATCTCGACGTCGAGCTGGGTGAAGTCGGGCTGGCGATCGGCGCGCAGATCCTCGTCACGGAAGCAGCGGGCGATCTGGTAGTAGCGCTCAAAGCCGGCGACCATCAACAGCTGCTTGAAGAGCTGTGGCGATTGCGGCAGCGCGTAGAAGGAGCCCTGCTGGAGCCTGCTCGGGACGAGGAAGTCTCGGGCGCCCTCAGGGGTCGAGCGGGTCAGGACGGGGGTCTCGATGTCGAGGAAGCCCTCGCCGTCGAGGAACTCCCGCATCGCCACCGTGACCCGGTGACGCAGAAGAAGGGCGTCACGCATCTGCTCGCGGCGCAGGTCCAGGTAGCGGTGGCGCAGCCGCGTGTCCTCGCCAACCTCGCCGGAGAACCCCTCAATCTGAAACGGGGGCGTGTCGGCATCGGAGAGCAGCTTGGCATCGCTGACCCGCAGCTCGAATTCCCCGGTCGGCAGCTCCGGGTTGACCGTCTCCTCGGAGCGACGCACGACGATCCCGGCGGCGCTGACGACGTCCTCGGCTCGCAGCCGGTGGGCGAGCTCGATCAGCTCGGCGTCCGAGTTGTCCGGGTTGAAGAGCAGCTGGACGATGCCGGTGCGGTCGCGCAGGTCGATGAATATCAGTCCGCCGTGGTCGCGGCGGCGGTGCACCCAGCCCGCGACCCGCGCCTCCTCCTCGACGCGATCACCGAGCACGTCGCCGCACCAGGTGTCGCGGTAGGCGTTGCCCCTGGGGGCGGGAAGCTCAGCCATCTTCCTCCTCCGCCTCTCCCCGGCCGAGCAGCTCGACCAGCGCCCCGAGTTGCTCGGTCCCCGGGATCTCCTGCGCACCGATTCCGAACAGCGGCGAGAGCACCCCGCCCTCGAGACGCAGGACCTGCCGGGCACCGATCCGGGCCGCGTGTTTCTGTTGGCCCTTGAGGCCGCGCTCGCCCAGGTCGGCCTGTGCGGAGACCCCGGCCCGGCGCAGCCTCGCGGCGAGCACGCCAGCCTCCTGCCGATCCGCCTGCCCCTCGGCGACGATGAACAGGTCGCTTCCAGCGCCCGCGGCTCGCTCGCGCTCCCCCTCCAGAGCCAGCAGAATTCGCTCGATGCCGGCCGCCCAGCCGACCGCCGGCGTCGGCGGTCCCCCGAGCTGCTCGATCAGGCCGTCATAACGGCCACCGCCGCCGATCTCCGCCTGTGCTCCGAGCCTGTCGCAGACGAAGGAGAAGGTGGTGCGGGTGTAGTAGTCAAGGCCGCGAACCAGGGTCGGATCGATCCGGTAGCCCAGGCCGACCGCGTCCAACTCGGCGCAGACCTGCTCAAAGTGCACCGCATCCTCGCCCTCGAGTGATTCGACGATCGTCGGCGCGGCCCCCATCACCGCCCGGGTCTCCTCGTCCTTGGCATCAAAGGCGCGCAGCGGGTTGACGTCGATGCGCTCGCGGACGCCCTCGTTGAGCCGCGCCTCATTCTCGTGCAGGTAGGCGCTGAGGCGCTCCAGGTAGGCGCGGCGGGCCTCGAGCGAGCCGAGGCTGCTCAGCCGCAGCTCCACCCCGGGCACCCCGAGCGCCGCGAGCAGCTCGGCGAGCAGGAGGATCACCTCAACGTCGGCCAGCGGGGAGTCGCTGCCGATCGCCTCGGCGCCGATCTGGTGAAACTGCCGGTAGCGGCCCGCCTGGGGGCGCTCGTGGCGAAAGAAGGGCCCGACGTAGAAGAGCTTCACCGGCTGCGCCAGCTTGTGCATGCCATGCTCGAGATACGCGCGGCAGATCGGCGCCGTGCCCTCGGGGCGCAGGGTGAGACTGCGATCGCCCTTGTCAGTGAACGTGAACATCTCCTTCTGGACGATGTCGGTCGAGCGGCCGACGCCCCGCACGAACAGGTCGGTCTGCTCGAAGACGGGTGTGGCGATCCTCTCGTAGCCGGCGAGGGCGAATACCGCCTCGGCAGCGTTCTCGATCTCCGCACGAGCGCCGGCCTCAGCTGGCAGCACGTCGAAGGTTCCGCGGGGTGCCTGGTAGTCGCTCGCCGGCATCAGAGCTCGCCCCTCGATCGCTGCGCGGGAACCCCAGTATTGACGCTTGCTCGCTCGGCGCTCATGCGCTCGCGACCTTACCTGCGCTGCCGCGAGCTAGCGCGCCAGCTCCGCCAGAAACGGGTTGGTGGCCCGCTCGGCGCCAAGCGTCGTCGTCCCCATGTGCCCGGGGTAGACCGCGGTCTCGGGTGGGTGAGACTCGATCAGCTTGCGGATCGAGTCGATCAGGGTCGGTCCATCGCCGCCCGGCAGATCGACGCGTCCGACCGATCCCTGAAAGAGGACGTCACCGGAGAAGATCGCCTCCTCGCCGCGGACCGAGTAGGTGACGTGGCCGGGACTGTGACCGGGGGTGAAGATCACATCGATCTGCAGCCCGGCCAGCTCAAGCGTCTCGCCGCCCTCGACGAGCTCGTCGGCCTCATAGCTCTCATAGGGCCCGAAACCGGGCCAGGGGACGAAGGCCATGATGTCGGCGAGCACCGGCTGCTCGATCTTCGGGCAGTAGACCGGCGCGCCGGTGGCCGCCGCGAGCGGAGCGACGGCGCCGATGTGGTCGAAGTGACAGTGCGTGACGAGAATCGCCTCCGCGGCGCCGCCCATCTCCTCGAGCCTCGCGAGAATTCGATCCGCCTCCTCGCCCGGATCGATCACCAACAGCCGCTCGGAGTCCGTACGGCGCGCGATGAAACAGTTCTCGCCGATCGCCCCAACCGTCAGCATCTCCACCTCGAGCGCCACCGCGAACCCCTAGCGTTGGCGCCCGTCGCGGATTCTGGCCCGCTCCCGTTTGCGCCACATGTAGGTGTCTATGTAGTAGCCGCCGGGGATGTAGAAGGCGAGCATGAAGGCCGCCAGGCCGAGCGAGGCGCCGAGCGGCTTGTGGAAGATCGCCAGCAGCAGCGCGGCGAAGATCAGGGCTGCGATAAGTCCCCGGGTTATCGAGCTTTTCCAGGTCGGCGGGTTGTCTGCCTTGGAAGCGGATTTGGCGCCGGGGCGCCGGGAACGCGCCTGGGCCTGCGCCTCGGCACGGGTGCGGGGTCGGACGCGGCGCTTGGTATCGATGCGACCGCCCTGGGTGCCCTTGTGCTTCTTGCGGCGCTTTCTCTTAGTCTGGGCCACGCGCTCAATCTAGATGATCGGCGTCCCCATACACATGGTCACCCGGCGCCCGCCAGGCGCCGCTCGATGACGTCCGTCGCGGCGTCAAAGCCGCGGATTGGAACGTCGGCCGGGTAATCGGCCAGGGCACCCTGGGGGACGAGTCCGACCAGCTCGGCCTCCAGCGGGCGGGCACCGAGCGGGGCCGCCAGCTCGCGCACGCCCTCCACGACCGCCGCGAGCGGTGTTGAGATCGGGTCGTGGACATTGGTCGAGACCTGGGCGCGGCCACTGCTCAAACCCAACCCGATCGCCCGCACTCCCGACAGCCCGCCGCCCGCCTCGCGCAGGCCGGCGGCGACCGCGCGCGCGAGCTCGACGTCGCCGCTGTCGAGCTCGACGTTGAAGGCGGCGAGCGGTGCGCGAGCCGTGAGCAGGGTTGCGCCGGCGGTTGGGTGCGGCTCGGGCGGCCCCTGATCGGGACGCAGCTCTCCGGCCTCCATGCGCAGCCAGAGCTCTGCAAGACCACCGCCGCGGAAGCTGGAGCGCTCGCGGCGCTCGGGTGAGGACGCCAGCTCACCGTACTGAAAGACGGGAACGCCGAGGGTGCCGATCAGCTCGGCCAGTGCCAGGGCCTCAGCGAGCGCGGCCTCGCGGTCCTCGCTGCGAAGCCAGACCAGCGGACAGACGTCGAGGGCGCCGACGGCGGGGTGCAGACCCTCATAGCAGGACATATCGATCCGCTCGATCGCCTCCCGGGCGCCGGCCAGCAGCGACTCGCGCAACGTCGCCGGCTCTCCGGCCAGGGTGAAGACGGTGCGGTCGTGGTCTGGGTCGCTGTGTCGGTCTAGCAGCCGGGCCTCGCCCTGGGCGAAGGCCCGCTCGAGCGCGCCGATGCGGACAGGGTCGCGCCCCTCGGAGACGTTGGGAACGGTGAGCAGCGTCGGCATGAGTGCCTTAGATGAGCAACTCGCCGTCGCGGACAAGCGCCTCGCCGTCGATCTCGACCGTCGGCCTAAGCACCACGCAGTCCAGGTGAATCGGAACCTGGACCGTGCCGCCGATCGCCGCCGAGGCCCCGAAGGCGAGGTGCGCCGAACCGAGGATCTTCTCGTCCTCGAGGATGTTGCCGGTGAGAGTCGCCGCTTCGTTGGTGCCGATGCCGAGCTCAGCGACATTCGTACCATCCTCGCCGTGCACGGTCAGCATCTCCAGCAGCGCCGAACCCTGGACTCCGCTCGCGTCGTTCAGGTGACCCGCCCGCACCGTGAGGGTGACGTGCTCTTGGACGCGACCGATCCCCGCGATCGAGCCATCGACCACCAGGGTCCCCTCCCCCGTCCCCTCGATGGGGGCGATGAATCCCTCACCGCAGGGCAGGTTGCCAAATGCGCCGCGGGCGCTGAGATCACCGGCATCGACGATCGAGGTGCGGGCCCCAAGGCCGAGCCGCAGGTCGCTGCCGTTAGCGCAGCGAATGCGCACCTCGGCTCCAGCGTCAAGGGCAGCACAGATCTTCTCGCCGCGGCTTCGCAGAACCTCAATGTCAGCGCCCATAACCCGGGTAAGCATCTCCTCGGTGACGCCCGGCATCGACGCGATTCGCGCCCCGGCCTCGCTCGCTGCCTTGCGTGCAGCGGTGTGGGAGAGCGATTGGACTGTCGGGGCGATGATTACGTCGGCTTCGAGCATCGCCGCCGCGATCCCACGCGGCGGCTCGACCCCGTGTGAGGCGCGTTCGGCCATGATGACGAGGATCGCCTCGGCGTTCTCGCTCCCGGCCGTCTCGCACAGTCGCGTTCCAAGCTCCTCGGTGGCCGGGTTGCAGACGATCAGGGCCTCCTCTCCCCGACCGATTGCGAGGCAATCTCGGACCACAACCCGCACCGCCTTGTTCAAATCCTGAGCCACGCGTCAAGGCTAAACCCGCCGCTACCATTCCGGTCCCCGCCGGAGTAGCTCAGCTGGTTAGAGCAGCGGAATCATAATCCGCGTGTCGGGGGTTCGAGTCCCTCCTCCGGCATGACTTCAAGGCGCTCTAGCAGGTCGTTTGCGCCCTGTGTGTTCGCTCTCTCAAAGGCGCACCGGGTCCCAAATGGGTCCCGAAACCCGTCGCATACTGCTGCGACCCGGGAGACCCTGCCAGGCGCTGTGGAGCCTCCCAAGAAAGCAACGGGACCTCCAGGTATATGACCCCTTTTTCAACAGGCTGTGCTGCCGCCGTTTCGCGTGGAGCTTTCCGGACCTTGAGCGTTACCTGCGCCTGGCCGCCAAAGCAGCTACCCCTTTGCTGGCTTCGGCTTCTCCGGCTCCAGCTCTGCGCTGAATTTGGGGCACCTCCAGCCGATTCCACCGCTGGCCGTAGTTCGCTTATACCCACAGAGACATTGCATGACAATCATGGCGGAGTTCCTCTCCGAGCCCGCTGATAGGGCCGCGTTCGGTAATGACTCCTGAAGCGAGGAGGCCACTCGGCGTTCACTCTGCTCGCATTTCGGCGGCGTCGCCAACTTCAGCAACGTTGTCAGACCCGGTAGCTGTGTTCGTGGTCCTCCGGGTCTCTTCCAGACTACTCGCTCCGGCGCGGGAGGCCCCGAGGCTGGTCGCCCCAAGGGGAGTGCAGACGCGCGCTCCATGGACTGCCCGGGTCTCCATGAGTTGGGCGGGTTCCCGACAATGGCTCTGCCGCCCCTACTGGTGGGGATTTCCAGCCGCTAGGACGGCCTGCCGTCGCCCGCGCTCCCGCATTCACGCGAGGGTGTCGCATAACCCCCCTGCTGTCCGGGCTGTTTTGGACCATTCAGGCATGCCCCAGAACTTCCTCACCTCTGACCGCGACCAACCCCTATTGCTACCCCCGGACCTGCGTGACTGGCTAGACGAGGACCACCTCGCCTGGTTCGTGATCGAGGCAGTTGAGGAGCTCGAGTTGGAGCCGTTCTACGCGACCTACCGGGCCGACGGCCACGGTCGCGCCGCCCATGACCCGAAGATGATGGTCACTCTGTTTGCCTACGCCTACGCGGTCGGCGAGCGCTCCTCCAGAGGCATCGAGCGCCGCTGCCGAGAGGACGTCGCCTTCCGGGTGATCTGCGCAAACCAGGTCCCCGATCACGCCACGATCGCTCGCTTTCGCGTTCGCCATGAAGAGGCCTTGGCCGGCCTGTTCGGACAGGTGCTGGGACTCTGCGGCAAAGCCGGGATCGTCGACGTCGGTGTGATCGCGGTCGACGGCACCAAACTCGCCGCCGCGGCCTCAGACGGGGCGATCCGCACCTATGAGCAGATCGCCACCGAGATCCTCGAGGAGGCCGGCCGCATCGACGCCGCCGAGGATGAGGTCCACGGCGAGGCCCGAGGGGACGAGCTCCCGGAGGCGCTTCGCACCGCGGGCGGGCGCCGCGCCTGGCTTCGCGAGGCCAAAGAGCAGCTCGAGCGCGAGCGGGCCGAGCGCCCCGAGCCGGTGCCGCGCGATCGCTCCGAACGCCTTGAGACTTGCCACCGGCGCTTGGTCGAGGACTGGCGGGCCGAGCATCGGGCAAACCAGGCATATGAGACCTACCGCGCGCGTGGGGTAATGAGCGACGGGCGCCGTTTCGGTGCCCCGCCGAATCCCTACTCGCCGCCCGAGATCCCCGATGGCAAGCTCAACACCACCGATCCCGACGCAAAGCGAATGAAGTTCGGACGCAACTTCATCCCCGCCTACAACGCCCAGGCGGTCACCACCGAGGACCAGATCATCATCGCTGCCGAGGTCGTGACCGAAGGTGGCGACTTCCGACAGCTCGACCCGATGATCACAGCCGCGGAGCGCGAACTGGAGACCGCTGGTGTTGACGCCAGCCCAGGAGTGGTATTGGCCGACGCGGGCTATTGGTCAAACGAACACATCGACTCGCTGCGCGAGCGCGGGATCACCCCGCTCGTCGCCGCCGACACCACCCGAAACCGACCGCGCAAGACCAGGCTGGGCGGGCCCTATGACTTCATGCGCAGGGTGATGGCCACCGAGACCGGTGCCGAGCTATACGCCAAACGACAATGCATGGTCGAGCCCGTCTTTGCCCAGATCAAGGCGAACCGTCGGATCGAGCGCTTCAAACGAAGAGGCCGGGCGGCCGCGCGCTCGGAATGGCGCCTGATTGCGGCCACTCACAACCTGCTGAAGCTCCACCGACACACTCTGGCGGCCGCGGCGGCCTGATCGGCGGTTCCTTCGGGCCCTGCCGTTTTTCCACGATGCCGGTTACGTCCTGGGCCGCTCGATTCGGTGGGGTTTATGCAACACCCTCACGCGAAAGCGGTAGCCACAATTCAATGGATGAAGGGCTTAGAGCGGCGGCCAGTCGAATGTGCTCCTAACCGCGGTTCCGCGTTTGTTTCCGGGCTACGACGCCACGGCTCGGCGGGTGCCCAGAGGCGCGGTGCTCGCCCAGTCAACCACCGCACGTTCAAGGAGAGGTAGCCCCTGCCGGACTGACGCATACGAATGCTTAGTTCGTCCAGCCGCAAGCATACGGCTCCCGACTCCCCGGCCCACCACTGCGTCCCCTTTAGCGAACCTTAATATGGCACCCCACTAGTGGGGAAGTCCGGCGGCATAGCGTCGGCTAGGGTCGTCGCGATGGCAGGGTTCGCCAGACTCATCCGCAGTCCCTTGATCGCAGCGACGCTGGCCGTGCTCGGTCTGGCCGGCGTCGTCGCAGTTGCACTCCCGAGTATGAGCATTGCGGCGACGGCCGCGCGGGCTCGGCACCATCCACGGACTCGGCACGAGCTCTGTTCGAAATTGGTGCCGCTCGGAGCGATCGCGAATGCGAGTGGGCTTTCTGGATTGCAGCAGTTGGGTGACGTCATCCATTGGCACCAGTCGGGCGATGGGTTCTGGACCCTGAATGGTCTTCGCGGCGGCCCAGGGAGCCTGCCCGGATCAGAGTGTTTTTACGACGACCCGACCCCGAACACTTCCTACACACAGCAAGAGTTTGGGACCCTGGATGGTGGCATTGCCTACGTCACGGTTGGCTACGGCGAGACGCACCGGCACTGGAGGGCACTGTCGAACCTGCTCGCAGCTAACGGGGGTAGCGAGCCTGATTCGACCGATGTCCCTTCGAGCGGCATCAATGGGAATGCGCCGGAATCCCCACTCGATCTCGGCCATGACAGCAAGTCGTTCCTCAACACGGGCGACCTCGTGGCCGCCGGAGCCGCGGACCCTACAAACTACCCGCAATTCCCGAGCTATTTCTACATTGTCACCGTGTTGACCAGGCGTGACAACGTGCTCCAGATCGGAATGTACGGCGCAAGCTTGGACGCCACCGAGGCGGTCGTCGAAAACATCCTGGAGCATGAAAATCAGAACATGTTCTGATTTTCGCCCTCTGGTTGGCACAGGTCGGCCGCCGCGCTGTCGGGTGGAGTATTCGTTCCGGTAGCAGCCTCTGCTGACGGGAGTCGATCCAGCGGCGATTTCACGCACAACCGGCCTCTTCGGACGGTTTCCGGCCCGACTTACGATGCGTCGTGTCGGAGGTTCGAGTCCTCCCCCCGCTCGAAAGCGCGGGTGACCTTTCGACCTCCTTCGTGGCGGGCGCCGGGCTCGCCAGCGCCGAAAGCTGATGAAGAAATCGGCGAGCAGGCCACAAGAACTGTCACCGCTACGCGTAGCGGAGCGCGTCACGCACTGCGCGGCGCCCGCGGTCAACTCCCTGCGGCGTGTTCATCTTTCCTGCTAGGCCGTCTGGCGCCGGCTTTCGCTCTGCGCGACAAGCGGAAGCCCCCGAAGAGCCCAGGCTCCCATTTGTCACGTGGCTATCCCACAGTGCCCCGAAATCCGGCTCTGCGGTGGCTCTATAGCTCATTCGGTTATCGGTTACTTGGTGGTGATCAAGTGCTGCACAAGCACAAGGATGATCAGCGCCTGGATCGTCAAAGCGACGGTCATAGGGCCTTTCCATTTCCGATGTTCGCTAGCCCGCGGGTGTCCCGTCTCGAACCAGTCGAATGAACCACGTCCATTTTAGACGACCGACTTCTTCGGCTTCCTCAACCCCCTCTGCACCCCCTCCCGAAGCTAGATGCCGAGGTCGTCGGTGACCCAGCTGTCCAGCGCTCTACTGACTGAGTCGGCGTCGTCGAAATCGACGCTCTTGTAGATATGCCCGACGAAATCGGTTGGCATATTTGGGGTGTCGCGGTCCTTAAGCAGCGCGACCCTCCTGCCTGTGATCAACATGCCGCCGACCTCGATTTGGAGGTTGTCGTTGAACTCCTCGTTGAAGCGAGTCTCAAAGAGGCCGATCCCATACTTGCAGGCTCACATGTGCGCCCGATGTTTCCGAACAGCTCATCGTCGGCCAACCGATCGGAAGCCAGGTGAAGGTTGAGTCCACGTAACGCGAGGGTTGTTCGGGCTGCCTCAATGACGGCCTGAACAGGATCGGGAAACTCGTTCTCTGGAGTCTCCTTTGGAAACCGGGTCATGCAGAAGACATTTGTCTCGAACTGGAACTGGTCCAAAAGGCGGCGAATCGGTAGCGCCCAGCGCTGCGGCGCAAGCTGAGGCGGGATCAGCGGCTGCTGCGTCTGCTGAAGCTCCGCGCCACCAACCAGCGCGATCTCTGCCTCGATCGACTCGACATCGAAATCCTCAAGGAGATTCGTCAGTTCAACGTCTCCCGCAGGTGTGAGCGACCAGCCCTCGCCGTCGCGCTTTCGGACGAAGTAGCCGTCATCGCGCAATTCGCCGACAGGCGTGCTGACGTTGCCGGGACTTGGGAGACGTAAGGTCTCAAACATGTCCCTTATCTCCCCGACCGTCATCCACCCGTCATCCGAGGGGCGCGGAGGATCGCGGCAATTGCCAGTATTCGGTCTTTCTTCCGACCGAGCTGCTGAATCCTTAGTCCGAGTGAAGTGGCTATGTCGGCTCAGACAGCCGGACGATGATCTCTGTAGCGGCTTCGTAGCCCGGCTGGTTCAGTTTGAGTTCGCGGCTTTGGCCCTTGCCACGAATCCGCACTCGCGGGCCTTTCAGAGCGCCGACGTGAGTCGAGTGGTTTTTTTCGTACGCGCCTAGATCGTGGGCCACTCTCCGAACCTCTTTGGCGCTAGTGAACTCCTCGTCCCCCGTCGCCTGCCTCGCCGCAAGGACTAGGAGGGCGATTTCCTGCTGCGCGGTTGACGAACTCTCATCGAGATCCGCCCGAGCAACGTTCAGGTGGACCCCATCGCCGTCAATGTCATAGACGAGCTTTGCGGCCTCCGCGTCGCATTTGAGTTTCCGCGCAATTGCGGCAATGGCGTCGGAGGCGAGCGGCTACTGGTCGAGCAGGCGTCGAAGGTCGTCGGCGCTGAGGTCGGCATCGCGCCGGATGCCGGCGAGGGTGCCGCGACGGAGTTCGCGGTGCAGCGGGACGACGAGTGCGTGTTTGCGCCCGGCCTTCTTCAAGCGAACGTGGCTGCCGCGCTGACGGACAACCTCCCAGCCCTCCTTGCGAAGCGCCTTGATCAGGCGCTCACCGGAGACGACCGGCTGACGCGGACTCACGCCGGCAGAGGAATCGAGCGGCGGATCACGCCGCTATCGAGCGGTTCGCCGTCTTCGCGCAGGCCCTCGACGTAGAGGGCGACCGCCTCGTTGGCGTTCGCCAAAGCGTCGTCCATGTCATCGCCCTGGGTGTGAAGACCGGGAAGGTCGGGCGCGTACACGTGGTAGCCGCCCTCGTCCTGGGGCTCGAAGACCAACTCAATTTCTTGTGTATCTGCCATAACCGCTCCTCCCTAGCTTACGCCAGCTTTCGGCCGCTGGCCTATCTAGAACATCAAGGGCGATACTCATCGATCTCTCCAGGCCTTCCGCTTCCGGCGCGGTGGGCCCGGCGATGGACCGAACTCAGGCTTTCCGGCAAAACCGAGCGCATCTGGTGGAACGGACGACAGCCCGGGAATGCGGGGCGCGCTCTTCTGGCGCGACTTCGACCGCGTTGCTCAGCGCACCTTCCGAATCACCCGGCGCAAGGGTTTCGTGGAACTACTCCTCTAGTTCACGGTCATCTGGCCCGAAGATGGTGCAGAGCCGGTCCTGGAGTTCGTCGAATGAGGCACCATTGTTGTCGAGATCCCAGAGGTGGGCTGCGAAGTCATAGATCGAGCCGCCACGGTTGCAGCCGAAGCAATACCAGCCGCGACCGGAATCTCTGTAAACGTGGAGGCTCGGGGTGCGGTCGTCGTGGAACGGGCAACGAATCTTCCGGTGGCGCGGAACCGCGATTCGGGCAAGTCGTTCGATGTAGACGATCGGAGAAATCGAGCGCAGCGGATCGTCCGGGTCGAGAACTGCGTGCCGATCTCGGCAGCGGCTTCGATCCGCCGCCAGCTTCCCCACTACATGCTCGATGAGATGCCTGCGGTCGGGCTCGCAGTTCTCCAGCCGAACCACGGCGGGAGGGCGGTACTTGTGATTGAGCGACGGCGGACGCAGGATGCGAGCCGCATCTGCGCAAACCGGGTCCGCCGCGAGGCGAGCAGCGAGACAGCGATTGCCCTGCTCGATGTCAGCCAGAGCCGTGGGCTCGGAGAGGAGCCAGTACGCATGGGTGTTTTCGCCTGTGCCTGAGGCAACGGCGATCGAGGGGCGCGGAGAGGTGGCCCGCAGCGCCGCGACCGCCTCGGGCGTGTCGCAGTCCACCCAGAGCACGCGGGCCTCCGACACCAGATCGTCGCGACCTCCTCCGCGCCGTCGACGGGGGATCACGCCAAGATAAACGTCGCTCGCGGGTGCGCGCGTGATGATCTCAGCGCTGATCGCATCCAGTTCGCAGGCTGGATGGAAGGTTTGGCGCATGGCGTTGAGGGTGCGGTAGCGCAGCTCGACAAACGAACGCTTGGGCGCGTGCGCGTAGAGGGCACGGAGGTAGTGGACGACGGCGTCGCGCGAGACGGCGTCGGGTGACGATGTGAGGGCCTCAGACATTGGGATCGAAGACGTGGACGCGGTAGTTCTCGGCCGGAGCCGTGTACATCTCGATCTGGAGATCGCGCTCCAAGGCGTCGATGTCGACAGTGACGTAGGAGAAACCCGCCTTCTCCGCGGCTTCGTAGATGCCGACTTCCTCCGCGTAGTTCTCGGCGTAATCGCGGAGCGAGTCCCACTCGCCCCGATAGGCGTCCTCGAACGCTTGGAGGTCGGCGGGGTCGCGACTGACGTCGTATGCCAGCCAGGCCGCAAACGCCGGGCCGTGCCCGGCGATGCCGGCGGCGATCTGCGCGGTTTAACTGGGGTTATCTCAAGTTGATCGGGCCGAGCTGCCTCAAGGAATACACGGGCTATGACGTCAGCGGCGAAGCCGTCGTACACCGTTCCCCTGAACGCGAAGAGGAGTCGAAGTGCCCGCCTGACGGCACGGCCGCTCACTTGCGAGATAGCTGAACCCCCGATAGCGGCGGCCCAAGCGTCGGGTCTGCCCCTCCAGGAGGATCACGTTTCTAGCTGGATCAGCCTTCGGCGCGGAAGGTGACGCCGCTGAGCGAGACGGATTCTTCTTTCGGACCGAGTACAGCGCCGTTCTCGAGAACGCCTTCGAAGCTTGCATTGGCTCCGGTGACGATGACCCCGAGTTCTTTGCCCGGCGGGAAAATTTCGAAGATGCCGTTCGCCGGACGAAAGCCGGGCGGCAACGTGAACATCTTCACAAGGAAGCTGGACCCTTCTTTGCCGACCGTCACGGCCCCCGCCAGGTGAACGATCCCTTCCTTGTCCTTGTAGAACCTTGCCAGTCCATAGTTGACTCCGGCCAGCGTCGTATTTCCGCTGCCGTTTTCAAATCCTGGCTCCCCTGAGCCGCCGATGATGTGGCTGGCTTCGGGTGGGGAGAGCGTGCTCGCAAGGTCAGCCGAGTTCGCATGGCTGGCAGCCGGAACAGTGCCCAACTTGCTGAGCTTGATGTCCTTCCCGGTCAGCGATTGATCCTTCACCTTCGCGCCGGTTACCGCGTTCTTCTTCAGCTGCCTGGGGCCGACGCTGTTCTTCGGCAGTTGGGTCGCGGCGTAGCTGGCACCCCCGAGAGCGATGAAGACCGCGATCGTCGCCATGGTGTTCGCATAGGTCAGCTTGCTCTGTAGCCGTTGCATCGTCGCCCCTCAGGTTGTTGCACCTGTGGCGAGGGTAGACCCATTCGGCCCAACAAGCCCAGTTTCTTGAAGGTGCCGGGCCGCCGGAGCCTGCTCCAAGCCCCCGACGGCGACGCATTGGAGTCGAGCGCCTGGCTCGGGGATGCCGTTGCCTCCGCAGCTGGGGCGCGCCTCGCGGTCGCAGTTCTGGGCGAGCTGGTCACAGACCGGATTGCGAACGCCGAGCCCGCAGCCCGACCGCCTCCAGTCCTTCAATCGCTTCGGAGTAGTTTTCCTATCCGGTGTCGAGTCCCAGCGCGAAACGCACATCGATGGGCGATGAGGTGTTGTGCATCGGTCTCCTCGGAGCGTTCTCGATCAGCGCCGGCGAGCGCACCGTCGCCGAGGATGCCTGGCGGCTACGCAAGGCGAAGACGCTGATCAAGCTGCTCGCGCTGGCCCCCGAGCACCGCCTGCACGTCGACCACGTCGCCGAGCTGCTCTGGGCGGGGCGGGAGCCGGACGCTGCCCGCAACAACCTCCATCAGGCCATATTCGCGGCCCGGCGCGCGCTCGAGACGATCGGGCTCGATGGCGGCCGCTACCTGGAGCTGCGCGAAGAACTGATCCTGCTCAGCCCCGAGGATCCTGTCCGGATCGACGCGATCGCCTTCGAAGAGCTCGCCACCGCAGCGCGCGAGCAGGGCGAGCCCTGCGCCTATCGCTCTGCGCTCGAGTCCTTCGACGCCGAGCTGTTGCCCGCCGACCGCTACGAGGACTGGAGTCGGGAGCGACGCGAATCGCTCGAGCAACTTCGCCTCGCGCTGGAGACGGAGCTGGCGAAGCTGGATCGAGACTCCGGGTCCCAGCAAGCGCGCTCCAGCGCACCCGAACTGCCCTCACAGCTGACCAGCTTCGTCGGCCGCGAGCGGGAGCTGACCGAGGCCGCGGCACTACTGAGCGACGCGAGGCTCCTCACCCTGACCGGAGCCGGTGGCTGCGGCAAGACCCGGCTCGCACTCCAGCTTGCGGATCAGCGGCGGGAGGATTTCGACGACGGAGTCTGGCCAGTCGAGCTTGCGGCGCTCGGCGAGCCCGAGTTGGTCGGACCGGCGATCGCCCAGGCCCTGGACACCCGGCTGGCCTCCGACCGGGCGCCGGAGATCGCCCTCGCCGGGCACATCGGCGATCGCCGGCAGCTGCTCCTCCTCGATAACTGCGAGCACCTGGTCGAGCCGGTCGCTCATATTGCCGAGGCCCTTATCAGCCAGTGCCCCAACCTGACCGTGCTGACGACCAGCCGCGAGCCGCTCCGCGTCCCCGGTGAGGTGACCTGGCGCGTCCCCTCCCTCTCCCTCCCCAGGCTTCTCCCCGGAGCGCCCGCGGAGGAGCCGCGGGCGGCTGAGTCGGTGCGGCTCTTCGCCACCCGGGCCGCACAGGCAGCGCCCGGATTCGAGCTCAGCGACGACAACGCGGACGCTGTCGCCTCGCTCTGTCATCGCCTCGACGGGATGCCGCTGGCGATCGAGCTTGCGGCAGCGCGGGTCAGCGTCCTCACTCCGGCCCAGATCGTCGAGCGCCTCGACGATTCGCTCGACCTGCTTTCGGGCGGAGCCCGCACGGCGCTGACCCGCCAGCAGACCCTGCGGGCGACTCTCGCCTGGAGCTTCGAGCTGCTTGAGGCAAGCGAGCAGGTGCTGCTGCGCCGGCTTGCCGTGTTTGCCGGCGGCTTCGGGCTGGAGGCGGCCGAGAACGTCTGTACCGAGGAAACGCTGCAGCGCAGCGAGGTCGTCGCGGTGCTCGGCCGGCTGATCGACAAGTCTCTTGTGCACGTCGAGGAGGGAGCCGGCGAGCGCCGCTACCGGTTGCTGGAGACCGTGCGCCAGTACGCGGTTGAGCGTCTTGAGGAGGCGGGAGAGCGAGCCGCCCTCGAGCGGCGACACCGTGACTGGTACATCACGCTGGCAGAGAGCGACCCGACGCCGGCCGGAGACCTGCCGGCTCGCAGCACTCTGGCGGGCCTCGATCGGGAGCGCGATAACCTGCGCGCCGCCCTGGCCTCGGCGCTGGTCGCCGATCCACCGCTGGCGCTGCGCCTCGCTGTCGACCTTTGGCGTTTTTGGCTGATGCGCGGCTACCTCGCCGAGGGGTATCGCTGGCTCAGTGCCGCCCTGGCTGCGGCGCCCGATCCGACGGAGGTGCGAGCCCGCGCCCTGCTTGCGGTCTGCGTGATCGGGCTGCGCCGCGGCGTCCACGGGAGAATCCACGAGTTCGCGGCCGAGAGCGTGGTGATTTTCGGTGAGCTGGAGGACCGCTCCGGGATATTCGACGCGGTCGAGGTCTCGGCGGCCTACCGGGCGATCGTCAGTCCTGCGCAGGACGTCGAGCTGCTCGTATGCGAACACGAGGCCCTGGCCGCCGAGGACCTGCCGGCCGAGCGGCCGCCGATGTGGGCGGCGCACACTCGGGGCATTGCCGCCTGGTTTCGGCGCGAATACGGCCACGCGCGAGAGCAGCTGGAAGTCGCACTGGAGCAGGCCGGCGCCCTCATTGCCGAGCCGCGCCCGGCGCTCTGGCCGCTCAGCTACGGGATGATCTCGATCGAGCCGGAGGTCGGCTACCCGCTGCAGCTACATGAGGACACCGCGTTCCTCGCCCGCCGCGTGGGCGGCGCCAGTGCCGCCGCTTACATCCTCGTCAACCTGGCCGCGGTGGATCGCGCCGAGAACGACTTCGTCCATGCCGAGGAGCTGATCGAGGAGAGCCTCGCCCGCTTCGAGCAGCTCGGGGATGAGCAGGGCGAGGCCTTCGCGCTGAACGCATTCGGAAACCTGGCCCGCTCCGCCGGCGACTTCGAACGAGGCCGCTCGCTGCTCGAGCGCAGCCTCGCCCTGCGCGAATGGGTTGGCGACCGCCGCGGCTCCGGGATCACGCAGGCGTGCCTGGCGGTGCTGTTAGCTCGCTCCGGCAATGCGGATGGCGCCCGCATTTCGGCCGGGCGGAGTCGGACATGGTTCGCCGAGAACGACGACCTAATCGGCCTCAGCGCCGCCGAGTTGAGCCTTTCGACGGTGGCGCTCTGCGCCGGCGATCGCACCGATGCCCGAGCTCACCTGGAAGCCGCCGCCTCGGTCTTTGCTGGGATTGAGTCGACTCATCAGGAGGGGTGGGCGCTGGCGGTGCTGGCGGCGATCTGCGCGGAGGACGGCGAGGCGACGACCGGGCGTCTTTGGCTGGACCGGGCAAGCCGGCACTTCGCGCGGCTCGGCGGCGAGGATGGCATCGCCTACTGCCGTGAACTGGAGGCAAAGGCGCTGCAAAGTGATCGCTAAGAGGCTGCCCCTAGGGTCGCTTTGCGTTCCCAGGAATGCGGAAACCCCAATTGAGAAGGAGCGGTCATGGCAGCGCAAGGAGAACTTGGAGCAGCGACGTTGAAGGAGTTCGAAGAGGGACTGCACGGCGAGATGGTCAAGCCCGGAGACGCGGGCTATGACGAGGCGCGGGCGATCTGGAACGGAGCCCACGACGCGCGCCCGGCGCTGATCGCGCGCTGCGCAGACGCCTCCGACGTGCGCCATGCGATCGGCTTCGCGCGCAGCGAGGGCCTTGATGTCGCGGTGCGCGGCGGCAGCCACAGCATCCCCGGCTTCTCGACCGTCGAGGGCGGGCTCGTCATCGACCTCTCGCCGATGAAGGGCATCGAGGTCGACGTGGACGCCGCCACTGTCCGCGCAGAGGGGGGCCTGACCTGGGGCGAGCTCGACGCAGCAACCCAGGAGCACGGGCTGGCCACCACCGGCGGCCTGATCTCGACCACAGGCGTCGCCGGCTTCACCCTCGGCGGCGGTATCGGCTGGCTGATGCGTAAATACGGCCTTGCCTGCGACAACCTGCGCTCGGCCGAAGTCGTGACGGCCGACGGCCAGATCCTGACTGCCAGCGCCACCGAGAACGCCGACCTCCTCTGGGGCCTGCGCGGCGGCGGCGGCAACTTCGGCGTCGTCACCACCTTCGAGCTCGACCTTCACCCGGTCGGCCCGACCGTGGCCGCCGGCCCCGTCTTCTACGCGGGCGACCGCGCCGAGGAGGTGATGCGCTTCTACCGCGAATTTGCGCGGGATGTCCCCGACGAGCTGAGCACCCTGGTCAACCTGATCACCGCGCCCCCCGCCCCCTTCCTGCCCGAGGACTGGCACGGCAAGAAGCTGATCGCCCTGGTCGGCTGCTACTCCGGCGACCCCGATGAGGGCATGAAGGTGATGCAGCCGCTGCGCGACCTGGGCGACCCGGTCGCGGATCTGGTCGGCCCGATGCCCTATGTGCAGATTCAGAGTCTGCTCGACGCGCTCTGGCCGAAGGGCACCCAGGCCTACATGAAGGCAGGCTACTTCCGCGATCTCGACGACCACGCGATCGAGACAATGGCCCGCTTTCACCTGGACGCGACCTCGCCGTCTTCGGAGATCCACATCCAGCACTTCGGCGGCGCGATCGCCCGCGTGAGTGAGGACGAGAGCGCCTACGGGGAGCGCCAGGCACCCTTCGTGCTCAACGCAATCGCGGTCAGCCATGAGCCCGGCCCGATCGACACACACATCGACTGGGCGCAGCGCCTCTACGCCGAGATCGAGCCGTCCCTGACCGGTGCCGCCTATATCAATTTTCTCTCAGCAGAGGGAGAGGAGCGGGTGCGGGCTGCCTATGGAGCGGAGAAGTTCGACCGCCTGCGGGCCCTTAAGGACCGCTACGACCCGACCAACCTGTTTCACCTGAACCAGAACATCCCGCCTTCATGAGGCGGGTGTTCTGGTTCGAGCCACGCCTCGCACAATGACCAAGGTGATCGTGTGCGGAGCCGGCACCGCGGGTCTTGCGACGGCGGCATCCCTTCGCTCCGCCGGCATCGAGGCAATCGTGCTCGAGCGAAGCGAGGAGGTCGGCGCGAGCTGGCGGACTCGCTACGACGGCCTACGCCTGAATACCACGGGTTGGATGTCGACACAGCCCGGTTATCGCGCCAGTCGTCGACGCTACGGCGAGTTCCCGACGCGAGACGCCTGGGTCCAGTACCTAGAGGATTACGCAGCCCACCACCGCATCGACGTTCGCTTCGGCACCCAGGTCCGGCGGCTGCGATCGGTGGACGGAGGATGGCGGCTGGAGACCGACCGCGAGGACCTCGAGGCGCGCTTCGTGGTCATCTCGACCGGGTTCGACCACGATCCGAATCTCCCGGATTGGCCCGGCCGCGACGACTTCACCGGCGAGCTCATTCACTCCAGCGCCTACCGGAACCCGGAGCCCTATCGCGACCGTGACGTCCTCGTCGTCGGGCCGGGCACCACGGGCTCGGAGGTCGCCGCGCTGCTCGCGCGGGGCGGCGCCGGACGAGTGCGTGTGGCCTGTAGAACGCCCCCGAACTTGGTCAACCGCAAGTTCCTTGGCCTCTCGATCAACATCCATGGATTGGCCCTCCGGGGACTTCCGCCATGGGTCGGAGATCAGGTCGGCTGGCTGGGGCAGCGAGCCACCTTCGGCAACCTCGACCGATTTGGGCTCGCGCGATCACCGGTCGGAATCGTCACCCGAAGCAACCGCAATCAGACGCCGGCCTACGACAGCGGATTCGTGGGTCTGCTCAAGGGCGGACGGATCGAGATTGTCGCCGCAGTCGCCGGATTCGACGGAGCGAACGTGTCGCTCGCCGACGGAACTCGAATCCAGCCGGAGGTCGTGATCGCGGCCACAGGCTACCGACGGGGACTGGAGCCGCTCGTCGGTCACCTCGGTGTGCTCGACGATGACGGCATCCCGCTCGTCAGCGGCGGTGGGGAGCACCCCTCGGCACCGGGACTGTTCTTCAACGGCTACGGGGCCGATCTCAGTGGACAGTTGAGGCTGATGCGCCTCGATGCCCGAGCTATTGCACGGGCAGTTAGGAAACAGAGTTACAAACCCTCCCCGACTAGGTCATGAACACAACCGTGCCCGCGCCCGTAGTCGTCATGCCTTGGCAAAGTCCCCAAGGCAAAGGATCGAAGGAAGACCCAGGGTCCTAAGCCTGTTAAGACCCTGGCTGCCGTCGCGAGGGTCAACGTCAAGCTCGGCCAGCTCCACCGCAGCGGCCTCGCCCGCTCTGGGGATCGATGCATGGGTGTCAGCAGGGTGTCAGCGGAAGCCACGGATACAGCACGCAATCACGTCTCAGCACTGACGCCTGATCTGGCGCTCCGGCGCCAAAGACCCGCAACAGCACGCACTCCCCCGCACTCAACGGGCGCGATCATAATCCGCGTGTCGGGGGTTCGAGTCCCTCCTCCGGCACTAGGTATAGAGCCAAATGCTCCACCTCTGAGGCAGCGCGTTGCGCCAGAGGGCAACGGATCGGGCAACGCGCCAAGGGACGAGCCTGCTCGGCGCGGCTCCGGCGGCCGAGGAAGCAGCCCCAGTCACGGGAGCCAGACTTGAGGGGGTCGCTCACGCCGTCGAGATCGCGGCCAAATGCCGAAAGCCGCGGAGTCGTGAATCGCTCGCTGATAACCGCTGGAGAGGGCCGGAGGGCGATCCGGCCCTTTTCGTGTCAGAGGAGGCCGCGTAGAATCTCGCCGAGTCGGTCGCGGTCGGCATTGGGCGCGACGGACAAAGGGCGCTCATTCAGGTGATCATCTGAGTCGGCAGCGTGTGCGCGAAGGACAGCGCCTCGTTCGCCATGACATAGTCGCGCTATGGAGACGCCGATGCCGGACACCACCTGCCACATGTCGATCTCGCTCGACGGCTTCGTCGCCGGGCCGGATCAGAGCCGGGAGAATCCGCTGGGGAAGCGCGGCAGGGAGGTCCATGGCTGGCACCTCGGCGACGCGCGCGCGAACGACGCCGACGCCACGGCAGAGGGCTGGCTCATGCGACCGCGCGGGGCCTACGTCATGGGCCGGAACATGTTCGGGCCGATCCGCGGCGAGTGGGATGAGGACTGGGATGGATGGTGGGGCTCCGAGCCGCCCTACCACGCGCCGGTCTTCGTGCTCACCCATCACGCCCGCGAGCCGATCGAGATGGAGGGCGGCACGAGCTTCCACTTCGTCACCCAGGGCTTCGAGGCCGCATACGGGCAGGCGCGTGAGACGGCCGGCGAGGATGGCATCGACATCGCAGGCGGCGCCTCGACCGTCCGTCAGGCGCTCGCCGCCGGAGTGATCGACGAACTCACGCTCGACGTGGTCCCCGTCCTGTTCGGGTCCGGCGAGCGGCTGTTCGATGGAGTCGAGTCATTCGGGTTCGAGCCGGTCGAGGCGCTCCACTCTCCGCTCGCCACGCACATCCGCTACCGGCGGGCGGGGTGAGCCTGATTGCAGGGATTCTCCGTACAGTCGGCGCTGATCGCAGCCGGGGTCGCCATGGCGTTCGCGTAGGTCCGCGTGTCGGGGGTTCGAGTCCCTCCTCCGGCATCGCTTGTGGAGCCAAATGCGGCGCCAAGAGAGGCGGCCGTATCGCGAATGGGCAACGGATTGGGCAACGCCTAGCCAGCAAGGCTTGAAGGGCGCGGCCCCGCCCATTGAGTCTCCAGCGGGAGGTTCGACCTCTGGCTCACCTGACCTTCAGCGCGAACCCTGTTCAGGGCGGTTGCCTTGTCCCACGATCCCAGCGGCAGCCTTCTGTGGCCCCAATCTCAGCAATGTCCAATCGGAGCGATTTCTGCACGCTCCTTGGGCGCCGCATGAAGAACCTTCCATGCAGAGCGAAGTTCGCGATTGCCAGCCTCGATCCGGCTGATCACCGCGGCGTCGAGGCCAGCGGTTAGTCCCAGTTGCCCCTAGGTCATCTTTCGCTCATTGCGAACTCGCTTCACGTTGGCGCCGAATCTCCGCGCGCCGACACCACGCGGATGCTCTTTGAGACTGGCCTTGAACTCTATGTCGTAAACGACAAGATGGGCCAGGCTCGCCGCCGGTCGCAGGAGCCTGTCGTACGTCATTGGGAGGCCTCCCACACGACGTGAGACCTGCCCATTTGTCCTCGCTCTTGATCGCCGGACTCTGCTTGGCATAGTCTCCCACCTTCCCCGCCAAGGTTCGATCATAGGAGGCGAGATGCGCCCCAGACTCACCTATTCGAATGTCGTCTCCACGCTGTGCCTGATCTTGCTGATCGGCAGCGGGGCTGCCTATGCAGCCAGCCATCTAGGCAAGAACAGCGTCGGCTCGAAGCAGCTGAAGAAGAACTCGGTAGCCACGGCAAAAATCAAGAACGAAGCAGTCACCGCCGCCAAGGTCAAGAAGGGCACGCTCACCGGGACGCAGATCAACGCCTCGACGCTCGGCACGGTCCCCTCCGCCACCTCGGCGACATCCGCCAGCTCGGCGAGCGTCGCCAATTCGCTTGCTCCTCCTGAAGCGTGGCACGAGGTGGGCGCCCCGGGCGAGCCGGCCTTCCAGACCGGCTGGGAAAACCTCGGCAGCCCTGAACACGAAAATGCCGCCTTCTTCAAGGACCACGAGGGGATCGTTCACCTGAAAGGATCGGTCAAGCCCGGAGGGAGCGGCCCCATATTCCAGCTTCCTCCCGGCTTCCGGCCTGCCGCCGCAGGCAAGAAGATCGAAGTCGCGGCGACCTGCGCCGGCGCCCCCTGTCCGGAAGGGGTGTTCTCGCTGGCGATCTTCGGTGACGGACGGGTCGAGGGGTTCACAGGCGGCGACTACTTGAACCTCGACGGAGTGACCTTCCGCGCCGAATCCTGAGCATCGCCCGAGGGCAACGGCAGGGCAACACAACACCCGGAGACAGCCGCAAACGTCAAGCCGGTTGAGGCGCCCAAAACCGTTGATTAGCGGGGAAAGTCCGAACAGCCGCAAACAGCCGCAAACGCGGGAGCAGCATCATAATCCGCGTGTCGGGGGTTCGAGTCCCTCCTCCGGCACTAGCTATAGAGCCAAATCTGGCGCCGCAGGGGGTCGAATCGGACAGGAGGTGTCAGCAAGCGGAAGCGAGCGACCAGACGCAATCCCAAAAAAGGACTCAAGCCGGACCGGGTACAAGATGGCACGATCAGACCATGCTCAAGCAGACTAGGGCTCTGGTAGAGAGGATTCGCCGATGGAGCCGAATCGCAACGCTGTTCTCGATCCTGGCCCTGGCCCTCGCCGTGACGACGGTTGCAGGAGCCGTGGAAGGCGGGAGCATCCCCCCCCTCCAGTCACTCCGCCATATTTCCTAAAAAGCTGCCGCGGAGCCGACCGGCGCCGATCAGGATTGTGTTGGGATTCAAACTCAAATTCCCAACTGGCGCGCCCGCTCTCCCCCGTCTCTCGAAATTCGAGCTTGATCTCGCCCTGGCAGTCCGGGTCGACGTCGAAGGCCTCGCTCTCTGTCCCCTCGGCGAGCTTCGAGGCTCTTCAGAGCAACGAGCCCAAGAAATCTGCGCGGATGCCGAGGTTGGTCAGGGGAATCTAACGACGAGGGTTCTTTTGCCAGAACAGGAACCAGAATCGGTCAATGAACATTTCATAGCATTCAACGGCCGTGTCGCCGGTCGGCGCTCGATCATCCTCTATGGCGCCTTGAGTCAACGCACGAATAGCCACAGGCCGATGATCATCGTCATAAGCCAGGGGTCCCACTACACATCGCTGATAGGCGAAATCCCGCCAATCACTGGCGGAAACGGCTACTTCTCGAGCATTGACCTGAGGCTTGCTCGCCGCTACTGGGTGGGGGGAGCCAGGCGCAGCTTCCTGACCGCAAGCTGCCCACTGCCAACCGGCGTCAACATCGGCGAATTCAAATTTGCCCGCTTCACCGAGGAATTCGAAGGCGGGGTGAAGGCCACCAAGGAGCTTTCGAGCACCTGCATAGCCAGAGGCCGGTAGCTCTAGGGCGGCCAGCTCAGGGCGTCGTCTACGCTGCGCCGTGTGAAGCATCGAATGGCGCTGGGGGCCATATCTGCTCTTCTCTGCGGCCTGTTTCGTCGCTTCGCCGGTCTGGGCCAATCACCCACCGACGGTCCCGCGGGCGGTTCTCGCAAAGGTCCGGATCGGTCGCGGCTGGTGGGAGATAGAGGTAAACGCAGAACCCTTAGGGCGCCAACCCGGACAACCGTGCTTCGGTGTCGGCATTTCCGCGTCCTCGAAAGGCCCGTTTTTATTCTCCGACAGCACGACCTTAGGGGACGTCTGTGGTCTCCCGAGATTCGGCGGAGCAATAGACGCGAGGTTCGGCGAACCGAGGCAGGTTCTCGGCTTCGCGCGAGGTTCGGCGAACCGAGGCAGGTTCTCGGCTTCGCGTTTCCGCGCAATGTCGTGCGCGTCAGGTTTAACCTCGGCGAACTGGGAGAGCGGGAAGCGTCTCTCCGACTCCTGACTGAAGCACAGGCTCGCAGGGCCCATGTGAAGCGCTTCCGGTGGGGCTTCCTCAAGCTCATCGGGAAAGACTGCCTGGAGGAAATCACCGGCTATGGTGCCAAGGGGGGGCGTTGTCTACCACGCGGTCGAAGCACCCGATAATCCCTGCGAAGTCGAAGCCGTTCGCGCCGACGGGCCGCCTTCGCCACCGACTCAACTACCGCCTCCAGTGCTCCCGCCAACGACAGCATCCATCATCTCCCGCGCAACGTACCGTCGCTGTTTTCGTGCGCCTGTATCGCCTTCGGTCAGGACCCTCTGCTCCTCCATCCGCCTGAGCAGGCGCAGGGCTGTAGGGCGACTCACGTCCAGGCTCTCTTCGATCGACTTGGTCGTCACAACCGGGTTCTCGCAGATCAGATCGACGAGGGTGAGGGCATTGGGGGTTCCCATTGTCGCCGCCACCTGGAGGTAGCGTTCGCGGAGGGCGATGATTCGTTGGGCTCGCTGAACCGCGTCGTCGGCCTGGGTCTCGACTGCAGTCAGGAACAGGTCGATCCAGAGGCTCGGATCGCCCGTCTCGCGGATCGCCTGAAGCGCGTCGTAATAGTCCTGGCGCCGACGCTCGAGGTACGCACTCAGGTAGAGGAGAGGTACGGTGAGCCTGCCCCGGGCGATGAGGAAGAAGACGAGCAGCAGTCGGCCGAGGCGCCCGTTGCCGTCGAGAAAGGGGTGGACCGTCTCAAACTGGGAATGGAGGAGCGCGTCCTGCACCAGCAGCGGCAACTCGGTGTCCTCATGCGCGAACCGCTCCCAATCGGCCAGGAGAGCCGGCAGCTCCTCGGGCGGCGGGGGCACGAACTGGGCGGTCTCGATCGTCGACCCCGGCGGGCCGATCCAATTCTGACTCGTGCGTAGTTCGCCGGGAGCGAGCTCGCGACCGCGGACACCGGCCATCAGGCGGCGATGCATTTCGCAAACCAGGCGGGTGCTGAGCGGCAGCTCGTCGAGGCGCTCGAGTCCCCACCGCATCGCGGTTACGTAGTTGACGACTTCCTCGACATCGGCATTAGGTACCTCACCGGCGGCATCGGCCTCGAAGACTTCGGCCATGCTCGCCTGCGTCCCCTCGATCCGCGTGGAGGAAAGCGCCTCGCGCAGGAGGTAGGGGCGGATGAGCAAATCAGGGTTCGGGAGGAGGCGGCCGACGCCGGCGAGCCTGCCCAGCGCCCCGTCGGCCTCGCCGAGCAGGCGCACCGTCGAAGTCGGCAGGGCCAGGGTTCGCGGTATGGTCGCAGGGAAGTAAGCGACGTACCCGTGGCGCCCGGGGGTGCGACGCGCCTCGCCGAACAGGGTCCGTGCGTGCGTTTCGAGGTCCACAGCCCCACTTTACCTGACTCTAACGTCTAACGCTCTAAACGTTAGAGAGAAGAGATGACCCTAACGCGGACTTGAGGGTCTTTGGGGAATTGTTCGCCGATTGTCTCCCTCTGAAGCTCGCAACACTTGCCTCAAACCATAGGGAGCCGCACTAGTGGGGGTTCTTGCCTTGCCTGCCAGTGAACGACCGGATTCGAACCGGCGACCGTCTGGACCACGACAAGGAGCCCTACGGCGTTGCAGGGAAAGCCAATTGGGCGGCAAGCTTGGCTACCTCAACGGGAGCGGCGCCGACCTCGAGGAGCATCGTTTCGGCTGAGCCTCAGCGCTTCGGCCGTCGCCGCTGCCGCTTCCGCCGTGCACCCAGCCGTGCACCGAACTCGCGAGTTTCGGGGGAACTCAGATCACCTCACCGTGCCCGAGAGCGCTCCCCAGAACTGTCAGACCGTTGCGTGTCCCGAATCATAATCCGCGTGTCGGGGGTTCGAGTCCCTCCTCCGGCATGGCTCTAAAAAGCCAAATAGTTCCCCCTCTTGGCAGCGTTTCTGTGGTCGGGTCAACGCTTAGGTCAACAAGATGCAGACCCGGTGCTCGCTTGGGCGCTCGATCAAGGCTGGATTCGACGCCCCCAGTCCTCGGCCCGAGCCGGAGGTGAGTCTTGAAAACCGGTAGCCGTCGTAAGGCGGCTCGAGAGTTCGAATCCCTTCCCCTCCGCTTTGTAGGGCGAAATCCCGCTCCGGAAGTGGGGATCTGCCAGTTGCTTGGCAGCGGAGTTCGTACGGTGCTCGGGGGCTCTGAGGTGCTAGGAGGAGCACATCAGGGGCCAACCCGTCCCCTTCTCGTTCCCACGAGACACCCTACGGCCGCCCTTGCCCAAGAGAGTCTCATCCGCTGAGGAAATTCGGTCCGCTCGGTTGCCGGTCGGCGACTAAGCTCAACCAGCAGAACCAGCGATGGCGACCGGTCACGAATTCAAGTTCGGCATGAGCGAAGAGACTGCCCCTCGGGCAGCGGGCGCTGAGCAGGCTGACCCTTCTTCCCCTGTAGGTCCAGGTTTTCCCGACCTTCGCCTGAAAGCCGGTTAGCGAGCCCTCGCCGTTGACGATCTTGGGGATCGGGATCGTCGTCTGGGTGCCGAACTTGCCGTAGCCCCTTTCAATTACTCCGGAGGTGATGAATGTCGTGGCGGCAGGCACATGGGTGTAGTGATCTAACCCCCAGCTCCGTCCACTTGATCTAACCCCCAGCTCCGTCCACCTGATCTAACCCCCGGCTCCGTCCACTCCGGATGAGAATCCAGCTAGCTGGATTCTTTCTGATGGAGCTCCTCGAACTCCTACCGATTAGGGCGCTCGTCGGCCGATGGGGGCCTCCGACGGGTGGCCCGCCAGAGCGAAAGGCTCAACAGGAACACGACGGCGAGTGCCATAACCCACCAAGCTGAGCCACTTCTCGCAGCAATGGCGGTAAGTGCAAGGGCAACCGCAACCCCGGCAGCCGTGAGCCAGTCGTCACCCCCGACGAATTCCAAAGCGGCGCGGAAGAATTTCCAAAGGCCGCTCAGAGTGCGGCCTCTTCGTCGAATTGTGCGGGCAGCCTCGCCTGCTCTCGTGCGCGACGAAGGACTCCTATCGCGCCGAGCGAGAAGAGAAGCATTGCGGGAATGATCACAAGCAATGCTGCATCGGACCCAGGCCAACTCGCCCCGGCGCCCTCTGCCCCCCAAAAGAGCCCGTAGGAACTGAGCATGATGCCAACGACAAATTTCATCGCGTTCTCGGGCACTTTTGCAAGCGGCGCACGAATCGCGATACCGGCTAGGGCAACCACCAAAACGGCGGCCAGGGCCGCGACCGCCGCAAGGGAAACGTTGTTCTGGTTGGCGCCAAAGGTCAGGACGATCAGGACAACCTCCATACCCTCCAGGAAGACGCCTTTGAAGGACAGCGTGAACGAGTAAGCGTCAAAGCCACTCGAGAGCTTGCTCGCACTCCTTGCCGCAGCGGTCTCCTCGCGGAAGATCAGCTCCTCATCGTGCAAAGCCTTGTAGCCGGAGGCGCGCAGGATCGCCTTTCGCAGCCACTGCAGGCCGAAGATAAGCAGGATGCCTCCGACGATCACGCGCAGGGTATCGATCGGCAGACCTGTAAGCGCCGGACCGAGAACGGCCGTTACCGCCGCGAGAGAAACGATCGCCGCAGCTGCGCCGCCCAGCGTCGAGGACCAGCTGCGGGTTGAGCCGAGGGCGAGCACGATCGTTAGCGCCTCCACAGCCTCAACTGCGCTCGCAAGGAAAACAGAGATAGTGAGGCTGAGATCGTGTCCGGTCATCCTCATTCAACCCACGAATGGAGCGGTCCAGATGGGACTCCTACCCCGGTTCCCATTGGGACTCCTAAAGCTCCTCATCGAAATTGCATGATCCTGCCTATCCGCGTTGTTGTAACGCTTCAGACGTAGCGGCATCAACCGCAACCTTGAGGTCAGTTGTCTCATCACCCGGGACAGAGGGCTCGATCCCGCTCTTTTTCATGGCGCGAACCATCCGGGCGCGTGCCACTAATGCCTGTGCCCCTCGCTTCGCCAAAGCCTCTTGCCACTGCTGCTCCCCGGCCTCCGTCTGGTCAGCCCGCCAGAGGGAAATTGCTAAAGATGCGTGCACCCACGCTTCAAGTCTGTCATCCCTATCAATCATCGCATTGTTGAACGATTGCCAAGCCTCGGGCCATCGCTCACGTCGGCTCATACGATTACCTCGCCTAAAGAGTCGGCGACGAATTCGCCAACAGCGCCGCGCATTCCACCAGCATCGCCATCGATGGCCCGCAGCTGCATGTGCGTCCGGGGCATTTGCGTAGAGGATCGCAGAAGGTATCCAGTATTCAACATATGGTCCATGTTTGGCGATCCTTAGTCTAGGACGCGCACGGATTGACCGCCCGTACCACTTGGCAGCCTCCGCAGCATAGTGAGCCGGACCAGGTTCCACGGAGACTTTTTTAGTTGGGTCCAATCTTCTATCTAGATTGCTCAGTTAGACCTCCTGGGCAACGTATAGGTCCTCGAACTCAGCGGGTGATCGATCGCCGAGGGATTCATGCAGGCGGCTCTGGTTGAACCAGGCGACGTAGGAGACGACCGCCAACTCAAGCGCTGAGCGAGAGCGCCAGGAGCGGTCGGCGATCAGCTCCGTCTTGAAGGTGTCGACGAAGCTCTCGGCCATCGCGTTGTCATAGGCATCGCCGACGGTGCCGACCGAGGCCAGGACGCCGTGGTCGTTTAGTTCTTGGGTGTAGTCGGCGGAGGTGTATTGAGAGCCGCGGTCGGTGTGGGCCACGAGCTCGAAGTCGGCGCCGGGAGCCCGTTGGCCGAGCGCCATCCGCAGGGCGTCGAGGACGAGGTCGGTGCGCATGTGGGAGGCGAGCTGCCAACCGACGACCTTGCGGCTGAAGGCATCGATCACGAAGGCGAAGAACGAAGCGCCCTCCCAGGAGCGCAGGTAGGTGAAGTCCCCGACCCATAGCCGGTCGGGGCCGGCGGCGCTGAAGTCGCGCTCGACCAGGTCGGGGCGGCGGTGAGCAAGAGGGTCGGGAGTCGTCGTGCGCCAGGGCCGTCCACGGCGCTTGGCGCCTTGGATTCCGGCCTCTCGCATCAGTCGGGCGACGCGGCCTCTGCCCACCTCCTCTCCGGCGCGCTGCAGGGCGATCCAGGTGCGCCGGTAGCCGTAGGCGCAGTAGTTGGCCTCGTGGATCTCGCGGATGCGGGCGAGCAGGCGCTCGTCCTCGAGGGCGCGGGCAGAGCGCTCACCCTTGGCGCGCTGGTAGTAGGCGGAGGCCGACACCTCCAAGGTCTTGCAGATCGGCTCGACCCCGAAGCGATCCCGGTGCTCCTCGATGAAGGAGCTCACTTCGTTCGGCGTGGGTCGAGCTCGGCGGCGAAAAACGCCGAGGCGCTCTTGAGGATGTCGTTGGCGCGGCGCAGTTCGCGCACCTCACCGCGTAGGGACTTCAGCTCCTCGCGCTCTTGGCCATTGAGCAGATCCTTGCGGACGCCGGCGTCGGCCTCTGCCTTTCGCACCCACTTGCGCAGGGTCTCGTGGTGGATGCCCAGGTCGCGGGCTACGTGGGCAACGGGACGGCCGGAGTCGAAGACCATCCGGGCGCCGCGATCAAGCAGCTCATCGGGGTATTTCTTCTGTCGTGGCATGGCTTGGGAGTTCCCTTCTTCCAGGTAGGAATCCTGGTTTCTGAGTCTCC
The DNA here is from genome assembly GCA_963796705.1 of uncultured Solirubrobacterales bacterium. Lineage (GTDB taxonomy): Bacteria > Actinomycetota > Thermoleophilia > Solirubrobacterales > 70-9 > VRUE01. Next base: position 242,782 of record CAWCMK010000004.1, read on the forward strand.
GTCAAACCCGGCCTGGCTCACTCGCCGGACAGGGTGACGCCAAAGCGCCCACACTCGACATAGCGAATGGTCTCTTCCTCCAACAGGGATACCCGCTAGAGCCCACGTTCCAGTCCGGCTTGCAACAGCTATTCGGTGCTGCTCCGGAAGTTGTTGACTTCTCAGGCGACCCCTCCGGCTCCCTGAGAGCAATCAACGAATGGGTGAGCGGTCACACGGGCGGGATCATCCCGCAGATCCTCTTTTCGCTCCCAGAAGAAGTGCGGCTTGCGCTGACCAACGCTATCTATCTAAATGCAAGCTGGCTGCACCCATTTGATCCAACGGAAACCTCACCCGCTCCCTTTTACGGCCATCACAGATATGACAACCACGATCGAAGCAGCTCCGTTGAGTTCATGCACGAGACCGATCGGCTGCCCTACGGCGCCGGCCGAGACTATGTGGCGGTGGAGTTGCCCTACCGCGCCTCGACGCTGTCGCTGCTGGTCGTGCTGCCGGTGGGGCAGGATCTCGGCGCCCTTCAACACCAGCTCAGTGCAAGGGGCCTGGCCCGGATAGTGCATGGTCTCTCACTCCGGGACGTCCAGCTAAGCCTGCCCCGCTTCCACCTGATGACGCAGATCTCGCTGAAGGACCCATTACGAGCGTTGGGAATGACCGACGCGTTTAGCGAAACCGCAAACTTCTCGGGCATCACGGCAGCTGAGCAGCTGAAGATCGGCTTCGTCGAGCATGCTGCCGACCTCAGGGTCGATGAGGCGGGGACAGTTGCCGCGGCAGCGACGGTGGTTGGGGTGGTCCCCACGGCGGGAAAGGTGACTCCACGCGATGTGACGAGGTTCAATGCCAACCGCCCGTTTCTGTTCTTCCTGCGCGACGACCGCACCGGCGCGGTGCTCTTCGCGGGTCGACTGACTAACCCGGCGTCTGCCGGCGCATAGATTCACTCTGTGTTGATCTGCAACTGAGTCGACTTCAGAGGAAAATCCGTCGGCACGTCGCTCGTGCTCATAACGTCCAGCCCGAACTGCCGATCAAGCTTCTTCAGATCTCGTTTATCGACTAGCACCCGCATCTTCGGCAACTTGAGGTGGTTTCTGACCACCTTCTGACGATGGCGCTTGTTGGTAGTGCAACGCCAATGGGGACCACTTGGCATTTCGACAAACTCGACTGCTTCCGAGCAGCTTCGACATACGATGCGTCCATCCTTTGGCACCGGATCGCCGATGCTCCGCGTGTGGCAATCGGGCGTGATGCAGCGCCAGAAGAAGGGCTCGTCCTTTCCCTCACTGGCCACCAACTCCTCGTTGCAGACTGGACAGCGCGCCTCGCCATCGTCGAATGGCTCCAGGAGCTCGTTCGTACGCAGGGTCTTGATGTAGTCGGCTGCGATCTTTGCACTCCTGCGCCGCTCCATGACCTCCTGGGTATCGCTAAAGCTGAGCGCGTTGAGGGAGCCATTCCAGACAATCTCATTATCGATCAGGACTACCTTCTCGTGCATGTTGCGTTTGTGGGCGATGACCACGCCCCAGTCGGTCATCGCCGCCTCGATCTGACGATAGGTCTCTAGCTGTCCCTTGCGCTCCTCTGTGCTCTCCGTCTTGGTGATCACATATACACGGACTCCGCGTTCTATCGCAGCCCTCAGATGAGGGGCCAGATGTCCAACCCGGTTCTGAGTCATAAAGGGTGAGTAGATGACCACCCGACTCCTAGCCGCAGCGAGATCCTGAATGAGCTTGCCCGAGAAGGCCTCCTGGGTCATCACCATCCGGTCGGCGTCAGAATCCTCCTTGAGCGAACCCTCGGAGAGTGCCTGCGCTCGCGCCGCTCGTGCGGAGAGACCAACCTGTCCAATGCGTCTACCGTTGAGCCCACGTTCTCTGCGGCTTGAAGCAGGTCGTTGAGAACGGCGTGCTTGGCGTGCATGTGGATGTAGGGGAAGTCGCCGACCATCACCAGCCTGCTTTGGGCCCGTGTGATCGCCACATTCAGGAGTCGACAGATCTCCTCATTGAGCGAAGGTATGAAGAGGTTGGCACGCCAGTGCGGCTCATCGATAACTGTGTCGAAGATCACCACCCAATCCCCACGATCGTCAGGGCCTTGGGTTCGCTGACCGGCTTTCGGGCGACGATCGGCAAGACCTGGACCTACAGGGGAAGGAGAGTCAGCCTGCTCAGCGCAAGTTGCCCGAAGGGCAGTCTCGCTGCCCATGCCGAACTCGACTTCGCGGGCGGCACCAGGGATACAGGCGAACTCGTCAAGAAATGCCGCTAGGAAGGAGCCGGGACAGGTAATGACCGAGTCGGCTCGACCGTCGCCACGTCGGCACCCGCCGCCCCATCCCCCACCCATGGCCAGGGCCCTGCCTTGGCGCGGAGAGGGGCGGGTCGACCTGGCCGTGGCCGTGGGCTGGGATTGGCTAGGCGTGGCCGCCGCTCGGCCCGGTCAGGTCGGAGACCTGGCGGGGCGAGGGCGGGGTTGACCAGCGGGGCCACACTGAAGGCGGAAGCCTGATCGGGACCCCTCAGTTGCACCGGCGACCGCTTTTGCCGCCAAAAAGAGACCCTCTGGCTCCTTTCCCCCCAACAGCATGGGGGGGGGTATAGGGGTTGACGAAACCCGGACAAATCTCCTAACCTTGGAACTGTGCGAGGGTCTTATTGCAACCTGGTGGCGGATTCCAAGCAATTGCGGGCCTAGTGGGGCGGGGGTTCCTTTCCGGCAACGGTCGGCTTTAGGCGGGACCGGATATGGTCCGCCCGTCGTGAGCGCAGCGGCCAATACCTCTGAGGCGGTTGATGCCGATCCGCGAGCCGATCGCCTCTATTGGCGCGAGTCCGTTGCTCGTCACGAGCGACCCTCGCTGCCGCACAGCCTGCTCGATCTGGCCACCTCGATGGTGCCCTACCTGGCCATATCGGTGGCGATGTACCTCTTGCTCGACGTCTCGGCCTGGATCACCCTGGCTCTCGCTATTCCGGCGGCGGGCTTCCTGATGCGGACGTTCATCGTCTTCCACGATTGTGCCCACGGCTCCTTCCTGCCGAGCAGGCGAGCGAACCTGTGGGTAGGTAGGTTCACCGGGCTGCTCGTCTTCCAGCCCTTCGCGAACTGGCGCCACAACCATTCCGTCCACCACGGTAGCTCGGGCGATCTCGACCGGCGAGGTACTGGCGATATCGCAACGCTCACGGTCGAGGAGTACCTCTCCCGGCCCTGGAAGTCACGTCTCGGCTACCGCCTCTTCCGCAGTCCGGTGGTGATGTTCGGGATTGGGCCGATCTGGTCCCTGATGATCGGGCCCCGCATCTGGTCCAACAAAATGCGCCCCCGTCAGCGCCGCAGCATCCTCGTCACGAACCTCGTCCTGGCGCTGGCGATCGCCACAATCTCCTGGCTCGTCGGCTTACAGGCGTGGCTGCTCGTGCAGATGCCAACGGCGGTTCTCGCCGGCACGCTGGGGGTCTTCATGTTTTACGTCCAGCATCAGTTCGAGGACGTCTACTGGGAGAGCTCGGATCGGTGGAGCTATGCCGATGCCGCCCTGCAGGGAAGCTCCTACCTGAAGCTTCCCAAGCTTTTCCAGTTCTTCACCGGCAACATCGGTCTTCATCACGTCCACCATCTCAGCGCCAAGATCCCCAACTACAACCTCCAGCGCGCCCACGATGAGAGCCCGATCTTCCATGACGTTCCGGTGCTGAGCGTTTTCGACGGCCTGCGGGCGGTTCGCCTCAAGGTGATCGACCGCCGAAGCGGCCGCCTGCTGACGTGGCGTGAGGTCAAGGCCATCGCCTGAGCGCGAGAGGGCCAGGTGTCCCTGACCCAGCAATCCCCGGAAGAGTCTGGTCGAAGTCGTTTTCGTCCATGACCAAGCGCCTGTCCGCTGTTGGGCACGCAGGACCCGTCATGACGCGAACACCGGCCTTCGGTCAGTCCAGCGGGTGAAGGGGCAGTGTCCTGGGATTTGATCTCTACATCCTGGAGACTGGTGAGTCGCTGGACGAGTTCGAGCGCCGGGAGTCAGCACACCACTTTGGGCTTCCGAATCGCGGCATGAGACGTCCTGTGTCAACCCCCCGCCGCCTGGAGGCGGTTGAAGTTGCCGTGTCGAGCAGGGTCATAGGGATAGGGCACGCTGTCCCGCCAGCAGCGCCAGAGGACCCTGATCCAGGCACGACCGAGAGTGCGGATCGCATGGGGGTGATCCTGGCCCCTGGCCCGGGCTCCTCGGTAGACCTCCCTGGCCCACGGATGCCAGTGGCGGGTCGAGTCGGCGAGTCGGGCGACCGCGGCCCGCAGGCGCTTGTCGCAGGCGCGCCTGAAGGTGGCGACTCGCAGCTTGCCCGACTCCAGGGCGACCGGGCTCATGCCGGCGTCGGCGGCCATCGCGGCCTCGGTCGGGTAGCGCCCCCGGGCATCGCCGAGCTCGGCGATCAGGGTCGCCGGGCAGATCACCGCCTTGGGGTCGCGAAACAACGGCGCGAAGATCGCCGCGTCGGGATGGGCGGCGAGGCACTCGCGGATCTGGGCGTCAAACGCTGCGATCTCGGTGACGATCGGTTCGAGGGAACTGACCAGGCCGAGAACGACCGCCCGGCGGGCTTCGCACTCGACCTTCCCCGCGGTCCCGTTGGGCGCCGCGTTCAGCCGCGCCACCAGCTCGGCGGGATCGGTTCTGCCGCTATAGGAGTTGCGGGTCAGAAAGGCCGCCATGCGCCCGGCGCCGAGCCCGCTGGTGTCCGCAGGGCTCGGATAGCGCTTGATGAAGGCCAGCGAGATCGAGCTGTCGATGGCGGCGAACATAAGGGCGCCGGGCCAGAAGGCCTGCAGCTGGGCGCGCAGCTGGTTTGCCAGCTCCACCCGCACCCCGACCAGGTCCTCACGGGCGCGGGTCAGCGCCCGCAGCGCCTTGGTCTCCTCGCCGTCGGGCACCAGCGCCCGGAAGCGGTGGGCGTCGGTGCGAGCCAGCTCGGCCAGGACATAGGCGTCGAAGCGGTCGGACTTGCCGTGGGCGACCGCGAAGCGGGCGCGGGCGGCCTTGACCTGGTTGGGATGGATCGCCAGGACTTCCAGGCCCGCGGCGAGCAGACGCTCGACCAGGATCCCGTCGGGCCGCTCGATCGCCACCCGGTCGACCTCCGCTCGTGCGAGCCGGCGGGTGAGCCCGGCGATCCCGCGCTCGTCGTGGGGCGCGGAGAAGCGCTCGAGCACCTCTCCCTCTTCGCTGACGCAGACCTCATGGGCCTCGCTCGCCCAGTCGATCCCCGCGGTCATTCCTGCCATGCTTCCTCCTCGGTCGATTCATCTCGACTGAGAACCGGCCACGAGGAGCCGTTGCGCGTGCTCATAGGGTGGCGCTCTCGGGCACCACGTCCTGTTGGCGCTTCTGGCGCCTCGCACCGCCGGGAGGCGCTGGTCTCATGCGGGCCGTCTATGCGGCTAGCGACCTTGGCGCTCTCCCGGCGGGGGTCGGCTTCTCTATGCGTTCCCCCGGGATCTTCGACGGCCTCGCTGCGCTCGGCCTCTCAATCTCAGAAGAACAAGGGGGAGGTTCTCCTATGAGCGAATTGGAGCGCCTCGCCGAGCAGGCCGGAACCGGTTCTGTCGCCGGCATGGTTGGTGAGGAAGTGATCTCCTCCGCTCGGGCTCGCGAGATGGCCAAAAAGCTCCGCGCCTTCTTGGCCGATGTCGAGCCAGGCCCAGAGGGGTCGGCCACCGACCCTGAAATGCTCGAGCTTGCGGCCGCCTACGCCTCCTTCTGCGAGCAGGCTGCAGAGCAAGGAGGGATTGCATCACCTGAGGGTCCGGTTGATGGACAGGGAGTGTCCGGGTTTCGTCGACCCCTATACCCATCAACTGCCGGGCGGACAGGGGAGCTTCGCTCCCCAGCGGTCAAGTGTCCACGAAAGCGGGTCAGGCCCACACGACCAAAACGACATAAACGACCAAAGGAATCAGCGAGCGGAGTCCCATGCCTGCAAATAGGCTCCCACGCGCACTGAGCCTTGCGGCGGAGTCCCGTGAATTCAGCGGCACTTTGCCGCGCGATGCTCAGGATTCGGCTCGGAAGCTGATCGGATCAAGCGTCATTTCCGTCGTACCAGGCGGGACCAGCAGCTGTCCTTCAACTGCGAGCCCGGATCCCGCAATCGCGATAGTCCCCATACCGACCGTGCTGCACGAACCCCCGCTACCAGAGCACGGCACTGGAAACGACAAGATCTTGCCGGTGGTAGGCCGGAAACCAGCCGGAAGCCGGAAGATCGCACCAGATCCCACGCCAAAACCGAACGCCGTCCCTCTCAGATGAACGACGCCATCATGGTCCTTGTAAAACGCAACACTTGGATCGACCGCGATGGGCCTGCTTTCCCATCCCTGTTCAAAGCCCGGCTCTCCCGGGGTTCCCACCACATGCCACCCTTCCGTTGGTGCCAAGGCGCTTGCCGTTTGGGCGCTCGGCACCGTCCCCAATGTCGAAGCGTTGATCTGGGTACCGGTGAGCGTGCCCTTCTTCACTTTCGCTGCGGTCACGGCTTCCTTCTTGATTTTCGAGGTCACGACGGCATTCTTCTTAATCTGCTTGGTCCCGACGCTGTTCTTGCTGAGCTGCGAGGCGGCATAAGCTGCGCCACCGCTAACCAACAGGGCGAAGCAAATCGTGGACATTACGTTGGCGTAGGTCAGCTTGTCTCGTAGTTGCCTCATCCTTGTCACCTTTCAGCTCGTAGCACCGATGCGCCGACCATAAGCGGCAGAAGCAGCCGGCGCAAGGCGCGAGCACGCCCAGAATCCTTCCGCCAACCCGCTCCAGCATCTACACGTAAGCCGCGACCGAAGCGACAAAACCGACCAAAGGTGTAGCGCGAGCGGAGTCCCTGGCCTGCGATTGCGACCCTCGCGCGCGTGGAGCGGAGTCCCCTGCCTGGGAGAGCGAACGGAGTCCCGTGAATTCAGCGGCATGCGCAGCCGCGAAGGCTCAGGATTCGGCGCGGAAGGAAACTCCATGTTTGAGCGCCCCCAATCTCAGCTGGCCGCCCGGTACGTGATACCGCTCAGCAGGACGGTTTCTTTCAGGGCCAAAACGGCACCGGCTTCGACTTCTGCAGCGCCCGATCCAAAAATGTACACGCCGCCTCCTTTGCTCTGTTCGAAAACCTGAATTGTGCCGCTCGCGGGGCGGTAGCCGCGGGGGAGAGTGAAGATCACCGGGGTGCCACCGGCTTTCACTACCCCTTCGAGGTGAACGATCCCGAAGGCGTCCTTGTAGAAGCCGGCCGGCGGAAAGCTAAGAAGTTCGCTCGGGGCATTGGTGGCGCCGCCGTCGAACCCCGGCTGGCCCGGCGCTCCGATGATATGGACCGCTTCAGCCGGCGGGATGGAATCGGCGCTCGCGGCATGCGTGGCGTTCGGCACCGTCCCCAGCGTCGCGGCATTGATCTGCGTCCCGGTCAAAGTCCCCTTCTTGACCTTGGCGGCGGTCACAGCTTCCTGCTTGATTTTCGCCGTGATAACCGCGTTCTTCTTCAGCTGCTTGCTGCCGACGCTGTTCTTTGCCAGTTGGGTGGCCGCAAACGCGCCTGCCCCTCCGATAGCGATGAACAGGGCTAGCGTCGCGACAACATTCGCATAGGTCAGTTTCGGGCGCATCGCATCTCTCCTTGATCGGCGTCGAGAGGCTGATGATGGCCCCTCACAAGATTTCAGGTCAACTGGGGGTCGTTAACAGACAACCACCAAGTCGAACGGCTCGTTAGACAGACTGCCTTCTGCTCTTGTGTCGACAATGAGCGAGTTGGGAGCTTCACTGAAATCGAACTCTTCGATCTGCTTGATGGCAAGGACAACCAAGGTCGCGTTGCGAGTGTGAAGGCTGGACGTGAACGCGCAATTCGCCACCGGATGGGGGAAGCTGATTTCGCAGACTCCGGGGTTCAAGCGTTTGGAACTCACGCCTGAAGGCAGCGGCAGAGCCGGTGAGCAGCTCGCGTCAGCGTTGAAGGCCAGAGCCATCACGTTGCTCGCCCGCACCGCCGTCAAGGAGGATTGGTTTATCTCCGTCCCGGTGAGCGATCCGTCCGCGATGTCTGCCCCGGTGAGCGATCCATCAGCAACTTTCGCTCCATTCACGCTGTTGCTCTTGAGCTTCGCGGTCGTCACCGAGTTCTTCTTCAGCTGCTTGGTGCCGACCGAGTTCTTGCCCAGCTGGGTTGCGGCGAAGGCGCTTGCACCCCCGATTGCGATGAAGAGTGCGAGCGTGGCGACCACGTTCGCGTAGGTCAGCTTGTCTCGTACTTGCCTCATCCCGCTGTTCCTTACTTGTGCAGGGCCCAGCCGTCAAGCGCAGGGTCCGGGTAGTCGGTGTTGCTGGCGAGTTCAGGTGGCGCGTGTGCGCGGTTGATGATGCGGGTGGTGTGCGCGCGGGCGCCCAGCCTTACTTCGGTCCACGACCCTCGGGTTGGCTCCGGGGCCGGCGACATGATGTTTGATGGGGTGATCCCGCTGGGGGAAGCGTTGCGGCCGCTCAGTCTTTCGAGGCCGTCCACGCGGGCGTGGCGGCAGGAACACGTCGGGAGCCGGCCGCGGCGCATCGGTGTGACGAGGGGCTTGGCGCGCACCGGGAGCCTCATGCGGGTGTCAGCGCCTCCTGGCCTGCCTCGCGCAGCGTGTGGTAGCTGCGCTTCAAGAGCTTGCGCGCGACCGCCAGGCACGCCCGGTTGCCGCCGATCCGCTCCTTGGCGGCCAGGTAATAGGCGCGGTCGGGACTGCGCTCACCCCGCCTGGCGACCTGCGCGGCCTCATACAGCGCCCAGCGCAGCGCCGGCGGCCCTTGACGGGAGATGTGCCCGGGCGCGCGACGCTGATCGGACTGAAACACGGTGATGTCCAGGCCGGCGTAGCGCACCGCCTGACGAGACGAGGAGAAGCGGGTGCAATCGCCGAGCTCGGCGAGGATCGTGACCGCGGTCAGCTCGCCGATCCCGTAATGGGCCATCAGCGCCTTGCACCCCACCTGGCGGCGCGCATAGGCGCGCAGCTCCTTGTCCAGCGGCGCGATCTGCGCTTCGATCGCGTCGATCATCGCGATCGCGACCGTGACCTGCTCGCGTGCTGGGGTCGGCAGCGGCTGCACTGCGAGCCACTCGCGCCCGTCCGCGGTCATCAACTGCCGGCGCTGCGGGCAGCCGTGGTGATACAGCGTCGCCTGGATCCGCTGCTGGTACTCCGAGCGCTGCTCAGAGAGCGTGTGCCGCAACCGCACCCGGCTGCGGAGGTCGAGGATGTGCTCAGGCGGGATCCAGGACTCCGGCAGCCGCTTGATCATCAGCAGCTCACGCAGATGCCGGGCGTCGGCGCGGTCGGTCTTGGCGCGCTTCTTCTTCCCCTTCCGAGCTGCAGTTTCGGTCGGCTCGGCCAGATGCACCCCGGCGCCGACCCGACGCAGCTCCTCGACTACGAACCGCCAGCCCGTCGTCGCCTCCAGCGCGACCTCCAGCTCCTGGCCGTCGAAACGGCACAGGAACTTGCGCACGCCCATACGGTCCCCCGGCGCCACCCGCCCGCGCTTTAACTCGCCGGTTTCGGTATCCAGCCACTCGGCGGTGATCTGCGCTCTATGTTGATCAAGTCCCATTACTATCGTCATTCGGGGCCTCCTCAAGCTCCCTGGTTTGAATGCCTGCGCGGACACACACCGCGCTTGAGCTGAGGAGGTCCCTACACGTCGGGGCAGACAGACTGCTCATGACATCTTTCGGTCGGTTTGCGTCGTAGAGCCACCATAGGCCCGGGTGAATCACAGCGCAAGGCGCCAGCAGCGACAGAACCTATTGCCAGGGCAAACGCCCGGGGAGAGGTCCGCACTCACGCTTGCGGAGTTCCGTATTTGCGGGCGCAGTCCCTTGTTGGCGCGGGAGTGGAGTCCCGAGACCCGTTGCGTCTATTGAGACAGTGCTTCTATTTCGTGCCGATCACATCGATTCCAGCGCCTGTCGCAGTGATCCCGCTCCCAGCGGTGCAGTTGGACGCGGTCATCAAAATGCTAAACGTGTGGGCGATCGCGTTTGCAGGGCCGATCCTCGAAGGGTTGTTTCCGGCGATCGGGGAAAAATTGATCGTCCGGGTGACAGAGCCCGAACCTTTGTCTTCGACTAGACCGACTCCGGCCACGTTTGAAATCGTCAGAACTTTCGGATTTTCGGCGTCCTCCATGACGTAGGCCTGGACGCTCCGCGGTGCCGTGCAGCTGGCGGGGAAATTGACTTCCAGATTGGCGAGGACCTCGTTGTCTTCACCCGCGTTCTGGGTGTAGGAGGCGTTGGCAAGCGGATACAGTTCGCCCGGCGTAAATGGGACCGTCGCGGTCCCGCGGAGCCTCGCCACGATCTGGGAGAACGAGGTGCTGGGGGCATTGATATCGGCCCCGGTAACCGATCCATCGACAATCTTAGAACCGTCCACCGAGTTGTCTTTGATCTTGGCGCCGGTCACGGCGTTGTTCTTAATCTTCGCCGTCGTCACCGCGTTCTTTCTCAGCTGCTTCGAGCCGACGCTGTTCTTGCCTAGATGGCTTGCTGCATAGGCAGCCCCGCCGCCGATCAGCAAGATCAGGCACAGCGTGGAGACGACATTCGAATAGGTGAGCCTGGGGCGCATCTCGCCTCCTATGATCGAACCTTGGCGGGGAAGGTGGGAGACTATGCCAAGCAGAGTCCGGCGATCAAGAGCGAGGACAAATGTGCAAGTCTCACGTCATGTGGGATGCCTCCCAATGACGTACGACAGGCTCCTGGCTGCGCCTTTCCCAGCGTTGGCCAGGGGAAGGCCCGACCCCCTGGTGTCGATTCACCGCGACCCTAATCGCGGGTCGGGTCAATGCGAAGGCCGTCCGGACGGATTCCCCAGCCGGACCTGAAGACTTGCTGGGCGTGAGACAGCATCCACGGACGATACGAACGGCCGTTAGGGACTCTCCACAGCGCCGCTCATTTGCGTGATTTCCATCTCCCTAGACTGGATGTACATCTCGCGAATGACAATGTCGATCGACAACGGCAACCCCGAGCCACCGTTCGAGGAACCAACATCTATCGACTCTGGATTCATGGTGCCACGAGCAGACGAAGGGACTTTCATAGAACACGGTTTCTCGGAGGAAATCAGCAATGTCTTTGCGCCTGGCGTAATGATCGTTTCAGGTCAGCCGCGCTGTTATTGATGAACCCGTAGTGGGCGGTGTCCTTGATGTTGATCAGCTGGCGCAGCTGTTTCGCCGCCTGATCGCCGTCGGGTACGATCTGCTCGAGCAGCACCTCTGCGTCGTGGTGGTTATCAGAGCGAGATCGTTTCCCAAGCTCCTTGCAACAGGCAGCGTCGGCGGCTGCGATCCGGCAAGGATGCAACCGAGGCGGCCACGCTTCCGTATTCCAGCGAAGGGTCGGTCACGTCCGCAGTAAGCTCGGCAACTTCGAGGAATCTCCGTGCGTGGTCCAGACGCTGGCGCGCCTGTGGCTCGCCGCACGTCTGAGTTCGCCCGCCCTTCCGAGCCATCAGCTTCGACTCAAGAGCTTCCGGGCAGATTCTCCGACGAGATCGACGCATCTTCGCTGACCTCCTCCACAACGCGAGGTCGCTCCTTCCGCAGACGTGGAAGATCGTCCTCGGAGACCTCGGCGATCCCGGCATTATTGCCGGTCCACTGGCGCACCTGATGAGCAAGTTCGTCGACCTGTTCGCGCCAAACCGCGTCCTCGATTCCCACGTCAGCGGGACGAACGAGGAAGAGGTCGATGTCGCTTCTCACATCCCCGTCCCTGCGGGCTGCGCTGCCAAACAGGGAGGCATGAACCGGCCGTGTTTCCCATGCGCCGATCGCGTCGCGAAGGCGATGAATCAACTCCGAATGTACCTCTCCCCCGCTCACCCCTCAAAGCTAATGAGCTGCCGGGCGGCAGCCCGAACCTTGGCGAACTGTGCGGGCTCGGTGGCCGAGCGCGACACGTCGATCGGCGCGTCGTCGTCAAGGCGGGTGTTGGTGCCGAAGAGCCAAGCCTTCGCGGTCTTACGCGCTGTAGCCTTGTCGTGTGAGTGCTGCGCAGGGACGCAAATCGGCGATGGCGGTATTCTCGATCGCTTTCCTGGCCCTGATGCCCCAAGTTCTCGCCGTTCCTCCTGGTGCAACCTCAGCGCATCGAGCGGATTGCCTACCGCAGCTAGCCCATACCGTCGCCCAGGACCGCTTGGTTCGCGTCTACTCAATTGAAGTGACGGAACCGTTCCAGCGAGAAGTCTTTTACGCCTGCCAGCGGAAAAGCCGCAAGAAACTAAAGCTCACTGAGCACAATGGCGGGCGGTTCCCAGGTTCGGTCGACAACATCAAGCTCGCCGGGCCAATGGCGGCGTTCACCTACAGCACCCATGGCATCGACACAGGCAACACCGACATCGTTGTGGTCGACGTCGTTAGCCGACATCAGCTACTCAAGCTGCCGGGGGTTGGAGGTGACGTCGATGCGGGCATAATCAGCATTAGCGACATCGAAGACCTCCTCGTAACCAACAACGGGTCGGCGGCCTGGATTACGGGCAGGGGACGCGCACGTCGCGTAGATACTTTCCAGGTCTACGACGCACTCGTGGGCGGCACTCCGACACTGCTTGAAGAAGGTCCGGAAATCGCCCCTAACTCACTGAGCCTTTCCCGCCATCAGCTCACCTGGGAAAACGCCGGGCAGCCTCACAGCGCCCACCTTCCGTAGCCACAATACGCCCAGCATTCCGCAACCCTTTGATCCCTCCTCCGGCATGGCCTGTAGAGCCAAGTACTGGCTCGCCTAGCCCGTCAGGTACTCGGACTCGAGGACTAGGTCCTTCAAAAGGGACTGGTACTCGACGTGAGTCTCATGCTCCGTCGTTCGCCAGCTTCTGCCTTCTTCGGCCTGCATGTAGGCGCGGTACTCAGGCGCGCCGGGTCGCCTGACATTGTCTGCCACAACGACTGATCCGCGGTGCAACCACCCCTGGTCCACGATTCGACGCAAGTCGGCCAAGTAGACAGACTTGTCGTGGTCGATGAAGACGAAGTCCAGCGAGCGGGTTCCAAGACCGTGCTCAGATTCCAACTTCGCGATGGTGCCTCCACCGTCACCTAGCGTTCCGACCACTATCGCTACCTGATCCTGGATTCCCGCGTGACTCAGGATTCGCGTAGCTACTTCTGCATTAGCCGGGTTGAACTCAATGGAAACAAGATGCGCCCCTTTCGGCATTACTCGCGCCGTGCGGAGGGCGCTATAGCCACAATACGTGCCCAGCTCGAGCAAGAGGCGTGGCTTCGACCGTAGGATGGCCGAATCCAGGATCGCTCCCTTCTCGTCTCCGACATTGATCAAGAAGCTTCGGTGATAGGCAAAGTCGTCGATTACGCGGATCACGTCATCTGGATCCCCTTCGCGAGCTTCGGCTTCGACGAAGTCGGCCAACGCAGACTCCCGTCCATCGCCGACCTGCCACTCGGTCGTCAGGTGCCTCATTCCCATGACCATGCGAATCAGCGACCACCGCAGGAAAGGGAGACGTTTCCCCCCGATCTCTGTGGCCGGCGACATTACGTGATCCTTGCAGAAGGCAACTCGGCTCGCCCTCTGGGTCAAGGTGTCTATCCAGACAGGGGTGTCAACAGGGTGTCAACACAAGCCACGGATACAGCACGCAATGCAACGCGTCAATTTGGGCAGAAATCGGCCGCTGTCACCGCGAAAACCGGTAACAGCCCGCACTCCACGGATACGCCGCGGTGCGATCATAATCCGCGTGTCGGGGGTTCGAGTCCCACCTCCGGCATGCACTCAAAGCCCTAGGCGTAAGCGAGCAGTGACGCTCAGCCTGATGTCGCTGTTCGAACCCGATAGATGTGGAAAACAGGCTGGGGCTTGCCGTTCCTGAATTGCTTGGAGTGGATCAACTGACGCACGATGAGGAGCTTCTTGTCTGGCTGGGTTGCCATCTGCGCGACTTGCGCCGTGTACTGAGGCTTGACTTCCAGCACGGCGACCTTCCACTGGTTCGGTTTCTGCGCTGCCGAGACCGAGTTTGTCATTGGTTTGCCGTGCTTGCAGCTGAGCAGGCCGTGATGGTGAACGCAGCGATCCCTGCTGGTCACCGCGACCGCATGTCCAACGCAGCCGGGCTTGAATCGAGGCGGACATTTGAGCCGGAGGTAGAGGGTCTTCGGCGGAAGGAAGACCGCTGTCCCGAAATCGGGTGGGATCAGGTTCTGGGTCTGCGCCGGGGCGGACACGATCGCGGCCGCGGGCCCCTGAAGCTCGACCGCGCCGATATCGGAACCGCCGGCTCCAGGCGCCGATGCGTTCGGGGCAGAGGCCAGGTCGACCGGACGCGGCTTGCCCCGCTCATCGACCTTGACCCCGAAGGCCGAACCGTGGTCCACGACCGGGCTGTTGGGTCCCTCCTCCGGCATTAGTCGTGGAGCCAAATGCGCCTCCTGTACCCGGCTTTTTGGGCCAGGGTGGCAAGGGGGTGGCAAGGCAACACCCGCAAACTGGAGGGCTTCCAAAATGCAAAAAGTGACGAATTGCGGGGTCAAGGACGAACAGCCGCCTCCCGCAACTCCGGGTGATCTCGGAGCCGCACCCGCAACTCCGGGTGATCTGAGTGTTTAGCGAGTTCTTAGTCCGGCCGAGTATTTTGTCCACGGCCAGCCCGCGACGCTCATTGCCGCCCAACGAAAGGATCGCATGCGATATCGCCTCCATCCTCAGCTGCTGAAGGGGGTCATATTCTCGTCTCTCTTAGCAGCCGTTTCGCTCCTAGCCGCAGCTGGCACCTCTGCGGCCTCGAAGCTTCCAACTCTCTCTCTCACGGTCAGTCCATCCTCGATCACCGCCAGCGGGGCGATGCAATCGGGTGGAGTGAACGTCGTGACGACAGCAAGCGGCAAAAAGGAAGCAACCGCGGTCCTGTTTCTGCTGAAGCCGGGCTCAAGCGTCGCCGAAGTTGAAGCCTTTATGAAATCCAAGAAGAAGAACAAGGATCCCAACGCGACCAGCGCGTTTGGCTCGATCGTCTTCGATGCCGAAGCGACGCCCGGTCACCCAAGTGAAGTGCAGACCAACCTTGTTCCTGGAAACTACGTCGCGCTCGGGGGTGAAGGCGAAGGCTCGCTGAAATCGCACTCAACCTTTACGGTGACCGCGGCCCAATCACCGGCCTCGTTGCCCAAACCACAGGCAACTGTCCGCTCGATCGAGTTCGACTTTCGCGGCCCGACGACCTTGCACGATGGAGAGCTCGTGCGCTTTGAAAACGAAGGTTACCTCGTGCATATGGACATCGCGTTCCCCGTCAAGAGCAAGAGCGCCGCTCAACAGGTTGCAAATGCTCTGCTGACGGGCAAGGAAAAGGGGCTGAAAAAGCTGGTCGCGGGAGCGCCCTTCAGTTTCGCCGGACCGGTGTCGCATGGCGCCTATCAGCAGGAGACGATCACCGCCAAACCCGGCTGGTACGTGCAGGCGTGCTTCATGGAAACCCAGGAGCATGTGCCCCATGTGCGCCTTGGCATGGAGCGCATTTTCAAGGTCACCAAATAGCCCTACCGCGAGCGCGGCCCGTCTCCACTGGGGGCGGGCCGTGATCAGCGCCTAACAAGTCTCGTAGGATCATTCCACGCCGCGGAGAGGCCGTCGATGGAGACGTCGGAGTTTGTCGCAGGTGGCGCTCGCCCCGATGGAGTCGAGGACCTTGCGAGGGGGGTTCTGACTGAAGGGGAAATTCGGCGTCCCACCCCCACCCCCCATCTCGCCCTGCCGCGAGATGGGGGATCCTGGGCAGGGCCTGCGTTGTGCGAGCAAGCCTGGGCGTGGGCTACGGTGAGGTCCGGAGGAGTACCCGATGCTGCTTGACGGAGCCAGCACGGAACCTGGCCCGCCGCCGCCGTGCTTGTGGCTAGGCGTCGGCGCAGCCGATTCCGGGCCGCTGCTCTCCCTATGAGTCGGGCGAGAGTCCTACTTTGAAAACGCGCGATCGATGATCTTCGTGTCGGCGAGCGTGTCGAACGCGACGAGCTTGCCGTCGGCGTTGTAGGTGGAGACATCCGCACTCTCGTCTGTCTCGCCGTCGAGAGTGACGGTAGTCAGGATGACGACCTTGTCGCCGTCGGCGATGAAGTCGTGCGGCTTGGTGCTGAAGTTCTTGCTCAAGAACTTCCCCCAGAGCTCGCCGACCTCTTCCTTGCCATTGTAAGTCCCGGTCAGCGCGTTGTCGCCGCGCACCGTCCACTTGATCGAGTCGTCAATGTTTTGCATCGCGCCCTCGGCGTCCCCACTGCCAAACGCCCTGTAGGCATCTTCCGATGCTTGCTTGTTCTCCTGAGCACCCATGACTGGGTCCCTTCTGTGGATCCTGGGTTAGAACGTCAAGCATAGCCCTGCCTCCTAATGCCCTGGCCTCATGGGTGGGGTTGGGTGGGCCAGCAGGACCTCGCCGGGGCTCGCCGGTCAGCCGTCCATCCCACCTCCAGGTGACTACGATGCGCGGGTGTTTGGGCGCCGACGAGGCATAGCGTCCGGCCTGGCCCTGCTGGCGGCGACGTTTGTCGCGCAGGCTACGGCGAACCCGCCGGGCACACCGGAAGCTCCTCGTTGTCACGGACATCCTGCGACCATCGTCGGGACGAATGGCAACGATGTCCTTCACGGCACACCGCAGCGCGATGTGATCTGGGGAGGGCCGGGGAACGACCTGATCTACGGTGGCCTAGGCGATGACATCATCTGCGGCGGCGCCGGCAACGACGTGATCCACGGGGGCCGCGGCGATGACTGGGTCGACGGCGGGCCGGGTACCGACCGGGTCTTCGGGGACCTGGGCGACGACAAGGTGCTGGGCGGGCCGGGCAATCGGGACGAAGTCAGCGGCGGGCTCGGGATTGACACCGTCAATGGCGGTCCCGGGAACGAAGACATCGTCCACGGTGATTACGGCTATGACCGCATGGACGGCGGCCCCGGCAAAGGTGACATCGCTTCCTTCGCCACGGCGGTCGGTGGCGAGGGCCGCGACCACGGGGTCTGGGCTTCGCTGGCCGCCCACCGCGCCTACGGTGACGGCCACGACCGCCTCTATCGCTTCGAGACCCTCGAAGGCTCTGCCTTCGCCGACACCCTAATCGGCGACAAGGGCGCCAACGTGATCGACGGCGGTTCGGGCAATGACCATATCTTCGGTGGCGGTGGGCACGACACGCTGAACGGTGGCCAGGGAAGCGATGACTGCAAGGGAGGACCGGCCCACATCTCCTGCGGCCCTGAAAAACCGCTCAAGGCGTCGGCGTATGTCGAAGTCGACCCGATCTTCGGCGAAGGTGGCGGGTTATGGGTCGTCGGCGGCCGGGGTGATGACGACATCACGATCACCTATGACGATGGCAGCGCAACCTTCACCGTCAGCGCCGCCAAGGGACTCGCGGCGGGACGCGGCTGCGCCCATCTGCCCGGCACGCTCAAGCAGGTGAGCTGCGCGATGAACGGACCGGCCCGCTGGCTGATGGCCGACATGGGGCCCGGCAATGACCAATTGCGGATCGAGGGCTCGCTGGCCGCGGTCGACTTCGTCCGCCTCGCCGGCGGCGCCGGCAATGACGTGATCCACGGCGGCCCCGAGGATGACCTGATCGAGTCAGGCCCCGGCAGCGATCACATCTATGGAGGCGCCGGGGACGACGGCCTGATCGGCGGCCGTCCCGGCCCGACCTACCTCTACGGAGGGCCGGGTGGCGACCTACTCGCGGCGGGTGGCGGCTGCGCTGGCGGCGCCCTGGTCGGCGGCCCCGGCGAGGACGACGCCTCATTCGCCGAGACACCGGCGCACCCTGGGACCCTCTATATCTCCTTGGCCGCCGGCTGGGCCTGGATCAACGCGATCAAGGGCTGTCACAGGGTCCGCTTGGATCGCTCCGACGAGGACATCGAGGGCTCCTTCGATGACGACGTGCTAATCGGAGACTCCGGCCCCAATCTGCTGCTCGGCCAGCCTGGCGTCGACAGCTTCTACGGGCGCGGTGGTGAAGACGTGATCGATGCCGTCGATGGAGTCAAGGACGCAGTCATCCAGTGCGGCAACAAGGGCCATCCCGCTGGCCTGGCGATCATCGACTCGATCGACCCCGCTCCCCTCTACTGCAAGGAGGTCCAGTATGGGCATCCGGTGGCCGGCCTTCACAAGAAGTAGGGCAGCCGTGCGTGATGGCAATGGCGATGCCAAGGGCGAGCTCGATGTAAAAGCCGCGGCGGGCGGCTCAACCAGGGATGCCAGCGCTCGTCGCCCGGCAAGCCGACCGAGGCCTGAGGAATTGTCCGAACGCGCCCCTGACATAGGGATCCCGCGCGGTATGTCAGACCGGAATGAAGTCGGTCAGGTCCGTCAATCGTCGGCTGCCTTGCCGGGAGCCTCGACAGTGCGCCGCCTCCAACCAAAGAGCACAAAGACCAGCGCCGCGCCCGCCACGGCGCTGGCCAAGCCAAAGACGGCAAAGAAGTGCTCGACTACCGGGCCAAGCAGGTAGGCGAGCAGACCCACCACGCTCGCCCAGGCGATCGCGCCGAGGGCGTTCCAGAAGGAGAAGACCGACCAGCGCATCCGGTGTGCGCCGGCAAGCCAAGCCACCGCGATCCGCAGCACCGCAGTCCAGCGGCCCAGAAAAACGGCCTTGGGGCCGTGGCGCTCGAAGAAGGGCTCGCCCCGCTTAAGGAAGGCCTCACGCCGCGCCCGGAATGGGCCGGGGAGCAACAGCAGCGCCCGGCCACCGCGCCGCCCGATCATGTAGCCGATGTTGTCGCCGATGATCGCGGCGGCAGCGGCGATCGGAATCACCAGCTCAATCCTGAGTTCCCCGCCGTGGGCGAGCACCGCTGCGGTTATCAGCGCCACCTCTCCGGGCAGCGGCATGCCGGCTGACTCCGCGCCGACCAAGCCAGCCAGAGCGAAGTAGCCGAGGTGGGGCGGGATCTCGATCAGCGCGAAGACGTGGCCCCTATCCCCGCGATGGCGCTAGGAGTCCTGGCCGTCGTCTGAGTCGCTTGACAGAGAATCCCTGAACTCGCGAATTCCCGCCCCCAGCGAGCGCCCGATCGAGGGCAGGCGCTTGGGACCGAGAACCAATGCCGCCACCACGAGGATGAACAAGAGGTGGATGGGATTCTCGAGGCCGCTGAACATCCTGTGGGCAGGCTAGCGCCTCTAGGGAATCCCCCTAGAGTTCTCGCAGGAGACGCCCTTGTCGTGGCCGGGCCCCCCGATGCAAGTGTCTTCGCCGGGCCCCCCGATCAACGTGTCGTTGCCGGGCCCGCCGCTCAGCTTGTCGTTGCCGCCCCGGCCGATCAACGTGTCGTTGCCGGGACCGCCGCTCAGCTTGTCGTTGCCAGCACCGCCCACAAGCAGGTCATTGCCGGGACCACCGCTCAGCGTCACCGGTGCTGGGACGTTGCGGGCGACGATCACGACGTCATCGCCGGCCCCGCCGTCATACCAAATGCCAGATATGGCGCTCGCTTCGCAGGTCAGCTCGTCCGGGTCGCCAGGCGGGTTGGCGCAGGGCCCACCCCCCGCTTCAAGAGTGCCAGAGGATTCGATCAGGTAGGAACGCCCGTCGGCGCTCAGCGAGATCTGGATTTCGTTTGGCCCCGAGCTGCCGGCCAGAACGAGGCTGTAGTGAGCGGCCTTCACGTCACTTGCTTGAGAGCTGACTTTGACCGAATCGCTCGCCTGTCCGGCGCGAGCGGACGAGGAGAGTTGGGCGCCAAGGCCGAGGATGAGCAGAAGAGCCACTGTTTTTAGGACGGATGACATCGGGCTAGGCCGGCCTCATTGAGACCCTGGCCTAGAAACATCTACCGCCTCACGGCGATGCGGTGCGAGATGGCGAGTCTGTCCCGGGGACCGCGCTTGTGCTTGCGCCGATAGCGAGCGCCGGAGTCCCCGTACTCGCAATTGGTGATTTCGTTGTTGCCGGCGCCGCCGACGCAATTGTCAAAGCCCCCCATGCCATTGAGCTGATCGTCGCCGCCGCGGCCGAGCAGCGTGTTCGGCCCTTCATCGCCGGTCAGGATGTCGGGACCTGGAGAGCCCTCGATCTTCTCGACACTGTCTTCGATGTGCCCGGCGTTGCAGCCGGAGACGTCCGGGTCGAGCACGGCGCCACCAATCGTCGCCTGCACGAAGACCCCACTGTTGCGAACGCGGGCGAAGGAGGCGCTGTCGTTTTCACCTGGGCCACCGTCGAAGAGATCGCCGTCGCAGGGCTGGCCGCCGACCAGCAGATCTTCGCCGGGGCCACCCCGCATCGTTGCTGCACCGCTGTCGCGGCGCGGGTGGAAGATATTGATGCCGTAGAGCACATCGTCGCCGCCCCCGCCTTCGAGCGTGTCAGGGACATGGTCGTCGCCAGCATAAATCGTGTCATCGCCTTCGCCCCCGCGCAGGGTGTCTGAGCCCGGGCCGCCGTCGATGATCGAGGAGACGCTCGCCGGAACGCTGGAATCGACGGCGAAGGTGTCATCGCCGCCTCCGAGCGAAGCCTGGATCGAAGAGATGGGGCCCTGGCAGGAAACCGAGTCGGCCGTCGGGTCGCGAGTGCAGGCGCTTGAGCTCGGGTCGCCGAGCAAGACCGGGTTGGCACCGGGCGCACTCTGCACGGTGTAGGTGCCTCCGGCGAAGCTCACGATGGCGTTATCGGCGCCGCCGTTGCCGGTGACGATCAGGCTTATCGATCCGTCGATGCTCTTGTAGAGCTCGACGGCGGAGCCGGCGGTGCCCGCCGTTTGGCCGCAGGAAGTTTCGGCGATGAATCCTCCGCCGCAGGTGTCGCTTCCAGGCCCACCAAAGGCTTCATCGCCTGGGCCAGCGGCGAGGAGATGGTCGTTTCCGGGGCCGCCATCGAGCCGGTTGGAAGAGGCCGTCGAGCCGATCAACGTGTCGTCGCCCGAGCCACCGATGGCATCCTCGATCCCGGTCAGATTCTCGTTCTCGGCACCGGTAACCGTGCCGGCTTCGAGATTGATCGTCACCGCTCCGCCCGTGCCCGCGTAGGAGGCGATGTCGTGGGCGCCGGGACCGCCGTCGATCGAGTCGTTGCCGGGGCCGCCGGTGAGAACGTCGAAGTCGCCTTCTCCCCCTGAGAGCGAGTCATCGCCAGGTCCACCGAATAGCTGATCGTGGTTACCAGGGCCACCGTTCAATTCGTCGTTTCCATTCGCCCCAAACAGCTGGTCTTCACCGGCGCCGCCGTCAAGGTCATCAGAGCCGCGTTCTCCGTATAGGGTGTCGTTGCCGCCTTCCCCGTAAAGCGTGTCGTCGCCGCGGCCGCCATAGATCGTGTCGTTGCCTTCGCCACCGCAGATCGTGTCGTTGCCGCCTTCGCCGCGGATCACGTTGTCGCCGGGGCCGGCGACGATCACGTCAGGCGCTTTGGTACCGGTGATCGTAGGAGCGTTGGAGACAATGGTGGCCGGCTTGCCTCCGCAGCTCGCCGCCTTCGCTTCGGCCGCCGGGCTCGCGCTGAACACAAGGCAAGCTGCGACCAGGGCGACGGCGGGCCGCCATCGCCCGGAGCCGCCTGTCGTCTTGCTTGCGATCGTCCTCACGAATCGGGTTGGGGAATGTCGAGATCGGGTACCCGCTACATCCGAAATCGACCGCAATCGCGCTCGACTTGAGAGCCAAGGCAACTGCTGGACGAGTCGGCCCCATGTGAGAAACCCCCAGCGGAGACCAAGATCACATGAACCAGGGCTACAAAGTGTGAGCATCGCGGTCGCGGTTTGAGCCGCAGCTTGTCCACGACTTCAGGCCTTTGGCCACGGAAGAAGCCACGCGCCGAATGAGAAATTCGCGGAAGCGTGGCGCTTGCGTGCCGAAGACGGGACAAGGCTCCTGCTTCCCGTCACCGAATGGTCAGAGGGATACCGGCCGACTCGGCCCTTGCAGCCGCACATCTGCCACCTGATCGTTTCGGCGGTCTCGGCCGATTAGCGACACTACGGGCAGTTTCCGTCCGTCTGCCGCACGGCAGGCGCAACGTGGACAGCGTCATTGGCCAATACCCGGCACAAAAAGGCAATGCCCATCGACCACCGGCGCACATGCACGTAGGTATTTGTGGCGTCACGCATAGAATCGAGCGGAGGGTTTTCGGAGAACGAATCGCCAAAACGGGGAGGGGCAGGCGGGAAATCGCGTGCGCGTCACGCGGAGTCTCAGGATTTTTCCGTTCAGCCAACCCGTTCCAGCCTCTATGCGTTCGAGCTACGACACGACATAAACGACCAAAGTGGTAGTCGAGCGGAGTCCCATACCTGTTTGGCGTGCCCTGATCGCCTACGGTTGCATCGCCGCCTAAGTCTGGGCCCTCCGAGTCAGGATTCGGCGCGGAAGGTGATCCCGTTGAGCGTGAAAGTGGTTGCGCCCGGTGGAACAGTGACGAAGCCAGAAGCGGGCCCGACCCCAGACCCACCAATCGAGACTTCTCCCGTTCCATCGCTGCAACTGAGCGTGCCGCTGCATCGAACTTGAAAGCCTCCGACAAACTTGCCGCTGGCCGGGCGGAAGCCCGGCGGTAGTCCGAAGAGGGATTCACCCGCCCCACCGGTTGCTTCGCCCCTCAGGTGAACGATGCCTTCGTGGTCCTTGAAGAAGCCGACGCTCTCGGCCGTTGATGCTTCTAAGTCCTTCCATGACCCGAGAAAGCTTGGCTCCCCGGGCGCACCCACCAGATGCCATGCTTCCGGGGCTGCCAGACTGTTGGCCGTCTGCGCCGTAGGCACCGTGCCGAGGGTCGCGGCATTGATCTGCGTCCCGGTCAGCGTGCCCTTCTTGACCTTGGCGGCGGTCACGGCTTCCTTCTTGATTTTCGCCGTGGTCACCGCGTTCTTCTTCAGCTGCTTGGCTCCGACCGAGTCCTTGCCGAGCTGGGATGCGGCGAAAGCGCTTGCGCCCCCGATTGCGATGAACAGGGCGAGCGTGGCGACTACGTTTGCGTAGGTCAGGCTGTCTCGCGCGCGTCTCATCCGCACAGCTCCTCCCGGTAGTTTGGGGTGTAGCCACCATAGGCCCGGGTGAATGACAGTGCAAGGCGCAACCAGCCACAGAACGTACCGCCCCTTCCCGAGGAGAAAGCCCAGGCGAGAGGCCCAGAGGCGTTCCGCCCGCGCCCCCTCAACCTACAGAAGGGGAGATGTGAAGGGTGATTACTTGCTCTCCGTCGAGGAGCTGAACGGGTCGACTAGGCTGACGCCCGTTCGCTGGATATCAGCAGTGTTACGTGTTGCGAGGGTGAGTCCGACCACCTTGGCCGTAGCGGCGAGCAGGCCGTCGACAACGGGCAAGGGATCGGGCACGTTCATGCGCCCCCACTCCTCGGCAATCGAGCGGTCGATGTCGAGGACGCGCTCACGATGCGCCTCGGAGATACGGCCGAGCCAGCTCTCCAGTGCAGCCGCGCCTTTCGAGTCGCGGCGGCGCACGCTGTCGATACCCCTGCGTATCTCTCCAAGAGTGAGGACGCTGAGGTAGACATCCTCGTCGGCGAGCGACGCGTACCAGGAGCGGACGGCCGGAGCGGCACGCTCGCCCTTGCGCAGCTCAGAGATGACGTTGGTGTCAATCAGGTATCCCGCCAACGCGTCTGCTCAAAGTTCGATCGAACGGCCGCGATCGTCAATCCGCTCGAAGTCACGATCCTCGCCGACAGCGGGGATTTCGAGCAGTAATTGCTTCAGCGAGGCCGGGGGACCTGGCCGCCTCAGGGTCGCGCGCAGGATCTCCCGGTGCTCCTCCTCGGCCGAGCGCCCGTGGCGCGCCGCGCGGAGCTTCAGCTCGCGGACCACGTCGTTCTCTATATCGCGTACCAAAAGCTGGGCCACGAAGCGATGATAGCAATGCTATCGAGCTCAGCGTCGACATCGTCCTCGGGTCCACACCGTCGGGGTGCAGGGATCACGCGACAGCGCTGCCCAGCGAAATGGGCCCTAACAATGCAACGAGGCCCAGGGGGCAGATTAGAACGTGCGGCTCCGCAAGACAGGCGCCAGCGCTCGCCGGCCTGAATGGCGGTTTCAGTCCGGTGATCGTCGCTGCTTGCGCTTGCGCCGTGCACCCAACCGTGGACCGAACTCGCGACTTTCGGGAGAACTCAGATCACCTTTCCGCGCCTGAGAGCGCTCCCCAGAACTGTCAGACCCCTGCGTGTCCCGAATCATAATCCGCGTGTCGGGGGTTCGAGTCCCTCCTGCGGCGTGGCCTCTAAGGTCAAACTCAGCGACCCGGTGGCATTTCCGTCGGCATTCGGGCGACACGCGGGCGGGCGGGTGCTAAGTGCAAGGCCGAAGCATTATCGACCGGGTGGTTCCATGCCTCCACGAAGCCGCAGTGTTGACGTCCAACCCCGGGCCCTAGCGTCCTCGGCGCGGCGGGCCGACTCCGCATTTTCTCGTCGCCTTTGGAGGCTGATCGAGAGGGTCCTGTCGCCCGCCGTGCTTCGAGGACCGACGGCGTGACCTGACAGGAAAATAACCCTCAGGCAGCCACCGCCTCCAACGTGACGCTGTGTCCGAGCGCTTCGAGTCTTTGGACGAGGCGCTTGGTGACCCGCTCGGGATCGCGGCGCTGGAAGTACTCACCGCCAAGCTCGCGGTAGAGCTCCCCGGTGGCGAGCATGTGCCAGCAGGCGCAGATGATCGAGTGCTTGACGGCGCCGAGCGCCTTCTTATGGCCGCGACGGGGTCGCAGACGGTTGTATTGGGCGGCGAGGTAGGTGTCCTTCGATGGCACCGCGGCCAGGGCCGTCTCCTCCAGCGCCCAGTCCAGCCACTTCGACCCCTTGCGAGTCTTGCCCGAGCGGCGCCGCCCTGCCGAGCGATCGTTGCCGGGGCACTGCCCAGCCCAGGAGGCGAGGTACTTGGCGGTGGGGAAGGCAGACATATTGGTGCCGATCTCGGCGACGATCACCTCGGCGGTGCGCCGCTGAACCCCGGGGATGCTGCGCAGGAGCTCAGCGGCTGCCTCGAAAGTGGCGATCTGCTCCCCGATCGCCTCGGTGAGGCCGGCGATCTGCTCGTCGAGGAAGTCGACGTGGTTGAGGATCGCCCCGACCCAGACCGAGTGCAGGTGATCGAAGCGGCCCTCAAGCGCCTCGCGCAGGGCCGGGATCTTGGCCCGCAGGGGCCCTTGGCGAGATCGGCCAAGACCTCAGGGTCGGTGGTCCCCTCGATCAGCGCCGCGAGCATCGCCCGCCCCGAGGCGCCGAGGATGTCGGTGGCCACGCAGTCGAGCTTGATTCCGGTGTCCTCCGGCGCCTTGTGGAGGCGGTTGGCCTCGCGCTGGCGCTCCTGGATCTGGGTCTTGCGGTAGCGGGTCAGGTTGCGCAGGGCCCGGATCGGCTTCGGCGGCACGAAGCTCGCCCGCAGCAGGCCCGCCTCGGCGAGCTGGCAGATCCAGGCGGCGTCAGAGACGTCGGTCTTGCGCCCCGGGACCTGCTTGACGTGGCGGGCGTTGCAGAGGATGCACTCGAAGTCGTCCTCGAGCACCGCCCAGACCGGCTTCCAGTAGACCCCGGTGGCCTCCATCGTGACCTGTTCGACCCCATCGGCGGAGAGCCAGTCGCGCAGGGTGAGCAGGCCGCTGACCGTGGTCGGGAACTCGGCGACGTGCTCCTCGCAGCCGCCGCCCTCTTTGGGCGTGCGGGCGCAGGCGGTCACCTGCGCCTTGTGGACATCGAGCCCCGCGGGGCGCTCGACGATCGTCTCCATCTGATCCTCCTGGGTTGGATGTCGACAATCGTCGCCCAGGGCCTCGATAACTGACGAGTCTGACAGTCGTGCTCATGGCAACAGTCCGGAGCTCCGGGGAGGCCCACACGCCAAACTAATATCGGGCTCAGGAGCACCAGGGACAGGTCGGCGTCGAGGGCGACGATCAAGGATCGCCGATTTTCATCTGCCCGCGTGGGCTCGCGGCGCGGGCAGCGCAACTCTTGACTCCTGGGCACTCCAGCTCCCGAGCGGTTCCGTCACAAAGAGGCGACGCCGCCGAGTCCGTCACCGATCAGCTTCGCCCCCAGCAGCAGCAAGACGACCATCATGATCACAGCGCTGTTCTCCGACATGAACCTGCCGACCGCCGCCAGCGGTCGAGTCGCCCGCTGGGGGCTCAAGAGGAAAAAGAGCACCGATCCGGCGACGGCGATCGAGCCCAAGGCCACGTAGACGACGATTGCAATCGTCGTGTCGGCGCGGTCGAGCCCTGCCTCGGAGATGGACGCCGAGGCGGTCAGGGTGAGTGCGAGGTTCTTGGGATTCGCTCCCGAGAGCCCGGCACCAAGCGCCGCCGCCTTGGGCGCCGTGATGGAGGCGATCGAATCCATCCACCCCGGCATCTCGGCGACCTCTCCGTCTTGCGGGCGCTTCTTCCACTGCCTGGCAGCCATCGCAAGGAAGACGATCCCAATCGCCACCTTGAACCACTCGATCCCCGCTTCGATGTCGTGGTCGACGCCGCTTCCCAGCAGCAGGACGACAAGCGTGCTGAGGGCCGCGAGGCCGAAGACCCAACCGAGCGCGAACGCGGTCCCGGAGGCGCGAGCCAGTGGCGTGCCGAGGACGAGCACGACGCCGACGATCGGGATCGGGCTGAGGCAACAGCGATCGCCGAAGGGAGTAGTCCACCGATCGCTTCGCCCAACATCGGCAAATCCTCTCAGGCGCTCGAATCGCCCGCCGCGCTGTTGCTGTCCCTCTTTTCTGGGTGATAGAGATCCCGAGAACACCGCCGTCTCTCAGAGGTGGTTCCTTGAAATAGGAGCGACCCAGCGATGCTCTATTCGAACGTCAGATCGAGGACAATCCCAGCGGTGGCGCTACCATCGGTTCCTCACGTGAACGGGCAATGGCTGGCGAGGATCCAAGAGCATCGGAGCAATCAGGCCGGCGGCAAGGCGTCCCGCTGTCGGTCTTCTTCCCCCTGATCGCCATGGCGGCGGTCGTCGCGACCGTGACCGTCCTGCTCTTCTACCACAACGAATCGACGGCGCTTCCCGGCGATGTGCATGCCAGGTCTGTAACGGGGTTTGAAGGTCAGGCGCTCTCGCCGCGCAAGCCAGCACCCTCGCTTGGGGGCCTACACAACTACCTAGGCGAACCTGTCAACCTCGCCCACTACCTCGGCAAGGCCGTCTTCGTCACCTTCCTCTACACCCATTGCCCCAACATCTGCCCCCTGATGACCGCCCAGCTCCACAACACGCTCGAGAAGCTGGGGCCCTATCGCAGCAAGCAACTCCAAATCATCGCGATCTCAGTCGACCCGAAGGGCGATACCCCAGAAGCGGTTGCCCAGTTCCTGAAGGCGCACGGCATGACCGGCAAGATGAAATACCTGATCGGCAGCGCCGAACAGCTCGGGGCCGTCTGGGAAGCCTGGAACGTCGGCTCCACCATCGACGCAGAAAACCCGGAACTTGTCTCCCACTCGGCGCTGATCTACGGGATCAGCGCCAGCGGCAAGCTGACGACGATCTACCCCGAGAACTTCCAACCGAGCCAGATCATTCACGACCTGCCGAAGCTGCTGCAGGATTGACCGGACTCGATGCGAGCGCCAGATGCGATGCTGCTCGGAAGCCGGCCGGGTCTGCGCCGCGGATCCTTTCCCGGATATGTCTGTAGATAGCTGGCACGAGCCCGGCGAACGGCGCTAGGATGATCTCCGCGATGTTTGTCTTGGGCTGTCTGCAGCATTGGTACACGTCGATCATTTTCTTCGCCCCTGTGCCGATTTTCGCGATCCTGCTCGGGCTCAGCAACCGCCGTGAGCGAAGACGCAATGGCGGCGGCGGATCCGACAAGGGCCTCTCCTCGGTGTAGGCAGCGCCGCCGGCCGCGACGCAGCAAGGCAGCAAAACGAGGAGAGCGGCTCGGGCTACAAGTTTCCCAGTGTCCCGACGCCGCGTTTCAGCGGTCGGGGCCAGTACCGCTTGCCCAGATTGATCTACCTTGTTTGACGATGACCGCGGCGCTTAGCACGCCCCTGGATTGGACCGGCGGCCCAGCGCGGGACCGATAACGCCGCTTCAGTTTCAGCGTTTCGCCGCCTTCGCGAGCGCGGCTTGAAGCCCCTTCAGCTCGCTCGACATCCAGTCCTGGAAACTGGCGCCTTCCGGAGCCAGCGTCTCGGTCACCGTCGCGATCGCGATTCCCGCCGATTTGGCTTCTTCATTCAGCCGCTGCACGTCGGGGGTCGCATTCTGGCTGTTGTAGACCCATACCTTGATCTGGTGGTTGGCGATCTGGCTGTCGGCGGTCGCCTTCTCGGCCGGGGTGGGTTCGGTTCCCTCGGCGATTGCGTCCATGAAGCCCTTCGGGGTGAGCAGCCTGAGGCCGAGGGAGGGCGCCAGTGGTTCGAAGATGCTCTCCGAGGCGCCGACCGCAGTGCCCGAGTAGGTGGCCTTGATGCGGGCGATCAGGCCCTTGTATTCGGCCAGCCCTTCGGTTTCGAAGGCTTGCTTTCTTGCGTCGAAATAGGAGTCGCTGCCGGGGTCGGCCCGCTTGTAATCGGCGCTGATCTCATCGATGACCTTGTGCACCGAGATCGGTGAGTACCACTGGTGGGGGTTATCACCGGCCTTCAGGTCAAGCACGTCGCCCACCGTGAGTTCGACTCGGTCCGGTTCGGGGTTGGCGGCGAGCAGCTTCGAGGCCCATTCGTCATAGCCGATCCCGTTGACGATCGACATCTGGGCGCCGGCCAGGGTGCGGGCGTCTTCGGAGGTCGGTTCGTAGTCGTGGGGGTCGGCGGCGGGGTTGGTGATGATGCTGGTCACCTTGACCCGGTCGCCGCCGAGCGCTTCGGCGATCGAGCCCCAGAAGTCCTCGGCGGCGACGACGTTCAGCTTGCCCTGGGAGCCACCGGAGGTGGGGCTGGAGCTTCCGCAGCCGGTGATCAGGGCGAGAGCGAGGGCGAGTACGACGAGGGCAGATGCGGTGGGGCGAGGTGATCTTGGCATTGAGGCTCCCTGGTCGATTCAGCGCTGGGTGGGCGCAACTTATCACGAGACTGAGACTCGTTCTCGTTAATGCTTCAGTCTTTGAGACTGGGACTCCGCCGCCGAGCTCGCCGACCTCCATTCGGAGTCCGCTCTCGATCTCTTAACGGCTCAGCTCAAGAGGGCGATTCGCAGGCTCCTGCACCGACGCCGTGCCCCCCGAGTCCCACCAGTTGCTCGGGAATCTAAAAATTGCTGAGCTCGACCCCCGAGCCTCCACTAGAGGCGTAATCTTCGACCTGTCTATGTGTGCGGCGTGTGCGTTGAGCGCGATGGCCGGGGCCTCCGGGGCGAGGTCGTGGCTGCAGGCGCGCCACCCCACATGGCTCAGCGAGCAGCGGATGAAGCAGGCGACGGTTGGGATCTTTGTCGTCGCAACGATCGCCGGAACGACGAGGATGAGCGGCTCGACCACGCCACCCGAACACCACGCGGCGCCGCCGATTGCCCGGCACGCGGAAGCCCGCTAGCCAGTAGCGAGCGTCTCCGGGGACGGCTGACTGGGCAGGGAAACAGGCGGGTTCTGGCGCAGCACGCACCCGCAGCCAGGCGGATCCTCTCCTCAACGCGCCTCCGGGCGCCCGTCTGATAACAGACGGTGGCGCAGTTCGGCCCCCCGCCCGGCGCCGATCTGGCGCTCGATCTCGGCCTCCATGATCTCGGCGGCGATCATCGCCACCGACTCGCGCAGGAAGTCGGAGTGCTGATCGATCAGGGACTTGGCTACGACCTCGGCGCTCGTCATGCTCTGGCTCTCGGCCATCGTGGTGCTTTCCTTTCGTGTTGACCTGGTGGTCAACCGACGAGTCTGGGGCCCGCGGTGGCCGGAACTTCGTTCCGGCCCCTACGTGACCTGAGTTACACCACTTCTACCGACGTGACCGCAGCGGTTGACTTTGGTGTATCTATGCCGACGTCGGCATAGGATGACCCATGCCGACTCCCGCGATCGCCTCCCGCTTGCGCCGTGCACCCAATCCGTGCACCGATCTCGAGACTTTCGGCGGAACTCAGATCACCGCACCGTGCCTGAGAACGCTCCCCGGAACTGGCAAACCCCTGCGTGTCCCGAATCATAATCCGCATGTCGGGGGTTCGAGTCCCTCCTCCGGCATTAGGTATAGAGCCAAATTCGGCGCCATGGCGCGGCGCTTTGGGCCAGGGTGGCAAAGGAGTCTCTGGCCCTCTCCAGCTGATGCCCTATGCGAGCACGCGACGGAGGTCTGCTTCGGGGGGCAACCAGGCCGGGTCTATTCAGTGTGTGGCGACCTTGATGTGCCAATCCACTTGACCCTATTTCAGTTGTAACACACCTACTCCTACCGCTACGGAAGACGGCACTACCGTAGAAAGACCGATGTGAAGCTAGGTCCCGTCAGCGGCACATCTGGTTTGCCTGGAAACGAGACCGCCAACGAACCTGACCAGAGTGGAGGCTTGGATTCTCCCTGGCGCTGAAAGATCGCCGATCCCGAGAAGGGGGCCGGTGGCGTCACGGTGGCCCTGCGCAGATGAGGCCCGACGGCGAAGCTCGACGCTGATCCGCCATTACCGACGAAACGGAAGATTTTAAGTGGTCCACTGCTTTCCTTCGCGATTGCCGTGAAGGAAGCGAAGCGAGGATGGCTTGAGCTCAGAGCGGAGAATTCGAGGCGGTCATTGGGGGTGCTCGCCTCTAGGGTCGGGAACCGGGGCAGAGGAGGATGAGGGTGCTGGTGATGCTCGTTCCCAGAACCTTCAGAGGAACTCCGGCACATGAAGTTGATCGGTGGTCCCACCGAGCCGCCAACTTCAGCCCCTTCTGCGGTGGTGAATTCGCCCTCACCGACAATCCGAAAGCTGCCGACGAAGGTCCCAATCTTGCGGGAGACCTTATATCGCTTACATCCTATTGGCTTATACGTCTTGAACTCCCTCTCACCCGACGGATGAAACTGCATCGCGATGCTGCCTATAGCGCCGAGGTCAGCGTGGATTTCGGTTCTAGACGTACTCGCCGGAGCGGTATAGATCACCTTTTCGGATACCGGGCTATATAGAACGCCCTTGTAAGCGAAGATCTGGATCTGTTGAGGCAAGGCTTCGACTGAGACCGCAAAGCCATTGCTTCCATGAACCGAAAATGAAGCCGAGAATCGACCAGATTTGGCTGTCGCAAGGGAACTTGCGGGCAGGGCCGCAGTGAGCAGGAAGACAACGGCGACGGCCAAGACGATGCTCCCCTGACTCCGCATCGTGTTTCCCCGCCTCATCCGCTACTCCCTCGTCTCAAACATAGCCGGAGCACAGAGATCGTACCGATAGAAGCCGGTCGCTTCTCACAACGCGGCTGGCTTCGGCTGTGGTTGGGGGAAGCGGTCGGCAGGTCTGGTCAGTTGCTGCGTCGGGAGCGTGATCCTTCCGGCGAATCGCCGCGACGACTGCCGCGTGAACATTGAAACCCACCCACGACCTAACCTGCGCCATGTCGGCACCCCCATGATTGCGGTCCTGGCCGTCGCCAGTCCTCGGCGACAAAGCCGCAGATCTCATGCGCGGGTGCCGACCCTCATACCGGCGTCCGTTTACTGCACGCTAGGCTTGCTCCGACCATCCGTGTACGCGTACAACCCAGCATGCTTCGCTATGCGGAAAAGTCAGCGGAGGGTGTTCGGCCAAAACGCGCAAGTGGCAGGGGTAGGAGGGAAACAGCGTGCGCGTCACGCGGAGTCCCATGATTTTTCCCTTCAGCCAACTCGGTCTCCCTTCTACATGAAAGGGCCGGAGTCCCTGTGTTAAAAAGAAACACTCCCCACGAATGCCCAAGCGGAGTCCCGTGCGTGGGACGATGCCAACGGAGTCCCGTGAATTCCGCAGCATCCAGCCGCGAAGGTTCAGGATTCGGCGCGGAAGGAAATCCCGTCGAGATATGTGCCGTTGGCTCCTGCCGGCGCTGCTACCACTCCACTCTGAAAGGGGAACGGAGGGACTTCTCCGGTCACCGTTATGGTGCCGGACAGCGCCGCTCCGCATGAGCATGGTGTCGTGAATGCGAGGAGCTTGCCGGTTGCCGGACGGTAGCCAGGGGGCAACTGGAATATCGCTGTGCCGGGGGAACCCGAGAGCGCTGCCCCCCTCAGGTGAACCATGCCCTCTCTGTCCTTGTAGAAGGCAACTGACGCGGGCACGATTGCTTCTTCGCTGGATGAGGCGCTTTTCCAGCCGTGCTGGAATGCGGGCTCCCCGGGGGCGCCGACTTCACGCCAGCTTTCGGGTGCGGCGATGGAGTTAGCGGTTTCAGCCAAGGGAACTGCACCCAGGGTTGAGGACTTGATCTGCGTCCCGGTCAAAGTTCCTTTCTTGACCTTCGCGCCGGTCACTGCTTCCTTTTTGATTTTCGCCGTGATGACTGCGTTCTTCTTCAGCTGCTTGGTGCCGACCGAGTTCTTGCCGAGGTGGGACGCGGCGAAGGCACTTGCGCCCCCGATTGCGATGAAGAGTGCGAGCGTGGCGACCACGTTCGCGTAGGTCAGACTGTCTCGTACTTGCCTCATCCCGCTGTTTCTCCCGGTCGTCTATGTCGTAGAGCCACCATAGGCCCGGCTGAATGAAAGCGCAAGGCGCCGGCAGCGGCAGAACCTAAGGCCAGGACGATTGCGAGGAAGAGTCCGCACTCACGCTTGCGGAATCCCGTTGTTTTGGCGGGGCGGAGTCCCTAATCGCTAGAACTTTTTGCCGCCCTTCCAGCGGGGCAGCCTCCTGAAAGCACCAACGACATGGCCGCGTCGCGATCTGCGGGGGCGTCTGTTCGGCACTTAGGACCTATCCCCGTAGGGAGGAGTCCGACCGGCGCCGGGGAAGTCTCCAGCCGATCTACTGATCGGACATAGGAGGCATGAGATGGGCCTGGTCGACCGCGACGACGGCTGGCGAATGCCGGACTGGCTGTGGGAGAGGATCGAGCCGCTGTTGCCGCCTCCGCCTGAGCACCCACTGGGAACGCACCGCAGGGGCCTGCCCAAGCGCCAGGTGATGGACGCGATTCTGTTGGTGTTGCGAACTGGGATGCAATGGAACGCGCTCGACATCACCGGCGTGTGTAATTCCTCCACCGCCCACCGGCGCTTCCAGGAGTGGGAGCAAGCCGGCGTGTTCCACGAGATCTGGCGCCAGGGCCTGCTCGACTACGACGAACAGGTCGGCATCGACTGGTCCTGGCTGGCCGCCGATGGGGCGATGACCAAGGCGCCGCTGGGCGGGCCGAAAACCGGCCCCAATCCCACCGATAGAGCCAAGGGGGGGCGAAGCGCTCGCTCCTCACAGACGCTGCGGGAATCCCGATCGGGATCGACCACTCGGGCGCCAACCGCAACGACCACCTCCTGCTGAAGGGGACGCTGGACTCGGTCCCGATCGAGCGCCCCGAGCCCAGCGAGGAAGACCCCCAGGGCCTCTGTCTCGACAAGGCCTACGACAACCAGGAAGTTCGCGACCTCCTCGAAGACCGCGATTTCACACCACACATCCGCCCCCGCGGTGAGGAGATCGACCTCAAGCTGCGCAACCCCGACTGGCGGCCTCACCGCTGGGTCGTCGAGGCCTGTCACTCATGGTTCAATCGCAACCGCGGCATCCTCGTCCGCTGGTCAAAGAAGGAGGAGAACCACCTCGCCTTCCTGCAGCTGGCCAGCGGCTTGATCGCCTTCAAGCGAGCTCACGCAGCTCGGCTGGCGACAGGCCTACAGGGATAGGTCCTTAGCCTCAGCATGCAGGGGACACCTGGCTATTGGAATAGTCAACTATTCGGTATTCAAAGCGCGATCTGGGCAAATAGGATTCTCGCCATCGCATCCCGCGCGCATATTGATTCGGTTCTCGGCAGGCAGCATTCCCGCCGGAGTCGGGGAACCTGCTCTCGGGAGCACCCAAAAGACGAAAGGGAGGACACCTTGCAGGGGACCAGTCGCTTGCTCGCCGGCGTGCTCATCGGCGCCCTCGCGCTGATCGGCGCTCTAATCTCAGGCTGCGGGAGCAGCAGCAGCAGCAGCAACACGCCCACCGAAATGAAATTCGGAGTTTCAGAATCGGGCAAGACCGCGACCTTTTCCGTACCGAAGTCAGCCGAAGGGGGCCTCGTCACGTTGAAGCTTGTCAACAACGGCAAAGCGCCTCACGGACTTCAGCTCATCCAGTACACGGGTAACCACACGGGCAAAGAAGCGCTCGAAGAAGTCGCGAGCGAAAACGAAAAGATCCCTGACTGGATCAAGGCTGAGGGGGGGATCGGGAGCGTAGAAGGGGGCAAGACTGGAGAAGCGACCCTCAACCTGCCCGGCGGCAATTACGTGATAGTCGATGCCACCGCCCTAAATGGAGAAGGCGGTCAGAAACCGGCGACCGCAGAAATGAAGCTTAGTGAAGGCACCACCGGCGAACTCCCGAGCACTCCGGCAACCGTAACCGCCGAAGAAACAGGCAAGGACAGGTACGCATGGAAAGTCTCTGGCCTGAAGGTCGGGGAAAATGAAGTCACCTTCAACTCCGAAGGCGAAAAGGCCCTACACATGATCATCGCCGTCCCTGTCAATGGGAAGGCACCGCCGCTGAAGGAGATCGAAAGCGACCTAAAGAAGAATGGGCCGCCACCCGCTTTCGTTGATTTCGAAGATGCCCAGGCTACCGCCGTGATCGACGGCGGCCTTTCGCAGACGCTGAACCTGGACCTCAAGAAACCGGGCGAATACATCTTCTTCTGTCCGATGACCGACCGCGACGGCGGCAAGCCCCATTTCGAGGAGGGTCTGCTTGCCGTTGAGCAGGTGCACTAACCAGGGTGCAGGACAGCTAACTGGCCACGCAAACTGGCCACGCATTTGCCAAAGGCCTCGCTGCGATCTTCGCGGCGGGGCCTTTTTTACATCTTGCGGACTGGTGAGTCGCTGGGCGAGTTCGAGCGCCGGGAGTCAGCGCACCACTTTGGGATTCCGAATCGCGGCATGAGCAAATTGGAGCGCATTGCTGAGCAGGCCGGGACCGGTCCTGTCGCCGGAATGGTTGGTGAGGAAGTGATCTCGCCCGCTCAAGCTGGCGAGATGGCAAAAAAGCTCCGCGCCTTTCTGGCCGACGTCGAGCCTGGCCCGAAGGGGTCGGTCAGCGACCCAGAATGCTCGAGCTTGCGGCTGCCTACGCCTCCTTTTGCGAGCAGGCTGCAAAGCAAGGCGGGATCGTCATCACCTGAGGCGCGGGGGATGCGTGCTCGTCCCTAGTGAAGGCAGGCCTTTATCGCCCTGCGGTAGATCGCTTCACCATGCGAAGCGCTGCCATTGATCACAAAGAGAACTTCTGCGTCAGAAAATTCCCCGACCCGTTCCCCGACACAGGCCGTCTGTGCGGAAGTCAAGTGCAGGCTCGCAAGTTCGACTGGAATGGCGGCGACCATGCTTTCCCGTGTGATCGCGAGTTGCGCAGGCGTCGCGTGCGGATCGAGAATCGCCTCGCCCGACTTTCTGCATTTCGGGCCCGCTTCTTCAATCAGATCAATGCCGTTCTTCTTAAGCGCCGTGGGCGAGATATCTTCGACCTTTTCAAGCTCGCCCGCCGGAATGGTCTTGCCGACTTCCCGCACCACACATTGCCTATAGGACGCGACGTAGCCAGCCTTGGCCAGGTACCTGTTGAACATAAGGGGGATTAGTTCTTTCGGAGTCGTGTCGGCGGGTATCGAGATCTTTGTATTTCCCATTGTGAGGACTTTGGACGGGTTTGCAGACCTTTCCGGTGAGCCCGAACTGCCACAGCCGGTCAAAGGAGGTATTCCGATCAGAGCGACGGCGCAGAGGAGGAGTAAGGGCTTCATGCTTAGGCGCAAGACAGTCTAGGGTCAAGCCGGACTTTAGACCGGCCAGCGATCCTGGATCGCGTCCTCGCTCTCGAAGATTGCCCGAAAGCTGTCGTCCTCGATGCATCGACGCGTGGCCTTCCTCAGCAGGTCTCCCAACGGTCGAAACAAAAGGGCCTCGTCGCGATCTGGGGCGGGGACTTTTTCGCAACCCGCGTCTACTTGACCTTGACGTTGACTTTGCTCCCGGGCGTCAGCACCTTGCCTGGCTTCGGGCTCTGCTTTTTGACCTCCGCGCTCTTGCTTTTTTGGCCCTTTACCCTGCCGAGCTTGCATTCGGCCTTCATGAGCGCCTTCCCGACCGCCTTCAGCTTCTTGCCCTTGAGCTTGGGAACTACACAGGGGGTGTAGGTGAACTGGTCGGCGGTGCCAGAGGGGGTCGTACCGGCCACGGTGGTGATGCTGGTGTCGACTGCGCCGGGAGCAGTGCTGGCCGGCGAAACCGCAGTGACCTGTGTATCCGAGTTGACCGTGAAGCTGGCGGCCGGAAGAGAGCCGAACTTGACCGCACTCGCCCCGTGAAGTCGTGGCCGGGATCTCGACGGACGTGCCGCCTTTGATCGAGCCGGTCGACGGAGGGGCGCCCACGATATGGGGCGCCGCGACCCCAGTGATGCCGGGTGGGGGCTGAACGTCGGGGTTGAAGCCCATCTCGTTCGGAAACGCTTGAGAAGGCGGGGCGACGGCGCCTTCCCCCACTGTGGGCAGCCAGACGGCGGAGGTGCCGGTGCCTTCCTCTTCCGCCACGCCAAGCCCGGCGCCTGGTTCCAAATCGATGCCGATCAGATCGCCCGCCTTGATCGGCAGGTTGGTCGGGAACGTCTGGATGGCCGAGCTAGAGGGGAACCCCGGAGCGCTGGTGCCGACGCCTTGGAATTCACCTGCTCCGTGCGGCCGCAGAACTCGAAGCTCGTACTTGTAGCCGAGGGCGCCGTCGATCATTCGCCAGCGGACCACGACGCCGTCGATCGGGGAAACAACCATCGCACCAGACTCAGTCAGGGCGGTATTGGCCGAAGTGCACGCAGATCCACAGGTGAGATGCCTGAATTCGACTGTCAGCGGGCTGCCCACGGTGACCGTGGCCGCCCGGGCCCACCCCAGGCTCAGGCCGATGGATCGATGAGCTTGACCCGCGCCGGCTCGAAGTCCCGCCGGTTGAGCGTCACCAGCGCTAGGTCGTGCGTGAGGGCGGCGGCGGCGATCAGGCTGTCTTTGACCGACATCGGCTGGCCATGCCGGCGCAGCTCGGCGAGCAGCTGGGCCCATCGCAGCCCGACCGTGGCGTCGAACGGCAGGCACTGGATGCGGCCCACTCCTTCCTCAAACCAGCGCTCCAGCTCGCTGCGTCTGGCGCCTTTGGGCAGCAGCAGGATCCCGTAGCGGACCTCGCCCAAGATGATCGGGTCCACAACGATGGAGCGCTCATTGCGACGCAGCCACCCGATCACTTTGGGGCCGGGCTCAGGCTTCATCGCCTCGGAGAGGACGTTGGCGTCGACCAGATACTGGGTCACAGACCCTCGTGCTTAGCTCGCGGCGCGAGGAACCACAGATGCACGGTTGCTCGCTCCGCGCTCAAAGCGTCTCGGTCGACTCTGAGGCAATCGGGGTGAAGTAGCCCTTCCGTGGACAAGCGAGCAGCCAGTCGATGAGACCTTCGTTTGGGGCTGGCGTGACCCGCACCAGCCGGTACTCATCCTTGCCGATGCGCTCGACCTCGAACTCCTGGCCGGGCTCAATGTGATCGCGCTGGCGCAGCTCGGCCGGCAGCACGATCTGCCCCTTTGTCGAGACGGTCGTCCTCATCGACGTAAGATAGTATCTTACCTACGTCCTCTCTCTTTGTCTGCCCCTCGTCCTTTGGCCCTCAGCCTTTCTTTCCTCCCCTACGCTTCTGACCTCTTACCGCCCTCCCGTCCAGGTCCCACCCACCGCCCCGCCGTTTGTCCCCCTCCCCCACCCAAGCAGCCGCCGGTTGCTGGTGATCTCCTGCAGTTCGAGGTGGGCCCGCGCGGGCGCGAGAACGTGCTGGCGACGCCAGCAGGCGGTCACCGGATGGGATGAGAGATCGCCGAGCGCGTCGGGTGTGGCCCCCAGACACGACGTCCGTGCGACGGCCTATGACGCGTCCGGCCAAGTCCTAGGGTCGACTCCGTGGAAGAGCAGGTAACGATGGGCAAGGGGGCAAACAACCCCCGGGGGACTTCTGGGCCACTGCGAGGGCACCCAACAGAGCGTTCAGTCTGAGGTCGTAGCCGCAGCGCTTCGAATAGCCGCATTGAGCATCTCGACCACCATCTCTCGCTCATACACGACGAACCAGTGTGATGTCCCTGCCTTGTCGAGAATCTGGAAAGTCCGCAATCGACCGACCGTCGCCGCCTCCCCGAGGTCGGTGAGATGTTTGGACCACAATCGTCCCCGGATCTTCCTTTCGAACTTGGTCGGCGCGAAGATCAATCGTCGGTCTGTCAGGTAGAGACGACCGCCAACAGCTCGAAACTTCGCCTGAAAGTGATTGGCCCGACCCTCCCATCGAACCTCCTCCCCATCCTCGAAGGTCGGTTCCGGAACCACAAGGCCAAGAAGACGGCCAGCGCCCTTAAGCGGAATGTCGGGGGAATCGATCAAGGTCAGATGCGATCATAGGTCTCGGCGCTCAGAGGCAACACAACATTCGGAAACAGCGGCAGCTTCAACGAGCCTTCTGGGTTTTCGCGACCAACAAATGCATCAACCTCCCCCTTGCGGGCCTTCTTTCGGAACCACGCCCCATCGATGCGAGCATGTATAAGGCCGCTGAGCGACTATCGAAGCTCGCAAGGATAACCGCGTCTTCTGCCGCATTTCCCTGGGATGCCATGATTTCATCATCCGACGATGTACTGGCACTTAGGACCTATCCCTGTAGGCCTGTCGCCAGCCGAGCTGCGTGAGCTCGCTTGAAGGCGATCAAGCCGCTGGCCAGCTGCAGGAAGGCGAGGTGGTTCTCCTCCTTCTTTGACCAGCGGACGAGGATGCCGCGGTTGCGATTGAACCATGAGTGACAGGCCTCGACGACCCAGCGGTGAGGCCGCCAGTCGGGGTTGCGCAGCTTGAGGTCGATCTCCTCGCCGCGGGGGCGGATGTGTGGTGTGAAATCGCGGTCTTCGAGGAGGTCGCGAACTTCCTGGTTGTCATAGGCCTTGTCGAGGCAGAGGCCCTGGGGGTCTTCCTCGCTGGGCTCGGGGCGCTCGATCGGGACCGAGTCCAGCGTCCCCTTCAGCAGGAGGTGGTCGTTGCGGTTGGCGCCCGAGTGGTCGATCCCGATCGGGATTCCCGCAGCGTCTGTGAGGAGCGAGCGCTTCGCCCCCCCTTGGCTCTATCGGTGGGATTGGGGCCGGTTTTCGGCCCGCCCAGCGGCGCCTTGGTCATCGCCCCATCGGCGGCCAGCCAGGACCAGTCGATGCCGACCTGTTCGTCGTAGTCGAGCAGGCCCTGGCGCCAGATCTCGTGGAACACGCCGGCTTGCTCCCACTCCTGGAAGCGCCGGTGGGCGGTGGAGGAATTA
The DNA here is from genome assembly GCA_963796705.1 of uncultured Solirubrobacterales bacterium. GTDB lineage: Bacteria > Actinomycetota > Thermoleophilia > Solirubrobacterales > 70-9 > VRUE01. Next base: position 282,337 of record CAWCMK010000004.1, read on the forward strand.
CACACGCCGGTGATGTCGAGCGCGTTCCATTGCATCCCAGTTCGCAACACCAACAGAATCGCGTCCATCACCTGGCGCTTGGGCAGGCCCCTGCGGTGCGTTCCCAGTGGGTGCTCAGGCGGAGGCGGCAACAGCGGCTCGATCCTCTCCCACAGCCAGTCCGGCATTCGCCAGTCGTCGTCGCGGTCGACCAGGCCCATCTCATGCCTCCTATGTCCGATCAGTAGATCGGCTGGAGACTTCCCCGGCGCCGGTCGGACTCCTCCCTACGGGGATAGGTCCTTAGCGGCGTCGGGCGATGACTGTTAGGGCGATCACCATCGACACTGCGACGAGTGCACCGAGGGCACCGAGCCAGTTGACGCCGGTGCTCTGGCGGACGTGGTCGGCGTACGCCACGAATCCGATCGGGACAACCACCGAGAGTAGGACGAGTAATCCGCGCAGGAGATCGCGGCGGGTCCGGCCGCGATCCTCGCGGCGATCACCGGCTGCAATTGCAGCCTCGGTGCTAGCGGATTCTCCGCCGTAGAGGCTCAGAGTGCGGCTGCCAAGCTTTCGGGCGTGACTCTCACAAGCCCAGGCCATCGCAATCATGAAGCTGACGGGAAGCACCCAGGTGATGACCCAGATCGTCACACCTATCAGGAAGCCGAGTGCAGCCCTCAGGCGCCAATGGGCGTTCTTATCACTCTCGTCGGTTGAGGCAGAAATGAATCCGCCGAAGACCAGCAGGGTGTAGATGCTGCGCACCCAGACCCGCAGTGGACGGCGAGCCGCAGGCTTCTCCGGCATGGGGACCTCGCGTACATTGAGCAGGGCCTCGCGGGCGGCGTCAGGGGTCGAGTGCACGCCGCGGAGCACCAATATCTGTGCGCTTGCCTCCAACTCCTTGGGGTCATGGTCATAGAGAGCCGCTATCCGTCGCTCCATAACCCCCTCCTGCCAAAGGTAAGCGAGGTAGCCTGGGACGAGCGCAATCAGAAAGGGCGTACCTGCGACGGCGCCATCGACCCGAGCGACTCGCGCGGTCTCTTTGCGGAGGTCTTCGGCGATCAACGCGCGCGGAGCGTCGGGTTGCTCCTCTCGAACACGCTGTGCCCATTCCCGCGAGGGCTCGCCAAGGTAACGGGCGCCGTAGAGCGTTAGCCTCTCTGCAACGTGTTCGGGGTCGCGGTAGGCAAGCCGCGCCAGCCTCCGCCATTCCGCCCGCCCGCCACTCTCATGCTCAGTCGTTTGAGGCGGCTGGTCGGCGGGCGTGGCGTCGGCGGAGCTCACTCAATCAACCTATCCGACTGCTAGTCAGAGCAGCCACCCCTCTTGTCCGTTAGGTTCCAAGGGTGCTCGAGGACCGTGCTAGCCGACGGGATCTGATGCGCCGCCGTCGTGAAACGCTGAAGATGGCCGAGCGGATCGCCGACGCCTACGGCCTAGTCCTGATCCTGATCCTGATCACTTTTGTCGTGTTTATGACGCTTCCTCCGGAGGGTTGGGGCGGCCGGGTTGCGGCGATCGCAATCGCTGCGCTGACCGCAATCACCGCGTTCACCAGCTCTGATGTGCGTCCGGAGAGGGTTCGCCTAGCCATCGTCATCGCAGTTGCCACGGTCCTGACAGCGGTGTTCGCCGTGCGCATCCCTTCGGATCGATTACTGAGCATCGCACTGGGAGCCGACACGATTCTGCTGGCGATCGCAGCCGTCACCATCCTCCGTCGCGTCATCATCGGCGCCAGTCGGGTCGATTTCCGCACGATTCTCGGGGCGATAAGTGTCTTCACCCTCCTCGGGCTCTTGTTTGGTTTCCTTTACTTTGCGTTCAGCCATTGGACCCACAGCGAGTTCTTCACTGGCGTCGCTCATGCGCGCGCGAGCGATTACCTATTCTTCAGCTACACAACTCTCACGACCACCGGCTACGGCAACCTGGTCCCGGCCGGAACGGTCGGCCAGTCATTCGCGGTCCTCGAGATGTTGATGGGCCAAATCTTTCTCGTCACGCTCGTCGCCGGGCTGGTCAGCCTTTGGCGCCCCGGCTCCAGCAGGAGGGTACCTTCAGACCGAACCGACACATAATCGGACACCACGCCTTACAAACAACACTCCTCCGAGTATGCCGACCGGAGCCGGGTAGGCAATGTCGATGATCCGTCGGTCCAGGTGTATGATCGCCACGAAATGACCTATGACGAACTGATCTCGGAAGTCGTCAAGGTAGTTGAGGCTGCAGGGGCGGGGATTATGATTTTTGGCGGACTTGGTGCGTTTCTACTGTTCGCGTACCGAACCCTGCACTCTGAGGAGACGGAGGGCTCTTACGACGAACTTCGCCGGAACTTCGGTCGCTCCATTCTCCTGGGCCTCGAGGTCCTGATAGTTGCCGATATCGTCCGGACGATCATTGTTGACCCCACCCTCGAAGGGGTCGCCGTCTTGGGCATCATCGTCGTTATTCGAATTCTCCTGAGTTTTTCGCTAGAGGTTGAGATTGATGGTATCTGGCCGTGGCGCCGGTGGCAGATCGGCTCCCGTCGGGACACCAAGGCACCCCCCGACAAGTCTTAGTCGAGGTTTCGAGATGGCGATTAGCTCGCCCGAAGGGGTGGGATGTCCCGTAAGGTACAAGATGGTGGTTCCCGCACCGCCAACTCGACGACCAGCAGCGTGGCCCTGACGGAGAATACCCCCATATCTGAATGGCTCGTCGGCTCGGTGTTGAATTGGCTACCCACTGTCTTGTAGCAGCCCAGTGGGCAGGGATTCGGTTCAATGGACGGGGCCGGGACACGCCCGGCTGTGAAGAGTCCTGGCGAAGATGTGGATTTACCCCGATCCCACCTGCTGACTCCGCCCCAGGGTCACATTCACTTGTTTTTAACTAGGGGGAGGCCGATCGATGGAGGCAACGATGGAGAGCCCGTACAGAGCAGAGGTGAGAGTCAGGTCACATGGGGTTGGTGGCTCCTACTGCTGACCGGCGTGCTCAGCACCGTCGCCGGGGTGATCATCCTCTTCAAGCTCCCCCGCCAGCCCGGCCCCCAGCCTGCAGACGCCCTGATGAGTTTCGAGGACCTCGCCACGATTGAACTCACGACCCCTGAGCAGCTCGAAGGCGACTCGATCGGCGATGGGCCGAACCGACTCCATCGGGTCCGATGCGAGCGAGGGCCGGTAGCACAAAAGCGTGGCGCTGGCGCGCCGAAGACGGGCCGAGACTCCGGCTTCCCGTCACCGAATGGTCAGAGGAATATCGGCCGACTCGCCGCTTGCAGCCGCACGTCTGCCGCCTGATCGTTCGGACCTCACAATCGACCGTCCAGTAGGCTCCTTTCCAGAATGAGCCCCACCCCATCCCAGGCTCGGCAGTTCCCGTTTGAAGTCGCCTTCAGCGGGCCGCAGATGCTCAGGCGAACCCGAGGCGCCCTCTCAGCGGCCGGAATCACGCCTATGGCCGACCGGCACAACAGTGCCGCTGCTTTGAGGAAGGGTGCAAGTGAGACGCACCAGTTCGTTGTCCTTCTGAGCGCCTTCGACGCTTCGCAAGCGATTGAGCGGACGCGTGTTGCGGTACAGGCAGGCGGGGAATACCAGGGCTTCTGCGCGACCCGCGCACCTTGCAGACTGGCCGTGGGCTAAAACCGGCGAGCTGCCTGAGGTCAATAATCCGAAGCAGGTTGACAAGCGCCTGGCCGATCGAGAGGCTCCCTCTCGTTTCGTCCTTTCGATCACCCTCCCGGGGAGGAACTCATGAAGCGGCTACGCGGCAAGCTCACCTATTCCAACGTGATGGTCACCATCTTGGCCTTGATCGTCCTCGGCGGCGGTACCGCCTACGCGACGAGCGCCAACCTCAAGCCGAACAGTGTCGGTGAGTCCGCCCTGCAGGCCAATTCGGTCGGCTCCGCGGAGATCAAGTCCGATGCGGTCGGCTTCCAGGAGCTCCAACCTGAATCTGTCTACGGCAGCAAAATCAAGGATGGATCGGTGACGCCCGAAAAGCTGAGCCCTGGGACGAAAAGCCTGCTGAAAGGACAGACGGGTGCGACCGGAGCCCAGGGTCCGCCCGGGCCGCCCGGCGCGCCGGGAACGACATCCCCGTCGATGGGGCTCGAAACGGAAGTCGTCAACCAGGCGACAGCCACCAACGCCACCTCGCCGAAGGAGCTGAGCGTCCACTGCCCGAGCGGCCCGGTGCTCGACGGCGGCTACGTGCTCCACAGCGAAACCGCGGCCGGATCGGCCAAGCTTCGGGCGATCCGCAGCTATCCGGTCGAAGCCGATACCTGGCTGGTGCGTGCAGTTGACGACAGCAACGGGGCCGAAGGAGTCTGGGAGCTGACGGTGAGCGTCGTCTGCGAGAAGTAGGCGTTCGGCGGTCTTCGCGCCGCCACGTCATCGGGGCACGGCCGGGGGTCAACGCTACGGCGGTGCGACCAGCATCCGGCCTTAGCCGAAGCCCGCGGGACCGGGGGACATTTTTGCTTCGAATCTGGACTACGGAAGCACCGGAAGGCGGAGTTCCCCCTGCCCCAGATCCCTTCCGCGCTTTCAGCGTTCTGACCACGTCGCTCGGCCAAGAATGCCGTAAAAGGCAACTCTGATCTATCGGCCTGCTGGCCCCCGGTGCCGAGTGAGCAAGCGAGCCCTGACCTATGGCGTGGGCGCCGGATTGAGAAGGATCGTGAAGGTCGCCCCAACTTTGCTTGGAAGAGATGGCCCCACGACGGTGAGCCGCTCGCTACGGAATTTGCTTCATCTTCCTTTGGACACTACACTGCTGCCAGAGGTCGGTTCTGTGAAGTTGGGCAGCACAGGGTGAAATGACGCGCTGAAGTGCAAACTGCCTCTCAATCCCACTTCGAGCTTAAGTCAACCTATGGCCCGCACGGTCATGGGTCTCCGATGTGTCCTCCGACCGCGGGGGGAAGGCCTAATCCGCAACCTCAGCTCAACCCGAGTAGCCTCCCCGACCCAATTGGAAAGGATCCAACATGGCATACCTGATGTCGCATTTCTGGCCAGACGCAACCGAAGATCAGTACGTGGCGACGATCGCGGTGGTGCACCCTCCCGGAGGTCTGCCCGAGGGACAGATCTATCACGCCGCCGGGACGACCGACGGTGGCATCCTCATCGCCGCCGTCTGGGAGTCAAAGGAGCATGCAGACCGCTTCGTAAAAGACACGCTGATGCCGAACATGCCTGTCGAGGGGGGCTTTACGGGCGAGCCCGAGGAGCGCACCGCCGAGATCGTTAATCTCATCGAGGGGTAGCAGCGCAACCGGAGCACGAAGCGGCTCGGACGCGTTGTCGCGGGCACCATCAAGATGCCAGATTGAGACACTGATGCAGCTCGCAATCAGGACACCGGCTTGAGCTGAAGAACTGCGGTTGTGGTCGCCACGAGGCAGTTCCGCACCCGCCTGCTCCGCCACCAAGTAGCTGGCGTACCAGACGGGCCAATTCGGGCCGGCCTCGCCCATGCGCTTCTCATGGTCGCCGTGGGCGACGGCTGCACGCCGAAGGGCACCCGCGAGATCGTTGGCAGTTTGAGAGCGAGTTACACCGGAGGAGTCGGTCGATTCACAGCGCCACCCTCCTCTTCCCGCCCTACTGAACTCGCTCCATTCAACTGCCGCAGCCTCTCGATTGCTGGGCGGACGTGTGTGAGGTATCGACTGACCGCGTCTTGCACGGGCGGTGCCGCGGCGTGATCGGGAAGCGCGCGCATTAGGTTGAGCCGGCTCTGGGCCACCCACCCCGAGACATCTGGCTCGTTCAACCATCGGCCCTCAGTTATCCATGTACGGCTTATCATGCGCGGCCAGTCCCCAATGCCGCTGGCGTAAGGGTTGGGCGGGCAAAGTCGATTCTTGTCCTCGTCGTCGTCCCGATGAGCCTCGACATAGCCGATGAGGGCTGCGTTGAAGCATGGCGAAAGGTGTCGTATCTGCTGGAGCACGATCCGACCGGGTTGGAAGATCGATGTAGCGGGCGCATTGCTCAAACCCAACGCCGTGCAGTCCACATGCAGGATGTCGCGGCTGCTCTTGATATCGCCACGATCGAGCACAATTCGGTCGGTCTCGATTCCCCGCACCCGACCGAGCCTAACGATATCTCGAATCTGCCTCAGAGCCTCCAATTCACGAGTACTGAGCATCGTGCCGCGGTACATTGTCGCCCGATACGCGGTGTCGATGCGTACAAGTCGCCCCGAGCTCTCTAAGCGCTCGAAAAGGTCTTGGATGTCTGTTGCCTTGGCGCCGGCTTCCGCGTCGAGCGCGTTCCCCTCCATGATCCCGCCGACCTGCTCCAATGGCTGAAAATGGCTGCGGTCATAAAACCAGGCGTCGCGGGGCCGGATCCAACGAATCCGATCTGACTCCACGTCGTTTTCGAGAAGCCAGACGCATGCGTCTACGGCTGTCTTGCCGGACCCGAGAACGGCGTAGGAGCAGTCTGACCCTGCGGCCGCTGGCAAATCGTTGACCGGGATAACTCGTACGCCCGCGGCCACCTCAAACGGGGCCATGTGGGTCGCTGGGATCGATCCCTCCAGGTAGTGAGCGTCGACGACCTTGCGTCGTACCGCGACCGTGTGAATCTTCCCGGTGCTCAAGTCCTTGACCCGCTCACCGTCAGTCTCCGTACCAACATGTTCGTGGTGAGTCAGCACGCGGGTGCGACCCCCATCAATCAGCCGCTGGGTCGCCTCAGCGAAGTGATCAACCACCTCCTTACCGGTGGCGCGCTCATAATATCCAGCGTTCTCGCCAAACCGGTCGATCCGATCTTCGCCGAGCGCCAGAGAGCTCACACCGTAGTAGGCGGACGGGGTGTGCAAGCGAACAAACGGATACGCATCAAGCCAATGGCCTCCTGGTGCCTTTCGACGATCGATCAGGGTCACCTCCACGTCCGCCTCGGCCATCAGTGCGTCGGCGAATGCAAGGCCAGACGCACCCGTCCCAATAACCAGATAATCGGTACCAGTGACCATATTTCTTCCTAGTGGTTAGCCGCTAAAGTTCGGATCTTGCCGATGAATGTCAAACTTCTGTTTGCGGAACCTTAGCCAAGGGGCCTGTCCTTTCCCGGGAGCCGGTGGGCACTTTCTCTTTCCCTCCGGTGAAGCGGTCGCCTATCTCGCTTGGCGCCGTTAGTGCTTTACGGTCCAGGTCGTCTTGCCGGCGCAGGAGGCCAGCGCGAGTTCATACATGCCGGTCGCGGGATTGTAGACGTCCCAGTCCTTCGGATGGAAGCTCTTGAGCGTCCCGCTCGCTGAACGACCGTGGATCGCGCCGCTCACTCTCGTAGCCTCCTTCTTGGATGGATGGGGGATCGGGACGTTAGCTTGAACGAGAACTGGCCGCCCGAAGCCCCGTCGAGCCTTGTCGCGAGACAGCGACAATTTCAATCGCGCCCTTGTAGGAAGGGTATGCCGTCACGCAGTTCACGGCGAGTGAGGTCTTGGGACGTTTTACCCACGTGTCGCTTGCTAGAAAACTGACCTTGATCTCTTGATCCGCCGTGCCGGCAAAGGAGCCGCCCGACGCGGCAACCGCAGTGACCGCAGTGACCGCAAGGATCGCGAGAGTGATGGCGAGCTGTCTGCGTGCCACCTCCCCCGGTCTCACCATGCACGGCGGGGGCTAGCGGGCGACCGAAGTTCCCCACGGGGATGAGGCGATCAACTACTGACGGCCTCCCTGTCCGGCACTGCTTGCACCGCACGACTTCTCATCGCCCTGCATCGCCAGCCTCGCAACGATTGGGGGACAGGCGCCATCTTATCCCCGCACCAGTGTTCCCCCGACCCCGCTCTGGCGCTTTTCGATCGGCCAGCCGGGCAGGAGGCCGACGAGGTCGCTCTGGGAACTCAGTGGCCAGGGCCGGCCTCGCATTCGTGAGAGCGGCCGACACCGGGGCCGCCATCGCAGTAGTCATTTCCTGGACCCCCGTAGAGTTGGTCTGCGCCTGGGCCTCCATAGAGGTGGTCGTTTCCCGGTCCTCCGTGGCAGCCGTCGTCTCCGGCCCCCATGAAGCAGACGTCATCGCCGGCTCCGCCCCAGCAGCCATCGCTGCCCGGTCCACCCTGACAGAAGTCGTTGCCGGGGCCACCGTAGCATTCGCTGTTCCCCCCGGTGACGATACAGCGATCGTTTCCGCCCCCGCCAAAGCAGCCGTTGGCGTTCGACCCTTCTGGGTAGCAGGTGTCTGGCTCGCCGTTGCCGATGAACTTATCGGAGCCAGCGCCGAGTCGAACGGTGAGAGGCACCGGCAGAGGGTCAACCACTTCCACCTTGTCGTCTGAGGGGCCCATGTCGACTTCGACTTCAGTGACGTTGGTTAGGGGACAGCGCAGCCGGTGGTGACCCGCATCGCAACCGAGCTGGCTGCGGCGGGCCAGGTATCCTTGGATTAGGAGAGCGCCGCCGCTCATCGTCAGCCTCAGGTGTGAGCTCGACTGCGGTCCGTGAATGATGACCTTGCCCTTGGGTGCGGCCGCGGACGGTGCAACGAGCAGAAGTCCCGCTACCGTCCAAGTGATTGCCAGCCGAGGGCCGCTCCAACGACGATAGTTTGCGCCAGGGAACTTCACCATTGCTTGACCGCGGGTGAGTCTTTCACGATGTTTGCTGAGCTTCACTTCAACGAAGGATCGCGCTGATTCGCGTTAGTCAGAGTTCTTATCGACGCCAATCGGCGCATCGTTAACAACGGCAACTCAAGCAAACGTCGCGCCAATCGCCGAGCGTCTCGCCGGCGACCACCCGACCGAGACTAGAGCCGCCGGGCTTGTCCAAACGTCCAATACGACAAGGACAGCTTGCCAGATCGTGGTAGCTCGTCCTTGACCGAGGAGCAAGGGGGGAAGCTCGCGGAGCATCACAGATCCTCTATTTCAGCGCTGATCACCGTCGCCATGCTCACCGCCGCCGTGCTCGCCGTGGTCCCGAGTCCCGCGAGCGCCGCCTTCGCAGCCGCCGCCGGTGGCGAGCCGCCCGTCACCAATACGCCAACCGACTCGCACTATTTTGAATTCAATGCGAACGGAACGCCAACAAAATACTGCGTGACGGCCTACCATGGAACTCAATCCTTCAACCGGGGCTGTGTCGGCCCCTATACTACAAGCGGCTACTTCTCCCAGACTGAGAACGACCTCCAGGACGGAACCCTGGTGGGCGTATTCCCGACCGAAGAAGAGTTTCTCGAATCCATCTGGATCCCGTTTCCCTGCTCGTTCGACCCCTGTCATTCCTCGACCCTGATCGACCTCGGGGCGCCGGTGCTCAACGTGTACGCAGCTGGCACCGCCACATACACGAACAACCCAATGGTTCCAATGCATATCGATTACTTCGACGCCCACAGCCACCCTTGCCGCACATATCCGTTCGCAGGCAGTCGCCTATGTAGCACTGTTCGTCGCCTTGGGAGGAGCCGCCTACGCGGCCTCAGTACCTCCCAATAGCGTCGGAACCAAACAGCTGAAGTCCGAATCGGTAACGGCCGCCAAAGTAAGGAACGACGCGATCACGACGGCAAAGATCAAGGATGGAACCCTGCTCGCGCAGGACTTCTCCCCTGGAGCACTTCCAAAGGAAGGTCCACCGGGGCCCACCGGAAAAAGCGGCGGGACCGATACCACAATTCTCTGGGCCGTAGTGCGTGCGGGTGAAGGCATCGAACCAGACGTCCTTGAGCGGGGCCACCATGCCGTCTCTGTCAACCGGAAAGCACTGGGCATCCACGAAGTCACATTCAACCAAGACGTCAGCGACTGCGCCTATTTCGCGAACCTCGGCGGCTACAACCCGACGAGCAGCCCAGCCTTTTTCTTGCCGGTGTCATTCTCGGTGAACTCGAAGCAGAGCTCTCCTGACACGGTGATTGTCACAACGGCCTATCAATCCAGTGGTGTCCCTCAACCCGTCGATGACGCCTAATCGTCGCCTGCTAACCGGCCAGCGCGCTGCGGCCGTGACGCGCTGAGGACGGGCTCGGCGGCGGTTGATCTGCGGGACAACCTATGAGCGAGCACAACGGCGAACGATGAGGTGCCGATCTCGGTTCATCGGGGGTGCCTCCTGCTTCGCTTCCCATGACTCCGCTCGTTCTTGACGGCCGCAACCCGATCGTCCTTCTCTAGCTCAGGACTCGATCATTGCAATCCGATCTCGGCCATAGGGCTGCACGACCCTGGCTTGCTCAGAGTCGCGTCGGCGCACACCCATATCCAGACCATCGAGGAGGACACCTCACGCTTCGGCGCGAAAGCTGATCCCATCGAGGCCGCTGGTCACACCCAGGATTTCCACCGCACCGACCAATTCGGGCGGTGCATTCGTTCCCCAGACTTCCGCATTCCCGTCGCCCGAGGCAGAGCAACCTCCGCCTGAACAATACGCCGGGAAGATAAGCCGTTCGGTGGGCCGGTAGCCGGCAGGCAATCTGAAGACAGCTCCGAGTCCGCCCGTCACAGTTCCCTTGAGGTGAACGATGCCCTCATGGTCCTTGTAGAAGGCCGCCCTTGCAAACAACCCACCGAAGTTGTGCCAGGAGTGTTCGAATTCCGGCTCGCCCGGTGACCCGATTTCATGCCAGTTTTCGACAGGGCTCAATGAATCGGCAGTTTGGGCAGAGTGGGCTTGGTCGGCGGCCGGTACTGTTCCCAACGTCGAGGCTTCGATCTGAGTCCCTGTCAGGGTTCCGTTCTTGACTTTGTTTGCGGTGATCGCCTGCTTCTGGATTTTGGGCGAGGTGACAGCGTTCTTCTTCAGCTGCTTGGTGCCCACCGAGTTCTTGCCCAACAGGGTGGCCGCAAAGGCGCTGCCCCCCAGGGCGACGAATAACGCGAGGTAGGCGACTACGGTTGCGTGGCTCGGTCGCTTGAGCCTGGCCCTAGGTTGCTTCATCCTCGTTGTCCCCTCTGGTTGTTTGGCATCAGGAAGCGTAAAGCGCAATGCCGAACCGCGCGACACACCGCTCGTCCGGACTGCGATCGTTGGGAGTTCCAGCCAAGGTGACACCCCTGGCGAGCGGCGAGCCTCACCTATCCTTGCTCTCCCCGACGAGCTCATCCAGCAAAGCCCGCATGCGGGTCCAGCACCGGGTTTTCAGCCAAGAGCGCAAACCCAGCGGCACCATTGCAGGTGGTCGGTAGCCAATCATCGACTGACCGCGGCGTCCCAGACAGGGAGCTCAGTGGAAGCTCGTATCCGATGGTTGATCGATCTGCATGAGCAGCGTGCCAGCCTTCGGGTCGCCGACAATATGCCGCTCCCCATCAGGCAGCTCGAGCCCTGCATCACGCGCCCCCGCACCATGGTCTATGCGCGTAAATACCGTGTTTGAACGCTGCTCCAACGCAGCTTCCGCCAGATCTGCTGTCTCCCCCACACTTTGGGGCTCTTTGAAACAGTCAGGGGTGTGGCACCGATATCGCTCATCGTCTCTCCTTTCCTATCGGCATCGCCAGGCGCCGCCGGCAGGTCGTCCATGCACAGATTCCGCCAGGCGTGTACCCAACGTCAAACAGCTGCGTGGATGGTTGTCCTCGCAAGGCCCATTGAGCCGTCTGTCCACCTGATCCGTTTTAGGTGGGATCGATGACCATGATCGGCTCGTCGTAGCGAAGGGCAAAATGCCACTCGAGCGGAAATACATCCTGCATTCCGCCGTCAGTTCCTCTATTCTGGCTGCAGTCGGGCGCATGCGCCGAACTGTGAGAATCGGAGGGCACTGAATGAGCTTCTCGGAGGCTGTTAAGTCTGGATTCGACCATTACGCGAAGTTCGACGGCCGAGCCTCACGACCGGCGTTCTGGTGGTGGTTCCTGTTTGGGATTCTGGTCGGAGTTGCGGCCTCGATTCTGGACGCAATCATCTTCGGCGGTAGCTCGGTACTCACGATCCTCGTCTCGCTCGGGCTGATCCTGCCGAACCTTTCGGTTGCAATCCGACGACTGCACGACACAGACCGCAGCGGTTGGTGGGTCCTGATTGGGCTCATCCCGATAATCGGTTTGATCGTACTGCTCATCTTCTACCTCCAAAAGAGTGACGCCGGCGACAACAGCTACGGGCCGCCGATGGCCGAGGGACTCGCCTAAACCCCGGCGCCAATCGCCCGACCCGGCGCCGGGTCGGCCCACGGATGTGAACGGGGGACCCGACGTCCCACCTGTCCGGTTCCCAGTAAGTCAGTGAGAGAGCAGTAGTGCCGCTCGCGTCACGGCCCCAAATTAGTCCTTCGCCCGAACGATGCTCGTCAACGTGACCCAGGCGTCCTCGGATTCGGGCGTTCGCGCCAGCACGGCGAACGCCGCGGTGGCGAGTTGGAGCTCGTCGAGCGATGCGCCGGCCTCCTCCCTGAGTCGGACGATCCAGCGCGTTGCGGCCCGCTCGAATCGTCGATCCCTGGATATCGCCATCGCGCGGACGAGTTTGAGGGCATCGAGGATGCCGACGTATTGCAGCCCGGCAGCAATCTCACAGGCCCGATCGATATTGAGGTCGGCGATCGACTCCTCAAGCGCGGCAAGCCTCTCGGCATAGATCACGAACATATGTTTGCATCGGCGTCAAATCCGCCGGGCCAGACGGGCGAGGCTGGCGCGTTCGGGCGCCGAATCGGTCTCGCTGCAGATACGTCAGTCGAACTCAGGGGCCCAAGGACTCGACCCGGCCGGCGGAGTCGTTGGGGCGTGGCGCATAGCGCTCCGATGGCGACACCCGACCAAGCACCGCGATCCCAACCGAGGCGGCGAGCAAGCAGGCCAGCGCCCCTACCATGAGTCCATAACGCACGCGGACCGAGGTACTCGCTTACGGCGCCGAGGATGGGGCGGCCGATCGGGGTGCTGCCGAGGAAGGTCACCGACCAAAGTGCCATCACCCGACCCGCGGTAGTGGGATCGCTGGTCAGCTGGAGCGTGCTGTTAGCGGTGGCGAGAAAGGAGGTGCTGGCAAAGCCGACGAATGGCAACGCGACCAGCTCGTAGGCAAGCGAGGGGCTAGGGCGACGACCAGGATCGTGATTTCAAACGCCGCCGCCGTGACGGTGAGAGGGAGCAACCCGGTCGAATAGCGAGTGGCCACATAAAGCCCGCCCGCAACCTCCCCAACCGCCATCGCCGCGGTCCTGAATCCGTAGGTCTCCGCCGCCGTGCAAAGTGACGCGAGCCAGAAGAGGCAGCACGACTTGGAACTCATAGGCGAGAGTGCCCGCCAGGGCCATCATGATCAGGGGAACCAGCAGACCCATGCTTTGCTTCACGTGGCGGAGGCCCTCGCGTAGCTGACCTTTTCCTCGTGCCACTGGCTCGGTGGGGCGTAATTCGACGACGCGCATCAACGAAAGGGCGAGCACCACGGCGACGAAACTGACCGCATTTACAATGAAGCAGATTCCGACCCCGACGGTGGCGATCAGCGCACCGGCACCGCGGGTCCAACGGCTCGCGAGCCGTTCACCATTGCGCTGTTGAGGCTGACGGCGTTTTGCACCCGGGCCCCACCGACCATCTCCATCACGACGGACTGCCTGGTGGGATTATCGAGCGAGTCGACGCAGCCAAACAGCACCGCGATGGTGAAGGTCATCCAGAGGCGCACGCTGTGCGTGACCGTCAACAGCCCGAGCAGCAGCGCGAGCAGCGCTAGCGCCGTCTGTGTGGCGAAGAGCAGGCGCCGCTTGTTGAGACGGTCTGCGACCAGGCCGGCATAGGCACCAAGCAACAGGACGGGCAGGCACTGCACCGCGACCACGAGACCGAGAAGTGTGCCCGAGCCGGTGATCTCCAGCACTAGCCAGACGAGCGCAACCGCCTGCATCCAGGTTCCCACCAGGCTGATCGCCTGGCGCGTGAAGTAAACGCGGAAGTTCCGAGCGCGCGGTGCGGAAAAATGTGGCACCAGACGGAGGGGCGCAGCCAACGGGACTCCCACCCTGGCCACCTGGTCTACCGCGCTTGACCGGAGCCAGCGTTGCGGCTAGCTTCGTCTCGACGGCCCCGGGGCGGCTGATCGCGGGGCTCAAAGCCACGAGCCCGAGGGGACATCATGCGACAACGCCCGAAGCTGACCTACGCGAACGTGATGGCGACGCTCGCCATGTTCATCGCCCTTGGCGGCGCATCCTATGCCGCTCTGAAGCCGGCGAAGAACAGCATCGGAGCCAAGCAGTTGAAGAAGAACGCTGTGACCACGGCGAAAATCAAGAACGAAACGATCAGCGCCGCCAAGGTCAAGAAGGGAACGCTGACAGGCACGCAGATCAACGCTTCAACGCTTGGCACCGTACCGGTGGCCAACACCGCGAACACGGCGAACGCGATCGCCGCCCCGGAAGCCTGGCATGAAGTCGGGGCGCCCGGTGAGCCGGCCTTCCAGAACGGCTGGGAGAATCTCGGCACCCCGGGGAACGAAAACGCCGGCTTCTTCAAGGACCGCGAGGGGATCGTCCACCTGAAGGGCACCCTGAAACCCGGCGGGACATCGCTCATATTCCAGCTTCCCCCGGGGTTCCGGCCGACGGCCGGCAAAATGATCCGGGTCGCCGCGACCTGTGAGGGAACTCCCTGCAACGAAGGAACCTACCCCCTGACGATCTTCGGTCCCGGTGTTTTGCCGGGATTCGACGGCGGCGTGGTCGCCTTCACCGGGGCGGTCTTCGTAGGTCTCGAAGGAGTCAGCTTCCGCGCCGAATCCTAAGTTCCAAGACAGTTGAGAAGGACGACGGGGGCTCTGCCTCATGGAATCGGCTGCCAGGATGGCCGGGCGACGTTCACCCCCTCCTGGTTGGGGGTCGATTGCACCGTTGCGCGCCCGTGGCCGGAGATCGGGACCTCGACCAGCGTCGAGCCCTTTTCACGGTTGAATTTGACGAATATGACGCGCTTCCCATCGGGTGAGAAGATCGGTGCGGCCGCGCAGATCGAGTGAAAGCACCAATTGCCGTCAAGCGGCGCAGCGGGCGAGACGCGTTTGGCGCCCTTGCCGTTGGCCCTGGCGATGTAGACCCACCCCTTCTGGAAGCTTGCCCTGACGAATGTGATCAGCTTGCCATCCGGTGAGAAGTCGGCTTCGGCGACCTTGAATCTGCCCTGGTCGGACACCAGCAGATGACGGCCGCTCCCGTCGGCTGCCATCTCTTCGATTCCGTTCCTGGAGTCAAAAATGATGTGCTTGCCGTCCGGCGAGTAACGAGGATCCAGATCGCGGCCGGAGGACCCGTTGGTTAGTCGCTGGAGTTCGCTGCCGTCCGCGTTGACCGTGTAGATCTGGGTCTGGCGTTCGGCGCCGCGGCTGAACACGATCCGTTCGCCTTCCGGCGAGAACGCTGGATCGGCGTCGACCGCCCCGGCCTTTTCGGTCACCCGGTGCACTTCCTTGCCGGCCGCGCTCATCACGAAGATGCTCTGAGCGGCTGGCGGTGGCTGCGTCGGCGGCGGATAGGGTTCACACCCGGTGAACCAGCTCGCATCAAAGGCGAGCAGCGTGCCGTCGGCCGAGTAGGACGGATTCTCGATGCAGCTGCCGGGCACCAAGGGGTCGTGGGTGAGACGCAGCGAACGGCGGTGCGCCGCGCCCGGGTAGACGGCTTCGATTCCGAACGGAAAGATATCCGGTCCCTCTTCGCCCCCGGAATTCTCATAGAGGCCGTACGCGATCTGACCGTTTCGACCGGGAAAGCTGGCGCGGGCCGCAGGCGCCGGCAGCAACGCAAGCAACAATGCAAGCACCGTCATCAGGGTCGCGAGCTGTGCGGAGCGGCGGACGTTCAGCCTAAGGGCCATGAGATTGCGATCTCCCCGACCATACGCCGAACGAATCGGCAGCGCAATCCATTCGCGGTCCCCTCAAACATACGTCCCCGGGGACGTGCGCACCGAGAGCACGCGGCGAAAGGAGGGATCAAATCGGCAGCGTTTTCGCGTGCCGGAAGCACTTGCGGCGCGCGCTGCGGCGCTTCAGCTTTCGGCAGCTCCTTTGAGCCGCCGCGCGCCTCCCGGTAACCGTCGGGAGGGGAGTGGTCGCCGGGACGGGGGCCGGCGTCGGCAGGAGATCGATCACCTCGCAATTGGACAGCGCGTCGACGCCTGTCTGGTCGGTCTGCACCGCGTCGGTTCCTTCGCCACAGTCGACCGTGTCATGCACGCCGTTGCGCGCCAAGATGATGTCGCTCTGCGCCCCGCCCAGCATTTCGTTCGACATCTGGCTCGCGATTAGCTCGTCCTTGCCATAGCTGCCTTCGATGAGGTTTGGTTCGGTGATCCCAGTGAAACCGTTCGCCGCTGTGACCCTGGAGAGATCGATCGTGTCATCGCCGGCGTTGCCGTGAACCGAGAGGCGCGCCGGAGACCCGCAGGTGACGCCCGTATCGATCGACCCCAGTTGAACGTCGTTGACTTCGTATTCGAAGCGGATCATGCCGGCTTCGCAATAGACGGCGAAACCCTCCGATTCTTCATTACAGGGAAAGGTTCCTTGGATCGAGAGGTTGCCCGCTGCCAGGCCAAAGGTCGGGGCCGGACAGGGCGCAGCTTTGGCGCTGTCTGTTGCGACGACGGAATAGACCAGCGCGGTGACGACGACCAGCGCGGTGATTATTCGTTTCCCAAGGCGAAACAAGGAGCCAGCGCAGGCTACGCCGAAGTTCCTCGCCACGCAAGCGGCGCCGCCGCGCCAGCCCCGGCCTGGCCCAGGTGGTACCCCTCACGAGATCGTGAGGCGTGGCTCGCACCGGTCCCCGTCGGCTCGGCGACGGGACGATCGGGCGACCTCTGCGGGCCGCCAACCAACTTGGCCTCCCGGGCGATTGACCGGACCCAATAGCGGCGACCATGGCGGCTACAGGGGGGCCCGCTTGCCAGAAGAACACCAGGGGCCCACCACCGGCAGCCAAGTCGGACTAGATTCATCTCATGCCGGGCTGGCCTCCGATCACGGAGCCTGCGCTCCTCGAGCGCCTGGCGATGGACGATGAGCAGTTCATTGCCTTCCTCCGGGAGGCATCTCATGCTGTGGCTCCCCGTCCGTTCGACTCTTCGGTTTCCCGGTGGTCACTCGACTATCCATGGGAGCGTCCGACGCACTCCTACGTCCTTCGCGACAGAGCCGTTCAGCTGCTGGACGACCTCCAGCAGGCCGAGAGGGCGTCGCTCGTCACAGAGCTCACTGACGATCGCTATCCGCTGCTTGCCATCGGCGGCAATGGCGCACCGAGCTGGCTGAAAAGGAAGTTCGCCCACCTGACCGAGGACGCCGAGAGGGACGTGCTGGTCCTCACCGGAGTCCTACACGACCTCGATATCGGCCCTGCTGCGGCTGTGAGTCTCAACGGATACATGGCCGCAACCATTTTCGCGAGCCGCGGGACATCGGTGCGAGTCAGCGTCATCTGGGTCACCCCTCTGCAGCTGACGCAGCTGACCTGGACGGAGGCCTCCTACCGCCTCGTCCGACTCGACGACGCCCGCCTCCTGATCGATGAGCCCGGCATCGAGGCCGAGCCGACCTATGCGTATCTGCATCGCCTCGGCTCATTCTGCATCGATGGCTCACCGGTGGCCCTGGCAGCGCTTCGCGCGAAGAACCGCACCGCTCGCGCGCTCAGCCAGAGGGAGCTTCTGGACTTCGCCGCCCGTATGGCGATCGGCCCGAATGCGGAAGCCGAAGATCTGGTGCAGGCGATTTACGAGGACACGGCCAGCGTCATTGAGCGGCTTTCAGAGACTGTGTCGATCGCCTCGCGCCAACTCCAGGCAAGCTGGACACCATTCCCCACCTCGGGAGCCACCTGAATATATCCGCGACGTCCTCTTAAGCGAGCACCAGGACCGGCGGCTCACGTTCCCAATGGCTCGATCGTGGCCTCGGCGACCGCCTCCTCGGGGCTCGGGGCACGCACCGGCGCCCCTTCTGCGCGCAGCAGCACCAGGCAGGGGAACAGCGAAAGGACGACGATGCCAAGCGACCACCAGTAGGCGGCGTCGAAGGCGCTCGCCAGTTCGGCGGGGCCGCTGGCACCGGCCGAGGCACGTTGCAGGACGACCGCGAGAACGGCGGTGCCGATCGCCCCGCCAAGCCGCTGAAGCACATTCATCTGCGGCGTCGCATCGGAGAGTTGGTCTGTGCGCAATGCCGCGAAGGCGGCGGTCATCGTCGGCATGAACGAGAGGCCGATGCCGACCCCGCGCAGGGCCAGCACGGTCGAGATTCCGAGGATCGAGGTGCCCGCCCCGACGAAGCCGAACGGGATCGTGCTCAGACAGAGGATCGTGACCCCCACCACCGCAACCCGTCCGGCTCCAAAACGCTCCGTGAGGCGCCCGTTGAAGGGGCCGACCAGCAGCATCCCGAGGCCCTGGGGACCGACCAGCAGCCCGGTGATGACAACGCTCTCGCCACGCACCTGCTGGTAGTAGAGCGGCACCAGGATCATCGCCCCGAAGAGCGCCGCCCCGAGGAAGAACGTGGTCAAGGAGGCGGCACCGAAAACGCGGTTCGCGTAGAGGCGCACGTCGAGCAGCGGTCGCTCGGTGTGCAGCGCGTGCCAGGCGAAGGCGACCGCCAGGGCAACTCCGGCGAGGATCGGCCAGACGACGGTCGGCGCCGTGAAGCTGCCGGTGGTGCCGATCTCGGCGAGCCCGTAGACAGTCAGCGGCATGCTCGTCGCCAGCAGGGCCAGCCCGACGCTGTCCAGACGCCCCGCCTCGCCGAGATCGGAGTGCGGCAGCATCCGCGCCGCCAGGGCAACGGCGAGGACGCCGATCGGCACGTTGACAAAGAAGATCCAAGACCAGTGCAGACCCTGGAGGATCAGGCCGCCGACCACCGGGCCGAGGATCGGGGCGAGCATCGCCGGGATCACGGTGATGCCCATCACCCTCCCCATCCTTTTGGGCCCCGCCACCTCGGCCATGATCATCTGACCGACCGGCATGATCATCCCGCCCCCGACCCCCTGCAGGACACGGAAGACGACCAGTGAGGTGGTCGAAGTCGCCAGCCCACAAAGACCAGAGCCGATCGTGAAGAGGACGACCGAGGTGATGTAGACGCGCTTCGCGCCAAAGCGGCGCGAGGCCCAGCCGGTCAGCGGGATCACCGCCGCCAGCGAGAGCAGATAGCCGGTCACGACCCACTGGATCTGCGAAACGGGGCTGTGCAGTTCGCGTCCCAGCGTGTCGAGGGCGACGTTGACGATCGTCGTATCGAGAATCGACATGATCATCCCCAGGATCACGACGCCGGTGATCCGCCAGACGTAGGGCTCGATGCGATCCTGGGCGCCGCTCGCCGCGCTGCTCACGCGCCCGGCTCCGGGCAAAAGAAGGCGTCCGTCCAGAGCTCCAGAACCCGCTCCCGGGCGCCCGCTTCCATCTCCTTGGCGGCGCGGGTTGCGGCAAACAGCAGACGCAGATCGAGGACCCTTGCATCCGCGCGCAGCCCTTCGGGCTTGGCCGCGCTGAGCAGCGCTTCCAGGGCGTTCATCGTTGCGATCAGGGCCCGCTCGACCTGCGGATGGGAGGAGACGCAGGCCATCGCCTCGGCGAGCAGATCGTCCTCGGCCTGGCGCGCCACATAGGCCCGCAGCAGCGCGGCGAGCGCCTCGCGGGGCGGCTCCTCGCCCTGCAGCGCCGACCCCGCGTCCGCCTCGACCTCCTCGAGACGTTCGACGACCAGCGCCGCGAGCAGGTCCTCCTTGGAGGGAAACTGCCGGTAGACGCTGGCGACCCCGGCCTCCGCCGCGGCGGCCACGGCCGGCATCGGCGCGTCGAGCCCTTCACGGGCGAAGACTTCGCCGGCGGCACGCAGCAGACAGCGACGTTTGGCCGCGGCATCCAGCCCGGCCCAGGCTGTCTCCCGTTGGGGCGGAACGGTCATTCCGCTACTGTACTGCCCGCTTGTCCGAGGAGCGCACACACCCCAACGTGACCCTCGCCGTCCTCGCCCTCGGTGGGCTCTCCTACGCGATGCTGAGCTCGCTTGTCGTCCCCGCCCTGCCGACCATGCAGCACGAACTGGGCACCACCGAGACCGGGATCACATGGCTGTTGACCGGCTACCTGTTGGCGGCTTCGGTTGGCACCGCGATCATCGGCCGGCTCGGGGACATGTACGGCAAGGAGCGACTGCTGCTGGCGACGCTGGTGATCCTCGTCTTCGGCACCCTGATGGCGGCGCTGACCAGCTCCCTGGCGCTGCTGATCGCCGCCCGGGTGATCCAGGGCGTCGCCGGCGGGATCTTCCCGCTGGCCTTCGGCATCGTCCGCGATGAGTTCCCGGCCGAGCGGGTCGCGGGGGGCATCGGGCTCCTCTCGGCGATCCTCGGAGCCGGCGGCGGCGTCGGCATCGTTCTCTCGGGCCTGATCGTCGAGCACCTCGATTACCACTGGCTGTTCTGGATCCCGCTCGTCCTCTGCGTGATCGCCGCGATCGCGACATGGAGACTGGTCCCCGAATCCCCGGTCCGCACCCCGGGAAGGGTCAACTGGCTCGCCGGCGCCCTGATGACACTCGGAATCTCCGCCGTTTTGCTGGCCGTCAGCCAGACGACGGTTTGGGGCTGGGGATCGACCAGGACCATCGGCCTGATCGCGATCGGCCTCGCCTTCACCGCCGCCTGGATCGCGGTCGAGATTCGCAGCGAGACCCCGCTCGTCGACATGACGATGATGCGGGTGCGGGGCGTCTGGACGACCAACGCCGCCGCCTTCCTGCTCGGCGCCGGGCTCTACGCCTCGTTCATCGTCTTCCCCCAGTTTGCCCAACTGCCGGCCAGCACCGGTTTCGGCTTTGGCGCCTCGGTCGTCGTCTCGGGCCTCTACCTGTTGCCGGCGACGATCGGGATGACGATCCTCGGACTTCGCGCCGGCCGGATCTCGGCCCGGTTCGGCTCCCGCACGGCGCTGCTCGGCGGCACCGTGTTCTCCGCAGGCGCCTTCGCGATCCTCGCCTTCGCCCACGGCCACCCGTGGGAGTTCCTCCTCTCAGCAACCCTGTTGGGGGTCGGCATCGGGCTGGCGTTCGCAGCACTCGGCAACCTCATCGTCCAGGCGGTGCCCAGCCAGCAGACCGGAGTCGCAAGCGGCATGAACACGGTCATGCGGACCCTCGGCGGAGCGCTCGGCGGGCAGCTTTCGGCGACCTTCATCGCCGACAACGTCGCCGCCAACGAACTGCCCACGGTGACCGGCTTCTCCGAGACCTTCCTGATGGCGACCGGGTTCCTGATCCTCTGCTTCGGTGCCGGGCTGCTGGTCCCGCGACGGCTCGGCGCCGCGAACCCGTCCGTCGAGGAGATACCCGCCGGCGCCGCGATCGAGGCTGCCGAAGCCTAACTGACCGGGGACGCCGCTCCGAGAAACTCCAGGGCCCGTTCGCTCACCAGCTCAGGCTTCTCGTCGGCGATGAAGTGACCGCATCCGGGGACCAGCTCGACCGTCATCTCCTCGGCGTGCGTCTCATAGCCGGCCAGCAGCGAGGGGCGCAGGACGAAATCGTCTTCCCCGAAGAGGAGCAGGGTCGGCACCGCCAGGCGTTCGGGCAGATACCTGCCGCGCAGGATCGGTCCGATCTCACGCAGGTTGAAGACGCGATAGGTCTGCACCGCGGCCATCGCATGCGCCGGCTCGGCGAGGGTGTCGGCGAAGACGCTCAGCGTCTCCTCATCCCATACGGTCTTGTTGGTCGAACCGCCGACGATGACCTTGCGGACGAAGCGGCCGTCGCGATGCAGGCGATAGCCGAGCCCCGGGGCGAGGATCACCCACTGGTAGGCGAAGCGCCAGATGTGGGGCAGCATCGCGCTGGTCTCAGTCCAGGGGTGGAGGATGTTCAGCGCCAGATAGCGATCGAATCGATCCGGGGCCCTGATCCCGAGCAGGAAGCCGATCCAGCCGCCCCAGTCGTGGGCGACGAGCTTGACCCGTCGCAGGCCGAGCTCGTCGAGCACCGCCAGGACGTCATCGGCCATGCTCTCCTTGAGATAGCTATCGGGGTCAAAGGGCGCGTCTGACCAGCCGTAGCCACGCAGGTCCAACGCCAACACCCGGTGCCCGGCCGCCGCCAGGACCGGCATCAGGTGGCGCCACTCGTACCAGTTCTGGGGCCAGCCGTGCAGACATAGGACGACGTCGTCCCCCTCCCCCGCTTCGGCGACATGGAACTCGATCCCGCGTGCCTTGACCCAGCGGTGACTGACTCCCTCGGCCAGCGGCATCTCCATAAGACCAGCGTAGTCGAGCCGGCCGCCCTAGGCGAGCGGGGCGCCGACCGCGGCCTGGCGGAAGTCGTTGACGACCGCCGCCATCTTCGCCGCCTCACAGGGGATCCGCTCCGGCCAGGGGCGCACCGGCTGCTCGCTGAGCGTCTTCAGGCCGTTGCCGCTGATCACGATCACGACCGTGTCCTCGGGGTTGATCACGCCCCGCTGGGCGAGCTTCATCGTCGCCCCGACCGTGGTGCCGCCGGCGGGCTCGGTGAGAACGCCCTCGGTCGCGGCCAGCAGCTCCATCGCGGTGATGATCTCACCATCGGGCACGGCCGCCGCGCTGCCCCCTGTGTTGCGCACCGCCTCGACGACCAGCGGACCGTCACCGGGGGCGCCGATCGCCAGCGACTGAGCGAGCGTCTCGGGCACCTGGGGGACGATCTCGGCGGCCTCCTCGGTGATCGCGGTGGCGATCGGCGAACAGCCGGCGGGTTGGCCAACGTGCAGCTTTGTGTTTGAGGTCTCCGCCAATCCGACGGTCTGCATCTCGGTCAGGCCCTTGTAGACGCGCGAGGAGAGGGTGCCGCCCGCCGCGGGCATCACGATGTGGTCGGGCGAGATGCTCTCGAGCTGCTCGACGACCTCATAGGCGAGCGTCTTGGCGCCCTCCGCGTAGAACGGGCGCAGGGTGATGTTGGCGAACTGCAGGCCGGTGGCTTCGGCCAGCTCCCGGCAGGCGCGGTTGGCCTGGTCGTAGTTGCCATCCACCTGGCAGACCTCGGCGCCGAGCGCCCGGCAGCTCCGCGCCTTGGCGCGCTCCAGATTGGCCGGGTAGAAGATGTAGGGCTTGAGCCCGGCCTTGGCCCCGAGCGAGGCGGTCGCGGTCCCGACGTTGCCGGTCGAGACGCAGCCGATCTCCGAACAGCCCAGCTCCAGCGCGCGCGCCACGGCCATGCTGACAACCCGGTCCTTGTAGGAGAGCGAGGGCCGGTTGGTCGAGTCGTCCTTGATGTAGAGATTGCCGAGGCCGAGCTCGGCGCCGAGACGATCCGCGCGGATCAGCGGCGTCATCCCCGAAAAGGCGCCGACGCGCTGGGCCGCCGCGAGGTCGGTGATCGGCAGCAGCTCCTCGTAGCGCCAGATGTTGAGTGGCCGGCTGTGAGGGTCGCGATCGGCGATCAACTCACGTGCCCGCTCGTAGTCATAGGCGATGTCGAAGCCCTTGTCACAGCTCGGGCATCGGAACGCCGTCTCAGAGAGCGGGGCGCGGGTCCCGCAATCGGGGCAGACCAGCTCCGTCGCGCAGGAGCGGGTTCGCTGGTCGGCCGAAGGGCTCATCGGCCCGCGCAGCTCCGGGTTCGCGAGGGCAGGCCGCCAGCCTTGGCGAACCTCATCCTCCGCCTGTCCAAGTTTCCCTTTTGCTCGAACATCGTCGATCAGGATAGCGCCTCGATAGGCCGGGGCCAGGAGGAAATCAACTCCAGGTCGGCCTCCCGTCCGGCGGCCAACAGCAGACCCTCGGAGAGATGGGGCGCAAAGGGTGCCAGGACGCGCAGCAGTAGGATCAACGCCTCGGCGAGGGCCTCGGCGTCGGCGCGGCTTAGCTCTCCGCGCCGCTTGATCACCCGCTTCTCGAAATCCTGGATCCGCTCAAAGAGCCGCGTCACATTGCGCACCGCCTTGTGCATCTGCAGCTCGACCAGGTCCGTGGTGATCCGCTCGACGCCGTTATCGCACCATTTGGCGAGCCGCTCGCGCATGAAGCCCGTGTCGGCCTCAGCCTCCTCGTCTGCCGGTGCCTCGGCGAGGCTCGTGAAACGGTCGATCGCGTAGTCCCAGAGGTTGCGCAGGAAGCGGTTGGCAAAGCGCATCGCGCCGTCGTTCCAGTTGAGGGTCTTGGCCGGCCCGGCGGCGTAGAGGATCGCGATACGCACCGCGTCAGCGCCGTGGCGGGCGACCAGCTCGTCTGGGTCGACGACGTTTCCCAGGTGCTTGCTCATCTTGCGACCCTCGGCGACGACCATCTCGTGGAAGAGGCAGCCGGCAAACGGCTCTCCATCCTCGAGAAAGGAGAACGGGCCGATGTCCCGCAGCGCCTTGGTGACGATCCGCTGGTCAAAGACGAAGCTGCCGCTGTCGTTGCCGGCAACCAGCCGCTCGGCGGGCAGCCAGTGCCGGAGATCGGGGTGGCTGAACATCTGCTTGGCGCGGGCCTCGGGCGGGACCGCGGCCGGCACCCAGAGCCAGAGCGCGTCGAAATGGCAATCCAGCGTGTCGGTCTCGCGCTTGCCAGAACCGCCGCAGCGCGGGCACTCGGCCTCGACAAAGTCCGAGCGCTCGGCCAACGGATTCCCCTCCCCGGTCGGCTCGATATCACGCGGCAGAACTACCGGGAGTTCCTCGAGACCCACCGGGACGGGACCGCACTGGCCGCAGTGAACGATCGGAATCGGGGTCCCCCAGTAGCGTTGGCGGCCGATCGAGAAGTCGGTCGCACGGTAACGGGTGGCGGCGCGAAGCGGGACGCTCGCGAGCTCGCCGGCCGCCCCCTCGGGGGCGATCCGCGGGAGCCTCTGCGCGATCAGCTCGTCGGCCTCGTCGACCGCCGGAATCGCCAACGCCGCGGTCGGGCCGAAGCGGGCGTCGACCAGCGGCGAGACGAAAAGCGGCAGCTCGGCGCCGCCGGCGCCGTTGAGGCTGGCGCCGGTGTCGATCAGCGGCACAGCCCCTGCGTCGCGGGCGCTGCGCTCCCAGCCGCCGGAGCGCAGCTCATCGAGCTCCTCGCGGACCGTGCCATCGCCGACCCAGCGCTCGATCTCTGGGTGTCGCGGGGAAACGAGCACAAAACGCGCCTCCCCGACCGAGTCGGGGTGGGGCGTGAAGACGACCGTCGGCGTGCCATGGTCGTCGAGCTCGAGCTCGACCCCGTCGCTGCGCCCGAGGATGTAGCGCTGGGTTTTCAGCGAGAGCTCGTCCCAGTTCTCGAAGCGCTCGAGGTTGCGGTCGTTCTCCTCGAGATAGGGGCCGACGCGCAGAAACCAGGCCGGTCGGCGGATCAGCCGCACCGGGTTGTGACAGCGCCAGCAGCGCCCCTCCTCGACCTGCAGGGCGGCGAGGGTCGTCTGGCAGCTGTCGCACCAGTCCACCGTGGTGTCGGCGCGGTAGATCAACCCGGCCTCGAGCAGGGTCACGAAGAGCCACTGCGACCAGCGGTACTGGCTCTCGTCGGAGCTGTAGAAGACGCGGGCGTAATCGAAGGAGTAGCCCAGCCGCTGCATCTGCTTGAGCATCCGCTCGCCGCTCTCGAGGACCCAGTCGGCGGGAGGCACGCCGCGGTCGATCGCCGCCATCTCGGCCGGCAACCCGAAGGCGTCAAAGCCAAAGCCGAGCAGGACCGCGTCGCCGCGGGCGCGACGAAAGCGCGCGTAGGCGTCGCCGATCGAGTAGTCGCGGACGTGGCCCATGTGCAGATTGCCCGAGGTGAACGGGCTCGAGGGCTTGACGTAGACCGCCTCGCGACCGTCGCCGGGGTCGGGCGTCTCGTAGGCACCCCGCGCGGCCCAGGCCGCCTGACGCTCGGGCTCGAGCGTCGCTGGGTCATATCTCGGTCTCATGCCTGGAGTCTCGCAAAGCCGTAAAGGGCGATCCCCTGCGCCAATCTCTCCCATCGGCCAAGCCGCCTTGAGAACGCCGCCCGGTTTTGAGCGCTCACGACGGGCAGCTTCCAGAGCCCACAGGGACACTGGGTCAACGGCTCCGCCGGTTGAGAAACCCTTGGAGGCAATCTCTTTTGATTTAGAGGAGCAGGCTCCCCGGTTGCGGGGAACGTCTTCCGCTCACGGGCGGCTCGGCCCGGAGCTTCATCGCAGCGGCACGGAGGACGTAGTGTTCGAGCCCGCATGCGGGGCAAGAGAATCGCCATCCTCGTCGCGCTCAGCGCGGCCGCGCTGGTCCTGGTTCTGGTGTTCGCGATCGCCGGTAAGGGCGGTTCGGCAACCACCTCAGCCGTCCAGCCGGCGCCCGGACAACCGCGCATCGAATTCATCTCTCCGCGCAACGGGGCCGCCCAACGCGGCCTGGCGGTTGTCGCAAAGGTGCACGTCGAGAACTTCCAGCTGGCGCCGCGCCACTTCGGGGGCGAACCGCTGCTCGGAGAGGGCTACATCCGCTTCAGTTTGCACCGCGTCCCCAACTGCGTCGACCCGGTCAAACTGCAGCGCGCGATCGAAAGTCCGATCGGGAACGAACGTCTGCAGGGCGCCTCCTTCGACTACCCCGAATCCGCCGGGCCGAACGGTCTCCTTGGAGCCCGCATCGGCTCCAGCGGCAGCTACTCGCCGGCAACCCGGCCGGAGATCTTCTACGACAACCTGCGCCCCGGCTTTTACCGGCTGATCGCGACCCTGGCCGCCAATGACGGCTCCCCCACCCCCTACCACGACGTCACCAACTTCCAGATCCTCGAGAAGCCGAACCATCCCCTCCCCGGCTGCTCGGGCGGCAAGGTTTCGAGCGCCAAGGCCGCGACCTCCTTCGAATAGGACGGCGCGCCGCACCGGGGGGGCCAATACTTCACTTTGTATAGTCGGTCCCCGATGCGGACCTTCCGTCGTTTGCTGGGTTTCCTGCGGCCCTATCGCCGAGCCCTCTGGGCCTCGCTGGCCTTCGCCTGGCTGGCGATGGGGATGTCGGTCCTGATCCCGCTGCTCGTAGGCGACGCCGTCAACGCGATCACAGACCGCCACAAGCCCGACCTGGTGCCGCTGGCGCTGGCGATCGTCGCCGCCAGCATCCTGCGCCTCGGCCTGACGGTGGTCAGACGGTTGGTCGCGGGAAAGGTGTCCCTGGGGGTCGAATTCGACCTGCGCCAGGTCTTCTACGCGCACCTGCAGCGGCTCGAGCTGGGCTTCTTCGACAGCCAGCAGACCGGCCAGCTGATGTCGCGGGCGACGGTCGATCTCTCCGCGATCCGTTTCTTCCTCGGCTACGGGCTCATCTTCATCACCCAGAACCTGCTGACGATCGTCCTCGCCAGCGCGCTGATGCTCGCGATCGACCCGCTGCTGGCGGTGATCGCGCTGATCCCGGCTCCGTTCATCATCTACACCGCATCCCGCTACAACCGCGTCTCGCGGCCAGCGCTCCAGGAGGTCCAGCAGCGGATCGCCGAGCTGACCGCGGAGGCCGAGGAGAACGTCTCCGGGATCCGCATCGTCAAGGCCTTCGCCCGCGAGGAATACCAGCTGCACCGCTTCCAGCGCGCGGTGGCAAGAGTCTTCGACCAGAGCATCTACTCGACCCGCCTGCAGGCCTTCTTCTCGCCGCTGATCGGCCTGCTGCCGCAGATCGGCATCGCCCTGATCCTGCTCGTCGGCGGCCGCATGGTGATCGACGGCAACCTCAGCCTCGGCGGCTTCACCGCTTTTTATTTCTTTCTGGTGATGCTCGCCGGGCCGATGAGGATGCTCGGAGTGGCGATGGGGATGGCGCAGCGCGCGATCGCCTCGGGCAACCGGATGTTCGAGATCATCGACCGCGAGCCGCGGATCCAGAGCCCGCCGGGGGCGCCACGACTGCCGGCCGGGGGCGGCGCCGCCGCCCTGCGGGGCGTGACGCTGCGCTACGAGGAAACCGGCGCCCCCGCGCTCGAGGGGATCGACCTCGAGGTCGAGGCCGGCAAGGTCGTCGCGCTGGTCGGGCCCTCGGGGTCCGGCAAGACGAGCCTCGTGGCGCTGATCGCACGGCTCTATGACCCGAGCGAGGGAACCGTGCGAGTCGACGGTGCCGACGTGCGCGAGATCGACGTCGGCAGCCTGCGCTCAGAGATCGCCTTCGTCGCCGACGACAGCTTCCTGTTCACGGCCAGCGTCGCCGAGAACATCGCCTACGCGCGGGCCGGCGCGAGCCGCGAGCAGATCGAAACGGCGGCGCGCCGGGCGCAGGCCGACGGCTTCATCCGCGACCTGCCCGACGGCTATGAGACCCGGGTCGGCGAGCGCGGGCTGACTCTCTCCGGAGGGCAGCGCCAGCGGGTCGCGATCGCCCGGGCGCTGCTCGCCGACCCGCGCATCCTGATCCTCGACGACGCCACCTCCTCGGTCGACGCGACAACCGAGGCGGCGATCAAGGAGGGCCTGCGCGAGGCGATGGTCGGGCGCACGACGTTCATCATCGCCCACCGCCTCTCAACCGTCTCGCTGGCGGACGAAATCGTCGTCTTGGACCGCGGCCGGATCGTCGACCGCGGCACCCACGAGGAGCTGATGGAGGGCTGCGGCTTTTACCGCGAGATCGCCGACCACGGGCTCGCCGACAGCGTCTTCCTCCAGCACGACCTCGAGGAGCGCGAGGAGATGGCGAAGCTGTGAGCGGCGATCGAGTCAGCGCCCTGGCCAACGTCGGGAAGCTCTTCCGGTCGCTTTGGCGGCTGGTGCGCGGCGAGGACCAGCGCGGCCGCAAGGTCCGCTGGATGATCGGCCTGCTGCGCCCCTACCGCGGGCGGATGGCGCTGATGTTCGTCGCCCTGCTGATCGAGACCGCCGCCGGCCTGGCTCCCCCCTACCTTGCCGGCCGCGCGGTCAACGCGATCCACAACGCGTTGCTCGGGAGCGGGGACCTCAGCGCGCTCGATTGGACGGTCGCCGCATTCGCGGCCGCGACGCTGCTCTACGCGATCGGCACCTACGCCGAGACCTACCTCGTCGGCTGGGTCGGGACACGCGCCCTGCAGGACCTGCGAGAGCGGCTCTTCGCCCACATCCAGTCGATGTCGATCGGCTTCTTCACCAGGCGCAGCCCGGGTGTCCTGATCTCGCGGATGACCAACGACGTCGAGGCGCTCAACCAGCTCGTCACCGACGGCGTCGTGACGATCTTCTCCAGCACCCTGACCCTGGTCGGGGTCGTCGTCATCCTCCTCGTGCTCGACGTCAAGCTGGCGCTGATCACCTTCATCACCTTCCCGCTGCTGTTGGTCGCCAGCCTCGTCTTTCGGATCGTCTCGGCCAGCACATACCGGGCGACCCGTGACCGGATCGCGGCGGTCACCGCCTACCTGCAGGAGAGCCTCAGCGGCGTCCGAGTCGTGCGCAGCTTCGGCCAGGAGCCGCGCCACGTCGACGAGATGACCGAGCTCAACGAGGCGAACCGGGCCGTGAACATGAAGACGGTCTATCTCAACGCCTCCTACTTCCCGGCGGTCGAACTGCTTGCCGCGGCCGGGACCGCGGTGATCCTCCTCTACGGCGGCAGCCAGGCGATCAACGGGGCGATCGAAATCGGAATCATCGTCTCCTTCGTCGGCTACCTGACGACCTTCTTCGAACCGATCCAGGAACTCTCCCAGCTCTACACGACCTACCAGCAGGGGATGGCGGCGCTCGACAAGATCTTCGACCTGCTGGACACGGCGCCGGATATGGTCGATGCCCCCGACGCGATTGACCCGGGCACGCTGAAGGGTGAGATCCGCATGCAGGGCGTCTGGTTCTCATATGAGTCCCCCACCCCCGCCGAGCCGGCGACAGAGGCGCAGCCGCCTCCCGTCTCCTGGGCGCTGAAGGACATCGACCTGCACGTGCCGCCCGGCCAGACTCTGGCGCTGGTCGGGTCAACCGGGGCTGGCAAGTCGACCTTCGCGAAGCTCGTCGCTCGCTTCTATGACCCCCAGCGCGGCACGGTCTCGGTCGACGGACATGACCTGCGAAGCGTGCGCCAGCGCGCCCTGCGAGGGCAGCTCGGAATCGTCCCCCAGGAGGGCTTCCTGTTCTCGGGCAGCGTCCGCGAGAACATCGCCTTCGGGCGCCCCGAGGCGAGCCTCGATGAGATCGACGCGGCGGCCGCGGCGGTCGGCGCCACCGATTTCATCGCCGGCCTGGCGGACGGGATCGAGACTCAGGTTGGCGAGCGGGGCGTGCAGCTCTCGGCCGGTCAGCGCCAGCTGGTCGCCTTCGCTCGGGCGCTGCTCGCCGAGCCCCGCATCCTGATCCTCGATGAGGCGACCTCCAACGTCGACGTGCGCACCGAGCGGACGATCGAGAAGGGACTTGAACGGCTACTCGCCGGGCGCACCGCGATCGTCATCGCCCACCGCCTCTCGACGATCCGCCGCGCCGGCAAGATCGTCGTCATGGAGCACGGCCGGATCGCCGAGGCGGGAACGCATGAGGAGCTGATCGAGGCGGGTGGCCCCTACTCACGCCTCTATGGGGCCTGGCAGGCCTCGGCGGCCTAGCTACCCGGCGCTAACCGAGCAGGCGTGCCTTCTGGGCGCTGAACTCCTCCTCCGTGAGGATGCCCTGGTCTTTCAGTTCGCCGAGCTGCTTGAGCTGATCGATCACCGAGCCCTCGGCTGGCGGGGCGGCCGGGGGCGGCGCCGGAGCTGGGGCCTGGTCTGCTTCCTGCTCTGACCAACGCTCGGCCTGACGGCGCGAGACACGGTTGCTGACAGACGTCGCTGTGCCGGCGATGACCGCCGTGCGGGCCACCCCTCGAAGTAGACCTGGCATCGTTTTGCTCCTCTCCTAAGCGGATTCCTCGAGTGTGTCCAAAGTGGCGAGCAGATCGTCGACCGGGATCCGCCCGCTGGCAACCAGCTGCGCGCCTCCGCGCCGCGCCGCAGCCGCGAAAGGCGCCGCCCAGCGATTCTCATAGACGAGCAGCGCCGCGGCGGTGCCGGGCTCGATCACGGAGCCGGCCTCGCCGACGTCTTCATCGGAGACGAGGCCAGAGGAAGCCCCCGCGAACACCGAGACCTCCGGCACCCCCTGGCCGAGATCGGCGATCTCAAGACGCGTAACCGAGCCGTCCGCGTCCTTGGCGATAAAAACCAGATCGAGGATTCGGATCAGGCCGCGGTCGACGAGGTCGACCAGGTAAGGAAGGGCCTCACCTGTCGGCTGTCCCCCGGGCCACTCGACCACCAGATAGTCGATCGGCCCCATCTCCATGGCGTCGGCGCTCATTCGCTCACATCCCCTTCCTCGATTTGCATCCGGGATCTTAGGAGAAGAGATCAGCCGGGGCCAATGCCACCCGAGCCGCCCGATCCTTCTTCGCCGCCACCGGCGCCGGTGCCACCGCCTTCGGATTCGCCGGCCCCGCCCGTTTCGGGCGCAACTTCTTCAGGCGCCGCTTCTTCAGGCGCCGCTTCTTCGGGCGCCGCTTCTTCTTCAGGCGCCGCTTCCGGTTCGGCACCACCGCCCGAGGAGCGGGACGGGACAGAGGGCGCGCTCGGCGCTTCCGCGCATTCTTCAAAGCCGAAGGCCGCGGCGGCTTCCTCGAAGGCCTTGAGGGCTTCATCGGCCTTGGACTGGGCTTCGGCGAGGCCGCTTTCATCGCCCCGCGCCGAGGCCAGTTGCGCATCGCGCTCGGCCTGTGCGAGTTCGTTGGCGGCGTTGGTGAATTCGGCATACCCGCCTCCTTCTTCGGGAGTCCCGAGCCCTTTCAGGCGTTCGACCATGCCGCTGTAGAGGTCGGCTGCCTGGGAGACCTGGCTCGACGTTTCCGCTTCACTTGCGTTGACGGTGCCCACCGCGGCGTTGACCTCGGCACAGATCGAATCACCCTGTTTGATCAGCTCGGCCTTGCTCAGCGCCGCCGGTTCTTCCCGCGTGGACACCGGAGGCGCCGTGGTTTCGCCGCCGCCTCCCCCACCGCAGCCGGCGAGGGCCAGGGCGGCGATCGGCACCACGGCGAGAGCTGCATTTGCAAGTCTCATTGGTCGGCGACGGTAGCAGAGCGATTAGACCCTCTGTGCAGGTAATTCGACTGCGGCCCAGGGATTCGAACCCCGACTACCTCGTCCAGAGCGAGGCGTGCTGCCGTTACACCAGGCCGCAAGGCTGCACCAGAATACCCAGCGCGGATAGCCGTCGCCTCAGGAGCCGATCTGCTCAAGGTTGGCGTCGGGATCGGCGATCTCCCCCCTCACCCCGGAGATATCGACGCCCTCGGCGAGAAGACGGCGCGCCGTGACCAGGTCTTCGGGGCGCCCGACGCTGAGACAGCCGGCGACCCTTTGGTCCTTCAGGTACCAGACGGAGAACTCGCCATCCTCGCGCTCACCGCGCCAGAGCTCCTCCTCCCAATCCTGCGCCGGCCCGACGTACTCGAGGCTCGCCCAGTCGGCGAGATCGCTGAAGAAGTAGGGGACAACCTCGTAATCGGCATCGGCGCCGAGCATATTGCGAGCGGCGTGCATTCCCTGCTGCAGCGCGACATCCCAGTGCTCGACCCGCAGCCGCCGAGCGTGAATGACGCTCTCATAGGAGCAGCAGTCCCCGGCCGCGTAGATTCCCTCGACCGAGGAGCAGAGCTTAGAGTCGCAGAGGACACCGTCCCCCACCTCAAGCCCGGCCCGCTCGGCGAGCATCGAGTCGGCCCGCACGCCGGCGCCGACGATAACCGCGTCGCACTCGAGCGCCAGTCCGCTCTTAGTCACGACTGCCCTGACCCTGCCGTCGCCCTCGAAGGCCTCGAGCTCCTCGCCGCCGTGGATCGTCACGCCGTGGGCCTCGAGCTGTTCATGGAACCAGCGGCCCGCAGCCTCGCCGAAGGTGCGCGAGAGGGCCACCTGCTCCATCATCACGATCGTGCACTCGACGTCCTTTGCCCGCAGGGAGGCCGCCACCTCGGCGCCGATGTAGCTGCCGCCCACCAGGACCACGTGCGTCGCCGCCTCGGCGTCGGCGCGGATTGCGTCGGAGTTTCCGAAGGCCCGCAGATAGTGGATCCCCTCGTTCTCGGCACCCTCGACGCGCAGGATGTTGACCATCGCGCCGGTCCCGAGCAGCGCCTTGTCGAAGCCGATTTCCTCGCCGCCCTGCAGGGTCGCCGTACGGGCCGCGGGGTCCAGCGACATCACGTTGCGGCCGCTGATCAGCTCGACCTCGTTCTCCTCATACCAGCCCACCGGGTGAACATGCGCGTCGGCCCGCGAGGATTCCCCGCGCAGGTACTCCTTCGTGAGCGGCGGGCGTTCGTAGGGGGGCTCGGGCTCGCGGCCGACCAGAAGGATCGAGCCCTCGGCACCCTGCTTGCGCAACTCCGTCGCGCACTGGGCCGAGGCGAGACCGCCCCCGATCAACAGGAAGTCGACGTCGCGTACGGCCACCCCTGAGTCCTACCCGACCTCGCGACCGTTCTCACCGACGGGACCGAAGATCGCTTTCAGCTCATCCTCCTTCCCGGGGTCGAGAACGGCCAGGACCTCGTCGCCGACCTCGAGGACCGTGTCGGGTCCGGGGACGAATCCCCTGCCATCTCGCAGCACCGAGATCAACAGGCTTCCGTCGGGCATCGCCAGATCACCGACCCGGCGACCGGTCACCCCGCAGTCCTTGCCGAGCAGCATCTCGATGATCTCAAGCTGCTCCTCCTGCAAATCCAGCAGGTGAACCAGCCCGTACTCGGGCACCTCGTGCTCGAGCAGGCGCAGGATCAGGTCGGTGGCCGAGACGTAGGGCTTGATCCCCAAGAGCTCAAAATGCGGCTTGTTGCGCGGGTTGTTGACGCGGGCGATGATCTGCTCAACCATGTACTTCTCGCGCGCGACCTGGCAGATCAGCATGTTGTCCTCGTCGTCGCCGGTGACCGCGATCACCATGTCGGCCCGCTGGACACCGGCGCGCTCGAGCACCCAGAGCTCGGAAGCGTCTCCGTAGGAGACATTGTGCTCGAGCTCCTGCTCGACGGTCAGGTAGCGGCGCCGATTGCTCTCGATTACCGTCACCTCATGCTCCTTTTCGAGCAGCTCGCGCGCCAAATTCCAACCCACCTTGCCGGCGCCGACGACGATGATGTACATCCCTACGCGGCCTCCTCGGAGCCCTCGGAGGAGCCGCCGCGGCCGTTGCCCTCGCGGACCGCCGTTTCCAGCATGTCGATCGCGACCCGGGTCGGACAGACGGTGTGCATGCCCTGGCGCTGGTACCACTCGGCGCGCAGCGGATCGAGGATCCGGGCGATCACGGTCGGCACCTTGTAGCGGCGCTGGGCGATCTGGGCGATGACTATGTTCGTGTTATCGCCGTCGGTCGAGGCGATGAAGGCGTCGGCTTCTTCGATGCCGGCGGCCACCAGAGCGTCGGTCTCAAGGCCGGCGCCGACCGTGAAGCGCCCGCCGAGGTCCTCCCAGCCCTTCTCCAGGCCGACCTCGAGCCTGGCGTGGGACTCGGGATCCTCGTCAAGGCAGGAAACCTGGTGTCCTTCGTGCAGCATCGAACGGGCCAGCGAGGAACCGACGCGACCGCAGCCGACGATCAGGATGAACACGTTCTCACCACGGCGGTGCAGTCTAGTCAGCGGCGGGAAGCTCGGGCTCGGGCGGAGCCGTGAGCAGAACTCGGCAGGGGGCCTTCTTGAGGACGTACTCGGTCGCGGCGCCGATCTCCGCCGGTTTGGCGGCGCCGATACCGCCCAGCTTGGCGCCACCCCTGATCCTGCTCGGCGGCTCGCCGCCGACGACGATCGCCTCGGCCTCCGACTTGCGCGCCGCTTCGACGATCCCCGCACCGACGTTGCGGGCGCGCACCACCTCGGCGCTGACGGCGACGTCCTCGTACTCGTCACCGACCGCACGGGCCCGCTCCAGCACCCGCCGCGCCTCCCTCTCACGCTCGGGCGAGAGCTTTGCGTTCAGGGGCAGCGTCAACGGGACCTCGACGACGTAGATCAGGTCAAGGCGAGCCTCGGAGGCGTCGTCGGACTCCTGCTGCTCGGCGGCGGCAAGTCGGCCCGCCGTGGAGACGATGTCGTCGTCCAGCTTGCTCCCGAATACCGGCACCAGGATGTTGCGGTAGGCGACCTCAGAGACCTGCTTGGTCAGCGCCTTCTCGGTGACCGAGACGCGCTTGGTCAGCGAGGTGCCCTCGATCACCTTCCGGTAGAAAACGTAGAACAGAAGGCCGAATGCCATCCAGCCGCCGCCGACCAGGCGCGCGGTGTCATGGAAGGCGAGCACGCTGAGGAAGGCGAGCGCGCTTAGCAAGGCCGCGAGGAGCGCCGGAATCGGCAGCGCGGCGCCGCGCCAGCGGACGTTCCAGGGCACCCGGTAGGGCCGCTCGCGCTCGGGGTCGGTGACCCGCAGGCGGAGGATCGAGAAGTGGGCAATGGTGATCGCCAGAGTTGCCCCGAACGCGTAGATCCCGGCCAGGAGCTTGACGTTGGTCGGGGCGACCAGGCCGAGAGCGATCAGCCCCGAGATCGCGATCGCGACCTGCGGCGTGGCGTGGCGGGAGTTGAGCTTGCCCAACCAGCTCGGGATCTGGCGGTTGATCGCCAGCGTGTAGATGTGGCGGGAGACGCCCAGCATGGCCGTCGTCGCCGCCCAGAAGAGCACCGGGGTTGCGACCAGCGCGACCACCCAGCGCATCACCTCGGCGATGCCGTGCGGATGGAAGGAGGAGACGACGCCCAGCACCGGCGCCTCCACGTAGCGGCCCCCGAGGGCCGTGTGGGGACCGTGCGGCCCGGCAACCACGGGCAGTGCCATGAGGGCCACCGCCGCCATCCCCGCGTAGACGAGCGGCACCGCGAAGGCGCCGATCGTGACGACGCGCTTCAGCTCGCGGGGGTGCACGTCGATGTCCGGGGCGAGGTCTGAGGCCGCCTCGATCCCGGCGTAGGCGAGCATCGCCACAACCAACGCATAGACGAGGTCAACGACGCTCGGATGGGTGAAGAGATCGAGCCGAGCGGTGAGGCGATCGGGGTGCAGGACGGTCAGCACCCCGACGACGATCACCGCCAGCTGCAGCCCGATGTCTGCCAGGGCGAGCACCGCCAGGCGGCGCTCGCGACCGCGCCCGGTGATGTTGAACGCGTTGAGCAGACAGGCGGCGGTGATCACCAGCGCGGCGACGCCGATCTCCCAACCGGGCTCGGAGAGGTCCGAGGAGATCGGCTCCAGGTAATGCGGGACGGAGATCGCCGCCAGCGCGGCGACGATCAGGTAGTCGATCAGGATCGCCCAGCCGGCGATGAACGCGACCAGCTCGTTGAATGCGTGCCGGGCGAAGCTCGAAGAGCCGCCCCGTTCCCGGAACATCGCGCCCCCCTCGACGTAGGTGAGGGTCGTGACGACGAACAGCAGGCCGGCGACGAGAAAGACAAGCGGCGTCAGGCCGAGGCCGCGGTCGGCGACCACCCCCAACGCAAAGTAGATCGAGAAGCCGACCGAGGAGTAGACCGCGACGAACAGCCCGGGGACACCCAGGCCACGCTGGATCAGCGGCTTGGGCTTCTGCTCGCTCACCTGGGTGACCGCGAGATCCAGAGACGTCCGAGGCCGACCCCGACGAAGAGGATGCCGAGCAGGACGCCGGTCGAGGCGGGCCCGCCGCCGGCGACAAGGGTGACGACGAGGATTCCCAGCCCGAGGCCGATGAACAGATACGAGAAGGCGCGGACGGAACCACGGTAGAGGCGCTCGGGCGACGTCATCGGCGATTTCCCCGCTTCATATCGCGATTCTAGGCGAGCCCGCGCGGCCGGCCTGGCGATTCCTCGCGGGCGCCCGCCGCACCGTCTATTCCGAATTAAAGGCCGCCGCGGGCGCCCGCTGGACGTGCCCGGGGAGGAGTTCGGCGGGCGAGGAGCAGCCGCAGAGGACGAGTGCCAGCTCGAGCTCAGACCGCAGAATCGCCAGCACCCGGCCAGCCCCCGCGGCCCCTCCCGCGGCAAGTCCCCAGAGCGCGGGCCGGCCGACCAGAACCGCGTCAGCGCCGAGCGCCAGGGCGATCGCCACGTCGATTCCGCGGCGAATGCCGCCGTCGACGAGCACCGGGGCTCGACCGGCGACCGCCGCGACCGCCTCGGGCAACACCTCGGCGGTGGCGAGCACCCGATCGAGCTGGCGCCCGCCATGGTTGGAGACGATGACCCCGGCGGCGCCGTGCTCGACGGCGAGGGCCGCATCCTCGCCGGTCTGGATGCCCTTGACGAAGAGCGGCAGCTCGCAGTTCCCGGCCAGCGTCTCAACGTCCGTCCAGCTCAGCGCCGCGTCCATGAGGGCGAAGGTTTCCTCGATTGTCACCGCCCGTTCGGAGTGAAGCGCAGCCTGCACGCTGGGCACGCCGAGACCCGCCGGGATCCGAAACCCGGTGCGCAGGTCGCGCTCGCGGTTGCCACCGCGCGGCGCATCGACGGTCAGGACGATCGCCTCAAAGCCCGCCTCGACCGCCTCCTCGATCAGCGCCCGGGTCAGACCCTGGTCGCTGAAGCAGTAGAGCTGAAACCAGCGGCGCCCCGGTGGCGCCGCCGCGGCGAGCTCGGCGGGTCTCGTCGTCGCCAGCGTCGAAAGGCACATCACCGTGCCCGCCTGCGCGGCGGCCTGGGCCATCGCCACCTCACCATCGGGGTCGGCCAGCCGCTGATAGGCGACGGGGGCGATGAGCACCGGCATCGAGAGCTCGGCGCCGAGCAGCTCGACGCGCGTGCCCCAATCCGCGTGGCCCGCAAGCATCCGCGGCCGCAGCCGGTAGCGGCCCCAAGCGGCGACGTTCTCGCGCAGTGTCTCCTCGTCCCCGGCACCGCCGGCGAAGTAGCCGAGAACCCCGGCCTCGAGCCGCTCACCGGCGAGCCGCTCGAAGTCGGCGACGTTGACCTGCCCCTCGATCATCATCGCCGCGACCTTAACCGCAGGGCGGCCCGTTCAGCTGCCGATCGCGCTCGGCTCCTGCCGGGAGAGATCCGCGCCCCTCCTCTTGCAGGGCTAGAAATGGACGATCGGAATGATCAGTATCGCGACGATGTTCGCGACCTTGATCATCGGGTTGATCGCCGGCCCGGCGGTGTCCTTGTAGGGATCACCGACCGTGTCGCCGGTCACCGAGGCGGCGTGTGCCTCGGAGCCCTTGCCGCCGTGGGCGCCGTCCTCGATCAGCTTCTTCGCGTTATCCCAGGCGCCGCCCCCGGCCGTCATCGAGATCGCCGCGAAGAGGCCGACGACGATCACCCCGATCAGCAGACCGCCGAGCGCGTTGACGCTGAGCAGGCCGACGATCACCGGCACGACGATCGGGATGAGCGCCGGCAGGATCATCTCTTTCTGCGCGGCCGCGGTGACGATCGCCACCGTTTTCCCGTACTCGGGCTTCTCGGTCCCCTCCATGATCCCCGGGTGCTCGCGAAACTGTTTGCGCACCTCTTCCACGACCTGGCCGCCGGCACGCCCCACAGCCTCGATCGCGAAGGCCACGAACAGATAGACCATCATGCCGCCGATGATCAGGCCGATCAGCACGTCGGGACTGGTCAGATGGAAGAGTTCGTTGAGGTTGTAGCCCGCCGGCGCTTCGCTCTTCAGTTCGCTCTTGAACGCCGAGAAGAGGACCAGCGCCGCGAGCGCCGCGGAGCCGATCGCGTATCCCTTGGTGACGGCCTTCGTCGTGTTGCCGACGGCGTCCAGCGGATCGGTGACGTTGCGGACCTCCTCGGGGAGGTCGGCCATCTCGGCGATCCCGCCGGCGTTGTCGGTGATCGGGCCGAACGCGTCCAGGGCGACGATCAGGCCGCAGAGCGAGAGCTGGGCCATGACGGCGATCCCGATCCCGTAGACGCCGGCCAGCTGGTTGGCGCCGAGGATCGCCAGGGCGATGACCAGCGCCGGCCCCGCGGTCGACTGGAAGCCCTGCGCCAACCCCTGGATGATGTTGGTCGCGTGCCCGGTCTCGGAGGCCTGGGCGATCGTCCTCACCGGCCGAAACCGGGTCGAAGTATAATATTCGGTAAGGCCAAACAGGAGCGCGGTCACGGCAACGCCGATCACCGCGCAGAGCCAGAGGTCGCTGACGGTGATCGCCTTGGCGCCGGCGCCAAGCCCGAGGCGTACCGGGTCGCTCATCAGCCAGTGGGTGACCGGATAGAACGCCGCGATGGAGAGCAAGCCGGAGACGATCAGTCCCTGGTAGAGGGCGCCCTCGACGCGGTCGGATTTGGTCCGCACCGTGAGCGCGCCGATGATCGAGGCGATGATCGCGACGCCGCCGATCACCAGTGGGTAGATCGCGACCTGGCGCGAGAAGTCACCGCCCGAGCCGGTGAAGGTGAGGACGCCGAGCAGCATCACGGCGACGGTGGTGACGGCGTAGGTCTCGAAGAGGTCGGCCGCCATCCCGGCGCAGTCACCGACGTTGTCGCCGACGTTGTCGGCGATCACGGCCGGATTGCGGGGATCGTCCTCGGGAATTCCCGCCTCCACCTTGCCGACCAGATCGGCGCCGACGTCGGCCGCCTTGGTGAAGATGCCGCCCCCGAGGCGGGCGAAGACCGAGATCAGCGAGCCACCGAACCCGAGCCCGATCAGCGCATCGACCGCTTCCTTGTCGGCGCTGCCGGTGAGGACGAGGATGCCGTAGTAGCCGGCGACCCCGAACAGGGCCAGGCCGACGACCAGAAGGCCGGTGACAGAGCCGCCTTTGAAGGCGACGTCAAGCGCCGGGGGAACGCCGCCGCGGGCCGCCTCGGCGACCCGGGAATTGGCGCGCACCGAGAGGTTCATGCCGATAAAGCCCGTCGCGCCGGAGAGCGTGCCGCCGATCACAAAGCCGATCGCCGTCTGGTAATCCTGGAGGATCCAGAGCAGGATCGCGATCGGCACGGCGACTCCGGCGATGATCGTGTACTGGCGACTCAGGTAGGCCTTGGCGCCCTCCTGCACGGCGCCGGAGATTTCCTGCATACGGGCGTTGCCGGGCGACTTCGAGAGCAGGCGCTGGGTGATTATGAGCCCGTAGACAACCGCCGCCCCGGCGCAGACGAGCGCGACGACGACTCCGTATTCGGTCAGAAAGCTGGTCAAGTGAGGTTCCTCCGGCTGGGTGCTTGAGATTTCCGGCTGCTCTTAGCGGCGCGGGAGTCTATCTAGGGGCGCTGACATCGGTCTTGTAGGTCCGCCCGGTGTCCCGGACCGCGTCCCGAAAGACCTCCTCGAGCGAGGCGCCCGCGGCGAGCGCCTCGCGCACCCGCTGGG
This sequence comes from uncultured Solirubrobacterales bacterium, assembly GCA_963796705.1. Taxonomy (GTDB): domain Bacteria; phylum Actinomycetota; class Thermoleophilia; order Solirubrobacterales; family 70-9; genus VRUE01. The sequence goes on from CAWCMK010000004.1 coordinate 322,537, forward strand.
CGCCGTTTCGGGCCGGCAGCTCGAGCTCGATGCCGAGTCGTTCGCGGGCCGGCTCGGTCCAGGAGAGCAGCCGCTCGAGCGCCATCCTGGTCGAGACCAGCTCGGCGCCCGCGCGGAAGTCGATGATCTCGCCATCGAGGCCGTGGCGGATCGCCCGCCAGAGGTTCTCCTCGACCTCGCGATCACCGAGCGGGCCGCCGCGGGCCTCGTATCCGCGCTCGTCGTAGTCAAGCGCGGCCTGGGCGATGCAGGCGGCGATCAGCGCCGAGAGCGCGGTCGACTCCTCGCCGCGCGTCTGGGCATCGCAGATCCGCACCTCGACGGTTCCGAAACTGTGGTGCGGCCGCACGCTCCACCAGAGCTGCGTCGACTCCACGGCTGTCCCGGTCCGCTCGAGGACGCGGACGAAATCCTCGTAGATCTGCCAGCTGCGAAACGGGCTGGGGATGCCACAGCGAGGGAAGCTGCGGGTGAAGATCTCCGTGCGCACCGAGTGCAGCCCCGTATCGCGGCCGTCGAGGAGCGGTGAGTTGGCCGAGGCCGCGAGCAGCAGCGGCAGGACCTCGCGCAGCCAGTCGCACACCGCGATCGCCCGGTCGGCGCCGCGGATGCCCATGTGCACGTGCAGGCTCCAGGTGTTGTTGCGCTGGGCGACCCAGCCGAGTTCCCGCTTGAGACGGTTGTAGTGAGGCGTGTCGATGATCCGCTGGTCCAGATAGCTCGCCCAGGGGTGGGTTCCGGTCGCGGCCAACGCCAGGCCCATCTCCTCAGCCAGCGCGAAGAGCCTGTCGCGGCGCACCTGCTGCGCGGCGACGGCCTCGGCGAAGCTCTCGGCGCGCCCGGAGCGGATCTCGATCTCCGAGGCGATCAGCTCGCCGGCGGCCGACTCGGCGAGCAGCTCGTCCTGCTGGCAGGCCGCGTAGAGCTCCTCGAAGCGCTGCTGCAGCTCCAGCGAGGCGGGGTCAAGGAGCGCGAACTCCTCCTCGAGGCCGACCGTGAAGTCCAGCGAGGACTCGAAGGTCTCCCGAGCGCGGTCGAGGTCAAGCGCCGACATCAAAGGTCGCGCGTCGGGCGCCGCCCAATCAGACAGGGGTGGACGCTTGCGCGCTCGGCGCCCATCTCTTAGGCGAGGTAGAAGTAGAGCGCGTAGAGGAGGTCGACCGCCGGGCTGGAGGTGTGGACGGTCACCTCCGGCGGGACCTGGAGCAGCTGCTCGGAGTAGTTGAAGATGATCTTTACTCCGGCCTCGACGAGGCGGTCGGCCACCCCCTGGGCGGCCTCGGCCGGAACGGCGAGCACGCCGACGACGATCTCCTGCTCGGCGACGACCGCCGCGAGCTCGGAGAAGTTGCGCACCGTGAGACTTCCCACCTGCTTGCCGATGACCGCCGGCTCGACGTCGAACATCGCGACGATCTGGAAGCCGTGGTCGGCGAAGATGTCGGAGCTGGCGATTGCCTGGCCGAGCTTGCCGGCGCCGAACAGGGCGATGTTGTGCTGACCGGAGGTGCGCAGGATCTTGCGGATCTCGCCGACCAGGGAATCGACGTTGTAGCCGACGCCGCGCTTGCCGAACTTGCCAAATCCGGAGAGGTCGCGGCGGATCTGGGTCGGGTTTATGTGTGTGTACTCGGAGAGTTCCTGCGAGGAAATCGTTTCGCGACCCATCTTGCGGGCCTGGGTGAGCACCTGCAGGTAGCGCGACAGTCGCGCCGCGACGCCGAGCGAGAGCCGCTCGCCGTCAACGATCAGCCCCTCGGCCTCATGCTCCTCGATCGCCTCCTCGATCATCTGCGCCTCGCACAGTATCGAGCCGGGCCCGAAGCGCGTCCGCGTCGAGCACGAGCTCGGAGACGACGCGTCCGTCGACCTCGACCACCGGGATCCTCTCGAGCATGCGGCGCATCAGCGTCTCGTCGCTCTCGATGTCGACCTCGAGCAGCTCAAAACGGTAGCCACGATCGTGCAGGACGATGATCTCCTCGATCGCCTGCTCGCACAGATGGCATCCCTCACGGGCATAGACGGTGACCAGCGGCATCACGGCTCGATTGCCACGGACGCGCCAGGGGCCCTCGAGGCGTGCCTGCCCGTGGCGCTTCCTGCCACCTTGGTCGGAAACGCGTCATAGGGGAGGTACTCGGGGTAGCTGATCCGCGGCAAGTAGCGCGCCGCGGAGCCGATCATCGCCGCGTTATCGGTGCAGAGCTCGATCGGCACCAGCTTCAGCGCCACGCCGCGACCTCGGCAGAGCTCGGCGACCGCGGCCCGCAGCGGCCCGTTGGCAGCGACCCCGCCGCCGAGGGCGACCGCCTGCCAATCTCCCGAGTTCAGCGCCCGCTCGAGCTTCGCCGTGAGCTGGCCGACTGCCGCCGCCTGAAAGCTGGCGGCGAGGTCGGCGCGATTTTGATCGACACCTTCGGGACCGAGGTCGCGACACAGGTAAACGAGTGCCGTCTTGAGGCCGCTGAAGCTGAAGTCAAGTCCCGGATCGCGGCTCATCGCGACCGGCAGCTCGAAGGCCTTGGGGTCGCCGTCCTCGGCGAGTGCCTGCAGCGCCGGCCCTCCCGGGTAACCGAGGCCGAGCAACCGCGCGACCTTGTCGAAGGCCTCCCCAGCGGCGTCGTCGAGGGTCTGGCCGAGAACCTGATGCCCGCGGTGATCGCGTGCCGCCGCCAGGATCGTGTGGCCGCCGCTTGCCAACAGGCACAGGAAGGGCGGCTCAAGCGGCTCGGGCTCGAGGAAGTTTGCGGCAACGTGGCCCTGCAGGTGATCGACGGGAATCAGCGGCAGGCGGCGCGGCGCGGCGATCGCCTTCGCCGTGCTGACCCCAACCAGCAGCGCCCCGATCAGCCCCGGCCCGACGGTGACCGCGACTGCCTCGATCTCGGCGAGCGTCGCGCCCGCCTCTGCCAGGGCGGCCTCGATGACCGGCACCGCGAGCTCGAGGTGCTGGCGCGAGGCGATCTCCGGCACCACCCCCCCGAAGCGCGCGTGCGCCTCGCTCTGCGAGGAGATCACGTTGGAGCGGATCCGCGCCCCCTCGAGAACCGCGGCGCAGGTGTCATCGCAGGACGTCTCAATGGCGAGGATCAAGGCGCGGTGTCCCTCCCAGGGGCGAACCGAGGCGCACGCCGAGCGGGGAGAAGCCCCGCCAAGCGGGCAGCGGTGAGCGAGCGCAGGGAATCGCCGCACACCATCAGCGCGGGCGAGCCAACAGCGCCGCAGAGCGGCGGAATTGATCGCTCCCTCAGTCGAGCCACATGATCAGGGCGTCCTCGCCGTTGTCCTGGTAGTAGCCGGGACGGACCCCGGCTGAGCGGAAGCCGAGACCCTCATACATCGCGATCGCCTCACGGTTGGATACCCGGACCTCCAGCGTGATCGGCAGTTCGCCGAGGCGGTCGGTCTCCTCGAAGAGCCGACGGATCAGGCCGCTGGCGACGCCCATCCGGCGCCGGTCGGGCGAGACGGCGACGTTCATCAGGTGCCAGACCTGCTCGTAGCGCGAGCAGACCAGATAGCCGAGCAACTCATCGCCAAGGGCCGCCCCCAGGCAGACCCCCGAGGGCTTGGAGAGCTCCAGCACGAACATCGCCAGCGACCAGGGGGCCGGAAAGGAGCGGCGCTCGATCGCGATGACCGCGGGCAGGTCGCTGTAGGCGAGCCGCCTAATTGCCGGCGGCACCCCGGTCCTGCTCGTCTCTTTGGGGATGGTCTCGCTCATGCCAGCGCTCCGCGTCGGGAGGCCTCAGGTAAATCGGTTCCAGCGGCAGGCCCTCGCCGGCGCCCTCAGAAGCGAGGGCGCAGATGTGGCGGGCGCGGACGCGATGCAGATCGCCACCGCCCGGCACCTCGACATCGCAACCTGCCAGCTCATCGGAAAATCGTAGCGCCCCCGATCCGGCCGCCAGAGGCGCGAGCCTGAGCTCGGCGAGTCGCTCACAGAGCGCGCCCGGCCCCCCGACCCAGGGACCCCAGAGGCGCTCGCCCGATCCTCCGTAGAGGGCCGCGAAGAGCTCGCCGCGACGTGCGTCGAGCAACGCCAGCCGCGGGCGTCCGGCCGCGGGCGCCTCGATTCCCCGGGCGAGGGCGTCCAGCGTGCAGACGCCGATCACCGGCAGCCCGAGCGCCGCGCCGAGGCCCCGGGCGCTGGCAACTCCAACCCGCAAGCCGGTGAAGGACCCGGGACCCAGGCCGACGGCGATCGCCTCGATCTCCTGCCAGCCCCCAGCGGCGTCGGCCGCCGCCTCGACCTCTCCCAACAGCCGGGTGGTGTGCCCGGGAGAGCCGTCGGCAGAGAGGCCCAGGAGGGACTCGTGAAGGGAATCGCCATCGCGCCAGGCGCTGACGGCGGTGTCCTGCGTGGCGGTGTCGAAGCCGATCAGCTTCAGGCTAGCCCGGAACCCGGAAGATGAAGCTGCCGACCTTCTTGCCTTCGACGTACCAGCTGACGAGATGCTTGCCGGCGATGTTGGTCGTGATCTTGTTCACGTAGAGGACGCCTTCGGTCGCTTCCTGGCGCGGCGCGCAGAGGTGTTTTCCTTCCGGGAAGCGGACGCAGACGGTGTAGAAGACGGTCGCGTCGTTGCTTTTGAAGAAGGCGCCCTTCTTGCGCGCCTTCTGACAGACGTGGGCCGGCTTCGCGTTCTGGGAGACTCCGCAGGCGACGTAGTGGCTGTAGGCCGCGGCGCCCGCTGACGCCGGAGCCGCGCTGGCCAGCAGCGCCGCGGCGGACAGCGTCGCTCCCAGCGTCTTCAGTCCCTTCATCGGGGAGATCCCTCCTTCTGCTCGAATTTCCTCAGCGATGCTACACGCCCGTTCACCCTGTGAACACGGCTATTTGCGGGGGGATGCGGCCAGCAGCTCGATTTCTCGCCGGTCCCCCCCGGCGTGCTCGAGCCGGACCTCGAGCGCCGGCTCGAAGAGGCGCTCGCCGGCGGCGCCGGGCCACTCGAGGAAGGCGATCGAGTCGGCATTCAGGTAATCGTCAAGCAGGGCCGGGTCCTCGCCCTCAAGACCGGCGAGTCGGTAGAGGTCAAGGTGGGAGACCCAGAGCCCGCCCGTCGCCCGATAGCGCTGCCCGATCGTGAAGGTCGGCGAGGTGATCGCCGCCTCGACCCCGAGCGCCCGGCAGGCGCCCCGAATCAGCGTCGTCTTCCCACTGCCAAGCTCGCCGCTGAGCAGCACCAGGTCACCCGGCCGCAGGCCGGCCGCGATCTCCGCGCCAAGAGATTCGGTCTCGGCCGAGGAGTTGGAAATCAGCCGCCGCCCGCCCCGGTATCGCGCCTCTGCAGCCATCTCAGCGGATCTTCTCCTTCGGGTCCGGCCGGGGCTAGCCGAAGAGGTCCATCTGCTCATCGGCGGGCTGCGGAGGGCCGGGTGCCGGGCCCTCCTCGATCTCCTCCGCCGCCGGCGGGGCGCCGGGGTCTGGGCCTGCGAGCAGTTGCGGCAGCAGGTCGAAGTCCGACCTCAGCGTCTGCTTCACGGCCGGGGTCCGCAGCGCCGCCGCGGGATGAAAGAGAGGCAGCAAGAAGACGCTGCGGCCGCCCAGCTCGTGAACCTGCGGGGCGCCGTGCACGCGGGTGATCCCGGCCGGATTGCCGCTCAGCAGCTTGGTGGCGAAATTGCCCAAAGTGCAGACCACCTTGGGCTCGATCAGCCCCACCTGCTTGAACAGATAGGGGCGGCAGGCCTCGATCTCCAGGGGCCGTGGATCGCGGTTGCCGGGCGGCCGCGACTTGAGCACGTTGGCGATGAAGACGTCCTCGCGAGCGAGTCCGATCTCCCCCAGCATCTGGTTGAGAAGCTGGCCGGCGCGCCCGACGAAGGGCAGACCCTGGCGGTCCTCCTCGGCCCCGGGCGCCTCGCCGACGAACATCAAATCGGCGTCCGCGTTGCCGGCCCCGAAGACAGCCCGGGTGCGGGTCTCGTGCAGCGGGCATCGCCTGCAGGCCTCGACTTCCTTGTAGAGGTCGACCAGCGCCCGGCGCCGCTCCTCGACCCTGGCCCTCACGGCCCCTCCCCGCGGGCCCGTTTGGCGCGGTCATGCGCGAGGCGCTCTCGGTGGGCGGCTTCGCGCTCCCTGCGCCGCGCTTCATCGGAGCGGACCCCGGCACCGCGCGGCTGGCGCCCGGGGGGCGAGATCACCGAGACAAGGCGCCGCGGCCGCGCTGCGCCGCAGCTCGGGCACGCGGGCGCCGGGTCCTCGCTGCTTGCCAGCAGCTCCTCAAAGCGCCTCCCACACTGCTCGCACTCGAATTCGTAGATCGGCATCGGCCTCGCACGTACTTTGGCTGCTCAGCGTTTCTACCGCAATCAAGGCCCTATAATCGCGACAAAGGCCGTGACCCAGAGGGCATGGACCAGATGAACTCCTCGACCACGATCAGCGAATCGCACGCCTCAGGCGGCGCCCGCCTCCTCCGCGCAGCGGATGAGCTGCGCACCGCGCTTGCCGGGGCCCGCGCCGAGGGGCAGACGATCGGCCTGGTTCCGACGATGGGTTCCCTGCACGAGGGCCACCTCTCGCTGCTGCGGGCCGCGCGCGGGGAGTGTGGGGTCGTCGTCATGAGCCTCTTCGTCAATCCGGCCCAGTTCGGCCCCGGCGAGGACCTCGATCGCTACCCACGCGATGAGGCGCGGGATGTCGGCCTCGCCGCCGAGGCCGGCGTCGAGCTGATCTACGCGCCGGTCGCCGGGGATATCTATCCCGAGGGATTCGCCACCAGCGTTACCGTCGAGGGCCTCACCGAGATCCTCGACGGGGATCCAGCCCTCCGCGGTCCCCAGCACTTTCGCGGCGTCACCACGATCGTCGCCAAGCTCTTCAACACGGTCCAGCCCGATGTCGCCTACTTCGGCCAGAAGGACGCCCAGCAGCTTGCCGTGATTCGCCGCATGGTTCGCGACCTCGACATCCCGGTGAGGATCGAGGCCCTGCCCACCGTGCGCGAGCCCGACGGCCTGGCGATGAGTTCCCGCAACGCTTACCTCAGCGAGGCCGAGCGCCGCTGCGCGACGGCCCTCCCGCTGGCCCTGCGCGAGGCGGCGAGCCGCGCCAGGCGCGAGACGCTCGCCGCGGGAATCGAGGCTGGCCGGGCGAAGCTGGCCGCGGCCGGGATCGAGGCCGAGTACTTCGAGGCCCGCGATCCCGACGACCTGACGGCGGTCTCGGAGCTGAACGGGAAACCGGTTCTGATCGTGCTCGCCGCGCAGATCGGCCGCGCACGCCTGATCGACAACGTCCTCGTCCACCCCGACCCCAGGGCTTGAAACACGGCACCAAGGAGAAGAGGAAGTCAATGCAAAGGCAGATGCTGAAGTCGAAGATCCACCGGGCGACGGTCACCGACTGTGACGTCGACTACATCGGCAGCATCACGATCGACACCGAACTGATGGCGAGCGCCGACCTGATTACGAACGAGCAGGTCCACGTCTGGGACATCGACAACGGCGCCCGCTTCATCACCTACGCGATCGACGGCCCGCCCGGCTCGGGAACCGTGCAGGTCAACGGTGCCGCGGCGCACCTGACCCGGCCCGGCCACAGAATCATCGTCGCCTCCTTCGGCGCCTACGAGGAGCGGGATTTGGAGCGCTACTCGCCGCTCGTCGTCCACGTCGATGAGGCGAACCGCTCGGTCGCCGTCGACAGCCATCCGGAGGTCCTGCTCTCGGCGGAGGAGGTGCTCTGATGAGACCCGCCTCTGAGCGCCGGCCGCTCACCCTGCCGCGCCTGGGCGAGATGCAGGCCGCCGGCGAACCGATCGTGATGGTGACCGCCTATGACTTCCCCTCGGCCAAGGTCGCCGAGGAGGCCGGCGCCGACATCGTCCTGGTCGGCGACACGGCGGCGATGGTCGTGCTCGGCTACCCCGGCACCGAGCAAGTCTCGATGGAGGAGATGATCGTCCTCGGCAAAGCGGTCAGGCGCGGCCTCAAGACGGCGCTGATGGTCGGCGACATGCCGATGGGCAGCTATGAGGCAAGCAACGAGCTCGCGGTTGGCAACGCTCAGCGGCTGGTCAAGGAGACCGGCTGCCAGGTCGTCAAGCTCGAGGCCGGCGGCACCTCGGTCGAGCGCGCCCGCGCGATCGTCCGCTCCGGGATTCCGGTGATGGGCCACGTCGGCCTCACCCCTCAAACCGCGACCGCACTGGGCGGCTACAAGACGCAGGGCAAGACCGCGCCGGGGGCGATCAAACTGTTCGAGGATGCGCTGGCGCTGCAGTCGGTGGGCTGCTTTGCGATCGTCTTTGAGGCGGTCCCCGCGGCGGTCACCGAGGTGATCGTCGCAAAGCTCGAGGTACCGACGATCGGGATCGGCGCCGGACAGGCGACAGCCGGCCAGGTGCTGGTCTACCACGACCTGCTCGGCATCACGACCGGGCGCATGGCGAAATTCGTCAAGCGCTACGCGGAGATCCACGACGCGATGGTCGACGGTGTGCGCAGCTATGCGGAGGATGTCCGCACCCACCGCTTCCCGGGCGCCGAGCACGTCTACGGGATCGAGCCGGCGGAGCTGGCCGAGCTTCAGCGCTACCTGGACCAGGAGAGCCTGGCATCCCAGCGGGCCTGGGACTGGGAGCCGCTCTCCTAGGAGAACGCTTGAGAGGGGTGCGACGGGAGGAGCCTCAGGTCGTCAGGCGATAGGCGACCTGAGGCTCGCTCTTCCCCTTCAGGGTGAGCTCCTCACGCACGCCGACCGCCGCGGGGAGGCCGGCGGCGACTCGATCGGAGAGGATGATCTCGCCGCCGCTCGCCTGGCCCTGTAGGCGCGAGGCGGTGTTGACCACGTCGCCGATGGCGGTGAAGTCATAGAGGGCGCGTTGGCCGATGTTGCCGACGAAGGCCTCCCCGAGGTCCATGCCGATACCCATCTGCACAAACGGCCCCTCAGCGCTCCCGTAGCCGACCGTCTCGAGCAGGCGCCGGCCGTGGGTGAGCATCAGCTCCGGCACCCGCTCGTGCTCGACGTTGCGCAGGACGTCGGGCAGGTAGAGCGCCATCACCTCATCGCCGATCAGCTTGTCGATGATTGCGTCCGGGAACAGCACGTCCTCGGCGCAGCGGTAGAAGCGGCGCAGGAGCCTTGACATCTGCTCGGGGTCGCTGGACTCGCTCCGTGAGGTGAAGCCGCGGATGTCAGCGAAGAGAACCCCGGCCCGCATCGTCACGCCACCGGGGGGCGAGGTCTCGACACAGGAGGCACAGACGGTCGGGTTCTTGCGCGAGGGCTTGAAGCCCAGGGGCCCGACCAGGTAGCGGCCGAGACCGGCGAACGGGGCACCGCAGCGACCGCAGCGGGGACTGCTTGGCAGCGTCCGCCAGAACCAACGCATCGCCCGTGCCGGCGGGGTTTCGGCCAGCTCATAGGCGCTGATCCAATCCTCGGGACGAAGCGGCTCGCCGCGCTTTCGCCCGGCCGCCTTGCGCAGTTTGCGAAGCCCCGCACGCTGTCCGAAAGTCAGCTTCTCCTCAGCCACTCGACCTCCTTGACAACCCTAGCCGGAGCGCCCGCGGCGATGACCGCCGGCGGGAGATCGCTCGTGACCACGGAGTTGGCGCCGATCACGCAGCGCTCGCCAATCTCGACACCGCTGGTGACGACGCAGTTGACCCCGAACCAGCAATTGGATCCGATCAGCACCGGCCCCTTCGAGGTGAAACCCTGCCAGGGAACCGGCATCTTGGGGTCGTCGTAGCGGTGCTCGGCGTCGCCGATGAAGCAGCCATTGGCAAGCATCACATGGTCGCCGATCTCGATCCGCTGGAGGGCGGCGAGCATCGTGTTGCGGTTGAGAAAGCAACCGGCGCCGATCTCGATCCGGGCTTCCGGAGCGAGCGTTAGCCAGCAGCCCGGCTCGAGCAGGGTCCCCTCCCCGATCTCCAGACGGCCCTCGTCGAGCGCCTCGAGCAACTCTCCCTCGACCGGATGGCGCACGAAGAAGCCGCCTCGCGCCGCGTGGCGATTAATTCGCCACCGCCGCGCGAGGCGGTGGTTGCGCTCATACCAGCGCCGCTTCGCCCACCACAGCTTCCAGCCAGGCTCGGCCATCGCTCTAGCTTTCCAGAGCGCCCGGGGATAGGGTCGGCTCGCAACGGCCACAGGGAGAACGATGGGATGTTCGAGATGACCGACGCGCAGCTCGAGGAATGGCGGGGGACATGCCTGCAGCTGGTGCGCCCACGACTGCGCGGCGAAGCGCTGAGCGCCGCCGCGGCTTTCCGCCAGGGGGTGCCTCGGCCAGCTACCTGGCCTCCAGGGCGCAGCTCGGCGGGCTCCTCGACGCCGGGATCAAGCTGGCGCGCAAGAGGAAGGCCGGCGGCCTGCCGGACAAGGTGATGCTCGCCCTCACGCGGCGAAAGCTCCACGCCTTCAAGCTCAGGGTCGGGCGTGAGCACCGATTGGCCGAGGAGGTGGCCGTCTGGGACCGCGACGATTCGCGGATCACGACGAGTCAGAGCGGCGCCATGAGCGCCCTGACGATCGAATCGCCGCAGGAGGGCGAGAGGGCGACCCTGGTCGGAGTCGGTGTCATGGAGGACCCCCTGAGCCAGGAACTGATCGCGATTCTGCGGGCCGACCCCAACCCGGCCTGATGGCGATCAGCAGACCGCGTCGCGGCCACTACTGGTACTACTGGCTGATGATCGTCTCGGGACACTCCTCGTGATCGCCTATTTCGCCACCGCAGGGTTCGGCCCCCAGCCGTGAGCGCGAGCGGCAACGGCCTGCGTGGAGGCATCGACCTTGGCGGCACCAAGATCCAGACCGCCGTGATCGATGCCAAGGGCAGGGTCCTCGGGGAAGCTCGCCACCCGACCCCGACGGAGGGAGAACCCGCGGACGTCGCCTGGACGATGGCCGAGGCGATGCGCCAGGCGGCCCACGATGCCGGCGTCAGGCCTTCAGATCTGGCCGGGGTGGGCGTCGGCTCGCCGGGTGAAGCCGATGAGACCACCGGGGTCGTGACCGGCGCCCGCAATCTCCCCGGCTGGGACAAGAGTTTCCCGCTGGCGGAGGTCCTGCGGGGGGACCTCGGGACGACGGTCGAGGTCGGCAACGACGTCCAGGTCGCCACCGAAGCGGAGTTCCACCTGGGCGCCGGGCGTGAGTTCTCGAGCCTGATCGGCGTTTTCTGGGGAACCGGCGTCGGCGGCGGCCTGATGCTCGACGGCAAGCCCTGGCTCGGGCGCGGCGCGGCCGGTGAGATCGGTCACATGGTCATCAAGCGCGGCGGCGCCAAGTGCCCCTGCGGACGCAAGGGCTGCCTCGAGGCCTACGCTGGCCGCGCGGCGATGGAAGCCGAGGCGCGCCGCCAGCACGAAGAAGGACACAAGACGGACCTCTTCAAGCTGATGCACAAGCATGAAAGACCGAGGCTGACGAGCGGCATCTGGGAGCGCGCCCTCGATCAGGGCGACCACCTCGCCGAACAGCTCATGGACAGGGCGATCGAGGCGCTGGGGACCGGCATCGCCTCGGCCGTCAACCTGATCGATCCCGAAGCGGTGATCCTCGGCGGCGGGCTCGGCGTGCGATTCGGTGAGCGCTACCTGGAGGCGCTCAGCAAGGAGATGAGCAAGCACCTCTTCGTCGACGAGCGCCCGCCGGCGTTGCGGGTCGCCTCGCTGGGAGACCTCGGCGGCGCGATCGGCGCCTCGCTGCTCATCGGACGCTAGACCCGCCCCTCGGCCTGGCGCCTGCTGCGTGCCACGGCGTCGACGATCACCGCGGCCAGCAAGACGCCGCCGGTGATCATGTATTCCACCAAAGATTCGAGCGCCAGCAGGTACATCCCGTTTGAGATCGAGCCGATCACCGTCGCGCCGAGCAGCGCCGACCGGACGCTGCCGCGCCCGCCGAACAGGCTGGTGCCGGCGATCACCGGGCCGGCGATCGCTTCGAGCAGGTCCGCGGTCAGGCCGCGACCGGCTCGCGAGAACGGGCGGGCGCTCGCCGCGAGCGGCCGGCGGCGGCGACGAGCGGCGCCAGGAAGCGACCCGTGTAGGAGCCCTCGACCGCTGCCAGCTCCTCGGGGGTGCCGGTCGCAACCACCTCGCCGCCCCCCTCGCCGCCCTCTGGTCCGAGGTCGATGAGGCGATCTGCGGTCTTGATCACGTCGAGGTTGTGCTCGATGACGACGACGGAGTTGCCGGCGTCGACCAGGCGGCCAAGGACGTCGAGCAGCCGTTGGACGTCGGCGAAATGCAGGCCGGTGGTCGGCTCATCGAGGATGTAGAGGGTCTCGCCGGTGGCGACCTTGGAGAGCTCGGTCGCCAGCTTCACGCGCTGCGCCTCGCCCCCCGATAGCGTCGTCGCCGGCTGGCCGAGCCGGATGTAGTCGAGCCCGACGTCGCGCAGGGTCCGCAGGCGGCGGTGGATCTTCGGCACGTTCTCGAAGAACTCGCAGGCCTCCTCAACCGACATCTCGAGCACGTCGGCGATGTTCTTCCCCTTGAAACGGACCTCGAGGGTCTCCCGGTTGTAGCGCTTGCCGTGGCACTGCTCGCAGGGCACGTAGACGTCCGGCAGGAAATGCATCTCGATCTTGATCTGGCCGTCGCCGCGACAGACCTCACAGCGCCCACCCTTGACGTTGAAGCTGAAGCGGCCAGGCTTGTAACCGCGTGCCCGGGCCTCCTGGGTCTGGGCGAAGAGCTGGCGGATGTGGTCAAAGACGCCCGTGTAGGTGGCCGGGTTGGAGCGCGGGGTGCGACCGATCGGTGATTGATCGATGTTGATGATCTTGTCGATCAGGCTGAGCCCGTCGATCCCGTCGTGGGCACCGGGCCGCAGCTTCGCCTGATGCAGGCGGTTGGCGACGGCGTGGTGCAGGGTCTCGTTGACCAGCGTCGACTTGCCGGAGCCCGAGACGCCGGTCACGCAGCAGAAGACGCCGAGTGGAATCGCGACGTCGATCCCCTTGAGGTTGTGTTCGCGGGCCCCCCGCACGACCAGCGCCCCGGTCGGCTCGCGCCGCGCGGCCGGGACCTCGATGCAGCGCTTGCCCGAGAGGAACTGGCCCGTCAGCGAGGCCGAGTTCTGGGCGACTTCGGCCGGCGTCCCCTCGGCGATCACCCGACCGCCGTGCTCGCCCGCGCCGGGGCCGAGGTCGACGATGTGGTCCGCCGCCAGCATCGTCCCCTCGTCGTGCTCGACGACGATCACCGTGTTGCCCAGATCGCGCAGGCTGTCGAGGGTCGCGATCAGCTTCTCGTTGTCGCGCTGATGCAGCCCGATCGAGGGCTCGTCGAGCACGTACATCACGCCCACCAGGCTGGAGCCGATCTGCGTCGCGAGGCGGATCCGCTGGGCCTCGCCGCCCGAGAGCGTGCGGGACGAGCGCTCGAGCGAGAGGTAACCGATACCGACGTTGTCCAGGAACGTCAGCCGTTCGCTGATCTCGCGGACGATCAGACGCGCGATCGCCCGCTCCGTCTCGTTCATCTCCAGGGCCGCGATCCACTCGCGCGCGGCGCCTGCGGAGAGGGCGCTGAACTCGGCGATGCTGAGGCCACCGACCTTGACCGCGAGGCTCTCGGGTCGCAGCCTTGCGCCGTGGCAGGCCGGGCAGGGCTGCTCGGCCATGTAGCCCTCGATCCGCTCGCGGTTGGTCTCCGAATCGGTCTCTTCGTAGCGACGCTGCAGCTGGTTGAGGATGCCCTCGAAGCGGACCTTGTAGGAGCGGCGTCGGCCGAAGCGATTGGTGTAGGTGACCTGGTGGCGCTCAGCGCCGGTGCCGTTGAGAAAGATCTCGCGCTCGGATTTCCTCAGCTTCGCCCAGGGCCTGTCGAGGTCGATCCCGTAGGTCTCGGCAACCGAGGCGATCAGCCGCCGCCAGTAGGCCGTTACGCCGCGGTTCCAGGGCTGCAGGGCGCCCTCCCCGAGCGAAAGAGTCGGGTCTGGAACGACGAGGTCGGGGTCGATCACTTTCTGAAAACCGAGACCGTGGCAGCGCTCACAGGCGCCGTGGGGTGAGTTAAAGGAGAAGATCCGCGGCTCCAGCTCCGGGATCGAGGTGCCGCACTTCAGGCAGGCGAACTGCTCGCTGAACAGCAGCTTCGGCTGATCACGGTCGACCGGCTCCACTTCAACTAGGCCCGCGGCGAGGGAAGCGGCGGCCTCCACTGACTCCGACAATCGGCGCCGCAGATCCGGCTTCATCACGAGTCGGTCGACGACGACCGCGATGTCGTGTTTGAACTTCTTGTCGAGGTCGATCTCCTCGTCGAGGCGGCGAAGCTCGCCGTCGATCTCGACCCGCGAATAGCCCTCCAATCGCAGCTGCTCGAGCAGCTTTCCGTACTCCCCTTTGCGGCCACGGACCACGGGCGCCAGGACCATGAATTTGAGACCCTGCTCGAGGGTCATCAGGCGATCGACGATCTGCTCCTGGGTCTGGCCGGAGATCTCGGCTCCACACTCTGGGCAGTGGGGTGTGCCGATCCGCGCCCAGAGCAGGCGCAGGTAGTCGTAGATCTCGGTGACCGTGCCGACCGTCGAGCGCGGGTTGCGCGAGGTCGTCTTCTGGTCGATCGAGATCGCCGGCGAGAGCCCCTCGATCGAGTCGACGTCGGGCTTCTCCATCAGACCGAGGAACTGGCGTGCATAGGAGGAGAGCGACTCGACGTAGCGGCGCTGGCCCTCGGCGTAGATCGTGTCGAAGGCGAGGCTCGACTTGCCCGATCCCGAGAGTCCGGTGATCACGATCAGGGCGTCCCTGGGCAGCTCGAGGTCGACGTCCCGCAGATTGTGCTCACGGGCGCCGGAAATGAGGATTCGCTCAGAAGCGGCCACTCAAAGCGATTCTAACCAGGCGAACAGATGTTCCCCTGACGTTTGCGGGCGCGATCCTTTCGTTCAGCCCGCTGAGCGGCGACAATTGTCGAAGCGGGCGTGCGCATCCACCCAGACAACAGGAGGAGCAATGAGACCGCGGCTTACATATGGCAATGCGGTGGCGACGCTCGCGCTGTTCATCGCGCTGGGCGGAACCGCCCTTGCTGCGTCCCACCTCGGCGCGAACAGCGTCGGCACAAAGCAGCTCAAGAACAACTCGGTCACCGGCGCCAAGGTGAAGAACGGCTCCCTGGCGGCGATCGATTTCGGGTCCGACCAGCTGCCCCGTGGCCCCCAGGGGGAACGAGGCGAACGGGGCGAACCGGGAGCCCCGGGCAGCGCCCGCGCCTACGCCTTCGTCAACGCCGGGAAAACACCGTCGTTTGACCCGCGACGGACGAAGGGCTTCACCGCCGTCAGCCACGCAGGCACCGGCGTCTACTGCCTGACCCCTGAAGCGGGAATCGACGTCAGCGCCAGCGCACCGGCGGTGACACCGGTCTTTGAAAGCGGCATCCTGGAGCCGGAGTTCGCTCTGCCGAGCCCGAACTTCAGCTGTCCGAGCTCCGAGCTGGAGGTCATCACCTACATCCCGGGCGCTCCGATCACCCAGACCGACGGGATTGACTTCACGGTGGTGCTGCCGTGAGCGCGGCGGCACTCCTCGGGAGGGCCGCCCTGCCGGCCCTGCTGGCGGTCGTAATCGCCCCCGCCGCGAGCGCCAGCCAGTGGGGGGGCAGGCCCGCGGACGGCGTTTGGAGGGGGCAAAGCGAAGGCCAGCCGGCCAGCTTCCGGGTGGCCGCGCACGGCAGCGAGATCCGCGACATCGTCCTTCACGTCCCCTACCGCTGCACCTCGGCGTCCTCCGGGCAGCGAATCCCAGGCGGAGTGTTCGTCTTCAGGTCCGCCGAGCCGGTTCCGATCAACACCTTCACCGGCTGGACGCCGAGCGTCAAGGTGAGGCTGAAGATCCCGGGCGTGAGGCGGTCCTATCCGGGCGCGGTCAGCGGCCTTTTCACCGCCCACCACCCGATCCCGCCAGCGGCCGACCGCGCCGAATTCAGCCTCAGCGGCGAGTTCGCCCGCAACGACGGCGACGAATGTGCGCTCGGCAAATCGGGCGAGGTCCGCTGGCACCTCCATCCCGGCAGGTGAGGGGGCGATCAGTAGAGCGCGGCGGCGAGCCGACGGCGGCGCTCGCGGGCGAAGGCCTCGCCCGGGTCGAGGTCGCTGAGGATGCCGACGATGGCGCGGCGCAGGAGCTCACGCAGCTCTTCTTCGTCGAGGCCGTCGGCGGCGGGCGGATCCTCTAGCAGGGCGAGCAGGGCGTCGACGGCCACCTCGCGCTCGCCGCGATCCAGCGCCGCGAACGCATCGGGGCCGACCCCCGCCTGAACCAGGCGCACGCGGGCGGCGAGGCCGGCGGCGCGGAAGTCGTCCTCGTGACCGGCCAACGCCTCCAGTGCCTCGGCTTCGGCGCCACGCTCGAGCCGCGCCCGCGCCAGGGCGACCGCGACGTCGGCCCGCCGCGGCTCCAACTCGGCGGCCTCGCGCAGCGAGAGCTCATCGCCGGCCTCCAGGAGCTCGTCCGCCCGCGAAGGGAGCAGCGCATCGAAGAACTCCTCGACCCGCTGGCGGGGCAGGGCGCCGACGAACTCGCTCGCGACCGCGCCGTCGCGGAAGGCCTTGACCGCCGGGATTCCCTGCACTGCGAAACGCGCCGCCAGCGCCTGGTTGGAATCGACGTCAACCTTGGCAAGCGCCACCCTGCCGGAGCGCGCGGCCTCGGCTGCCTCAAGCGCCGGAGTCAGGCTGCGGCAGGGGCCGCACCACTCAGCCCAGAAGTCGACGATGACCGGAATCTGACGAGAGCGCTCGAGGACCTCGCGCTCGAAGGTCGTTTCAGTGACGTCGATGGCCACGATCGAAGAGTAGTGCGAGCGGCCGGCTCAGGCCCCGGCGCGCATCCCGTCGAGGTCGCGGCGCAGCTCCTTGAGCTCATCGCGGATCCGGGCGGCCTCCTCGAAGCGTAGATCGTCGGCCGCGGCCAGCATCTCCTCCTCCAGGGAGACGATCGTGCGCTCGAGCTCAGCCGGGTCAGAGACCTCGCCGCCGCGGCGCCGACGGCGTCGGGCCGGCGCCCGGTCCTCCATCGCGAGGAACTCCGACATCTCCGAGATCCCCTTGCGGACGGTCTCCGGGGTGATCCCGTGGCGCTCGTTGTAGGCGAGCTGGATCTCGCGGCGACGCCCAGTCTCACCGATCGCCGCCCGCATCGCATCGGTCTCCTTATCTGCGTACATCAGCACGCGGCCATCGACGTTGCGCGCCGCACGGCCGATCGTCTGCACGAGGCTGGTCTCGCCGCGCAGGAAACCCTCCTTGTCGGCGTCGAGAATCGCGACCAGTGAGACCTCGGGCAGGTCGAGGCCCTCGCGCAGAAGGTTGACCCCGACCAGCACGTCGTACTCGCCGAGGCGCAGGTCGCGGACAATCTGGATCCGTTCCAGTGTGTCGACCTCGGAGTGCAGGTAGCGGACCCGGACCCCGTACTCGAGCAGGTATGCGGTCAGGTCCTCGGCCATCTTCTTGGTCAGGGTGGTGACCAGCGTGCGGTCCCCGGCCTCGGCGCGAGCCTTGATCTCGTTCATCAGATCGTCGATCTGATTTCTGGTCGCCCGCACCTCGATCTCGGGGTCGACGATCCCGGTCGGCCGCACAATCTGCTCGAGGGTGCGGCCCGACTGCGCCTTCTCGAAGGGCCCGGGCGTCGCCGAGACCATGACCAGCCGATCCACCCGCTCGAGGAACTCGTCGAACCTCAGCGGCCGGTTGTCGATCGCCGATGGCAGACGGAAGCCGTAGTCGACCAGGGTCTGCTTGCGCGAGCGGTCTCCCTCATACATGCCGCCGATCTGCGGGATCGTCTGGTGGGACTCGTCGACGAAGACGACGAAATCATCAGGGAAGTAGTCGATCAGGGTGTGCGGGGGGCTGCCCGGCGGCCTGCCGTCGAGAATCCGCGAGTAGTTCTCGATGCCCGAGGTGAAGCCGAGCTCCTTGAGCATCTCGATGTCATAGGCCGTGCGCTGGCGCAGGCGATGTGCCTCCAGCTGCTTGCCCTCGCCCTCGAGTTCGGCCGTGCGGGAGGTCAGTTCGGCGCGGATCTCCTCGACGGCGCGCTCCAGGGTCTCATCGCGGGTCACGTAATGGGACGCCGGCCAGACCGAGACGTGGTCGATCTCGTCGAGAATTTCGCCGGTCAGCGGGTCGAAGTGCTGGATCGCCTCGATCTCGTCGCCAAACAGCGCGATCCGGTAGGCGGACTCGGCGTAGGAGGGCATGATCTCCAACACCTCGCCGCGTACCCGGAAGGCGCCGCGGCCGAGCACCGCGTCATTGCGCTGGTACTGCATTTTGACCAGCTTGCGCAGGACCTCGTCGCGCTCGATTTCCTCACCGACCTTGAAGAGCTGCATTTTTTCGTTGTAGACCTGGGGTGAGCCGATCCCATAGATGCAGGAGACCGAGGCGACGATGATCACGTCGCGACGGGCGAACAGGGCCGCGGTCGCGGCGTGGCGCAGGCGGTCTATCTCGTCGTTGATCGAGGAGTCCTTCTCGATGTAGAGGTCCTGCGCGGGCACGTAGGCCTCCGGCTGGTAGTAGTCGTAATAGGAGACGAAGTACTCGACCGCGTTGTCGGGGAAGAACTCGCGGAACTCGTTGCAGAGCTGCGCGGCGAGGGTCTTGTTGTGGGCGATCACCAGCGAGGGCCGCTGCACGGCCTCGATCACCCCGGCCATCGTGAACGTCTTGCCGGTCCCGGTCGCGCCGAGCAACGTCTGAAACCTCTCCCCCGCCTCAAGGCCCGCGGCCAGCCCGGCGATCGCCTGGGGCTGGTCGGCGGTCGGCGTGTAGGCGGGGTTGAGCTTGAAATCGGGCACCGCAATGACGATAGCTCAGCCGCGACCGGCCTCAAGCAGGCGGCTGAGAAAGCGCCTGGTCTCGGGCCGCTGGGGAGCGGCGAGGACCTGCTCGGGCGGCCCCTGCTCGGCGATCCGGCCCTCGTGCAGGAAGGCGACCTGGTCGGCGACCTCGCGGGCGAAGCTCATCTCGTGCGTGGCGATCACCATCGTCATCCCCTCCGCCTTTAGGTCACGGATCGCCGCCAGCACCTCGCCGACCAGCTCCGGATCAAGGGCGCTCGTCACCTCGTCGAGGAGCAGCGCGCGCGGTCGCCCGGCGAAGGCGCGGGCGATCGCCACCCGCTGCTGCTGGCCGCCGGAGAGCCTGTCGGGCTTCTCGTCCTCGCGGCCGGCGAGCCCAAAGTGCGCCAGCAGCGCCCGGCCGCGCTCCTCGGCCTCGCGGCGCGGCACGCCGTGCGCGCGGCGCGCCCCGAGGACCACGTTCTGCAGCGCGGTCATGTTCGGAAAGAGGTTGTAGGCCTGGAAGACGAGGCCCAGCCGGCGGCGGATCGCCACCGTGTCGACGGCCGGATCGGTGATCAGCTCGCCGTCGAGGAAGACGTCGCCGTCGTCGATGTCCTCGAGCAGGTCGATGCAGCGCAAAAGCGTCGACTTTCCCGAGCCCGAGGCCCCGATCAGCGCCAGCGCCTCGTGCTCGGCGACGCTGAGGTCGATTCCGCGCAGAACCTGGCGCTCACCGAAGGCCTTGGTCACTTCGCGTATCTCGACGACCGGCGCGCTCACCGAACCCATCCTCCGCCGCCGCCGATGCGATCGACGACCCGTGCCAGGGGGACCGTCACCGCAAGGTAGAGCAATGCCGCGGCGATCAACGGCGTGTAGTTGAAGTTCTCCCCCTGGAAGATCTGCGCTATTCGGAATGCCTCAAGCGGCCCGATCGTCGAGATCAGGGCGACTTCCTTCTGCAGGGCGACGAAGTCGTTGAGCAGCGGTGGCGCCACCCGCCGCACGGCCTGAGGCAGGATCACATGCCGCATCGCCCGCGCGTGGGTCAGGCCCACCGCCAGGGCGGCGTCGTACTGGCCACGGTGGACCGATTTGATCCCGGCTCGGTAGACCTCGGCGACGTAGGCGCTGTAGGCGAGGGTGAGCGCGATCCCACCGAGCAGAACCGGGTCGGTCGGTAGCCCGCTCAGTTCCAGCGCCGGAACGCCGAATCCGATCAGGTAGATGAGGAGGATCGTCGGGATCCCACGGAAGAGATCCACCCAGACGGTCGCCAGCAGCCTGAGCGGAAACAGCGCCGCAGCCTGGCTCGTCCGGATCAGGGCGATGAGTAGGGCCAGCACCAAGACCACGGCCTCGACTCCCATGAAGATCTTCACGTCCAGCCAGAAACCTTCGAGAACTTCGGGAAAGGCGTTCTTGAATTCGCTCCAGGAAAAGAAGGTTTCCCGGACCGCCGGCCACCCCGGGCTGGTCAGAACCCAGGCCGCGAGGCCGCCGAGGACGACGACGCTCGAGCTGGCGGCGATCAGCTGCCCGCGCCTGGCCTGACGGCGCCGAGCAGCCTCGCGTTCGAGGCGACGATCGCTGATTGCTTCCGGTGAGGCCAAGCAGCGCCTGATTGTGAAGCCGCCAGGGGACGGCTCGGGGGTATCGCTCGGCGCCGGTTAGCGGAGTTCTGGGGCGCCGGCCGCCTGGCTCATCCAGCGCTGGGTGATCTTCTGCAGTTCCCCGGATGCTTCCAGTTCTTCAATCGCCCAGCTGACGCAGGAGGTCAGCGACGAGCCTTTGGCCAGCAGGGCGCCCCATTCTTCACCCGAACCGTTGCCAAACTGCCCGACGACGGTCGCCGATGGGACCTGGGCTTCGGTCAGGTACAGCGCGGTCGGCAGATCGACGACGACCGCTTCGACCTGTCCGTTCTTCAGCGCGGTGACGACATCGTCGGAGTTGTTGAACACCTGCGGTTTGGTGCTCGGTTCGATTTCGTCTTCGACGGCCGTGAAGCTGGTCGTGTTTATCTGGACGCCGATCTTGGCGTCCTTGAGGCTCGCCAGCGAGCTCGCATGGGCGGCGCTTGATCCCTTCAGCGCGACGACCGCCTGGCTCGCCCGATAGTAGGGCGCCGAGAAGTCGACCGCCTTTTCACGCTGGGGCGTGATCGAGATCTCGTTGACATCGAAGTCAAAGTCCTTCGGGCCCGGCGCGTAGGAGGAATTGAAGGGCTCGACCGTCCACCTGACCTTTCCCTTGGCGAAGCCGAGCTGTTCGCCGATCGCGTAAGCAACGGCGCTCTCGAAACCCTTGCCGTTTGCCGGTTCATCATTCTCGAAGTACGGCGGGTAGGCGGGTTTGTCGGTGGCGACCGTCAGTTCCCCCTTGGCATGGGTTGCGAGCTTCCCCGGGATGCAGACGCTCGCCGACGCGCTGGTCGAGCTGGAGCTGCTCTTGGTGCTGCCACAGCCGGCCGCGACCAGCGCGAGCAACGGGACGAGAGCGATGGTGACCGGGATCCTTGCCATGGACGCCCACAGGGGACGGGGTGATCCTAGACCAATTCCGGATGCGGTTCTGCGAAGCCTCGAGCGGTTCGCGCTCGGTCTTTACCCAGTTGTCCAGCGCCCGCAGCTGCCTGGGGACCGCACGGGGGGCGCCAACCCTTGAAGCACAGCGTGATCGCCCTCGTTCTTGCCGCCAGAGAGTCCGAGCACTGGTCCCGTCGCGGGTTCCCGGCGGGAAGCGCGCATGACAGACTGCCGATCCGTGAGCGGCACGCAGAAAGGACTCGCCGGCTTCTTCACCTTCACCGGGGTTCTGCATTTCGTAATTCCACGCAGCTTCGAGGCGATGATGCCGCCCTCCTTGCCGGCCCACCGAGAGGCGGTGCTGCTCAGCGGCGCGGCCGAGATCCTTGGCGGGGTCGCGGTGCTCTCGCCGCGGACGCGGCGCATTGCCCGCTGGTGGCTGCTGGCGCTGCTGCTCGCCGTCTTCCCGGCCAACGTCCACATGGCGCTCAACCCCGAGCAGGTGCGGGGCCTGGATTTGAGAAGGGTCCCCCGCTGGGCTCTGTGGGCGCGACTGCCGCTGCAGCCAATCTGCATGCTCTGGGTCTGGCGCGCGACTCGCGCCTGAGGCGCCCCTCCCTCAGGGGATGAATTCTTCGAGCAGGTTCAGGCCCTCTTCGCCGAGGCCGAGGATCGAGCCGCCGCCGCTGAAGATCGAGCCGGCGTTGTGGATCAGTTCGATCGCCTCCCCGAGCGGAATCGACCGGATCGCCCGGCGAGCCGCCAACCCGAGCGGGCCGGGGAGCGCTCCCGCTTCTTCGGCGTCGCTGATCGCGCGCAGCAACCCGGCGCGAACCGCCCTGGCAAGCTGGGCGTCGCCGACGTGGTAGGTCCTGGCGAATTCTTCGCGCGACTTCTGCGTCGCCAGGGCGCGCGCTAGCGTCTCGCGCGAGACCCCCAGCTGGCAGGCGGCCCCGTCGAGAGCCGAGAGCGTGAACTGCTGGACGATCTCCTGCAGACCTTCCGGATTGCTCCAGGGCCGATGCTTGCAGGGGTCCTGGGTCTTGGCGGGCACATAGCTCGCCCCCCCGGCCGCGAGGTAGGCAAGGACCAATGCCAGCGAGGCGGCGATGGATCCGGCGATCAGCAGCCGGCCGCGGCTCACAGCTCGACCCGCCTCGCCAGTCCGATCGGGATCAGCGCGGCGAGCGCCAGCAACGCGCCGATCCCGAAGGAGGGGCTGAATGCATGGGTCGCGCCGCGGTCGAGCTGGTCCTGGAGGTTTTCGCGCAGTTCGACGACAGCCGCCCGTTCCCCGGGGTCTTCGGGCAGCGGTTCGAAGGCCGGTCCGAGGGTCGGCACCTTGCCCCGCTGTTCTTCGAGGCGGTTGTCGATCCGCCCCGCCAGCTGCAGCTTCAACACCGGGCTCGCCTTCGATTCAAGGAGCACGGCGGTGCCGGCGTTGATCGCGTCGAGGCGCTGCTGGGCGATGTCATGGGTGAAGATCGGGGTCAGCGCCAGCAGCCCGACGACGACCCCCGCGTGGCGCGAGGAGATCGTCCAGCCGCCGTGGATCGCCTGCGATGGCCGGCCGTGCAGCGCCGCCTCGGTGAGCGCCGCAAGCACCAGGGCGAGCCCGACACCGACCAGGATCTGGGGCGGAATCGTGAGCACGACGAGCGCCTTCGGCAGCAGCGCCAGGCCCCCGAGCCCGCCGGCGATGAGGATCGCCCCAGCGGCGGCGCGGGTCCGCGTGCTGGCCACCGCCCGCCCGATCCGGCGCCCGCCCAGAGCAGCCAGCGGCATCACGGTGACGACCACGGCGGCGCCGATCGGCGTCAGGTTCCAGCCGTCGATCAGAAGCAGGACCAAGAGGAAGAGGGCCGCGGCGATCGCGGCCGAGACCAGCGCCAGGGCCAGGTTGGCGAGCAGGTGCGGGCGGCCGGCACCGCCCGGCTCGGGCTGGATCGCAGTCGCGGCCTCATGGCGAGCGACGGCGAGGATCGGCAGCGCCGCGGCGATCGCGACCGGCGCCTGGAAGAGGAAGATCGACTGCCAGGAGACGAGGTCTGTGAGCAGCCCGCCGAGCGCCGGGCCGAGCGCCGCGCCGGTTGCGCCGGCCATCGCCCACAGGGCGCTCGCGCGCTGCTCGGAGCCGACCGTCGCCGGCATCAGCTCGAGCACGGCGGTAACCGCAGCAGCGCCGCCGAGGGCCTGCACGCAGCGGGCGGCGATCAGCGTGCTGAGCCCGGTCGAGGCGGCGCAGGCGAGGCTGGCGCCGGCAAACACCGCCAGCCCGACCGCGGCGGTTCGCGCGGGGCCGGCGCGGCGTGCGAGCAATGCGGCCGGAACCGCCGCCAGCGCCATCACCAGGTTGAAGGAAACCAGCACCCAGGTGACGGCGGCGACGCTTGTGTCGAGTTCGCGGTAGATCTCCGGCAACGCCAGGACGACGACCGAGGAATCGGCGAGGACCAGCGCGACGGCCAGGGCCAGGGCCGCGACCCGCGGCCGCCGCACCTCGCTCACTTGTAGCCCAGCTCCGTTGCGTAGTGTTCGCGGTATTCCACCTGCTTTTCGAGCACGCCTT
Organism: uncultured Solirubrobacterales bacterium; assembly: GCA_963796705.1. Lineage (GTDB taxonomy): Bacteria > Actinomycetota > Thermoleophilia > Solirubrobacterales > 70-9 > VRUE01. The sequence goes on from CAWCMK010000004.1 coordinate 346,420, forward strand.
CAACATACGCGCGGGTCTCGGGGAAGCGGATGTCGTTTATGTTGAGATTGCTGCCCCCCCAGCGGTCGACATTGGCGGGGCCGGCGTTATAGGCGGCGAGGGCGGCGATGTCGTTGCCTTCGTAGCGGCCGAGCAGTTCGGCCAGCAGGAAGGTCCCGTAGCGGATGTTGATTTCCGGGTTCGAGAGGTCTTCGAGCCTGAACGTCGTGCCGCCGCTCAGTCGCTCGATTTCCTTCGCCGCTTCGGGCGTGATCTGCATCAGCCCGCGCGCGCCGGCCGAAGAGATCTGATCACGGAAATGCGACTCGGTGTCGATGACGGCGGCGATCAAGGCCGCGTCGACGCCCTTTTCGGCAGCCTGCTGGCGGATGATGTCCTCGTGGTTGAGGGGCAGGGTGAGATCCTCGATCGCTTTGCCGGCCAGGCCGGAGACGATCGCGAACCCGACCATTCCCGCCAGCACCACGACGACCCCCGCGGCAAGCAGGCGCCGGCGCCGCCGCCTCGCTCGTCTCATCCCCCCAGCTTCTCGACAAGGGCGGACAGCTCGCGCTCCAGGTCCTCGAGTGAGCCCTGGTTGGCGATCACGTGCGTCGCGCGGTGAGCCTTCTCCTCCTGGGAGAGCTGGCGCGCCTCGCGCTCGCCGACGAGCGCGTGTCCGCGCGCCTCGGCGCGGGCCCGGCGCACCTCCTCGGAGCTGACCACGGCCACGGTCGCATCGAAGAAATCGCCCATCCCGGACTCGAATAGGAGGGGCACCTCGACCACCGCCAGCTGGGTCTCGGGGGGCAGCGAGGCCAGCCAGGAGCCGATCCGCTCAGCGACCATCGGGTGCACCTGGGCCTCAAGCCAGGAGAGCGCCTGTGGGTCGGCGAAGACGATCTCCCCGACCCGGGCCCGATCGAGGACGCCCTCGGGCGCGACCTCCGCTCCCCAGCGCTCGGTGAGACGGCTCTGCAACGGCTCGGAGTCGAGCAGCTCGTGCACGACGGCGTCGCTGGAGATCGTCGCTGCCCCCAGTCTCCCGAAGGCCGCCAGGGCCTCGGACTTGCCCGCCGCGATCCCCCCGGTGAGGCCGATCGTCAGCGGCACCGGGTCGGCTACTCGGTGGAAGCCTCTTCGGCCTCGGCTGCGGTCTCGGCCGCGGGCTCCTCGACCGAGGCCTCCTCGGCAGCCTCGTCCTGCTCGCTCGCCGCGTCCTCGGCGAGCGCCTCCGGCGCTCGATCCTCCTGCTCCAGCGCCGCGGTGGCCTCGGTCGCTTCCTCCTGGGCAAGCCCGGCCTCGGCCGCTGGCGCGGGCACCTCGCCCTCAACCTCGGCCGCCGCCTCCTCGGCCTCGAGGGCGCCGGGCGGCTCCTCGGCCACCTCCTCGGCGCCAAGCCCAGCCATCGCGTCCTGCGAATCCCCGGATCCCTCAGCCGACGCCTCGGCGATCTGGGCGCCGAGGTCCTGCATCGGCATGTTCTGACCCTCGACCCGCTTGATGCTGAGCGAGAGGCGGCGACGCTCCTCGTCGATCTCGAGGATCTTGACGTTGAGCTTGGCGCCCGGCTCGACCACCTCGCTGGGGCTCTCGACGTGATGGTCGGCGAGCTCTGAGATGTGAACCAGACCCTCGACCCCGGGCAGGATCTCGACGAAGGCGCCGAAGGCGACGACCTTGGTCACGGTGCCCTCGAGCACGTCGCCGGAGCGGTGCGTGCTGACGACTCGCTGCCAGGGGTCCTCCTGGGTCTGCTTGAGGCCCAGCGAGATGCGCTGGCGGTCGCGGTCGATGTCGAGCACTTTGATCCGCACCTCATCACCGATCGCGACCACCTCCGAGGGATGGTTCACGTGGCTCCAGGAGAGCTCGGAAATGTGGATCAGGCCGTCGATCCCGTCGAGGTCGACGAAGGCTCCGAAGTCGACGATGTTGGAGATCTTTCCCTCGACGATCTGGCCCGGTTGCAGGCGGTCGAGGATCTGCTCGCGAACCTCCTTGCGCTCTTCCTCGAGCACCGCGCGGCGCGAGAGGACGACGTTGTTGCGGCTGCGATTCAGCTCGATGACTTTGCATTCGAGCGTCTGGCCCATGAACTCGTCGAGGTTGTGGACGCGGCGGATATCGACCAGCGACGCGGGCAGGAAACCCCGCACCCCGAGGTCGAGGATCAGGCCCCCCTTGACGACCTCGATGACGCTCCCTTCGACCGGCTCGCCGGACTCGGCGGCGGTCTCTATGCGGCGCCACGCCTTCTCGAAGCGGGCCCGCTTCTTGGAGAGGACGAGGCGACCCTCAGCGTCTTCTTTGGTCAACACCAAGGCGTCGACCTCCTCGCCGAGTTCGACCTCCTCACTGGGGTCCACTGACTTGCGGATCGAGAGCTCGTTGGAGGGGATGACGCCCTCGGACTTGTAGCCGATGTCGACCAGGACCTCGTCCTTGTCGATGCGCACCACCTTCCCGCTGACTACGTCTCCCTCCTCGAAGGAGACCATCGTCGCCGCGTAGTTGGGGACGATCTTGCCGTCGACCTGCAGCAGCAGGCCGTTTGAGCCGTCAACGGGCGTCCCCGTCTGGGCAGGGGGACTCAGTGTGTCGGTCGCGGACACGGCCGCCCATAATTGCAGAAAGGTTGCGGGCACCCGGGTGTCGGTACCCTGCGGCCAATGGCCCTCAGAGCCACCAAGCGCGGCGAGGAGCGCACGCCCCTGCAGGGACGGCGCGATGTGCTGATCTGCGGCGCCAGCTTCGCCGGGCTGGCCGTGGCCCGCGAGCTGGCCGGCATGGGGGCCGACGTGCTGGTCCTCGACCGCTACGAGATCGGCGAGCGACAGACCTCGGCCTGCGGTATCCCGACGGACTGGCTGCGAATGACCGGCCTGATGGAGGCCGAGCTGCAGCGCTTCGCGGAGCTCGTCATCCACACGCCCCACGGGACCTCGCGCTACCAGCTTCCGTGGACCTTCTCGACCTTTGATTACCGGCGCATCTGCGAGCTGCTGTGGGATCAGTGCGACGCCGACTTCGAGACGGCCAAGGTCAATGGCCGCGCCTGCGCCGGGGATGGTGAGCTCGCAATCGAGACGGATCGCGGCACGATCTCGGCCCCGCTGGTCGTCGACGCGCTCGGCTGGCGCCGCATCCTGAGCGCCGGCACGGGGGGATACCAGCCACCCGGGGCGCCGCTCTCGCGGGGGCTCGAGGTGCACCCCACGGGCAGCGGCGAGGACCTCGAGATCTGGATCGACCGGCGCTACGTGCCGGCCGGCTATGGCTGGTCGTTCCCGGCCCAGGGCGAGCTGCGAATCGGGATCGGCTCCTTCGATTCCCGCTTCCACGTGAAGGACACCACGGTGCTGCTCACCGAGGACCTCGGCAAGGCCCCCAACGAGTACCAGGGGAACTGGATCCCCCACAAGCTGCGCCGCGCGACCGAAGCGGGCGTCTTCTTCGTCGGCGACTCGGCCGGACACTGCCTGCCGCTGACGGCAGAGGGGATCCGCACCGCCCTGTATTTCGGGATCGCCCTCGGACGCGAGCTCGGCGCCGTCATCGCGGGCCAACAGACGCGCGAGCAGGCAGCCGCGCGCTACGCCGAGTTCAGCGACGCCCACGAGCGGAAGTTCCGCTGGATGCTGCGCGCACAGAGGCTCTTGCCCCGGCTTCCGGCCGGACTTCAGCGCCTGGTGATCCAGCTCTTCGCCCGCAAGCGCCTGGTCGATTGGTCCTTCGGCCACTACCTGCGAATCGCCCCACCGGACCCCTCGGCGCTCCCCAGCTTCGAGACATTCGCGTACCCTGAGGGGGAATGCCGAGGCGAGCGACAGGGAGCAGAAGGGGAGATCGGCTCGCGGGAAACCGCGACGTACTGATCTGCGGCGCCAGCTTCGCCGGGCTGGCCGCGGCCCGCGAGCTGGCCGGCTCGGGGGCCGACGTGTTGGTCCTCGACCGCTACGAGATCGGCGAGCGCGCCACCTCTGCCTGCGGAATCCCGACCGACTGGTTGCGGGCGCTGGGCCTGATCGAGATCGAGCTGCAGCGCTTCGGCGAGCTCGTCGTTCACACCCCAGGCGGGCGCATCGTGCTGAATCTCCCCTACACCTTCTCGACCTTCGATTATGAGGCGATGTGCGCCGCGCTGTGGCGCGAGTGCGATGCCGACTTCGAGACCGCGACCGTCACCGGTGCTCGCCCTGGAGAGGGCGAGGAGATCGTCGTCGAGACCGACCGCGGCGCCCTCTCGGCCCCGCTGGTCCTCGATGGTCTTGGCTGGCGGCGGATCCTGGCGCGGGGTGACGGTTACCAGCCGCTCGACGCAGCGCTCACGCGGGCCCTCGAGGTCCACCCTTCTGGGAACAGCGCAGACCTGGAGGTCTGGGTGGATCGCCGCTACGCGCGTGCCGGCTACGGCTGGTCGTTTCCGGCCGGCGCAGAGGTGCGGGTCGGGGCCTGCTCCTATGAGCCCCGCGACCACGTCCGCGAGGGAACCGACACGCTCGCCGCCGACCTCGGCCGCGATCAGCTCCGCTACCAGGGAAACTGGATCCCCCACCGGCTGCGAGCCCCGAGCGAAGGCGGGGTCTTCTTCGTCGGCGACTCCGCCGGCCAGTGTCTGCCCCTGACCGCGGAGGGGATCCGCACCGCTCTTTACTACGGAATCGCCGCGGGCCGTGAGATGCGCGCCGTCCACGCGGGACGCCGCAGCCGCGAGCAGGCGCTCGCCGCCTACGCACGGCTGCACGATTCCCATCGCCGCGGCTTCGGCGTCCTGCTGTTCTTCCAGCGGCTGCTCCCGAGGATCCCGCCGCGGATGCTGCGGCCGCTCTTCGCCATCTACCGGACCCAGGCCCTGATCGACCTGACCTTCAACGCCTACCTGAGGCTGGCGCCACCGCAGTTCGCCACCCCCGCCTCAGCGAACGATCAGCACGGTCCCGGCGAGCAGCAGACCGATGCCGAGCAACCGCTCGGCGCTGAGCGGGACCTGGTCCAGGCCGAAAAGGCCTAAGGACCTATCCCTGTAGGCCTGTCGCCAGCCGAGCTGCGTGAGCTCGCTTGAAGGCGATCAAGCCGCTGGCCAGCTGCAGGAAGGCGAGGTGGTTCTCCTCCTTCTTTGACCAGCGGACGAGGATGCCGCGGTTGCGATTGAACCATGAGTGACAGGCCTCGACGACCCAGCGGTGAGGCCGCCAGTCGGGGTTGCGCAGCTTGAGGTCGATCTCCTCGCCGCGGGGGCGGATGTGTGGTGTGAAATCGCGGTCTTCGAGGAGGTCGCGAACTTCCTGGTTGTCGTAGGCCTTGTCGAGGCAGAGGCCCTGGGGGTCTTCCTCGCTGGGCTCGGGGCGCTCGATCGGGACCGAGTCAAGCGTCCCCTTCAGCAGGAGGTGATCGTTGCGGTTGGCACCGTCGTGGTCGATCCCGATCGGGATTCCGGCAGCGTCTGTGAGGAGCGAGCGCTTCGCCCCCCCTTGGCTCTATCGGTGGGATTGGGGCCGGTTTTCGGCCCGCCCAGCGGCGCCTTGGTCATCGCCCCATCGGCGGCCAGCCAGGACCAGTCGATGCCGACCTGTTCGTCGTAGTCGAGCAGGCCCTGGCGCCAGATCTCGTGGAACACGCCGGCTTGCTCCCACTCCTGGAAGCGCCGGTGGGCGGTGGAGGAATTACACACGCCGGTAATGTCGAGCGCGTTCCATTGCATCCCAGTTCGCAACACCAACAGAATCGCGTCCATCACCTGGCGCTTGGGCAGGCCCCTGCGGTGCGTTCCCAGTGGGTGCTCAGGCGGAGGCGGCAACAGCGGCTCGATCCTCTCCCACAGCCAGTCCGGCATTCGCCAGCCGTCGTCGCGGTCGACCAGGCCCATCTCATGCCTCCTATGTCCGATCAGTAGATCGGCTGGAGACTTCCCCGGCGCCGGTCGGACTCCTCCCTACGGGGATAGGTCCTAAACGGTCGATCACCACCGAGGCGGTGAGCTGGCCGGTGACGGTCGCCGCGGCGACCCCACCGGCACCGATCACCGAGACCGCGATCAGCGCGTTGGTGACGTAGACGGCGCCCAGCAGACCGCCGAGCAGGTAGTACCAGCTGACGCCGAAGCTGGCGCTGAGACCGCCGGCCTTGCCGGCGAGGAGGACGAGTGCGGCCAGCGCCAGGGTGCCGACACCGAAGGAGACCAGCGCCGCCGGCAACCCCCCCGTGGCTCGGCCGAGGCCCGCGTTCAGCGGGGCCTGCAGGGCGATCAGGCCGCCGGCGGCGGCCGTGAGGATGACGGCGACTCCCCGATCCACCCCGCTGTCATATCAGGAGACCGGGATCGACCGACACCAGCGCGTCGCCTCTGCCGACTGGACGTTTGACCGAAGCCAGACCGCCTTGACCTCATTTTTATGTGTGCCGAGCCGAGACTGTTGGGTACTGGTTTTTCAGTATCCGAGACGCCCCCACCCACTTTAGGAGGATCGATGACACACACCCCGACGAGAGAGGCCCGACCGACGCGGCTCATCGCCGCGGCGGCGTTGGCGGTGATCGCGATGCTGGTGCTGGCCGGCCCGGCGAGCGCCCACCATGGCCGCCATCATCACCGGCGCCACCACAGCCATAGCTTCAGCTCCCCGCAGGGCCCGGCGGGCACGATCGCCTCGTTTGACCAGACGAGCGGAAAGTTGACGATCAACCTCTCCGAAGAAGAAACGATCACCGGCCTGGTCACCGAAGACACCCAGATTGAGTTCGCCCACGCCTGCGATCACCATGAATGGCAGGGGGACGGCAGCGGCTCGAGCGAGCGTCGGCAGCTCTGGGAGCACGGGGACTGGGGTCAGTCCGAAGCGAGCACCGCCGACCTGAAGCCCGGCGAAACGGTTGAAGATGCGGTGCTGATCGTGGCCGGCGGCAAGGCGACGTTCCTCAAGATCGAGTTGGCGGCGCCCGCCAGCAGCGAAGAATCACCGCCGCAGGCTCCGTAGGTCCTCTACTTGGCGTCGAGCCAGTCGCGGCCGACGCCAACCTCGACCTCCAATGGCGGCTCGAGCTGGTAGGCGGCGCACATCTCGCGCCGCACCAGCTCGCTCGCCGCCTCGATCTCCCCGGTCGGACCCTCGAAGAGCAGCTCGTCGTGGATCTGCAGGACGAGGCGCGTCTGCATCCGCGCCTCGCGCAGCGCCCGCCGGCAGCGGACCATCGCCACCTTGATGATGTCCGCGGCGGTTCCCTGGATGACCGTGTTGACCGCCAGGCGCTCGCCCAGGCGGCGCGTGTTGGGGTTGGCCGAGCGCAGCTCCGGAATCGCCCGGCGCCGTCCCATCAGCGTGGTCACAAAGCCCTCCTGCATGGCGCGCTCGACGACCTCCTCGCGGAAGGCGCGCACCGCCGGGAAGCGCTCCAGGTAGCGAGCCACGAACTCCTCGCCCTCCTGGCGGGGGATGTTGAGCCGGTCCGCGAGCCCGAAGCCGGTCAGCCCGTAGACGATCCCGAAGTTGACCATCTTTGCCTTCGAGCGCTGGCCGACGTCGATCTCCTCGCGAGAGACGTTGAAGACCTCGGCGGCGGTCGCAGCGTGGACGTCATCGCCAGCCCGGAAGACCTTCTTTAGAACCTCCTCACCGGCGACCTCGGCGAGCACCCGCAGCTCGACCTGGCTGTAATCGGCGGAGAGCAGTCGGGCGCCCCGCTCGGCGACGAAGCAGGCACGCACCGGACGCCCGATCTCGGTGCGGATCGGGATGTTCTGCAGGTTTGGGTTGGTGCTCGAGAGGCGTCCGGTTGCGGCGGTCACCTGGCTGAAGGTCGTGTGGACGCGTCCGGTCTCGGGGTCGATCAGCTCGGGCAGCGAGTCCAGGTAGGTGCTCTTCAGCTTGCTCAGCTCGCGCCAGGACTCGATCTTCTCGACGATCGGATGCTCCTCACGGATCTGCGCGAGGACCCGGGCATCGGTTGAATATCCGGTCTTGCCGCGTCGTTTGCGCGTCAGGCCGAGCTTCTCAAAGAGGATCCGCCCGACCTGCTGAGGAGAGCCGATCGTGAACTCCTCCTCGGCGAGCTGATAGATCTCCTTCTCGAGGATCGCGATCCGCTCCCCGAAGCCGGCGCCCACCTCGGCGAGGCGCTTGGCGTCGAGCTTCAGGCCCTCGCGCTCCATCGCCGCGAGAACCTCGACCAGCGGCATCTCGACGTCGTGCAGGAGCTCCCCCAGACCGAGCTCGGCGATCCGTGCTCGCTGCACGTCGCTGAGCGCCGCGACGAGCCGCGCTTCCTCGGCCGGGTCGAGCCCCGCCTCGACCTCGCCGTCCAGCGAGAGCTGGCCCTCGCCCTCAGCGCCGGAGCCCGACGGGGCACCCTCGGCGAGGCCGATCCCGGCGTCGGCGGCAAGCTCGGTCAGCTCGTAGCCGCGACGCTGCGGCTCAAGCAGGTAGGCGGCGACCATCGTGTCGTGCTCAAGCTGCAGCTCGACGCCCTCGCGCGCCGCGGCCGCGAGCAGCCCGTGGCGTCCGCCGCCGAGGCTCTTCAGATCGTGCCCCGCGATCGGTTTCGCGAGCAGCGCGATCGCCAGCTCCTCCAGCGTCGAGGAGCCGGTGAGGACGCACTCGGCTTCGGCCGCCGCCCAGCGGTGATCGGCGAGACCGAGCGCCACCGGTCCCTCACCGATGTCCTCAGGGCCGCCCTGCACCGAGGCGATCTCGAGCTCGGTCTCGACTCTGCGGCCCGGCACGCTTGAGCCCTCCGGCAGCGCCTCTTCCAAGCGTTCCATCACCGCCCGCAGCTCGAACTCACGCATGAAGTCGCGGAGCGCCCCGCGATCGGGCTCAGCGCCCATCGCCCGAGCCGGGTCGACGCCGGTCTCGACGTCGTAGTGCAGGGTCGCCAGCTCTTTGGACATGCGGGCATCTTCGGCATGCTCGATCAGGTTCTGCTTGCGTTTGGTGCCCGAGACCTCCTCGATGTTGTCGAGGACGCTCTCCAGCGAGCCGAACCTCTGCAGCAGCTGGGCGGCGGTCTTCTCGCCGATCCCGGGGACGCCGGGGATGTTGTCGGAGGTGTCGCCGCGCAGCCCCATCAGATCGGTGACCAGCTCTGGCGCTACCCCGTAGCGCTCGATCACCGCCTCGCGGTCATAGACCTTGGTCTCGGTGATTCCCCGCGAGGTGCTCATCACCCGGATCCCCTCGCCGACCAGCTGATAGGCATCGCGGTCCCCGGTCACGACCATCACCGGAATTCCCTGCTCGCGGGCTCGCCGGGCGAGAGTCGCGATCACGTCGTCGGCCTCATAGCCCTCGACCCTGACATTCGTGTAGCCGAACGCCTCGACGAGCGGCATCAGGTGCGGCCACTGCTCGCGCAGCAGATCGGGACGCGAGGGGCGCTGCGCCTTGTAGAGGTCGTAGGTGACCTCGCGCCCCGACATACCGGCATCCCAGGCGACGATCACGCCACCGGGGTGGTGCTCGTCGATGATCTTGACCAGCATCGAGGCGAGGCCGTAGATCGCGTTGGTCGGGCGCCCGTCGGCCGTGGCGATCGACTCGGGCAGCGCGAAGAACGCCCGGTAGGCGAGCGAGTTGCCATCGATCAAAAAGAGCTCAGGTGCCGCTTCGGCCATGCCGCAACTCTAAGAGCCGGGGCCGGGCGCCAGAGCCCCGGGGGCCGGCGCCGGGCCCAGATCCCCCGCAACTTGGGTTCCCAGGGCGCCGGACCGCCCCCGCGGCGGTGTCCGCGGCGCGGTGGATGAGGCGCAGCGGCCGGACTGAACCCGGCACCGCATCACCAAGTTCCCGCGGGCTCGGGGCCCGGGCAGAGATCAAACCTGAGCCGCGGTGGCGCAGGCTGAGCTGAAACCGACGCCCCTCAGGCGGGTTCCGAAGTCGCCGGGCAACTCCGAAGGGAGCTCCGAGGAGCGCGCGGGTCCCCACCCGGCGCCGATCAATCGAGCGTACTCACCAGCGGAGGCGCCCCCGGGCCCGGGCACGGAATCTGATTCGATAGCCGTTGATGGCCGTAAGCGCCCAGTACAGCGTCACGATCCGGGTCGAGCTCGACGCCCGCAAAGAGCCGCTCGGCAGGCTCACCGCGGCGATCGCCGAGGCCGGCGGACAGCTGCAGGGCGTCGACCTTGTGCCCGGCGCGGGCGGCGAGGGAAAGAGGGTGCGCGAGTTCACGATCGATGCTCAGGACCGCGAGCACTGGGAGCGGATCCTGCGGGCGATCGGCTCGACCCGCGGCGCCCGTGTCCTCGATTACGTCGACCGCACGATGCAGATGCACCGCGGCGGCAAGATCTCGGTCGAGAACAAGTACCCGCTGAAGACCCGCGACGACCTCTCGATGGCCTACACGCCGGGGGTGGCGCGCGTCTGCCAGGAGATCCACGCGGATCGCTCCAAGGCATTTGAGTACACGATCAAGAAGAACACCGTGGCGGTCGTCTCCGACGGCAGCGCCGTGCTCGGCCTCGGCAACATCGGCCCCGAGGCGGCGATGCCGGTGATGGAGGGCAAGGCGATGCTCTTCAAGGAGTTCGCCCAGGTCGACGCTTTCCCGATCTGCCTCGACACCCAGGAGACCGAGGAGATCATCAGGGCCGTCGAGCTGATCGCCCCGACCTTCGGGGGCATCAACCTCGAGGACATCTCCGCGCCGCGCTGCTTTGAGATCGAGGACCGGCTCAAGAAGTCGATCGATATCCCGGTCTTCCACGACGACCAGCACGGCACGGCGGTGGTGACGATGGCGGCCCTCTTCAACGCCCTGAAGATCGTCGGCAAGCCGATCGAGGAGCTGCGGGTGCTGATGGTGGGCCTCGGCGCCGCCGGGGTGGCGACAACAAAGATGATGCTCGCCTCGGGGGTTACCCAGATCGTCGGCTGCGATCGCCAGGGGGCGCTCTCGACCGCCCGAGAGGACTACCGCTCGGGCGAGATGACCGGGATCAAGCGCTGGTACGCGGAGAACTCCAATCCCGAACAGCTCAGCGGCCAGCCGGACGAGCTGCTGGAGGGCATGGACCTCTTCGTCGGACTCTCGGGACCGGGGATCATCAGGCCCGAGTCGCTCGAGAAGATGAGCGAGGACGCGATCGTCTTCGCGATGGCCAATCCGAATCCCGAGGTGATGCCCGAGGAGGCGGCCCCCTACGTGCGGATCATGGCCACCGGGCGCTCTGATTATCCAAACCAGATCAACAACGTGCTCGCCTTCCCGGGCATCTTCCGCGGCGCCCTTGACGCGGGCGCACCGCGAATCACCGAGGAGATGAAGCTGGCCGCCGCCAAAGGGATCGCGATGGCGGTCACCGAGGAGGACCTCTCCGAGGACTACATCATCCCCAGCGTCTTCAACCGCGAAGTCGCGCCGAAGGTCGCCGAGGCGGTGGTCGAGGAGGCCAAGCGCGACGGGATCGCGCGCTTTAACGAGGAAACCGGAACCTTCTCGACGGTCTCGTGAAAGTCCTCGTCAGCGGCGCCAGCGGTTTCATTGGGTCGGCGCTGTGCGACGCCCTGCTGGTCCGCGGCGACACGGTCGCGGGCCTCACGCGCGACCCGAAGGAGGCGCGGAGCACCAATCCAAGCGTCGCCTGGTTTGCCTGGGAGCCGCTGCTCGAACGGCCGCCGGCCGAGGCCTTTGAGAACGTCGACGCGGTCGTCAACCTGCTCGGTGAGAAGATCAACCAGCGCTGGACGCCGGCCGCCAAGGAGCGGATCATGGAGAGCAGGCGCACCGGCACCCACAACCTCGTCGGCGCGATCTCGGGGTTGGAGCTCCGGCCCCAGGTCCTCCTCAGCCAGTCGGCGATCGGCTTCTACGGCGACCGCGGCGAGGCCCTGATGGATGAGTCCGCAGACCAGGGGGAGGGCTTTGACGCCGAAGTCGCGGGCCAATGGGAGGCGGCCGCGCGCGAGATCCAGGCCAGCGGCGTGCGGGTGGTGATCGTCCGCACCGGACACGTGCTCGACCCCCGCGGTGGCCTTCTCAAGCAGCTGCTGACGCCGTTCAGGCTCGGTCTCGGCGGGCCGCTGGCCGGGGGCAGCCAGTACATGTCGTGGATCCACATCGACGACGAGACGGGGATCCTGCTCTGGGCGATCGGCGAGCAGGGGCTCAGCGGCGTCATCAACGCGACCGCTCCCGAGCCGGTGACCAATCGCGAGCTCTCGAGGGCGCTGGGAGCAGCCCTGCGCCGCCCGGCATCGGTGCCGGTGCCCGGCTTCGCGCTCGACATGGTCTACGGGAGCGAGTTCGGGAGGGTCCTTCGCGGCGGTCAGCGGGTGATCCCGCGCCGCGCCCAGGACCTCGGCTACGAGTTCCGCCACCCGCAGCTCGAGGAGGCGCTGGCGGATCTGCTCGGCCGCCAATCGAGCCTCGGCTGAGCGCCCGGGCTAGTCGGCGAGGGCTTCCCGGGGGGAGTCTTCGCCACGTTCATCGAGGGCGCCCAGAACCCGAGCGATCGCCCTCGCCCCGGAGGTCTCGACGAACAGCGCGATGTCGGCTTCCGCGAGGATGGGCCGCGTGAAGCGCACCTCGGGGCCGGGCGCTTGGACGAAGGCCACCGACGTCGAATCCTCGGTTGCCCGGCGTGCCTCCGCCCCCGCCCGCGCCAGGTCCAGCCTCCCCGGCTTCGCCTCGGCGTCGGCCAGGCAGATGACCCGGACCCTGACTCCACCGGCTTCTGATCCGCTGCGTCCGAGCTCGGACCTCGCTCCGGCGCAGAGCGGCCTGCTCACATAGACCGCCACGCTGGCGCCGGCGCCGACTTCGGAGGAGCCACCACAACCGGCGAGCGAGAGGAGCACGGCGGCGCCTCCCAAGGCGCACAGCAACAACCTCCGGCGCCGTGTTCGGGGGATGGGTGGCGAACTCCCGCTAGCCGAAGAAAACCTCGGCCTCGGCATAGAGCTCCGGCGGTACGGTCTTCAGCTCTGCAGTCGCCTCGCTGAGCGGCACCCGGACGATGTCGGTGCCCCGCAGGGCGACCATCTGCCCCCAGTCGCGCTCGCTCGCCGCATCGATCGCGTGCAGACCGAAGCGAGTTGCAAGCACGCGATCAAAGGCGGTCGGGGTGCCGCCTCGCTGGACGTGCCCGAGCACGGTGGCGCGGGTCTCCTTGCCGGTGCGCCCCTCGATCTCGCGCTCGAGCCAGTGCGCGACGCCACCCAGGCGGGCGTGACCGAAGGCGTCCTCGCCCGCCTCCAGCTCTTTCGGCATCCCCCCCTGGGGCTGGGCGCCCTCGGCGACGACGACGATCGGCGCGAAGTGCGCTTCATAGCGTCGACCGACCAGCTCGCAGACGTCCTCGACGTCAAACGGCAGCTCCGGAATCAGGATCACGTTGGCGCCGCCCGCCAGTCCGGCGTGGAAGGCGATCCAACCCGCGTGGCGGCCCATGACCTCGACGATCAGCACCCGGTGGTGGCTGTCGGCGGTCGTGTGCAGACGATCGATCGCCTCCATCGCGATATTGACCGCGGTGTCAAAGCCGAAGGTGTAGTCGGTCGCGCTGAGGTCATTGTCGATCGTCTTCGGCACGCCGACCACCCCGACGCCGACCTCCCCGTGCAGGCGCGAGGCGGCGCCCAGGGTGTCCTCCCCGCCGATTGCGATCAGACCATCGACCCCATCGGCGGCGAGCTGCTCGACGATCCGCGCCGGCCCCCCCTGCTCGGCAAACGGGTTGGTCCGCGAGGCACCGAGGATCGTGCCGCCGCGCGGAAGGATGCCGCGCACCTCGGGAACTCCCAGCGGGCGCACCTCGCCTCCCAGCGGCCCCTGCCAGCCATCCCGGTAGCCGACGAACTCGTGGCCCAGGCGTTCGACCCCCTTGCGGACGATCGCCCTGATCACCGCGTTTAGCCCCGGGCAGTCGCCACCTCCTGTCAGCACGCCGATCCGCATCAGCATCTAGCTCGGCAATCAGTCATCCTGACCGGCAGATTACGCAGCTGACGAATGGAGTGAGGGATGAGCGACGCGGTGGATCTTGGGGCGCTGCGGCTGGCCCAAAAGGGAGTCTGGTCGGAGGGCGACTTCGCGATGGTCGCCAACCTGATCGTGATCGTCGCCGAGGAACTGGCCGAGGCGCTCGAGATCGTGCCCGATGAGCGCGTGCTCGATGTCGCCTGCGGCAGCGGCAACGGCGCCCTGGCTGCTGCACGGCGCGCTTGGGGCAACACCGCGGGCGTCGATTTCGTCCCGGCGCTGCTCGAGCGCGCTCGGGAACGGGCCGTCGCGGAGCGCCTCGACGTCGAGTTCGTCGAGGGAACGGCCGCCGAGCTGCCCTTCGGCGAGGCCGAGTTCGACGTGGTGATGTCGATCTTCGGCGTGATGTTCGAGCCCGACCAGGAGCGGGCGGCAGCCGAGCTGCTGCGAGTCTGTCGGCCCGGCGGTCGGATCGGGCTCGCCAGCTGGGTGCCCGAGGGGCCGATCAGCGAAATGTTCGCGATGCTCAGCAAGTACGCGCCGCCCCCGCCCCCCGGCCTCAAACCGCCGGTGCTCTGGGGTACCGAGGAGCGCGTCCGCGAGCTGCTCGGCGAAGGCGTCTCGGAGCTGCGCGCAGAACGGATCACCTCGCGCCAGGCGTTCCGCTCAGCCGACCACTATCTGGACTTCTTTCGCTCCTACTTTGGCCCGATCAGGAAAACCTTCGAGGCGGCGGGACCCGAGCACGAAGACGAACTCGCCCGAGAGCTTCGCGAGCATCTCGAGAAGAGCAGCGTCGGCGACGAGCGCGCCCTGGTGCTCGAGGCGGACTACCTGCGTGTGATCGCGACCCGCGCCTGAGCGGCGGAGCGTCCAGTCCCGAGCGTCAGGGGCTGGAGCGGAAGGTGCGGATCGTGGCGCCCAGCAGGACGATCCCGAAGAAGATCAGGCCCGAGACGCCGCCCCCCTGGCCGAGCCAGGCGTAGACAATCGTCGTCGCCCCGAGCGCCAGAAAGAGGGTCACCACCATTCCCATGCGGCGGCAAGCTTATCCGCAGAGGGCGACGCGTGTCTCGCGCAGGAAGGCGGTTACTGCCCGCGCCGCCGCGGCCGGGGAGCCGGCCTCCTCGGCCGCGCGCACCAGGCGACTGCCGATGATCACGCCGTCGGCGAAACGCCCGACGGCCGCGGCCTGCTGAGGGGTGCCGATCCCAAAGCCGACGGCGACCGGGACCTCGGCCTCGGCCCTGGTCGCGGCAACGAGCTCGGAAAGCCCTGCGGGGAGCCCGTCACGCTCACCGGTGGTCCCGACGGTGGAGACGACGTAGACGAAACCGCGCGCGACGGCGCAGATCCCCGCCAGGCGCTCGGCGCTCGTCGTCGGCGCGATGAGCGGCACCAGCGCCAGCCCCGCGGCGCCAAAGGCCTCGCGGATCTCCTCGGCCTCGCCGAGGGGCAGGTCGGGGATGATCGCCCCCGCCGCGCCGGCCCGCGCGGCGTCGGCTGCGAAGCGCTCGCCGCCGCCATGGGCGAGGACCATGTTGGCGTAGACCATGAGGACGACCGGCAGGCGCTCGGCAACCGACGCGCAGATCTCAAGGGACCGCTCGGTGTTGGCGCCGGCCTCGAGCGCCCGCGTCGCCGCCGCGTGGATCGTCGGCCCGTCGGCGAGTGGATCCGAGAAGGGGATGCCGAGCTCGATCAGCTCGGCGCCGGAATCGGCGTAGGCGGCGGCGATCGCCAAGGAGGAATCCTGATCGGGGAAACAGCCCATCATGTAGGGCATCAGGGCGGCATGACCCGCGTCGTTTGCTTGCTGAAAGGCAGCTCGGATGCGTGCCTCGCCGCTCGCCACTGCCTCCTCAGGGGCCCCCGGGCCGGGCGTCTGGGGGCGGCTCGAGGGAGCCTCACCGCCCTTGCCGGGGGGCCTCACCCCCGAACGCCCTTCTCGGTTTGAGCCAGCACCTCGGCGAGATCCTTATCGCCGCGCCCGGAGAGACAGAGGACGTCATAGCCACCACCACCACCACCACCACTCTCCAGCAGCCAGGCGATCGCGTGGGCGGACTCGAGGGCCGGGATGATCCCCTCGAGGCGCGAGAGGGCGCCGAAGGCGGCCAGGGCCTGCTCGTCGGTGACCGCCGTGTAGGTGGCGCGGCCCGTGTCCCGCAGGTGGGCGTGCTCGGGGCCGACGCCGGGATAGTCAAGCCCGGCCGAGACCGAGTGAGCCTCGAGAATCTGCCCCTCCTGATCGGCGATGACCGAAGAGAGTGAGCCGTGCAGTACGCCGGTCTGACCGGCGCTGAGGCTGGCCCCGTGGCGGCCCGTCTCGATCCCGGCCCCGGCTGCCTCGACGCCGATCAGGGCGACCTCCTGATCGCCGATGAAGGGGGTGAAGATCCCGATCGAGTTCGAGCCACCGCCCACGCAGGCGATCACCCGCGCGGGCAGGCCGTCCTCCGCGGCGAGCGCCTGGGCGCGCGCCTCGTCGCCGATCACCCGTTGCAGGTCCCTGACCAACGCCGGGTAGGGCGCCGGCCCGACGGCGGAGCCGATCACGTAATGGGTCGTCTCGACGTTGGTCACCCAGTCGCGGATCGCCGCGCTGACCGCCTCCTTGAGAGTTCGGGCACCGGCCTCCACCGCAACAACCCGCGCGCCCAACAGGCCCATCCGCTCCACGTTGGGTCGCTGGCGGCGGATGTCCTCTGAACCCATGTAGACGACGCACTCGAGGCCGAGCAGCGCGCAGGCGGTCGCCGTCGCGACCCCGTGCTGGCCGGCGCCGGTCTCGGCGATAACCCGAGGCTTGCCCATCCGCTGGGCGAGCAGCGCCTGGCCGACCGCGTTGTTGACCTTGTGAGCGCCGGTGTGGGCAAGGTCCTCGCGCTTGAGGTAGACGCGGCGCCCAACGCGCTCGGAGAGCCGCTCGGCCAGGTAGAGCGGCGTCGGGCGGCCGATGAAATCCCGGTGCAGAAGCGTGAGATGCTCGAGGAAGGACTGATCGGCGCGGGCCTCCGCCCAGGCCTGGGTCAGTTCGTCGAGAGCCGCGATCAGCGTCTCGGGCACGAAGCGGCCGCCATAGGGCCCGAAGCGGACGTCGACCGTGCTCATCGCAGGGCAACGCTAGCCGCTTGCGCCGCCTCGAAGAAGGCGGCCATCGCAGCGTGGTCCTTGCGCCCGGGCTCGGACTCGACGCCGCTGGCGACGTCGACCGCATAGGGACGGGTGACGGCGATCGCCTCAGCGACGTTCTCGGGCCGCAGGCCGCCGGCGAGGATCGCCGGGATCACGGAGCGCCGCTCGCGCAGGAGACCCCAGTCGAAGCTCTCGCCGGTGCCACCCCAGAGTCCGCGGCCGCGACGGTCGAAGAGCTGCAGGTCGGTGCGAAACGCCTCCGCGGCGTGGATGTCCGCCGCGCTCGCGACGTGGATCGCCTTGACCACCTTGACGCCGGTTTTGCGCGCCACCTCCGCGCAGAAGCTCGGCCCCTCATCGCCGTTCAGCTGGACCATGGTCAGGCCCGCATCCTCAACCGCCCGGGCGACCTCCACCAGCTCTGGATTGACGAAGACGCCGGCGACCTCGCACTTGCGACGGAAGGCGGCACCGATCGCGGCGGCCTCGCCGGCGCCGACATAGCGCGGGCTCTGGCGGTAGTGGATCAGCCCAATCGCCCAGGCGCCAAGGCGCACGGCCTCGGCCGCGTCGTCGAGGTTGGTGATGCCGCAGAACTTGACCCGCATCCCATCAGGGTACGGGAGCACTCCCCCGGGTCCGCGAGGGCGCTGCGGCTATTTCACCGAGGCCGGGCGATTGCCGAGCGTCACCTTGATCGTCTTTTCGCTGCCGCCGCGCAGCACGGTCACTTCGAGTTCGTCGCCCGGCTGCTTGCCTTCGATCACCTTGACGAGGTCTTCCATGTTGGAGATCGAGTTGCCTTCGAGCTTGACGATGATGTCGCCGCCAAGGGTCACTTCGGCGCCTTCGATCGTCGCCGAGGTGTTGCCGCCCTTGATCCCGGCCTTGGCCGCGGGACCACCCTTGGCGACCGAGGCGACCAGCACCCCGTGGTCGGTCGGGAGGTTGAGGGCCTTGGCCAGTTCAGGGGTAACGCTGCCACCTTCGATGCCGAGGTAGGCATGCTCGACCTTGCCGTTTTCCTCGAGCTGCTTGGCCACTTCGCGCGCCGTGTTGATCGGGATCGCAAAGCCGATGCCGACGTTGCCGTTGCTGCCGCCGCCGGTCTCAATCTGAGAGTTGATCCCGATCACTTCGCGTTCGGCGTTGATCAGCGGACCGCCTGAGTTTCCGGGGTTGATCGCCGCGTCGGTCTGGATCACGTGTGAGATCGAGAAGCCCGCGGGTGCTTCGATCTGGCGCTGCAGGGCGGAGACGATGCCGCTTGTCACCGTCCTGTCGAGGCCGAACGGGTTGCCGATCGCGACCACCGGGTCGCCGACTTCGACTTCCGCGGAATCGCCGAGCTGCAGTGGGTGGAGCTGGTCGGCGGGGGCTTCGACCTTGAGCAGGGCGAGGTCGGTGGAGGGGTCGGCGCCGACGACCTTTGCCGCGTAGGACTTTTCCGAGGAGCCGAGTTTGACCTCGATCTTGCTGGCGCCTTCGACGACGTGGTTGTTGGTCAGTAGGTGGCCTTCGGTGTCGATCACGAAGCCCGAGCCAGTGGCGATACCGCCGCTTGCGGCTTCTCCGAAGGGGTTCAAGGGTGACGGTTCCCTCGCTTCCTCGGTCGCCTGCACGAAGCCGACCCCCGGGCCGTCGGCCTTATAGATCTGGTTGACGACGTTGGTTTCGCCACCGCCGCTGTGGCTCGCGATCGGCGCCGCGAGCGCCGTCGAAGCCGGGGTCGCGCTCGAGCCTTCGTCGGCCTTGATCCAGCCGGCGGCGATCGCGATCCAGCCAAAGACGCCGACGACCAGCCCGCCGAGGAGGGCCGATCCAAACGAGGTGCGGAAGAAGTTCTTCATCGGCGGGCATCATGAAGGGAGGCCGTCAGGTCTCTCTAAAGACGCTCGAAAGAGTTTCTAAATCCGCCGGGCCGGGTTAGATCTCGGTCAGCTCGCGGGTCCTGGCCTCGGGGTCGGCAGCGCTCATCAGCGCCGCGCCAATCAGCACCGCGTCGACGCCGACCCGCTCCAGCTCCTCGAGCTCGGCCCTCTCGGAGATTCCGCTCTCAGCGACCACCGTCTTCCCGGCCGGCACTGCCGGCATCAGCTCATAGGTCGTGGAGACGTCGAGCGTCCCCTGATCGAGGTTTCTGTTGTTGATCCCGATCACCTCGACGTCGAGGCTCAGCGCGCGCTGCAGCTCCAGCTCGTCGTGGACCTCGACCAGGCAGTCGAGGTCCAGCTCGCGTGCCAGCGCATGGAGCGAGCGCAACCGCTCATCATCGAGCGCCCGCACGATCAGCAGCACGGCGTCGGCGCCGTAGACCGCCGCCTCGTAGAGCTGGTAGGGGTCGAGGATGAAGTCCTTGCGCAGGATCGGCAGATCGCAGGCGGCCCGCGCGGCGCGCAGGTCCTCGAGTGAGCCGCCGAAGTGCGCCTCGTCGGTGAGCACCGAGATCGCCGCGGCGCCACCCCGTTGATAGGCGCCGACCTGCTCGGCGAGGCTGGTCTCGGCGGCGGCGATCGTGCCCGCGCTCGGCGAGCGACGCTTGAACTCGGCGATCAGCGAAAGGCCGGGGCGGGTCAGCGCCTCGCTGAAGGGCCGGTCCTCGCCGCGGCCGTGCAGCCGTGCCTCGAGATCGGCCTGCGGGACCAGGTTGCGCCGCGCCTGCACCCCCTCGCGCGCCCCATCGATGAGCTGCTCCATGATTCCCACTGAACCAGGGAAGGCTAACCCTCGAAGGCGACCGTCGTCGCGATCAGGCGCTCGAGCAAGATCCCTGCCTCGCCCGAGTCGACCGCCTCGGCGGCTCTCTCGACGCCGGCGCCGAGGCTCTCGGCGGCGGCGCCCAGGTAGATCGCGGCTCCGGCGTTGAGCAGTACCAGGTCGCGCCGCGGGCCGCGCTCGCCGTGAAATACGGCCCGGGTAGCAGCGGCGTTCTCCTCCGCGGAGCCGCCGGCGACCTCGGAGAGCTCGGCCTCGGCAAAACCGAAGTCGGCGGGCGAGATGTAGGTCTCGCTGGTCGCCCCGCTGGCGACCTCGATCACCCGGGTGCGGGCCGTCACCGCCAACTCGTCGACGCCGTCCTCGGCGCTGACGACCATCGCCCGCTCGCTGCCGAGGCTGATCAGCGCCTCGGCGATCGTCTCCTGGTAGTGGCGGTCGGCGACCCCGAGCAGCTGCCGCTTGGCGCCTGCCGGATTGGTCAGCGGCCCGAGGAAGTTGAAGATCGTCCGCACGGCGAGCTCCTTGCGCACCGGGACGACGTTCCTTGTCGCCGCGTGGTGGCGGGGGGCGAACATGAAGCCGAAGCCGACCTCCTCGATGCAGGCGGCGACCTGCTCGGGCTCGAGATCGATACGCACACCGAGCGCCTCCAGCAGATCGGCCGACCCGGACCGGCTGGTCGCCGAGCGGTTGCCGTGCTTGGCAACCGCGCAGCCGGCCGCCGCAGCGACGAGCGCCGCCGAGGTGGAGACGTTGAAGGTCGTGGGACCGCCGCCCGTCCCGGCCGTGTCGACCAGGTCGCTGCGCCCTGTCTCGACCGGCGTCGCCAGGGAGCGCATCGTGCGCGCCAGCCCGACCAGCTCGGGGACCGTCTCTCCCTTGGCCCGCAGGGCGATCAGAAAGGCCCCGGTCTGCACCTCGCCGGTCCGTCCTTCCATGATCTCGGCGAGCACCGTGCCAGCGTGGTCGGCGGTCAGGTGATCGCCGCTGGCAATCGCGTCGATCGCCCGCGTCACCACGTCATTGGGAGCCATTGCCCACCCCCTCCCCGAGGAAGTTCCTGAGCAGCTCCTTGCCCAGCGGCGTCAGCACCGACTCGGGGTGAAACTGGACTCCCTCGGCGGGCAGCTCGCGGTGGCGGGCACCCATGATCACCGCGCCGTGTCTGGCGCTGACCTCGAGCTCTTCGGGCATCGATTCAGGGTCGGCGACCAGCGAGTGGTAGCGGCCGGCGACCAGCGGGCTGGGCACGCCGCTGAAGATCGTGCGGCCGTCGTGCTCGACCTCCGCGTCCTTGCCGTGGATCGGCTCGCCGACCACGACCTTGCCGCCGAACGCCTGCACCAGCGACTGGTGGCCGAGGCAGACACCGAGAACCGGTGTGCCGGCTTCGGCAAAGGCCCGCACGGCCTCGACGGAGATCCCGGCCTCCGCCGGCGTGCACGGCCCCGGTGATACGACCAGGCGCTGGGCGCCACGCCCGAGCAGCTCACCGACCTCGGCCTGATCGTTTCGGACCACCTCGATCTCGGCGCCCAGCTCGCCCAGGTACTGGACAAGGTTGTAGGCGAAGCTGTCGTAGTTGTCGATCAGCAGGACCTTCATCAGATTGCGCCCGGCCGCTCGCGCCCGCGGTTTGCACGCATCGCGCCCGCTCGCGTCCGCCTCCGCCGCGGAGGTGTCCTCGTGGATTGCATCCTCGCCCTACTCCCAGTCTGGCTGTTCGCAGGCGAGCTCGACCGCCCGGAAAACGGCCTTCGCCTTGTTGACTGACTCGTTGTACTCATAGGCGGGCTTCGCGTCGGCGACCGTGCCGCCGCCCGCCTGCACGTGTACCTGGCCGTCCTTGACGACGACGGTGCGGATGTGGATCGCGGTGTCCAGGTCCCCGTTCCAGGAGAGGTAGCCGATCGCGCCACCGTAGGAGCAGCGCTTCACCGGCTCCAGCTCATCGATGATCTGCATCGCCCGCACCTTGGGGGCGCCCGAGAGGGTGCCGGCGGGCAGGGCCGAGCGCAGCACGTCCATCGCCCCGACCCCTTCGCGCAGGGTCCCCGAGACCTGGCTGACGATGTGCAGGACGTGCGAGTAGGTCTCGACGACCATCAGCTCATCGACCTTGACGCTGCCGTACTCGCAGACGCGGCCCAGGTCGTTGCGGCCCAGATCAACCAACATCACGTGCTCGGCGCGCTCCTTGGGGTCACGCACGAGGCGCTCGGCCAGGCGGCGGTCCTCGTCCTCGTCACCGCCGCGGGGGTAGGTGCCGGCTATCGGTCGCGTCTCGACCCGCTCGCCGGTCACCTTGACGAGCGGCTCCGGCGAGGCGCCGGCGATCTGGAAGTCACCGAACTCGAGGAAATACATATATGGGGACGGGTTGACGGCGCGCAGTCCGCGATAGATCGAGAAGGCCCCAACGGGTGCCGGGGCCGAGAAGCGCTGTGAGGGGACCACCTGGAAGGCGTCTCCGGCGTGCACGTACTCGACGATCCGCGCGACCGCGCCTTCGAACTCCTCGCGCTCCATGTTCGAGGTGAAGGTCGGCGGCTCGCTGATCGAGGGCCTCGGGGGCAGCGGAACGGCGCCGCGCAGCCGCTCGCGGACGTCGGCGATCGCCGCCGCCGCCCGTGCATAGGCGGCGTCGATCTGCTCCCCGTCCTCAAGGAAGGCGCAGGAGAGGATCGTCAGCTCGTGCTTGAGGTGATCGAAGACGAGCAGCACGTCGGTGACCATCAGCGCCATGTCGGGCAGCCCGAGGGTGTCAGGATTTGGCTCTCCCAGGGGCTCGACGGTGCGCACCAGGTCATACCCGAAAAAGCCGACAGCGCCTCCCGTGAAGGGCGGCAGGCCCTCGACCGGGGCCGGCCTGAAGGCGGCCAGCCGCTGGGCCACCGCCGCGTAGGGGTCGGGCGCATCGAGCGACTCGCGGTTCTCCTCGTACAGTCGCCTGCCGCTCCAGCGCAGCACCGAGCGGGGCCGAATGCCGACGAAGGAGTATCGCCCCACCTGGCCCTGCTCGGCGGACTCCAGCAAAAAACAGGGCGCACCCGGGGCCTCGCCGGCGCGCAGCTTGAGAAACGCTGAGACCGGCGTCTCGCAGTCGTCGACAAAGCGGCTGCGGACCGGGACGACGTTGCCGTGCGCGGCCAGCTCGCGCGCCTCCTCGAGCGTCGGCTCGAGGCTCATCTCGGCCTCAGCGACGACGCCCATTGAGAACCTCCATCACGGCCGACTGGGGGATCCCGCGCGAGCTCAGCAGCACGCTCAGGTGGTAGAGGACATCCGCCGCCTCCTCGGCGACCCGCTCATCGGACTCCTCGCGGGCGGCGCGCGCCACCTCCTCGGCCTCCTCCTCGACCTTCTCGCCGATCAGGGCGGGATCGTCGAGCAGCTGCACCGTGTAGCTGCCCTCGGGCCGCTCGCTGGCGCGGCTTCCCAGGGTGCGCTCGAGCGCCGCCAGCGCTTCATGGGCGGGGGGCCCTGGCACTGCCTCGCCCCCCAGCTCGCGGTGAAAGCAGGAGCGCTGGCCGGTATGACAGGCGGGGCCCGTCGGGTCGACCAGGGCAAGGAGGGCGTCGCCATCACAGTCGTAGCGCAGCTGACGCAGCCTGAGGATGTTTCCCGAGGTTTCCCCCTTGCGCCAGATCTCGCCGCGCGAGCGGCTGTAGAAGTGCAGCTCGCCGGTCTTCAGACTCAGCCCCAGCGACTCCTCGTTGACGTAGGCGAGGGTCAGCACCTCGCCGCTGGCGAAGTCCTGGGCCACACACGGCACCAGACCGCGATCGTCGAATTGAATCTCGTCGAACATTCCAAGGATCGTAAAGGCGCTGCGGACCCGCAGGCCAGCGGCGCGATCTGGGCGGGCGCCTGACGCGCCCCGCCGCCCACGGCCCAGGCGCTCCCTTACTCGATTCCCAGGCGGTCGAGCAGGTCCTCGTCGCGGCGCCAGCGATCGCGGACGCGCACCTGGAGGTCAAGGTGAACCCGCCCTCCGAGCTCGGCTTCCAGCGAGCGGCGCGCGGCGCTGCCGATCTCGCCGACCTTGGCGCCGCGCCGGCCGATCAGGATCCGCTTCTGGGACTCGGTCTCCGCCCAGATCTCGGCGCGGACGACGATCAGCCCGTCCTCGCGGGGGGCATCGAGGGCCCTGACCGAGACCTCAACCGCGTGCGGGATCTCCTCGCGTGTGCGATTGAGGACCTGTTCGCGGACCAGCTCGGCGAGCAACAGCTCGCTCGACTGGTCGCTGCGATCCTCCGGCGGATAGAGGAACGGACCCTCGGGGACGAGCTCGCCGAGGCGCTCGATCAGCTCCCCGAGGCCCTCGCCGGTCCGCGCGCTGATCGGAAAAACCTCATCGACCCCCCGCAGCTCGGCAGCCTCGGCGAGGACCGGGACCAGCTCATTCGGGCCCAGCCGGTCGGCCTTGTTGACCGCACACAGCGTCGGCAGCTTGCTCGCGGCTCCGATCAGGGCGCGACTGATGAAGCGGTCGCCGGGTCCGACCCCCTCCTCGCCGTTGATCACGAGCAAGACCACATCGGAGTCGGCCAGCTCACGCTCGACCCGCCGCTGCATACGCTCGGTGAGGACGTCGCGCGGCTTCTGCACCCCGGGAAGGTCGACGAGCACCAGCTGGCGTTCAGCCCGGGTGTCGGTGAGGATGCCACGGATCGCCCGGCGGGTCGTCTGCGAACGCCCGGAGACGGTCACGACGCGCCTGCCGACGATCGCGTTGACGAGCGTCGACTTGCCCACATTTGGCCGCCCGGCCAGGCCGATGAAGCCGGCGCGGGTCATCTGGAGGGCTCGAGCGAACGGATGATCTCGGCCTGCAGGGCGAGCATCTCGCCAGCGTCGGTCTCGTGGTCATAACCGCAGAGGTGAAGGACGCCATGGACGGCGGCCTCGGTCAGGTCGCCGCAGCGTGCCGGGCAGATCGCCACGTCGCCCAGCTCGCGAGGCCCGGCGCTGGGCCCGGTGCCATCGACCGGGAAGGCGAGCACGTCGGTCGCGGCATCGAGGCCACGGTGGGCTCGGTTGAGTTCGCCGATCCGTCGCTCGTCGACGATCTGGACGGCGAGATGACCCTCCCCCACGCCGACCGCCGCCAGGGTCGCCTCGACCGCCGGTCGCAGTTCGTCGGGGACCTCGAGGTCGAGGCTCAAGATCTGTGGGCGTCGTAAGCGGCGACGATCCGTTGCACGAGCTTGTGGCGGACCACGTCCTCGCCGCCGAAATGAACGAAGGAGATGTCCTTGACCTCACTGAGGATCTCGCGCACCGCGATCAACCCCGAGCGCTGATCGGTCGGCAGATCGATCTGGGTCACGTCGCCGGTCACGACCATCCTTGAGTTGAAGCCGAGGCGGGTGAGGAACATCTTCATCTGCTCGGGGCTCGTGTTCTGCGCCTCGTCGAGGATCACGAAGGAGTCGTTGAGGGTGCGGCCACGCATGAATGCCAGCGGCGCGACCTCGATCACGCCGCGCTCAAAGTAGCCGTTGACGCGGTCGGGGTCGAGCATGTCGTAGAGAGCGTCGAAGAGGGGACGCAGGTAGGGGTCGACCTTCGCCTGGATATCCCCGGGCAAAAAGCCGAGCCGCTCGCCGGCCTCGACCGCGGGCCGCGTCAGGATGATCCGCTGGACCTGCCTCTCGGCCAGCGCATGGGCGGCCATCGCCACCGCGAGGAACGTCTTGCCGGTGCCGGCCGGACCGATGCCGAAGGTGATCGTGTGACGGCGGATTGAATCCACGTAGCGCTTCTGGTTCACGGTCTTGGGCGCGACCTTCGTGTTGCGGTGACGCCAGACAACATCCTCGAGGATCTCGGCCGGGCTCTGGTGGGCATCGAGGGCGCCGGTCACCGCCTCGATCGTCCCGGGTGCCACCTCGTGCCCCTGCTCGATCAGCTCGACCAGCTCATCGACGACGGTTGCGGCGCTCTGCACGTCGACCGAGTCGCCATCGAGGGTCAGGACGTTGCCGCGGAGGTGGAACTCGACGTCGCCCAGGTGGCCGCGCAGAGCGCGCAGGACGGTGTCCTCGGAGCCGGCCAGCTCGGCGGCGACGGTGTTCTCGAGCGTCAGCTGCCTACGAGCCAAGGCGTTCCCGCACCGCCGTGCTGACCCGCTTACCGTCGGCGCGGCCCCCGACCCTCGGCATCAGCGCCGACATCACCTCGCCCATCTGCCGCGGCTCACTGGCGCCGGTCTCCTGCAGCGCGGCGTCGACCAGCTGGGCCAGCTCCTCATCGGAGAGCTGCTGGGGCAGGTAGGCCTCGATCAGTTCCGCCTCAAATCCCTCGGCATCGGCCCGCTCGTCGCGCCCGGCGTCCCGGAAGGCCTCGGCCGCCTCGAGTCGCTTCTTGCGCTCGCGCTGCAGAACGGCCACCTCGTCTCCCTTGCCGAGCTTCGCGTCCTGCTGAAGGGAGTCGACAATCAGTCGCAGGGCCGAGACACGCTCGCGCTCGCCGGCCTTCATCGCCGTGCGTACATCGGCCTGAACTTGCTCAAGAACGCTCATCTCAGCCCTAAGGGTAGGGACTATCGGGGTCCGGCACCTCGATCCGCCGGACCCCGCCGAGGGGCATCTGCAAGAAGCGGGTGCCGAGCTCGCGGAAGGACTTGACGTCGCCCGTGCAGAGGAAGCGGTAGGTGCCTTCTCCGTCGATCTCGTGCTCGAGGCCGGCCGTGGCGAGGGTGCGCTGCACGGCCGCCGCGACCGCGTGGCCCCCGCTGATCAGGCGGACGTCGCGTCCGAGGATCCGCTGCAGCATCGGCGCCACCAGCGGGTAGTGGGTGCAGCCGAGGATCAGGGTGTCGACCTCGGCGCGCCTCAGGGGCGCGCAATAGGCACGCGCCATCTCCATCACGCCCTCGTCGAAGGGCGATCCGTCCTGGATGAAGGGGGCCAGCTTGGGAGCCTCGACCTCGGTCACCTCGAGCGCCCGGCCCTGCATCTCCAGGGCCCGCCTGTAGGCGCCGCTCTCAACCGTGTTGGGCGTCGCCAGAACGCCAACCCGGCCGCTGTCGGTGATCGCCGCGGCGATCTCGGCCTGCGGCTCGACAACCGGCACCAGCTGAACACCGTGCGCGGATGCGACCTCGCTGGCCACGTCCTCGCCGATCGCGGTCGCCGTGTTGCAGGCGATCACCAGCAGCTTGGCGGCGCCGCCGCCGAGCAGCATTTCGGCGATCGAGCGGATTCGCTCGCGCAGCAGCCCGGTGTCCCTGGTCCCGTAGGGGAACCACGCGGTATCACCGAGGTAGACGAAATCCTCCTCCGGTAGCGAGACCAGACACTCGTGCAGGACGGTCAGCCCGCCGACCCCCGAGTCGAACATCGCGATCGGCGGTGAGGCGTCGGGCTGCGGCAGCGGCGCGGAGATGGACGTCAGGGCCGGACGACCATGAAGAAGATCGTGACCGCGACGATCGCGCCGGCCAATTTGCCGCCGTTCTCGAGCTTCTTCGAGATCGCCGCGTACTCGGAGCTCAGGGTCTCGCCGGCGGCAAGATCGCGCTCCGCCAGCTCCAGCGCCCGGTCGGTGTTCGGCCGAAAGTAGCCGTGGACCATGCCAAACAGCGCGATGATCGCGATGAAGCCGACCGCGACCCACGATTCTCCGGCGTTGATGTGGCCGTCGATCAACAGGTAGATGCCGGCCAGGAGGATGATCAGCAGGCCCGGGCTGAGGATCAGGCGATCGTGCTTTTGAATCGCCCTCAGCACCGCCGGCACGCCGCGGGGCGAGCTCGATTCGGCGACGCCGATGAAGACACCGTAGGCGAAGGTCGGACCGATCGCGACCACGACCGCGAGCACGTGGATGAAGAGGCCGACCCCGAACCAGGTG
This sequence comes from uncultured Solirubrobacterales bacterium, assembly GCA_963796705.1. GTDB lineage: Bacteria > Actinomycetota > Thermoleophilia > Solirubrobacterales > 70-9 > VRUE01. The sequence goes on from CAWCMK010000004.1 coordinate 374,038, forward strand.
ATCGTCGCTGACATCGGCGCACAACATATCGCCGCGTCCGGCGCCCCGCCCGGGCGGCTTTCAGCACGCAGGCAAGCGGTCAATCGCTGGCGCGCAAAAGGAGCGCCGCCCAGTCGCGATCGACGCGGCGCTCGGCCTCCGCCAGCCCCGCGGGCGCGAAGGCCGCTGCCGTTTGGTCGAGCTCCGCGGGGAGCAGGCCGGAGAGAACGAGCGTCGATGGACAAGCGCCCGAGAGCCGGGCGGCGAGGTGCCGAAGGACAGGAGCGGTCAGATTGGCGACCGTTGTCGCGGCCAGCGCCGGCAGACCCTCGCGAAGGTTGAGACGCTGCAGATCGATCGATGCACGATTCGCCGCGGCGTTCGCGACCGCAGCCTCGATCGCCGCCGGCTCATGGTCACAGCCGGCGACCGGATCCCAGCCGAGCTTGGCGGCCGCGATCGCGAGGACCCCCGAACCGGTGCCGAGGTCAGTCAGGGGACCGCGCGCCTCCCCCGCGGCCGCCAGATCGAGGAGCAGCTCCAGGCAGAGACGGGTCGTCGGGTGGGCACCGGTACCGAAGGCTCGGCCCGGGTCGATGACCAGGTCGATCGCACCCTCCAGCGGCTCCTCCCATGAGGGCCGCAGCCAGAGCCGCTCGCCGATCAGGGCTGGCTTGTGGAAGTCCTGCCAGCGGTCCGCCCAATCGTCGGGGACCGTGGTGGCGATCACCTCGACCAGGCTCCCCCCCGCCGCGGCCTCGAGCTCGCCCAGCTCGGGAAGCTCGCCCTCGCCGCCGTAGATCGCGTACTCGACGTAGCCCGGCCCGTGCTCCTCCTCGACCCCTCCCGGCGCCAACACGGTCAGCTCCGCGAGGACCAGATCCGCCTGCTCGGTGCAGCAGCGGACCGCGAGGCGGATCATCAGTCGAAGGCTCGTCGCACGCGCGAGAAGAAGCTCCCCCCACCGCCGGCGCCGTCGCGGGAGGCCTTCAGGTTGGCGGGCTCAAGGGAATCGCCGAGCCTGCGCACCAGCTCGCGCTGCTCCTCGGAGAGGGCGCCGGGGATGATCACCTCGACGACCACGACCAGGTCGCCCGGGGAACCTCCGTTGGATCCCGGAAGCCCGTGGCCGCGCAGCAGATACTGGGTCCCGTGTTGGGTGCCGGAGGGCAGCTCGATCTGCCGCTCACCATCGTGACTGGGGATCTTCACGCTGGCCCCGAGCATCGCGTCGATCGCGGTGATCTCAACCTGATGAACGAGGTCCTGGCCGCGCATCGGCCCACGGGTGAAGCGGATTCCCTGGCCGCCAAAGAAGGCCTCGAAGATGTCCTCGATCGTGCCGAACCCCGCCCCCGGCGCGAAGCCGTTGCCGCGCAGTCCCTCGTGCCCATAGGTGTCATAGGCGCTGCGCCTCTCGGGGTCGGAGAGCACCTCGTAGGCTTCTGCTGCCTCTTTGAACTTCTCCTCGGCCTGCGGGTCATGATCGTTGACGTCGGGGTGCAGCTCGCGGGCCAGCTTGCGGAAGGCGGTCTTCACCTCCCCCTGCGCGGCGTCGCGTCCGACGCCGAGCACCTCGTAGTAATCGCGGGGCATGATGCTCCTATCCGTAGACCGTCTCGCAGTAGCGGGACAGCTCGCGCGCGGCGCCACGCACCGAGGCGATCGCCCGCGCGTAGTCCATGCGCAGCGGCCCGACGACGCCGACCGCGCCGAGGTTACGATGCGCGAGGCCGTAGTTGGCGCCGACCACGCTCACCGAGCGCAGCTCCGGCTGCGGGTTCTCGTCGCCGATCCAGAGGAAGACCGTGCGCTGGTCGAGCGCCGAGCGCAGCATCCCGAGGACGCTCGCCCGTCCCTCGAGCGCAGCCATCAGCTTGTCGGCCTGGGGCAAATCGGCGAGGCGCGAGCCGGAGAGCAGCCGCCCGGCTCCGTCCATGTAGAGGGTGGCTCCGGTGTCGGCCTCAAGTCCCGCGAAGGTGGGGCGAAGAGCATCGACAAAGTCGGCCTCGACGGAGCCCAGATCCGGGTCGCAGAGGCGGTCGCTGATCATCCGAGCGCCGACGCTCATCCCCGTCAGCGACTCGTTCAGATAGCTCGAGGCCCACTCAACGAGACCCGAATCGACCGTCAAATCGAAGTCGAAGACGCGCTTTGCAACCGCGCCGTTGGAGGCGATCGCGACGACCATCACGCGGTCGGGCCGCAGTCTCAGCACCTCGACCCGGTGAATCGTCGCATCGACGGTATCCGGCGGTGCGGTGGCGAGCGCCACCAAGTCGGTCACCTCGGCGAGCGCGGCGGTCGTCTCGCGCATCGCCTCATCGACCTCGCGACGCAGGCGGGAGAGCTCCAGCTCGACGCCCTGCGCCGCGGCCAGGGAAGGCGGCCCGGCCTCGAGCAGCAGGTCCACGTAGTGGCGGTAGCCCGAATCGGTCGGGACCCGCCCGGCCGAGGTGTGGGGATGCGTCAGCAGGCCGGCGGCCTCAAGTGCCGCCAACTCGGAGCGCACCGTCGATGGCCCCCACTCGACATCGCGGCGCTCGGCGATCTCCCTCGACCCCACCGGTTTGGCGGACGCCAGGTAGGCCTCGACGAGGAGACGCAGGATCAGCTCTTGGCGCTCGCTCAGCATCCTCATATTCTAGAAACCGCCGCCGTCCGGTCCTCGTGGAGCCACTCGAATCCGAGCCGGGCGCCAGGGAAGCGGTTCGGTGCGGCGCCCGCGAGGAGGCCTCCCGGCTGCGGGAGCGCGACTCAAGCGCGGCCGCCAGGACTCACTGGGCGCGCTAGACCTGCAGTTCGGCCTCGGCGTTGCGGATCGTCTGATTCTCGCCCTGGGCGGCGATCGTCTCGACCACGACGCGGTCACCATCGATCGACTTGACGGTGCCGCTGATGACGATCTCCGTCTCGGGCGCGCCCATCCCCCGAAACTGGACGGAGAGCCGCTTCAGCGACCGCGGGTCGCCACCTCCAACCGCTTCGGCGTTGGCCCGCGCGACGAGGCCCATCATGTAGAGGCCGTGCAGGATCGTTCCCGGCAGACCGACCGCCCGGGCGAACTCGGGGTCGATGTGGATCGGGTTGAAGTCGCCCGAGGCGCCCGCGTAACGGTTGGTCAGGTACTTGTCCGGGCTCACCCGCAGCTCGGGTATCTGATCGCCCTCGCTGAATCCCATCCTCAGACCCCCCTCACGATGCTGGTCCAGGTTCCCCGGCAGACCTGCTCGCCGGTCTGGTTGACGGAGTTCGTCTCGAAGATGTAAAAGCCCTTGCCGTCCTTCTCGAAAATCTCCAGGACCTTGGCCGTGGTCGAGATCTCATCCCCAGAGCAGGCCGGCTCCTCCCAGACGAACTCCTGGCCCCCGTGAACCATGCTTGCGAAGTTCATCTCGACGTCGGGGTCGAACATCGCCGGCCCGACCGCCGGGCTCGCATAGACCACGCAGAACATCGGCGGCGCAACGACGTCGCGAAAGCCGGCGTCCCTGGCGGCCTCGCGATCGAAGTGGACCGGGTTCTCGATGCCCAGCACGCGTGCGTACTCGCCGATCTTCTCCTTCCCGATCTCGTAGCTGCTCGTCGGGAACTGCTTGCCGACTGCCTCAGTCTTGATCGCCATCGCGCGGCACCCTACCTGTTTGCTGACCGACGCTACTCGTCGATCTCGAGCACCGCGAGGAAGGCCTCCTGAGGCACTTCCACCCGCCCCACGGCCTTCATCCGTTTCTTGCCCGCTTTCTGCTTCTTCAGGAGCTTGTTCTTGCGGGTGACGTCGCCGCCATAGAGTTTCGCGGTGACGTCCTTGCGCAGCGCCTTGACCGTCTCCCGGGCCAGGATCCGCGAGCCGACCGCCGCCTGGACGGGAATGTCAAAGAGCTGGCGCGGAATCGTCTTGCGCAGCCGCTCGACCAGCTTCCTGCCCTGCTCGTAGGCGGAGTCGCGGTGCACGATGATCGAGAGCGCGTCGACCGTCTCCCCGGCGAGCAGAATGTCGACCTTGACGAGGTCCGAGGGGCGGTTGCCGATCGGCTCGTAGTCGAGGGAGGCATAGCCGCGCGTGTTGGACTTCAGGTAGTCGAAGAAGTCAAGGACGATCTCCGCCAGCGGCAGGTCGTAGCGGATCTGGACCCGCTGTGGGCTCAGGTAGTGCATGTCCACGTGGGCTCCACGCCGTCCCTGGCAGAGCTCCATGACCGCGCCGACGTACTCGGCGGGGGTGATCACCGTGGCGCGGATGTAGGGCTCTTCGATCGACTCGATCAAACCCGGGTCCGGCAGCTCGGTGGGACTGTGCACCTCCACCTCCTCGCCGTTGGTGAGGTGCACCAGGTAGCGGACGTTAGGCGTCGTCGCCAACAGCTCCAGCCCGTACTCCCGCTCGAGTCGCTCCCGCACGATCTCCATATGCAAGAGGCCGAGGAAGCCGGCCCGAAAGCCGAAGCCGAGCGCCTCGGAGGTCTCCGGCTCATAGGAGAGCGCGGCGTCGTTTAGGGCCAGCTTGTCGAGCGCGTCCCGCAGATCTTCAAAGCGATCCGTGTCGATCGGGAAGAGCCCGCAGAAGACCATCGGCCGGACCTCCCGGTAGCCCTCAAGCGCCTCCGATGCGGGTCGCTCGAGCGCCGTCATCGTGTCGCCGACCCGCAACCTGGCGACGTCCTTGACGCCGGTGATCAGGTAACCGACGTCGCCCGCCTCCATGCGCTCGACCGGGGTCATCGCCGGCCGAAAGAAGCCGAGGTCGTCGATGTCGGCCTCCGTCCCGCTCTGCATCGCGACGATCCGCTCGCGTTTGCGGAAGGAGCCATCGACCATCCGCACGTAGGCGACCACACCGCGGTACTGGTCGAACTCGGAATCGAAGATCAGCGCCCGCGGCGGCGCCTGCGGCTTGCCCGAGGGGGGCGGGATCCGCTCGACGATCGCCTCCAGCACCTCGAGGACTCCCTCGCCGGTCTTCGCCGAGATCCGCAACGCCTCGCCGGGCTCGCCACCGAGCAGATCGGCGATCTCCGCCGCGACACGATCGGGCTCGGCGCCGGGCAGGTCGACCTTGTTGATCACCGGGATCAGCTCCAGCCCGTTCTCGATCGCCAGGTAGGTGTTGGCGACTGTCTGCGCCTCCACCCCCTGGGCGGCGTCGACGACCAGCAGCGCGCCCTCGCAGGCGGCGAGGCTGCGGGAGACCTCGTAGGAGAAGTCGACGTGACCGGGTGTGTCGATCAGGTGCAGATGGTAGGTCTGGCCGTCGGCGGCGCGGTACTCGACACGCACGGCCTGGGCCTTGATCGTGATCCCCCGCTCACGCTCGAGGTCCATCGAGTCGAGCACCTGGGCGCGCATCTTCTTCGGGTCGACGGCCCCGGTGAGCTCCAGCATTCGGTCGGCGAGCGTCGACTTGCCGTGGTCGATGTGGGCGATGATCGAGAAGTTGCGGATGCGCTCCATGGACAGGGCGCCAGTATGGCGATCAGCCGGGGTCGGCAGAGCGCGGAGGGCTAGGCGAGCTCGACGCCGTAGTCGGCGTAGGCCTGGCGGCGATCGATGTAGCCCTCGCAGAAAACCAGCCTGCCGGCGAGGACCCGCAGCACGAACGTCGGCCAGGCCTTCCAGACAACCTCGCCGCCCTCGCGGTCGATCCGCCTGTTGTTGAGGTTGACGAGGAGCGCACCGCCACCCGGGTCGAGTATCCCGTCCAAACCTCGGACTCGAAGATCCAGTTGCCGAGCTGGGCATCGAGGTCGGCGACGAATCGCTCGGGGCCGTGGAATGTACCCCGGCGGCTCACATACTCGAGGTCCTCGGCGAGGAACCTCTCGCGCAGCGCAGCGCTGTCCTGGTCGAGGTTGAAGTTCGCCTAGGCGGCGAGGATCAGCTTCTTCGCCGACTCGAGATCATCGTGGGGTCCCCGGGCGCCCATCGCGCCAGGTCACGACGCAAGCGCCCTACCCGGCGCCCGCGCTGGGACAGCCAGAGAGCGGCAGTGTCCCGTGAAGGCGGAAGACGACGGTCGGCGGGCGGCGCAGGATAACCGTGGCCTGGGGCCCTTCTGTCCAGCGCGCGCTCGGCGGGAAGGCGGGCTTGCCCGGTTCGATCCTGTCCCGGCTGGCGACGACATAGTCGTATTCGCCCTGGTCGAGCAGGCGGCGCCAGGCCCGGCAGCTCTGGGGCGCGATGAAGCCGCCGTGCGGGCGGCGTTCGCCGACGAACTGCACATCGTTGGAGAGGTCCGTGCCAAACAGCGGGTACTGGCGGGTCGAGGTGGTGGCGATCCGGGCCCCGGTGACCGAGCGAGCCCAGCGAAAGGCGCTGTCGAGGCCCGGCGTGGTGAATGAGGGGTCCGCGTAGCGGTTCCGCAGGTAATGGCGCTGGAGGGGGTAGCCGAGCGCGATCGCCAGGACGAGCGCCGCGGCCAGCCAGACCCAGCCTCGCCGAGGCCAGCACGCCGCGGGGGCGAGGGCGCGCCTGCGGCCTAGGCCCCTGGACACCGTCGGGCGGGAGGCGAGCCGCGAACGCAGCTCCGGGACGGTCGGCAGCAGCGCCAGGGCGAGGACCAGGGCCGGCGCCAGGTAGCGCAGGCCCGACTCAAAGCCGCTCGGCATCCCCTCCGGACCCGAGGCTGAGGTTGGTGCGAGAAGCCAGGCGAGCCCGGCGAGGAGGGCGGTCGCCGCGGCAACCCGCTGGGGCGGCTCGGCCCGACGGGCGAGGCAGCCGGCGAGAGCGAGTGCGGCGAGGCCCAGCAGCAGCGGCCAGGCGACCCAGAGGCCCTGGTGCAGGCCCGGGAAAAACCAGTCAGACCAGACCCTGCCGTTGGCAAGGTAGCCGAACACGGAGTGCGTTTCCCGCCCCCCCAGTTCCTGTCTGGGGGCCGCAACTGAGATCGGGCCGAGATGATCGAACCAGGGCAGCGGATTGCCGCTGTGGGCGAGGTTTCGCAAGTACCAGTAGCCGCCGCCGAGGATCGCAGCGGCGGCGGTGAGGGCGAGCGTTCGCAGGCGGCGCCCCCTCGGTGCGATCAGCGACAGGCCGAGGACCAGAGCCGCGCAGGGCAGCACGAAGTTGAGCTTCGTCCCCGCCGCGAGGCCGGCCCCGAGCCCGACCAGCGCCAGCGCCCCGCCGGACATGCGGCCGGTCTTTCCCTGCCCGAGATCCCAGGCGTTCAGCGAGACGGCGACCGCGGCGAGCAGCAGGAAGATGCCCAGCATGTCGTTCCTCGCCTCGCCCGCCTGGTCAGAGAGGACCGGCAGGCTGAGGGCGACCGCGCCCAGGGCGAGTGACCAGCTCGCGACCCCGTAGGGGCGGCCGATGCACCAGCATGCGAGCAGGCAGCCACAGAGCCAGCCCAGGTTCAACAGGGGCGAGATCAGATCCCGGCCGAAGGCCAGCATCCCGATCGCGTGGAGCACTTCGGAGTTCGCCGGGTAAAACCAGGCCAGGAACTGCGGCGCTATGTAATGCAGGTTCCAGGTGTTCCCGCTCTGGAAGAAACCGGCCGCGAACGGACCGTGATACCAGGTGCTGTCAAAACCGGTCATGCCGCTCGCCAGCCTGAGGCGAACGCCAGCGGCGAAATGGACGATCGCCACGGCCGCCACGGCCAGGGCCAACAGCCTCACCAGCCGGGCGTTATGGCCCGCGGGCCCCGGCGCGCTCGGAGGCGGCCCCGGGGGCCGGCCCGGCAGCGCTGCGCTTTCTCCCTCGGGCCGGGCCACCCGCGGCAGCAGAATCCAGAGGGCTACCCCGACGGCGCCGGTCAGCGCCAGGTAGGGGACCGCCTCGAAGGCACCGAAGCTGCCGAGGAGCTCGGCGCACCAGATGAGAAGCGCGACGGCGAGCACCAGGATCGCAACCAGGGAGGCGGAGCCGCTGAGCTCAGGCGTCAGACGTCTGCGGATCGCGACCGCCCCGAGGCCCGCGAAGCCCACCAGCAGGAGGATCTCAAGGACTCCGAGCAGATAGCGGCCTGGCCCGAGCATCTAGCGGCGGCGCAGAAGTCGGAGGATCTGGTCGAGCTCGGCGATCCGCAGCAGCCGCGCGGCGCCGAGATAGGTCAGCAGTCCGAGCCCGAGCCCGAGCCCGAGGGAGACGATCTGGCCAAGCAGCCCGCGGCCGAGGGCGCTGTCGAGAATGTCCCAGATGCCGAGGCTGACCCCGGCCAGCGCCGCAGCCGCGATCGTGATGCGGGCCCCGGTGGAGAACAGCCGAGCGAGCTCGAGACCGTGAAACTCGCGGCGCAGGATCACCGCCTGGGCGATGACCGCCGCGGTCGTTCCGATCCCCGTCCCGGCGACCACCCCGCCGGTGCCGAAGGGCTTGTATAGGAACGCGGCCCCGAGGGCCGAGACAACCAGGTCAAGGCTCGCGAGGCCGGTCGCCATCCACGGTCGCTGAAGGCTGAAAAAGGTCCGTGTCTGCAGCAGGTAGAGGCCGTTGGTGGGCAGCGAGAAAGCGAACCAGAAGAGCGCCGTCGCGACCAGCGTCGTCTGATCGGGGGTGAATTCGCCGCGCTGATAGACGAGTCGAATCATCGGTTCGGAGAGCACCAGCACCGCGGCGGCGGCGGGAACCAGGACGAAGAGGATCTGCCGCATCCCGTTGGCCATCGTCGCGCGCAGGTCGTCGAACTCTCCGCGAGCGGCAAATCGCGCCAGGGTCGGGAAAAGGACGGTGGCGATCGCCACCGAGAAGATCCCCTGCGGCAGCTGGTAGATCCGGAAAGCCTTATCGATAGCCGCCGGAGACTCTTCGCTGACCAGGCTGCCGAAGAAGCTGTTGATCAGGAGATTGAAGTTGATCAGGCCGAGACTGATCGTCACTGGCAACATCAGCAACAGGACCCGTCGCACGCCGGGGTTGCGCCACTCGAGGCTGAGGCTGAACCTGAACGGCGTGTGGCGCAAATCCCAGACTGGGATCGCCAGCTGGACGACCGTCCCGACGAGAATCGCGATCGCATAGGCGTAGATCCTGTCCTGACCGTGAAAGGCGTTGATCAGCGGGACGAGGACGAGGATGATCGTCACGTTCCAAAACAGCGGCGAGATCGCGAAGGCGCCGAAGCGGTCGTAGCTGTTGAGGATGCCGACGACAATTCCGCTCACCCCGAGCAGGATCAGGATCGGGAAGAGGATCTGCGAGAGGGTGACGGTGAGTTCGAGGATCTGGCCTTCGAAGCCGGGCGCAAAGAGCGGCATGATGAGCGGCGCGAGGAGCACGAAAAGCGCCGTGATCCCGCCCAGAGCGAGGGTCACCATCAGCAGCAGGGTCGAGGCGAGGCGGAAGGCCTCGCGGTAGTTCTTCTGCTCGAGCTGCTCGGTGAACACCGGAATGAACGCCGGCTGCAGGGCGGCGTCGGCAAACAGGCTGCGGACCAGATTGGGTACCTGGAAGGCGATCGTGAAGGCCGACATCGGCCCGTTGACGCCGTAGTAGCCGGCGGCGAAGATTTCACGCACCAGGCCGGCGATCCTCGAGGCGCCGGTGGCGATCGAGAAGAACGCCGTCGAGCGGGCGATTCGCCCGCTCTGGGCTCCGGGCGGTGTGCCGCCGCCCGGTTCCTCTCCCGGTTCGAACTCCTCCGCAACCCAGACCGCGACCTCGGCGTTGATCGCCGCTGCCTCGCGATCAGGTGTCTTGGGCGTCTCCAAACCGGTTCCAGTCGCTATAGTCGGCGGCCGCCCGGAGCCGGCTCAGCGCCCGCCCAGGCACTCGACCCATGGCCAACATTGCCTCACAGAAGAAGCGGATCCTACGCAGCGAGCGGGAGCGCACGGAGAACCGTCTGCTGACCAGCACGGTGAAGACCCATTTTCGGCGCCTTCAAAGCGCCGTCGAGTCCGGCGAGGCCGAGCAGATCGCGAACGAGCACAGACTGCTCCTCTCGCGCATCGACAAGGCCGTCCAGAAAGGCGCGCTGCACAAAAACACGGGCGCCCGCAAGAAGTCAAGGGCCGCGCGCATCGCCGCAGGTTCCTAGCCGGCGCCCGCCTGCCGCAGGGCCAGGGTCAGGGCCAGCTCCTCGCCATACTCGCTTCCGCCTCGGCACCAGACCTCGAGATCGGCGAGCGCCAGGCTGGCGCTGCGCCGCGCCTCGCCGTCTTGCGAACGCCGAAGCCGCGAGGCGAGCGCGTAGACCATCCCGGTGAGGTTCTCGCCTTGGGCGATCAGCCGCTCCGAAACCGCCACGGCGGCTGCCTGATCGCGTTCTTGGAGGGCGTCGGCGAGCGACCAGACGATCGCCTCCGAGGTGTCGGCCACCATCGCGTCGAGATCATCGAGACCAACCGCGCCTCCCTCTCCCGCCCAGATTGCCAGACGGCGCAGCTCGTTGGCCAGGCGCAGGGGGTTCGGCCCCATCCGCTCGACCAGGGCGCGCGCCGCCTGTGGCTCGAGCTCGAATCCGAGTCGCCCGGCTTCGCCAACCAGGGCACGTGGCATCGCTCTCGGGCTCGGCGCGGCGAACTCGTGCACCTCGCCCCCCGCGCCCTCGATCGCCCGCCTCAGCTTCGCGGGGGTCTCCGCGCGGGCGATCAGCACCAGGCTCAGGTCCGGCGGAAGATGCTCGAGCGCCGTCGCGACGACCTCCAGCTGACGCTCGCCCCAGCGCTCGACTCCGTCGACCAACAGATAGCGCCGCGCTCCGCCGAGAGACATCGCCGGCAGGGACGCCAGCAGCGCCTCGTGGTCGGGCGCTCCCCTGCCCTGGCCCTCGAAGACCTCAAGCGCACCCGCGCCCCCCTCAGACTCGGCCCGAGCGCGGAGCCTGGCGCGGGTCGCATCGATCTTCGCCCCGTCGGTCCCGGCGATCAGATAGAGCGCTCGCATCTCGGCCATACCGAGGCGAGTCTAGAGAGCCGCCCGGCCCCCGCGAGCCGCGCGGCGCCTAGTGGTCGTGCCCGTAGGCGTGCCCATTGCCCCTGCCGGGCGAGGAGCCGCCGTATTCACCTGAAGCGGAACCGTGGGTCGGCGAGTAATCACCACGCGGCGGGCGAATCATCTCCGCCGGCGGACGAACCCTCACCCCCGGGGGGCACATGGGCCGTGGCCTCCCCCCCGTGCCACCCCTTTTCCTGGTCCTGCCAGCCCTGTTCGTGACCCTGACCGGCATTTTCGTGACCCTGATCGGCATTTTCGTGGCCATTGCCCCTGTTCTGCCCGCCGCCAACGCCGGAACCCGAGGTGTCGGCCGCGGGCGCTTCGACCGGGCTGGAGACCGGAACCTGCGTGGGCGCGGGAGCGCCGGCGGGCTCTGGAGCGGCCGGCGCCCCGGCGCCGGCGGGAGCGCCGGTCGCCGGGGCCCCGGGGCCTCCGTTCCCGGAGGGCGGTGCCGATCCTGGGCCGACGGCCGCAGGCGTCACTGCTCCGGGTTGCTTATGTGTTGTGGATGAAGCGAGTCGCGGGCCCTCCCGGCCGCCTTCACCAGCGTGTCCGACGGAGCGCTTCGCGGCGGCGTGTCGCAGGGCAGGCTGGCCGCCACCCTGATGCGAGGCTTCCGCGGCGCGCGGAGCGCGGGCGACAATCTGGGCATCGCCGAGATAGCGCTTTGGAGATTCCGGGATCGCACTGCCGGGCACAACCGGCAGCACCTGGTTGAGGGCGACCGCGACCAGGCCCAGGCCCACCGCCGCGACCAGGCCGGCCATCCCGAAGGTGACGCTCCGTAGCCGTTCGGGAAGGCCGCGGCCGGCAAGGCTGGGGACGCGGATGCCGTGCAGCGCCTGTCCGAACCTTTCGATCACCTGGTCCTGGCATCGGCTGAAATCGGGCGCAACCGCAGCGCTGCACCCGCAAAGACCAATTAATCAGTGGGCGATTCGTCCAGGTTAGGTTGGACGCTCAACCGCCCTCGCGACACACGCGGCGCCGTCGCGAAGCTCGAGCAGCGATTCTGCCCGCCGGGTTGCCGCGCCCACCGGCGCGCCTCAGGCCGTCGCGCGGCACAGCTCGAGCCTGCTGGAGCAGATCGGCCGCGGCGGGTCTAGACCCCTTCGTCGTCGTCGTAGCCGCTCACTTCCGCCATCTGGCCCCCGTAGAGCTCGGAGACCGCGACCGGCGGCGATTGCACTGAGACGCAGGCGAGCTCGCTGTCTCCGTTGTTGGCAACCGAGTGGTCGGTGGCCGGCGGCACCAGGATCAGGTCGCCTTCCTCGACATTTTGGGTGTCCCCGGCAACCGACATCGTCCCGGCGCCGCGCACCACCACGTAGACCTGCTCAGCCTCCTCGTGGGAGCGCAGCGTCTGCTCGCAGCCGGCCGGGACCTCGAGCCAGGTGACGGACATGTTGCGCGCACCGAGTTCCCCCGCGTCCATCAGCACGTGCGAGCGGAGGCGGTGCCACTCCTCCACCGGGGCATCTGTGAGGCGCCTGACGAGCATCGGCGCGCTTTGTACCAGAAATCGCCCCCCAGACCGGTGAAGATCAGCGCACCACGAGGTTGACGAGCTTGCCCGGCACCACGACCTCCTTGACGACCTCGAGGCCGTCGAGATGGGCGGCAACTTTCTCGCTTCCTCGCGCGGCGGCCAGCAGCTCCTCCTGCGAGGAGTCCGCGGCGACCTCGATTCGGTCTCGCAGCTTGCCGTTGACCTGCACGACGAGGGTCACGGTGTCGGTGGTGAGCAGCGCCGGCTCTGCCGCGGGCCACGGTTGCTCCCAGACGCGGCCGCCCGCGAGTCGCTCCCAGACCTCGGCCCCGAGGTGGGGCGCGAACGGGAAGATCAGGGAGGCGGCGGTGGCCGCCGCGAAACGCAGCGCGGCCAGACCACCGGGCTCCTCGAGCAACCCCTCCTTGAGGCGGTAGGCGTCATTGACGAGCTCCATCACGGCGGCGATCGCGGTGTTGAACTGGAATCCCCGCCGGAAGTCCCGCGTCGCCTTCTCGATCGCCCAGTGTGCCTTCCCCAGCAGCTCGCGCCGGGCCCCAGCGGGCTCCCCGGTCCCGGCGACGGTCCCCGGGCCGGCCAGCTCGAGCTCCTCGCAAAGGCGCCAGAGCCGTGCCAGGAAGCGGTTGACACCCTCGACCCCCTCATCAGACCAGTCGCCGCCGCGCTCCGGAGGACCCATGAAGCAGACGTATGTGCGGGCGGTGTCGGCGCCGTAGCGGGCGACGTACTCGGCGGGGGCAACGGTGTTGCCCTTCGACTTCGACATCTTGGCGCCGTCGCGGGTGATCATCCCCTGGGCGAAGAGATTTGCGAACGGCTCCTGGACCCCGAGGTGACCAAGGTCCGAGAGCGCCTTGGTGACAAAGCGCGCGTACATCAGGTGCAAGATCGCATGCTCGACGCCGCCGATGTACTGGTCGACGGGCAGCCAGTGATCGGCCGCGGACCGCCCCCAGGCAAGCTCCTCGTTGCCCGGGTTGAGGTAGCGGATGAAATACCAGGAGGAGTCGACGAAGGTGTCCATCGTGTCCGTCTCGCGGCGCGCCGGGCCCCCGCAGCGGGGACACTCGGTCGCGACCCATGCCTCCGCCGCGGCCAGCGGGCTGCGTCCCCGCGGAGCGTAATCCTCGATTTCGGGAAGCTCGACGGGGAGCTGATCCTCCGGAACCGGAACGATCGCCGCAACACCGCCCTCCCCGCAATTTGCGCAGTAGACGATCGGGATCGGCGCCCCCCAGTAGCGCTGGCGCGAGACCAGCCAGTCTCGCAGCCGGTAGTTGACCGCTCGCCTGCCTCGTCCCTCCTCGCTGAGCCACTGGACGATCTCCTCGTAGGCCTCACGGTTGCCCGAGCCATCGAAGCGACCGGAGCCGACCATCGGACCATCGCCCGGGTAGGGCAGCCCCTCCTCGTCTCGCGCGAGCGCGGGGTCCTCACCCTCGATCACCCGCCTGATCGGGAGATCAAATGCGCGGGCGAACTGGTAGTCGCGTGTGTCGTGGGCGGGGACCGCCATGATCGCGCCGGTGCCGTACTCCATCAGCACATAGTCGGCGACGAACATCGGGATCTCCTCGCCGTTGACGGGATTTGTGACGCTGCGACCGAGCGCCACGCCGGTCTTCTCACGGCCCTCATCGCTGCGGTCCTCGATCGACTCGCGCGCCACCCGGTTTACGTACTCACGGACCTGCTCCTCGACGGGGGTGCCGGCGATGAGGCGCTCGAGCTCGGAGTGCTCGGGGGCGAGGACGAAGAAGGTCGCCCCGAAGAGGGTGTCCGGGCGCGTGGTGAAGACCGGGAAGTCGAGGTCGAGCTCCTCGCAGCGAAACACGACCTCGGCCCCCTCGGAGCGGCCGATCCAGTTGCGCTGCATGGTGATCACGTGCTCGGGCCAGGACTCGAGCAGGTCGAAGTCGGCCAGCAGCCGCTCGGCGTAGTCGGTGATCTTGAAGAACCACTGCTCGAGCTTGCGCTGCTCGACCGGGGTCCCGCAGCGCTCGCAGCGGCCGTCGATGACCTGCTCGTTGGCCAGCACGGTGGCGTCCCGAGGGCACCACTGCACGGGCGCCTCGGTGCGGTAGGCGAGGCCCTCCTCGAAGAGCCGCAGGAAGATCCACTGGGTCCAGCGGTAGTACTCGGGGGTGTGGGTGGCGAGCTCACGCGACCAGTCGATCGAGATGCCCCACTCGCGGAACTGATGCCGGAACGAGGCGATCGAGCGCTCGGTCGCCTCGCGGGGTGGCTCACCGGTCTTGATCGCGTTGTTCTCGGCCGGCAGGCCGAAGGCGTCATAGCCCATCGGGTGGATCACCTCGAACCCGTGACGGCGACGGAAATGGGCGATCGCGTCGCCTACCGCATAGCACTTGAGGTGGCCGACGTGGGGCTCCCCGGAGGGGTAGGGCAGCATCTCCAGCACGTAGGACTTCGGCTTGAAGTCCTCAAAACCTGGCTCGCCGGGGTTGGCCACCTCCCAGGTCGCCTCCTCGGCCCAAAGTGCCTGCCACTTCGCCTCGATCGCCTTCGGGTCATATCCCGCCATGTGCTGGATCCTACGAGGGGGAGCGGGAGCCCGACTCCGAGGAGCTCGCGATCGCCAGAATCAGCGAGCAGCGCGATCTGATTTTCTGCGCCCGCGACGTGCGGGCGTGCCGGGCAGCGCCGGGAGGCGAAACCGAGAGCTTCGCGAGCCTCACGCGGCAAACATGTTTGTGCGCAGGCCCGGGGAGATGGCCTCGAGAATGTGGGGCCAGATATAAACCTCGATCGTCGCCGCGAGGATCAGCGCCGGGATCGCAATCAGCACGGTGACCAGGGTCGCCGCCAGGAGCTGGCTCCACTCTCCGCGGCGGCTGGCCAGCAGCCAGGCGGCGAGTGGCAGAAAGAGCGCGGCCAGCTCGAGCAGCGCGTGCGGCAGAACGCTGAGGATCAGCTCCAGTCTCGAGATCTGCAGTTGGTAGGCGATGGTCGAGCCCTGGAACCCGAGGTAGAGGGCCTGCGTGGAGAGCGAGAAAATCGTCACCGCGGAGACGAAGAGGATTGCGAGCTGGCCCGCCTTGAGGTGGATCCAGCGCGAAATCCCGGTCCGCTGGTTGGCCGCGATCGGCATCGAGGCGCCGGCGATGAAGCCGGCGATGCAGGCGGTCCCGTGAAGTGCCAAGACGAGCGAGTTGCGCCAGAGGATCGGCAGCAGGTCGCCCGGCTCAGACGGTTCGGTGAGGCCGGGCAGGTGAATCGGCGTGATGTCCGGGGTCAGCAGGCCGGCGACGAACCAGACGGCCGTGAGCAGCGTCAGGGCAATCGCGAGACTGAGCGCGATCCAGCCGACGAGCACCGACCAGTGGCGCTCGCTCCAGAGCTCCAGGGTCTCTCGAGTGTCCCGCATCCCATGCGAGAAGACGTGCTGATTTGCCGCACTCACCCCTGCATCATCGGCAGGCGCAGGGTCCGATTTGAGCGACGCGAGGCGGCGCGCGGCTAGCCGCCGACCTTGACGACCAGCTTGCCGACGTTGGCGCCGTCAAAGAGCATGTTGATCGCGCTGGGAAGCTCCTCGAAGCCCTCGACCACCGTCTCCAGCGGCACCAGCTCTCCCCTGGATATCAGTCCGCCGAGCTCGGCCGAGACCTCCTGAAGCTGCCCGAAGTGATCGAGGACGATGAAGCCCCGCAGGGTCGCGCGTTGGACGAGCAGATTGCCAAAGGCCCGCGGGCCCGGCGGCGGCTCGGCGGCGTTGTAGCCGGAGATCAGGCCGCAGAGGGCGATCCGTGCGTGGAGATTGATCCGCGCAAAGATCGCGTCCATGATCTCGCCGCCGACGTTCTCGAAATCAACGTCGACCCCCTCGGGTGTGGCGGCAACGAGCTGCTCGCGCCAGTCACCAGCGCGATGGTCAACGGCAGCATCGAAGCCGAGACGCTCGCTGAGCAGCGCGCACTTCTCAGGCCCACCGGCGATACCGACCACGCGGGCGCCCTCGAGCTTTGCCAGCTGGCCGGCCACCGAACCGACGGCGCCGGCCGCGGCGGAAACGACCACGGTCTCCCCGGACCTGGGCTTGCCGATCTCGCGCATCCCGACCCATGCCGTGAGGCCGGTCATCCCGAGGACGCCGAGGTAGAGGCTGGGCGAGACGCCCTCGATCTCGGGCACCTGCTGCAGGGGGGCCGCCTCGGAGGCGATGAAATGCTCGGTCCAACCGGTCAGTCCCTGGACCAGCTGGCCCTCCCGGTAGCTGGGGTTCCGCGATTTAACGACGCGGCCGAGGCCGAGGCCGCGCATCGTCTCGCCGAGTCCGACCGGCGGCAGGTAGCCGGGCATATCGTTGATCCAGGCCCGGTTCGTGGGGTCGAGTGAGATCCACTCGCTGCGGACCAGCGCCTCTCCCTCCCCGATCTCGGGCAGCTCCTCCTCGACCAGCTGAAAGGTCTCTGGCCCGATTCGCCCACTGGGGCGCTCGCGCAGTACGAAGCGGCGATTACTAGACACGATCTCGCGACCATACCGCCGATGGGGTTTGCGGGGGATCTCTCGAACTCCGCGCGCGATGCCGCTGGCGGCGATCGCGCGGCCAACGGCCGCCTCATTGCCCTCTGAGGCGCGCTCCGCCAGCATGTTCTGGCATCAGCCCGGTTAGGGTCGAACGCAAAGCCCGAATCACCAGCGACACATCAACCTTCCCGCCGCCGCACTTCGCCTTCGCACCCGAAACCGCCGTGCTCCGGCCGCCTGCGCCCTTCACAGGCACTGCCACCTTCGCCCGCACAGCCGAATCGACCTTCAGCTGGACCGGCGACCTCTCGGTGAGCTTTCCCGGAGTCGCTCAGATCCCGCTCGCGGGCCCGGACTTTCGACTTCATTGCTGCGCGGTGCGCAGCTGCTTCGACCAAGAATCGCCCTCCGAAGAAAAGCTGTACTCGCACTGACCGAGGTATCTCAGGGTGCGATTACCCTGGAGGATGAGAACTCCCGCTGGCCAAGCCGAGAAAGTTCCCGTGCCGACGGGTGGGGTCCTGAGTTTTACCTTGAATGGAGCTGAGGGGGCTCGAACCCCTGACCTTCGCGCTGCCAGCGCGACGCTCTTCCAGCTGAGCTACAGCCCCGGGAGGGGCAGATTCTAGCTCGGGCTCAGGGAACTCCCGGCGGTGCCCTTATGCGGCCCGCTCGGATCCGGATTCGTCATCGACGTCGAGGATCAGGCCCTCGTCGCCGTTGCGACGCACCCTGAACTCGAACGGCGAATGCTCTTCCAGCTCGCGGAGAAGCTCGATCGGCTCATCGAGTCGCACGGAGAGGGTCGCGCGGCCCTCCGAGAAGCGCTCGATGGAGATATCCGAGGCACCGAGACGACCGATTGCATCCTCGAGGCCGACCAGCTGGGAGTAGTCACCGAGCGGTCCGACCTCCATCCGGACCGAGCCCTCGAAGACCTCCTGCGACGGGGCATCCTCCCTCGGACCGCTGGCCTCGGCCTCCGAGAGCTCCTGCGCACGCCTCCCGACCGCAACCGCCTCGCGCAGCGCTTTCATCCGGATCCTCGTCGCCTGGCCGCGGGCCTGTGCTTCGATCTCCAGCAGGCGCGCGGTGAGCGCCTCAAGTGTCGCCAGACCGCGCTCGTGCTGCTCGCTCACCGCCCGCAGCTGCTCGTGCAGACCGCGAATCTCCCGCTCGCGCTCGATCACCATCGCCGAGAGCGAGTGGAGCTCCGATTCGATCTCGAGCTTTGCCGCGCATTCCTGCTTGAGGTCGGCGACCATCATGTCTCGTGCCTGAATTGCCGCATCCACTTCGGGGCGGCGGTAGCCGAGGAGCGCCCTCTGGAAGCTACCCATGTGCGGCACCGTAGAGATGCCCTCGGACGCCATCATCGGAGAGACCGATCGCGAGCCGCGGCGCCTCGCGCCAGAGGTCCTCGAGCTGGTAGCGCCGGCGCGCCTCGGCGGTGAAGACGTGCAGCACAGCGTCGAGGTAGTCGAGCACAATCCAGCCCGCCGAGCCCTCACCGTCGGTTCCCCCGGGAAGCAGGCCCAGCTCGCGCTTTAGGCCCAGCCGCGCCTCATCGACGATCGCCTTCGCCTGGCGCTCGTTGCGCGCCGTGCAGATCGTCAGGTAGTCGGTGTAGGAGACCAGCTTGCGCATGTCGAGCACGACTATGTCCGCCGCCCCTTTTGTGTCGGCGAGCTCGGCCAGCCGCCCGGCGAGGGCCGCCGAGTCGAATTCCGCGCCGCCTGCGCTCACGAGTAGATCCCCTTCTCTTCAATAAAGCGGGCCACCGACTCGGGCACGAGGTAGCGCAGCGGACGCCCCTCGGCGGCCCGCTCGCGCACCGCCGAGGAAGAGACGCCGAACTGCGGCATCTCCAGCATCGTCGCCCGTCCCCCCGCCCCGAGGCTGCGCATCACGGCCGCGACCTCGGCGTCTGAGACCCCGGAGCGGCGAGCTACGGCGAGGCGGGCGAGCTCGACAACTCGCTCGGGCCGGCGCCAGCTCTCGAGGCCGACGGCGGCGTCCGCCCCCATCACGAACACGAGCTCCGTATCTGGGCCCTTCTCGTCTCCAAGCAGCTCCAAGGTCTCATACGTATAGGACGGCCCCTCGCGCTCGACCTCGAGTGTCGAAACCGAGAAGCGGGGGTCATCGGTTGCCGCCAAGCGAGTCATCGCCAGCCGCAGCTCGCGACCCGGGTCATCGGCGATCCGCTTATGCGGGGCCTCGCCGGTGGGAACCAGAATGACTTCCTCGAGCCCCAGCTGCCAGAGAGCCTCCTGGGCGAGCGCCAGGTGCCCAAGGTGTGGCGGGTTGAACGCCGAGCCGAGGACTCCCACGCCGGCGGCGGGCGGGCTACTCACGCACCTGGCCGTCGCCGCGGACGACGTACTTGTAGGTCGTCAGCTCGCGCAGGCCGATCGGGCCTCGCGCGTGGAGCTTCTGGGTCGAGTTGCCGATCTCGGCCCCCATCCCGAACTCAAAGCCATCGGTGAAGCGGGTCGAGGCGTTCGTGTAGACGACCGCCGCATCGACCGCGGAGCTGAATCGCTCCGAGGCCTTCTCTGAGCGGGTGACGATCGCCTCCGAGTGGCGCGTTCCAAAGCGGTTCACGTGCTCGACGGCCTGATCGAGGGAGTCGACGACCGCGACGGCGAGCTTTAGGTCGAGGTACTCGGTCGCCCAGTCCGCCTCGCTGGCAGGTCCGACCTCGACGCCGAGCGCCGCCCTGCGGGCACGCTCGTCACCGACCAGCTCGACGCCGGCGTCGCGTAGGTCCGCCAGCACGATCGGCAGGAAGGCCTCGGCGACGGCGGCGTCGACGAGCAGCGTCTCGGCCGCGTTGCAGACCCCGGGCCGCTGCAGCTTGGCGTTGAGCGCGATCCGCCTGGCCATCTCGAGATCCGCCTCCGCGTGGACGTAGACGTGGCAGTTGCCGGCCGCGGCGAAGATCACCGGCACCGTGGCGACCTTCTTGAGGGCGGCCTTCAGCCCCTCCCCCCCACGGGGTATCAGCAGGTCCACCAGGCGGTCCTGGGTGGCCAGCTCGGCCAGGCTCTCACGCCCGCCACCGGCAAGCAGCTGCACCGCCTCTTCAGGAAGCCCCGCCTCGGCCAGCGCTTCGCGAACGACGGCCGCCAGCGCGCCATTGGAGTGCTCGGCGTATTGGGAACCGCGCAGGACGATCGCGTTACCGCTCTTGATCGTCAATGCCGCGCAATCGACCGTCACGTTGGGCCGCGCCTCATAGACCACGGCGACGACCCCCAGGGGGACCCGAAGCTTGCGCAGCTCGAGGCCGCTCACCAGGGTCCGGTGCTCGAGCTCCTCGCCGATCGGATCCGCGAGTCCGGCGACCACGCGCACCCCGTCGGCCATCGCGCCTATCCGCTCCTCGCTGAGTCTCAAACGGTCCCGGAGGGCGTCGCCGAGCCCCGCGGCGCGCTCGTCGGCGAGATCCGCGGCGTTGGCCTCAAGCAGCTCCACGGCGCGCTCCTCGAGTAGCCGGGCGATCGCTCCCAAGGCAAAATCCTTGGCATCGGTGGAGGCGCCTGTCAGCTCTCTGGCAGCGCCCTGAGCGACAAAGCAGCGCTCCTCGACCGTTTTCGTCGTAATTGCCACGACCGCTAAGAGTAACCGCGTCGGTCTGTGCCCCTCAAAGCAAGACGAAGCGATCGCGGTGAATCACCTCGTCGGCGACATGCGGCAGCAGCTCGCGGACTTCGGCGCTCTTCAGTCCGATCACCCGCGATAGCTCCGGCGCCGAGTACTCGGCGATCCCCTTGCCGACCGAGTGCCCGTCCGCGGCCACCTCGACCGCGTCCCCGGCCTCGAAATTCCCCTCGACGGCCGTGATGCCAACCGCCAGCAGGCTGGAGCCGCTCTCCCGCAGTACCCGGGCGGCGCCGGCGTCGACGAGGATCCGCCCGCGGGCCGGCTTCGCGTACTTGAGCCAGAGCTTGAAGCTCGATGCGCGGCCCGGCTGGGCCCTGACCCGGGTGCCCACCGCCTCCCCTGCGGCGGCGGCGCGCAGGGTCCCCCGCACCGTCCCGTTGCAGATCACCGAGGGGATCCCGGCCTCGCTCGCCATCTCCGCGGCCGCGACCTTGCTGCGCATGCCGCCCGAACCGAAGGCCGAGGTGCGGTCGCCGATCTGGATGCTCTCCAGCGAGCTGAAGTCCTCGATCGAGGCAACCAGCTCGGCGCCGGCTGCGGCGGCAGGATCGGCGTCAAAGACGCCCTCGACGTCGGTGAGCAACACGAGCAGCCTTGCCTCCAGCAGGATCGCGACCTGGGCGGCGAGGAAGTCGTTGTCACCGAAGCTGATCTCGTCGGTCGCGGTCGTGTCGTTCTCGTTGACGACCGGGACGACCCCCCACTCGATCAAGCGGCGCAGCGTCCGCCGGGCGTTCAGGTAGTTGGTTCGCGCGGCGATATCGCCGGCTGTGAGCAGAACCTGGGCCGCGTGGGTACCGCCGGCCGCGAGGCGCCGCTCGTAGGCCCGAAAGAGGTCACCCTGGCCGACCGCCGATGCGGCCTGCAGCTCGTCCATCGCCCGCGGACGGCTCGCTAGGTCCAGCAACCGCATGCCCCGCGCGATCGCACCCGAGGTGACCATCACGACACGCTCGCCGCCGCGCTCCAGCGCGCTGACCTGCTCGCAGACCGAGTCAAGGACGGGCTCGCGCAGCTCGCCGCCGTCGGCGGCGACGATCGAGGAGCCGAGCTTCACAACCAGGGTCATGGGCGGCCAAGTGTAGGAGGAGCCGGGAGAGGCGCCACACTTGATAGATCAGTAGGCCGCAGGACAAGCGCCTCCCCTACATACCCGGCATCGATGCTCTGCGCGCCATCGCGGTGCTGGGCGTCTTCCTCTATCACGCAGGGGTGGGCTGGATGCCCGGCGGCTTCCTCGGCGTCGACGTCTTCTTCGTGATCAGTGGCTACCTGATCACCTCGCTGCTGCTCGCCGAGTACCGCCGGGGTGGCCACATCAGCCTCGGCCGCTTCTGGGCGCGGCGGGCCAGGCGACTGCTGCCCGCCGTCGGCGTGCTGATCGCGGTGACCATGATCCTCGCCGCGATCGTCGAGCCCGGTCGCATCGATGAGCTGCGCGGTGACGCACTCGCCTCGCTGGCCTACGTGGCCAACTGGCACTTCATCTTCACCCACCAGTCCTACTTCGAACAGTTCCAGCGGCCGTCGCTGTTCCGGCACCTGTGGTCGCTCTCAGTCGAGGAGCAGTTCTACCTCTTCTGGCCGCTTGCCTTCGCCGCCGGGATGACCCTCTTTGGCCGCCGACGGCTGATCGTGGGGGTGCTCGCGGGGGCGCTGGCATCGGTGGTGCTGGCCTGGCTCCTGTTTGATCCGCACGACGCCTCCCGCGTCTATTACGGGACCGACACCCACGCGGTCGGGCTGCTCATCGGAGTCGCCCTGGCGCTCGTCTGGAATCCCCGAGACCTGGGCCGCGAGGTGCCCAATCGCTGGTTTGGGCCAACGCTCGATGTGATCGGCGTGGTGGGGCTCGCCTACGTACTCCTCAGCTTCGCCCAGGTCCACGACTACGACCTCGCCCTGTTTCACGGCGGCTACCTGTGGTTGGCGCTCTTCACCGCAGCTCTGGTCGCCGCCCTCGCCCATCCCGCGGCGCGGCTCGGCGGGTTCCTGGCACAGCCGCCGATGGTCTGGCTCGGGCTGCGCAGCTACAGCTTCTACCTCTGGCACTGGCCGGTGCTCGCCCTGACCCGCCCGGGCATCGACGTCTCGATTCCCCGCGGCATCCTGATCCCCCTGCAGTTGCTGGCGGTCCTGGGCCTCGCCGAGCTCTCCTATCGCTACGTCGAGGTCCCCTTCCGCCGCCCGCGGCGTGTCGGCGACGCCAGCGACTGGCTCCGCTTCGGTCGCCCGGCGCTGCTAGCCGGAGTACTGATCGTCGTCCTCACGGTCGGCTGGGGTGAAATCGGCGGCAGCGGCAAGGAAGAACTCGCCTCGGGAGCGACGCCGGCCTCGACCGCCGAATCGGCCATCGTCAGGGCCCAGCCGACCGCCGCCCCAACCCGGGGCCGGCGACGCCCCGGCCATCGGGGGTCGGCGATCCCACCCGCCAATCCGGACCTGCCACCGCGAGTCGTCGCCTTCGGGGACTCGGTGATGATCGCCGCCAAGCAGCGGCTCGCGGCGCGACTCGGGCGGCGCTTCTCGATGAACGCCAGGGTCAGTCGCCAGGCGAACGAATTCGTCGACCTCGTCCAGCGATTGCGAGCACGGGGCGGCAAGGTCGACGCCCTGATCATCCAGATGGGGAACAACGGGCCGCTCTTCAGCGAAGAAATGGAAGCGATTCACAAGGCGACCGCCAACGTCGGCGAGCTCTTCCTGATCAACGACCTGGCGCCGGTCTCCTGGAGTGATGAGTCCGACGCGAAGCTCGCTGAAGCCGCCGAAAGCTGGCCGCACACCGAGCTGATCGACTGGCGCTCGGTCGTCGAAGGTCACCAGGGAACGCTCACCTGGGACGGCCTGCATCTGACGCCGGCCGGCGCCGGCGCCTACACGCGCCTGATCGCGCACGCCGTGCGCTCGCAGATCGTCTGGCCTCAACCCGAAGACGGCGGCGGCGGCGAATCGCCCGAGAAAACGGGTAATACTCCACGGCCAGATTCCGATGGGCAAGCAGAAGACGGACGCGATCACCGGCATCGCCTGGCGCCTGGACGCGACCCCTCCGGGCCCGAATCGCCGGGCGCGCGTCACTGAGGGGGCCCGGCGGTGAGGCGCGCCGAGGTCTCGGTCGAGGGCGTTCGCTCGCCGTTGGTTGAAACCGGTCCCGAAGCTCCGGAGGAGGCGGCCGTCTTCGTGCACGGCAACCCCGGTTCAATCCATGACTGGGAACGACTGCTGGCGGCAAGCGGCGAGCACGGCCGGGCGATCGCACTGGACATGCCGGGCTTTGGGGAAGCCGACAAGCCGAGGAAGTTCGCCTACACAATCGAGGGCTACTCCGATTACCTCGCCGCCTCTCTGGAGCAGCTCGGCGTGACCCGCGCGCATCTGGTCCTGCACGACTTCGGCGGTCCCTGGGGCCTGCACTGGGCGGCCCACAATCCTGACCGTTACGGGAGCGCCACCCTGATCAACACCGGCGTGCTTCAGGACTACCGCTGGCACGCGCTGGCCAGGATCTGGCGCCTGCGAGGAGTCGGCGAGCTCTTCTTCGCGATGACCAGCCGGCGCGGGATGGAGGCGGCGCTCAGGCGGGGACAGCCGCGGCCGCTGCCCGAAGAGGCGTTTGAGCTCTTCTACCGCGCCAACAAGGACAGGGGGACCCAGCGGGCGATTCTGCGCCTCTACCGGGCCAGCCCAGCGACGGCGCTGGGGGCGCTCGGGCCGCGCCTGCGCGAGGCCCGGCGGCCGACGCTCGTCATCTGGGGTGCGCACGACCCCTACATCAAGGTCGAGCAGGCCGATAAGCAGAGGCTGACCTTTCCCGAAGCCGAGGTCGTGATCCTTGCCGATAGCGGCCACTGGCCGATGTGGGATGCGCCGGAGGAACTCGAGGCTGCGGTGGTGCCGTTCCTGGCCCGCCAGCTCGAGCACCCAGGCGCTTGAGCCAGCGCTGATCGGAGGGAGATCGCCTAGGGGTGCAGCTCGAATTCGAGCTCGCCGATGCGTACGTCATCGCCCGGCTCAAAGCCGGCGGCGCGCAGCGCCGCGAGAACGCCAATCTCGTTGAGCCGGCTCTCGAGGTAGGCGAGCGCCTCCTCGTTTGAGGTGTCATGCCGCGCGAAGAGCAGCTCGACACCACGGCCGGTGATCCGGAACCCGCCGTCCGCCTCCCGGAGGACCGTGTAGCCACCCTCGCCGGCCGGCCGGTAGACCCGGTGCTCGGACTCGAACTCGGCCGGCAGCGGGCCGGCGGGAGCGGCGGCCTGCGCCTCGGGCAACTCGTTGAAGATCGCCTGGCGCAGCTCCTCGAGCCCCTCGCCGGTCACCGAGGAGACGGCGAGGAGGCCGAGGCTGCTCTTCTCGAGACGGGGGCGCAGCCCCCTGATCGCGGCTCCGAGGTCATCGGCGGGAACCAGGTCGCGCTTGGAGAGGACGACGAGCTCGGGAAGGGTGTCAAGGCCGGCGCCATAGGAGGCAAGCTCCGCACGAACGGCGCCGTAATTGGCCGCCGGATCCCCCTCGGCTGGCGCCACGTCGACCAGATGGACGAGCATCGCACAGCGCTCGATGTGGGCGAGGAATTCATGGCCCAGGCCGGCCCCGTCGGCGGCCCCCTCGATCAGACCGGGGATGTCGGCGAGGACCACCTGGCGCTCCTCGCCGTCGAGCACGCCCAGGGCCGGTGAGAGCGTCGTGAATGGATAGTCGGCGACTTTGGGCGCCGCCCGCGTCAGCCTCCCGAGGAGCGAGGACTTGCCGGCGTTTGGAAGTCCGACAAGCCCGGCGTCGGCCAGCAGTTTGAGGCGTAGCTCGATCCAGCCCTCCTGGCCCCGCGTGCCCTGCTCGGCGAAGCGTGGCGCCTGTCTGGTCGAGCTTGCGAAGCGCTTGTTGCCGTGGCCACCGCGGCCGCCGTGAGCAACGACCGCGCGCTGGCCGGCCGCAACCAGATCGATTGCGGCGCCGTCGATCGTCGCCCCCTGGGTGCCGGGCGGAACCGCGATCTCACGGTCCTGGCCCCGGGCGCCGTGCCGATTTGCGCCCTCTCCGTGGCGCCCGCGGCCGGCTCGGAAATGCTTGCCTCCCTGCAGGGAAGCGAGGTCGCGCTTCGAGCTGTCACAGACCAGCACGACATCGCCTCCATGACCGCCGTCGCCGCCGTCGGGACCACCTCGGGGCACGTGCGCCTCGCGCCGGAACGAGATGCAGCCGTTGCCGCCGGCGCCGCCCTGGACCCAGATCCTTGCCTTGTCATACACGGTTCAGAGGGTAGTGCTGCCAGTCTCTGCGGCCAGGGGGTCAGAACTCGCCGCCGCCGGCTCCCCGCCGCGGCCACGAGCTGCTGAAGGGAGGAGCTAGTCGCGGATGACCGAGACCGTGCGGCCCTTGCGCGATGGCTTGAACTGCACCGTCCCCTCGGCCGTGGCGAAGATCGTGTGGTCGCGGCCGAGGCCGGTGCCCTCGCCGGGCCAGAAGCGGGTGCCGCGCTGGCGCACGATGATCTCGCCGCCGCTGACGCGCTGCCCGGCAAAAACCTTGACCCCGAGCATCTTCGGGTTGGATTCGCGTCCGTTGCGGCTCGAACCGAGACCTTTCTTATGAGCCATCCCCGGCCTCCTTTTTGGCAGCGGGTTTGTTCGCTTTGGACCTCGATTTAGCCGCGGCCTGTTTCTCAGTTTTCGGTTTGGCGGACGCTTTTCGCTCGGCTTTCGGTTTGGCCGCGGCTTTTTTCTCGGGGCCGCCGAGCCTCAGCTCCGTCACCTCCAAGCGGGTCAGCTCGGAGCGATGGCCGGCCCGCCGCCGATAGCCCTTCTTCGGCTTGTATTTGAAGACCTTCACCTTCGGTCCCCGCAGGTGCTCGGCGACGGTCGCCTCGACCCTCACCTTCTCCAGCTCCTTGGGCTCGGCCACGACCTTCTCATCGCGGAACATCACCGCCCGCAGGGCGACCTTCTCGCCCTCCTTGGCGTCGAGGCGATCGACGAGCAGGGCGGTGCCCTTCTCGACCTTGTACTGCTTCCCACCACTCTCAACGACCGCGTACATGCTCATTCGTCCTTGCTCTGTTCCGAGGGCGCCCGTCACGACCACCCGCGGGGTCCTCGTGACGGGAACTGCGCGAGTCCGCGGATTCTAGCTAGGACTCCTCGGGCCCGCCGTTCGAGGAGCCGTTGCCCTCCTCGCCGCCAAGCAGCGAGGCGACCGCGGCGGCGCGCTCGACCTCCTCGATGCGGACCAGCTTGCGCTGCCCGACGTAACGGCCACCGCCGCTGACGCTGACCAGGTAGGAGTCGACGCGGGCGACGGCATCCTCGGCGTTGTACATGTGCGGCTCCTCGATTTTGACCAGCACCTCCTCGCCCACCTTGAAGGGCAGCGCCCGGGCCTCGATCTCCTCGCGCCCGCCGGACTCGACCACGTCGAAGGTCTCGATCGGCAGCGCCTCGCCGCCCTCGAAGTGGAACTGTCGCCCGCTCTGCGCCTCGAGCTCGGCGAGCCCCGAGTCGGCGTGGATCAGGGCCGCCGCGACCTTCGGGTTGACCCGCACCAGGAAGGCCTCGGCGTCCGCTTCGGCGGCGACGTCGCGCAGCTTGCGCAGGCCCTCAATCGCGACCGTCTCCGCCGAGAGCACGACTCCCTCCCCCTCGCATGTCGGGCAGGGGGCGGTGAGGATCTCGCGCACGCCATCGGTCACGTTCTGGCGGGTCATCTCGACCAGGCCCAGCGGTGAGACCTCGACCACGTAGCTCTTCGACTTGTCGGCGTCGAGAGCTTTGCGCAACGTCTTCAGGACCTTGTCACGGTTGCGCGCCCGGGCCATATCGATGAAGTCGATGACGATGATGCCGCCGATGTCGCGCAGGCGCAGCTGCCGCACGACCTCCTCGGCCGCCTCGGTATTGACGCGCGTGATCGTCTCCTCAAGGCCGCCTTTGCCGCGCCCGGTGAAGCTGCCGCTGTTGACGTCGATCACCGTCAGCGCCTCGGCGTAGTCGATCACCAGATAGCCACCGGAGGGCAAATCGACGCGCCGGTTCAGGGTTGAGTCGATCGCCGCCTCGACGCCCCATTTCTCGAACAGTGGCTTTTTGCCCTTGTAGAGCTCGACGCCCCCGACGAGCTCGGGCGCGGTGCGCTGGAAGAAGCTGGTGACGCGTTCGAACTGCTTCTCGGAGTCGATGATCGCGGCCTCAAAATCGCTGAGGAAGACGTCGCGCAGGACCCGCACCGGCAGGTCGGCCTCCTGGAAGACGAGGTCGGGGGCCTGAACCTTCTCGGCCCGGCGCGCGAGCACCTCGTTGAGCCGGTGCAGGTAGCCGATCTCTCGCACGAAGTCAGCCTTCTTGGCGCCGTGCGCTGCGGTGCGGACGATCAGCCCCCCCGGGCCCTCGTAGGTGCGGTCGACCATCTTGCGAAGGCGGTCGCGCTCGGATTCGCTCAACCGCCGGCTGACGCCGACGCCGCTGCCCTGCGGCGCGTAGACGAGGTAGCGGCCGGCGATCGAGACGTTCATCGAGAGCCGCGCGCCCTTCGTCTTCAGCGGATCCTTGACGACCTGGACGATGATCTCCTGCCCCGACTTGATCAGCTCGTCGATGCGCTTACCGGTCCCCCGGCCGCGCTTTGGCGCCTGGCGCCCGTCGGGCAGGACGATCTCGTCGACGTGAAGGAACCCGTTTCGCTCCAGGCCGATGTCGACGAAAGCCGCCTCCATCCCGGGAAGCACGTTGTCGACCTTGCCCTTGTAGATGTTGCCGACGATTGAGCGTCGGCCGCGGCGCTCGATGTAGAGCTCCGCCACTGTGAGTTTGGCGCCCTTGGTCTTTGACTCAAGGACGGCCACCCGTGTCTCGCCGCGATCGGCGGACACCAAAATCGTTTTTTTCATCTTGCTTGTCTCAGTTCAGGTAGGTACGCCGCCCGGCGGCCCCATTGAGGCTCACCAGGCGAACCTGCCCCTCTGGCTGAGGCGCGCCTGCATGTGGACGCTCTGCAGGACCCCGACCGCCAGGAACGTCGCGAGCACGGAGGAACCCCCGTAACTCATCAGCGGTAAGGGGATGCCGGTGATCGGCATGATCCCGAGGTTCATTCCCACGTTGACGAAGACCTGGAAGAGGAGCATGGCGGCGATCCCGCCTGCCACAAGCATTCCGTATGAGTTCTTCGAGAGCGTCACGATCCGCAGCGCCCGCCAGATCAGCAGGGCGTAAAGGGATAGGACCAACGCCGCCCCGACGAACCCGTAGCGCTCGCCGATCACCGCAAAGATGAAGTCGGTGCTGCGCTCGGGGACGAAGTCGAGCCGCGTCTGGGTGGCCTTTTCGCCGCGGCCGGTCTTCTCCCCGGAGCCGATGGCGATCTTGGCCTGATTCTGCTGGTAGCCGGCATTCGCGGGGTCCGCGCTCGGATGCAGGAAGGAGGTGAGCCTCTGTTCCTGGTAGCCCTTGAGCACGGGTGTCCCGATCGCAGGCGCCACCACGAGGATGAGCACCACGACGGCCACCACGGTCGCGCCGATTACCGCGAAGTGCGTCCAGCGGACGCCCCCCACGTACATCACGGCGAGGGTTATCGCCCCGAACACCAAAGCGGTGCCGAGGTCCGGCTGCAAGAAGACGAGCGCAGCCGGTGCCAGGCCGAGGCAGAGGTAGCGCAGGGTGCGCTGCCG
This sequence comes from uncultured Solirubrobacterales bacterium, assembly GCA_963796705.1. Lineage (GTDB taxonomy): Bacteria > Actinomycetota > Thermoleophilia > Solirubrobacterales > 70-9 > VRUE01. The sequence goes on from CAWCMK010000004.1 coordinate 403,230, forward strand.
CGGCGATCCGCGCCTGGCGCCGTCGATCACGAACCCGGCAAGCGCAAGTACGAGCAGGAGCTTGCCGAGCTCCGACGGTTGAAAGCTGAAAAACGGGAGTTCGAAGGAGCGCCGCGAGCCACGGGCCGCGACGCCAAAGACAAAGACCATGGAGATGCTTACGCATAGGAAGGTGTAGATGCCCACCCGCAACTCCCGAAAGCGCGAGTAGTCGACGCGGGCGAGGAGGTACATGCCGACAATGCCAAGCACAGCGTAGATGGTCTGGCGATCGGTGTAGTAGCCGGGGTTGCCGGGAACGTCGTGGCGGGTCGCCTGATCGAGCACAAAAATGCTGATCGCCGCGAGCCCGACGGCGGCCAGGGAGAGAGCCCCGTCCATATAGGGCAGGCCGAGGCGCTCGGCGATACCCGGGCGCACGGCAAACGGCTCGGGGCGCGTCCGGCGGGTGCGGGTCGCGTACATCATCCGCTCGCCGCAGTCGCGGCACCGTTCTTGCCGTAGGGGTGCTCGTGAAAATAGGCTTCCAGGATCGTGTGCGCCGCCGGCGCCGCCGATTCGACCCCGAAGCCGCCTTCCTCCATCGTCACGATGGTGACGATTTCAGGGTTCGGATAGGGCGCCAGAACCGCATACCAGGACTGTTCGCGGTGCGGCGGCCGTTCGGCCGTGCCGGTCTTGCCGGCGACCGGCACCCTGAAGCTTCCAAAGACGCTGTCGGAGGTCCCGCCGGGACTCTGCGCGGCGGCGTGCAGGCCTTCGAGGATCGCGGCCCGGTATTCGGGGTTGATGTGGACATGGCGCCGCGAGCGCGGCTCGAATTCCCGGACCACGCGGCCGGCCGCGTCCTGCACTTCGAGCCCGACGTGGGGAGTGACGATCGTGCCGCCGTTGCCGAGCGCCGCGTAGGCCACCGCAAGCTGCAGCGGGTTGGTCTGCAGATCAGTCTGACCGGTCGCCAGCTGGATGTTGTCGCCCGCCGACCAGGGGCGCCCTTCGGCTTCGCCTTCGGCGGCGAGCTTGTTGCGCCACCGCGGGGTCGGCAGGAGCCCCTTTTCGGCCCCCGGCAAATCGATCCCGGTTTGCCGTCCGATCCCGAGCTGGTGGGCCCACTGCTGCAGGTATCCCTTGTTCCACATCCGGTAGCCCATCGTGTAGAAGTAGACGTCGGAGGAGACCTGCAGCGCCGAGACGAGGCTGACCGGGCCGTACGCCGCTTCACCGGCATCGTGGAAGGTCTCGCCGCCGACGGTGAATTTGCCGGTGTCGTCGATCGTTTCGGAGACCGTCGTTACCCCGTTTTCGAGCGCCGCCAGCGCGGTGATGATCTTGAAGGTCGAGCCGGTCGGGTAAAGGCCGGCGATTGCCCGGTCGGTGAGCGGCGCCGAGGGGTTGAGGATGGTCGCGTTGACTTCCTTCTGGGTCAGCGGGTGGGTGAACATCGTCGGGTCGAAGGTCGGGAAGGAGCCAAGCCCGAGGATTTCTCCGGTGGCGATGTTCATCGTGATGAAGCCGCCGGGCAGACCCTTGCCCGCGAGTGCTTCTTCGCCGGCCTCCTGGACCTTCATGTCAAGTGTCAGCTTCAGGTTGTCGCCGGGGGCCGGGCGTTTGGAGAGGAGCTTGCCGCCGGGGGTCGGCTCGCCGAGGGCGTTCACCTGGATGCGGGTCATGCCAGGCCGGCCGCGCAGATAGCGGTCATAGGTGTCCTCAACGCCTTCCTGGCCGATTTCATCACCGGGTTCAAGGCCGCGGTAGCGGCGTTCTTTCAGCTGCTGTTTTTCGATCTGGCCGACGTAGCCGAGGACATGGGCGGCAAGGCTGCCGTGCGGGTAGCGGCGCACAAACACGGTCTGCACTTCGATCCCGGGGAACTTGCCCTTGTTTTCCTCGACGTAATAGAGCAGGTAGCGGCCGACATCCTCGCGCAGCTTCACCGGCGCCCCCGGCGAGGCTTCTTCCTGTTCTTGCATCGACTTGCGCAGCTGCGGTAGCTTCGAGTGAGTCAGCTCGGCGACCAGGGCCAGCTCGCGGTGGCGCTTGGCCGGCTCGGCTGGCAGCTTCTGCGGGTTGGCGACCAGCGTCAGGCTGGGCCGGTTGGCGACCAGGACTTCGCCGGCGCGGTCGAGGATCTCACCGCGCGGGGCGCCGACCCTGAACTCGCGAATGCGATTGCTGTTCGCTTCGGCCAGATAGTGGCTGCCGTCGATCACCTGCAGAAACCAGAGTCGCAGGAAAAGCGCGACGAAGAGCGCCAGGGCGACCCCGCCGAAGATCGCGATCCGCAGCGCCGGTCGTTTTTCGCGCATCGCCGGCCCGCTGTCCTCGGAGCGCAGGTACACGACCCTAGGCTCCCAGCACGGTCGGCTGCTTGCGCCTGCGCACCTGCGCCGCCTCCTCGACCAGCGCCGACCGCAGAGCGCGTCGCATGCCGAGGTAGATCGGCCAGCCGAGGAAGAACGCGTAGATCGACTTGAGGACGACGTCGCGCACGATCAGCACGCTGACCGGGGCGTTGATCCCCAGCATCAGCTGCACGAGCGCGTATCCGAGCTGCGCGACCAGGGTCAGCGCCATGATCACCAGCGGTGCGACCAGCGAGCTGTGGATCTCAAAGCGCTCACGAAAGAGCCCAGCCAGGTAGCCGACGCTGAGCAAGACCAGCGAGGTGCCCCCCACCGACTCGACCAGCAGGCAGTCGACGAGGAGCCCAACAGAGAAGCCGCTGACGGCGCCCGCCATGCTGCCCCCGAGCAAGCCGAAGGAGACGACAATCGCGGGAAGCACGTCGGGGCTGGTGTGAAACAGCGCGACCCGCGAGAAGAAGGAGAGCTGCAGGAGGACACCGACGATCACGATCGCGGCGATCCGGACGAAGATCCTCGGCGTGACGATCACCCGCGCTTCACCCCGGCGAGGACCTGGACGATTTCAAGGTTGGCCAGATCCACGTAGGGCCGCAGGCGGATCTGCTGGCTGGCCTCTTGGGTGACGATCGAGGCGGAGGTGACTTCGCCGATCGGGATATTGGCGGGGAAGTGCGAGGCCAGGCCTTCGGCGTGCCAGCCCGAGGTGACGACAGCCTGCCCCTTGTGCACCTTTTTGTTGGCGGCGATGAAGTCGAGTATCAGGCTTTCGGGGTTGCCGATGTCGGGTCGGATCTCGCCCTGCACACCGAGCGGGACAACCTTCGCGGTCACCGAACTCGCCTGGTCGGTCAGCAGGGTCACCTGCGCCGAGCCACCGGTGACGGCTGTCACCTTGCCGACCAGGCCGACTCCGCTGATCACCGGGTCGTTGACGGCGACCCCGTCATCCGAGCCGCGGTCGATCGTCACCACCGACTGCCAGAAGGTCGGCGAGCGGGAGATGACGCTGCCGGTCACCTCCCTGTAGCCGACTTCCGACAGCGCCGGAGAGCGGTCGAGCTTCAGCAGGCTGCGAAACTGCGCGTTTTCCTGCAGCGCCACCTGGCCGGCCACCGCGCGTTCGCGTTCCTTTGCGAGTTCTGACTTGAGGCGGCTGTTTTCGCCGCGTGCGTCGAAGGTCTTGTCGAACCAGTCGACGAGGTCGCGGGCCGGCTTCAGGGCCCTGTTGGCGGCACTCTGCAGCGGGCTGAAGATCGTGCTGACGCCGGCCTGCAGGCCGTTGGAGCCCTGGCCGTAGGTGATCGTCAGCAGCACGAAGGAGCTGATGATCAGGAGGGCCAGAACCGCCCTACGGCGGCGTACTTGCTTGCGATACACGGTCGTGCCCGAATCTCGGTTCCAGATTTGAAGGACGGCTAAACAAGGTGCTTCCCCGATCCCCTCTTGCTGGCGCGATGGATCGCCTCGAACTCCTCGAGCGAGCGACCGGAGCCGACCGCCACGCATGTCAACGGCGACTCTGCCAGCTGACAGGGCATTTGACACTCATCTCGGAGTCGCTGCTCGAGCCCTTGCAGAAGCGCGCCGCCACCGGCAAGGGTAATGCCCCGGTCCATGATGTCTCCGGCAAGCTCGGGCGGGGTGCGGTCCAGGGTGTCCTTGACGGCGGCGATGATGTGTCCCACGGGCTCATTGAGCGCCTCGCGAATCTCATCTGAGTCAAGCGTCACCGTCTTGGGCAGCCCCGAGATCAGGTCCCGGCCGCGGATCTCGACCTCGACCGTCTCTGGCAGCGGTGAGGCCGAGCCGGCCTCGAGCTTCACCTCCTCGGCTGTCTGCGCGCCGATCGCCAGTTTGTGCCGGTGTTTGCAGTGGGCGATCAGCGCCTCATCAAGCTCGTCCCCGCCGACCCGGATCGATTGCGAGACGACTATCCCCCCGAGGCTGATGACCGCCACCTCGGTCGTGCCGCCGCCGATGTCGACGATCAACGAGCCGGTCGGCTCGGCCACCGGCAGGCCGGCGCCGATGGCGGCGGCCATCGGCTCCTCGATCAGATAGGCCTTGCGGGCCCCGGCGGATAGACATGCCTCCTCGACGGCACGCTTCTCGACGCCGGTCACACCCGAGGGCACGCAGACGACGACCCGCGGGTGCGCGAAGCGGTTGGAGTGCACCTGTTTGATGAAGTGGCGCAGCATCTGCTCGGTGACGTCAAAGTCGGCGATCACCCCGTCGCGCAGGGGGCGGATCGCCGTGATCGTCCCCGGCGTGCGACCCAGCATCCGCTTCGCTTCGGCTCCGACCGCATGCACCTGGCCAGTCTGGGAGTCGATCGCCACCACCGAGGGCTCGGAGAGGACGATGCCGCGCCCGCGCACGTAGACCAGGGTATTCGCGGTGCCCAGATCGACCGCCATATCGCGGCCGCCGAGCCCGCGTAGCGAGCCGATCAATCCCATATTTCAATCTGCATGAATTCCAGGCGGAAAATGATCGCAAACGCGCCAAGCGCGGGCAGTTGAGCTCAGTGCCCCTGCAAGAGCTCGGGCATCAGCTCGGCGAGCAACCCGACCGGCAGACCGACCACGTTGGAGACGCTGCCCTCAAGCCGCTCGACGAGGGTCGAGCCGAGGGTTTGGATCGCGTAGCCGCCCGAGCGCCCGCGCCACTCGCCGAAACGCACGTAGCGCTCCTTCTCGGATTCGCTCAGGTCCCTGAAGACAACGGTGCTGCGCTCAAGGCCGCTGCGCTCGACGCCGTCACGCAGCACGACCAGTCCGCTCAGCACCTCGTGCGGGCGGCCCGAGAGCCGATCGAGGTAGCCCCGCGCCTCCGCCTCCCCGGCCGGCTTGCCGAGCGCCCGACCATCGAGGATCACGTCGGTGTCACAGGCGATCACCAGCCCACGGCGCGCCTGCCGAGCAACCGCGTGTGCCTTGCGACTCGCGTTCGCGACGACCTCGAGCTCCGGATCGCCGCCCGAGAGCTCCTCGATTCCCGGCACGGCCACCTCGAAATCGACTCCGAGCTTTTCCAGGATCTCCCTGCGCTGGGGAGAGCCAGAGGCAAGCGTGATCCTCAGGCCAGCTCGGGGAACCAGATCCCAATCTCGCGCTCGGCCGACTCCTCGGAGTCGGACCCGTGGACCATGTTGAAGGTCACCTCCAGGGCGAAGTCTCCGCGGATCGAGCCGGGCGCCGCCTCGACGGGGTTGGTGGCCCCGATCACCTGGCGGGCAGCCGGAACCGCCTCCTCTCCCTCGAGAACCGCGGCGACCAGGGGACCGCCGGTGATGAAGGCGACGAGCTCCCCGAAGAAGGGCTTCTCGGTGTGCTCGGCGTAGTGCTCGTGGGCGATCGCCTCGTCGGCTCGCATCTTCGTCAGGGCCACAATGCGCAGCCCCTTGCGCTCGAACCTGGCCAGCACCTCACCGGTGAGGGCTCGCTGGAAGGCGTCAGGCTTGACGAGGATCAGGGTCCGGCTCACGGCTGCTCCGTTTCTGTCGTTGGGCACTCGTCGCCTCTTTCGGGGCGGCGCGCGTGGCCGGCTCTTTGCTCGAGGGGGGAGCTGGGGCTTTCTTGCGACGTTTGGGGGCCGGGCGTTCCTCCGCGACGCCCTCCTGTGGCGGCGGCGCCGAGCGGCCCTCCTGTGGCGGCGGCGCCGAGCGGCGCGAGCGCGGGCGGCCCTCCTCGGGGCGTCGCGCTCGGCGCCGCGGGGCCAGCTCGGATTCGCAGTACGGGCAGAGCGTCCAGCGCGGGTCGACCGGTTTGCCGCAGGTCGGGCAGGGGTCCTTGAGTCGATGCTGGCAGTTGGGGCAGCGCAGGTAGTTCTTCTCAACCGGGTACTCGCAGTTGGGACAGGACTGCTCGGTCAGCTGGCGAACCCGCAGCTCGGCTGCGCGGATCTCGAGCTCTCGCTCGTGCGCGTCCTCGAGATACTCGGGCGGGCGCAGGATCGCGTAGACCGCCGTGCCCAGATATGGGATGAAGGAGGCGACCGTCGCGCAGGCGACCAGGAACGGATCGGCGACCCGCCGCCGGGCGTCCAGGTATGTGTAGACGATCAGCGCAAGCCAGACGACGACGAGCATCAGCACGAAGAGGCTGGCGACCAGGTTGAGGCCGTTGTTGCTGATACCGAAGATCGCTGTAGGCATGGCTGGTAACCCCAGAAGGAAGGCGGGCAGTTTACTTCGCCACGCGGGGAAATAACCCTGTCGAGGCCATTCCCGCGCTCCGCTTAGAGGAAGAGGCTCCCGAACAGGTAGCCGATGCCAAAGAAGATGAGGATCACCAGGGCGACCACCGCGGCCACCAGCGCCATCATCGACAGCAATTCGGATCCAGCCCCTTTCTCCATCGCGAAATGGTCGCACAGAGCGCCTACGAGAGGACTGCCCGCGCAGGTCCCAGCAGGTAATGGGAGCCGGTGATCAGCAGCGCCCCGGCCGGCGTGGCGAGCGCCAAGGAGCGGGCGCGGGCAAGTGCCGCTCCGAGCTCGGCGATGGCCTCCGCGGCCAATCCGGCCGCCTCGCATGCAGCGAGGAGCTCGGGTGCCGGGGTCGAGCGCCGATCGGCAGGAAGCTCGGTGCAGATCACCCGCTCGAGGACCGGCGCTAGAGCCTCGATCATCGCCTTGGCGTCCTTGTCCTCAAGGATCGCCAGACAGGCGATCACGCGAGCGCCGGGGAGGGCTTCTGGTAGCGCCTCGGCGAGAGCGGCCGCACCGTCGGGGTTGTGGGCAACGTCGAGGAGGATCGGCGGGTCCTCGCGCAACCGCTCGAGCCTGCCGGGGATCAGCAGCCTCGATGCCACAGCATCGATCGCCCCGAGGGCAATGGGGCGCGCCAGGTAGGCCTCGGCGACGCTCAGGGCAAGGGCGAAGTTGCGGCGCTGAAAGCGGCCCGCGGCGCGCAGCCGGATCTCCTCCCCGGGATCCTCCGGCGCCCGCACGAGCCGCGCTCCACGTTCCTCCGCGAGGCGCTCGGCCATTGCCTCGATGCTGGGGCCGACCCGGCCCAGGACCAGGGTCGAGTGGTCGCGCAGCACGGCGAGCTTCTCGGCCGCTATCTCCTCGATGGTCCCACCGAGCCAGTCCGTGTGGTCGAGCCCAACCGAGGTCAGGGCGGTGACCCGGGAGGGGATCGTGTTGGTCGCGTCGAGGCGCCCGCCGAGCCCCGCCTCGATGACCGCGACCTCGACCCGGGCCGCCGCAAAAGCGACGAACGCGGCGGCCGTCGCGAGCTCGAACTGCGTCACCGTCTCCCCCTCCTCGAGACTCCGGTTGAGGATCCCGGCCGCCTGCGCCGCGCGCTCGACGGCAGTCGCGAATTCGGTCGGAGCGATCTCCTCGCCGCCCAGCAGCACCCGTTCGGACCAGCGCGAGGGATGCGGTGAGACGCAGGCCCCGGTGGGGATTCCCTGAGCCTCCAGCAGGGCGGCTGTCATCCTCGTCACCGAGGACTTGCCGTTGGTGCCCACCACATGGATCGACGCGAACCGATGCTGTGGCATGCCGAGCAGGGTGCAGAGGGTCTGCATCCGCTCGAGCCCCAACCTCCAGCCGAGCGGCTCCAAGGAGTCGAGGTAGGCCTCCGGGTCTATCCGAGCTCCTCGAGCTCGGCGCGGTAGCGCTCGAGCTTGCCGCGCTCCTCCTCCACCACCTCGGCGGGCGCCTTCGCGAGAAAACCCTCGTTGCTGAGTTTGCGCTCGGCTCGGTCAACCTCTGCGCGGAGCTCCTCGCGCCGGCGCTGAAGTCGCGCCGCAACCGCCTTGGCGTCGATCACCTCGGAGTCGAGGACCTTGACAGGGCCGATCGCCGCGACCGGCTCGCCCCCGTCGGCTCCGAACTCAAAGCGCGCCAGACGGCCGACAAATTCCTGTGGGGGGACGCCGTCGAACCGCGCCGAGAGCGTGCTCGCGACCGGCACCTCGACGAGATCTCGCCAGGCACGCAGGCGTCGTGTCAGCCCGATTCCGGCCTCGACGTCCTGCTCGGCCCCGGGGTCGAGCAGCGACTCCTCCGAAACGGGGAACGGGTGGACGGCAAGGTGGCCCCGTCGCGCCGGATGATGGGACCAGATCTCCTCGGTGACGAACGGCATCATCGGGTGCAGCAGGGCGATGACGCGCTCCAGAGCCCAGAGCAGCGTCGCGGACACCTCCTCCTCCGCCTCATAGAGGCGCGGCTTGACGATCTCCAGGTACCAGTCGCAGAGCTCTGACCAAAAGAACGAGTAGGCCTCCTGCGCCGCATGCGCGAAGTCGTATTCCTCAAGTTTCGCGGTTACCGAGGCAATCGTCCGCTCGAGGCGCGATAGCAACCAGCGGTCCTCGACCCGCAGCGGGCGCGGTTGGGGCTCCACCGGGGCGCAGTTGAGCAGGATCAGGCGGCCCGCGTTCCACATCTTGTTGGCAAGGTCGCGCCCCTGCTGGACCTTGGCGTCGGAATAGCGCACGTCCTGGGTCGAGGACATCGCCAGCAGGCCGAAGCGCAGCGCGTCGGCGCCGTGCACCTCGATCTCCTCCAGGGGGTCGATCCCGGTTCCGAGGCTCTTCGACATCCGGCGGCCGTCGCGGGCTTGGATCACGGAGTGAACGTAGACGTCGCGGAACGGGACCGCGCCGGGGAACTCGAGGCCCATCATCACCATCCGAGCGACCCACAGGAAGAGGATCTCGCGAGCGGTCGTCAGAAAGCTGGTCGGGTAGAAGGCGCCCAGCTCGGCCGTCTCCTCAGGCCAGCCGAGCGTCGCGAAGGGCCAGAGCGCCGAGCTGAACCAGGTGTCGAGCACGTCCTCCTCCTGGCGCAACTCGCCGTCGCAGGCCCCGCAGCGCTGCGGCGGGGACTCGGCCACGAAGGTCTCTTCGCAGGCATCGCAGTACCACACCGGAATCCGGTGCCCCCACCAGAGTTGACGCGAGATACACCAGGGCCGAATCTCTCGCATCCAGTCGAGGTAGACCCGCTTCCACTGGCCGGGGACAATCCGCACCTCGTCGCGTTCGACAACCTCGATCGCCGGCTTGGCGAGCTCGTCCATGCGACAGAACCACTGCAACGAGATCAGCGGCTCGATGCGGGCGCCCGAGCGCTCCGAGAAGGGAACCGAGTGAACGTAGGGCTCTTCGGCGCGCAGCAGCCCCTCCTCGCGCAGCGCCGCCACAACCGCCCCTCCCGCCGCGGCTGCCGTCAGTCCGGCGAACCTCTCCCCCGCCTCCTCGGTCATGCGCCCGTCGGGGCCGATTGCGACGATCTCCTCGAGTCCGTGCCGGCGACCGATCTCGAAGTCGTTCGGGTCGTGACCGGGGGTGATCTTCAGCGCCCCGGTGCCGAACTCGACGTCGACATGCTCGTCGGCGATGATCGGCAGCCGGCGCCCAACCAACGGCAGGATGCAGTGTCCGCCGATCAGCTCGGCGTAGCGCTCATCGCCCGGATTGACTGCGACCGCAGTGTCGGCGAGCATCGTTTCGGGTCGCACCGTGGCCACGGTCAGCAGCCTCTCGGTCCCCTCAACCGGGTAGTCAATCGAGTAGAGCGTGTCCTCGATTTCGCGGTTTTCAACCTCGAGGTCGGAGATCGCCGAGTGCGTGCCGGGGTCCCAGTTGACCATGTAGTGATCGCGGTAGATGTAGCCCTTGTCGTAGAGCGCCTTGAAGACGCGGTACACGGCACGGACGTAGCCCTCGTCAAGGGTGAAGCGCTCGCGCTGGTAGTCGCAGGAGGCGCCGAGCCGCTTGTATTGCTCGACAATCCGCGAGCCGTAGACATCTTTCCAGGCCCAGACCCGCTCGACGAAGGCCTCGCGGCCCAGCTCCTGACGCGTCTTACCTTCGGCCCTTAGCTCTTTCTCGACGACTGCCTGCGTTGCGATCCCCGCGTGATCGGTGCCCAGGATCCAGAGCGTGTTGCGGCCCCGCATGCGGTTCATGCGGACCAGGGCGTCCTGCATCGAGCCGTTCAGGGCGTGGCCCATGTGAAGTGCGCCGGTGACATTCGGGGGTGGGATCGCGACCGAGTAGTTCTCCTCCGGGGAGCCCTCGGCGGCCGGGTGGAAATAGCCGCCCCCCATCCACTCCGCGAAGATCCGCGCCTCGACCTCCGCCGGGTCATAGCGGGTCTTTCGCTCAAGGCTCTGACGTTGGTCGCTCACCGAGGCGCCGAGTTTAGTTGCGGGCCTCCGATCCTAAGCCCCGCACCTTGATGGGCCGTGCTGACAAGGGACGCCTACCCACCCCTCCGATCGGGGAGCACCGACTCGATGCTTCTCGCGGTGTCCTCCCGGAGGTCCCTCAGGATCTCAGCGCGGCGCCGCCACTAGGCGCTTTCTTCGCCCACCGCGTCATCCGCGGGGCCGATGTCCTCGCGAGCGGCCTCGGTGACGAGGGTCGGCCGGCGACCCTGGGCGATCGTCTCGCGGGTCACAACGCACTTCGTGACGTCGCGCCGCGAGGGCAGCTCGAACTGCACATCGAGGAGCGTCTCCTCAAGGATCGAGCGCAGGCCGCGGGCCCCGGTCTCGCGCTCCAGCGCCTTGTCGGCGATAGCCTCGAGGCTGTCCTCGGCGAAGACCAGCTCGATGTCGTCGAACTCGAAGAAGCGCTGGAACTGCTTTGTCAACGCGTGGCGCGGCTCGGTGAGGATCGTCACCAGATCGTCACGGCTCAGCTGGTGGATCGCGGCGATCACCGGCAGGCGGCCGATGAACTCGGGGATCAGGCCGTATTCCATCAGGTCCTCCGGCAGGACCTGCTCAAACCACTCGCCGGCGTCCTTGTGCTCCCTGGACTTGATCGCGGCTCCGAAGCCCATGCCGTTGTCGCCGACGCGACGCTCGATCACCTTGTCGAGCTCCGCGAAAGAGCCGCCGCAGACGAAGAGGATGTTGGTCGTGTCGATCGTCAGGAACTCCTGATGGGGATGCTTGCGCCCCCCCTGCGGGGGGACCGAGGCCGTGGTGCCCTCGAGGATCTTGAGAAGCGCCTGCTGCACGCCTTCGCCGGAAACGTCACGGGTGATCGAGGGGTTGTCCGCCTTGCGCGCGATCTTGTCGATCTCGTCGATGTAAATGATCCCCGTTTCCGCCTTCTTGACGTCGTAGTCGGCGGCTTGGATCAACTTCAGGAGGATGTTCTCGACGTCCTCGCCGACGTAGCCGGCCTCGGTCAGGGCCGTCGCGTCGGCGATCGCGAAGGGCACGTTGAGGATCCGGGCGAGCGTCTGGGCGAGCAGCGTCTTGCCGCAGCCGGTCGGGCCGAGCAGCATGATGTTGGACTTCTGCAGCTCGATGTCGGCATCCTCGGACTGCGCCATCTGGACGCGCTTATAGTGGTTGTAGACGGCGACCGAGAGGGCGCGCTTGGCCGCGTCCTGGCCGACCACGTACTCCTGCAGGACGTCATGGATCTCGCGCGGTTTCGGCAGGTTCTCGAGTTCGATCGCCGGGGGTGCCGTTAGCTCCTCGTCGATGATCTCGTTGCAGAGGTCAATGCACTCATCGCAGATGTAGACGCCGGGGCCGGCAATCAGCTTCTTGACCTGGCGCTGCGACTTACCGCAGAAGCTGCAGAGGAGCTGCTCATTCGAATCTGTGGGACGTGCCAAGGCGAATCTCCTCCTCGCGGGCGGTAGTGGCCTACCGGCAGCAGGCTCCTAGCTTAATCGGAGCCGCAAGCCGACCGGAATCGATGCAGGGTCGTCTACGTCGCCGGTCCTGGGGTCCCTGCTCGCGCAAGAAGTCCGTCGCCTAACCTAGTCGCGCGATGGATCTGCGCGTCGAGCCGATCAGCGAGGAGCAGTTCGAGGCGCTGCTGCCGCTGATCGCCGCCTACCAGGGCTTCTATGAAGCCGCGGAGGTCCCCGCCGATCGCAACCGGGACTTCTTTCGCCGCTTCATCTCGCCAAGTCGCGATGGGATGCTGCTAGGCGCCTGGCAAGGCGAGGAGCTGATCGGCTACGCCTGCCTTTACTGGCATCACTCATCGACCCGCGCGGTGGACACGGTGCTGATGAACGATCTCTACGTCGTGCAGGGCTCGCGCGGTCGGGGCGTCGGCCGCTCCCTGATCGAGGCCAGCCGCGGCGTCGCTCGCGAACGCGGCTCTCCCGTCCTGGAGTGGACCACCCGACCAGACAACGCAACCGCGCAGCGACTTTATGACTCGACTGGCGCCCAGAGATCGACCTGGATCGAGTACGAGCTCACGCCTTGATCAGTCTGCACCGCATCGACCGCGAGGACCCACTCCTCGCCAGCCTCTATGCCGACTTCATCCGCGAGGCAGATGGGCCGCTGGGCGCCCCTCTGGAGGCCGAGATCAGCGCCGGCCCGCCGGCGAACCTGGTGCCCCCGGCGGGCCTGCTGCTGTTGGCCCGCGTCAACGGCGATCCCGCCGGGATCGGTGGCGTGCGCCACCTCGACACGCCGATCGCCGAGATCAAGAGCATGTACGTCGCCCCTGCTTACCGAGGAGCCGGCCTGGCACGCCGGATCCTGGCGGAGCTCGAGCAAATCGCTCTGCAGAACGGCTGCCGAGCATCCCGTCTCGATACTTCCGATTACCTGACCGCGGCGGTCGCCCTTTATCGCGCCGCCGGCTACCGCGAGGTGGCCGATTACAACGGCAACCCCAAGGCAAACCTCTGGTTCGAAAGGGCCCTGGGCAGCGGCTCTAGCTGTAGCGATCCCAGCGCCGCAGCGCCGGCTCGGGGTTGATCGGCCGCCCGTTGACGTGGATCTCGAAGTGCAACTGGCAGCCGACTGTGCGGGCGTTTCCAGTCCTGCCGACGACACCGACCAGCTCGCCGGTGAAGACGCGCTCCCCCCGATGAACGAGCGCTGGGCTGCGCATGTGCGCGTAGAAGTAGCTGCGGTGCTCCCCTTCGCCGTGAATCAGCAGGAAGTTGCCATACAGAATCGGGTCGTAACCGACGTCCCGCACCCGACCGCCGCGGACGGCGACCAACGGCGTCCCGCAGGCCGCGGTGATGTCGAAGCCTTCGTGGATGCGGCCGCCGTCCCGCGGCGCCCCGAATTCCCCGATCGGGCCGCGCGTCCCGTGGGGGCCCTGCACGGGGAAGACGTGAGCATGAAATTCAGCCGCGCCATCCGGATAGACGATCCGAGCCTCGGCGGAGGGTGCGGCCAGAACCGCGAGCAGGAGAAGGGTCGCGAACGCGCGCCGCTTCAGTGGTGCTCGATCACCCGGTCGACGAGGTTGTACTCCTTGGCCTCCTCGGCGCTCATGAAGTAGTCCCTGTCGGTGTCATTGGTGACCTTCTCAAACGGCTGGCCGGTGTGTTTGGCGAGGATCTCGTCGAGACGGCGGCGCACGTCGATGATCTCTTTCGCGTGGATCTCGATATCGGTCGCCTGGCCTTCGAAACCGGAGGAAACCTGGTGGATCAGGATCTTCGAGTTGGGCAACGCCATCCGCTTTCCGGCCGCGCCGCCTGCGAGCAGCAGGGCGCCCATGCTCATCGCGATCCCGACGCAGATCGTTTGCACGTCGGGCTTGACGAACTGCATCGTGTCGTAGATCGCGAGGCCGGCGTAAACGGACCCCCCCGGGGAATTGATGTAGAGGCTGATGTCCTTATCGGGGTCCTCTGACTCCAGGTGCAGGAGCTGCGCGACGACCAGGTTGGCGATGTCCTCGGTGACCGGGGTGCCAAGGAAGACGATGCGCTCCCCGAGCAGCCGCGAGTAGATGTCAAAGGCGCGCTCGCCGCGCGAGGTCTGCTCGACCACCATCGGAACCAAAGGCGTCATGAGAGGGCCTCGCGTCTTGTCTCTTGGCGAAGGATCGGATCTGCGCATTTGGCCGCCATGGCGCTCATTGCCGCCACTCTATAGAAGGCGTCCGCCGGGCCGCCGACGCTGCACGGTGAGTCGCGTCACTCCTCCCCCGGAGTCCACAGCCCGCCGGCTTTCTCGCGCTCCTTCTCGGGAGTCCAGAGCTTCTCGCGAGCCTCGGCCTGCTCGAGCGGGATCGGCTTCGCCGACTCGGCGAGAACGTCGATCGCCTTGCGGACCTGGATGTCCTCGCGAACCATCTCCTCGCGCCCGCTCTTGCGCAGCCGCTCCAGTAGCTTCTCGGCCGACATCCGCTCGTGTTCGGCCGTATGGGCGAGTCCCTCGAGCATCTCCTCCTCGGTTACCTCGATCGACTCGGCCTCGGCGATCGCCGCCAGCACCGCCTCGCGGGTCAGCTCCAGCGCGGCGTCGGGCTTCGTTTCCTCGATTAGCTCCTCGCGCGATTTGCCCTGCATCTGGAAGTAGGCCGAGGGGTCCATTCCGCGCGAGGCGAGCTGGCGTTCCAATCGCTCCAATCGCTCCGTCGCCCGGGCACTCACCAGCTCGTCGGGCAGCTCCAGCGTCGCGGTCTCGACCGCAGCGTCGATCGCCGCGACGCGGAAGTCCTGCTCGATCCGCTGAGCGACCGCCTCCAAGAGGCGCTCCTCGATGTCGGCACGCAGCTCATCCAAGCTGTCGAACTCCGAGGCCTCCGAAGCGAAGTCATCGTCGAGCTCGGGGAGGATCTTCTGCCGCACCTCTTTGACCCTCACATCGAAGACCGCATCCGCTCCCGCCAGCTCCTCAGCCTGGTAGTCATCGGGGAAGCTCACCTCGACCCTGTGCTCCTCTCCCGCGGAGGCCCCGATCAGCTGGCGCTCAAAGCCCTCGATGAGACGACCGGCGCCGATCTCCAGCAGGTAATCGGTCGCGTTACCCCCCTGAAAGGGGCGGTCGTCGACGAAACCCTCGAAGTCGATCAGCAGAGAGTCTCCCTCGGCGGCCGGGCGCTCGACCGGCTCCAGGCGCGCGAAGCTCTCGCGGATCCGATCGATCTCGCGGTCGATGATCTCCTCTGGAACCTCGGGCTCAGCCTTGCCGACCTCGAGTTCCCGGTATTGGCCGAGCACGGCCGTCGGGCGGACGCCGATCTCGAATTTGAAACCGAGCGATTCGCCCAGCTCATGGGGCGTGGAGACCATCTCGACACTCGGGTCCCCAACCGGGCTGATCCCCGAGCCGAGCAGCGCCCGTTCATACCATTCGGGCAGCGAGTCGCGGATCGCCTCCTCAAGCACGGCCTCGAAGCCCAACCGCTGGATCACGAGCGAGGGCGGCGCCTTGCCCTTGCGGAACCCCGGCAGCCGCATCTCGCGGGCAAGGCTGCGGGCGGCCCGATTGATGCCCCGCTGGACATCCTCAGACGGAACCTCGACCTCGACCCGAACCCGCGAGCCGGGCAGTTCTGTGACGCTCGTCTGCATCGCTCTGACCCTAGCGATGAAGCAGGGCACGCCGCAGGGCGACGGCGAAGTCGGTCGCGAAGGCAAGTCCGCGGCCGAGTGGGCCGGTCACCAGCCAGGCCCTCAACGGGCCCCGCCCGCCAGGGCGCCCGCGCTCCTCGCCTCGCCCGCCTTGATCCGCGCTTCGAGCAACGCCGTGTGGCCGCTGGCGACGGCGCGCTGCACGCGCCGCTCATCCAGCTCGAGGCCGCGCTCCTCGGCGAGGTCGAGCAGGCGCTGCTTCTCGATGCCCTGGCGGGCGACGTCGAGGAACACCCAAGCGAGCACGCCGAGTGCCAGGAAGGTCCCCTCGACCATCATCAGGGCACCGGCGGTGCTTTGATCGGCCTGCGCGGAGACGTGCCAGTAGGCCTCGCCTTTGGCGTAGATCGGGTAGAGGATCGTGCCCGACCACATCAGGATGTTGCCGAGCACCGCGCTGGCGAAACGCACGGCGATCACGTAGGCGACTTTCCAGCCGGGACCGAACCAGTCCGGCTTGGGCAGCGGCCCGAAGACCGGCATCCACATCAGACAGCCGAAGAAGAGGAAGCTCGTGTGCTCGAGCGCGTGCAACGGCGCCGTCCCGTAGGCGGCGTCGTAGATCGGCGGCACATGCCAGAGGTAGAAGTTGACGGTCCAGAGCGGCAGCGCGACCAGCGGATGGGCCAGCACCTCGAGGCGGCGCAGGGGGCCGATCGCGAGGATCGGTTGCAGAAGACCTCGGGTCAGCCCGAGCACGATCAGAAGCGTCGCGATGTCACCGATCAGCAGGTGCTCGGCCATGTGGGCGATCACCAGCTCGTCGGAGATGTGGCCGATCGGGCTAAAGAGGGCGATCGAGACCGCCAGCAGGCCGCAGCCGAAGCAGACCTGGCGCCAGACCGGCACCCGGCGCCCGTCCCAGGCAAGGTTGCGGGCGCGCCCCCAGTAAAGGACGCCCGCCAGGGTGATCGGGATCACCTCGATCGGGACGAACGCCCCGGCGACATGTGCGACGCCAATGCCCACGGTGGTAGCTTGGCACTCGCTCGTGAGCGACGCCGGCAACCGCTTCCCCCCGATCGGCAGCTACGGCTTCCTCTCGGATTGCCATACGGCGGCGCTCGTTTCCTATGACGGGACGGTCGAGTGGCTCTGCGTTCCGCGCTTTGACTCGCCCAGCGCCTTCGCCGCGCTGTTGGACCGTGGGGCGGGCCACTTCAAAGTCGCGCCGCGCGAGGCGATCGTCCCGATCAGCCGTCGTTACAAACCCGGGACCCTGGTGATGGAGACGACCTGGGTCACCGAGACCGGCTGGGTTGTGGTCCACGACGCGCTGACGATCGGGGAGTGGGCCTCGAGCGGCGGCGCAGGCTCCCGACCCGATACCGAACACGAGTCCGACCACTCATTGCTGCGGACGATGACCTGCGTCGACGGCGAGGTGGAGATCGAGATGGAGTGCCGTCCGCGCTTTGCCTACGGCGCCGATGCCGCGACCTGGAGCGGTGGCGATCTCGGCGAGGCGGTCGCGCGCGGTGCCGACGGCAGCGAGCTGGCCTTGAGCAGCGACATGGAGATCTCGATCGAGGACGGCGTCGCCCGGGGACGAATCAGGCTGCGGGAGGACGAGACCGGCTTTTGCGCCGTGACCTGGGGTGAGGGAGACCTCGGTGGCCCGCGCAGCGCACCGGAGGCGCTCGAGCGTCTCGAGTCCACCGAAGAGTTCTGGCGCAGCTGGCTGCGTGCCGGGGATTTCCCCGATCACCCGTGGCGGGTTCACCTGCAGCGATCGGCGCTGGTCCTCAAGGGCCTCACCTACACGCCGACCGGCGCCGTCGTCGCGGCCCCGACCACCTCCCTGCCCGAGACACCAGGAGGCGAACGCAACTGGGACTACCGCTTCAGCTGGATTCGCGACTCCACCTACAGTCTCTGGGCCCTGCACACGCTCGGCTTCGACCAGGAGGCGCGGGACTACATGCGCTTCGTCCTCGGGCTCTGCCGAGAAGATCCCAACCTGCAGATCATGTATGGAATCGACGGCGAGAAGAAACTCACCGAGAGAACGCTCGACCACCTCAGCGGCTACGAAGAGTCGCGCCCGGTGCGAATCGGCAACGGGGCCTACAACCAGCACCAGAATGACGTCTGGGGCGCCCTGCTGGACTCGATCTACCTACATGAGAAAGCGCTGCGCGGCAGCGCAACCCGGGCGGACCGAGCTCTGATCCGCGAGCAGGTCGAGGCGGCGATCGCCGCCTGGCCGAAGCCCGATCAGGGGATCTGGGAGTCGCGGGGGGACCCCCAGCACTACGTCTCCTCGAAGCTGATGATGTGGGTCGCCGTGGATCGTGGCGCCCGCTTGGCGCGCAGCGTCGGCCTCGAGGAGATCGCCCAGGGCTGGGAGGCAAAGGCGGATCAGTTCCAGGCAGAGATCCTGGAGCGCGGCTGCCGGGACGGGGTTTTTCGCCAGCACTACGAGACAGATGCCCTGGACGCCTCGACGCTGCTGATCCCGCTGGTCCGCTTCCTGCCCCCCGACGACGAGCGGGTTCGAAATACCGTCGATGCGATCGCGCGGGATCTGACCGACCACGGGCTCGTCCTCCGCTACAGGGTCGAAGAGACCGACGACGGGCTAAGCGGCGAGGAGGGCACCTTTCTGATTTGCTCCTTTTGGCTCGTGGCGGCGCTCTCGGAGATCGGCGAGCCTCAGCGAGCCCGGGATCTGTGCGAGCGGCTGCTCGAGTCCTCGGGCTCGCTCGACCTCTTCGCCGAGGAGCTTGACGTCCTGAGCGGGCGACATCTGGGCAACTTCCCGCAGGCCTTCACCCACCTCGCCCTGATCAACGCGGTCTCCCATGTGATCGCCGACGATCAGCGCGAGGGGGGCGGAATGACCGCGGTCTTCACCGAGATGGGCGGGATCCGCGCGATCAGCTGAGCGGCCCGGTCCCACCGCGATCAGTAGCCGGGTGGGTGGCGCGCGATGAAGCCGGCCGGCGGCACCCCCGCCGGGTGCCAGCGCGGACCGGACCCACGCGCATCGCCAACCGTGTCCCAGCGGAAGCCGGCGATCACCGCGTAGACGTGGCCGGCGTTCGCATAAACCGTCAGCCAGCGCCCTGGACCCGGGGCCCCCCAGGACTCGAGCTGGCCGGAATCAAGGGGCCGATCGAGAAACCCCCCTCCCGCAAGGGCGAAGCTGACGGCGCCGGAGCAGTCATAACCGGAGGCATACCAGGAGCTGTGTCCTCCGCCCCACACGTAGGGGCGGCCGACAATCGTGTTGGCGGCGTTGATCACGCCCCTGATCCGTTCCGGGGCAGCCGCCGGGGGTAGAACGATGCCACCGACGTAGGTGGCCCGGGTGCCGTTGACTTCGGCGCCCCGCAGAGCCGGGGAGCGGGCAGTCAACTCCCCCGTACCGGCCTTCGCCGCCGCGACATAGCTGCCATTCGTCCCGGCCGAGGCGGGCGGGATCGCCCCTCCCGACCCGGCATCCGGCGCTGCGGGGGGCGGCCGCTCGACAGCCTGAACTCTGACCGGCGCTCCGTAGCTCCCGCCGAGATAAACGAGTGCGCCTTCGATTCCCCTGAGGTCGGCTCGGGCGGAGGTGACGATGATCGCGGTCTCCACAGTCCGCTGCAGGAGCGCGCCTGCCCCGAGGTTGGGGCTCGCGGCGGCGCTTGACCCCGCTGCTGTCAAGACGAGCCCACCGAGGCTGAACATCAGCGCGACCCTGCGCACCCCGGAAACGTTAGGCCAGGAAGGGCTGCGGCTCGGTTAAGGCCTGGTGTCCGCGCGATGCCGGGGTCTTCGGAGGCGATCGGCTAGCTGAGTTCAGTGCGCGGATGGCGCATTTTTCATTACCAGCATTATCGAATCGCGCCGGCTGAACGGAGCGCCTGCCCTCGGGATGAAGGTGATGATGACCGCCACCCGCGCCCGTCGCAGGCCGCTGCGCATCCTCGCCGCCAGCCCGGAAGCGGGCCCGACGACAAGCGCCAGCGTCGAGGCGCTGAGCGCGGGGCGCGATGCCGATCGCACCCGCGGGCCCCTCAGCACCAGCCGCCCCGGCCCCGGAACCCTGGCCCGCAATATCGCGCGGCCTCGGCGCTTGTCACGGGCGATGCCCAGAAGCCGAAAGCGATTTGAGGGGGGACTCGCCGCCGGAGTTGGCGCCGGTTCTGGGCGGGGTGCGATTTCGGGTGGCAGTTCGGTCGGGGTGCGGAAATCGTTGGGGGTGGCTTCGCGCACCGTCTCGCAGTCGGGCGAGGCGACATCGCCGTACTGCGCCAGGTCGATCACCGCCAGGTCGTTGTCGGGGCCACAGTCGATCGTCGGGTCATAGTCGGCGGAGTTGGCGAGGATCGTGTCTTCGCCGCCTTCGGCGAAGTAGCTGTCTGCGCCCTGGTGACCCAACAGCTGGTTGGATTCGGGCCCGCCGATCAGCGTGTCGGCGAAGTTGCTGCCCTCCAGGTCCTCGATCCCATCGAGCGTGTCGAGGGGGCCGCCGCCGCATTCGGGCGCCCCAGTTGACGCCGGCCGGCCCGCCTGGCCAAGGCCGACGTTTGCCTCAACGCCTTCCTTGAACTTGGCCCAGGAGGCATTGTCCCGACCTTCACCACCGCTCATCAGGTCGCCTTCACAGATCGAGTTGGAGAGAAAGAGATCGTTGCCCCCGCCGCCGTAGAGGTGGTCGGTACCAGCGTTGTTGAGCAGGGCGTCATCGCCGCCGAGGGCCGTGAGCACGTCATCGCCCGGGCCGTCGACGAGCGTATCTTCGGTCCCATCTCCGCCGGTCAGCGTGTCGTTGCCTTCGCCGCCCAGCTCGAAAAGGTTGACCGAGGGCGGGAAGTCGAGGGTCTGCAGCTGATCGTCGCCACCGAGGCCTGCGATCAGGACCGCGTCGAGCTTGCCCGGCAAGGTGCAGGTCGCTTCGGCGGCACTCACCGCGCAGCCGGCCGCCGCCGACGCACTTTGATCAAAGGCCGCACCGCTGATCGTGAAGGTGACCGTCACCGGCGGTCCCGCCGAGTAGGTCGCGTTCAGCACTTCGGAGCCTGAGGCGCCCGCGACGTAGATCTCGGATTCTCCGACTTCGGCCGGGGGCGCGATCAGCCCCACCGCCGTCTCGCCGCTTTCGCGCGGCACCACCGGGCCGCCCGGCGCTTCGGACTCGCAGTCCACGGCCACCGTCGCGCCAACGCAGTCGTCACCGCCGGCGCCGCCATCGATCCGCTCGCCGGCGCTTTCGGCGATCAGCACATCGGCCCCGCCCCCGCCCCAGATCGAGAGGCCGGACCTGGCGCCGACGATGTAGTCGGCGAAGGGGGTGCCGATCACCCGCTCGAAGTCGGCACCTTCGACCTGGTCAACGCCGCCGCCCCCCGGCGCGACGCCGTTGTCGGCGACGTTTGTCGCCAGGTTCAGGTAAATGCCCCGTTCGCCCGCCGGGCCAGGGAAACCGGCGTGTTCGACAACTCCGGGGTAGCCCTTGGTGAAGCCTGGAGTGACGCCGGTCGCGTAGCTGAGCGTATCGGTGTCGCTGGGGGGACCTGAGTCGACGATTTCGTCCTGGGTGGCGTCACCGCGGACGAAATCGTTGCCGGCCTGGCCATCGATCGCGTCCGCGCCGAAGCCCCCGGAGAGAAAGTCATCGCCGGGGCCGCCTTCGAGGCGATCATCGCCGATCCCCCCGTAGAGCCTGTCGTTGCCTTCGCCCCCGCGCAGGATGTCGTTACCGCGCTCGCCATAGATGATGTCGTCGCCCGGGCCGCCTTCAAAGATCTGGCTGCCGATGCCGAGGTGGCAACCTTCCGGGCAGGAGCCCTGAACCGCTGTGCGAGGGGCGATCATGACGTCGTTTCCGGGGCCGCCCTCCACCCTGGTGACATTCGGCGGAACCACGATCCGATCGGCGCAGGGGGTGCCGTAGAGGACGTGGCCGACGGTGCGCGGGCCAGCCGCACAACTCGGTAGCCCGACCGCCTGCGCCGGGGCGGGCTGGGTGAGCAAACCGCCGCTCACCGCGAGCATGAAGAGCAGCAGCCAGGGCCGCCCGAAAGCGGCCCTGGCCACGTGCCTTGAGCGGGCGCGGACATCGTGGCCGGGTGGGACGCGCCCGGCCGTCCTTTGCCCACCGGTGCCCGGGTTGGATTCCGCGGGCTGCCGAACCAAAGCGGCGCCTAGCGGCCCGACACCTCCAGAGTCCCGTGCAGCATGTGAGTCAACTTAGGACCACCTCCTTTCCCTGGTGATTTGATTGAAGCAAATCCCTCCGTCGAATCGACATTCCTGGGCCCGGGCGCTGCTCGTCCTCACCTTCACCACGGGCGTCGTCGATGCCGCGAGCTATCTCGGTCTCGGCCACGTCTTCACCGCCAACATGACCGGCAACATCGTCCTTCTCGGGTTTGGCATCGCCGGCAGTGGCGGGCTGCCGGTCCTGGCTCCGCTGGTCTCGCTGCTCGCCTTCTTGGCCGGGGCGATACTGGGCGCCCGCCTGGCCGGCACCCTCGCCGGCCGAGCCAGGCACCTGGCCCGCGCGCTGCTCGTCGAGTCCGGGGTGCTGGCAATTGCCGCGCTGCTGGTGATCGGAGGGAACGTCACCCCGAATCGCCTCTCCGGTGATTTGGTGATCGCCCTGCTCGCCTTCGGGATGGGCGCCCGCAACGCGACCGTCAAACGGGTCGGCTTCCCGGACCTGACGACGACCGTGCTGACCATGACCCTGACGGGCCTCGCGGCCGACTCGCCCGTGGCAGGCGGCAGCGGCGCCGGCACCTTGCGTCGGCTCGCCGCCGTCCTCGCGATGCTGGCCGGAGCCATCGCCGGCGCGCTCCTGCTCGAGATCCGGCTGGCGCTGGTTCTTCTGCTGGCCGCCCTGCTCGCCCTGCTGACCTTCGGCTACGTGCGAGGATGGGCACTCGATGGCTGATTTTCTCGTCAAGCGCGACGAGCTGCGCGAGTGCCGGATCGCTGACTCCACAGCTCCCGAGATCGGACCCGGTGAGGCGTTGCTGCGGGTCGAGGGCTTTGGCCTGACGGCAAATAACGTCACCTACGCGGTGATGGGCGAGGCGATGTCCTACTGGGACTTCTTCCCCGCCGAGGGAGGCTGGGGTCGGGTTCCGATGTGGGGCTTTGCCGAGGTCGAGCGCAGCGCAGTCGACGGAGTCAGGCCCGGGGAGCGGCTCTACGGATACCTGCCCCCCTCATCCCACGTCCTCGTTAGGCCGGTGAGCGTTGATGGCCAGGGCTTCGTCGACGGCTCCCCCCACCGGGCCGCCCTGCCCTCCGCCTATCACCGCTATCTGGCGAGCGGCGGCGACCCCTTTTACAGCCCCGACACCGAGGCGGTCCAGATGCTGCTGCGCCCGCTGTTCTTCACCTCATTTCTGATCGACGACCAGCTGCACGACGCGGGGCTCTCCGGGCGGGGCCCGGTCGTGATCTCGAGCGCCTCGAGCAAGACCGCGATCGCGGCCGCGTTCCTGCTTTCCCGGAGACAGGGCGTCGAGCTCGTCGGGCTCACCTCGCCGGGCAACCGAGAGTTCGTCGAGGGTCTCGGGATCTATGACCACGCCCTCGCCTATGAGGAGATCGCTTCCCTTGAAATCGGGCCAGCGACCTATGTCGACATCGCCGGTGACGGCGGGGTGCGCCGTGCGGTCCACTCGCACTTCGGCGAGGAGCTGATCCACAGCATGGCCGTCGGCATCACCCACTGGGAGGAGCTTGGCGCCGGTGAGGGCGGGTTGCCGGGGCCGGCCCCCGCCTTCTTCTTCGCCCCCGACCGGGTGGCCAAGCGCTCCGAGGAGTGGGGTCGGGAGGGCCTCGAGCAGCGTGTCGCCGAAGCCTGGCGACCGTTCTGCGCGTGGACCGCTGGTTGGCTGGAGACGATCCCAACGGATGGCTTCAAGGGTCTGAGGAGCGCCTACCTCGAGGTCCTCGAAGGAGCGGTCGATCCAAAGAGGGCGCACGTCATCTCGCTCTGATGCCTTCTCCAGCGACCGATCTGCCGACCCGCCGTCTGGGCGACTCAGCGCTCGAGGTGTCCGTGATCGGACTCGGCTGCAACAACTTCGGCGGGCGCCTTGGCCTCGAGCGCACGGCTGCCGTCCTGGAGGCGGCGCTGGATGCCGGCGTGACGCTCTTTGACACCGCCGACATCTATGGCGGCGCCGGCGGCAGCGAGCGGTTGATGGGTGAGGTGCTGAAGGGACGCCGCGAGCGCTGCCTGCTGGCAACGAAGTTCGGGATGCAGATGACCGGCGCCGATCGGGTTCCGGACGCCCCGCGGGGCTCGCGTGAGTACATCCGCTGGGCGCTCGAGGGCTCGCTGGGCCGGCTGGGAACCGACCACATCGACCTCTACCAATATCACCGGCCCGACGACGTGACACCGCTCGAGGAGACCCTTGCCGCGCTTGACGAGCTGGTCGTCGAGGGGGTCATCGGAGCGATCGGCTGCTCCAACTTCAGCGCCACCCAGCTCGAGGAGGCGCAGCGGATATCGAGCGAGCGGGGACTGGCCCGCTTCGTCACTCTGCAGAACGAGTACAGCCTCCTGCAGCGCGAGATCGAGGCCGATGTCACACCGGCCTGCGAGCGGCTCGGGGTCTCGATTCTGCCCTACTTCCCACTCGCCAGTGGCCTGCTCACCGGCAAGTACCGCCGCAGCGAGCCGCCCCCCGAGGGGTCGCGACTGGCCGGGCGCGAGCAGGTGGGACGCGAAGAGCAGTTCGACGTCGTCGAGGCGCTCGAAGCGTTCGCCGAGGCGCGTGGCGTCGACGTGCTGACCGTCGCGATCGCCGGCCTCGCCGCGCAGCCGGCGGTCGGCTCGGTGATCGCGGGTGCCACGAGCCCCGCGCAGCTGGCGGCCAACGTGGCCGCGATCGAGTGGACGCCAAACGAGGAGGATCTGGCCGAGATCGATCGCCTCGCCCCGAGGCGTTAGGCCGGCGCCGGCTCTCGCCGCAGAGCGGCGAACCGGTAATCGTCGAGGTCAAAGTGCGCGCTGCGCCAGGCAGCCTCGAAGGTCGTCGCCGGCCGGAACGGCGCGTCACCGTGGTCGTCGAAGTAGTAGCTGTTGGCTCTCGCGCAGGAGCCGGAAAAGAACACCTGGCGCTCGCGGCGGCCGAGCATCGCCTGCCAGTAGCGACGGTTCGCCTCGGGACTGATCTCGATCGCGGTCGCGCCGCTGCGGCGGGCGCGCGCCAGGCAGCGGACAATGTGGCGCGCCTGGTTCTCGATCAGGGCGAAGTAGCTGCCTCCGTTGAACCCGTAGGGGCCGAGGATCATGAATAGGTTTGGAAAGCCGGGCATGCTGACGCCCTCGTAGGCCTGAAAGCGGTTCTTATCCCACCACTGCGCCAGTTCGGCTCCCTGGCGGCCGCGGACCGGGAAGGGCGGCATGTTGCCCTTGTCGAACACCTGGAAGCCGGTGGCGAGAATCAGGATCTCGAGCTCGTGTTCGGCGCCGCCAGCAACCCGCACGCCGGCCGGCGTGATCGCCTCGATCGGCGTCGTCTCCAGGAAGACGTTCGGCCGGTTGAAGGTCGGCAGGTACTCATTGGAGAAGCTGGGCCGCTTGCAGCCGAGTCCGTAGTGCGGCGTCAGCTTGTCGCGCACCACCGGGTCCCTGACCTGTCGCCGAAGGGATTTGAGAGCCTGGCGTTCGACGGCCGTCGCCAGCCGCAGCGTGCCGTGATAGTGGGCGGCGATCGGGAACTGGACCTCGACATATGCCTGGCTCAGCGCGCGGGCCAGACGCCGGGCCACCGGGACCCGCTCCAGGACCCCCCTCGCACGCGGGCTGAGCTCGCGGTCGGGCTTCGGCAGGCACCAGATCGGCGTCCGCTGGAAGACCGTCAGCTGCTCGACCCGGGGCCCGATCGAAGGGATGATCTGGACCGCCGAGGCGCCGGTGCCGATGATCGCGACTCGCCTGCCGGAGAGAACCTCGCGATGATCCCAGCGGGCCGAGTGCATCACCTTTCCGGCGAAGCCCTCAAGGCCGGGTATCGCGGGCGGCTTCGGCTGGCTAAAGATGCCGGTGGCGCCGACCAGATAACGGGCGCTTAGACACTCGCCGCCCTCGATCTCAAGGTGCCACAGGTGATACTCCTCGTCAAACAGGGCGCCGCGAACGGCGGTGTTCAGGCGTGTTCGCGAGCGCAGGTCATAGCGATCCATGCAGTGCTCGGCGTAGGCCTTCAGCTCGCTGCCCGCCGCGTAGACCCGCGACCAGTCCGAGCGCTGCTCGAAGGAGAACTGGTAGCTGAAGGACGGGATGTCAACGCCGACCCCCGGATAGGTGTTCCAGTGCCAGGCGCCACCGACCCCGTCGCCGGCCTCGAGCATCTGCCAATCGCGAATCCCGGCCTTGTCGAGCGCGATCGCCGTCCCGATCCCCGAAAACCCTCCCCCGACCACCGCCACCTCGGTGTCGGGCTCTATGTCACTGTCACGGCCTGCGGCCACCTCCGCTCAGGATAGACCCGCTCGACGGCGCCCGGCACGATACGGTTCGACAATGGATCCGGACCGAGCGCGGGAACTGCTGACCCGCGAGCGCGAGCAGCTAGAGCGTGAACTGGCGGCATTAAGGGGTGACGGCGCGGAGGAGAGCGACGAACGAATCGAGCCCGGCGAACAGGACTCCGAGGCCCTTTACCAGGACGAGTTCGACGCCGGCCGTATCGAGGACCTGAAGACCCGCCTGGCGGCGGTGGAGCGAGCCGAGGAGCGGCTCAAGGCGGGGACCTACGGACTCTCGGTCAGGAGCGGTGAGCCGATCCCCGACGAGCGCCTTGAGGCCTACCCGACGGCGGAGCTAACGGTCGACGAGTCTCCCTGAGAGGCCATCAGTCCTTCTCTGCGACGCCGCGGCGCCGCTCCGCGCGGCGGTGGCGGAGCAGGACAGGCGCCGCGTAACCGATCAGGGCGCCGATCGCCACGGCGATCAGCAGGGTGACGATCAGCGGCGCGTTGAAGGTCGCGAAGAGGACGTCGACCCTGACCTCCTGGGAGTTCTGCAGAGCGACGATCAGCACGAGTGCGACCAGAACGCCGACCGTCCAGGCACGCCAGTTGACCTGCTTACCTTGGTCGCCCACGGGTGACCGTCAATTTAGCGCTCTGGCGGCGGCGTGATCAGGGCGACCGGCAGCCCCAGGCCCGCCGCACGGCGCAGGGTCGCAATGCGTCGGCCCGGTTGCACGGCGTCGTGGACGTCCCCGATGCGCTCCGCTCCCAGGAGACCGACCGCGACCTCAAGCCGGGGCGCCACGAAGGCGAGTCCCCAGAAGAAGGCCGGCTGCCCGCCGCCGCCCCGGCGCTCAGTTGTCTCCTCGGGCTCCTGGACCACCTCGAGGATCGGGCTCCCCAGGCGGTAGAACGCCTGCCGTGGGGCGCCGGCTGGCGTCGGCTCATCGCGCACCCGACGCAGCTCGAGACCCGCGGCCCCAAACGCCGCCACGGTACGGTCGAGGTTCGGGCTGATCACCACCACGTGGTCAAGCGCCGTCACCCCATTGGGATGCTCGGCCGCGATTGCCGGGGGCGGCCGCTGGGAGCGCCTGGTTGGCAGCCCGTCCAGCTCGGTTCGCGAGAGGTTCCGCAACGACCAACCGACCAATCCCCTCCCCACTCGCCTGCCGAGGAGCCGAATTCGCACGTCGCCGACCACGCACGCCTCGCCCTCGACGGCAAAGCCGCAATCCCGCCAGGCCCGCGGGGAGTCGGCGACGCTCAGCTCGTCAAGCGTCGGGGTTGGGGCCATGGCGGATCATCGCGCGCGATCGGTACCTCACGGGCGAAGGAGCTCAAGCTTTAGCCTCGGCCAAAACACGGCCGCTGATCACCGATCGGGGCGCTTCGGAGACGATGTCTGAGCCGGGCCGCGCCTGCGCGTCGCGCCGCTTGATCAGCAGCCACTGCGATCCCTCGCCCCGGCCCGTGCGCTGCAGGGCAAAGCCGCCGCGCAGCTTCTCCCCATGCAGGACGAAGACCGCGTGGCCCCGCTCGAGGGCCTCGGGCCAGGGCACCCGCCCCCCCTGCTCATAGACACCCCGGTCCCAGACGATCAGGCGGCCCTCGCCGAGCTCACCCTCGATGTCGTTGTGTGCCGTGGAGTGGTCCTCGACCCGGATCGCCAATCGCTTGACCGCCGGGTCCAGAGAAGGGCCCTTCGGCACAGCCCAGGAGCGCATCGCCCCCTCGACCTCGAGCCGCAGATCAAAGTGGTGGGCACTCGCCTGGTGCTCCTGGACGACGAAAACGCCGGCGCTGACCCCGCGCATCGCGAACTGCTCGTGCCCCTCGACCTCGACCGACTCGCTCTGAACGCTCGTGACGCGCGCGCCCGACGGACCCTGCGCGAGGAATGCGAGCAGCTCCTCGACCGAGCCCTGCGATCCCTCAGCGTGGACGCGGACGCTGCCATCGTCCTCGTTTCGAACCCAGCCCCCAACACCCAGCTGCCGCGCCCGGCCCAGCGTCGCCTCACGGTAGCCGACACCCTGCACACTGCCGCGGATGAGGGCGCGTATCGCGATCACGGTCGCAGGCTAGCTTGCCGCGCCATCGCCCGAGTCCGCACCAGATAGTCGCCGGCGTGAGTCCTCAGCTCAACCCGAAACCCATCCGCCTGCAGCGCTTCGATCGCCCGCTGCCGATCGGCGATCACGGCGCCGATCTGCAGGCGCCGCACGTAGCGCATCGGCCGGCGGGCGTGCCCGTCGACGACCAGGTAGGTGTCACGCAACTCCGCTTCGGAGAAGTGTTCGAGCCAGCCATCGAGCTCGACCGGCGCCCGAGGCGAGCGCCAGAGCATGTATGAGCCGACGCCCGCGTAGGCCGCGATGTGGCCCCGCGGCGGAGGATGGCGGAGCGCGAAGCCGATCAGGCGGGCGTTCAGCAGGGGCTCGTTGCGCGCCGGTCCGACCGTGAGTGCCCAGGTTGCGAGGATGCCGCCGGCGGCGAGGAGGACGAGGCCGATCAGCGACCGCGGAACCCTGATCGATCGATCGGGGGCGAGCACGGCAATCGCCAGGGCGAGCACCGGCCCGATAAAGACGATGTTGCGCAGCGAAACCAGGGCAAGGGCCAGGAAGGCGACGATCACGAGCGCCGGGACGAGGCGGCGCTCACGCCGGCTCCCCAGAAGAAGCCAACCGGCGAAGGCCGCCGCAAGGGCCAGGTAGGCGGTCGCAAGCGGCGACTGAAAGGCCGGTCGCCACTCCGAGCTCGCCAGCGCGATCGCCGGGTTGCCGAAGCTGACCAGATATGCGAGGAGGCCGGTCCCGAGTGGGGTCGCGACGAGCACCGTGGCGCCCGCAAGGATTCCCGTCACGAACAGCAGAGCGATGTGCCTAGAACCGAGCGCCCCGCCGAGCCCCAACCAGCGCTCGAGCAGCAGGCCGAGGGCCACCACACCGATCAGCGCCAGGCCGGCGAGGAAGCCGCCGTGCAGGTTCGCCCACACGGCGAAGACGAGGAGGGTCCCCGGGATCGACCAGAGCAAGCGCCGCCAGGAGGGAGGCTGCGGACCGCGGCGCAGCCAGGCAAGCGCGACGATCGTCACCAGCAGCGAGAAGCACAGGACGCTGAAGCCCGCGGCCCGGGGATGGATCACCATCCAGAGCCCCGGGCAATAAAGGAAGGCGAGCGCGATCATCATCGCGAGGCCCTTGCGCCGACAGAGCCAGAGCAGCAACCCCAGGGGAAGCGCCAGCAGGCCCGCATAGAGGACCGTCAGCCCGGTCACGCCGATCCAACGCACGAGCTGGTAGAGGAGCAGCTCGTTTAGCCACTGCTGGTTGAGCCACGGTTCGCCGTGGGCGATGGTCTGGAACGGGTCGGCGCTGACCAGGCCGTGCGCGGCGATGAACCGGCCGCTGGCTAGCTGCAGGTAGAGATCGCCGTCCCTGGTGCCGTCGAGGCAGAGCATCAGGCCGGCCACCGCCAGCATCAGGGCGCCGATCAGAAGCTGGGTCCGGGTGACCTTGGGCAGGGAGCTGGAACCGGGCACGGCGCCGACTACTACCACGCCCGTCTAATCACAGGTTTAGAGGAGTCCCCTACCCTGTCTGGAGAACCGAATTGACGTTTCTGCGACGCATCTCGACCCGACAGCTGATTGCGCTCGGCGTCGCCTGCGTGGCGATCGCCGTGGGAATGACGGCGATTGCGATCGCCGCGACCGGCGGCGGGCCGACGCCTCCACCCAAACCGCTCGATGAAGCCGTGCACGACGCCCTCGCCGCGCCGTCGGTTGAAGGGATCAGCGCCCGGGTCCAGTTCACAAACGATCTGGTCGGCGAATCGGTGCTCGAAGGGGCAGACCCGCTCCTCAGCGGGGCTTCGGGACGGCTCTGGGCATCCTCGGACGGGCGCCTGCGGCTGGAGTTGCAGACCGATGTCTCCAAGGGCGGCGCCGGGGATTTCGAGGCGCTCGTCGACCACAACCAGGTGACCGTCTATGACCCTGGGACCGAAACGGCCTACCGGGGAGAGCTGCCACAGCGCCAGAGCCAGGCGCCCGAGAAGAGCAGCGGCGGGGAACCCCCCTCACTGGCAGAAGTCAGAGGTGGCATCGAAGAAGCGATGGAACACGTGAACCTGAGCGGCGCGATCCCCTCCGACGTGGCCGGCGAGGCGACCTACACGGTTCATGTCTCCCCCAAGGCCAACGGCGGCCTCGTGGGGGGAGCTGAGCTCGCCTGGGATGCGGCCAACGGCGTGCCGCTGCGGGTCGCCGTCTACGCCACGGGCGAAGCCTCAGCGGTGCTCGAACTGAAGGTCACCGAAGTCTCCTTTGGCCCTGTTCCGGACTCCGTCTTTGAAATCTCGCCGCCCCCTGGGGCAAAGACCGTCGAACTGAGCCCCGAACAGGGCGAAGCGGAAACCGGCGGCGCGTCAGCGCCGGTGAGCGGGCTGGAAGCCGTCCAGGCGCAGACGACCTTCAGGCTGAGCGCCCCGTCGACGCTCGCCGGGATGAACCGTGACCAGGTCCGACTGGTATCCAGCGGCCCGCAGGCCGGCGCCCTGATCACATACGGAAAGGGCCTCGGCGGCCTCGCGGTGCTTGAGCTCCCGGCCAAGGCGGCTTCGGAAGGGAGCGGCGAAACCGGCGGCCTGAAGTTGCCGAGCGTGCAGATCGATGGCGCCGCCGAAGCGCAGCAGCTTGAAACCGCGCTCGGGACCGTGATCCGCTTCCGGCGCGATGGCGTCGAGTACCTGATCGGCGGCTCGGTGACAGCCGCCGTCGCCCAGAAAGCAGCGCAGGGCCTCTAGCCCGATGCCTGACGCGGCGCCGATCGAGGTCCGCGGCCTGCTCAAGCGTTACGGCGATCTGGTCGCCGTCGACCACGTCGACCTGACGGTAGAGCGGGGCGACGTCTTCGGCTACCTGGGCCCCAACGGCGCCGGCAAGACGACTTCGTTGCGGATGATGCTGGGTCTGATTCGTCCCGACGGCGGCTCGGTGCGGCTCTTCGGTCGCGATCCCCAGCTCGGCGTCGCGGCGCTCGAGGGCGTCGCCGGGTTCGTCGAGGCGCCGGCCTTCTACCCCTACCTGAGCGGGCGCGAGAACCTGCGCCTCTGCGCGGCGCTCGATGGCGGCAATGCCGCTGAGCGGATCGAGGAGGTCCTCGACGTGGTCGAGCTGCGCGACCGGGCCAGGGACCGGGTCGGCGGCTACTCGCACGGGATGCGCCAGCGGCTGGGGATCGCGGCCGCCCTGCTGCGGCACCCGCGGCTGCTGTTGCTCGACGAGCCGGCGACCGGCCTTGACCCGGGCGGGATGCGCGATATGCGAGAGCTGATCCGCGATCTCGCCGAGCGGGGGATCACCGTGTTGCTCTCAAGTCACCTCTTGGTGGAGGTCGAAGAGCTCTGTAACCGGGTTGCGATCGTGCGGCGGGGCCGCGTTGTCTATGAGGGGGCGTTGGCCGAGCTGCGTGAGCGGGCCGGCGTCAGCTACCGGCTGCGCACGAGCGAGGACCGCCTGGCACGCCGGGTCTGCGCTGCCCAGTCAGGGATCGAGGAGGTGCGCGAGGCCTCCGACGGGGGACTGCTGTTCCGCGCCAGCGGCGAGCACGCGGTCGGTGAGCTCTCGCTGGCGCTGGCCGAGTCGGGGGCGCCGGTGCTCGAGTTGAGCCCCCGCCAGGCGAGCCTCGAGAGCCTCTTCTTCCAGCTCACCGAGGGCGAGGGCGTCAAATCAAGCGCCGCGCGAATCGAGGCCGCTGCCCAGGAGCTCGCCTGATGCCCGGCACGCTGACCGTCTACCGCTGGGAGCTGCGCAAGCTGCGATCCCAGAAGCGCACATACCTGGGTCTCGGCGCCGCAGTCGCCGTACCGATCATCTTTGTCAGCGCCCTGGCAATCCGCAACGGCGAACCGCGGGACGTCGCCTTCGGCCGCTACGTCCACGACACAGGCCTGGCGATCCCGCTGGTTTTGCTGCTGTTTGGCTCGGTCTGGCTGTTCCCCCTGATCACCGCCCTGGTTGCCGGTGACATCGTCGCCGCCGAGGATCGAAACCGCACCCTGAAGACGATCCTCACCCGTTCGGTCGAGCGCCAGCAGGTGTTCGCGGCAAAGGCCTTGGCCGCCGTCACCTACGCAACTGCGGCGATCGCCCTGAGCGGCGTCGTCTCGCTGACCGCCGGGATCATCGCCTCGGGATTCAATCCGATCATCACCCTCTCGGGCACGCGGATATCCGCCTCCCACGGCCTCGCATTGGTCGGCGCCAGCCTCGCCGTCTACCTGCTGCCGATCCTTGCCGTCGCCTGCATCGGAGTGCTCTTCTCGACCGTCTTCCGCAACAGCGCCGCGGCGATCGTCGGGACCCTGATGTTCTCGCTGCTGCTCCAACTGATCGGCATCCTGCCGGGCCTGGGTGGCCTGCAGCCCTACCTGCTCAGCACTCAGTTTCAGGCCTGGCAGGGCTTCCTCCGCGTCCCGATCGACTGGGCGCCGATTCTTCGCGCCGTCTGGATCTGCGCCATCTATGCACTGCCGGCGCTCTTACTCGGAGCGGTGGTCTTCCTGCGCCGCGACGTCGCCGGCGAGTGAGCCTCAGGCGTTCACAGGCTGCAAACAACTAGATCACACGAAGTAAACGTCTCAGGGGAGTTGCCGTTCGTAGGCTCGCGGCGTCCCGTACTGACGAAAGGAAATCCGATGCGGAAGTCGTCGAAAAGCCTGCGACCGTCCCGGCTGACGGTTCTCGTGGGTGCCTCAATCCTGGCCGTGATGGCCCTGGCGGGCACTGTCTTCGCCGACCCGGGAAGCATGTTCGGCGGCGGTGGCGACAACCCCTGGCCCTACAACCCGCCCGGCCGGAGCCCGGTGCTGGCGGCCGTCGGCGACATCTCCTGTCAGCCCGGAGCCCCAGAGGAGTCCGAGAAGAAGTCCGATACCTGCGATCAGGGCGTCGGTTCGACCGTGCGAGACGCCGCCCAGACCGCCACCGCCGAACAGGTCGAGGCGATAAAGCCCAGCCTGGTCGCGATACTCGGCGATGAGCAGTACCAGAACGGGTACTACTCGGACTTTGAGAACTCCTTCGACAAGTACTGGGGGGCGACGAAGTTCCTTCAGCGCCCGGCACCCGGCAACCACGAGTTCTACGACAACCACGGCCAGACCGGTGTACGCGGACTCGGCTACTTCGACTACTACAACGGCATCCGACACAACCCGGACGGCTCGGAGATCGACACCTCGGTGACCAACCCGAGCACCGGCACGGTCGTCACGCAGCCCTCGCCGCAACCCGCCGGTCAGGCGGGTGAATTCGGCCAGACCGGAGATGGTTGGTACTCCTACAACCTCGGCGCCTGGCACCTGATCTCGCTAAACATCGAGTGCGCGGACGAGCCGGGCGGCTGCGACCCGCATGGCGCCTGGCTCTCGGGCGAGACGAAGTGGCTTGAACAGGACCTGAATCAGAACCATCGCAGGTGCACGCTGGCCTACTGGCACCAGCCCACCTTCAGCTCCACCGCCAGCCCGTTCACCTCCGATAGCGCCGAGGGTGAAGCTGCGGAGACCTGGTGGAAGTTGCTCTACGCCCACCGTGCAACGTTGATTCTCAACGGTCACGATCACGTCTACTCACGGTTCGCGCCGATGAATCCGGCCGGCAACGCCGACCCCCGGCACGGGATCCGCGAGTTCATCATCGGGACCGGAGGCGAGTCGCTCGACACGGTGATTCCGAGCACGCCGAACCTGCAGGCATGGGCCGACCAGTACTACGGCGTGATGAAGTTCACGCTCGGACCGGACGGCTACTCCTGGGATTTCAGGTCGGCGATGGAGAGCCCGACCGCCCCGGCGGGTACACCGGCGACCTACAGCGACAGCGGCAGCGATAGCTGCAACTGACGGGCCCTGTGCGTCTCCCCGCGGGGCAGAAATGGCACCTCGTTCCGGTGGTTGGTCCAGCCCGTCTTCGGGCCCGCGGGAGGGCATCACCACCGACATCGGAGCTGGACCTCTCAGCTCTCGGCTCGTGGCGCGCGACTGACAAAGTGAACCCCCTCGCCCTCCTCCAGCGAGAAGCCCCCGGCCGGTCCCGCGGCGACGTCGATCAGGAAGTCGGGCTCCTTCCAGCGACGGTGCTGCTCGGCGTCGACGTAGAAGGGAGCACCGGCGATCTCGCCGAGCCTGACGTCGCCGGCGCCAGGGGGCAGGTCATCGGCGCGCAGACACATCGCGGCGCTGCCGTCGCAGCAGCCCCCAGACTGGTGAAAGATGAGCTCGCCGTGCTTCTCGCGCAGCCGCTCGATCAACTCAACCGCCTCGGGGGTTGCCGCGACGCTGCTCATCTCCCTAGAAGAAACCGAGGGCCTTGGGGTCGTAGCTGACCAGCAGGCACTTGGTCTGGGAGTAGTGGTCGAGCATCATCCTGTGGTTCTCGCGACCGACTCCGGAGATCTTGTAGCCGCCGAAGGCCGCGTGGGCCGGGTATTGGTGGTAGCAGTTGGTCCACACGCGACCGGCCTTGATCCCGCGACCGAGCCGGAAGGCCCGCGTACCGTCACGTGTCCAGACGCCGGCGCCGAGGCCGTAGAGGGTGTCGTTGGCGATCTCCAGCGCCTCCTCCTCGTTCCTGAAGGTCGTCACCGAGACGACCGGACCGAAGATCTCCTCCTGAAAGACGCGCATGTCGTTCGTACCTTTGAGAACGGTCGGCTCGAAGTAGTACCCGTCCGCCAGCTCCCCGTCGAGCTCGGGGCGCTGACCTCCGATGAGCACCTCGGCACCCTCTTCGGCGCCGATTTTCACGTAGCCCTCCACCTTTTCCAGCTGCGCGGCGGAGACCTGGGGCCCCATCATCGTCTCTGGGTCCAGCGGATCGCCCTGGCGGATCGACTCGACCCGGGCCAGAACCCGCTCCATGAACTCGTCGTAGATCGACTCCTCGATCAGGGCGCGTGAGGGGCAGGTGCAGACCTCGCCCTTGTTAAAGGCATAGAGCACGAAACCCTCGATCGCCTTGTCGAGGAACTCGTCATCCTCGGCCATCACATCGGCGAAGAACAGGTTCGGCGACTTGCCGCCGAGCTCGGTGGTTGAGGGGATCAGATTCTGCGCCGCGTACTGCATGATCAGGCGGCCGGTCACCGTCTCCCCGGTGAAGGCGATCTTGGCGATCCGCTTGTTCGTCGCCAGCGCCCTGCCGATCTCGGCCCCGGGTCCGTTGACGACATTGATCACGCCGGGCGGGACGATCTCCCCGACGACCTCCATCAACTTGAGAATCGACCACGGTGTCGGGCTGGCGGGCTTTACCACCGTGCAGTTTCCCGCCGCCAGCGCCGGCGCGATCTTCCATGCCGCCATCAGCAGCGGGAAGTTGAAGGGGATGATCTGGCCGACCACGCCCAGCGGCTCGTGGAAGTGGTAGGCGTAGGTGTCCTTGTCGATCTCCGAGATGCGACCCTCCTCGGCGCGGGCGGCGCCGGCGAAGTAGCGCAGGTGGTCGACGACGAGCGGAATGTCGGCGGCGAGGGTCTCGCGGACCGGCTTGCCGTTGTCCCAGCTCTCGGCGACCGCGAGCATCTGCAGGTTCTCCTCGATGGCGTCAGCCATCGCATTGAGAACGGCTGCCCGTTCTGCCGGCGAGGCGCTGCCCCACTCGTCCTTGGCTGCATGGGCTGCATCAAGCGCCACCTCGATGTCATCGCCGGTCGAGTTGGCCACCCGGGTGAACGGCTGGCCAGTCACCGGAGTCAGGTTGTCGCGGTAGGAAGCGTCGGTCGGGGCGATGAATCTCCCGCCGATGTAGTTCCCGTACTCCTCACTTAACTCGACCGGGCTATCGGGCGTGCCCGGTGCCTGGAATACCTTTGGCTTCTCGACCGTGGCCATCGCAGTCTCCTCGTGGATAGTGCTTTGTCGACCCCAACGCCATCGACACTCCAGCACCGACGTCGCGGCCCTCCATCCGTAGGGACGCGCAGATCGGCTTGCGGGTTTACCGCTTGCGACCTTTGCGGCCGATGCGCTTGACGGGCCTCATCGGGGGGCGCGCCAGCTCGGCCCTGGGAAAGGCGATCGTCTCAAGGCTCATGCAATCCTCGAGCAGGATCATCGCCCCATCGCCACCGAGACAGCGGAAGAGGCACTTGCCGTCGGTCAGATAGGCATCCTCTGCGAGGATCGCTTCCTCCGGCACGACACGGCCTCGACGGGAGATGAGTCGAGCGTTCATGTGTTGAGCCTATGCGCGCTGGGGGGACGAGATCATCCGCCCCAATCCGATCCAATGCTTCGGGTTTTCACCGATGGCCGATGCGCGAGCCGCGCTCTATCTTTGCCCGATGGCGGAGCCGAGCATCATCGAGCGCAACGTTGAGAAGACGAACATCTGGCTCGGGGAAATCTCCGAGCAACTGGGGATCGATGACCACCGCCAGGCCTACAAGGTGTTGCGCGCTTACCTGCACGCTCTCCGCGATCGACTCTCGGTGGAGGAGTCAGCCCAGCTCGCAGCCCAGCTTCCCGACCTGATCCGCGGCATCTACTACGAGGGCTGGAAGCCCAGCGCGATGCCGGTCAGATACCACGGCTTCACCGACTTCCTTGACCGCGTCGCCGCCGAGGCCGAACTGGACGGCGAGACCACCGCCTCATTCGCCGTCAGCGCCGCCGCAACGGTGCTGAGGCGCCACGTCTCCGCCGGGGAGCTGGACGACGTGCGCGCGCAGCTGCCCGAGGACCTCTTGCCGATCCTCGGTTGAGGGATCGCTCGGGCCGCCTCAACGATAAGCCGGCCGCAGGAAATCCCTGCATCGATTCGATCTGCCGGGCCGCAAATACCGCCGAACCGCCCATAATGTCCTCCCGCCCGTGTCCTCCCGCCCGCGTGTCCGGGTGAGCGCACACTCGGTGTGGGCCCTGCCTCGTCCAGCCGTCGCTGAAGGCCGCCCCCACTTCGACGCAGAGGCCGACGGCAAATCCACAACGTGGGCTTCGGCAGGTGGCGGATGTGTAAAGCGGCGGCAAGGGTAGATGCTGGGGGCGCCCATGATCAACCCAAGGTCGAGGAGGAGGACAGGATGAAGGCACTCGTCTACCACGGACCCGGCGAGCGCAGCTGGGAGAGCGTCGATGATCCCTCGATCACCGACCCAACCGACGCGATAGTTCGCATCGACACGACGACGATCTGCGGAACCGACCTTCACATACTCAAAGGCGACGTGCCGGAGACAACCCCTGGCACGATCCTCGGGCATGAGGCGGTCGGCACAGTGCAGGAGGTCGGCACCGCCGTCACGACCGTCGCCTCCGGAGACCGGGTCCTGCTCTCCTGCGTGAGCGCGTGTGGGCGTTGTCGCTACTGCAAGGAGGGCCGCTATGGCCAGTGCCTTGGTGGGGGTGGCTGGATCTTTGGCCACACCATCAACGGCGTCCAAGCCGAGTACGCGCGCGTGCCGTTTGCCGATAACTCCACCTACAAGGTCCCTGCGGAGCTGAGCGACGAGCAGGTTCTCTTCCTAGCCGACATCCTCCCCACCTCCTTCGAGGTTGGCGTCTTGAGCGGCTCGGTCTCGCCCGGCGACACCGTTGCGATCGTCGGCGCCGGCCCGATCGGCCTGGCAGCGATTCTCACGGCCCGCCTCTACACCCCGGGGAGGATCGTGGCGATCGACCTCGCCGAGAGCAGACTGGAGAGCGCCCGGCGCTTTGGTGCCGACACGACCATCAACAACGGCGACGAGGACGCGGTCGCCCGCGTGATGGAGCTGACCGATGGCCTCGGCGCGGACGTCGCGATGGAGGCGGTCGGTGTCCCCGAGACCTTTGAGCTGGCCACCGATCTGATCCGGCCAGGGGGACGCGTCGCCAACATCGGCGTGCACGGCAAGCCCGCCGCCCTGCACCTGGAGCGGCTCTGGATCCGCGATGTCACGGTCACAACCGGCCTCGTCGACACGTTCAGCATTCCACAGCTGATGCGGCTGATCGCCAGTGGCCGCCTCGACCCATCGCTGTTCGCGACCCACCGCTTCGCGCTCTCGGACACGATGGCCGCCTATGACACCTTTGCCGACGCGGCCTCAACCCACGCGCTGAAGGTTGTGCTGCAGGCGGGGGAAGGCAAAACGGACACTGCGCAAGATCGGCTCACCGCGGGTGCGACAGCATAGGCCGCTCCGTTCCCTTACCGGCATCTCCAACTGCTAGACCAGGCTCGACCCACGAGCCATGCGAAAGGTGGGCAGGGAGACCCTCGACCACACCACGGCTCTCGGTTTGCCCCCACGTCGGTGGCTGGCGGCTTCGCGGAATTCGCGTCTGCTCCTGAGACACCGGCGGTCAGCTGCAACGAAGCCCGCTGGACCGCGAGCTGATCGAGCCCCAGGCAACATCGATGCGGAGGAGCGGAGGGCAGATCAGCGCCTCGCTCCCGCGGCCGCCGGCGCGACGCCGGCTTTGGTGCCATCGGTTCCTCGGCGAGCGCCGGGGCCGGTTCCGGGGTGCCATGGCGCCGCCTAGCGCTGCTCCTCATCGCGCCGGATAGCCTGGGGATCGACCTCGCCCCGCTCAATCCTGTGCGCAAGCCGTTGGCGGGCGCTGAGGCTGCCTGGGTCGAGAACCCCTGACCCCGCAGCCCTCGAGATCGAGGTGCCACCCCGGCCCCGCAGCACAACCGCACAACCGACGGCGATTAGCGCCCCGAGGAGCGGACCGATCAGATAGACCCAGTAGCTGCTGAAATCGCCACTGACCAGCGCCGGACCGAAGGAACGGGCCGGATTCATCGAAACGCCGCTCACCGGCGCCGCCCAGAGACCCGCCAGGGCGATGTAGCCACCGACGCCCAGCGCGGCGATCGCGCCGACGTTCTGCGCCGCCGAGGCGGTCCCGAGGATGACGCTTACCAGGCCCGTGGTCAGCGCGATCTCCATCAAGAGCGCTTGCCAGTCCGCGTACCCCACCCCGGGCAGGGTCGCCCCGAGGTGCCCAACGTTGCCGAAGACCGCCAGCAGGAACAGACAGGCCAGAGTCGCCCCGATCAGCTGGATGATGATGTAGCCGGGCAGGCGCTTCCACGGAAAGTCGCCGCGGAGGGCGAAGGCCAGGGAGACCGCGGGGTTCAGGTGTGCGCCGGAAACGGCGCCCATGAACAGGATGATCGCCATGACCATGAGGCCGGGCGCAACAACGGCCGCCGCGAGGCTGATTTGGCCCTTTGCATAGAGCAGGCCGCCGCCGGCCGCGACCAGCACCAAGAAGAACGTTCCTAGCATCTCGGAGAACAGGCGCCGCCACTCGCGGCTCGGATCGTCGAATTCCTTGCGATCCCCGAACTCCAGTGTGAGGAGATGACGGGTCCGGGGGCCGAGTGGAATGCCGAGAAGGTCTGACTCCGTGGCCTCCTCGTTGTGCGCGTCCTCGATCTCGTCCCTATCGCCCATTCGATTGCCTCTCACGACGTCGGCCTCCAATAATGAACCGCTGCGATCGCAGCCAGCCACATCCGAGTATTCACGAAATCCCTGCGATGGGCGGCTTTCTCCGCCTCTCGCAGTCAGCAACCGTTGCTCGGCCTGGAAGCTGGCTCAAATCTTGGATGTGGAACGGCGACCCCTGTGGACTATCTTGGCCGCGTCTTGATGCTCTCGCGAGCGGGCGCGATTGGAGTCTTCGGGCGGATCCTGGCCCACAGCGACTGAGGAGTTCGACGGGCGCTCCCGAACCTGAAACGAGATGACAGCTCCCGAGTCCCCAAGCAGCCGCGAATTTGACGAGCGGCCAATCAACGCCGACGTTCCGCTGGCCGAGGAGGTGGCCCTGCGCCGCGCTGAGGCCTTCGAACCGAGTGAGGAACTGACCGCGGAGCCGGTACCCGACCGCCAGGCGGGAAGGATCGCTCGCTCGACCGCATTCTTTTCGATCGCGACCGGCGCCTCCCGCGTCGCCGGCCTCGGCCGCGAAGTGGTTGCCGCCAGCTACTACGGCGTGAAGGGGCCGATGTCGGCCTTCACGATCGCCTTCCAGGTGCCGAATCTGGTCCGAGCCCTTTTCGCCGACGCGGCCCTACAACCCGCCTTCGTGCCGGTCTTCACCGAACTGCTCGGTGAGAAGCGCTACCGCGAGGCGTTTCGCCTCGCCTCGACCTTGCTGCTGTTGGCGACTATGGTGCTGGGCGCGATCACCGCCCTCTTCGTCCTCCTGGCGCCGGTGATCATGCCTCTCTTCGTCCCGGACTTCAGCCGACAGAGCGTCATTGATCTCACGGTCAGCCTCTCGCAGGTCCTTTTTCCAATCCTGATCATGCTTGGGATCAGCGGGATCGTTGTCGGGATCCTCAACAGCTATGACCGCTTCGGCGCTTTTGCGATCTCGCCGCTGTTTTGGAACCTGACGATCATCGTCGTTCTCGTCTTGCTCGTGCCGCTGTTCCACGGCCAGAACAAGATCTACGCCTACGCGATCGGGATCCTCGTCGGCACCCTGGTCCAGCTGCTGATCCCGGCCTTCGATCTTCGCAACACGCCGTTCCGG
This sequence comes from uncultured Solirubrobacterales bacterium, assembly GCA_963796705.1. Lineage (GTDB taxonomy): Bacteria > Actinomycetota > Thermoleophilia > Solirubrobacterales > 70-9 > VRUE01. The sequence goes on from CAWCMK010000004.1 coordinate 443,927, forward strand.
TTCAGCTTCACCTTCGACTGGCGGCATCCCGGCGTGCGCCGTGTGCTCCTGCTGATGTTGCCGGTGACGATTAGCCTCGGCCTGATCAACTTCAATGCCCTGATCAATAGCTTCTTTGGCGCCCTGATAAGTGAAGAAGCCCCGGCGGCGATCGACAAGGCGTTCCGCCTTTACCAATTACCGCAGGGGATCTTCTCGGTGGCGGTCGCAACCGTCCTCTTCCCAGCCCTGGCACGCTTTGCCAATGCCGGCGAGTACGACAACTTGCGGGCAACGCTGGCGAACGGGATGCGGCAGATCCTCTTCGTCCTAGTTCCGGCGGCGGCGGCGATCCTGGTCCTCTCCGAACCGATGATCCGGCTCGTATACCAGCGGGGTGAATTCGGCCCGGCAGAAACGACCCTCGTCGCTACCGCCCTGTTCTGGTTCGCTTTCTCGCTGCCCACCAACGGCCTCTACCTTCTGCAAACGCGGACCTTCTTCAGTGTCCAGCGGCCCTGGAGAGCGACGACTTTGGCGCTCATTGACCTACTCGTCTCGGCGCTCGCAGCTCTTGCCCTTTACTCACCCTTTGGGGTCGGCGGTGTCGTTGCCGGAACGGGAATCGGGACGACCGCGGCAGTGATAGCCCAGGCGGTAATCCTGCGGCGCGAACTCGGTGGCCTCGAGCTGGGGCGCCTGTTCTCGACTGGGGCGCGTATCACGGTCGCCGCTGCGGCGCTGGGGGCTTCCAGTTGGGTGATTTGGAAGCTGTTGGACGACGCCCTCGGGCGCGGCACCGCGGGCCAGATCGTCTCGCTCGGGAGCGGCCTCGTGGTTGGCGCTTTCGCTTACCTTGCGGTGGCAAAGCTATTGCGGATCGCCGAGTTAGACCAGATCATGCGACTGGTCCTGCGGCGGGGGTAGACGCAAGTGTGGTCGGCCAATTCCGCTACCTTCACAATCGAAGTCGCTGAGCCGGACCTGGTTCCGTGGAGACCGGTTTTGTTGGTTTCCAATTTAAGAGAGATTGCCAAGTTGGACTCCCTGGCGGACTTGTAGGTCCTCGAACTCAGCGGGTGGGAGATCGCCGAGGGATTCGTGGAGGCGGTCGTGGTTGAACCAGGCGATGCTCGAGCTGCGTTCGAGAGCGCCAGGGACGGTCGGCGGTCGTTCTCAGGGCGCCTCAGAGTTCCCGTCTGATAACAGACGGTGGCGCAGTTCGGCCCCCCGCCCGGCGGCCACCGCGCGTCCGGCACGCCGCGGATCCAGATCGAGGCCGCAATCGTGTGCCAGGTCGATCAGCTCTTGACGTTCGGTGTCCTCCCGCGCCCAGCGCATGACCAGCCAGGCGAGCGCTCCCAGCATCACCGCCCCGCTTTGGACCATCAGCACGACACCGGAGATGCTCTGGTCGGTCAGGGGTTCGATCCCATGCGCGTGATCGCTTGCAACATAGAACGGGTAGAGCACCGCGCCAGACCACATCAAAATGTTGGCGAGGCCCATGGTCGAGAAATGGATGACGGCAACGTAGATTGCCTTGGCACCGTTGCCGAACCATTCGGGCTTGGGGAAGGGGCCGAGCAGCGCCAGCCACATCACCATGCCGGCGCCGATGAAACAGGCATGCTCGCAGAGGTGGATGCCCTCGTATTCGGCGGCGAGCTGGTAGCAGGGCGGCAGGTGCCAGCCGTACATGACCGCGAGCCAAATGGCGACGGCCACCACTGGGTTCATCAGTGTCTGGAGGTGGCTCATCCCCGGCTTAGTCAGCAGTGGCACGAGGACCGGGCCGGTGAGGCCAAGCGCCAAAAGCAGGGCCGCCTGGTCAAAGAGGATCGTGTGCTGGATCATGTGGCCGAAGACGAAATCGTCGGCCAGCGCGTCCATCGGGCCAACCGTGGCGAGCACGATCAGGGCGATACCGCACGCGAAGCTCGCCTGGCGAGCGACGGATGGCTGGCGCCCCTGCTCGCGCAACCGCCCGACGCGCACGAAGTAGGCGACCCCAATCAGCAGCGGCAGTGTGATCGAGGTGACCGTGCTCCATTCGAGCGTCAGGTCGAGGCTCATCGAACCTTTGTTCTATCGCATAAGGACATCACGCCGCCGTCAGAACTCCGACCCCCGCTCGGCCGCGGGGGCGCGGTTGCGTTAGCGTCCGCCCACTACATGGCCCTCCACTTGAAGCCAAGGACTGGCGCAATTGTCGGGGTGGCTGCGACACTCTTCGCGGCGGGTTGCGGCTCAGCGGAAAGGCTCAACACTCAGACCACGAGCGTCAGGGTGACGACGCCGCCCGCCACCGCAAGCCGCACCTGCAGGGCCGGTGACCAAGGTGCCCTTCGGGTTCATGACGTCAGTTGCTCGACCGCCCAGCGGATCGTTCGCGGCTTTGCCGCCGAGGGCGGCTCACCAGGAACGGTCCTCACAGTTGACTACTTTGTCTGCGAAGAGCGCAGCCTGCGGCTGATTTGCGCGCGCGGCAACGCCGGCATCGTTTACACGGGCTCGCCCTGAAGCGAAGCCAATGAACCTGCTCGGTCCGCGCCCGATCGTGGCCATGGATCGGCGGCGCAGCTTTTGGTTCCGCGTTGTCCCCGGCGGGGCGACGTCGGAGGGGTATTGACGCAGCTCAGATACGGAGGGAGACTTGTCGGAGGAGTGGCCTGCACCCCTGAAATCGGTCCGACCTGTTTGAGAGTCCTTTCCGCCCGCGACAATGGGCAAAGGAGGACCGAAGCAGGTGAAGAGGCAAAAGCACACCCCCGAACAGATCATCCGCAAGCTGCGGGTGGCAGAGCAGATGCTCTCGGAGGGAAAGACCGTAGGCGAAGCGGCGAAGGAGCTTGAGGTCTCAGAGCAGACCCTGCACCGCTGGCGAAACCAGTACGGCGGGATGAAGGCCGCCGACGTGAAGCGGTTAAAGGAGCTCGAGAAGGAGAACCGCGAGCTCAAGCAGATCGTCGCCGACCAGACACTCGACATCCGCGCCTACAAGGAGATCGCCAAAGGAAAATTCTGAGCCCGTCCCGGAGACGCCAGGCGGTCCTGATGCTGAGGGACCGCCTCGGCTTCTCCGAGCGTCGGGCGTGCCGGATTGCCCGGCCAGAACCGATCCACGCAGCGCTACTGCCCCAAGACGGCCCCAGACGAGGAGGCTCTGGCGGGCGCTCTGCGCAAGATCTCCGAAAAGCGGCCCCGCTGGGGCTACCGCCGCGCCCACGCCCACCTGCTGAGCGAGGGGTTCTCGGTGAACCGCAAGCGGGTGCAGCGGATCTGGCGCTCGGAGGGCCTGCGCGTGCCTGCCAGGGCCAAGAAGCGCCGCCGCCTGGGCGACTCCACGGTGCCCGCCAAACGGCTCAAGGCAGAGCACCCCAACCACGTCTGGGCGCTTGACTTCCAGCATGACGCCAGCTCCGACGGCCGCGAGCTGAAGTTCCTCAACATCGTCGACGAGTTCACCCGCGAGGCCTTGGCGATCGAGGTCGAGCGCTCGATCAACGCCGAGCAGACCGTCGCCGTCCTCGAGGGCCTCACCGCCGAGCGCGGCTCCCCGGCCAACATCCGCGCCGACAACGGCCCGGAGCTGATCGCCCGGGTGCTGCGCGAATGGTGCTGGCAGCGCTCCACAGCAACCGCCTACATCGAGCCGGGCTCACCCTGGCAGAACCCCTACGTTGAGTCCTTTAACGCCCGTCTGCGCGACGAGCTACTGAACACCGAGCTGTTCACCTGCCTGGAGGAGGCCCGGGTGCTAGCCGCCGACTGGCGCACCGACTACAACGCCAACCATCCCCACTCGGCGCTGGGGATGCGCTCGCCCGGGAGCTTCGCCGCATCGCTTCACTCGCCCTCCGGGCTCCCTACGCGAGGCGGCGAGCAGGCTTCATACTCAGTGCAGACAAACCCCGGACTCTCACACGGGGTGGACCAATGAGTGGGGTCCGGTCAGGAGTTCGGGCCAAGTGCCTGGCTGCGTCTCGTCCTCAAGCTCGACGCTAACTCTGGGCCCATTGACGGGACGGCGGCTGACACGCGCGGCCCGCAAACGCCGGAATGGAAGAATCGTGATGGGTCAGAGAACGCTGACGCTGGCGATCACCGCGGTGCTCGTCCTCGCCTTGCCCGCCGCCGCCCACGCCCTGGGGCCGGTGGGCTCGGGTGTGGTTGGGATGTGGCCGGCCGAGGGCGATGCGGCCGACCCGTTCAACGGTCACGACGGCACGCTGCTTGGGGGGATGGGATTCGCCCCCGCCTCCTCCGGACAGGCCTTCTCGTTCACCGAAACCGAACAGGCGGTCGACGTCCCCGCCGCGGCGTGTTTCACAGCGTCCCCGACCTGATCGCCTCGATCGAGGACTACCTGGAAGTCCACAACGACGATCCCAAGCCGTTCGTCTGGACCGCCTCGATCGACTCGATTCTCGAGAAGGTCGGTCGGTGTAAAGCCGTTTTAGAGACGGTGCACCAGGTCGTTCTCGATCCCCTTGCGCAGCGACCCAAGGGCCGCGGCGCGAACGCGCTCCTTGGTGCCGGCGTGCGCCTCCATGTTCAGAGCAGCCAGCTCCCTGGCGGCGTCGAGGATCTCCTCGCGCAGCTCGGCGGCGGGAACGACCCGGTCCAACAGGCCGGCGGCAACGGACTCTTCAGGCGAGTACATCACCGCCGTGGTCAGCGAGCGGTTGAAGTCCCGTGGAGTCAGCCGTTGTCTTGCTAGCTCAACCACATAAAGCGGGACTGTAAGCCCGATCTTGACCTCGTTGAGCCCCAGTTTGTAGGGGCCTTCGACGCCGATTCGTAGGTCCGCGGCGAGAGCCGGGAAGGTGCCGGCTGCGATCGCGTGGCCGGTGCAGGCGACAACCACCGGGGTCGGGAAGGACAGAATGCGTTCCGAGAGACGCGCCCCGAGGGTGAGCATCTCGACGATCTGCTCTGGGCGCTCGGAGAAGACCTTGAGGTCGAACCCCGCGGAGAAGTAAGCCTCGCGGCCGCTCAGGATGACAACCGCCCCATCCTCATCGGCGCGATCGAGGTTGCTGATCAAAGACTTGAGCATCTCGATCGAAAGGGCGTTGACCTTGCCGTCGTCCATCGCGATTGTCGCGATCCCCTCGTCCAAGTCATAGGTCACCAGCTCAGCCATGCTGCCCCTTCAGAGGTTGCTCCCGCACCGCCCCGGGATGAGTAGCTGCGAACAGACACGAGTCTATAAACGACCGAACCGACGTTGTTGCTGGCGACTGGCCAGAACCCCCCTCCATTGCAGACTTCGGTCCCTCGAACTCTCGAGGCCCTGGCGGTCGAGAAACATTCCATCCGCCGGAACCAGCTCATGTCCTCAGAACTGCTGTCAAGGGGGTGGTCTGGGGGCCCCCACGCTTGTGAGGCAAATCGCCGGTTCGGCAGCGGCGCTCTTATGCAACCGGCATGGCGCCAAAGATCTGGGGGTTCGCGGCGTGAGAGGACCCTTTCCTCGGTCGGGCGTAACTCAGGTTAGGTTCCACGCCGATCTCGTGATCGTTCGCCCTCGAAGGGCGCAGCTGCGTCTCCCGAGAGCCCGCGCGACGTGCACTTGGTTCGACCGTCGCGCCGGATCGGTGTGATGCTGACCTTCAGACCGCATCTCAAGAAGCGGCTGCTCCAGAGGAATTCGGCGACCTCTGGGTGGGGTGCTTCTATCGACCGCCCCTAGCTCCCACGCTAATAACCTCGACTTCGAAGTTCGGCTCGACCGGGGCGGCTCTGCCAAAACCAAAGTCATCATTTCGGCGGCCGGCGGCCTCCAGAACCTCGGCCGAGCTGAGTGCGTCTGTGTCGGTCACCGTGATGACGGGGTCTCTGATCCCATGCTTGAGCGCCTCGCGTCGCAGCATCTTGACCCCCTTGGCCACAAGCTTCTCTTTGCTTCTGGCCCGCCAGAAGTAGTCGCCAAAAGCGAACTCGTTGACCGACCAGATGCCGGCAATCGCCGTGGCCGACCAACGTCTAACGATGTAGGGGCGCAGGTCCCTAGGCTGGACGGTGATAGAGGCAAATCTCTGCCTGGCGGGATCTGACACATCACTCTCCGACGGGGCGATCGTCTTGCCCTCGTTGCACATTCGCTGCTCCTGTCCGTGACCGGGTGACTGCGGCAGCGCAACATCGCGTGCTCCCGCCGCAGCATTCCTACCAAATTTCGAGGCACTCTTGCAACCACTTTTTAGAAATCCAGCGGATCAAGCTGTCCCTGCAGCGCCGAAGGCTCCGGCAGTCTGGGCATGTCCCGATTGGGGACCTGGTGGGAAGTAGCTCAGCGGTGGCCCCGGGGGTAGCCACGTTAGCGAAGGAGCACGCGACAACGCTTGAGTAGCTCCTCGAGAGTCTTTGGGCGCAGTGCCCCGTTTCGTCGTCGGACGGGCCAATTCATCACAGCCTGCGGGGCTTTCGTCCCTCAGCGCCCCTGCGCGCCTCGCGGGCACTCAAGTGGAAGCTGAATGGACCACGGCACTGCGACACCCAAAGCTCCACCCTCCCCGCCTGAGGGCACTGATGGACCGTCGCACGGAGCGCTGACCCTTGAAGGTGGTCAGATCGCAACTTCCCGCAGGGGTGCTGAAGCATTCAGAGGCGTTTTCGACCCTGCATGACCCCCGATCAGCCAACGCGCGTCTAAGCTGCTCCAAACGGAAGGAGGCCCTTCGTGAACAGCTGGGATCTGAAGACGCTCGATCTCAAGCCCCGCCTGCCCGAGATTCTTTCAACGAGCGATGCGGCGCGAGCGATCGTGCTCGATCTGGCGGCAGGCGAGAGCCTCGCGGAGCATGAGGTCCACGAGCGTGCATGGCTAATGGTCCTCAATGGGGAGGTCGAGGTGATGGCCGGCGAGGGGGAGAGCAGGCGTGGCGGCAGCGGGCTGCTGGTCGAGTTCGCTCCAGGGGAGCGCCACGAGATCATCGCATCCTCGAATGCGCGCCTACTGTTGCTGCTTACTCCTTGGCCCGGCGACGGCCACCCGGGCGCAATGACGATCCGCGAGAAGCTCTACGCGCGTCGCCATGCTGCCAAGCGCGCGCAGTGAGCAGGTTGGTGAGCCTCGCGCCAGCCGGAGCCCACTGACCTGGCGGTCGCCGGTTCGGACCCTCGCCAGCTGACCGGCCGGCAGTCGGAGTAGCTCAGGGCGCTGGGGAAGGGACGACCTGGCGGTGACGAACTTCGCTCAGCTCTGCCGGTGATGCTGGCGGTGCTTGTGCCTCCTCGCGGTCTTGACGCATCGCGCATGCCCGCTCTTGGTCACGCGGCGAAAGCCCTTCTTGCATCGCAGCCGCGGCGTAACCGGCGTCGCCTCCGGGAGGGTCGTCGCGGCGAGGCCGCTGCCGGTGGGAGAGGATGGCGGCGGGCAAGCGCTCCTGACTTCGCAGTTCGGGAAGACTTCTTCGCCTCGGGTCAGCATGGCGTCGATGTCGTGGAAAACCGCTCCCGCGGTGCCGGCAAGCATCGTCGCTTCGCCGAAGGTTGGGACTTCGTTCCAGTAGCGCCGCACGTAGCCGTCGGGGTTGAGGTCGAGCCCTTCTTCGACCCCGTCGACGGCGAAGGAAACCGCGTAGGTACCGGCCGGCAGGCCCGCAATCAGGTAGTGGCCACCGGCTTCCACACCGGCGCACTTGATCCGTGCCTGAGTCGTCGAATTCAGCGCGCATATGGCCGGCACCGAGTAGGGCCCTGATAGGCCTGCGATCGGCGACCCCGTTCCCGCTTCGGTCAGGGTCCCTTCGATCTCGATCCCAGGCTTGAGGTGCGCTTCGATTTCGATCATCCCGCCCGCCGTCAGAGGGATGAAGTTCGGCGGTTCGGGCAGCTGCTCTTCGACGTAGTTAACGTGCCCTTCGGTCCTGAATTCGAGCCGATAGTGACCCGTGCCCAGATTCTTGACGGTGAATTCGCCCGCCGCGTTGCTGAGGCCGCAGTAGCCCACTTCGCCGGTCTGAGAGTAACCGAGCAACTGCGCGCAGACCTGCACCCCTTCGATCGGGAGGCTGGTTTTGATGTCGTCCACCTTGCCGTGGAACTCTCCGCCGGTCTGCAGCTGGGCGTTGATTTCTCTCGTTTCCCCTTCCGCCAATTCGACCGGATCCGCTTCTTCGGGGTGGGCCTTGCCGTTGTACCACTGCTGGACGTAGTTCAGCGAAGGATTGCTTTCGACGTGAAAGCCGACCCGGTAGGAGGCAGCCTTGAGGCCGCCGATCGAGTACTTCCCTTCGGCGTCGGTATTAAAGTCACAATCACCGCCGACCTGCGGGGTCAGCCCTTCGGCGCAGACGGAGATCCCGGCGATCGGTTCGCCCAGATGATCGGTGACTTTGCCGTGGATTTCGCCAGTGGCCGCCGCCGCCTGCCCGGCCGAGACGAGCCCGGACAGGGCGCACAGCACTGCGGTCAATCCCAACTTTCGTCCCACAGTCATCGCCCGTATCTCACCTCGCTCGGTCGTTGCTCCGAAGAATCCCAGAACGCTGAAAAGTTACGGCGCGACAGGGTGGTGCGGTTCTGAGGGTAAGGGGTGGACGACCGGATTCGAACCGGCGACCGCCTGGACCACAACCTCAGGAATTTGCTGATCGTTGCCCAACGGAACAGATCGCACCTGCTCCCATCAAACCGTGACCTACCGCGCCCGACCAGAACTTGAGGGAAACTTGAGGGAAATCGCATTGTCTTGTTCGACGGCCTTGTTGAGTAGATCAAGCTCGAAGCCAGCCGGGGCATGATGCTGATAACTCCTTAAAGTTTCCCGGTCTGCCCAACCGCATCAATCTTCGATGGCTGAGCTGGCTCGCGCTCGGATTCTTTGTTCTCGGAGTCATCCTGCCTGGAATCTGGATCATGGCCCCGGTTACCGGCCGATGGATCTTCGGGCTGAAGGCAGTCCGAACCTGACGAAGGCCCTACGTTGCCAGCGGCCCAGCTAGAACCGGAGACGGCCTGAAGCCCCATCCGATGAGGTAGATGGCAAACGACGCCTCGAAGACGGCCACCGGAATCGTGAAGATGCCCACCACGGTGCTGGTTGCCCCAAAGACACCCAGCACCACCAACGTCTTCGCGGCGAAAATCAGCGGGCCGCCGATGAGGCCGAGCATCGCGAGTCGCGACGGCATCAGGCCGGTGCTGTACATGAGGTAGCCCAACAGGATGTCGTTGACGCCGACACAGAATCCCGGGCCGATCAGGAACGTCCAGTTATGGATGGCGACGAGAGTTCGACCGGCGATCACAAGCGAAGCCCCGTTGGCGCCGGCGGACCCCGCAAGATCGTCGCGCAGCGTCAGGATCGCCAGGAGACTGATGAGGCCGACACAGATCATCGTTGACTCAACGATCCGGGAAGCGACGTAGCCGAGCGCCAAGCGCTCGTTCTGTCGCCTGAGGATCGGGAACATCACGACCGCCACACCGATGCCGCTGATCATCAAGAGGACTTCAAGGAAAGCAGCGAACCGGACGCTCCCTAGGCTGCCCGTTCCGAGGATGAAGTTGTGGTCGTGAAGGATTGAGTGGTAGAGAAGCAACGCCGGGATCGATGTGACGAAGGTGATCGCCATGAACCATCCGGCCCAGGACGCAGCCCGTCTCTCGTCAGGTGTCGGAAGCCTTGCGCCGCTGGCGCTCTCGCGCTGGTCTTGAACAGCCATCGGATCCTCCGTTTCGGCCCCCTTGCTACCTCAAGGTTACCTTGTGGCATGGAACGGCCAAAGGCGTCGTTCCCAAGTTCAAGCGTTTATGCAGAGCTTTCGTAGGGGTGGACGACCGGATTCGAACCGGCGACCGCCTGGACCACAAATCGGGAGATCAGGTCGATTCAGCTTGATCCGTGCCTGGCCCGCCTGACTGGAGTTGGTGCGAGTTAGGCGTGGCTGATTCGAAATTGTCCCCCTTTTGTCCCCCCGTTTGCGCGAGCAGACCATCGGCATCGGTGATCTGCTGGGGCTTGAACGCGCGCTCGATCAGCTCGGCCTCCCGATCGCTCGGCATGTAGTGCGAGTAGATCATCGTCGTCTTGATGTCCCGGTGTCCCATCCACTCCATGATCGTGCGAAGGGGGATGCCGGCAGCGGCGCAGGTCGTGCCGAAGGTGTGGCGGAGATCATGGAAGGTGAGAACGGGTACCGACTTGACCTCGCCGTCCTTCTGCTTCTCCTCGGTGAAGCGACCGACCTTTCCCTTCTTCAGGTAGGCCTTGAACTGTTTGAGTACCCGACTGCGGTCGAGGCGACTTCCCAATTCGGGATGCGCGAAGACGAGATCGTCATCGCCCTGATAGCTAGAGCGTTGGAAGTGGTGCTCGAGTTCGCGGGCCGCCCGCTCGGGGAGCGGAACGGACCGAAGCTTGCGGGACTTTGTCTTCTCGACCCGTACCCGCCCCGCGCCCCAGTCGATGTGGCGCCAGCGCAGGTCAAGTAGCTCACCCTGCCGGAGGCCGGTCATCGCGGCGAGGAGATAGAGGGTGCGCTGTAGACGCCCGGTCTGATCGTCGGGGCAGAGGCGCAGCAGGGCCTCGAGCTCAACGTGGTTGAGATAGTGGATTTCCTCCTCGTCCTCGACCTTGGGTCGGTCGACGGCGTCGGCAACGTTGGCCTCGACCCATTCCTGCTTGAGCGAGTACGTGAGGATCCCATGCAGGAGGCTCATCCAGTTGAGAACGCTCTTCGGCGAGACCCTCTCGCCGCCGGGGGTTCGCTTGCGCAGCAGCTTCTGCTGGACGCGGTCGACATCCTGAGGAGTGATCGAGTCGACCGGTCGGGAGCCCAGCTCGGGATCGAGATGAATGCGCTTGTAGCTGCGGTAGGCCTCGATGGTTCTCGCCTGGCGCCCCATCGCCTCGAGCCGGTTGATGTGAAGCTCTCCGGCCTCAGAGAAGAGGACGACGTCCTCATTCGTCGCCGCCCTGTATTCGAGCATCAGCTCGCGAAGCCGGGCCTCGGCCTGCTTACGACTCAGCCCGTCCCTGGAGCCCGCCTGTTTGATGCGGCCCAGGCTTCGCTTGACGCGCTTGCCGTTGACCCACCAAACCCCCTGCCACGATTCGCCCTTGAGCGAGACCGAGCCGGTGCCATATGCGCGCTTCCGATTACGCGGTGATTGCAACGGAGCCAGTCTCCATCGGCAGGCCGCTGGCGCTGCGCTGTTGATCTATCTGTATTGAGAATCGGGGCATCTTGGTGGTTGGCAGCCTCTCGTCTCGACCATAGCCGGTCTTTCCACCCTCGCGACTAACCCCGTTGGCCCTGCTCGCGTCGCTCAAGCCACTGATGGATGGCCGAGCGGCGGAAGCGCTTCACCCGACCGAAGCGCAGGTGCGGGATCTCATTCGCACGGCACAGGGCCCAGATGTAGTCGACCCCAACGCCAACTATCTGCGCAACCTGATCGGCGCTGAGCAGTGGATCCAGGCCCTCCACCGGCTCGGTCCCAGTGGGTCGGACGGCTTTCGCCGGGTGTCTCATCCTTTCGGGGACAGGGCGCTGTGTCGATTGGCGCGCATACCGCCAAGACGCGCACGATGACCTCAACGCGACCGACGTGCCGGACCGAGCATCGCCACTCCCCCACCTCGAAAACACCGAGTGAGGCCGGTGATCTCGACAGTGCCGCCCACTCCTCTCCCCCGGTCCCAGTCTCATTGGAATCGTGCTCATTGCTCTCATCGACCGTCCTCCCGCATCGGTGTTGGTTCTTGTTGCCAGCCGCTCTTCGTGGCCTGTTCAACCCGCAGCTCTCTAAGCGCCTCAACCGCCACCTCATACTCAAAGCGCCAGGGCGCCTTCGGCCCATTGCCGATCCGCATCCCGCCGAGCAGCTCGCGGTGGCGGTATACCCAGGGGCGCTCAACCCGCAGCCGGTGGGCCAGCTCGCCGGCGCTGAGCAGCTCCGTGCGGCCGCCCGGTTGATCGCGCAGTAGCGCGGCGACCCGAGTCGCAACCTGCTCGACGGCCTCTGGGGTCAGCTCGACCGCAACGCGATGGGGCATCACCCCCAGCCCCCGCCCACCGGGTCCGCACCGCACTCCCCTCGTCGTCGGAGTCACACTCAGCTCCCGCATCCGAGCCTCCCCTCCACGCCCGGCGCAGCCGACCCACCTGCTCTACCAACGGAGGGCTGTGGCCGTGTCATAGGGAGGGGCGCCAGCCCCGGCCCGAAGGGCCGCCGCGAAGCGGCGACCTTGACACGGCCACAGCCCGCAGTTATTCCTCCTGCGAGCGCGCCTCGAGGCCCTCGATCCGGTGCTCGGTCCAGGGATGGGAGCTCTCGCCGAAGTCCTTGAAGGGGGTCGGCAGATCGCCCTCCAGAGCGTAGGCGTCGAGGTAGGAAGCCAGCGGCTCGGCCTGACCAAGCCTGGCCGCATAGGTATCGGCGACCCGCTCGCGCCGGCGCCAGTAGGCGGCCCAGGGCCGGTTGAGGAGCACCATCCCGACCCGGCCGCTGATCAGGAAGGAGATCAGCCGGAAGGGAAAGCGAGCCGGCTCCCGCGGCGGCGTCGTTAACCGGTGAAGCGCGGCGCTCACCCTCGCATCGCTTGAGTTCAGGTGTCCGAGCTCGTGCGCGAGGACCGCCGGGAATGAGGGGCTGTCGAGAAGCCCGCGGGTCGCCATCAGGGTGTGTGCATAGGCGCAGGCGTTTGGCTCGGGATCGTCGCTCACGAACCAGCGCCGCGGCGGGCGCAGGCCTGCGTCGAAGGCCCGCAGCTGCTCGAAGGCCGCCTCGAAGATCGCCTGCTCGCGCTCCGAGGGCCGCCGGCCGCCCTGTTGCTGCTGAAACCACCAGCCCCCGAAGGGGTAGATCAGCGTCGCCAGGGAGATCAGCAGCGGCCCGAGGCCGATAGCCAGGGCGATGTGGGTGATCGGCAGGCTCCAGCCGGTGATCGCGTCCAGCAACCAGAGGATTGCGAGCGCCGCGAAGTAGCGAAACGGCCAGGAGAACCACTGCAGCGCCCAGGTCACCGCGTAGAGCGCCAGCCAGCCGGGGCCGAGATCCCCCGGCCGCAGCAGGTATGCACTTGCCCTCGCCTTCATCCCCAGCTGCTCTGCTTGTCGTCACGGCTGCCATCGCCCTTAACCGCTCAGGCTCCATTTACCGGCATCTGTTCGAAAGCGGCCGGCGACCCGGCCGCGGTTTAGGTGCGCGGCGACGTTGCGCGGCAGGGTGCCGAGCCCGTCGGCGATCTCGATGTAGGTGGAGGCTGGGTGCTCAGCCAGGTAGACCGCGACCTCCTCCTGGGAGATCCGGGGCGGCTTGTCCTTGTCAAGCGCTGTGCGGGCCGCAACAAGACGCGCCCGCTCGCGGTCGAGCTCGGCGATTTCCCGGTCGATCTGGGCCCTGATCCCGCGGCTGGGGCGTTTCGGTGTCATATCGAGCTATCCATCTGTATTTACTTTCACGCACTATGGCCTAAAGTAAATGCAATGTCAAGAAAACTTCCGAACCGAGCCTGGGGTCCCTCCCACCAGGACGCGCCGGCGCCCCATCGGAGCCGGCGCTGGGAGTGGCCCTGGAGGCTCGGGGGTCTCTACCTGCTGGCATTGGTCGCACACGAGGTCGTCGACCACGGCGGGCGGGACCCGTTCGCCTGGAGCGCCAGGGCGCTGGTGTTCGGCTGGCTGCTGTGGCTTCTCGTCCGGGCGGTCTCCTCAGTGCGCATCGCGACCGGCTGGATCTGGACCCTGCTGAAGAGGCCCGACGGGGTCGAGGAACACGCCGACTGCGAGGCGAAGACGCCGGGAGAGGCGGTACGAGCCCGGGTTGCGCGCCTCGGCGGCGGCGCCTACCTCGGCACCGGCAGAGCAGGGGGCTGGATCTGCGCGGACCCCGAGAGCGGCGTGATGGTGCTGGGGCCGCCGCGCTCCGGGAAGACGAGCGCCCTGATGATCCCGGCGGTGATCGGCGCCTCCGGCCCGGTGATCGCCACCTCGACCAAGCCGGAGGTGATGCGCGCGACCGTGGCGACACGCTCCGAGGTCGGGCAGGCCTGGCTCTTCGACCCGACCGGCGCCGAGGAAACGCTGCCCGGAGGGGTGCGGTGCCTCTGCTGGTCGCCGGTGGCGGCGGCCTCTAGCTGGGATGAGGCGCTGCTGATGGCGCGGGCGATGGCTGCCTGTACGCGGCCGGGCGTAGGCACGACGAACGAGGGCCACTGGACCGAGCGCGCCGCGGCGCTCTTGGCGCCGCTGCTCTACGCGGCGAACCTCACCGATCGCCCGATCGCCGAGGTGCTGCGCTGGACGCTGCGCCAGGACGTCCGCGAGGCCCAGCGGGTGCTCGCCGACTGCGACTCGGAGATCGCCGCCGATGTCCTGGCCGGGATCGAGCAGACGGATAGTCGCGAGCGCTCCTCGATCTTCTCGGCCACCGCCGGCGTCCTCGCCGCCTACAACGCCGACGCGGTAAGGGAGAGCGCGGCGCAGCCGAATTTCGATCCGGCCCGCTTCGCGGCTTCCACCGACACGATCTACATCACCGCGCCCGAGCACCGCCAGGCGCTCTGCGCGCCGCTGATCGTCGGACTGTTGGAGCAGGTGCGCCACGCGGTGTATGAGCGCTCAGCAAACGAGGAGACTGGCGGGCCGGCGATGCTCTGGGCACTCGACGAGGTCGCGAACATCGCCCCGATTCATGACCTGCCGGCGCTCGTCTCCCAGGCGGGAGGGCAGGGGCTGCAGGTGATGGTCGGCCTGCAGGACCTGAGCCAGGCGCGGAGTCGTTGGGGAACGGAGGTGGCCGAGGGTTTTATGAGCCTCTTTCAGACAAAGGTGGTGCTCTCGGGGATCGGCGATCCGCGCACGCTCGAGGCGATCTCGGTGGCCCTGGGCGAGTATGACCGCAGGGTTGTGAGCTCGACGCACGGGAAGAGCGAGAGCGACAAGTGGCTCGACCCCCACCACCACAGCGAGTCGGTCAGCTACCAGACGCAGAGGCAGCGGGTGCTGAGCCCGGGTGAGATCGCGAGGCTGCCGGCCGGGCAAGGACTCTTGCTGCGCGGGGCGGAGTGGGGACTGGTCGGGTTGACGCGGTGGTTTGAGCCGGAACCGTGGAGGACGACCGAGTTCAATCACTGCTAGACAGGATGGAGCGGCCCGCGTAGCGCGGTCGTCCGCCCCCAGCAAGAAAGTGGTCGGCGCCTGCGCAATGTCGTGGGTTGCCGGGGTAGGCCCGGTAGAGCCACATACGGAGGTCGCCGACCATGTCAAACCCTACGCTCGCTCCCGTCACCGTGGGCCTCGATGTTCACGCCCGCTCGGTTCGCCTTGCGGCTCTTAGAGCCGACGAGTTGCTCGAGGAGCGCACCCTCCCCTATGACCACACCGCGATCGAGCGGGCGATCGCCCGCTGGCCGGGAGCGCGGGCGTGCTATGAGGCCGGTCCGACCGGCTACGGACTGCAGCGCCACCTCTCAGCGGCGGGCATCGAGTGCTCGGTGGTGGCGCCCTCCCTAGTGCCCCAGCGCCCCGGCGATCGGGTAAAGACCGACTCCCGCGACGCCCGCAAGCTCGCTCGCCTGCACCAGGGAGGACTGCTGGAGGCGATCTGGGTCCCGGACCCCCAGACCGAGGCAGCCCGCGACCTGATCAGGGCCCGTGAGGACGCCCGCATCGATCGCATGCGCGACCGCCACCGCCTCTCCAAGTTCTGCCTGCGCAACGACTTGGTCATGCCGGGACGCTCCTGGGGAGTCAACCGCCACACCTGGCTCTCCCAGCAGAGCTTTGAGCACCCCGCCCGCCAGCGGGCCTTTGAGACCTACTGCCACGCTGTCGATCTCATCGACGCTCGGGTCGAGGCGTTGGAGGCAGAGATCGGTGCCGTAGCGATCGAGGGGCCGTGGTCCTCGCTGGTGGCGCGGCTGCGCTGCCTGCGCGGGATCGACACCCTGAGCGCCGTGAGCATCGCCGTGGAGATCGGCGATTTCAATCGCTTCGAGCGTGCCGAGCGGTTCATGGGCTTCGTCGGACTGGTGCCAAGCGAGCGCTCCTCAGGGGAGCGCCGTGCACAGGGCTCGATCACCAAGGTCGGCAACACCCACGTCCGCCGGCTCCTGGTCGAGGCCGCCTGGCACTCGCGGCTTCGACCGAAGGTCGGCTACGCGTTGGCCCGTCGCCAGCGCGGGGCAGACCCGGCGGTGATCGAGCGTTCCTGGCGCGCCCAGCAGCGCCTTCACCGCCGCTGGGCTCGGATGGCCGCCCGCGGCAAGACGCCCCAAAAGATCGTCGTCGCCTGCGCTCGTGAGCTCGCCGGCTTCATTTGGGCGATCGCCACCGAGCAACCCCTTCACAAGACCTGAGCGCCCACCCTTACCCCTCGGCTGCGAGCAGCGGATGAGCCCGACCACAAGGAGAACCCTCGAACGCACTATGCGGCACCGGGCTCGCCCGCTGACCCGCGACCCTAGGCAGAGGCAGCTCCCGACGGTTACCAGTCATGCCGTTCCGACCGGCGAATATCAGTCTGATCCACCGTCGCTGCCAGTGGCCATCCGCTGCTCGCAGCCGAGGGGCAGATCACCCAGCCGGGGCTCGCCGCTTGACGTTTTGCTCCATATCAGTGCTTGACGACCTTTACGACGACGCCGCTTTGTTCTTCGAAATTTGAAACAAACCGCTCCACGTCTCTGATGTGGCCTGTGTCGTAGACGACGAAGAGCTGATTTCCGTACTCCTGACGGTAGGCGAGAATGTCATCGTTGATCTCAGCCGGGAGTTGCTTCTCTCTGGACTCATCTAGGCAAACCTTCAGCTCAATGGCCAAGTCGGCCCGGTCGATCGTGAAATCCGGTTTGTAGGTCTTGCTCGAATACTCGATGCTCTTGAGCTTGGAGCAATTGTTTGGACCAATCGCTGCGCCATCTGTCGTTCCCTCGGTGCGGTCGTGGCATTCCCACTAGCCTGAGCCGCCCTTGTCTCCTTCGATTTGGCTCTCCACCTGCGGGGGCCGGTGCCCGTCCCCAGGCACGCCGCAGGCGTGAATAGTCGAGGGCACATCCATGGCTCTCGCAAGGGGCGGCCTGATCCGCGCGAATGCCTGAGCGATCTACACGCGGGGGCTCGCCGCAAAGGCTCAGAACGGCTCTGAGCGCCTCGTTTTCGGGCAGAGCGTCCATTCACCCCTGATGTCCAGCGCAGTGGCTTCTTGCGTCGGCTATCTGCAAGCCGGGTAGGCTCTTAGTGCTGAAGCGATGAGACTCGCTTTGACTGCGGCTTGGCTCCGCTGATGGCCTCTAGATATGGCCCCACAGTCAGAGGTGCCGTCATGGAGACCATCGCCTTCACTTCGCCGCTTACCCCAGTTGCAGTCTTCGTCTTGGCGCTGCGCCACGACTTTGTCCGCGGGAGCGCGCCCGTCTTCTTCGCGCTTGCGATCGCAGCGGCCCTACTGGCTTACGTGTGCGGCACTCGCACTGAGACCGCTGCCTGCATCGTCGCGTCCGTCGGGGCGGTGATTGCCGGAGGCAGCCTCCTAGCCGTGATCCTTGAGACCGACGGGCGCCTCAAGGCAACAGAGGACGGTGAGCCCCCGATTCCAACTCTGCCCTGGCAATGGAGGGGCCGGGGGCGTCGCTGGCGCAAGTGATGAACAGGGCTGCGCCACCCGGCAGCCTCAATGTCAGCTGATCCCGAATTACGAATACGGCTTCCGTGCGTGCTCGCCTATGCTAAGGCATCAACTTTATCCCTCACACACCGAAGGAGCCAACACATAAGCACCAGGATTATCGCCACCTGGGATCAGGTGTACGGCCTTCCCCGGAAATTCGACAGAAAGGCCACCATTCCATTCTGATGCGCACGCCAGAAAGGCAGCAGAGCCAGCAAACGGCGATGGGGGCGACAACCGCACCGTGTGCGATCCGTGCCCCACTGTCACGTTCACTGCCGCCATTGCCGCTGCAGCAATACGGGTAATCAGCACCCCGCCAGAACCCCATTCCTGACGTTCGACCGCCAAAGGAATCCCGCCTGAACTAAGTGCTCCAAGACCGATCAGCTGACGCAGGATGCTCCAAGAATACGGTTGAATCTGCTGAACGGCCCACGGTCCTGCATATAGCTGTCCTCCAGGAATTCGGGCAACAATTTGGAGCTGTTCGTCGCCTGAGTGACCTTCACTAATGTGTACCGGTGGCGAACATCTAACTTTTAAGGATCCCATATGACCACGAGCGCGATGCAGCCGTACGCGGGAGATGTGGCCTTCCCCCCCAAACCACACTGTGCCAGTGAACGTCCCAGCGCTATCGTCGGCATATCCAATCGGCTGACAGCTTGATAGCACGCTACGTATTTTCCTACTTGAACGACGACGTGGATGAAATGCAAGATCCAGTCGTCCCCGGTCGCCGAATTGCGCGTGGATCCCATTTGGTCCTGGTGCGGCTAGGAGCTGAAGATACTGGGTTACAGCGTGCCGCCTAGATATAATGAGACTCATGCCTTCGTCACTGCCAGCAATCAGCAGCTTGTAGCCGTGATGAACACCTAATCTTGCTACTGCGTAGTTGACCTTCTTGGTCACTGATCCTCTCGCCGCTGCAACGGCCTCGCTAGGCCGCGCCTGAGTAAAAATTGCAACCCCCACAACCAGCAACATAATAGTTGCAGCCGCTCCGGACAAGTAACGGTCCTGACGTGCTAGCACCCGCCCCACCCTTGCTCCGTTTGATGTGGCTTGACTATTAGTTCCTAGGCGGCCGCTACCTTGCATATCTCTCCTTGGTTTTCCGAAGGGTGATTATGGCACCAGCGACGTGCTTCGTTATATCCCTGCTCTGGAGCCAAAACACGGATATTGTTACGACACTCTTCGAGACCTTCAACCGCCGCATATTCTTCATTCTCACCGGGTTCACTGTCATGTAGAGCCTGATCAAGGTCGTGGGTGCAGTTCTTCCTCCATCCCTTCCATGTGCTGAATCCAGGGAGACCAATGCGGATGGTCAATTCCGCCCCCTTTACTTTACCCTCAGACCCGTAACCTCTTCCCGTCTTGACTTCACGCACTCTTTCACGAATGCGTTCTCTAAATTCGATCCGATTTCTGTTTCTTTGTCTGAGCCTGACCTGCAGAGACGCCTTGCTTTGGGTCCCAGACAGATCCAGGCCATTCACGGGGTCTTGCATAGCATAATCATACGCATTCGCCGATCCCCCAGGAATCGGATCGGGCGAAATGAACCGCCCCATTGCCGGCACATAGCTTCTCACCCCCATCTGGATCACACCCGACGGAAGTTCCGTGCGCCGCTGCTTGCCGCCCAGCCAGCCGAACTTCGGCGGTTCTCCACCGACCGGGTTGCCGAACTCGTCGTAGCGGAATGTGGCGGTCGGTTCTGTCGCTTCGGATTTGAGGCTCGCGGTGGCGACGACATCGCCGTGCAGGTCGGTCAGCTGCAGGACCGCTTCTTTGCCGCTTTCCTGGGTCGCCGCCAGTTCACCGCCAATTCCAGCGATACTGCGCGTCCAGGTCCCTCCACGTTCAGTCCACGCTGGAGAATCCGATCCACCATCGTAATGGAAGGTTTCTGTGCCTTCCATAGTTCCGCCAGTCTGGAGTCGCTCACGCTGGCGAAGCGAGGAATCAAGTTCGAAGGTGTTTGTTATCCCTCCCTGTTCCTGTCGGGCGACCATGTCGTTGCTGAAGTAGCTGGTCGTGAGCGTGTTGCCCCCGGCGTCGGCAGCGGGTAGGCTCGTGATGCGGCCCCAGGGATCATAGGTTGGCCCTTCCAGGCGGTCAGCTGCGTCGTATTTGTATTCCTGGGTGGTGCCTCCAGAGGTGGCGCATTTTCCACCGACGGGTTCCCGAGTCGTCAGCTTCTTGCGATTGGAATCCACATCGTATTCGTAGAGACGCGTCGTGCATTCGCCGCCTTTAGGGGTTTCCTTTGCTTCCGTCAGCCGTCCCGCTTTGTCGTAGGCATACTGATCTCCAACTATGCTGTTCGTATTGTTGAGTATCTGCCCGTAGATCGAGCGTTCTAGGGTTTCTTCATACCAGGTGCATCCTGTTTCCCCACAGTTGGTCGCCTTCGTATAGGTCAGATTTGTCGGTTCGCCGACTACGTTGTAGGTTGTTTTTGCAGTCAGGCCGTCCGGCATGGTCCGTTCTGTCATCGCGCCGTCGGCGTTGTAGGAGGCGGTGAAGGTGCCGGCGGCTGAGTCTTCGAGTTTGACCGGCAGGCCCGAGGTTTCGTCATAGGTGATCGTCTGGCTTCCCTTGGTATCTGAGGTCGTCACCGGGCGACCGTCGATGTCGTAGGTAACCGTCGAGGTGTTGCCGTCTGCGTCTTTGTATTCCTCGACGCGGCCAAGGGCATCGTAGACCGTTGTGGTCGCCTCGCGGCGAAGGGATACTTCAGCCACCCACTTCCTGACCTTGTTATTCCCCTTGTCGGCGACAAAGACCAGACCGTTGACGCCAATTGCCACGCCACGCGGTTCGGAGAGGTTTTCGCTGCCCGAGCCCGAGGAGCCGAACTTGTAGAGGAAGGTGCCGTTGGGCTTTAGCTCCTGGACGCGGCTGTTGTTGCGGTCGGCGACCACGAGGTTGCCCCCTGAGGTCAGGGCGAGGCCGCTCGGGCCTTTGAACTGGCCGTTGCCGGTTCCTTCGGAGCCAAAGGTCTGGATGAAGGCGCCTTCGGGGCTGTACTCGATCAGCCGGTCGGCGCTTTCATCAGCCACCCAGACGTTTCCGCTTGAGTCAAGCGCCACGCCGACCGGGTCAGAGAGGCCGGGGTTGCCGGTGCCCGTCGTCGTGACGTTGCGGATGAAGCGTTCGGTTTCTTTGGAGACGGATTCGTGGAACTTGCCCACCCGGTGACCGGCTCCGTCAGACACCCAGAGCACGCCCCCGGAGCCAGCGGCGATCCCTTCGGGTTCGAGGAATTCGGTCCCTTCGGATTTCGTGCCTTTGGTGCCGAACTTCTGCAGGTATTCGGCTTTTTCGTTGAACTCCTCAACCCGCTGGTTGCCGGTGTCTGTAACCCAGAGGTTGCCAGCTGAGGTCACGGCGATCCCCCAGGGTTCCTTGAACTCGCCGTTGCCCGAGCCTGAGAGGCCGGCGCGGCAGGAGGAGGTGCAGACCTGGAGTTTGCTTTCGCCGTTGGAGACGCCCCAGCCGAAGGTCTCGATGAATTCGCCGGTTTCGCTGAACTCCTCGATCCGGTTGTTGGCACGGTCGACGACCCAGACGTGGCCTTTGCCGTCGGCCGCGACCCCGCGGGGGCCGTTCAGCTGGCCGGCGCCTGAGCCGGTGGAGGCGAAGGAGGAGGCAAACGTGGCGGCGGCCGTCGCCCACCTGGCGATCCGGTTATTCCCCTTATCCGCGACAAAGACCAGACCGTTGGCGCCGATTGCCACGCCACGCGGTTCGGAGAGGTTTTCGCTGCCCGAGCCCGAGGAGCCGAACTTGTAGAGGAAGGTGCCGTTGGGCTTTAGCTCCTGGACGCGGCTGTTGTTGCGGTCGGCGACCACGAGGTTGCCCCCTGAGGTCAGGGCGAGGCCGCTCGGGCCTTTGAACTGGCCGTTGCCGGTTCCTTCGGAGCCAAAGGTCTGGATGAAGGCGCCTTCGGGGCTGTACTCGATCAGCCGGTCGGCGCTTTCATCAGCCACCCAGACGTTTCCGCTTGAGTCAAGCGCCACGCCGACCGGGTCAGAGAGGCCGGGGTTGCCGGTGCCCGTCGTCGTGACGTTGCGGATGAAGCGTTCGGTTTCTTTGGAGACGGATTCGTGGAACTTGCCCACCCGGTGACCGGCTCCGTCAGACACCCAGAGCACGCCCCCGGAGCCAGCGGCGATCCCTTCGGGTTCGAGGAATTCGGTCCCTTCGGATTTCGTGCCTTTGGTGCCGAACTTCTGCAGGTATTCGGCTTTTTCGTTGAACTCCTCAACCCGCTGGTTGCCGGTGTCTGTAACCCAGAGGTTGCCAGCTGAGGTCACGGCGATCCCCCAGGGTTCCTTGAACTCGCCGTTGCCCGAGCCTGAGAGGCCGGCGCGGCAGGAGGAGGTGCAGACCTGGAGTTTGCTTTCGCCGTTGGAGACGCCCCAGCCGAAGGTCTCGATGAATTCGCCGGTTTCGCTGAACTCCTCGATCCGGTTGTTGGCACGGTCGACGACCCAGACGTGGCCTTTGCCGTCGGCCGCGACCCCGCGGGGGCCGTTCAGCTGGCCGGCGCCTGAGCCGGTGGAGGCGAAGGTGCTCGCGAACCTTGGTTCCGCACTTCCACATTCTTCTTCTTCACAGGCGAACTGCTGCGTTTCAGGCAGGCCAAGGGTCTTGTTGTAGATCGTTTCGGTCTCTGGAATGGCGGTTCCACCGCCTTCGATCTTCTTGGTCAGCTGGCGGCCCGCAGGATCATAGGTGATGATGGTCTTGCGAACATTTTCGGATTTGCCGCCCGGACTTTCGCTGATTTCGGTCGGCTCTCCGAACGCGTTGTAGGCGAGGAACTTCTTGACCAGCAGTTCCGGCCGGCCGGTGCCGTAGGTCTGGCTCGCGGGAAGAATCTCACATGGAAGACCCGCGTACTGCGGAGCAAGATCGCATAGGCCTTCCCCTTCGCCAAAAAACGCACTGAAATACACAGTCTTCGTGGTACCGGGCCCGCCGCCTCCAGGGTTGCTTGGCTGACGTGTTTCGATCGGCAGTCCAGACGATTCGTTATAGACAGTCACAGTCTTCATTTCGGTTGCTTCTTCAGGCTCGATGATCGTCTCGGTTGGCATGCGAAGTGTCCAGTTGTATTTCGTCTCGGTTACCCGTTCATCGTGCCAGGCGCCGCTCTTCAGTTCGGCAACGGTCACTTCCTTAGTTGGAAGGTGTGGATCGGGATGGATTGTTTTTTTTCCGAGAACTTCCGGCTCTTCTTCGTCGTAATGGACGATTCGACGTAGGCGACCCGTGGCAGTTGTTTCGGAGTCCTGCAGGCGCAATTCATGCTCTGGCCCAAATTCTTCTTGCATCTGTGTACCTTCGGCGCCAAACACACGCTTAGTTTCTAGTTCTTCAGCCCGTTCAGCTCGTTTTGCTTCCGGTTCTGCCAATACGCGTACGCGGTTTTGCGGTGACAGTTCGCGAACGACATCGCCGAATTCATTGAATTCCGAGGTGCTGATTCGAGGTTCTGAGGTCCCGGCGCCGGCCGGGGTGGCTGTATTGACTTCATAGCCTTCGGCATCCATGTAATGGATTGTGGCGTGGGCGTAGCTGCTTGGGGGGCTCGAGCTAGGCTTCGCATCTGGCGGAAAAATTGCCGTTGCGTCGACCGGGATGTCCGTCTGGCCCCACTTAGCCACTTCGGATGTAGTCAGATTGGGAGCTTCGCTGCCACTGAGGGGTGCCCCGTAGACAATCGTGGTTTCCGCTTTGGCATCCGGTTCTTTCAGTAGGCTCGGGCGGCTCACACTGACTAGACGGCCGTTCGCTTCTTCTTCGAGGACTTTGTATTCCATCGTCCAGGGTTCCTGCCCGGGCGGCGTGATCTTTTCGAGTTCGCCACCCGACTTGTAGCTATACTGGGTCTTCAGCGGACTAGAAAGGCGTGGATCCCACTCTTCGGTCAGGCGGCCTTCTTTGTTGTATTCGTACTCGGCAACCGGCCAGGAGTGCTGGCAAAATTCTTCCCCGCACCCGCCGCCCTTCGCTGGCCCGATGTAGGTGATCTTTTCCAAACGCATTCCGTCTTCGGACGGCGCTCCCCAGTGTGTCGCCGATTCGTAGGTGAACTTAAGGGCGCGGCAGCCAGTGAGTTCTTCCACTTCTGTTTCGGATTTGCAACTAGTGGATTCAAATTCGAATACCGGCGCAATCATCATCTTGAGTCGTTTTGTTTCGGTGTCGTAGAGAAGCCGAGTGTGGTTGGTCGAGCTACCCGGCTGGGACACCGAAACTGGGAGCCATTCGCCGCTCTCGTTTTCGAATGTCGTTTGGTCTCCTTCGGGTCCGGATAAGACGAATTGTGTCCCTTCTTTTTCGGTGGCAAGAGTGAAACCGCTCAATTCAGGAGGCGTGACGTAGTGTCCTTCAGCATTCTTTTCGAACGCGAGTTCAGATCCTTCGGTGCCGGTGACGATGGCGTATTCAAAAGAATATTTTTCTCCTTCGAGCGTTTCCGATTGTTCTTCGGTCCTTAGGTTGCGCCATTCTGAGCCGCCGAATTCTTCGAGCGGGCCGCCCGCCTTCCAGCCTTTTCCGAGTACGTCTGTGTTCGAGGTCTCTTCGGCTTCGCGCGAGTTCAGCGTGCGCGAAAATTCGAGCGAAGAGTCGTAGCCTGGCACCGACACATCAGTGGCGCTTACCGCGAAGTTACCGGTCAGTAGATCCACCGTTCCCGGCCCAACCTGAGCCGTAGCGTCTTTCGGTCCTCCCACAAAGCGGTTTACTTTCGCTTCGACGGGAGCGCTGTAGCCGGCTTCGCTTTCTTTGGGCGCTTCGAAGAGGGAACGAACCTGGACGATGCCGCCTTTTGTTCGAAGCGTCGAGGTGGCGTGGGCCGCGTCGAAGTAGACTGGTTCTAGTCCGGCTTTGGGCGACAGCGGCCAGGTAATTGCTTCGCCGTTGGCCTTGTGGACCAGTTCAGCCGGGATTGTCTGAAAGTAGCCTTTCTTGCCTTCGCGGTACTGGTAGGTGATTCCCGTCACGTTTTCAGAGGTCCACGCCGACTTCAATTTCAGGCGCCGCGCTGTCCGGGTTCCTTCGGTTGGTGAGGTCAGAACATCCGTGCTCGGAGCTGGCTTCCAGTAGTGGATGGCCAGATAGGGCCACTGCGTTCCAGGGTTTTTCGAAGAACTCGACTTGAATGTAAAGCGCCCGTGAGAGCAGTTCGTTTCACAACTCGTTTCATTTTCGAGTTTGACGATCAGGCCGTCGTTGGGGAGTTCTGCGCCCCAGCCGAATATGCCGCCCTGCCAGCCTGAAACCAATGGCGCCAAGCCTTCGAACTGCCACCAGCCGACTCCGGTTCCTCGTTTGCTGGTGGAAAGTTCGCTTCCTTCGCCGATGATGTCACCGCCAGGGGTTGTCCATTTGTTTTCTTCGAAGATATTTTTCCAAGAATAAATCCAGTTGATGTTGTCATTCCAATTCTTAGTTACCCGACGCAGCTGCACGGTGCCCAGACCGCTCGCGGATTCAGGGTCGTAGAGATTGGCCGTGGCCGATTCGACCCAGGACTTTTCCGGCAAGCCTGACAAGCTGAATTGAATTGCATCCCGATAGCGCGAGGTAACGCCACCGCTCTTAGAGTATTCGGCTTTCAGTTCCGGCGCTCCTTCTTCTTCAAGGAACCCTTCACGCCCACATGTCGATGTTGAGTTTGTTTCCCCAGACGGTTCTTTGACGAAATATTGGCATTCATCAGATCCCCCTGCCTTGGTTTCGATCGAGGGGTCAATCGTGACCGGCCATACGCGCGAGGGAGATTCGATCCAGTTGCGATCGGCTTCGATCGTCAGCTGCCAGTTGCCACCGTCAAGTTCATCGAGGTTGTATTTGACGGCGCCCGATCCGGGGCTTACGTCAGGGGCGCTGTCGGCGATCGTCGGCGGCGGGATCTGTGCCATCGTGGCCCCGCCGGGTTCATGGAAAGCGATCGATCCGTCCTTTTCGAGCGATGGTTCGATGCCTTTGGAGGCGCTCAGTTCGTAGTGGAAGCTGCTCGGCCCCGCGGCGCTTTTGAGCTCGATGGTTTCCTTGATGCCCGTTGGGGTGCTCGTGAGGTTGAAGGTGGTTTCATGGTCAGCAGCTTCATAGGTTGCGGTGTTGTCGCTAACTTCCGCAGGACCGGTTTCGGAGCCGAGCAGTTTCGCCGAGATCCATTGTTCGCCGACCACGAGGCGCTCCGCGCCCGATCCGATCTGATGGGGCAGGAGCACTTCAAAAGCGTTGGCGGTGTTCGTGAGCGTGCCGTCGACGCTTTCTTTGAGGCTGTTGTCAATCGGCTTCCAGCTGCCTTCGGCATCGCGATAGTTGACCGGGGTCAGGAAGAGTCGTGATTCATCAGAGCCGTCCGGCAGTTGGTAGGTGTCGGATGTCGCCGTTCGGTCGGCTGCGATTTCAGGGCCGCCGGGCTGCGGCGGTAATGGGGGTGTTTCGCCGGTCGTCGGCGGTATGTCTCCCTGGGCTGCCATGGCGAGGCTAGAAGATGCCCCCATCAGCAGCAGGGCCAGCGCCCAGACCATGAACCTGGCCCTCAAAGACCGCCCGCCAAACCCCATATTCGCCTCCGCTTGTTTAGGACAAGGTTCTGAGCAAAAGCGAACCTACGGTGTCAAATCGTAAAAGCACAATCGTCGATATTGGGTAACTGCTTGGATCGCTCGCAAAATTGCTGGAAATCGAGCGATACCTACTCAGAGGACGTCACCTAGTTGATCAACCAGATGTCCAGACTGGCTCGCCTTCACTGAACATCGGTAGGAAACGAGCGGGCAGGCGCCTACTCGGGAATCGGCCGGATTGTTGTGCCTAGTTGAGTGACTTCCGAGTGGTTGTCCCCCAGGTAACGGCTGAAGTTGGAGGTTATGGCCGATACGCCCTAACGTCAATTCGTCGGAATAGAGAATTCAGCGCGCACGATGTCTCCGCCAGACCAGGCATGGCCCAGCTCGCGCGTTCGATGCGTTCGTCGTTGCCTTAGAGGGAGATTGGCGAAACGGCTAGCGAAAGTCGAACTAGTGGTCTCGCTCTTCCCAAAGGGCGTTCAGTGCCGCCCCGGCGCCATTGAACTCGTTAAGGGCAGCGCCGAACTCATCTGGCTTTGACACACGCTCGTCCCATAGCGATTCCATGCGGGTCTGCGTCGCCTGAAGTCGTTCGTATGCTTGCTGTTCCTCGTCAGTCATCTCTTTTGCTGCAGTAAGTAGATGCCCGACGACTGTTCTTGAGTCGTCCGAGCGCGCACTCGTCGCATCTCCTGCGGACAAGAAATGTGCTTATTAGAGCATTTCCTCTCAGACAATATAAGCTCTGTCAATGAGGATGGGAGCCCGGGAAGCTCACAGTGCGCCTGAAGGCGCCGCGCGCAGAGTTCGGGGAGCGCGTGATAGCTCCAAGGAACAAACGGGACAACGAGAACGGTGCCGCCGAAGCGAGTCTTGAGGCCGCGGACCCCCGGGCTTGGGGCGCTCGGTCGAGCGATCGAGCACGAACGGCACGCGGTCGCCCTGAGCCAAGAAGAGCTGGCGGCTCGAAGCGACCTCCACCCCACGCACGTATCGGGGCTCGAGCGAGGGGCAAGGAACCCGACGTACATGACCCTCCAACAAATCGCTAATGGCCTGGGAATCACGGTTGGCGATCTGGTGACGCTGGCTGACGAGATTTCTGAGCGGAAAGCTACCGGCGGCAAAGCGGGCTAGCTCGTCGCGGGGGCCTTAGGCTGGACGGACTCCAAGATGTGCCGACACCCCAGGCTCATCTTGGAGTCCGTCCACACTAGTGCCTCACATGCTTCGCCGCAGACGCCGTCTCTTCTGCAAGCTGCGGTCACGGCGAGACCGTGATATGCAGGAGTTTCTTGCAGTGGAGCTAGCCGGACTCGAACCGGCGACCTCCTGGGTGCGATCCAGGCGCTCTTGAGCCGCTAGTCGAATTCAAAGCCGCGGCCGATATCACGCTCATGCTCGATGCAGCGGCTCGCTTCAACCTGGTGCTCTGCCCGCTGATCGGCCGCCTCTTTGGCGATGGTGGCCTGTTGTGTTCCGCTGCGCCGCATCCGCTCGCCGAGCCGTTCGATCGCACCAACGTCCATACCCGCCTCACCAAGGTCCTCGCGCGAGACGTAGATCTGGGTCTCCTCGCGGGCGCGGCTGAGCGCGACGTAGGCCCGCTCGCGGTCGGTCTGCCAGCCACCCATCAGGATGCCCGAGGTTTCAGTGGTGATCCCCTGGCCCTTATAGACGTGGACGGCGTAGGCGAGCGAGAGCTCCGAGAATCGCTCGGTGTCGACGACGACCTCACGTGGCTCGCGCTCGTGGGTCTCGATCGTCAGCCGGTTTCGGTCGTGTGCCGTATCGACGACGGTGCCGGTGATCCCGTTCTCGACCCGCCTCTCGCCGGGGATCTGGAAGGAGGCCGAGAAGATCACCTGATCGCCCGCGGCGATGCCGTAGGGCTTGCCGGGCAGCTCGACCCGCTCTGAGCCAAGCTCGCCGGCAGCGGCCCGGCGCTCCTGGGCCATCGCGTTGATCTGGTCGCGCTCGACGTTTGAGGCGTCGGTGATCATCACCGCCCTGCCAGAAAGAACGCGTCGTCTTGCCCGATCCCAGTCCTCGACCATCGCCTCGGCGGCCTGCGCGCGGGTGTCACAGATATGGAGGCGATCATGGGCGGCGTAGGCGGCAAGTGCCGGTCCCGGCTCCCCGGCCCGCACCTGCTCCCAGGCCGCTCGCTCCCACTCGTTGCGGGCGCGGTGGACCTCGGTCAGCTCGGCGGTGGGGACGCGCCCTTCCAGTTCCCCGAAGAGCCCGCCGGCGCCGATTGGGCCGAGCTGGGCAGCGTCACCGACCAGGACGAGCTTGCTGCGCGAGTCGCGCGTGATCTCCACGAGCCGGACGAGGCGCTCGGTGTCGACCATCCCGGCCTCGTCCATAACGACGACGCTCCTCGGCCCGAGCTGGATGCGCTCGTTCTCGACGCCGCTGATGAGGCCGTCCGCGGTGTGGGAGCGATTGAGCTGGGCATCGTCCTTGAGACGCTGCGCGGTGGCGCCCGCGACCGCGGTGCCGATCACCTCATAGCCCTCCAGCTGCCAGGCTCTGGCCGCGGCCGAGACGACGACGCCCTTTCCGGTTCCGGCGCGGCCGATCAGGAGCGTGATCCCGCCTTGTCCCGTGATCCTCGCCAGCGCCTGGCGCTGCTCGGCGCTGAGCGCTGCCTGGATCTCTCTGGCGACCTCGCGGCGGGCCTGCTTAAGAGATCGCTCCTCGATCGGGGCACCGCTCTCGGTTGCGCGTTGCTCGGCAATCCTCAGTGTCGCCTCCTCCATCTCACGCAGGCGGGCGGTTGTCCACATCCCACCCTCGAGGCGCACCAGATGACCGGAGCGGGTCAGAGCTGCGATCAGCCGATCGGCCTCCTCGGGCCGGCAGCTGCCGGCGCAGAGCTCATAGGCCTTGGCGCGCAGTTCGCGCTCGGAGATCGTCGAGCGCTCCGCGGTCACCTCGGCCAGCAGCTCGGCACCGAGGTCGATCGTGTCGCTGTCGGAGATCGAACGCGTATCGAAGAGCGCCTCGGAGCGCTCAGTGCTCAAGCCGTGCTCCTCCCCCACCGCCCGCCAGGCCGCATTCACGTCGAGGCGACTGGCGGCGCTCTTCGAGCCCCTGGTTGCGATCGTCAGCGAGCCGAGCTCCCCGGCCCGCGGCTCGCGGCCGTAGCGCTGGCGAAAGAGGCGCGCTGCCCGCTCGACGTCCTCGGAGCGAGAGGACCAGCGGGAGGCGAGCTCCTCGGGGACGCCACGTAGCTCGAAGTAGCGAGCGCCGCGACCGGTGCGCCGCTCGATCCGCAGACCGAGCTCGCGCAGGTTGGCGGCGAGCTCGGCGCGGTAGAAGGCGCCGTTCTCCCGAGCTGTGCGGTAGAGACGGCGCGATTCGATCGCCGCCAGCTTTCCATCTGTCCGCTCGGCGGCGAAGAGGATCAGGTGGGAGTGGAGTTGGGGGTCGGGGACGGCGCCGGGGTCAGCGTCGCGCGATAGGCGGCTCGTGGTGTGGACGAACTCCGCGCCGAAGAGACTGCGGGCGCGATCGAAGCGGACGACGCCGCCCGACTTTCGCCTGACCAGCGCTACCTCATGCTCGGTCCTCGCGAGGGCGCTGGCCACGGCTCGCCGGTGGGAGGCCTCGAGCTGGGCGCGTCGGTAGGGATCCGAGACGGCCCAGAGCGCTGAGACCGACTTCGGCGGGGCGAGCATCAGCTCCACACCTGCGACCCTGGTTCCGTTTGAGCCAGCGGGGCGCAGCGGCTCGCCGGTGAGCGGCGAGGCGCCCCGCATCACCGCCCGCAGCTCGGAGCGCCCGACGGGCGCCTCGGGGTCGAGGCCGAGCAATTCGAGCAGATCCGCTGAGCCGTGCCAGCGGCTGGGGACGGGTTGATCGGGATCACCGTCTGAGGTGTAGTAGTCGCCGCGCTGGGAGACCGAGGTGAGGTAGTTGGCATAGCGCGAGGCGGAGTCGCCGGGGATCTTGTAGGTGGTCTGCACCCGGGCGAAGGTAGGTATGCGGCGGGTGCGGCTCAAGATGGGGAGTGAATCGACGCTTATCGCTGGCTATCTGAGTGCAAATAGCTCCGTGAGGTGCGTTTACCGATGAAAGTCAAGGACGACTTCTCATCGGTAAACGAACACCACCGTATCGGTAGATCAGCACTGCCGAGTGCGTATGGTCTGCAGGGCTGTTCGGTGGTAGCAGGCATCGGGGGAAAGCGGTGCGGCGCCGGTCAAAATGGCAGGCTGTTCTGCGCGACTTGTCGCGCAGTGAGTCAGTAACTCTTTCGTCGGTGGGAGGCGCGAAGCGCGGGTGCTATGAGGGCCGCTTGACAGGGCGCTGCGGTGTCTTGTCCTCGGGCGGCCTGCTGGCCTTCCAGTCAGCGATCAGCTGTCGGTAGCCCTGCTCGGCTTGTGCCTGCAGCCGGCGCTCGGCTTCACGCTCTTTGCGCAACGGATGAACTCGCGGCCCTCTGCCGGGTCGCCTCCTCGCGCCCGCTTCAAGTTCGATGCGGCGGAGCTTCTGCCTGGTCAGCGAGGGGCGCCCGAAGGCGTAGTCCTCTTCCTTGGTGAGCAGGTGCCAGCAGAGCACCGCCAGCTTGCGGGCGACAGCGACGGCGGCCTTGTTGGCGCCGCGCTTGGCTCGCACCCGCTCGGCGAAAGCGCGCAACGGGCCCGGCGAGCGGATCGCACTCCAGGCGGCCTCGACGAGCATCGAGCGCGCCTGGGGATTGCCGCGCTTTGAGATCCGCCCGCCACGCGCGGGCTCCTCGCCGGACTGGCGGGAGGTCGGGTCCAACCCGAGGTAGGCGACCAGCTCGCGGGCGCTCCCGAAACGGCGGATATCGCCGATCGCGGCCATCACCGCCGCCGCGGTGCCGATGTCGACGCCGGGGATCGTCATCAGGCGCCGGAACTCCGGCGAGCCGGCGGCGGTCTTCGCGATCTCGGCGTCGATCGCCTTGATCTCGGCGCGCAGGAAGTCGACCTGGCGCAGCCCAGAGGCGGTGGTTTCTGTCTCTGCCGGTGGCAGCTTCTGCTCGGCCAGCCAGGCCCGTCCCTTCTTGCCGAAGAGGTCGGAGACCGGTGGGCGGCCGAGCAGGCAGCGCATGAGGACCGCGTGCACCTCATTCTTGGCCCGCACCAGCTGGCGGATCAGCGCCGCCCTCCTTGCGACCCGGCGGCGCAGCGCCTGGGTGGCCTCGTCGGGAACCCAGACCCCGGGGATCAGGTCGGCGGCCAAAAGACGCGCCAGGGTACGGGCGTCGAAGCGGTCAGACTTCACTCGCGCCCAGCTGATCGCCCGCACGTCGGCGGCGTTGGCGACCACCACCCGGGCGACATGGGGCTGCAGGATCCGCGCGATTTCCACCGAGCCACCCGTCGCCTCGAGCACCACCTCATCGTCGGCACCGAGGCTCTGGGCGAACAGCTCGACCGCCTCGGGCTTTGCCTCGAACCTCCCTCCGCGCGTGACCCTGCCGTCCTCGGCAATCGCGACCTCACAGAAGTCGCGGTGCACGTCTAACCCGATAGCCCTACCCACAACGATCACCTCCTGTCGGAAACCGATATGTCAGAGAGCAGTGGGTCAGCGACAACTACCGATTCGGGCTCGCAGCCCAGCCGGGCAAGTCGCAGGGGCGGCCAGTTAGTCAATGACGAGCTCGCAGCTCACTACGCACACGGCCTGCCCTACTGCTTCTCCACGAAGCCCCTGTCCCGGGATCCCGACGCTAGTGCCGGGGCCGGACAGAGGCCTCGGGGACCATTTTCATGCCGGTAGTCTGCGCTGTTCGGGAGGTGCGGAGGCTGGGGGCCGAAGAAATTGCTGGAGCAAGCGAAGTCCGTTTCTTTTCAGCCCCAAAGGGGCGTCCTACATCGCCACTGGGCGGGGAAGGCACCGAGATTTCAGCAGACCCGTAGCGTCTACGAGCGTGCCGACAAGCGCCTCCACGGTCGCTATCCAAAGTCGTGCGTCAGCGCATCTCCACCGGGCTGACAGAGCTACCTCTGCAATCCGATGGACGCAGCGCGACATCGGCACCGATGCGTCCGGCTTCTATTCATGGGTTGTGAGCTCTGGACGCGATGCCTACCGAGCTTTCGCCGTCTCTACCCGGACGCCGAATTGACTATCTCCTGGCGGATTGGAGGATCGTGACCTGGTGGGGGCTTGGCTCGTCCGCCTGAAAGACTCTTGCGCAATGGATGAGGCAAAAGCCACCTACTGCTTCTGCGGATGCGGAAGGCGTGTCGCACAGCCACGCCTCGTCGTCACGAATACCAATGGCTGGGATCTGAGCGATGAGCTGGCTAAGTGGACCAAGCTGGAGATATTCGCGTCAAGAACGGGTCTCGACCTCTCGGGAGGAAACCTCGCGGACAACATCGATCGCGGCCAGCACCTTTGGCTCGAACTTCGCGATGCCGTGCACGCTGGCGAGTTGGCCGACCGCGAGGACGAGAAGATCGCGGTTGTCTGGCGAAAACACGCTAAGAAGGCTCGTCGCAAGCTCAGGAAGCAGTTTCGCCGGGACGGGATAGACCCTTTCGATATGCCAGACATAACCGCTGCTGCATTGACCGAGTGGATTACTTTGGGTAACGAGCCCGCCTGGGCCGCTGAACTTGACGCGACGGACGACTCGGGAGGAAGCGGAGACGAGACGCCGGCTGATTCTCTTGATCCTGTCGCTGAGAATCTGTCAATACTTTTGGCCCAGGCCGCCGGAGGGGGTGAGGACCAGTCCTGGCTCTACTGGGTCGGAACTACTCTCGTCGAGTTCGGCATCCGGGCGTTCCGCGAGATGGAGACGCTCACCTACGAAGGAGAGGAGCCCGGCGAGCCGCTTTTTCCCGAGATGTCCCGCCTCGTGGCGGACCCGTTCGCAACCGACAAGGCTGCTCGCTTTCTCGCCGCTTCATTCCCGGCGATCAGCGCTCAGCTATACGAGCTGGACGAGGAGCGGTGGGACGGATACGGCATCGATGAGTGGCGGGGCCTCGATCGATCGCTTCATGTCGATGTCTTTGAGTCCCTCCGGAAAGCTTGGGAGCTTCCCCAGGATCAGGTGGAGTACTTGACTCAGACGGCATCCATCGGGTTCGCCTCCGAAGACCCCACCGAGCGGGACTTCATGGCATTCACGCGCTTCACGTCGATGGTCATTCAGGAGGCTTACCTCTTGAATCTGGATGACTCCAATGACGAGGAGCCGTCTTGGCACGGATACACGAGACCGTCCGGCGCGGTCTTCATGCTCTTTGTCAGGTACCTTCGGGGCTACATGCGCGACCTTCGTCACTACACGGAGGAGGTGACCTATCGGTCATCCGAGGACTAACGGGTGTGGACGCGCTCCTGGGCCCGCTGGGCAGCGTGGCAACCGGGAACCCGTCAGTAGTAGGCGTGCTCAAACGGCTGACCCGGCCAGTCTTTGGGCAGCTCGAACAATTGGGCGGGGGAGACGGTTGGAGGGGGATTGACTACCTTCCGTTCGTCCGCGGAGACGGTCGAAGTCGGGAACCGCAGCTCGACTCCGAGCGGGTGATCTGCCCAGGGGTTGGGCTTCTCGAACTGAACCAAGCGATTGCTGGGACACTTGTCAGATGCGCCCGCAAACGGACGACTATCCCGAGGAGCTCGAGCAGGTAGTGCTGGCGGTCCTTTCGGAAGGGCGCGATGTGGCCAGCAGGCTGCTTGCACCTATCGCCTACGTCCGTCGCGAGGTGGCGGTCCGCTCTGAGCCTTCGGAGAGCGTCATCGTCTCGATCTACAAACGAACCGTTTCCACTGTCGCTACTGCGGCGGTAAAGTGATCCCGACCCAGGTCATGCGCCTAGTCGCGATGCTCTTTCCCGAGCAATTTCCGTACCACCCGAACTGGAAGGGCGGTGAGAACCCATCCGGCGATCGCGTCGCGGAGCCCGAGTCTCGATCACGTGGTCGCGTGGTCGCAGGGCGGCGACAACGACTTGGGGAACCTCGTCTGCGCGTGCTGGGTCTGTAATCAGATCAAGGGCGATCTGTCCTTAGGGCAACTGGGCTGGGGCTTGTTGCCCATTCCGCAGACGGATTGGGATGGCCTGACGCGTCACTATCGGGCGCTGTGGGAAGCCGCCGGGTCTCCGACGACAGGTGATCTTGCGTTCTGGTTGAGGCGGTATGAGGTGACCCCGGCGGCTATTCGTGGGCCCGCGGCGACTGGGTAGGAGGATCGGGCGTGGCGGTCAAGTTCGGCTTGTGGCGTGTCGACGGGAAGTCGGTCCAGCCGGTGGCACCGAGCGACATCTCCAGCGAGGAGCGCCTGGAGGACATCCTCGTGGAGCGCCTCGACATGCTGGGGCTGGGAAAGCTACTGCGGATCGGCCGTCAGGTCCGCACCGACTTCGACAAATACATCGACCTTCTGGCGATGGACGAAGGGGGCGATCTCTACGTCATCGAGCTGAAGAAGGGCAAGACGCCCCGTGAGGTGGTCGCGCAGGTGCTGGAGTATGGCTTCTGGGTGAAGGACCTCTCGTTCGTGAGGATCGGTGAGCTATTTGCCGAGCATCACGATGGCGAGGACTTCGAATCGTCCTTCAACGACCGCTTCGAGACCGAAGTCCCCGAGGCGGTCAATAACAGCCACCGGCTCGTCGTCGTCGCCACCGGGATGGATCGCAGCACTGAGCAGATCATCGAGTACGTGCGTGACTACGAAGTGCCGATCAACGTGCTGTTCTTCGAGTACCTCGACGACGACGGCCGCGAGTACGTGGCGCGCTCGTGGCTCGTCGATCCGGAGTTCGAGGCGCCGAACCGTAGCGGCGCGAAGAAGCAGCCCGCCTGGAACGGGACGGACTTCTACGTGGCCGTCGGCGATGGCAAGGAGCGCAATTGGGACGACATGCGCCGCTACGGGTTCGTATCCGCCGGGCATGGGACCAAGTATCGAAACGCGATGCAGAAGCTGCCGGTGGGCGCCCGGGTTTGGGCGGCGATCCCCAGCAGCTGGGCCAACGGGGGAGCCCACGGGTACGTCGGTGTGGGTCGGGTGACAGCGGAGGCCATCCGTGTGGGCGAATTCGACGTCGAGGTCGAGGGCAGGCCGATCAACATCCTTGATGCACCCCTAAAGGCGGACAACATGGCCTGGGAGGTCGACGATCCGGAGCGCTGCGAGTATCTGGTCGGTGTGGACTGGATCGAGAAGCGCCCGCGGGAGGAGGCGTTCTGGGAGAAAGGCATGTTCGCGAACCAGAACGTCGTCGCCAAGTTGCGACATCAGCCCACCCTGAAACTGCTTGAAGAAAAGTTCGCGACGGATTGACCCGCAGACGTGCGGGAGTTGAACAAGAGGTCGGCCCGCCTCTTTGCGCGCGGTCTGGGCGCTTCCGGGGACTCCAGGGAAAGCGGCCGTTGCCCCTGCAGCTCCGAACGGGCGACGGTTGTGGGGGTTCTACCGGACGCTCTGTCGCCGCCAGAGACATCGCGTCGACCCAAGTAAGTCGGCACCGCTCGATCGTTCCCTTGAGGCAGTATCGGTATCGATATCTATACGAACAGACGTTCGGATAAGATAGCGTTTCG
This sequence comes from uncultured Solirubrobacterales bacterium, assembly GCA_963796705.1. GTDB lineage: Bacteria > Actinomycetota > Thermoleophilia > Solirubrobacterales > 70-9 > VRUE01. The sequence goes on from CAWCMK010000004.1 coordinate 479,707, forward strand.
TCGAGGGTTGCTACTAAGGGCATGGAAGCAGGCATAGGAATGACTCAGTCCGAGGAAGTCATCGATTCGATCTTCAAGCAGGTAGGAGCGGAGGAGGGTCTCCCCTGGCGTGAGCGAGGACCTGAAGGCCCTCTGGGAAGCCGGGCAGTGGGAACCCGAGCGGATCCTCGCTGCGATCACAGCGGCCAGTGAGGCCAAATGAAGCTCAAGGACCTCCAGATCCGGGGGCTGAGGGGCGCGGCGGGAGAGTTTGAGCTTGGTTTCCCCGATGGCAGCCTCTTCATTTTCGGGGAAAACGGGACGGGCAAGACGACGGTGGTCGACGCGCTCGAATTCCTCACCACGGGCGACATCGACGGCTACCACCGGCTGGGCGCAAGCCTCTCTGCGGCGATCCATCTCGATGCGCCCAGCGCGACCGTCGCCGCCTCGATTCTAGACCCCGATCGCGAGGTGGCTCGCTCGCTGAGTGGCAACTCGGCCGGCCCGCTCCGCGAGAAGGGGGAGGGCGACGACCTCGGCGCCGAGACGACCCTGCCCGATGTGCCGATCCTGCGCCACTCGACAATCCGCAACTTCATGAACAAGACCGCAGGGGAGAAGCGAAAAGCGCTGCTTGAGCTTCTTGGGCTCGAGTCGCTGAGCGGGTTTCGAGACACGATGAAATCGGTGGCCAATGACGCCAAAGACCGGCGAGTAGGCGCCGAGGCCCGAGCCTTGGAGGAAGGTGAGGCCCTGGAGAGCATGCTCGAGGGCAAGGCGCTCCTGACCAGGGCTGAGGAACTCCGCCTCGCGGCAGGCCACCCGAGCGCGATTGGCTCCGAGCAGGCCTTGGCGGAGATCGACCTGAAATCGATCCCGGGTGAACCCAATCGCCACGAGCCGCTTGCCGCCCTGGGACGAGAGGTGGAGAGCTTTGGCGAGGACCCCTCAGCGGATTGGAACGCACTCGTCGAGGATGAGGCGATCCGGTCCAGTGAGGCGCTGGCTGCCCTGATCGAGAAGGGCCAACTGGTCCTTCAGACTTGGGAGGAGGACGCCTGCCCACTTTGCGAGGTCGAGCAGGGCCGTGAGCAGTTGGGCGAGTCGCTCAGCGATCGCGCCGGCGGCCTGGCCGAGGTTCGCTCGCAGGTTGGTGCCGCGAAGTCGAGGGTGACAACCCGCGAGAGCGCGGCGCGCGGTTATGCCCAGACGCTGCGGGCCGTCTTGAAAGTGGCGCCTGAAGGCGGCTGGGAGGACCAGGCGGCGCTGGAGGCAGCTGCCGGGATTCTGGAGGCCTACACCGAGGCGCTGGCCGCGGGGCTCGCCGCCACCGCCTCGATTCCGGCCACACCTGAGCTCGGAATTGACCTGGTGCACGCACTTCCCGAGCTACGCAAGGCCGCTGATCAGGCCCAGGCATCCTCCAAGGTCGCCGCCCACAACGCGCTTCTGGCCCTAAAAGAACAGCATCGCCGGCTCGAGGTGAAAGGCGGAACCGTTTCGGCGACGCGCGCCGCCGAGGCGGCCTCGAAGAGGATCCTCGAAATATCCGAAGAGCAGATCCGCGGCGCGATCAGGGCGGCGCTGGAGGAGCTGGGGGAGGAGATCGCCCGCTACTTCGGGTTGCTGATGTCCGACCCGGTCTACTCGGACATCAAGCTCCAGTACGCCGACAAACACGGCGGCCACGTCGAGTTCTCGCTCGTCTTCGACGGCCGCGAGCCGCCAATGAGCCCGCCGCAAAAGATCATGAGCGAGTCGCGGCTGAATGCGCTCGGCATCGCCCTCTTCCTGGCGCGGGCGAAGTTCGACCCAAACGAGCGCTGGCGGACGCTGGTCCTCGACGACGTGGTCAACTCCTTCGACTTCTCGAACCGCCGCGGGCTGATGCGATTGCTGAGGGACGAATTCGCCGAGTGGCAGGTTCTCGTCCTCAGTCACGATGCGTCCTTCCGCGACATTGGCCGCTACGTCGTCGAAGAGGGCGCCGGCTGGAGCTTCAAGGAGATCGTTGCCTGGGACCCGAAGGGCGGGATCGAGCTCGGCGAGGGTAACCCGCTTAACCGCCTCGAGGCCCAGCTCGACCGGGGGCGGGCCGCGAGCGAGCTCGCCGGTCTCCGCGCGTACCGCCTTGGAGGAGGCCCTGGCGCGCGCAGTCGGCAAGCTCGGCTTCCGGGTCGCCTACGATCCGCGCGGGCGCCACACGGCCTTCGAGTTCTTGGAAAGCCTGCGGCGCGAGCTGAAGGACCGAGACTCCGATCTCGCCGAGCTGGAGATTCTCGAGGAGATCAAAGCGTCGACCTACATCGCGACGCTCGGCGTCCACTACCGCCCCGAGATGCCGGACCCGATCAAAGAGGATCTGCGCCAGCTGGTTGACGATGTCCGGAAGCTTCAGGCCGCGCTGACCTGCGAGACGTGCGACAAGCCGGTCTGGTTCCGCCGGCCAGCTGAGCGCAAGTGCGAGTGTGGCGCGCTCAGCGCCTGAGCTCGGCGGAGGGCCATCAGGCCGGTCTGCGTAGCCGAGAGGGGGTACGTTTCGCTCGCAGGTTTGACCAAACGCTCCCGCATTGCGCAAAGAGCGGAGACCATGAGCGTCACTGGGTGGATCGCCCGGAGAGTCTGAGGCCGAGTCCTGACTCCGCCTGCGCTGCGGCTACTGTCGCCTTAGTGGCAGATAGGGACGAATCCAGCGAGGCTCGACCTTCGGTCACCGCCTACTTCGCTGACCCTGACGAGCGCGCGAGGCCCTTCCTGATTGCGCTCGGTCAGGTGGTGGTCGCCGCCGCAGCGCTAGAGGGCAACTTGCGGCTCGAACTGGCGCGCCTTCTGTTGGCAGATCGAGCTCGAAAGCAGCGATCGACGGGCAGGACGTTCGGCCAGCGGATAACGGAGCTTGAGACCCTGACCGCCGGTCAGCTCCTGCACCGACTCAGGGAGCAGGGGCTCCCGGAGGATCTCGAACGACGAATTGACGACGCGATCTTGCGCCGCAATCGGCTTGTCCATCACCTTTTCGAGGATCGGCAGCTCGTCGGGGCGATAGCTGGAAATGAAGCTGCCAATGACGCAGTCGCACACCTAGAAGAGCTCGCCCTCGATTGCGCTGGCCTCTCCGTTGAGCTTCAAACCTTCGCCCTGTCGAAGATCGAAGCCCTGATGGGGGTGTCCAAGGAGCAGTTCCTTGAGTCTGTCCTATCCGTCGACCCCAGCCAGATTCAGGAGGGGCCTGATAGGGAGAAGGTGGAGGCGATTCAAGCGATGGGCGGCCTTGGGGACCCGACAGGTCGCTCTGGGCTGCTGAGCGAGCTTTGGGGCCTCAATGCGGATCATCGGCTCACGGTTGATTGGCAAGGTGAGCCGGTCGAGACGCTGGCCGATCTCCTGCGCCCTGGACTGCGGGCGGTCTGCATCGGCATCAACCCCTCGCCGGTAAGCGTCGGCGCGGGCCACTATTACCAGGGCCGGATCGGGCGCCGCTTCTGGCTGCGGCTGCGTCAAGCCGGTGTAATCGATGCGGTTGAAACGGGGCGTGAGGATGACGCGGCCTTCCTCGCTGGCATCGGCTTCACCGACATCGTCAAGCGCCCGACCCGCCGCGCCGATGCGATCTCCGCCGCCGAGTTCGAGCACGGTCGCGGGCTGCTGGTCGAGAAGCTGCGCAGATACCGCCCCGCCCTCTTGATCTTCGTCTACAAGAAGGCGGCTACCGCGTTGCTCGGCCCGTTCAAGGGCCACGGCCACCGCCCCGAGCTTGAGGAGTGGATCGGCGCCCGGATTTTCATCATGCCTGGCCCCTATGAGCGCGCCGATCGAGTCGCCGCCGCCCTGAAGCAGCTGCGAGGGCTGCTCGACGGGCAGAGCTAGATAGAGCATCTCGCCACCTTCGAGGACTGCCACAGGAGCCGCAGCGGAACCGGGAGAACGATCAGTTGGCGCGATCCCAGAGGTCGAAATTCCGCCCTCCGGCGAAGGCATTCTGATCATCGAGAAGGTCGTGAGGAAGGAAGCGCAGGGACGGGCGGATGAGACCATCGACCGCGTGCTCGAACTCGGCGAAGGCGGCGTAAGCACGGAACTCAGCTCTTTGCCCGAACTCCTCGACAAGTCTCGTCCATTGCCGAGCCTCCTCGCTTGCCCTCCAGAGGCTGCAATGAGTGGCGGCGTGCACTCCTTCGACCCTGCGCAGTGCACTGCCGACTTCCTCGTCGGCGACCCAGAGAAGCAGCCGATCCGGGCTCTTGGTGAGGCGGAAGATCGCTGCGGCGTAGCGCCACCTCTCCGGGATGGTGGCATCTCGGTTGGCCGCCGGGTTGTCGGCCTCACCGAGATACCCGATCACGAAGTGGCGTTCGGCGCCGCGCCCGCGCCAGCGGTGCGGGGGACGATTGCCCAGGTGCAAAAGGCAGCAAGTCGCGGCCCTCCCGGTTTCCGCCCAAAGCGCCACCTGGCTCGGAATCACTCCTAAGCCCGCCACTGCTCCAAGACCTGAGAGATCGCGACGCTCACCGCTCTGTCGTTCGCTGATCCTTCATCTACGAACAAGACGGCGCGCGACCCCATTTCGATACCTTCGCGGCGGCCCCGTTTCCGGGGGCCGATAGCGGAGGCGGGAGTCAAGTCGCGACATTCGAGTTGTGAAACCGCCACCGCTGCGCGGTCGGGTTGCGACCTGCCTGGTCTGTTGGCGCGAGTCGGGTCGAGTCGGGCCGGCCTTCGGCTCAAAATGGTGCCCGACTGGTCTGCCACCCAGCATCGTTGGTTTGGCCAGATTTGACTTCTGAATCTCGTCCGCCTTCCGCCGTAGGGTCAAGGCTCGTGGCTTCCCGAAGCAAGCGGCGCCTGATAGTCCAGGACAATTTGGAAGCGCTCTCCTCGATCCCGAGCGAATCTGTCGCGCTGATCTACATGGACCCGCCTTTCCAGTCGGGGCGGACCTACGATCTCGTCGATGCGAGTCGCTCCGCCGGGAGCGGCGGTCGGAGCGCAGCATTCAACGACCAGTGGTCCGCGGCCCCCTCGAACGCTGCAGACCACCCGGTCGCGTTACCGGAGAGCGTAGTGCGACTCGTCGGGCTTCTGGCAGATATCAGCCAGAGAGACATGGCGTCGTACCTTGGCTGGATGGCTCCAAGGTTGGTCGAACTACACCGAGTCTTGAAGCCGGATGGCTCGATTTATCTTCACTGCGACAGTTCCGCGGCGCATCACCTTCGTTCTCTTCTCGACGCGATCTTTGGGCCAACCAATTTTCGGAACGAGATCATCTGGAAGCGGACGCACGCTCACAGCAGCAGTCGGCGATATGGCCCGGTCCACGACTCGATCCTCTTCTACTCGAAAAGCGCCGCCTACCAGTGGATCCCACAGCACACGGCGTATCCAACCGATTACCTAGATCGCTATTACACGCACGAGGACGAGAGAGGGCGCTTTCAACTGATCACATGCACAGCTCCAGGCGACCGATCCGGGACGCGCGCGCATTATCCTTGGAAGGGCAAGCTGCCTCCACCGGGTCGTCACTGGGCTTGGAAAATCGAGACGATGCGGGCGCTGGACGAAAACGGCGAACTTGTCCACTCGTCGAACGGTGTGCCGCGCCGAAAACGATACGCAGACGATGCTCCGGGGGTTCAGCTACAGGATGTCTGGTCGGACATCAACCGTCTGGACGCCCACTCCGAGGAGCGGGTGGGCTTCGAAACCCAAAAGCCACTTGCCCTGCTCTCACGGATCATCGAAGCGAGTAGCAAGGAGGGCGATCTGGTGCTTGATCCCTTTGCCGGAAGTGGAACGACCCTCGTCGCCGCCGAGCGAGGGAAGCGAAACTGGATCGGGATTGATGCATCCCTCCTCGCTGGGTCGCTCGCGCTTGCGAGGGTTCGCCAGTCGGTAAAGCTGTCGCGAATCGATGTAGAGGGCTTCCCTCGTGACCTATCGGCGGCGCAAAGGCTTCGCAAGACAGAACCGGTGGCATTTGGCCTTTGGGGGACTAGCATGCTCGCGACGTTGGCGGATCGCGCCGGAAGGTCAGAATCACTGATCACCGGCAATGGTCGGATGCGCATTCGTCGTCGAGCCACGCAGATCAAGAGTTGGGTGCCGCTCCAGAGCAACGCGCCCATAGAGATTGGCGACTTTCCGAAGGGCAGGCTCTCGAAGGCAGGTTTCGTATTGAGGGCAGACCGGCGACTCGGAGCGGGTCTTTCGAGACAACTGCAGGAGTCGCTTGGCATCAGCGTTGAGGAGGTGCCGCTTGAGAGCCTTGTAAGTCCCGAGTGTCTAAAGCAAGGAGTTGCCCCGGAGGTGGTAGCGCTAGGTGGACGCTGAGGTTTTTGACCACGCGGCGGGACGGCTCAGCAAGCGGGACGCCGAAATAGTTGCCCACGTCCCGCCTGGGGGGAACTGGCGAAATCTTCCGGACGAGTTTGAATCGCGACGAGTGGATCAGATTCGCCGGTCTGCGGCCGCGGGCGAGGGTAGTAGAAGCACCTATTACGGTCGTCTGTCTGCGTCGCGCCCCAGCTACACGATCTCGACGTACTTCAACCGCCCGGGCAACGGTTGTTTCATCCACCCCTCTGCACCGCGCCTCATTACGGTTCGCGAGGCAGCACGCCTGCAGAGCTTCCCCGACATATTTCGGTTTGCGGGCAAAGGTCGGTCGCGGTTCATTCAGGTCGGTAATGCAGTCCCGCCTTTGCTCGCCTTTCAGGTCGCGGCCTCTCTTCTACGGGACAGCGGGTCCTCTGTCGTGGATCTTTTCAGCGGAGCCGGAGGGCTGAGCCTTGGGTTCCAGTGGGCTGGCCATCGGCTGGTCGCCTCCATAGACAGCGACCCTGCCTGCGTTGAAACCCAAATTCTGAACGGCTCCGAGCCCAACCGGGTGCTTCTTCGGGACCTTGGATCACCAGAGGTGTTCAGACAAACCATGGCAGATATTGTCGATTTGAACGGCGGCGAACCTCTCGACGCTCTCATAGGCGGCCCGCCTTGCCAAGGGTTTTCGACTGCAGGGTCTAATCGGCTGGACGATCCACGTAACCAACTTGTGAGCGTTTTCCTTGACGCTGTCGCTACGTTACGACCTCGAACTGTCCTAATGGAGAACGTACCCGCGCTCGGTTATCGCCGGAGTCGGCCGACCCTTGACGCAGTAATGAACGCATTGACCAGCCTCAATTATGAGACTGATCTCGCCGTACTCCACGCTGAGGGCTACGGAGTGCCGCAACTTCGGCGGCGCCTCCTTATCCAGGGTCGGTGCGATGACCAACGGCCGACCTGGCCAAGTCCCATACGACGGATTCTCCGGCCCCGTCAGCTAACTAGCCAACCATCGGGGCAGGCTGCGGATTCCGCTCCGGAGCCGTTGTCAGTGGATGAGGCGATCAGCGACCTCCCAGTCAAGGCCGCATCCGAACCAGATCTACCGATCAGCTATGTATCGGCGCCTGGCGGTTCCTATCAACAATGGACTCGCGGACGACTGAGCGCTGCGGATCTGCTGCTTTCACTAAGTCCAGATGCTCACGAACGCACGGAGAAAGCGGCCTAAGAACCATGATCCCCGTGGATCGTGTCGATGTTCTAGAGGCTGGTATGGCGGTGCTCGAAGCCTTCGCTCGCCGATCGGGTGCGCGGGGTCGCCTCATCACTCTTTACCTGGGGCTCAGGCGAATGGGCGACCACGTCGCGCCACTGGGGAGCGACCAGGCGACCAGAACGAGGGTCATCGAGGACTTCATGGACCGGATGCTGACTAAGGCACATCGGCCCCAGCCGTTAGTCGTCCTTACGGCTCCCTTTGGAGGAAGCACATCGCCGTGGAGCACGAGAACAGGCGAGACTGCTCCCAATAACAAGTATGCGACTAATACCTGGCGCAACAATTTTGGAATCCAGAAAGGCATCGGCTGTCCTGCCGAGGCAACGACTATCGAATCACTGCTGGATAGCCCCGCGCTACGCCTTGCGTGCCCGCATATGGCCGTCAACCCAGAGGGACAGAACATCTGCAGTTTGAAGGGCACCGAGTACCGAGGCGAGGAGCAGTCAGTCTGGCTTCGCGAAACGACCCACGGCTGGCAGGTCGTCGACTTAAACCACCCAGCCACCTACACCATGTATCTGTTGCCCGGTGGCGACTCAATCCCGATCTTTCCCCTAATCGCGGTGCTGTACTGCGATTCGGGGTTCGATGTCTTCCCACCTCGCGAGAGCGTCGGTATCCCTGACTTTGCAGAGGACTTTGGCTTTACCGTTGCTCAGATCGAGACGATTTTTGACTGCGATCCCACTGGTGAGGGAAATAGGGCGGTTCTGCGGGTGGCAGAGCAACGAACCGTTGTTGGTTCGGCCAACCCGCCTGGCTCAGCCGCAGGTACGTTGGAGAAATCGGTCTTGGTGAGTCCGGAACGAGGCACGGCACTTCCGAAGTTGGCTGATCCAGTTCTGGCTAATTCCGGATTGGGGGCGGAGCTTGATGTCGCCGCAGACCTGACCAGTCGCGGCTGGGAGGTTTCGTATCGAGGCCGCCAAACCGGCGTCGGCTACGACCTCGAAGCAGAGAGCAACGATGCGGTGTTGTGCGTTGAGGTCAAGTCTTCCATCGGGTTTACGACCCCTGAGCTGACCGAATCGGAGTGGAAAGCAGCGTGTGACCTTGGAGAGCAATTCGTGCTTGCCGTGGTCGATTTCTACGGCAGTCCCAAACAGGCGCTCTGGTACGTCCGAAACCCAGCTGCGACTAGTGCCGTAACCGAGCGGTCAGCCACCGCCTATCGGCTTTCGCGCTCTAGTCTCTTGGATCAGAGCACGGACGCTGACTTTCTCTAAGAATCCGGCGGGGCATCTTCACGCGGATGCCTCCTTCCGATTTTGGCGTCGCACCCACGGATAAAAAAGGGCCTTTGCCGACAGCGCCAGGTGGCTGTTTTTGGCTTGAAAAAGCGATTTTGCGTGGAACGGGAGCGACAGGACTCGAACCCGCGACCTCCGGCGTGACAGCGCGTCTCGGCCCAGGAACAGCGCCATATCTGTGCGCGAGTTAGCGATCGATTGGGTTTTCGAGAGACGGCGCCGCTCGAAATTGTCCCCCTATTGTCCCCCTCCAAACTTCGTGGCAGTTGCCTCAAACAAGCGGAAACCCCGCCGCAGCGGGGTTTCCGTGAGGGGTGGACGACCGGATTCGAACCGGCGACCGCCTGGACCACAACCAGGAGCTCTACCAGCTGAGCTACGTCCACCGCGCCCCTCTCAATCTAGCGGTTCGACGCCCCTTGCCAGCGCCCCGCAACGGGCGATGCCGGCCCCTCAGCGGGCGCCGCGCTTCTTGCCGTGATGCTTCTTCTTATGGTGCTTCTTCTTCTTGACGCACCTGGTTTTGCCGTGGACCTTCTTCCTCGAAGTCCCCTTCCTGCATTTATGGGCGCCTCCGTGCGGCTTTGGCTCTGGACTGGGCGTCGGGGTCGGCGTGCCGCCGCCACTCCCAACCGCGCCCGCGAGCGCCACACGGATCGCGCCCGGAGCTTCGAATTCCCCCTGGGAGGCGGCCCAGGCGAGTACGGCCGAGTCTCCGCTGGCATCGATCGCGCCACTGAGCGTGAATCCGTTATAGGTGCCGGCGGGCGTCTTTTCGAGCATCTTCGGCGCTTCGAAGCTGCCGCCCGGCGGGCGCAGCGTCGCCGTGACAGATTCTTCTTCGTTGCTGTTGTAGAGCAGCATCCCGGCCAGCACGTCGCCGTTGGCGCCGGCCAGGTTGGAGCCGGCGGCCAGCTTGCCCTCCCAGGCTTCGGCAGACAGGGTCTGTGCCGCGCTGAAGCTACCCCCGAGCGGCCGCCAGGCGCCTCCCAGTCCAGCTTCATCGACCCAGATATCGGTCGCCTCGCCGTTGGGGCCGATGGCGACGTCCTGCGGGAAGGAGCGTTCGCCGGTGCCGAGGCTGACCGGGGTCGAGAAGGCGCCGCCCCCGTCGCTCGTCACCGTCTCGTCGCTACGCGTATTGGTGGAGATCGGGCCCGAACCCTCTTCTTCATAGCTTGCAACCACGTCGGCGTGGTCGTCGATTGCCACTGACCTGACTTCCTCGGCGGGCCCTTCACCGACGCCGGTGTTATTGACCTTGGGCGAGACTTCGGCCGGCGTCCCGAAGGCGGCGCCCGGCGAGGCGGTCGCCACACGAATTTGCTCCTTGGCGCCGTTTTCAAGCGGGTCGCACGGAGTGGGGCTGCAACCGGCCGGTTCCTCATACGTGTAGGCGATCGCCGTATGGCCGTCGGGACTCGTAGCGAGCTTGAATTCCCAGGGGCCGGCTTCGCCCGATCCCCATGATGTCTGCGTCTGCGGCGCCGTGAAGGAGCCCCCCGCCGGCCGGCGGACGACCTGCATCTGGGGCTCAGGGTCGGTGCTGAACCAGCCAAGGCCGGAGATCCAGGCGACCGTCGCGTCTCCGGCGCTATCCATCGCCACCCGCGGCGCGCCGCCACCGTCGGCTTCGCTGCCTTCCGCCGAGAGCAGTTGCGGGGCGCTGAAGCTGCCGCCCGCCGGCCGCACCGACCCATACACTTCATCGACGACGCCGGTGATCGGTCCGACCGGTTTTTCGTGCCACGCATCCCAGACGACGATCGCGTCGCCGTTGGCATCCATCGCCGCCTGCACGCCGCTGATCTTTTCCACACCGGTGGAGGTTGCAAGCGTCGCCGGAGAGCCGAACGGACCGCCAGCGCTCCGCGCCGCCACCCGCACCGCGCAGGGACATTCATAGGCGGAGGAGTTGTAGCTGGCCCAGGCGACGACCGCGTCGCCGGCGGCGTCCATCGCGGCGCTCGGTTCATTCTGGGTGACTTCGCCGGGCGCCGAGACCGTGGCGGGCGCTTGCCAGCTGAGTGCCGAGCAGGCTGGAGCGGCGATCAGCGCCACAAGCGCCGCGATCCCGACTGTGAGAGCGGGCACGCGAAACGGGCGGCGCAATAGGCGATGGACGGGACGGGCGGAGGTGGGCTTGGAAATCATCGCGTGAAAATAGCAGCGGCCGCAAGCGGTCTCCCTTTTTCCGTGCCCGACATCTCACGCAGGCTGGCGGGCTGGATAGCTTCGCATCGCCGATCCCCTCAGGTACCAGACGAGAGGCCCGGATGGATGCCCCTGCCGATCGTCTGACGGTCGACGATCTGCTGCAACAGAGCGATCAGGCGCCTGCGGTCCGCGGCAGCCATTCCGCGCGTCAGGTCGCGTTCGTGTGCGCGCGCGATCTCGCGGCCGCGGGTCAGCGCCTCCCGCCCCTTGCGCGTCAGGAACAGCGCCCGGACGCGGCGATCGTCGGGATCGGGGCGGCGCTCGATCAGACCGCGGCGCTCGAGCTCGTCGACCAGGGCGACCATGCGGCTCGCGGGTACCTCGATCGCCTGCCCGATCGCCTGCTGGGAGCGCCCCTCGGCCGCGTCGACCAGATTCAGCACCCGGAACAGCGGTGGCTGCAGATCGATCTCCTCCATCCGCTCGGCGAACCGCCGGGCCGCGTGGATGCCTACCTGGGAAAGCAGGAATGCAAGACTCGAAGGAGCCCGATCTCCGACTATCGGCTCGCTCGCCATAGTCGGAGATCCTAGACCAATTGCTTTCTGATAAGAATCGTTTCTCTCATAAACCTTTCTTGCAGTTAATGAATTTTCACGAAAGGGGGAGTGCCGCATGACCCGCAGTCTCGCCCGTCTCGCCGACATCGCCTACCGCCACCGCGGGCGCATGGTCCTCGGCTGGATCGCGGCGACCGTCATCCTCATCAGCCTCGGCTCCTCCCTGAAGGGTGAGTATCACGCCGACTACAACACGCCGGGTTCAGAATCCAAGGCGGCCGGCGAACTGATCGAACGCGAATTCGGCGGCTACTCGGGGCAGGAAATCTACGTTGTCTGGAGCGATCCGCAGGGCGCGGTCAGCGGCGGTGCGAAGAGGCGGATGAACGCATTCTTCGCCCAGGCAGAAAGAGTCCAGCACGTCGGCAGGCGGACGGCGACCCGCGTCTCCAAGGACGGCTCGATCGCCACGGCGACACTGCCCCTCAACGTACCCGGGTGGGAAGTCAAGAAGGAACAGGGAGAAGCCCTGATCGCAGCCGCCAACGCCAACAGCCGTGGCGGCCTCGAGATCAAGCTCGGCGGCGAACCGATCTACACCGCCCAGGGCCAGACGAGCCCCGAGGGCGTCGGCTTCCTGGGCGCCGCGATCGTCCTGCTGATCGCCTTCGGCTCGCTCGTCGCGGCCGGTCTGCCGCTGGTGATCGCCCTGGTCGGTCTCGGGATCTCCTCCGCGGGCCTGATCGCCCTGCTCGCCAACGTAATTGACGTTCCCAACTGGACCACTGCGGTCTCCGGCCTGATCGGGATCGGCGTCGGCATCGATTACGCGCTGCTCGTCCTGACGCGCTTCCGGGCGGCTCTTAAGTCCGGCAAGGACCGCCACGACGCCGTCGTCGAGTCGGTCACCACCGCGGGTCGCAGCGTGATCATCGCCGGCAGCACCGTGGTGATCGCCGTCCTCGGCCTCTTCCTCACCGGGCTCCCCTACATGTACGGGGTGGCGATCTCGGCCTCACTCGCGGTGCTGGTCGTGATGCTCGCCTCGATCACGCTGCTGCCGGCCCTCCTCTCCTACCTCGGGCAAAGGGTCGACCGGCTGCGCATCCCTCTCCTGGGTCGCCGGCTCGACGCACCCGAGGATGGCGAATCCCCCGCCGCTCGCTGGAGCCACGCGGTGCAGCGTCGGCCGTGGCTCGCCGCGATCGCCGCCACCGCAGTCCTGCTCGCGCTGGCCGCGCCGGCGCTCGGTATGCGACTCGGCTTCCCCGACGCCGGCAACGACGAACCGGGCACCATGACCCGGCAGGCTTACGACTTGATCAGCGAAGGCTTCGGCCCCGGCGCCAACGGGCCTTTGGTGATCGCCGCCGAACTGCCGGCGAGCGGCGGGCGAGCCCCGATCGAGCGCCTCGGCGCCCGTCTGGGCGAACAGGAAGGCGTCGCCTACGTCGCCGCGCCCCGCTTCAACGCCAAGGGCACGGCCGCGCTTATCACGGTCATCCCCACCACCGCCCCGCAGGCCTCGGCGACCTCCGAACTGGTGGACCGGCTGCGCGGCACGACGATTCCCGAAACCCTCGACGGGACCGGGGTAACGGCGAAGCTCGGCGGCGTGACCCCCGCGCTCGAGGACCAAAGCGAATTCATCACAGAACGGATGCCCGTCTTCATCGCCGCGGTGGTCGGACTCTCCTTTCTGCTGCTCCTGGTCGCCTTCCACTCACCGCTGATCTCACTGAAGGCGGGGATCATGAATCTGCTCTCGGTCAGCGCCGCCTACGGGGTGATGACCCTCGTAGCCCAGGGGGGGCGGTCGGCGAACTGATCGGGATCGACCACGAAGTGCCGATTGCGCCGTTCATGCCGGTGATGATGTTCGCGATCCTCTTTGGGCTCTCGATGGACTACGAGGTTTTCCTCGTCTCGAGGATCCGCGAGGAGTACCTGCGCGACGGCGACACAAGGCGTGCCGTCGCCGACGGACTCGCGAAGACCGCTCGCGTGATCACCGCCGCGGCGGCAATCATGGTCGTCGTCTTCCTCTCCTTCGTCGCCAGCTCCGAAGTCTTTCTGAAGCTCTTTGGGATTGGCCTCGCGGCCGCCATCTTCCTCGACGCCACCGTGGTGCGGATGGTCCTCGTGCCAGCCGTGATGCAGCTGCTTGGCAGCCGCAACTGGTGGATCCCGGACTGGCTGGAGAAAATCCTGCCCCGCCTCGACGTCGAGCGGGCTCCGCCCGAGATGGCGGAGGGCCGCTCCTAGTCGAGCTTTCACCCTCCCCGGCGAGCAGGGGGCGCCCGAGGAACCCGGCCGCCACGTTCTTAGGCCGCCCCCGCCTTCTCTGAGTCGGGCCCGGGCGAATAGCGCAGCTCGACGGCGCCATCGGGGAAGACTTGGTGGGACTCGAGCCGCAGGCGCCGCATCTCGATCCCCGAGGAGGAGAGCGGGAGGCCATTGCCGAGGATCAGCGGCAGCACCACAACGCCGAGCTGATCGAGGGCGCCGATCGAGAGAAAGGCCTCGACCGTCCTCGGCCCGCCGATCAGGTGAACGTCCCCCTCGAAGTCGGCCTCCCGCATAAGCTCTAAAAGCGCCACCGGGTCGCTCTCGGTGACGATCCCCTCGGGCGCCCCGGCCGGCAGCGGGGTCGAGGTCAGCACGAAGACCCGGAGGCCGGGCCAGGGCCAATTGGGGGCATCGAGCGCCGGTTCGAAGGTCCTCCGTCCCATGACCGCGGCGCCGGTCGTCTCCAGCAACAGTGGAAGGCCGTAGGACTCCCGGCCGGCGAAATCGGGCATCGAGAGCAGCACCGGCCAACCGTCTGGCGTGGCGACGAAGCCGTCAAGGCTGATCCCCGTATAGGTGCGGATCCGCATCGGCGCCCAGCGTATCTTGGAAGCATCAACCGGAGGCGGGCTCGGTGATCGAGCCGATCGAGGACATGCCTGCGGGCATCCTCGGCCTGTGTGGCACCGGCAAGCTCAAGTAGGGCCAACTACCGCGACCTGCTGGAGCCAGCGCTGAGGGCGGGGGTCGACTCGGGCGAGTTGCGCGTTGTGTTCCTCCTGACGGCGTTCGAAGGCCTTGAGCCGGAGATCGAGGACATGAAGACGGGCATCTATGCCTTGCTGGATGGCCACTCCGCCTGGAAGCGCTTTGCCCTGGTCAGCGCCATCGAGTGCTTCGCCAAGGCGATGCACATCTTCGCCTGGATCACCCCCGGCGAGGTCAGGACCTACGACCTCCCGGGCTCGAGGAGGCGAAGATCTGGGCCGCCGGCTGAGTCGATGCCCAGCCCCGAGAGCCGGCTACTCGCCGGCGTTGAACTCCCAGATGGCGATCAGGAGCATCGCCATTCCGAGCGCGAACACGGTCGCGACCTCAAGTGCCGCCGGTACCGTCCAACCAAACCAGGTGATCCCCGGGTCGAGTTGTGCCTTCGCGGCGGCGCTCAGGTTGAGCTGACTGAAGACGAGGCTGCGCATCGGCGAGACCGCGTAGGTGATTGGATCGATGCGGTTTAGAAAGGCGAGCCAGCCGGGCAGATTGGTGACCGGAAAGAGCGCCCCTGAGATGAAGAACATCGGCATGATCACCATCTGCATCAGGCCCATGAAGGACTGCATCTGCTTGACGCGCACCGCCGCCATCACGCCGAAGGCGGTGATGCTGAAGGCGAGCAGCATCTGCAGCAAGAAGATGCCGATCATCATCGATAGGACGTACGGGACCCCGACCGTCCCTGCAAGACAGATCAGAATTACCCCCTGCAGCGCCGCCACAGTCGCCCCGCCCAGGCACTTGCCGATCACGATCGAGCCGCGCCGCACAGGAGCAACCATCATCTCCCGCAGAAAGCCGAACTCTCGGTCCCAAACGATCGACGCGGCCGAGAACATTGCCGTAAACATCACCGAGAGGCAGAGAATGCCCGGATAGATGAAGGTCTTCAGGTTGATGCCGTGGGTGCTGACCGCGGAGAGCTGCTGAAGTCCTGAGCCGAGCACAAAGAGGAAGAGCAGCGGCTGCACGAGTGAGGTGACGATCCGCATCCGATCCTTGGAGAAGCGGATCAGCTCGCGTTTCCAGACGATCCGCACCGCCCGCAGCTCGCTGCCGAAACTGCGCTCCGGGACCCGCACGGCGAGCGGAGCGGGCGCCGGCGGCCCGACCTCGGCCACGGCGGCCTCGCCGCGAGCACTCATCGCCGCATCCCCCCCATCATCTGAGCAGCCATTTTGTTTTTCGCCCGGGCGCCGGCGTCGGCGTCCTCAGCGTCACGGATCGTCGATCCCGTATTGGCCATGAAGACGTCATCAAGGGTCGGCCGCGAGAGGCTGACCGAACGGATCCCCACCCCGAGCTCGGCGAACAGTCGTGGCACGAACTCCTCGCCGTCGGGCACGGCGAACGTGACCGCCCCCTCGGAGATCTTGGCCTGCAGGCCGAAGCGCTCGGCGATCGCCGTGATCGCCCCATCATCGTCCATCGTCTCGATCCGGATCCGGTCAGCCCCGACCTGCTCCTTGAGCGACTCGGGAGTGTCGAGGGCGACGATCTCTCCGTGGTCCATGATCGCGATCCGTCCGCAGAACTCCGCCTCGTCCATGTAGTGGGTGGTCATGAAGATCGTGATCTCCTCGCTTTCCTGAAGTTGGCGGATGTAGCCCCAGATCGAGTTCCGCGTCTGCGGATCAAGGCCGATCGTCGGCTCGTCGAGGAAGAGGACACGGGGCGAGTGCATCAGGCCGCGGGCGATTTCCAATCGCCTGCGCATGCCACCCGAGAAGGTCAGCACCTGGGCCTTGCGCCGCCCCCACAGGCCGACCATCTCCATGACCTGGCGCATGCGCGGCTTGACCAGCGCCTTCTCGACCCCGTAGAGCTCGGCGTGCAGTCGCAGATTCTGCTCCGCGCTCAGGTAACCATCGAGCGTCGGGTCCTGGAAGACGAGGCCGATATGGCGGCGGACCTCGTCGCGTTCAGTGACGACATCGTGAGCGGCCACGCTGGCCCGCCCCGCACTCGGAGTGGTCAGCGTGCAGAGCATGTTGATCGTCGTCGTCTTTCCCGCCCCGTTGGGACCGAGAAACCCGAAAACCTCACCGGTCGGAACCTCGAAGCTGACATCGCGCACCGCCTCAAGCTCACCGAAGGATTTGCTCAGGCGTTCAACCTCGATTGCCTTGGAATCGCTCACCGGATTCATTCTGAAGACTCGACCATCTCGGCGAAGGAGCGGAAGCCCGGTGTGGTGCGGCGCGCCAGATCCTCCTCGAGCTCTTCGGCCTGGGAGGGCAGCAGTCCAGCCGCGCCCAGGCCGATTGCGCGGCCCGCCTCCATCACCATCTGAGGTACTTCCATCCAGGCCTCAACGAGAGCCGCGTCGGCCTCGGGGTGAAAGAGCAGCCCCCAGGCGTTGCCATAGCGGAAGGCCTGATGCTCGGTCTTGGCCGAGGAAGCGAGGGAGACGGCGCCGACGGGCAACTCGAAGAAGTCGCCGTGCCAATGAAACACGGTTGTCTCTGGTGCGAGGGCGCCGACGATCGGGTCGTGGGCGTCATGCACGTTGATGTGGGCGAAGCCGATCTCGGGGCTCGGCCCCGGTCGCACCTCGGCGCCAAGGGCGCGGGAGAGCAGCTGCGCTCCGAGACAGATACCCAGAACAGGCAGCTGGCGGCGCACGGCCGCGGCGAGCCACTCGCGCTCCTCGATGAGCGCCGGGTAGCGCTCGAGGTCATCGACATTCATCGGCCCACCCATCACGACCACGCCCGAGACCTCGTGATGAGCCGGGATCGGTTCGCCGGCGAGCGCTTCAACTGTCAGAACCTCGGTCTCGGGGCTGAACGCGTCGAGGATCCGATGGGGCCGCTCCCAGGACGCGTGTATGAGGGAGAGGAGGGTTGCCAAGGAGGGCGGAGGGTAGCCGCGCTACCGTTGGGGCGTGGCAAGAGTCCCCACAGTCGCACTGTTTCGTCCCGAGGCGCGGCCGGCATCGGCGACCGGCGCGGCGGCGATCGGCGCCCTCGCCGTGGGCGCGGCGGCGATCGGTGGCTTTGCGATCGGGAGGCTCAGCGTCGGCAGGCTCGCTATCGGCCGGGCCAAGGTGGGTCGGCTCGAGGTCGGAGAGCTCGACGTTGGTCGGCTCACTGTCCACCAGCGACCAGAGGCGTGACCCCAATTCGTTGTTGATCGCACCAGGTCGAGGAAAACGGCGAGCACTCGCGGCTCTCAGCATCAGCCTCGCGGCTGCACTGATGATCACGATCGCCACGATGCCGAGCGCGGCAATCGGCCCCTATCCGCCCCTCGGCGGCTGCCCGGTCTTCCCCGACCCCCCCGCGTCGCTGCCGGCCCGCGCCCCCTCCCGGCCTGATGAGAGCGCCTGGAACCAGGACATCTCCAGGGCGCCCGTCGCCCCCAACTCGGCGGCGACAATCGCCTTCATCGACTCCAGTGGGGGCGATCATCTCCATCCTGACTTCGGTTCGCCCCGCGCCTACGGCTTCCCCTACGCCGTCCTCAGCCATAGACGGGCTCCGGAGCTGCCGATTCACTACACGGCCTACGGCGATGAGAGCGACAGGGGCCCTTTCCCGATCCCGCTGGGGGCACCGGTCGAGGGTGGCGCCCACAGCGACGGGGACCGCCACGTGCTCGCCGTCGACACGGTGACCTGCACCCTGTATGAGCTCTACCGCGCCTTCCCGAAACGAGGCCGGAGCCCCCACTGGAATGCGGGCTCCGGCGCCGAATGGAACCTGCGCTCAGCGGCGCTCAGGCCCGAGGGCTGGACCTCGGCTGACGCCGCCGGTCTGCCGATCTTCCCCGGCCTCGCCCGCTACGAGGAAGCCGCCGCCGGTGATCTAGACCACGCCTTGCGAGTCACCTTCGAGAGCACCCGCGAGGCCTGGGTCCACCCTGCTTCGCACTGCGCCGGCAACACCTTGAACCCCGACGCGCCGGCGATGGGCACCCGCCTGAGGCTGAAGGCCGGCTACGGCCTCGGCCGCTTCACCGGGACCGCCAGGGCGATCGCCCTGGCTCTCAAGCATTATGGCCTGATTGTCGCCGACAATGGCTCGAACTGGTACATCGGCGGCACCAGCGACCGACGCTGGGACGATGAGAACCTCGACCAGCTGAAGTCAATTCCGGGTAGGGCCTTCCAGGTCGTGCGCAGCGCGGCCCGGCCGCACGTCTGTTGAGCGCTCATCTCCGGTAGGCGACTTTGTTCCGATAGAGGGACAGGCGCCGGAGGGTGACCCCCGCGCTCCCTGTGACTCCAAAGACACAGGACTGCATGTCCGGGCTGGTCAGTTCACATTCCTCGCAGCCCGAGGGCGAGGGCGCATTGAGGTCGATCTTGAACTCCACTTTCTTCGCCGGCTGCAGCTTGTGGAAGTCGGCGTCGATCAGGCGGCTGATCGTCACTTCAGGAAACCCGGGGGCATCGGCCGGATAGAGCCGACCCGCAATCTCGAGCTCCGCCGAGAGTTCCGCATCCCCTTCCTGGGGCTGTTGGCAGTTCACGTCCAGGGTGGCGAGGGCATCGATGCGATTGACTCCGAGCACGCCCAGAGTCGACCCTGTCACGTCAAAGCCGTTGCCTTGGGAGGCAATCTCCTGAAAGGCGGTGCGGGGCGAGGGAACCAGGGACCAGTGGCAGCTTTCTTCGATCCGGCGGCACGGTTCGCCGGAGCCGCCTTCCCCGCCGACGGCCGTACGTTCTATGTCGAGCGCTGACTGATCGCTCTTGATGGCTCCGCGCGTCGTGATCGTCGGCTTCACCTTGAGCCTCGAGACGCCTTGCCGAGTTCTTGTTCGGTGGCAACCGGGACGGTCATGTGGCGGAAAAAGAGCGTGCGCTTGAGGTGACGGGCGCTGTGCTCGCGCTGAGACACGTTTACTTGATTTTCCTGACCCTCGCTGCAGGGCGTGTAGCCGGTTGCATCGGAGACCTAGGTTCCGTCGTTGTGGATCGTCGCCTGGATCTCGGCCGCGTCGGGGAAGCCCTGTGGGAGCTTCGGCGCTGACTTCGCACCGGCCTCGGATCCGGCCAGCGCGAGGAGCGCGACCGCGATCACGGTGAGTGCGACCCAGAGCCTCACGCTCGAACACCCGAGCGTCCCGAGCGCAGCCATCAGGCTTTGAGTGCGACCACCGGCCACAAGCGCCCTTCGAGCATCGGGTTCCTTCTGAACAGCCGGCGCGGAATGGAAAACCGCGCCGACTGGACGGCGCGGCGCGAAGCTAACTGGGTCAGGCCTGCTTGTCCAGCCTCAGATCACGAGGTGGCGAAAGTCGGCCTCGAGCCGGCTGGCGAGCTCCGTGGCCGCATCGCCCTCGCCGTTTTCGCCACCACCACCTGTGATCAGGACCACCTCGGTGGCCGGGTAGGTCTGCAACTGGTCCTCGACCGCCTGCACGATGTCCTCATCCCCGACCCGAGCCTCCGCCTGGATGCCTGACTTTGCCAGTGCTGCGACCGTCGCGACCAGGTTGCGCTGGGCGGCCTCTCGTGCCGGCTCAACGTCTGAGGCCCAGCGGTCAAGAAAGCCGATCCGGGCCGGGGCGAGCACGAGGACGTCGACGTCACCCGAATCATCTTCGAGGTCGCCAGCGCTGAGGAGTCTCTCGACCGATCCTGGCTCTTCGATGGGACAGGTGGCGATGAACAGCACGTGTCGGCGCTGATCGGGGCTCGGCGCCGGCACGATGGGGCCCCGCGGGCGCTGGCGCACGGCGATGACCATGATCGTCACGGCGACGAGCCCGCCCACACCCAGCCCGACGCCCCCGCCGCCGACGTAGAAGCTGAGGATGATCGGCAGCAGGATCGCGAGGACCACGAGGGGCAACTTCCACGGCCTCACCATCCGCGGACCGCCTCAAGTTCGACGCACCCGGACCGGCGGCCCTCAAGCCGTTTGCCACAGCGGCGCCCCCGGCCCTGCAGGGGTGCCGGGCGGCCGAAGCGCAGATTTGGGGTCAAGTGGACGAGGACGCTGCTCAACGCAGATCCAGGCTACCGGTCAACCGCCCGGCACCGAGATCTGTCTAGATTCGCCCGGCCCCCCTGGCGCCGAGCCGCGGCAGGACCAGCATTGCCAGCCCGATGAGGATCACGATAACCCCGAGGACGTAGCTGACGACCAGCGCCAGAATGATGCCGACGATGATCAGGGCTATCGCGAGGTTCATGACCCTCGGCTACCCGCACGGCGCCGACCAAAACTGGGTCTCCCGATGGTGCAGGGGTCAGCCGCGAGTGCCGCCGCCGCTGCCGTCCGGCGACCAGCCGGGAGCCCGGAATAGGTAACCGAGGCGCTCGCGCCAGCTCGCGGCGGCGCGCAGATCCTCAGCGATTGCGGCGAACTCGTGAAACGCAACCCGGCTCGGCCGGAAGGTGCGAATGTTCTTTGTCAGCCCATACACGGGCCGCTCGGCCTCCCCCTGGAAGGTGCCGAACAGTCTGTCCCAGATGATCAGGATGCCGCCGTAGTTGCGATCCAGGTAGACCTTGTTCGCGCCATGGTGGACGCGATGGTGAGAGGGTGTATTGAAGACGAACTCAAACCAGGCCGGCAGCGTGCGAATCCGCTCGGTGTGGATCCAGAATTGGTACATGAGGCTGATCGCCATCTGCATGAGGACCATCCAGGGGGCGAAACCGAGCAGCGCCAACGGTGCCCAGAAGGGGAGCGCCGTCATCGGCGTCCAGGTCTGGCGCAGCGCGGTCGAGAGGTTGTAGTGCTGGGAGGAATGGTGGACGACGTGGCTCGCCCAGAAGACGCGCACCTCGTGGTGGACACGATGGAACCAGTAGTAGGCGAGGTCGTCGGCGAAGAAGAGCAGCACATAGGTCCACCACGCGCCGGCCGGCATGCGCAACGGAGTCAGCTCGTAGAGCGCGGCGTAGATGACGAGGACCGCGAGTTTCCAGACCGCGTTGATGACGACGTTGCCGCCGCCCATTGAGAGGCTTGTGCGGGTGTCGCGCGCCTCATAGCCGACCAGCTCCTCGTCGCGAGCGTATTTGAAGGAGAGGAGCTCGAGCGCCAGCAGCAGGACGAAGGCCGGGATCGCGTAGACGATCAGGTCGATCACGGCCGCGCGCTCCTATGGACGACCGGGAGCGGCGTCAGCCGTTCGGCCGCCGGCGAAGTCGGAGGCGCCGCGGCGATGGAGCCAGAAGGCAGCGTCGACCAGTGACCGCCCCTCGGCGCCGGGGTCGACTTCGCACACAATCGCCAGGCACCAATCGGTGTCCTGCCCGTAGAGGTCGGCGAGATCGGCGAGGGTGAAGGTCGCACCGATCCGCAGCCGCAGCTCGTCGCGGACCGCCTCGACCACCCGTTCGGCCCGCCGCTGGGCGAGCCGGTCACCGCCCAGACCCTGCAGGACCCGCCAGCCGTCTTCCCATTGGAACAGGGCGTTGTCGATCGGATAGGCCAACCCCACCCATTCTGACCGACGACCCCGGGGTCCGCCCCGCGGCGGCCGGCTAGTGCTTCCTCTTCTTCTTCAAGACCGTGAAGGTCGTCGTCGTGGTCGCCTTGTTGCCGGCCACGTCGGTCACGGTCATCGTCACCCGGTAGGCGCCGGGGCCGAGCTTCTTGCCGTTGGGCAGCGTCACCTGGTTTGCACCCTGGTTGCCCGGCCCGCTGAACGCGGCTCCGACCGGCTTGAACAGGTTGCAGCGCTTGTGGCTGCTGTTCTTGGCCGTCTGCTTGACGCACTTCTTGCCGACCTTACGGCCGTGGAGCTTCTTTTCGAGCTGGAAGCTGACGGTCGAGGCCTCCGAGAGGCTGTAGGAGAGCGTGCCGTTGGCGACCCCCAGGCCACTGACCGCCGGCGGGGTGTTGTCGCACGGCCCCTGGGTTGTTTTCTGGCTTGGGCATTGGTCCTGGGTTTCGTCGCCGAAGCCATCGCCATCGGCGTCGGGCTCGATCGTCGCCTGGACGAGGAGCTCGCCGGTTGGTTCGGTCGAGCCGCGCAAGCCGGCGCCTTCGACAAGCGGCGGCGAGAAGAAGTAGCTGAACTTGTCGCTGCTGGACTGGTAGGTCGCCTGCACGGCGGTCGTTTCGATCGCCAGCTGCTGGCCTTTCTTGACGGGCACCCGAGCGGGGAATTCCATGATTTCCGCTTCGGCGGTCGGCTTGATCGTCACTTTCGGCCCGGTGGCGACGATGCTGGCGAGGGCGGTGCTTTCATCGGCGGGGTTGGGGCGGCTGACTTCGGCCAGCAGGAACGAGAGGGGGCTCGCCGTCGCCGTTTCAGCATAGATCCGGAACTTGGTGATCACACCCGCGACCGGGGCGCCGCCCGAGTAGGGGTCGCCGGCCGGTTCGGAGGGCTCGATGAAGGAGGCGATCGTGCAGGGACCTGTGAATATTTCGCAATCGCCCGCGGTGTTGCCGGGCGCGTTCTTCAGGCGGCTGCCGAAAACCGTCGCCGCCTGTCCAGTGGCGGGTAGCAACAGGAGCAGCCCAGCGATCACGCTCAGCGTGGCTGTCATCAGGCGTCTACGGAGCTTCGGCATCTGGGTCCTTTCGAGTGCGATGGCTAACCCGGGGCTATCGTGAAATTGGTGCTGCTCTGCGGCTGGGCCTGGTTGCCGGCCGCATCCTGCGCCCCGACGACGACGCGGTAGCGGCCCGGCGGCAGGCGGCGGGACTTGGTCAGCTGCCCTTGGAAGCGCACGCTGTTCTTTCCCTGCTTCGCCCCGAGCGAGATGCTGCCGGCGGTGGTGAAGCGGCGGGTCTTATGTCGGGCGCTCTTCTGGCGCTGGAAGGTGAGAGTGGCGTGCGCCACCTCGCTGAGCTGGAAGGAGATCGTCGTCCCGACCGGGACCAGCGAGGCGTGCGCCAGGCGGGAGAAGCTCGCCAGCTTGGAGCCCCGTCGCCAGCGCTTCGTCGACACCTTGACGTCCGAGATCGTCGGCGGGGTGGTGTCTCCGCCGCCGCCCTTGGTTGTGCCCACGTGGATGGTCACGGTCGCCGGTGGGGCATTCGAGTTGCCGTCGGTGCCGGTGTAGGTGAAGGTGTCGGTCCCCTTGAAGTCTTTGTCCGGCGTGTAGATGACCCTGCCGTTGGAGAGACCGCCGAGGTTGCCGTGCGCGGGCTGCGAGGCGACTTCGAAGGCTTCGTTTTCGAGCGGCGTCGGGGTCGGCGGCGCAGCTCCGAGGCCCGCATCGGGATCGACGCAGGAGAAGGCGATCGTGGTGAAGCCGTTGACCGGGATTTCGGCGCTCTTGGCGTCGCATTTCGGCGGGAAGTTGGTCGCCCAATCAGCGTTACCGTCGAAGTGTTTTGCGACCAGGTTCATCGAGGTCATCAGTTCGAAGCTGCCGCCGTTGATGTCGCGGGTGGCGAGTTCTCCCGCCGAGAAGGCGCCCTGCGTGTACATGATCTTGGTCCCGTCCGGCGACCAGACGCAGTTCAGCTCGCCATTCGCGGTGTTGGCGAAGGGGGCGGCGCCGGTGCCGTTGACGTTGACCGTCCAGATGTCTGATTTTTCGTTCTGTTCGCCGCGCAGGAAGCAGAGTCGTTTGCCGTCGGGCGAGACCGCCGGCTGCCAGTCTTCGGTTTCCCCGGTGACGATCGGGATCTCGGCCCCCGCCGGTGTCACCGGGCTCTTCGAGTAGATGTCCCTCGTTTTGCCGGTTTCTTTGCGGTTGTAGTAGAGGGTGTTGCCGTCCGGACTCCAGACCGGGCGTTCCTCGACCACGCCGGGGGTGTTCGTGAGCTGCACGACTTCGAAGGGCGGTTCAGTTTCCTTCATGAAGAGGTCACCGTTCGAGCCGTAGGCGATCTCCTTGCCGTTGGGTGACCAGCTCGGCCGGTCCTGCATCGGCGCTTTGGGCACGAATTCGGTCTGTTCTCCGGTCCTCAGGTCGACGATCCAGAGCGCGTATTCTCCGCTGAAGGCTTTACCGGCCGCGTAGACGATCCGTGTGTGGTCGGGCGACCAGTTCGGATGGCGCTGCTGTTCGGCCGGCAACGTCGTCACCTGCACCGGAGTGCCGTTCGGGTAGTCGGCGACCCAGATGCGCGACTGTTCGTCGTTACCGTCCGCGGGGCTGGGGTTGTTGCTTGCCGCCCGCCCGCTGGCGAAGGCGATCTTCCCGTTCGGGCCGGGAATCGAGGTGGCCAAAGCGGCAGCGGGACCGAGCGCGAGCACCAGCGCGGAGAGTGCTCCCCCCAGGACGGCGCGGCGACTGACCGATCGGATCACGCAGACCAAAGCTTCCCGGTTCATCGGCCGAATAGCAAGCGAGGCGCCCTGCGGCGCCGGCGCGCCGCTCCGGCCGGCCCCGTCTCGGCGAAAGCCAACCGGCGGGGTAGATCACGGGGAACGACCCGGACGCTGTGGCGAGCGACGCGGATCACGTTACCTGGCCGCGGAATCGGGCACGCCCCGGGCAGGATTCGAACCTGCGCCATCCGGCTTAGTGCGTACCGGGTTAACTCCATCTGAGGGAGCCCGACATCGCGAGTCTGTTGCCGCGGCGGGGGTGTCACGGGCGCGCTCGCGGCCCCTTCGGCCGTTCTTGGCGAGATCCCGCTCTCGCACCTTCACAAGGAACGACATCCGGTGCGCTGGAGTCAGCCCGGTACGCGCCTCCGGCTTAGAAGGCATGCACTCCGGCTTAGAAACAGCCGCGCTTTGCACTGTGGAATGCGTTTTGCCTGCAAATCGCGAATTTCTCGATATGACAGAAGATGACGAGAACGGACACGATTCGCCGATTCTGTTCCTACCCGTGTTCCTACCCAGCCCAATCTCGATTACGGGATAATCTCGTTCGATCCGGCCCCGGTAGCTCAACTGGAGAGAGCGCTGGCCTTCTAAGCCAGAAGTTGAAGGTTCGAGTCCTTCCCGGGGCGTGGTTAAGGCCCTTGCCGCCACCAAGGCTTCGCGGCCTTCGTCCACAGCGGGGGCGAGATTCGAACCGGCCACATCAGGAGGGAACCAAAACGACCTTGCCGACATTCCGCCTTGCGGCGATGAATTCGTGGGCCTCACCGGCCCGCTCGAAGGGAAAGGCCTGCGCCACCACCGGTTCCAGGCGCCCATCCTCGAGGTCCGCCATCAATGGGCGCGTTACTCGGTCAAGGTTGCCCTCCCGGTCCCACCACTTCAGCATGTTGAGTCCGAAGATGCCCTTGTTCTCGTTCATCACCGCGAGGCTCTTCCACCAGGGAAGCGTCGCCAGCGGCATCTTCGCCAGGCTCATGATGGTGGCCGGAAGGTCGCGCGCACCGGCCTTTGAGCTCTCCGATAGCCCATACATGACCAGACGTCCGCCGGAGCGCAACAGCCGGTAGTCCTTGCGGAACGAGGTCGGGCCAAGCGCGTCGATCACCAGGTCGACCCCCTCCCCGTGAGTGATCCTCAACACCTCGGTCTCGAAATCCTGGCTGCGGTAGTCGATCGGGTGGAGGACCCCCTGGGCGCGGATCGCATCGTGCTTGGATGGTGAGGCGGTGCCGAAGATCTCGCCCCCGGCGTTGCGAGCGACCTGCGTTGCCGAGATGCCCACGCCACCACCCGCGGCGTGGATCAGAACCCGGTCGCCCTCTCGCAGGCCACCCATCAGCATCAGCGCGGCGTAGGCGGTGCCGTAGTTCACGGGGAACGCAGCACCCTGCTCGAAGCTGAGCCGCTCGGGCAACGGCAGGACCTGGGCCTCTGGGACCGTGACCAGCTCCGCCTGGCCGCCGAAACGGGTTCCGGCGATAACCCGGTCGCCAACCGCGTGGGCGCTCACTTCCTCCCCCACCGCCTCGACCTCGCCCGCCACCTCGTAGCCAAGCACACAGGGTGGCTTCGGGGCGTCGGGGTAGAGACCGACCCGGGCCAACGTGTCGGCGAAATTGATGCCGGCGGCCTTGACCGCGACTCTTACCTCGCCGGGCCCGACGACGGGATCGGGTCGCTCCAGCACCTGGAGAACCTCGGGGCCACCCGTTCCGGTCAAGACCACGGCCTTCATCTACCCCCAACCCTACCCCGGTCAACAGAGCCAGCCGCACCCGGGGGCCAGGGAACCTGAGGAACTCGCGGACGCGTGGGTGGCCGCCTCGCCCGCTCCGCCCTGGCCGCACTAGACCCACACCGTTACCGGTAGAACTCGGAGAGCTTCCACGCGTGGAGGTCCCGGCTCTGGGTCTCACGGAGGAGCTTGGTCCCTGGCAGGAACCTGGTGACACGCCACTCGTCGCCGTAGGACAGCACTTGGAACGCCTGCATGTCGTCGGAGGCACTCGGCTCGAGGTGTCAGAGAGAGAGAGAAAGGAGAGAGAGAGAGAGAGAGAGAGAGAGAGAGCCGAGTTTCTCGCAATCCCGGCGCTGAAGCGGCTCCCGATTCGCGCGATTTGCGAGCGCGCCGACCCCGTAGACGCCGGAAACATGCAGCAAGCGATCGCTAAGAACCTGGGTCGCTAACGCGACGTGAAGCAACAGGCGAGCGCCGGCGATCGGGTCGGGTCGGGTCCGAAGCGCGCAGATCTTTCGCGTGGGATGCGTCGGCCCGAGATGTTGAGACTCCATATCTACATGGCTACTGCGGCCAACACCACCACCATCCGGGTTGCGACGGAGACGCGCGATCGGCTGAAGGCGCTGGCCCTCCGACGCGGCGAGCCCGCCGGCGAGGTCGTGGCGAAGCTGGTCAGCGCCGCCGATGAGGAGGCGATTCTGGCCGAGATCGCCGCGGGGTTCGAGGAGCTCGCCAGCGATCCAAAGGCACGCGCCGCCTATCGCGCCGAGAGCGAAGAGCTCGAGTCCGGCTTTGAGGCGCCGGCACCGGAGTGGTAGAGGCGCAGCATCGCCAAGGCGACGTCTACTGGGCGAACCCCGATCCGACCAAAGGCAGGGAGCAGGCCAAGTCCCGTCCTTCGTAATCGTTTCGGTCGACCAGCTGAACCAAAAGAGCCTCGACCTCTCCCTCGCCGTACCGCTCACGCGAATCGACTTCGGCAACGCCCTGCACCTGGCAGTTCCAGCATCGGAGGGTGGTCTCAAAAGAGGACGGCTTCGCCATGCCCGAGCAGCTGCGCGCGATTTCGCACGAGCGCCTCAGTCGTCGTCTCGGCAGCCTTCGGCCAAAGACCCTCGAGGAGCTGCTCAAGCGCTGCCGAGTTCTCCTGTGCTGAGGCGAGGCTCTGCTGTCTTGGGAAGGGCTGCGCGCTGCTGTTCACGCGACAGGAGCAGCGGCTCGCATTGCCCTTGTATTCATTGGTGCGCTCGACTAGCCGGGTCGGGCAGCTCGCAGCGCCGCCTCCAGCTCAAAGCGCGCGTCGGGATCGTCGAGCTGCTCGCCGAGCAGCTCGCGTAGGCGCGTCGTCCGGTAGCGGGCGGTCTGAGGGTGCACGTGCAGAGCCGCGGCCATCGCGACCGCATTCCCCCGGTGGCGGATGTAGGCGAGGGCTGTCTCGCGCATCCGGCTCCGCGCCTTCGCGGTGAGCGACTCAAACGGGGCGAGTCGACGGGCCGCAATTCTTTCGAGCAGGGCGCCCCCCTCGAAGAGGAGCAGGTCGCCGAGGTGCTCGTCGACTCGGAGCAGACCGTCGCCCCGCAGCGCTCCGGCCTCCGCGGCCCCCAGCAAGGCGCGGGCCAGCGACCAGGACCTCGCCAGTTCAGCAATGGCGCCGGTCGGCCCGAGCGCCAGCCGAAAGCCCTCCGCCACCCGCTCGAGGCTCTCGGCGCGGCTCGGGCCATCTGGATCGGGAAACAGGACACAACCCGTTTCCCCAAGCGTCGTGACCAGCAGATCGGGCGGCAGGCGCCCAGCAAGGATGTTCAGGTCGGCCTCCGAGAAGGCGAGAGCCGCTGCGGTGCGCGGCAGGGGCCAGCCCACAGCCTGACTTGCCGCACGCAAGTCGGCCTCGACGGCCGGCGGGTCGCGCACCAAAAGCGTCGCCAGTTCGCGGCGGCGGCGACGGCGCAGGTCCTCGACCTCGGCCTGCGCTTCGGCGTATCCCTCGACGGAGTCGGCCGAGAGCTCGTCGATGTAGGCGAAGATCGCCTCGGCGAGCAGGCTCAGGACCTCGGAATCGAGCCGTGCTCGGCGAGCGGCGGCCGCGAAGCGCCGCCAGGCCACCCGTGCGCCCACTCGGTAGGCGGCCTGGAGGGAGTCGAGCGTCCGACCCCCTCGAAACTCGCCGCGCCCGAGGCTGAGATAGACCTCGCGGCCCGGCCTGCGGCCTGCGTCGGGATCGCGAATCAGGGCGACGAACTGGCGCAGCGCCTCGGCGACCCCCGTCTGGATGCCACGGCCGAAGCTTCCCTCCAGTGGCCGCGCGTACTCCGGCACCTCGCGGGCGATTGTGGCGAGGATCTCCTCGGTGAGCGCGGTCAGCTGGGGCTCGATCACCTCGGCGACGGCAGCCGGCAGACACCGCCAGGGCTCTGCCTCAATATCTATCACCTAACTGACAAGAAATCGGGGAACAAGTTGGCTTTAAGGCTAATTCATATCGCACAGACACATCTAACTTGTGCGCATGGGCGAGATGAGCAAAATCGAGAAGACCGCCAATCTGGGGGCCGTCGTGATTCCCTTCGCCGCGACGATCGTCGCAATCGTCCTGTTATGGGACAACCTGGTCAATCCCGCCGACCTGGCGATCGCCGCGACGATGTACCTGCTGAGCGCAACCGGCATCACCGTTGGCTTCCACCGGCTCCTCACCCACCGTTCCTTCCAGACCTCAAAACCGGTCGAGTACATCTTCGCCGTGCTCGGCTCGACGGCGCTCCAGGGCCCAGTTATCTCCTGGGTCGCAGATCATCGCAAGCACCACGCCCACACCGACGAAGAGGGCGACCCGCACAGCCCCCACGTCGGCCATGGCGAGGGGGTGTGCGGTGTGCTGGCCGGGTTGTGGCATGCGCACTCTGGCTGGCTGATGTCGACACAGGGGCGTGCTGACTGGAAGCGCTATGCACCGGATCTCTACGAGGACCGCGGCATGCGTCTGATCGGTCGCCGTTTCGTCCCGCTCGCCGTCCTTAGCCTGGCGATCCCGACGCTGGCCGGCTACCTCCTCAGCGGCACCCTGGCCGGTGCCGCGACAGGATTGCTCTGGGGTGGGTTGGTGCGGATCTTCTTCGTCCACCACGTCACCTGGAGCGTCAACTCGCTCTGCCACTTCCTCGGTAGGCGCCGGTTTGAGACAGACGATCGCTCGACCAACGTATTCTGGCTCTCGCTCCCTTCTCTCGGGGAGTCCTGGCACCACAACCACCATGCCTTTCCCCGCTCCGCCGTCCACGGCCTGAGACGCTGGGAGCTTGACCCCTCGGCGCTGATCATCACCACGTTGGAGAAGCTTGGCCTCGCCTGGAACGTGGTGCGAATTTCACCGGAGCGCCAAGCTGAGCGGGTTCTCTGAGGGAGCCGGTTCTCTGGGGCACGGGCTTCGATTCCGGCCTAAAGCCTTCGTGTCCTACGTCGCCATTCTCCGCGAGTTCAACCGCTGCAGAGGAGCGCCGAGTTCGAGGGCGCGGTCGGGGGCTGGTGGGAATGAGACTACGCTCAGCGCCTCACGATCTCCTCGATGGGCAGGATGCCTTCGCCGGGGATCGGAACTTCGACCTCCGGCATGACAAACCGCACCGACCCCTCGATCTGGGAGGCGCTGGAGACTGAAGGCTCCGGTGAGGCCACGAAGACATCTCCGGCAGGAACGCCGTGGGAACAGATCTTTCAGTAGGCGTGTCGGCAACTGCTTACTGACAGGTAGGCGGGCCGCCCCTCAACTGGAGATGTTCCAACCGCTCCGCGCCCTTCATGTCTACCCTGCCCCGCCCCGACTCGCTGGACGTGAGGGATGCGCCCCCACCTCACCTCGGACTCACCTCTCAACGGCGAGCCCGCGCTGCGCGGCGACCTTCTCAAAGGACTCGACGACCTGCGGATCAAACTGCGAGCCGGCACCGCGGTGCAGCTCTTCGAGCGCCCGTGCCGGCCGCATCGCGATGCTGTGGGGACGCTCGCTGACCATCGCCGCGTAGGCCGCGCAGACCGCGATCACCCTGGACCCGAGCGGGATCTCCGCTTCGCGCAGCGAGTCCGGATAGCCGTTGCCATCCCAGCGCTCGCCGCTTGAGCGCACAATCCGCGCGACAGGGACAAGCGCCGCCGCCGCGGCGATGATCCGCTCCCCGACCAGGGTGTGTTGGCGGACGAACTCCCACTCGGACTCCTCGAGCGGACCGGGCTTGTTGAGGATCGCGTCGGGGATAGCCATCTTGCCCGTCTCGTGAAGCTGCCCGGCGCGGAAGGTCTCGTCGCGCTGCTCGGCCTCCATCCCCAGATCCTCGGCGACCGCCAGTCCCAGTTCGGCGACGTCGACCGCCTGCTCGGCAAGCTGGGGCTCGCGCTCACGGAGTGCCGTCAGCAGGACATCGCGCGATTGCGCACCGGCGGAGGCCCGCTCGCTCACCTTGTTCGCGTACATCCGCCGATCGGCGAGTCGCATCGCGGCCTTGACCGAGTCGGCCTCACTGGGCAGGAGGACGCTGCCTTGCGAGGCGGAGATCGCGAAGCCTTCGCCTTGCTCGCAAAGGGCGGCGTTCGCGCCTGCCGTGAGTCCGTCGACCTCGGCCGCCGTGCACTCGGCAAGCAGGCAGAACTCATCGCCCCCCAGCCTGTAGGCCCGGCCTGCCGGGGCGGCAACGCGCTCGAGGCGTTGGCCAAGGCGTTCCAACAGAGAGTCGCCGGCCGGATGGCCGTAGGTGTCGTTGTAGCGCTTGAAGCCGTCGAGGTCGAAGAAGACCAGGAGCCAAAGCGTGCCGCCCTCGGGGGGGCGGGCGATCGCCCGATCGAGGTCGAAGGTCAGCGCCCGGCGATTGCGCAGACCGGTCAGTGGGTCGGTGCGTGACTCTCGAGCTCGCGAGCGAACTTCGCCCTCGCTCTCAATCAGCGAGAGCATCAGGCGCGCCACCACCGCGACCATCGTCAGTAGCGATAGAGCGGTGGCGGCTGCGGGTAGCGAGGTGAAGCGTTCGGCCCCCAGGATGCAGATCGCCACCAGGGCTGCCGCTGCGGGCATCGCGATCACTCGCGCACTTCGCGGCCGCACGGGCTCCGTGATGCCCGGCTCGATCCAGGCGGCGGTGGCCAGCAGCAGGACGCCGAGTGGCCAGCCGACGTCGAGGATCGTTCCTTCGACGTAGGTTCCCTGGGCGGCCTGCAGCAAGTAGACGCCGTCGGAGACGGCGAGGAGCAACAGCCCGGCACCGAGAATCGCCCAGCTGCGCCCCGGCCGCCAGCCGGTGAAAGCCGTCGCGGTGAGGACCAGTGTCAGGAGGGTCAGGTCGGCGATCGGATAGGCGAGGTTGGTCGCGACGGCGAGCGTCTGGCCTCGGTTGCCGGCATCGACGATCGGACCGAGCGCCAGCGCCGCCGCCAGCGCGGCGACAGCGGAGCCGACGATCGCTCCGTCCAGCCACCGTGCCACCGGAAAGACACCGATCCTCGCTCGCAAGAGCGCGATCAGCGCCGCGTAGGCGAGCGGATAGAAGGCGAGGTAGCCGCCGTCGGCCGGGGAGGGAATCGGCACCGAAGCCTGTCCGGAGAGGACCGCTGAGTAATAGATTTCTCCGCCGCTGTAGAGCAGGAGGCCGACTCCGAGCAGTGCCCAGGCAACCCGCTCGCGGCGATCCAGACCAGCACGCAGCAGACATGCTGCGGCGCTTGTCAACATCAGCGCGTTGTAGATCCAGGTGTTGAAGAGCGCATCCGCACCGGCTCCACCGAAGCCGAGCACGGCGTGCGCGCTGAAGGCGGCGAGCAGGCAGAGGGCGAGGAGGCCGCCGGCAAGGACGGTCCTTCGCGCTCGTCGGCTCAGCTCGGAGACCACTCCCAACCATCGGAACTGACGGCGGCGAGCTTGACCTTGGGGACCAACTCACCGCGGTGCTGAAGCGTGATCTATTCATGGCTAGCGGATTCGGCGGTCGCCAGGACCCGTATGGCCTGCAACTCGATCCTCAGGCCTTCGCCGTCCTGTGCCTCTGTTTCCCCGGCGCGAAGTGTCTCTTGGCCGCCGCGATGCAGCGGGCGCGCTTGCTTTTCTTGAGCTTCCTGCACGCCTTGATCGCCCGCCCCAGCTTCTGGGCGGTGGTGGGAGTCGCAGCTGGTTTGGCTCCCCTCGAGGTCGTGGATCCATCGCCGCTCGGGTTGCCGCCCCCGCCCCCCGAGCCGTTGCCGCCGGAGCTGGCGACCGTGTATTCGATCGTGGCCCCTGCGCGCTCACCATCGAGGCTCACTGCACTCACCGTGTAGCGCTGCGGGCCCGGGGTGGTGGTGTCGAGCCTGCCGGGGCTGGCGCCGCCGCCCGAGTCGGTGCACGAGGCGATTCCCGGCCCGCCCGCCGCCTCGGTGCAGGTGAAGCTCGTCGCTACGCTTTCGCCCACCGTGTAGGTCTGGTGGTCGGCTGGCGAGACAATGGCGGCGCTGGGCGCTGCCACCGCCGCGCCCGTGATCGTGATCGGCAGCGTCTGAGTCGAGGCGTCGGCGCCACCGCCGCTGTCGCTCACGGTGAGCGAGACCTGATAGGTGCCGGGCTGGATGTAGTAGTGGGTGGGGTCGGCACCGCCGGTGGTGTCGGGCGGCGAGCCGTCACCGAAGCTCCATTCGTAGGTTGCGATTGGCGCGCTGATGTCATAGGAGCCGCTGCCATCGAAGTTGATCGGGTGGCCGGGTTTGCCACTCGCGGGGGCCCTGTAACGCGCGAAATCGCAGACGGGGAGCGAAACCTCGACCGAGGAGCCGGCTGAAGCCGAGGCCGAACTACTCGCCGAGTACTACCGACTGGCCGAACCCGAAATCGAGCGGCAGGGCGACCTGCGCTGGCAGCTGGCCGAGCGCCTTCCTCGCCGGCAATCCGGCCGCCTGGTTCATTGGACACGATGGCGACATCTGCCCGCTAGACGCTTTAGGCCTGACGGGACACTTTGGCTGAGGACCCACCTCTCCAGGCGTCGTGAGCCATCCAGCCGGAGATGCCCAAGATGACCAGCCCGCCGAGTGGGTGAAGGCCGCCCGCCCAGCCGCCGATCGCCAGGAAGATCTGCACGATGCTGAGCACGAAAACGGCCAGCGCCAGCTTCCAGCGCCCGTTACGAGCGGCGATCGCTGTCAGCAGCACGAGCAGGGCGAGTATCTGGATCAGGGTCCCGTTGGTGCGGTGGGGGTCAAACGCGCTCGATTCGTGGGCCACTCCGCCGTCGGCTCGAAATACCCCCGCACCGGCCAGAAAGAACTGGACGACGACGTCAACGACGAGGACCGCGACCAGGTAGCGGTATATGACGCGCGCAAGTCTCATTTCAGCCCCTCCATTACAAATGGACCGAACCGCACCCTATCGGCGGGCCGACACGTAGGCAAGCGGCCTTGCGCCCCCGCCATGGAGGTTCGGCGAAACATCCGGAGCGGCACCCCAACGTCACGCGGGCCGGGCTAACCGGCCTTGGCCAGGTATTGGTGGCCGGCCTTCACCAGCACGTGCTTGTGATTGACGAAATTGGTGACCTCGACCTTGTCGCGGGTAACCTTGATCAGCGTCCCGTCGCAGAGGTCATCTGTCAGCCATTCGGTTCCCTGCACGGCGCCGGCGGCATAGTTGCCGTTCGTCGAGAATTTGCCGTGCGCGTTGGTCCAGAGCTTTCGCACCGAATGTTTGGAAGAAGCGGCGGCGTGGGCGTTTGAGCCGCTGGATCCCATTCGCTGGCGAGCGCGGCGGGATGGGCAGGCCGAGAAGTTGCCGCCCGTCAGCGTCGCGACCACCGTGCCATTTGGCTTTTGGGTCAACTTAAAGCGCCCGCCGAAGTAAACCCCCGTCTCGGTGCTGCCGTTCGGCTCGCTGGCGGTGACGCTGACCTTGCCGTGGGTGGCGTCGATGATGGTGCCGAAGGGAACCTGTGTGAGCGTCGAGAGTGGAACGAACGCTTTGGAACCTGGCAACCGCACCAGTACGACGCCTTCTACGGGGGTGATATTCGCGGTCTTCGTGAGCTGCGGTGTGGTGATCGGGGTTGTGGGCGGTCCGCCAGGAGGGGGTGTGGACGATCCGCCTTCGCCTGATCTTTTTTCTTCCGACGGGACGACTACGTTGCAGCCCCAGCTGAACGCGCTGTTGACGTCAGTCGGATAGGCGTACACCGTCTGACCGGGATTGCCTTCTTCGCAGGCCGCCTGCATGCTCGGCAAGCCACCGCTGTTGGAGATCGGAGTTTCGGTGCCGTCCGGCGCGACGCATGCCCAGTTCTCATACGCAAAGCCGTTGCCGCCCACCGTTTCGCGCTGCAGGACGACGCTCTTGAAGCCAAGCCCTTCGCAGTAGCCCTGAAGAAACAGCCCCGCGCTCGGCGCCGGGGCGGGCGTTCCGTTCACATAGGTGAAGCGATCGGCGATGCCGCTGGGAGAGGAGCCGTGTTTGTTGTCCACGCTGACTTCGACCGAGCCCTTGCCAGGCGGGGCGATGGCGCTGATCGATTCTTCGTCGCCGTTGACGGTGAAGCTCTGGGCCGGAGTCGAGCCAAACCGCACCCCGGTCACTTCGCCCAGTCGCAGGCCGGCGATCGTGACTTTGGCGCCGCCCGCTTCGCCGCCGATCGCCGGTGCCACGCCGAGCACTTCGGGACGTTCGCTGTAGGTGAAGTCATCGCCGGCCGCTTCTGCGGATTTGCCGGCTTCGTTTTCGACCGTCACGTGAACCGTGCCTTCGACGTGGGTCGGCGTTTCGGCCATGATCGTCGTGCCCGAGCTGACCGTCGCCGTCGCTCTCGCAGTGCCGAACTTCACGCTCACTCCCGCGAGGTCTTCGGAGAAGCCGAAACCCTTGATCCGCACGGTGTCCCCGCCGGCGGTCGAGCCGCTCCCCAGGTTCACGCTAGTCACCGTGGGCTTGAACGTGCGCGCCAGCTCGACGATCGCGCCGGCATTCTGCCCGGCGACGTACAGATTGGTGCCATCTGGCGAAATCGCCAGACGCCGAGCTTCGGCGAGCCCGACCAGATTGTTGTGCGTGCCGCAACCGGTCGCGTTGGAGGTGACGCATTCAAAGCCTCCTGTAAGCGGCGTCAGCGCCCCTTCGGCGCCGCGCGCGAACGCCGCCACGCCGTTTTCGGCGGCGCTGCCGACATAGACGTCTTCACCGCGTGGGCTGATCGCCACTCCGCGCGTGAGTCCGACCGAGCTGACGGTGGTGCAGCCGGCGATGACTTCCGTCGTGACGCACTTGTCTTCGCTGCCGCCGAGCTGTTCGAGCGCACCGCTTGAGCCGTTGCGCCTCAACTCGACCAGTGCGTTCTTCGGCCCCGAGGTCGCATACACGTTCTGGCCGTCTGCGCTGATCGCCAGATCCTCGGAGCCCTGCAGCGCGGTCGCGGCCTGGCAACCGAGGATTTTTTCGCTCAGGCACCCTTCTTCTCCCGGAAGCTGTTCCAGCACCCCCCCTTCGCGCTTGAAGGCGAGGACCGCCCCTTCACTGTTGCCGGCGCCGGCCGCCACATACACGTTCTTGCCATCGGGGCTGACAACGATCCCAATCGGTTCGAGCATCCCGTTCACCGTTTCGATCGGGCAGCCGCTGGTAGCGCCGCCGATGCATTCGTGGCCGGCGATCGGGGTGAGCACGCCGGGCGGCCCGCCTTCGGGGAAGCCGCGTGAGAACTCGGCGATCGCTTCGCCATTGACGGCACTCACGTAGACGTTTGCCCCGTCGGGACTGACCGTCACACCGTAGGGTTCGTTCAGCCCCTTTGCTTCTTTAATTTCGCATTCGCCGCCGGATTCTTCGCTGATGCACGCCTTGCCACCGCTCATTGGGCTCAGCAGGCCACTGGCTTCGTCACGTTCGAGCTCGACCACGGCGTGCTTTTCGGTCCCCGTCACATAGACGTTCTTGCCGTCCGGGCTGACGGCCAGCGAGGAGGGATGGCCGAGATCGGGAACGTCTTCGATCACGTTTTCGCTGGCGCAGCGGTCGGTGGCGGCGGTCAGACAGCCGATGACCTTCAGATCCCCGTTGGCCGGATCGCGCGCGTACTCCACCAGGTCGCCGTTGATCGCGACCGAATAGGCGTTGCGCCCGTCGGGGCTAAGCTGGATTTGAAAAGCGTCATGGGTCCCTGTTTCTACGAGCGTTCCGCACGCGCTGCCTTCGGAGCTGACGGCTTCTTCGCCAACGCAGTTCGCTTCTCCGGTCAGCTGGGACAGAGCACCGCTGGTCACGCTCGCGCCGGCGCTGGCGGGCGGCGTTGCAAGTGCCCCCAGGACTCCGGCGCTCGCCAGTAGGGCGGCAAACGCGACCGAGCGCAGCATCCGCCGCGCCCTGCGATCTCCGATGTTGCCCTCACCCGTTAGCATGACACCTGACGAGCCAGCGATTATGACAGCGGGCGACACACGATGAGCCGCGCCGCTCTGGCCCGCCGCAAGGCGTTGCTGCTGGTAGCCGCCGCGCTGCTGGCGGCAGGGATCGGTGTGGGCGCCTATGCGACCAATCTCCTCCGCAGGAGCGAACTGCAGTCAGTGGACGCGCGGTTCTCGATTCGGGGGCGCCAGCCGACGCCGACAGGGGTCTCTCTCGTGGCGATCGATCCGGCGACCCTCGAACACATCAGAAATGCGAACCCGAAGGTTGCCTACCCCTTTCCCCGACGCTACGACGCCAGGGTGATCGAAAATCTACTCGGAGCGGGGGCGAAGGCAATCGCGCTGGACATCGAATTCCTGCGCGAAACGGACATCCGCGATGACAACGCGTTGATCGAAGCTCTCGAACGCGCGCATGGCAAGACCGTCCTTGCGACAGTGCAGATCGGCCATGGGGGAACCACGCCCGTGCTGGGAGGCGAACCGCACCTACGCGAAGTCGGAGCAAGGCCGGCCGATGCGCGCCTGCTCAGCGACACCGATGGGGCTGTCCGGCGCTTCGCCTATGCGCAGGAAGGACTGCGTAGCTTCGCCGTCGTGGCGGTCGAAGTCGCGACCGAGCGTGGCGTGAGCCGGTCGCTGTTCGGCACCGGAGCGCAGCCGATCGACTACGCCGGACCGCCCGGTGCGGTGCGGCGCCTCTCTTACTGGGACGTCCTGAAGAACCAGTTCCCGGCCGGTGCCGTGCGCGGCAAGGTCGTGATCGTCGGAGCGACCGCGCCCATCCTTCAAGACCTACACCCCACACCTACGAGCGGCATCATGCCCGGCCCCGAAATCTGGTCCAACGCCACCGCCACCCTCCTTGAAGGGGTGCCCCTCAAGGAGGCCCCCGGCTGGCTTAATGTCCTGCTGATCATTCTGCTTGGCGGGCTCACTCCGCTCAGCAGTCTGCGCATCCGTCCCTGGCGCGCACTACTCGACGCGCTGGCGGCGGCCGTTGTATTCACCGTCGCCATCCAGCTGGCCTTCAACTCAGGCCTGATTGTCAGCTTCGTCTACCCACTGTTGGCGCTCAGCATCGGCACGCTTGGCACGATCGCGATCCTTTACATGAGCGAGGCGATCGAGCGCGCGCGGACGCGCGACATGTTCGCACGGTTCGTGCCAGCTGACGTCGTCGAGGAGGTCCTCGCCAAAACCGACGAGAACCTGCGACTCGGCGGAGTGCAGCGCGACTGCACAGTCCTCTTCAGCGATCTGCGTGGCTTTACCTCCTTCTCGGAGACGCAGACGCCGGAGCGTGTGATCGAAGTGGTCAACCACTATCTGAACGAGATGACCGAGGCGATTATGGCGGCCGGCGGCACCTTGATCGCCTACATGGGGGACGGGATCATGGCCGTATTCGGGGCGCCGCTCGCCCAAGAGGACCACGCCGACCGCGCCCTCAGTGCGGCGCGCGAGATGCTCGGGCAGCGCCTCGATCGCTTCAACGACTGGCTGGCCGAGCAGGGCCACGACCACCGTTTCGCAATGGGCGTGGGGCTCAACAGTGGTCCGGTGATGGCCGGCAACGTGGGCGCGGAAGCTCGAGTGGAGTACACCGCAATCGGCGATACCACCAACACCGCGTCGCGACTCGAGAGCATGACCAAAGGCAGCGGCACGATGCTGTTCGTCTCGCAGACGACACGCGATCGGATGAAGTCGCCACCGGAGGATCTGCGGCGCTTTGATGAGCTTCAGATCAGAGGCCGGGAGGCAAGGCTCGTGGTGTGGACGCTCGACGGCATGCTGGTAGGCTCCGGGCCCGCCAGCCCGACCGATTCTCAAACCGACGCGCCCGGCGAGTCGGTCATTCCTCCCAAATAGGAGACAGCTGATGCGCCACAAGAGTTCGATCACCTCGCTGTCGTGGATTCCCTCCGAGGCCGTGGAGGGGAGCATGAAGATTCCCTTCGAGGCGGGAATGGCCCACTACGACCCGCCGCCGCCGGAGCGAATAGAGAATCTGGAGAAGTTGCGCGACGAGGACCGCTTTCGTTTCGCAAACATCCTGGAGGCATGGATCGAGACAGACCAAAAGGGCAACATCAAGGACTTCGGCTACAGCGGCGGCGGCATGATGGGCTCGACCACGGTCAAGCTCGGTCCGCTGGCGCGCACGTTCGAGGCGATCGGGCTGCCGACGATCCAGCGCAAGCCGCAAAGGGGCAAAGACAGGGTGCGCTTCAGCCAGACCACCGGCGGTCGCACCGGCGTGCCCGCGCCCAGACGCGTGCGGCGCAAACCCTTTATCCAGTGGCAAGCGCCGCTGGTGTGGACGACGCTGTCGCTGACGCTCTACGCCGACGGCCGTGCCGAGGGCCAGATGGAGGGATGCAGCCGCTTTCCTCGTCATTGGATCTATGACGAGCAGCGCGTGCTCTCCCACAAGTCGGGCCTTGCCGACTTCAAGGACTGGTACCGCAAGTCCTTCGGCAAGCACACCCCTTGGGGGGACCAGGACTCCAAGGCCTTGGTGACGGCTGTGGAGAGCGCACTGGAGCGCCGCCTCTCCGAGCAGCTGATGCGCGGTGGCCGGAAGCCAAAGATCGGCAAGCTGAAGGTTGGCGAGACGCTCGTACGCCAGGGTGAGCAGGGCGATGAGGTGTTCCTGCTGCTGGACGGGGTGCTGCGCATCGAGCGCGACGGCGAGCGCCTGGCCGAGTACGGCCCGGGGGCGCTGCTCGGCGAGCGTGCGCACCTGGAGGGTGGCAAGCGCACCTCGACGCTCGTCGCCGTTACACCCGCGCGGGTGGCCTCGGTGAAGGCCGACCAGCTCCAGCGCGGCGAGCTGCGCGAGCTGGCCAAGGGGCACCGGCGCGAGCAAGCACGCGCCAAGAAACCCGCGCGGAAGTAGGTCGTGCGCGTATACCTCTGTGGGGTGCGCGGCTCGACCCCGGCGCCGGGCCCGGACTTCCTGCGCTACGGCGGACACACGCCCTGTGTCGCGATCAGCCGCGACGATCACGAGCACCCCTCACTGATCCTCGATGCCGGTACGGGCATTCGCGAAGCAACCGCGCTGATGCGCGGCGACGCGTTCCAGGGCACGATTCTGCTCACCCACCTGCACTGGGATCACGTGCAGGGCCTTCCGTTCTTCGCCGCCGGTGACGACGAGCGAGCGCGCGGGACGGTGCTGTTGCCCGAGCAGGAGGACGGCGCCCGAGCCGAGGCGGTGCTGGAACGGGCGATGTCTCCTCCACACTTCCCGACGACGCCAAGCCAGCTGCGAGGCTCGTGGCGCTTTGACAGCCTGAGTCCCGGCGCGACGGAGCTCGAGGGCCTGACAGTGCTGGCCCGTGAGATTCCACACAAGGGCGGCCGCACCTACGGCTATCGGATCAGCGACGGACACTCCACCCTCGCCTACATGCCCGACCACTGTCCGACCGTGCTCGGCGCTGGCGAGGACGGCTACGGCGCCTATCACGAGACGGCAATCGAGCTCGCCGCCGGGACGGATGCGCTCGTGCACGACGCTCAACTTTTCGGTGCGGCCGAGCTCGCGAGGGAATCCCGCTTCGGACACGCCGTCGCCGACTACGCGGTCGCGCTCGGACGCCGGGCGGGCGGGCGCCGCACGGTGCTCTTTCACCATCGTCCCGACCGGACCGACGCCCAGCTCGATGAGCTCGCGGCGTGCTTTGCCGGCACCGAGGACATTATCGTCGCAGTCCAGGGGAAAGTGCTCGAGCTGTGAGGGGGGCAGTCGTCGGCTCGGGCCCGAACGGCCTCGCGGCCGCGCTGACCCTGGCGCGGGCGGGGGTGTCGGTTGACGTCTTCGAGGGCGCCGAGCGGGCGGGCGGCGGCTGCCGTACCTCTGAGCTGACGCTGCCCGGCTTCGCTCACGACGTCTGCTCGGCGGTCCATCCGCTGCTGGCGGCCTCGCCGTTCTTTGCCCGGGAGCAGCTGGCCGGGGTCGACCTCTTGACACCCGAGGTTGCCTTCGCTCATCCGCTCGACGGAGAGCTCGCCGTCGCGGTCTATGGCTCTGTGTCGGAAACCGCACGGCAATTGGGCGCGGACGCGCGTCTCTACCAGATGGTGCTTGCCACCTACCTCCGGGACTGTGAGAAGATCGTCGCCTCGAGCCTCGCGCCGATGCTGAGGATGCCACCCCATCCCCTGGCGATGGCACGCTTCGGGGCGCTTGGCGTCTTACCGGCTACGCTGCTTGCCAGGCGCCTGCAAACGCGCTCCGCCCGGGCGTTGCTGGCGGGCCTTGCCGCACACGCCATGCGCCCGCTCTCGGCGCCTGGTACCGGCGCGTTCGCTCTGCTGCTCGGCATGCTGGCTCATGCGGTCGGCTGGCCCGTGGTGGCAGGTGGCAGCGAGCGGATCGTCGATGCGCTCGTCGGCGAGATCGAGGCCGCTGGTGGTGTGATGAGAACGGGCCGCTTTGTGCAAAGCCTGGATGAGCTACCCAACTTTGATTGCACGCTGCTCGACGTGGCGCCGGGCGGACTCGGTGCACTCGCCGGCGAGCGGCTCCCTGCCCGCTACAGGCGCGCGCTGCGTCGTTTTCGCTATGGCCCGGGCGTCTTCAAGCTGGATTGGGCGCTCTCTGGCCCGGTGCCGTGGCGCGCGGAGGTCTGTCGGCGGACCACCACTGTTCACATCGGGGGGGACTTCGAGCAAATCGCGCGCAGCGAGGCTGACGTGGCGGCCGGCCGTCACAGCGAGCGGCCGTTCTGCATCGCCGTGCAACCGTGCGTACTTGACCCGGGCCGCGCGCCTGAGGGGCACACCTTCTATGCCTATTGCCACGTCCCGTCCGGCTCGACTGCCGATATGACCGAGCGCGTCGAGTCACAGATCGAACGATTCGCGCCGGGCTTTCGCGACCTGATCGTGGCACGCACCAGCACTAACGCGGGTCAGCTCCAGACCTACGACCCCAACTACGTCGGCGGTGACATCAACGCCGGCGCGGCAACCCTGCGCCAGACGCTCATCCGCCCGACGCTTGCCCTGCGCCCCTACCGCACCCCGCTGGACGGTGTCTATCTGTGCTCCTCCTCGACGCCACCGGGCGGCGGCGTCCACGGCATGTGCGGCCTGGAAGCCGCACGCGTTGCTCTGCGCGACCTCGGCCTTTAGCTAGAGCCTCGCGCAAGAGTGGCCTCGGGCTTGAACGCCGGTTCGACCAACTTGACGACGTTCGCATGTGCTGCCGAAGACGGGGCGGTAGCTGTGCTCGGTGGTGCCGGGCACAATGCGCCCCGGCGACGACATGTCCGCAAGGCTCAAGGTCAAGTTTCCAGCCGCCTGCGGATCGGCGATTCGGTACGCGTCTCTGCGCGCGCTGCCGGCACTGCGAAACGCCGCGTCCCGCCCTGCGGCGCCGTGCCTTCTCTCAGGCGGCGTGTTCCAGACGGCCAATCAACAACGCCCCTTCGGGGCTTCAGGCGCCCGCGAC
This sequence comes from uncultured Solirubrobacterales bacterium, assembly GCA_963796705.1. GTDB lineage: Bacteria > Actinomycetota > Thermoleophilia > Solirubrobacterales > 70-9 > VRUE01. Next base: position 522,146 of record CAWCMK010000004.1, read on the forward strand.
CCACGTTCCGCAGTGACCTGTTCCCTGCCACCTCCCCAGCCCCCCGAACAGCAGCACTCCTGCGTGCCCGATGATTCCTTTTCGGCGTGCAACTCCTTGCTGGCGGCGTAGCGCTCCTGGCGGGTGAGACCGGCCTCTTTGCACGCCTGCCTGAACTGCGCGATCTCGCGTTTGGGAGCCACTGGCGCGGCCAGTCTAGCCGCCGCCCTGCTCTCCCCGTGAGCCTTACGAGTGTTCTGGTTGGAGCTCCCAGTTCACCTTCGAGCAGGACGGCTGCGCATTTCAGGCACAAGTTTGGTTTGACCGCAAGACCGTAAACCCGCGCCTTCGATCAGAGGCCCTGCAGATCCTTGACAGCTTCCATCCGAGTGGGCGTCGTTGAGCGACTGACATGGCGAAGATCGGGACTAGGAGGGAACCTCGCTTGATGCGGCCTGGCCGTCTGGCGAACTGGGTTAGCAGCGTGCTATTTGGCGAGCGGCTGTATAGGTTGGTCGGCGTGTCATCCGGCAGCGTTCGACGTGCAGGTAGATCAGTGGCTTTCAGTTCGCTGGTCGGGGCCATCCTGCTCGCCGGCTTCAGCCCAAACGCCGCCACTGCAGCAGCCCGGACGCAGGCGAACAGCCCTCGTGCTTCCACAGGCCCGCGCGCCCCGACCGGCAAGGAGCGCGTGCGCAGCGCGGTCAGCTACCTCTCCCTGGGTCGCGCCCGGCTCAACATCGTCTCCCGCCACCGGCCCGGTGTGCATTGGGGCGGCCGTACCGTTCACTGGTACGTGGGCGCCGGAGCCAGGGGGCGGCTGAGGCGTGTGTCAATGGGGCGCACTCGTGAAAACACGCCCGGCGTGACCCGGATGACCGCGGTGATCATGCTGCCGCAGGCCGGCCGCTTTCGGTTCGCCGCCTGCTTCAGCGCCCCAAAACAGGTTGCGCTCGGTCTCGGCAGCTCACATGGCCCCTGCGGGGCCCACCACTTTCGAGGACCGGCCACCTCGCCATACATCGGGAGCGGTGTAGCTCCCGTCGGCTATCCGGGACCGGGCGCGGTTGCCGCCGCCAGCGGCTACCTCGGCCGCCGCGCCGGCTACACCTCCTTTGCCGTCATCGACAGCGAGGGGCGGATGAGCGGCAAGCATCTGCACCGCACCTTCGTCAGTGCCAGCGTCGTCAAGGCAATGTTGCTGGTCGCCGACCTGCGAAAGCTGGCGGCCCAGCATCGTGGCCTCGACGGCAGCCGATCGCTCCTGGACCCGATGATCCAGGTCTCCGACAACAACGCCGCGACCGCGGTCTGGGAACGGGTCGGTGACCCCCGGCTGCGGGCGCTGGCGCGGCGGGCAGGGATGACCGACTTCTCGATCCAGGGCATCTGGGCCAATGCCCAGATCAGCGCCGCCGACCAGGCCCGCTATTTCTTCGAGATGGAAAGCCTGATCCCACGCCACTTCCGCCACTTCGCCGACCACCTTCTCTCCCACATCGCCGGCTATGAGAGCTGGGGGATTCCCGCAGTTGCCCGGCCGCGCGGCTGGACCGTCTTCTTCAAGGGCGGCTGGCGCGGGACCGGGCGCGGACAGCTCGTCCACCAGATCGCCCGGCTCCAGCGGCCGCGCGAGCGGGTGGCGATCGCTGTGATGACCGACGGCGACCCCTCGATGGGCTACGGGATCGACACCATCCAGGGCGTGGCGGGGCGCCTGCTGCGGGGCCGGCCCTGAGGGCCCGCCCTGGGCTCGGCCTGCGGCTGTGCAGCCGGCTGCGTTAGATGCGATCGTCCGGGGGGAACGCACCTCTGGTCATCGCACTTGACTTTCATCCGTCGCGCGAAGAGGACCGGCGGCTGAGGTCGCGCTTTCCGGACTCGCGTCATGGCCGCCTCAATCCCGAGTCCCGCCTCCAGCGGTTTGCATCTGGGGCCGTTCGAAATCCACGTCGATGGGGTTGATGTACGTGATCGGACTTGCCGCGGCCGTTCTGATTGCGATTCGACGTTGAGAGGCGCCGGGCGGCTCGCGTGCGCCGGACTACGACCTGGCGTTGTGCGGCTTCCCCGCCGGCTGATCGGCGGGCGCCTCTACTTCGACCTGACCAGCAGCGGCGAAGTGCCGGCCCACTGGTGGGGGCCGTTCGCGGGTTTGGGAGGAGGCATGGGGATCTTGGGTGGGATCGCGCTGGGAAGCGCGGTCGGGCTATGGCGTCTGCGCCGCGCCGGAGTTTCCGCCGATGATCGGTGGTGCGACCGGCGGCCGCGCCTTGCGAAACCAGCGCCGGTCGACTTCGAACCCGGCGTTGCGGCTGCAGCGCACTGGCTGATCGCTGTAGATTGGCTTCGACGTCTGGGTAAACCGGCAGGAGGGCCGATGGGATCGATTCTGGTTCGGATGGAGACCACCAAGGGGGCCGATGCGAGCGATCTGCTCGACCGACTGAGACGCCGGTTCTTCATAACGGAGCCCCACGGTCTCGGCCAGTTCGAGATCACGGTCGAATTCGTCCCGGACCTCGAGGCGGCCCGCGAGCGGGTAGGGCGTGCGGCTGAACGGATCGACCCAAACTGGGGAGATTTGGTGCACTTCGTTGCCGGGGATCGGAAACGGATCGCCCCTCCTCTGCTTTGATCGCACCTGAACAGGCCTCCCAAACCCGTTCAGTCATCCCACAAGAGGCCCCTCGTCTTGCCCCGGGGGGTCTTCACCGCGGGTAGAGCCACGGATCCTGCTGCGGTCAACCGCTTCTACCGTGGCTGATCGCCTTTTTTCAAGGTTGAAAAGCAGCACGAGAGTGGGTGGCACTCAGTTGCCGACATCGTTATGGCGCACAGTCCGCGGCAGGCAGTCGCAAATGCCTGCGACGGCCCAGGTTCCTATCGCGCTCGCTCTGAGGAGGCCAACTTGTGCATTTCTGGGTGCCCGCCTGGGGACCGCCAGAAGTGGTCGGCTAGTTTTTCCGGCGCCAGGGTGCCCCGGCCCGCCTGGGGGCGGAGCGCATCGCGCAGAAGCCCTGGTATTCCCCGCCCGCCTGCACCGCGACCCGGGTCCGCTCAATCGCCTGCGATTCGCTGTAGGCGTGCAGAGAGACGACGAACTGATGCGTCTCACTCGCACCGTTCCTCAGAGCAGCCGCACAGTTGTGCCTGTCGGCCAGCGGCGTTATCCCCGCCGCTGAGAGCAGTTCCCCGGCTCGAAGCATGCCTGGATGCTTAGCGAACGAGGATGATCGTTTGCAGGTAGGAGACCGGTTCCATTGACGAAGCTCAGGCGTCGATCGTGGCCGTGCGCCAGGCGCCGAGTGATATCAGGGCGGCGAGCCAGACCACAACCACGATCAGCGCCGTTGGGGCGGACATAGTTACGGTCGTCCCGTGCATCCCGCCGCCGAGGTCGACGGGGCTAAAATGGACGAGGGCCTGACTGAGGACCGCCCTGCGCGAACCTCCCAGCGAACTGATGTTGGCGAGGATCGGGCTGGCGATGAGCTGCCACCCAATCAGCACGGTGAGCGCCACGGTTCTCGAGGCGGTGAGCGAGGCGAAACCGACCGCGACCAGGCAGATCGCGCCTGTGGAGAGCAGGGTGAAGCCGAGCCCTTCGAGAAGCAGGTTGGCGCCGGGCGTTGGCGAGCCGGAAGCGAAGACGAAGGTCCCCGCGATGAGGAGCGCGTAGCCGGCAGCGCTGACCAGCCAACAGAGTCCCAGCGCAGCGGGCAGGCGCGAGGCAAACAGCGCCAGCCGCGAGCGGCCGGTGGCGACCAGGTCGCGAAAGACGCCGGAGGCGACGTCGGCGGCGCCAGACTCGACTCCGATCAGGATCGCCGCGAGGGGGCCGAAGAAGACCGCCAGCAGGCGCAGCGCGTCGGGGTAACAGCCGATGCCCCCGGCCGGCGCGTATTTGGTGGGATCCGAGGAGTGCTGGATCGCCCGGACGACGAAGAAGGCGAGCAGCGGCCCGAGGGCCAGGACCAGCGCCCAGATCAGCGTGCTTCGCTTTTTGCGCAGCTTCAGGAAGTCGGCCTTCGTCATGCGAAGCGCAAGCGCCGTCATCCGGCCACCTCGGTAGCCCCGGCCCCTCCGTCGGGTGTCTCCTCGAGGCGGGCGGTGACCTCGAGGAAACGCTGCTCGAGGCTCTGGCGCGCTGGTTCGAGGCGCGAGACGCCGACCCCGGCACCAACCAGGGCCGCGTTCAGCTGCGTCGCCGTGCCCGCCTCGCCCGTCAGCACCACGCGCAGCTCCCCCGCGGAGCGATGGGCCTCGCGCACCAGCGCACTTCCCCGAAGCGTGCGCAGCGCCAGCTCGACGTCGTCGACACCGAGGATCAGCTCCTGGCGGGCACCGCTCGAGGAGAGCTCGGCGATCGAGCCCTGGGTGACGATCCTGCCGCGGTCGACGATCGCGGCCGCGTCGCAGACCTTTTCCACCTCGTCGAGCAGGTGGGAAGAGAGAAAGACCGCGCGTCCCTCCTGCTCGACCATTGAGCGGATCATCGAGCGGAACTCCTGCATGCCGGCCGGGTCAAGGCCGTTGGTCGGCTCGTCGAGGATCAGGAGCTTCGGGTCGGCCAGCAGACAGCGTGCCACACCGAGGCGCTGGCGCATGCCGAGCGAGTAGCGCTTGACCTTCTCGCCGGCGCGTTCGGCAAGGCCGACGCGGGCCAGGGCCCCATCGATCCTGCCCTCCGCCCGGGGCCCCCGCGCCGCGGCAATCACCAGCAGGTTCTCGCGACCGCTGAGGTGCAGATGAAAACGCGGCTCCTCGACGATCGCGCCAACCGACCCCAGGGCCTCGCCGCGATCGGCCGGAACCGGGTGGCCGAGGAGGCTCATCTCTCCAGCGCTGGGGTGGGTGAGGCCAAGCAGCAGCCGAATCAGGGTCGTCTTACCGGCGCCGTTTGGCCCAAGGAAGCCGAAGGCGACCCCTTCGGGCACGCTCAGATCGACACCGTCAAGCGCGGTGCGCGGGCCGAAGCGCTTGGTCAGGCCGATGGTCTCGATTGCCTGCAGGGACATCAGCCGGGAACCTATTGGCCGCAACTAAAGATCGAGTGCGTCCGCGTAGAGGGAGCGCCTGGACGCTGAACCGGCACATTCCCGCCTCGGAGGGGACCGCAACGCACGACCGCCTCGAGCCTCTCGCGATCGGCAACGAAGCGGGCCAGGCAAGCGCAAGCTGGCCGGGGCTTCAGCTTGCGGTGCAACGATGGTCCCGATGAGCACGCCTGTAACTGGGCAAGGGAGGCCGCGACTGCGCGGGGTCATTCACCAGTACGCCTTCTTCGTCTCGCTGCCGATCGGAATCGCGCTGGTCCTCTCGGCGTCGACCTGACCGCCGCGGGCGCCGCGGCGATCTACGCAGCCGCGGTTTCGGCCCTGCTCGGGGTCAGCGCGCTCTATCACCGCGTGACCTGGCACCCGGCCGCGCGGCGACGAATGCGAGCGCTGGATCACTCGATGATCCTTGTCCTGATCGCCGCCAGCTACACCGCCTTGGCGCTGCTAATCCTCCGGGGCGCCTTGGCGGAGGCGATCCTGATCGCGATCTGGGCGGCGGTGGGGCGTGCTGTTGTTGCTGCTCCCACAGCCCGAGAGCAGAGCGCCGATCAGTACTAGAGCTCCGATCGGCCCACCGACGAGCAAGCGACTGGTCGTCTGCAAGGCGTTCTCCCTATCTCTCCGTTTGGGCGCTTCCGGGCGGAGCTTCGCCGATCGCGGCAGGGAAGTCAATCTGGCTGAGCGCTCCGTCTCCACCCACACCCTGCCCGCTGCGCACCTCATAACTGTCGAAGATGGACTGGAGGCGGCCAAGCTCGAAGGCCTTGGTTGTGGATCAGGTGGCGCACGATCAGGCCTTCTCTGTGTAATGAGCGCTAGGAGTAGCCAGATGCGGTCACGCCGCTAATCAGAAGTGTGTGTAACCGAACCGGCTCATAGAGATCGGAACTAAGTTCCGGTCAGCGCGGACCCCAGACTCGTCAGTTGAGTTGCAATAGGATTGACAGCCCCCGGGAGTGGCAAGATAATCGCGCCTGAGATCGGCGAACATTGGCCGCAGGCCAGGCAAGCCAGGGATGAAGGAGCTGCCGGTGAGGAAGCTAAGGAGGAATACGAGGAGGGTCGCGGCGCTTCTCCTGATCGCCGCCGTTTCGCTCTCTGGGGCCTCTCTCTTCGTGGCGGGCGCGGGTGCCAAAGGCAAGAACATCAAGCTGACCGGCCTCGTGGTCGGCAAGATCAAGTCCCCTAAGGGACCTAATAGTTGCCGCCCCTATCCGAGTAAGGTCTCCTTGCTCAAGGGGAATCAAAATGTGGGCACCTTCCGCTTCGGGAGTTGCGTTTTGGGGACCCTGAACACCGGGTATTCGGGCACGGCCACGCTCCGGGTGGGCAGTCTTACGGGCAAGCACCAACTGAGCCTGGTCTGTCGCGCGGAACCCCCGAACTTCACCGCGTCCAAGTGCGACGAGGGAGCGGTCCGCACCGGGCCCCCCACATTCCTGGAGGAGACATTCCGCGTCGACGCATCCAAGCTCCCGACCAATCACGGCGCGCGGTTCGGGGTGGTCTTGAATTCCCGGATGCATCCACAGCCTTAGGCAATATGAGCCGAGCTTAACCTGGTCCGGCTCATGGACCCCACTCCCGCGTTGACACTCACCTGACGTAGATCGCTCGGAGGCCGAGGAGGGACGAAGCCCCGACGAAGGCATCCCAGGCGAGCCGCAGGATGGCCGCTCGACCACCAAGGAAATCGCCCTCGATTCAGAGCTCTGGGAACCGCTCCTTCGCTGCGCCGCTCAGAGGGATCGGATCGGCGGTGATTACAGGCGCGGTCTTTGGCTGCTCCCCGCGTGTAACGCGAAGCTGGCTGAAGCGGCCAACTGGGGAGGGAGTGGCGTGGGTTGGCCCACCGAGAACGGATTGAAAGCCCCCGGTTCCCAATCCAACTGGGGCTTCTCTGTTGGGAGGCGAAGTCTTCAAGGCGACCCGCCCCGCGCGAACTGAACGGCTGCTGTTTGTAGGTCGGCGGCCCCTTAGTTCGTCCCGAGGATGTCGAGCTGCGGGTTGGAGAAGGTAATCCCGCTCCCGGTTTTGCACATCCCCTCAAGCGGGATCGCGCCGTAGTTGCGGGTGATCGGGGACGCCGGCGCAACCTGGTTGAGGCCCCCGCCAATCCCTTCCACCGGGAAGGAGGAAAATTCCGCCTGTTTGGTGGCGGCGGCGCCTTTTCCTTCTCCGTGGACAAGCGCGACGCCGATCACCGATTCAAAGCTGAATTCTTTGAGATTGGCCGGGGGGTTTTCCACCAGAACCGCCGCCGCCTGCCTTTCGCCTTCACAGCTCGCCTTGAAGCTGATCGTGATCGCTCCGATCAGCTGGTCAACCTGACCGGCCGGCTGCGTGTAGGAGCCAAGCGGGATGACGGCTGGTTCAGTGGCGCTGAATTCGACCTGGGTGCTGGCATTCAGTCTCGCCATTACCTGCGTAAACGGGGTGCTAGGCGCGTTGATGTTCGAGCCGGTGACTGTGTTGGCGGCGATGCTGCCACCGGTCACAGCGCCATTCTTGATGGCGGCTGTGGTGACGGCGCCCTTCTTGATCTTCGCTGCGGTGACGGCACCCTTCTTGATTTTCGCTGCGCTCACCGCATTCTTCTTGAGCTGCTTGCTGCCTACCGAGTTCTTGGCGAGCTTGGCGGCGGCAAATGCAGCGCCACCGCCCAGCAACAAGAAAAGGCAGAGCGTTGAGATCACATTGGCGTAGGTGAGCTTGCTCCGGATCTTCCTTGTCAAGGCGGGCTCCTAGATCGGTTGGTGGCTGAGCTGGCCAGCCCCCGCATCTAACGGGCTAGCTCGGACGGAGCGCAACTCGACGCCAGCAGACATGGGGCCGCGGCCGTGCGTGGGACGGATCCTCAGGCCACCCCCGTTACGAGGAGCCCTGCCCTTGGCCATTTGGCGCACCGGTGTCGCGCTGATGCAACTTCTCGTCGCGCACATTGGCTTCTGGTTATCCAAAGCGGGAAGTCGTAAGAGAGCTGCTCAGACCGCGCCCGCCCATCTGGCGTCGCGTAGTTGTCGAAGTTGTGGCCGAGCTCGTGCAGGGACGTTTTCCGGAGCTCGATCGTCGGTTCAAATCAATTCGGGCAGCGGCCTGGAGACTGCAGGCCGGCGGACTGGCGGAGCCCGGTAGCTGAGACTAAATTAGGGTCCAGCCCGTTGGGGAACTCGAATTCGGGGGGTGAGGAGATGAGGAAGCGCGGCGGCAGACTGACATATGCGAACGCTGTCTCGACGATCTGCCTGTTCATCTTGCTCGGTGGCGGAGCCGCCTTCGCCGCGGCACAGCTGGGCAAGAACTCGGTAGGTAGCAAGCAGCTGAAGAAGAATGCCGTGACCACAGCCAAGCTCAGAAACGGCGCCATCGTAAACTCGAAGATCGCCGACGGAGCCGTCAGTGGCGCCAAGGTCGCCGGCGGCTCGCTGACCGGTGCCGACATCGACCAGGCGACTCTGACCTCGGTGCGGGCCTCAAATGTCCTGGCCATATCGGTCGACGCCAATTGCGCGCCGACCGGCGCCTTGCTGGCGGGCGTCTCTGCCGAACGGACTTCCGAAGGCGTTTGCAAGTTCACCTTCCCCAACCCGGTGGCGAGTTGCGCGACGACGGCTAGCGTCCATCTTCGGCTACTGCCCAACGACATCGTCCTTGCCGGGGAACGCACCGTGCAAATCAGCACCGTGAGCAGCACGCCGAACATCCTCACAACGGCGAGCTACCTCGCCGGCACCAAGCGCGACCTGCCCTTCGACATGGTGCTCGTCTGCTGATGCCGAGTATCGATGCCGCAGGTACCGAGCTCTATTACGAGCGCGCCGGTTCGGGCGAGCCGATGCTGCTGATCCAGGGGATGAGCGCCACCCACCTTGCCTGGGGCGATGGGTTCCGCGCCCGATTAGAGCCGAGCTTCGAGACGATCGTTTTCGACAATCGCGGCATGGGCCGCTCCGGCCACGCGCAACTGCCCTTCGGGATCCTCGACATGTCCCGCGACACCACCGCCCTGCTTGACGCCCTGGGGGTCGAGAGCGCCCACGTCGTCGGCATCTCGATGGGCGGCACGATCGCCCAGGAGCTGGCGCTGGCCCATCCCGAGAAGGTGCGCACGCTGACACTTGGAGCGACCTTCTGTGGAGGGCCCGAGACGACCCTGATGGCGCCGGAGGACCTGCAGATGCTGGGCGCCGCCTACGCCTCCGGAGACGCGGTCGCGGTGATGCGGGCGATGTGGGAGATCAACCTCTCCCCCGGCTTTCGCGCGGACGAGACACACTTTGAGGCCTTTCGCGAGATGGGCTCGCAGCTGCCGGCGCCGCGCCCGGTGGTGATGCAGCAGATGCGAGCCTGCGCCGAGCATGACGCCAGCTCGCGCCTGCACGAGCTCTCGATGCCGACCCTGGTGCTACACGGCAGTGCCGACCGCCTGATCAAGATCTCCAACGGAAAGCTGATCGCGCGCCTAATCCCAGCCCCGATCGAGATCCTCGAGGACGTCGGCCACATGTTCTGGTGGGAGCAGCCGCAGCGCTCGGCGGATCTGATCCGCGAGCACGCGCTTGCCGCGGTCTAGTGACGTTCCCCATCTCGCATAGCGTTGGGCTTACCGGTCCGGCCTCAGTCCCAGTCTCGATGAGTGCCGAGAGTCAGCGCCGCGAGGACCGAAGGCGCCCCGCAACTACCACGTCGTCGCCCGCGGGATTGCCGGGCGCTCGTTGCGGTCGGCGCCGGCGCCACCTACATGAGGGCATCCGCCGTCGCCCGTGATCGCGCCCGCCACTTCCGGGTCAAAAGCGAGACCGGCGAGCTGCGCGAGTCAGACCACGGCCAGCTCGTGCCCGACTGGGTCGCGCTCTTCGCGCCGGTTGCCTTCGGGCCCCGTCGACCCGCGTACTGGCCGCCGGAGGGCTCCCTCCTGCTCGATCAGCTGCCCCTCCGGGCGCTCACCGGGGCTTCCTTCTGGCGGCCCTTCGTTCACGCGGCGAAGATCGCCGAGAACGAGAGCCTCGAACGCTGGGTCGCCGTCAACGGCCCGATCATCGAAAAGGTAGTTCGCCCGTCGCGGGCGCTCTTCTGAGCGCCCGGCCGACATGTCGCTCACGACCGCGGCGCTGGAGCAGCTCGCCAGGCCAATCACCGCGGCTCTATCCGCGCCGCTAAGGCCCTGAAGAACCGCGAGCGGCTCAACCCCGCTCCTCAAGCTCTTGCAGCTGCACGTCAACGGCCACGACGACGTGCAGGGCCACACGAAGACGATTCGCTCCGGGCTCTAAGCCAACGGTGGGCAACCTGCCGCGCAGCGCCGGGCGAGCGCAGACCGCGCTGTCGCGCCTTCACTGCGCCGAGTTAAGCCCAACGCTATGCGAGAGGGGGTGACGTCTAGCTTTTCTTCGCGCAGCCGGCCGGATTGAGCTTGCCCTTGACCTTGAACACATAGTCGGGCTCGGGAGAGATCTCGGGCTCTTCGATGATCTTTTCGAGCGCCGGGTCTTCTTTGACCCAGGCATAAACGGGGAACTGATATGGGCCCCTGGCGTCCATCGTGTACTGGCTCATGATCAGGAAGTCGTATTGGCCGGCGTTGATCAGGCGCCGGAACTCCGGACAGGTTTCCGGCAGCCGCCAGGTCCCGTCCGGCCCGCCCTTGCCGATGTACTGGACGTAGTTATTGAGGTTCTCGCCGTAGTAGCCGTACTGGCCGAAGAAGATCTCACCCGAGCCGGCCAGGCCGATGCGCTTGTTCTGCAGCTTGCGGGCAAATGTGAATGCCTTTTTCGGACCGCCTTCCTGAAGAAAGTGGTCGACTTCGGTGTAGTGGTGGTGGTAGTACTGCGTCTCCTGAGCGCGGCCGAGGAGCACGGCCAGCAGCAGAACGGCCGCCGCCCCGGCGGCGACGACGCCGCGGCTGGCGCTGCGCCTTGCCCTGGCGAGTCCCAGGCCGGCCGGCGCCCAGACCAGTGCCAGGGTCAGGAAGATCGTCCCGACTAAGTAGCTCGGATACCAGCGGGGGGTCGTCAGCACTGTGATCGCATAGACCGCGACGAGGAACAGGAGGGTTCGCCAGGCGCGGCTGTCGGGCGCCCTCAGTGGTCGCGCCACGGGCAGCAACGCCATCCCAAGGACCAGGCCTGGGACCAGATAGCGCGTGTTGGTGAAGAAACCGGTCGGCGAGCCTTCCTGCCCGGCGGCTGTCAGCGGCGTAAAGACATAGACGACCGCTGTGAGAATTGCCGCGGCGGCGACAACCTGCAGGATCCGGTTGCGGGAGCGCACCATGATGTAGACCGTGGCCGCGACCGCGACGATCAGGATCAGCGGCCAGAGCGGCCCGAACGCGTTTTCGAGCTGGGGGAAAAACCACTTGCGGTAGATCGTTGGGCTGGTCAGGTAATGCGCCACGGCGAAGCGCGGCCGGGGGTCAAGCGGCATCTGGTTTGGCTGTGGTAGGTGCAGCGGCCCAAATCCCGAGTAGGGGATCGGATTGCCGCCGGTCTTGATCATCGCCCGGACGTACCAGTAGCTGCCGACCACGAACGCCGAGAGCCCGAGCACCCAGGTGGTCGTCAGCCGCCGCCCCCTACCGCTGAAGACGATCACGCCGAGGGTGATCGCCACGACCGGGATCAGGAAGGTGTACTTCACCGAGGCGGCCAAACCGGCGGCGATCCCGGCCATCACCAGCGGTCCCTTGTCGAGCAGCGGCGCATCGCGCTCCGGCGTCTCCTGCACCGCTCCCTGCTTCGGCGCCCGCCGCTGGTGACCGTTGATCAGGAAGGCCACGAAGGCGATCAGGAAGGCGAGCCCCATGATGTCGTTGCGCCCCTCACCGGGCTGCGTTTCGATCATTACTCCGGAATCGAGGACGATCGCCGCGGCAACCAGAGTCGCGGGGCCGACCTTGTACGGACGCCCGACGCACCAGGCGGCGAGCAGTGCAACCGCGAGCCAGATGAGGTTGATCAGGGGTGAGAGCCAGTCCGTCTTGAAAATGACGATCGCCGCGCCGTGGATCAGTTCCGAGCTCTGCGGGTAAAACCAGGCGGCGAGGCGCAGCGGGTCCGTGTAGTGGAGGTGGATCGTTGAATGTTCTTGGGCGATCCGCGCCGCGAAGGGCATGTGGTACCAGGTGGTGTCGCCACCGAACATTCCCTGGTCCAGAGCAAGCTGGGAGGGAAAGGTCCACTCGGCGACCGTGAACGAGGCGACTCCGAGGGCGAGCCAGAAGGCGACCGTCTGGACCTTGGGGGCGCTCACCTCTCGGCGCTCCGCTGATGCCATACGGCGCCCCAGCCAGGCGGCCAGAAGGCCAACCGCGATGCAGAAGACGACGATCCAGCCGAGCCGCAGGATGCTGAGGCTGCCGAGCACCTCGAGTGAGACGACCAGCAGCGCGACCGCGATCGTCGCGTCGGCGAGGCGCGCCAGCGCCCCGGAGAACTCGGGGACGATCCAGCGTCGCAGCCAGTAGCCGCCAAGCCCAAGGGCCGCGATGATGCCGATCACCGCGAAGCAGCCGCCTATGTAAGAGCCGAGCGAGGGTGTCACCGGCGCGGGATGCTAGTTGCCCGCGGTTAAGAAGCGGTGCCAGGGATCCTGCAACTGACGCCGGTCCCGGCGAGGCCGCAGTAGCCATTTGGCACCTTGTGCAGGTACTGCTGGTGGTAATCCTCGGCGTAATAGAAGGGCCCGGCGGGCTCAACCTCGGTCGTGATCGGCTCGTGGCCCGCCTCGCGCAGGGCCTCCTCATAGGCGGCGAGCGCCGTCTCGGCGGCCTTCTTTTGGGCGTCGTTGACGAAGTAGATACCGGATCGATACTGAGTTCCGACGTCGTTTCCCTGGCGCATGCCCTGGGTCGGGTCGTGCTCCTCGAAGAAGACCTTGAGCAGTTCCGCATAGGAGACCCTGGCCGGATCGAAGGCGACGAGAACCGCCTCGGCGTGACCGGTCCTGCCCGAGCAGACCTCGTCGTACGTCGGGTTGGGTGTCGTCCCGTTCATGTAACCGGCCGCAGTCGTGTAGACGCCCTCGATTTCCCAGAACAGACGCTCGGCGCCCCAGAAGCAGCCCAGGGCAAAATAGGCGACCTCGATGCCCTCGGGAAAGGGCGGCTTCAGCGGCGTACCGAGCACGGCGTGGCGCTCCGCGATATCGAAGGCGGGCTCGCTGCGCCCGGGCAGCGCCTGCTCGGGCGCCGGCATGCGGGTCTTCTCCGGAGTCAGCCTCATCATCAACCTGCCCATCCGGCTCACCCGTTCAGGATAACGTGCGGACATCGGCTGCCTCGTCGCCCTCTTTGCCCTGATCTCCCCGCGCCTGGCGCTGTTCGCGCTGTGGCTCTTCAGCGATCTGCTGAGCCGTGCATACGAGAGCTGGATTGTGCCGCTGCTCGGCTTCTTTCTGCTCCCCTGGACCACGCTCGCCTACGCCGTGATGTGGAGCGTCGGGACGCGCGGCGTCACAGGGTTTGAGTGGTTCATCGTGATCCTTGCGTTTCTCTTTGACCTGGGCTCCTACGCCGAGAGTCGGCGAGGGCGGTGGCGGTCCACCTAGCCGGGGGCCTCCGCGGAGGCGCTGGGTCGGACCTCTTCGATCGGGAAGGCGATGCGAACGTGCTCTTTTCCGATCACGACGAAGTTGCGGCGCACCGGCTCGCCCCCATCGATCGGCGTGATCTCGACGTCGACGACCGGGATGAAGGCGACGTCGGGACGGTTCATCGAATCCGAGAAGCGGCTCTGGTAGCCCTCCGGTGGCAAGGTGACGTCGCCGACGATCACGTGGCGGTCGGTTTCGAATCGGACCCGTTCGACCCGTCTCTCGATGTGCCTTTCCTCCGTCTCTGCCAAATCGATCTCCCGGTCCTTTCACCCATTGTCCGTGATGTCCAAACCTCCAACGGTCAACTTATTCAAACCGGCGGGTCGCGTCCACCTAGCCGCGTAACGGGTGAACTCGCGTGAAGCCCGACGCTTTGACATAGGATCGGCGTCTTGACAAAGCGACCGAAGCTGATTGTCCCCGCGGTCCTCGCCGGCATCGTTCTCCTGGTTATCGCGGTCGTCTACTTCGTCGAGCCGGCGGGCTCGCTGCCAGCCTTCTTCCCGGGACACGAAGCTGGCTCCAGCCATCACCATGCCAAGCACGGAATCGCAGCGCTCCTCGTTGCACTCGGCTGCTTCGTCTTCGCCTGGTTCCAGAGCGGTCCCTCGGGCTCGAAGGCGAACTAGAAATCGGGGCGCCCGGATTTGAACCGGGGACCTCCGCCACCCAAAGGCGGCGCGCTACCAGGCTGCGCCACGCCCCGAGGGAACCAGTGTAGGGCGGCCCGAAAGACGCCCGCGGCCCGGCGGCGCTAATTTTCGCGGCCGTGGCCGACGTCAGACCCATCCGCGCCCTGCATTACGACCTGGGCGTGGTCGGCTCTCTGCAGGACGTCTACGCACCCCCCTACGACGTGATCGACCCCGGACTGCGAACCGAGCTGCTCGCCCGTTCGCCCTACAACGCGGTCGCCATCGACCTGCCGAAACCCTACGGCCAGAGCGGCCCCGAGGCGGCCGTGGGCGACCCCTACGCCGCCGCCGCGGAGACGATCGCGGCCTGGCGCGAGGCGGGCGCGCTGGTCGAGGACCCCGAGCCGGCGATCTGGGCGATGACTCAGGACTACACCGGGCCCGACGGCGAGAACCGCACCCGGAACGGAATCCTTTGCCGCGTCCGGGTCGAGGATTACGAGGCCGGACAGGTTCTCCCCCACGAGCGAACCCTGCCCGGCCCCAAGCGAGACCGGCTCGACCTGACCCGCGCCACGCGCCTCAACCTCTCGCCGATCTTCTCGCTCGCCACCCGCGACCCCTGGCCACTCATCGAGCCCGCGCTCAACCCCGCCAAGCCCTGGGGCGAGGTGAGCGATGAAGGCGGCACGGTGACCAAGGTCTGGCGGGTCGCGGACCCGAGCGTGCTGGCGGGTGTCAGTGAGCTCCTCGACAAGGCCCAACTGCTGATCGCAGACGGTCACCATCGGTACGAGACGGCGATCGCCTACCGCGACGAGGTGGGCGGCGAGCGCGAGGGCGACCATCACTTCACGCTGATGGCGGTCACCGGTCTGGAGGATCCCGGCCTCACCGTCTTCCCGACCCACCGGCTGCTCTCGGGCTTCGCCGCAGATGCCGAGCGACAGCGGCGCCTCGGCGAGGGCCTGCGCGAGCTCTTCGAGGTCGAGGAGGTCGACGAAAGTCGCCTCAACCCGCTCGGAGAGGAGGGGGTCGGCGTCTTCGGCCTCTATGACTCCCATCACGAGCATGCCTATCGGCTGCGCCTCAGGAACTCGGCGGTCGCCGCCCTGGATGAGCAACTCGCCGGCAAGCCCGAGGCCTATCGCCGCCTCGACGCGGCGATCCTCGAGACGCTGGTTTTGAAGGGGGTGGTCGCAATGAGCGAGGCGGAGATCCTCGCCAAGCGCGGGATCGGCTACGCCAAGAACGTCGCCGACTCGCTGGCGCTGCTCAAGGACGGCAGCTATGACGTGGCCTTCATCCTGCGGCCGATTCCCGTCGACCAGGTGAAGGCGATCTGCGAAAGCGATGAGAACATGCCGCCGAAGTCCACCTACTTCTTCCCCAAGGTGCTCACCGGATTGGTCTTCAACCCGGTCGGCTGAGGCGGCGGGCGTAGGATCGGGCCGTGGTCAAGATCTACACGAAGAAGGGTGACGACGGGACCACCTCGCTGTGGTACGGCGGCCGGGTCCCCAAGCACGACGACCGGACCGAGGCCTACGGTTCCCTCGATGAGGCCTGCGCCGCGCTCGGCGTCGCCCGGGCGCTGTGCAGCGACACCGAGCAGGTTCAGCTCGCCGCCGACATCCTTCGACTCCAGGACGACCTATTCATCGCCGGCGCCGAGCTGGCGACGGCGCCGGAGGCCGCCGGGCGACTCGAGGACGGCGTCAGTCGAACTACCGAGGCGATGGTCGCGGAGATCGAGGAGCGGATCGATCACTACATGAGAGAGGTCGAGCTGCCCCCCAAATTCGTGATCCCCGGCGGCAACCAGCTCTCGGCACAGCTGGACGTCGCCCGCACCGCCATCCGGCGAGCAGAGCGGCGCATCACGGCCCTCGCGGAAAGCCGCGCACTGCCCGGTGAAAACGTGATCGGGCTGATCAACCGCGCCTCCGATCTCGCCTTCGCGATGGCCCGCTACGCCGACGCCCCCGAGCCGGAGCTGTTCGAGGGTCGCGCCAGGGGAAGCGCGTCGCGATGAGAGTCGTCGCCCGCAGGACGGGTGAGTTCGCCCACGACATCGAGATCGAGGGTGGGCACAAGATCGTCGTCGATGAGCCCGTCGAGATTGGGGGGACCGATACCGGCCCGCCTCCGACCCGGCTGCTCGCTGCCAGCCTCGCCGGCTGCACCGCGATCACGATGGAGCTCTACGCCGAGCGCAAGGGCTGGGACCTCGGCGAGATCGAGGTCGATGTGGACGTCGAGTATGAGAAGCAGGCGCCCGTCTCCTTCGAGGTCACACTGGGGCTGCCCGCAGATCTCAGCGAGGAGCAGAAGGAACGCCTGCTGGCGATCGCCGCCAAGTGCCCGGTTCACCGGGTGATCAGCAGCGAGCTGCCGGTGAGGATCTGCGATCGCGTCAAGGTCGTTTAGTGGACCTCGGGCTCGCTGGACGCACCTGCGTGGTGACCGGCGCCAGCCGCGGCATCGGCCTCGAGACGGCGCGCCAGCTCTGCGCGGAGGGGGCCTGGGTGCTGCTCGTGGCGCGCGGCCGGGAGCGGCTAGCCGGCGCCGAGCGGGAGGTCGCCGCGGCCGGCGCCGGCGCCGGGGGGCGCGCCGCGCACCTGGCACTGGACATCACCGACGAGTCCGCCGGAGACCACATGCTGGCTGCGGCAGAGCAGAACTTCGGCGGCGTCGACGTCCTCGTCAACAACGCCGGTGCGGCCCGTTGGCGCGATCTCGAAGAGGTCGACGAGGAGGAATGGCGAGCTGCATATGAGCTCAACGTGATCGCGCCACTGCGCGCGATGCGTGCCGTCATCCCAGCGATGAAGGACCGCGGTTGGGGTCGGGTGGTCAACGTCTGCTCGACGGCCGGCAAGCGACCTTCGGCGACGATGCCCGAGTACTCGGTGGCAAAGGCCGCCGAGCTGTCGCTCTCCCGCCTCTTCGCCGATCGGCACGCGAAGAGCGGTGTCCTCGTCAACGCGATCTGCCCTGGACCGGTCGAATCGGAGTTGTGGATGGAGCCCGGTGGGCTGCTGGACCAGTCGAGGGAAATGTCGGGGGCCGCAAGCCGTGAGGAGGCCCTGGAGGCGGCGGGCGCCAAGCGCCCAATCGGGCGACTCGCCGAGGCCGCGGAGGTCGCGGCGGCGATTGTCTTCCTCTGCTCCGAGCGGGCCTCCTACGTCAGCGGCGCCGCCTGGTCGGTTGACGGGGGCACGGTGCAGGTGATCATCTGAGTCCTTCGCGCGAGCTCTCCGAGTTGCTGCTGAGCAGCGAGGAGGCGGCCGGATTGGAGACGCACGGCGAGGTCGACGCGGCGGTTCTGCTGCCGCTCTTCGGCTGGCCCCAGGAGCCCGGTTTGATCTTCACCGAGCGCCGGGCGGATCTGCGCCGGCACGCGGGCGAGATCTCCTTCCCCGGCGGGCGTCAGGACGAGGGCGATAGCGGGCCCGACGCGACCGCCCTGCGCGAGGCCGAGGAGGAGATCGGCCTCGACCCCGCCCTGGTCGACCTCGTCGGGGCGCTGCCGCCGACGCCGACCTTCGCGACCGGCTACCGCATCCACCCTTTTGTCGGCCTGATCCCAGCACCACAGAGGCTCAAGCTCGAGCCCAGCCCTGCCGAGGTCGAGACGGTGCTCGCCTTCAGCCTCAACGCGCTGGCCGCCGGCTACGCGATGCGCCGCCTCGTGCGGCGGGGCGTCGCCATCCACGTCCCCACCTACGAGGTCGAAGGCAGGCTCATCTGGGGGGCAACCGCGAGCATCCTCGGCGAGCTTCTCGAGCGCCTCGGCCGGGGACTCCGGCCGGGTTCCGGTTAGTTCGAGGCGGCGTCGGGCTGCGGCACGATCCGGATGTAGGGTCGCGGCTCCTGCCAACCGTCCGGGTAAATCTCCTTCGCTTCCTCGTTGGAGACCGAGCCAGCGATGATCACGTCGTCGCCCTGCTGCCACTGGGCGGGCGTGGCGACTTTATGCTGCGCGGTCAGCTGCAGGGAGTCGATCACCCGAAGCACCTCGTCGAAGTTACGCCCGGTGGTCATCGGGTAGACGAGGATCAGTTTGACCTTCTTGTCTGGGCCGATGACAAAGACGTTGCGGACCGTCTGATTGTCGGCCGGAGTGCGATCGCCTGGATCACCCGAGACGTCGGCCGGCAGCATCCCGTAGAGCTTCGCGACGTTGAAGTCCGCGTCGCTGATGATCGGGTAATTGGGAGCGGCGCCCTGGGTCTCCTCGATGTCCTTTACCCACTCCTCGTGTTTGTCGAGCGGGTCGACGGAGAGGCCGATGATCTTCACGCCCCGCTTCGCGAACTCGGGCTCAATGCTCGCCATGTAACCGAGCTCGGTCGTGCAGACCGGGGTGAAGTCCTTGGGGTGCGAGAACAGGACGGCCCAGGAGTCGCCGATCCAGTCGTGGAACCTGATCGGCCCCTCGGTGGTCTCGGCCTCAAAATCGGGTGCTGTGTCACCAAGTTGCAATGCCATTGGACCGCTCCTTCAAAGATTTACCTGAATTCCTATCGGAGTTTAGACATATTGGGAGGTCGGGTGAAGGCCCCTAACCGCTGGGGAACAGGCCCAGCGTCGCGCCGAGCATCGCTTCGACCCAGGCCGACGGTCGGGCCGGATCCGCCTCAACGACGGCCATCGGTATGCGCCAGCGCTCGCCCGCGGCCCGCACCGTCGCCGCTCCGGCCGCCAGGAGAGAGACCTCAACGCTTCCGGTCGCCTCATAAAGGAATGCGCGGACCGGTGTTTCGACCAGCCGCTCGAGCAATCGCCCGAGACTCTCGCCATGAATCGCCGCCAGCTCACCCCGCTCTCCCTCGGCCGAGCCCAGCAGCCAGAACACCGCCGCCACGTCTCCTACGAGGTCGAGCACGGTCCCGAGTCGCTGCGGGTCAGCGAGGGCAGCCTCGATCCCGGCGGCCTCGATCGCCGCCAGACCCCGCTCCTCGCGGCTCGTCCCTCGCACCACCCAGCCCTCGGCCACCAGACGCCCCGCGAGCTCGCGCCCGCGACAACCGCAGCCGACGATCAGCGCTCGTGCCACGGCCGATCAGCGAGGCCTAGGAGCCACGAAACGAGTCGCCCCAACGCAGCCCCTCCAGCTCCTCGGCTGCAACTTCATTGCGCAGCTGGTGCTCGTTGAGCTCGGGGGCGCCGCGTCGACGGCGCATCTCGTTCTGCGCCTCGACCATCTGGCGCACGTCGTCGATCTCGTTCTGCACCTCAAGCTCAGGTGAGCGCGTCGGGAACCAGTCGACCAGCTCGGCATCGCTGGTCGGGTAGTAGTGGCCGAGGACGGCGAGCACCCCGACCAGGAAGACAACGATTGCAACGGTTCCCAGGACGAAGACCACGTGCCTAGGATATTCGCGCTCCGCCAACATTCCTAGCCCTGTTTAATCCGCGAGCGTGACAGAGGCCTATGTGATCGAGGCGCTGAGGACGCCGATCGGCTCGTTCCGCGGCGCCCTCTCCGGCGTCCGCCCCGACGATATGGCGGCGCACACGATCGGCGCCGTGGTCGAGCGCAGCGGTGTCGACCCGGAGCGGGTCACGGACGTCTACTTCGGCGCCGCCAACCAAGCCGGCGAGGACAACCGCGATGTGGCGCGGATGGCGGCACTGCTTGCCGGACTTCCCAACAGCGTTCCTGGAGCCACCGTCAACCGGCTCTGCGCCTCCGGCCTGGAGGCGGTCAACTGCGCCGCCCGGGCGGTCAAGCTCGGTGAGGGCGATTTCTACCTGGCGGGCGGCGTCGAGTCGATGAGCCGTGCGCCCTGGGTGGTCGGCAAGCCCGAGCAGGGTCTGGCCCGGGGGCCTCAGATGATGCAGGACACCGCCCTGGGCTGGCGCTTTGTGAACCCGCGCATGAGCGGGATCGGAGTCTCCACGGAGTCGATGGGCGAGACCGGCGAGAACGTCGCCGAACGCTACGCGGTCAGCCGCGAGGATCAGGACGGCTTCGGTCTGCGCAGCCATCAGCGCGCAGTCGCCGCCGCCGAGCAGGGCCGTTTCGCCGAGGAGATCGTGCCGATCGAGGCCCCCCGCGGCCGCGAGAAGGCCATCGTCAAGGCCGACGAGGGGCCCCGAGCGGATGCCTCGCTGGAGACGATGGCGAAACTGCGGCCGGCCTTCAGGGAGGGCGGTACGGTCACCGCCGGCAATGCCTCGACCCTCAACGACGGCGCCGCCTGCACCCTGGTTGCCTCAGAGGCGGGCGCCGAGCAGCTCGGCACCGAGCCGCTGGCACGGGTCCTCGCCTTTGGCGTCGCCGGCGTCGACCCGGCCTACATGGGGATCGGGCCAGCGCTGGCGATTCCGCGCGCACTTCATGCCGCCGGCATCTCTCTCGATGAGGTCGACCTGATCGAGCTAAACGAGGCGTTTGCCTCCCAGGTGCTCGCTTGCGTCCGCGAGCTCGGCATCGATGAAGAGCGGCTCAACGTCAACGGCGGCGCGATTGCCCTCGGCCACCCGCTGGGTTGCACCGGCGCCCGCCTGACGACCACCCTCCTGCGCGAGCTTCGTCGCCGCGGCGGCCGCTACGGCGTCGCGACGATGTGCGTCGGCGTCGGTCAGGGATTGGCCACCGTGTTTGAAGCAGTTCGGTAACTTCCTTGACGATGCAGCGCCGCCTCAGGTCGCACCTCACGTTCGCCAATATCACCTCGGCGACCGCCCTGTTCCTGGTCCTCGCCGGGGGCACGGCGGTGGCCACCGGCCATCTCGGAACCAACGTCATCAGAAGCCGAAACATAGTTCCGGGCGCGGTGCACACCAGCGACCTCGCCGACCACAGCGTCACCAACGCCAAGCTGGCCTCGGGCGCCGTCGGCAGCAATAGCATCGCCGCCGGGGCCGTCGGGATGAGCCAGCTCGCGGCCGGCAGCGTCGGTGCGGCTCAGCTGGCGCCGGGGAGCGTCGGGTCTGACCAGCTCGGCGAAGGCGCGGTGACGAGTGGCAAGATCGCCGACAACTCCGTCAGCGCCGCCAAGATCCCCAACGCTGCCAACGGCAGCGATGAAGTCAACGCCGAGTTCCTGGACGGCATTCCATCTGCGGACCTGCAACTTGGTGACGGTGCGAACCAGGTCCTTCAGGCCGCCCCACTGAGTTTTGGCGAAGAATCCTCGGAACTGGTCATCGCCAGCGGCATCATCTCGCTCGCCTGCTCTGCGACGCCCACACTGAACTTCAAAGACTTCGCCGGCGACTCCTTCGAAACCGATGCCTGGGAACCGTCCCACCTGACGATCCCCGACGGCGGCTCGCACAGTTTCTCGCTGCCGACCGACGGCATGGCGCAGATCGAGATCTTCGGTGCGGGCGGGGATCTGATCGTCACCAGCAGCTACGTCAACGTCAGCGACTCGAGCTGCACGATGGTCGCCAACGCGATTTCCAACTTCTCCGCAATCCTCGGCACCACGGCGGGCGAATCCTCCCGGCGCAGCGCGGCTCAGCGGGCCCAAAGGCAACTCCGCGGTTCGGGCTGAGGGCCGGCGGCGCGGCCCCGGCCAGCTCAGTTGAGGGACGAGTCCGACGCTAATCTCGGGTAGCCTCGCCGCGCGATGTCGAGCGACTTCAGAGAGCTGGCAAGCGTGGACGGAAGCATCTCCCCCACCGCCAACGCCACGATCCCGCTCCGCGACGACGGCCTCTACCGGGGCGACGGCGCCTTTGAGGTGATCCGAATCTACTCGGGGCGCCTGTTCGCGGCCGAGGACCACATCGACCGGCTCGGCCGCTCCGCCGCGGCCATCGAGCTGGAGTTCGATCGCCTTGAACTGCAGGCCGAGATCGCCGCGCTGATCGGGGAGTTCGGCGACCACGATGGCCAGCTGCGGTTGATCGTCACCCGCGGCGGTCGACGAATCGCCGTCACCGAGCCACTTCCCCCCCACGACGGCACGGTGAGCGTCGCCACCGTCACCTACTCCCCGAGCGCCATCCTCGACGGCGTCAAGTCACTTTCCTATGCGGCCAACATGCAGGCGACGCGGCTCGCCAAAGGCAGGGGCGCCGAGGAGGCCGTCCTGGTCCGGCCCGACGGGACCGTGCTCGAGCCCCCGACCTCATCGATCTTCTGGGTCTCGCCCGAGGGCGGGCTGCGGACCACGGCGCTCAGCGCCGGCGTGCTGGAGTCGATCACCCGCGATCGGCTCGTCAAGGCGCTCAAGGTGGAAGAGGGTTCGTGGCCCGTGGATGACCTGCGCGCCGCGCACGAGGCGTTCCTCGCATCGACCACGCGCGAGATCCAGGCTGTCTCGGAGATCGACGGCAGAAGCCTTCCCGAGATGCCCGGGGGCCGAACGCGCGAGGCCCAGGCGGCCTTTGCCGAGGTCCTGGGGCGCGAGCTTTGAAGCGTTGAACACAGAACCGAGAAAGCAGGGCTGACATGGACTTCCAGTTGAGCGATGAGCAGAGTCTGATCTCAGAGGCGGCGCGTGAATTCGCCGACCGGGAGATCACCCCCCGCGTCAGGGAGAACGACCGCGCTGCGCGCTTTGATCGCGAGCTGGCGCACAAGCTGGGCGAGGTCGGCTACCTGGGGGCGCCTGTTGCCGAGCAGTACGGCGGCCGCGGCCTCGACTACATCGGCTACGGACTGATCGTCGAACAGGTGGGCCGCGCCGACTCCTCGGCCCGCACCGTTGTCTCGGTCCAGACCTCACTGGTCGCCGGCTCGATCGAGAGGTGGGGTACCGAGGAGCAGAGGCTGGCCTGGTTGCCAAGGCTGTGCTCGGGGGAAAGCCTCGGCTGCTTCGGGTTGACCGAGCCCGACACCGGGTCCGATGCGGCGAACCTGCGGACCCGGGCGACCAGGACCGACGGCGGCTGGTCGATCAGCGGGCAGAAGATGTGGATCAGCCTCGGCAACTACTCCGACGTGGCCCTGATCTTTGCCCAGACCGACCCTCAGAAGAAGCACAAGGGACTCGCCTGCTTCCTTGTGCCGACCGCCAGCGAGGGCTTCACCACACAGGAGATCCACGGCAAGCTCGGATTGCGCTCCTCCGACACGGCCGAAATCTCCCTGGACGGGGTCGAGGTCGGAGAGGACGCGATGCTCGGCGAGATCGGAGACGGCTTCAAGGTCGCGATGAGCGCCCTCGACAACGGCCGCTACAGCGTCGCGGCCGGGTGCGTGGGTATCTGCGAAGGCTGCGTCGAAGCCTCGGTCGCCTACGCCAAGGAGCGCCAGCAGTTTGGCGTCCCGCTCGCCCGTTTCCAGTTGGTGCAGGAGATGATCGCCGACATGATCCTGAGGCGCGACGCGGCACGGATGCTCGTCTACCGGGCCGGGGCGCTGAAGGACGAAGGCAGACCGAACACGACGGAGACCTCACTCGCGAAGCTCTACGCGACCGAGTCCGCGGTCGAGTGCGCGAATCTGGCGATCCAGGTGCACGGCGGCGCCGGCTACGTCGACGACTATCCGGTCGAGCGCTACCTGCGCGATGCCCGGGTCACGACCCTCTACGAGGGCACCTCGCAGATCCAGAAACTGATCATCGGTCGTGCTGCAACCGGGATCAACGCGATGACCCCCCTGTAGGGATGGGCGGGCTGCTCGAGACCTCGATCGACGGCAGCGTCGCGTTGCTGCGCCTCAACCGGCCAAAGGCGCGCAACGCGCTCTCGCCGGAGCTTATGGATGAGCTGGCCGACGCACTGGAGCGACTCGACCCCGACCCGGGCCTGCGGTGCTTTGTCCTCGCCGGCTCCGAGAAGGTGTTCGCGGCCGGCGCCGATATCGGGGCGATGAGCGAGCGCAGCTTCCCCGAAGCTCTCTATCACCCCGCGGCCGGCTTTTGGAAGCGATTGGCGATGATCCGGACACCGATGATCGCCGCCGTCTCCGGCTGGGCTCTGGGAGGCGGCTGCGAGCTGGCGCTCGCCTGCGACATGGTCGTCGCCTCAGAGACCGCCGTGTTCGGCCAGCCGGAGATCAATCTCGGGATCATCCCTGGCGGCGGCGGCACTCAGCGGCTGACCCGGATGCTCGGCCGGCAGCGGGCGATGGAGTTGGTCCTCACCGGCCGTCGCGTCGATGCCGCCGAGGCGCGCGAGCTGGGCTTCGTAAACCGCGTCGTGGAGGGAGAGGGCTGGCTCGAGGCGGCGCTCGAGCTGGCCCGGGAGGTCGCCGCGCAGCCGCCGATCGCCGCACGACTCGCCAAGCAGGCGGTGATCGCCGCCGAAGAAACGACGCTTGGCGCCGGCCTTGAGCAGGAGCGCCGCCTCTACGAGCTGGCGATGGCGACCGAGGACCGAGTCGAGGGGATGAAGGCCTTCCTCGAGAAGCGCAGGCCGAGGTTCGAGGGCAGGTGACGGTCGCGCTGGTCGGTGTCGTCGGCGCCGGCACAATGGGCTCGGGCATCGCCCAGCTGGCCTGCCTGGGAGGCTATGAGACACTGCTTCACGACCCCCTCCCGACGGCGCTGGAAGCGGGTGCGGAACGGGTCATCGAGTCGCTTGGCAAAGGTGCGAAGCGAGGGCTCTGGAGCGCCGAGGAGGCCGAGGCTGCAGCCGGCCGGCTGCGGGCCGTCGCCGAGCTTTCCGGACTCGCTGGTTGCGATCTCGTGGTCGAGGCGGCCCCCGAGGATCTCGCGCTCAAGCGACGGCTCTTCGCCGAGCTGGCTGAAACCTGCGGCCCGGAGGCGATCCTCGCCAGCAATACCTCCTCGCTCCCGGTGGGCGAGATCGGCGCCGAAACGCGGGCCGCCGAGCGGGTGGTCGGGATGCACTTCTTCAACCCCCCGGCGCTGATGAAGCTCCTCGAGGTGGTCGCGACCGCCGACTCCTCGACGCGGGCGCTGGAGGAAGCCAGCCGGGTGGGCCGCCGGATGGGGCGCACGCCGATCCGCGCCAAGGACAGCCCGGGGTTCATCGCCAACCGCCTCGCGCGCCCCTACTCGCTGGAGTCGCTGCGGATACTTTCCCAGGGGGTCGCCGACGCCGCGACGATCGACCGCGCCCTGCGCCTCGGCGGCGGCTTCAAGATGGGGCCCTTCGAGCTGATCGACCTGATCGGACTGGACGTCAACCTGAGCGTCGCGCGCTCTTTCTACGCACAGGGCGGTGAGCCCCAGCGCTGGCGGCCAAGTGAGGTCCAGGCGCGGATGGTCGATGAGGGCCTCCTCGGCCGCAAGAGCGGGCGCGGTTTTTACTCCTACGGCGAGGGTCCCCACCGCGAGGAGGATCCCGACCTCGAGATCGTGGCGCCGACCCTCGACGGGGGCCAGCTGGCAAGGATCGACCCCTCGGCGCCGCTGATAGTCCCCCGAATCATCGCCCAGATCGCCAACGAGACGGCCTTCGCGCTGCAGGAGCGGGTCGGCTCATCCGAGGACATGGAAACGGCGATGAAGCTCGGCTTCAACTGGCCGCTCGGGCCGCTCGGATTCACCGATTTGATTGGCGCCGGACCGGCTGTCGAGCTGCTCGAAGCGCTGCGGGCCGAGCACGGCGAGGCCTACAGGCCGGCTCCCCGATTGCTTGCCGCGGCTGGCTCGGGGCCGAGCCGCCGAGCATAGACTTGGTGCAGATGGCCGGCAAAGAGGCAGGCGAGTCGATCACCGCGGAGGGGCTGAGGGCGCTGCACGCCGAGCTTGAGGATCTTGAAGGACCGCGCAGAAAGGCGCTCGCCGCGCGCATCAAGGTCGCCCGCGAGGAAGGCGACCTGAAGGAGAATGCCGAGTACCACACCGCCAAAGAGGATCAGGCCCATCTCGAGACGAGGATCAAGCGTCTGCGCGAGAGGCTGCAAAAAGCGGTTGTCGTCGAGGTCGACGCGGACGGTGACCATTTCACCTTCGGCCGTACGGCCGAGGTGTTCGACGAGACCAGCGGCAAGGTCAACACCTGGACCCTCGTCGGCTCGACCGAGGCCAACCTGGCCGAGGGCAGGCTCTCGGCCGAGTCGCCGATCGGCGTCGCGCTGCGCGACGCCAAGCTGGGCGAGCCGGTCGAGGTGCGGACACCAAAAGGAGCTCGCAAATTCGTCGTCAAAAAGCTCCTCGTCTAGCGGTGAGCTGACCTCGCCGAGGCTCGCCATGCTGGCGAGCGGCGCAACGTTCGCGCTCGCCGCTGAATCGCGGGCTGACTCCCGGCCGGGTCTAGCTGCGCGGTGTCGGCGCGATCTCAACTGGCTCGCCACCCGGCAGCCAGTGCGCCTCCGGTGAGGGCGGGGTATCGCGCAGGTACCACTCCGCATCGAGGGCGCCCATGCAGCCGGTTCCAGCGGCGGTGACCGCCTGCCGATAGGTGTGGTCGACAACGTCGCCGACGGCGAACACGCCAGCGAGGTTTGTCTTTGTCGAGTCGGCTTGCGTGAGGATGTAGCCCTCCTCGTCGGTCTCGACCTGAGCCGCGACGATCTCCGATTTGGGGATATGACCGATCGCGATGAAGGCACCCTCGGTCCTGAAATCCTCGGTCTCACCGGTCTCCACATTGCGCAAACGCACGTGGTCGAGCTTGCCGGCGTCGGCCACGAACTGCTCGGCAACAAACGGCGTCTTGAACTTGATGTTGGGCCGCTCCTCGGCGCGCGCGCGCATGATCTTCGAGGCCCGGAACTCGTCGCGGCGATTGACAATCGTCAGGTCGCTGGCGTACTTGGAAACGAAAATCGCGTCCTCCATTGCGGAGTCCCCACCGCCGATCACGATCACCTTTCGGTCTTTGAAGAAGGCGCCGTCGCAGACCCCACAGGTCGAGACGCCGCAGCCGCCAAGCTCCAGCTCACCAGGAACTCCGAGGCGACGTGGCTCGGCGCCCATCGCCAGGATCACCGTCTTGGCCAGGTGCTCCTCCTCGCCAAGGTGCACCCGCTGGACTCCGCCGTCAGAAAGCTCGACGCGGTCGACGTCCTCGGCAACGAACCGGGTTCCAAAGCGCTCGGCCTGGGCGCGAAACTGATTCATCATCTCCGGTCCCATAATCCCCTCGGGGTAGCCGGGGTAGTTCTCGACATCGGTCGTGTTTTGCAGCTGCCCTCCCCAGTGGAAGCCCTCGAAGACGAGCGGCTCCAGATTGGCGCGTGCGGTGTAGAGCGCGGCGGTGTAGCCGGCGGGCCCGCCGCCGATGATGATCACGTTCTCAACCTTCTTCTCGTCCGCCATCTTTCCGCCGCCTCAGTCTAATGCTTTACTTTTTATAGTAACGGCTCCGTCAACGGCCTTCCGACCGTGCGGCGGTCGGCTGGCAGGCCCTCCTCTTCCCAGCGCTGGACCGTATGACGAAGCTGGAAAAAGGCCACGATTCCAGGCGGAATCGGCATCCAGAAGGCGATCAAGCGGTAGACCAGGATCGCCGGGAACACGGTGTCCTCCGGCAGGCCGAAGAGGACGAAGGCGCCGATCAACCCGGCGTCCACCGCGCCGACCCCGGCCGGCGCCAAGGGGATAAGGTTGGCAACCATTCCAAGGAAGAACCCCTGGACGACAACCGCCAGCGGCACGTGCACACCGAAGGCGTGAAACGAGGCCCAGAGGACGCCGATGCTCGTTGCCCAAAAGCCGGCCGCGCCGAGCACGGCTAGCCCGCCCCGGGATGGGTGCGCGAAGAGCCCGATCGCGAAGCGGAAGCCCTCCCCGAGGGTCGCCGGGATCCTGGCGATACGGTCGACAAGCGCCCTGGATTTCTCACCCTGCGCATATGGGGCCAGGCGCTCCCCCAGGTCGGCCGGAATCAGCGCCGCCAGGACGCCGAGAACGAGCATCACCCCGGCGACCGCCGCCGGCACAATCGTCAGCTCGACAGATGCCTTGCCGTTCATCACGCCCGTCCGCAGCAGGATTCCAAAGAGGATCAGGGCGATTGGGTAAAAGGCGTAATGGAGGGTTACGAAGGCGACCATGCGCCGCGCCACGTCGCGTCGCTGCATGCCCGCCTTGCGCAACGCCCAGTAGGTGAGGATGATGCCCCCCGCGCCCGCCGCCGAGAAGAGCAGCGAAGCGGCGACCCCCGCCATGTTGATCTCGTAGGTCTCCGCCCAGGTGAGCCGCAGCGCGTCACCCCCGACGACCGCTTTGAACAGCGCGATGTAGGTCGCAAAGGAGGCGATGCAAAAGCCGATTGCAACGCCGATCCAGAGTGGATCTGCTTCATCGAGCTTGCCCAGCGCGTCGCCCAGGCCAACGAGCTTCGGAAAGAGGAAGTAGATACCGACCAGTACGACCAAGACAACGATCGCCGTCTGGATCACGCGGCGCGGTGTGAAGAGCGGCAGCTGGGCGCGATTCAGCTCAGCGGTGTCTTCAGCCCCGACGGCCGCCTCTTCGGGCTTGACCGAGCTCTCCTCAGGCACCGCAGGAAAGCTACCCGTTCGCGATCCTCTCCAGTCTCTGCAGGTGGCGATTAATGGCGTGGACTGCGGGTTCAGCAAGCGGCTCGGCTCCCCGCACGGCGCCGACCAGTGCGGCGCCAGCCGCGAGGTCGGTGACGTAGTGCTCACCCAGGTAGACGAGCGCGAAACCGAGCGTCAGCGCGTAGCCCCACCCGGCGACCCCCGGTGCACGCCCGGCTTCGGCGAGCGAGTCGGCGACGACCAGCGACGTCGCGAAGTGCAGCGAGGGCATCGCCGCCCAGGGATTCCCGCCCAGGGCTCCATACATCCGCTCCCAGGCCCCTCCCCAGAAATCCCTGCCGACCTCTTCCATGATCCGGCGGACGGGCTCTCCGGTGAGCCCCTCCTGAGAGGACCACCAGGGCGGCGCGGTCGGCGCCGCGAAATAGACGACGCAACCGGCGTCAAAGACGGCCGCCAGTCGCCGCGCGGCGCGCGGGAAGCGCGCGGGGTGGCGGATCAGGATGTAGAGCAGGGCACAGTAGGGCTCCAGAAACCAGAGCCAGTGGACCCAGGTCAGAAATCTGTTCAGAGCCCCGACGCCGCGCACCCCGGCAAGGGCGCGCTGGAGGCGCGCATTTGGGAGATGGCCGAGGCCCAGCGCTCTGTCAATCGAAATCGGATAGCGGGTGCGCAACCGAGCCCGCAGACGGTCGGGATCGTCGTAGGGCAGCTCGTGGACCATCGTGAAGGCCCACATCTGCAGCGTGAAGAGGGCGACGTCGCGGCGGGGTGATCGGGGCCACAGGACGGCTAGCGCCAGGGGCCCGGCGGCGCAGGCGGCGACTGTCGCCGGAGCAGGGATCCGGGCTCGACGCCGCAGCAGCGGAACGACGACGGCGGACGCCAGGGCGCCGGCCGCTCCGGCCCGCAGCGCGACCCGTAGTGCCGGAGAGGAACGAAGGGGACTCCGCATCAGCGCGCGAGTATAGGATTGCCGCGCTTTGGCGCCCCATTCACCTGGCACAGACCAGATCAACACGCTTGACTGGATCGGCTTCGTCGCCGCAGTAATCCTCATCGTGGCGGTCAACGTCGCGCTCTTTTACGCGCTGCGGCGCTACCGCAGCGAGCGCGGCGCCGAGCCGCGGCAACTGAGTGGCGGTCGCCGCCTGCAGTTCCGTGTCGGTGCTCTTCTGACGCTCTTCGCGGCAGCCCTCTTTGTACTCGGAGTCCTCTACACCGAAAAGGCGCGCGAAATTCCGGCGACTGGCGCCGCCGGCCTCCAGGTCGCACACGACGAACCGCTGAAAATCGAAGCAACCGGCCGGCAGTGGCTCTGGCGCTACGACTACCCGAACGAAACCTTCTCCTACTACAAACTGGTGGTCCCGGTCGACACCACCGTCGAACTGAGCCTCGCCTCGACCGATGTCGTCCATACCTGGGACGTCCCGGATCTGGCCGGCAAGCGCGACGCCGTCCCTGGCAAGCGCACGCTGGTTGTCTTCCGCGCCGATGAAGAAGGGGTCTACCGAGGTCAGGCATCGACCCTCTCGGGGCAGGCCTACGCGGCGATGCGAACCGAGGTCGACGTCGTCTCGCCCGCGGAATACGAAAGCTTCATCAAGCGGCAGCGAGCCGAGATCCAGGCCGCCCAGGACCGGGTCGTCGGTTTGATCAAGAGAGGGGAAAGGCCATGAGCGCCCGTCCCGAGCTGGTCGTCGACGGCTACCCAAGGGGCCGCGCCCGCTGGGTCGAGTTGGCGACCAGCGCCAACCACAAGGATGTCGGGCGGATCCTGATCTGCGGCGCCCTCGGCTTCCTCTTCATCGCCCTTGTCGAGCTGGTGCTGATGCGACTGCAGCTGGCGATCCCCGAAAACACCTTCCTCTCGCCGGTCGGCTTCAACCGGATGCTCTCGCTTTACGGAGCGACCGCGATCTTCCTCTTCGCGATCCCGCTCTGCTTCGGCCTCTTCTACTACCTGGTGCCACTGCAGATCGGCGCCCGCGGCACGGCGCTGCCGCGGCTCGGCCAGATCGGCGCCTGGTTGGTGATCGCCGCCGGGGTGGTCCTCTATGCGGGCTTCCTCTACACGCCGTCGGAGGCGGGCGTCAACCCCCTGGCCCCCCTCTCCGAGCTCGCGTTCCTGCCGAACAACGGCGTCGATGCCTGGATCACGGCCGCCGGCCTGGCGACGCTCGGCTTCCTCATGTTGGCGATCGACCTGACGGCCACCATGCGAAACCTTCGCGCCCCCGGCATGGCATGGCGGCGGCTGCCGGTCTTCGCCTGGGCCGGCGCAATCTGCTCCTGGTTGATGATCGTGATCGGGCCGGTGATGTTGGCGGCGATCACGATGCTGATGATCGACCGCCACTTCGACGGCATCTTCTTCGCCAACGGCTCCGGCGGCGCACCGCTCCTATGGCAGCACCTCAGCTGGATCTTCTTCACCGGCACCTACATGTTGATCCTGGTCACGGGCCTTGCCGCAGTCGCCGAGATCGTCCCAACCTTCTCCCGCAAACCGCTCTTCAACCGCGGCGCCGTGATCGGCTCGCTGGCAGCCGTCGCGGTGATCGGAACCCTGGCCTGGATGCAGAACATGCTGACGGCGCCGATTGGGATCGGCTGGATGTATTTCGCGATGCTGATGTCGCTGGCGTTGATCGTCCCCTTCGGCCTGATTCTCTTCAACCTGCTCGCAACGCTGGTCGGTGGGACGATCCGCATGCGGGCGCCGCTGCTGTTCGCCGCGGGAGCGGTGTCGATGATCTCGATTGGGCTCGCCGCCGAGATCTGCCAGTCGCTTGTCGCGGCCGCCTGGTGGGTCCACAACACGGTCGCGGCAACCGCGGCGACCCACTTTGCTCTCGTCGGTGGCGCTGTCTTCGGCGGTTTCGCAGCGCTGCACTACTGGTTCCCGAAGATGACCGGGAGGACGATGGGCGAAATGATGGCCCGGATCTCGTTCTGGACGATGATCGTGGGCATGCTGCTCAGCTTCGTGCCCCTGTTCCTCGCGGGCGGCGAGCAGGGGCAGGTGGTCGACGCCTACAAGTTCTTCGCGGGGACCGGTGTAAGCGCCGAAAACCTGATCGCTTCAATCGGCGTCGTGGTGCTCACGGGAGGCATCATCCTGACGCTCGTCAACGCGATCCTCAGCCGCGTCAACGGTCCCGAGGCGGGGCACGATCCCTGGGGCGGCGATTCGCTCGAGTGGTTCGTCCTCTCGCCCCCGGAGCCGCATAACTTTGACGTCCTGCCCGACGTGCGCAGCGCCCACCCGATGCGCGACATCCGCGAGGCAATCGCTCACAGCACGGAGCGCACCGAAGCGGATTCCCCACGCGTGCCCCAGCCGATAGGCTAGGCGCCCATGAGCGGGGCTCAGACCGCCGCGATCGAAGGTCGTGCCGTCCTACCCTCGGCGCTGCGCGACTACCTGACGCTGACCAAGCCCAAGGTCCAGTCGCTGCTGCTCCTGACGACCGTGACGACGATGTATGTGGCTGGCGATCCATCGATCGGACTCGTCTTCCTCACCTGCCTCGGCGGCGCCCTCTCGGCGGGCGGCGCGGGAGCCGTCAATCACGCCGTCGACCGGGACATCGACCGCCTGATGGCACGCACCGCCGATCGCCCGGTCGCCGCCGGCCGGATCTCCCCAGCTGCGGCGCTCAGCTTCGGCGCACTGCTGGCTGGCAGCTCATTTCTGCTCTTGGCGCTGACCGTCAACCCGCTGGCGGCGGCGCTCTCGCTGAGCGGCTTCCTCGGCTACGTCTTCGTCTACACGCTGTGGCTCAAGCGTCGCACCCCGCAGAACATCGTCATTGGCGGCGCCGCCGGTGCGGTGCCACCGCTGGTCGCCTGGGCGGCGGTGACCGGCGGCCTCAGTGGCACGGCCTTCTATCTGTTCGCGATCATCTTCTTCTGGACGCCGCCTCACTTCTGGGCCCTCTCGCTGCTGATGAAGGACGAGTACGCGAAGGTCGGCGTACCGATGTTGCCGGTGGTCCGCGGCGAGGGGGAGACGCGGCGCCAGATCCTGCTCTACACGATCCTGCTCTATGCAGTGACGCAACTGCCGTTCTGCGCGGGCGGCTTTAACTTCGAGTACCTGTTCGCCTCAATGACACTCGGCGCCGGCTTCATCTATTGCGCCGTCAGGCTGCTGCGTACCGCCAACCGAACCTGGGCCCTGCGCACCTACCTGTTCTCGCTCGCCTACCTGGCCCTGCTCTTTGTCTCGATGCCGATCGACCGCCTCTTCTGAGGCGAGTCTCCTGCCTGGCCGTCTGCTAGAAATCCGCCCGTGGATCGTGAGACTGCACGACGCGACATGGCGGCCGGCCTGCTGGCGGCTGGAATCGCCGCGGCGATATTCGCGCTCTGTTTCGTGGTCGCCTTCATTTACATCGCCTCATGACCGAACACCGCGAGATCCCCGAGCCCGGCGAGCTCATCTACACGCCGCGCTCCTCCTGGCTGCCCGCGTTCTTGGCCTTCGCTCTGGCGCTGGCCATCTGCGGGATCTACGCGAACGGTTTCATCGTGCCGTCTTGGGTCTTCTCGATCATCGGCGTGGTGGTCGCGATTTTCGTCCTCCGCGCTCTGATCCAGGGGTCGGTGCGGGAATTCTTCGGGCTACGCCGCAAGCAGAGGGTTCGCGGAGCGGTACTCCCGGTCGAAACCATCTCCCCCCCCAGGCGCTGATACCTCACCGGCGGGCGGCGTTCCCGGCATCGGCCGCCTTCGACGTACGGGCGGCGCTCACTCGGGGGACATGCCCGAGGTGGCACCCTCGCTGGTCCAGACGCGGACGATGTCGCGCATCGAGAGCACCCCGATCAGCTCTGAGCCCTGATAGACGACCAGGTGGCGGATGTTGCGCCGCGACATCTCTGCCGCCGCCCGCTCGAGGCTCCAGTCGGGAGCCGCGGCGATCACCGGCTCGCTCATGTGATCGCTGACCAGCTCGGCATCGGGGTCCTCGCCGGCTCCGAGCGAGAGCAGAATGTCGCGCTCGGTGATGATGCAGGGGACCGGGTCCTCGTCGGTGAGCACCAGAGCCGCTCCTACCCTCTTTTTTGCCATCCGCTCGGCGGCCTTGCGCAGCGTGTGGTTGGGCCCCATGGAGAGGACAACCTCCGACATCCCGTCGCTTACCAGCATTCCCGTTCCCCCTCTCTGGTCGACTTCTGGAGATCGTGAGAATCGCTGCAAGCCTACCCCTACCGGCTCCCCCCCGATCAGCTTTTTGAGTTGCCCCGCATATAGACTCCGGCGCGCCCCGCGCCGCACATGAAGAAGCTTCCCACTCCAATCCGCCCGCTGCTCGCGCTCGCCGCCCTGGCGGCGATCGCCCTGCCGGCCTCGGGCTGTGGAACGAGCACCGCGGACGTCGCCCGCGGACGCACCCTGTTCGTCCACAAGTGCGGCGTTTGCCACGAACTCGCCGAGGCTGGCAGCAAGGGACAGGTCGGGCCCAACCTCGACGATGCCTTCGCGGCGGCCCGTGCGGCGGGTGAGGACGGTGAAACGATCGAAGGGGTCGTCGAATCCCAGGTCGACTCGCCCCGTCCCAACAACGGCAACCCGGCCGTCTCGATGCCCCCGCACGTCGTCGAAGGGCAGGACCTGGATGACGTCGCCGCCTACGTGGGCATGTACGCGGGGGTGCCGGGCGCGGCGCCGCCCAGGGTCCCGGGCGGGCCCGGCGCCCAGGTCTTTGCGAACAACGGCTGCGGCGGCTGCCATACCCTGGCCGGGGTCGAAGGCGCCGGTGGCACCACCGGACCCAACTTCAACGAAGTGCTGCCCGGCCAGAGCGCGGCGATGATCCGTGAATCGATCGAAGACCCGAATGCCAAGATCGCCAAGGGCTACCCGGCGAATGTGATGCCCCAGAACTTTGCGGAAACGCTGAGCCCCAAGGAAATCGAACAGCTGGTCGAATTTCTGATCGAAAAGACCGGCTCTGCGAAGGGCAGCGCCAAGACCAAGGGCGGCTGAGTCAACCAGCGGCCCGCGCGGGCCGCTGGCATCATCCAGAGCGATGCGTGAGCGGATTCAGATCAGCCCACAGACCTACGCCAAGGTCGCGCTGGTCGCGCTTATCGGCCTCTCGGTGATCGTCCTGACCGGAGCCGGCGTGCGGCTGACCGGATCTGGGCTCGGCTGTCCGGACTGGCCCAAGTGCTACGGGCGGACGGTGCCGCCGCTCAACACCCACGCCGTGATCGAGTTCGGCAACAGGGTGCTGACCGGCTTCGTCGGACTCGCGGTGATCGCGGCCGCGGTGCTCGCCTTCTTCCGTCGGCCCTACCGCTGGCACCTGGCCTTCTTCGGAGTCCTGCTGCCGCTGGGGGTGATGGCGCAGGCAATCCTCGGAGCGCTGGTCGTCGAGTACCACCTCGCCCCGGGACTCGTGATGAGTCATTTCATCCTCTCGATGGTGCTGCTCGACGCCTCCTTCGCGCTCGCCTGGTGTTCCCGATATGAACCATGGGAGCGACGGCGCTCCTCCGACCGCCTCGGCGTCTGGTCGGTTCGGGGGCTGATCCCCCTGGGACAGCTGACGATCCTCGCCGGCACGGTCACTACCGCCTCCGGGCCCCACGCCGGCGCCCATCAGGGTCAGCTCGTGCACCGTTTCACGTTCGAGGGTGCCGGGACGCTGGAATGGGCGGTTCAGCGCCACGCCGCGATCGCGACTGTCTTCGGGCTGGCGGCGATCGGCGTGTGGTTCCTGCTGCGCCGAACGGGAGGCGATAGGAGGGCGCTTAAACCGCTCGGGGTGGTTCTGGGGCTCCTCGCCCTGCAGGGCGTCGTGGGGGGCGTCCAGTGGGCTCTGAAGCTGCCGGGCGAGCTGGTCTGGATCCACGTCGCGCTGGCGACAGCGACCTGGCTGGCGATGCTCTGGACCGTGGCCAGCGCCGGTCGCCTGGAGCCGCGTGGAGCGGCCGCCGGGGCGCGGCGCGCGCGCGCGGATCAGCCCGAACGCACCGCCCCCGCCCTCTCGGCGCAGGGCTGAGGTTGGCGCCAGACTGGGAACTCGATCCCAGTCTGGGGACTCGGCTGGCTGCCTCAATCGTGCGCGGCGCCCTCGGCCTCGAGGTCAACGATGACGTGCGTAATGGGTAACTCAACCTCCTTGCGGGCCCGCGCGACGACGTCCGCCTCGAGCCAGCGCGAGCGGTCGGCGGGGTGGGTCGAGACGACGATCTCATCGGCCGGGAAGACCCGCAGCGCATCCTCGATCGCGACATTGGGGTCGGAGTCGCCGATCTCACCTCTGGCCTTCAGTCCGAGGCGATCGATCTCGATCAGGGACAGCTCCATGCGCTGTCTGGCAAGCTCAATCGCCTCATCGACGTCTGAGGCCCAATGGGCGGCGCGGGAAGCCGTCAGGGCCGGGGTGACGACGAGGATCTCGCTGCTGCGCCCCCGGCAGCGGTTGAGGATCTCCTCCCGCAGGGCCTGGCCTCCGACGGTCTCGTTGGCGATCACGAGCAGCCGGTAGCGCCCGTCCGCCCCGTGGCTCACCCGGACGCTGCGCGGCAGCGAGCCACGCGAGCTGCGATAGGCGACGCCGATCCCGAAGCCGATCAAGAGCGCTCCCCAGGCGGCGCCGATCGAGGGCCTGGTCAGCAATGTCAAAGCGATCACCGAGAGCGCGGCAACTCCAATCACCATGACCCAGCGAAAGGCGTCCGCCTCTGACCTCAGCGGATTGTGCATACCCCTAGGTTTCACCCCTCACGCCCCGAGGTCAAGCGTGAGTCGCCTAGATCTCAGAGGATGTAGACGGTCGTGTAGACGATGATCCACATGACGTCGACGAAATGCCAGTAGATGCCCGGCACCTCGACGCCCAGGTGGTTCTTCTCCTCGGGTCCGAAATGGCCCCGGAAGGCGCGGATCGTGGCGAAGCTGAGGAGCATCAGCCCGATGAAGACATGCGCGCCGTGCAGGCCGGTGAGGCAGTAAAAGATCGACCCAAAGGAGAGATCGCGCGCGCTGAAGCCGATATGCGCGTACTCGTTCAGCTGGATGAAGAGGAAGGTGGCGCCCAACAGCCAGGTCAACACCAGGCCGAGTTTGAGGCCGTTGCGGTTGCCCCGGCGGATCGACTCCAGCGCGTAGTGGACCGTGAAGCTCGAGGAGACCAGGATCGCCGTGTTGATGCCCGCAACAGCGACCGGCAGCTTGTACGGTTCCGGCGGCCAGGTCGAGGGGTGAACGACGACCCGCAGGAAGAAGTAGGAGGCGAAGAACGCCCCGAACAACATCACCTCGGAGACGATGAACAGCAGGATGCCGAGCGTCTGTCGATCGATCCGCGAGCTCTGGTTGGCCTCCGGCGGTCCGTGATGCTCCTCGTGAGGCCCGTGTCCCAGGGTGACGGTCGCGCTCTCCATCAGTCCCCCGCTTCCTGACCCTCGGCGGCGCCACTCTCGGCCACTGCGGCCGCGACGGCGGCCGGCGGCCGGCCCACCTCGAGGTGCTCAACCGGCTTGTCGGTCAGCTCGCGCGTGCGGCCGACGAGGTCCTCGTTGAGCCATTGCGACTCCTCCCCGGCAAAGGTCGAGATCAGGATCTCGTCGATCCGGTAGTGCGCGATCGCGTTTCGCACGGCGTGGAAGGGGTCGGGGCTCATCGGCTGGCCCGTGGCGTCACAATCGGCGCGGTAGAGCTCCGCCAAAGTCGAGGCGAGATCGGCGACTATCTCGGCCTCGGGAACCTTCTCGCTGCGCGGGCAGATGATCGTGAAACGGTGTGGGTGGCCCGCCGCGCGCTCCTTGAGCCGGTTGACGAGGTCGGGCGCCGCCACCGTCTGGGTGGCGACGACCAGAGTGTGCGTGACCTCGAGACTGACCGAGTCCTCGGCGACGCGCACTGGGATATGGGTGATCCTGACATCGGGTTCGAACCGCTCTTCCGCCCAGACCACGAGGTCCTTGCGGGTCAGGCCAAAGCGGGTCTCATAGAGGCAGGAGAGCAGGACCTCGCTCGGATCGTGGGCGCGAACCGCGTCGTCCATCGCCAGCGCGGGATCGCGATCCATCACCTCGCCGACCGAGTCGATGCCGTACTCGGCAAGGACCGCCATCGTCACCTCAACGCGGGCGCGTGCCGCGTCGCGCAACTCGCCGCTGTCGATCAGCTGCCCGACCGCCGGCTGGTTCTGCGGGGCCACGACGGCGACCAGCGAGGCCTCGTCCGCCCGCTCGCGGATCCCCTGCAGCAGCTTGCGCCCCCCGGCGACCTCGTTGAGGAATGCCATCAGGGGCCGGCCCCCGGAGTCCTGGGTCACGTGCTCGCCACCGCGGGCTCGGGCTCTTTGACCTGGGCGCCTTCACCGGGCATGATCGCGTGGCGCGCTCCCGGCACCCCGTACTCGTAGGGTCCACCGACGACCCGCGGGATCTCGTCGAAGTTGAAGATCGGCGGCGGTGAGGAGACCTGCCACTCGATCGAGTTTGCGCGCCAGGGATTGGCTTCGGCACGTGGGCCGAAGCGCCAGCTGACGATCATGTTGTAGAGGAAGACGAGCTGCACGGCGCCGAGGAAGAAGGCGCAGCAGCTGATCAACAGGTTCCAGTTGCCGAACTGGGTCGCGTAGTCGGCGACCCGACGCGGCATCCCGTCCATCCCGATCCAGTGCATCGGCAGGAAGGTCCCCCAGGTGCCGATCAGCGTCCCCCAGAAGTGGACGCGACCAAGCTTCTCGTCATACATTCGCCCGGTGATCTTCGGGAACCAGTGGTAGATGCCGGCGAAGATTGTGAAGACCGAGCCGCCGAAGAGGACGAAGTGGATGTGGGCGACGATGAAATAGGTGTCCGAGACGTGGATGTCGATCGGCACCATGCCCAGCATCACCCCGCTGATGCCGCCGACCGTGAAGGTGACGATGAAGGCGAGCGCAAACAGCATCGCCGTCGATCTGGTGTGGATCTTGCCGAAATAGAGGGTCCCCAACCAGGAGAAGATCTTGATCCCGGTCGGCACCGCGATCAGCAGCGTGGTGATCATCATCGGCACCCGCAGCCAGCTGAACATGCCGGCGACGAACATGTGGTGGGCCCAGACCGAGTAGCTGAGAACGACAATCCCGAGCAGCGCCAGGGCCATCAGCCGATAGCCGAAGATCGGTTTGCGGGCATGGGTCGAGATGACCTCCGAGATGATCCCGAACCCGGGCAGCATCATGATGTAGACGGCCGGGTGCGAGTAGAACCAGAAGATGTGCTGGTAGCTGATCACGTCGCCGCCGCCGGAGAACTGGAAGAAGTTGGTGCCAAGGGCGCGGTCGAAGAGGACCATGAACTGGGCGCCCGCGATGAACGGGGTCGCGGCGACGACCAGCAGCGAGGTAGAGAGGTTGGCCCAGACGAGAAGGGGCATGCGCCAGAAGGTCATCCCCGGCGCGCGCATGGTGATGATCGTGACCAGGAAATTGAGCGCCGTGGCGATTGATGAAGCCCCGGCGAACTGCACGCCGAGGTTGAAGAATGACTGGCCCAGGGGCGCCCCGGTGGAGAGCGGCGCATAGCCGGTCCAACCGGCGTCAAAGGCGCCGCCCGGGGCGAGGAAGCTGCCGATGAAGAGCAAGCCCGCCAGCGGCAGCATCCAGAAGCTGAGGGCGTTGAGGCGTGGGAACGCCATGTCGGGCGCGCCGATCATCAGCGGCAGGACGTAGTTCGCGATCCCGGCGAAGACGGGGATCACAAAGACGAAGATCATCAGCACCGCGTGAGTCGAGAAGAGACTGTTGTAGGTGCCAGCATCGACGATCTGGGTGCCCGGCTGAGCGAGCTCGGCGCGGATCAGCATCGCCATGAGGCCGCCGACAAAGAAGAAGAAGAAGGTGGTGACGATGTACTGGATGCCGATCACCTTGTGATCGGTGTTGAAACGGAAGTAATCCTTCCAGCTGCGCGCCCCGTGCTGGGAGTGGTCCTCAGGAATCGTCGGCATGCCGGCGGCCCAGCGCAGCCAGTAATCGAAGCAGCCGAAGCCGGCCAGGAAGCCGAGCGGCGCGGTGATCAGCGGAACCACGACCTGCGGGTAGCCCGTCTGCTTGCTCTGGAAGGCCGAGAGGCCGTAGGACTTGCGCAGCACGACGACGAGCGCCACGCCGAAGGCCGCGGCCAGCAGGGCGCCGAGCGCGCCGCGGATCCAGCCCGGTCGCTTGATCGCTTCCACCATCAGGGAGCCTCCATTATGCCCCGCCCGCGCCGAGCGGTTCTTTGCTTGGTTCGCTGGCGTCCTCGGTGATCGATTCGAGCTCAGCTGGTGGCACTTTCTGGGTCAGCCCTTCAACCCATTTGCGGAAATCAACCGGCCGTTCGACGATGACTTTGGCCCGCATCGTCGCGTGGCCAAAGCCGCAGAGCTCGGTGCAGATAAGTTCGTAGTGGCCGAGCTTGTCGGGCGTGACCACGGCCGTCGTCGTGATCCCGGGAACCGCGTCTTTCTTGATCCGCCACTGGGGTACCCAGAAGGAGTGGATCACGTCAAGCGCGTGCATTTTAAATTCGACCTGGCGGTCGAGGGGCACGTGCAGCACCCCCTGCGAGTAGACGTTGTTGAAACCCGGATAGCCAAAGCTCCAGGCGTACTGCTGGGCGAAGACGTCAACCCGAAGCGAGTCCGCCGCCTTGGCTTCGATCTCGTTGAGAACCGCCCAGCTGTAGCCGGCGCCGAACAGGACGATGATCGTCGGGATCACCGTCCAAGCCACCTCGAGGCGCGTGTTGCCGTGGATCGGCTCGCCGTCAGATTCGTCGCCGGGCTTCGCTTTGAATTTCCACAGCGCGTAGAACAGCATCACCACCACCAGGGAGAAGACCAAGGAGGAGAGGACGATCATCACGTTGAGCAGATCGTCGATCTTGGGAGCGGCCGTCGAGGCCTCCTGGCCGTTCCAGTTGATCGAGAGCATCACCGCCGAGATCGCCGCGGCCAGCCCCACGGTGGCGGCGAGCATCTTCGCTATCGGCAGGCGTCCATTCATTCGCAAAGCCGGGCTCGGAGTCCCGGGGCGCGCATTCTATGCAAGCGGCAGACGGTCAAGCTCGCCCCGTGCCGCGGCAATCACCCCGCGGGCGACCCCCTCCCAGCTCCAGAGCCTGGAGGCGGTCGCGATGAGCGCCTCACGGGTCTCTTCTCGGGCCTGCTCTGGGAGATCCAGCCAGCCGCTGAGCCGGGCAGCGATCTGCTCGATCGCCGCCTCCGACACCGTGAAGGAACAGAGCCCGGCGCTGGCCCTCGGCAGCGCCGCGGCCAACTGGCGGGAGACCTCACGCATTCCCGAGTGGTCCGCAGCAATGGGCAGCGTCCCGCAGGCCGCTGCCTCGGCGGCGACCATGCCAAAGGCCTCCGGGAAGGTGCTCGGCATGACCAGTGTCTCAGCGCGGGGCAGCAGCCGGGCGACCTGCTGATGCTCAAGGCGGCCAATCAGCTCTACCGAGGCCGCGAGACCCCGCGCCGCGGCCGCGTAGCCCGGCGGCGGGTCGGCGAGAAACGTGGAGAGGATCTGAAGCGGCGCCTGTTGACCGCCCTCGAGGCCGCGACCGAGACGTGCCACCTCGCGGGCGGCTTCGAGGTCGCCGCGATCGAGGGCGGCCAGCAAGCGCCGGACGCCGCCCTCGTACTCGCCGAAGCCCGCAATCTGAAGCCGTGCCTCGGGATGTCGGGCCCGAACCAGCGGCCAAGCCGCGAGCAACAGGTCGACCCCCTTGGAGACGATCAGCTTGCCGACAAATACGACCAGGGGCGGCCGCCGCCCGCGCTCCGGCCGAAAGGCGTTGGTATCGACGCCCGGCGGCCCCAGGCGAGTCTTCTCCCGGAGGCCCGCGAGGCCCGGCAGCGCCACCCACAGCGACTCCGCGGTATGGCGTGAGCCGACCAGGACCGCGGTGGCGGCTCGGATTCCCTCCTCGGCGTAGGGGACGAAGCGCGGATCCCGCTTGACGGTGTACTCCAGCGCCGAGCCGTGCACCTTGGCAGCGAACGGTGCAAGGCCGGCGCGCGCCAAGACCACCGGGCCCATGATCAGGTGGTTGGCGAGCGCAAGGTCGATGCCCCCGGCCCGCGCCGCCACCGCGCGGACCGCAGCGACGTTGGCCTCGAGGTAGCGCCCGAGCTCGGCGTCGCTCAGCTCGGGGAAGGTCTTGACCTCGAAGCCTGGATAGGGGTCCTTCACGTAGACCGGAAGCAGGCCGTGAATATCGGGGTTGTGGATCTCGACTCCAGGCAGCGGCACCTCGCGGTCCTGGCAAAGGAGGTGAACCTGATGGCCAAGCCGGGCCAACGCCGGGGCGAGATTGGCGTTGTAGATGTTGCTGCCCGTGCCGCGCAGCATGTAGCCGTGAAAGATGAGGATTTTCATGGATGGCGCCGCTTGCCCTGCCCGATCGAACGCGGCGGGGGGATTATGTCGACGCCGGCGCCGTGCGCGCCGCGGCGCTTGTATTGTCCCGGCCGTGAACGCGAAGCAGCTCTACCGGATGCGAGCGCCGGCGTCGGGTCGTGAGGCACTCGCCTACGCCGAGCACGGCGCCGTCTACGTCGACCGCGAGACGGGCGAGGAAATGCAGCCGGTGGCGATGGTGCTGCCGCTTGCCCCCTCGCCGTCGGCCCTTCCACGTACCCCCGACAACCTGCGGGCCTGTCGCCGCTGCGACCAGCTGATCGGGCTGGATGTCAGCGACTGCCCCTACTGCGGCCTGCGCCAGCCGCCGCTCTGAGGCGCGCAGGGCTGTCAACTCGGTCGCGCGCGAGCGCCCCCGGACCAGCGCGCGGTCCGCTCTGAGGGCCCTGTCGGTCCGCGGCGACCCGCTAGGGCTGTTTGACCAAGGTCGCTGCGTAGAGAAAGCGGGCGTTCGAGTAAAAGCAGCCGTAGCTCTTCGTCTTGCCGACCACCTGCTGCGGGTGGCCTTCCTGGATGTCACTGCGGCTGGCGCAGTGTTTTGACTTGCGACTGCCGCGCCAGGTGTTTTCGCCGGAAACGTTGATCGCGAACATCGGCGCCCAGGTTGGAACCGTGAGGGCGACGATCTGGCCGCGCAGGACGCTCAGTGGATGATCGAGTGAGAAGGTCACCTTGCCGCCGAAGTACTGGTTGAGAACCTGGATCGGACTCTGGCGGACGAGCGTGAACTGGGGCGGCTTGCTGCCTTCGACCGGCCTCAGGATTCCGATTCGCGCCTCCGATGGCTTGCCCAGCAGGCCGTTGAAGAAGCCCACCTCGTTGGCGGTTGACTTTGTTTCTTCGTGGGAAGGCCTGGAGAGCGTGATCGACCAGGCAACTACCTTGCCGTCGAAGGGCGCCTCGTAGGGCTGGTCAACGCCGCTTGCGGCGACCTGGTAGCCGGTTACATGACCCTCAACGCGACATGGGATGACCGGAATTTCATTGACGATCTTGCCCGGACATGACGGCGCCGGGGTGCTCGCCGTCTGACCGAGGACGACCACCCGTACCGGCGCTGAGTCAGCGCTGCCGGGCCAGCTGGCGGCGAGCAGGCCGGCCAGCAGGCAGCCAAGCGCCAACGCCGTCGCGGGGCGGGCGAAGGTGGCCTTTTCGGCTCTGGCAATCACGATCTCAGTTTGGAACCCCGACGGTGAGGCTGGGTTGCGGCAGGGATTCTGCCTTCGCCGCCGCCGGAATGCCCCCTGCCTGACCCGCTGCATGATCCCGGCCATGCGGCTCTGTAGGGTTGCCTGCCGAGATGGTGGACCAGGCGGCGCGCGCAGAAGACTTCATCGGCGCCGGCCTCGCTTCGCTGGGGATCGAGGCCGACGACGTCGAGCTGGCGGTGATGGCCGCGGCCCACGCACTCTTTTGGCCAGAGATCCAGAGCCTGCTCGCCATGGATACCGGCGCGGTCGCTCCTGAGAGCCGGCCTGACCTCTCCCGGGCGCCGGAGAATTGAGCGCTCTGGATCTCTCCCTGCGCGAGCAGGCTGCGGCCATCGCCGCCGGCGAGCTGGAGGTGGCCGAGCTGCTGGCGGCCTCCCTGGCCCGCATCGAGGAGCTAAATCCACAGCTGAACGCGATCGTCGAGACCTTCCCAGAGCACTCGCGCGAGATGCTCGATGGCACCCCCCGGGGACCGCTGTCTGGCGTTCCGCTGGTG
This sequence comes from uncultured Solirubrobacterales bacterium, assembly GCA_963796705.1. Classification (GTDB taxonomy): domain Bacteria; phylum Actinomycetota; class Thermoleophilia; order Solirubrobacterales; family 70-9; genus VRUE01. The sequence continues at coordinate 565,889 of CAWCMK010000004.1, forward strand.
ATCAAGGACGAGTGGCCGCTGCCCTGGCGCGCCCAGCGCTTCGGCGCTGCTGAAATGTTGACCCCAACAGCGCCCGGCGAGTCGGGCCCCTACCGCGCCCTGCGCGACGCGGGCGCGACCATCGTCGGCGTCGGCAACATGCACGAGGCGGGTGGCGGCAGCACCGGCAACGTCTCGGTTTACGGGCCGGCCCGCAACCCCTGGGACCCCGAACGCTGCCCCGGCGGCTCCTCGAGCGGACCGGCGGCGGCGGTCGCAGCCGGAATGGTGGCTGGCGCGGTCGGCGCCGACGGCATCGGCTCGATCCGGTTCCCAGCCGCCTACTGCGGCCTCACCGGGTTGAAGCCGACCTTTGGGCGCTCGGCGATGCAGGGCCACCACATGGCGGCCGTGACGACAATGATCGTCTCGGGGCCGCTCTGTCGCGACGCCGCCGACGCGCGCCTGCTCGGATCGGCGCTCTGCGGCGAGGACCTGGCGGCCGCATCACCCGCCGGCCTGAGGATTGGAGTCCTCCGGGACGAGGTCTCTGAGGATGTGGCGCCAGCCGTGCGAGACGCATGCGAGTCGGCGATCGAGGCGCTGCGCGAGGAGACCGGCGGAAAGACGATCGAGGTCGCCATCGATGACCTTCCCGCCGCGGCCCTCTCGGCCGTTCTGATCGCCAACACGGAGATCATGGGCGCGATCACACCCCAGCGGCTCAATCGGCTGAGTCCTGAGCTGAGCCCGCTCAACCGCGGCTTCGCCAAGTATCGGATGCTGTTTCCGGCCGCGGCGGCGGTGAAGGCGGCACGCGTGCGGACGCTGATGCGCCGTCGCCTCGCAGCTCTGTTCTCGACCGTCGACGTGCTCGCCTGGCCGACGGTCCCTGCGGTTGCGCCGCCGCTGGCGGCCCCCCTGGTTGAGCTGCCCTCGGGCACCCTGACGGCCGACCAGGCCAATGTGCGCGGGGCCGGCCTCGCCAACCTGACTGGAATCCCAGCGATCTCGGTTCCTGTTGGCCTCTCCGGATCGTTGCCAATCGGGCTGCAACTGCAGGCGGCGTGGGGACGCGACGAGCTGCTGCTGGACGCTGCCGAAGCGCTCGAGCGGGCCAACGGCCGTGAGTGGGTCGAGCGGCGGCCGCCGCTCTCCAGCGGCCGGGTTGAGGCCTGAGCCGTGGCGGCAATCGAGGTCGAGGGGCTGCAACGAGCCTTCGAGGAGGTGCTCGCGGTGCAGGGCGTCGATCTCGAGGTTGCCGAGGGGGAAATCTACGGTTTCCTGGGCCCCAACGGTGCGGGAAAGACGACAACCGTGAGGATGCTGACGACACTACTGCTGCCGACCAGCGGCCGGGCAACGGTAGGGGGACACGATGTCGTCACGGAAGCCCGTTCGGTGCGGCGCACAATCGGCGTCGCCCTGCAGGAGGCGGCACTGGACCCGCTGATGACAGGTCGCGAGCTGATCCGGCTGCAGGCGACCCTGCAGGGAATTCCGACCAGGGAGGGACGCCGTCGCTCCGACGAACTGCTCGAGCGGGTCGACCTCATCGAGGCGGCAGATCGCCGCGTCGGGGGCTACTCGGGTGGCATGCAGCGACGACTCGACCTCGCCGCGGCACTCGTCCATCGACCCCGCGTCCTCTTCCTCGACGAGCCGACCACCGGCCTGGACCCGGTCAGCCGCAAGACGATCTGGGAGGAGGTTCGGGCGCTAAACGAAGCCGGTACGACCGTCTTCCTGACGACCCAGTACCTCGAGGAGGCCGATCAACTCGCCGACAACGTCGGGATCATCGACAGGGGACTGATGGTCGCGGAGGGCAGTCCGGACTCGCTAAAGGCTTCGATCGGCGACCCCCACATCCGGCTCACCCTCGAGGAGGGGACGATCCCCGAGGCCGAGCGCATCTGCGCCGGAGTCGGGCGTCTGCTGCCGCCGACCGACGGCAAAACCGTCCTCGTCGAGGTCGCGGGGGGCGCCGCGGACATCCCGCGTGTGGTCCGCAGCCTTGACGACGCCGGGATCGAGGTCGCCTCGCTGGAACTCGTGCAGCCGACACTCGACGACGTCTTCGTGGCGACCACCGGGCATCACCTGCAGGGCGAGGATCAGGCGCAACCCGAGCCCATCGAGAGTTGAGCGCCATGGCGATGAATCTGCGAGTCGTGCGGGCGCTGGGCTGGCGCTCGGTCAAGCAGACGTTTCGCCGACCGCAGCTGATGGCGCCGATCATCGTTTTCCCGACGCTGCTGCTCGCGGTGCAGACCGGCGGCGCGGGCGGCGCTGTCGAACTTCCCGGCTTCCCGCCAGTGCAGAGCTTCCTTCAGTTCATGCTCGCCGGGGCGGTGATGCAATCGCTGATTCTGGCCGGGAACAGCGGCGCAATCGCGCTGGCGATCGAAATCGAAACCGGCTTCACGGACCGGCTTCTGGCCTCGCCGATCGCGCGCTTCACCATCGTCCTCGGACGCCTCGCGGGAACCGCAGCACTGGCGGTTCTGGGAACCCTCTGGTTCCTGACGATCGGGCTCGTCTTCGGGGCGCCGATCGAAGGCGGCCCTTGGGGCGCCCTGGTGTCCCTGGTGATCGCCGCCGCCGCCTCACTTGCGATCGGCGGAATCATCGCCGCGGTCGCCCTGCGGACCGGCAACACCAGCGTCGTGCAGGGGCTCTTCCCGCTGGTCTTCGTCGTCCTCTTCCTCTCAAGCGCCTTCTTCCCCCAGGCGCTGATGGTCGAGCCGGCCAAGTCGATCGCCCTCTATAACCCGCTGAGCTACATCGTCGAAGGTATCCGCGAGCCGATCATTTCCGGCGTCAGCGCCGCCGACGTCCGCGACGCCGCCCTGGCAATCGCGGGGATCGCCGTCCTCAGCGCCATTCTCAGCTCACGAGCGCTGCGCTACCGACTGAGGACGGGCGGATGAACGGGCTTGCGGAAGCGCCGGCCTCGGTCTGGCGGACCAATCTGGCGACGATCGCGGCGCTCGCCTCGCGCGCAAGGAATGAGATTGTGCGGGTTCCTGCGGCGGCGATCCCAGGCGTGCTTGCGCCGACGATCTTCTTCTTGGGGATCAACGGCGTATTCGGCTCGCTGACCAACCTGACGGGATTCAACGCCGAAAGCTATGCGGCCTTCACCGTCCCGGTCAGCATGCTGCAGGGGGCCGGCTTCACCGGCGCTGCCGCCGGCGTCAACTTGGCGCGCGACATCGAACAGGGTTGGCTGGACCGCCTGCTTGTTTCACCCGCTCCGCGTTGGGTGCTGCTCTCCAGCACCGTGATCGCCGCCGGCGCCCGCTCGCTGATCCCGGCAACCTTCGTCTTCTTTGTCGGGCTGGTCATCGGCGCCGGCTTCCCCGGCCTCGACGGCCTGCTGATCGCCTACCTGATGGTCATCCTGATCGCCGCCTTCGCCTCCTGCTGGGGTGCCTTGCTGGCGCTGCATTTCAAGACCCAGTCGGCCTCGCCGTTGATGCAGGCCGGAATGCTGGCACTGGTCTTTCTGACTCCCGCATACGCACCGCTGGTGCTGCTGCAGGGCTGGCTTCACGACGTCGCCCAGGTGAACCCGATGACGCAGGTCATCGAAGCCGCGCGACAGGGGTTCGTCGGAGCCGTCTCTTGGAAGGACACCTGGCCCGGCCTGCTCTCGGCGAGTGCGCTGTTCCTTCTCGTCGGTTCCCTGGCGCTGCGTGAGATGCGTCGCACGGCGCTTTGAACGGAGCGGGCGCAGCGTCTATGGCGGAGCGGGTTCTGCGCTCCAACTGGCTTGAGGGCAAGCGCGACGGCGTCCCCTACCGCTACACCCGCCCCAGCCCGCGCCGTTACCCATGGCAGTGGTTCTGGGATTCCTGCTTCGCGGCGATCGTCTGGCGTCGCTATGAGCCCGCGCGCCCGCGCGCCGAGCTGGAGAGCCTGCTCGCCGCCCAGCGGCCGGACGGGTTCATCGGCCACACGATCTTCTGGCACCGGCCCGTCACCTGGTCGCGGCTTCCCTACTACAACGTCCGCTCTCGCAGCGCGATCCAGACCGAGACGATCCAGCCGCCGCTGCTCCCCTGGGCATGGAGAATCGCGATCGGGGACCCGGCCGCCGAGCCCCGAATCGTCGCCCAGCGCGACTGGTTGGAGGCCAACCGTGACCTTGAAGGCGACGGACTGCTGTGGATCGTGCAGCCGGATGAGTCGGGTCTTGACGCCTCGCCCAAGTTCGACCCAGTTTGGGGTCGCCGGGCAAACGGGCGGCTCGGGTTTCCGCTGCTCGTGAACCGCAATCGCAGTTTCGGTTTCAATGCACGCAGAATCCGCGACCGTGGCGGGCCCGTCCTTTGCGAGGTACTCGTCAACACGATCTGGTCGCTCTCCCAGCAGGCGTTGGGACGGGCCTCCCCCACCCCTGCACTGGTCGAGCGTCTCTGGGATGAGCGGCGCGGCTATTTCGTCGACGAGGCCGCGCCCGAGGGCAGACGCCCCGACGTGCTCACCTGGGCGGCGCTGGCACCGCTCGTCCTGCCCGACCTGCCCGAGGAGCTCGGGCGACGGATGGTCGAGCAGCATCTGCTCGTGAGAAGCGAGTTCATGACCCCCGTCGCGCCGCCCTCTGTGGCCGCCCGTGAACCGAGTTACCGTCCCGACGGAGGTGGCGGCCTGATCCGTCGCTACTGGCGGGGGCCGACCTGGGTCAACTCCACCTGGATGGTGTGGATGGGCCTGCAGCGCCTCGGTTATCAAGAGCAGGCCGATCGGCTCTCCGCCGGAGTGATCGGGGCGGTCTTGCGCGAAGGACTGCGCGAGTACTACGACCCCCGCGATGGAGCCGGCCTCGGCGTCACCGACTTCGCCTGGTCGGCGCTGGTCGCCGAGCTGGCCGATCCGGACGCGGCCTCAGCGCGAAGCTATTTGTAGCGGTAGGTGATGCGTCCGCGATCGAGGTCGTAGGGTGAGAGCTCGATCTTGACCCGGTCCCCGGGGAGGATGCGGATGTAGTGGCGGCGCATCTTTCCCGAGATGTGGCCAAGCACGTCGTGCCCGTTGTCGAGTTTGACGCGGAACATCGTGTTGGGGAGGGCCTCGGTGATCTCGCCCTCCATCTCGATCTTCTCCTCTTTGGCCATGCGACCGCCAGGGTACCTGACAAGGTGGCTTCGGGCCGCGCCTAGCGCCCCTCGAAACTCGCCTTGCCGGGGCCCTCGTCAAGGAACGTGCGAACCGCGCGCCTCAGGTCCTCGGTCGCAAACAGGGCGCCCGAGACTGCCGGGGTTTCGGCGTCGGCCCGCTCAACGCCACCCTCGAGATAGGCGCGCACCAAGCGCTTGGTGGCCGCGTGGGCCCTGGTTGGTCCCCGGGACAGCCTCTGGGCGAAGCGCATGCCCTCCTCAAGGAGCTCTTCATCGCCAACCACCCGGTTGACGACGCCCCAGCGCTCCAGGGTCGCAGCATCGTAAAGGCCTCCGGTCATCACGAACTCGCGCGCCCGTCCCGGCCCGGCGCGCTCGGCCATCCGCTGTGTGCCGCCAGCGCCCGGGGTGAGTCCGACGACCGCCTCGACCAGGCCGAAGCGAGCCGACTCGCTGGCCCAGATCATGTCGCAGCCGAGCGAAACCTCAAGTCCGGCGGTCAGGCAGAGACCGTGGACCAAGGCCAGCGTCGGGATCGGCAGCGCCTCGAGCCTTTGCACCCCGGCGACAAGTGCGGCGAACATCTCACCACCGTCCTTCGGGGTGGTGCCGTCGAAGACCTTGACGTCGGCGCCGCCGGTGAAGAGATCGCCTTCGGCCCGCCAGACGAGCGCCCGTGCGTCGGAGCGCTCGACTTCGATGACCCGCGCCTCGAGCGCTTGGAAGGCCTCCCGCCCGAACAGGTTCAGCGGCGGGTCATCAAGAATCAGGACCGCGACCGCACCCTCTCGCTCCAACCGCACCGGATCCGCCATCTTTTCCTCCAGTCGCCCTTGCCGCCTGCCTGAGCCTACCCGCGCAGCCGGCGAGCCAGGGCCACGGCCTGCTCTCTGTCCTGCACCTCGCCGGCGTACTGGGCCGCCTCCAGCTCCGCCAGGAGCTCGCCGAGCTCCGGTCCCTCCGGGATCCCGAGCTCGGCCGCCAGGTCATCCCCGCGCAGCAGCGGACGCGGGGGGCCGTCGCGACGCCAATCCAGCGCGGCCGCGAGCATCGCCCGCGCAAGGTCGAGATGCGCCTGGACTGCCTCTTCAGTCGCAAACGGTCCGCTGCCCCGGGCGGAGAGCCGATCGGCGACGGTCAGCAGCGTGACGTCCACACCCACCGGTTCGGTCGCCCGCAGGTACTCGTGCACCCGGCGGGGCGGCAGCGGTGCCTCGTGGACGAGAAAGCCGAGGCGCAGGTGGTGGGCAGTGAGCGCCTGCAGATGCGCGGTCAGAGCGCGACTGGCGCGGAGGCGGGTGCAGATCTCGCCCACGATGCCAACCCCCTGGTGATCGTGTCCGATGAAGGTGACAAAGCCCCCCCTCTCGCCGCGTGTTTGCGGCTTGGCGATGTCGTGCAGCAGCGCTCCGAAGCGCAGCGCTGTGCCACGGGTCATCTCGTCCGCAAGTGGCTCCTCAAGCAGGGCCGACACCTCAGCCGCACGCTCGCCGGCAAAACGGGGCAAGTCGGCCTCGACCGTGAGGGTCTGTTCCAGGACGGCGATCGTGTGACCGTGCACGTCGAGGTGGTGATTGGGGCCCTGCTCGACGCCTCGCAGGGCGGCGACCTCGGGCAGCACGACCTCGGTCAGCTCGAGCTCATCGAGCAGGGCAAGGCCGCGCAACGGGTCCGAGCCGCCGAGCAGCCCGCGCAACTCGGCCAGCCTACGCTCGCCGGCAGGCTCGGCTGCGCGGCCGGCTTCGGCGCGGGCGAGCTCCGTCGTGGCTGAGTCGATCGCAAACTCGAGCTCGGCCGCGAGCCTTGCGGCGCGCATCAGCCGCAGCGGATCCGCAGCGAAGCTGCGCTCACCGACGACCCGCAGCACCCGCCGTTCCAGATCGACAAGGCCGCCATGAGGATCAATCGGCCGACCGCCCCCGAGCGGCACCGCCACGGCGCCAATCGTGAAGTCCCTCACGGCGAGGTCGGACTCGATCGAGCCGCCGCGAAGCGCGGTCAGATCGACCTGCCAGTTCCCGCCGCGATCGGCCACGCGCCAAATCGAGAACTCCGAGGAAAGCTCGAAGGCGTGGGCCTCGCCGGCTGCGGCAAGGCGACCGGCGGCCTGGCCGGGGTCGCCCGAAGTGGCCAGATCGAGGTCGGTGACGGGACGGCCGAGCGCCGCATCGCGGACCGCGCCGCCGACGATCCAGGCGGGCGGCCCGTCGGCCAGCGCGGTTCTCGCGATCGCGACCGCGCGCGAGGCCCCGAGCCGCTCGTCGAGCGCCATCAGACCGCCTCGCGCGGAACCCGGGCAGATATCCCGCAGCTGACCTCGTAGTTGATCGTGCCCAACCGACGGGCGACCTCCTCGGCGCTGATCGCCCCAGCGCCCTGCCTGCCGATCAGGACCGCCTCATCGCCCGGCTCGACGTCGGACCCAGCTCCCAGATCAACGGTCAGGTTGTCCATCGAGACCGTGCCGACGAGCGGGTGGCGGCGGCCGCGGATCAGGATCTCCGCATTGTTCGAGAGCCCGCGGCGCACTCCGTCGCCATAGCCGAGCGGCAGGACCCCGACGAGAGTCTCCCGCTCAGCCCTCCAGGTCTGCCCGTAACCGGCCGAGTCCCCCTGGGAGAAGCGCTTGACGTCGGCAACGTAGGAGTGCAGCGAGAGGGCGGGTGCCAGGCCCCGCTCGGCAGCGTCCCCCTGGAAGGGATCAAGCCCATAGACGGCGATCCCGCAGCGTGCCATGTCGAAATGCGAGCGGGGCTCGCGGAAGACGGCAGCGCTGTTGGCTGCGTGCACAACCAGGTCCGGAGATAGCGAGCGAACCACCTCGGCGAGAGCCGAGAAGCGCTCGAGCTGCTCGTCAAAGAAAGCTGAATCGGGCTCATCCGCGGTGGCGAAATGGGTCCAGAAACCGGCGAGCTCGAGATCGGGATCCTCCCCGCAGGCGCGCACCAGGCCGAGAACCTCTTCAGGATCGCGATCGCCGAGGCGACCCATGCCCGTGTCGTACTTGACGTGGACTCGCGCCGGGCGCCCGGCGGCGCGGGCGCGGTCCGCGACAAGGTGGCTGAATCCCTGCCGCCACAGCGCGATCTCCGAGCCGGCCGCCAAAGCGGCGTCGAGGTCTCCCTCGTTGAGGGCCCCCATCGTCAGCAAGGGCACATGTGGGAAACGCCTGCCGACCTGGGCGGCCTCGACCCCGGTCGCAACCGCGAGCCGCGTCGCTCCACCGGCCAGCGCCGCCTCCGCGCTGATATCGGCACCGTGACCGTAACCGTCGGCCTTGACGACCGCGCAGAGCTCCGCCCCTCCGCTCAGCGTCGCCTTGAGCTGCACGCAGTTGCGCTCGATCGCGCCCACGTCGATCCGGGCGAGCGCCCGCGCGGCCATGCCTATTGGGAGACGAGCGCCGCCAGCGCGTCGGCTCGGGTGACCATCCCGGCGAAGCGCCCCTCGCCGTCGACCACCGGTAGGTGGTTGTGGTGCTTGTCGGCGATCGTCTTCGCCACCGTCTCCACGTCGTCCTCGGTCGAGACGACGATCGGGTCCGCGCTCATCAGGTCGCGGACGTTGGTGGCGAAGGCCTTGTTGAGTCGCTGCTCAAAACCCTTCATCGAGCCGACGAAGACGATCCCGCCCATGATGTTCACGTAGTGAGGCAGGTGCAGGTCCGACTCCTCGTCGCTGAGGACAAGGTCTGACTCGCTGACGATGCCCACGACCCGATTGTCGGAATCGAGCACCGCGAGGGCCCCCTTGTCGGTCTTTGCGAGCAGTTCGATCGCCTCGCGGGCGTCCTGCTCACGAGTCACGGTGGGCACGTTCGGATCCATGATCTCAGCCGCGGTCCTCATCGCGGCTCAGATTATTCGACGGGCACGGGGGGACGCAGGCCCAGGGGAACCGAGTCGATCACGTCGCCAGCTATGACCGACTCGGCGGCACCCAGGCGCGCGGCGGCGTCGCGGCCGGCGCGCGCGTGCGCGAGGACCGCCGCGCAGGCGGCGGCAAACGGCTCCAGGCCACGGGCCAGCAGCGCCGCCGTGATACCCGAGAGGACGTCACCGGTTCCGGCGGTGGCAAGCGCCGGGGCCGAAACCGTGTTAACGGCAAGGCGCGGCACGCCGGCGCTGCGCAACTCACCGCGCCGGCCATCGACGATGATCGTGTCATCACCCTTAAGAACCACCACCGCGCCCGCCGCGGTGGCGGCCTCCCGCGCCGCGGCAAGCCGGTGGGCGCTTATCTCCGCGGGATCGCGCTCGAGCAGCCGGCCGAGCTCGCCGGCGTGGGGCGTGAGAATCGTCGGCGCCCGGCGCTCGGCAATCGTCTCGAGCCTGCCGGCCATCGCGCCGAGGCCGTCGGCGTCGAGGACGAGCGGTGCCGGGATCGCGCCGATCACCTCGCGCACCAGCTCGATCGAGCCCGGGTCGCGACCGAGCCCCGGGCCGAGGACGCCGGCCGCGGCACGCTCGAAGCTGCCGAGGATGGCCTTGGCCGAGGCCGGAGTCAGGCAACCGTCGCCGCCGGGGCAACCTACCGACATCACCTCGGGCTGCGCGACCTCGAAGACCTGCTCGAGGTCGGCGGGGACCGCGACCGTTGCGTAGCCGGCGCCGGCACGGATCGCCGCCAGGGAGCACATCCGCACAGCCCCCGTCAGGCCCCGCGAGCCACCGGCGATCGCGACCTGACCTGAGCTGAACTTGGTCGAAACCGGGCCGCGGCGCGGGGCCAGGGCGAGTACGCCAGTACCGATCTCCCCGCCGGCGGGGGGCGGCGGCGCGCCCGGGGGGATCCCGATCGGCGCCAGCCGCAGCTCCCCCGTGTGCCGCTTTCCGGGCGCGATCCGATGACCGAGCTTGGCGGCGTGGAAGCAGACCGTGACGGCCGCCTCGATCGCCGGACCCGCGACCTCGCCGCTGGAGGCGTCTACCCCCGAGGCGATGTCGCAGGCGACGATCGGGGCCCCACAGCGGTTGGCGGCCTCGATGGCGACGGCGGCGGGTTCCCGGGGGACGCCCGAGAATCCGGTGCCGAAGATCGCATCGACGACGACGCCGCTGCCCTGCAGCCAAGCGTCGAGGTCAGCCGGAACCTCATCGGAGAAGAGTGCCGCCACCTCGACCTCAAACCCGGCCTCGGCCAGGCGGCGTCCCGCGATCCGCCCGTCTCCGCCATTGTTGCCCTTGCCGCACAGGACGCGCACCGGACCGACCGGTGCCAGCGACGCGACGGCGTCTGCCAGCGCCGCCCCGGCCGCCTCCATCAGTTCGCCCTCCCCGACGCCCTGCTCCTCGATCGCCCAACGATCGACGGCGCGGATCCCCTCCGCGTCAAACAGCGGTCTGAGCCACGGCTCCATGCCGCCCAGAGCCTAAACCGCAGAGCCCCTCACACGGTGCGGGCGACGGCGGCTGCGTACTCGCGCGAGTGGCTCATCGAGATCTCCAGCCGGGCACCCGTTGCCGCCTCGGCGGCACGACCCGAGAGGCGTACCGTCGGTGGGGCACCCGCCACAACCTCGATCTCGCGCAACCGAAGGCCGCCGGAGAGGCCGAGTGCCTTGACCACGGCCTCCTTGGCGGCGAACCGCGCTGCAAGGTGGCGACCGGGGCGCGCTCGGCCGGACGCGTAGCGCCGCTCGGCGTCGGTGAAGATGCGCTCAGCGAGGCGGGGATGGCGCTCCAGGACCCTCTCCAGCCGGCGGATCTCAAGCAAGTCGATGCCGAGGCCAGAGCGAGCGGGCAAGGTTTCTCTGTCCTTAATGCTTGAGACCGGCGACCATTTTGACGGTCGCCAGCCCGGCTTCGGTTTCGGCGCCGATCCCGACGTAGGCGATCTTGCCGAGGTAGGGACGTGCGCTCTGGAAGCCGCTTTCGGAGGGCGGCACCAGCGCCTCGATCAATCGCAACGCGGCGGGCCCATCGATGAACCCGGTGATCGGTGTCCCGCCCAGCGCCTGCTTGGCTTCGACGAAGGACGGGTTCTGGGAAAGCGGTTCCTTGACCGGGCCAAGTCCTTCGAGCGCTCCCGGCAGGCCGTAGCCAATCGCGATCCGCTCGCCCTCGGCGGCGATCACCAGCGGCTTGCGGCCGAGGCTGGAGCTGTGGATCGAGAAACCCGCGGCCTTGCCGCTGATCGCCGTCACCCCGGAGGTGTGGTTGGCACGCAGCAGCAAGCCGATGTCGGCGACCGTGTTGCGGGCCTCACTCGGGTTCTTGGTCGTCAGAACCGCGGCGCCGCCGAGCGTCGTGCGGCTAGCCCCAACCGCGAAGATCGCGGCTTCCTTCAGCTGGCCGGCGATCCGTTCGACTTCGATCCCCTCGCGCTTCAGGGCGCGCTTTAGCTGATGCGGCGGGAGCGAACCCGGTATCCCGCTTTCGTCGAGCCGATCGAGGTTTTCCTGAAGCCGCTTGCCGTAGTCGCTGGAGGCGACTGCGGCGAATGATTTGGCCGGCAGCGATTCGAGCAGCCCTTCGGCGGCCGGGGCGGCAAGTTCCATGTCCGCGTTGCTGGTCAGGTCAAGCTCCAGACTGTCGGAGCCCGGCACGAGGCTGAGCAGCGCGGTCGCTTCACTGAGGTTGACGCCGGCCGCATTCAGCACCTGTTCGGTCTGGGGGTCGACTTGATTGCCCGCCTGTTCAATCAGGCCCGCGATGTCGACGTAGACCTCGAGGAGACTTCCGTCCGAGGCCTTGTCGGCGATCGAGCCGTATTTGGCGGCGTCGGCCAGAGATTCGCCGTTGTGGGCTTCAACCGCTTCCCTGAAGGCCGCTTCGCTCTGGGCGAAAACTAGGAAGTCGCCGATCACCCCCAGGCTCGTCCCGTCCGACTCGACCTTGAAGGCCACCCCTTCAAAGGAACCGTCCCGGACCTTCTTGCCGCCCTCTTCGGTCAGCTTGTCGATGAAGGACCGGGTGGCGCCGGTATCGGTGCTCTGAATCGCGATCGAGACGTTCGAAAAATTGCTGCCGTCGTATTCGCCGAGCGCCGCGCCAGCCTTTTCACCGAGCCAGGGCTCGACGTCTTCGGCATAGCTGAACGGTTCGCCGTCACCCCTCGCCACCTTTTCGATTTCGCCGGTGATCAGTTCGCCGAGACCCGTGTTCTTGCCGGTGAGACCTTCAAACAGCTTGTCGACGTTGGCCTTCAGCTGTCCCTGGGGGCGCAGCGTTGCTTCAACGAACAGCGCCGTCCCCGGCGGCGCCACGCTCGCCGGATCTTCTGTCCCGGAGCCGCTGCCGCCGCCGCATCCCACGATGAGGAGCGAGAAGGCGGCGCAGGCGGCGACTACGGCGAGGACGAGGCGCGTCTCAGTCATCGGCAGGCCCAGCCTAACGGGGACGCCGCGGCTGCGTCTACTCGACGGTGACCGTCTTCGCCAGATTGCGGGGCTGATCGACGTTCAGTCCCCGCGCCCGGGCGATGTGGTAGGCGAGCAGCTGCAGGGGAAGGATCGCGACGATCGGCTGCATGATCCAGTCGGTGCGGGCGACCGGAATCGTCTCTTCGATGACCTCCTCGACGCGCCGATCGCCCGCCGTGGCGATCGCGATCACCTCCGCACCGCGCGCCCGAACCTCTTCGACGTTGGAGAGCACCTTCTCGAGAACCGGGCTCTCGGTGGCAACGCAGACAACGGGCGTGTCCTTGTCGAGCAGCGCGATCGGGCCATGCTTCATCTCGCCCGCCGCGTAGGCGTCGGTGGGGATGTAGGAGACCTCCTTCAGCTTCAGGGCGCCCTCGAGGCAGATGGGCAGGCCGATGTGGCGACCGAGATACAGGAAGAACTGCTGCTCGGCGTGCCGGGCGGCGATCTCGGCGACCCGGACCTTGCAGTCGGCCAGCGTCTCTTCGACCCTGGAGGGGAGCCCCTTGAGCTCGGCGATGAGCTCGGAGAGGCGCCGCGGCTCGAGCGTTCCCCGCAGCTCGGCCAGGCGCAAACCGATGAGATACATCGCCGCGACCTGCGCGACGAAGGTCTTGGTCGCGGCGACGCTGATCTCCAGGCCCGCGCGCGTATAGAGGACCGCGTCGGCGTCCCGGGTGGCCTGGCTGCCCATCATGTTGGTGATCGCCAGCACCTTGGCGCCCCTGTCTCGGGCGAGTCGCATCGCCGCCAGGGTGTCGGCGGTCTCACCCGATTGGGTCAAGCCGATCACCAGGTCCTCCGGTCCGATGACCGGATTGCGGTAGCGGTACTCGGAGGCAACGTCCATCTCGACCGACACGCGCGCCCACTCCTCGATCGCGTAACGGCCGACCAGCCCCGCGTGGTAGGAGCTGCCGCATGCGACGATCACGATTCGCCGCAGCCCCCGCAGGAGATCATCCTCGATCCCTACCTCCGAGAGGTCGACACCCTCATCGCCTGGCAGACGCCCGGCGATCGTTTCGGCCACCGCGTCTGCCTGTTCGTGGATCTCCTTGAGCATGAAGGTCTCATAGCCGCCCTTCTCGGCGGCATCGGCGTCCCAGGTGATCTCTTCGGGAGCCCGCTCGACGGGGTTTCCCGCAGCGTCGCTGATCGCAACCCCATTGGCGTCGATCGTCACGACCTCATCGTTCTCGATCAGCAAGGCCTCACGGGTCTCAGCAAGGAAGGCGGGGATCGCCGAGGCAAGGAAGCTCTCGCCCTGCCCGATTCCGGCGACGAGCGGACACTCGCGCCGCGCCCCGACAAGCACGCCTGGCTGATCGGCGTGCATCGCGACGAAGGCGTAGTGACCCTGCAGCTCGGCAAAGGCAGCACGAACCGCGGCGGTGAGATCGCCCTCGTAGTGCTCGGCGATCAGGTGGGCGACCACCTCAGCATCGGTTTCGGAGCTGAACTCGCGGCCCTCGGACTCGAGTCGGCGGCGCAGCTTGGCGTGGTTCTCGACGATCCCGTTGAGGACGATGTGGACCCGATCAGAACTGTCACTGTGTGGGTGGGCGTTCTCCTCGGTCACCGCCCCGTGGGTCGCCCAGCGAGTGTGGGCGATGCCGGTTGTCGCCGGCGGCGCGGCCACCGCAACCCCTCCCCCGCGCTCCTCACGTTGCTTCATCGCCGCCCGCAGGTTGGCGAGGTTGCCGACGGCGCGCACGCTATCGACGTGACCGCCCTCGATCACCGAGACGCCGGCCGAGTCATAGCCTCGGTATTCGAGCTTCTCGAGCCCGGCGACGAGCAGATCGCGAGAGGGGCGACCTCCGACATAACCGACGATTCCACACATGAGGCGATTAAGGGTAGACGGAGACCAGCGGGCGGTGCTCAGGCAAGCTCGCGGCGAACGACACCGGCCAGGCGCTCGCAGACTTCGCTCGCCTCCTCGGCGCTCGGCGCCTCCGCCATGACCCGCACCAGCGGCTCGGTTCCTGAGGGCCTCAGCAGAACGCGGCCGCGCCCCTCAAGCGCCGCTCCCTCGCGCTCCACCGCCTCCCACACGGCGCTCGAGCCCTCGATCGCGTCGCGGTTTGCAACCTCCACGTTGAGCAGCCGCTGCGGAAGCTTCTCCATCGGCACAGCGTTCGCGAGGTCGCGGCCATTGAGCTCCTTCATCGTCGCCAGGGCCGCCGCGATGCCGTCCCCGGTCGCCGCGAAGCGGGTGTCGATGATGTGGCCTGACTGCTCGCCCCCAAGGGCCCAGCCGCGCTCCCTGAGCTCATCGAGGACGTAGCGGTCACCGACCTTGGTCACCGCGACCTCCACGCCGGCCTCCTCCATCGCCCGGTGGAAGCCATAGTTGCTCATCACGGTCACGACAACACCGCCCGCGAGCTCACCGCGGGCCGCCTGAGCGCGGGCGGCGAGCGCGATCAGCTCGTCTCCGTCGTGAGACCGGCCGGCCCCATCCACGGCAAGCACCCGATCGCCATCTCCGTCGAAGGCGAAGCCGATCGAGAGATCGGCCTCCGCGGCGACGTGCGCGGCAAGGGCGTCGAGATTGGTGGAGCCGCAGCCCGCGTTGATGTTGCGGCCGTCGGGCTCGACGCCGATCGCATCGACGGTCGCCCCGAGCCGCTCAAAGATCGCCGGGGCAGCGCGATGGGTTGCTCCGTGTGCGCAATCGAGCGCGACCCTCACCCCCGAGAGGTCGAGCGGAAACGCTTCCTCAAGCGCCCTCAGATAGTCCTCGAGGCCGCCGTGCAGCCTGCGCACTCGGCCCGGCGCAACCTCGCCAGCCTCAGCGTCGAGCGCAGCCTCGATCCGCGCCTCGGCCTCGTCGTCGAGCTTGGTGCCGGTCGCGGCGAAGAACTTGATGCCGTTGTCTTGGTAAGGGTTGTGGGAGGCCGAGACGACGGCGGCCAGGTCGAGTCCGAGTCTCCTGACGAGGATCGCGGCGGCGGGTGTGGGCAGAACACCACCAAGCAGCGCGTCGCCACCTGCTGCTGCGATCCCGGCGGCCAGAGCCGACTCGAGCATCGGGCCCGACTCGCGGGTGTCGCGAATGATCAGGATCTGCGGACGCTCGGCCTCCAGGGACCGTGCCGCGGAACGACCGAGCGCCGTCGCCAGCTCGGCGGTGAGGAACACCCCGACCGCCCCGCGGACCCCGTCGGTGCCAAAGAGCCTGCGCCCGCTTGCCAACCCGGCCTCGCTCAGCGCTTGCTGAACTGCGGCCGCTTACGCGCCTTCTTGAGCCCCGCCTTGCGGCGCTCCTTGACACGGGCGTCGCGGGTCAGGAAGCCACGCCGCTTAAGCTCACCGCGAAGCTCGGGGTCGATCTCGGTCAGCGCCCTGGCGATGCCGTGGCGCACGGCGCCCGCCTGGCCGCCGACGCCGCCGCCGTGAACCCTGACGCGGACGTCGACGCTGCCCTCGTAGCCGGTTGTCGTCAACGGCTGGCGGGCCATCGTCTGATGCAGTGGGCGCGGGAAGAACTCCTCCAGCTCGCGCTTGTTGATCTCGAACCTGCCGCTCCCCGGGACAAGGATGACGCGGGCGATCGAGCGCTTACGCTTACCGGTTGCGAGGAAGCGGGCGCCGCTCTCCATCTTCGCGGGAGCACGGCTCGCTGCGCTCGGCTCCTCCTCCGGAACCTCGCCTGCGAGCTCTGCCTCGCGGCGGGCGCGCTCTTCCTCCTCGGCCTCGCGGCGGGCGCGCTCCTCGGCGCTGAGATTCTCCTCCGCCTGCTCGACCGCGATCGGCTCGAGGTCGGCACCGGGAATCACCTCCCTCTTCTCCCTCTTGCCCTCGGCTTCGCTGGGCTCGACGACTTCAGCTGCTGGCGTCTCCGCGGCCTCTTGCTCCTGCGGCTCCGTCGGCTGAATCTCCTCTGGGCTCTCTGCTCGGTTCTCTTCTTCCGAGCTCGCTGCTCGGTTCTCCTCGTCGCTCACTTTTCGATCTCCATCGGTTTCGGCTGCTGGGCGGCGTGCGGGTGCTCCGGGCCTGCGTAGATCTTCAGCTTCGTCAGTTGCTGGCGGGCCAGGCGATTGCGGGGCAGCATCCCCTTCACCGCCTTGCGAATCACCTCCTCCGGTCGGCGCTCAAGCATCTCAGCCAGGGTTCGGGACTTGATCCCCCCGGGGTAGCCGGAGTGCCGCCAGTAGGTCTTCTGGGCGAGCTTGTCGCCGGTAACCCGGATCTTCTCGGCGTTGACGACGACGATGAAATCGCCCGTGTCGACGTGCGGCGTGTACTCGGGCTTGCGCTTGCCGCGCAGCGCATCGGCGATCCGCGTCGCAAGTCGCCCCAGGGTCTGACCCTCGGCGTCAACGACATACCAGTCGCGCTGGCGGTCGGCGGCTTTCGCTACATAGGTCTTCATCGTCGAAAAACCGCGCAGACGAGCGGCGCGGCCGGCGAATGATAGGCGAACCTCGGAGCCGCCGCATGGCGCGAGGTCACCCGAACCTCCTTTGGCCAACGGCCTGGGAGTGCTGAAGCTGCGCGCGAAGGAGTCGAACCTGGCGGCGCTGGATCAAGGCCAGGGCGACCGCGACCGGTACCGTCGAGGGAAGCTCGTCGACGGTGAAGAACAGCAGGTCGAAGGCGAGTGCGAGGACCGCCACGAGGCCCGCCCCGATCCACTGCCGTTGGGCCGAGGAACGCGGCCCGACACCGCTCCTTGCATCATCGGCTGGGGTCGCCAGCAGACAGCCGACCAGCCCGGCGACGAACAGGTCACCAAAGCCCATCACTGCTGAGCCAAAGTGGATCGCCTGCAGTCGCGGCAGACTTGCCGCGGGGTGGGCGACCGTGAGGACCGAGTTCGGCCCCTGGAGGAGGTCGGTGGCGACGACGTAGGTGTCGATCGCTGCCATCGCGTAGATCCCGAGCCGCAGCCAGAAGGCCGGCACCACCGAGACGAGCAGCCACCCCAGGCCGACGCAGCTCAGAGCCGTCAGCGCCGTCGCCGCCGCCTGGCCCGAGAGGGTGCCCGGCGCGGCCCAGGCGAGGGCGAAGAGCGGCAGTACACCCAGCGCCCAGGCGGGCCTGGCACGACGCACCAGCGCCCCCAGGGCCAGTGCGGCCAAGGGCGGAACCGCGACCAGCGCCAGGTAGGAGAGCGCGGTCGCCGAGTTGGTGTCAAGTTCGATCACCGCGATCACCGCGAGAATCGAACCCGCCGGCACCAGCGCCCACCAGCGGCTCCTCAAGCGAAGCGGGGGCGGCAGATCAGGCAGCGGCGAACGCGGCAGGGCGACCAGCGCGGCCTGGAGCAGTCCGAGCAGGCCAATCGAGAGCCAGAAGGGAAGCATCGGAGCCCGAAAGCCGGATTACCCACCCTGCGGGGTGGTCAGCTCGGCGCCGGACGCTACTCCCACTCGATCGTCGCCGGCGGCTTGGATGAGATATCCAGCGCCACCCGGTTAACGCCGCGCACCTCATTGATGATCCGGCTGGAGGCGCGCTCGAGCAGGTCGTAGGGCAGCCGGGCCCAATCTGCGGTCATCGCGTCATCCGAGGTGACCGCGCGGATCACGATCGGGTAGGCGTAGGTGCGACCGTCCCCCTGGACCCCAACCGAGCGCACCACCGGAAGCACGCAGAAGGACTGCCAGAGCTGGCGGTAGAGCTCGGCGGCTCGAATCTCCTCTTGGAGGATCGCGTCGGCGGCGCGCAGAATGTCGAGGCGCTCTCGGTTGACCTCGCCGCCGACAATCCGGATCGCGAGGCCGGGTCCGGGAAAGGGCTGTCGCCAGACGAGGCGCTCGGGTAGGCCCAGCTCCGCACCAACAGCTCGCACCTCATCCTTGAACAGCATCCGCAGTGGCTCGACCAGCTCGAATTCGAGGTCCTCAGGCAGGCCGCCGACGTTGTGGTGGGACTTGATCGTCTCGGCGCCGTCGCTGCCGCCGGACTCGATCACATCCGAGTACAGCGTGCCCTGCACCAGGTAGCGGACCTCCTCGAGCTTTTCGGCCTCCTCCTCGAAGACACGAATGAACTCCTCGCCGATGATCTTGCGCTTGGCCTCGGGGTCCTCGACACCGGCCAACCTCTCCAGGAACCGCTCCTCGGCATCGACGTGGACGAGGGGGATCCCGAACTGCTCGAATGCCTCGACGACCTGCTCGGCCTCGTTCATCCGCATCAGGCCGTGATCGACAAACACGCAGGTCAACCTCTCGCCCACCGCGCGGTGGACCAGAAGCGCCGCGACGGAGGAGTCCACGCCGCCCGAGAGACCACAGATGACGCGGCCCTCGCCGACCTGGGCCCGGATGCGACCCACCTGCTCGGCGATCACCGACTGAGGCGACCACTCCCCCGCGCAACCGCCGATCTCCCGCAGAAACCGGGTCAGGATCTCGGTCCCGTAGGGCGTGTGGACCACCTCAGGGTGAAACTGAATCCCGTAGAGACCGCGCTCAGGGTCCTCGCAGGCGGCGACGGGCGAGCCCGGGCTGGAGGCCAGGGCCGTGAACCCCGGAGGCGGCTCAAAGACGGAGTCGCGATGGCTCATCCAGCAGCTCTGCTCCTCGGGCAGGCCACCGAGGAGGCGGCCACCGCCCTCGCGCAGGACGATCTCGGTGCGGCCGAACTCGCCCGACTCGGCGCCCTGGACCCTGCCGCCCAGCGCCTGGACCATCGCCTGCATCCCGTAACAGATGCCCAGCATCGGGATCTTCAGCTCGAGCAAATCGGTGGGGAAGGAGGGCGCTCCCGGCTCATACACTGAAGCCGGCCCACCGGACAAGACGAGCGCCTTCGGCGCCCGCGCTCGGATTGCGTCGATCGGCGTGCTCACCCCCAAGAGCTCCGAAAAGACACCGCACTCGCGAATCCGCCGCGCGATCAGCTGCGAGTACTGACCTCCGAAATCGAGAACCAGGACCTCCTCGGTCTTGGTTTCGGGCGCCCCCCGCTTAACCTCCACGGCGGCCGGCTGCTGCTCTGCTTGCTCGGCGACTTCGGTCAATCGTCGGAGACCGCCACCCCGGCGGACACGGCCGCCCTGCCGTTGGAACCCATCCCCACCGACTGCTCGTTTTGGAGCTTCTTGCCCTCGCTCATCAAGGCTGGCGCGACCATCACCTCGGCCCGCTGGAAGGAGCGAATGTCCTCATAGCCGGTCGTCGCCATCGAGGTTTTCAGCGCCCCCATCAGGTTGAAGGTGCCGTCATTCTCCTGCGCTGGGCCGAGCAGAATCTCCTCCATCGTCCCGTCCTGCTTTGTCGAGACGCGGGTGCCGCGCGGCAGCGACGGATGGAAGGTCGCCATCCCCCAGTGAAAGCCACGACCGGGTGCCTCCTTGGCCCGTGCCAAAGGTGAGCCGACCATCACCGCGTCGGCGCCACAGGCGATCGCCTTGGAGACGTCACCACCGGTGCGCATGCCGCCGTCGGCGATCACGTTCACGTACTCCCCGGTCTCGAGCATGTGCTGCGAGCGAGCGGCGGCAACGTCGGCGATCGCGGTGGCCTGCGGGACCCCGATCCCGAGCACTCCGCGCGTTGTGCACGCCGCGCCCGGGCCAACGCCGACCAGAACGCCGACCGCGCCGGTGCGCATCAGGTGCAGCCCGGTCGAGTAGGAGGCGCAGCCGCCAACCACGGTCGGCACGGGCACGTCGGAGATGAACTCCTTCAGGTTCAGTGGCTCGACCGTGGTCGAGACGTGTTCGGCCGAGATCACGGTGCCCTGAATGACGAGGATGTCGATCCCCGCCTCAACCGCGATCTCGTAGTGTTCGCGGACCTTCTGCGGCGTCAGCGAGCCGCAGGCGACGGCGCCGCGCTCCTTGATTTCGGCGATTCGCCTGCCGATCAGCTCCGGCTTGACAGGCTCGGTGTAGATCCTCTGCATGAGGCGCGTCGCCTCTTGCGTCGGCGCGGCGGCGATCGCCTCCAGCTTCTCCTCGGCGTTCTCAAAACGCGTCCAGATCCCCTCCAGGTTGAGGACACCGAGACCACCCAGCTGGTTGACGAGGACAGCCGTGTCGGGGCTGACCACCCCGTCCATCGCCGAGGCGACCAGGGGAAGCTCGAAGTGGTAGGGGCCGAGCGTCCAGCTGATGTCAATGTCGTCGGGATCGCGGGTGCGGCGCGACGGAACGATCGCGATATCGTCGAATCCGTAGGCGCGCCGCCCCTTCTTGCCTCGACCGATTTCGATCTCCAATTGGTCCTCCTGGCGGGCTGGCGTTGAACAGCCAGCCTACACTTCCGCGGGGACCTCCAGATCCTGCACGTGGACCTCTCCCAGGAGCCGCTCGGCCTGGTTTCGGTCCACCGTGCCGGCGCCAAAGTGCTGGGTGGACTCGGCGCCGCAGGCGACGCCGTAGGCGAGGCAGTCCTCCGGCGCACGGCCCTCGTAGCGGCCGGCGACGTAGCCGGCGAGGAAGGCGTCGCCAGAGCCGACCGTCGAGACCGGCTCAAGTGGCTCGGTGCGAACCTCAAGGAAGCGCCGATCGCCGCCCGAGCCGACCACGGCAACGCAGCCGTCCGGCCTGGTGATCGCGGCTTCCTCGGCTCCCAGGCGAACCAGCTCAGAGAGCCCCTGGGCGAGGTCGCCAGGATCGGAAAACTCCTGCCCAACCAGCTCCTCGGCCTCGCGCTCGTTGGGAGTCACCACCGAGGCCCCGGCGCGCACGCCCTCAACCATCGCCTCCCCCTCGGCGTCCAGGACGACCACCAGGCCGCGCTCCCGCAGATCCTTGACGAGACGCGCGTAGAGATCATCGCCGGCCCCCGGGGGCAGTGAGCCGGCGAGCACGCAGAGCTTGGCGCCACTGGCCAGATAGTCGAGCCGCTCGACGAAGCGCAACACCTCCTCCGGGCTGACCGCAGGGCCGCGCTCGGCAATCTCGGTCTGCTCGCCGGAGGTTGGGTCGATCACCGCCAGGTTGATCCGCGTCTCGCCCGCGATCTGGGTGAAGTCCGTAAGCACCGACTCCCCGCGCAGCTGTTCGAGGACCCGGTTTCCGGTCGGGCCCCCGACGAAACCGGTCGCGATCACCGGCTTGTCCAGCAGGCTCAGGGCTCGGGCCACGTTGATCCCCTTACCGCCGGCGAGCGTGCGGGTCTCGACCGCCCGGTGGCGCCGGCCCAAGCGGAAGTTGGGGACAGCAACGGTGCGGTCGATTGCTGCGTTAAGGGTGACTGTGAGGATCACTTGGCGAAACTTCCGACCATCTCATCTTCCCCATGCCCTCCCGCGTCGCCTGATTGCGCACCAGAAAGAGCTGTGCAAATCAGTATCACGAACGGCAGCGCTGCGGTTGAAATCGGGTGTCCCTCGCAAGCCGCTGATCGATCAAAGCTGCTGGCCCCGGGATCGAGGGGCAGCTTCGGCGCTGGTGGCGCCACTCACTATCTGAGCTTCAGCCTTTCGCCGGCGATCAGGATCTGGGGATCGACTTCGGGGTTGAGGCGTTCGATCTTCGCCACTCCGACACCGGTCTTGTGGGCAATCGCGGTGAGGGTGTCGCCTTCCTTGACGACGTAGGTCGCGGGGCTGGTCGCGGGGCTGGTTCCTTCGCGGTGGTGGACCTTCTGGGAGTGTCGTGTCGAGTGGCTTTCGGAGCCCCCGCCGAGGACCGAGGCGAAGACCACGACGATGATCAGGAACCCCCCGACCAGCGCGCTCACCGCGAGGACGCGGGCTGTGCTTGACGAGCTCTGTTTCATTGACTGGTGGTTGGGATTCGGTTGGCGCCGATGATCGTATAGCCGTTTTCGGCCCTCCTAGCCGGTGGAAACTTCCCAGACCGCGGCTCGCAGGCACTCTGCCGCTGCCCCTGGGTCGGGGTCGGAGGCGATGCTGCGCGAGGCCGCGACCAGCGCCGAGGCCGGCTCTGAGGTAAAGGCCGAGCCGAGGTCCTCCGCGCGACCGCCCTGGGCCCCGACACCGGGGATCAGGAAGACCGCTCGCGGCATCAGCTCTCGCAGGCGGGCGAGGTGTGTGGGCTCGGTTGCACCGACGACCGCACCCATGCCGCTCATCGGCGAGGATCCTCCGGCCAGTCGCTCGGCGAGGCCGTCGACGAGCGCCGCCAGGCGCTCGTGCAATGGGATGCCGCCTTCGGTCTTGAGGTCCTGCAGGTCACGGGCGCCAGGATTGCTCGTGCGAACCAGGGCAAAAACGCCCGCCGCGGCGTCCGCGGCCGCCTTGATCAACGGCTCAAGCGCGTCCCCGCCGAGCAGTGGATTGGCGGTGAAGGCGTCGACGCCGAGACCCGGCACCACTCCCCATGGCGTCGGCGTCTCTCCCACGAGCGCCTGCCCGTAGGCGGCGGCCGTCACCGGGACGTCCCCGCGCTTGCCGTCGGCGATCACCAGCAGGCCGGCGTCCCGGGCCAGCTCGCAGACCTGGGCCAGCGCCCTCCAGCCTGGGGCGCCGAGGCGCTCGAAGCTGGCCAGCTGCGGCTTCACCGCGACGCAGGCCGGACCGGCACCTTCGATCAGCGCCCGGCAGCTGGCGACAACCGCGCGAGCGGCGACTTCGGCTGGGGTGCCCTCGACCGTGGGACCGAGGTCGGCTCCGGTCAGCCGGGCTGGGTCAGGGTCGAGGCCGAGGCAGACTTGGCTGCAGCGCTCGGCGACGAGCGCCGCCAGCCGGTCGGCGAAAGGAGCTCGATTCAGCCGCTTCTAGCCCTTGACCTTGGCCTTCAGGGCGGAGCCCGCCGAGAAGCGCGGCACCTTGCCGCCCGGGATCGTGATTCGCTCGCCGGTCCGAGGGTTGACACCCTGGCGTGGGCCGCGCTCGGCGACGTGGAACTTCCCGAAGCCGGTGAAGCTCACCTCACCACCGCTGCTCAGCGTGTCGGTGATTGCCTCGAGCACGGCATCGACCGCATCGCCGGCGGCCTTCTTGCTGCCGATGCGATCGTCGCCTGCCAGTTGATCAAGGAATTCTGCCTTTGTCACGTCGAGCTCCTCCGTCTCCAGTGAATGGTTGAAAGTCGGCCGCAATCTAACAGCGGCCACGGCCGTAAGCGCGCGCCGCCCTTGCGTCTCGCTGCCCACGCGCTTCAGGCGCCGGCCACCGTCATCTCGTCGATCAGCAGCGACGGGGTGCGGACCGAGCCGCCGAATGGGACCCAGCGGGCGGCTGCGCCGGTCGCCCGCACCGCCCGCAGCATCGAGACGAGGTCGCTCGCGACGGTGAACTCGCGCAGGGGCGCGGCCAGCTCGCCGCCGCGGATCGCGCGGCCCGAGGCGCCGACCGAGAAGACCCCGGTCACCGGATTGACGCCGGAATGCAGACCGGCGACGTCGGTGATCAGCACTCCATCTCCGGCCAGCTCGAGCAGCTCCTCAAAGCCGGCTTGGCCGGGGGCGACGATCAGGTTGGAGGCCGCGACGCGCGGCAGACCACGGTAGCCATTGCGGCCGGCCGAGCCGGTGGAAGCGGCGCCGCCTCGATTGGCTGTGTAGGTGTCGAAGAGATAGGAGCGAAGCCTGCCGCCCTCGAGAAGCGTTGTTCGAACCCGACGGATCCCCTCACCGTCGAAGGGCGAGGAGGCCGGTCCATCGCGCTCGAGGCCATCGTCATACAGCGCGAGCGCGGTCCCGGCGACCTCCTCTCCGAGCAGCCCGGCGAACGGCGAGCGCCCGCGCTGGATTGCATCGGCGCCGAGAACCCCTCCGATGAGCCCAATGAAGCTGGCCGCCACCGTGGGATCCAGGACGACCGGACATGCCCGCGACTCGGGCTTGGTGGCGCCGATCATCGCGGTGGCCCGCTGGGCCGCCTCGCGGCCGGCCGCCTCGGGATCCAGGCCAGCGGGCCCGCGGGCGAGATCGAAGCCCAGGCCGGTCTCCGCCCCATTGTCCCCCTCGGCCAGAGCCTGCGTGTATGCGAAGCAGCTCGAGGACTCGTACTCACCGGCAATGCCGGTCGAGGAACGAATCGCGACACGCTCGGCGGAGCCGCCGTAGACCGCCGTCTCGACCCCTCTGATGCGGGGATCAGCATCGAGCGCCGCGCGCTCGATGCTGAGTGCCAGCTCGGCGAGTTGTGACATCGACCACTGATCGATCGAAGGATCGCGGAGCTCCATCGGCGGCGCCGCCCCATCGGGCCGAGGCGGGGTGGCGAATTGGTCCGCGTCGGCGGCGCGCGCCGCCTCGGTCGCTCGCTCAGCGATCGAGGAGAGCCCCGCCTGGTCAAGCTCGGTCCCATACGCGTATCCGACGCGGTCGCCGATCCAGGCGCGGACGCCGAGTCCGCGCCCAGTTGCGGAGGTGAGGCTCTCAACCTCGCCGCCATGGACACGGACCTCCCGCTCGCTCGCCTCGGTCCCATAGGCCTCGGCGTCGGAGGCACCCGCGGCGAGCGCCGCCTGGAGCGCGTGGTCGGCCAGCTCGATCAAACCCTGGTCCCCCCGACCGTCAGGGCCTCGAGGCGGACATGGCCCTGGCCGGTGCCGACCGGGGCTTTCTGGCCACTCTTGCCGCAAATCCCGGTCTTCATCGAAAAATCGTCCCCCACCGCATCTATCGCCGCCAGGGCCTGCAGGCAGTTGCCGATCAGGGTCGCGCCACGACAGGGCGCGGTCACCCGGCCCGCCTCGATCAGGTAGCCCTCCGAGACACCGAAGACGAAGTCACCTGTCGCCGGATCCACCTGACCGCCGCCAAACGAGGCGGCGTAGAAGCCGTTCTGGACCTCGGCGATTATCTCCTCGGGCCGCGAGTCACCGGGCGCGATGTAGGTGTTCGTCATCCGCGGGATCGGCAGATGCCTGAAGCTCTCCCGCCGCCCGTTGCCGGTCGAGGCGACACCGTCGTGGTCAGCCCGCAGGCGGTCGTAGAGAAACGAGGAGATGCGGCCCTCATCGACCACCAGGGTCCGCTGAGTCGGGGTGCCCTCATCGTCGATCGCATCGCTTCCCCACTCGCCCGGCATTCGCCCATCGTCGTATGCGCTGAGCAACGATCTGGCGACGGTCTCACCGAGGCGGCCGGCGTAGACGCTGGCGCCCTTTTGGACATGGTCAGCCTCGAGGCCGTGGCCGGTCATCTCATGGAAGAGGACGCCACCGAAGCCGCCACCCACAACCACGGGCATCGAGCCTGCCGGCGCCGGCCGCGCCTCGAGCAGTGCCAACGCCTTGCCCGCGGCTTCCTCGGCGATCCGACCTGGGTCATCTTCGAGCAGCTCGAAGCCTCGGTGGCCCCCGAGGGTCTCATGGCCGGTCTCGATCGCCCCGGCTCGCCTGGCGACGGCCTGCACCCCGATCCGTGTGCGGGTGCGGTCATCAGCGGTCAGCAGGCCCTCAGAGTTGGCCACCGCGACCCGCCGCCGCACCTCCACGTAGGAGGCGAGCAGTTGGGCCACCTCGGGGCCGGCGCCGCGGCCCCGTTCGTCGAGCTCCCGCAGGAGGGCGGCCTTGCGCTCCATGGGGACCTCCTCAGGGCGGGTCTCAATCACCTGCGGGGTAGTGCTCAGGGTTCGCAGGGGCCGTGGTTCGGCCTGCCCTCCGCGCAGTGCCGAGGCCGCCTCCCGCGCCGCCCGCTCGAGATCCTGCGGGTCGAGTCCGTCGACGTGGGCGAAATAGGTGATCCCATCCTTGATGACCCGAACGCCGGCGCCCTTCTCGACGCCCGATTGCACCGATTCGACTCGAGACTCGTCGATCGCCATTCCGAGCCCTGTCCGGCTTTCGGCGAAGATCTCGGCAAAGTCGCCGCCGGAGCGCAGCGCCGTCGCCAGGACCTGCTCCGCGGCACCGCGGTCGATCAGCTCCTGACTCACCGCTTGCCCTTTCCGGCCACCTCGATCAGGCGACCCGCGGCGACGAACAGCTCGCCGCCCGTCAGGGAGTCGACGGCATGGTCGGCACCACGGCCGCCCGGGTAATAGATCCGAGCGAAGGGGCGCCGGGAGACCCGGCGCCGCCGCATGTAGGCGGCCGCCTCATCCGCGTAGCCGGCGACGCGGTCCAGCAGCACCCTGTGGGGCTTGGCCGGAGTCAAGCCTCGGCCCTCTCAGCCGCCAGGTCACGCAGAATCGCCCGCATGTCGAAGAACAGCAGCGAGGCCAGGGCGAAGCGCTCGGTAACCGCGACGGCGAGGAGGCCTTCGCTGCGAAGCGCAAATACCTCGCCCTGCTCGGTCGCGATATGGACCTGCTCGGCGGGCTCCCCCCAGCCCGGTCGGCGATCGCGAGCAGCGTCGCGGCGTCCTCCGCCCAGCGCTCAGGGCTTCCGCTCGCCGCCAGGACGGTGCCCTCGGCGTCCAAGATCGCCGCGCCGCGCAGGTCGGGTGACATCTCGACGAGGAAAGCTAACGCGCGGTCGGCGGCCTCAGCGAGCTCCGCGGTCCTGGTGTTCGCGCTGTCCGCCATCCGATCAGCCAAAATACCGGCCCGTGTCGCTGGCTCGCGCATCGTGGATCGCCGTCGTCGTCGTCTGCGCGATCGCCGCCGTGCTCTTCGCGATCAGCGGCTACACGGGATACACCGCCACCGTCGCCGCCGTTGGCCTCGCGGCCGCCGTCAACCTCCTGCCCTCGCCCTGAGATTCTCTAGCCCGAGCGGTACGGGCCGCGTAGCCTCGGAGGGGTCTTGACCGAGGTCTCGGGCTCAACGTGGATCAGCACTTCGGCACCCGGCAGCGCTGCCTCGATCGCGTCGCGCATCTCATGCGCCAGCGCGTGGGCCCGCTCGAGGCTGGTTCCGGCCCGGTACTGGACGTGCAGGTCGATGTAGCGCCGGGTGCCGGCGCGCCGGGCGCGGAGCCTGTGGTAGCCCGCGACCTCCTCGGTCCGGGCGGCGGCGATCGTCGCCTCGATGCGATCCATTTCCACGTCGGGTAGGGCTTCATCGACCAGCACCCCGGATGAGCGGCGGATGATCCGCAGCCCCGCCGCGACGATCGCGGCGGCCACGATCAGCGCGGTTATCGAGTCGAAGGCGACCACTCCTGTGATCTGGACCAGTGCCAGACCTCCCAGGACGCCGAGCGAGGTGAGGGCGTCGGCGCGCAGATGTGCCGCGTCACCGGAGAGCGCCGCAGATTCGTGCAACCTCGCCTGTCGGGAGAGAACCGCGGATACCGCGAGGTTGGCGATCACCGAGAATCCCATCACCGCCATGCCGACCCCGAGCCTTTCGACGGTTGCTCCCGCGACCAGTCGGTGGGTCGCCTCAAAGACGATGATCCCGGCGCCGACCAGGATCAACATGCCCTCGATATTCGCCGCCAGGTTCTCGACCTTCTCGTGGCCATAGGGGTGGTCGGCGTCCGCCGGCTCGTCGGCTTTGCGGACCGAGACGAAGGCGATCACCGAGGCGACGAGGTCGATCAGAGAGTGGACCGCCTCGGTGACGATCGCGATCGACCCGGTGATCGCCCCGGCGGCCAGCTTGATGGCGATGAGCGTCGCGTTGGAGGCGATCGAGAGCGCCGCGGCGCCGCTCTTGGTGCGGATCATTGGCCTGGCGAGCTGACCTTGCCGGGCGCCTGGAGGTACGCGGCCACCAGCCTGGCGGCCTTGCCGCGATGGCTGATCTCGTTCTTCTCCGCCTGCGAGAGCTCGGCGGCCGTCCGAATATCGCCGGCCCCGGTGTCCTCGGGGACGAATGCCGGGTCATAGCCGAACCCTCCCTCGCCCCGTGCCTCCTCGATCAGGGTGCCCTCCCAAATGGACTCGAAGACATGCTCGCTGCCATCCGCCTCGACGAGGGCGAGCGCGCAGGTGTAGAAGGCACGGCGATCCCCTCCGGAGGCGGCAACCTCGCGCAGCAGCTTCTCGAGGTTCTCCTCGTCACTGGCCCCCTCACCGCCGTAGCGCGCGGAGAGGATCCCCGGTCTGCCCCCTAGGGCGGCGACGCCGATCCCCGAGTCGTCTGCGATCACCGCCTCACCGGTGGCCCGGTGCGTGGCACGCGCCTTCTTGAGGGCTATCTCGGCAAAGGAATCCCCGTCCTCGGGAGGCAGCATCACAGCTTCTGGCAGCGGCTCCAGATCGATCCCGGGCAAAAGTTCGCGCAGCTCACGCAGCTTGTGCTTGTTGCCGGTCGCGAAGATCAAGCGCCCGCTGCCCGCTCCTGGATCCCCCGCAGGCGATCGATTCCCGCCTCTGCGAGACCCAGCAGCTCATCCAGTGAAGCGCGGGAGAGGGGCGTGCGCTCGGCCGTTGCCTGCACCTCGACGAGCCCACCCTCGCCGGTCATCACGACGTTGGCGTCGACCTCGGCGCTCGAATCCTCCGCGTAGTCAAGATCGCACAGGGCGCGTTTCTCGACGACGCCGACGCTGACCGCGGCCACCGAGCCGGTCAGCGGAAGCCGCTCGATCGCCCCCGCGCCAAGCAGCTTCTGCAGCGCCCGCTGCAGGGCCACGTAGCCCCCGGTGATCGCCGCGCAGCGGGTCCCGCCATCAGCCTGGAGCACATCGCAGTCGACGTAGACGCTGCGTTCGCCGAGCGCCTGAAAGTCGACGACCACCCGCAGCGAGCGGCCGATCAGTCGCTGGATCTCGACCCCGCGGCCGTCCTGCTTGCCGCGCGAGATATCGCGCGCCTTGCGCTCGCCCGTCGAGGCGGGGAGCATCGAGTACTCAGCGGTGACCCAGCCCCGTTCGCGACCCTGCAGCCAGCGCGGCACCGAGTCACTCACCGAGGCGGTGCAGATCACCCTGGTGCGGCCGACCGAGATCAGCGCCGAGCCGTCGGCGGTCGCGACGAATTCGGGCTCGATGGTGACTGGCCGGATATCAGCCGGGGCACGGTCATAACTTCGCGAGTCGGGCATGAGCGCGAGTTTTTCAGGTTGACTCGACGCGATCCGCCTC
The DNA here is from genome assembly GCA_963796705.1 of uncultured Solirubrobacterales bacterium. Classification (GTDB taxonomy): domain Bacteria; phylum Actinomycetota; class Thermoleophilia; order Solirubrobacterales; family 70-9; genus VRUE01. Next base: position 595,164 of record CAWCMK010000004.1, read on the forward strand.
GATGTGGCTCCTCGCGCTACTCGAGGTCTTCGATCACCGCCTCGAAAATAGCCCCAGCTGGGGGATGACAGGATCGGGCTGAGCGCCGGAGGTATCTGCTTCCCGGCCGGCGGCAAGAGCCGCAGCATGCGGGGCAGCCGATCGGCGCAGATCACCGGGCCCGGTGAGCCCCGCCTTGTCCGATGCTCGATCGATCCCGTCGAAGATTCAAGTGAAAGCCAGGGTATGGCGAGCGGTCCGCGGATACGCTCAGCGACGCGATGCGCGTCCTCGTGGTCACCAACTTCGAGCCCGATGTCGGCGCCCCTCAGCGCGGACGTTGGGTCCGCGATCAGGTTGAGGAGCTGCGCAAGCGAGGCCTGGAGATCGAGGTCTTCAGCTTCCCACCCGGTTCGAGCCATTACGCGCCCGCGACTCTGCGACTTCGGCGATTGCTGAGCTCGCGCCCGTCCTTTGACCTCGTCCACGCCCATTACGGCCTGCCCGGCTGGTGCGCCAGCCTCGCCGGTGCCCGGCCGCTGGTCGTCAGCTTCCACGGAACCGACGTCCGCCATCCGATCGTCGGGCGGCTCTCCCGCCGCCTGGTCCGCCGCCTCGATCTCACGGCCGTCGTCTCGGGCGCCCTGTTTCTCGAAGAGGCGGACCGCCCCGGCCTGCCGCTTCTTCCCGGCTCGGCGGTCCTGCCCTGCGGACCCAACCTGAGCCGGCTCGGCCCGCTGCCGCGCGAGCAGGCGCGCCTCGAGCTTGGCCTCGAGCGCGACGGTCGCTATCTCTTCTTCCCGGCCAACCCTGAACGACCAGAGAAGCGCGCTGACAGGGCGCGCGAGCTGGCCGCCGCCTGCGAGGCCGAGTTGCTGACCGGCGGTTCAATCGAGCCCGAGCGGATGAGGCTTTGGTTCAACGCCGCAAGCGCGGTGTTGGTCACCTCTGATTACGAGGGGTTTGGAATGACCAGCCTCGAGGCGCTGGCCTGCGAGGTGCCCGTCCTCTCAACGCCGGTCGGTATCGCCCCGTTCGAGCTCGATGGCCTGCCGGGAACCCTCTGCGCCCCCTATGACGTCGCTACCTGGTCGGCCGTGGCTCGCCGTCACCTGGAGGCGCTCGACCCCCGCGTCGCCGGCGCACGACGGGCCGAGGCCTTCTCGGCCTCGCGCACGGCGGAACGCACTATCGAGGCCTACCGCGACGTCCTCATGCAGCCGTAATAGATTGGGGCCCGATGAACCCCGAGATGGGCTCCGAGGCCCTCAGCGTGCGAATCGAACAGGCCGAGAACCGTCTTCGGGAGGCAGCCGAGTCGGCGGAGGCCGCCGAGAAACGCGCAACCGCGGAGATCAGGGCTCTGGAAGCCGACCTCGAGAGGGAGAAGATGCTTTCGGCCCAGGCGTTGGAGCGGCTGCGTGAGAGCCACCAACGAGATCTGGCGGCGGAGCGCGAGGCAAACGAGCAGGCGGTTGCCGCGGCGGAGGCGCGCCTGGCGGAGATCGAGGCTCACGCCGAGACCGCCGAGGAACGTGTCAAAGCGGCCGAGCGCCGAGCTTCGGAGGCCGAGGCAAAGGTTGGCGATGCCGAAGCGGGGGCCCGCGACGCCGCGGCCGCCTGGCTTCGCGGCCAGGTGGAGATGATCCGCCGAGAGGCGGCCGGACGATAGCCCCAGAGGGGGCGTTTGACGTCGTCGTCGTCGGGGGCGGCGCCGCCGGCCTGTGGACCGCCCTGCGCGCCGCAGAGGGCGGCGGACGGGTCTGCCTTGTGTCACGCACCCCGCTCTCGCAAAGCGCCAGCTACTGGGCCCAGGGGGGCCTCGCCGCGGCGCTTGAGCCCGAGGACTCGCCGGCCACCCACGCCGCCGACACGATTGCCGCCGGCCGTGGCCTGTGTCGTACCGCAGCGGTGCGGGTGCTGGCCGAGGAGGCTCCGGCGGCGGTCCGCGAATTGCTCGGGCGCGGCGTTGCCTTCGACCTTGACCACGAGGGCAGACTGGCACTCGGATTGGAGGGCGGGCACGCGTTTCGTCGCATCGTTCACGCGGGGGGCAGCGCGACCGGGCACGAGATCACCTCGAAGCTGGCGGCGATGGTGGCCGCCGAGCAGCGGGTCGAAACGCGCGAGCAAACCTCGGTTATCGCACTCTGGAGCGGCGGCGAGCGCTGCCACGGCGTGCTCACCGAAAGCGGCCTGATCGCCGGCGCCGCGACCGTTCTCGCAACCGGCGGCGCCGCCGCCCTGTGGCGTCGGACCACCAATCCCTGGGGGGCGATCGGCGCCGGTCCGGTCCTCGCCCTCGTCGCCGGTGCCGAGCTCGCGGATCTCGAGTTCTGTCAATTCCATCCGACCGCCCTGGCGTTACCCGGCAGCCCGGCCGACGGGCTGCTGATCACCGAGGCAGTCCGCGGCGAGGGTGCGGCCCTCCTTGACGCCGCCGGTGAGCGCTTCACCGACGAGCTCGCCCCGCGCGACTCGGTCACGGCGGCGATCCTCGAGCAGCTAGAGGCGCAGGGCACTGCGGCCGTGAAGCTCGACCTGCGCTCGATCGACCCAGCGCGCTTCCCAAATGTTTTCGCCTCGCTCGTCGAAGCTGGGCTCGAGCCCCACAGCGAGCCGATCCCCGTAAGCCCAGCCGCGCACTACACAATGGGGGGGATCGCGGTCGATCTTCTCGGCCGCTCCTCGCTCGCCGGCCTCTACGCGGTCGGCGAGTGCTCCTGCACCGGGCTGCACGGCGCAAATCGACTCGCCTCCAACTCGCTCAGCGAGTGCTTCGTCTTCGGCGCTCGCGCCGCAGTGGCGGCGCTGGGGGAAACGGCCATCCCGAGCTCACCACAGCCAGGAGACTGGCGGTTCGCGGCGCCCACCGAGGAGACCCGCGAGGCCGTCTGGCGACTGGCGGGACCCCTGAGGGATGCCGAACGGTTGAACAGGCTTCGCGACAACCCCTACCCGCTCGCCGCCGCGATCGCGACCTGCGCGGGAGAGCGCCGCGAGTCGCGGGGTGGCCACCTGCGCACCGACTTTCCCGAGACGGACAGCATCCTGGACGGAATCCACCTGATCTATCAGCCGAGCGGCGAGACCCGCCGCGAGGCATGGTCCTGACCTAGTTCGGCTAGCTTCGAGGGATGCTGCTGGGCGTGGACGTGGGTGGGACCTTCACCGATGCGGTACTCATCGACGGCGACCGGATTCACGCCGCCAAGACGCCGACGACGAGCGCCGACCAATCGGAGGGCGTGATCGCGTCAATCGAAGCGGTACTCGCCGCGGCGAACCGAGCCCCGGCCGACGTGGAGCTGTTCGCCCACGGGATGACGGTCGGCACCAACGCCCTGCTTGAGGAACGCGGCGCCCGCACGGCGCTGGTCACGACGCGCGGCTTCGGCGACTTGCTCGAGATCGGGCGCCAGAACCGCCCCGAGCTCTACCGTCTATGTGCGCCGAAGCCCAGGCCACTGGTTGATCCGGAGCTGCGCTTCGAGGTCGCCGAGCGGATTGGGCCCCAGGGCGTCCTGGAGCCGCTGGGAGAGCATGAGCCCGGCCGGCTCGCCGAGACGCTCCGCGCTGCCGGCGCCGAGTCGGTCGCCGTCTGCCTGCTCTTCTCCTATCTCGACGCGGCTCACGAGAAACGCCTCACTGAAGAGTTGCGCCGTGAGCTGCCCGGTGTCCACGTCTCGGCCTCGCATGAGGTCCTCCCCCGCTTCCGCGAGTACGAGCGCTGCTCGACCACCGTGATCGACGCCTACCTCTCGCCGCTGCTCGGTCGCTACCTGCGTCGCCTGGGCGTGGCGTCCGTCGAGATAGGGCTGCCGAGCCCGCTGGTGATGCAATCCTCCGGAGGGGTCACCCCGGCCCAGGAGGCCGCCCGGGCGGGCGCCTGGAGCGTCCTCTCTGGCCCGGCCGGCGGAGCGGTCGGCGCCAGCTTGCTGGCCCGTGTCTCGGGTGAGGGGAACGCGATCGGGCTCGACATGGGAGGCACCTCCTGCGACGTCTGTGTTGTTCAGGACGGCGAGGTGCAGCGCACCGGCGCACGCGAGATTGGCGGACGCCCAATCCAGCTGCCGATGGTCGACGTCCACACGGTCGGTGCCGGCGGCGGATCGATTGCCTGGCGCGATCGGGGCGGCGCCCTGCAGGTCGGACCGCGCTCCGCGGGGGCCGAGCCCGGCCCGGCGTGTTACGCGAGGGGCGGAACGGAGCCGACGGTCACCGACGCCAACCTGGTGCTGGGCACCCTCGGCCACGACTCGAGATTGGCCGGTGGGGTCGAGCTTGATGTTGACGCCGCCGAGAGGGCGGTCACCATCCTGGCCCGGGAACTCGGGCTCGATGAGCTGCGGACCGCCGAGGGCATCATCAGGGTCGCCAACCAACAGATGGTGCGTGCGCTGCGAGTCGTGACCGTCGAGCGGGGTCTCGATCCGCGCGGGTTCGCCCTGCTGCCGTTCGGCGGTGCAGGGCCGATGCACGCAGCCGCGATTGCCTCCGAGCTCAGCATCGCGCGGCTGCTGTGCCCCCGCGCCGGCGGCGTCCTCTCGGCGCTCGGTCTGTGTGCTTCGGATCGGCGCCGGGACACCGTCCGCACGGTGATGCTCGAAGGCGGTGATCTCAACCCGATGCGGCTTTCTGCCGAGGTGCAGGAGCTGATCGAGGTGGCCGGGGCGCCCCCGGGGGCGAGGGCCGAGGTCGTCTATGAGATGCGCTACGCGGGACAGGCCTTCGAGCTCTCTGTGCCGGGCCCGCCGGCCCCCGACCCGCTGGAGTTGATCGAGCGCTTCGAGCGAGCCCACGAGCAGCGCTACGGGCACACCGACCCCCAAGCAGAGGTCGTCCTGGTGGACATCCGCCTGGCGATGGTTTCCCCCGGCCCGCGGCTGCGACCGCAGGCGCCGAACACACCGATCCAGAGCTCCTCGCGCCGCGTCTACTTCGATCGCGAATGGGTCGAGACCGCGATTGTTCGGGGCGTGCCGCCGAGCGGCATGGAGGTGGTGGGACCGCTGATCTTCGAGTTCCCGGAGGCGACCTTCGTCGTCCCTCCCGGCTGGTCGGCGCGCGTCGAGGAGGCCGGGACCGTGGTCGCCGAGGGGGGACCGCGCTGAGCACCGTCGATCCGGTCACCCTGCAGGTCCTCGCGGGCGGCCTGCGCGCCGCCTGCGAGGAGATGGGCGTCGTCCTGATCCGCTCCGCGTATTCGGCGAACATAAAGGAGCGCCGCGACTGCTCGACGGCGCTGTTCGACGCCGCCGGCGAGCTCGTCATGCAGGCAGAGCACATTCCGGTCCATCTCGGCTCGATGCCCGACGCGGTGGCCGCGGTTCTCGAGATGAAACAGCGCCCCGGCCGTTGCTGGATCCTCAACGACCCCTTCCGCGGCGGCACTCACCTTCCCGACATCACCCTGATCGAGCCCGCATTTGTCGAGGGCTCACTGATCGGCTTCGCCGCCTGTCGCGCCCATCACGCCGATGTCGGCGGCCCGACCCCGGGCAGCATGCCCGCCCGCTCGCGAACCCTCCACGAGGAGGGGCTCGTGATCCCGCCGACGATCGCCGATCCCGAGACCCTGAATGAGCTCGTCGCCCAGATGCGCTACCCACGGCAACGGCTCGCAGACCTACGCGCCCAGCTCGCCGCAAACCGGCTCGGAGTCCTGCGCCTGGCAGAGCTGAGCGAGCGCCACGGGCTCGAGCTGCTGAGGGCGGCGATGGCGGAGATCCTCGATTACGCCGAGCGGCGCACCCGAGTCGCCCTGGCGGAGTTGCCCGATGGCTCCTACAGCGCCGAGGACGTGCTGGAGGACGACGGCGAGGGACAGCCGCGCGACGTGCTGATCAGAGTCGAGGCGAGAATCGAGGGGGAGCGCCTGTTCCTCGATTTCGCCGGCAGCGCTGAGCAGCTCGAGGGAAATCTGAACTGCCCGCTGTCGGTCACCAAGGCCGGTGCGTTCTTCGCCGTGCGGGCCCTGACCGACCCCGACGCGCCTCCCTGCTCGGGCGCCTTCAGGCCGATCGAGGTGTCCGCACCGGAGGGCTGCCTCCTCAACGCCCGTCCCCCTGCGGCAGTGGTGGCCGGCAACACCGAGACCTCAAGCCGCGTCGCCGACGTCGTGATCGCGGCCCTGGCAGGGGCCCTGCCGGGGGCTCTGGCCCAGGGTCAGGGGACGATGAACAACTTGACCCTGGCGGGCGAGGGGTTCACCTACTACGAGACGATCGGCGGCGGCCAGGGCGCCTGCCCAAAAGCCGACGGCCCGAGCGCAATCCATGTGGCGATGTCAAACACGCTCAACACCCCGATCGAGGCGCTCGAGAGCGAATATCCGCTGCGGATCCGCGAGCTCTCGCTGCGCCGCGGCAGCGGCGGGGTCGGATCCCTGCGGGGCGGCGAGGGGATCGTGCGCGAGGTCGAAGCCCTGGCGCCGATGCATTTCAGTCTGATCGGGGAGCGCCGCAGACACCCGCCGCGGGGCCGGGACGGGGGCGCAGATGGCGCCATCGGTCGAAATCTGCTGAACGGGTCGCCGCTTGCCGGCAAGGCTGAGGGTGATATGCGTCACGGAGACGTGCTCCGGATCGAGACCCCAGGCGGCGGCGCGATCGGCGGCTGATCCTTAAGAGAGAGTTTATTTGGCTATTTGGACTACCTCGTCTAGAATCGCGCTTCGGGCGGGGCTTTCACCTCGCCTGTAAGGCTGAGGCTCCGCCTTCCAGTCGCTTCAGACTCAAGAACCTTTCAACGGGTAGCTAAATGCCGATCGCTTTCAAGGAATGGGCCGTAACGGTGCGGGCGCTCGCCGAGGGCGAGCAGCTGCTGACCCTGCGCAAGGGCGGAATCCGCGAGGACAACAAGCACTTTGAGGTCGAGCATGAGCGCTTCTTCCTCTATCCGACGTTCGACCACCAGCAGAACAACCTCGTGCGCGAGTCGCACCATCCCGAGCTGCGCCGAGCGCTCGAGGAGGGTGTCTGGCCCGACGAGGAGCCGCCGCCACGAGCGCTGATCCAAGACGGTGGCATTCCCCAGCCCGACCGTGTGCGCCTGCGGGCTTGGGCGGAAGTCACCGACCACATCACCGTCAACGACCCGCGCGTTGTCGATGGCCTATCGCCCTTCTACATCTGGACTCCCGACTACGCCGAGAAGCGCCTGAACTGGAAGCGACGTCACCCGCTCCACATCCTGCTGCTTCGGGTCCACCGGATTCCCCGTCCGGTAACGGTCAAGGTCCGTGACGAGTACCACGGATGCCGCTCCTGGGTCGAGATCGACCGCGAGCTGCCCTTCGAGGGGACTCCGGTGATGGCCGATGAGGAGTTCGACCGCGCCCGCGCTGAGATCCGTGAGGTCTGCGCCCCGGCGCAGGAGCCGGCGCTCGTTTAGAGCCTCAGCTGGGCTTAGAAGCAGCCCAGTAGTCTCGCTCCATGCCGTGGGTCGAGACGCAATCGCTCAGCTTCACCGCCCGCCACGACAGCGGCGACGCCTCCTTCGCCGAGCGCACCCTGGACCGCATGGAGGTCCTGCGGCTGCGCCTCGAGGAGCGCTTTCGGGAGGTCCCCGGCGAGGTCACGGTCGTCATTCACACCAACCCGGCGCTGCTTGCGATGGCGCATCCGTTCCTGCCCGCGGCGCGGTGGTCCGCCGCCCCGGCCGGTCGTCGCTATCTGGCCGGATGGGCGATGGCCACCGAGCTGCACGTGCTGAACGATCCGCACAACGAGCGCCGGGCCGCCGGCGAGGACTCACGTGAGGCGCTGCGCGGTACCGCCGAGCGCCTCTACGCGCAGCTTGTCCTCGCCGCCAACAATCGCGACCTGCCGCCCTCCTGGACGCCCCGCCGCTTCGTCCGCTACCTCGCCTGGGCCTGGCTGGTGGAGGGCGCCGCCCAGTACTTCGCGCGCCAGGTCGGCCTCTACAGAGCGGCTGTGATCCGGCGCCTGCGCGAGAGTGCCCGCCCGTCCTTCCCGCCCTCGCGACGTGACGCGGTGATCCTCGGCGGAACGGTCTTCGACCTGCTGGAGGCCGAGCGTGGCCCGCAAACCTGTGAGCATCTGGCGCTGAACCTCCTCCAGGGAGGCGCCCGACCAACCCTCGAGGCGGCCTTCGAAGCCCCGTTCGGCGAAATCGAAAGCGCCTGGCGCGATCACCTGCGGGCGATCGCCAAGCCGCCTGGCTAGCCGGTGGCGGACCCCTCGGCTCCCGGGGTCCCCTCGAGCACTTCCCTCGCCTGCGCGGCGACCGATTCAGCGACGAATACCTGTCGGGGACCGACCGCCAGGAACTCGGGTACGTCGAAACCCGGCCCCCGCTTGAGGAGGCTCGGGATGCCGTGCTCAGAGAGCAGTCCCTGGATCATCTCGGCCTCCATCTGACTGCGTGCGAAGGCGACTTTGACGAGCCGACCGCCGCCCCCACCGCCACCGCCGCCGCCCTCGTCGTGCGCGGGTCCGCCACCTTCGCCGCCATGGGCGAGGGATTCACGTGGCTTACTGGGTGACTTCGATCTCGGCATCGGCGATCTTCAGGTCCCTGAGAAGGTACCCCTTCACGATCGGGGCCTCGGAATCCTCGAGCGAGACGATGACATAGACCTGCTCGGGCCAGGCGACCGCTTGGTTGACGTCGGTCTGGGAGGGGTAGGCCGCGCTCTTGGTGTGCGAGTGGTAGATCCCCAGCAGCTCGTGGCCCTCATCCTCGATCGCCTTGTAGGCCTCATACTGCCCCTTGGGGTCCATCTCATAGCGCAGCGGGCTGGCCGCCGCGTTTTTCACCCGAATCACCTCGGTCGCTTCGCCATCGAGCCCGCCGACCAGGCCACAGCACTCGTTTGGCAGGTCCTCGCGGGCGTGGGCGACCATCTCGTCGATCAGGCCCTGGGAGATTCGCATCGCGACGCCGGCAACTACCACCAGACCGTGGAGTCGAGGTTCTCGATTTCCTCGATCGGCTTGGTGTAGACGCCGGAGGAGAGATACTTCCAGCCGTCGTCGGGAATTAGGAAGACGACGTTGCCGCCGTCCAGCTCCGCGGCGATGCGGACCGCGATCGCCGCGATCGCCCCCGCGGAGACGCCCGCGAAGACCCCCTCCTCCTCAAGCAGCCGCTTGGTCCAAACGATCGCATCCCGATTGGAGACCATGATCTTGCGGTCAAGGAGCGAGAGGTCGATGATCGGCGGAATGAAGCCATCGTCGAGTGAGCGCAGGCCATGCACCAGCTCGCCCTGCATCGGCTCCGCCGCCACGATCAGGGTCTCGGGATCGGCCTCCTTGAGACGACGGCCGTTGCCCATCAGGGTACCGCCCGTACCGAGGCCGCCGACGAAGGCGGCAACCGAATCGAGCTCGTCGAGGATCTCCACCGCGGTGCCGTTGTAGTGAGCCAGCGGATTGGCCTCGTTGCCGTACTGGTAGGGCATGTAATAGCTGGGGTCCTGAGCCATCTCGAGGGCCAGCTCCACCGCCCCGTTGGAGCCCTTCGCACCCTCGGAGTAGACCAGCTCGGCCCCGTACATGCGCAGCAGCTGGGTGCGCTCCGCGGTGACGTTGTCGGGCATCACGACCTTCAGCGGATAGCCTTTGCGACGGCAGATCATCGCCAGGGAGATGCCGGTATTGCCCGAGGTCGGCTCCAGCAATGTCTGGCCGGGTTCGATTGCGCCCTCGGCCTCCGCCGCCTCGATCATCGCCTTGGCGACCCTATCCTTGACCGATCCGGTCGGGTTGCGCCCCTCGAGCTTTGCGTAGATCCGGACATCCGGTTTTGGTGAGAGGCGGGGCAGCTCGACGAGCGGCGTGTTGCCGATCGACTCGACGATGTTGCCGAAGCGCCCCCCACAGGGCCGGTTGAGTAGCTCGTCATAGGCCATGGCGTTCCCGTACTTCAAAAAGTATAGCTATGCAGCGGAGCGCCGCTGCGCTTGCGCCCAGCGCCGGCAAACGGGTATTTTCGTTCGCACCCGTCCGTCCATCTCCAGCGATCGGAGGCTTGAAACCCATGGGCAGCAAAATGAAGGTAACCGCCCTTCTCCTAGCGCTCGCGGCCTGCGCGATCGCCGTGTTCGCCGCCGGCTGCGGCAGCAGCAACAGCGGCTCGACCAGCGGCAGTTCCGGCGCCAAGCCGCTAACGGTCGGTTCCGACGTCCCCTACCCGCCGTTCGAGGAATTCGGCAAGAGCAAAACAGAATTCAAGGGATTTGACGTCGAACTGATGGAAGCGGTTGCCGAACGGATCGGCCGGGAAGCTCAGTTCCAGGACACCTCTTTCGCCACGATCTTCCGGGATCTTGGACAGGGGAAGTTCGAAGCGGTGGCGTCGGCGACGACGATCACTCCGGAACGCGAGAAGACGGTCGATTTCACTGATCCTTACTACCTCTCCGAACAGGCGATACTTGTCAAGGAAGGCAGCGAAATCAACTCGGTCGCGAAGCTGAACGGAGCGACGGTGGCCGTCCAACAAGGCACCACCGGGCAGGAATTCGTCGAAAAGGAAACCGAAGCCGGCGAAGTCCGTCCCTTCCCCGAAGGGCCGGACGCGGTGCAGGCGGTTCAATCGGGCACCTCCGACGCGGCGGTCATCGACTACCCGGTCGCCCAGGACGCGGTCGAAAAGTCGAGTGGCATCGAAATCTCAACCGCGATCCCCACCGAAGAAGAGTATGGGTTCGTCGTCGCCCAAGGCAACGAAGAATTACTGAACGAACTGAACAAGGGCCTGATGGAAGTGAAGGAAGACGGCACCTACACGAAGATCTATAAGAAGTGGTTTCACCGCGAACCGCCGAAAGCCATCCTCACGGCAACCCACAAAGCCAGCTGAGCAAGAGCAAGGCAAAGCGTGAGCATTCGAGGGGCGCCGGCGACGGCGCCCCTTCGCTTCAGGTGAAGCCGCACGGCTAAGACGCATAGGGGCAGCGATGCACGAACTCATCAATCAGTACGTCGACCTCAGCCTCATGGGCGAACACTTCGGCGAGGTTCTGGGCGGCTTCTGGCTCACGCTTCAGCTCTGGTTCATTGCCGGCGTGCTGTCGTTGCTCTGGGGGCTGATCCTGTCCCTGCTGCGTCAGCTCCCGGGCAGAGGCCTGCTGCCGGTGCGCTTCCTGGCGATCTCCTACATCGATGTCTTCCGCGGCATCCCGCTGCTGATGATCATCCTTCTCGTCTCGGGCGGCCTGCCAGCTCTCGAATTCCTGCCGAAGGATGTCCGCATTCCCGAGTGGTTCGGCAAGCCTGACCCCTTCTGGTACGGGGTCATGGCGATAACCATCACCTACGGCGCCTACATGGCCGAGGTCTACCGGGCGGGGATCGAAGCGGTCCCCGGAGGGCAGATGGAAGCCGCACGCTCGCTTGGCATGAGCCATAGCCAGGCGATGCGCAACGTGATCGTGCCGCAGGCCGTTCGCAAAGTCTTCGCGCCCCTGCTGAACGATCTGATCGCCCTGATGAAGGACACCACGCTGGTCAGCTTCATCGCCCTCAACGAGGTGACGCTGGTGGGCAGCAACATCCACTCAGAAACCTACAACAGCTCGGCGATCACCCTGGGAGCAATCATGTTCCTCGTCGTCACGCTGCCCCTGGCCCGCCTCGTCGACAAACTGATCTCGCGTGAACAGAGCCGCTTCACGCGGGGTGCGCCACGGGTCGAAGCGCTCTGATGAGCCCGATTCTCGAGCTGAAGAGCATCCACAAGCGATTTGACGACTTGGAGGTGTTGAAGGGGATCGACCTCGAGGTCCAAAGAGGCGAGGTCGTCTGCATCCTCGGCCCGAGCGGCTCCGGCAAGAGCACTCTGCTTCGCTGCGTCAACCTGCTCGAGCCCCCCGAGGAGGGAGCGATCTTCCTGGAGGGCCGCGACATCTGCAAGGGTCCGGGGTCCGGCGGCGGAGAGCAGAGCTGGAACCTGGACTTCGTGCGCCAGCGGGTCGGAATGGTCTTCCAGCAGTTCAACCTCTTCCCGCACAAAACTGCGCTGCAGAACGTCACCCTGGCGCCGACCAAGGTGCTGGGCCGAGATAAGGCCGAAGCCGAGGCAAGAGCGACCGAGCTGCTCGAACGGGTCGGCCTGGGCGACAAACTCTCCCAGTACCCCGAACGACTCTCCGGGGGCCAGCAGCAGCGGGTCGCGATTGCCCGCGCCCTGGCGATGGAACCCCACGTGATGCTCTTCGACGAGGTCACCTCCGCGCTTGACCCAGAGCTCGTCAAAGAGGTTCTGGACGTCCTTCGCAAACTCGCCTCGGACGGGATGACGATGCTCGTCGTCACCCACGAGATGGGCTTCGCCCGTGAGGTCGGCGACAAGGTCGTTTTCATGGACGAGGGCGTGATCGTCGAGCAGGGTAGGCCGGCGGAGGTGCTCGAGAACCCGCAGCAGGCGCGGACTCAGAAATTCCTCGGCTTGGTCCTTGAACGCTGAGGCTCGCAAACCCGGCTGGAACTAAAGCGCCGTGAGCGGCGCTGCTAGCAACCGCCGGCCATCGCCGGCAGGATGACGACCGTATCGCCCTCCGAGACCACCGTGTCGAGGCCGTCCAGCACCCGCACGTCCTCGTCGTTTAGGTAGACGTTGACGTAGCGATTGAGGTCGCCGTCCTCGCCGAAGAGCTGGGATCCGGTCTCCGGGTAGTCGACGGTCAGCGCCCGAAGCACCTCGCCCACCGTCGAGCCCGCGGCCTCGACCTCGGGCCGCCCGCCCGTCTGCGGGCGCAGAACCGGTGGGATACGGATCGTCGCCATGCTCAGCCCGGGGAACCTATCGGCTAGCCGGCGCAGAAGAGCTCGTAGTCAGGGAACTTGCCCAGCTCCGACTCAGGGATCTCCGCGGCATTCTCGCCGCAGATCGGGCAATCGGGATCGCGACGAACCTTGAGCTCGGTGAAGCGGGTGCCGAGCGCCTCGTAGAGCAGCAGCCGGCCGATCAGCGGCTCGCCGACGCCGAGCACCAGCTTGATCACCTCGTTCGCCTGCAGGGTGCCCATCGTCCCCGCCATCACGCCGAGGACACCGTTGGCCGAGCAGCTCGGTGCCAGCTCCGCCGGCGGCGGCGTCGGGTAAAGGCAGCGGTAGCAGGGACCCTCGAACGGGACGAAGGTCGAGATCTGCCCATCGAAGCTGAGGATCGAGGCTGAGACGACCGGCTTGCGGAGGCGCACCGAGGCGTCGTTCAGCAGGTAGCGAGTCGGGAAGTTGTCAGCCCCGTCGACGATCACGTCGTAGTCGTCGATCAGCTCGAGGATGTTGTCGGCACTGAGACGCGTGTTGTGCTCGACCACCTTCACATCGGGGTTCAGCGCCTCGATCGTCTTGCGCGCCGAGGAGGTCTTCGGTTCGCCGATCCGCTCGGTGTTGTGAATCACCTGCCGCTGCAGGTTGGAGGCGTCGACGACGTCATCGTCGACGAGGCCCAGGGTGCCGATCCCCGCGGCAGCCAGGTAGAGCGCGGTGGGCGCGCCGAGCCCGCCCGCACCGAGCAGCAGCACCTTGGCGTTCAGCAGCTTCAGCTGTCCGTCGACGCCGACCTCGGGCAGCAACGTATGGCGCGAGTAGCGATCGCGCTGCTCGGGGGTCATGCCGCTGGCGGCGACCACCGGCAGGCCCTGCTCCTGCCAGGCGAGAATCCCGCCGGCCATCGAGGCAACGTTCTCATAGCCGAGCGCCTGCAGCTGCGCGGCCGCCTTATAGGAACGGTTGCCGCTGCGGCAGTAAAGGATCGTGCGCGCCGAGCTGTCCGGTGCCGCGTCGGCAATCTCCTCGATGAGCAATCCGGGCGGCACGAGCTTGCCACCCTCGAGGTGGGCCTCCTGATACTCGTGGGGCTCGCGCGTATCGATCAGGACGACGTTGCCACCCTCGATCTCCTCGTTGGCCTCAAAGGGCTCGATCTCCTCGACCTGCGCCTTAACCTGCGTATCAGCACCCGCCATGCGGTAAATCTCCTAAATCCGGATCGGCTTTTACTTCAAAAAGTATAGCGGGGCGATCGCGGTGGTAGAAAAGAACCCGGTGGAAGCATCCGACAATCCTGATCGCCGGCTGCAGGATCCCGAGCCGCGCCTACGAGACGTTGCCGAGGCCCACCTGCGCAAGCGCCAGGACTTCGCGATCCACCTCGCCGCCTATCTTGCGGTCAATGGGCTCTTCGTCTCTATCTGGGCATTCTTCGGCGGCGAATTCTGGCCGATCGTCCCGCTCGTGATCTGGGGCGCGGCACTGGGCCTGCACGGCTGGTCGGTCTTCCTGGGGCCGGCTCGGGGGGCCGGAGCAGACCCGATCGCCAGGGAGATGGATCGCCTCCGCGACCGAGGCGTCGCGCGCTAGGCGCCGGCCCTGGCCCCAATCGCCGGGTGCGCCTCAGCCCACTCGGCGACCTTCTGGGATTCCTTGATCACCGTGCCGTCGTCGAGAACGAGCGTTGGCACCTTGTAGTTGCCGGTCAGTTCCTTCACCTTGCGCCTGCCGCTGAAGAAGCGATCGGTCCCATAACACCCGTAGGTCTTCACGACGTCGGGTTCATAACCGGCGACGCGCAGCGCCTCAAGGGCCCGCGCACATGCGTGATGCTCGCCGCCGAAGGTCCCGTAACAGATATAGAGCTTCACCTCGACCTCACATGCTGGGGCGCATCTGGCGCAGCCGTTTCACCCGCTCCTCGATCGGAGGATGGGTCGAGAAGAGCCCGGCGATTCCCTTGCTGGAAAAGGGCTTGACGATGTAGAGGGGCTCGGCCGCCTGGTTGACCTGCATCGGCATTGCTTCCGCTCCCTGCTCGAGGCGCAACAGGGCGCTGGCCAAGGACTCCGGGTTGCCGCAGAGTTCGGCCCCTCCGGCGTCGGCGGCGTACTCGCGCTGGCGCGAGATCGCAAGCTGGATGATGCTGGCGGCGATCGGCGCGAGCAGCACGAGCGCCAGCGAGGCGACCAGGCCAAGTGGCGATTCATCGTCGTTGCCGAACCACATCAGCATGTAGGCGACGTAGGTGATCGCGGCGCCGATCGACGATGCGACCGACTGGATGAGAATGTCGCGGTTGCGGACGTGGGTGAGCTCGTGACCGAGGACTCCCCGCAGCTCGTCCTCGGAGAGCAGTTTGGTGATTCCGCGCGTCACCGCGACCGCGGAGTGCTTGGGGTTGCGGCCCGTCGCGAAGGCGTTGGGCTGGTCCTGGGGGATCATGTAGAGCCGCGGCATCGGCAGCCCCGCGCGGGTGGTGAGTTCCCGAACGATCTGGTAAAGCCGCGGGTTTTCCGACTCCTCGATCGGCTTTGCGCGGCTCATCGCCAGGGCCATTTTGTCGCTGAAGAAGTAGGAGAAGAAGTTGATCAGCAGGGCGAACCCGAGAAAGAGGGCCGCGGTACTCGGGCCGCCAACGAGGGCCCCGATCACCACCAAAAGGCCCGAAAGGCTGGCCATCAGGATCGTGGTGCGCAGCGTCGCGCCCCAGGTGGACTGCTTGGTGGTCGTCATCGGGTCTGGCTCCTTGTCTGATTCATCGCCTTAAGTATTCCGGCAAAGCCGGATCCTGGCCATAGGGGGAAACCCCTATTTTCAAATCCCCCACCCACCCTCCGCCTAGGCTTGCACCGTGGCCGTCCTGGTGATCGCCCTCGTTGTCTTGAACATCCTCCTCGGCGTCGCGGTGCTGCGACTGCGACGTCGCTGGGCCCCCCTGGAGACTCTGATCGAGGACATGGAGAAGGTCGACCTGAGCCGACCGGTATCGGCGATCCCCGCCTCGATCGACGGCGTCGGGGAGACCGAGGAGGTCGAGCGTCTCGAGCTGGCCTTTCTGCGCATGCTGAGGCGACTTGAGGCCGAGCGACGGCGGGCCGGGTCGCTGGCCCTGCGGGCTCAGGAGGAGGAGCGCGCGCGCATCGCCCGCGACCTGCATGACGAGGTGAACCAGTCGCTCACCGGCCTGCTGCTGCGCCTCGAGGCCCTGCGTGAGGCGGCGCCCCCGGAGCTGGAGTCCGAGCTCGCAGACACGAAGGCGCTCGCCAACCAGGCGATGACCGAGCTGCTATCTCTGGCCCGCCAGCTTCGGCCGACCGCGCTTGATGACCTCGGCCTGGCTGCCGCCGTCGCCGGGCTCGTGGACCACGTCGGGAATTCCGGGATCGAGGCGGCGCTGCACCAGGAGGGCGACCTCTCCGAACTCGAAGCCGACGTTCAGCTTGTCGTCTACCGGGTCGCCCAGGAGGCCCTCTCAAACGCGGTGCGACATTCGGGTGCACAGGGGGTAGCGGTCTCCCTGCGCCGCGCCGGCGAGGGCGCCGAGCTCGAGGTCTCCGATGATGGGCGTGGCTTTGCCTTTGAGGAGTCCGAGAACGGCCTCGGGATCGCGGGAATGCGAGAGCGGGCCCTGTTGATCGGCGGCGAGCTGATGATCGAATCGCGGCCCGGACAGGGCACGACGATCAGGCTGAAGACATGAGGGTGCTGATTGCCGATGATCACGGAATCGTCCGTTCGGGGCTGCGATTGCTGCTCGAGCGCCAACCCGACATCCAGGTAATCGCCGAGGCGGCGGATGGCGCTGCTGCCAGGGAGATCGCCGTCCGGGAGCGACCCGACCTGGCGATCATCGACGTCAATATGCCGAAGCTGACGGGGCTGCAGGCGACGCGTGAGATCAAGCAGCAGGCACCTGAGGTCGCGGTCCTGATCCTCTCCATGCACGACGACGAGCGCTATCTGTTCGAGGCGCTGAAGGCCGGCGCATCCGGCTACGTTCTCAAGGCCCAGGCCGACACCGACCTGCTCGCCGCGATCCGCGCGGTGCAGCGCGGCGAGCCCTTCCTCACCCCGGCGGCGCAGCGGACCGTGATCCGCGACGTGCTCGCGGGGGACGCAGCCGGGGAGGCGGAGCTGACCCCACGCGAGGAGGAGATCGTCAAGCTTGTCGCGGAGGCTCACACCACCAGGGAGATTGCGGCGATCCTCCACCTCTCCGAGAAGACCGTCGAGAACCACCGCGCTAACGCGATGCGCAAGCTCGGCATGAGAGACCGCGTGGAGCTGGTCCGCTACGCGATCCGCCGCGGCCTGATCGAACCGTGAGCACCAGCAGACCGAGGCAGAGGAGGACGGCACGGGCCGGCGCGGGCCCCGTCACCAGTGGGCTCCTCCGTGTCGGGGGCGCCGGTGAGGCGATCTCCTCTCCTCTCGCGCGCATGCACCGCATCCACGCCGCCTGGACCATCGCGCAGCGGGCCCAGGGCCGCCCCGAGGATCACCTCACTCGGCCGCAGCGACCCCGGGTTTAGCCGGAGAGCGATCCGGTCTGGGGGGAGCCGGGGCCGCCTTCCGCCCCAAAGCCGACCGCTTGGGTAGGATTTGTCAACGATGTTGTTCTCGACCAAAGCCGAGTACGGCGTGCGGCTGATGGTCGAGCTGGGCCGCCAGCCCGGTTCGACCCCGATCTCACTCAGCACCGTCGCCGAGGCGGAGCGGTTACCGCTCTCCTACCTCGAGCACCTGGTCGCCAAGCTGCGCAAGGCGGGGCTGGTCGCCTCGACGCGGGGAGCTCATGGCGGCTACCGCCTGGCTAAGCCCGCCGCGGAGATCAGGATGGACGCAGTTGTCGAGGCGCTCGAAGGCCAGATCGCGCCGATGGAGTGCTTTCACGAAACGCCCGAGGGCAAGGTGCTTTGCTCCCACGAAGAGGACGGCGACCACGCCTGCGCAACAAAGCTGCTCTGGACGCGGGTCCAGGGCGGCGTCATCAGGGCACTGGCCGGAACGACTCTCGCCGAGCTGGTCGAGTTCTCGAGTCCCGCCGAGGGGAGCGGGTCCGCCTCGCTTGTCTCGGTCGGCGGCGCAGCGTAGGAAAACTTCACAACCCGAACGGAGCACGAATTGGCTGAGCTGGAGATTCGCAACCTGCACGTGAGCGCCGAGGAAAAGCAAATCCTCAAAGGCCTCGATCTCGACGTCGAGAAGGGGGAGGTGCACGCCCTGATGGGGCCGAACGGCTCCGGCAAGTCAACCCTGGCCAACGCGATCATGGGCCACCCGGCGCTTGAGGTGAGAGAGGGGACGATCACCTTCAAGGGCGAGGACATCACCGAGGCCGGCCCCGACGAGCGCTCGCGTGCTGGCCTCTTCATGGCCTTCCAGTACCCGGTCGCCATCCCCGGCGTCTCGGTCAGCAAGTACCTGCGCATGATCCTCAACGCGCACCGTGAGGCGCGTGGCGAAGCCGAGATCAAGATCAAGGACTTCGCCAAGATCGCCCAGGAGGCGATGGACCTCGCCAACATCCCGAAAGATTTCTCCAGCCGCTACCTCAACGACGGCTTCTCCGGCGGCGAGAAGAAGCGCATGGAGCTGCTGCAACTGGCGCTCCTTCGACCCGAGATCGCGGTCCTTGATGAGACCGACTCCGGGCTCGACATCGACGCGCTGCGCACGGTCGCCGAGGGCGTCAACAGATTCGCCGGCCCGGAGATGGGCGTGCTGATCATCACCCACTACCAGCGCATCTTGCACATGGTCAAACCTGACTTCGTCCACGTGATGTTCGAGGGACGGATCGTCAAGGAGGGCGGGCCGGAGCTGGTCGAGACGCTCGAGGAGAAGGGCTACGGCTGGATCCGCGAGGAGGTCGCTGCGAGCGCCGGCGCGGCGAGTAACTAGGCCCGATGTCCCGCGAGTCGAGGGCACGCCAAGCTTCCCCGGGGGGGCCTTGACCGTCGCGACGTTCCCGATCGAGAGGGTCCGCGCCGCCTTCCCGGCACTCGAGCGCGAGGTCCACGGCCAGCCGGTGGCCTACCTCGATAGCGGCGCCAGCGCCCAGCGTGTGCTGGCCTCGATCCACGCCGTGGACCGCTACGAGCGCGCCCACCACTCCAACGTCCACCGCGGCTCACACACCCTTTCGGCCGAGGCGACCGCCGCCTACGAGGGCGCCCGGGCAACGGTCGCCGACCACATCGGCGCCGCCGACCGCCGCGAGGTGATCTTCGTTCGAAACGCCACCGAGGCGATCAACCTCGTCGCCCGAGCCTGGGGGGATGCCAACGTCAGCAGCGGCGACCGCATCCTGCTGACAGAGATGGAGCATCACTCCAACATCGTCCCCTGGCAGCAGCTCGCCGCGCGCGTCGGGGCCGAGATCGACTGGGTGCCGATCGACGAGGACGGGCTGCTGGAGATGCGAACCCTGGTGCAGTTGCTCGAGCGCGGGCCGAAGCTTCTCGCGGTCGCCCATTTGTCCAACGTGCTCGGCACCGAGAACCCCCTGGCCGAGATCTCGCGCCTGGCGCACGAGGCCGGTGCCCTGGTGCTCGCCGACGGCGCCCAGGCGGCCCCCAAGCTGCCGCTCGACGTCGCCGCCCTGGGGGTCGACTTCTACGCTCTCACCGGCCACAAGCTCTACGCCCCGACAGGCATCGGGGCGCTTTGGGGGAGGCTCGAGCTGCTGCGCGCGATGCCGCCCTTCCTTGGCGGCGGCTCGATGATCCGCAAGGTGACCAAGGAGGGTGCCAGCTTCGCGGAGCCGCCGGCGCGCTTTGAGGCCGGGACGCCGGCCATCGCCCAGGCGATCGGAATGGCCTCGGCGCTGCGCTGGCTCGACGCCCTGGGGATGGAGGCCGCCCGCGAGCACGAGCTGGCGATCGCCGATTACACGCTGGAGCGGGTCGCTGAGGTAGCCGGCCTCAGGGTGTTCGGCCCGCCCCGCGGCCCTGGGCGGCTGGGTCCAGTCTCATTCGAGATCGACGGCATCCACGCCCACGACGTCTCCGAGATCCTCGATCGTCATGGCGTTGCCGTTCGCGCCGGGCATCACTGCGCACAGCCGCTGATGGATCGCCTCGGGATCGCGGCCACCGCCCGCGCCAGCTTCGGGGCCTACACGACCGAGCGGGAGATTGACCGCCTGGTCGAGGGCCTCCAAGACGCGCGGCGCGTCTTCGGCCTCGAGTAGCTCGGCGAGGCGCGGGCGGGGCCCACCTGGTCGCGTGCCGGGCCTGTCCCTTGCCGCGCGCTGGCGCCGCTGCGCTAGCCTCGAGCTGTGGACGAGCTCTACCGCGACCAGATCCTCGAGCACTACAAGCGCCCCCACAATTACGGACGGCTCGAGAACCCTGACCTCGAGTTCGAGGACACCAACCCCTTCTGCGGCGACGAGCAGCAGGTGACGATTCGCCTCGACGAGGATGGGCGGGTCGCCGAGATCGCCTTTGAGGGCAAGGGCTGCGCGATCTCGACGGCGGCCACGTCGCTGCTCACCGACGAGCTCCTCGGCAGGACTCGCGAGGATGTCCTGCGCTTGCCGAAAGAGTTCGTCCTCGACCTGCTCGGGATCGACATCTCGGCGACGCGCATGAAGTGCGCGATGCTGGGCCTCAAGGTCGTCAAGAGCGCCAGCCTCGGCCAGCCCGCCGACTGGGAGGACGAGGGCGAGGTCGGCGACCGCTCCGAAGCGGCCGCCGACCTGGGCCAGGTTTAGCCGCGGCGGCCCTAGGCCTCGACGCCCATCGCCGGATCCGGCTTGATCACGGCAAACACCGCGCCCGCGGGGTCCCTGATCACTGCGATGCGACCGACTTCGGCGATATCGACCGGACCAAAAGGAACATCGCCGCCGCCATCGCGGGCCTTCTGGACCGCGGCATCGGCGTCATCTGTCGCAAAGTAGACCAGCCAATGCGCGGGCACCTCCTCGGGGACTCGGTCGCTGATGTCAATCATGCCACCGACGGTGTCCTCGCCGACCAGGATGCTCGTGTAGGTGCCGGTCTCGAACTGACGTTCCTCGAAGCCCCAGCCGAAGACCGCGCCATAGAACTCCTTGGCGCCGCTTGGGTCGCGGCTGTTGAGCTCGTTCCAAACCAGCGTGTCGGCCTCGTTCACCACGCCGGCCCCGGCGAACGCACCGGGTTGCCAAACCCCGAACACCGCGCCCTCGGGATCGGCGAAGATCGCCATGCGCCCCAGGTCCAAGACGTCCATCGGCTCGGCCAGAACGCTGCCGCCGGCGTCTCTCACGGCCGCGGCGACGGCGTCTGCGCTCTCCACCGAGATGTAGGTGCTCCAAGCCGGAGGCTGGCCCTCCTGCATCAGCGGCATGATCCCGCCGACCGCTCTGCCGGACTTCATCGCCTGCCGGTAACCGCCGGTCTGCTCGCTGTTTTCGGCCTCGGGAACCTCCCAGGCGAAAAGGTCCCCGTAGAACCCGACCGAGGCCTCCAGGTCGGGGCTGCCGAGGTCAATCCAGCAGGGGGTTCCGGGTTTGTAGGTCGTCATCTCCGTCATGAGTGCGTCCTCTCGTAGAAGTTCCTCGTCGCTCGATCCTCGCACCGATCGCCTGGTGGATCGTTAAGAGGCGGTTCTCGACCGCCGGGATGGTCGGGACCGCTAAAATCCGACTGGAGAAGTAGGATTAAGTCTCAACCCGCACGATCTGGAGCTGCTTCCCCTCTTGAGCAAGACCGCAGGAACATCCGTCTCCGTCTGCCCGGCCGCCGAGCTGGCGCCCGGCAGCATGCGTCTCGTCGAGCACGAGGGCACGAAGATCGGTGTCTTCAACTGCGACGGGACCCTCTATGCAATCGAGGATCGCTGCTCACACGACGACGGGCCGCTCGCCGAGGGTGACTTCGATCCGGCCACCTGCACGGTCGAGTGCCCGCGCCACGGCTCGCTGTTTGACCTGACCACCGGCAGACCGAAGACGCTCCCCGCCTATGCTCCGGTGAGGACGTTCCCGATCAGCATCGACGAGGACACGATCACATTGGAGGTCGATTGAGATGGCAACGCCTGAGGTTGTCGCAGAGAAGAGAGAACTTGCCGGTATCAACGCCGAATACAAGGAGAAGTTCGGCTTCCATGATCCCGAGACCGGCTACGCCTACAAAGCCCCCAAGGGGCTCAGCCGGGAGATCGTTGAATCGATCTCCGAGTACAAGAACGAGCCGCAGTGGATGCGCGACTTCCGCCTAAAGGCGCTCAAGCATTTCGAAAGCCGCCCAACGCCGACCTGGGGCGGCAATCTCGGCCAGATCGATTTCGATGACATCCACTATTTCGTCCGCGCCTCCGAGAAGAACAGCCGCGACTGGAGCGACGTGCCCGAGGACATCAAAAACACCTTCGATCGGCTCGGGATCCCCGAGGCTGAGCGCAAATTTCTCGCCGGGGTTGGCGCCCAGTATGAGTCCGAGGTCGTCTACCACCAGGTGAACGAGAAGCTCGAGGCCCAGGGCGTGATCTTCACCGACATGGACACGGCGCTGCGTGAGCATGAGGACCTCGTGCGCGAGCACTGGGCGACCGTGATCCCGCCCAACGACAACAAGCTGGCGGCGCTCAACTCGGCCGTCTGGTCGGGCGGATCCTTCGTCTACGTGCCCAAGGGCGTCAAGGTCGAGATGCCGCTACAGGCCTACTTCCGAATCAACACGGAGAACATGGGCCAGTTCGAGCGAACCCTGATCATCGCCGAGGAGGGGTCCGACGTCCATTACATCGAGGGCTGCACGGCGCCGGTGTACTCGACCGACTCGCTGCACTCGGCGGTCGTCGAGATCATCTGCAATCCGGGCTCCCGCGTGCGCTACACGACGGTCCAGAACTGGTCACAGAACGTCTACAACCTCGTTACCAAGCGCGCGGTCGCGCACGAGAGGGCGACGATGGAGTGGGTCGACTGCAATCTCGGCTCGAAACTGACGATGAAGTATCCCTCGATCTACCTACTCGGACCCGAGGCGCACGGCGAGATACTCTCGATCGCCTTCGCCGGCGAGGGCCAGCACCAAGACGCCGGCGGCAAGATCATCCACGCGGCCCCGAGGACCTCCTCCTCGATCTTCTCCAAGTCGATCTCAAAGGACGGCGGGCGCAGCACCTACCGGGGTCTGCTCGAGGTGGCAGACGGAGCGAGCGAAGCCCGCTCCAAGGTGGTCTGCGATGCGCTGCTGCTCGACGAGGACTCCCGCTCAGACACCTACCCGACGATCCGCATCGGCGAGAACGATGCCGATGTCGGCCACGAGGCGACCGTCTCCAAGATCGGCGACGAGCAGCTCTTCTACCTGCAGAGCCGCGGGCTCGACGAGCAGGAGGCCTCGAAGATGATCGTCAACGGCTTCATCGAGCCGGTCACCAAGGAGCTGCCGATGGAGTACGCGGTGGAGCTCAACCGACTGATCGAGCTGCAGATGGAGGGGTCGATTGGCTGAGGCCGCGGTGACCCTGCCGCCCCTTCCTGACCAAAAGCAGAGGGGGTGGGAATTCACCGACCTCTCGGGCCTCGAGGTCGACTCCTTCGCGGCGGTGCGGCCAAGCCCCTCGGTCTTCGGCGCGGAGGAGGCGATGATCTGCTCGCTGGCCGAGGCGCGCGAGTCGCACGCGGCGCTGCTCGCCGAGCGGCTCGGGACGCTGGTACCGGCCGATGACCCGTTCGTGGCCCGCAACGATGCTGCCTGGAGCGACGGTGTCCTCGTGCACGTGCCGGCGGGTGTGAGGCTCGAGGAGCCGGTGCGCGTTGAGCTTCCCGTCGATGAGGACGGCGCGGCGATCGCCTGGCGCACCCTGGTAGTCCTCGAGGAGGGCGCCGAGGCCGAGGTCTGGGAGCACTGCTTCTCCCAGACAGACGAGACCGAGGCGCTGCTGAACTCGGTCGTCGAGCTGCACGTCGGCCAGGCGGCGAGACTGCGCTACGTCAACACCCAGGACATCTCCGAGCGCTCCTGGATATTCGCCACCCAGCGCGCCCGGGTCGAGCGCGGTGGCCGCCTCGATTGGGCGGCGCTCGGCTTCGGCTCGGCGAACGGCAAGGTGCGAATGGAGACCAACCTCGCAGGACCGGGCTCTGAGGCTCGTGTCACGGGCGGCTATGCGGGCGGACCCGGACAGCACCTCGACTTCGACACAACCCAGGAGCATGCGGCACCAAATACGGTCTCCGACCTCGCCTTTCGCGGGGTCCTCGCCGCCGGCGCAACCGCGGTCTGGCGAGGGATGATCCGCGTCGACCCCGGGGCTCAGCGAACCGACGCCTTCCAGGAGTGCCGCAACCTGCTGCTCTCGCCCGAGGCCCACGCCGACGCGATCCCCGGCCTCGAGATCGAGGCCGACGACGTGCGCTGCACGCACGCCGCGGCGATCGCCCAGATCGACAAGGATCAGCTCTTCTACCTGACATCCCGCGGCCTCGACGCGGCCCAGGCCAAGGGGCTGATCATCGAGGGCTTCCTCGAGTCCCTGGTCGAGCGCCTCGCCGAGGGATCGGTGCGCGACGCAGTCTCTAAGGCCCTCGAGAAGCGCCTCGCCGAGATCCTCTAGCTCCCGTCACCACCCTCGCGGCGGGCGGAGTTGAGGGGCCTCAGCTGTTGGCCACCGAGAGCAGGTAGAGGCCAAAGCAGGTGAAGGCAACCATCACGGCAAGCATCCAGTACTGAGAGCGCGCCGCCTGCCGGTAGTCGCCCCAATAGGCGGTCGCCCGGTCGTGGGCCAGGGTGAGGCCGAGCACGTGGCCGATCACCAGAGAGCCAACCTGCACGTACCAGATGGCGTTGGAGCTGATCACGCGGAAGTCGATCCCGCCTGAAGCGGTGCCAAACAGGTTGGTGGTCGTCGTGCCGAGCGGGTCCGAGAGCAGGTAGGTGAACTGTGCCTGCTCCTGGAAGACGAAGAGGCTGAAGTAGTGCGCCACAAGGTAGGCAAAGGCAATTGGGATCAGCGTGTGGGCGAAGCCGATTCGCAGTTTCCTGGCCGGCGGTGCGCCCTGCACGGTCGACATCCCGCGCACGCCGATCAGATAGACAGCGCCGACGCCGAGGAAGGTAAGCGCCATGAAGATCGTGTCGGCGATGTGCAGGGCCGTGGCCAGGCCCAGGCCCCGGTCGACGAACCAGTGGAATAGATGTTCGATGCCGCTTTTGAATGCCCCCTCCTGGGCTCCGTCGAAGCTGGTTGTCGCGATCGAGGCGATGACGACGGCGGCCGAGCCGGGCACGGCGGCCGCCCACTTGGTGGCGGCCGAGAGCGGTCGACGGCGGCCGAGACGCCCCCGGCTGACGCCGAAGCAGCCAAGGCGCGAGAGCATCCCGAAGTAAACGGAGAAGATCTCACCCCGCTCGCACCACTCCTCGACCCCGAAGAGAGTCATCATCACCAGCGTGTAGGCGCTGTAGATGAGGGCCGCGACCGCGGCGGCATGGGGTTCGAGACCGACGGAAACGCCGCCGTTTGCGCCGTAGATGATCTCGAGCCAGACAAAGCCCATCAGCCCAATCGCCGCCGGCCAACGCCCAAGCCGCTCCGGGTAACGGAAGTGGGCCGAGCGCTGCCCGGCAAGCAGCCGGAAGCCCCCTCCGAGGGTCCGGCCGATCGCCCGCCAGGGGTTGAACGGCTTGAAGACGTTGCCGAGGAAGACGCTGAACAGCGGAAACCCCAGCCAGGTGGTGACGAAGAGGAAGGTGATCGTGAAGTTGCGATCAGGAGCTTCGGTGCCACGCAGCCCGGCGTAGACGGAGAGGGCGAGGAGGAAGACGCCGAGGGCCCCGCAGATCACCTGCGCCGGCGCCCCGAGCAGGACCCGCGAGAGCCAATCCCGCAGCGGCCGCCAATGTTCGTCCTCAAAGCGGGGCTCCCTCCAGGCCGCGGACAGCGCGAAGAAGGAGATGATCAGGACGATCGATGCCCCCCAGGCAAATAGCCAGGCCGGGATCGGCAGGTCTTTGCGGGCGACCAGCGCGTGCGCCAGCGGCAGCGCCTGAACCAGGCTCATGGGTTGACCGTCGTTTCGATGATCTCTCCCGTTCCTCCGGCGAGCTCGGCCTCGAGGCGCTCATCGGCCGACGCAAGCGGGCTGCGGGTCACCGCGCCACCGCTCGCCCTGACGTCCGACAGAACGCCGTATCTGTTCCCACCGATCCCTGCCGCGAACGGGCCGATCACCGGCGCCCTCCCGACCTCAGCCTTGCAGCTACCCTCATCGGGACTGAGGACGAGGACAGTGGCGGCAACGAATCCCCCGCCGCGAGGGGCGCAAAATATTCGGACTCATAAATCGCTCCCTTGCTCTCGAGATTGCGGGTCAGGGAACGCGAGGTGGCGGCCGCTGGGCGAGGCCGAAGGCAATCAGCAGACCACCGCTGGCGAGGACGGACCGGGGGGCCGGGTCCCGTCGGCAACGGCGCGGCGGCGCCGGCCTGCTGAGGGGGCCCCGCGAGAACCGCTCGGCGATCCGCACCATCACCTCGCAGCCCGGATAATGACCGAGGAGCAGTGATCCGAGCAGGAGCGCCAGCGGGATGCACGCGAGAGCGATCTCGAACATCGACGGAGAACCGTATCGCTATTCCTAAATGAGGATTAACGGGCGGTTCCGCCGCTTCACGGGGCGACGCTAAGCGGCCGAAACGCCATCGAGCAGGCGCCAGTTGGCCTCAAGGGCAGCCTCCGCCGCGGCAACCAGGCCCGCCCCATCGGCGCCCTCGAGGTGCTCCTCGATCAGCGAGCGACCCTGCGCGGCGTGCTCGACGTCCGCCCGCTCGTGAACGCGGAAGTACTCGTTGCCCGGCCCGTCGCCGATCCCGTAGTGAGCCGCCAACCCCTCGCGCTTGGACTTCGAGATCTCCGGCTGGGCGCTCTCTATCGCGTAGAGGCGAACCAGTTGCGCAGGCCGGCCATCATCGGTCCTCCAGATGTCGACACAACGCTGCGTCTCCGGCGTCGGCTCGGCCGCAACCTCACCGCCAACCGCCTCGACAAACCCGTCCCAGAGGGCGATGTGCGCCGCCTCTTCCTCAGCGTGGCGCCGCAGCTCGGCGCGCTTCCCATCGGGAGCTGACTCGGCGATGTCAGCGCTGAGGCGGGCGATCGCGGCCGCCGCGTGGCGGTATTGGCCCGCGTAGCACTCCAGCTCCTCGCGGCTCAGCTCGCCGGCCGACCAGCGCCGGTAGAAGGGGTGCTCGAGCACGTTCCAGCGTTCGCGAGCTTTCTCGATCCTCTGCCAGACATCGTCGCTCACCGCACCCTCCTTGGCTTCGCTTGACCGGGAGGGCCAGGATAACGTCCCCCCGTGCGCCCCGAGCGAGACAACATTGGCGCCCCCGAGCTGCCGCGGGGAATCCCCTGGATCGGTGAGGAGCCGCGCTCGATGCCGACCCTGACCGCCGCCGGGCCGGTCCTCGTCCATTTCATCGACTTCGCCCAGCTGAACAGCGTCAGAACGATGCCCTACCTGATCGAGTGGGACCGCCGCTACCGCGAGGCCGGGCTGAGCACGATCGCGGTCCAGGCGCCGCGCTTTGCCTTCGGCGCGGACCGTCGGGCCGTCTCGAGCGGGTTGGAACGCCTGGGGGTCGGGTTCCCGGTCGCAATCGACGAGACGCGCGCCCTCTGGCACGCTTACGGTTGCGAGGGTTGGCCCAGCCTCTTCCTCTGGAGCCTGGGCGGCGCCTTGTCATGGTTCCACTTTGGCGAGGGCGAATACGCCGCCACGGAGGAGGCGATCCAGGGCGAGCTGCGCGAGCTCGACGCGCTGCGCGAGCTGCGCGCTCCAATCGAGCCGCTGCGTGCCAGCGATGCTCCCGGTGCCCGGGTGATGGCGCCCAGTCCCGAGCTCTTTGCGGGCGGCTCCTGGGAGCGGCCCTGGACGGCGGGTACAGACGGCGAGGAGCTGGTTGTCCCCTACGAGGCCGGGGAAGCCTGGGCGACGGTCGAGGGCGACGGTGAGATCACCGTGACGCTCGACGGAGAGGCGGTCGGGACCGTCGCGATCGCCGGGCCTGGCCTGTATCCGTTGACGGCGCATCGGCGCCACGAGCAGCACGAGCTCGTGCTGCGGCCCTCCCCCGGCCTGCGGCTCTGGTCGGTCAGCTTCGCCGCCGGTGTGCCTTAGAGCGTGGGGTTCATGCCCGCGCGGAGAGCTCCTCGCGGATTTCCTTGGGGAGCATGAAACGCACATCCTCGTGAACCGTGCGCAGCTCCGAGACCTCCTCGGCGCCACGCTCGCGGAAGGACTCGACCAGGGCCTCGACCAACTCCTCGGGCGCGCTTGCTCCGGAGGTGATACCGACCGTCTCGACACCCTCGAGCCACTCCTCGCGAACCTGCGCATGATGGTCGATCAGGTGCGAGGCGGCACCGTGCTCGCGCGCCACCTCGACCAGGCGGTTCGAGTTGGATGAGTTTGTCGATCCGATCACGAGCACGAGCTCACACTCGCGCGCCAGCTGCTTGACGGCGATCTGGCGGTTGGTCGTCGCGTAGCAGATGTCGTCTGACTTGGAGCTGACGATCGCCGGGAACTTGGCCCGCAGGGCGGCGATGATCTCCGCGGTCTCGTCGACCGAGAGCGTCGTCTGGGTGATGAAGGCGACCCGCCCCGGATCACTTACCCGGAGGTCGGCGACCTCCTCGACGGTCTGCACGAGGATGATGCTGTCGGGAGCCTCGCCGGTTGTGCCTTCAACCTCCTCGTGGCCCTCGTGTCCGATCATCACGATCGTGTAGCCGTTTGCCGCAAAGCGCCGCGCGGAGACGTGGACCTTGGTCACCAGCGGACAGGTCGCGTCGATCGTCCGCAGCCTTCGGGCGGCCGCGTTCTCGTGCACGGCCGGCGCGACCCCGTGGGCAGAGAAGACGACCATCTCGCCCGCTGGCACCTCGGTCTCCTCCTCGACGAAGATCGCCCCCCGCTTGGCGAGTTCCTCGACCACGTGCTTGTTATGGACGATCTCCTTGCGCACGTAGACCGGCGCGCCGTAGAGGTCGAGGGCGCGCTCGACGGTCTG
This sequence comes from uncultured Solirubrobacterales bacterium, assembly GCA_963796705.1. Classification (GTDB taxonomy): domain Bacteria; phylum Actinomycetota; class Thermoleophilia; order Solirubrobacterales; family 70-9; genus VRUE01. The sequence continues at coordinate 623,917 of CAWCMK010000004.1, forward strand.
CACCGCGCGATCGACGCCGGCGCAGTAGCCGCGGGGGGCGGCAAGCAAGACGCGCCTCGGGACGGCTGTTGGTGCGATTGCCATGGCAGCAGAGTAGCGACGCAGCTAGCCTTGCCGTGTGAATTGCGATCGTCTGAACTGAGATGGGAACCGAGGGAAAGCACCTGGACAGGCTGACGGCCGTCGACGCCTCGTTCCTGACGAACGAGTCCTCATCGAGCCATATGCACGTCGGCGCGATCCTGCTCTTCGAGGGACCGCCTCCGCTCTACGTCGATTTGGTCGAGCATGTGCGCGGGCGTCTCAACCAGGTGCCGCGCTTTCGCCAGCGGATAGTTGTGCCGCCCCTGGAGGCCGGGCGGCCGCTGTGGGCCGACGACGTCAACTTCAACCTCACCTACCACATCCGCCACACCGCGCTGCCCGAGCCCGGCGGCGAGGAGGAGCTCAAGCGGCTCGCCGGACGGGTTTTCTCCCAGCAGCTCGATCGATCGAAGCCACTCTGGGAGCTGTGGCTGGTCCAGGGGCTCGAGCGCGACCGCTTTGCGATCCTGACCAAGACCCACCACGCGATGGTCGATGGGATCTCCGGGGTCGACATCGGCACCGTGCTCTTCGATCTGGAGCCGTTACCGACGCCTTCCCCGGTCAGGGACGACTGGGTGCCGCGACCCGAGCCGAAGACCTCGACGCTGCTCGAGCGGGCAGCCAAGGACGCCGCCCAGACGCCCCTGAAGCTCGCCGGCCGGGCGACGGCGGCTGTGAGGAGGCCCGAGGCGACCGCTCGCCGTGTGGTCGAGGCGATCGAGGGTCTCGGGCAGGTGGTCGGCGCCTTTGCCGATCCGGCTCCGGACGTTCCCCTCAACCAGCCGATCGGCCCGCACCGGCGTTTCGTCTGGGCCCGCTCTGAGCTCGACACCTTCAAACGCATCAAGGATGCGCTCGGGGGGACGGTCAACGACGTGGTCCTCGCGGTCGTCACCGGCGCTCTTCGCGACTGGTTGCACGGTCGCGGCATCCGCACCGAGGGTCTCGAGCTGCGGGCCCTGGTGCCGGTCTCGATCCGCAGCGAGGACGAGCGCGGCAACCTCGGCAACCGGATCGCACTGATGCGAGGGCCGCTGCCGGTCTACGTCGAGGACCCCGTGAGGCGGCTGCGCGTCGTGACCGAGGCGATGGAGGGACTGAAGCGCTCAAAACAGGCGCTCGGCGCGGAGGTGATCTCACGTTTCAACGACTTCGCCCCGCCGACGCTGCTGGCACAGGCCTCGCGGATCAACTTCTCGACCCGCCTCTTCAACCTGATCGTCACCAACGTGCCCGGGCCGCAGGTGCCGCTCTACGTGCTCGGCCGCGAAATGCAAGAGGTCTTCCCGATCGCCTTCCTGCCGCAGAGTCACGCACTGGCGATCGCGATCATGAGCTATAACGGCCGCATCGGCTTCGGTCTGCTGGCCGACTTCGACACGCTCGAGGACGTCGCCGGGATCGCCGCCGGGATCGACTCCTCCCTGGCGGAGCTCGAGGCGGCGGCCGCAGCCGCCGCAGCGGCCTGAGGCAGCCCCTCTCTAGGCTTTTCCCATGGCCTTCCTGGTTCTCCTGTTCATCGTCGTCCCGATCGTCGAGATCTACGTGATCATCCAGGTCGGCGAACTGATCGGACTCTGGCCGACGGTCGGGTTGCTTTTGGCGGACGCGCTGCTCGGCTCGATGCTGCTGCGCCACCAGGGGCGCGGCGCCTGGCGGCGTTTCAACCTGGCGATCGCCCAACGACGCTTCCCCGGCAGAGAGGTCGCCGACGGCCTACTGATCGCAATCGGCGCCACCCTCCTGCTGACACCAGGGTTCCTCACCGACATCGTCGGCGCGGTCTTTCTGATCCCACCGACACGGGCCCTCGTGCGGAGCGCGCTTCGCGGCTGGGCGAGGCGCCGGTTCGTGGTCCTCGGTGGACCCGCGGGGGGTGCCTATGCTCCGCCGAGCAACGGGACACCGGGCGCTGCCTATGACTTCGAGGGGACCGCGGAGGAGGTCTCCGGCGATGAGCCCCAGCTACCGGGCTAGCCGCGCCGAGGCGGCCGCCGACGCCGACGCGGGCGCCGTCGGCGCCGCACGAGGACTTCTACTCCAATCCAGGCCATCAGCAACAGGAGTGAGACCAGGGCGATGAAGCCAACGACACCGATTCCCGCGCTCAGGAGGATCACAACGACAGCGATCAGCAGCCCGGCGAGCAGGTCGGCGAGCAGCGATCGACGCGCCCTGGCGGCCGGGGTGACGTTGCGTGGCAGCCTCACCACGGCTGCCCCTTTCTCAGGTAGACGGCGAAGAAGTCGCGTTCGTCCGGCACCAGATAGCGTTCGGGCGAGCGGAACATTTCGGGCAGCAGATTGCTGGGTTCGGTCGCGCCCGGGCGCCGGTAGCTAATGAAGCTCGTCCAGTCTTCGTTGATGTCAAGCTCGAGGGCCCGCACCGCGCCCGCCTCCTTGAGGACCTTGGCGAGGGATTCGACGGTTTGGTAGTTCGCGGCCGCGTAGAGCAGGTTGCCGTGGCTGTCGATGCCAAGGCCCGAGCGCCAGACCCGCACGGCGTTGTTGACCGTTTCTCCCCATTCGGGTCCGTCGCTGAGGTTTGGGTTGAGCCTCCCCTTGTAGATGATCGGCGGCAGGTTCTGCTTGGCGAACCAGATGTTTCGGGGCGCACCCGAGCCATCGTGCCAGCGGACGATGTTGATCCGCCCGTCGCGGTACTCGACAATCGTCGCGATGCCGTTGACCATCGTTTGCTTGAGCTTCCCGCGATAGATCAGGCCGGCGTTCGAGGTTTCCAGCGGGAAGCCGCCGTTGAAGGTTGCGACGAGCCGCCGGCGCAGCGATCGCGGGACTTCCCCGGAGCCACGGTGGGGCAGCGGTTCCGGCGGCTCGGCCAGGCCGGGAACGTATTCCAGGTGGGTTCGCTGCGAATCGATCCAGGCGACGCCGGCGACAAAGCGAGGGTATTCGGGGTCGCTCCGAAACGTCGTCAGCAGAACCGGCGGGCGCCTGCCAGCGTGGCGGCCGGCCGGCTGCCAGACGCCCTCCCCGTGGAGCGCGGGCTTGATCAGGGGCTTGACGCTTGCCGGACGATAGGCGGGCGCCCGGTTGGGGCTGGAGGCAACGCCCACCGGGGGCAGCGATTTCAGAGGTGCACCGCCCTTTTCGGGGGCGGTCAGGGTGTAGTAGACGTTCTCGATTTCCGAGACGAGCGCGTTGCCACCATTGCGCCGCAACCACTCGACGCTCGAGACACCCAGACCGACATTGTGCTTTTCGCTCATCGTCGGTACATAGGAGGTTGCGGCGGCCAGGAGGCAGGCGATCGTCGCAATCAGCAAGATTCGCCTTGCCCGCCGCCAGGCAGGGATCGTTCGGTAGCCGTGCCCAGTCTGCGCGGTCGCCATTCGCTTAGAGCTACTCCTGTGAGATGAACCCGAGATGAGAAGGATGACACTGCTCTGCGGTCTGGCGCTGGCCTTGGTGGGGTCTGGATGCGGCGGCGGTGAGCTCGCCTCGAAGATCGGGAACCACAACCCTCTGACGATGAGCACCCAGCCACCGGCGCCGGGGGGCCCGAAGGCCGCCGCCAAGTCCGTGAACCTGCGTGCCGAGGACTTCCCCTACCTGCGGCAGCGCGGCCGCGAACCCAACTCGGACGCCGATCGCAAGAGCCAGGAGGAATTCGAAGCCTGCGTCGGAGAGAAGCACCCAAAGAGCGAGCTCGCGGGCGCCAACTCCCCCAGCTTCACCGGCACCCTCGGCGGCGAGCTGCTCGAATTCGGCTCCAACACGGAAGTCTTCGCAAGCAGCGCCGACGCGGCCCGAATCGCAGTCATCCTGCGCGGTCATCGGGTCTTCGCCTGCCTCGAGCGGCTTCTTGAACCGGCCCTGGAACGCGACGAAGCAACTGGCCAGCTCGAACTCGTCTCCGCCAGGGCCGTGCGACTCCCCACCCCCGCCCCCTCCGTGGCGGGCAGCTTCGGCTACCGGATCAGCGCCACCGTCGCGCCGGTACCCGAATCGAGGCAACTGACCGCCTACGCGAGCGGCCCGACGCCAGAGGGGCCGACCTTGACCGTCTACCTGGACATCCTCGACTTCGTCTCAGGACCCATCAGCGTCGAGCTCAGCGCGACCGGCGGGCCCCGTCCCGTTCCCCGTCCCCTCGAGCGCAACCTGTTGAAGCTGCTGCGGTCGCGGGCCGAAACCGCAGCGGGAGGGCTGCGATAGGCATCCCGGACAGGGTCGGAGGGGCACCATGTGGCCTGCGCTTAGGCGCAGAGCACCGGCCCAGGAGCGAAAGAGCGCGGTCTTGGCGATCATCCTCGCCAGCTACTTGATGATCGTGCTCGACATTTCGATCACGATCACGGCGCTGCCGAAGATCCACAGCAGTCTCGGCTTTTCGGCGACCGGGCTTTCGTGGGTGCAGAACGCCTACACCCTCGCCTTTGGCGGCTTACTCCTACTCGGCGCTCGTGCCGGCGACATCCTTGGCCGCCGCCGCATGTTCAAATATGACCCTGACTGACCCTCAGTGACCTCGCAAACCCTGCTCAGAAGCGAAGTGCGAACTTGGCATCATCGCTCATCGTTTTGAAATTCATTTCTGTACGTCTCCCTGTAAATGGGCAGTTTTTGAGTGCGCTCCGACGCCGCCGATTGCGCCTGCGTCGTCAAAGGGAACCCTCTAAGGCGTCGGCTAAGCGACTCCCGCATGCTCGGGTCGAGGCGTTGAGAGTCGGCGATCGGCGCCGGACCCCCGGAGATGAAGCGTGACGCGCCCGCCGCGAGCCGGCACGATGAATACGTTGCGGCGTGCAACGCGCTCAGAGCGTCGCGGTGATGGCTCGATCCGGGCGCGTCGAAGGATTGTCCTGAGAACGATCCGGACCTCGGCCATGGAAAAGGCGGCGCCGATGCATCGCCTCGGTCCGCCGCCGAAGGGGATCCAGGTGTAGGTGCCGGCGCGGGTGCCGAGGAAGCGCTCCGGTCGAAAGGTGAGCGGATCGGGATAGAGATCGGGACGGCGGTGCACGAGGGTGATGTACGGAACCACCATGGTGCCGCTCGGGATGGTTAGGCCCGGTAGCTCGAACGGCGCGGCTGCGAGCCGTGCGGTGAGCGGGAAGGCGGGACGCAGGCGCATCGTCTCCTGGATGACCGCGTCGAGGTACTCGTCGTCTTCGTCCAGCGCGGCGGCTTCAAGGCGCTCAAGAGCCTCGGGTGAGCGGCTGACGCGCTCAAGTATCCATGTCAGGGTGGAGGCGGTGGTGTCGTGGCCGCCCAGCAAGAGGGTGCGCATCGAGTCGCAGATCTCGTCGTCGCTCATCAGGCAACCCTGCGCGTCGGGCGTGCGCAGGTACATTCCGAGCACGTCCTCGCCATCGAGCTTGTCCTCCTCGCGGCGCTGGGCGACCTCTTCCATCACAACCGTGTCGACGGCGGCGATCGCGCGGTCCATTCGCGGGAAGGGCCTGTCCCATCCGTTCTTGCGGCTCGACGCGATCATCGTCTGAATGAAGAAGCGTTGCGAGTGGCCTTCGCGAAGCAGCGCGTGCGTTGCCGAGCGCAGACGCTCGACCCGCGCGGGCTCGGTGACCCCGAACACCGTTGCCATCATCACCTCGAGGGTGATCGCCTCGATATACGGCTGAGCGGGAGTGGGGCGACCAAAGGGCCAGCGCTCGAGAGCGTCTTCGGCCTTGCGCTCCATGGTCTTCTGGTAGCTGGGGAGCGCGCGTCCGTGGAACGGGGGGAGTTGCATTTTCCGCATGCGCATGTGCTGGGGGCCGTCGAGGTTGGTGAGCCCGCTTGGGCCGAGAACCAGATGGTGCGCGGAGGCCTTTGCCAGGGCGGCCCCGAGGCGAAGGACGTCGGTATCAGCAGTGAAGACGCGTTTGATGTCCTCGGGGTCGGTCAAGCACAGCCACGGTCCTGTCGCCGCCGGCATCGGGACCATGAAGCGGTCACCGAGACACTGGCAGGAGCGCGCGAAGCGCTCCGGGGCAAGCCAGTACTGGGCGGCGTTGACGGCGGCGGGGCGTCGCAGTCGGGGCAGATCGGTGAGCGCAGTGTCCATGACCTTCTCTCGTCTTCAGCGATTGTTACTCTGTGAGAATGGAGTATCAGCGTAACTCATGAGTCCAATCGCCGAAGTCCTCACAACAACCCGGCCCCTGGGCGAGGACGCGGTCTTTGACCAGGTTGCCGCCGCGGGGCTCGAGGAGTTCGCCGAGCACGGCATTCGTCGAACGTCGATGGAAGACGTGGCGCGCCGCGCCGGCGTCTCCCGGATGACCGTCTTTCGCCGGTTCGAGAGCAAGCAGGGCCTGGTCGAGGTCGTCATCGCCCGCGAGGTACGCCGCGGGATGGAAGAGCTCGATCAGCTCTGGGAAGGCGCGGAGACGTTGGAGGATCGGCTCGTCGAAGGTTTCGCCTTCGCCGGGCGCTACGTGCGCGACCACCCGCTTTTCGATGGGATTTTGCGGCGTGAACCCGAGGTCCTGCTGCCGCCGCTCACGATCGACGGCGGTCCTGTGCTCGGCCTCTACCGATCGCTGATTGCGCATCGGCTTCAGGCCGAAGTCGCCGCGGGTCGCGCGGCGACATCTGACGTCGACGGCGTCGCTGAGGTAATTGCTCGGCTCGCGATCTCTTTGCTGCTTACGCGAGATGGTGAGATCACCCTCGCCGACCCGGCCTCGATCAGGCGCTTGGTTGACCTTGTCCTGCTTCCGATGCTTTCGCCGCCTTCGGACTAGCGAGCAGTCTCATGACGACCCGGCGGGTCGCGCCAGGTGAGGCGCTAACCGTCTAAAGAAGACGCGCACCGGATAACGCCATGGGTGGTGGTGCAGTCCTCGATCGGTTGGTTTCGCAAGGGAGAGACCGATGGACTGGCTCCTCCGCGCCAACCGATTCGCAATCGCAGTGCCCTGATGACCCGGGTGAGTGGTTACTCGAAGGGCGGACAAGATGGGGACATTGCGTGGCAGGTTGACCTACGCGAGGATGATCGCGATTCTGGTCTTCACTCAGTCCCCAGAGTAGAACGGAGCGACATGCATCCATTCAGGCTGGCCGTCCAGAACCGCGACATTCCGGCAATTGCCGGAATGCTCGTCCCGGACGTGAAGCTCTACAGCCCGATCCCCTACCGACCATTTGAAGGAGCCGAGACCGTCATGGCTGTCCTCCACGGTCTCAGCGCCGTGACCGAGGAGGTGGAATACACCGATGAATTCACCAACGACGATGCGGTGGCGCTGATCTCGAAGGTCAAGATCAGCGGGCGCGACGGAGAGGTGCTCCAACTACTGCGATTCAACTCCGAGGGCAAGATCACATCGATCACCGACATGCTTCGCCCTCAGTCGACTGTGCAGGCCCTCATTGAGGCGATGAAGGTCCATCTTGCTGGTACCGCGGACGAGTAACCGAGGCGCTACTACGCGCCCGCGAAGAACTCGTCCTCGGCGTGTTGGTCGAAGGGCAGATCGCGATACTCAACAATCACGCCATCTCGAAGCTCGAAGAGATGGACCACCGGCCGCTCGAACTTCACGCCGTCGTGAAACCCGGTGGCGGTCACGATTGCCGCCGCATGGCCCTCGTCGTCGGTGAGGACCGCGTCGACGGCGAAGCCACCTTCGCCACCGGTCCAGGCCCCCACCTTCCCGATATAGCCGAAGACCTCCTCCTGCCCTCGGCAGTGCCCCGAGAGCGGGTGGTTCCCGGATACGTCGACCTCCAGGTCCTCGGACATGACCTTCAACAGGGTCGCGCCATCCTGCTCCGCATAGGCCCGATAGAACTCGCGAACGGTCGCGTCGTCGTCTGAGCTGGCGATAGTGAATCTCCGATCAGGTCGAGGGATGCGTACTCGACGGCGACCGTATCGCAGACTCCATTTGGCCCCGCTGGGTTCCTACAATCGTGAAATCCTGCACTTCCCTGATCCTGGCGCTCGCCCCGAGTTTTTGCCGCCACACACTTCGATTCTTGACCACGGCGCGATCCTCATGCCTTCCTCGCAGCGTAGTCCGGGAGCAAGAAGGAGAGCAGTTCTCAAACAGGCCCGTGGGGAAACCTTGGGGACGAAGTGGGGTCGAATATGACCCCGACTGACCCTCAGTGACCTCGCAAACCCTGCTCAGAAGCCAAGTGCGAACTTGGCGTCGTCGGTCATCATTTCCGGCGACCAGGGTGGATCGAAGACCATCTTCGGGTGGACGGCAGAGACGCCCGGAAGGCCGCCGACGAACTCCCTCATCTGCTCGGAGACCTGGGGCCCGATCGGGCAGGCCGGAGTGGTGAGGGTGAAGGTGACGTAGACGTCCGTGCCCTCGATCTCGACCTCGTAGACGAGGCCGAGGGATACGAAGTCAAGACCCAGCTCCGGATCAATGACCTCCTCGAGCACCTCGAGGACATCGTCCTCGGTGATCGCGTCGGCCTCGCCTTCGGGAGTCGATTCGGTCTCGTGCTCGGGCATGGGGCAAATCTTAGAGGGGCTCCGGCGGCGGCCCCTCGCCGGGCGGCTCCAGATCGAGTTGCCACCAGCCCACGTCACGCCACGCCCCCTGCTTCCAGCCGATCCCCCGGTAGATGCCGACCGGTTCGAAGCCGAGCCGCTCGTGGAGGGCGACGCTGGCGGCATTCGGCAGCGTGATCCCCGCGCAGGCGACCCGAAAGCGGCGCTCCCTGAGACGCGTGAGCAGGCCTCCATAGAGCGCCGTGCCGATTCCCTGGCCGTGCCGGCGGTGATCAACGTAGACCGAGACCTCGACCGACCAGCGGTAGGCGGGGCGCTGGCGGTGGGGGCCGGCGTAGGCGAAGCCGGCGAGCTTGCCGCCGCTCTCGGCGACCAGCCAGGCGTGGCTCTGGGACTGGGCAGCAATCCTGGCGGCGAGCTCATCGGCATCGGGGGGGCGCTCCTCAAAGGAGGTGGCACCCCGCTCGACGTAGGGCGCGTAGATGGCGGCGCAGCGCGCCGCGTCGGTGGCGGCATCGGCGGAGCGAATCTCGACATGACTCATGCCCTCACATTTTGGCTTGGCCGGCGGCGAATATAGTCGCGCCTCAATGACCGAGGAACCAGCCGCACTGCGCCGCTCGATCGGGATCGTCTTCTCCGATGGCGGCCTCTTTGCGCTGACCGCCGCACGACCGGCCGGCAGCGATACCCACGGGGACGAGCAGATCGCGGCAATCCTCTGCGACCCCGACGGAGCCCCGGTCGAGCTCGCCGAGGCCCTGCTCTCGACCGAGTACGGACAGGACGGCGTCCAGCGTCGGGTGACCCTCGAGCTCTGGGTCGAGCAGCAGGCGGCCGGGCCAATGCGTGGTTCCGGCACGCTGATTAGCTCCTGCGCCGTGCAGAAGCCTGGACTGAGCGCCGAGGTCGCCTTCTTCCGCTGGTCACTGGAGGGCCGTGACGGACTCGGCCACTACGAGATCGTGCGGGCCGATGTCTGAGGAGCGGATCGAGGTCGTGATCTCCGATTTCGGCGGCGTCCTGACGACGCCGCTGGTCGAATCCTTCATGGCCTTCCAGGATCAGACCGGGATCACGACGGAGGCGCTCGGCGGGGCACTGGTAGCCGCCACCGAGGCCAACGGCGACAACCCGCTCTTCGAAATGGAGCGTGGCGAGATCACCGAGCTCGCCTTCCTCGAGAAACTGACCGACGCGCTGGAGCCGCTCCTCGGCCACCGGCCCGAGATGCACCGTTTTAAAGAGATTTACTTCGAGGCCCTTGACCCGAATCCGCGGATGATCGAGCTGATGCGCGAGCTCAGGGACGAGGGCTACCGGATGGCGCTGCTGACCAACAACGTGCGCGAGTGGGAGCCGCTGTGGCGCCAGATGCTGCCGGTGGATGAGATCTTCGAAACAGTCATCGACTCCGGCTTCGTCGGCTTTCGCAAGCCCGAATCGAGCATCTACACGCTGGCCCTTGAGCGGATCGGCATCTCCGCCGAGTCCTGCCTTTTCGTCGACGACGTCGAGGTCAACTGCGAGGGCGCCCGCAGGGCCGGCATGCGAGCAGTCCACTTCCGTGACAACGACCAGGCGATCACCGAGATTCGCGCCGTGCTGAACGCTGCGGAGGAACCCGCTCAGGGCAGATAGCGAGCGAGCACCGCCTCGCGACGGCCAGCGGGGTTGGCGCGACCCCCAACGACAATCTGGCCCTCGGAGGTGAGGGCGACGGTTTCACCGAAGGCTTCGCTGCCCAGCGAGGTCCGCAGCAGGCCCTGGCGCCCGAATGAACGGTCCGGGCGCCCGTCGCCGCGGTAGCGGGCGAGCAGGAAACAGGCCGGGGCGTCCCCCGGACAGCGAGCGCCCGCCCAACCGACGACGACGATCTTTCCCCCCTCAAGCGCCATGTCCGTTGGCTGGGCGTCAAAGACCCTTGCGCGCATAACCCCGCGATGACCGAAGCCGGGATCGCGGCGGCCGTTCGGGAGCAGCTGCACGAGGATCACCCGGCTGGCGGAACGGACGCCTTCGTTGCTCCCCATCACGAGGATTCTGCCGTTCCCTCTCACCAGGACCGAGACACCGAAGGCATAACCACCGCCCGCCACGGTGACGACACCGTTATGGCTGGAGCCGAAGCGTCGGTCGCGGATGCCGTCAGCGCGCAGGCGCACGATGTAGATCCGGTATCCGCCGCGCTTGTTCTGCGCCATCCCGACCCCGACGACGCCGCCGTGGGGCTGCAGCGCCATGTCATCGAGTTCTGCGCCCCTGTTGAACGGGGAGCGAACCACTGTCACACCGCGGACTCCAAATGTGCGATCGGAGCGCCCGGTGGTCGTGAGCCGCGCAAATACCGGGGATGCGTTGACGCCTCTGATGGTTCCGGCGACAACGATGCGCCCGTCGGGCTGGGTCGCGGCGCCGACCAGCGGTTCGGCGCCGAGATAGCGGATGCCCTCCGGGAAGTAATTACCGGGCGCTCCATCGGGTTCAAGAACGGTGATCCCGTAGCTGCCGGCAACCAGAATGCCGCCCCCGGGACCCGGCGCCAGGCCGCCGATCGACCCTCCGCCGGGACGCGGGGCCGGACAGCCGCCCCCGCGCTGTGAAGCGAAGCCGGGATCCAGCTTCCCGTCCGCTTCAACGCGCACCAGAGAGCTGCCGAGTCCTGCCAGCAGACGGTCTCCGGCGAGCGCCTCGAGGGCTCCGACGTACCCTCCGACCCCACACCCGACCCCCGCGTCTGGAATCGCGAGGATGCCGCCGGTGCCAAAGCTCGGGTCGAGCTCTGCGTAGCGGGCCCGCACCGGGGGGCAAATGAAGCAGCTGGCGAGCAGCGCTCCGGCCAAAAGGAGAGCCGCAAGGCGCGCTCGAGATCTGCCGATCACCTCGTCCATCTGGGAGACGGGTAGTGGAACCCGGCGACACCTCCGCCTACGCGCCGCAGGTGCCTCCCGTCCTCGCGGATCACGTAGGTGTCGGATCTGGTCTTGCCGATATCGATCGGACCGCGAGGCTGCACGTAGGCATTGAAGGCGAGGCGCCGGCCGTCGGGAGAGAAATCGGGGTTGGCGAGATCGAGGCGGTTGGAGAAGAACACACGGTGGGCGCCGGTCCCGTCAGAGTGCATCAGCCAGAGCGCGTCGCCGTGGACTTTGCCGTCCGCGCCTTCGACCTCGGCGAGGAAGGCGACGCGCTGCCCGTCCGGGGAAAACGCCGCACCGAAGCCGGCGCTACGGAGGAACCGCACGCGGCCGCCGCCGACCGGCACCGTAGCGATCCCTTCGCGCTTCGCGCTTTCGAAGTGCCCGACGATCCGCCCATCGGGAGCAAAGCGCGCGCCACAGCAACCTGAACCGATGAATCCCTGGGGCCTGGCGCCCACGGTGGGCACGCGCCGCATGTGCTGCCCGTCTGCATCCAGCGTATAGATGGTGTGGTAACGGTCGAGGAGCAACTTCGAGCCGTTGGCTGAGACGTCAAGCGATTCGATCGGTTCCCTGGCGGGCGCCCCGGCGGGCGGGTAGATGATCCCCTGGCCGTGCGCCCTGCGGCGAATGAAGCGCAGAATTCGGTGCGCGTCACTGCCGTCCTCACGCATCAGCCACAGCTCTTCCGCGATGATCAACACGTCGGGGTTGGCGATGGAGGCCCGCCGGTCACGCTTGACGACGAAGGCGATCCGACCGCCATCTGCAGAAGCGGCGGTGGAGACGATTTCGCCACCATGGATCCTTCTCAGGATCCGCCCACGCCCGGCCGGCGAGAGCAGGGCCACCTCGCGCGGGCGAGGAGAGGTGACGATGCTCCCTGAGAGGCGCGCGCCGGCGGCAGACCCGGCGGGCGCGAGAGTCCCTAGGGCCGACACCGCGAGGAGCGCGACGGCGGCGTGGAGCGGCTTCTCAGTTATCCGAGCCGGCGCGATCCCAGACATAGAGCTCGACCGCCTCGACCGCAAGCTCCATCAGCCGCGGCGAGGAGAGCAAGCCGAGTACGAGCTCCAACGCATCCTCCTCGGTGACGCCGGCGTCGACGGCCTCCTCCCCGCGGAAGCCGGCTGCCAGCTTCAACGCCTCGCGCCTGTTCTCCCCGAGGGAGCCGAAGGCGCCCATCAGGAAATCGCGGTTGGGGATCGGCTGGCCGACCTCAAGCGAGCCGTGCCAAGCGGCGAGCATCGAGAGGTCGTGCTCATCGAGCTCGGAGAGTGCCTTCGCATAGTGAACCTCGAGCTCATTGTCTGGGATCTCGTCAACCCAGGCGCGCACCGCCTCGCCGAGCAGCTGGCGGCGCGCCTCGCGACCGATTGAGTCGGCGATCGCCCGGATTGCGTCGGCTGGGTCCACGAAACAGAGCGCCATCCGGGCGGAATCTAGAGAGGACGTAAGACGGCAAAACTAAGCTGCCTTCTATGCCCCTGAGGCTCGTTCACGGACCACCCAACTCGGGCCGCGCCGGTCGCATCAGGAGCGGCTTGGGAGCAGTGCTTGATCGCGACCCGGTACTCGTCGTGCCGACCGTCGATGACGTCGATACTTTCGAGCGCGAGCTGTGCGCCGAGGGCGCGGTGCTGGGAGCCGCGGTCATGACCTTCGGAGGGCTTTTCGCGAAGGTGGCGGCCTCCGGTGGTTCACCAGCGGCCCCTCTCCTAAGCCCAGCGCAGAGGCTGGGTACCGTCGCGGCGGCAGTGGCGGACTGCCGCTCGGAGCTCGGCCCTCTGCGGGGCTCCTCGCTGCGCCCCGGCTTCCCGGCCGCGCTCGAGCGGTTGCTCGACGAGCTCCAGGGGGCGGGGCTCGAACCCTCCGACGTCGCCGCCGGGGCGGCGACCCTGGAGGGCTCCGCCTACCTGGGCGATATCTCGACACTCTTCGCTGGCTACGCGCGGATTCGGGACCGGCTCGGCAGAGTTGACGCCCACGGCGTGGCCCGCGTCGCAATAGCGCTGCTGGCCGATGGCGATGCGTCATGGTGGGTCCGGCCGGTCTTCGTTTACGGCTTCGACGATCTGACCCCCAATCAGCTCAACCTGCTCCGCGAGCTCGCGGAGCGGGTTGAGGTGTCCGTCGCCTTGCCATATGAGCCCGGAAATCCGGTCCTTGAGGCACGCACCGAGCGCCTGCTCGAGGAGTTGGAGAAGATCGGTGTCTCCAGCCGCGAGGCCCTGCAGCCGAACCCTGATAACACGCCTGAGGCCCCGCTGCTGTTCCATCTGGAGCGGGGTTTTGGCAACCCCACCCCGAGACGGCGACCGCTTGATGGGAGCCTCGTCTTCTTGCGGTCGGCAGGCGAGCGCGGCGAGGCCGAGGCGATCGGGCTCGAGGTCGCCCGGCTGCTCGCCGTTGGCGTCGGGCCAGAGGACATTGCGATCGTCCTCCGCGATCCCGCACGGCGCGGCCCCCTGCTCGCGTCGGTCCTCGAGGCTTACGGCGTCCCGACCGCGCTTGAGGCGGAGCTACCGGTCGCGCGGACATCGGTCGGCGGCTGCCTCGGCGCTCTGCTCGAGGCACTGCTCGGGACCGGAAGGTCGGCCGAGCTGCTGCGGTACATGCGGGGACCCTCGGCGGTCTCCTCAAACCGGGTGGATTGGTTCGAGCGACACCTACGCCGCCGCCGCGTGCAGAGCGCCGCCACGGCACTGGCGATTTGGGAAGAGAGATTCGGAGAGCTGCCGGGGGACGTGGCCCGGGTTCGCCGGGCTGCCGGGCGGCCCGCCGAGCTGGCCGCCGAGGTCGGGGCGCTCGCGATCGCGATGGGCGCCCGAGCCGGCTCTGAGCTGGAGGCGCGAGCCGCCGCGGCGATCGCGACGGCGATGGTCGAGCGTGCCGAGCTCGATGGCCTGGCCCCCGTGCCCGAAGCGCTCGGCGCCGCGCTGGCCGGGATCTCGGTCCGGATATGGAGCGGCCCGGTCGAGGACCGGGTGAGGATCGCTGACCCCTATCGAGTGCGGGCGGCGCGCTTCCAGTTCGTGTTTGTCGGATCCCTCCAGGACGGCGAGTTTCCGCGTGGCTCGGGCTCCGGCACCGATCCATTCCTCTCCGAGCACCAGCGCCATTCACTCGGCCTGCCCGCTCGCCGTGAGAGCGAAGCCGAGGAGCGCTACCTGTTCCACGCCTGCCTCGCGCTCCCCGAGAGGCGCCTGTTCCTCTCCTTCCGAGACAGCGATGAGAACGGGGTCGCCGAAGCTCCCTCTCCGCTGCTCGAAGAGGTCCGACGATTGCTGGAGCCGATCGAGGAGGAGGAGGAGATCGGTGGCCGAGGCCTCGCGGAGGTCGTTCATCAGGTCGGAACGGCACCGTCAGAGACAGAGCTCGCGCGGGCGATCGCCGCCCGAGGGAGCCGGGCGGACCGCCAGCGTCTGCTCGAGGTCGCGGGCGCCGACGAGGCTGCCAGGAGGCGGGTCACGGCCCGCCTGGATGCCGCGGCGCAAACGGAGGCAACAACCCGGGCGCCAGGGCCGCTTTCCAATCCGAGCGTGCTCGCCGCGCTGGGGAACGTGGCCGCATACGGTGGCACTACGCTCGAGGGGTTCGACGTCTGCTCCTACCGCTGGTTCGTCACGCATGAGCTCGCCCCGCAGCCGCTCGATCCGCCCCCCGACCCGCTCCTTCAGGGAGGCATCATGCACGCGGTGCTCGAGGCCCTCTACATGGAGGGCCAAACGGCTAGCACGCGCCCGCGCCCCGACTCGGTGAGAGCCTGGATCTCTCGAAGCCGTGAGCTGGTCGCGGGGCAAGCCAGCGAGCGCGGCATCGGGGGCCATCCGGCCGAGCGGGCGATGCTGTCGAGAATCGAAGGCCTGCTGGCCCGCTTCTTGGGTGAAGAGGCCGCTCGCGAGACGGAATTCGAGCCCTGGCTGCTGGAGGCAGGTTTCTCCGAAGAGGAGGAGACGGAAAGGCCGCCGCTGGAGTTCAACGGCTGGCGGCTGCACGGGGCGATCGACCGTGTCGACCGGGCGCCCGATGGCCGCGCGCTGGTCATCGACTACAAGCTCTCCAGCAGGGTCACCTCGCGCGAAAAGCTCGAGGAGGAGGCGAAGCTACAGCTTCAGCTCTACCTGATGGCGCTCGCGAATCTCTGGGAGGTGGAGACGATCGGCGGCCTCTACCACCCACTTGGAGGCACCTCCGAGCGCAGGCCACGGGGGATCGTGCTCGACGAGGCCGCGGCGGACCTTTCCGGTTATCGCCTCTCGCGGACCGACAAGGTCGACGGAGCCGGATTCGAGGAGCTTCTCGAGGCCGCCCGCGATCGCGCCACCACGATCGTGGCGCGGATGCGCAGTGGGCAGATCGAACGCGATCCCGGTCCACGGCTGGGGCTGCGCGAGCATGGCGTTTGCCCCTCCTACTGCGATTTCGCGGCGATCTGCCGAAGGGATCGGGCGCCGGTGGAGCCGGTCGAGGCTGAAGAGGATGACGGCGAGCGCTGAGCACCGGATGACGGGCCGATCCCCCACTCCCGAGCAGCAGGCGGCAATCGACGCCACCGGGAGGGAAATCATGGTCGAGGCCGGCGCCGGCTCTGGCAAGACCGGCGTCATGGTCGACCGCTACTGCCGTCTCGTTTGCGAGGAGCGGGTCGACCTCGACGCGGTCCTCGCCTTCACCTTCACGGACAGAGCCGCGGCTGAGTTGCGCGCGCGGATTCGCGCTGGGATCGAGTACCGCGCACAGGACGGTGACCGGCGCGCTCTGGAGATCCTGCCCGGCCTGGGAAGCGCCTGGGTGACGACGATCCACGGGTTCTGCAACCGGCTTCTGCGGGCCCATCCCATCGCCGTGGGCATCGATCCCGGCTTCCGGGTACTCGACACGCCGGAGACTGGACGAGCCGCCATGGAGGCATTCGAGGAGGCGCTCGAGAGCTTCCTCTCGAACCGCGACCGGGAGCGTGAGCAAACCGTGGCCGCCTTCGGTCTCGAGGGCCTCCGCGCAATCGTGAACACCGCCCACGCGGAGCTCCGCAGTCGTGGCATCGCCGAGCCGCGACTCCCCGACCCGCCCGAGCCTGACGTCGCGGCTGCGCTGCGCCATGCGACTGCCGTGGCCGCCGAGGCGCTCGCCGAGCTGAAGAATGGCAACGCCAATCGCCAGCTTCTTGAGCGGGCGCGCGATCTCCTGGCGGGAGGCGGCACGCCGTCGCTGGAGGAGCTGGCCGCACTACGAACCTCCAGCAGGGCGGAGTCAGTGGCCCTCTACAAACAGGCAATCGAGGAGGCGCTGGCCCGCGTCGCCGAGGCCGGCGAGGGAGGGGTCGCCTACCGACACCTCGCCGAGCTGCTGCGGATCTTCACCGGGAGCTTTGCGGCAAGCAAGGAAAGGCGAGCGGGAATCGACTTCGAGGACCTGCAGATCATGGCCGTCCGGCTGCTCGAGCAAACCGAGACTGGCGCCGCCTTCGGAACCCGTTTCGCCCACCTGATGGTCGACGAGTTCCAGGACACCAATCGCCTGCAGCTGCGGCTGATCGAAGCGCTGCGTGGGCCCCGCACTGAGCTGATGGTCGTCGGCGACGAGCTGCAGTCGATCTACGGCTTCCGTCACGCAGATCTCGACGTCTTCCGCGAGCGCCGTGAGCGGATCGCGGCGGCTCGCGATGGCGGGCGCCTGATTCCGCTGAGCGGCAATTTCCGCTCCCGGCCCGAGGTGATCGGCGCCGTCAACGCGATCGGAGAGCGCCTGCTGGGAAGTGGGTTTCACCCACTGCGCGTCGGCTCCACCCCGGAACGCCCCCAACCTCGAGGCGGGGGACAGGCGGTCGAAGTCCTGCTAACCGGCCGTGAGGGCTGGGACGCCGCGGGAATCGACCTCGACCCGGCGACCGACGCACGCACGCCGCTCAACCAGCTGGCGGAGGCACGGCTGCTGGCGGCACGGCTGCGCGAGCTCGTCGACCAGGGCCTTGACCGCGGCACGATGGTCGTCCTGCTGCGCTCCTTCAGCAGGCTCGACGCCCACGAGGACTCGCTTCAGCGTGCCGGTCTGCGGCCCTACGTGGTCGGCGGTCGCGGCTACTGGTCTCAGCAGCAGGTGGCCGACGTCTGCGCCCTGCTCGCGACGATCGCCAACCCGCTCGACGACCAATCGCTGCTCGGAGCCCTCGCCTCCCCGGCCTGCGGCGTCGCGCCCGACACGCTTTGGCTCCTGCGTGCCGCGGCCGGCCGCGGACGCCATCTGTGGCCGGCGGTCGAGCGGGCCGCCGAGCTGGGAAGGGAGGAGACGGTGGACGTCGAGCAGTTGGCCCAAATCCCGCACGCGGAGCTGGATCGACTGCGAAGCTTCGCCGAGACGCTCTGCGCGCTGCGCAGCCGGACGGTCGCCGACTCACTCCCAGCGCTGATCGAGGCGGCCGTCACCGAGACCGGATATGACCTCGCGGTCCTGATGCGCCCCGCCGGCGAGGCGCGCTTCGCCAACGTCCGCAAGCTGATGCGACTCGCCGCTGAGTACGAAGCGGCCGAGGGTCGCGACCTCCGGGGCCTCCTCGACTTCCTCTCGGCCCGCGCGGGCGCCGATGCGGATGCCCAGGCGGCGACCGCGGTCGAGGGCCACGACGGTGTCCGGATCATGACCATCCACAGCGCCAAGGGACTCGAGTTCGACATCGTCGCGATACCGCATCTCTCGCGGAGCCTCCTCCCGGCAACCAGGACGCCCGGGCTGACGCTGGGGCACGAGCCCGAGAGGCCGCGTGTCGGCATGCAGCTGCGCCGCCTCGGCGCCCGCGCGATCAATCTCTACGCACAACGCGAGCTCACCGAGGAGTCCCAGCAACGCCAAGCGGCGGAGGAGTTGCGGCTCTTCCACGTGGGCGCCACGCGGGCGCGCGAGCGGCTGCTGTTGAGCGGGGTGATCGCTCCCTCCCCCCCATCTCCGCCGGGACCCGGCACACCGGTGATCGAGCGGATCGTGGGCGCCTTCGGAATCGAACGCGAGCGTGACTCGCGACTCGCGATCCCCGCGCCCCAGCCGCGCCCCGGCCTCGAGGCACGCTTTGACGCCTCGGAGATCGCCGTCTCGGTGAGCCTCCCGAGTGCCGAGCATGCGAGGGACCTGGCCCGCGTCTATCCGGAGCCCGCTGCCGCACGCGGTGATGCCGAGGGCCCGGCGCCGCTGCTCGTACGCCGCCCGCCGCGGGCGCCAAGCCGGCCCCTCTCCTACACGGCGCTCTCCGAACGTCGGGAGGAGGCCGGGGGAGCATCCCCCGGCAGCGCTCGGTCAGAGGGCGAGCGCGGGGCCCTCCCCGCCGATCTGGAGGGAGGCGCCGAGCGCGGCCGCGGCGTGCACGCCCTCCTCGAGTGGAGCCAGGCGAACGAATGGCGCGAACCGCGACCCGATCTTGTCGAACGCATTGCCGCATCGGGCGAGGTCGGCGCCGAGCGCGGCATCGAGGCGGAGGCACTGCTCGCTCCGCTCACGGCCTGGCGCAAATCGAGCCTCTTCGCCGAACGGGTGCGCGACGCCCGCAGCCGCGCCGAGGTGCCGCTACTGATCAAGGTCGCAGACACGGTTCTGCGCGGCTCGATCGATCTCCTCGTCGAAGGCGGAGGGCCTCCCCTGATCGTCGACTACAAGACCGACCGTATCGGCGAAGCCAAGATCGCCGATCTCGCCGCCCGCTACGAGATCCAGCAGGCGATCTACGCGCTGGCCGTGGCGGAGGCCCGGGGTCTCAGTGAGGTAGAGCTCGCCTACGTCTTTCTGGAGCGGCCGCAGGAGCCCTTCATGGCCCATTGGCACCGCTCTGACCTTGAGGCCGCCCGGCGACTACTGGAGGGCGAGATCTCCCGGGCGCGCGAGGTCTGAGCGCCGCGGTCAGCTCTCCGCAGAGGCGTCGAGTCTCTCCGCCAGCTCATCGAGGCGCAACTCACGCAGTCCCTCCCCCACCGCGTCGAGCTCAGCCGCGCAATAGGAGACCAGCTCACGCCCCTCCTGACAGAGGTCGAGGGTCTCGCGCAGACCCGCCTGGCCGGAGTCGAGTCGCTCGATGATCTGCTCGAGGCGCCCGACCGCCTGCTCGTAGGACTCAGGCGTCGGTGTCGACTTCCGGTCTGGCTCTGACTCGGCCATCTGCGAAACGCAGCCTAATCAGCTCCTCGGCCAGCGCTCCGGCGGCGCTGGTCACGGGCTCCCCGTCGGTCCGCTCGACGAGAACGTAGCCCCGCTCCAGGGTGCGCTCCGGATGGTGCGCGCGCAGGGTGACGGCCGCCTGTCCCAGGGCATCGCGGCGGCGTTCCAGGTCTGGTCCCCCCAAACGCGCGGCGGCGCGCTCGAGAACCAGCGCAAAGGTGCGCTGGCGCTCAAGGTGCCCGGCAACTGTCCTCTCTGAGACGGCGCGGATTTCCCGGGTGCGCTGGTTGAGGGCGCCCCGTTCGCGCCTCAGAGCCCGAGCCGGACCGCGGGCCAGCGCCGCGAGGTGCGGAGCACGGCTCGGGACCGCCTGTCGCGCGGCTCGCGCCAAGACCCCAACTCCCATCGTCAGCCGGCGGCGCGCCTCACGGCAGTCGAGCGGCACGACCTCCTCGGGGGCGTGGGTTGGCGTCGAGCAGGCACAGGCGGCGACGTCATCCAGGAGGGTCCTGTCACGCTCATGGCCGATCGCACTGATCACCGGCACGCGCAGCATCGCCACCGTTCGGCAGAGCGTCTCATCGCAGAACGCCCAGAGGTCCGCGAGGCTACCTCCGCCCCGCGTCACGAGAATCGTCTCGATCTCCGGACGCGCCGCGAGATCCCCGACCGCGGCCGCGATCGCCGGTGCGGCTCGCCGGTCCTGCACCGGCGCGAAGGCCCAGACCACCGTCCCTGCCCAACCGCGACGCTGCAGCCCGGCGAGCAGGTCACGGCGCGCGGCGCCACCCTCGGCGGTGACGACGCCGATCGCCCTCGGCAACGCCGGTCTGCTCAGCTGCTTCTGCAGCTCGAAGAGGCCCTCGGCCCGCAGCTGGCGACGCAACGCCTCGAGCCGGGCCAGCAGGTCTCCCTCGCCGGCGAGCCGCACGTGTGTCGCCCGGAAGGCGAAGTTGGGCGAGGCCTGGCCAGCGCCGGGGTAATAATCGGGGCCGCCCTTGACGACGACTTCGGCGCCGTCGCGCAGACCGCCCTCGGGCAGCCCGGCGCCGGCCAGGTCGTTGAGCCAGATGACGCAGGGAACGGCGCCCTCCTCGTCGCGCAGCTCGAAGTAGGCCTGCACCCGGCTGCGGTTGACGCCGGTCACCTCACCGACCAGCTGCACCCGAGCACGGCGCCGCATCTCCTCCTGCAGCTTGCGCGCGTAGCGGCCGACGGCGAACGGACCGGGAAGCCGGTCCGCCTCGGCCGGCGCTAGCCCGTTCTCTTCCAGCGGCGCGCCCACGCTCGCAACTCAATGATCGCCGGACGCAGATCGGCGCCCTTCTCGCTCAGCGAGTAGCTGACCCTCACCGGGGTGCCTGGCTCGACCTCCCGCACCACGACACCCGCCTGCTCGAGCTCTCGCAGACGCTGCGAGAGCAACCGGTCAGAGAGGCCCGGAACAGCCTTTGCGAGCTCACCGAAGCGCATCGGCCCCCCCGTCAGGGTGGAAACGATCGCGCCGGTCCAGCGCTTCCCGATCAACTCGATCGCGGCGTGGAAATCGGGGCAGACACCGTTCGTCTGTTGGGTCGTGGAGGTGGCCGCCACGGTCTTCTCAGCTTACTGAACGTAAGTGACGGCCCGGGCGCTTGGTCGCACTTCTCCCCAGATAGCGGGGGGAAATTCGCAACGCCACTAGCATTTTTCCGGTGACCGTGCTCGACTTCGGAATCCTTGCCTTCACTCTGGCCCTGGGCCTGTGGGGCTACAAGCAGGGGCTGATCGTCGGAATCCTGACGTTGCTCGGCTTCGCCGCGGGGGCGGCGATCGGCAGCCGGGTGGCGCCGCTCGTCCTAAGCGAAGGCTCAGACTCTCCCTACGCACCGCTGCTGGCGGCGCTGGGGGCCCTGATCGGGGGCGCGATGGTCGCGGTGACGCTTGAGAGCATGGCCCTCACGCTGCGCGAGAGGATCCTCCGTAACCGACGCCATCTTCATCTCGCAGATGGAGCCGGGGGCGCGGCACTCGTCGCCTGCGTGGCTCTCGGCGTGGTCTGGGTGTTCGGCTCGGTCGCCCTGCACGCGCCCGGTGCCGCCAATTTGAGGATCGACGTGCAGCGTTCGATGATTCTGCGCAGCCTCAACCAGCTGCTCCCCCCCAGCGGCCCAATCCTCAACGTTCTCAACCGGGTCGACCCGGCGCCTTCGATCGTCGGGCCGGTGACGCCGGTGGCTGCGCCCGACCCCCATGTCGCCTCGGAACCCGACATCGAGCGCGCCGGCGAATCGGTCGTCAGGGTGATCGGCACCGCTTGCGGGCTCGGGATCGAGGGGTCGGGCTGGGTGGCGGCGCCGGGAATCATCGTCACCAATGCCCACGTCGTCGCGGGCGAGGAAGACACGACCGTCGACACCCGCTCGGGCGCCTCCTTGGAAGCAACGCCGATCTACTACAACCCGCACAACGATCTCGCCCTGCTGCGCGTGGAAGCGCCCCTCCCGGTGCTGCCCCTGGCGCCCGACCCAAGCCGCGGCCAGTCGGGGGCGGTCCTCGGCTATCCAGAGGACGGACCCTATGACGCCGCCCCGGCCCGCTTTGGCGAAACCCGCGATGTCCTCAGCGAGGACTCCTACGGGCGCGGGCCGATCCATCGTGAAATCGCCAGCCTGCGCGGTTCGGTGCGCAGCGGCAACTCGGGAGGACCGTTGGTCGATACCCGCGGAGGCGTGCTCGGCACCGTCTTCGCGACAACGACCTACGGCAGTCCGGGGGGCTTCGCGATCCCCGACGGCGTCGTCTCCGCCGCCCTCTCCGAACCACACCACGAAGTCGACACGGGACCGTGCACCGCGTGAGCGCCCGACCACTACATTCTTCTCGGTGAATACCCTCCCGCCTGAGGTTGAGCGGCGTCGGCGCCTGCTCACCCGGATGCTCCCGCTCTCGATCGTCGCGCTCGTCGCCTTCGTCCTCGGCGCCGCCGCGGGCGCCCCCGGCTCGCCCGAAAGTGACGCCGCCAAGCGCTTCACCGAGGCCTGGTCGAACGGCGAATTCGCGGCCATGTACAGGGAGCTCAACCAGTCCTCCCAGCAAGCGGTGACGGTCAAGAACTTCACCCTCGCCTACCGGGAAGCGGCGCAGACGGCGACGCTGCGCTCGCTTGATCCCGACTCTCCGGGGAGCCCGCACCCGGGGGAAAACGAAACCCTCATCCCGGTCAAGATCGTAGCCGCCACCGCCGACTTCGGCGAACTCGAAGCCGACGTCGAACTTCCCTACACCGAAGGCGGCATCGCCTGGGATCCGAGCCTCGTCTTCCCCGGCCTGCGGCGAGGCGAGCACCTCGAAAGCGAAATCGAATTCGCTCCCCGCGCCCCGATCCTCGCCGCCGACGGCAGCGGCCTCGCCGAAGGCGAAGCCGATTCGCGCGAACACCCCCTGGGGAGCGCCGCGATCGACGTGACCGGCGAAGTCGGCGAACCGAGCAAGGAAGAACTGCCGGCGCTCGCCCGTCAGGGCTTCTCGGCAAACACCCTCGTTGGTCTCAGCGGTCTCGAGCGTGCCTTCAACGCAAGACTCGCCGGGAAACCCGGAGGCAGGCTGCTGGCGGTTCCAAGCGGCGGCGGCCAGGGCCGGGTGATCGCGAGCGCCAAGCCGCAAGCCGGGGCGCCCGTGAAGACGACGATCGAACCACACCTGCAGTCCGCGGCGGTCGCGGCCCTTGCCGGACGGGCGGGTGGGATCGTCGTCCTGGACGCCCGCAATGGTGATGTCCGCGCGGTCGCTGGGCAAGCGTTCTCCGCACCCCAGCCGCCGGGCTCGACCTTCAAGATGGTCACCACCGTCGCCGCCCTGCAGAAGGGCGTCGTCTCCCTGGAAGACGAATTCGAAATCACCAACGGCGTCAACGTCGGGGGCCGCTTCCTCAGCAACGCCAACGGCGAGTTCTGTGGGGGCACCTTCCGCGAAGCCTTCGCCCAATCCTGCAATGCCGACTTCGCCCCGCTCGGCCCGAAGATCGGCAACGACGCCCTCGTCGGCACCGCCGAACGCTTCGGCTTCAACTCGCCGCCGAGCCTGTACGGGCCGCGTTTCGTGCGTGCCGCCGGCTTGCCCGAATCGACCATCCCGACTGAAATCGGCGAAGAAATCGACCTTGGGGTGAGCGCCATCGGCCAGGGCGAAGTCCTCGCCACGCCACTGGAGATGGCGAGCGTCGCGCAGACGATTGCCAACGGCGGCGTGCGGCAACCAACCTCAATCGTCGCCAATCACAAGCTCCGCCCGCATGCGAAGCCGGTGCGGGTGATGAAGAAGCAGATCGCCGACGAACTGACCGAATTGATGGTCGGAGTCGTGACCAGCGGGACCGGCTACGCCGGAGCGATCCCCCAGGCGCAGGTCGCCGGCAAGACCGGGACCGCCGAGCTCGGCCCGAAGCCCGGCCAGGAAAACTCGCCCAACCCCGAACAGGTCAAGGATGCCTGGTTTGCGGCCTTCGCACCGGCCGAAGGCGCGAAGCTGGCGATCGGCGTGCTTCTGATTGAAGCCGAAGCCGCGGGCGGCGAAGTCGCGGCCCCGGCGGCTTCGGAAGTCCTCTCCGCCGGGATCTAGCCGGCGCTCAGCATCAGAGGTCGATGAGGACCTTTGCCGGGCCGCCCTCGCCTTCGATGTCCAGGGTCAGCGGCCGATTCTCCGAGGCGGAGTCGGGCAGCAGGAAGAGGACCAGGGAGCCCTCGATCGGTCCCTGCTGGGGGGGCGAGTCGAGCACCGGGATCTGTTCTTCGGATTCGACTTCGCCACCCAGTGGGAAGGCGAAGAGGCTTTTGGTTGGGAGCGCGTGGTAGGTGCCGCCAAAGGCATCTTCGATCATGAAGCTCGAGGGCAACCTCTGCGATTCGCCGCTTTCGTTCTGGACTTCGAGGAAGATGCCGAAGTAGGTCGATTCGCCCGACGGTTCGGGCTTCCCGACCAGGTAGGCGGAGTCCTCGTTGTCGTGTGGGTTGAGGTAGCGCGAGAAGACGACGTTGTACTTGAGATCACCGAGCTTCACCGGTTCACCCTCCTTGACGTTCTTGGAGTCGCTCGAGTAGCCACAGGCCGAAACGGCGACGGCGAGACCGGCGAGCAGGAGGGCGGCGAGCAGCGGCAGCGGCGATCTGCGAGGTCGGGCACTCATCGGCGGGCGGAACTCTATTAAGGAATGCCGGTCGCGTAGCGGCTGCCTCCGGCGACCGAAACCGCGGCCGCGGGGCCGGCGTCGGCCTCGAGCCGCTCGCGCAGGGTTCGGAGCGAATCGCGCCAGCCCCGCTCCACCCAGAATGAGTTGCCGGAGAGAACCTCGAGGGCGCGATCCACCGGGTTCGAAGGTTCAGTCCAGTGCGAGACGCGCACCCGGGTCAGCCCGCCCGGCTCCTCCTGCAAGTCCCAGACCGTTCTCGTGGGGATTCGGTTGGAGCGGCCGCCGCGCCCATGCTCAACGATCCGGTGCGGCGGCACCAGCTCGGTGATCACCGTGTCCATCCAGATCGAGCGAAGCGGCACCGCCACCCGGAAGCGGGCTCCGGCCCCGACGCCGGTGGAGTCGAGGCGAGTCAGGTGAAAGCCGGTGAGGAAGCGGTCGGTGAAGCCGGGGCGCCGGGCGAGGTCGGTGAGCTCTTCAAAGACCCGCTCCCGGGGGACGTCGATGTCGATCTCGGCGCTGACAGGACCCATCGCGGCGCGATTCTATTCAGCTTCCGGTCGCTTCCACTCCGAGCACGCTACGATCCTCACAAGAGGCGAAGAAGAAGGAGAGATCATCCTCAATAGCGCCCGCTCCTCGGCGGTCCCAGAAGACTTCGATGCCGGAGCCGTGCCGGGCTCCGGAACGTTCTCCTGTGTTGAGTGCGGCTCGCACCTCTCGCTGCTCGAGAACGACATCCTTCCGACCTGCTCGGCATGCGGGGGAAGCGCCTTCCGGCGCGACTCGATCTTTGAGCCGATGCAGGAGCAGAGCGACGCCACCTCAGAGTTCTCCGCTGATTCAGCTCGCTCCAAGCCGGCCTGGCTCCATGAGGCGAGAACGATGCTGCCCGGCCCGGGGCGCTACCTCACCCACCTCGAGGATGACGACACGATCCGCATCTTCGCGATCGATCGCGGCTGGACCAGGATCGGCCGCTCGGCGGTCGCCGACATTCGCCTAGACGACCCGAGCGTCTCGCGGCGACACGCCCTGATCGTCTCCGAGCAGCCGAGCTCGCTACGGGTGCTCGACGATCGCAGTCTCAACGGGGTGTATGTGAACGGGAACCAGGTTGAGTGGTCAAGGCTTGCCGACGGCGACGAGCTGGCGATCGGCAGATATCGCCTTTTTGCCCTGGAAGCCTGAGCGCACCGGATTTCCGCCACCCTCTGCCCCTAGCATTGTCCAGGTGGCCGCACCGGAAATCTCCCATTCCGCGCAGCTAGCGCGCGAGCGTCTCCACGAGGAGATCGAGCGCGTCAGGCTCGGCGTCGAGGAGCTGCTCGAGGAACAGGGGAACGCCCGCGGAGAGGCCGGCACGGCCGAGCTCCGCCGCGAGCTCGAGGAGCTGCGCATCGAGACCCGCAACTACGTCAAGAGGCGGATCCGCAAGTCCCAGAAGAGGCTGGAGCGCTCGATGCGCGAGCTGGACTCTCGCACCGACCAGCTCGAACGCAGGATCGACCGGGTCGAGGCGGATCGCGTGGCGGCGGAGGTCCGCATCCACAATGACACCGAGCAGCTCCTCGACGGCCTCCTGCGCGAGGTGCGCGCAATCGCGGACCTGCTGACGCGGGCGAGGTAGCTACTCGGTCGAGATGCTGGGGTCCGCCTGGACCCTGTGCGGGACGACCATCACGAAATTCTCCGGCGCATTCGCCGCCAGCTCGAGGATTCTCACCGCCTCCTCGGCCTGGTCGGTCTGCTTCAGCTGCTCCGCGTACTCGGTAAGCAGGTCGTCGACGTCGAGCAGGCCCTCGGCGTCGAGGTCCTTCAGCTCGACCTTCGCGCCCTCGCCGAGCCGCCGTTCGATCGCCTCCGCGGTGATCCCAAAGGCGTTGTAGCGGACGTAGACGCGACCACCGGTCATCCCGGCGCAGGCCCATGGACCGATATCTCCGAGCACGACCGCACGGCCTGAGGTCATGTACTCGAAGGCAAAGCCCTTGGCATTGGCACGATCGACGATGCACCCGCGGCGATCGTCAATGTCCTGTTCGGGCTCGCCGGCGAGGACGACATCGGCGCCGGAGAGACGAATGCAGAACCGGGAGTCAGCGGAGCCCTGCACAAAGAGCCTGCCGCGCTGGGCGCCATAGGCGAAGGACTTGCCGACCGAGCCGTTCAGACGTCGCCCTTTGGCGCCCTTGCCCTTCATCACCGCCACGGTGCCGCCGAGCATTGTCTTGCCGACGCCGTCCTGGGCCCCACCCTCGACCCGGATCGCGACACCATAGGCATTGAAGGCTCCGAAGCCCTGGCCGGCGACCGAGCCGCCGTTGAACTCGAGGCGGGCGAGCGTCTCATCGCCCTGGTCAGGGTCAAAGCCCTCGAAGATGCGGGCGCGAGCGATCGCCCCGGCAAGCTCGGTGCCGAGGACCCGGTCATTGGCATCGGTTGGCCGCGGGAACTCGTTGGCGACCGACCTGCCCGAGCAGATCTCAGGCGCCAGCGCCGCGATCTCGGCCGAGGCCCGCTTGACCGCCATGCGGATCGGGCGGGCGACGACGAGCCCTGCCTCGGCGCGGGTGTCCCCAACCTCCTCGGCGACCGGCAAATCGAGCGGCTCGAGGTCGAGGAACTCCTCCAGCGGCGTGATCAACGGTGCCAGATCGATCCTCTCAGCATGGGAGACTTGCTCGAGCAGGTCATAGCGGCCGACGAGATCCTGGGCGCGCTCGTAACCAAGTGCCGCGACGACCTCCTTGACCTCCTCACCCATCGCCTTGAAGAAGCGGGCACAGCTCTCCGCGGCAGCGTCGACCCCCTGCGGCGTGAACTTCTTCAGGCCGTGCTCCTGGGCCTGCTCGACGGTCTCGATCTGGGTTGCGATGCCCACGTGGCAGGTGTCCAGCTGACAGCCACGGCAAATCGTGCAGCCCAGACTGACCATCGCCAGGGTCCCGAAGCCGACGCGATTGGCGCCGAGGCAGTGCAGCTTGACAATGTCATAGCCGGTCCGGTAGCCGCCGTCGGCCCAGATCTCCACCCGGTTACGGATCCCGGCCTCCATCAGCGCCCGGTGCACCGCGCGGGTTCCGATGTCAGATGGCAGGCCGACGTGACGCAGTGCGTGCTGCCGCGCCGCACCGGTGCCTCCCTCAAAGCCCGAGAGGGTGATGATGTCAGCCCCCGCCTTGGCGATTCCGAGGCCGATCGTGCCGATGTTGGGAACGACCGGGACCTTGACCGAGACCCGCACGTCAGGGTTGACGGTCTTCAGCTCGTCGATCAGCTCGGCGAGGTCCTCGATCGAGTACAGGTCATGGTTGTTGGAGGGTGAGATCAGGTCGGTGCCGGGCGAGGCGTTGCGCGCCGCGGCGACCTTCTCGGAGACCTTCTTGCCCGGCAGGTGCCCCCCCTCGCCGGGCTTGGCGCCCTGCCCGATCTTGATCTCAGCTACATAGGAAGAGTTGAGCATCTCCGCGGAGACGCCGAAGCGACCCGAGGCGACCTGCTGGCCGCGCCACTTCCGGTAGTGACCGTACATATCGCGGATCTCGCCGCCCTCACCGTTGACGCAGAGGATGTTGATCGCCTTGGCGGCCTCCGCGTAGGCGCGGAAGGCGGGCTCGGACTGGGAGCCAAAGCTCATCGAGGAGATCACCACCGGGTAATCGTGGTGGCCGACGCCGACGTCGACCGAAGCCGGGTCGACGGGATCGCGGTCGCCCCGCAGGCCCATGATGTGGCGCATCGAGATCGGACTCTGACGCTCGAGGTCGCGGACTTTCTCTGAGTATTCGGCATAGGAGCCCGAGCCATTGGCCGTCGCGATCGCCGCCTTGTAGACCTTCGGGTAGAAGCGAAACGTCTTTGTCGGCTTGGCCTCCTCATCACCCGAGAGGATCCGGGCGCGCTCATTGCAGTCCGCATCTAGCTCGGCGAAGCCGGCGCCGCCCTTCTCGCTGGCGACGAAGGCCTGGGTCTGGAAGATCTCGGCGAGCTCGGGCTTGACCCCGATTGAGGAGAACTGGCGGGCGTAGCCGCGCACCTCGTGAATGCCGATCGTCGAGATGACTTTCTCGATCCCCTTGGCGAGCGCCGCGCAGAGGTTGGAGACGTCGGTCTCATAGTCCTCGACGCAGATCACCTCGATCATCGTGTAGGGGCAGACACCGTTGGCACCGAGACCGAGGGCGAGCATCGTGTCGTGCACGTTGCGCAGTGCGGCCGAGCGCAGAACGATGCCGCAGCGGCGTCGGAGGTTCTCCTCGCCGGGCTCGACCCTGAACTGCTTCAGGGCCTGGTCGACAGCCGAGGTTGCGAGGTGGGGATCGAGATAGCGGCGCTCCGCGTCGTGCACGGTGCGGTCGGTGAGGACAAGCAGCTCGGCGCCGTCACGGACCTTCTTCACAGCTTCCTGCTTGAGTCGCTCTATCGCCCCCTTGGTTGTCTCGGACTCGAGCAGCGAGATGTCAACCGCGCCGGTGCGCCCGCGAAACTCCTCCCAGAGATCCTCGAGCAGATAGGTGCGGTGTTCGCGGGCGATACGCCGGTATGTCTTGTCCGAGAGCGGCGCCATCTCGTGGTGGCCGCCGAGGATCACCGGGAAGGCCGTCTCAACCGTTCCCGCATCCACGCCGACGCCATCCAGCGCCGGCCTTTGGCCGAAGACGGCGCGTGTCGAGAAATGCTCGATCTCGCGCTCGCGGTCGATCGCCGGATTGGTGACGACGGCGACCGTCTCCTTGAAGTAGTCGGCAAGGTTCTGGCGCTCGGGAGAAAGTGCTGCCAGCGGGCCGTCGTAGCCGAGCGAACCAACCGGCTCAGCCCCGTTGGAGGCCATCTGTTGGACGAGTTTGACGTCGTCGCGGTGCCAGCCGAAGCCGGCGAGAATCCGATCGGAGACCTTCACCGGCTCCTCCGGCCCGGCGTCGGAATAGCCTGGAACCTCGCCGCCTTCGAGCGGCCCGCCGGGATCGAGGGCGCGGTCGTAGGGAGCGGCGTCCTGTGCGCCGCTGCGCACCAACCAACGCTCGCGGACCGTGCGCAGCATCTCGTCATGGGAGTAGAGGTTCGAGCGTTTGGCGCTCCGGTCAATCGTCACCAGCGCCTTCTCGCCGGGGGCCAACGGCTTGGGCTCGGCGATCATCGCGCCGACCGGGACAACCCCCGGCTCGGAACTGAATACGAAGTCGTCCTCGGTCTCCACCTGCCACAGCGGTCGCAGGCCAAGTGCGTCGGCGGAGAACACGCACTCATCGGCGTGGCGGGCGATGAGCGCCACCGGGCCCTGCGCAAAGGGTCCCATCGCCTGTCGCAGGTACATGTAGAAGCGGTGCAGCTCGGCGGGCAGCGAGCGGATCTCCGCGACGATCGGCGGTACCACCATCTCCATCGCCTCGGCGAGGCTGAAGCCATCGCGGCTGACGAGGGTGTCGATCGTGCGGTTCAGGTCCTGGGAGTCCGAGGAGCCGGGCTCGATCGGGACCCTCAGCAAGCGGGCCTCCTGGCGGAGCTGCTCGATCGTGTTGATCTCACCGTTGTGACCAAGCACCGAGAATGGCTGCACCCGCTTGAAGGACGGCCAGGTGTTGGTCGAGTAGCGATTGTGCCCGAAGCAGCCGATCGTCTCGAAACGCTCGTCACTGAGGTCGGGGTAGTACTCGCCGAGCACGTTCGGGGCGCCCATCACCTTGTAGACGCAGGTCGTCGCTGAAAAGGAGGGAACGTGGAGGCCGAGCTTCTGCTCGAGCTCGATCAGTAGGTCGAAGAGGACGTGCTCGCGACGCGAGGCGTCGGCGACGAGACCGGCGAGCTGCCAGAAGTGGGGCTCCTCCTCCCGAGCGGTCGGGCCCAGCGCCGAGGAGGCGACCGCGCCCAAGCGCTCGGCGAGTATCCGAAAGCCACCCTGCCCCGCCAGCTCCCGAGCGTCATGCTGGATCTTCTCGAGGTCCTGTGAGCGCTCGACGAAAACGTGGGCGACGGCGAAGGCATCATCGAGCGCAAGTGAGGGGTCATGGCCGCCGGCCCGAACCTCCTCGGCCCAGATCTTTCGGGGAATGTCGAGCAGCAAGCCGCATCCGTCGCCCTCGCCGTCGACGTTTCCGGCCCGGTGGAGCATCTTCTGCAGGGCGGGGATCGCCAGCTCGATCGGGGCCCGCGCCGGCGTCGCGTCTCGACGCACCGAGGCATAGATCGCGCATGCATCCTTGTCCTCGACACTAGGTGGAGAGACGAGCGGTCGATAGGGGCGCTCGGGCGAGTATCGAATCGCACCACTCGAGCCTGCTCCGCCGGGAGGAGTCAGACCGTGATTCCGACTACGCGGGCTCTCCCCGCTGGACTGGGCGTTTCTCAAGACTTCACCTCCCGGGTTCCGCGCCTTCTTCGAGTGGGCGCGCGACGGGTTGACGAGTTGGCGAATTATAGGGCGGCCGAGCAATTAGGCGGGGCAATTTCGAGGTTCCCCGCAAATAGCGTGAAAAACGTGCGGGGACTCGACTCAGGCCCAGCCCATCGGCTCATAGCCGCCCTCGGGCTGGACGCCGATCAACATCGCGGTGACCGGGGTCGCGGAGCGGTTCAGAATCGTGCGGCTGACGCCGGGCTCCAGCGAGGCGAAGGTACCGGCCGGAGCCGGATGCTCCTCACCGTCGAGCCGCAAAACGGCTTCACCGTCAAGGATCACGTAGAGCTCGACCTGGCCGCTCTGGGCCTCGTCGTGCTCGGGGATCTGACCGCCAGCAGAGATCTCAACAAGGTTGTAGCCGAAGCAGGAGGTGCCCAGCGCCTTGCGAGCCAGCAGCCAGGTCGAGCTCCCGGACCCCTCCATCTGCTCAAACTCGTCGCGGTGTTTGATCGAGTAGCCGTCGGGCATCCCATGCGAGACTACCCACATCGAGGCGGATCTGAAAGAAGCGATCGAGCCCTATAACGCCGCCTGGAACGCACACGACCTCGACGCGATCACCGCAGCGCATGCGCCGGACATGGTCTGCGAGAACCACACCGCCGGCGAGTTGGCGCGCGGCCACATCGGCGCGATCTTTGAGTTTGAGTGCTGGCCCGACACTGAGTTCGCGAAAAACGCGCCGGCCCGATATTCGATCCGACCTCGTCGTCCAGGAATGAACCGCGACCGCGACGCACCCCGGACGATGCGCCGCGGTGATCTCGTGGCCGAGGCGACCGGCAACGCCGTCAGCTGGGACGGCCCCGACATCATCCCCTTCGAGAACGGCCTCGTGAAGCACAAGGACCTCTACTCCGACAGCGTCTCGATCCTGCGCCAGGTCGGACTGCTGGACTGGAGGACTCAGAGCTCGGGGACGTCGGCACCAAGCGGGCTGAAGGGCAACCGCCGGACCGCAGCCCACTCGCCGTAGCGGTCCTTTAGCTCGGAGGCGACCTTGCCGGCGTCTTCAACGGTCGTCCAGACGAGGACCGTCGGGCCCGCGCCAGAAATCGTCGCGCCGAGCGCGCCCAAATTGCGGGCTTCGCGGACGATCTCCATCGAGCGCGGGAAGAGCTCCTGCCGGTAGTCCTGGTGGAGCTTGTCGGCGAGGCCGTCGGCGATCAGGTCGAGGTCCGCCCGCTGCAGGCCGAGGACGAGCCGAGCCACGGCGGCGAGGTTGGCGATCGCGTCCTCAAGCGGGACTTTCTCGGGGACCGCCGCCCGCGCCAGCTTCGTTGAGATCTCCTCGGGCGGCACCACCGCCACCCCCTCGAGCTCGGCGGGCGGGTCAAAGCGCGCGGCGCTCGGCTGCCCGTCTGGGTCGAAACCGCAGATCACGAAGCCGCCATAGATCGAGGCCGCGACATTGTCGGGGTGCCCCTCGAGCTCGGCGCCGTGCACCAGGAGCTCCTGCTTTGAGAGCCCAAGCTCATAGAGATGATCGGCCGCGAGGAGCCCGGCGACGATCGCCGCCGCGCTCGAGCCCAGTCCGCGGGTCAGGGGAATCTCGCTCCGCATCCGGAAGGCGATCCCGTCGGCGGGATGCAGGCTCTCAAATGCGCTGACGATGAGGTTTTCGCGACCGACCGGCAGCTCGGCTCCGCCGAGCTCCACGGAGAACGTGCCGGTCTCCTCGACCTCGAGCTCAAGATGCAGGGCGACGGCGGCGGCCATCACGTCATAACCCGGGCCGAGATTGGCCGAGGAGGCCGGAACCCGCACGAGGCGACGGCGGCTCGTCATCGCTCGGCGAAGACGGCGCGCTCGACCGCGCCGAGCTCGTTCTCGCAGTTGATCACCGGCGGCGCCTTGGACAGCGCCGTGTCGGGATCCTTGAGGCCGTGGCCGGTGAGCACGCATACGACGCTCTGGGGCGGAGAGCTGCCCGCAGCGATGGGCATCCCGTGGGCGAGCAGACCTGCGACCGAGGCAGCCGAGGCAGGCTCGCAGAAGACGCCTTCCTCGGCTGCCAGCCAGCGGTAGGCATCGAGGATCTGTTCATCGGAGATCGCCGCGACGCGCCCCCGAGAGGCCGTGAAGGCGTGCATCGCCTCCTCCCAGCGCGCCGGGTTGCCGATCCGGATCGCCGAGGCGACCGTCTCTGGCTCGGCGACCGGCGCCCCCAGGACGAGAGGCGCGGCCCCCTCGGCCTGGAACCCATAGAGGCAGGGCGCCGCCCCCACCTCCTGAAATCCCCGCCAGTAGGCGGTCACGTTGCCGGCGTTGCCAACCGGAATCGCAAGCGCCCCCGGGGGTTCGCCAAGCTCGTCGACAACCTCAAAGGCGGCCGTCTTCTGACCCTCGATGCGATAGGGGTTGATCGAATTCACCAGCTCGATCGGGTGTTTCTGGGCGAGCTCACGGACGATTCTCAAAGCGTCATCGAAATTGCCCTGCAGGGCGACGACCCGGGCGCCGTGCATCAGCGCCTGGGCCAGCTTGCCGATCGCAATCTTCCCCTCGGGAACGATCACCGCGCCGCGCAGGCCGGCTCGCGCCGCGTAGGCGGCGGCGCTCGCGGCGGTGTTGCCGGTCGAGGCGCAGATCACCGCCTCCGCCCCACGTCCCTTGGCCCGTGATACCGCGACCGTCATCCCACGATCCTTGAAGCTGCCGGTCGGATTCGCCCCCTCGATTTTCAGATAAGCCTTGCTGCCGATCCGTTCGCTGAGCCGCGGCGCCGCGATCAGCGGCGTCGAGCCCTCCAAGAGGGTGACCACCGGGTCATCGGGCTCGAGCGACAACCGGTCCCGATAGCGCTCGATCAGCGGCTGCCTCAAACGAACTCCTCCTCGATCACGCGGATCGCGCGTGGCGCCGAGCGCAGATCCGCGAGTTCGGCAATCTCCTCGAGCGCCGTTGAAAAATCGGCCTCGCGGCACTCGTGGACGACCATCACGAGGCGGGCGTCATCACCAATCCCCCGTTGGACAACGCTCTTGACGGAGATCCCGTTGTCGCCGAGGACCTTGGCGATGGCTGCGAGGACCCCCGGTCGGTCGGCGACCTCGAGGTGCAGGTAGAAGGAGGAGGAGAGGTCGGAGACGAGTGCAAGCTGCTCGCGCGCCTCATGCACTGGCGCCTCGCCGGAGAGGATCGAGAGGACGTCACCGAGCACCGCCGATGCCGTCTGCACACCTCCCGCACCGGGCCCCGACATGGTCACCTCGGTGATCGCAGGTGCCTCGACCATCACCGCGTTAAACGGCCCACCGACCGGGGCCAGCGGGTGCCCCCCGTACAGAAAGCAGGGAAAGACGCGAACGCTGATGCCCGGGCCACGACGTTCGGCGACACCGAGCAGCTTCAGGGACAGGCCCAACTCCTTGGCGTAGGCGAGATCGTCCGGCTGGATTCCCTCGATCCCCTCGTAGGCGACCTGCTCCAGCGTCACCGGCGTATGGAAGGCGAGGCGGGCGAGAATCGCCATCTTCGCGGCGGCGTCGGCTCCGCCCACGTCCTCGCTGGGGTCCGCCTCGGCGTAACCGAACTCCTGGGCACGGGAGAGCGCCTCATCGTAGGCGGCCCCGGTTGCCGCCATCTCGCTGAGGATGAAGTTGGTGGTTCCGTTGACGATGCCGAAGACCTTGGAGATCTCGGTCGCCCCGAGGCTCTCCTGGATAACGCGGACGATCGGGATCACCCCGGCGACCGCAGCCTCAAAGCGCAGCTGCACGCCCGTCTCGCGGGCGACGGAGAAAAGCTCCTCACCGTGCTGAGCGAGCAGCTGCTTGTTCGCGGTGACAACCGGCCGGCCGGCGCGCAGCGCCTCGACAACGAAGCCGCGGGCCGGATCGGTGCCGCCGATCAGCTCGACGATCAGATCAGAGGCCTCGAGGAGCTCGGCGAAATCGCCCTCGTCGCGGGTCAGCACCCCGGAGAGCAGTGGATGCCGGCCGCAGGCGGCCTCGATCGCGCCGGCGCGCTGCTCGAGCAGATCGGCGAAGGCCGCTCCGACCGTACCGCGGCCGAGCAGTCCGATGCGGACCGCGTTGGAGGGTTCCTCAGGCGTCACGGGAGGTGAGATCCTCGTTGGTCTCCCGGCGCACAACCACGCGCGCGTCCCCCTCCCGGCAGAAGATCACGGGCGGGCGCGGGACGCCGTTGTAGTTGCTCGCCATCGCATGCCCATATGCACCGGTCGCCGGCGTCACCACAACGTCGCCCACGCGGGGCTCCTCGAGCTGGGCCTCCTCGATCAGGATGTCGCCTGACTCGCAGTGCATGCCGACCAGGCGGCAGTTGGTTGAATCGCCGATCCGGTCAACGACCTCGGCTTCATATCGCGCGCCGTAGAGCATCGGGCGAATGTTGTCCGACATGCCGCCGTCGACCGCGACGTAGGTCCGGACCCCGGGAACCTCCTTGACCGTTCCGACCGTGTAGAGGGTGACGCCGGCGTTGGCGACCAGTGAGCGCCCTGGCTCAGAGAGGACCTTGACGCCCGGCGGCACTCGCTCGAGCATCGCCTGCGCGTAGGCGGCGGCGGGCGGCGGCGTCTGGTCGCGAGTGTAGGCGACCGCGAAGCCACCCCCCATGTCGAGGACCGGAAAATCGCCGGACCCGGTGAGCACTTCGGCGAGAGTTTCGTAGAGGTCGAGCTGGAAGACCTGAGAGCCGATGTGGGCATGCAGGCCGCGAACCTCAAGCCCGGCTGCTGAACTGCGCGCCAGGGCATCCGGGAGGAGCGCCAGCGGGATACCGAACTTCGAGTCCTCCTGGCCGGTGGCGATCTTTCTGTGGGTGTCGGGCCGGATGCCGGGGCTGACGCGCAGCAGAACCCGCTGCCGGCGGCCGGCGGCGATCCTCTCGAGGCGAGCGATCTCATCGAGCGAGTCAACGATGATGTGCCCAACCTGGGCCTGGAGCGCGCGCTCGAGATCCGCCCCGGACTTGTTGTTGCCATGCATGTAGATCCGCTCGGGATCGAAGCCCGCCCCGAGCGCCAGGTGCAGCTCACCGCCCGAGGCAACGTCGCAGGAGAGCCCCTCCTCTACAAAGATCCGCAGGGCCGCGGTGCAGGGGAAGGCCTTGCTCGCATAGAGCACCTCGAAGTCTTCGGTGAGCTCGGCGAAGGCAGCGACGGTTGCACGAGCTCGGGCGCGGAAATCGTCCTCGGCGTAGACGTAGGCGGGTGTGCCGAACTCCGCCGCCAACTCGATGGCGTCACAACCGCCGATCTCCAGATGACCGCGCTCGTTGAGCCGCGTGCCCAGTGGATACACAGCCGAACCCGCGATCGGGTCGGCAATCGCCTGTCCGCGCTGCGCCATGAGACGGGCATTGTGACGGTTGCGGCACCGAGCCCGGCTAGTGGCCCCCTGCGAGCAAGCAACCGACCGCTTCGAGGGTCCCTGCGATCGTGCCGCCCACCGGCGGGCACGGCGCGGCGACTTCCTCAACAAGGCCTTCCCCGCTCTGCCCACCGCCACTCGCCACCGCCGATCCGGCGCCCGCCGCTGGGGTGCCGAGTTCGGTGGCACCCGCAGTTGCATCGGGGGAGCCTTCAGCAGCGGTCCCCGGGGCGGGAATGCTGGAAACCGGCGGATCGGAGCTTTCGGAGTTCGCATCGCCAGGCCCACCATCCACAGCCGTCCACGGCGCCTTGCCTTCCGCCCGTGCGCCGCCGCGCTCAGAGGTCGCCGAGCCTGAGCCGACCTCTTCGACGGTCCCCGTGATGCCGCCGCCCACCACCGAGCGCGTGCCGGCGACTTCGTTGACGACGCCTTCCACGGTGTGTCCAGCACCACCCGCCGCCGCCGACCCGGCGCCCGTCGCCCTGGTGCCGACTTCAGAGACCACTTCCGTCACACCGGCGGGCGCCCCCGAGGAGCCTTCGGTCCCGGTCCCCGGCGCAGTCGGGGTCGCTTCGGGAGCGCTCGGAACCGGCGAATCGGGGGTCCCGGAGTTAGCGCCGCCAGGCCCACCATCTGCACCGGCCGTCGGCGCCTTCCCTCCCGCCGGCCCGTTTGCGCTACCACCGGAGGGAGATGAGGGTGAGTCGCCGACCGTCGCCGTTTCGTGCACCGGGGAACCGCCGCCGGCCTTGGCCAGCGTCGTTTCGCCGCCCGTCACTTCCCTCTGACCCGTGGTCCCTGGAGCAGCGCCGCTTGCCGAGCGCTTCCCTGCGCCAGTGGCCACGCGTTGCGCGGGCGCGACCTTCGCCTTGCCCTGACCGCCGACCAACCCCGAGAGGGGCCAGTCCTTGACTGCCTGCAGCGAGACGAGCAGCACAAAGGCGACCACGGCCGCCACGATCAAGGCGGTCCCCGAGACCGCGCCTGCCAGGTATATGTGAGCCTGCCGGATCATCCGTGCTCCCCCGAGTGCTCCGATACCCAGACTGCCACCGCAGCACTCAGCCCGGATACCTAAAACTAAAACTTTGTCGAGGAGTCCGCAACGACCGTTCAATCCTAACCGTGAGCGCGCCGCTCCTCATCGGACTCAGAATCAGCGGTCGGGCTCGGAGGGCTCAACCTCGAGCAGCCCCTCGGGTGCCTCCTCCTCCATCTGCAGGGTCGTATGGCCGATCTCGAAACGCTCCTCAAGCAGAACCTCGAGGCGACGCAACGCCAGGTCGCGGTCGGCTCCGTAGGCGACGACGATGTGGGCCGCGAGAGCGCCGAACCCGGGTGTCACGGTCCACACGTGCAGATCGTGCACGGACCGGATCCCCTCCTGCGCGCAGATCGCCGCGCCAAGCGCCTCAACGTCCAGTCCCTCTGGAGCGGCCTCCATCAGCACCTCGAAAGGCTCCTTGATCAGCCGCCATGAGGAGGCGAGGATCAGGCTGGCGATCAACAGGCCGGCGATCGGGTCAACCAGGGGCGAGCCCCCCATCAGAACGACCGCGCCGGCGATGACGACGCCCAGGGAGCCCAGTGCGTCTGCGGCGCTGTGGCGCAGGACGCCCTCCAGGTTGAGGTCCTCCCGCCGACCTCGGGCGAGCACCGCCGTCGCGGCCACATTGCCCGCGAGGCCGACGATCCCGAGCGCCAGGACGCCCGCCCCATCGATTCGGGGCGGATCACCGAGTCGGCCAATCGCGGCGAGGGCGACGGCGAGGGCGACGGCGACCAGCAGGAGGCCATTTGTAAGCGCCGCCAGAACCTCGGTGCGCTGGTAGCCGAAGGTGCGCCGGACGTTCCCCGGGCGCGATGCCAGTCCCGCCGCCAGCAGGGCCAGAGCGATCGAGCCGACGTCAGAGAGCAGATGCCCGGCGTCGGCGAGCACCGCCAATGATCCGGTTATCAGCCCACCGACCGCCTCGACGCAGAGCATTCCGGCGTTGATCCCAAGGGCCGCCCACATCCGTCTTTGGCTGTCGGCTCGCCTGGCCTCAAGCCCCTGCATGTGGTCATGACGGTGGCTGTGAACGTGCACGACCCGAGCTTAGAAGCTGGCCCAAACGCCGCCTCTTGTCCGCCAGCACTGCAGCAGTGCCAGAGCCCAGGCGGGGCTCGATCTGGCGCCGCCAACCGAACGTGCTGGGAGACGGTTCACTCAGAGTGGGCGGTGGTGATGCCTGCGGCCGTGGTGCCGGCGCGGCGCGCGGGCGATCCGCAGGCTCTCCTGGGCGGGCGTCGGATCTACGTGCCCGGCCGCGTCGATGGCGCGCACCTCGAAGCGGTGCATGCCGGCCGCAAGGCGCTTCACAAACGGTGAGGTGCAGGGCGCGAATCCGCCCGCGTCCAGTCTGCATTCGAAGCTCGAGCCGGGCTCGGTTGATGTGAAGCGAATCCGCAACAAGAGGCCGTGTGGCCCCGCGACCAGCCGTGACTTCGCACGCCTGCGCAGGATGCGTGTATTGGGCGGGGCGGTTTCCGGTGCACGAGGCGTCGCGGGCGTCTCGAAGGCACCCATGTCACGCGCGGCGATTCCGTCCCCGTTGCCGTCGACGACCCGCGGGTTGCCATTCAGGTCGGTGCTGGATTCGTCGGCCGCGAGTGGCGGCGAGTAGGTGGAGTCGATCGCCGGCGACCCGGGCTTCAGGGAGAAGTCACCCAGAAGTTCGTCAGAGAAGAGCGGGTCCGCGTCCAGGTTCGGCTCGGGCTGGGAGAAGCTCGCCGGCCCGAGGGTCGATACCTCGGCATGGCGGGCGGCTTCGAAGTCAGAGGCCCCGACGCTGACAGCGGCGCTCGAGCCCGAGACAAGGGCGGCGGCCTTGAACGCGGTTTCGACCCCTCGCAGGACCGAGAGAGTGACGTTGAGCGTCGGGCTCTGGCCGGAATTTCCCGCCGACGCTTCCGCTCCGGTCGCCCCGGATGCCGTGCCGCTGCCGATGACCGTATCCTGGCGCGCAGTCAGCGAGCCCTGGGCCGGTCCACATCGTTCGTCGCCCTCCGCACGCAGGCCGATGCCGGCCCCGGAGATTCGGATCAGGGTGTCTTCCACGGTCGCGGGCGCGTTGCAGGCGACCACCCCGAAGCCGCTGGTGACGATCCGCTCGCGCACGATGGTCGTCGCCTGCATCGAAGCCAGGATCCCGGTCGGCGCGACGATCCTCGAGTCGGAGATCGTCGTCGGGACCGTCGCCGAAGCGCCTTGGGTCTGCACACCTATGCTCGCCGGGCTGCCGTTGACCAATTCGACGACGCTGCTGCGCAGATAGCCGCCGGCTTCCGTGAGGACGACCCCGAATTGCTGGGCTTCCTGAGCCTCACCGGCATCCGAGGACACTCGTGCATTGGTCACATCGGTCGCACTGATCCCGGTGTCCCCGGCGGTGCTGCCGTTGTCGGGAATCCGCACGGTGAGGCTTGAGACCAGCGACCCGTCGCCCTGCGTGTCCCCGGCCACCGAGAGAACCGTGCTCGCCGTCGGCTCAGGTGGCGCGGTCAGCACCGTGGAAGGCCCCTGGCCGAAGATTTCGATGCGGCCGCCGTTTGAGCCGCCCCCGTAATGGAAAGGGCCTTCGAAGCGGCCCGGCCCGATCACGACCCGATCGGCGGCGGGGCTGGCAAGCGCTTCGTTGAGCGCCGACTGGACATCTGGAAGCGAGCGTTCGCAGGCCTGGGCCTGAAGCTGGACGCAGATCGTCGCGGCACCAGAGGTGACCGGCAGCGCGGCCACTCCC
The DNA here is from genome assembly GCA_963796705.1 of uncultured Solirubrobacterales bacterium. Lineage (GTDB taxonomy): Bacteria > Actinomycetota > Thermoleophilia > Solirubrobacterales > 70-9 > VRUE01. Next base: position 664,200 of record CAWCMK010000004.1, read on the forward strand.
ACCAGCGCGAGCAGCGCGACCGTGAGACCGCGCAAAACGCACCCCGCCATCGCCCTCTCGACTCCCCGGCACACCCTGCAGCGAGTGTAGCGCCGGGAAGCGGGGCCACTCAGGCGGTGACCGCCTCCTTCTCGGCCCCCCTCGCGTCGGGGGCCTCGACGGACGCGCTGATCGTCTCCGCGGCGATCTCGGCCGCGTAGCCGAGACGCTCGGCATATTCGCGCGCCTGCATCCGCGAGATGACAAGCCGCTGGATCTCGGCAGTGCCCTCGAAGAGCTGGTAGATCTTCGCATCGCGAAACCACTTCTCCAGCGGGCACTCGGTGCTCCAGGAGAAGGGCCCGACGAGATCCATAAGGGTGGTCGTTGCCCACATCGTCACGTCGCCGGCCTTCAGCTTCGACATCGAACCCTGACCTCCGGTCATCGGGATCCCGTTGCGCCCCATCCAGGAGGCGCGCTGCACGAGCAGGCGAGCCGCTTCGATCTCGGTGGCAACGCTGGCCAGCGTCTGTTGGATGCGCTGTTGCTGGAGCAACGGCGTACCGCCTTCCTCGCGCCCCTCGAGGTACTGCAGGGTCCACTCATACGCTGCCTGGGCAATCCCGAGTGCCGAGGCGCCGACCAGCGGCCGGGTCATCTCAAAGGTCGCCAGAGCATCGGCACCCGAACGCGTCTTCTGCCCCGACCGGCCTCGCTCGAGCTTCTTTTGGAGCTTCTCCTCGCCGCCCAGCAGGTTCTCCGCCGGGATCCGGCAGTCCTCGAGAACCACCTCGGCGGTGTGAGAAGCACGGATCCCGAGCTTTGACTCCTTTTTTCCCTGGCTCAATCCCGCAGTGCCCTTGCCGACGACGAAGGACGCCTGGCCGCGGGTCCCCAGCTCAGGGTCGACTGTGGCGACGACGACGTGGACGTCGGCGATGCCGCCGTTAGTGATGAAGACCTTCGTGCCGTTGAGGACCCACTCATCGCCGTCCCGCCTGGCGGTGGTCTTGAGGCTCTTCACGTCCGAGCCAGCCTGCGGCTCGGTCACCGCGTAGGCGCCGAGCTTGATCTCGTCGCCGCTGCCAAAGCACTCCGGAACCCACCGGGCGATCTGCTCTGGTGTCCCCGAGGAGGCGATGCCCGCGGCAGCGAGCCCGGAGCCGGAGATCGCGAGCGCCGTCCCGGCGCATCCCCAGTGGAACTCCTCGGCCGAGATCACCGACATCTGTCCCTGCGGATCGGCAGCCGAGCGCTGAATCCCCTCGAGGCCGCCGAAGCCCTGCCTGCGCGCCTCCTTGATGACCTCCCAAGGAGTGCTCTCCTCTTCGTCGTGCTTGCGTGCGGCGGGACGAATCACCTCGCGGGCGAAGGTCCGGCAGCGCTCTTTGTATTCCTGCTGCTCCTCATTGAGTGCGAAATCCAAGTTCTTTTCCCTCCGCTCGAGCCAGTCGGGCCGGTTGATTGACTGGTCAGTCAACCAGTTTACCCGAGGCGTGGGTCGATCAGAGGCGCCGCTGTAGCTTTTCGCTGTGGCGACTCAACAGCCGATCAACGCCGACGTCCCGCTCGGCCCCGGCGCGGCCGGAGGCGATGCACCGCGCCCCCCGGGCCCACCGCGACGAGCGCTGCCGCGGGCCCTGAGGCTGGCCGGCGCCGCGATCGTTCTCGTCGCGGTGTTCGTGATCGCCGCAATCATCGGCGGTCGCGGCGGCACCGGCGGCGTCAGTGGCGTCGCGTTCCCGGCCTTTGCAACCAAGAACACGAGCCGCGTTGGGGGCGCCGGGCCGGCCGCCGATGCGGCTGGCGTGGCGCTCGCGGTCTTCCCATCGACCAATGCCGAGCAGCGCCCCGCCGCCGTGACATTGGTTGGCGAATCCGACTGGGCGGGCGCAATCGCGGCCGCGGTGCTGGTCGCCGCCCCGGTTCGGGCGCCGATTTTACTCTCAGGAACCGGACGGCTACCGACGGTCAGCGCCGAAGCCCTCGACACGCTCGACCCGCAGGGGAGCGGTGCTACCGGCGGCGCAGAGATCTTCGCGATCGGTGAAGTCTCCGTTCCGCGCGGGCGAGTGGCAAGACGCGTCAGGGCATCGAGTCCGGCCGCCACGGCGGCCGCGATCGCCGCGCTTCGCGACAGGCTTTTCGGGGCCCCACCGCGGCACTTCTTGCTCGTCTCAGAGGCCGAACCGGGCTTCGCAATGCCGGCCGCCGCTTGGGCGGCCCGCTCGGGAGATCCGGTCCTCTACGCAGCCCAAGACCGACTCCCGAAGGCGACCGCGATGGTCCTGCGTCGCCATCCGCGGGTCCCCGTCTACGCACTCGGACCCTCATCGGCGATCTCCGCCGCGGTCCTGGGCGCCGCCGCCAGGATCGACCCTCGAGTGCGCCGGGTCTCCGGCGCGGGCCCGGTCGAAAATGCGATCGCCCTCGCCCGCTACCACGATGGCGAATTCGGTTGGGACATCAACGACCCGGGGCACGGGTTTGTCGTCGCCCGCTCTGACTCGCCGCTCGACGCCGCCGCCGCAGCGCCGCTCTCGGCCTCGGGCACCTGGGGCCCGCTGCTGTTAAGCGACGACGCCGATACGCTTCCCGACGCGCTGCGGCGGTACCTGCTCGACGTCAAGCCGGGCTACACCACTGATCCGACGCGTGCGTTCTACAACCATGTTTGGGTGATTGGAAACCAGGATGCGATATCGGTGAACCAGCAGGCGGAAATTGACAGCCTGGCCGAGCTCGCCAAGATCGGAGGAAAGGGACCATGAGCGAGGCAGAGAACCCGGCGCTGTTAGGTCGGGCCGCAGACGTCAGCGCCGAGGACATCCGGGCCCTGGCGGGCGCCTCGACGCCGCACTTTGCCCTCCAGGTTCGAAACCGCATCAGGCGACTGATCGAACCGCTCCCCGCCGACCACCCGGTCCGCCTCGAAGGGGAGCGCAAGATCGCCGAGCTAGAGGCGCTGGCCAAGCACAGTGGCGACCCGCGGGGCACGATGGGGATCGGCCACGATTGAAGAACCTCGCACCCGGCGTCTGGCGGCTGAAGGAGTTTCCGGCACCGATGATCAACATCTACCTCGCCGAGGACGTACTGATCGACGCCGGCCGACGCTGGGATCGACGGCGCGTCTTCTCCGAGCTCGAGGGCCGTGAGATCTCGATGGTTGCCCTGACCCACGTCCACCCCGACCACCAGGGCGTCGCCAAGGATCTCTGCGAGGCCCGCCAGGTCCCACTCGCCTGCCACGCCGAGGACGTCGATGCGATGGAGGGCCGCCGGCCCGTGCAGGAGGCGGCGCCCGGCCACCCCGTCAACCGGGTGATTCGGCGCATCTGGCAGGGTCCCCCCTATGAGGTCGGGCACGTGCTGCGCGAGGCCGAGGAGATGGCCGGATTCAGTGTCGTCCACGCTCCCGGCCACGCCCGGGGCGAGGTGATCTTCTTCCGCGAGTCCGACGGGCTGGCGATCTGTGGTGACGTGATCCGCAACATGAGCTATGCGACGGGTCTGCCGGGGATCAGGGAGCCACCGGCGATCTTCACCTATGACCCGGCGGAGAACCGACGCTCGATCCGCCGGCTCGCCGACCTCGAACCGGCGACGATCCTCCCCGGCCACGGTCCGCCGGTTACCGATAGAGCCGACTTCAAGCGCTTCGTGGCGGCGCTTCCTGGCTAGCCGGGTTCTCGGCCGCCGGGCCGCCTGTAGGCTTGCCGCAATGAATGACGATCCAATCGAAGACGGATTCAAGGAGGGGGACAAGGTGTGGGTCGAGGACGGCGAAGGCCGCCACCACCCGGGCGTCTTCGTCGGCAACAACGAAGCCTCCGGCTGGTTCGGCGGCGGCCCGAGTGCCTACGTCGTGCACCCGGAGGCCCACCAGGCCGAGGTGGTCTCGATCTTTCGCATCACCCCCCGGGAGGAGTAGAAGCGGCGATCCGGGCGAGGGCCATGTCGACCCGCTCACCGCGAAACGGAACGCCCTCGGCGAGCAGCCTCCGTTTCTGTCGGTCGCCCTTGGCGAGCGAGCCATCTCCGCGGACAACACGCCACCAGGGTAGGTCGGGGTCCTCGCAGGCGAAGAGCACCGCACCGGCGAAGCGCGGCGCGCCGGGCGATACGTCACCATAGCTCCGAACAAAGCCGGCGGGGATCTCGCGCACCCGCCCCAGGACTTCCAGCTCGTGCGTCAAGCCCCCGGGCCGAAAGCGTCGATCAGCCGGCTCTGGTACTCGCCGAGCTCCTCGGCGGAGATGAAGTAGGTCGGCGGCGTCAGGAAGAGGCCGTCGGCGCGCTCGGAGGTCTCCCCAACCCGGGCGCGGACCTTCTCCAGCGGCCCCGCGGCGCAGTAGATATCAACCATCTCGTCGCTGATCGCCGCGGGAACCGAGGCGATATCGCCGCGGCGGAAGGCATCGCCCGCCGCGGCCGCCTGCTCCCCGAAGCCGTGCAGTTCCCAGAGCGGCATGTAGGTCTTGACAGTCGCGTAGAAGGAGATTGTCCGCCGCGCCATCTCAATCGCCCGGCCCTCATCGTCGTCGATCGCGCAACAGACGGTTGGCAGGTAGTCGAAATCCTCACGCTGCCGCCCCGAGCGGCGCAGACCCTGCTCGAAGGACTCGACGACGACCTCGTCGATCCATCGCAGGCTCTGAATCGGGTGGCCGATCAAGCCATCCGCGACATCACCAGCCATCCGGCACATTCCCGCCTGCACGCCGGCGGTGTAGATCGGCACCGCCTCTCGGGGCGCCGGGTGGGGACGGACCCAGCCCTTGATGTCGATGTCGTAATAGGAGCCCTGATAGCGGATCGGCTCGCCGACCCCCGCCTGTCGCATGATCAGCCGCGTCGCCTCGATCGCCTCGCGCAGGTGAGGCGCCGGGCGCCCGTAGGTGGCGTTGTGCCAAGTCTCGTTGAGGCGCTTCACACCGGAGCCGAGCCCAAGTCGGAAGCGGCCTCCCGACATCTCGTCGATGTCAAGGGCGGAGATGGCGAGGATGAAGGGACTGCGGGTGAAGGCCCAGGCGATGCCGGTGGCGATGTCGACCTTCTCCGTTCTCGCGGCCAGATAGGCCGCCTGGGTAACCGAGGAGCGGAACAGCTCCGGCGCCCAAACACACTCGATGCCGGCGGTCTCCGCGCGCCTGGACTCGGCCTCCAGGTCGGCCACCGTGGTGCCGATCGCGGCGACCGAGATCCTCTCCAGCGCGGCCACGGCTCGGGCTTGCTCAGGCCGCGGCCGGCGTGGCCGCCGTGGCGAGGACGGCATCGGCGACGCGCTCGCGATGCCACTTCGCGTCGCCGAACATCGCCGCGTTGGCCCTGCCGCGCTTGAGGAAGAAGTGCAGGTCGTGCTCCCAGGTGAAGCCGATGCCGCCGTGCACCTGGATCGCGGCGTCGGGCACGCGCCAGCCGGCGTCTGAGGCATAGGCCTTGGCCGTCGAGGCGGCCAGCGGCAGCGACTCTGGCTCGGAGTCGGCGGCCCAGGCGGCACCGTAGACGGCCGAACGGGCATTCTCGGTCTCGAGCAACATCTGTGCGCAACGATGGGAGACCGCCTGGTAGGAGCCGATCGGCCGGTCGAACTGCCTGCGGTCTTTGGCGTAGGCGACCGACATCTCCATCGTTCGCTGAGCGACCCCAGTGGACTCGGCGGCGAGCGCCACGCAGAGTCGAAAAAAGACCGGAAAGTAGTCGGCGCCCTGGGCCGGCAGGGTGTCCTCAGCGGGGACCATGACCCCGTCCAGGCGGACCGAGGAAAGGCGGCGCGTGAGGTCAATCGAGGGTTCCGGGGTGACGGTCACGCCCTCGGATCCGGCGTCGATGATGTGACGGCGGCCGTCGGCCGTGGCGAGGATGAAGAAGTCGGCCGAGGCGGCGTCGGGAACGAGGACCTTCTCGCCGCTGAGCGTCAGCCCGCCGCCCCCCTCGACACCCTCGAGGAGGAACTCCCCAGGCGTCGCCGGAGAGCCGGCATCCCAAAGTGCCGGAACTGCGCGCTTCTCGCCGCTCGCGAGCGGCCGCAGATAGCGCTCGCGCTGGGCGTCAGAAGCGCAGTGCGCGAGAAGCAGGCCGGCGACCGTATTGGAGAAGAGCGGTGAGGGGGCTAGCGCGTAGCCCATCTCCTCGAAGAGCACCGCCAGATCGACGATCCCGAGACCCTGACCGCCCCACTCCTCGGGGATCGCCAGGCCGGTCCAACCGAGCTCGGCCATCTCCTCCCAGCCGGAGGGGTCAAAGCCGGTCTCCGAGTCGGCCAGCTCACGGATCCGCTCGGATTTGTAACGGGCGGCAAGAAAGTCCTTCGCAGTCGACCTGATCGCCTGCTGCTCATCTGTGAGGTCGAAGTACATGCCGCCTAGCGCATCTTCGGCAGGCCGAGCACCCGCTCGGCGATGATGTTCTTGAGAATGTCCGTGGTGCCGCCCTCGATTGAGTTCGCGCGCGAGCGCAGGAAGCTGTACTCCCAGGCGCCCCCCGCGAGCGCGTGCTCGGCGCCGCGACTGAGCGGCGCATAGGCTCCCTCGATGTCCAGGGCCAACTCGGCGATTCCCTGGTTGATGTCCGCCCACTGCCACTTGCCAAGCGAGCCCTCGGGCCCGGGAATACCTGACTGCATCGTCTTCGTCAGCCCACGGTAGGCGTTGAGACGCATCGTCTCCGCCTCGATGTGGAGCTGCGCGATTCGCTGACGGAAAACGGGGTCCTCCGCCGCGGTGCCGCCGTTGACGCGAGTTCCGGCAGCGAGTTCGTCCAGCCTCTTGAGCTGGTTGGAGATCGACGCGATCGCCCCGAATGCGAGTCCGGCGCGCTCGTTCATCAGGGTCGTGATCGCCACCGTCCAGCCGTTACCAATGCCTCCGACGACGTTGGCATCCGGGATCCGGGCCTCCTCGATAAAGATCTCGTTGAACTCGCCCTCGCCGGTTATCTGCACGAGCGGCCGGACCTGGACTCCCTCCTGCTCCATATCCATCAGGAAGTAGGTGAGACCCTTGTGCTTGGGTGCGTCAGGGTCGGTGCGGGCGACGAGCATGCACCATTTCGAGAACTGGGCCAGGGTCGTCCAGACCTTCTGGCCGGTGACGACCCATTCCTCGCCGTCCTTGATGGCGCGCGTCTTCAGCGAGGCCAGGTCGGAGCCGGACTCGGGCTCGGAGAAGCCCTGGCACCAGATCTCCTCGGCGGTGAGGATCGGCTCCAGATAGCGTTTCTTCTGCTCGTCGGTGCCGTGCGCGATGACCACCGGCCCGCCCATCGCGAGGCCGAGCACGTTGGCCGGACTGGGAGTCTGCAGGCGCGCCGCCTCCCCGGTGAAGATCGCCTGCTCGATCAGCGTCGCACCGCGGCCGCCGTACTCCTTCGGCCAGGAGATCCCCGCCCAGCCCGCCTCGTGCAGCTTGCCCTGCCACTCGCGCCGGAAGGAGATCACGTCCTCGAAACCTGACTCCGGCTCGGGTCCCGGATGGTTCTCCTGCAGCCAGATGCGGACCTCGTCTCGGAACTCCTGCTCAGAGGGAGAGAGCGTCAGGTCCATCGCAGGGCAGCATATCGGCGCACTGGCCAGGCGGCCAGCCGGCTCGCGCTCAGACTCGCTGGATCAGTGTTCCGGTTCCCAGCCCGCCCCCACAGCACATGGTCACGAGCCCCAGCTCCTTGTCAGAGCGCTCCATCTCGTGCAGCAGGGTGGTGATCAGCCGAGCGCCACTGGAGCCGAGTGGGTGCCCGAGGGCGATCGCGCCGCCGTTGACGTTGACGCGATCCATGTCGGGCTCAAGCTCCCGCCGCCAGGCTGCCACGACCGACGCGAAGGCCTCGTTGACCTCGACCAGGTCGATGTCCTCCATCTCGATCGAGTTGCGCTCGAGCAGCCTCTTGGTCGCCGGAATCGGACCGGTCAGCATGATCACCGGGTCGACACCGACGGTCGTCTGGTCATAGATCCGAGCCCGCGGGGTCAGCTGCAGTGCCTCGGCCTTCTCGCGGGTCATCAACAGCACCGCGGCGGCACCATCGGAGACCTGCGAGGAATTGCCGGCGGTGACCTTGCCGTCCTCCTTAAAGGCCGGCTTCAGCTGCGAGAGGACCTCCAGCGAGGTGTCGGGGCGGATTCCCTGGTCGGTCGTGTAGGTGTCGCCGTTGACCTGGAAGGAAACGATCTCCCGCTCGAAGCGACCCTCCTCGGTGGCCTTGGCGGCAAGCTGGTGCGAGCGCAGCCCGATTTCGTCGAGCTCGGAGCGTGGGATCTCCCACTTGTCGGCGATCATCTCGGCGGAGATCCCCTGCGGGACGAGGTTGTAGCGCTCGAGCAACTGCGGCGAGAAGGCGAAGCCATGCTCCTCCATCACCGCCGCCGAGTCGGCAAAGGAGATGTGGCCCATATGCTCGACGCCGCCCGCGACGACAACGTCATGGACGCCAGCGGCGATCAGCGCCGCCGCGAAGTTGACGGCCTGCTGGCCCGAACCGCACTGACGATCGACGGTGGTCGCCGGCGCCTCGATCGGCAGGCCGGCCTCCAGCCAGGCGTTGCGGGCGATGTTGATCCCCTGCTCTCCGAACTGCTGGACGCAGCCGGCGACGACGTCCTCGACCTCAGCCGGGTCGATTCCGGCCCGATCAAGCAGCTCGGCGTAGGCCTTGGCGAGCAGGTTGGATGCGTGGACGTCCTTGTAGTAGCCCTTCTCCGCGTGACCGCGTCCAATCGGAGTCCGCACAGCCTCGACGATCACGACCTCGCGGCCCCCGAACCTGCGATTCCCGTTCTCTGCCATCAGAAGCCTCCGTTCAAAGCTCTTATCGCGCCCTTCGCGCCTGCTCACTCAGGATACCGATTGACTGGTCAGTCAGCCAGGGAAGCGAGCCGTCTGGCATCCATCGCTGTGGCGCTGTCGCAGCCGAACGGGGCAGGCGTTCGGCCCCCGAGGCTGGCGACGGACGGGCGCGGTCGCGTGATAGGAACCCGTCTTCGATGAGCGGCGGCAACGGTTACGAGGCTCCGGGGATCGCCGGCAGCGGCGCGATCGCGACCGGGTTGGCGGCCGTCTCAACGACAACCGCCGACACGATCCTGCTCGCGCGCAGCGAGGCATCGGCCTGGCGCGCCGAGGAGAAGGTCGTCGCTGCTTGCTCGAAGGTCGAGGGCGCCGAGCCCTCCAGGTTGCGCGTCACCACCGATCCCGGGGACCTCGCCGAGTGCGACGTTGTCGTTGAGGCGATCGTCGAGGACGTGAGCCGAAAGGGAGAGCTGCTGACGGCGGTCGCCGCCGCCTGCCCGAGGGCCGACCTGGCGACGACGACATCCTCGCTGGGGATCGCGGAGATCGCCGCTGCGGGTGGCGTCGAGGGACGCCTCTTCGGATTGCACGTTTTCAATCCGGTGCCACGCATGAAGTTGGTCGAGGTCTGCTTCCCCGATGGCGCCGAGGCGGCCCGCGAGAAGGCCCTCGCCTGGTGCGCGGCCCTGGGCAAGACCGCCGTCGAGGTCCCCGACCTCGCCGGATTTGTCGTCAACCGCCTGCTCTTCCCCTACCTCTTCGATGCCGTCCGCTTCATGGAACAGACCGGTATGGAGGCGGGTGAGATCGACACCTGCATGAAGCTGGGTGCCGGCCACCCGATGGGTCCGCTGGCGCTGCTCGATTTCGTCGGCCTCGATGTCTGCAAGGCGATCGGCGACGCGCTCTTCGCCGCCTCGGGCGAGGCCTACCAAAGGCCCCCGGACCTGCTGGTCGAGATGGAGGGCGAGGGCAAGCTGGGCCGCAAGTCCGGGCAGGGCTTCTACGAGTACGACTGAAGCGCGCCTTGCGGAAGCTTTTGGTCAGGGTGGCCGGAGCCTGCACCACGGGCGGCACCAAGGCGAGATCTGAGGGTCAGCGCTTGCCGGCCATATCCCAGATAACGTCGGCGGGCCCGATGCCCTGGTGGCGGGCGATCGCCTCGACCTCCGCCCAGGGCAGCTCTGCCTCGGGAAGATCGTCCCAACGGGCCAGGTCAAGGGCCTCAACGACCCCCTTCAGGGCCGGCCCGAGATGCTCCTCGGATCGCAGCAACGCCTTCAGGACTTCAAGCTGCTTGTCGCTCAGACGCATAACCCACATGTGGCACCTCCAAAGCTCGGGCGGGCGCGGGTTGCTCTGGAAAATTAAGCCGATGGGCGGACGGAACTGCTGATCCGAACCGCCTCGATGCGGTTCTCGCGCACCGACTCGACCCGCAGCGTGTAGCCGTTGGCGGTGATCGTGTCTCCCCGCTTGGGCAGCCGCCCGAGCTCGCCGAAGACGTATCCCCCGACCGAGTTGTAGGCGTCGCTGTCGACCGGCAGCTCGATGCCCGCGTCAGCGAGGTCGCCAAGCGAAACGTGGCCCCGCACGAACCAATCGCCGTTGGTCAGCCTGCGCAGGGCGGCGGCGCGGGGGTCGGTCTCATCCTCGATCTCCCCAACCACCTCCTCGAGGATGTCCTCGACGGTGACGATCCCCACCGTGCGCCCATACTCGTCAACGACGACCGAGAGCGAGGTGCGCTGGACCTGGAGATCGTGCAGCAGGTCATCGAGCGGCCGGGTCTCTGGGACGATCAGCGCGTCGCGCACGACCGGCTCGATCCGAGCGTCGGGTCCGTCGCTCATGTAGAGGCGCGCAAGGCTGTTGTTGTGGACGATCCCCTTCACCCTGTCGGGGTTCTCATCTTCGATCGCCACGAGGCGGGTGTGGCCGGAGGTGACACAGCGCCGCAGCGCCGTCTCGACGCTCTCAGAAGCGTCGACCGTGACAACCGCTGGAATCGGCGTCATCACCTCGCGGGCCTCCTGCTCGTGCAGGTGGAAGACACCTCCCAGCATGCCGGCCTCGCCGGGATCAAGTGAGCCGCCCTGGCGAGAGCTATCGATGATCTGCTTCAGATCCTCGGAGGTGTGGTGCTCTTCGAGGTCGCGGGGGTTGACGCCGAAGAGGCGAACGATCGCGTTGGAGACGCTGCTGAGCGCCTTCGTAACCGGTGCCGCCACCGCCTGGAACCAGTTGAGCGGCCGCGCAACCCGTCGCGCGGTGCGCTCCGGGCTGGCGATCGCGAGCATCTTCGGCACCTGCTCGCCGACGCTGATGTGGATGCCGGTCACCAAGACGAAGGCGATCGCCACGGAGAGCGCGACCGCAACGCCGTGCGAGAGGCCACCGAAGACCGGTTCCAGGATCACCGCCAGAGAGGGCTCGCCGAGGAAGCCGATGCCGATCGAGGCGACGGTAACCCCGATCTGACAGGCCGAAAGCGATTCGTCGATCCGGTCGAGCTGCTCGACGACCGCCTCCGCTCCGCGTTCCCCTTCCTCTGCCAGTTGCTGGACCTTGCCGCGGCGGCTGCGGACCAGGGCGAACTCGGCCGCGACGAAGAAGCCGTTGACGGCGACCAGCACGAGAAGGAGGACGAGCAGCAGGACGCTCATCGGCTATGTGTCCCGGTACTTCGGGGGATGTCTTCTTCGGCCATTCGGCGTAGGGAATATAGCTTTCTCCGTATGCGGATCGCGAGCCTCGTCCCATCTGCAACCGAGATGCTCTTCGCCCTTGGCTTGGGCGTGGACGTCGTCGCGGTGACCCATGAGTGCGACTACCCGGCCGCCGCGAGAAGCCTGCCGCACTTGACGCGGACAGTCATCCCCCAGGAGGGTCTCTCGCCAGCCGAGATCGACGCCGCCGTGAAAGCGATGCTCGCCGAGGGACGCTCCCTTTACGAACTCGACGAGCAGCGACTGGCGGAGGTCGCGCCGGACCTGATCGTCACCCAGGCCGTCTGCGCCGTCTGCGCGGTCTCCCACGAGGACGTCGTCGAGGCGGCGGCCCGCCTGCCCGGGGCCCCTCAGGTTGTGCAACAGGATCCGAGCACACTCGCAGAGGTGCTGGAGGACGTTGTGCGCCTCGGCGAGGCAGCCGGAGCTGAGGCTTCCGCGCACGAGCTTCGCGGCGAACTCGAGGGACGCTTGGCGACGGTGTCCGCCGCGGTCGACGGTGGGCCCCGGCCGCGCGTGATCGCGCTGGAGTGGCTGGACCCGCCCTTTGTCGGTGGCCACTGGATCCCCGAGATGATCTCGATCGCCGGGGGTGAGGACGTCGCCGGCCCGCCGGGTCTGAAATCACCCGAAGTGGGATGGGGCGCCCTCTCGGGACTGAACCCCGATGTGGTCGTCGTGATGCCCTGCGGTTGCTATGTCGAAGACTCGGTCGCCCAGACGCTGGAGCACTGGCAACGGATCGAGCGGCTCGGCGGCCCGCGCGTCTTCGCGGTCGACGCCGCCTCGACGTTCTCGCGGCCCGGACCGCGGCTCGTGGACGGCATCGAGCTGCTCGCCCACCTGCTCCATCCCGACCTCTTCCGGCCACCGGGAAACATCGGCTTCGCCGAGGTGCGAGCGCCCAGCCAGCGAACCTGAGCTCGAGGCAACGGCCCCCGAGCGTCAACTGGCGCTCAGGCCACGGCGAATGCGCCGAGCACCGAGACGACGGCGACGGCGGCCATCGCGAGCAACTCGACCGCGAGCCGGTTGCGGCCGAGCATCCCTCGTTCCCCGGCAAGGATCACCAGCGCGCAGACCGCACCGCCGACCAGCCCACCGAGGTGACCGCCGACGCTTATGTGGCTGACACTGAAGGAGAGGACCAGGTTGATGATCAAAAGCAGGCCGAGCTCGGTCGCGATCTGATTCGAGCCGCGCTGCCGGGCGACGAGGACGGTCGCGACGAGAACGCCGAAAATAGCCCCGGAGGCGCCGACCGTCACTTCGAACTGGTTCGTCAGGGCGAGCGCACCGAAAGAGCCCGCGAGGAGCGAGGCGAAATACAGGGCGAGGAAGCGCGGCGTACCGATCGCCGGCTCGAGCAGTCGGCCGAGAATGAAAAGAATGAACATGTTGAAGCCGATGTGGATCAGATTGACGTGCAGAAATCCACTCGTGATCAGGCGATACCACTCGCCGTGCGCAATCGAGAAGCCCCGTAGACCGAATTCGTTGATCAGAGGGATGACTTCGGGCGAGAGACCACCCGAGCCGCCGGCAATCTCGAAGAGGAAGACGACGACGTTGATCGCGATCAAAACCGCAGTTGCCGGGAAGCGACCCAGCGCCGTGGCGCCCGGGCCCGGGACGCCGCGCGTCACCCGGGTGCGCTGACTGGCGCACTCCGGACAGCGCATGCCGACCGGGGTGGGTGTCATGCAGGAGGGGCAAATCGGCCTGCCACATGAGGAGCAGGAGACGCGGGTCTCGCGATTGGGATGTCGGTAACAGGTCGCCATCGGGAGCGCGGAGCCTACAATCGTCGCCGTGCCGGACCCCGGGCGGGCAGAGAAAAACGACGGCCCGAGCCCGGCGCGGCTCTACGCGACCCTGATCGGCGGATTGCTGGTGCTCGCCGGCATCGTCGGCTTCTTCTACAGCGCCTCCTTCGGGGGGCCCGGCGAGGTCGCGGACGGACTGGGCATCTTCTCGCTCAACGCCTGGAACAACGTCATCCTCATCGCGACGGGTACCGCCGGCCTGCTCCTCGCCGGCTATGCGGCGCGTCAATACTCATTCTGGCTCGGAACCTTCTATCTCGCGGTGGCGATCTGGGGCTTCATGATCGGCGGCGGCGAGGCGATCCTCGGCTTTCTCCCGGTAAACGCCGCCGATGACCTCCTGCACCTGGCGCTCGGCGTGCTCGGGGTACTGGCGGCGCTGGCCACGCCCAGACGGGCTATGGCTTGAGGCGAGCGGCGAGAGTCCGCAGGCCGCCCCTCGCCTGCTGACGACCGCGGCGCCGCATCTCGATCAGCACCAGGGCACCCGTGGCGACCCCGCCGGCGCTGATCGCAACGACGGGCCTGACCCAGTTGCGCGGGTCGCGCAGGGCACGCAGCTCGCTCTCGGAGAGCTCCTCGGCCCAATCGGAGAGCTCCTCTGCCGCCGCCTGGGTGATGGCGCCAAGCGTGTCTTCGACGCGGCCCGAGAGTCGCTCGGGAGGCTCGATTGGCCGCAGCGCGTCGGCCAGCATCCGCTCTACGTCAGTCACCGTCAACCCCCATCTGTTCCTGAAGCTGCTTGATCGCCCGATGGATCAGAACCTTGGTAGCTCCGTCGCTGCGACCCAGCGCCCGCGCGATCTCGCGATTGTCCATGCCCAGTGCAAAGCGCATTATCAGTGCCTCTCGCCGATCGTCCGGGAGGTGGCGCAGATTGTCCATCACCTGCCGCAGCTCCTCGCGCCCTTCGGCGATCGCCTCGGTTCCGTGGCGAGCCGGGATCGGGTCGGCGCTCTCCAGCGAGGTCTGGGGCCGCCGTGAGCGGTCGCGGTAGTAATTGGAGGCGAGGTTGTGGGCGATGCGGATTAACCAGGGGCGCAGCGGCCGCCCATGGGACTCCCGCCGCGCCCGATCGAAGTGCCGGTAGGCCTGCAGGAATGCCTGCTCGGTCAGGTCCTCCGCATCGTGGGGGTTGCCCACCCGGTAGTAGGCGTAGGAGTAGACGTCGCGCAGGTGCGCTCGGTAGAGCTCCTCGAAGGCGCGGTCGAGCTCCGCCTTCGCGGCGGGATCCAGACTCGAGGGCTCCGAGCTCTCGCTCACGGGCGAAGCGTAGTGGGCCAAGGTCAAATCGATCGCGCTCCGCTCGCCGAGGGAGGCAGAGTCGCAGGCCTGCCCGCTCGCCACTCATGCCGCCCGCCGCGAGCGCTCCATCCGCCGCAGGCCGGTGACCCAGCTGCCGGGGTCGACTTCGCCCCGGATCAGTTCCGTGAGTCCACCAAGTGCCGCAGCCGGGAATCCGGCCTCGGCGATTGTCTCGGCGAGCAGGGGCACGGCGTCGAGTCCCTCGGATGCCTGCCCGATCAGCGCCGGGATCTCCGCCGCGGGGGTGCCCTTGCCCAACAGTTCTCCAGCCCGCCGGTTGCGACCGGTCGGGGCCATCATCGTCGCGGTCAGGTCACCCACCCCGGCCAGACCCGAGAAGGTCTCGAGCTCGGCGCCGCGCCCGATCGCGTAGCCGCTGCACTCGCGCCAGACCTCGGCAGCGGCGATCCCGGCGGCGTTGAGGCCATGCTGCTCGGCCGCCGCCGCGGCCAGCGCGGCGGCATTCTTCGCAGCGCCGGCCATCTCGACTCCGACGACATCACTGGAGCGCTCGCAGACAAGGCCGGCGCGGTCGAAAACCTCTCCCAGCTGGGAGCGCAGGTCCGGGTCGGCGGAACCGAGAACCAGGGCCGCCAACCCCGAAACCGCCTCGCGCGCGTGGGCGGGGCCTCCGAGACAGGCGATCGCGCGAGCCCTTACCCGCTCGCCGACGTACTCGGCGGGCAGCTGCCCCTGCGGCGGAATAAGTCCCTTCGTTAGCAGCAACACGGCGGCGCGATCGCCAACTCGATCGGCGATTGCGCCCACCGCCTGGGGCAGCGAGCTCGAGGGGATTGCGAGGCAGACCAGGTCCGTTCCAGCGAGCTCGATCTTGCTTGAGTGGCGCACTCTCAGGGAGCCCGGCAACGCGACCCCGGGCAGGTAGCGATGGTTCTCGCGAAGGCGGTTCAGCTCCGCCGCCTGCTCGGCGGTGCGCGTCCCGAGCTGCACGTCGAGGCCGCCCCGGGCGAGCAGCACGGCGACGGCGGTCCCCCAGCTGCCGGCTCCGATCACCGCCGCGCGACGCATCGGCGGCAGACCACCGAGGTCCTCCCACTGGAGCTCCACATTGGGCCAGATCCGCGCCGTCACTGTCTCCGCCAGCGCGGGTGAGGGACTGGCAGCCCGGGGAAACGTCATCGCCCGGCCGAGCCGCACCTTGACCTTGCGGGGGCGGATCCGCCAGCCACACCGAACGTTTTCGGTGCCGAGCACCGCGGTGGGTATCACCGGGGCACCGGTCTGCAGGGCGAGGCGACCGACGCCCCGCTTGGGGGCGGCGAGGCTTCCCGTCCTGATCCTGGTCCCCTCCGGAAATATGCAGACGGTCCCTCCTCTTTCGACCACCGTGCGAGCGGTCTGGACCGCGTCCTCGTCGGACTCGCCCCGACGAATCGGGAAGGCCCCGAGACGAGAGAGGATCCAGCCCTGCCAGCGACGCTCGAAGAGCTCGACCTTCGCGACGTAGTTCATCGGCCGCCGCCACGGCAAGGCGCCGCCTATCGCGAAGGGGTCGAGGAAGCTGCGATGGTTGGAGGCGACGATCAGGCCGCCCCTAACCCGCCCGTGCTCGCGCCCCCCGCGCGCGTAGCGGAAGTAGATCAGGAAGAAGGGGGTCATCAGGATCCTTGCGCCTATGTAGAGCGGCCAGTTGACGCCGTGGCGACGCGTGTAACGGTGGTAGCGCTCGAGACGCTCGGTGCTCACAGGGGTGGCTACACGGCGGCGGTCCTGGGGTTACCGGGACCGCGTGCTCACCAGGCGGCTTCGAGCAGTTGGCGCAGCTCCTCCCTGCCGGGCACTTCCGGGGTGGAGCGCAGTTCCGGCCGGGCAAGGATCGCCTCCAACACCTCATTTACCCGGCCGCTGTCGCCGCCGATCGCACCGAGACCGGGCGGGTCGCCGCCGAGCTCCAGGATGCGCGCTTCGATCTGCTCGGGCTCGACGCCCAGCACTCCCGCGAGCGCGCCGATTTCCTGCGGTGCCCGAGAAGCCATCATGGCCATCGCGCGCGGCAGGACGGCGGCATTCGTCTCGGCGTGAGGTGTACCGAAGACACGGACCAGCGTTTGGCAGACGACATGGTGCAGACCGAACATCGCGGAGTCGATCGCGTAGCCGCAGAGGATCGCCCCGAAGGCGAGCGCGCCGCGATCGCGATTGGGGCGCTGTTCGTCGAGGGCGCCGGCGATCAAACCGGCGCCGCGCAGCGCCATGCACCGCGAGACCGGATTGGCGAAGGGGGTGCAGAGGGAATCGGCGCCGTGGGCGAGTGCGTTCATCGCGCTGGCCCTCAGCGGTCGCTCATCCAAGCCCGTCATCGGGCCCGGGTCGGCGATCACCAAATTCGGTCGGACGAGCGAGGCGACTCGATCGTCGGCCCCGGCGGGAACCCGGTGGATGCCCGTCATCTCAGCGCCCGAGAGCGTAGTCGGGATCGCCGCGACCTCGGCCCCGCTGACAGCCGCGATGGCCTTCGCCGTGTCGATCACCCGACCCCCGCCGAGGGCGACGAGGCGGCGGCCGACGGCGCTGCCGAGCAGCGCCGCGGCCGCGTCGGGCACCGGTCCCGCGGCCACCCGGTGGACGGCGTGGGCGGCCTCGGCGAGCGCCACCGCGCCTCCGCTGGCGCGCTCCGTGGTAAGGAGCTCGAAGTCGGTGAACCCGTGCTCGCCGAGCAGTTGCAGCGCCCCTTCAAGGCGCCCCGCACCGAAGAGGACAGTGCGACCCGCGTCTCTCCAGATGAAAGGTGCCCTTTCCGGGAGTCCGACTCCGTGGCGTCGGTACTCAGCGCGGCTCACGCTCGCTCGCTCCTGCGCCGGGACGACTAGGCGCGCGGGTTGATGACGGGCCGCAGGTTTGGTTCGACCTCGGCTCGCAGGTGCTCGAAGTCGGGTGGTAGCGAGAGCTTCTCGCCAAGGCTCTCAAGCGGCTCGTCGACGGTGAACCCGGGACCCAGGGTGGCGATCTCGAAGAGCACCCCGTTGGGCTCGCGGAAGTAGATCGATTTGAAGTAGAAGCGATCGATCACGGGAGTCGGGCGCGCCCCGCCCGCGATCGCCCGCTGGCGCCACTCCCGATGCTCGTCGATGGTCGATGCCCAGGCGACGTGGTGGACGCTGCCGGCGCCCTGCAGGGGAGGCTCCTGCGGTGGTTCGTCGTAGAGGTAGAGCCCTCCGCGCGCCGCCCCGCGCGCCTCCCAGCCGCCATCGACGGGCCCAAACTCGAGTGCCTCGAGCAGACCGCGACTGGACTCCGGAGCAGCTGCGTAGGCGCGCACGGCGTCAAAACCGCGCAGCGCCACCTCTGCCGGTACCTCGGGGTGATCTGCGATCAGCGGCTCGTCCTCGACGTCGACGACCCTCAGCTCGTGCGTGAGCCCCTCGGGGTCGGCGAAGATGAGTCCCTCACCCTCTCGGCGTGCCTCGATCCCGTGAACGGCGAGTCGTTTCTCCCAGAAGTCAAACGCACCATCGGAGCCGACGCGCCAGATGATCCGGTGCACGTCGCCAGCGCCCCCCCGGCCGGCCGGCACGCCCGGGAACTCAAAGAAGGTCAGGTCTGATCCGGCGCTGCCCTTCTCGTCGGCGTAAAAGAGGTGGTAAACGGTGGGCTGGTCCTGGTTAACCGTTTTCTTCACCAGTCGAAGACCCAGTACTCCCGCGTAGAAGTCGACGTTCTCCTGCGCGTCGGCGGTAATCGCCGTGATGTGGTGGATGCCCTCGAGCTTCATTGACCAGCCCCCTTGGATCGCGTTGCTCACGTATAGCATCCCTCTGCATGAGTCGCGGGCGCCGCAGGACGGTCAAAGCGTTGGTGCTTGTCGGCGCGATTCTTGCTTTCGTCAGCGTCTTCGCCATCTGGGTTGAACGTCAGGCGCTGAACACGAGCGACTGGGTCCATACCAGCGACCGCCTGATCCAGAACCAGAAGATCCGCTCGGCCCTGGGCAACTACCTGGTCGACCAGCTCTACTCAAGCGTCAACGTCGAAAAGGAACTGAAGGAATTGCTGCCCGGGGAAACGACGCAACTGGCCGGGCCGCTGTCGGGGCTGGTGCGCCAGGTGGCCCCGGCAGGAGTCGAAAAGGTGCTGGAAACCTCGACCGCGCAGGGACTTTGGGAGGACGCAAACCGGGCTGCCCATGAACAGCTCCTGGCGGTTCTCGAAAACAAGAAGGAAGCGGTCGAAACCGGCGAAGGTAAGGTCACCCTCAATCTCGGCAGCCTGGTCACCAACCTTGCGGGCCAGGTTGGGATCGGCAGCAACCTCGCTGAAAAGCTCCCCGCGGATGCGGGCCAGATAACGATCCTCCGTTCCGACCAGCTGAAGACAGCCCAGAACATCGCCGTCGCGGTCAAGGGCCTGGCGTTGCTGCTCTCGCTGCTCACCCTCGCGGCCCTTGGAGCAGCCATCTATCTATCGGCGGGCGAACGCTGGGTGACTGTCCTTTATTGCGGCGTCGGGCTCGTCGCGGCTGGCTTCGCCGTTGTCGTCGCCCGCGAGGTGACCGGAGGAATAGTCGTCGGTCAGCTGGTCTCAAACGAAAACGTGAAGCCCGCCGCCGAAGAAGCCTGGTCGATCGCCACCTCGCTGATGACCAGCATCGCCACCACGGTGGTCGTCGTCGGCATTCTCTTCGGGCTGGCCGGCTGGCTCGCCTCGCCCACCGGCAGCGCCCGGGCAACGCGCCGCTTCGTCACCCCTGCCCTGCGCGACCACCCGGCCTACGTCTACACGGGGCTGGCGATCATCGTCGCCATCTACCTGCTCTCGGCGCCAACTCAGAACCTGCGCTCCTTCCTGACCACGATCGCGATTGCCGGACTGGCCGCCTTCGGCATCCGCGAGCTGCGCCGCCAATCCCAGGAGGAGAACCCCGACGCGAGCTACGAGGAGTTCTTCGGGAGGACCAGGGAGCGCATGGTTGGCGCCGTGAAGAGCGCCAACATCGGCGAGCGGGCCTCGAAACTGCGGCTGCCCGAAGTGCGGCGAGCAGCGGAGGTGGGCAGTGGCGATGCTGAGGACGCCCGCCTGGAACGGCTCGAGCGACTCGGCCGGTTGCACGAAGGGGGGGTCCTAAGCGACGAGGAGTTCGCCGCCGAGAAGGCCAGGGTCCTGGGCGAGGACGATGAGACCTCCTAGGCTTAACCGGTGGAGAAGCCGACCGAGCCGCTGGGGCGGACCGCCGAACGGGCGCGGGGGCGGCCCCCCGGCAGCCCGGAAATTGGCGGCGTCGAGATCACCCGACGCTTTTTCGTAACGTCGATCATCGCCGTCTGCGTACTCAGCGCCGCGATCGGTTCCGCGATCAGTCTGATCGCCCAAACAGGTCCCGCGGGCCCCCCGGGAGAACGGGGTCAGACCGGCCCACGGGGACCGCGGGGGAAGGTCGACACGCGAGCCATCGAAGCCAAGATCGAAGCGGTTCGACACGAAGCGAACGTCGCCGGGCTCGAAGAACAGATCGCCGAAAACGAAGAACGGATCGAAGAACTCGAAGGCGGCCTGAGAAGTTTCACCCACGGCGGGGTCGAACTCTGTGAAGAAGGAGAATTCTTCTGCTGAAGCGACCCGTTCTAGGGGTTTGAGTCCTCGACGGCAGGGTCACGATTCGCCGCTCAAATCAAACCCAGCACAGCACCGCCTGAATCGGCCTCGCTGATCTGGTGCGGACGTTTCCCAGCCGCCCAGTCGACTGCTCGGCGACGACGCTCAGCGACAGCCGGGGGTACGCCTAGCGGCGAGGCCGACCGCCCCTCGCCGGGAAATCTGGCTTCGAGGCGCCCCGCCAGCTCGATTGAGCGGTGCTCGACGGACGCTCGCGCAGGGGTACGGATTCTTCAAAGACCGCGGTCGCGCGAGTCTGCGACATCTCGCCGTTGTCGACGAGCTGATCGAGGACATGGCGCTGGCGCTGGCGTGCGATCGCCCAGTGTTGCAGCGGATCGTAGGCTGACGGAGCCTGGGGCAGGCCGGCGAGCATCGTCGCCTCGCCCCAGCTGAGGCGTCGCGGGGAAACCCCGAAATAGCCATGGGCTGCGGCGATATCACCCCAGTAGCCGTTTCCGTAGTAGACGGAATTCAGGTACATGTTGAGGATCTCCGCTTTGGAGTACTGGAGGGAGAGCTTGACCGCGAGGCCGATCTCTTCCAGGGTCCCGCCGACCCCCCCTGAATGCGGATACAGGCGCTTTGCCAACTGCTGGCCGATCGTACTGCCGCCCGGATCGCCACCCTGCTGGAGGGCGGCGAGGGCCGCCCTCCCGGCACCGTCGATGATGTTCAGGGCGACATTTGCGTAGAAGTTCTCGTCCTCAACCTGCACGACGGCCGTCGCCAGTTTGGTGGGTGGCGGCAGCGGGGAAACCCGACCGCCGTGCTCTCGCAGAATGGCCCGCACACGGGCCTCCGCGTCCCCGACGCTGGGGAGGCGGAGGACGTAGACGGTCGCGACCGCCGCGAGCAGCAGGCCGCAGGTGAGCGCGATCAGCCCACCGATCACTAGCCGCCGTCGCATCTCCAGGAGCCTTACACCACCATCGTCAGCTTGGGGGTCCGAATGCTCAGCTCTGTCCCTTAAAGCAGGCTGAATCCTGCCGGCCGCCGGGACATGCAACCAGGCGCAGCGAGCGGCAGGCGCACGCCGGGGTGGATCCCGAGAAGATGCTCTCGGGCGCCGCGTCTCCGCGTCTCACTCAGGAGGCCGACCCGAGTCGGCTAGCTAGGCTTGCAGGGTGAGCCAGGACCAGCTGATCGAGGTTCCAGGCGGAGTGTTCGCGATGGGCTCAGAGGACTTCTATCCCGAAGAGGGGCCGGTGCGTCGGGTCCAAGTCGACGGTTTTGCAATCGAATCGTCCCCTGTGACGGTCGCCCAATTCACCGCCTTCGTTGAGGACACCGACTACAGGACCGTCGCCGAGCGGCCGCTGAGTCCGGCCGATTATCCGGACGCCGCCGCCGAGCTTCTGGTCCCCGGCTCCGCCGTCTTTCGGCCGACGCCTGGCCCGGTGCCGCTTAACGATCCACACCGCTGGTGGCGCTACCTCCCGGGTGCAAGCTGGCGTCATCCATGGGGACCGAACTCGGGGAACTCGCGGCGCTCCGATCACCCGGTGACCCACGTCGCCTACGAGGACGCCGAGACCTATGCCCGCTGGGCCGGCCGCGAACTGCCCAGCGAGGCGGAGTGGGAGTACGCGGCCAGAGGCGGGCTCGAGGGCTGCACATACGCCTGGGGAGATGAGGCCCAGCCAAACGGCGAGCCGATGGCGAATACCTGGCAGGGAGATTTCCCCTGGCGCAATACCGGCGCCCGTGGCTGGCGAGGCACATCGCCGGTTGGTCTCTTCCCGGCGAACGGCTTTGGTCTCTATGACGTGACGGGCAATGTCTGGGAATGGACGAGCGACTTCTACTCCCGGCGGGGAGCCGGTGCGGAGCGCTCGCAGGCCTGCTGTGCTCCGAGCAATCCCCGCGTCAGCTCACCGAAGGACAGCTTCGATATCGGCAACCCCGGCTCCCACACCCCTCGCCGCGTGATCAAGGGCGGATCGCATCTCTGTGCCCCGAGCTATTGCCTGCGCTACCGGCCCGCCGCCCGCCAGCCGGAGGCGACTGACACCTCCACAAACCACCTCGGCTTCCGCTGCATCGCCAGAGATCACTAAGCCTCAATCCACCGATTTACCACACTGATCCGTCCGCTCCCGTCACAAGAATGACCTCCTGAGCAGGCAAATAGCGGCTGTATCGGCAGCCGCGGCCTGACATCAGGAGGTCACTCACATGGTGAAGGTCTTTGCGCAGTCCGTGCGGCCCGACTCGGTCGGTGTCGAGTTCGACGATGAGCGGCTGGTCGCCAACGCAGGGTTGATCCTGGTTGGCACCCTGAGCAAGCGGCTCGGCATCGAGCAGATGGTGGACAAGATGGTTCGCCTGGGAGAGCGGGCAGGAGCCGCCCGCCCTGGGCGAAAGGTGCTCACCCTGATCCACGCGATCGCGGCGGGCGCTGACTCGATCGATGACACCGAGGTGCTGCGCGCCGGCGCCAGCGAGGCGCTGCTTGGCCACAGGGCGATGGCACCCTCCACCCTCGGCACCTTCCTGCGCGCCTTCAGCTTCGGTCATGTGCGCCAGCTCGACCGGGTGCTGGGCGAGGCGATCAAGCGGGCCTGGGTGGCGGGCGCGGGCCCCGGAGCAAAGCGCCTGGTGATCGACATCGACTCCTTCCTCGGCGAGGCCAAAGGCGCCCTCAAGCAGGGTGCCTCCCGCGGCTATACCGGGGTGCGCGGCTACCACCCCCTGCTCGCCACCCGGGCGGGCAGCGGCGAGGTCCTGCACGTCCGAGCGCGCAAAGGAGCGGCGGGCTCGGGGCGCGGCGCGCTTCGCTTCTGCGAAGAGCTGATCGCCCGGGTGCGCAGAGCCGGGGCAAGTGGGGAGATCCTGATCCGCGCCGACTCGGCCTTCTACTCGGGCAAGGTGATCGACTACCTGGAGGCAAAGGGCTGCCTCTACTCGATCTCCGTCACCCAGCACAAGCGCATCGCAGAGCGGATCGCCGAGATCCCGGAGTCGGCCTGGCAGCCAGTTGCCGACTACCCCGAGACGGGCGTCTGCGAGCTCGCCGAGACCACCTACGGCACCCGCCGGCTGATCGTCCGCCGGGTCCACCTGCACGCCCAGGAGGGGCAGGAGGAGCTGTTCGCCTACTGGCGCCACTTTGCCTTCCTCACCAACCGCACAGAGGACATGCACACGGTCGATGCCGAGCACCGCCAACACGCCGAGGTCGAGCTGGCGATCCGCGACTTAAAGGACCAGGCGCTTGCCCACTTCCCCTCCGGGAGTTTCGCCGCCAACGCGGCCTGGACGGTGATCGCCTGCCTCGCCCACAACATCGTGCGCTGGGTCGGGCAGCTGGGCCTGGAGGATGAGACCTGGCGCACCGCGCGGACGATCCGCCGCTGGCTGATCGCGCTGCCCGGCCGGCTCACCCGCACCGCAAGACGCTTCACCCTTCACCTCCCGGCCCGCTGGCCCTGGCAAGAGACTTTCGTCGAGGCGCTTGCCAGGATCAGAGCGCTGCCCGCCGCGGCCTGACCCTCCCTCACCTGCTTCGCCCATCGGCCGGTCTCTCGGTCCTCTCGGCCTGCTCGCTTCTCGGTCACCGGCCAACTGCGGATGCCCTACCGTGGCTCGCCGCCGCCTGGCACACCTTCGAGCCGGCGGTTTTCGCCATTCACATGGTCGCCGGCGGGGATTCGCCTATCGGTGAGGGTGAATCGGTGGATTGAGGCTAAGAGCCAGGTTTGCCGTCTGTGCTTCGAGATAGAGCGGCCGGGCCGAGCATGAAAAGCGGAGTGGCGAGGGCTAAAAGAGCCCGCCTCCGGGGTCGAACCGGAAACCTCCGCTTTACAAGAGCGGTGCTCTGCCAGTTGAGCTAGGCGGGCGGGGAGCCGAATATAGAGCCCATGGACAGCAGTGATGCACAGCTCGAGGCGGCGTTCCGTTTCCTGCGCCCAGACGAGGGCGCCGTCCTGAGCGAGGCGATCCGTGTCGCCTACGGCGATAGCTACGACGCGCCCTGGGTCTACGACAAGTTCGAGGTCGGGGCGCGGCTGGCGGCGGGCACCTACGTCTCCTGCGTCGCCGAGGCGCCGGACGGCGAGCTCCTCTGCCATGAGGGCATGAGCCTGGCGGCGGCGGGGGACGCGGTCGGTCACTCAGGCCAGGCGGTGACGATGCCGGTGGCCCGCGGCCAACACCTTTTCACCCGCACCAAGCGCTTCCTGATGGGCTGGGCCCGCGGTCGGGGGTTGGCCGGAATGTTCAGCGAGGCGACCGCCGCGCACCCCTACAGCCAGCGCGCCAATATCGAGCTCGGCGCCCACGAGACGGGCTTTCTGCTCGGCTGGATCCCGGCGTCGGTCGCAAATGACGCGGCGGCCGCCGGGACGCGGCGGCGCCAGTCGGCGGCGCTGTTCTACGCGAAGCTGAACGACGGCCAGGAGCGCCGGGTCTTCGCGCCCGAGCGCCATCGCGAGATCGTCGGCCGGACTTTGGAGCTCTGTCAGCTGCGCGGAACTCTGGCCGAACCGCCGAGCGGCCTTCAGCTGGCCGCCCGCAGCGAGCTCCACGTCGAGGTCGACCAAGACCACAATCTGGCGCTGATAACAGTATGCAGGCCGGGCGCCGACCTCGATAGGAGGCTCGCGGCGGAGCGCCACCACCTCCTCCACGGCGCCTGCCTGGACGCCGTCTACGTCGACCTGCCGCTCGAGCAGCCGGCGACGGCGCTCGTCTCAGACCATCTCGAGACCCTCGGTGTCTCCTACGCCGGCGTCTTTCCCAACCACCGTGTCGACGGCGACGTGCTGCGCATGCAGTCGCTGCACGGGGTGAGGGTCAGTGCCGATGACGTCGCGACCGCATCCGAGCACGGGCAAGAGCTGCTCGACTACGTGCTCGCCGATCTGCCGCAGGGCGCCTAGAGCGGTACCTGGCGCGACTCGAGGTGGGCACCAACCTTGCGCTTGACGCGCTGCAGGGCGTTATCGACGGTCTTCGTGTCGCACTCGAGGCGCTCGGCGGTCGCCTCGTAGGAATGACCGTCGAGATAGAGGGAGAGCACCCGGCTCTCGAGATCAGAGAGGACGCCGCTGGAACCCGAGAGACAGGAGACGAGGCTGTCGAGCTCCTCGGTCGCGATCACCTGGTTGACCGGATCATGGACCGTGGGCCCGGGCAGGATCTCGTCCAGGGTCGTGTCGGAGTCCCCGGCGGCCGCCGGGGTCTGGCTGAAGGAGACGTACTGGTTTAGGGGCGTGTGCTTGTTGCGCGTCGCCGTCTTGACCGCGGTGATGATCTGCCGCGTGATGCAGAGCTCGGCGAAATTGCGGAAGCTCGACTCGCGGTCGGTGCGGTAGTCACGAATCGCCTTGTAGAGGCCGAGCAGACCTTCCTGGATGAGGTCGTCGGACTCCCCGCCGAGCAGGAAGTAGGAGGACGCCTTGAGCCGGACGAAGCCGCGATAACGACGCACGATCGCGTCGTAGGCGTCCGCGTGCCCGTCCTTCGCGAGCGCCACCAGGTAATGGTCATCAAGCTCAGGTTGAGAGTTACTGTCCGAAGGCCGCAGAGAGCCGTTGAGGCGCCCCGACGGAAGTCGCAATTCCTGCGTAGGCGTTGATAGAGCCACAGATCCTTCTCCTCGTGTGAAGGGTCGTGGCGCCTATTACCTCCCCTGAGGCGCCCCTATGGACTGGGATCTCTCAGACTCAAGCTGAGGTTCACCCTTATTGGCGCGTTAGTTTACGAGCGAGCGGAGTTCTGTCAACCCCCACTTGCCGTCGCTGCAACCGCCGTTGCAGTTGCTAGATCCGCTTCGAGCGAACTCAGCCGCGCTGGCGGACGGCCTCAAAGAGGAGCGCCGCGGCGGCGGCGGAGACGTTCAGCGACTCCAGCTTTCCCTTTCGCGGCAGCCCCAGGATGCCATCGCAGGCCGCCGCCACGCGGGGTCGAATCCCATCTCCCTCACCACCCAGGACCAAAACGGTGGCGCCGCTCAGATCCGCCTCCCAGGGTTTCTGAGGGGCACCCGCCTCGGCGCCCCAGATCCAGAACCCAGCCCGCTTTGCGGCCGCAAGCCAATCTGCCAGGTTGCGGACCCGGGCCACCGGCAGGTGCTCGACCGCCCCCGCTGAGGACTTGCAGCTGGCGGCCGTCACCTCGGCCGCGCGCCGCTCGGGAATCACAACCCCGGCGGCTCCGGCCAGCTCGGCCGACCGACAGACCGCTCCGAGGTTGCGTGGATCCTGCACCTGGTCAAGCGCCACCAGCAGACCCTGGCCCAGCAGCAGGCCCGCCGCGTCGGCATAGGGATAGGGATCGACCTCGGCGACGACACCCTGGTGATCGGGCGAGCCGCAGAGGCGCTCCAACTCCTCTGTCGGGGTCTGCGGCGCGCGCCACAGGCGTCGCACTCGGCGTCTTCCCCGCTCCGCCTCGGCGATCGGCTGGCGGCCGTAGATCATCTGGCCCGACATCGTCGCGCCTCAGGCCCTGCGGACCAGGCGCGCACCCTCGTTCGAGTCCCGGACCTCCCAGCCCAGCTCGCCGAGCTGGTCGCGGATCTCATCGGCATGCTGGAAGTCCTTTGCCGCGCGCGCCTCCTCGCGTTTGGCCAGCAGCGCCTCGGCCTTCAGATCGGCCGGCTTCTCGGCTTCGGCGAGCGAGTCAAGGCCAACCAGGTTCAGCATTTCTCGCAGCGCCTGGGGGGCGTCGGAAACCTCGCGGCGGTTCGCATCTGCGACCAGCTCGAAGGCCGCGGCCAGCGCCCGCGGGGTATTGAAATCGTCCGCCAGCGCCGCCTTGAAGCTCTCCAGCCGCTCGCCTGAGGTGCGGTCGGGCGGTGGCGTGGCTGAGCCCGCAGGGACAGGATGCTCTCTGAAGAAGTTCCTCAGCCGCTCGCAGCTGGCCAGCGCTTCATCCATCTGCTCTGGGCCAAAGGCAAGCGGCTGGCGGTAATGACCCGAGATCAGGTAGAGGACCACCGCCTCGCGACCATAACGATCGAGTGCCTCGGAGAGCTGGAAGATGTTGCCCTCAGACTTCGACATCTTCTCGGCCTCGGTCTCGACCATCCCGTTGTGCATCCAGACCCGTGCGAACGGTCGCCCGGCCGCCTCGGATTGCGCGATCTCGTTCTCGTGGTGTGGGAAGAGCAGGTCCGAGCCGCCGCCGTGGATCGCGAAGCTCGGGCCGAGCTCCGCCTCGGCCATCACCGAGCACTCGATGTGCCATGCCGGCCGCCCCAGACCCCAGGGCGAGTCCCAACTGGTGTCCTCGGCCTCCTTGTGCGCTTTCCAGAGGGCAAAGTCAAGCGGGCTCTCCTTGAGAGAATCAGCGGCGCTCCCCTCTCCCTGGTCCATGTCCTCCAGCCGCCTGTTGGAGAGCTTGCCGTAGCCCTCAAAGCTGGCCACCCGGAAGTAGACGTCGCCGCCGGACTCATACGCGTGCCCGCCGTCGATCAGCTCGGCGATCAACGCCACGATCCCCTCGACCGTCGTCGAGGCTAGCGGCTCTGCGTCGGGACGGCCGAGCCCCAGGCGGTCGGTGTCCTCGAAGTAGGCCGCGGCCATCCGCTCCGCGAGCTCCGCCGATGGCTCGCCGCCCGTGCTGGCGGCCGCATAGATCTTGTCGTTGATGTCGGTGACGTTGATGACGAGCTTCACCTCGTAGCCCTCGCTGCGAAGGAAGCGTGCGAACAGCGAGAAGACCACGAAGGGGCGGGCGTTGCCGACGTGGATGCGGCCATAGACGGTGGGCCCGCAGGCGTAGATTCCGACCTCCCCCCGACAGGCCTCAACGGCGGTCTGCTCGCCGCCCAGCGTGTCCCGGATCCAGACCTCGCGCATCGCGGGTCAGAGCTTACGTCGCCGGCGAGGCCTAGAAGGTACGGTAACCGCTGATCGGCGATGTTGGCGGCGGCTCGTGGTGCTCGCCCCAGGAGGGCGCCGTCTGCTCTGCCGCGGCGAGCGCTTCCCGCCGCGCCTTGCTGGCGCTGGCCTTGATCTCATCCTCGGCGGCCCTCCGTGCCCGCTCCTCGCGCTGCTCGGCCTGGCGCCGGATGCGCTCCGACTCGGCCTCGAGCTGGTCTCTGGCGCGGGCTCGCGCCATTTCCTCGGCTTCGCCCTCGAACTTCTCGATCAGCTCGCGAACCCGATCCTCGGACTGGCGGCGAACCTCCTCGGTCCCCTGCATCACGCGCTCCTCGATCTCGGCCTCGATCTTCACTGCAACCGCGCGCGCCTCCTCGGCCCTCGCCTCGGCTTCGGCGGCTCGCTGCTCGGCGCTGGCGACGCGACTGTCGGCTTCGGCGCGAACCGCCTCGACCGCCTCCTCGACACGCCTGTCCGCCTCAGTGCCGAGCCGCTTGACGGTCTCCGCCAGGTCCCTCTCGGAGCGTTCCTTGAGAGCCATCAGCTCGGCCATCACGGCCTCCCGGTCCTCCTGGTCGCGCTGTCTGGCTCGCTCGGATGCCCGCTCTGTCCTCACGCGGGCCTCCTCGGCGTCCTTCGCGCGGAGTTCAAGCTCGTCTCGCCGCTCGCGCTCGGCGGCCAGACGGGCGCGACCCTCCTCGCCGAGCCGCCGCAGCGTCTCCATCGCCCGCCTCTTGACCTCGGCATGGACGTCTTCGGCTCGCCGCTCGGCCGTGGCGACACGTTCCTCGCTGACACGCACCCAGGCGAGTGCCTGGCTGGCGATGCCCCGCATCTCGTCGGTTGCCTCGCTCACCCGGTTCAGCTGGACGGCTGGCTCGCTCATCGTTGGGCAAGCTACTACGGCTGCCGGAGGGCATGCCACCCGGCACTCGAGCGAAAAGTCCGCAAATTGCGGGAGACGGACCCTGGCGCTGGGAGTCGGCTTCAGGCTAGGCCGGCCTCGCGCCGGCCTCGCTGGCCTGCAGATCACGCTTGAGGATCTTGCCGGTCGCGTTGCGTGGCAGCTCATCGACGAAGGCAATCTCACGTGGCGTCTTGTAGGCCGCGAGGTTCGCCTTGACGTGGGCTTTGAGCTGCTCCTCAGAGGTCGCCGAGCCTTCGACGGAGACGACGAAGGCCTTCAGCCGCTGGCCGAACTCCGCGTCGGCTACGCCGATCACGGCTACCTCGAGAACCGCCTCGTGTTCGGCCAGCAGGTCCTCGACCTCGCGCGGGAAGACATTCTCGCCGCCGGAGACGATCATCTCGTCGTCACGACCGTCGATGAAGAGCCTGCCGGCCTCGTCGAGATGGCCGACGTCACCACTGCTCAGCAGACCGTCGATCACCTCCTTGCCGCCACCACCCGTGTAGCCCTCAAAGGACATCTCGTTGCCGACGAAGATACGCCCGACCTCGCCGCGCCGAACCTCCTTGCCGTACTCGTCGTAGAGGCGCACGACGGTGCCCCGGGGCGCCCGCCCGGCGGTGCCCGGCGTTTCGCGCAATTCGGAGGGAGTTGCGACCGTCGCGTAGGCGACCTCGGTCGATCCATAGAGGTTGTAGATGTTGTCGCCGAAGCGATCCATCCATTCGAGCGCCAGCTCGCCCGGCAGGGCCGAACCCGAGAGCGAGGTGATCCGCAGGCTCGAGAGGTTGTACCTGGAGAGCAACTCCTCGGGAAGCTGCAGGATGCGCTGGACCATCACCGGCACGACGCCGAGAACCTGGGCGCGGTGCTCCTGCACCGCGGCGATCGTCTGCTCGGGATCAAAGCGGCGCCGCAGGACGATCGTCGAGGCGGTCGGCAGGCTGAGCACGAAGTGAAAGAAGCCCCAGGAGTGAAACAGCGGCGCCGCGATCACCATCGTCTCGCGACTTCGGTAGGGGATCCGATCGATCAGCGAGGCCATCGCCAGCAGGCCGTCCGGGCTCGAGCGCTGAGCGCCCTTCGGGGCTCCGGTCGTGCCGGAGGTGAGGATCACGAAGCGCGGCTTGTCGGGAGGCGGCTTCAGATCGAAGTCGGGACTTTCGGCGATCAGTGAATCGAGCGTCGGCCCGCCGGGTTCCGTTTCGGTCCAGGCGACGATCCGCTTCACGGCGCCCTCGACGTCCTCGAGGAGCTCTGCGAACTCCTCGTCATAGATGAGGGCCTTGGGGCCCTCGCGGCGCAACACCTCGACCAGCTGTGGGCCGGCGAACATCGTGTTCAGATACAGGGCGCTGGCCCCCAACTTGGCCGTCGCCAGCGTCGCGTCGACGAAACCGCGGTGATTGCGACACATGATCCCGACCCCGTCGCCGTAGCCGATCCCCATCCGCTCGAGGCCGTATGCGAGCGCATTCGAGCGCCGATGGACCTGCTCGAAGGTCAGCGAACCCCGTTCATCGACTATGAACGGGGCCTCACCATGGTGGATCGCGGCGGTCGCGATGCCGGTTGCCGGCGAGGCCCCCCAGCGCAGGAATGTGACACCGATCTTGGCCGCCTTGTCCGGGCGCATCAGCTCCAGGATGCCCGCCTCGCGCAGAACTCTGGCCTCGAACGCGGAGTCGGCGAGCGACTGCCTCGCGCTCGAGGCGATAGAGGTCAGGCTGGCCATGGCGAGGCGAAGATTATTCGCTATCGACCTGGGCGACAGCGATGCAGGCGATTCCCTCGCCGCGACCGATCCAACCCATTTGCTCGTTCGTCGTCAGCTTGACGCGGACCCGGGCTGAGGTCGCTTCGCCGAGGATCCGCTCCATCTCCTCGCGGTGGGGCGCCAGCCGCGGAGCCTCGCAAACGAGCGTCGCGTCAACGTTGACGATCGAGCCGCCGATCGTCCCGACCACGGTGCGCAGCAGGTCGATCGAGTCTGCGTCGCGCCAGCGCTGATCATCATCAGGAAACAGCGTCCCGATGTCCCCAGAGCCGGCCGCCCCGAGCAGGGCGTCGATCACCGCATGGGTCAGGACGTCGGCGTCAGAATGGCCGGCCAGGCCTCGCGGGTGCTCGATCTCAACCCCGCCGAGCATCAGCCGACGCCCCTCCTGGAAGCGGTGACTGTCGTAGCCGATCCCGACACTCATCGCGGGCGATTCTCCCCGGTTGGCCGGCCGAGGGGCTCGAGCCGGCGCTGGCGGCCCTCGAAGACACAGATCTCCTCGATGCCGAGCTCGTCCAGCAGCCCCAGCGCCCGGTCATAGCCGAATCCCACCTGCTCAGGCAGGTGGGCGTCAGAGGAGAGGGCGAAGACCGCTCCAGCCTCGACGCACATCTCGGCGAAGGCGGGCGCCGGGTAGAGCTCCGCGGCCGGCTTGCGCAGCCCGGCGGTCGACACCTCGACCGCGATCCCTGACTCGGCAATCGCCTCAACCGCCGGCTCATAGAACCGACGCGGGTCGCCCTCCGGCACGGGCCGCGCACCTCCCCAGACCTTGACCAGGTCGGGATGGGCGAGGATGTCGAAGAGCCCGCTGGAGGCGCAGCGGGCGAGCGCCTCGAAATAACGGCGCCAGATCTCATCGGGGTCGCCGCTCCCCTTCCAGATGTCGAAGCCCTGATGATCTACGGCCCGATCTCCGAGGAAGTGGACCGAACCGACCACGTAGTCGAAGGGCCGAGCGGCGAGCAGGCTCGCGGTGCGATCCTCGGCGCCCGGCACGAAGTCGCACTCGAGTCCCAGTCGCAGCGGGGTACTGCGGACGAACTCGCAATAGGCGTCGAGATCGTCACGCGCCTGCTCCTCCCAAAACGGGTGGCGCCAGAGATCCAGCGCCGCCCGGAAGCGGTGCACGTGCTCAGAGACGCCGAGCTCCTCAACCCCCGCCGCCGCGGCTGCCTCCAGATAGCGCTCAACGTTCTCCGTGGTGAAGTAGCGCTCGGGCGGCGTTCCCTCCTCGTCGGGGCGCAGGTGCAGGTGGTAGTCGGTGAGCATGGACCCGAGCCTAAGCGACCAGGCACCTGGTTACCCTGCAGCAAATGGTCCAGACGCGGATCATCGTTCCCTGGGCAAGCCCAGCCGATCCACCGAGGGGTGCCGGTCAGGCGCGGCCGGGCTGATGGAGGCCCGGGGCAGCGGCAGCCGCCTGGCTCCGGCCAAGGCGGCGTTGGCGGTGGGTGCCCTCGGCGTCGTCTTTGGCGACATCGGCACCAGCCCGCTCTACACGATCCAGACGGTCTTTAACCCGACCGACCCGCACCCCGTCGCCGCTTCGACCGAGAGCATCTTCGGGGTCGTCTCGCTGA
The DNA here is from genome assembly GCA_963796705.1 of uncultured Solirubrobacterales bacterium. Classification (GTDB taxonomy): domain Bacteria; phylum Actinomycetota; class Thermoleophilia; order Solirubrobacterales; family 70-9; genus VRUE01. The sequence goes on from CAWCMK010000004.1 coordinate 696,543, forward strand.
TCTTTTGGTCAGTGACGATCGTCGTAACGCTCAAGTACGTGCTCCTCGTGATGCGCGCCGACAATCAGGGGGAGGGCGGCATCATGGCCCTGATCACGCTGATTCGGCAGACCGTCCCCGGCGGCCGGCGCGCGAAATTGATCCTGGCAGCGCTCGGCATCTTCGGCGCCTCGCTGTTCTTTGGCGACAGCATGATCACGCCGGCGATCTCGGTCCTCTCGGCGGTTGAAGGCATGAAGGTCGTCGAACCATCGCTGCAGCCACTGATCGTGCCGATCACCGCGACGGTCATCGTCATCCTCTTCGCCAGCCAGAAATTCGGCACGGGCGCCGTCGGCAGGCTCTTCGGACCGGTGATGATCGTCTGGTTTGCGACGATCGCGGCGCTGGGGATCCATGGGATCGCGCAGCACCCCGAAGTCCTCAAGGCGCTCTCTCCCGGCTACGCGCTCGGTTTCCTCACCGGCCACTTCTCGACCGCCTTCTTCTCCCTGGCGGCGGTGGTCCTGGCGATTACCGGCGCCGAGGCGCTCTATGCCGACATGGGGCACTTTGGCCGCGCACCGATCACCGCGGCCTGGCTGCTGCTCGTATTCCCGGCCTGCATTCTCAACTACATGGGTCAGGGCGCACACCTGCTCCACGAACCGGGCGCCGCCGGCTCCAGCGCCTTCTTCCTTCTCGTGCCCCATTGGGGACAGGTGCCGATGATCGTCCTGGCCACAGCGGCGACGGTGATCGCCTCCCAGGCGGTGATCACCGGCGCCTACTCTGTTGCCCACCAGGCGATGCAGCTCGGCTACCTACCGCGCCTGCGCATCGCCCACACCTCGGCCGAGACCGCCGGCCAGATTTACGTACCCTGGATCAACTGGTTGCTGATGGCGGCGGTGCTGACCCTGGTCTTTGCCTTCGAGACCTCGACGGCGCTGGCTTTCGCCTACGGCGTCGCGGTTACGGGCACGATCACGATCACCACCCTGCTCTACTTCTACATTGTCCGTCACAGGTGGCAGAAACCACTTTGGATGGTCCTGCCGGCGGCCGCCGCGTTCCTCGTCGTCGATCTGCTCTTCCTCTCCGCCAACCTGACCAAGATCGGGCACGGAGCCTGGCTGCCCCTGCTGATAGCCGCGCTCGTCTTCACGGTGCTGACAACCTGGCAGCGGGGACGCGAACTGGTCACCGCCCGGCGCACCAGGGAAGAGGGGTCGCTGCGCGTTTTCGTCAGCGAACTGCACGAGCGCCGGCCACCACTGCTGCGCACGCCGGGCACCGCCGTTTTCCTAAACCGCAGCGGCGAGACAACGCCGCTCGCGATGCGGGCTAACGTCGAGCACAACCAGATCCTCCACGAGCACGTGGTGATCCTCTCGATCGAGACGATGCCGATCCCGCACGTCCTCGAGCAGGATCGCCTCCTGATCGACGCGCTCGGTTTTCGCGATGACGGGATAACGCACATCACCGCCCGCTTCGGATACGTCGAGCAACCCAACGCACCGCGTGCCCTGCAACTCGCCGTCGATCGTGACCTTGAGTGCCCCCTGGAGGTCGAGGAGGCCTGTTACTTTCTCTCGACCATCGACCTGCAGATCGGCGAGGCGCCGGGGATGGCCCGCTGGCGCAAGCGGCTCTTCGTCGCAACCTCACACATCAGCGCCGATGCGGCCGAATATTTCCGCCTGCCGCGGGACCGCACCTTGATCATGGGTTCGGTCATTGAAGTCTGAGGCCCTACGATCTCGGGGTCGATGACCCGTCAGTTGCTGATCCTCTTCGCGGCGTTCGCCGCCGGCACGGCGCTCGCCGCGGCCCTCGGCGCGGTCAGCTTCGGCGTCGCCCTCGGGGTCGGACAGATCTGCTTCGCCGCGGCCCTGGTCTGGGTGCTGGTCTGGGACTAGACCCCGGCTCCCCGCGAATCGCAAAGTCCGAAGTGGGGATTACCGCAGCTCACTCCGCTGCAGAAACGCGGCGGCCAGGTCGAGGTCGGCTCGAGTCGTCACCTTGAAGTTCCCCGTCGGCGAGGGGCAGATCAGCACGCGCCCCCCCACTGCCTCCAGCGCCATCGACTCGTCCGTCAGCGAGGCAGGGTCGGGATGTGCCGCGAGCGCCTCGCGGAGCGCCGTGACGCGGAATGCCTGAGGCGTCTGCGCCGCCCACAGCTCGTCGCGATCAAGCGTCTCCGTGACGACCACTGGCGATTCCCCATCCTGGGGTGGATGATTCGCCAAACCGCCGACGGTGCGCTTGATCGTGTCGGTGACACGCGTCGCGGCGATCGCCCCGGCCGCCTCGGGCTCGGCGGCCAGGATCGCCAACACGCCCTCGATCAGCTCCGGCGTCACCAGCGGACGCGCCGCGTCGTGGATCGCGACGAGCTCGGTCCCGACCGCCCCGAGGGCATTGGCGACAGACGCGGAGCGTGTCTCGCCACCGTCGACGATCACGAGATCCTCGCCAAGGCGATCCTGGCGCCCGGGCGGAGCGGCGACGACGATCCTCGCCACCCCCGCGACCCGAAAGGCATCCACCGACCAATCCAGCAGCGACCGTCCCGCCAGCGGCACGAAGGCCTTCGGGCCGCCGGCTCCGAGCCTCTCTCCGGAGCCGGCGGCCGCGATGACCGCGGTTGTCGACGCTGCCGCGTCGGAGCTCATGTCAGGAGAGCCCCCTAAGCGGTGGCCGCGAAGCGCTCCTCCAGCAGCCCATCGAGGTATTCCTCTGCGCCGCCCTCGTCCTTGTCGAGCGCGTACATGAACTCTGAGGCGAGGATTTTCTTCGCCCGCGTGTACATCTGCTTCTCGCCGGTCGAGAGACCCTTTTCCATCTCGCGGATGGCGAGGTTACGGACGACCTCTGCGAGCTCGAAGACGTCCCCGGTCTTGATCTTCTCGCGGTTGTACTTGAAGCGCCGGTTCCAGTTCTTCGGCATCTCCGAGACATCGTCCGTGAGGACGTCGGTGACCTTCTTGATTTCTTCCTCGTCGATCACGCGCCGCAACCCGGCTACCCCCGCGTTCTCACAGGGGACCATTACCGTCAGTTCGTTGTGGAGGATCTTGATCGTCAGGTATTCACGCTCCTCCCCCATCAACTCGCGGGTCTCTTTCTTCAGCACGATCCCCGCTCCGTGGTGGGGATATACGACCTTGTCACCCTCCTCGAAGTCACAGACGTACGGAACGTCCTCCTCGAAGCCTGCCTCCATGGCCTCCTCTAGCTCGGAAATCGGTCTGCTCCTTTCGTTTGTGGGACGGCGCTTTTCGCCATCAGCTCTGTAGGTACCTGTCGACCAGGTCGACCTCGCGCAGCCGTCGAAGCCCCTCTCGGATGTCCTTGGCCCTGGTCGGACCGACATCGTCGACAGCCTCGAGGTGCGCATCGGAGGCCGCCAGGACCTCCTCGAACCCACCCAGCTCCTGGATGATCTTCTGGACGACAAGCTTTGGGATGCGGGGGATGCGACCCAGCAGTCGATAGCCGCGCGGGGTCACCGGGAAGTCAAGGGTGTTGAGCTTGCGGTCATAGCCGAGCATCTCCGCCAGCCGCCCGAAGTCCAAAACGTCCTCGTGCGGGAGGCGCGCCAGGGATGAAATCACGGTCGCCAGGTTCTGCTCTGAGTCAACCACGGAGTAGTCGCGGATCAGTGCCGCCTTTTCACTAGCCACCCCGACCATCGTCTCCTCGAGCTGCATCTCGATCAATCGTCCCTCGGTCCCGAGCTCGACGATGTAGCGCTCGACCTCGACTGCCATCCTGGTGGTCAGCTCGGCACGCTGAAGGACCGAGAGCGCGTCATACAGTACGCCGCCCCCCTCGAACTCGAGGGAGGTCAGGCGGGTCGAGACCTGATCGAGCCGCTCGCGGTACTTGTCGAGCGTGGCCAAACCCTGGTTGGCCTTGGCGAGCACCGCCGGGATGTCCTGCAGGATGTACTTCGTCCCCTCCACGTAGAGCGAGACCACGTCGCGGCGCTGACTGATCGCGATGACCAGGGCGTCGGTCTGTTTGGAGACGCGCTCGGCGGTACGGTGGCGGGTGCCGGTCTCACTCGAGAGGATCGTCGGATCCGGCATCAGCTGTACGTTCGCCCAGGTGATCTTGGTCGCCTCGTTGTTCAGGACGATCGCCCCGTCCATCTTCGCCACCTGGTAGAGCATCGCCGGCGTGTAGTCGATGTCGAGCTTGATCCCTCCCGAGAGCAGGTGCGAGATCTCGCTCGGGTCCCCGACAACGATCAGGCCCCCGGTTCGGGCGTGGACGATGTTGTCGAGCCCCTCGCGCAGCGCCCCGCCCGGCGCAACGATGTCCAGAGCCCTTAGGAGCCTGGGGTCCTGGCGTTCCGAAAGCTCGTGAAGCTCATCCCCAGGCTGCGGTGACATCGCCAACTAGGATGGCAGAAATCGCTCTGGAATGCGGTCTCGCGATATCCATGTGGAAAGATCGGAAAAGCAAATGTCAAGCGGATCCGTCTCATATGTGGAAGCGGTGATGATTGTGCCGGTCCGGCGGCCGGCGTTCAGCTTCGGGCACAAATACCCAGGTCAACCAGGTCCCGAGCGCGCAGAGCCCGACCAGGATCCAGGCTGAGCCGGCGATCGCCGCCGCGAATTCGGCGCCGCCCTCGAGCAGCGCATGCGAGAGCGCGCCGGTCGCCGCCAGCGCCACCGTTCCCGCCATCACCCTGTCCATCGCCAACACCCCGGAGGCGATCCCCACGCGGTTGGCCGGCACCGCCGCCATCGCAGCGGCGGACATCGGCGCGTAGACGAGTCCCAGCGCGATCCCGAAGGGGAGGTAGGCCGCCAGCAGTAGAGGATAGGAGCTCTCTCGGCCCAGCTGGGTGAGAACCAGCATTCCGAGCACGCCGCAGGCCATTCCGACGCTCATCAGCCGCCGTGTCCCAAACCGATCTATAAGCCTGCCCGAGAGCGGCGAGATGAAGACCATTGGGATCGTCACCGGGAGGATCATCAGGCCGCTCAGAACCGCAGAGTGCCCGAGCACGTCCTGGAGGTATTGCGACTGGAAGAACATCACGCACCAGTAGGCGCCGACAAGGGCGAAGGCGGCGGCGCTGGCCCCGAAGTACGGGCCGTTGCGGAACAGCGCGAAGTCGACGATCGGTTCTCGGGCGCGATGCTCAATCCACCAAAAGCAGCAAAGCGAGCTCAAACCGACCAGCGCCAAGGCGATCACGAGGCTCTCGCCCCAGACCCTGGCCTGGACCAGCGCCAGCACCACCGCTGTGAGACCGATGCTGAGTGCAAGCAGGCCTGGTAGATCGATCCTGCGACCCGAGCCGGGATCTGTCGACTCCGGCGCGGCGAGCGCCGTGACGGTGATCGCCACGGCGACCACCGGCAGGTTGATCCAGAAGATCAGCCGCCAATCGAGCTCGACCAGGGCGCCGCCGACCAGCGGCCCGATCGCCAGGGCGACGGCTGAGACTCCGGCCCAGATACCAAGCGCCCGGGCCTGCTCGTGGCGGGGAAAGGCGTTGCAGACGATCGCCAGCGAGAGGGGCATCATCGGCGCCGCGCCGACCCCCTGGAGCACGCGGGCGCCGATCAGAGTCAGCTCGTCCCCGGCGGCGCCGGCGAGAGCCGAGCCGAGCGCGAAGAGGATGGCGCCCCCCAGGAAGAGGCGCTTGCGGCCGAACATATCGCCGAGCCTTCCTGCGGTCACCACGAAGACCGTGATCGCAAGCAGATAGCCGTTCATCACCCACTGCAGCCCGGCGGAGGAGGCTCCTACGTCGCGTCGGATGCTGGGCAGGGCCAGTGCAACGACGGTCGAGTCGAGCATCAGCAGGAACATCCCGGCGCAGGTGCCGAGCAAGATCCACCATTTGCGCCGCATGTCGGCAGGCTAGGCGCCCGCGCAGCGGAGGCCGGCCGAGCCGATCGATGAGGCCAGGCGCCGGGTCAGGCGGCGGTCAGGTCACGTTCGGCCTCAACGCCCCAGCGCCGGCCGGCGGCGACCAGCTCCTCGCTGAGGGGCCAGCGGTCGGGCCGCTCCGCGCCCCGGTGGGCCGGGTTGGCGCCCTTGAGGTCCATGCAGCCGGTGTTGTCCCCGACCGCCCGGATCGAGGCGACGTCCTCGAGACTGAGCAGCTGGCCCTCCGGCAAAGCCGCGAGCTCGGCACGCTTGGCCTCGATCGGACGAGTCTCGGGACCCACCTCCTGGATCAGGGTCGGGACGACGCACTCGACAGCCGGATGGGCGAGATTCCACTGACAGGCGAGCTGGATCGCACTCAGCCCGAGCCGTTCGGCGAACGGCATCACCAACTCGAGCTTTTCCGAACCGGCCTCGATCCAACCATCGGGTCGGAAGGCGCGATGGTCTCCCCTTGCCAGCTGGGCCCCGGGCCGCAGGTCCCCCCAGAAGAGACCACCGTAGTCGACGACCCGGGTGATCACCCGAACCCCGTTCTGGGCGGCCGCCTCGAGGCAGAGCTCCCCCGGCCAGGGCTCGAAGGGGTTGAGAATCACCATCGCCCAGTCGATCCGCTCTCCAAAGCGCTCCAGGCAGGAGATCAAATCGAGGGTGAACCCGTTGGCCGGGCCGGGGGCGACCCCGATCGCGGCGGTCAGCCCCTCCTCGCGCAGCGCCGCCATTCCGTCCCAGACCGCCTCGCTCGAGTAGCCGGTGCGATCGGGGTTGTGGAGCAACAGCAGATCAAAGGCCGAGGCGCCGAGCCTTTCCAGGCTGCGTTCAGCGGCCATCCGCAGGTAGGAGCCGTACTCGTCGGGACCGCGCAGCTCTCGATCGGTGAAGCGGGGAAAGCCGCGTGGGCCATCGCGCTCGCCCTTATAGATGTCGTGACCAACGGCACCGATCAGCGAGTACTCCTCGCGTGGCACCCCGATGAGCGCCCTTCCCAGTAGCTCATCGGCCTCGCCCTGGCCGTAGGTATCGGCACTCAGCACCGTGTCGATCCCCGCTCCCGGGCGCAGCAGCGCCTGCAGGCGCTGCTCGTCGATCGCCTCGCCGAAGTGCAGGAAGCGACCGCCGCTCCAGGTGCCGATCGCGGTCCGACCGGGCTCGGGCACTACTCGGTCGGCGTCTTCTCGTCGCCCTGGCCGGATTCGCCCTCAGCGGCGGCCTCGCCCTGGGCGCCGACGCCGACCTTCTCGGGCTCGGCCTTCTGCTTGGGCTTCAGCGGCTTCCGCGGGGCGATGATCGTCAACTTCAGGGGGTTGTCCTCCTCATCGCCCGAGGCATCGCGCTCGACCATCACCGTCGATCCGGGGACCATCTCGCCCCGTCGCAGGACCTCGTCGGCGAGCGGATCCTCGATGTAGCGCTGGATCGCGCGGCGCAGCGGCCTCGCACCCATCGAGGGGTCCCAGCCCTTCTCGACCAGGGCGTCCTTGGCCTCGTCGGTCAGCTCGAGCTGCAGCTCGTGCTCAGCAACCTGAACGCGAACCCGATTGATCATCAGGTCGATGATCTCCTTGACCTCCTCCTTGGCGAGCTTGTGGAAGACGATCACCTCGTCGATCCGGTTGAGGAACTCGGGCCGGAAGACTTTTTTCAAATCGCTCATGATCCGGTTCTTCATGTCGTCGTAGGACATGCCGGTCTCGTCAGAGACGGTGAATCCGATCGAGGTGTTCTTCGAAATCTCCGCGGCGCCGATGTTCGACGTCATGATCACGATCGCGTTGCGAAAGTCGACCGTGCGCCCCTGGGCATCGGTCAGACGACCGTCCTCGAGGATCTGCAGGAGGATGTTGAAGACGTCGGGGTGCGCCTTCTCGATCTCGTCGAGCAGCAGCACCGAGTAGGGCTTGCGGCGTACCGCCTCGGTCAGCTGGCCGCCCTCGTCGTAGCCGATGTATCCCGGCGGCGAGCCGACCAGGCGGCTAACCGCGTGCTTCTCCATGTACTCGGACATGTCGATGCGAACCATCGCCTCCTCGTCGCCGAACAGAAACTCGGCGAGGGTGCGGGCCAGCTCGGTCTTGCCGACCCCAGAGGGGCCAAGGAAGATGAATGAGCCCGCGGGGCGCTTGGGATCCTTGATTCCTGCCCGCGAGCGGCGGATCGCCTTGGAGACCGCCGTGATCGCAACCTCCTGGCCGATCACCCGCTTGTGCAGCTCCTCCTCCATGCGGATCAGCTTCTGGGTCTCGGCCTCGGTCAGCTTGAAGACCGGGATCCCGGTCCACATCGAGACGATGTCGGCGATCTCTTCTTCGCCAACCTCCGGCCGGTCGCCGTTCTCACCCTCGGCCCACTCGTCTTCGAGCTGGCGCTTGCGAGTCGTCAGCTGGCGCTCGGTGTCGCGCAGGTTGGCCGCCTTCTCGAACTCCTGGGCTTCGATCGCGCCCTCCTTCTCGCGCCGCGTTTTCTCGATTTCCTCCTCGAGATCGCGGTAGACCGGCGGCGCGCTCATCGACTTGATCCGCATCCGCGAGGCGGCCTCGTCGATCAGGTCAATCGCCTTGTCGGGAAGGAAGCGGTCGGAGATGTAGCGGTCGGCGAGCTCTGCCGCCGCGCCGAGCGCCTCGTCGGTGATCGTCACGCGGTGATGTTGCTCGTAGCGCTCACGCAACCCTTCGAGGATCTTCACCGTGTCCTCGACCGAGGGTTGATCGACCCTGATCTGGGCGAAGCGTCGCTCCAGAGCCGAGTCGCGCTCGAGGTACTTGCGGTACTCGTCGAGGGTCGTAGCACCGATCGTCTGCAGCTCTCCCCGGGCCAGCGCCGGCTTGAGGATCGAGGCGGCGTCGATCGCGCCCTCCGCGGCGCCGGCACCGACCAGGTTGTGGAGCTCATCGATGAAGAGGATGATGTCGCCCCGCTGGGTGATCTCTTTCATCACCTTCTTGAGGCGCTCCTCGAACTCGCCTCGGTACTTCGAGCCGGCGACCAACGCGGCCAGGTCAAGGGTGTAGATCTGCTTGTTCTTGAGCAGCTCCGGCACCTCACCCTTGTTGATGCGGGCGGCCAGGCCCTCGACAACGGCGGTCTTGCCGACCCCGGGCTCCCCCAGCAGGACCGGGTTGTTCTTGGTGCGACGCGAGAGGATCTGCATGATCCGCTCGATCTCGGTTTCGCGCCCGATCACCGGGTCGAGCTTGCCCTCGTCGGCCAGCTTGGTCAGGTTGCGGCCGAACTGGTCGAGCAGCTTTGATGACTTCTTGCCCTCGCCCCCGCCACCTCCCGTGGCGGCACCCTGCCGGCGACCGCCGGGACCCGACAGCATGCGGATCACCTCGTTGCGGATCTTGTCGGAGTCGGCATCGAAGTCGAGCAGGATGCGCGCCGCCACACCCTCGTTCTCCCGGACCAGGCCAAGCAGGATGTGCTCGGTGCCGATGTAGTTGTGGCCGAGGCTGAGCGCCTCCCGCAGAGCCAGCTCGAGAACCTTCTTGGCGCGCGGCGTGAACGGGATCTGGCCCGAGGTCACCTCCTCACCGGAGCCGACGATCCGCACGACCTGCGAGCGCACGCGCTCGGTGGTGATGTCCAGCGACTCAAGGACGCGGGCCGCCAGCCCCTCCTCCTCGCGCAGCAGGCCGAGCAGAATGTGCTCGGTGCCGATGTAGTTGTGCTTGAGCGTGCGCGCCTCTTCCTGGGCCAATACGACGACCTGACGGGCTCGCTCTGTGAATCGCTCGAACAAAACGTCTTCCTTAGTTAGTCAAACTCACTTCCGGTTTGGAAGTACCGCCCGGCACACCTCAATATCGAGAAATGCCGAAGCGCCCTTTAAACGATACCGAGCCTGCCCACCCGGCCCGCGGACCCGAATACACGCTAATAGCGGGTTTTCACGGGGTAAAAATCGAATTTCGCGGCGCCCTTACGTGCGCATCGCCGGAAAGAGGATCACCTCGCGCAGGCTCTTTGCCCCGGTGAGCATCATCACCAGGCGGTCGATCCCGAGGCCAACGCCGCCGGTCGGCGGCATCCCGTGCTCGAGTGCCTCGACAAATGCCTCGTCGGTGGGCTGGGCCTCTTCATCGCCCCGTTCGATCTCTGCTCGCTGCTGCTCGAAACGGCGACGCTGCTCGTCGGGGTCGTTGAGCTCGCTGAAGGAATTGGCGATCTCGATGCCGCCCACGAACGCCTCCCAGCGCTCGACCTGGCCCTCCTCGGAGCGGTGCGCCTTGGCAAAGGGCGATAGCTCGACCGGGTAATCGAAAACGAAGGTCGGCTGCACGAGCTCAGGCTCGACCGACTTCGAGAGCAGACCGTCGACCAGCTTGCCCCAGCCCTCGGCCGGATCGGGCTCGGATCCCATCGCCGCTGCGAGCGCCTCGCGCGTCGGATGCTCGACGATATCGATGCCGGTGCGCTCCTGGATCGCGTCGCGAAGCAAGAGGCGCCGCCACGGCGGGGCCAGGTCGATCTGCACCCCGTCGCGTTCGACCACCGTCGTGCCCAGCACACGCTCGGCCACCTCGGCGACCAGCAACTCGAGATCGTGAGCGGTCTTCTCATAGTCCGCGTAGGCCTCGTACCACTCGAGCATCGTGAACTCCGGGTTGTGCTTGTGCGAGACGCCCTCGTTGCGGAAGTCCTTGCCCAGCTCATAGACGCGGTCGATCCCGGCGACGATCAGGCGCTTCAGATAGAGCTCGGTCGCGATCCGCAGATAGAGATCGCGCTCAAGGGCGTTGTGGTGGGTCGTGAAGGGGCGCGCCAAGGCGCCGCCGTAGAGCGGTTGCAGGACTGGCGTCTCGACCTCGACAAAACCGTGCTCGTCGAGCCAGCGGCGAATCTCGGTGATCGTTCGAGTCCGCAGCGCGAAGATACGCCGGCTCTCCGGGTTGGCGATCAGGTCAAGCTCGCGGCGCCGATAGCGCGTCTCGACATCCTCCAGACCCTGGTGCTCACCAGGCGGCGGGCGCAGACTCTTGGCCAGAAGGCGCCAGCGGTCGATCTCCAAGGAGAGCTCACCGCCACTGCGGGTCGCCATCGCCGTACCCTCGACGCCGATCAGGTCGCCGATGTCGAGGGCGACCAGCAGCTCGAAGGCCTCGTCACCGAGCCGGTCCTGGCGGGCGTGCAGTTGGATCTGGCCGCTGCCGTCGCGCAGATCGAGGAAGGCCGCCTTGCCGTGGCCACGGCGGCCGACGATCCGCCCCGCCACCCGGTGGCGAGAATTGGTCTCGATCCCCGGCGCGAGACCCTCATGCGCCGCCCGCACCTCGGCGATGTCCTCTCGCTGGCCAAAGCCGTGGGGAAACGGATCGATCCCAGCGGCTCGGAAGCGCTCGAGCTTCTCTCGTCGGTCCCTGAGTAGGTCCGAAAGTTTCTGCTGCTCGGGTTCGCCCATCGGAGCGACCCTATCGGCGCTAGGCGGACTCGATCTTGGTGATTTTGAGTTTCTTCTTCGGGCCGCGCGGAACCTCGACCGAAACCACATCGTTGCGCTTGTGCCCGAGCAACGCCTTGCCGATCGGGGACTCGTTGGAGAGCTTGTGCTCGAGCGGATCTGCCTCCGTCGAGCCGACGATCTGGAATTTCTGCGAGTCGCCCGTTTTCTGGTCTTTGACGTGGACCACCGAGCCGAAGGTGACCTCGTCGGTGCCGACCGACTTCTCATCGATCACGGTCGCTCGACGGAGCCGCTCTTCGAGCTGCGCGATGCGCTGCTCTAGCAGTGCCTGCTCGTTCTTGGCATCGTCGTACTCGGCGTTCTCAGAGATGTCACCAAAGTCGCGCGCTTCCTTGATGCGCTCTGCAACCTCGCGCCGTTTATCGGTCGAGAGGTACTCGATCTCTTCTTTGAGCTTCTCGAGACCTTCAGGGGTGATGACGGCCTGGCGACTCACTTGCGCTACCTCGCTTTTCCTTGATGAAGGGCGGGATATGGCTCCCAGACCCAAAAATCGCCCGGTTGCGACGCCTAGGGCATCGCCACACCGGGCCGGAAGTCGCGGGATTATAGCGATGCTCCTACGCAACCTCCGCAGGCGTGGCCAGGCGGGCGATCAGCTTTCTCGCTCGCGGCAGGTCGGCGCTGCGCTGCAACTCTTCGGAGAGCTCGGGAGGAGCCCCGAGCCGCCCCGCGTACCAGGGGTAGAACTTGCGCAGATAACGGCCAGCGCGCTCGCTCCCGAGGTGCTCCTCAGCGCGATCAATGGTCCACAGCAGCTCGGCGACGACCTCCTCACGAGCGGGCGGCGCGAGCCGGCGCCCCGTCAGCTCTTCGAAAACCCAGGGGTTGCCGAGCGCCCCGCGGGCGATCATCACGGCGTCGGCGCCGGACTCCCGATAAGCGCGGCGCGCCGCCTCGGCGCTGCTCAGGCCGCCGGAGACGATCACCGGCACCTCGAGGCGCGCGGCGAGCTCTCGGGCCAACCCGTAATCCGGTTCGCCCTTGTGACCGACCGTTGCCGGCCGCGGATGAAAGCCGATCGCCGCGACCCCGGTCTCCTCGACGAGCCTCACGGCCAGGTCGAAGCCGGAGCGATCGCCTGCCTGCAGCCCGGATCGCAGCTTGACGGTGACCGGCAGGCCGCTGCCCTCGGCTGCGCCGCGGGCGAGGGCCAGAGCGAGCCCCGGGTCGGCGAGCAGCTCGACCCCGGCGCCGGTCCTGCGCACCTTGCGAACCGGGCAGCCCATGTTGATGTCGATCAGGTCGGCACCCGCCTCGGCGGCGATCGCCGCGCCGGAGCGCATCACCTCGGCGTCATGGCCGAAGAGCTGGACCGAGACCGGGTGCTCCTCCGGGTGGATCCGCATCAGCTCCCGCATGGTGCGCTCGTTGCGGTGATGCAGACCGAAGCTCGAGATCATCTCCGATACGGCCAGCCCGGCCCCGTGCCGTTTCGCCTGGAGGCGCACGAACCAGTTGCCGATTCCGGCGAGCGGCGCCAGCAGCACCCGGTTGGCGAGCCTGACACCGCCGATCTCGAAGGGGTCACTCAGCGCCGGCCGGGGCGTGGCCTGGGTGGTTTCAGGAGTTGCGGGCATGGATGAGACGCAGCCCTTTCAGGGTAAGCATCTCGTCGACCTCGTCGATCGTCTCCGTGAAGGGGACGACGGTCGAGGCATAGCCCCCGGTGGCGAGCAGGTGCGGGTTCGGAAGTTCCTCTTCGATGCGGCGCACGATCCCGTCGATCAGGCCGGCGAAGCCGAATATGAAGCCCGAATGGATCGCGGCGCGGGTCGAGCGCCCGATCGCCTCGCGAGGCTCTTCCAGGTCGATGCGGGTGATCCGGGCTGCGCGGTCGATTAGGGCGCTGAGCGACGGCGCCAGGCCCGGGCCGATCGCCCCGCCGAGGTACTCACCCTCGGCCGAGACCGCGTCGATGTTGATGCCGGTGCCGAAATCGACCGAGATGCAGGCCTCGCCGAAGCGCTCGTAGGCGGCGATTGCGTTGACGAGGCGGTCGGCGCCGACCTCGAGCGGGTTCTCGATCCGGATCGGCATGCCGGTCTTCAGGCCGGGCCCGATGGTCAGGCACTCGGCGTCCAGGTAGCGGGCCGAGAGCTCCTCGAACTGGCTGCCAAGCGGCGGCACCACCGAGGAGACGCAGACCTCGTCGACGTCTTCTAACGACATCCCGCAGAGGGAGAAGAAGCCGGCGATGCGCTCAGCCAGCTCGTCGCCTGTCGCTCCCGAGCGGGTCTGGAAGCGCCAGTGCTCGACGAGCCGCTCGCTATCGAACGCGCCGAGGTGCGTCTGGGTATTGCCGACGTCGACCGCGAGGAGCACGTCGGGATTATCTCCGACCGACGCCGGGTATGAGATCGAGCAATGGCCGGCCATTCGAAGGTGAACCTGCGCGGGATCGAGGACTTCGCTCCCGAGCACGGCTTTGGCGAGCGACAGGAAGCCCGATTTGCGCGCCAGGCGCTCGGCTGCGAGCAGGTGGGCATCTCCCTCCAGAGGGTCAAGCCGAACCAGCGTCAGGGCTTCGGCCACAGCCACGGCGAGGATGAGGAGGTCTACGTAGTCCTCTCCGGGGGCGGGCGGATCAAGCTCGACGACGAGCTGGTCGAGCTCGGTCCGATGGACGCGGTCCGGGTCGCACCCGAGGTCGCGCGGAGCTTCGAGGCCGGGCCCGAGGGCCTCGAGCTGCTCGCCTTCGGAACTCACAGCGAGGACGACGCTCAGCTCCTCCCCGATTTCTGGGCTGGCTGACCAACTAATATGCCGGCCCCGTGGAGGCCCGGCTCTTCATTATCCCCGCGTCGCACCCGAGCATCACCGCTGAGCTGATGCTCGATCACAAGGGGATCGCGTACAAGCGCACCGACCTGCTGCCGGTGATCTCCAAGGGCGTCCTGCGCGGGCTCGGTTTCCCGGGCAACACGGTCCCGGCGTTGAAGATCGACGGGCGGGGTGTGCAGGGCTCGCGTGAGATCGCCCGCGAGCTGGAGCGTCTGAGACCCGAGCCGCCGCTGTTCCCCGAGGATGGCGAGCGGCGAGCGGCGGTCGAGGAGGCGGAGCGCTTCGGCGATGAGCAGCTCCAGCACCCGGTCCGCCAGGTCCTCTGGTGGGCGATCAAGAAGGACAGAACGCCACTGCGCAGCTACTCCGAGGGCGCCAGGATCGGCATACCGATCGACCTGGCGATGCTCACCGCCGCCCCAATCGTCGCCCTCTCGGCCCGTTTCAACGAAGCCGGTGATGAGAACGTGCGACGCGATCTGGCCGCCCTGCCGGCGATGCTGGACAGGATCGATGAGTGGATCGCCGCGGGCGTTTTGAATGGCGAGAATTTGAACGCGGCCGACTTCCAGATCGCGACCAGCCTCGGCCTGGCGATGACGATCGACGACCTTCGCCCGGCGATCGAGCGGCGGCCCGCGGGAGAGCTCGCAAAGCGGGTGGTCCCGGACTATCCGGGCAGGATTCCGCCGATCATTCCCGCCGCATGGCTCGAGGGCCTGAGGACCGAGACGGCGAGCGCATAGCCGCCAGGACTCCGGCGCGCTCGACCCGTTCTGCCCGCCCCAGCGCGGCCAGGCTCTCGGCGAGGCGCGTCCCATCGGGGAGGACCAGGTCGGGGTCGAGCTCCAGAAGTGGCACGAGGACAAAGCGACGCCTGGTGATTTCCGGGTGGGGCACGGTCAGGAGCTCCGTCGAGAGCTCGAGATCCCCGAGCAAAAGCAGGTCGACGTCCAGCGGGCGCGGGCTGTGGCGCGGCGCCTGGAGCTGCCGGCCGCGCGCGATCTCAGCCTCCTTACAGACACCGAGCAGCGCCTCGGGTTCGAGCACGGTGTGGATCGCGACCGCCGCGTTCAGGAAGTCGGCCTGGTCGAGTACCTCGCCAACCGGCTCGGTCTCATATGTGGAGGAGACGGCGTCGATCGAGACGCCGTGTCTTTCCAGCAGATCTAGCGCCGCGCCAAGGTGCTCCTCGCGGGGGCCGACGTTCGAGCCGAGCCCCAGGTAACCCGCGCGCACGGCTACTCCTCTTCGTCCTCGGCGACCACCTCGGAACGTTCCTGGACGACCTCCACGGCGATCTCCTGGATCGCCAGCGGCAGCGGCGGCTCGGGCTTTGCGGCACGCACGCGAACCGTTTCACAGCCGTAGCGCTCCATCAGTCGCTGACCGACCACCTGGGCGAGGCGCTCGAGGGTACGGTAGCTGCGCTCGCTCGCGGCAAGGGCGACGATGTCGCAGACCTCGCCGTAGTCGACCGTATCCTCGAGGCGGTCGGTGAGGACCGCATCGCAATCGGGGACGTCAAAGGAAACGTCGAACTCGAGCCGCTGGCCGATCTCCCGCTCGGCGTCGCTGACGCCGTGGTGTGTGTAGATCGAGAGGCTTCGCAGCTCCACCTCGACAGTCGATTCGATCCCGTTCCCGTGAGACTCCATGAATCACCAATCCTCGCGCTTGCTCGCTCCGCGCCCCGGGACGCTACCCGAGGATCGCCCTCGCCATGACCAGCGCCTGTGAAACCTCGGCGACGTCGTGGACTCGGAGGATCTCCGCCCCCTCGGCGACGGCGAGTACCGAGGAGGCGATTGTGCCGCCGATACGCGCATCGGCCTCGGATCCGTCAATCCTGCCGATGAAGCTCTTGCGCGAGGTCCCGATCAGAAGCGGCCGGCCCAGCTCGCGCAACTCGCCGAGTCGGCGCAGGAGCTCGAGGTTGTGCTCCAGGGTCTTGCCGAAGCCGATTCCGGGGTCGAGCCAGATCCGCTCTTCGGCGACGCCCGCCGCGAGGGCCGTCTCGAGCCGCTCGCCCAGAAACGCCTTGACGTCCTCGACGACGTCGTCGTAGTGAGGATCGTCCTGCATGGTGCGGGGGCTGCCTCGCATATGCATCAGCACCAGGCCGGCGCCGCGCTCGGCGCAGAGTCCTCCGATCTCGGGGTCGCCGCGCAACGCGGTGACGTCGTTGACGATCGAGGCGCCCGCCTCCAGCGCAGCCTCGGCGACGGCCAGCTTCGAGGTGTCAATCGAGACCGTGTGCCCGAGGCCGGCCAGATCCGAGACAACCGGTTGGGTGCGCTCTATCTCCTCCGGCGCCGGCACGGGTGCAGCTCCCGGTCGCGTCGACTCGCCACCCACATCGAGGATCTCCGCCCCGTCCCGGGCCAGCTGCTCCCCATGTGCCACCGCCGCCTCGGGCTCGAGGTAAAGCCCCCCGTCGGAGAACGAGTCCGGAGTCACGTTGACGACACCCATCAGTTGGACCTTCATGAGCTGAGTATCGCCGGCTCTGCTGGCAGGAACCAATCCGCCCGCTGGCGTGCCCTCGCATGGAGACCGCGATGCACACCGATCTGCTTCCCGACGCAGTCACTTCGGCCGGAGTCAGGGCGTTCGGCGGGCCGGCGTCCCGCGTAGGGCGAGCCTCGCGGGCGAGAACCGGACTGCCTAAGAGGCGTCTCCCCCCGCGTAGCCGGGTCGCGGCCGCGGGATCGGTCGGGCGCCCTCGCGCTGTGCCTTTTCGGGCGCCGGCGCCGGCTCAACCGGCTTCGAGGGCTCCTCCTCGTCGACGAAGACCTCCGCCTCGGGCTTTCCTTCGAGCAGCGCCACAAACTGCTCGGCGTCGATCGTCTCGCGCCCAAGCAGGATCTTGGAGATCGTGTCGAGCTCCTCACGCTTGTCGGTGAGAATCTCCTTGGCGGTCCGGTGCGCGGCCTCGACAATCCGCCGGATCTCGTCGTCGATCTCCCGCGCGATCTCGTCCGAATAGTCGGGCTCGGCCGAGAACTCTCGGCCGAGGAAAGGCTGGCCGCGATCGTGGCCAAAGACACGGGGCCCGAGGCGCTCGGACATCCCGAAACGCATCACCATCTGCTTCGCGGTCTCGGTCACCTTCTCGAGATCGTTGGAGGCGCCGGTGGTGATCTCACCGAAGACGATCTCCTCGGCGGCACGGCCGCCCAGGGTCATCGCCATCGTGTCGGTCAGCTCGGCCCGCGAGGTGAGGAACTTGTCCTCGACCGGCAGGCTGATTGTGTAGCCCAGGGCCTGGCCGCGGCTGATGATCGAGATCTTGTGGACCGGGTCACAGTTGGGCAGCAGGTGGCCGACAACCGCATGCCCGAGCTCGTGGTAGGCGGTGATCAGGCGCTCCTTCTCGGACATCACCCGAGTCTTCTTCTCCGGCCCGGCGATCACCCGCATGATCCCCTCCTCGAGCTCCTGCATCGAGATCTCGCGCCGGCCCTGCCGCGCGGTGAGAAGAGCCGCCTCATTGATCAGGTTCGCCAGGTCGGCGCCGGTGAAACCGGGGGTCTGCCCGGCGAGCGTGTCGAGGTCGATCTCCTTGGCCAGCGGCTTGCCGCGCGTGTGAACCTCAAGGATCTGCTTGCGCCCCTTGCGATCGGGGCGGTCGACAACCACCTGGCGGTCGAAGCGGCCCGGACGCAGCAGCGCCGGGTCGAGGATGTCGGGCCGATTGGTCGCCGCGATCAGGATGATGTTGTCCTTCATCTCGAAGCCGTCCATCTCGACGAGCAGCTGATTCAGTGTCTGCTCGCGCTCGTCGTGACCGCCCCCCATGCCGGCGCCCCGATGCCGCCCGACCGCGTCGATCTCGTCCATGAAGATGATGCAGGGCGAGTTCTGCTTGGCCTGCTCGAAAAGGTCGCGGACCCGGCTGGCGCCGACGCCGACGAACATCTCAACGAAGTCCGAGCCGGAGATCGAGAAGAACGGCACACCGGCCTCGCCGGCGACCGCCCGCGCCAGCAGGGTCTTGCCGGTGCCGGGCGGGCCATAGAGCAGGACGCCCTTGGGGATGCGCGCGCCGAGGCTCTGGAATTTCTTTGGATTCTCGAGGAACTCCTTGATCTCGTGCAGCTCCTGCACCGCCTCATCGACCCCGGCCACGTCGCGGAAGGTGATTTTCGGAGCGTCCACCGACATCCGCTTGGCTTTTGATTTGCCGAAATTCATCACCCGGGAGCCGCCGCCCTGCATCTGGTTCATGAGGAATATCCAGAGGGCGAGGAAGAGGACGAAGGGGAGGATGTAGGTCAGCAGGGAGAGCAGACTGGAGCCGCCGGTGCCGTGTACCACGGTCTTCACTTCGTTCCGTTCGAGCTCGTCGATCAGATGCTGCTCGGTGTTCGGCGGGTAGCCGGTGGAGAAGCTTTCGCCATTTGTCTCCTTGACATCGAGCGTGTTTTCCTTGGTGTTGACCCCGACTTCTTCGATCTTGCCGGTCGCGATCAGGCCGTTCTTCTGTTCGATCAGCTCGTTGTAGGGAGGCGCTTCGTGGCCCGGGTTGTTGGTGATCACCTTCTGCGCGACGAAGGCGAGAATCACCACGAGCAGGATCGGGAATGCCGCGCTTTTGAAGAAACGCCTCATGGGCAGGAAATTCAGCGTACCAGGGCGGTTTCAGCCCTTAGGCATCAAGCGCAGCGACGTAGTCCAGGTTGCGGAAGTGCTGGGCGTGGTCGAGCCCGTAGCCGACCGCAAAGCAGTTGGGGATCTCGAAGCCGACATAGCGCGGCGAGAGGTCGACCCGGAGGCGCTCCCGCTTGGTCAAAAGGGCACAGACCTCAAGCGAGGCGGGATTGCGCGCCCTGAGGCTCCGCATCAGGTAATGCAGCGTCAGGCCGGAGTCGATGATGTCCTCGACGATCAGCACGTCGCGCTCTTCAATCGGCGCGTCGAGGTCCTTGAGGATGCGGACGACCCCGGAGGAGTCGGTCTGCGACCCGTAGCTGGAGACCGCCATGAAGTCGATCTCGCACGGCACCGTGACGCTGCGCATCAGGTCGGCGAGGAACAGCACCGCCCCCTTGAGGACGCCGACCATCATCAGGTCGCGGCCAGAATAGTCCTCGCTGATCATCGCGCCGAGCTCCGAGACGCGGCGATGCAGGTCCTCGCTCGAGACGAGTGTCTCCCCGATTTGTCCAAGTTCGGCCATCAATCAGCGCAGAGAATCAGATTTCGATGCCCGCCCGTTCTGCGCTCATTCCAGCTCAACCCGAAGGACACCCCGTTCGACGATCGCCCTGGCTCCGGAGCCGAGGTCGAGCATCGCCCTGCCGGTTCGGCGCAGCGCCACAACCTCCTCCGCGTGGCGAGCGGCGCCGGCGACGGGCCTCCCGGCCGCGCGGTCGGCGAGCTGCTGGACCACCAGACGGCGCAGTGCGGGAGGCAGCTCGGCGAGTCGCGCCAAGGTGATCGAACCCACCGGCGCATCGCCGGAGCCGTCGAGCTCGCCGGCGGCTAGGCCTTCGAGTACCTCGCCCTCCTCTCGCAGCAGCTCGGCGGTGCGCAGCACGTTGGCGGCAGCCGCGGGGTGGACGTCGGCGAGCGCCTCGGCGAGGCCGTGGCGCACCCGGTTGCGGGCGTACAGCGGCTGCTCGTTGGTCGGATCGTCGCGCCAGCTGAGCCCCTGCTCGCGGCAGTAGGCGGTTATCTGCTCCCTGCTCAGCCCTAGCAGCGGCCTGACCCGGCGGCCGTCCTGGGGGCGCATGCCGAATAGCGCCCTTCGACTCGGCGAGGACGCCAGCCGGTAGAGGATCGTCTCGACCTGATCATCGGCAGTGTGACCGGTGGCGATCTTCGCTTCCCCAAGCGAGGCGCAGAGGCGCTCGGCAGACCCGTAGCGCACCTCCCGGGCCCACGCCTGCAGATTGCCCGTGCGAGTGTCGGGGCTCGGATGCTCGACCTCAAATCGCACGCCGAGCTCCGCGCAGAGCCCCTGGCAGTGAGCCTCATCGTCGTCCGCGCCGCCACGCAGGTCGTAGTTGACGTGCAGCGCCGTCACCTCCCCGGGGCCGAGCAGCCCGACTGCGATGTGCAGCAGGCAAACCGAGTCGCGCCCGCCTGAGAGCAGCGCCACGACGGGCGTCCCGGGTCGCAGGAGTCCGGTCTTCTTGACCGCGGCAACTAGATCGGCGCTCGCGTTCATTGTCAGACAAGTCTGCCGCTCAGATGGGACCGGCGCGCAACAGGAAGAGTGAGGTGGGCTCCGGGAAACCCTTCAGGTTGACCGCGCCGAGCGGCTCGAAGGCAAGTCCGGGGCGGCCCTCAATCGCCTCGATGACCCGGTCGGTGACCATCACCTCCCCCGCCTGGGCGCGCCCGACGACGCGGTGAGCGAGGTTGACGTGAGTGCCGAAGTAATCGCCATCGCGGTAGACGGCCTCCGCGTAGTGGATCCCGACCCGCGGCCGCGGGCGCTCCGGCAGCTGCTCCATCACCCCAACCGCCCATTCACCGAGCGAGGCCGGGTCCGGGGAGACGACCATCACCTCGTCGCCGATTGTCTTCACGATCGTCGCCTCGGGTGGCAACGTAGCCTCGATCGTCGCGACGAAGTTCTCGACGACATCGAGGGCCTCCAGGTCTCCCTCCTCCTCCGTGTAGCGGGTGAAGCCGGTGAGGTCGATGAAGCACAGTGCGACCGGGACCTGCCCCAGGCGAGAGCCGGCGCCCAGTTCGCTCTCCATATGGCCGACCACGTCCTGCTCTAGGAAGAAGCGCAGGTAGCGGTTGTGCAGGTATTCGGTGAGTGGCGCAACCAGCGGCAGAACGTCGGCCGCGAGATCGCTGATCTCCTCCGCCATCTCCAGCTCGGGGACCCCGTCGCGGATCATCGGCTCGTGCACATACAGGTGCGTGAGCCGAACCTCGGCATCCGCGATGCGGCGCATCGACTGCACGTAGACGCGAACCAGTTGCAGGAAGGCGACCAGCGGAAAACCAGCCGCGAGGACCCGCGCGCAATGGCGCATCGCCTCGACATCGGCGAGATCGAGCTGGCGCTCGTGTTCGAGCGGCGTGCCGAGAATCACCAGGATGCGCTCGATCAGCTCCGGCTCGAGGCCGGTCTCGCGGGCGACCCCGGCGATTGTCGCGCCGCCCTCAGGTCGCGGCAGCAGATCCTCGGCCAGGCCGAACGAGAGGCGTCCCTCGCGACCGGCCCTGCGCAGATCCTCGAGCGAGTGACCGCGCTCGCGCATTCGCGCCACGACCCTCGCCTGGGCCGCCGCCGCGGCCGTCCAGCGCCCGCGGCGCACGGGGACCACCTTGTCCTCAGCCCAACGCTTGAGCGTGTTCGCCGAGACTCCCGAGCGACGGGCCGCCTCGCTCAGGGATATGCGCTCCTCACCCGTCATGGCGACACACAGTTTCGCGCTCGCCGAGGCCGCACGGCGTCCGTCGGCCCGCTCTAAGCGGTTATCTCCTCCTGCGAGTCGGCCTGCAGGACCACCTCCCCCGCCTCGCCGGTACGGATCCGGATCGCTTCCTCGACCGGCAGCACGAAGATCTTGCCGTCGCCGACCTCGCCGGTGCGAGCGTGGCGCAGGATCGTCTCCACGACCACGTCCTTATCGCCGTCCTCGACAACGATCTCCAACTTCAGCTTCGGGCGAACATCGATCGTCAGGCTCGACCCCCGATAGCCCTCGACGATCCCCTTCTGGCGCCCCGAGCCCTTTGCCTCCACAATCGACAGCGACGGGAAGCCCCTGTCCAGCAGCTCGGCGCGGATCGGCTCGAACGCCTCGTGACGGATGAACGCCTCCAGCTTCTTCATCACCCGTCCAAGCTATTTCTCGGGCCGGGTGCCGGTGTTTGGACCGCTGGAGGAAATCCATCGTGTTCCCTTCTCCCAACTGGCAAGATGGCCGCCGCCATCATGCCGGCCAGGCTCCGCCCCACCGCCCCGATCGCCGCCGACGCCATTCTGGTCGGCGACCCAGGCCGCGCCCTGCTGCTCGCCCAGGAGCTGCTCGAACAGCCGAGGATGAGCAACCACGCACGCGGCCTTTGGGGCTACAGCGGACGCACCGCGACGGCGGGCGATCTGACGATCCAGTCGACCGGGATGGGCGGCCCCAGCGCCGCAGTCGTTCTCGCCGAGCTGGCCGAGCTCGGCGTGCACCGGGTGGTGCGGGTCGGGACCTGCGTTGCGCAGAGGGCGGCACCGGGCACCCTGCTTCTCGTTGAGCGAGCGATCGCCGAGGGCGGCTCGGCCGTCTCCTTCGGCCTTGGCCTTGGCGACTCGGTCGATCCCGATTCCGATCTCAGCGCCCGTTTGCGGGCCGAGCTGGGACCGGAGGCAAGGCCCGCCACGGTCGCGAGCTTTGATCTGCTGCCAGAGGATCCCGGGGCGCTCCCCCAGGGAGCCGATGCCGCCGACCTGCAAACGGTTGCGATCCTCGCCCGGGCCAGGGCGCTGGGGGTCGCGGCGGCGGCAATCCTGATCGCCGAGGCGACTCCAGGGGAGACTCACGGCGGCGCGCGCGGAGAGCGGTCGGTGAAACGGGCCGGAGGGGCCGCTCTGGCAGTACTCTCAGCTTAAGGTTTAGGGTTAGACTTAGGCTTTAGCTGGCCGATCTCCCGAGAAACCCGGTCGATCTGGTCCTCAAGATCTTCAATCCGTTGGGAGAGCGAGCGCAGGCGCCTTTCGAGCCGCTCGAGGTCGCCGGCTGAGGGCAAATTGAGGGCCGCCAGCGCCGCTTGCTGGGCCTCCTGGGCCTTCTCCCTGGCGCCAAAGGCCGCGGCCAGCGCGTTCTCCAGCACCTGGCTATCGAGGAGTGCCTGCGCAAGCTCCCCGATGGCATGCTCGCTGCGTGCCCGCAGGCCCTCCTGCTCGTCGAACTCCTCGGGCATATCAGCAGCTTAACCAGCACATCCGAGCAGGTTGAAATCCTCCTGCTCGCCATGCCTGGGCGAGCCATGATTAAGGCCTTGTTGGGGGGTGCTGTATCCCGTTGCGGACCCCACGGCGAATGGGTAGCTTGGATGTGCCTGCAGGGGCCTCCGGGATGAGAAACAAGCTCGCACTGACCATTGCCTTGGCCAGCTTTGCGCTGGCGACTGCGCTGGGCGTGGGGCTGGCGGGCGCCGAAGCGCCAGCCAGCACGGAAACCGCGGCCCCCCTGCCGAGCGCCACCCCGCTGACAACGGTGCCCACGCCCACCGCGCCGGTGCCCGCCTGCTCGGACGGCGTCGACAACGACGGCGACGGGCTTATCGACATGGAAGACCCGGACTGCTCGAGCCCCAGCGACGAAACCGAGGAACCCGAAGCCCCGGCCGCCGAAGAACCCGAAGCCCCGGCGAGTGAAGCGGAAGCCGGCAAGGAAACTGGGGGCGGCTTCACGGTCGGCGCGCCGATCGGGGGCGAACAGCAACGGCGCAATGGCCACAGGGTCATCCACAACGAAAACATCGGCGACGCCTCGGGCGGCGGCTCGAACGGCGCGACCACCGCACCCCCCGCGACCGGCGGCGTGCAGCCGCAGGCCACAAGTGGGTCCAGCGGCGGGTCCGCCTACGGCAGCGGCGGTTCCCCCACCGCCGCGAATCCGACGGTGACGGTCGCCCCGTTCGGCCCGGCACCGATCGGAGTCTCCAACTTCGTCATCGAATCCTTTGAGATCCCGCCCTTCCTGTTGCCCATCTACCAGGCCTGCGGCACCGAGTACGGCATTCCCTGGGAGGTGCTCGCCGCGATCAACAAAATCGAGACCAACTTCGGAACCAACCTCAACGTCTCCAGCGCCGGCGCGGTTGGCTGGATGCAGTTCCTGCCCTCCTCCTGGGAAACCTACGGGCTCGACGCCAACGGCGACGGGCGCAAGGATCCCTACAACCCTGTCGACGCGATCTGTGCCGCGGCCCACTACCTGAAGGTCGCCGGGGGCGCAAAGAACCTCTACAACGCGATCCTCTCCTACAACCACGCCGATTGGTACGTGCAGGAGGTGCTGCTCTACGCGCGCGCCTATGGCAGGCTGCCGAGCGAACTGGTCGGCTCGCTCACCGGGCTTACCGAGGGCGCCCACTTCCCGATCGCCGCCAAAGCCCGCTACGCCGACGACGTCGCGGCCCGGGCCGCGATGGCGCAGGAAAGCCCCGCTGAAATACACCAGGACTTCGGCGCCCGGGCCGGCGTGATCTCCTCCTCGCCGACCCCGCGCGGGATCAACATCTTCACCGCCGCGGGCTCGCCGGTGGTTGCCGTCAACGACGGAGTCATCCTCAGGTCGGGCCACTCCCGGCGGCTGGGCAACTACATCGTCTTCGAGGACACCTACGGCAATCGCTTCACCTACGCGGGGCTCGGCAAGATCGTCCGCAGGGGCCCCAAGATGGTGCTGCCCGACGGCAAGCAGAAGCGGGTCGCGGTCAACTCCGAAGACATCCGCCCGCGCCTCTTCGCTCACCCGCAACGCTCCGAGCAGACAAAGGCGCGCAAGGAGGTTGACAGGGCCGCCGCAAAGAGCGCTGACGGTGGTCTAAGCGTCGGGTCGAGGGTTATTGCCGGGACCGTGATCGCGCGGGTCGGCAAGGGTTCGGAAGGCCTCGACCCCCACATCAACTTCTCGATCCGCCCGGCCGGCAAGCACTCACCCCCGATCGATCCCAAGCCGATCCTCGACGGATGGAAGCTTCTGGAAGAGACCGCCATCTATCGGGCCGACGGCAAGAACGCACTCGCCGCCGACCTGGGAGGCGCGGGGGTGCTGCTGCTCTCCAAGGAAGAGCTCCAACAACGCGTGCTCGCCGACCACAAGCTCGACATCTACAAGTGCGGCCGCCACGACATCGCCAGCGGCCAGATCGACCGTCGCGTACTTGCGATGCTCGAGTATCTGGTCTCGAAAGGCTTCAGCCTGAAGGTTGCCTCGCTGAAGTGCGGACACAGCACCCTGACCAATTCGGGCTACGTCTCCGAGCAAAACGCCGGCGACGCGGTCGAGATCGCCGAAATCGACGGGACCCTGGTGGCCGGCCACCAGGGTCCCGGCACACTCACCGACCAACTGATCAAAGACGTGCTGGCACTGCAGGGGACGATGCATCCCCACCAGGTGATCTCGCAGGAAAACCTCCCGGGGCCGACCAGCTTCTCGCCGCCCGACCACAACGAACTCGTGCATATCGGCTACCGACCCGCCTACGAAGGCTCCTACGTCTCACCGTTCCTCCACGCGACCACCGGCCGCATCGACCAGGGTGTCGACTTCACCGGCACCGGACCGATCGCGGCGATCGGCGACGCCCGCATCCTGCAGACCGGGGCCCCCGGTTGGCCCGAAGGCGGCGGCGTGCTCTATCAGCTTCTGGACGGTCCGCGCGCCGGCCAGGTGATCTACGTCTTTGAGGGGGTCGAGGCCACCGTGCGCCCTGGCCAGCAAGTCTCCGCCGGCGAGCAAATCGGCCTCTTCGTGCCCGGCGGCTCGATCGAGATCGGCTTCGCCGACGCTAGCGGCGTGCCCCTGAGCCATGCCTCCTACCGCGAGGGCGACGAAACCTACTGGGGCGGTGTGATGGCCGAATTCCTCTCCTCGCTCGGAACCAACGGACTCTCGGCGAGCGCCTCCTCAAGCCTCTCGGGGCCCCAGTGGGGACGTCTGATGGCCCACCTCGCAGAAATACCAAACCCGAAGGTGCCCACCCATCCCTCGCGCTACGCGTTGCCCGACACGGGCGGCAAGCGGGAGCCGGTGCCCTCGACCGGCTCGGATACCGGCTCAAAGAGCAGCTCTGCCGGCAAGCCCCAGGGCAACGGCGGGACCGCACCGACCGGCGGTCGAGCCGCTTCGGGTTAGCGTAGGACCCCTGACCCAGCTCTTCGGATTCGCGCAGCTCGACTTTGCGGGCGCTCTACCGGTCGCCGATGGCCGCTATCTGGTTCGCTCGCTGGACGGTGCTCAGAGCGTTTTGGTGATCGAAACGCTCTTCACGAGACCGCTGCCTCCGAAGCGGCGACGGCGCCCGCGGGAGGCCCAGCCGAGCTCGAGGCCGGAGCTAGCGCTCGCGCGCGTGACCGCGGTCCGCGCGGCGGATCCCTTCACGAGCTCGGCCGAAGCCGAGCGATGGCTCGAGGAGGCGCTCGAGGCCGAGGAGACGATCGATGCGCTCCTCGAAGAGGGGACCGAGATGCTCAATCGAGCACTGCACGCGCAGGCAACGGCGAGCGCCGACCCTCTTCTCGCGGAGCTGAGACACGAGCAGGCGGCAGCGGCGCGCATCGGGTTTGGTGCCGGAGAGGACGTGGCCGCGGGACGGTTCGCGTCAGCGCGTGAGGTGGACCCGCGGGGGGCCGGTCCCTCGCGCCGGCGGCAACGGGCCGAGGAGCTGCGCCCGCAGGAGCGCGTCGCGGCAGTGCTCGGCGGCAGGGAGACGGTCGACGCCTGCGAGACACTGCTCCTGCGAGCACGCGCCGACCTCGATGCCGGACGTCTGCGAGAGGCCGCCCTGCAGTTGCGGGCGGGGCTCGAAGCGCTGCTCGTGGAGCTGCGCGGCGCGATTGCGGACCCAGGCCATGAGACGGACATGGGACGACTCGCGGAGCGGCTGGAGGAGGCGCAGGAAGCGGCCGAGGCCGCTCTCCGCCCGGAGGGCCCGAGCAGCGTGCAGGAGCGGCAGATCGGTCAGCTCCTTGAGACCTGCGAGCGTGTCCTGCGCCGGCGCCGAGTTCTGCGGGGCGGCTAGAGCACAAGCTGGCTCGAGACGACCTCGTCCTGCAGGTCGGCGGCGATATGGTGCGCCTCCTCCAGCGCGACCCCCTTGATCGAGGGAATTCCGATCACGGTCAGGCCGGCGGCGCGAGCGGCGGCGACGCCGGTCGGTGAGTCCTCGAGTGCGACGACGTCCCGCCCGGCCTCCACCCCGAGGCGCCGGCAGGCCTCGAGGTAGGGATCGGGCGCCGGCTTTGGGGCCGGGGTTTCGTGGCTGCTGACAACGGCGTCGAAGTGATCCTCGAAGCCGACGATCTGAAGCGAACGCCGCACGAAGGCGATCGGCGAGTTCGAAACCAGTGCCAGCGGCGTGCCCCGCGCGCCCAGGGTGTGAAGCAGCTCGCCGGCGCCCACCATCGCTTCGACCCCATGCTCGAGCTCCTCGACGACCAGGGTGTTGAGTTCCTCGATCAGCACCCTCGCCTGACCCTGCCGTTCCAGACGTCTTTCAAGAACCTCGCCTGCGACCTGCGCCGAGGTGCCCAGGAGTGCGCGCTTGTCGGCCGGGGTGAACTCAGTGCCGTGGCGCAGGAAGAGGTCGCGCTCGGCGCGGGTCCAGACGGACTCGGTGTCCAACAGCAGTCCGTCGTTATCGAATATCACCGCGTCTGGCAGCGCCCCCATATCCCTGAGCATATGGTTCGCCGATCGCCTTCCACGTCGAGATCAGCGCCTCTTCCCTGCGCCACGCGCGGGCCTTCAACCTGGACGAAGGGGAGTTGCGTCGTCAGGTGCTCGAGCCGTGGATGACGGGCCGCGTCCTGCGGCTCGGCGATCGCGATTGGGCGCCCAGCGAGAGCTCGCTGCGAATCCTGGAGGGATCGCGACTCGAGGGCCCCGACCTGGCATTCGGCCAGGGGTGGTCAAATGCAGAGCGCTCATCTCGAGACGTGACTCGCGAGGTTCTCGCCCAGGCCGAGCGAGAGGCGCCGCCTCCGGCCACCGCACTTGAGATCGAAGCAGGATCGGCGGAGGAGGCGCTGGTCGCGCTGGCCGGTGGTGCCGTGCCCCAGCCGCTGGAGCTGGGCGACGCCCAGGCGGCGATCGATCGCCGCGACCCGAAGGTCGCGGCGATCATCCTCGTCACTCGGCGACGATTGGGGACTCCTGAGCCGCCCCGAAGCTGAGCGCCATGCCGCGCGGGATGACGATCACCGGGTAGTTCGCTGCCTCCACGGCGTAGTCGCTGGAGGCGCTGAGCGTGACCTTGCCCGGAGGTGACTCCGGTCGAGAACCGACGACCAGCAGATCGACCCGGCCGCCGCCATACTCGACCACCGACGCCCCCAGGGCAGCGGCGAGGCTCTCCGCGCTCTGGCGCGCCGCCTCATCGCCCTCGGTGATGACGCCGACGGTGTTGACGCTGATCGTCGGATGTTCACGCAGGCCCGCCGGGGCAACGGCGATCGCCGCCGGGCCCCCGAGCAGCAATTTGTGGGCGGAGATACCGGGCTTCACCAGACCCTGCGCGGTCCGGTACTCCGATCCGAAGACGATCACGTCGGCGCCCTCCCTCTCGGCGAGCTCGGCGAGCCCGACGCTGGTGCCCGCGTTGACGACCACGTGCTTGGACATCTCCGGCGCCCCGACCGATTCGGCACCCCGAGCGAGAAGCTCTTCGGCCTCCTTTTGCTCCAGCGATTCGCCAAACGAGTGGCGCACGTAGGCAAGCGCCAGCTCGGCGCCATTGATCGCCAGCAGCCGCCCGAGGGCGAGCGCGTCGCGGTCGTTGTCGGTGTCGTCATAGGAAACGATGATCTTCAGAGCCATCTTCGGTGCCTCCTTTGAAGCGTCTCGGGGGAAATTCGAAAGCTCGAGCCGATTTTGGCACCGCTCCTATATCAGTACAACTGTTAATGCCTATCCATGAAATAAGCTTTACTTATGTTAAATGTGTCCCGACTCAACGCTTTCCGAGAGGTCGTCGCCCGGGGCTCTTTTTCGGAGGCCGCCGACGCCCTCGCCTACTCGCAGTCGGCGGTCTCCCAGGCAATCGCCACCCTTGAGGGCGAAGTCGGCACGGCCTTGATCGAGCGCCGCCGCGGAGGTGTGCGGCCGACCGCGGCCGGTGCCGCGCTCGCCGGCCACGTCGCCGGCATCCTCGCCCAGATGGAGGCGGCCGAAGAGGAGATCGCCGCGATCTCAGCCGGCCGTGGCGGGCACCTTCGGACCGCCTCGTTCCCGACCGCGGGTGCCTCGTTGATGCCGCAGGCCATTGCCGGCTTCCGGGCCTCCCACCCCGGCGTCGAGATCAGCCTCGCCGAGGGCGAGCCAGAGGAGATCGGTGCGCGCCTGCGAGCCGGGGAGTTCGATCTCGTCCTTCTCTTCGAGTTCGAGGGGGTCGGCGAGCGGCTTGAGGCGGGCGTGCGCCGCTTCCCCCTGTTCGACGATCCCCTGCACCTGGCGCTCCCCGCCGGGCACCCGCTGGCCCGGCGCGAGGAACTGCGCCTTGAGGACCTGCGCGAAGAGTCCTGGGTGCAGACCTCCGCCGCCAGTCCCTGCGCACGGCACGTCGTCCGGTCCTGCCACGCGGCGGGCTTCGAGCCGCGCATTTCATTCGAGAGCGATGACTACCTGACAGTCCAGGGACTGGTGGCCGCCGAGGTTGGTGTCGCCCTGATCCCCCGTCTGGCGCTCGCAGAGACACGGGAGGACATTGTGATCCGCGAGTTGAGTCCGGCCAGTCCGGTGCGCAGGGTATTTGCCGCCACGCCGCGGGGCGCGGCCGTCACCCCTGCGGTGGCGACGATGCTGGAGGTCCTTCGCGAGGTAAGTCGCTCGCGCTCCGGGGAGCCGGCCTCTGGAAACGAAACCGCCCCCTGACGGGGGCGGTTTCGCTCGTTCCTGATTTGGTTTTACTTGGGCTGGCGCTACTAGGGAGAAGACCCTCCTGCCGGGGTCGGCGTCGGAGCCACGGCTCCCGCCGGAATCCCGTCCGGGTATCCGAGCGAGGGCACATCGGACGGGTAGACCTCGTGCCCGTGCACGGCGATATCGCCGGTCTCCATGTCCTCCTCGCTCATCCGCAGTGGGACCACCAAGCTGACCAGTTTGAGCAGGACGTAGGTCATGATCGCCGTGAACACGATCACCCAGAGCGCGGTCAGCGCCTGCCAGCCGAGCAGGTGCAGCCCGCCGCCGGAGATCGTCCCCAGGAGCGGCGTTTCGATCATCGCCTTGTTGGCGAAGATCCCGACCAATAGGCCACCGACCAGCCCGGCGAAGCCGTGTGTGTAGACCACGCCGAGGGTGTCGTCGACATTGCGAAACGGCGCCGTGCGGCTGAGGTAGTTGAGCGCGAAATAGACGATCGTCGAAGCGATCACCCCGATCGCGATCGCACCCCAGCCGTTGACGAAGCCAGCGGCGGGCGTGATCCCAACGAGGCCGACGATCATCCCGTTGACGCTGCCGATCAGGCTCGGCTTGCGACCGGTCAGATAGTCCCAGGCGACCCAGACCAGGAAGGCGACAGCGGTGCAGAGGTTCGTGTTCAGCACCGCGGCCGAGGCAACCGAGCCCGCCGAGTACCAGTCACCGCCGTTGAACCCGTTCCAGCCGAGCCACAGCAAACCGGCCCCGACCGCGACCATAGCGAGGTTGTTCGGCGCGTCGACCTCGCGGTCGCGCTGCAGGCGCGGTCCGACCACCGCCGCGGCCACGAAGCCGCCCACACCGGCGGAGAGATGGATCACATAGCCGCCGGAGAAGTCCAGCGCGCCGTGCTGGCTGAAGTAGCCGCCGCCCCAAATCAGGAAGGCGTTGATCGTGTAGACAAAGACCGTCCACAGCGCCACGAAAGGGATCCAGGCTTTGAAGTTGATCCGCCCCAGCACCGAGCCGAGCATCAGGATCGGGGTAATCGCTGCGAAGACGATCTGGAAGTAGGCCAGGGTCGACTCCGGGAATTCGATTTCTTCAGAAACTTCGGAGAGAAGCGGGATGTGACCGTGCCCGAGCTCACTTGTCGCGCTCAGGATCGATGCCGGCTTCCCCCACATGTTGGCCAGGAATTCGCCGCCGCCGGATCCGAAGATGTGCATCGGCGAACCGAATGCCATCTTGAACGCGAACAGACACCAGAGGATGAGCACGATCGCGAAGGCGACGAACGCCATCATCATCGAGTTGACCGACCAGCGTTTCTGCATCACGCCGCCATAGAGGACGACCAGGCCCGGGACGCTCATCAGCCCGACCAGCGTCGCTGCGGTGAGCTGCCATGAGGTGGCGCCTTCGCTCAACCATTCCATTTGATCAGCTGCTTCCTTTCGTTATCGCCGGGCACAGGCCCGTCGTGGACTTATTCGGAACCCTTCCGCCTGATCGACCGGGCCACCACGTACAGGCGTCTAAAGATTCGCCCCGATGTTTCTCCCAAGTGGAGAGCCGGGCCCGGCGAAACGCCGGATACCCTGGCCGCATGCCGCTTGAGGAGCACTACCGGCGAGTCAACACGCCGCTCCGAAAGCTGACGCTGCGCGAGCGCCGGGTCCTGGTCTGGGGCCCCCTCCTAACCGGCCTCGCGATCCTCATCCTGGTCATCGCCACGGTTGGCCACGGTCCACCGCCACCGGGACCCGGCTGTATCCGGGTGACCGTTCCGGGGCGCACTGGGGGCGAGGTGGTGAGCGGCTGCGGCGCGCAGGCGAGAGTCGCGTGCAGGCGCGCTAGGGGTTTCGAAGGCCGCCGCGCCGAAGAGGTCCTCGAGGCCTGCGCCGAAGCGGGGATCAGGTTCTGAGCCGAGGGAGGCCGCCCTCAGGCGATCGCCGCAACCAGCGCCTCGAGCTCGGCGTCGACCTCGCCCTCGAGCTTCAGCTCCGCCTCGCCGTCATAGGGCGTCGGCCCCTTGGTGACGATCGCCAGGCGCCCCCCGCGTTCGAGCGTCACGCGGGGCAGGGTCGCCACCGGATGGACGGCGAGCGAGGAGCCCACGCAGAGCATCAACTCGGCGCGCTCGGCCAGCTGCCGGGCCATCGCCATGGCGCTCTGCGGCAGTAGCTCCCCGAACAGCACGACGTCGGGCTTGACCGGGCCCGAGCAGGTCGAGCAGCGCGCCACGCCCCGCTCGTCGAAGAGCGCGTCGACCTCATCAATCCCGAAGCTCGCCGCGCAGCGGGTGCAACTCGAGGTCTCGATCGAGCCGTGCACCTCGACCACGTTCCGGGAGCCGGCCGCCCGGTGCAGGCGGTCGATGTTCTGAGTAATCACGCCCTCCAGCAGACCGCGTCGCTCGAGCTCGGCCAGCGCCTCGTGCGCTGCGTTCGGACGCCTGTCGCCGAGCGAGTGAAAGCGCGGCCGGTAGTAGGACCAAAAGCGCGCCGGGTCGCGCTCGAAGACTTCGATGTGGGCGACCTCCATCGGGTCGACGTTTGCCCAGAGGCCGGTCTCCGGGGTGCGGAAGTCGGGAATTCCCGAGGGCACCGAGACGCCGGCGCCGGTCAGCGCGACCGTGCAGGCCGACCCCCCGAGCAGCTCGGCGAGGCCCTCGGCTGTCGCGGTCGCCGCTACCGGCCGCTCCACTTCGGGGAGCGCTTGCCGAGAAAGGCTGCGATGCCCTCCCGCGCGTCCTCGCTGGCGAAGGCGCTGGCGAAGCCCTGCTTCTCGGCCTCAATCCCAGCGTCGAGGTCGCCCCCCGCAGAGACCAGCTTGATCTGCTCCTTGGCGATCGGCGCCTGGCCGGCCAGCTTGCGCCCCCACATGAGGGCCGCCTCGAGCAGCTCGTGGTCGGGGACGACTCGGTTGACGAGGCCGAAGTCGAGCGCTTCCTCGGAGAGGACCGCATCCCCGATTAGGTTCATCTCCAGCGCCTTGTTCTCGCCGACCAGGCGCGGCAGCCGCTGCGTGCCGCCGAAGCCCGGGATGATCCCCAGATTGATCTCGGGTTGGCCGAAGACGGCCGCCTCGGCGGCGATCCGCACGTCGCAGGCCATCGCCAGCTCGCAGCCGCCACCGTAGGCCAGCGCGTTGACAGCGGCGATCGTCGCCACCCGAGACTGCCCGAACTCGCGCAGCAGGGCGTGCGCCCTGTGCAGCAGCTGCTCGCCGCCCGATTCGTCCATCTGAGTGAAGGCCTTGATGTCGGCCCCGGCCGAGAAGACGATCGGCACTGAAGAGGCGATGAGCATCGCCCCCACCTCGCTCTCCTTGACCTTCTCCCAGACGGCGCCCAGGTCGCGGATCACGTCGGGGGAGATCGCGTTCATCGGCGCGTTGGCCAGCCAGGCGATCGCCACCTCACCGCGTGTCTCGAGCTTGACCGTCTCCGGCTGCTCGCCCTCGTCGGGCTGTGGATAGGGATAGAAGCCCTGACCGGCCTTCAGGCCGAGGCGGCCCTGGGCGACGAGTCGCCTCAGGGTGACCGGGGGGGCGAAGCGCTCGCCATGCTTCTCCTCGAGACGCTCCATGCGCTCCAGGACAACGTCAAGCCCCTCGACATCGGCTTTCCAAAACGGTGGCAGCAGACCTTTGCGCGGGTCCAGGCCAGCGCCGGCCATCATCCCGACGTCGGCGTCGCGCACTGAGCAGACGCCGTCCTCAACCAGAAGACATGCCTCGATCAGGGCCCGGCAGGTGAACATCGCGATCAGCTCCTCGGCATCGGGCTGCGCGTCGCCGGGCACGTTCTGCTCGCCCTCCTTGAAGAATCCCTCGCCCCCGCTCTTGGCCCCGAGCTTGCCCTCGGCGACCAGCTGCTGCAGGCCCCTGTGCACGTAGAAGCTCTCGCCGTAGGAGTCGTGCAGGTGCTCGGCGACATGGCAGACGGTGTCGAGCCCAAGCAGGTCCGTGAGGAAGAATGGGCCCATCGGGGCGAGCTTGGCGGCGGCGATCGCCTCATCGATCGCCCGCAGCGAGAGGCCCTGCTCCTCCTGGGCGCGCCAGATCTCACCGATCGTCGCCATCAGGACCTTGTTGACGACGAAGCCAGGCACCTCGCCGCAGACGATCGGCTGCTTTTTGATCGCCTGGGCGAAGTTGTAGGCCGCGGTCGCCGTCTCGCGCGAGGTGTCCTCGCCGACGATCACCTCGACCAGCGGCATCACCGAGGCCGGGTAGAAGAAGTGGAAGCCGACGACCTTATCGGCGCGCAGGGTCGCTTCCCCCATCTCGGTGATCGAAAGCGAGGAGGTGTTCGAGGCGAGGATCGCGTGACCGGGGGTGGCGACGTCGAGCTCGCGGAAAACCGCCTGCTTGATCTCCATCCTCTCCGGCACCGCCTCGACGACGAAGTCAACGTCGGCGAACTCCTCGTAGGTGGTCGTTCCGATGATCAGCCCCATCACCTCGGCGAGGCGGGCGTCGGCCTGCTCCTGGGTCAGCTTCTCCTTCTTGACCAGGCGCTCCAGCTGGCCCTCGCTCAGCGCCCTGGCCTTCTCGAGGGCGGCGTCGACGAACTTCCGGTCTATGTCCTTGACGACGACGGGGATATCGGCGGCGGCGATCGCCTGCGCGATCTCGCCCCCCATGGTGCCGCCGCCGACTACGGCGGCCTTTGAAACGAACATTCTGGTGTGCCCTCCGGGTCGTATTCGGGCTGGGACTATATGGCGCGATCGCGTCCTGGGGCGGCTCTAGCCTCGCTCGGGCGATGAGCGAGATCGTCGAGGGACTGAGCGGCAGCGAGCGGCAGCGGGTCGCCTCGCTGCGCTCCCAGGGGCGTTTCTTTTGGATTGACATCTGCGTCACAGATGTGGCGCCCGATCTGCTCAGCGAGGCGCTGGACATCCCCGCCCATGCGCTGGCGCCGCTGCTTGACTTCGAACGCGCCAACGTCGCCTCGCACCGCTTCCACGCCGACGGCCAGCACGTTGTCTTCCCCTTCAACTGCTACCTGGCCTCCGTGGAAGGCGAGGATGAAGAAGGGCCACGCATGGAGCCGGTCGACCTGAACGTGTTGGTTCACGGCGATTATCTGCTCACCGTTCACCGCGATTCGGTCGTGCTTCCGTCTCGACTCCCCGGCTACAGCGCCGAGGGGCGCAGCGAGCAGTACATCGTCTACGCCGTCCTGGACGCGATGGTCGCGACGGTCTTTGACGCACTCAACGACATCGAGCTGGCGCTCGAGGGACTGCAGCACCTCGCCGGCGCCGTCGGAAGCGCGCGAGTGCGAATGGGGACCCTGCGGGCGATCAGCCTGCGGTTGACCTCGATGCGCCGCCGACTCGGCCCGCAGCGAGGAATCTTCGAGCGGATCAGCGAGGAGATCGGACAGGTCGAAGGCCTGGAAGCCGACAATGAGCGCTACTTCGAGCGCATCTACGGACAGCTCAACCGCGCCGTCGACGGCATCGACGCTGCCTCGGACACGATGGCCAAGGTGGTCGACCTGAGGCTCAACGAGACGATGTACTGGCTCACGGTCGTCGCCACGATCTTCCTGCCGCTTACCTTCATGACGGGGTTCTTCGGGATGAACTTCAGCTGGATGATCGAACGAATCGACACGCTGGCGACGTTCCTGCTCCTCGGCGTGCTCGGACCGCTCGCGAGCGCACTCATGATCTGGCTGGCGATCAAACGCCGCGGCACGCCCGTGCAGCCCGACCAGGACGCCTTTGAGCGGCTCCTGGCCAGCCTGCGGCGCCCGCGGCTGTAGGCGCCGACCACCTCCCCGACCCATCGGACAATCTGCCCCGCCGATCCTTGTACCGCGGTACAAAGGCATCCAGGGCGCCCTGGCATTAGGCTGCTTGGGCTCTTCAAGCGACAGAACGAGGGACGAGAAAAAGCATGACCCGCATCCGCCAGCAAAACGTGACCGCAGCGCAGTGGAGCTCCAACGGCGAGGCCCTGGGCGCGACCGATCTGACCCTTCCCGAGAACGACCCCTTCGGCGCCAACGTCTTCTCGGTCGCCGTGCAGCGCGAACGTCTTCCAGAAGACATCTTCGAGAGATTTCAGGCAACGCTAGCCGGCGGCGAGGCGCTCGACGCGGAGCTGGCCGACGCGGTCGCGGAGGCGATGAAGGAATGGGCCCTGGAGAAGGGCGCAACCCACTTCACCCACATGTTCCAGCCGCTCACCGGTTCGACCGCGGAGAAGCACGACTCATTCTTCGAGCCGACCAGCGAGGGCCGGGTCCTTGCCGGCTTCTCCGGCAAGGAGTTGATCCAGGGAGAGCCGGACGCCTCATCCTTCCCAACCGGCGGCGTCCGGGCCACTTTCGAGGCGCGCGGCTACACCGCCTGGGACCCGACCTCGCCGGCCTTCATCCTCGAGAACCCGAACGGGGCGCTGCTCTGTATTCCGACTGCCTTTGCCTCCTGGACCGGCGAGGCTCTCGACGCCAAGATCCCCCTGCTGCGTTCGATGGACGCCCTGTCTCGCTCGGCGATCAAGGCGCTGCGCCTGCTCGGCGACGATCAGAGCCAGCGGGTATTCACCACCGTCGGGCCCGAGCAGGAGTACTTCCTGATCGACGAGCAGTACTTTTTCGAGCGCCCCGACCTGATCGCGACCGGCCGCACGCTGTTCGGCGCCAAGCCGCCCAAGGGGCACGAGCTCGACGACCATTACTTCGGATCGATCCCGGAGCGGGTCCTGGCCTGCATGATGGAGTCGGAGCTGGAGATGCGCAAGCTCGGCATCCCGGTCAAGACCCGCCACAACGAGGTCGCCCCGGCCCAGTATGAGATCGCGCCGATCTTCGAGAACTCGAACGTCGGCTCCGACCATCAGCAGCTGCTGATGCGGACCCTGGAAAGCATCGCCCGCCGCTACGGCCTCGTCTGTCTGTTGCACGAGAAGCCCTTCGCCGGCGTCAACGGCTCGGGCAAGCACAACAACTGGTCGATGGGGACCGATACGGGCACCAATCTGCTCGATCCGGGCGAGACCCCGGCGGACAACATCCACTTCCTGTTCTTCTGCGCGGCTGTTATCCAGGCGGTCAACAAGCACCAGGGGCTGCTGCGCGCCTCGGTCGCGAACATCGGACAGGACCACCGTCTCGGCGCCAACGAGGCGCCGCCGGCGATCATCTCGATCTTCCTTGGCGCCGAGCTGGAGAAGACCTTCGAGGCGATTCTCAGCGGCGAAGGCGACCCCAACACCCCGGCGTCGTTCCTCGAGCTCGGGGCCGAAGTTCTGCCGAAGCTGCCGATGCACGGCGGCGACCGCAATCGCACCTCGCCGTTCGCCTTCACGGGCAACAAATTCGAGTTCCGGGCACTGGGGTCGAGCATGTCGCTCGCCTTCCCCAACACGGTGCTCAACACGATCGTCGCCGAGGCGATCGACGAGCTGGCCGGCAAGCTGAAGGAGAAGCTAGACGCCGGCACGGCGATGCCGAAGGCCGTCATCGAGATCGTCAAGGAGTCCTACGCTGCCAACAAGGCGGTTTGCTTCGGGGGTGACAACTACTCCGAGGAGTGGCATGAGGAGGCCGAATCGCGGGGGCTGAAGAACCTGAAATCAACGCCCGATGCGCTGCCCGAAGTGATCTCCGAGCAGACCGTGGCGGCCTTTGAAAACTACGAAGTGCTGAGCAAGCGGGAGCTCGAGTCGCGCTTTGAGGTTTGGATCGAGCAGTACGCGCTACGCGCCAACATCGAGGCCGAGACGGCCCACTCGATCGCCAAAACGATGATCCTGCCGGCAGCCCTGCGCTACCTCGCGCTGATCAACGAGTCCGCCATCGCCGACGGCGTTGCCGACGAGGTCCGCTCGCTGCTCGACGCGCTGGGCCGGTCGCTGAAGTCCCTCGAGGAGGCAAACGCCCCCAGTGACCTCGAGGGCATGGACCTGGCGATCCACGCGCGCGACAGGCAGCTGGCCGCGATGGCCGATGTCCGAGAGGCGGCCGACGGACTCGAGAAGGTTGTCGCCGATGACCTCTGGCCGTTGCCGAAGTACGAGGAGATGCTGTTCATCAAGTAGCGGCGACGCCGGGTGCTCTCCCGCGTCCCGAGAGCGCCCGGCCACAGCATCACTCGTCGGGGTCGGTGTCGCGCACGGCGCGATAGATGATGTATCCGATCGCCAGGGCGCCGAGTATCGGGATCAGGCCCCCAAAGATGACCGGCTCCCAGGCCTCTTCGGCCAGCGGCAAGAGCGTGGCCCAGATCATCGACGCGGCAGGACGCGCATCTTCAGACCGCCGCGGGGCGAGAGCGTCGGCATCTGCCGCACGGTCATCGT
This sequence comes from uncultured Solirubrobacterales bacterium, assembly GCA_963796705.1. GTDB lineage: Bacteria > Actinomycetota > Thermoleophilia > Solirubrobacterales > 70-9 > VRUE01. The sequence goes on from CAWCMK010000004.1 coordinate 734,580, forward strand.
ACGGCCGGGCAGCAGGTCAAGCCGCAACCGCTGCAAGAGCATCGTCGCCACCAGCTTCACCTCGATCTGGCCAAACCGCTTCCCGATGCAGATCCGCTTGCCGCCGCCGAAGGGGACGTAGGCGCCGCGGGGTAGTGCGGCCTTGCGCTCGCGGGTGAAGCGCTCGGGAACGAACGCCTCGGGCTCGGGAAAGAACTCCGGGATCCGGTGGCTGGCCCAAGAGCAGTAGTTGAGATAAGCCCCCTTGGGAACGCTGTGGCCACCCCAGCTGAATTCGCGCACCGCCCGCCGCGGACCGATCCAGGCTGGCGGGTAGAGGCGCAGGACCTCGTCCAGCACCATCTCCAGGTACGGCATCTCTCGCTCAAGCTTCTCGATATCTGGCACCCCATCGCCCAGCACCCGGTCCTGCTCCTCCTGCAGCCTCTCGATCACGTCGGGGCGCCGGGCGAGCTCATACATCATGAAGGTCAGGGTCGATGTCGCGGTGTCATGGCCGGCGAACATCAACGTCATCAGCTGGTCGCGCACCTCGGTGTCTGAGAAGCCCTGGCCGGCCTCGTCGCGGACGCCAAGCAGCAGGCTGAGAACGTCCAGCCGCTCGGGGTCGGGCGCCGCCCGCCGCTGGGCGATCTCCGCGTAGACGATTTCGTCAAGCACCCTGCGCGAGGCGATCATCTTGCGCCAGGGTGAGCCCGGACCGCGGACGAAGCGCAGCGCGAAATCGATCCCGTAGAAGCTGAGCGCCCGCTCGAAGTGCTCGGCGGCCGCGGCGCCCTTGCCGGCCTCGTCGGGGTCCAGGCCCAGGAGGGCGCGCATCGCGATCCTCATCGCCAGGGACCGCATCCACTCATAGATGTCGACCGTTGCACCGTGCGGCAGGCGTTCGAGCGCCGGCGTCGCCTCGGCGATCATCGCCTGCACGGATGCGGCCACCTGCTCGCGGTGGAAAGCGGGCATCATCGTCGCCCGGGCCCGGTCGTGGTAATCGTCATCGATCGTCAGCAGACCGTCGCCGAGCAGCGGGATTAGGTCGCCGAAGCTTGACTCGCGCCAATGGAAGTTCTCCGGGTGCGAGACGAGGACATAGTGGTTCGCCTCGGGCCCGAGCATGAAGACGACCTGCGTGTGAAGCAGTCGCAAGGTGAAGATCGGCCCATAATTTTCATAGGCGCCGAGGAGGATCGGCAGCGGGTCGCGGGCGATCTTCAGGGTGCGCGAAACGGTGTTGCCGCTCGGACCCGGTGGATACTGGCCGCGGGCACGCCACTCAACCGCCAGATCCCCCGCCACGCGGCGCACCGGGCTGGAGGACATCACGGGTGGCCTGGCCACAGCAGGGGAGGCTGGCTTGGCCAACGCAGAAGCGCTCCCGTCGCTCATCGCTGGCATCCTAGTTGGCCAACCGGCCAGGGGCCAGGCTGGCTATCGGGTGGCGGTCGCCGCGAGCTGACCACAGGCGGCCTCGATGTCGCGCCCACGGGTTAGGCGCACCGTCGCCGCCAGCCCGCTCTGGACCAGGATCGCCCGGAAGCGCTCGATCTGCTCGGGCCCTGAGCCCTCGTAGGCCCCGGTCGGGTTGTAGGGAATCAGGTTGACCTTGTAACCGCGCGGGTCGAGCAGCGCCGCCAGGCGCCTCGCCTGCTGAGGACCGTCGTTGACACCGGCGAGCATCACGTACTCGACGAAGACGCGGCGTCGCCGACGGGCGCGGTAGCGCTCGCAGGCGCCGAGAACCTCGGCCAGGGGGTAGCGCTGATTGACGGGCATCAGCCGCGAGCGCAGCTCGTCTTCGGGGGCGTGGAGCGAGAGCGCCAGACCGATCGGCATCTTCGATTCCGCGAGCCGCTCGATGCCGGGCACCCACCCCACCGTGGAGATCGCCGTGCGCCGGTTGCTTACCCCGAGCTCGGGGAGCAGCTCGCAGGCGGCCAGCACCGCGTCGATGTTCATCGTCGGCTCCCCCATGCCCATGAAGACGACGTGGTCGATCGCTTCGAGGCGGCGAAAGTGGAGTGCTTGGTCAAGGATCTCATCGGCACTCAGATTGCGGCCGAACCGCATCTGGCCGGTCGCGCAGAAGGTGCAGGTCAAAGGACAGCCCGATTGCGAGGAGAGGCAGACGGAACGTCGACCGTCGCGGTAGCGCATCAGCACAGCCTCCAGGGGCCGACCGTCGCCGGTGCGAAACAGGGCCTTCACCGTGCCATCGTCAGAGCGCGCCTCGCGCTCGACGTCCAGGGTTGAGAGCGGGACGTCTTGGGCAAGGCGCCCGCGCAGCGCGGCTGGCAGGTTGCTCATCTCCCGGTATGAGCGGGCCCCGCGCGCGACCCACTGCCAAACCTGAGCCGCACGGTAGGCCGGCTCGCCGGCCTTGGCGAGCGTCGTGGCGAGCAGCTCACGGTCCATCTAGGCGAGTCTAGGGATGCATTTGACTCCGGTCACCGGCCTCTTTACCGTTGTGCCTGGGTGTCCGTATTGCGGCAGAGACGGACCGCACGCCTGGTTGGGCTCGGGGCGGCTTCGCTCGTCTTTCTCCTCGCCGCCGCGCTATCGCCTCAGCGGGCAGCGGCCTGCTCTCTGCTCGAAGCGGAAGTCTGTGTCGAAACCAACTCCGGCGGAGTCGCGACGATCAACGTGCCGCCGCTCTCGCTGGTCGCGAAATTCAAACCGGAACTTGCACAATACGAAGACTGCATCTGGGAAAAGGTCGAAGTCAACTTCGGAGACGGGAGCGGGATATTTGAAACCGAATGGGATGCCTCCCAGGGCCTGCAGGGGTCTCACACGTTCCCTGCCCCCGGTGAATACCACGTCCAGATCGAGACGAACGAAGGTCGGCACGCGACCAAACCGCCCAGCCCCTGTCCGGACCTGGTGATCAACGCGAGGGTGATTTATCCGACGCCGCCCCCGCCACCGAAGGAAGAAATGCCGCCCCCACAACCGCCGCCAAAGGAAAAGCCAAAGAAAGAACAGGAAAGCCCCTCGAGGGGATCCGGAGCGGCGGGCCCAGGCGGCGGCTCGGGCTCAGGACAGGCGCCGACCGAGACGAACTCCGTCGGCGCCGCTCAGTACTGGCGGAGCTGCCGCGGCTCGGTCGACGCACACCGGGTCGGCTGTGAAATGGCGGAGAGGCTGATTGGCAGGGCCCGCCGGAGGCTCTCGGGGCATCGTTCGGTGCTAGTCGCCGGCTTCAGATGTCACCTGGATGGAGATCGGGTGAGGCCGGTCAGCTGCCGGCGTGGCGAGCGGCGCGCGATCGGACCCGACTCGGCCTAGAGGGCTGCCTCGGCGAGCAGATCGACCTGGGCGACATCGGCCGAGGACGAAAAGAAAATCAGCTCGTCGCAGCCCGCCGACCGATAGGCCTCAAGGTAAGCGCGGACCGAATCGCCGTCCTTGGCGGCGGCCCCGACGATCATTCCGGAGACCTGCTCGCCGAGCCACGCGTAGTAGTGCCCCAGGTATCGCTCGGCGTCGGCCTCAGCGGTCTCGCCGAGCGCGAAGTAGGCCAGTCCGACGAGGCGCGGCTCGCCGTCGCGTCCCGCCCTGCGCCACTGCTCCCGGACCTTCTGCGCCGAGGCGGCGAACACCTCCGGCCCCGAGCCGCCGGCGATCCAACCCTCGCCGAAACGCGCCGCGCGGGCGAACGAGGCCTCGACGCCGCCGCCGACAATCAGGCGCGGGGATCCCGCCACGCGGGGGCCGATCTGCGTGCCCGACCAAACTTCCTGGATGCGCTCCAGGGCGGCATCGAGGCGCGCTCCTCGTCCCCGCATCTCGACGTCGCTCACCTGATAGTCGTCCTCGCGCCCTCCGATCCCGATGCCGAGCACGAGGCGGCCGCCGGAGAGCGCGTTGACGCTGAGGGCCTGCTTGGCCAGCTCGGTGGCGTTGGGCCGCAGCGGCCCGAGCAACACCGAGGTGCAGAGACCGATCCGCTCCGTGACGGCGGCGGCGGCGGCCAGCGCGGTCAGCGGCTCGTAGTTGTCATAGGCAACCCGATCGATTGTGCCGAGTGACGAGAAGCCTCGCTCCTCCGCCCGCCGCGCCCAATCAATTAGCTGGGTGCCAGTGGTCCCGGGAACCGCGTTGGGAAGTCCGATCGCTACATCCATGGCCGTCCTCCTGCTCGCTGTGGGGGTCGGCCAACCCTAGCTGGAGGCGCTCGCCGCCCCGCCGGGAGCCCCGGGGCCCCTCCAGTGGTCGCGCCTGACTCCGCCCTGCCCGTCTTGGCGTCGCCAATCAGAGGAGGACCAGCTCGCCTCGGGGTTGATGCTGACTAGTATCGCCCGGCCCGGAGTCCGGGCGTCAACCCTCGAGGAGGAACGATGAGCACATACGCGGTGAAGAGGATCGACGAGATGGAGGGCGTTTTCGGCGGCGCCTTCAAACGCGCCCGGGCCGAGTTGGGAGTGGAGTCCTTCGGCATGCAGATCATCGACATGCCGCCGAATTACGAGGGCTACCCCGAACACGACCATGGCGAGGACGGTCAGGAGGAGGTCTACTTCGCCCTGCGAGGTGACGCCGAGATCGAGATCGACGGTCAGCGCTTCCCGCTTGACCAAGACCACGTCGCCAAGGTGGGACCCGGGGTCAAGCGCAAGGTCTGGCCTGGGGAGCAGGGCGTCCGCATCCTGGTCCTCGGCGGAATTGCCGGCGCTGTCTATGAGGCGCCGGATGTCTCCAAGCTCGGCGAGCCCGACCCGATGAGTAGCTAACTTTCCCCGCGCGGCTCATGGCCGGAGCAGGCGATCACCGGAATGCGGGGGTAGCGGGGGTAGGAGGGATCCCTGCGAGAGCGCTTGCAGAGTGAGAAGACCGAGCCGCGGCTGTTTGGAACCAGCTGCTGGTGGCGACAGCTATCGCAGAGGCCGCGCGGCGCCTGCGCCCGCTCACTCACCGTGCGCCGCTCGCGCGGCATCGCGCTGCGGGGCGGCCCACGCCGCTTGCGCATCGGTACCGACCCTTGCCGAGTGCTGATCGATGAAGGGAAGATCGGGTGTCGCGTCCATCGAGCCGATGTTATGCCCGCTGCCGCTCAGCGCGCGAGCAGCGCGGCAAGCGCCTGAGTGACCTCGGCGGGCCGCTCCTCCACCACGAAGTGGCCCGCGTCCTCCAGCATTGTCAGCCTCGCGTCCGGTATCGCCGAGCACAGCTCGGTGGCGATCCGTCGCGAGAGGTAGGGGTCCCGGCCTCCCCAGATGACCTGTACTGGGCAGCGGATCAGGGGCAGCCCGGCGGCCAACTCGGGGCGCGCACGGACGCTGTAGCCGCCAAAAAAGCGCATCAGCCAGCGACCGGCGTCGGAATCGGTCGCCATCCAGCCGACGTAACTCTCAACCAGCGCCTCGTCGAGGACCCCGCGGCGCACCTCTGCTGCCAGCGAGCTGCGGTGGAGCGCGGCGTGGGGAAGGTGGGCCGCGAGCGCGCGCAGGCCGGGTGTCCGCCCGAGCAGGTCGAGCGAGCCGAACCCCGCGTACCAGAGCGCCCGGAAGCTGCGATGCGCACGCGAGTTAAGCAGCGCCAGTCGGGCAACCCGTTGGGGGCTGCGCACACAGAGCCCAAGCGCCAGAAAGCCGCCGTAATCGTGCCCACACAATGAGGTCCTCTCTATGCCCAGCGCATCGAGGACGCGGCCCAACCGAGTGACCTCGGCCTCGTAGCCGTAATCCAGGTCAAGCGGGCGCTCGGAGTCTCCCCATCCGAGCCAGTCGAGGGCCAGCACCCGGTGGCGCTCGGCCAGAGTCTGGAGCTGGTGGCGCCAGGTGCGGTGGTTACCCGAGTAACCGTGCAGCAGGACGACCGGCTCGCCCTCGGGCGGCCCCTCCTCGCGGTAGGTGAGGCGAGTGCCGTCGACCTCGATCGCGGGCAGCGTTTCGCGGAGCATGCGGGCCAACGATGCCATGCCGCCTCGGCTGTGGCTAGCTTTGAGCGATGGATGCAACCGCGACGCTCTTTGATCCCGATGGGACCGCCCACGCGGCGACCGTCGAGGTCCTCGGCGTCATCTACTGCGCCGAGGAGGACGGCTACGCGGTCCTCGAGGTTCAGGACACCGTGTCGGGGGAGGGCTTTGCCCTGGTCGGCCCGGTGGCTCACCTGAACCCGGGCGATCGCGCCGAGGTCAACGGCGAGTGGCAGACCCACTCGCGCTACGGGCGTCAGCTGCGGGCCCGCGGCGCCCTGCCGCTGGACCCCGAGGACCGCTCCGGGCGGATCGCCTATCTGACCTCGCTGCGCCACATCGGCCCCGCGCGGGCGCAGCGACTCGTGGACGAGCACGGCGACGGCGTGCTCGCGGCGATCGCTGCCAACCCGGCCGGCGTCTTCGGGGCCCTGCGGGGACTGAGCCCCAAACAGGCGGCGGCCGCGGCCGAGTCCTGGCACGCCTCGCGGGCAGTGCGCGACCTTCACGTGCAACTCGCCCCCCACAGCCTGGCCCATCTGTCGGCGCCGATCCATAGGCGCTTCGGCGAGCGATCGATGGCGATCCTCCACGAGGACCCCTACCGGCTGATCGAGGTCGAGGGGGTCGGCTTTGCGCGGGCCGACAAGATCGCCCTGGGGGGCGACGTGCCGCCTGAGTCCCGCCGCCGCGCCCAGGCCGCGGCCGCCTACGCGCTCGCCGAAGCCGAGCAACAGGGTCACACCCACCTGCCCCTGGACCAGCTGGTGCGAGAGACCACGAGGCTCACCGGGATCGAGCCCGAGCGCGAGGCGATCGTCGCCGCGCCCGGCCTCCTCGTGGATGGTGGGCGCATCTACCGTGAGTCCACCCACGCCGCCGAGCTCGCCGTCGCCGAGACCCTGCGCAGCCGTTCCTCGCAGCCACCGGCGCTCGAGCACGAGCCCGGCGTGGCACCCGAGGGCGATCTGACAGACGAGCAGTGGGCCGCCGTGCGCGGCGCCTTCGCCGCTCGCGTCTCGGTACTCACCGGTGGCCCGGGGGTCGGCAAGACGGTCTGCACGCGGGCGATCGTCTCCGAGGCCCGCGCCGCCGGGGCGACGATCACGCTCTGTGCTCCGACTGGGCGGGCGGCTCGGCGCCTGGAGGAGGCAACGGGCCAGGAGGCGCAGACGATCCACCGCATGCTCGAGTGGATGCCTGGCCGGGAGCCGTCCTTTAAGCCGGGGCGCCCGCTGCCCGCCGACCTGGTGATTGTCGATGAGTCCTCGATGCTTAACCTGCGGCTGACCCAGGTCCTGCTCGAGGGCCTCGCCGAGTCGACTCACGTGGTGTTTGTCGGGGACGCCGATCAGCTGCCGCCGATCGGAGCCGGCAAGCCGTTTGAAGACCTGATCTCCTCCGGGATGGCGCCTGTGGTGCGGCTTACGCAGATCTTCCGTCAGGCGGCCCGCTCGATGATCACCACGGCCGCACACGAGATCAACGGCGGCCGCCCGCCGCACCTCGAGCCCGAGCCGGGCCAGGACCATGACTTTTTCTTCATCGAGCGCCCCGAGGCGGAACGGGCGCAGAGGACGGTGGTCGAGATCGTCGCCGAGCGGATCCCCGACCGCTTCGGTCTGGACCCGATCCGCGACGTCCAGGTGCTGGCACCGATGTACCGGGGCGCGGTCGGCATCGACGCCCTCAACGAGCGCCTTCGCGAGCGCCTGAACCCTGCCGGCGAGGCGGTGCTGAACGGTCGCTTCCGGCTCGGCGACCGCTTGATCCAGACCCGCAACGCACATGAGCTCGGCCTGATGAACGGCTCGATCGTCATCCTGCGGGCCGACGACCCCGAGGAGGAGGAGATCGTCGTCGATACCGATGAGGGCGGCTCGCTTGTGATCCCCTACGAGGAAACGGCGACGCTGCGCCTCGCCTACGCAATCTCAGTCCACAAGGCGCAGGGTTGCGAGGTTCCGGTGATCGTCGGAGTCTGCCACCGCTCCCATGCGCGGATGCTGACCCGGCCTCTCCTCTACACGGCGATTACGCGAGCCCGCAGAACCTGCGTCCTGGTCGGCGACCGGGCGGCGCTCGGGGCGGCGCTCGGCCGCGGCGAGGGGGCGGCGCGTCACTCCTGGCTGTCCGAGCGCCTGCGCGGCTGAGCGGGCGTGGAGAGCTCAGCCGCCCGACCGCCGCTGGGAGCGGTCGTGGTGACGCTGGTCGGCCTCGCCCTGATGGCGGGCCTGGTGCTCGCGGTCCCCGAGCTGCACAGCGCGTTTGACGCGGCCCTACACGGGGACTCCGAGGAGGTTCGCAGCCAGATCGAGGGATTTGGCATCGGCGGGCCGCTCTTGATCGTCGCCCTCGTGATCATCCACGGGGTCGTCTTCTACCCGGCTGAGATCATCGACGCCGCGGCGGGCTTCGTCTACGGCTTCCTTCCGGGCCTGGCGCTGATGATGAGCGGCTGGTTGCTCTCGGGGCTGATCAGCTACGCGATCGGCAGCTCGGTGGCGCGTCCGCTGCTCGACCGCTGGCTCGGGGAGGAGCGCTTCGAGCTCGCGGAGGCCCGGATCGAGAGAGGAGGTGCGACCTTGCTGATCGCGGTCCGCCTGATCCCGATCCTGCCGTTCAGTCTGATGTGCTACGCGATGGGCGCAGCCCGCGTCCCCCTCTGGCGCTTCACCTGGACGACGCTGGTGGGCTACCTGCCGATCACCGCCCTGGCCGTCTACTTCGGAACGCGACTCGAAGGATTGAACCTCGGCGACCCCCTGGTCCTCGGCAGCATTCTGGCGCTGCTCGCCCTGCTCGGCCTCGGTCACCTGATCGCCCGCCGGCAGGGTCGCGGCTAGCCGCTCGGGGCTAGCCGTCGCACACGCCAGCGGTAGACCGCCGCGGTGGGGTCGACGTTGCCCGCGGGGTCGACGGCCTTGACGCGAACGACGTGCGCCCCCGGGGCGAAGCGTCTCCAGAGCACCCCCGGGCAGGGGCGCAGGGGTCCACGGTCGATCCGGCAAAGGAACGTCGCCCCTTCCTCGTTGGAGCGGAAACGAAGCGCAAGGGTGACGCGGGCAAGGCGGGTCCGAACCTTCCGTCGGGGACCGTGCGCGATGAAGGTTTGCGGCGCGACCGTGTCGAGAACAAATGACGCGGTCGCGTGTCCGGAATTGCCGGCCCGGTCGGTCGCCGTCACCTCGAGGGAGTGTGTCCCGTCCGCCAACGCGTCGGGAACCGTGAAGGGCGAGCCGCACGGCTGCGGCACTCGCTGGTCGAGCGAGCAGCTGAAGCTGGCCGGCTCGCTGGCCGAGAAGGCGAAGGTCGGACGAACATCGTTCGTCTCGGCCCTTGGCTGGACGCTGAAGGCGACGGTCGGCGGGGTTGTGTCGACGACGAAGGCGAGCTGCGCTTCACGGCTGTTGCCAGCCTGATCGGTGGCCGTGAGGCGGAGTGTGTGGGCCCCATCGGTGAGCGCCTGGGGAACCGTGAAGGGAGAGCTGCACGACTGCGGGGCGCCGCCGTCAAGCGCGCAGGTGAAGGCCGCCGGCTCATTTGCGGAGAAGATCAGCCTGGGTGTGTTTTCGGAGACGACCGTCGCCTGTCCGGCGAAGGAGATCGTCGGGGGGGTCGTGTCCACGGTGAAGGAGTAGGAGGCGGTGTCGAGGACGGTGCTGCCGCTGAGAGCGTTGACTTCGAAAATGTGGAGGCCGTCTTTGAGGGCGTCGGGAACCGTGAAGGGAGAGCTGCAGGGTTGCGCGGGGCCGCCGTCGAGCGCGCAGGAGAAGCCCGTTGCCGGCGGCGTGGCTTCGAAGCCGAAGGTCGGCGTGCTGTTCGAGGTTCTGCTGGCGGGATGTTCGGTGAACGTGATCAGCGAGGGGGGCAGCAGGTCGGCGACGGCGTGATCTGCGTCGAGCAGCCCGGCCCCGACCGCGGTCGGAGCAAAGGCTCCGACGGGGCTCGCGGTGGCGGTCTGGGCTTCGCGAACTTCGGCCGGGCTCGCCGAGGGATCAACCTGCAGCTCGAGCGCGGCGACGCCGGCCGCGTGGGGAGCGGCGGCCGAGGTGCCGCAGAAACGCCAGGCGTTTGCGGAGAAGAAGGCGAAGAAGGTCGTCGCGCCGCAGTCCGTGGCGACAAGATCGGGCTTCGCGAGGACTTCCGGGGAGCCCAGTTCGGGCGCCGGCGAATTGCCGCTCACCGGCCCGAAGTAGTGGGTTACGGGACCACGCGAGGAATACGGCTCGGGCTGGGTGCTGTCGTCGAAGGGAACCGCGCCGACGCTGACCGCGGAGGCCGCGCCCGCGTGGCCGAAGATCGTTGGGCCGACGGTGTCCCCGCCGGAGGAGAGCGGGTACTCGGTCCCGGTCACCCCGGCTCCGTTCTCGAGCAAGGCGAGCTTCAGTCGTGGCAACGTCGAGGTGCTGGCGGCCGGGTTGCAGGCTTCGATGCACCGGTTGATCGCGAGCTCGACTTCGCGGCTCGTGTTGCCCGGGTTTTCCCACTGCAGGACCTCGACCGGACGTCGGGTTTCACTGACGTTGTCCGAGGTTTCGCTGGCCAGCAGTTCACCCCCGCCCCCCAGCAGGTAGGCGTCGAGGTCGGTCTGGACCCCGTTCCAGGGTTCGGCCCACTGGAGGTCAACGGTGAGGGTTTCCTTCGGGGAGACCGTGATCCCGAAGGTATCGTCGGTTTCGGGCCCGGGGTCAAAGTCCATGCAGTGGCCGGCGCCAAAGCCGCTCTGGGCCAACAGCGTCGCCGGACAGGTCGAGGAGTCGCGGAAGCTCGGGGCTTCCCAGGAGGCGATTTCATTTCCTTCGCCGTCGAAGAGGTTGTCGTTGCCGGCAGCCGTGAAGTAGCTGACCCCTTCTTCGGTGACCCTGTTGATCGCGGCGGCCACCGGCCCGTCCTGGAAGAACGGCTCTTCGAAGTAGGCGACGTCGTCGACGATCACCTGTGCGCCGGCGCCCCTCTGGGCCAGCGGTCGCGCGAGTTTTGTGATGTTCTGAGCGAAGGCAGATTCCCCGTCGAACGCGGTGCCGAAGGCCAGCGAGGCGCCGGGGGCGACATCGTGGACGATCTGCAGCATCGCGCGCCCCTCATCGGTCGCCGGCACTTCTTCAACCCCCCTGAAGTCATCGCTGATCACGTTGACCGGCGTCCGCTCGCTTGCGCAGGGGTTCGCGGCACCCGGCAGGTCGCCGCTGGCGACGTCTTCGGCGGCGTGGGTGGCGATCGGCCCGCCTTCGTCGGCGCTTTCGCTCGCCTGGTCATAGGAATCGGAAAGGACCCCGACGGTCACCCCGGCACCGTTGACGCCGTACCTGCCTCGCGCTTCGTCGGCGTGCAGCTGCGCAACGCCCTCAGAGATCACCGAACCGCCTTCGCATTGGGCGCCGACCGCAGCGGTCAGGCCGCCGCCGTAGATCAGCGGGGCCCGCGTCTCGTGCACTTCTTCGACGCCGGCGACCGCCGCCAGTTCGTGCAGCGCCGCCGGGGCGATCGAGACGGTCGCGGTCTGCAGGCCGCGGTTGGCCGCGAGGATGCGCCCGCCGGCCGCGCGCAGGTGCGCCAACCGAGCCAGGACCCCCCCCTCAACGCGGACTTCGACGAGGACGCGGCCGCCTTCGCGGACAAGGCTGCCAGGTCCGGCCGCGGCCATTTCCAGCATCCGCGCCTGCCGCCGCGGCGACGCGGAGCGCACCGCGGGCCGCGCCAGCTCCGCCAGGCGCGGCGAGAGGACACCGCTGCCCGGTTGGGCACGAGCCCCGGCCGATTGAACGGGGGCCAGGGCGCAAGCGAGCGCCACCCCGAGAAGGGCGACGCGGATCTGGTGCGCGCGGGCGAGCCTCATCGTTTGTTGCCGTATCGGCCGCTGTCGACACTCACCTAAACACGGCCAAGCGGCTTGTGGCCCTGTGAACATCAAGCAAATGTAGGGGCTCCGCAACCCGTGCTCGCCTTCAAAGCCTGCTACGGTCCCGGCCGTTGGATCGGGCAAGGCCCGATAAAAGCTGTGTCTAGCGCTCGCGTCGTTGCTCACCGCATGCTCCGCGTTCGCAGCACAACGAAGTGGAGGCAATGCATGCCGACCGGAACTGTCAAGTGGTTCAGCGACGATAAGGGCTACGGGTTCATCACGCCCGACGATGGCTCTAAGGACGTCTTCGTCCATCACAGCGCGATTCTCGGCGAGGGCTTCAAGTCCCTGACCGAGGGCGCCAAGGTGACCTACGAGTCCGAGGAAGGGCCCAAGGGCCCGGCCGCGGCTCAGGTTCAGCAGACCTCCTAGCGAGGAGCCGCCAACCGCCTTGACGAGGCCCGCTCCGGCGGGCCTCGTTTTTTGCTACCCCTCCGCAAGCGACAGATGATCACCAGAGACGACCTTCGCAACATCGCCATCATCGCCCACGTCGACCACGGCAAGACGACCCTGGTCGACGCGATGCTCTGGCAGACCGGCGCCTTCCGCAAAGGACAGGACGTCGCCGAGCGGGTGATGGACTCGATGGATCTTGAGCGCGAGAAGGGAATCACGATCCTCGCCAAGAACACGGCCGTCCACCACGCCGGGGTAAAGCTCAACATCGTCGACACGCCCGGACACGCCGACTTTGGCGGCGAGGTCGAGCGCGGTCTGACGATGGTCGACGGGGTGCTGCTGCTCGTCGACGCCTCCGAGGGCCCGCTGCCACAGACGCGCTTTGTGCTGCGCAAGGCTCTCGAGGCGTGCCTGCCGGTGATCCTCGTGGTCAATAAGGTCGACCGACCCGACGCGCGGATCGGCGAGGTCATCGATGAGGTCTACGAGCTGTTCATGGACCTCGACGCCGACTCCGAGCAGATCGACTTCCCGATCGTCTACGCGAACGCCAAGGCCGGCTGGGCCTCGCTTGAGGAGGGCCTGGAGGGAACCGACCTCTCGCCCCTGCTCGACCTGATGCTGGAGAAGATTCCAGCGCCGGCCTACGATCCCGAGGCGCCCCTGCAGGCTCACGTGACCAACCTGGATGCCTCCCCCTACGTCGGGCGCCTTGCAATCTGCCGCGTACACAGCGGCATGATCCGCTCCGGCCAGCAGCTGGCCTGGTGCCGCGCCGATGGCTCGATCGAGCGCGCCACCGTCTCCGAGCTCTATGTCACCGAGGCGCTGGAGCGAGTCGCCGCCGAGGAGGCAGGCCCCGGCGAGATCATCGCCGTGGCGGGGATCGATGCGGTTACGATCGGTGAGACCCTCGCCGATCCCGACGATCCGAGGCCACTGCCGGTGATCAGCGTCGACGAGCCGTCACTGTCGATCCTGGTCGGGATCAACGCCTCGCCCCTGGCGGGCATCGAGGGCAACAGGCTGACGGCGCGCCAGGTCCGTGACAGGCTCGACACGGAGCTGGTCGGCAATGTCTCGCTACGCGTCAACGACGCTGAGCGCCCCGACGCCTGGGAGGTGCAGGGCCGCGGCGAGCTGCAGCTGGTCGTCCTCTTGGAGATGATGCGGCGCGAGGGCTTCGAGCTGACGGCCGGTCAGCCGCAGGTCGTCACCCGGGAGATCGACGGCAAGCTGCACGAGCCCGTCGAGCGCCTCTCGATCGACGCCCCCGAGGAACACGTCGGCGGGGTCACGCAGCTGCTCGCCGCCCGCAGGGGCCGCATGGAGCAGATGATCAACCACTCGACCGGATGGGTGCGAATGGAGTTCCTGGTCCCGGCGCGCGGGCTGATCGGTTTTCGCACCGAGTTCCTCACCGAGACCCGTGGCACGGGCATCATGCACCACGTCTTCGATCGCTGGGAGCGGTGGGCCGGCGAGCTGCGAACCCGACCGAGCGGCTCGATCATCGCCGACCGACGGGGGCGGACCGCCAGCTACTCGTTGCTCAACCTGCAGGAGCGCGGCACGCTGTTCGTCGGCCCCGGCGAGGAGGTCTACGAGGGGATGATCATCGGCGAGGCCTCCCGGGGGGAGGACCTTGACGTGAACGCGACCAAGGAGAAGCAGCAGACGAACATGCGCGCCGCCAGCGCCGAGGTCCTGGAGCGCCTCGAGCCGCCACACCGCCTGACGCTGGAAGCGGCACTTGAGTACCTGCGCGAGGACGAGTGCGTCGAAATCACCCCAGAGTCGATTCGCCTGCGCAAGGTCGAGCTTGACAAAATCAGGCGCCAAAAGGCCGCCCGGGCGAAGACGCCGGCCTAGAGCCATCCGTAAAGAGCCCCACGAATCGCGCGGCCGAACCCGGTTGGCCGGCGCCGATCGGTGCAGCACGCTGCGGCCAAAGCCGGAACGGATACCGGCCGACACACCGAAAGGAGCCTCACATGGAGGCAGGTACACCACCACCCGCACCGAGCAGGCCGTCGCCACCCACGTCGGCCAGGCCGGCCGAGACCGGCGACCGGCTCAACGGCTGGACGGCCTTTGCGGCAATCATCCTGCTCGTCGTCGGCTCGCTCGACGCCCTCTACGGGCTGGCGGCAATCCTCAACAACGAAGTCGTCCTCGTCGGCGGCCACGGCGTGCTGATCGTCGATGTCACCACCTGGGGCTGGGTCCATCTGATCCTCGGCTCGTTGATCGCGCTGAGCGGCCTGGGTCTGTTCGCCGAAAACGCGGCCGCCCGGGTCGCGGCGGTCTTCTTCGTGGCGGTCAACGCCGTCACCCAGATCGTCTGGTTCCCGGCGGCACCGCTCTGGGCGATGCTGATCATCTTCCTCGACGTCGTGATCATCTACCAGCTCACGGCGCGCTGGGAAGGCTGACCCGGGGCCGGAGCGCCGCTCAGGTCGGCGCCGGGGAAGCCTCGGCGTCGACCTGCAGCTCGTCGAAGCGGCGGCTCGGCAGTCGGCCGGTCGCAAAAAAGGATGCGATCACGAGCAACGCCGCGCCCAGGAAGCCGATTTTCAGCGCCGAGAGCTGGGCGTCTTCGTAGTGCGCGACGAGCTCCTGGGCCATTGCCGGGGGTACTCCGGATGCTTCGGCGCCCGAGCGGACCTCCTCGGCAGAGACGAAGCTGACCCCCGAGCTCACCCTGACCGCAACCTCTTCCTTGACTTCAGCGGAGAGGTGCGGGCTCGAGGTGATGTTTGCGCTGAACGCCGTCGCCAGGCTGGTGATCACGATCGCGCCCAGCAGCGCCGTTCCCAGGGATGAGCCGAGCTGCTGGGCCGTGAACTGCAGCCCACCCGCCTCGCTGCGGTCGCGATCCTCGACCGCCGATTGAACCACGTTGCCCAGCTGGGAGACGATCAGTCCCATCCCCACGCCGAGGACGCCCATCGCCACCAGGAAGGAGGCGTTGTCGAGTTCCGGTTCGATCGTGTCGAGGAGCATCAGGACGGCGACCAGGACGATCGCCAGACCGACCCTGACAAGGGTCCGTGCCGGGAAGCGCTTGGCCAGCGCCGCGCCGCCCAGCGCGGTGACGAACAGACCCACCGAGGCGGGGAGCATCCGCACGCCGGTTTCCAGCGCGTCCAGGCCCAGGACGATCTGCAAAAACAGCGGAACCGTGAAGAAGACCCCCATCAGCACCAGGTTCTGGGAGAGGAGCATCGCCAGGCCCCCCCGCAGGCGTGAGATCGAGAGCAGCCCGAGATGGACCAGCGGTTCCTCGCCGCGTCGCTCACGCCGCCCCTCCCAGGCCCTGAAGGCCGCGAGAATCAGGGCCCCCGCCGTGATTACAAAGGGGGTCGGCGAGAGGCCGAACGGTTCAAATGGCGCCGCGCTCTTGGGCAGCAGCCAGCCCCAGTTGCTCGCCTGCAGAACCCCGAGGACCATGACCCCAAAGCCGGCAGCCGAGAGCACTCCTCCGACCCAGTCCAGGCGCGGCCCCGGGCCGGCTCTCTGCGGCTCTCGCAGAAGCCCCGTCCCGAGCAGGATGCCGATCGCGACGACCACCTCGCCGGCGAACACAACCCGCCAGCTGAGCTCTGTGGTCGCCCAGCCACCGAGGATCGGGCCCACCGCGATCCCGGCTCCCGCGACCCCGCCCAGCACCCCGTAGGCGAGCGCCCGCTCCTGGCCGCGAAAGTTGGAGGCGACCAGGGCGACCATCGCCGGCAGGACCAGAGCGGCGCCGATGCCCTCGAGGACGGACCAGCCGAGAGTCAGGGAGGGGACGCTCCAGGAGGCGGCGGTCAGAGCCGATCCGCTGCCGTAGATGCAGAGGCCTATCGAGAATGCCCGCCTGCGCCCGAGAAGGTCGCCCAGCTTGCCGCCGGTCAGCATCAGGCCGGCCATCACCAGCGCATAGAGGGCGATCACGAACTGGATCGTCGTCACGGTGGTGTCGAAATCTTCGACCAGCTGCGAGATGGCGACGTTCATCACGGCCTGATCGAGGACCATCAGAAACTGCGCCGCCCCGAGGACGACGAGCACTCCCCACTTGTTCATAGAAGCAGCCTAGCCTCGACTCAGGCGTCCTCGGCCACGATCCTGCCCGAGGCAAGCGCCGCCACCAGCGCCGCATGGTCGCGCTCACTCTGGTCGGCATAGCGGCGCGAGAACTCGGCGAGCGCCTCATCAAAAACGCTCCCTGCCCCCAGATAGCCGCCGATCGCCGCCGCGTCCCCGGAGCGCGCGTGGGCGCGGGCGAGCGTCCAACCACACATCCGCGCGTAGATCTCAAGCGCCTCGGGCCCCATCGCTTCGACGTCGCTTGAGCCCTTCCCGTCCCACAGCTGGCGCACATAGAAATCGCGGTTCTGACCGTCGATCCCGGTGACCCCCGCACACCAGCCGAGAAAGCTGTCGCTCGCGGCCTGCATCAGCCACTGCCCCTCGACGACGCGCTGGCCGTGGTTGTCAAACTCGCTGGCGCCGGCGAATTGCTCGAGCACCGATGCCTGAGCCTCCTTGGCCTGCAGGAACAGCGGGTCCTCGTCGTCGCGGCCGGTGAGGAGGATGACCCAGGCGCGGGTCCCGACGCTGCCGACACCGACGACCTTATGGGCGATATGGCGGAACGTGTAGGTTTCGAGCAGTCGCCTTCGATCGTCCTTGAGCGTCTCCCTGTAGCGCTCCAGGACGCCGAATAACATCGCTTCGACGCCGCTGCGCTCCTCACCCGGGATCAGCTCCTCGATCGGCACGATCAGCGGCGGCCGACTGACGATCCGCAGCTCGCCGTCCACCCGATGCGTGAGGCGGTCGAGTGCCCGCAGGCTGTCCTTGGACCGGGCCTTCGCGGCCCCCTTCTCGGCTCGCCGGATGAGCTTTGGGTCGACGCTGCCGAGCTGGGCTCGGATCGCGTCCTCATCAAGGCGCGCGTACCAGACTTCGAGGTTGCGCTGGCCGCCGAACTCGCGCACCGCGCGCCGATACTGGGCGGCCAACGCGAGCAGGACGGCGTCGCGCTGGCGGCGCTTGAAGCCGTTTTCGCGAGCGGCGATCTCGAAGCTCGCGGCGAGCCGCTTCAGATCCCACTCCCAGGGGCCGGGCAGCGTCTCGTCGAAATCGTTGAGGTCGAAGACCAGGCGTCGGTCGGGGGCGGCGAAGACGCCGAAGTTTGAGAGGTGGGCGTCCCCGCAGGCCTGCACCTGCAGCCCCGAGCTCGGGGTCCCCTCAAGGTCTGCGGTCATCACCGCGGCGGCGCCGCGATAAAAGGCGAACGGCGAGACCGCCATCCGCCCGTAGCGGATCGGGACGAGCTCGGGCACCCGCGTAATGGCCTGGGCTTCGAGGATCGCGAGCGGATCCTCGCGCCCAGACGTCGGCTCCCACTCCCCGTGGGCCGAGCGCGCTGCCCGCGAGCGCGCCGCCTTGCCGTTGGCAGCGCGCTCGGAGACGCTCATCTCAATCAGACCGTCGCTGCGGCCTGCTCGGCCTGGCTGTCTTCGGCCGCTTTGGCCTTGGCTTCGGCCTCAGGCGTCGGCTCTTCGGCCTGGCGCGGCAGCAGCACTTCTTTGGCGATCACGAGGCGCTGGATCTGACTGGTTCCCTCATAGAGCTGCATGATCTTCGCGTCGCGCATCAGTTTCTCCACCGGGTACTCCTTGATGAAGCCGTAGCCGCCGTAGACCTGGACGGCGTCAACGCAGATCTCCATCGTCGAATCGGCGGCGAACCGCTTGGCCATCGAGGAGACCTTGCTGTTACGAAGCCCCTGGTCGAGCATCACGGCCGAGTTCCAGACGAGCAGGCGTCCCGCCTCGACCTTTGTCGCCATGTCGGCGATCATGAACTGGATCGCCTGGTGCATCGCGATCGGCACACCGAATTGAACCCTTTCCTTGGAGTACTCGGCGGCGAACTCGGTCGCCGCACGCCCGATGCCGACGGCCATCGCCGAGACCCCGGGACGGGTCCGGTCGAGCGTCATCATCGCGAGTTTGAATCCCTTGTTTTCCTCCGCCAGCAGGTTCGCGGCCGGGACCTCGACGTCGTTGAAGGAGATGGTCGCCGTGTTGGAGGCGCGTTGCCCCATCTTGTCCTCCTTCTTGTCGACGCTGACGCCGTCGGCGTCGGCGTCGACCACGAAGGCGCTGATCCCCCGGTGGCCCGCCTCGGGGTCGGTCTTCGCGAAAACGGTGAAGTAGTCGGCGTAGGTGCCGTTCGTGATGAAGCACTTGGAGCCGTTGATGACGAACTTGTCGCCCTGCCTGACCGCGCGGGTCTTCATCCCCGAGACATCAGAGCCAGCGTCGGGCTCGGTCAGGCCAAAGGAGGCCAGCTTGGCCTCCTCACAGAGCATCCCCAGGTACTTCTTCTTCGTCTCCTCGGAGCCGCCAAGCGTGACCGGCGCGGAGGCCAGCCCGTTGGCCATCAGCGAGGTGCCGATGCCCGAGCACCCCCAGCCCATCTCCTCCTCGATCAAACAGCCCGAGAGGTAGTCGAGCCCCGGGCCCCCATAGGCCTCGGGAATGTGGGTGTTCATCAGGCCGACCTCCCAGGCCTTCTGGATCACATCGGCGGGCCAGGTGCCATCCTTGTCGTACTCCCAGGCCACGCTGCGCATGTCTTTTTCGGCGAAGCTGTGGGCCAGCTCCCGCAGATCCTTCTGCTCGTCGGTCAGGGTGAAGTCAACCACCTGTCGGTGCTCCTTTTTCGTCCGTTGAAGCCGTTGATGGAGCGCCGCGGCGGACCGTCGACGCACCGCCGATTGACTGGTCAGTCAACCGATAAAAGAGTACCGGATTACCCTTTGGCGATGGCGATCGACAGCGGCACCGTGCTGGGGCTGATCACGATCGTCGTGCTGCCGATCGCGGCAATTGCCTTCGCGCGCTCGGGTCCGCTGTGGTCGCAGATCGGGCGCGGCCCCCTGGCGATCGACGAGGACCTGCCGCCCCGGTGTGGGCGGGCGCCGGCGCCGGCCGTCGACCCCGCGATCCAGGCGGCGGAGGCGCGCCAGATGCTGGAGGCGAAGTCCTATCGGCGCCAGCTGCGTGGTGAGCGCCCGCTTGACGTCGAGGCCGAGGTCAGGGACCTCCTCAAACCGCCCGCGTCTGAACCCACGGCGATCGAGGAGGAGCTGCGCCTGGAAGTGCGCCGTCTGGTGGTCGCCGGCAACGAACGACGTCTGCGGCGCGGCGAGCGCCCGCTTGACGTCGAGGCCGAGACCGAGCGTCAGCTCGCGAATCTCATAGGATCGCGGTAATGACTCGCGCGACCGAGGAGAACCTGTTTGAGGTGGAGGAGCTGCTGATGCAGCCCGGCACCTACTTCAACCCCCAGACCGAGGTCCTCGTGATTGTCGATGACTCGACCTCGCTGGATCAGGAGGTCTTCAACATGGAGGCCTACGAGGGGGCGGAGTGGGTGCGGATCTCCGAGGACGTCCCGGTGGACGAGGACCGACGCGACCAGCTGCTCGAGGATTTCCAAACCCATTACCACCCCGGGGCCGCGGGCTCGGTCTCCGAAACGGCGCTCGAGCAGGGCGACGAGGAGCTCGACGAGGGCGAGGCCGGCCAGGAGCCCGGGCGCGAGGATTAGCCGAACCCGAGACGAGGACGCCCCCTGGAGTTGGGAGGCCCGACCTCAACCCGACCGCGCCGACGGCGAGGGGTCGAGGTTCGGGGGAGTCGCAACCCCGGAGCCCGGCCACACCTGTTTTCCATATGCGCCGCGGTCAAAACAACGGCGTGCTGAGACCGGGCCCCGCCCATCGGGGCCCGACGGCATCTTCCCGGGCTAGCGCAGCGTGTCGTATCGAAGCTGCACGGCGCCGGGCCCCAGGCTGAGCGCGTGTTCGGAGTCGGTGCAGACGGTGACGTTGAGCTGATTTGGATTGCTGATCGAGGGGCCTCCCTCGATCGCGTGCTGGAGTTCTTGGATGTCAGAACCCTGGAGGATCACGGCGTCGCCCGGCTCGGCGCCGGCGGCGGCGAACGTGTAGCGCCCGCAGGTACCCTTTTCGAGGTTGATCGCCGCGCTATTGGTCGCCGTCCCCGATGAGCCGAGGAGGTTGGCGAGGCCGAAGCGCGGGAGGTTTTCGGCGCTCAGCGAGCCAGGCTTGATCTGCGCGCCGGTGAGGGAGTTGGGTCTGATGTCGGCACCGGTCAGCGACCTGTCCCTGACCTTGGCGCCGGTTACCGCGTCCCTTTGCAGCTGCCTGGTCCCGACCGCGTTTGCGGGGAGCCGCAGCGCCGCGATGGCGCCCCCGCCCAGGGAGAGAAACACGGCGAGCGTCGCCATGACGTTCGCGTAGCTGAAGCGCTTGCGGATCGCTCTCATCGGCTCATCTCCTTCGCTCATGGCGCGAGGATCAGTGGGGGGCGCGGCACTTGATGGAAATCGAAGTCGCTGACCAGGTTGCCCAGCTGGGGCACCGTTTCGCGAACCGTGGGGCGCGGGTCCGGACGGCCGTCGGTGACGGGGTTGAGCCGCTGGCTCTCGAGGAAGTCGTCCTCGATGAACTTGTTGTAGGCGTCGTGGCTGAGCAGCTGATGGTCGATGAACCCCTGCTTGGCGTAGGGACTGATCACCAGCCCCGGGACCCGGAATCCGTAGCCGTTGCCGTCGATCACCGGCGGCACGACGTGGTCATAGAAGCCACCCCAGTCGTCCCAGGTGAGGAAGATCGCGGTGTTCGGCCAGTCGGGACCGCGCATGACCGTGTTGACCAGGCCCGTGACGTAGGCCTGACCGGTGCTCACCGCCGCCGTCGGGTGTTCGCTCACCGGCTGGCTAGGCACGACCCACGAGACGGCGGGAAGGGTGCCGCTCTTGGCCGCCCGCAGGAACGCCGCGCTGTCTTCGATGTTGCCCACCTGGCGGTCTTCGCGGACGGTGCTGAAGTCCGGCAGCGGGTTCCAGATGCCGGGGGTCGCAGGCCCCTGGCGGGGCGGATTCGTGCAGCGCTCCTCGCCATCGGCGCAATCGGGCTGCAGTCCCTGCTTGATGTAGTAGCGCCAGCTGACCCCGGCGCGGTGCAGCAGATAGGTCATGTCAGTCCAGGCGAAGTCGGGCTGCGGGCCCAGCAGCGGATGCTCGGGGTTCGTGTCCTCGAATCCGGGGTCATCGAGCGCGTTGGTGCAGCTGAACGGTTCGTTGGGCAGCGTGCAGCGAGCCGACCACTCTGAGAGAAGAAAGAGGTGCTGGGGCAGGCTCCAGCTCTTGTCGGGCTCGAACATCCTGTCCTGCAGGACGAAGTTGCGGGCGTAGGCCCAGTAGTTCGGGATATCGGCTTCGGTCTTGTAGCCCATCACGTCGGTCGCGCATTCTGCGGTGCCGGCGATCTTGCAGCCCTGGGCCTGCTCGGCCTCGGCGACGAAACCGTTCATCGCACCGCCGTTGAGATCACCCGCAAAGGCGACCGAGTCGTGCGGGCCGCCCTGATTCACGTCTTCGGTGTCGTGGTAGGGCGCGATGCAGCCGCCGGCGACCGGATCGGGCACGCAGGTGCCGGGCGGGATGCCTTCGGCTCCTGGGAAGGTCCCGAAGTACTCGTCAAAGCTGCGGTTCTCCTGCATGATGATCACGACGTGTTCGATCTTGTGGATGCCGACCGGAACCGCTAGCACTTCGATCGGCACCGGAGGAGAGTGACCGGCCCGCGTGGTCGCGTCGCCCGGGTAGCGGGCCCGCAGCCGCAGGGCCCCGGCCGTACGCAGGCCGCTGCGCAACCTGAACTTTGAGCCGGGCCGCAGCGAGGATCGCGCGAAGGTCCGCCACCGACCCTGCGGGGAGCGCTCCTGGAGAAGGATCGCCTCCCCGCTTCGCCGTGGCCGCACCCGACCGCGGAACAGCAGTCGCTGGCCGAGATCAGCCTGGCTCGCGGAGACTTCGAGCAGGACCGTCGGGCGCGAGCGCCCGGACGGGGAGCGGGGGCGGCCGTCGGCCTGCGCGGAGGCAATCGCAGCCGTGCTCAGGAGCACTAGTAGCACCGTCGTCGTTCGAGCGGCCATCTCTGACTGGTTCCTCACTGAGGCGAAACCCGATCACCGGGCAAAGTTGTGGGTTCCGGGAAGGGATTGACCTCGCCCAAGATTGCAGCGATCCGAGCCACGTGCCCGCTCACCCGATGTCGCGGGGCGCACCCCTGTTCTCGCGTGGTAGCGCCGCTCGGGCGTTGCGCGCCGAGGATCGGCGCTGGGAGGACCGCAGCCCCGGCGATCGGGGCGGGTTCGTCTCGGGGCGCGGGTCGATTGAGCTAGCCTGCACGGCGATGCTCGAGCCCGGCGAGGATGCCCCCGACTTCGAGTTGCACGACCAAAGCGGCGATCTGCTCAGGCTCTCAAGCCTCAGGGGTCAGACGGTCATCCTCTATTTCTACCCGCGCTCCGATACCCCGGGCTGCACGACGCAGGCTTGCGGGGTGCGCGACCACGACGCCGATTACGCCGCGGCGGGGGCTCGTGTGATCGGCGTCTCGCCCGATGAGCCCGAGGCCTTGAGGAGGTTCGCCGGCAAATATGGGCTCGGCTTCACCTTGCTCGCCGACCCCGACCATTCAATCGCCGAGGCCTACGGCGCCTGGGGCGAGAAGTCGATGTACGGCAAGACCTACATGGGGATCATCCGCTCGACCTTCATCATCGACGCCGACGGCACGATCGCCCGCGTCTTCCCCAAGGTGGCGCCCAAGACCCATGATGCCGTGGTCCTCGAGGCGCTGCGCGAGCTGGGTAGCAGCTGAGGCCCCGGTCCGGCGACCCCACCACCGCCGGGAGGGCCCTTGCTCAGGCGTAATAGAAGGCGATCCCGAAGACCAGGTACACGGCCAGCAGCTGCACCCCCTCAAACCAGGTCGACTCACCGTCCTGGGTGACGTAGTTGGCGATCAGGATCGCGATCAGGATCGCCCCCAGCTCGAAACCGTTGAAGACCAATGCCAAGGGATGCGGACCGATGAAGAACGAACAGAGGACCAAGACCGGAGCGACGAACAGCGCCACCTGGGCGCTGGAGCCAATCGCGATATTGACCGAGAGGTCCATCTTGTTTTTCATCGCGACCAGGACCGCGACCCAATGCTCAGCGGCATTGCCAACGATCGCGACGACGATCGCGCCGATGAAGAACTCCGAGAGGCCGATCGCCTTTGAGGCCTCGCTGATCGAGCCGACGAGGACCTCCGACATCACCCCGACGAGCACGCCGGCGAGTGCCAGGGTAATGACCGAGGTGCGCACCGACCAACCCCAGCTGTCCTGATCGCCGTAGTCGGGGTTGAAGATGTCGCGGTGGGTGTGCAGCGAGAAGAGGAGGCCGAGGACGTAGCTGACGATCAGAACGACGGCGACGAGCAGCGAGAGGTGCTCGACGGTGGAGCCGTATTGGACGATCTGGACCCCCGGACGGGGCAGGCCCTTGCCCTCGACCAGCTCGAAGATCGCCGGCATCAGCAGCGCGGCCGCCGCCAGCAGCAGCATCGAGCTCTGCACGCTGGCGCCGGTCCGACTGAACGTCTGCCGCTTGTGTCGCAGGCCGCCGGCGAGCATCGCGCCACCGAGCACGAGCAGGATGTTGCCGATGATCGAGCCGATGATCGAGGCCTTGACGACCTCATGCAGGCCCTGGCCGAGTGCAAAGAGAGCGATGATCAGCTCCGGCGCGTTGCCGAAGGTGACGTTGAGCAGCCCCCCCACCCCCGGCCCCGAGCGCGCCGCGAGCTCCTCGGTCGCGCGACCCATAAGCGCCGCCGTGGGAACGATCCCCAGGGCCGCGGATGCGAAAACGAGAGTCGCCGAGGCGCCGGCGAGGTCGAGGGCGAGCGCGACGGGGATCAGCGGTAAAAGCAGGTATGGCCAGCCCTGCGCGCTGCGCAGGAATGCCGCGTCAAACCGAGGTGTGCCCGCTCCAGCGGTCTGCATCGTCGGGCAAGCCTAAGCGCAAAGGGGGAGGGCCCCACGCCGGTGGGGCCCTCCGCAAGCGGCGTGCCGTTAGGCGGCTAGCCCGCGATGCATTCCTGCAACGCGCTGGCGCTGCTCGCCCCCTTGGCGCATTCTTCGACCTTGCTCTGGTTGATGCTGCCGACGCCGCCGCCTCCGGCGGCTTCGTTGAGCATGCCTTCGAGGCCGAGTCCGTGGCCGCTCTGAATCCCTTCCAACAGTTCGATCGGGTTGACCCCAAGCTTCTGGAAGAGGCTGCTGAGCGGCTTGCCGCCCGACGGGACTTCGATTTCCTGTTCTTCGTTGACGCCGTTGAAGGCCAGGTCGAGGTTGATTTCGACCTTTTCGGCGGCGCCCTTGGGTTCGACGGTGAGTTCGGCCGTCACCCGACGGACGATCTTGTCTTCGCCAACGTAAACCACCACGTGGGCGTTCTTGAGCGCCTTTTCGACTTCGGTCTTCGCTCCTTCGAGCTGCGAGAGGGGCAGCGGTCCGGCCGATTCCAGGGAGGAGCTGCAGGCCGGGTTTTCGGCGAGCTTGAGGATCTGGTCGATCGCCCCCGGGACGTTCAGGTCGCCGCTGACCTTCGTCGTTTCCGTGCCGCCAACATCAGCGCTGCCTTCGTTGGTGAGGTTTTCGACGAAGTCGCTGACCTTGAGTTGGGAGGCCACCTTCTGGCAGGCGGCGCTCGCTTCGGTCGGGGTTTCGCCCTTGCTGTTGGCCTTGTTGATCGCCGATTCGATGAAGCTGAACGTCGTTGGGTCGACTTCGTACTCTTCGCCTTCATAGCTGACGAAGGCCTGGTTCGGGACGAGGACGAGACCGGCTTCTTTGTCGATTTCGTTGCCTTCGACCTTGCCGCTGACGTGGGCGGTCATGTCGAGTTCGGGCAGCTGACCCTGGCCCTTGCTTTGGAAGGGACCGGATACTTCGACTTCAAGATTGCCGCTCTTGGCGCCGCTGACGTCGACGCCGAGCTTCATTTCCAGGTTGGCGCTTTCAATCCCTTCGAAGGTCGCGCCCTTGAGGACGGCCTGCGGGTCTTCGCTGCTGCCTCCACCCCCGCCGCCACAGGCGGCGAGCACCGTGGCGAGAGCCGCCAAGGCGAGGAAGGCGATGAAGATTCGAACTCGGCTCAAAGCAGATTTCCTCCTGGAATCGAAAACGGAGGCCCGATGGTACGGGTTACGGGGATTCAGGGCGAGGGGGTGCTCTGGACCCGGGGCGGCGTTTCCGTGCTGAGGTTGAGCGCGAGCGGGAAGAGGAAGGCGCCGAGGAAGACCAGGAGGACCCCGGCGGCGACCAGCCAACGGGCGCTCGACATGTAGCCGATCGTTCCGATTACAAAGCCGCTCAGCATCACGGCGATGTAGGGGCCGATGCTGTGCGGGAGCAGGGTCGCGAGCGGCATGCAGAGGTCGGGCACGGGCCGGGATTATCCTTCGGTTGATGGCAGAGGGCTCGGTGACTGAGACGAAAGAGGCGCTGGCGGAGGTCGGCTACCTCGCCGATGAGCCGGCGGCGCTGGTCTCCTTCCTCGCCCGCGAGCTGGGCAAGCCGGTCCTGGTCGAGGGCCCGGCGGGCGTCGGCAAGACCGAGCTCGCCAAGGCTCTCGCGCGGGCCACCGGGCGGGAGCTGATCCGCCTGCAGTGCTACGAGGGTCTCGACGAGGCCAAGGCCCTCTATGAGTGGAACTACCGCAAGCAGCTTCTGCGGATCCAGGCGGGTGGCGAGGACGCCTGGGAGGACGTCCACGGCGATATCTTCTCCGAGGAGTTCTTGCTCGAGCGCCCGCTGATGCAGGCGATCGCCAGCCCCGAGCCGGTGGTGCTGCTGATCGATGAGATCGACAAGACCGATCAGGAGTTCGAGGCGATGCTGCTCGAGCTGCTCTCCGATTTTCAGATCACGATTCCCGAGCTGGGCCAGATCAGCGCCCGGACGATGCCGATCGTCGTCCTCACCTCAAATAACTCGCGCGAGCTGACCGAGGCGCTGAAGCGTCGCTGCCTCTACCTCTGGCTCGATTACCCGGAGCTGGAGCGCGAGATTGAGATCGTCCGCCTGCACGCCCCGGAGCTTCCCGAAACCCTGGCTCGGCGCCTCGTCGAGGTCATCCGCATGGTCCGCGACCTGGACCTGAAGAAGCCCCCGTCGATCGCCGAGTCGATCGATTGGGCCCGGACGCTGTTGCTGATGGGTGCCGAGGACATCGACCAGGAGACCTTCAACCAGTCGATGTCGATCATCGTCAAGCACCGCACCGACATCGACCTGGTTGCGGAGAGAGTGGGCGTGAAGCTTGCCGACCCCCTACGGCCCCAGGCCTGAGGCCGGGCCGCCCGGCCTGGCCGCCAAGCTGCTCGGCTTCTGCGAGGAGCTGCGCGACGAAGGGATTGCGGTCGGCACATCGGAGATCCTCGACGCCTTCGCGGCGCTCGAGCACGTGCCCTGGACCTCCCAGGACGACTTCCGCGAGGCGCTGGCGGCGACGATCGCCAAGTCGCAGGATGACCGGCGCCTGTTCGAGCTGCTCTTCGAGCGCTGGTTCTTCCGAGCCGCCGAGGTCGAGGCGATCGAGCGCGGCATCGGCGAGGAGGGCCGGCGTCACGACGGAGGTGAGCGCCTCGATATCGACGAGCTGCGCGAGCAGGTGCGCCAGGCGATCATCGAGGGCGATGACGGCGAGATGCGCGACCTGGCGCGGCTCGCGATCGCCGCCTTCGGGCGCCAGGGCGAGGGCTCCGGCGTCGTGGGCGTGGATGTGCAGCGGATCCGACGCACCCTGGGGCTCTCGGCCGGCGCCCAGCAGGATGAGGACGGCACCGCCTTGGCGCCGATCGACCGCGAGCAGCTGAATGCCTTCGAGCGCCACCTGCGCCGAGAGCTGGAGCGCGACCTGATCGAGCGCACCTCAACCCTCCCTCCCTCGCGCCCGCTGGCCGACCTTGACCGAGCTCTGCCGAGCAGCCCCACACAGGACCTGGCCGCTGTGCACCGCGCCGTCTCGCAGATGAAGCGGCGCCTGGCGACACTCGGACACGAGCAGCGCGGACGCCGCAAGGGCCGAACGGTGGACGTGCGGCGCACGATGCGCGCCTCGCTGGAGACCGGCGGCGTACCGCTGCGCCTGCGCTATCGGCCCAAGCGCCCCCGCCGACCCGAGATCTACGTCCTGTGCGACGTCTCCACCTCGGTCACCTCAGCCAGCGTCTTTTTCCTCTCGGTCCTGCACGCGCTGCACGACTCCTTCCGCAAGCTGCGCAGCTTCGTCTTCATCGAGAGGATCTCGGAGGTGACCGAGGTCTTCGAGCACGAGCGCGACTTCCGCGTGATCGCCGAGCGGATCTCGAGTGAGGGCGGCGTCGCCGACGTCTCCGGCTATACCGACTACGGCCGCGTCTGGCTCGAGCTGCTGGCCAAGATCTCCGACGACCTCGACCCGCGATCGACCGTGATCGTCCTCGGCGACGCCCGCACCAACGGGCGCGAGCCCCACGCGGAGGTCTTCGGTCAGCTGGCCGAACGCGCCGGACGGCTCTTCTGGCTGAACCCAGAGCCGAAGCTCTACTGGAACTACGGGGATTCTGTGATGGCAGCCTACGAGCGCTACTGTGACGGCGCCTTCGAGTGCTGGACGACCCGACATCTGGAGAACTTCGTCAACGTCGTCGCCGGTGGCGTTCCGGCCGGCGAGTAGCCCCGGCTAGCGCAGCTCTCGCAGGCGCCGAATTACCGCTCCGGCGCCCTCGAGGACCGGTTGGGGTCTGCCGGCAATCCTCAGCGACATCCCGCTGCAGATCCCGGGGGGCAACGCCTGGGTGGCTTCGGCCAGCAGCGGCCCGCCGCGGCGGGCGCGGAAGCGGAGGGTGACCGTCGGCGGGTTCGCCGGCATCGCGGGGCAGGCGTACACCACGCCCGGCTGGACGACCGGCAGGCTGTCGAGCAGCGCGACGAGCGACCGGATGAAGCGGGGATTGGAGGTTCTCCTTATGAGGACATGGCCCCGCGGCCCCTGCCACTCGACTTCGAGCAGCCGGGCCGCCGCTGGGATCCGCTCCGAGGCCGGATGGGGTATGACCCAAACCGCCTGAGAGTCGACGCGCAGCGCCGTGTTTGCATCGGCAAGGGATGTGACGGAAACCAGGACGAGGCGCTGGTCGACGTTGGGCAGCGGCGGCCAGGCGATCTGGAGGTACTGAAATTCGGTCCCGGTCCTCGCGTTGGCCCCCGACCCGCCACCGTTTAGCGCGGCGCCCGCGGGCGGGTGGGCTCGAAACCAGGCGAGTACCTCTGCCGGCACGCCGGGAACCACCCACCAGGCGCCGCGGTCGACCAGGTTCGGCGTCGCCGGTTCCAGCGGCGGACCGTTTAGTTCGGGGTCCGCCCCGGGGGGCTTTGCCGAGACCGATTCGGTCCCCGGCGGCAGGTCCAGGCTCGCGAGCCTTGCTTCCGCGTCGCCGGCCGCCGCCTGGCGGCCGGACCCAGCAGCGCCTTCGCCCGCGCCGAAGGCGGTGGGCGAAAGGCCGAGAGCGAGCAGCGCCGCGGCCAGCAATCCACCTGCGGCCGCTGATCGCCGGGCCCTCGCCATCGCTCAGGAGCTGATCGGGTGTTCCCTGGTCGAGGTGCTGGCGTGCCAGGCCTCGGGCTGCGAGATGAGCTCCTCGACGACGGGGGGCAGCTCGCCGGAGACCAGGTCTGCGAGGGTGACCTCCTCCAGCACCGAGCGCAGGCTGGCGCGGACCGCGACCCAGACCTCGCGCAGGTGCGCGGCGTTGCCCCGGTACTCGATCGCCTCCGGTGGGGTCGACTGGACATCGGCGATCGGCCCCTCCACCGCCCGCACCAGATCGGCGATCGTCACCTGCTCGGCGGGGCGCGCCAGCCAGTAGCCGCCCTTGGCGCCGCGCCGGGCGCGGACTATGCCGCTGTGCTTGAGCTCGAGCAGGATGTGCTCGAGGAACTGAAGGGGGATCTGCTGGGCCTCGGCGAGCTTCTCGCCCTTGACCGGGCCCTCACCGGCCGCGGCGAGCTCGGCCGCGGCGCGAACCGCGTAGTCGGCTTTTGCGGAGACGCGCACTTCGGCAAGTAAATCAGTCAGGCGGCAGCATCCGCGGCGGGCCGCGAGGTCTGGTCGCCCGCGTGCCGCTCGCGCTCGCGCTCGCGACGGCGGTGCAGCCAGCGGGGGGCCGCCAGAACCCCGCCCAGGCCGACGGCCGCGACGGCGGCCGCGATTGGCCACACGGTGGGGTCGCCTTTCTTCAGGGTGAAGTAGCCGGAGGCGATCAGGACGATGCCGAGCGCCGTGCGCAGGAAGCCCTGGGGGGCCCTGCCCGAGAGGGCGGCGCCGATCACGACGCCGGGGAGCGAGCCGATGAGGATGTTTCCGGCCAGGCCAAAGTCGATGTTGCCGCCGACCCAGTGGGCGACAGCAGCGGCCGAGAGGAGGATCGCCGCGTGGACCACATCGGTGCCGACCACGTTCTTGGGCGAGAGCCGGTAGATCGCGATCAGCAGGATTGCGATCACGGTGCCCGAGCCGGCCGAGGTAATGCCGATCACAAAGCCCGTCGTCGCACCGATCAGAACCGCGGCGACCCTGTGGCGCCGCTCGACGTCGAATCGGTCCCGCTCCTCGACCAGGTCGCGCAGAATCAGCGCCCGCGCCAGGGTGATGATCCCGACCATCAGCAGGGTGCCGCCGAGGACCGCGTAGACCAGCGAGTTGAGGCGATCTTCGCTGACGTGCCGCTCGAGAACGGAGACCAGCGCGACCCCGGTGACCGCGGCCGGGACGCTGCCGTATGCGAGCCAGCGGACGAGCTCCACGTTCACCGTCTTCATCCTCAGGTGGCGCCAGCCCCCGACGCACTTGGTGATCGCCGAGTAGAAGATGTCGGTGCCGATCGCGGTCGTCGGCGAGGTGTTGAAGATCAGGATCAGCAGCGGCGTCATCAGCGATCCGCCGCCCATCCCGGTCATGCCGACGAGCACGCCGATACCGAATCCGAAGAGGACGATTGCCGGGTCCATGATCTCGTTCCTGCGCCTTATCGACTTTCCTGACCGCCTTGGTCAGGAGCGCAGAGTGCGCCAGGATACCAAGTGTGGCTGCGACGACCGTGCGATTCCTCTCCGTGCGAGGGCTGCGCCATCACTACGGCGAGCTGGAGACGATCGCGGGCCTTGACCTGGAGATCGGTGAGGGCGAGGTGCTGGGCGTCGTCGGACCGTCGGGTTGTGGCAAGTCGACGCTGCTGGAGCTGATCTGCGGGTTGGGCGAGCCCAAAGCTGGTGGGATCGAGGTCGGCGGCGCGAGGCTGCCCGGCGAGCGGCTCGGCAGCTGCGCGTTCATGCCGCAGCGCGACATGCTCTTCCCCTGGCTCTCGGCGCTCGACAACGCCGCGCTCGGATTGCGCAACGGCGGTCTGCGCAGGCGCGAGGCGCGCCGAATCGCCGCCGCGCACTTCGAGCGGCTCGGCCTGGCCGGGTTCGAGCGCGCCAGGCCGGCCGAGCTCTCGGGAGGGATGCGGCAGCGGGTCGCCTTCCTGCGAACACTCGTCTGCGGCAAGCCGGTGCTGCTCCTCGACGAGCCATTTGCCTCGCTGGACGCGATCACCCGCGCCGAGATGCAGCAATGGCTCGCAGGAACCCTGGCCGCGAACCCGCGCACGATCCTCCTCGTCACCCACGACGTCGAGGAGGCGCTTTACCTCTGCGACCGGGTCATCGTGCTCTCAGCCCGGCCGGCGAGACTGGTCGCCGAGCTGGACGCCGAGACGCGGCGAGGGACAGACCGCGACGCCGCCGTCACCGACCCCAGCTTCGTGGCCGTCCGCGAACGGGCGCTGGCGGCCCTTCACCGCGGGGCGAGCGGCGCCCTCGCGGAGGTGCGCCGTTGAGACGCTGGGCCCTCCCGATCGCGGCGCTGGCGGCGCTGATCGGCCTCTGGCAGCTGGCCGCCAGCAGCGGTGCGCTCGCAAGCGCCCTCGGCGTCGAACCGTTCCTCGTTCCCTCCCCCGCGGAAATCGCCTCCTCGCTCTGGGAGAACCGGGTGCTGCTCGCCGAAGAAGGTTGGGTGACCGCCAAGGAGATCCTCTTCGGTTTCTTGATCGGCCTCGCCGCCGGCCTCGCGTTCGCCATCCCGCTGCGGCTCTCGACGACGCTGAGATTGGCGTTCTACCCGTTGCTGGTCGCCTCTCAGGCGGTGCCGATCCTCGTCCTCGGGCCGGTCCTTCTCGTCTGGTTTGGCTTCGGGATCGGACCCAAGCTGTTCGTCGTCGCGCTGGTCTGCTTCTTCCCGATCACCGTCGCCGCCACCGACGGGCTGCGTTCGGTGGACCCCGAGGCGGTGAAGATGATGCGCAGTCTCGATGCCAGCCGCCTTCAGGTGCTCTGGCGAGTGGAAGCACCGACGGCACTCCCCGAGACCTTCAGCGGCGCCAGGATCGCGGCGGCGTTCGCACCGATCGGGGCCCTGTTCGGCGAGTGGGTGGGAGCCCAGTCGGGCCTCGGCGTCCTGATCCGCGAAGACAGCGCCAACTTCCAGACCGCGCGGATGTTCGCCGCGACAACGATTCTCGTCGCGATCGCGCTGGCGCTCTTCGGGCTGCTGGCCCTCGCGGAGCGGCGCATCGTGACATGGCGATAGAACACCGGGAATGAAGTCACCCCGGATCGCCCCCCTGGCGGCACTCGCCCTCCTCTCACTGGCGCTCGGCCTCGCCGCCTGCGGCGAGAAGAGCGAGGACCTCAACGGCGGCACAGCGACGCCGTTCAAGCTGACGCTCGACTTCTACCCGAACCCCGATCACGCCGGGATCTACATGGCCCAGAAGCTCGGCTACTTCAAGGAAGCCGGGCTCGACGTCTCGATCGAAACCCCCGCCGACCCCTCGACTCCGATCAAGGAGGTCGCCGCCGGACGCACCGACCTGGCGATCTCCTACGAGCCGGAGGTGATCCTCGCCCACGATCAGGGCCTCAACGTCGTCGCCGTCGGCGCGATGATCGACCACCCGTTGACGTCGATGATCTGGTTGAGGAAGTCGGGTATCAAAGGGATCGCCGGCCTGCGCGGCAAGACGATCGCAACCGCCGGGATTCCCTATCAGAACGCCTATCTGAAGACAATCCTGGCCCGCGCCCACCTGACCCCGGCCGATGTCACCGCCGTCAACGTGGGCTTCGGATTACTGCCGGCAATCGCCAGTGGAAAAGCCCAGGCAATGCTCGGCGGCTTCAGGAACGTCGAGGGCGTCGACCTGCGACTGCGCGGTGAGAACCCGGTGGTTACGCCGGTCAACCGGCTCGGGGTGCCGACCTATGACGAGCTCGTTTTCGTCGCTCAGCGTGAACGCCTCGAAGAAGACCCGCAGCCGATCCGTCTCTTCCTCGCCGCGGTATCGCGGGGCACAAGAGCGGCGATCGAAAACCCGCGCGCCGCCGCCGCTTTGCTCCACGAAGCCAACCCCTCGCTGGAACCGAAACTCACGGAAGCGGAGCTGAGCGCGACCCTGCCGCTGCTATCCCGCGACGGCTCGATGGACGCCACGCAGTGGACCCGTTTCATCACCTGGATGCGCGACAACGGGCTGATCTCCTCGCTGCCGGCAGCCGCCGAA
Organism: uncultured Solirubrobacterales bacterium; assembly: GCA_963796705.1. Lineage (GTDB taxonomy): Bacteria > Actinomycetota > Thermoleophilia > Solirubrobacterales > 70-9 > VRUE01. The sequence goes on from CAWCMK010000004.1 coordinate 767,379, forward strand.
GTCCTCGACGACTCCTACCTGCCGGGCAAGATCTCCGAATAGCGCGGCAATCCATCGGCGAGCAGCCGGGAGACCTCATCCGCCCCCAGCGGCGGCGAGAAGATGTGGCCCTGTGCGTAATCGCAACCGAGGCGCTGCAGCTCTGAGACCTGCGCCTCGTTCTGGACGCCCTCGGCGATTACGTCCAGCGAAAGCGCCCTGGCCATGCCGATGATCGCCTCGATGATCGCCGTCCGCTCCTGCTCGACCCCCAGAGCGTCGACGAAGGAGCGATCGATCTTGAGCGCGTCGAGGGGGAACCGGTTGAGGTAGGCGAGCGAGGAGTAGCCCGTGCCGAAGTCGTCGAGGACGAGCTGCACGCCGAGCTCACTGAGCGCTTCGAGACTCCCCTGGGCACCGGCGGACTCGTCGACCAGGGCGCCCTCGGTGATCTCCAGCCGCAGGTGGGTCGGCTCGAGGCAACTGCGGCGCAGGACCTCGGCGACCGACGCGGCAAGGTCACGGCGTGCCACCTGACGCGCGGAGATGTTGACGGCGAGGTCGAGGGGTCGGTCATCGGGTCGCTGCTCGTGCCAGCCGAGGATCTGCCGACAGGCGCTCTCCAGCACCCAGCGCCCGAGCGGCTCGATCAGGCCGCTCTCCTCGGCGACGGGAACGAAGTCCGGTGGATCAAGGCGGCCGCGAATCGGGTGCTCCCAGCGAACCAGCGCCTCGAGGCCGGTGATCTCCCCATTTGCCAGGCAGATGACGGGCTGGTAGACGAGGGTCAGCTCATCACGTCCGATCCCCTGCCGAAGCTCGCGCTCAACCTCGAGGCGACGCAGGGCACGGGCTCGCATCTCGGCGTCGAAGAGCTCGATTCGCCCGCGGCCAAGTTCCTTGGCCCGGTACATCGCGGCGTCGGCGTCGCGGATCAGCAGGTCGGGGTCGGCCGGCTGGTGAGCCGACGGGCGCGCCACGGCGATCCCGAGACTGGCGCTGATGAAGTGCTCGACGCCGTCAACCAGGAACGGCTCCGAGAAGGCCGCCAGGACTCGATCGGCGATCGCCACGGCCTCCTCCTCGTCCGTCAGCCGGTCGACGAGGACGCCGAACTCATCACCGCCGAAGCGGGCGACGACGTCCCCCGGCCGCAGCTGTGCGCGGAGCCGGGGCGCGACGACCCGCAACAGCTCATCCCCCGCATGGTGGCCGAAGCTGTCGTTGATCAGCTTGAAGTGATCGAGATCGAGGAAGATGATGCCGACGGGGCTGGCCGAGGCGGCGGCCCGGTCCAGGGCCTGGGAGAGCGAGTCGATGAAGCGCGGCCGGTTGGGCAGGCCGGTCAGCGAGTCGTGCAGCACCCGGTGGCGAAGCGCCTGGTCGGCCCCATGGCGCTCGATCGCATCGCTCAGCACGTTGGCCGAGGCCTGCACGAAGTGGACGTCCTGGGGGGTGAACCTGGTCGCCATCGTCGAGTGGATCTCCAGCACCCCGAATGGCTCCTTCTTGCCGTGGATGACGACCGCCAGGCTGCTGCGCACACCGAGCACCCGCAGCGCCGGGGGCATCGAGTAGCGTCGCTCGCTGGACCAGTCGTCGACGATCACGTGCAGGCCGGAATCCACGGCGGCGCCGATGTGGGAGTCGCGCGCGGCCGAGGCCCGCTGGCCGGTGCCGATGAGGCTGCCCTCGAGGCCGGCTCGCAGGACCAGGCGGCGGCCGTCGCGGTCGAGCTGCCAGATGCAGGCGCTCTCGACCCCTTCGGTCGCGGTCAGCAGGGAGACCGCCTCGTTCATCAGCGTCTCCGGGTCGCCGTCGCGCAAGGCGCGCTCTCCCAGGCGCGCGACGGTCGCCTGCTGCGCGGCGGCCCGCTTCAGCTCCTGCTCGGCAATTTTGCGGTCGGTGATGTCGTAGAGCACCCCGTGCCAGACGGGCACACCGGCGTCGTCCGGCTCGAGCACGGCCTCGTCGAGGATCCATACTGTCTCGCCGCTGCGGGACCGCATCCGGTAATCGACTGGCGGCGGGTTGCGATCGCCAAGCCTTCCCCTCACGTCCTGCTCGAGAGCTCGCTCGCGATCCTCGGGGTGCAGCAGCCGCGCCCAGAGGCCTGGATCGGCCGTCCACTCCTCAGGGCGGTAGCCGAGGATCTCCTCGACCTGCGGGCTGACGTAGCGCCAGCGCCCGACCTCGCCCATCTCAGCCGAGTAGATGATCGCCGGCAGGCGCTCGACCAAGCGTCGGTAATCCTCGCCGGCGGAGGCGATCTGGTCGATGAACTCGGTGACCTGCTCTTCGGGCCAGCGTTTCTCTCCCGATGGACGCGACATTACGGGTCTTATCGACGGATCGGCGAGACTGCTAAAGGCTGTGCATCCAGATCGCCGCCAACCCCCGGTAGGGGCGGTAGGGGGCAAAGAACTCCTCCACCTCCCCGACGCTGGCGCGGCGCCCGAGACGCGCCAGGCGGCCAACCAGCTTCAGGTACATAAGGTCCCCGGCCGGCAGCGAGTCGGGTTCGCCGCGACCGAATAGACCCAGGCACTGAAGCGTCCAGGGTCCGATTCCGGGAATCGCGCGCAGCCGCGGGTCGGCACCGGGGTCCTCGGGGCTCACGCGCCCGGCGGCGATCTGGCGGGCCGCCGCGATGAGCGCGACCGAACGCGACGCCGAGAGCCCAAGCGCCTCCAGTTCCGCCGGTGCGCGGCCTGCGATCAGCTCGGCCGGCGGCACGTCCCTGAGACCCAGACCACCCGCGGTATCCGCCCGCATGCCCCAGCGGCCGACGATGCGCCGCTGAACGTATGCCGCGCGGCCGGTCTCGATCAGCTGCTTGGCGACGGCCCAGGCAAGAGCCTCCCAAGCCCACGGCCGCCGCTGGGGCCGCAGCTGGGGCCGGCGTCGGATCAGCGGCCCCAGGAGCCGGTCAGAGCCGAAGCGGCGATAGAACTGATCCAGATCGTCGTCGACCCCGAGCGCGAAGCGCATCCGCTCAATCGCCACGGCGAGCAGCCCGGGGCCGGCCGGGAGCCTCAGCGCGCTTCCGGGTGAGGGCACCGATACGGTGTCTACCGCAAGCGGCTCGGCCCGCAAGATGACGCGTCGAGCGTCGGGCTGCCAGGCGCGCACGAGCACCGGAGCACCCTGCACGCGCAGCAACCTGGCGACGACACCGCCGCAAATTCGCATCACACGGTCCTCCCCCCCAAAGCGCGGCAGCAGGAATGGAGAGGGCGGCACAACCTCGACCTCGAGGGGTCGGGGGTCGTGCCGGCGCTCAGCGACCGAGGAGGTGAACGTCGACAAGGAAGGAGCGGCTGGCAAGCACGTTCAGGGGGCGCTCGTTGCGACGGCCCAAACGCCGACCCGGGCGGCTTCGCGTGCCGACGGCGCCCACCGCGCGCACCGCGGCGACCGTGACGACGCCCGCCAGCGCCCCGCCGGCGGCCGCGATTGCCGCCGTCCTCACCTCAGAACGCAGCGCCGGCAGCGCCGGCTCACGGTAGGGCGCAAGCGTCCGCACCGTCCCTCCCCGTCCGCCCCCGGCGGCGTCCTCTTCGGAGACGACCTCCGCATCCAGGTCGAATTTGGCCACGCGTCGACTCTAGCGAGGGCACGCGTCGCCACGGCGCGGAGGTCCCGCAAACGCCGGAACGTGCGCCTTTCGCCCGCCCTAGAGGGAGCGCTCGTAGACCCGGTAGCGCTTGACGATCTTGCCGCCCATCGCCTCCAGGCCGCGGTTCATCGCCGTGTTGGTCTCGAGGATCCAGCCTGCCTCGCCGCGTTTTTGCCGAGTACGGGCGGCGGCGTCAAAGTGAGCGATGTAGAGCGCCGCCGCGACTCCGGTGTGCTGGTGCTCGGGCCTGACTCCGAGAAACCCGATCCGGACCCGGTCACAGACCCTGTTTTTGTTGAGGAAATGCCACCAGCCGCTCGGCAGGATCCGGCCCCCCATCTTCTTCAGGACCTGGTTCATATCGATCGGGGTGATCGCGGTGGCGATCGTTTCGCCGTCCTTTTCGGCGACCATGAACCATTCGCGCGTGTAGACGAGCTGCAGGTCCAGGGCATAGGCGTCCAGATCCTCCTTGCCGTAGGGCACGAAGCCCCAGTTCGCAGCCCAGGCGGCGTTGTAGATCTCGGCAAAGGCGTCCAACTCGGCTCGCAGGTGCCGTCGGGACATCTTGCGGATCCTCACCCCGTGCTCCTCGCGCGCCCTGCGGTCCAGTTCTTCGAGAACCGGCAGCATCGTCGTGCCGCGATTCTCGATCTCCAGGAACCAGGAGTAGAGGTCCATCGCCTTCTCCAGTCCTGCCTCCTCACAGAGCCGTTGGTAGTAGGGCGGGTGCCAGGGCTGGCGGACCAGCGGCTCCAGCTCGAACCCCTCGATGAGGATTCCGCTCTCGTCGTTCATCGAGAAGTCCATCGGCCCGACCATCCGGTCGCAGCCACGCTCGCGCAGCCAGCGGGCGGCCGCATCGAGCAGCGCACCCAGAACCTCTGCGTCCTCCTCCAGCTCGAGAAATCCAAACATCCCCCATTTGCTCTTGTGAAAGTCGTTGAACGCATGGTCGACCTGGGCCGTCGCGCGGCCGACGACACGCCCATCGCGCCAGGCGAGGAAATACTCGGCTTCGCCATGCGAGAAGTAGGCGTTCAGCCGGCGATTGAGGAAGATCCAGCGCTCGAGGCGCAGCGGCGGGATCCAGGGGGTCCCGGCGTGCAGACGAAAGGGAAGGTCGATGAACCGCTTCAGGGCCACCGGCCCGCGGGCGGTTCGGATCGTCACGCTGCCCATGCGGGGCTGAACCTACACTCTCGAGCATGAACGACACCACCAGGTCCCCGGTCGACGTATTTGAGAAGGTCCGCAGCCACGATCGCCTCGAGCAGTTGGAAGCGGCCAAGCAGCACGACCTTCTCCCCTACTTCCGCCTGCTCACCTCGCAGGCCGGCCCGGTCGTGGAGATGGAGGGACGGGAAACGATCATGCTCGGCTCCAACAACTACCTGGGCCTGACCGGCGATGAGCGCGTCAAGCAGGGCGCCCGCGACGCCCTCGAGACCTACGGGACCGGCGTCACCGGCTCGCGCCTTCTGAACGGAACGACGCCGCTGCACATCGAGCTCGAGCGGGAGCTCGCCGAGTGGATGGGCACCGAGGAGGCGATCGTCTACAGCACCGGCTACCAGTCCAATCTTGGCTGTATCGGGACGCTGCTCGAGGCAGGCGACACGGTGATCTGCGACTCGGGTGACCACGCCTCGATCCTCGACGGCTGCCGCCTCTCGGGTGCCAAGCTTCGGCCCTTCCGCCACAACCGCATGGACAAGTTGGAGAAGATGCTCGAGCGAGCCGTGGCGGACGGAGGCGGCATTCTGGTCGTCGTCGACGGCGTCTTCTCGATGGAGGGGGACGTCTGCGACCTGCCCCGGATAGTCGAGCTCTGCGGGTCCTACGGCGCCCGGCTGATGGTCGACGAGGCCCACGGTGCCGGCGTGCTCGGCGCCCGCGGGGCGGGGGTCTGCGAGCTCTTCGGGCTCGAGGAGGATGTCGACCTGAGGATGGGCACCTTCTCCAAGAGCCTCGCCTCCTGCGGGGGCTTCGTCGCGGGCCCTGCCGAGGTGATCGAGTATCTGCGAATCGCCTCACGCTCCTTCATCTTCAGCGCCTCCGCGGTCCCGGCCGCGGTCGGCGCCGCCCTCGCCGCGCTGCGGGTGGTCCGCAGCGAGGGACCGCAGCTGTTCGCAGCGCTGCTCGAGAATGCCGAGTACCTGCGCGAGGGCCTCAGGGCGCTGGGCCTGATGGTGGTCGAGCCCGGAACCCTGCCGGACGGGACCGTGGCCACGACACCGGTTGTCCCGGTGATGGTCGGCGATGATTGGCAGGCGGTGCTCCTCTGGAAGGCGCTGTTTGACGCCGGCGTCTACACCAACGTCGCGATCCATCCAGCGGTCCCCCCGGGCGGGGCGCTGCTGCGGACCAGCCTGATGGCGACCCACGCGCGCGAGCACCTCGACGGCGCCCTGGGGACGATCGCCAGGACGGTCGAAGAGTTCCCCGACCTCCCCCGAGCCTCGGCCTAGACCCCGCTCTCAGCGGCCAAGCAACTCGCCGACCAACCTCCGGGCAGGCGGGCAAGGGCCGCCGAGGCTTCGCGGCTGGCACCCAAAGAGCAGGATTGAACCGAGGCTCGGCCGAGCAGTTACCTACCCCGGTCGGGGTAGTTTCGGGCTTGTCCAAATCCGGACATATCCCGGCGGCGGAGAAAATGTTGCTCTTAGCGAAGGACCCAGCACTCGGTAGGTCACACCGGGTTGACGCCCGAGGGGGCGACGAATACGTTGCCCATCTCGCCGATGCGACCCGGGGCAGGGAAGCACTCGGCGGAAAACTCGACCAACCCGAGTCGCCCCGAGTCTTGGAGGCGCGACCGGGACCGATACACCGACCAGTTAACGACCCCCGAGGGAGGAGTCCCAGTGGACGCTGCTTCAATCGCCCCTGCAACGACGAACGTATTCATGGCGGCCGAGGACGGCCCGCAGCACATGCAGGCGCTGGCTCGCGCCAACCGGGTGCGGCTCGCCCGCGCCGAGCTGAAGCGATCGATCGCGCGCGGCGAGATCGATGCCTCGACGGTCGTTCGGGACTGTCCCTGGGAGACCGAGAGCATGACCCTGGCAGAGCTGCTCGTCAGCCAGCGGCGCTGGGGACGAACCCGGGCTCGCAAGTTTTTGCTCGGCGTCTCGCTGAACGAGAACAAGCGGCTCGGCACGCTGACCGAGCGACAGCGGGCGATGCTGGCCGCGGCGCTCTCCAACAAGGGGGACGCCGAGCCCTCGGCGCTGCTCGTGTGAGCTCTCAGCGGCGGCCGATCCTGAAGGAGAGCCCACCCGAGGCCCGCTGGAAGGCGCGTCTGAGGCCGAGGAAGCTGAGGATGAAGACGAGGGCCCCAACCGCCAGCGCGACCGCCAGCAGCTGTCCGGCGACGTAGAAGAGCACCGCGACCACGAGCACAAACGCCGCCCCGGCGAGCAGGGTCGTGTGGGAGCGATAGCCGGCCAGATGCTCACGAATCGCCACCTCCATCCCCCCCAGTCCGGCGAGCACCACGCCGATCGCCAGCGCGGTCGGGGCGCTGCCAAAGATCCCGATCCCGAGCATCACGATTCCCGCCAGGATGGTCAGCTCGGCAAGCGGAAACGATCCCCAGGGCGCCGGGGGCAGCTCGTCGCCGGGTGTCGCCTTCATAAGGGGCAGCCGGAGGAGACCTTGACCCGCCACCAGCCCATCAACATGCCGAGCATGCCGAGGCGGGGCTGTGAGAGCCAGCCGCCGCAGCCCGGCTCCCCGACGTCGGCACGGCTGATCCGCAACCCCTTGTGCTTGGCCGGGTCGGCGAGCATCTGCTCGAGCAACCTCCGGTTGCTGGTCTCCAGCTCGGTTCGTCGCTTCAGCGAGAGCTCTGCCTGACCGATCCGCTCGGCAAGTTCATCGCGCACCCGCTCCAGCTCCCCGAGACCCAGGGCGCGCGGCGTCGCCGAGACCGCCGCGACGCGCGCATCAATCTCAAGTCGTGGAAAGGCCGCAACGACGAGCCTTGAAAGGCGGTGCTCGAGCCGGCCGATCTGGCGACGCAGCTCGGCGCGCGCAAGTCGCTCGTCGCGCTCCTGGTTGAGCGAGACGGGTGCGTCTCTGACGAGCAGATCGGACATGACCCGCCCCGAGTGTAGATCAACGGCGCTGCGCCAAAGCGATGCCGCGGTTAAGGTCGCGGCCGCCCTCAGGACCCCTCGAGCACCGATGCGGCTATCCACAGCGCCTCCTCGACGGCAATCCGCGGGACGCCGCTGACCTGGACGGCGGCGATCGTCAGCCGGCGGGAGAGTTGCTCGATTCCACTCCAGTCCGTCGGCTCCCCGAAGAGCAGGCCGACCGGACCGCGCTCGTCCGCGATCACCAGGGTGCCCTGCGACAGCTCGGCGGGCCGGTCGGGCAGCGACTCGCCCGGGCCGGCGTCCCGAATGCACAGACGGCCAACCTGCTCGCCGTCGAATGCCCGCAGGGCGACGCCGGTCTCCACGGTCGCGATCGTCAGGGCGTCCTGGGGAAGCCCTTTGCTGCGGAAGGCGCCGTCCTTGAGCCGCTCGAGGGCCAGCTGCTCGACCGGCGTCCGCGTCCGGTCGGGATCGAGCCCGATCTGCCGAAAAAAGACGCGGTAGGCCCAGGGAATCGGTCGTTCGCGGAGGTGGATCGCGTGGGCGCCGTAAAAACGGTCGGAGAGCTCCCGGAGCCGGCGCTTGACCGCCTCAGGGCTATTCCCCGGCCGCCCGTCGATGAGAACCGAGGCGATTCCCAGCCCCGCGAACTCGGCCGCGACGTGGGAGGCGACCCAGCCCGATACGGGACTTGGGACCCAGTCCGGCTCGCCGCCGGCGAGCCCCGAGCGCTCGGCCACCTCAGCCCCCGCCCCGGTCCTCGGCCCCGCGGGTCGCCCGCAAGAGCCCGTCGAGGTGAGCCGAGAGCTGGGCGGCCGTCAGGTCGCCGATCGTGGCTCGCCAGAGGGTTCCCCCCGGGTAGGCGTAGGCGAAGGTTGGACAGCCGCCTATCCGGTAAAGGGCGGCGACCGCGCCGTCGCGGTCATAGCCGACCGGCATCCGCCAGTCGCGTTCGCGGACCAGGTCGCGCACCGTGTCGGGGTCATCGTGGACGTCCAGCGAGAGGAAAGCCACGCGTGCACCGTAGCGCCGGTAGACCCGGCTGACCACGTCCTGCTGTTCGACGCAGCCGCTTCCCTTGGTGAACCAGAAGGAGATCAAGGACGGCCGGGTGAACATGTCGCAGACCCTGAATGCCCCCGGTTCGTCGACCCGGCAGGCGGGCGTGCGGGGTTCGGGGCAGGGCAGTTGCGAGGAACCGCAGTCGTCCTGGGCGACGTTGGCATCGCCTTCGAGCGAGCTGGTCGCGAGCGGTACCGCGAACTCCGGCAGGGGCCAGCGGTGCGGCTGAAAGTCGAGGCCAAGGGTGCCGCCCCCCTCGCCGCCGCGGTGGAGGACGGCGATCACGATCACCGCGAGGAAGATCAGACCGACCGCGATCGAGTAGCGGTCCCTCATCGTCGCCCCCAGATCATCAGCGCCGCCGGCAGCGCAACCATGACCCCGAGCAGGGCGACCACGAGGTCGATCACCGTGACCAGGCCGAAGTCCCGCAGCATTCTCACGTCGCTGGCGATCAGCACCGCAAAGCCGGCCGTCGCCGTGACTCCCGAGGCAAGCACCGCGGCACCGGTCCGCGCGTAGGCCGCCCGCAGTGCATCGGCCAGATCGCGACCGCCAGCCCGCTCCTCGTGGAAGCGAGCCGAGAGGATCACGCTGAACTCGGTGGCGATCGCGATCGTCAGAGCCCCCAGCGCAGCCGACATCGGGTTGAGGGAAATGCCGGTCGCCCAGAGGACCAGCGCCGACCAGCCGCCGGCGAGAATGACCGGCGCCAGCGGCACCAGGGCCCGGGCCACGGACCGGTAGACGACGAGCAGCAGCAGGGCGATCCCGAGCAGCCCGGCGAGGGTCAGCCAGTAGCGGCTCGTCGAGAGGTCCGCGGCGGCGGCCGCGGCGATCACGGGCAGGCCGGCAAGGCTGACACGGACACCTGGCGGCGGACCAGCCGATGTGCCGGGATCGCCGATCGCTTCGCGCACCCGCTCGATCAGCGCCTGCTGGCTGTCCAGCGACTGGGCACGAATCCCGAAGCTGAGCAGCGCCACGTGGCCCGGAAGCCCGGTTGCGGGGTCAACCGGAGCCACCTGGCGCAGGTCATATTCCGGCAGCTGCCGGAGCGCGAAACGAACCTGGGCGCGGCGCAGCGGACCGCTGCCGATGACGAAGTCTGAGAGCGCCGGACCCGGGCAGACTTCGGCCCGCAGACAGCTGGGACGGACGCCCGTGAAGCCGTTCTCGCGCAGGACCCGACGCTTGAAGCGTGCCATCCATTCCAGGGTTGCGGGGTCGGTGAGGTCCGGGGCTTCGACCTTGACATCGAGCTCGCCCGAGACGCCCGTCGCGTTCTGCAGCCGGTTGAGTTCATGCACCGCTTCGATGCTCTGCGGCGCCAGCTTGCTGATGTCCGACTGGGTCGAGATCTGGGTGCCGGCGCCCCAGCCAAGGACGGCCAGGGCGAGGCCGACGAGGAGCACCCGCCGCGGGTGGTTGAGGGCCAGGGATAGGAGGCGCTGGGGCGGGCCGGCCGGCTTCTCGGGCGGCTGGCGATCTGCCCCGGGCCGCAGGGCCAGCGCGGCAAAGCCCGTCGTGAGTGTCAGGACAAAGGCGATCCCGACGCCGATGACCAGCAGGAGCCCAAAGCCCCTGACCATCGGGACCGGGGAGAGCACCAGAGCGAGGAAACCAACCGCGGTCGCAAGACAGGCTGTCGCGATCGCGGGCCCCCCGCGCGCGACCGCCGAGATCGCAGCCGGAGGGCCGCGCAGGCCGGCGGCCTCCGCCTCGTCATAGCGCGCCTGAAACTGGATCGCGTAGTCGACCGCCAGGCCGATGAGGATCGGCAGCACCGCGATCGAGGCCATCGTCAGGGATCCACCGAGGAGCCAGAAGAGGCCAAAGGTGAGGGCCGCCGCGACCAACGCCAGGAGCAGCGGCAGCAGCCGCACCCGGGAGCGGAAGACGAGCAACAGAGCGAGCGCCATCACCGCCACCGCGACGGCCAACAACACGAGCAGCGCGTCCTTCAACGCCTGCGCCAGGCCGTCGATGACGACCGGCACCCCGGAAACGACATAGCGTCCGCCCCGCAGCTCAAAGCATGGCGCCGGGCTGCCCTTGGGTCCACAGGCCGCTCGCGGCGTCGTTTCATGAACCGCTTCGCGGATCAGCGCGAGGGCGCGGCGACGTTCGGCTTCGCTTAGATCCGGCCGCAGCCGCAGGACGATCTGGGCGGCGTGGGTGTTGGGGAACAGGTAGGCGAGCCTTGGCTTGGGTGTCCCCGCGGGCCGATTGGAGAAGACCACCGCTTCGGTGAATTCGGCGTTGCCGAGACCGGGAAGGCTGTGGATCCCGTATTCGGATGCCACCCGGACGGCGAGCCGCTGCAGCTGCTGGGGAGGCAGCCTGGCCGCCAGCCGCCGTAGCTGTTCGTCGATCTGAATCACCGCCTCGTTGAGGAAGGTCGCCGGCCCGGCGAGGAACGCGACCGGCTTCATCTGCGCGAGCTCGGCGCAGGGTCCGGGCAGAGGATGGGCTCCGGGCGGCGGATTCGCACCCAGGCAGCTCTCGAGGCGCAGCAGACGTCCAAGGTCGGCGGTCAACAGCAGTCGCCGCAGATTTCCCTCGGCGAGCACGACGACCGGTTCTTCGCCGAAGACCTGGCGCACCTCCTGGGTCGCCCGGTAGCTGGCGGTGTCTGAGTCGACAAGCGTGTCGACCCCGGCGTCGGTCGGGATCTGCGAAGCGGCTAGCGCGGCGGCGGCGGCGAGCAGCGCCGAGGCGACCAGGACCGCCCTGGCGTGTCCCGCCGCCCAGGCGGCGACCGCCCTCAATCCATCGAAAGCGGGCCGGTCACGTCCGCGGCCAAAAACTGTGACACGAAGGCGTTTTCGGAGTCAAAGAGCTCGTCTTTGGGCCCCGACTCGACGATTTTGCCGTTCCAGAGGACGGCGAGGAAGTCGGCGATCCGCCGCGCCGTGTTGAGGTCATGGCTGATCGTCAGGTAGCAGCCGCCGTTCTCGGCGTGGACCTCGCGGATCAGCTCGCAAAGAAGCGCGGTGCGAACCGGATCGAGGCCCGAATCAGGCTCGTCGAACATCACGATCGCCGGTTCCAGAACCAGGGCCCTGGCGAAGCCCGCGCGCTTGCGCATTCCACCCGAGAGCTCGTTCGGCATCTTGTAGGTCGCCTCGGTCAGGCCGACCTCTTTGAGACGGCGGTTGACGATCTCGCCGATCTCCTCCTCGCTTTTATCGGTGTGCTGGCGCAGCGGGAAGGCGGTGTTGTCGTAGATGTTCATCGAGCCGAACAGGGCGCCGTCCTGGAACAGCAGGCCGAACTTTTTCCGCACCTCGAAGAGTTCGTCGTCGGTCATGTTGGGAATCGATTCGCCATGGACGAGCACGTCGCCCGAGTCGGGCGAGAGCAGGCCGACGATGTGCTTGATGAGCACGCTCTTGCCGGTGCCCGACGGCCCCAGCACCATCGAGACCTGGTCCTCGGGAAGTCCCAGGTTGAGGCCATTGAGGATGCGCGCGCGACCGAACTGCTTGACGAGATCGATCACCTCGATCGCGTCTTCGCCGCCGTGGTCGCGCTTGCGGCCCGTGTGGAAACGGTAGGGATCGGGGTCGTCCGGTTTGACACCCGGAATGATGAAGTCGCGACCCATCACCGCACCGTCGTCGCTGACGTAGGGCCCGCTGGGTGCCGCCACGTCGCCTTCGCCCTGAGTCTCGTCGTCTGCGGTCATCTTCAGCTCACCCCCCTATCGGCGCCCTCGGGTTGGCGCCCCAGAAGATAAGGGTCCCGAGCATCCCGATGATGTGGACTAAGACGATGTTGAGCACCATCGACTTCGCCGTTGCGGTGCCGACGCCTACCGGCCCCCCCGAGGCCGTGTAGCCGTAGTAGCAGCCGACCAGCACGATCGCGGTCGCCATGAACATCCCCTTGGTCAGGCTGAAGAACAGGTCCGGGGGGTTCTGGAACATCCAGAAGATCAGTTCATAGCCACCTGATGAGACGTCACCGATCTGCTGGACCACGGCCAGGTAGCTGGCGAAGTACATGATCCCGATGCCCGCCAGATACATGAACGGGAAGGCGATCCAGGCGGCAAGCAGACGCGTCGCGCACAGGAATGTGACCGGCGGCACACCCATCACCTCGAGGGCATCGATCTCATCGGAGATCCGCATCGCGCCGAGCTCGGCGACGATCCCGGTCCCAACCTTGGCCGCCAACATGTAGCCGAAGGCGTAGGGCATCACCTCGCGCAGATCGCACCAGGCCGAGAAGAGGCCAGCGTAGGCGGGTGCCCCCTGGGCGCGAAGCAAATATGCCCCCTCGATGCCGCACTGCAGGCCGAGGACGAAAACCAGACCCCAGATGATCAGCGCCGAGCCGAGGATCAGGATGCCGGCCTGGCGCAGCGCCTCGCCAAAGAAGCGCAGAACCCGGCCCGAGTAGACCAGACCGGCGACCCGCGAGCCAAAGCGGGCGATCTCTCCGAAGGAGTCGAGCCAACCGCGGGGGACTTCCAACCAGGCGCTCATCGGGCCTACCTGATCGTCTGCAGTTCGGGGTTCGTGGCCAGCATCGTCTGGGTGAAGGCGTAGTTGAAGGCAAAGACGCCCATGAAGGAGATGACCACCGCCTGGTTGACCGCCCGGCCGACACCGGCAGCGCCGCCGGAGGCGTTCATCCCCTTGTAGGAGCAGACGACCGCGATGATCGCACCGAACAGCGTGCACTTGATGACCGAGCCCGCCAGATCGGTGATCGAGGCGTTCGAGAAGAGCGTTGCGAAGAAGCCGCCCAGCGGCTGGTTGTAGAGGATCTCGGTGAGGATCCCGCCGCTGATCCCGAAGACCAGGGCGTAGATGTCGAGCAGGCCGGTGATCAACATCAGCGCCAGGAAGCGCGGCACGACCAGGTTCTTGATCGGGTCCACACCGAGGACCTGCAGGGCATCGAGCTCCTCGCGGATCTTGCGGGCGCCGAGGTCGGCGGTGATCGCCGTGCCGGCAACGCCGGCGACCACGACCGCGGTAACGAACGGGGCGAACTCACGGATCGAGGCAAGGACGAAGAAGCCGCCGAGCCGATCGAGCGTCCCGAAAAGCGTGAAGACGTTGGCCGCCTGAAGCCCGGGCGCACCGAAGCCGAAGGCGACGGTCGAGATCAGCAGCGGAAACCAGCAGAGCTGCAGCGCGAAGAGGAACTGTCCGATGAACTCCTCACCGTAGGGATAGGGCGGTTTTACGGCGGAAACGAGCGTGCGCGTCGTGAGCAGGACCATTTCCCCCACCTGCTCGAAGAAGGACCTCGCCGGCGCGAAGCTCCTGCCTATCGATGCCGCTCTGTTCATTGCTCCTCCGGATGCGCCGCCCACTTCCCGCGGGCGCGCCGCGCCATTCGAGTCTATGGGATGCGCCCGGCGCCTCCGTTAGCCGAGTGTTGAGATCGTGCTGGGCCGCCTGGGCGGTGGTATGTTCCGGCCGCTTTGGGGGGGCACCGCAAACCAGGTCGGCATTCCCGCCTTCGCGCAGTTGCGGCGGGCCTCGCGCTGATGGCCCTGGCCGCCTCGCTCAGCGCCTGCGGTGGCGGATCCTCGGCCGACTCCAGCGAGCGGCCCGGCACCTACCAGATGAAGGTCATCAAGGCCCAGTTCCCTACCAAACAGCACCTCGGCGGCACCTCGCTGCTGCGGCTCGCGATCGCCAACACAGGCGCCAAGACGGTTCCCGCGGTCGCGGTTTCGATCTCGATCGCCGGCAAGGAGGGCCAGACCTCCTCTCTGCCGTTCGGCATCCATGACCCACAGCCAGAACTGGCGCAGTCCGATCGTCCAGTCTGGGTACTCGCCGAAGGTTCGCCGCGAATCGCCGGTACCCACAACCCGACCGTGGCCGGCGACGTCAAGAACCCTGGGGGAGCGGAGACTTCCAGCCCAAAGACCTTCGACCTGGGTCCCCTGAAGACCGGTAAGAGCGTCGAAGCGACCTGGAAGCTGAGCGCCGTTAAGTCCGGGCGCTACACGGTGTTGTGGAGCCTTGAAGCGGGCCTCAGCGGCAAGGCCAAGGCGAAGACCGCGGCTGGCGTCCGACCCGCCGGCACCTTCGTCGTGACGATCGACCAGCGCCCGCCGGCAACCGAAGTCACCGATTCTGGGCAGATCGTCGAAATCGGCCCCCGAACGCAGGGCGGCCACTAGCTCTCCGGGACCGAGGCGCGGGGCCCCTCCTCAGCCGATCCGCCAAAACCGCCCGGGTCTCGCGACGTCGAGGACCGCTGGCCGCACCTTCCTCTGCTTCAGGGCGGCCCGTCAATCGCTGATGCCTCGATAGCGGCTACAGTTGGCTGAGTAGCCAAGATGGCCCGAGGAAGGGAGTAGCTGGTGGAGAGCGGCACAGCGCAGACGAGTGCGGCTGTCAACGGAGCCGATGACTCCGGCAGCAGCGCCCCGAGTCCAACCGAGACGATCGAGGTTCTGAGCCCCGCAAACGGCGAGCGGGTCGGCTCCATCGAGACCGCCTCCGCAGAGCGTGTCGCGGAAACCGTGGCCCGCGTCCGCGCCAATCAGAGCGAGTGGGAGGCGTTGGGAATTGCCGGCCGCCACCGCTGGTTGGGGAAGCTGCGCGACTGGTTGCTCGATAACCAGGAGCGGGTCCAGGACACGATGCAGGCAGAGACGGGCAAGGTGCGCCCCGAGGCCGCCGGGGAGGTCCCCTACCTGACCGACCTGATCAACTTCTATGGGACCAAGGCGGCAAAGTTCATCGGCGAGGAGACCGTGCGTCCGCACAGCCCGCTGCTCGCCACCCGCAAGCTGCGTGTCCAGTACCGGCCCCACCCGGTTGTCGGCATCATCAGCCCCTGGAACTTCCCCCTGGTGCTGGCACTGGGCGACGCTATCCCGGCCCTGCAGGCGGGCGCCGCGGTGATCGTCAAGCCCTCTGAGTTCACGCCGCTCGGCCTCGACGAAGTGGTCCGGGCCTGGAAGGAGGAGATCGGCGCCCCGGACGTCTTTGACTGCGTGCACGGCGCCGGCGAGGTCGGCGCCAACCTGATCGACCACGTCGACTTCATCCAATTCACCGGCTCTGACCGAACCGGTCGCAAGGTCATGGCACGGGCAGCGGAGACGCTCACACCGGTGAGCCTTGAGCTCGGTGGCAAGGACCCGATGATCGTGCTCTCCGATGCCAATCTTGAGCGCGCGGCCAACGCCGCCGCCTGGGGCGGGATGTTCAACTCGGGGCAGACCTGCATGTCGGTCGAGCGGATATACGTCGAGCAGCCGGCCTACGAGGAGTTCGTCGCAAAGCTGGCAAGAGAGGTCGGCGGGCTGCGCCAGGGACCCGATCCAAGGGGCCACGACGTCGAGGTTGGGGCAATGACCTCACCGAACCAGATCGCGGTTGTCGAGGACCACGTCGAGGATGCGCTCGCCCGCGGCGCCCGCGCCTTGACCGGAGGAAAGAAGGTCGAGGGGCCAGGCCAGTACTTCGAGCCCACCGTCCTCGTCGACGTCGACCACTCGATGAAGGTGATGCGCGACGAGACCTTCGGGCCGGTCGTCGGAGTGATGAAGGTCCGCGACTCCGAGGAGGCCCTGCGCCTCGCCAACGACACCCGCTACGGGCTCTGCGGGTCGGTGTTCGGCAGTCGCGAGCGCGCCGAGAGCGTCGCCCGCAGGGTCGAGTGCGGAGCGGTCAACGTCAACGACGTTCTCATCAACTACTTCGCGATGGATGTGCCGATGGGGGGCTGGAAGGAGTCCGGGATCGGCTATCGCCACGGTGAGTATGGGATCAAGAAGTACTGCCGGCCCGAGTCGATCGTCACGGCGCGGGTCGGCGGCAAGCGGGAGCCGAACTGGTACCCCTACACGAAGTCCCGCGCCGGCCTGGTCGGTCGCGTCTCACGCCTCTTCAACGCCCGCGACTGGAAGCGCCGGCTCGGCAGACGCTAAAGGCCCGGCCGGCACCTCGCCGGGCTTCGCTAGATTTAACCGAACCATCTAGAGCGGTCGAGGGGTCCGGCCCGCCGACGCCGCAGCAACCGGCCGAGATCTCCGGATCAAGGTGCGGTGCTAAAGCCGGAGTCGATGGAGGTGAAAGGCTTAATCCATGGCAGAGCGTGACTTCCTAGCAGCGACGCGAGAGCGGATCGTCGTCTTTGACGGTGGCATGGGCGCCACCCTTGAGCAGTTCGACCTGACCCGGGAGGACTACGGCGGGCTCCAGGGCAAATGCCACGAGGCGCTCGTTCTCAATCGACCCGACGTGATCGAGGAGGTCCATGCCTCGATGCTCGAGGCCGGCGCCGAGGTGATCGAGACCGACACCTTCCAGGGTTCACGGCTGAAGCTCGACGAGTGGGGCCTCGGTGAGCAGACGCTGGAGGTCAACCGCAGGGCGGCCGAAATCGCGAGGTCGGTCGCCGGCGACCAGCGCTTCGTCGCCGGCTCGATCGGGCCAACCGGCTTCCTCCCCGCGTCTGATGACCCGACCCTCGGCGATATCTCCTTCGCCAGGCTGGTCGAGGTCTTCTCCGAGCAGGCCAGGGGGCTCGCCGAAGGCGGCGCCGACCTGATCATCATCGAGACGGCGCAGGACATCCTCGAGGTCAAGGCGGCGATCTTTGGCGCCCGCCGGGCGTTCAAGGAGGTCGGCCGGACCCTGCCGATCCAGACCAGCGTCTCGCTCTTGCCCCAGGGGGGCAAGATGCTGCTCGGCACCGACATCCGGGCCGTGCTTACCACCCTGGCCGCGCTCGATGTCGACGTGATCGGGCTCAATTGCTCGACCGGACCAGAGGACATGCGCGACGCGATCCGCTTCCTCGGTGAGCACAGCCCGCTGCCGGTGCACTGCATCCCCAACGCCGGGCTGCCGCTGCAGGGACCCGATGGGGAGACGATCTTTCCCGAAGAGCCCGAGCCGCTGGCCGCGACGCTCGGCGAGTTCGTCGAGCGCTACGGCGTCGGCATCGTCGGCGGCTGCTGCGGAACCACGCCCGACCACATTCGGGCGATCCACGAGCGGGTTGCCGGCCGCACCCCCGCTGCCCGGCCGGCACCCGGCCCCATTGAGGTCTCATCGATGATGACCTCGACACCCCTCGTGCAGGAGCCGCGCCCGACCCTTGTCGGCGAGCGCGTCAACTCGCAGGGCTCAAAGAGGGCCAAGGAACTGCTGCTCGCCGAGGACTACGAGGGCCTTGTTCAGGTCGCCGAAGATCAGGTTGAAGGCGGCGCGCACGTGCTCGACGTCTGCGTCGCGCTCACCGAGCGCCAGGACGAGGACGAGCAGATGCGACAGGTCGTGGAGCGGATCTCCTTGACCCAGCCGGCGCCGATCCAGATTGACTCGACGGAGCCCGCGGTGATCGCGGCCGCGCTCGAGCGGATCCCGGGTCGTGCGATCGTCAACTCGATCAACCTCGAGGCGGGGCGCGGGAAGGCCGACCTCGTCGTGCCGCTCGCCAAGGCGCACGGAGCGGCGCTGATCGCGCTGACGATCGATGAGGTCGGTATGGCGAAGACCGCCGCGCGCAAGCTTGAGATCGCCAGGCGCATCAAGGAGATCGCCTGCGATGAGCACGGCCTCGACCCCGAGGCGCTGATCTTCGACGCGCTGACGTTCACGCTGACCACCGGCGATGAGGAGTGGAAGCCCGCGGCGATCGAGACGATCGAGGGGATCCGCCAGATCAAGGCGGAGATCCCGGGTGTCAAGACCTCGCTGGGGGTCTCCAACGTCTCCTTCGGCGTCTCCCAGCCGGCCCGCGCGGTGCTCAACTCGGTCTTCCTGCACCACTGCGTCGAGGCGGGGCTCGATCTGGCGATGGTCAACCCCAACCACATCACCCCCTACGCGGAGATCTCCGAGCAGGAGCGGGAGCTGACCGATGACCTGGTCTTCAATCGACGCGAGGACGCCCTGGAGCGCTTCATCGGCCACTTCGAGTCAAAGGGCGAGGAGGCGAGCGAGGAAACCGGCGATCCGACCGAGGGGATGGAGCCAGAGGAGGCCCTTCACTGGCACATCCTGCGCCGCAAGAAGGACGGCGTCGAGGACTGGATCGACCGCTCGGTGGAGAAGATCGGCGCGGTCCCGACGCTCAACGACGTGCTCCTTCCGGCGATGAAAGAGGTGGGGGACAAGTTCGGTGCCGGTGAACTGATCCTGCCCTTCGTCCTGCAGTCGGCGGAGGTGATGAAGCGCGCCGTCTCCCGGCTGGAGAATTACCTCGACCGGATCGAGGGCCACACGAAGGGAAAGGTGGTGATCGCAACCGTGTTTGGCGACGTGCACGACATCGGCAAGTCGCTGGTCAACACGATCCTCACCAACAACGGCTACACGGTGATCGACCTCGGCAAGCAGGTCCCGGTCGACGCGATCATCGACGCCGCCGTGGAACATGACGCCGATGCGATCGGCCTCTCGGCGCTGCTCGTCTCGACCTCGAAGCAGATGCCGATCTGCGTTCAGGAGCTGCACCAGCGGGGGCTCCGCTTCCCGGTGCTGATCGGGGGCGCGGCGATCAACCGCGACTTCGGCCGCCGCACCCTCTACCCGGCGGGCAAGGAATCCGACGATGTCTATGAGCCCGGCGTCTTTTACTGCAAGGACGCCTTCCAGGGCCTGAACACGATGGATGCTCTGGTCGACTCCGAGGCGCGTGCGGTGCTGGTCGAGAAGATCCGCGGTGAGGCACGCGAGCTGCGCGAGAAGCCGGTGTCGGTCGATGACGCTCCGCCGACCAGCGATGACAGCGTCCGCTCGGCCGCCGTGATCGACAACCCGATTCCCGAGCCGCCCTTTTGGGGAGTGCGCGAGATCGCGGTCGACCTCGGTGAGGTCTTCCCCCACCTCGACCGCCACGTGCTCTTCAAGCTGCACTGGGGCGGGCGCGGGATCAAGGGCCAGGCATGGCGCGAGCTGATCGAGGGAAGCGGCGAGGAGGAGGGCTTCGCACCCCGCCTGGAGCGGATGTGGCGCGAGCAGGACTACCTGCACCCCCGGACCAGGCTCGGCTACTTCCCCGCAGGCGCCGAGGGCAACGAGCTCGTCGTCTTTGACCCCGAGGACCCCGAGCGGGAGCTCGAGCGCTTGGTGTTCCCCCGCCAACCCCGCCATGACCGAATCTGCTTGACGGACTTCTTCCGGCCGCTCGATTCGGGTGAGCTCGACGTCGTCGCCCTGCAGGGGGTGACCGTTGGCCCCGAGGTCACCGAGCTGATCGAGCGCCTCGAGGCCGAAGGGGAGTTCGCGGAGCAGCTCTACGTTCACGGCCTCGGGGTGCAGGCGGCCGAGGGGTTGGCCGAGTGGCTTCATTCCCAGGTGCGGCGCGACTTCTCGATCCCGGCCGATCAGGGCCGGCGCTACTCGTGGGGTTATCCGGCCTGCCCAGAGCAGTCCGAGCACGAGAAGGTCTGGCGTCTGCTCGATCTGGAGAAGATCGGCATGACCCTTTCAGGGGGCTACGCCGTTCTGCCCGAGCAGTCGACGGTCGCGATCGTCGCCCACCACCCGCAGGCGGTCTACTTCGGCATGAAGTCGGGCTTCATCCCCAGGGAGGGGGCGCCCGACGAGCTGATCGCCGGTACGGAACGCGGCGCCGGGCTACCGCCCGAGTCCGAGCCAAGTGATGGTGAGGAGAGGCGCCCGGGTGAGACCGCTGACTCGCTCGGCGCCTGAGCGGTTTCTGCGAAGCGCATCGCCAGGCGGACGGGGATCCCGCGGGCACCGGCCGGCGCCGAGGCGCCGACCACGGCGCGTCCGAGAATTCCGCTTCGGCCATCGAGCAACTTCGAAAGACGCTGACCACCGTCTGACTTCATCGTGGGCAAATCCTCCTGTGGAGCACAGAAAACGGCCCGGCCCTCGGGGCCAAGCCGGCGGTCGAGCTATCTCGCACTCTGGGGCGAGACCTCTGACTTTGCGTCCCTGCCTCGCGACAGGTTTGCCCTTATTCGACTGACTAGATTGCCCGGTGGAATCGGACGGGCAGCGGCTTGCCTTGATGTGAATCGAACAAACGTCCAATCAATTCTTAGTAAAGCTTTGCTCCATCGTCGCCCGAGCGGCACTTATCCTTCTAGTCGTGCTCTCCCGAACGGCCTCCCGGGGGGGTGGCTTTGACTGCAGGCGCACCGGCGAAGCCGACAGCGCCTGCATCCTCAGATCGCTCCAGGTGAGGCCCTCCCGAACCAGGGCCGGCAACCCGAGCGCGACCGCGGTGGCGATCTCCACCGCCTGCAGGATGACGCCATAGGCGAGCGCATCGGCTTTGTCGATCGACCAGCCCGTCGTCAGCACGCTGACCACCGCCCACTGGAAGATCCCGATGTTGGCAGGCGTCACCGGGACGACGGCGGTCACGTTGACCGCGAAGAGGACCGCGGCGGCGGCCCCGATCCCGGCTTTGGTGTTGAGACCGAGGGCGACCAGCAGCGCCCAGCATGAGCACAGCTGGATCGCCCAGGCGCCGAGCTGCGCGGCGGAGGCGGAAAGTCCGCTGCGCGGGTGACGAAAGACCCTGAGCCCGGCCCGCACCTGAAGCAGACCGCGGTGCAGGGCCGCTCCCAGCCGCGCCAGTCGGCCGCTGCCGCTGCGGCGCGTCAGGACCGGGGCAATCAGGAGGACCAACAACGCCACAAACGGGACGAGACTGAAAGCGAAGATCTTCTGCGTCTGGGAGTGAAAGAGCGGCGTGGTTGAGACGATCAGCACCCCGAGCATGGTGAGCGCGACGATGTTGAGCAGGGTCTGCGAGGCGAGGGTCCCGACGATCACCGGGAACGTCTCCCGCATGCGTCCCGTGCGCCGCGAGAGGGAGAGGGCCCGCGCCGGCTCACCGAGCCGGGCGGGCAGCGTCGCCGACATGAGTACGCCGATCATCGTCGCCGAGGTCACATCGCGGCGACGCACCGGACGATTGGGCAACGCGGTCCGCACTATCCAAAACCACGAGGCGGCGCGAAAGAAAAGCGAGAGAACCATTAGCGCCGAGGCGATCAGCACCCAGGTGAAGTCGGAGCGGACGATGCTTTCCAGGACGTTGTCGACCCCGATCTTGCGGGCCGCGAGGACCGTCAGGCCGACGCCCAGGACGCCGGCGACGCCAAGCCCGAGACGACGCGCGAGATCACGCCCGCGAGTAGCGCTTGGAGTCGGCGAGGGATCCAGGGAAGGAAGCCTCTGGGGCGGAACCGGCGGCTGACCGTCGGCCGGCCTGTAGCCGGCCCAGTGTCCGAATCGCTCGGCTCTGCTCGCCGGTCGCGGCACCGCGATCGCGCGCTCGTAGGCATCGCTCACTCGGTCGGCGATATGCGGCCAGGCGTAGCGCAGGGCGCTGATCCGCGCGGCCTCCCCCATCTCGCGCAACCGCTCGGGTTCATGATGGGCTCGCTGCAGCTCCTCGGCGAGTCGTTGCGGGTCGGCTGGTGGGACCAGGATCCCGTCGCGGCCATCGCTGACAACATCGCTGTAGCCGGCGATCGCCGACGCGATCACCGGAGTGCCCGCCGCGAAGGCCTCGGTCAAAACCATGCCGAAGCTCTCCCCCGAGAGCGAGGGAGCGCAGAGCAGGTCCGCCTCGTGCAGATGGGCCCAGAGTCGCTCGCCCGAGACGCGGCCGTGGACGTCGATGTGGCGCATCGTCTCCGGATCGGCCAGATAGCGCAGGACTTCCTCGCGCTCGGCGCCGATCACCGTCAGCCGGCAGGGAACATGCTCGGTCAGCGCGCCGAAGGCGCTGAGCAGGATCGGCAAACCCTTGCGCTCCTCGGCGCGCCCAACAAACAGGATCCGCAGATCCTCGGAGAGGGGCTTGGGTCCGCTCGGCGCGGAGGCCAGATCGACGCCATTGGGGATGATCTCGTAGCGGCCGCCGAACCAGCGCCTGCCGGTCCAGGCCGCCGCCTCTGAGACCGCGATCCTCGCCGAGAGCCGGTTGAAGACCCGCCGCGCCCCGAGCACCGAGCCGATGTGGTTCGGGATCGCCTTGGTCGAGTAGGCGTGGAAGGTCCCGACCGCGGGGGTGCTCGTGCCGAGCGCCGCGTTCCAGCCGATCAGGGGCACCAGCGGCTCGTGGATGTGGACGACGTCAAAGTCGCCGCCGCCGAGCGCCCGGCGGGTCTCCAACACTCCTCCCCACGGCGAAGCGGAAAGGTTCGAGACGGCTCCGTTTGCCCCAAACCCGACGCTGCGGCCGAGCGCCGTCAGGTACTCAGGCATCTCCCGCGATTCGGGCGGGGCGCGATGCGTCAGCCTGCTGATGCGGCCGGGAGGGTCGACCGGGGCGAACACGCGGACGCCGTGGCCGCGGCCCAGAAACTCCTCGGCCAGAGCCTCAACGTGCCGGTTCACGCCGCCCCGGTAGCTCCAGGAATATGGCGAGACAAGTGCGATTCGCACGGAGAGCTAAGGGTAACGGCCAGCCTTCTCGCCCGCCTCGGCCCAGGCGTAGCCGAGGAAGACGAGCAGGAAGGTCGATCCGATCACGAGGATGATCCCGCCAGAGTCATTTGCCAGCGTGCCGAGCGCGACGGCTGCGCCCGCCCCCGCGAGACCGGCGCGCATCGAGGGTCCGGCCGGGCGCAGCCACGCCGCGATCCGCTCTCGGCGCATCACGCCCCAGACCGCGACCAGGGCCAGTGGCGGCAGGCAGATG
The DNA here is from genome assembly GCA_963796705.1 of uncultured Solirubrobacterales bacterium. GTDB lineage: Bacteria > Actinomycetota > Thermoleophilia > Solirubrobacterales > 70-9 > VRUE01. The sequence goes on from CAWCMK010000004.1 coordinate 790,776, forward strand.
AAGACAAGGGGCTTGGTGAAGGTCTGCGCGGAGAGCTGCAGCCGCCGTTGGGCAACGTCGGCGAGGTCCCCGAGGCCGCCGGCGTCAAGCACCGAGCGGGTCAGGTGGGCGTTGGCGCCCGAGAGCAGATCGAGAATTGCCAGAAGAGCAACCGCGATCACCGGGGCAGCGAGGACGAGCAGCAGCGAGCGCCACCGTCTGGAGCCGAGAACCACGGCGGCCGCGACGGCGGCGCCGAGCGGCAGCACGATCGCGGCGCCGACGTCAGCGCCGAAGCGACCGGCCCCAAAAACGAATGCGAAGACGATGCCGATGGCGAGGAAGCTGAGGGACTCGTGGCGTCGCGACCAATCCGGAGCGAACCCGGCGAGGGCGGCACCGGTACCGCCGATCACCAACACCGAGAGAAGCGCCTCGAGCTCATTGCCGATGCCGTAGAAGCGCACGCCCAGCGCCGGATTGGGACCAAGCAGCGAGAGGGTGGTGAGCGGCGAGCCGGCGAGCATGTCGAGGGCATAGGCGAGGACCGTCAGCCCGCTGGCGAGGGCCAGAGCCCGGTATCCGGGAACTGTTCGCAGGGTCCCCAGAGCAAGCAGCGGCGGGGTGATGAGGACCAGCAGCAATTCGACCGCCTGGCCCGGCTCAAGCGCGCCACAGGCGAGCAAGGTCAGCGGCAAATAGATCGCGGAGAGGCCGATCAGGCGCACACCGGGCCGCGCCAGGCGAGTGCCGCCGATCAGTGCCGCGAAACCGAGGAGCAGCGCCCAGGCCAGCAGCGCCAGGCCGAGAACGGTGCCGCGACGCACCGGAACAGCCGCTATTCGGTTTCCGAGCGACTCGACCGCGGCGGCATCGACATCGCCCACCGCGCGGATCGGCTGACCGGAGAACTGCGAGGGGAGCGGGATCCCGAATCGCTCGAGGATCGTCGGCGCAACGTCGGTCGATAGCACGAGCCCGTCGAGACGGGTGCTGTCGGAGATGAGGTTGCCGTGAAATCCCCGACCGGCGATTCCGATTGAAAGCGCCCGATCTTCCCGAGGGGGCGCCATCTCGATTGCGATCAGCAGGTCAGCGCCACGCAGTCCCCGCGCCAGGGTGGGCAGCATGCGAACGGTCGCGTTCCTGACTTCGAGGGCCGGGGCGCGATTTGCCGCGAGACCCGCACTCGGGCTCCCGCGGCCCCCGCTTGCCGCCAGCCCCTCGGCCACAGGAGCCACAAAGGCACACGACGTCTTGCCTGCGGTTCGAACCACCACCCCGGCTGCACGCAGTTGCGATTGCAAGAGGCCCGGGACGATGTTGGCCGGGGCTGATTCGGCGCGCTTGACCACCGCTGGCCAGCCGGCACAGTGCGGCCCGAGCGGCGCTAGATCGGATTCATAAAGCGAATCGAAAACCCGGTTTCCCTGGGTGATATCAAGATAGGTCTGCTCGGCTGGCACCGAGCCCAGGCCGGCGCTCATCAGGCCCGGCGAAAGCCCGCTCTGGGCCAGTTGCTTGGGGGTCGTCCCGCGGGGCAGAAACGCAACGGTCACCCGTGGGCCCGGGGATTGTGCGCGGGGCGAGTAGTCGCGTTGAGCGCCGTGCGCGATCCCCTGCCCCAGCGCGACGGCCGCTATCGTGACCCCGATGGCAGACCGCACGTTTGCGAAGTTCACGATGTTCAAGATCGATCCCGCCTGGCGCCGCCTCGACGCCGAGCAGCGGGCGGAAGACAAGCGGGAGTTCCTCGCCGCCTGCGAGGACTTCGCGATCGACCGTTCGCTGCGCGCCTACTCAACCATAGGAACCCGCGGCGACGTCGACATCGTGCTGCTCAGCCAGAGTGCCAACCTCGAGGATCTCCACACCTTCCACGTTGTGCTCGGCCAGAGCGGCCTCGCCAAGTGGGCCGATACGCCCCACTCGTTCCTCTCGATGACCAAAAAGTCGCCCTACTCAGAGGAGGGCGCGCGGCCGGAGATCTGCGTCTCGGAGCGCAAGTACCTGTTCCTCTACCCGATGGTCAAGCAGCGACGCTGGTACGGCCTCCCCGACGAGGAGCGGAATCGGATCATGAGGAGCCACATCGAAGTCGGCCGTCGCTACCCCGAGATCTCGATCAACACCTCCTACTCCTTCGGGCTTGATGACCAGGAGTTCGTCGTCGCCTTCGAGGGCGACGATCCAGGCGAATTCCTCGCCCTGGTCCAGGAGCTGCGCCCAACTGAGTCCAGCGCCTACACCGAGCGCGAGACGCCGATCTTCACGTGCGTTGCGATGTCCCTTCGCAAGTCGCTCGACGCGCTCGATGGCACCGCCGCAGTGGCCGCCGAGGGCGCCGGCCTGGCCTGAGCGCCTATCCTTCCCGGCTCGCTGAACCCGACCCGCAGGCAGAACAGAAAATGACCCCCCCGATCGGAACTCCCGCGAATCCGCTTCGCGTCGCGATCGTCGGCGCCGGGCCCTCCGGCTTCTACGCGGCCGAGCACATCCTCAAGGAGGAGCCGCACGCTCAGGTCGACCTCTTTGACCGCCTCCCCACCCCCTTCGGCCTGGTCCGCGGCGGCGTCGCTCCCGACCACCCCAAGATCAAGTCGGTGATCCGCGTTTATGAGAAGACGGCGGCGCGCGAGGGTTTCCGCTTCTTCGGCAACGTCAAGGTCGGACACGACATCGAGGTCGAGGATCTCGAGCGTCTCTATCACGCGATCGTCTACACGGTCGGCTGTGAGACCGACCGCCCATTGGGGATTCCGGGGGAAGGCCTCACGGGCAGCCACGCGGCGACCGCCTTCGTCGGCTGGTACAACGCCCATCCCGATTACGCCGATGAGCGATTCGACCTCTCGTGCGAGCGGGCGGTGGTGATCGGCAACGGCAACGTCGCGATGGACGTCGCCCGGATGCTCGCGCTGAGCGACCACGAGCTGCGCCAGACCGACACCGCCGACCATGCGATCGAGCTTCTCGATCGCAAGCAGATCCGCGAGATAGTCGTACTCGGCCGCCGCGGGCCGGCCCAGGCGGCGTTCACGAACCCGGAGATCAAGGAGCTCGGCGAGATGGAGGGCGCCGAGGTCCTCGTGGCGCCGTCGGAGGTCGCCCTCGACGCGGCCAGCGCCGCCTACCTCGACTCCGAGCGGGCCGACAAGACGACCCGGGTAAACGTCGAGACGCTGCGCGAGTTCTCCCGGCGCCGGCCCGAGGGAAAGGGACAGCGGATAGTGCTCCGCTTCCTCGCCTCGCCGGTTGAGATCAGGGGCGAGGGCAGGGTCGAGTCGATCCTCATCGGCCGCAACGAGCTCATCGACGAAGCCGGAACCCTGCGCGCCCGGGACACCGGCGAGCGCGAGGAGCTCGAGTGCGGGTTGGTGCTGCGCTCGGTCGGCTACACCGGGATCCCAATCGAGGGTGTTCCATTCGACGAGGATCGCGGACTGATCCTCAACGAGGGGGGCCGGGTGCTCGACTCCCACGACGCCGGCCACAAGATCGGCCACTACACCGCCGGCTGGATAAAGCGCGGACCATCGGGGGTGATCGGCACCAACAAGAAGGACGCGCTGGAGACGGTCCGGCATCTGCTCGCCGACGTCGCCTCCGGGACCCTTCTTGAACCCGAGAACCCCGAGCCCAGCGCGGTCGAGGAGCTGCTCGGCGAGCGCGGTGTTCGCTACGTCAGCTTTGAGGACTGGCAGGCGATTGACGAAGCCGAGGTCGGTCGCGGAGAACCGCACGGACGACCGCGGGTCAAGTTCGTCCGGATCGAGGAGATGCTCGGCGCCCTGGGGCAGAAGGTCGGCTGAGCGAAACGCGATGGCCGACCTGGCGGAGCTCAAGGCGATGATCGAAGCGGCGCTGCCGGGCGCCGAGGTTGAGGTGAGCGACGAAACCGGCGCCGGCGACCACCTCCGGGCGAGCGTGATGGCACCGCAGTTCAGGGGTCTCTCGCGGATCGATCAGCACCGTCTTGTCAAGTCCGCGGTCAGGGAGCGCTTCGAGGACGGCACGATTCACGCCCTCTCGGTCAAGACGAGACCCCCAGGCAGCTAGTCTTCAGCGATGGCCGATTCGGAGCTGAAGAGCAAGGTCGAAGAGCTGATCGCCGCAAACCGCGTGCTGCTCTTCATGAAAGGCACCCCCGAGATGCCGCGCTGTGGCTTCTCAATGCGGGTCGTGCAGGTCCTCGACCGCCTGGAGGTTGAGTACGGCGCGATCGACGTGCTGCCGGCCCTGGGGCCGCTTCGCGAGGTCACGGGAGAGATTTCCGATTGGCAGACATTCCCGCAGCTCTACGTGAACGGAGAGCTGGTTGGCGGGGCCGACATCGTCGAAGAGATGTTTGAGTCCGGTGAGCTCGCCGCGGCGCTCGACGTCGAGCAACCCCAGTCCCCGGCGACAGCCGCGCCGCCAGCCCAGTCTCCGCCGCTGCAGATCGAGTAGGTCGGCCTAGACGGCCGCGGCAGCTGCGGCGGCGTCGTCTTTGACCTGGAACGAGGACCCGCAACCGCAGGCCGCGACGACGTTCGGGTTGTTGACCTGAAAGCCGGCGCCCTGCAGGCCTTCGATGTAGTCGACCTCCGAGCCGAAGACGAACTGCATGCTCACCTTGTCGACGATCACCGCGACGCCGTCGACCTCGAAGACGTGGTCGTCCTCCTTGGCCTTATCGAAGGCGAGCGCGTACTGGAAGCCCGAGCAGCCGCCGCCGCGAACCGCGACCCTCAGTGCCTGCTCGGCGGAGTCGGCCTGAGCGCCCAACAGCTCGCCAATCTTCTCGGCGGCCTTGGGGGTCAGCCTGATCGCCTCTTTTTGAGCCTCGGTCACTTCACAAAGTCTAGCGGCAGGCCCGCTCGCCCACGAGGGTCTGAGAGAATCCCGCCCTTGAGCTCGACCGCCGTCGTCTGCGACACCACCGCCTACCTGCCCGATGAGCTCGCCGCTGCGCGGGGCATCGAGAGGATCAGCCTCTACGTCACGGTGGGCGGGGAGCAGGCACGGGAGATCGAGATCACGGACTTCGCCGCCTTCTATGAGCGATTGCGCGCCTCCGACGGCGGCGCCACCACATCGCAGCCCTCGATCGGCGACTTCATCGAGGTCTATGAGCCGCTTCTGGACGCGGGCCGGGAAATCGTCTCGGTCCACATATCGGCCGGCATCTCCGGAACCTATGAGGCGGCCGGCCAGGCGCGGGAGCGCCTGGTCCAGGAAGGCAAGGGTGGCGAGCGCATCCAGATCTTCGATTCGCGCTCAGCCGCCGGTGGTCTCGGCCTCTGCGTGCTGGCCGCCTCGGCAGCCGCCGCCGCAGGCGAAGACGCGCGCGGGGCGCTTGCGCGCGTCGAGCGGGCCCGCAATGAGCTGAAGATGTGGTTCGCGATCGACACCCTCGAGTACCTGCGGCGCGGCGGACGGATCGGTGGCGCCAGGGCCTGGATCGGGTCGGCGCTGAGGATCAAGCCGATCCTCACCCTCGAGGAGGAGATCACGCCGATCGAGCGTGTGCGGACCAGGGCGAAATCAATCGATCGGCTGCGCGACTACGCGCGCCAGCGCCATGCCGACGGGTTCGACGCCTGGGTTGTCCAGCACATCCAGGCTTTCGAGACAGCCGAGGCCCTGGCCGACGATTGCCGAGAGATCTTTGGCTGCGAGCCGGTCTTCGTCGACGAGATCGGCGCGGTCCTCGGTGCACACGTCGGCCCCGGTCTGCTCGGCGTGGGATCGATCTCGACGTCCGTCCTTCAGTAGGCGGCGCCACAGCGGGCGAGGCCCGTCATCTGCGGCGCAGCATCATCAGGCCGCCGATCGCAAAGCCGGCGATCGCCGCCCCGGCGATCAGCTGCGAGCGATGCTCTCGCACCTGCCGCCGCCAGTCGGTCAGCTCGGCGACCTTGTTGCGGAGCTGCTCAACCGAGTTGCCGAGGTCCTGGCGCTGGACGTCGATCTCCCTGCGGATCTGAGCGGGGGTCCGCCCCGGCGGCGTGCCGGGGGTCATTTCAGCGGCCCTCCCGGTGCACCGGGAGGCCGCGGAGTCCCAGCGGCAGGAGTCGCGTCCTGCTCTTTGGAGAGCTCACCCGTCGCCTCCCGTTCAATCGTCTCCCTGATCAGCTTCGCCTCCGCGATCGCCTGTTCTGGCACCGGCGGTGCGCCTGCCTTGAGCGCCCGGTAGGCGAGGCCTCCCGCGAGTGCCGCGATCAGCAGGAAGATGCCCGCCTCGACGAAGAATCCGGCCCAGAAATTGTCGAAAACCTGTTCGTTTAGCAACCAGGCAAAGCCCTCCATGACGAGGATCAGCGCGAAGAAGGCAAAGACCCCGGCAGCGGCGCCGACCGCCGAGCCCTGCAGCAGCTTGCTGACCTTTTCGGAGACCTCGGCCTTGGCGAGCTCGATCTCCTCGCGCAGCAGAGCCGAGACCCGTTCGGAGACGTCGAAGACGAGCTCTGCGACGGATTTCTCGTCCGGATCGGCCATCACTCGGGGGGGTCTTCGTTGAAGAGGCGGCGCCAGAGGAGCGCCGCGACACGGGCGGCGAGCAGACTGGCGAGCGCGCTGCTGGCCGTCAACACCCCGCTCCAGAGGAGTCGTTTCACGATGTCGTTTTCCATACCCGCCTGCGACCTTATCTAGCGCGGCTCGAGGCCGTCGCAGATCGTCGCCACGACAAGCTCCTTTGCCTGCTCGAAATCAGTCTCCGAGGCGGGGATCACCTCGAAGATCCAGCCCGAGAGCAGCTGCTCGATCGCCCCGTAGAACGACATCGACGCAAAGGCCGGATCGATGTCGCTGCGGAAGGCACCGGCCGCCTGACCCTCGGCGACGATCTTCGTGATCGAGTCATAGGCACGGCGGATCTCGGGCAGGTGGGTGCGACCGAAGGAATTCGCCGCCCGGGTCACCTCGACGATGATCACCTTCATCAGCTCCGGGTCATGGCGATAGGAGTCGAAGATGAAGGCGGCGACGGCGGCCAGCTTGTTGCGCGGTGACTCGGCGCTGGCATCGGTCTCCTCGATCGCCGCGAGCAGCAGCGACCAACGCTCGCTGAAGAGCTCGTTGAGGACCTCGTCCTTGGAGTCGAAGTAGTGGTAGACGAGCCCATAGGCGACCCCGGCCTCGTCGGCAATGTCGGAGACCCGAGTCGAATGAAAGCCCTGGCGGGCGAAGACGCGAATCGCCGCGTCAAGAATGTTGCGGCGCTTGTCGACCGGCGGAGCCTTGGCCATCAAGCCTGCGTCTCCTGAAGCTGTGGCCAGGCATAGGCCTCGGATCGGCGATTGGCCAGCGAAGGCAGTTCCTCGCGGATCCTGTCCTGTGCCGCGAGGTCAAGGTCGGCCGCGACGAAGGTCTCCTCATCGGGCGCAACCGCCAGCAGCCGGCCCCACGGATCGACTATCGAGGAGCGGCCGTGGGAGTGGAAATGCGGCGCTGCCTTGCCGATCTGGTTGGCGGCAAGGACGAACGCCTGATCCTCGATCGCCCGGGCGCGCAGCAACGGCTCCCAGTGGTCGCGGCCGGTCGTCGCCGTGAAGGCCGAGGGCACCGCGAGGAGCCGGGCGCCGCGCACGGCGAGGATCCGGTAGAGCTCGGGGAAGCGCAGGTCATAGCAGATGCTGAGGCCGATGCGGCCGAGATTGTCGACCTCGGCGGTGACGATCTCCTTGCCGGGGCGCTCGTGCTCGGACTCGCGGTAGGCGATGCCTCCCACCTCGACATCGAACATGTGGATCTTGCGATAGACGGCAAGATCGGTTCCCTCGGGCCCGATCAGGACAGAGGTGTTGTAGGCGCGCTCGCCCGCTGCCTCTGAGACGCTGCCCGCGAGCAGGTGGATGGCGAGCTCCCGCGCCCAGGTCCGGGCCGCGTCCAGACTCGGGCCGTCAAGCGGCTCGGCGCCGGCCAGCAGTGCATCTCCCGCGGCGAGCAGGTTCCACTTCTCGGGCAGCAGAATCAGCTCCGCGCCGTCGGCGGCCGCCTCCCGCACCAGGCGCTCGGCGGTCTCGATGTTGCGCGGCTTTTCGTGATTGGAGTTGAGCTGTACCGCGGCTACGCGCAAGCGTCTTCCTCTCATCCTGGCCGCTGTGGGAATCGCTGATTGACCAGTCAATCGGCTGCCGCTCAGTATAGGTGGCGCGCTGCCGACCCCGCGGCAGCGGGACCTAGAAACCGATCATGCGAGCGACGATCCGGTCCCAGAGGCGGTTCGGCACGATCAGCTTCGCGCGCACCTGCAGCTTTGCGTCAAGCCCGACGAGATAACGGGCACGGGGACGGCGCGCGGTGAGCGCCTGCTCGATCTGTTCGGCGACCCGCTCGGGCGGGATGCCCCGCTCGTCGAGCCGCCTGCTGATCCGCCGGATCGCCGCGATCTGCTTTCCGTAGAGCTCGGCCGTCCGCGGCTCGCGCTCCAGCAGGGCCTCGATCTCGCGATCGCTGCGCTCCCAAATCGGCGTCTTGATCGACCCGGGCTCGACGATCGAGACGCTGATCCCGGCCGGCCTCAGCTCCTGGCGGAGGACGTCCCCGGCGGCCTCGATCCCGAACTTGGCAACGTGGTAGGCGCCGTTCAGGGGGAAGGCGATGCGCCCGCCGATCGAGCTGATGAAGACAATCCTGCCTCGAGCCCGCCTGATCGCTGGCAGCATCGCCTTGGTGACAGCAAGGTGCGCGATCAGGTTGACCTCGACCTGCCTGCGGAAGTCCTCCATCGGCAGGGTCTCAAGCGGACCCGGCACACCGATGCCGGCGTTGTTGATAAGACCATCGAGCCCTGCCTCCCCGAGCTCCGCAGAGACCCGCTCGGCGGCCGCCTCGAGTTGGGTCGTGTCGGTTATGTCGAGGATCAGCGCCGAGAGTCCCGGCGAGGCATCTCGGCGCAGCGAGTCCCCATCCGCCTCGCGGCGAACGCCGGCGAACACCCGCCAGCCGGCCGCGTCCAGCCGCAGGGCGGTGGCGCGCCCGATCCCAGTCGAGGCGCCGGTCACCAGAGCCGAGGGCATACCCGTAACCTAGTCAGATCGTGGTCGACATAGTCAAGGACGACGCTGAACGCAAGCAGGTGACCGTGCTGTTCGCCGACGTCAACGGGTCGATGGATCTCGCCGAGCAGCACGACCCAGAGGAGTGGCGCTCGATCATGCAGCGCTTTTTCGCGATTCTCGCCGATGCCGTCGAGCAGTTCGAGGGCACCGTCGACAAGTTCACCGGCGACGGGATCATGGCGGTCTTCGGGGCCCCGATCGCCCACGAGGACCATGCCCGCCGGGCGGGCTATGCCGCGCTGCAGATGCTCGAGGACGTCGGCGAGTACGCCGCCGAGCTGCGACGCGCCGAGGGGCTCAACTTCTCGGTCCGGATCGGGATCAACTCGGGCGAGGTGATTGCCGGGGCCATCGGTTCCTCCTCTTCGCAAGGCGACTACACCGCGATCGGGCACACCGTCGGCCTCGCGCAGCGAATGGAGGCGCTGGCCGAGCCCGGAAAGGCCTACCTGACAGAGAGCAGCGCCGAGCTGGCGCGGGGATTTCTCGCCCTCGAGGATCTCGGCGAGTTCGAGATCAAGGGCGCCAGCCGCCCGGTGCGAGTCCACGAGCTGGCCGGGGTCGGCGGTGCCCGGTCGAGGCTAGACCTCTCGCGAGAGCGCGGCTTTTCGCGTTTCGTGGGACGCGCCGAGGAGATCGCCGTCTTCGAAGAGGCCCTGCAGCGGGCCGACGCGGGGGTGGGTGGCGTGGTCGGAATTGTCGCCGAGGCCGGCGTCGGCAAGAGCCGACTCTGCCTCGAATTCGCCGAGCGGAGCCGCGAGCGCGGGCTCGAGGTCTTCGAGGCCCAGGCGCAGTCGCACGGTCGCTCGATCCCCTTTATGCCGGTTCTGCAGATGCTGCGCGGCTACTTTGGAATCGGAGATCGCGAGCACGAGCGCACCGCGCGCGAGAAGATCGCCGGGCGGGCACTGCTTCTCGATCCCGAGCTGGCCGAGGAGCTGCCGGTCCTCTTTGACTTCCTCGGGGTGCCCGACCCCGACCGGCCCGTGCCCCAGATGAGCGCCGAGGCTCGCCAACGAGCCCTGAGCCGCATCGTCTGCCGCCTGATCAATGCCCCCAGCCGTCCTCACACCGTGGTCCTCGTCGTCGAGGACCTCCACTGGCTCGATGAGGCCAGCGACGAGATGCTCGCCGACCTGCTCGAGGCAATCGAGTCGACTCCAACGCTGGCGATCGTCAACTACCGGCCCGAGTATGTCCCGCCCTGGAGGGCGAGCGACAGCTTCAGCGAGATGGCCCTGGCCCCCCTGGGACGCAGCGACACGGACGAGATGCTGCGTGACCTCGCCGGCGAGGACCCCTCGCTCGACGGGCTCGGGGAGTTGATCCACGAGCGCACCCAGGGCAACCCGTTCTTCATTGAGGAGATCGTCCGCGAGCTGGCCGAGGCCGCCTACCTGGAGGGTCAGCGAGGCGCCTACCGGCTTGCCCGACCGGTGGAGGGAGCGGGGGTGCCGGCCACGGTCCAGGCGATTCTCGCCGCGCGAATCGACCGGCTCAGCGCCGATGCAAAGGAGCTGCTCCAGGTCGCCGCGGTGCTCGGCAAGGAGATTGGAAGCCGCGCCCTGCGCCTCACGGCGAAGCTGGGCGAGGAGGAGATGCAGCCGGCTTTGGACGAGCTGATCGAGTCCGGCTTTCTCTTTGAGACCGAGATCTACCCCGAACGGGTCCTCGCCTTCCGTCACCCACTTACGAGAGAGGTCGCCTACGGTACGCAGCTGGCCGACCGGCTTGCGGCGACGCATGCCGCGGCGGCGCGTGCGATCGCCGAGCTGGAGCCCGAGCGCCATGACGAGCTGGCGGCATTGATCGCCCAACATTTCGAGGAAGGCAATGAGACGCAGGAGGCGGCTCGCTGGTACGCCCGTGCCGCCTACTGGACCGGCAGCAGCCAGCCGGCCGAGGCGCTGCGCCTCTGGCAGGCGGTCACCCGACTGGCGGCGAACCTCGAGGAGGGGAAGGAGAAGCGCGCCCTGGCCGTCACCTCGCGGCTGCTGCAGCTCGACTTCGCCTGGAGGCTAGGAATGGACCGCGAGGAGGAACGGCGGCTGACCGCCGAGGCGGAGGAGATTGCCGAGGCGACCGGCGATCTGCGGGCGCTGGCCCTGCTGCGGATGGCCACCGCGGCGCGACCCGGGCTGATGCACGACACCGCAACCTGGATCGCCGCGGCCGACGAGGCGACGCGCCTTGCAGACGAATCGGGTGATCTGCACCTGCGGGTCGCGATCCGCTCGGCCGGCGCCTACGCCAGGCTGCACGCGGCGGAGTTCGCCGACTTTGAGCGCATCCTCGATGAGGTGATCGAGGCCGCCAACGGCGATCCGACGACCGGCGCCGGCATCGTGATCGGAAACCCGCTCGCCTGGGCGCTGATGGGCAAGGGGACCGTGCGGCGCGAGTACGGCGAATACGAGGAGGCCGAAAGTTTGCTCGCCTCTGCTGTGAGGCTGACCACAGAGGCCGACGACCCGGAGACCGAAAGCTGGATCCGCGGAGCACAGGCACTGCTGCGCAGCCAACAGGAGGATTTCGAGGGGGGCCTGGCGCTGGCCCGCCGCAACTTCGAACTGACCGAGCGCCTGGGCGATGTCTTCTCGCGCAGTCTCGCGCTGGCCAATCTCAGCGTCGCTCAGGGCTACGCCGGAGAGCATGAGGCGGCGCTGGAGTCGATCGAGGAGGCCGAGCGCCTCTATCGCGCGGCGATGGGAAACGGCGGCGAGATGGAGTGTTGGCGTGGCTCGGTGAGGGCGGAAGCCCTGTTGGGTGTGGGGCGGGTCCAGGAGGCGATCGAGGCCGCCGAGCAAGCCTCGGAGGTGGGGCGCAGGCGCGGGATGCGCTGGTCCCTGCCGCTCGCGCTGCTGGCCCTGGGACGGGCCCGCAACGCCAACCGGGAACCCGAGCGGGCTCGGGAGGCGCTGAGCGCGGGGGCGGCGATCGCCGAGGAAACCGGGGCGCTCGTCAGCCACCGCTCGATCCTCGAGGAGATCGACGCGATCAGCGCCGGGGCGCGCTGAGACCGGGTGGCGGCCGACTTCGTTACGGGCGGCTCGGGATTCATCGGCGGCCGGCTGATCGCCCGGCTGATCGCCGAAGGACGGCGGGTTCGTGCCCTGGTGCGTTCCGATTCCGCCGCGGACAGGGTGAGGAGCCTCGGCGCCGAGCCGGTGCACGGCGATCTGGGCAGCCCGGATGCGATGGCGGCCGCTGCGGCGGACTGCGAGCTCGCCTTTCACCTGGCCGCCCACCTCGGCGAGTGGGGGCCCTGGGAGGAGTTCGAGCGCGACAACGTCGCCGGAACCCGCAACGCGCTTGCCGCGTGTCGCGAGGCGGGCGTGGGTCGCTTCGTGCACTGCGGCACCGAGGCCGCGCTGATGGCTGGCCGGCCGCTTGCGCATGTCGATGAGACGGCACCTCTGCGTCCCGATTCGCCGGCGCCCTATCCGGCGAGCAAGGCGATGGCCGAGCGGGCGGTGCGAGCGGCGAACGGCGAGCGCTTTGAGACGGTCGTCCTGCGGCCCCGCTTCGTCTGGGGGAACGGAGACACAACCTTGCTGCCGGAGATGGTGCGCGCCGTTCAGGCGCGGAGGTTCGTCTGGCTTGGCGGCGGGCGTAACGTCACCGATACGACCCACGTCGACAACGTGGTCGAGGGGCTCCTGCTGGCGGCCGCGAAGGGTCGGGCGGGTGAGGCCTATTTCGTCACCGACGACGAGCCGGTCATCTTCCGCGAGTTCGTCACGGCGCTGCTCAGCACGCAGGGCGTTGAGCCGCCCAACCGCAGCCTTCCGGCCTGGACGGCGGCGCCGATGGCGAGGGTCTGCGAGGCCGCCTGGAAATTGCTGCCGCTGAAGGGCGAACCGCCGATGAGCCGCTTCCGCGCCTGGATCCTAAGCCAGGAATGCACGCTCGATATCTCCAAGGCGAAGCGCGAGCTCGGCTACCTTCCGATCAAAAACCGCGAGCAGGGATTGAAGGAGATGCGGACCGCCTGAATCGACCGGCGAACCGCTGGTGGAAGCTGAAGCCACCGGCTCCCGACGCGATGAGTCTGAGCGGCGCCTGAGGGGCCTTTGCCCTTCGACTAACCCCGGCTGGCGCGGTGGCGCTCGAGCTCGGCGACCATCGACTTGGTGTGCAGGGCGGCGATCAGATCCTGGAGAGGCTGGGCGCCGGCCTCGAGCATCTCGACGACCCGCTCCGGGGGTACCTCGCCGGCGAGGCGAGCCATGACGACGTCGACCTCTTGGCGAACCAGCTCTTCGATCGCGCTCTTGTAGCGCAGAGTGTCATAGACGGTGAAACCGATCTCCTCGTCGTAGCCCCCGGCGCGGAAGCGGCTGATCGCCTCGATGATCTTCACATCAGAGGGCGAGTAACCGCGACTGTTGGGGCTCAGCACCTCGAGCTCCTCGAGCCGGTCGAGCACCTCCCTGGGGACGCCGTAGCGCTCGCGTACCTCGGCCGCGCTGGTCCGCGGACGCTCACCTGCAAGGGCGCGGTCGAGAATCCGGTCCTCGAGCTCGACCAGGGCGCGGGCGCGCTCGGGATCCTCGTCGAGGACCGCCTTGATCGCCCGCAGGGGCATGAAGCGCTCCTCCTGAAGCTGCTTTATGAGCTTGATTCGATCGACGAACTCAGGTGGGTAGTAGGCCATGTTGCGACTGGTCCGAACCGGCTCGGGGAGCAGGCCCTCTCGCAGGTAGTGCTTGATCGTCGGTGCCGGCACGCCCGATGCCTCGGCGAGCTGCCCCATCCGCAGAAGCTCGCCGTTCTCGCCGTTGCCCGAGCTCATGCGCGGAAGGTCGCGACCGAGTCGCCGCCCGGCCCGGCCGCCGCTCCGGATTCGATCATCGCCGTGATCTGCTCGTCTGAGTAGCCCGCCTCGCGCAGGACCTCCACGGTGTCCTCGCCGAAGGCGGGCGCCGGGCGCGTCGGGTCGCCCGGGGTCCGGCTGAGCTTGACGGGGACGCCGAGCTGGCGCACCGTGCCGAACCGGGGCTGCCGTATCTCGACGACCATCCCGCGCTCCTGGACGAGGTGCGAACCAAGTGCCTCCTCAAGGTCGAGTACCGGCTCGATGCAGCAGTCGTGCTCGTCGTTGAAGATCCGCCACTGCTCCCGGGTGCGGGACCGAAAGACCTCTGCGACCTGCTCCCAGGCTGGGGAGCCCGGCGCCTCGAACTGCGAGGCGACCAGCTCCGGCCGCCCTACTCCATGGCAGAAGGCCGCCCAAAACTTGGGCTCAAGGGCGCCGCAGGTGACCCAACCATCCGCCGCCTCGTAGGGGAGGTAGCAGATGAGGCCGCCGGCGAGCTGCTGCTCGCCGCGCCGCGGCAGCTCGCCGTCGCAGAAGTAGCGACCGGCGACCAGCGCCAACCAGGAGAGGGCGCCGTCGGCCATCGAGATGTCAACGAGCTGGCCCTCGCCGGAGCGGCGCCTCTCGTGGAGGGCGGTCATCACGCCGAAGGCTGCCATCAGGGCGCCGCCGCCGATGTCGGCGACCTGCCCGGCCGACTGGACCGGCGGACCATCCACGGCACCGGTCAGGCCGAGCAGGCCGACCAGGCCCAGGTAGTTCATGTCGTGGCCCGCCCGCTGGGTGTAGGGACCGTCCTGGCCATAGCCGGTAATCGCGCAGAAGACGATTGCCGGATTGCGTTCGCGCATCTGCCCGTACCCAACGCCCAGCCTGTCCAGAACACCGGGCCGAAAGCCGTCGAGAACGACGTCATAGCGCTCCACCAAGCGCAGCAGCGCCTCCCGACCCCCACCGGTCTTGAGATCGAGGCGGATCGAGCGCTTGCCTCGGTTGAGCGCCAAATAGAGGGCCGAACGCGTTCCCAGCGCCTGGTCCTCCTCGGAGCCGTAGTGGGGCGGGGCCCAGCGGATGTAATCGCCGATCCCGGTGTCCTCGACCTTGAGCACCTCGGCCCCGAGGTCGGCCAATAGCAGCGAGCAGAAGCCGCCGGGAAGCAGGCGGGTCAGGTCGAGCACCCTTACGTCGGAAAGCGGCAGCTCCTCACCCTCACCCATCGGGTCGGACCTCCACCGGAAAGCTGACCGAGTTGGCGATGAAGCAGCGGGCGTGGGCCTCGGCGTGCAGCGCAGCGAGCGCCCCCTCGCCGGGTAGCCGATCGCCCTTCCACCCGACCTTGGGTCGCAGGACGGCGGCGACGAAGCAGTCCTCCTCGAGAGTCGCCTCCGCGGAGTCCTCGTAGGCGCTGACCGCGTAGCCCTCCTTTCTTGCGAGCGCCAGAAACCAGAGCATGTGACAGCTGGAGAGCGCCGCTGCCATCAGTTGCTCGGGTCTTGACTTCGTCGTATCGCCGCCGAACTCCGGCGCCGAGGAGACGAGCAAGACCTGGTCGGCCAGCTCGACACGGTGGGCGCGGCGATCCTCCCCGCCTTCCCAGACGACCTGCGCATGATGTCGGCTGACCGCCATCAGGCCTCGGTGCGGCCCGGCACACCGAGCAGCTCCCGTGCCTCGGCGACCGTCGCGGCATGGCGGCCGACGTCCTCGGCCATCTGACGCGCCTTGGTGATCAGCTCGCCGTTGGACCTGCACATCTCGCCATTTGGCAGGTAGAGGTTGTCCTCGACGCCGGCCCGCACGTTGCCACCGAGTACCAGCGCCGCGCCGAGCAGCTTCCACTGCTCGCGCGAGATGCCGATCACCTGCCATTGGTTCGGGCCCTCGGGCCCGCCTGGGATCTGGTCCGACATGACGCCGACGTTACGGGGGGTCGGGCGGATGCCGCCGGTCACCCCCATCACCAACGAGATCTGCAGCGGCGGCTCCAGCAGGCCCATGTCGATCAGGGGATCGAGGTTGGCGACGTGGCCGGCGTCGAAGCACTCGTGCTCTGGCTTGATCCCGAGACTCTTCATCTCCGTGAGGAACTCGATGATCGTGTCGAAGCTGTTCTCAAAGACGGCCTTAAAGACGAAGTCCTTGCGCCTTTGCGAGTACTTCGCGTAGTTCATCGAGCTCATGTTGAGCGCCGCCACATCTGGCCTCAGCTCGCGCAGGTAAAGGAGCCGCTTCTCGAGAGGGATGCCGATCGCCCCGGTCGAGTAGTTGACGATCACATCGTCGACCTCGGCCCGAATCGCCTCGGTGATCGCGCGAAAGTCCTCGACCTCATAGGACGGCGTGCCGTCAGGCTTGCGGGCGTGGATGTGGATCTGCGACGCGCCCTCCTCGACCGCGCGCCGTGCCTCCGCCGCGTACTCCTCTGGCGTGTAGGGGATCGCCGGGCACTGATCGCGGTTGGCGATCACCCCGCTGATCGAGCAGCTGATGATCACCGCGTCCTCGTAGCGGCTCACGAGACCTCTCCCTTCGGCTGCTGCAACACCCCGGGTGGGGGCGTCTTGGCTGTGAAGAGGGGGGCCGAGCGCCCGAAGGTGAAGCGGCCATTCATACCGGCATCACCCCGTGCCGTTTGCGCGGCTTCTCAACGTGCTTGGTGACGGCCATGCGCAGCGCCCGGATGATCGTTGGGCGGGTCTCTCGCGGGTCGATGATTTCATCGATCACCGCGTTGCCGGCGGCAATATAGGGATCGATCCGCTCGCGCACCGCGTCAAGCATCGCCTCGCGAGCCGCCTCCGGGTCCTCGGCAGCCTCGATCGCCGAGCGGCCGATGATTTCGACCGCCCCCTCGGCGCCCATCACCGAGATCTCGGCACCCGGCCAGGCGACGATCAGGTCCGGCTCGTAGGCCTTGCCGCACATCACGTAGTAACCGGCGCCGTAGGCCTTGCGGATGACGACCGTCACCTTCGGCACGGTCGCGCGGCTAACCGCGTAGAGCAACTTGGCGCCGTGACGAATGATCCCGGCCTGCTCGACCTTCGAGCCGACCATGAAGCCGGGGATATCCTGGAGGAAGACGAGCGGGATGTTGAACGCGTCGCAGAGGTTGATGAAGCGCGCCGCCTTATCAGAGGAGTCGTTGTCAAGGACCCCGGCTAGGTGTTTGGGCTGGTTGGCGACAATGCCGACCGGTTGCCCCCCGAAGCGTGCAAGGCAGGTGATGACACTGCGGGCGAATTTCGGCTTCAGGTCAAACCACGCGCCGTCGTCGACGATCTCGGTGATCACCTCGTACATGTCGTAGGGCTTTCGGTTGGAGTCCGGGACGATCTCCATCAACCGCTCCGACATCCGCTCATCGAGATCGGTCGGCTCACGCAGGGGCGGCCTCTCTTCCCAGCTCGCGGGGAAGTAGGAGAGGTAGGACCTGATCGCGGCGATGCACTCCTCGTCATCGGCAACCTCGAGGTCTCCAACTCCCGATTTGCGGCAGTGAATCTTGGCGCCGCCGAGCTCCTCCATCGAGATGTCCTCGCCGGTCACCGCCTTGGTCAGGTGCGGTCCGGCCAGCGCCATCGCTCCCTGACCGGAGACCATTGGCACGAAGTCGGCCAGCGCCGGGATGTAGGCGGTCCCCGCCGCGCAGGGACCCATCATCGCCGCAACCATCGGGATCACCCCCGACATTTCGACCTCCTCGCGGAAGAGGTGCCCCGAGCCGGCGAACAGCGACCCGGTCGCCTCCTGAATGCGGGCCCCGGCGGAGTCGAGCAGCCAGATGAACGGCATCCGCTTGCTGAGCGCCGTCTCTCGCAGGCGGCTGACCTTGAGCTCACCGGTCATCCCCATCGAACCGGCCATCACCGTGAAGTCGTAGGCGGCGATGCAACAGGGACGGCCGTCAACATCGCCCCAGCCGGTGATCACCCCGTCGGCGGGAGCCTCCACCCCATCCATCGCCCGCTGGCTGAAGTGCGGTCGCCCGTGCAACCCCATCTCGACAAATGTGCCCTCATCGACCAGCAGCTCGATGCGCTCGCGGGCGGTCAGCTTGCCGCGCCCGTGCTGTTTGTCAATCTTCTCCTCGCCGCCACCGAGCCTCGCCTTCTCGCGGCGCTCGTGCAGTTGCTCGGTGAGCGCCTCCAGCGGCGCCGCCCCCGGAAGCAGGTGGGAATCCTCCGCCCCGGTACTTTGCTCCTCGGTCGCCACTAGCGTCCTTTCCACTGCGGTTCGCGTTTCTCGAAGAAGGCGGTGACACCCTCGACGATGTCCTCGGTCGAGAAGGTCAGCGACAGCTGCGATCGCAGGAACTCGAGGGCATCGTCGAGTGCCATGTCCTGCTGGCGATACATCGCGTCGTGTCCGAGCCGCATCAGGACCGGGCTCTTGGAGGCCAGCTTGGCGGCCCAATCGGCGACCGCCACGTCGAACTCCTCGGCGGCAACGACCTTGTTGGCGAGCCCGTAGCGCACCGCCTCCTCGGCGCTCAGCCGCTCGCCCAGCAGCATCATCTCGTTGACCTTCTTGCGCGGCACGTTGCGGTAGATGATCGACATGATCATGTAGGGGAAGGCGCCGACGTTTATCTCCGGCGTGCCGAAGGTGGCACCCTGCTTGGCGATCACCAGGTCACAGGAGAGCGCCAGGCCCATACCGCCCGCGAGGACGTGCCCGTTCGCCGCGCAGAGTGAGGGCTTGCCGAGCGCCGGCATCAGCCGGAAGAACTCCAGGAACAGGTCGGAGGCAAAGTGTTTGGCGACGAGCGGCACCTCGGCCGCGAAGCCGCCCAGATCAGCGCCCGCGCAGAAGGCCTTATCGCCAGCCCCGGTGAGGACGACCGCGCGCACCTCGGCGGCCACCTTCGCCGCCCCCATCGCGTCGACCAGCTCGGCCAGCATCTGGGCGGAGAGCATGTTGCGCTTCTCGGGGTTGTTGAGCGTGACGGTCGCGATCCCGTCGGCGACCTCGTAGGTGACGAGCTCATAGGCCATCGGGCCGGCACGATAGCCGACCGGCTTGAAAGTAGGAAGTGCTACTGTCCACCCGCCTGATCCTGGGCGGCCCGTTCCGGCGCCGCGAAACTCGCGAACTAGGAGAGAGACCTGTGGCGACCGCGACCACCAACGGCGGCTCGACCGTGATCAAGCCCGACCACGGGGCAGAGCGCAAGCACATGATCTTCACGCAGGAGCACGAAGACCTGCGCGAGTCGGTGCAGTCCTGGGTTGAAAAAGAGCTCTGGCCGCACCGCAACGAGTGGGAGGAGACGACCTGGCCGAGCTCGGTGATGAAGCGCGCCGGTGAGCTCGGTTTCCTCGGACTCTGCTTCCCTGAGGAGTACGGCGGGCAGGGAGGCGATTACTACTACTCGCTGGTCCGCGCCGAGTGCATGAGCTACTCGGGCTCCGGGGGTCTCAACATGGGCTTCGTCGTCCACACCGACATGGTCCTGCCGCCAATCGAGATGCTTGGCACCGAGGACCTCAAGAAGCGCTACCTGCCGCCCGCGATCGCCGGCAAGAAGATCGGCTGCCTGGGAATCACCGAGCCCGAGGTCGGCTCCGACGTTGCCAACATCCGCACCAAGGCGGTCCGTGAGGGCGATGAGTTCGTCGTCAGCGGCTCGAAGATGTTCATCACCAACGGGGCGCGGGCCGACTTCATCGTGCTCGTCGTCAAGACCGACCCCGAGAAATCGCATGATGGGATCAGCCTGCTGGTCGTCGACCTGCGCGACGATAACGGCGACCCGGTGCCCGGCTTCAGCGTTTCTCGCAAGCTCGAGAAGATGGGCATGCACGCCTCCGACACCGCCGAACTGGCCTTCGACGAAGTTCGGGTGCCGGTCGAGAATCTGCTCGGCGAGGAAGGCAAGGGCTTCTACCACATTTCCTGGGAGCTGCAGAGCGAGCGGATGGTCGCCTGTGCGGGAGCGGTCGCCGGCGCGCAGCGGATGTTCGAGCGCACCCTCGAATACGCGAAGGAGCGGCAGGCCTTCGGCCGCCCGATCGGAAACTTCCAGGTGATCCGCCATAAGTTCGCCGAGATGGCGACCAAGATCGAGGCGGCGCGCCAGTTCACTTACGCGACAGCCTGGCGCTACGCCAACGGCGAGTACCCGGTGCGGGAGATCTCCGAGTGCAAGCTCTACACCTCACGGATCGCCTGCGAGGTGGCCGACGAGTGCATCCAGATCCACGGCGGCTACGGATACATGAAGGAGTACGAGATCGAGCGGGCCTACCGCGACGTTCGCCTCAACCGGATCGGCGCCGGCACCGACGAGATCATGCTCGAGGTGATCGGGCGCAGCTACGGGATCTGAGTCACCTGGATCACATCCGGTCGTATTACGAGTCGCTCAACACGGGCGACGCTGAGGCGGTGGCGGCGCATTTCACCGACGACGCCGTCCACTACTACACGCGTCTTGGCCCGCACGAGGGGGCTGCGACGATCGGCGCCTACGCGGCATGGGCGGTTCAGCACATCGAGGGCCGCTGGCACCTCGAGAACGCGATCGGCCAGGGTGATCAGGTTGCGATCGAGTGGACGATGACCTGGCGCCAGCCCGAGACCGGGGAGTCGCGACTTGACCGTGGCACCGAGTGGTTTGTGATGCGCGATGGCAAGATCGCCGAGGTCCGTGCCTACCACCACGGCGGTGCGAAGAACCCGCAGGGGGACCTGCTCGGCTTCGACCACGCAGGCCGCGGCCACACGATGCTCGAGGGTAAGCGAGGATGATCGCAATTACAGCCGCGGTGATGCCCAGTGCGATTGAGTTCCAGGGCCGGGACGTCAATCCGCGCAGATCGCGCCGGCCCCCGTCGACGCGATGACAGTCGTCAAAGACACCGGAACGCGCGCGATCCTTCCCCCCTTTGGCGAGGAGCATGAGGAGCTGCGCGCGACCGTCCGCCGCTTCGTCTCCAGGGAGATCGCTCCGCACGTCGCCGAGTGGGAGGAGGCCCGCCAATTCCCGCGTGAGCTGTTCAATCGCTGCGCCGCGCTCGGTTTCCTCGGACTGAAGTTCCCGGAGGAGCTCGGCGGCCAGGGCGGCACGCACCTGCACGACGCGGTCTGGGTCGAGGAGCTGGCACGTTCGGGCGGCTCGGGAGGAGTTGCCGCCGGGCTCAATGCCCACGCCTCGATCGCGATGCCGCCGATCTTCAATTTCGGCACCGAGGAGCAGAAGCGGCGCTGGCTCGTGCCGGGAATCGCTGGGGAGAAGGTCGGAGCGCTGGGGATAACAGAGCCCGGCGCCGGTTCTGATGTCGCCGGGATCTCGACCATCGCCGAGCGGGTCGGCGATGGCTATCTGGTCAACGGCGCCAAGACCTTCATCACCAACGGGGTGCGGGCCGACTTCCTGGTCTGCGCCTGCAAGACGACCAGGGAGGGAGGCCATCATGGGATCTCCTTCCTCGTGCTGGAGCGCGAGATGCCCGGTTACACGGTCTCGGCCAAGCTCGAGAAGCTCGGCTGGCACTCCTCCGACACCGGTGAGCTGTCCTTCACCGACGTCGAGGTCCCAGCCGAGAACCTGCTCGGCGAGGAGAACGGGGGCTTTCGATTGATCATGGCCAACTTCGCCTGGGAGCGGCTGCTGATGGCGATCGGGGCGCTCGGTGCGATGCAGCGGCTGATCGAGTCAACGGTCTCCTACGCCAAGCAGCGCCAGGCCTTCGGCCGCCCGATCGGGAACTTCCAGGTGATCCGCCACAAGGTGGCCGAGATGGCCGTCCAGATGGAGGCAGCCAAAGCGATCACCTACAACGCGCTGCGGCTCTTCGACGAGGGTCGGGATTGCATCAAGGAGGTGACCATGGCCAAGCTCCTCACCCAGCGCGGCGTTCTCGAGATAGCCGACGAGTGCCTTCAGGTCCACGGCGGCTACGGCTACATGCGCGAGTACGGCGTCGAGCGCGCCGTCCGTGACGCCCGCCTCGGCCCGATAGGCGGCGGCACCGACGAGATCATGAAGGAGATCCTCGGCAGACAGCTGGGGCTGTAGCTATTTTGCAGGGCTTTCCTGCTCGGGTACACCAGCTTTGGCGCCAGACGGACACGATTCGGAGACAGCTGGCGAGCACGCCAGATCTGATCCTCGGCGCTGATCCGCTCAGCACCCCGCCGCTCGACGAAGACGTGCGCATAAACGTCGAGGGTCATCGTCGGAGAGCAGCCGGCTTGGCGAGCCAGGTCGGGAACGCTTCTGCCTTCGTCTATCAGCAGCGAAACGAAGCTGTGGCGCAGATCGTAGGGGCGCACACCGACAAGCACCGGGACGCCTGGAAACCGGCATGCCAGAGAGCCCAAGGAAAGCCGCACTCCCGAAGACGCTCGACGTCATCGCGCCGGGCCTGCGCGATCTGATCCTCGGCAGACACGCGCTCGGCGATGTCGAACTCGACAACGGACGAGTCGACGGATCGCAGATCCATTTCTGATGCAGAATTGCGCTCGACGAACGCGATTTGGGCCGGCAGGCCGCTTTGAACCGTGGGTTTCGTAGTCCGACGCTCACCTGAGGGCCAGGCGGCGGCCGGTGACCGCTGCGCGCCTCAGGGTTTGTGGTGCCGGTGCGTTTTCTTCTTCACGCACTTCGGTGTGCCCTTGACGGTCTTCTTCTTGAAGCCCCTCTTGCAGTGCAGCGACTTCGGCGTCGACGTCGAACCGGTGCCGCCCGCGCCGCCGCCACTACCGGCTGGGCTATTTCCGCCCCCGCCCCCCGGCTGTTCGCCGCCTTTTCGTTCTTCGGTGGGAGGCGGTGATTCGCCCGTTTGCGTCTCGACCGCACCTGCATCGCAATTGGTCTTCCCCGTGCCGGGGCGCGGCAGGCCGCGCTGGTCTTCGTGCACAGTGCAGGACGCGGCCGGAACGGCCCCGATAGCGGAGCCGCCCGCGCCCGGCAGCAATGTCTCGGTCGGCCCGCCGTTGTTGGCGAGCGCGCCGAGCATCGGGTTCGCGACTTTGCCGGGGCAGGTGGTGTCGTTCCAGGTCACGTTGCCGCCCTGGTCGACGATGTCGGTGTAGGTCGGGTAGTAGCGCTGGTGGCAATCGGCGTCGCCGGCGGCGCCGTTGTCGGCGACGATCGAGTTCCTCAGGAAAACCGCGGAGCCGTTGCCGTAGCGTCCGCCTGTGTCGATTCCGGCGCCGAGGCCGCGTTCGCTGCCGCTCGCGTTGCGCTGCGGGTTGGCGGACCCGCCGGAGAGGCCCGCAGCGCCGAGGCCGTTTCCGGCGATCGTCAGGTGCGTGAGGATCACTTCGGAGCCGCCCGCCGCCCCCTCCGACCAGATGCCGCCGCCGTCGCCGCCCCAGCCGCCGACGCCGCCGCCGAGCGTCGATTCTTCGCCGCCGCCGCCGCCGCCGCCGGTGCCGCCGTCGCCGGTCCGGTTGCCGTAGATCGTCACGTTTGTCAGGCTCACCGGCGAGTATCCGCCGTAACCGGCCCCGGTGAAGAGGCCGCCGCCGCGGCCCCCTCCCCCGCCGGTGCCGGCCCGACCGCTGTCCGCGAAGCGTCCGAATTGGCTCGGGCCGCCGCCGGCGCCCGAACCGCCACCGTTGCCCCCGGCCCCGGTGCCGTTGCCGCTGATCGTCGAATTGCTCATCGTCAGGCTGCCGGCGTTGTAGATGCCGCCGCCGCCCTTCAGGGCGTCGGCGTTGGAGCCCGCTTCCTTGATGTATTGCACACCGCTGTTGCCGCCTTCACCGCCATCGCCGCCGCTGAACGGGCCCCTTTCTTCGACTTCTCCGGTGCCGGCTGCGCCGGTGCCGCCTTCGCCACCGCGCCCTGTGAAGTTGCCGCTGATCGTCGAGCCTTCGATGGTCAGCGTGCCGGCGTTGTAGATGCCGCCGCCGTCCCCGGAGGCCCCGCCGGCCCCGCCGTCACCCCCATTGGGGAAGTGACCGATCGCGTTGACTCCCGCTCCACCTTCCCCGCCCTTGCCGCCATCCCCGGTGAGGTTTTTGCTGATCGTCGAGTGCCTGATCGTGAGGCTCGCGCCGAGGTCGTTGAAGATGCCTCCGCCGGAGCCGGATTCCCCGCCACCGCCGCCATGGCTCTCCAGCGGTCCATTGGCGCCGAGGCTGCCATTGCCGGTCCCGTTTTCAGTCACCAACGCGTGTTCCAGGGTCAGCGTCCCCTGATTGAGGATGCCGCCCCCGTTGCCAACGATGTTCTGGTGGTAGATGTCGGGCGCGGGCGCCGCGTTGGGCGTGTGCCCCTTGGTGATCTCGAGGCCGACCAGCCTGACCGTCGCGGACGATTTGACTTCCATCACACGATCGGAGCCGCCTTTGATGATCGTCCCCGCGGGATTGCCTTCGTTGCCGACGATTGCCATGTTGCCTTTGTTGACGACGAGTTGGCCGCTTAGGGTGATCGTGTTGGCGGGGAGGTCGATCGTCGTCGTGGGGCTTTCGACGTTCCCGCAGCCGTTGCTGGTGTTCGCTTCGACCGCTTCGATCACGCTGCGCAGGCTGCAGCCGCCGCTGTCGCCGGTCGAGCCGACGGTCATTGCGGCGCCCGCTTGCGAGCAGAGTGAGAGTGCCACGAGCGCGGAGGCCGCGATGGGCGCCAACCAAAGGCGAAGTACCCGATTAATGATCTGTGTCCCTGTGTAGCCGATTGTTCGAGGGCCATCTTCGCACGCCACGATCGGACCCTCAACCGACTGACCGGTGCGGGGAACTCGATCGTTCGCGCGATCGGCCCATCTGATTCCGGGCGCCGCGCCCGGGCTGCGATTCTCAGCGCGCCCGGCCGGGCCAGAGCCTTCTCGCAATTTGCGACGGCAACGCCGGCCCGCTGCTCCCTGCCGCTGCTTGACTATTGGCTCACCGGCGAAGAATCGGCGGCATTCCGAAGGTGGCATCCCCGGGCGCTTTGGCGACAGGCGGGCCCAGGGATTGCACAGAGGTTAAGACGCGAGTCGGTTCACGACAAGCCGCAGCGGTTGAAGGTCAGGTTCCACCACGACCACCCTGATCTCCCGTGAGTCGCCCGAGGTAGCTCGCCGCGAGCCTCTTCGGCGCCCGCGAGATCCACGCCTCGCCGATCAGTTCCTCAAGGTCGGCTTTTTCGACGCGCTCGAGTCGGACAAGTACAGATCGGTGGCCGTCAAAATGCGCAGTGGTGAAGTAGACGTCTGGCTGATCGGCGATCAGAGCCTCCTTTGCGAAGAGGTTCTCGACCCGGGCGCCGAGGATCGGCCCCTCCGGGGCGGCGTCGCCCAGGGCGGCCACTTCCCCTTTGCGCAGCGGCCGCTCCCAGACGAAGGGTCTGTCCCGCACCCGCCATGAGCGCAGGCCGTGCATCGGGCGCTCCTCCACCTCGGGCAAGCCCATCGCGATCTCCTCGACGTCCCGCCAATTCGCCATCGCCACCCAGGCTAGCTCGGGGGCAGAGATCGGACGACGCGCGGCATCTCTACCGTTTAGAGCTTGATTTCACGCGCTGGGATCTGCATCGCCGCCGCGCTGGGCGCTCTGGCTATCGTCGCCCCGACCTCCCTGGGCGCCGGCCTCGTCGACCACGTCGACGTTTTCGCCGGAACCCGGCCCGGTCCCGGCACCTTCGGTGGCGGTCACAACTTCCCGGGCGCCTCGAGCCCATTCGGGATGGTGCAGTGGAGTCCTGACACGACCCCGGCCGACCAGAGCGGCCGCGGCGGCTATGACTACCGCGACTCCCACATCAAGGGCTTCAGCCTGACCCACCTCTCGGGCGCCGGCTGCAAGCTCTACGGCGACTTCCCCTTCCTGCCGACGACCGAACCGCTCGAATCCTCGCCGGCGGCCAACGGCTCCTCGCTCAATGGCATGTACCAACCGGGCTTCTCTCATGCAAACGAGAGTGCCCGCCCCGGGTATTACTCGGTGCGAATCAATCCCGTCCACGGCGCCGCGATCGAGGTCGAGCTGACAACGACTACCCGTACCGGGATGGCGCGCTTCACCTTCCCCCGCAACCCGCACTCCAGCGTGCTGATCAACGCCGGCGGCAGCGCCCAGCCCGACGACTTCGCCTCGGTGCAGGTCGACCCCAGCAGGCGGGAAATCGACGGCGTCGCCTCCAGCGGCAGCTTCTGCCGGCAGCGCCCCCGTTACAGGGTCTATTTCGCAGCCGTTTTCGATCGCCACTTCGAGGCCTATGGAAGCTGGCAACGCAACCGGCTGTTGGCCGGCGGGGCGACGGCCAGCGCCAGTCAGGCACCGGCCCTGAACCCCGCAACCAGCGCCGACGCCGGCGGCTACGCGACCTTCAATACGGGCCACAACCGGGTCGTCCTGGCCCGGGTTGGCATCTCCTTCGTCAGCGTCGAAGACGCGCGCGCCAACCTCGCGGCCGAAGATCCGAACCTCGGCTTTGGCACGCTCAGGCACCGGGCCGAAGCTGCCTGGGATTCCTGGCTAGGCCAGATCCGTGTCGGTGGCGGCCCCAAGCGCCTGCTGCGCACCTTCTACACAGCCCTCTACCACGTCGGCCTGTCACCGCGCACGTTCAGCGATGTCGGCGGCGCCTACATCGGCATGGACGGGCGCGTCCATCGCGCCCGGGGCCGCCTCCAGTACGCCGACTTCTCCGGCTGGGACACCTACAGGACCCAGATGGAGCTGCTCTCGATCCTCGCTCCCCGCCGTGCGAGCCAAATTGTCCGCTCGCTGCTCGCCGACGCCGATCAGAGCGGCTGTCTTCCGCGCTGGTCCTACGCGAACGGACAGAGCATGACGATGGTCGGGGACTCCGCCGACCCGATGATTGCCTCCGCCGCCGCGTTCGGCGCCACAGCGTTCAGCGCGCACGCGGCCCTCGCGGCGATGCTCAAGGGCGCCGAAGGTGAATGCCGCAGCCCCAACGGCGAATACCTGGAGCGCCAGGGGATCGGCCCCTACCTGGCGCACGGCTTCATTCCCTACAACATCGACACCAACGTGCGAAACGCGAACTCGATCCAGGGCAGCCCCAACGCCGTCTGGGGTTCGGCCGCGACGACCCTGGAGTACAGCACGGATGATTTCGCGATTGCCCAGCTCGCCGCCCGCTCGTTGCGTGATCGGTCCACATACCGGCGCTTTATGCGGCGTTCAGGTAATTGGCGCAATCTTTTCAACCGAGGCGCGGGCAATATCGAGCCGCGCTACGAAAATGGCTCCTTTCCAGCGCAATACAGCACCCTCGCCGGCGGCGGCTTCGTCGAGGGCGATTCAGACCAATACACCTGGATGGTCCCCTATGACCCCGCCGGTCTGTTCCGGGCAATGGGGGGTGAAGTGAAGGCCGTCCCCCGCCTGGGCAGCTTCCTGGGGCGGCTCAATGGGGGCAACGGTGGCACCCACACCGACCATGCGCTGCTTGGCAACGAGCCAACCCTGCACACGCCTTGGCTCTATGACTGGACGCGAGATCCCTACCGCACGCAGGCCGCGGTGCGGCGCGGCCTGCGGCTCTACAGCCCGGCCCCCGATGGCTATCCCGGCAACGACGACCTCGGCACCCTCTCCTCCTGGTATGTCTTCGGCGCCCTCGGCCTCTATCCGGAGGTACCGGGCGTCGGACTGCTGGCGATCGGCAGTCCGCTCTTCCCACGCGTCTCGCTCGCCCTCGCGCACGGCCGTCATCTGAAGATCGCAAGCGATGCCCTCCAGGTGCTGCACGGCAATGCGCACAAGCACCGGCGAACCCGGACGATCTCGATCACTCCGGTTCGCGCCCCCTACATCGATGAATTGCAATTCAACGGCCGCCACCTCAACCGGCCCTGGACGACCTGGTGCGCGCTGCGCCATGGCGGCCGGCTGAGCTTCCGTCTCTCGCTGCACCCCAACCGCCGCTGGGGTGGCTCCGGCGCTGCGCTGCCTCCGTCCTACGGACCGGGACGGGCCATGCCAAAGGACGCCTGCGCACCTTGAGTGAGACGCCGTCCCGGGCCCTCGCCCTCTGGGTGCTGGCCCTCCTCATTGCCATCGGTGCGGCGATGCGCTTCGTCAGCCTCGGCGAGCAGAGCTTCCATCACGACGAGGTGATCACCGTGGCCAGGGTGATCCCCGGCAGCTTCATCCACATGCTGAGGGAGGTGAAACACAGCGAGTCCAACCCGCCGCTTTACTACGTGCTCGCCTGGTCCTGGGCGAAGGTCTTCGGCACCAGCGAATTCGGGATCCGCTCCCTGTCGGCCCTCTTTGGGCTCGCCACCGTCCCGGTCGCCTATTTCATCGGCGTCGAGCTCTCCAACCGGCGCGCCGGGCTGATCGCGGCGGCGCTGGTCGCCGTCAACCCGATGCTGATCTGGTACTCACAGGAGGCCCGCTCCTACGCGCTGCTCGTCTTCTTTTGCGCGGTCTCGCTGCTGTTCTTCGCCCGCGCCCTGCGGACCTGCAGCTGGGCCGATCTCGGGCTCTGGGCGCTGAGCTCTGCGCTGGCGCTGTGCAGCCATTATTTCGCCGCCTTCGCGGTCGCCATCGAGGCGGTCTGGCTGCTCGTCGCGCTGCGCTGGGAATGGCGCCCGGTGCTCGCCGCGGTCGCCAGCGTCGGCCTCGTCGGGGTCGCCCTGTTGCCCTTGCTGATCGCCCAAATCAACCCCACGCACGTCGGCTGGATCGACCACAGCCTCCTCTCCTCGCGGTTCCTGCAGACGGGCGTCAGCTTCCTGATCGGCGAAACTGGCCACGTGATCGCCGAGCCGCCACGCGTGCGATACGCGCTGCTGCCGGCGATTCTTATCGGCGCCGGCCTCTTGCTCGTAGCCCTGCGGGGTACGACGGACGAGCGGCGCGGCGCCCTGCTCGGCGCCGGGGTCGGGGTCGGCGTTCTCCTCCTCGCCCTGACCGCCGCCCTGGTGGGCAAGGACTACGTGGTGGAGCGCAACCTGCTTCCCGCCCTGCTGCCGCTGGGCAGTGCCGCCGCTGTCGGCTTCGCCGTCGATTGGACGATCTACCTCGGCCCGCTGCTCGCGGCCGTCCTCTGCGCCTACTGGATCGCCTTCGGCGTCGCCGTCACCCAGACCCCCAACCTTCAGCGCCCCGACTTTCGCGGCATCGTCGACGAGCTGGGCCCCGCGCGCTGGCCGCGCGCGGTGGTCAGCTGGAAACTGGCTGGTATCCCGGTGACCTACTACATGCACGACCACGCCCACCGCGTTTACAGCGGTCTGCAGCCGGTGCGCGAGATCGACGTGATCAGCAAGTCACATGACCGGCCTCGCAGCGTGCCGAAGTCCTTCCATAAGATCGAGAGGAAGCGTTTTGAGCGCCTCACCCTGACCCGCTTTCTCTCAGACCGGGTCCGTGCCCTTCCCTTTTACCACCTGAATAACATCGACACCGGCTTTGGCTCCAACGCTGTCATCCTCTCCGGCCCCTCGGAGGTCCACCGATGAGCGCCGGTGAACTCGCCTACCGGCTGGGCGCCGCGGCCCGCAGCCCCGAGAACTGGTGGCAGCTGCTCAAGTTCGGGCTGGTCGGCGGTTCGGGCTATCTGATCAACCTCGGCGTATTCGCATTACTGAGCGGCGATCTCGGCGTCCATCACACGATCGCCGCGATCGGCGCCTTCGCCGTTGCGGTGAGCAGCAACTTCTTCTGGAATCGACATTGGACCTTTGCCGCCGGGGACGGACACGCCGGCTTCCAGGCCGCCAGGTTCTTCACGATCAGCCTTGCCTCGCTACTGATCAACCTCGGAGCGCTCGAGGTGCTGGTCCGCAGTACGGAGCTCTCCGATCTCGCCGCCCAGGCGATCGCCGTGGCGCTGGCGATGCCGTTCAACTTCCTCGGCAACAAGCTCTGGACCTTCGCCGCCGACTGATGCCCGGCTGGAGCGCGCGCTGCAGCGCTCCCAGCCTTTGCAATCCAGACTCCTGGCGAGCCCCCCGGCCGAGCCCTCAGGGGCACGGTCGCCAGGGCCGTGCGAAGAGGTTGTAGGACTTGCCGATCGCGCTGAAGTCCAGGGCGGCGGCCTGGCCGCAGTAGCGGGAGGGTTCGAGTTCATACTCTGCCTCAAAGACGGCCTTGCCACGCTCGATGAAGGGCCTGTAGGCGCCGCATTCTCGGTACTGGAAGCACTGCTCGACAATCGCGAAGTCAAATTCACCGACCAGCCGCGGCACCTGGGTCGGGTCGTTCTTGAGGGCCACGGCCATGCCGAAGGCGTGCACGCGGCGGGCGACCCAGCGGTTGAAACGCAGCTGGTCGGCCGCGGTGATCGGGAACCCGGTCCTGTTTTCAAAGCCAGCAAGATTGTCGGGCTCCACGGCATCAAAGCCCTTGCGGGCGCAGAGTGCAAAGCGCCCTTCGAGGATCCGGGCAAAGCTCCGGTAGCGGCGGACGTCGAGCCAGCGCTCATCCGGGAAGCCTTCATAGCGGCGGCCGATCACCGAGCGGGGGAACTGCTTTGCGTCGGGCCGGTAGTTCTCCCAGCTGCCGACGTCGAGATAGCAGATCACCCGCCGCCCCATGCGGTGCAAACGGCGGACCGTCGCCGCCGGCGTTTCGAAGCCGTCGACGTCGTAGACGCTCGCGGGGACGCTCGTATTGATCGTTCCCTGGAGCTGCCACTGCCAGGGAGCGCTCCTCGGAGGCCATGCTTCCCGCGCCGTGGCGCAGGACGCGAGGACGAGAGAGCAGACCACGAGTCCAAGAGCGAGCCGCATCTGCCTAGAGTGACACCCGATGACGCTCTACCTGCTGCGACACGGCGAGGCCGAGGACGGTGATGGCGATGACGCCGCGCGGCGTTTGACCGGGAAGGGAGAGCGCCAGGCCGAGAGCGCCGGCCGCGCCCTGGCGCGCTTGGGCGTCGAACTCGACGCCTGCCTGACGAGCCCCAAGATCCGCGCCGCGGAGACCGCGCGGCTCGCCTGCGAGCCGCTGGCACTCCGCCCCGAGGTCACAGGGCAGCTGGGCGGCGGTTCATTTGACGGGCTGGCGCTCGGCGGGGACCGCGCTGGGGTACTGCTCGTCGGTCACGAGCCCGACTTCTCGAATGAGATCGCACGCCTCACGGGCGCCAGGGTGAAGCTCCGCAAGGGTGGCCTGGCGATCATCGAGGGCAGCAGCCTGATCGCCCTCCTACGACCCGGGGACCTGGCGGCGATCGCGGCGGGGAAGCATTAGAACTCAGCCCATGAGGCTCTGCCGATTCTCCGACGAGGGCGAGGTGAAACTGGGGCGTATCGTCGAGGACCGAGTCTTTGACCTCAGCGCCACCGGACTACCGGCCGAACCGGCCGCGGCCCTCGATGTCGCGGGGGGTGTCGAGAGCCTCGCGACCGCGCTCCCAGAGCCGGATGGTGGGCGGCCGCTGGATGAGGTCCGGCTGCTCAGCCCGGCGCGACCGCGTAAGTACCTGGCGATCGCTCTCAACTACGCCGACCACATCGCCGAGAGCGGCCTCCAGGCACCCGAGGTGCCAACCTTCTTCAACAAGCAGGTGAGCTGCGTCGTCGGCCCCGGCGCCGGGGTGCACATGCCGAGGGTTTCAGACAAGCTCGACTACGAGGGGGAGCTCGCGGTCGTGATCGGCCGCCGCTGCCGCCACGTCGGGCCCGGGGACGCCGAGGGGGTGATCGCCGGCTACACGATCGCCAACGACATCTCAGTTCGCGATTGGCAGATGCGGGCGATGACGATGACGATCGGCAAGTCCTTCGACACCCACGGGCCGCTCGGCCCCTGGCTTGTGACCCCGGAGGAGCTCGGCGACCCCCAGACCCTTGGGATCCGAACCTTCGTCAACGACGAGCGGCGCCAGGACGGCAGTACGGCGGAGATGGTCTTCGGCTGCTTCGAACAGGTCGCGCATCTCTCGGAAGCCTTCACGCTCGAGCCGGGCGACGTGATCGCCACCGGCACGCCGGCGGGAGTCGGCTCCGCCTATGAGCCGTTCCCGGAGGGATTTCTCAAGGTCGGGGACACCGTTCGGATCCAGATCGACGGCATCGGCGAGCTGCGCAACACCGTCATTGCCGAGCCCCAAGGCTATCTCGCCGGTGAGGAGGGCTGATGCTCTCCTGGCTGGGCGGGATGATGATCGGCCGCGACATGGCGAGCCTGCGCCGCGGCGACCTGAGGCCGCTGCTGAGGTTGGACGCTGAGGACGTCCGCTTCCGATTCCCGGGGGACAGCTCCTTCGCCGCCGAAATCGAGGGCAAGGAGGAGCACGAGCGTTGGCTGCGGCGCTTCGTCGAGATCGGGCTTCAGATCTATCCCGACAAGGTCATCGTCCAGGGCTTCCCCTGGAGGATGACGGTCTGCGTGCGCGGCACGATTCACCTCGACACCCCGGAGGCCGGACGGGTCTATGAGAACCGCTACGTGCTGTGGGGGCGCATCGCCTGGGGCAGGCTGCGCGAGTACGAGGTCTACGAGGACACGCAGCGCAGCAAGGCCCTTGACGAATACCTAAGCGAGGAGCTCGATCAACCCCCGGGCAACCAGTAGGCAACCGAGCACCGCGGCGAGGATCATCGCCGCCCGCATACCGTTGCGAGACAGCCAGGACTTGAAGCCGGCGACGGCCTCGGCGGTGCGCTCGGGCGCGATCGCGTAGCCCAGCAGAGGCACCTCGAGCAGCAGCTGCTGCATGACAACGAAGGCGAGAACGATCAGCGCCGTCGGGACCACCGCGTAATCGAGCTTAGCCGTGCGATCCAGCGCCGTCAGGTAGGAGACGCCGGGGAAGGAGAGCACGACGCCAACCGCAAAGGTGACCCGCGCCGAGCCCCGCCCGAGCAGTCGCTCCGACCAGGGAGTCTTCTCCCCGCCCCGCTCCGCCTTCCTCTCCTTGCGCCGTCGCCGACGCTCGCGCAGCGGTTCTGCTCGGCTGCCGCCGAGCACATAGGCGACGATCAGCGCGATCACCCCGAGGACAATGTCCTCGATCGGGCTCAGGGTCCGCTTGGTCGTGGAGACGCTGCTCGAGTCGTGCAACGAGAAGACGATCAGCATCCCGCACGAGATGCTGGTCAGGTAGGCCCCCATCAGGTAGCCGAACATCAGCCGCTTCGGGCTGGGCAGCAGCAGCATCACCGTCACCGCCGCCAGCAGGGTCGGGTTGACCATCGCCAGGAGCGAGAGCAGGAAGATGCTGAGCAGGTCGCCCACGGTGGCGCACATTCTTACCGGTCACAATGGCCATGTGAAGCAGCGTGTCAGCCTCATCACCCTCGGCGTCCGCGATCTCGCGCGCGCGCGGAGCTTCTACGAGAAGCTCGGCTGGCGGACCGGAGCACAACCGGGAGAGGACGTCGTCTTCTTCCAGGCCGGCAACATGGTGGTGGCGCTCTGGGAGCGATCGAAGCTGGCCGCCGAGAGCGGCATGCGGGACGCCGGCGGCTGGGGCGCCGTCAGCCTCGCCCTCAACCTCGGCTCGCCCGAGGAGGTCGACGAGGTGTTCACCGAGGTGCGCGCCGCCGGTGCTGAGATCACCCGCGAGCCCGCCACGACCTTTTGGGGGGGCTACAGCGGTGTCTTCGTAGATCCCGAGGGCCACCCATGGGAGGTGGCCCACAACCCCCATTGGACGATCACCGAGGACGGCGGCGTCAGCCTTGGCTGAGAGCTCGGGGTGCGCCCACCTCAACCTCATCGAGAGCTCGCGACGGCTCTCGGAGCTTGACCCGGGAACGGTCCTTGACAAGGGCGAGGGGTGGCTGTTTGCCGCCGGCAGCCTCGAGCATCCGGTGGTCGCCAACACCGCCTTTCGCAGTGATGACGGGCTCGACGCCGAGGCGCTGCTGGCCCGGGCGCGCGAGTTCTTCGGGGCCCGCGGACGTGGCTTTGCGCTGTGGGTTCGGATCGGGGTTCGGGCCGACGAGGACCTGCTCGCCGCCGCCGGCAGGGCCGGCCTGACGGGGGTTTACGAGATGCCGGAGATGATCCTCGCCGCTCGTGCCGAGGAGCCGGCCCTGCCGGCCGGGGCCGAGCTGCGGCGGGTCGCAAGCGGCGAGGAGCTCGACGTCTACTGGGATGTGGCCGCCGCCGCCTACGCGAGTCTCGGCTTCCCGGCCGAGCTGTTCGAGGCGAATCGCGGCTCGCGGGCGCTGCTCGAGGACCCCGGCGCCGCCGCCTTCCTCGCCCTGCTCGACGAGGAGCCGGTGGCGATCGCGATGACCATCGTCAGCCACGGCGTCGCCGGGGTCTACTGGGTCGGCACGCTGGAGCGCGCCCGCGGCGCTGGCCTGGGTCGCGCGGTGACGGCCGCGGCGACGAACGCTGGCTTCGAGCTCGGCGGCAAGGTCGCCTCGCTGCAGGCCTCACATATGGGCCGGCCGATATATGAAGCGATGGGTTACGAGACGATCCACGACTACCGGCTGTTGCTCTCTCCGGCGCCCGTGTCCTAGTTCCCCTCGATCACGTCCAGGCGCAGGATCAGCCCTTCCTCGATTCGGAATCGATGGGTCACGGTCGCTTTCGATAGAAGTTCACCGCTCCTGGCGTCCTCGACGATCTGCTCGACGCTGACCTCGACGGAGCCGTCCCCCACTTCGGTGAAACCGCGCGGCTCAACCCGGCTGGAGATCACCGCGAACTGCCGCTCCCAATATGCGGCGACGGCCTCCCGGCCGCGGAGGCGTCCTCCCTCCCAGGCGTTGGGCCATTCGACCTCCGGGTGCAGCGTCGCCACGACGGCCGCGACGTCGCGCTCGTTGAAGGCGCGGTAGGTGCGCCGCAGCAGGTCCTCTTCGGCGCCCAACGCTCAGGGCCGCAGGCTGAAGGGCGGGTAGCGATCGGTGATCAGCGTGAAGGCATAACCGGCGACCCGGTTTGACCAGCGGTGCACCCCTTCGACGTAATCGAAGATCCCCCGTGGGTAGCGACCCGTGAAGAGGATCGCGAACCAGGCGCCGATCACCGCGAAGAAGGCGCCGATGTAGAGGACCACGAGCACGACGTAGTGAGGGATCGCGAGGAACCACTTGACGATCGGCATCCCCCTGTGGAGCTCATTCGGGACGTCCGGATAGGGAAAATCAAGGCGCACCGCCTGCTGCTCGTCGGTGGACGGGTAGGTGTCGTCCATCAGGGCCAGGTAGATCGAGATGCGGTTGCCGAAGCGCAGAACTTCGAGGTTCCACTCATACCACCAGCGCGGGTACTTCTCCCGGAAGATGATCATCAGGGCCGTGGGGACGAACACCAGCGCACCTCCTCCGCCCAGATAGAAATAGGCGTGGCCCCACTGCAGGGAGCTATGGGAGAGGAAGGCGGCGACGATCGCTATCGGGATCACCATGAAGATCCGGAAGAAGGTCGTTAGCCGGTCCAATTCCCTGTCGGGGTACTCGACCGAGAAGCTCACCGGGTAGCCGGTCGGTTCCATCGTTCCTCCTATGTCGGGTCCGGTGCTCATGTTCTCCCCACACCGACTGGCCGGTCAACCAGGGCCGCACGATTCCATGTAGCCTCCCGGACCGATTTCACGACCACTAAGGAGAGCGCATACCGATGGGACTTCTCGATGGGAAAGCGGCGATCGTCACCGGGTCGGCGCGGGGGATCGGCCGGGCGACCGCTGAGCTGTTCGCCAGCGAGGGCGCCAAGGTGCTGATCAACGACCTCGACGCCGACGTCGCCGAGCAGGCGGGAGGGGAGATCTCGGGCGAAACCGCGGTCCATGCTGGCGACCTGACCAAACCCGACGCAGCCGATCAGCTCGTCGCCGCCGCGGTCGACGCGTTCGGCGCCGTCGACATCGTCGTCAACAACGCCGGCTACACCTGGGACGGCGTCATCCATCGGATGAGCGACGAGCAGTTCCAGGCGATGCTCGACATCCACACGGTCGTGCCGTTTCGCGTGGCCCGCGCCCTCGCCCCCCACTGGCGCGAGGCGGCCAAGGCCGAGCGCGGCGAAGACAAGGAGGTCTTCCGCAAGATCGTCAACGTCTCCTCGATCTCGGGGACGATGGGCAATGCCGGCCAGGTCAATTACTCGGCCGCCAAGGCCGGGGTCGTCGGGCTGACGAAAACCCTGGCCAAGGAGTGGGGGCAGTTCAAGGTCAACGTCAACGCCGTCGCCTTCGGTTTCGTGGAGACGCGCCTCACCGCCGCCAAGGAGGAGGGCGGTGAGATGACCTCGCCGACGGGCGAGAAGATCGAGCTCGGGATCCCCGAGCAGATGCGGGCGATGGCCTCCGCGATCATCCCGCTGGGCCGTCCGGCGAGCCCCGATGAGGCCGCCGGACCGGTGCTCTTCCTCTGTTCGGGGCTCGCCAACTACGTTCACGGCCAGGTGCTGAACGTGACCGGTGGGCAATTCGGGGGGATGTACACCTGAGCGAGGGAACGCCCCGCTATCTCGACCTCGCCGACCGGCTATGGCCCATCACCCGTCGGGTGATGGGCCTGCATACCCTGGTCTACCGTGCCACCGGAGGCCGGATCGGGCACACCGGTCCCGGTTTCCCGACGATGCTGCTGTTAGATCACGTCGGGGCAAAGAGCGCTCAGAGACGGACCTCGCCGCTGCTCTATTTCCGGGACGGCGAGGACGTGGTTCTGGTCGCGTCCAAGGGTGGCTACCCCAAGCACCCCGCCTGGTACCACAACCTGATGGTCAATCCCGACACCACGGTGCAGATCAAATCCGAGCGCCTAAGGGTCCACGCCCGTCGGGCGACCCCAGCCGAGCGAGAGCGCCTCTGGCCGCTCGCGGTGAAGCAGTATGGGGGCTACGCCGACTACCAGGCACGCAGCAGGGGGCGCGAAATCCCGCTCGTCATCCTCGAGCCGCGCTAACCCCCAAACCCACCCGACACGAACACCGTAATTACTTCGGGCGGCGCTCCTCGGCGATCGGGGAGCCGCCCTCATCGGAGATCGCAGCCGGCGGCCAGGGGCCGACCCAGTTGTCACGACCGCCGTCGATCGTGATCGTCGTCCCGGAAAAGAAGTCGCCCGCCGGCGAGGCGAGATAGGCAATCAACCAGGCCATCTCCTCCGAGCGCCCGGCGCGCCCGATCGGGATCGAGCGCTCGAGGTTCTCGACGACCACCCGCGGGTACTTCGTCATCAGGGTCTCGGTCTTGAACTGGCCGGCGGCCACGGCGCAGGTCTTGATCCCGAAGCGCGCCCACTCGGTGGCCAGGGTCCGCATCATGTTCTCCACCGCGGCGCGGGCGGCACCTGAGTGAACCATCCCGGGCATCCCGTTGTGGGGGGAGAGGGTGACGCTCAGAACCTTGCCAGATCCCTGCGGGATGAAGGCCTTGGTAGCCGCCGCGTGGGTCATCAGCCAGGTGCCCTGCACGTTCAGCTCGATGACCGTTCGAAAGCCTTTCGGGGTGATCGCCTCGGCCGGGCTGAGGAACTGGCCGCCAGCGTTGTTGATGAGAACGTCGAGCCGCCCGTGGCGCTCCAGAAGCCGGTCGAAGAATGCGCCCACTGCCTCCTCCTCGCGGATGTCGAGGGTCTCGTGCTCGAAGCTCCCAGCAAGGCCCGCCGCCCGCTCTGCGGTCTCGGCCAGCGGCTCCTCGCGACGCCCGCATCCGAGGACCGCAGCACCCAGCCGGCATAGCTCGAGCGCCGTCTCCCGCCCCAGACCGGAGCCGGCGCCGGAGACGACGCAGACCTGCCTGGCGAGCAGGTCGGGCTTGAAGATGCGCGATTGGGAGGCTTCCACCACTGCATCGGCAAGCCTATAGACGGGCCCGCCACAGGTAATGTGAGAGCGCGATGAAGGTGCGTGTGGAGGCGAAACCGCTGCATGAGCCGCTCGCCGGGGGAACGCCCGGGGCGACGGTCAGCGTCGAGCCGATGATCGCCGGCCAGGTGCACTGGTCGCGCCAGCTGATGGAAAGCCCCGGGGGTCCCCTGCTGACCTTAAAGCTGGTCCGCGCCCTGCTCAGCAGGCGAGCGGCCGTCGAGATTCCCTGTCCCGCTTTCCTGCTGCGCCACCCGAGCGCCGGAGCGATCCTCATCGATACCGGGCTACACCCCTCGATCGCCAGCGACCCGGCCGAGAACCTCGGCCGCCTCGCCGCCCGATCCGCAAAGCCGACTCTGCAACCCGGCGCCGACGTCGCGGGGCAGCTGCGCGCCAAGGGACTCGACCCGGCTGAGGTCCCGATTGTCGTGATGACGCACATGCACCTCGACCACACCTCGGCGATCTCCGAATTCCCGGAGTCGACCTTCGTCCTCAGCGAGGCGGAGTGGCGCGCCGCGACCCACCGGCCGCGGTTGATCGACGGCTATCGCCCCAAGCACTACGACTACGCATTCGATTTCCGCACCGTCGACTTCGACCGCGGCGAGATCGAGTCCTACTCGAGCTTCGCGCGAACCTTTGATCTGCTCGGCGACGGCTCGGTGCGCCTCGCCTACACGCCGGGGCACTCGGCCGGCCACATCTGCGTGATCGCGCGGCTCAAAGAGCGTGACTTCGTGATCGGCGGCGACGCCGTCTACACCGAGGCGCAGCTGCGCGGCGACGCGCCCCTCGCCCCCCGCCCCGCCGACGCCCACAACCTGCGGCGCTCGCTGCAGGAGCTGAGGCTCTTCGCCAGGGAGTTCCCCGACGCGATCGTCACCCCGGGCCATGACCCGGAGTTCTACTCCCGGCTCGACGAGCGCTTCGAGTAGCAGCGCGGGGCGGCTCAGGCGCTGCCCGGCTCATCGGCTGGGCCGCCAATCACCACCGTGGTGTTCCGATCCGGTGGCTCCTCGCCCTCGACGTTGAGCTTGGGGATGATTCGGTCCATCCATTTCGGCAGCCACCAGACACGGTCGCCGAGTAGCAGCATCAGCGCCGGCAGCAGCACGATCCGCACCACGGTCGCGTCGAGGAAGACGGCGACCGTCAGCCCGATACCCAGCTGGCTGACGGTGGCGATCGGCGCCGAGGCATAGGCGATGAAGACCGCCATCATGATCGCCGCGGCGCCGGTGATCACCCGGGCCGTCTTCTCGAGGCCATGCGAGATTGCGGCGGCGTGGTCGCCGTCGTGGTCGTAGCTCTCCTTCATCCGCATCAGCAGGAAGACCGCGTAGTCGATCGAGAGGCCAAACACGACCCCGAACATGCAGACTGCGCCGATCGCGTCGACGTAGGTGTGGCCGCCCAGCGGATAGCCGTCCGGCACGTTGAAGAGCAGGACGATGACGCCAAATGCGACACCGACCGTCGCCAGGTTGAGCGCCACGGCGAGCACCGCGAGCAGCAGCGCCCGGACGATGACGAACATCATCAGCAGGGTAACCAGGGTGATCGCGAGGACGACCAGCGGGATCCGTTCGCGGGTTATCGAGTCATAGTCGGTCAGCTGCGCGGCGCCCCCGGCTACGCCGGCCTGCACTCCGGCTTCCTTGCCGAGCTGTTCGGCGTCGCTCTGGAGCCGGTGGTCGAGTTCCTTGGAGCCCGGCGTGTTGAATGTGTATTTCGAGATCACGGTGATCTGCGCGCCCTGGCCGGCGTGTTCGAGCGCGACCACTTCGTTGGCCTGTTCACGTTCTTTGGGCGGTGCCCCGTCGACGGCTGAGAGGGCGAAGAACTGCGAGTTGAAGAGGCCCGGGGACTGGGTGTTGATGCGGTTGACCTTCTGGGTCAGGTTGCCGGCGCCGCGCGTGACCTTGACGGCCGCCCTTTGGAGCTTGGCCTGCAGCGGATACGCTTCGTGGAAGCCGCCGGCTAGGTGGGTCTGGAGCGATTCGGAGCCGCCCTGGAGTTCGTTGATCCCGTTGGCGAGCTTGAACTGGCCTTCCTGAAGTTCTTCGAGGCCCGCGGGAAGTCTCGGGGCTTCCTTTTTGAGTTCTTGGGTGCCTTCATAGACTTCTTCGTTGCCTTCGACGAGTTCTCCCTCGCCTTCTTCGAGTTCCTGACCCTCTCCGCTCGTTTCGCCGGCGTATCCGCTTGCCAGCCCAATCTGACCCTTCAGCGCTTCTGCCGCGATCCAATACTTTTCCAGCGATTTATCGGATTCATCGGCTTTGAAGGCGGCATGCAGTTCCTTGGCGAGCCTGGTTGCCCTCTGGGTCGCGCCTCCCTTTTGGCGGCCGAGAGCCTTGACCGCGGCGCTCGCATGCTGGTTGAGGATTTTGGTTCCATGCTGCGCCTTTTTCTGGCCTTTGGTGACTTTTCTGGCGCCTTCGTTCAGTTCGCCGATCCCGCCTTCCGCTTTATGGCCACCGGCGATCGCTTCCCCGAGCCCTTCGGCGATCCGCAAGGCGCCTTCCTGCGCCGAGCCAGAGCCCTGCGCCAGCAGCCCCGCCCCTTCGGCCGCCTTGGCGAAGCCGGTGCGGATCTGGGAGACGCCGCCGGCGGCGCGCTTTAGGCCCGGGCCGAGGCGATTCAGTTCATACAGTTCGCCGCCCTTGCGGTTGCTGGTCCGCAGTTCTTCGCCGTTCTTCTTCAGCGGCGCGGTTTTGGCGGCGATCTTTTCCGGGCCGATCACCGCCTGGACCGCCGGGTCTTCGGCGATCTTGCGCTGCCACTTGGTCAGCACGTTGAGGCGGTGGCGTTCGGTCATGGTCCCGTATTCGGAGCCGGCGATGACCACGAACGGCGCTTCATAGCCGGGACCGATTGCCTTCTGGACGACGTTGAAGTCCTTGCGCACGGGGTTATTGCTGGGCAGCTGTTCGGTGCTCGGCGGCCCGGTCTTCAGGCCGATCACCGGCCCGGCGAGGATCAGGACGATGCCGCCGATCACAACCGCCGCGAAGATCGGCCGACGCAGGGCCGCGTCGACGAACGTCATCACCGCCGAGCGGTCGGTGGCGGCGGCGCTGCCGATCCGCCAGCGATTGACGTTGGTGCCGAGCAGCGCCATCAGCGCCGGTGCGACGACCGTCGCGACGGTGACGCTGAGGACGACGACTACCATCATCGTCCCCGCCAGCGAGACGAGCAGCGCCCCCGGGAGGATCGGGACCGAGACGACCATCGCCAAAAACAGCGTGCTGCCCGCGAAGATCGTCGTGCGACCCGCCGTGCGGCGTGTCACCGCGGCCGCGTCGAACGACTTGGAGCCGCTCGCCAGCTCTTCTCGGAAGCGGGAGACCATCAGGAGCGAGTAGTCCACCCCTAAGGCCAGCCCCATCATCGTGCTTACCGTCAGCGCGAAGCCGTCGATCGAGATCAGGTGGGATACGAGCCACAGCACGCCGCGCGAAGTGATCACCGTGATCGCCCCGAAAGAAAGTGGGATCAGCGCCGCCACGGGCGAGCGGAAGACGAGCAGCAGGACGATCAGCAGAATCGGCAGCGCGATCAGCTCGCTGCGCTCCGAGGCATTGATCGATTCGTCCTGGATCGCTTTGGAGAGCGTCGCGAAGCCGGTCTGCGTGGAGTGGACCGGCGGCTTCACTTTTTCTTCGAGGATTTCGTTGAGTTCGTCGACCGTGTAGCGGACGGCGTGGTTCACGTCGACGTGGAAGTCGGCCAGGATCAGAGCCTCGTCGGGTGCGGGCCGCAGGTTCGCGACCTTGCCCTTGTCCCACGGTGAGACGGTCGTCACCTTCGGGTTGCCGGGCGGAGGGCTGGCGCGCAGCGCGTGAACCAGCTTCGGGCCCTGTTCTTCGATCGCGGCGTGCGGCCCCTGGAGGAGGATCGCGAAGGGGGCCGAGTCGCCGAAGTACTTCTTCAGCAGCTTGGTCGCCTTGTCAGACGGCGTCCCGGGGACGTCCAGCGACGTCGGGTTGAGCCGTTCCTCAACGTTACGACCGACGAAGCCGAGAACGATGATGAGGACGAGCGCTATCCCGAGGATCGTGCGCGGCCACCGTAATGAGAGCGGCCGGTCTGTGCCCCGCGAACCCAATTAAGCCCTGCTCCTCCTCAGCTCCTCGGTCATCGGTGTATTAGACCGCCCCACGTTGGTCGCGAAGGTTAAAGGAGGACGAAGCGTTTTTCTCATGCCTGCCGGTCACGGTCGGAGACCTGCGCCTCGAGCCCCTCATAGATCTCGCGCACGCGGTCGAAGATCTCGCTCGCCACCTCGAGCTGGCGCCCGCGACTGGGGCCACGCTCCACCGCGTAGCTGAGCGGCTCGCCGAAGCACACCTGCACCTTTGGGAAACGCAATCGTTTCCAGCGCCGCACCTTGGCCGAGCCGTGGATCGCGACCGGGACGACCGGCACGCCCGATTCGAGCGCGACGCGACCGATCCCGGATTTGGGTTCGCCGAGCTCACCCGAGCGCGAGCGGCCCCCCTCCGCGTACATCAGCACCATCTCGCCCTGGTCGAGCAGCATGAAGGCCGTCTTGAATGCCTCCTCGTCGTGCTGACCGCGACGCACCGGGAAGACGCCGCCGTGTTTGAAGACGTAGGTGAGAACCGGTGGGCCAAAGAGCTGCGATTTGGCCATGAAACGGATCTTCCGCCGCAGGAAAAGCCCGCAGAAGAAGTGGTCCATCTGGCTGAAGTGGTTGGGCGCCAGGACCAGTGGCCCCGACCTGGGGACGTTTCGCACACCGAAGGCCCGCACCCGGTAGATCAGGAGCGTCGGCAGGGAGACGAGGAGGCGGACGAAGGTGTAGGTCCAGCCGACGCCCTTGCGGGCCGCGGCGTGGAATTGGTCGAAGTACTCGGCCGGGCGGTCGTCCCGGTAGACCTGGGGCTTCATGTCGGGCGCCATCGGCCTGCCTACCCCCTCGCCGCGCGGCGGTTACGCCGGTTCTGCCCAGCCCCGTGAGCGCTCCACCGCCCGCCGCCACTCCGCGAGCAGTGAAGCGCGCTCCTCGGCGCCCATCCGGGGTTCAAAGCGCGCCGCCTCGCGCCACATTGCGGCGACCTCCTCGGCGCTCCAGGCGCCGGTCGCAATCCCCGCCAGATAGGCGGCCCCTAGCGCCGTCGTCTCGGATACCTCGGGCACGAGGACCGCGGCGCCCAGGACGTCGGCCTGGAACTGCATCAGCCAGGAGTTGGCGACGGCGCCGCCGTCTGCCTTCAGCTCACCGATCCGCTCGCCGCCGGCGGCCTCCTGAGCGCGCACCGCGTCGACCGTCTGGTAGGCGATCGCCTCGAGGGTCGCCCGTGCCAGATGGGCACGACCGCTGCCCCGAGTCAGTCCGAGAATCGTGCCACGCGCGTAGGGGTCCCAGTGCGGTGAGCCGAGCCCGGTCAGCGCCGGAACGAAGTAGACGCCCTCGTTGCCCTCGAGCGATGCGGCCAGGGCCTCGGTCTCCTCTGCGGCGGCGATGATCCCGAGCCCGTCGCGGAGCCACTGCACGGCGGCCCCGGTGATGAAGATCGAGGCCTCCAGCGCGTAGCAGGCCGCCTTCCCGTCCCCAGCCGCGATTGTCGTAAGTAGCCCCTCAGTCGGCGCGGGCGCATGCTGGCCGGTGTTGAGCAGGACGAAGCTGCCGGTCCCATAGGTGTTCTTGGCGCTGCCCTCCCTCAGGCATGCCTGTCCGAAGAGCGCCGCCTGCTGGTCGCCGGCGATGCCCGCCACCGGCACCTCGCCTCCGAACTCGGAGGTCGTGCCGAAGACCGTCGCCGAGGGCAGCGGCTCGGGCAATCGTCGGGGGTCGACGCCCAGCAGCTCGCAGAGCTCCGCATCCCAGGTGAGCTGGCGAATGTCAAAGAGCATCGTCCGCGAGGCGTTCGTGTAGTCGGTTGCGTGGCGCCCGGTGAGCTTGTAGGCAAGCCAGGAGTCGACGGTCCCAAAGACGGCCCCCCGTGCCGCCTCTACGTTGCGCAGCAGCCACTCGATCTTGGTTCCCGAGAAGTAGGGGTCGATCACCAGCCCCGTGCGCTGTCGGACAAGCTCCTCGTGACCCGCTGCGCGCAGCTCCTCGCAGCGCTCTGCCGTGCGCCGGTCCTGCCAGACCAGAGCTCGGTGGACCGGCTCACCGCTGGCCGGGTCCCAGGCGATGACGGTCTCCCGCTGGTTGGTGATTCCGATCGCCCCCAATGCGGCTCCGTCGAGGCCGGCGTCGGCAAGCGCCGCGGCCGCCACCCGTCTGCTCGCCTCCCAGATCTCGCCGGCGTCGTGCTCGACCCAGCCCGGCTGGGGAAAATGCTGCTCGAGCTCCGCATAGCCGCGCCCCACGATGCGGCCCTCTCCGTCGAAGACGAGGCAGGTCGTGCCGGTCGTCCCCTGATCGATCGCGAGGATCATCCCCGCGGCCAGATTACCCCCTAAACTCGTTTGTCCCAGCGAACCTTCGTCCTCGTGGCTAGCAGACACTCAGCCCAACCGATCTTCCCGCGCCTCTCCAGCGGCCCGAGGAAGATGGAGGCCGAGGCGGTTGCGCGCCACCAGCG
This sequence comes from uncultured Solirubrobacterales bacterium, assembly GCA_963796705.1. GTDB lineage: Bacteria > Actinomycetota > Thermoleophilia > Solirubrobacterales > 70-9 > VRUE01. Next base: position 834,842 of record CAWCMK010000004.1, read on the forward strand.
TGGCCGGCTCGAGGGGGCGATGGTCGACGCAGTCTCGCGCCACGGGTACTGGGAAACAACCCTGCAGGAACTGGTCACCTTGGCCGGAGTCTCGAAGGCGACCTTCTACGAGCATTTCGAGAGCAAGCAGGACTGCTTCCTCTGCGCCTTCGACGACATCTTCGACGAGGCCGGGAGGCAGATCGATGAGGCCATTGCGGAAGCGGACACGCTCGACGAGCGCCTGCTCGCGGGCCTGACCAGCTTCACCGGCCTTGCCGCCGAAGAAGAGGCGGCCGCCTATCTTGCGATCGTCGAGTCGCTGGCCCTGGGGGCCGCCGCGGTCCCCCATCGCGAACGGGCCGCGCAGCGCTTCGAGCGGCAGATCAGCGAGATCTTCGAGCACTCAGCGAGCGGGCACCGGGTCTCCGAGTTGACCGTGCGCGGGGTCGTTGCCGGTCTGCGCACCTGCGTCTACCGGCGGCTGCGCACCGCGAGCATCGAGGAGCTGCCCGCGATGGCGCCCCAACTGGCCGAGTGGGTCCTCTGTTACGCGCGTCCCCCTGGCGAGGCGGCGCGGCGTGCCGCCGCGGCGGCGGCGACCCCGGCGATTGCAATCGGCGGCGAGCTCGAGGACGAGCCCGAGGAGCCGGGCTGGGAGGAGCCTCCCGACAGTCCCCGCTGCCGCGAACTGCTCGACCAGCGCGAGCGAATCATCAGAGCGGCCGCCAGGGTCGGGGTCGAGAGGGGTTATGAGGCGCTCAGCATCCCGGCGATCTCGACCGCCGCCGCAGTCTCAAATCAGACCTTCTACGAGCACTTTCCCGGCAAGCGGGAGGCGTTCGTCGCCGCCTTCGATGCGCTCGCGGCCCGGACTATGCAGACCGCTGCGGGCGCCTTTACGGAGGCGTCGGGGCGCGCCGGCGCAAGCCGTGCGGAGGCGATCGGCGTCGGCCTGCGGGCGCTGCTCGACCACATCTCCACCGATCCCCTCTTTGCCCGGCTCGCCTTCTTTGAGTTGCCGACGGCGGGGCTCGCGGCACTCGACCACGCCGATGCCGTCCTCGGCGGCTTCACCTCCTACATCGAGACGCAGCCGGGCTCCGAGGACCAGCAGGCGGTTTCCAAGCTGATCGGCGAGGCGATCGGTGGGAGCATCTGGGCGGTGATCCAGCACGCGATCAACACCAGGCGGCTCTCCGAGCTGCCCCTGCGGGCGCCACAGATCGCCGAGTTCACGGTGACTCCGCTCGCCGGCTGAGGTAGGCGCGGGCAAAATCCACCAGCTGGCGTCCGCGGTGCAGGAAGCCCGTCGGAGAACGCCCGCTTGCGCGGTGCTCGAGGTCGAGCTCGTACTCGCGCAGCTGATAGCCGGCCCGCGAGGCGTCGACCGTCATCCCCACCTCCAACCCATAGCCCGACGCAAACGGCAGGGTCGCCCGCAGCACCTCGACGCGCAGCGCTCGCTGACCGGAGATCGGCGCCCGCAGCTCGATCCCGGCGAGGCGCCCGATCATCCAGGCGGCAAAACCGCGGGCGATGCCAAAACCGCCGCCGGCGGGGTGCCTGAAGACCGCCACCGCGATGTCGCACTCACCTCCTCGCACCGCCTCGACCAGGGGAGGGAGATTCGCCGCCGAGGCGCCCAGATCGGCATCGCAGAGCAGCACCAGCGCCGGCGTCGGCTCGGCGCTCAGCACGGCCTCGGCGGCGGCGGTCACGTTTGCGCCCTTGCCGTGCGGCCGCCGACGACCGACGAGGCGAGCGCCGGCCGCCAGCGCCAGCTCGCCGGTGCCATCAACGGAGGCATCGTCGGCGACCCAGATCGCCGTTCCCGGAAACACCTCCCGCAGAGAGGCCAGGGTCGCAACGATGCGATCCGCCTCGTTGCGGGCGGCGATGATCACCGCCAGATCGCCGCCGGGCACAGAGCCCGCGGCCGCGGGCTCTGTGCCGCTCGCCGTCATGCGCGGATATTCTCCGGCCAATGGCAGACATCGAGGCGCATATCACCGGCAACGTCTGGAAAATCGAGGTTTCCGTCGGCGACGAGGTCAAGGACGGCGACACCGTCGTCATCCTTGAGTCGATGAAGATGGAGATCCCGGTGGAGTCCGAAGAGGACGGGACAGTGAAGGAGATCCTCTGTGACGAGGGGCAGTCCGTCAGCGAAGGGGATGTGCTGGTCGTCCTCGAGTGAGCTCTGAACGGTGAGCGAAGAGCTCGCGTCCGGCAAGGTCTTGCTCGACTATCCGGCCGAGGCGGTTGCCCGTGTCCGGATCGACAACCCCGAGCGCCGCAACGCACTCGACCACGAGATCCTCGACGCGATCTCCGAGCTGATGCCGAGACTCGATCGCGGGATCGAGATCCGCTGCGTTGTCTTCACGGGGACCCCGCCCGTCTTCTCGGCCGGCTATGACATCGCGACGATTCCCTCCGAGACCCTCGAGCGCGACGCGGAGGCGCTCGTTGCCCATCCCTTCCATGCGGCCCTCGAGGCGATCGTCGCCCACCCCTGGCCGACCCTGGCGGCGATCAACGGGCACTGCCTGGGGGGCGCCCTGGAGCTCGCGATCAGCTGCGACCTGCGGATCTGCGCCGCGGGAGCGAAGCTGGGGATGCCGCCGGTGAAGATCGGGCTCGTCTACGGCCACACCGGCCTGCGCAAGTTCCTCGACACGATCGGCCTCGCCCGTACCAAGGAGCTTTTCCTCACCGGCCGCAACCTGGACGCGGCGCGCGCCGAGCGGATCGGGCTCGTCAACGAGGTGCACCCCGACACCGCGCTGGAGGGCGAATCGATCCGTCTGGCGGCCGAGATCGGCGCCAACGCGCCGCTCTCGATGCGCGGCAATAAGAGCGCGATCGACACCCTCAACCAAAACCCGGTCCTCGGCGACGCCCAGGAGGCGGGGTTGATCGCCCTGCGCGAGTCCTGTTTTCACACCCAGGACTTCCGCGAGGGAATAGCGGCCTTTGCCGAGAAGCGCAGGCCACTCTGGAGGGGCCGTTGAGCGCCTCCGCAAAGCGCGAGCTCGCCGCGTCGGATCCAGTCATGGCGGCGCTGATCGAGCGCATCGGCCACATCGACCGTAGCGAGCGATTGCGGCGGCGCCAGGAGCAGCGACCGACTGACGCCTACGGGGCGCTGCTGCGGACGATTGTCGGACAGCAGCTCTCGACTAAAGCCGCACGAACGATCTACCTGCGGGTGCTGGACCTATTCGCCGGCGCAACACCATCCCCGGAGCAGCTGCTCGAGGCGAGCGAGCGGGACCTCCGCGCTGCCGGGCTCTCGGGCCGCAAGGTCGAATATCTGCGCGACCTGGCCTCGCACGTGATCTCGGGCGAGCTGGAGCTCGATCGCCTCGACGAACTCTCCGATGATCAGGCGATCGCAGAGATCGTCGCCGTCCGTGGCCTCGGACAGTGGACGGCAGAGATGTTCCTCCTCTTCCACCTGGAGCGACCGGATGTCCTCTCCGGCGGCGACCTCGGGATCCGCAAGGCGGTGCAGACCGAGTACGGCTTCATGGAGATGCCCGCCCCGCTCGAGGTCCTCGAGATCGGCGAGGCCTGGCGGCCCCACCGCAGCCTCGCCTCGCTCTACCTCTGGGAGTCCCTGGCGGCGGTGCCGGGAGAGTAGCGATGCGTCTGCGGTTCGCCCTCGGATTGATGGCGGTGATCGTGCTCGGCGTCGGCTCGGTCATCGCGGCGCTCACGGTGCGCTCCAATGAACTCGAACACTTCCAGGCAACGCAAAACGATGAGGCGATGCGTTCGGCTCACCAGGCGGTCGCCCTGGCCCAGCTCTCGGTGGGTGAGCTGACGACCGCGTCGGCCTTCTTCCAGGCCGAGGGGACGTTCAACCGTCACGAGTTCGATGTCGTGGGAGCCTCGCTTCTGCGGCGCGGGGCGCTGACCGCGACGGCCTACGTGCAGCGCGTCCGCCGGAGCGAACGGGCGGCCTTCGAACGCAGCCACGGCTTCCCGATCGTTGAAAGGGGGCCGCTCGGCAGGCCCCAGCGCGCCGGCGTGCGTCCCGAATACTTCCCGGTCGTCTACGCGGTTGCCGAACATCCCGGCCAGGTGCCCCGCGGGTATGACATCGGTTCTGACCCGCTGCGCATGCCCCCCCTGATGCATGCTCGCGATACCGGACGCTCGGCGGCGACCAAGGTAATCCCGCTATTGATCGGGGGCGAAGGGATCAACGTCTTTCGCCCCGTTTACCGCGACGGGGCGCCGACCGCCACGGTGGCCGAGCGGCGGCGGGCGCTCACCGGCTTTGCCGCAGGTTCCTTTCGACTGCGCGACCTGGCCGCGGCCGCTCTCGCGGCGGTCCCGGCCGACGTCGGGGTGCAGCTGCGCTCCGGGGCGAGGACCATCATCGGCCCGCCGGAAAGCTTTTCGGACGCCGCCAGCGCACCGATCAGAATCGCCGATCGTGCCTGGCAGCTTGTCGTTCGAGACCCGGATCGGCCGGATGTCCTGCTGCCGATCCTGATCGCGGTGGTCGGCGGCTCTCTGGCGGCTCTGCTAGCCGTTCTGATCTTCGTCTGGAGCCGCAACGAGCGCATGCAGGAGCTGCAGCGGCTCGCCGACCACGATTCGCTGACCGGACTCAAGAACCGCCGCCGCTTCGAGGAAGACCTGCGGAGGGAGCTCGCCCGCAGCCTGAGGGAGGGCTCAACCGGCGCCCTGCTGGTTCTCGACCTCGACGAATTCAAGCCGGTCAACGACAACCACGGACACCTGACCGGGGACCGGGTGATTGAGGAGGTCGCCAGCGTCCTCGGTCGCCGCGCCCGTGAGACCGACGTTCTCGCCAGGGTCGGCGGGGATGAGTTCGCGATCGTCCTCCCCCACTGCGACGCCGAGGAGGCCCGCACGGTCGCCGACGCGATGGTCAGGGCGATCCGTGAGCACGAGGTCGGGACCGAAGGCGTTTCGAGGGTGACCGCAAGCGTCGGTATCGCACTCTTCGGCGCCGGGACCGAAGCGACCTTCGACTCCGTTCTCTCCGACGCAGACGCGGCGATGTACGCGGCCAAGCAGGCCGGTCGAGACGACGTGCGGCTGGCCTAGCGGCCCCCACAGCCGCGCCGGTCCTCCATCCGGGGCGCGGCCTAGGTTAGGCGGTCGATGGGCTCCCTGATCTCATTCGAGGAGGCGCTCACCCTCGGTGAGCTCAGCGAGCGCGAGCAGATCGAGGCGCTTGTCGAACGCGCCTGGACCGTGCGCCGCGAGAACTTCGGCGATTCGACCGACATGTGCTCGCTTGTCAACGCCAAGTCGGGTGGCTGTGCCGAGGATTGCGGTTTCTGCGCCCAGTCTCGCTATGCCGAGGCCGACACGCCGATGCACGCGATGATGGAACCCGAGCAGATCCTTGAACACGCCAAGGCCGCCGAGGCCGCCGGCGCGCATCGCTTCTGCATGGTCACCCAGGGCCAGGGGCTCTCGAAACGGGACTTTGCAAAGATCCTCGAGGGAGCCCGCTTGGTCGCCGCGCAGACCAACCTGAAGCGCTGCGCGTCGATCGGGCATATGTCGAAGGAGCGGGCCAAGGCCCTGCGCGAGGCGGGCGTGCAGCGCGTCCACCACAACGTCGAGTCGGCTCGTTCCTACTACCCCGAGGTCTCGACAACGGTCCGCTACGAGGGCCGTCTGCGGACCGTCCAGGCGGTCAAGGAGGCCGGGCTTGAGACCTGTGTCGGCGGCATCCTCAATCTCGGTGAGACTCCGCGCCAGCGCGTCGAGATGGCCTTTGAGCTCTCCCAGCTGAATCCGACGTCGGTGCCGATCAACCTGCTCAACCCCCGCAAGGGGACGAAGTTCGGCGACCGTCCGCTGATGGATGCCTGGGAGGTGGTCAAGTGGGTGGCGATCTTCCGACTGATCATCCCCGGGGCGCTCTTCCGGCTCTGCGGGGGACGCGTCGAGAACCTCGGCGATCTGCAGCCGCTGGCCGTGAAGGCAGGGCTGAACGGCGTGATGATGGGCAACTTTCTCACCACCCTGGGCGCCGAGCCCGAGGCGGACCGCGCAATGTTCGAGGAGCTCGGCCTGAACGTCGGGCGCCAAGCCGACAACGGCAGCAACCCGCGCCCCGACAACCGCTCGGGATGGCTGCAGGGTGAGACGCCGCCAACGCCGATGGAGGAGCTCGTCGATCGGCAGGAGGAGGCGAACTTTTGGGACCCCTCGAGGCAGCTAAGGGTCATCAAGAAGGCGAAGAAGCCTCCCCCCTACCCGAATGACAGCCGCCCCCGCTCCAGCGCTGGCACCTAGATGATCGATATCGCCGAGCGGCTGGCGGAGCTGCGCGAGAGTGGGCTGCGGCGGCGGCTGCGCCTGGTCGAGAGCCCGCAGGGGCCGCGGGTGATGCTCGATGGCCGCCCCGTGTTGCTGCTCTGCTCGAACAATTACCTCGGGTTGGCCGAGCACCCCTCGGTCCGCGCCGCGGCGGCGGAGGCGGCGGCGACCTGGGGGGCCGGTGCCGGCGGGGCTCGTCTGATCTCGGGCAATATGGCCCCGCACCGCGAGTTGGAGCGGCGCCTGGCGGAGTTCAAGGGCTACGCTGGAGCGTTGCTCTTCGGTTCAGGCTACCTGGCGAACACCGGCACGATCGCGACGCTGGCACCGTCCGGGAGCGTGGTCTTCTCGGACGAGCTCAACCACGCCAGCATCATCGACGGCTGCCGTCTCTCACGGGCCGAGACGTTCATCTACCGCCACGCCGACGTCGAGCACCTCGCCTGGGGCCTCCGAGAGGCCGCCGGTCGCGGCTCGCTGATCGTCACCGACGGCGTCTTCTCGATGGACGGAGACCTGGCCCCGCTGACCGAGCTTGTTCGGCTCGCGCGCGAGCACTGCTGTCGCCTGCTGGTGGACGAGGCGCATGCCACCGGCGCGCTTGGTCCGGGCGGTCGCGGCTCGGTCGCCGCCGCTGGCCTCAGCGGCGAGGTCGATGTTGTCGTCGGCACGCTCGGCAAGGCGCTCGGCTCCTACGGCGCCTACGCCTGCGGCGAGCAGCAGCTCGTCGAGCTGCTGCTCAACAGCGCCCGTCCGTTCATCTTCTCCACCGCGCCGCCACCACCCACGGTGGCCGCGGCGCTCGCGGCCCTGGAGCTGCTCGAGGCCGACCCCAGCATCGTCGAGAGGCTGGCCGAGAACGCCTCCATCCTACGGGCGGCGCTGGCTGCCGAGGGGCTGGACACGGGTGAATCGCAGAGCCAGATCGTTCCCGTCGCCATCGGCGAGGCCAAGGCGGCGATGGCGCTCTGCGAGGAGCTGCTCGCCGCGGGTGTCTTTGCGCAGGGGATCCGGCCGCCGACGGTGCCCGAGGGCTCCTCGCGGCTGCGCTTCAGCGTGATGGCTACCCACGAGGAGCGCGAGCTGCGGCGGGCCGCGGCGCTCGCCGGCGAGGCGGCACGCGGCCTCGGTCTGCTCCCCAGCGCCCGCCGGCTCGCGGTCGCCGCCTGAGCGAGCCAGGGTGGAGGGCATTTTCGTCACCGGTACGGGAACCGAGGTCGGCAAGACCGTCGTTGCTGCCGTGGTCGCCAACTCCCTGGCCGCGAGCGGCAAGAAGGTTGCCGTCTTCAAGCCTGCCGTGACCGGGCTCGAGGATCCCGGCGAGGCCGACCACGAACTGCTGCGGCGCGCGGCGGGCTCGGTCCAGAGCGATGGGGAGATCGCCCCCTATCGCTACGGCCCACCCGCCTCGCCTCATCTGGCGGCCGAGAGGGTCGACGAGCGGATCGAGCGCGACGTGCTGCTGGCCGCGGCCCGTGCGGCGGCGCGGAGCGCCGATTTGATCGTCTGTGAGGGAGTCGGCGGCATCATGGTGCCGCTCTCGCGCGATTACCTGGTGCGCGACCTCGCCGTTGATCTCGGGCTGCCACTGGCGATCGCCGCGGCGCCGGGTCTCGGGACGATCAACCACACGCTGCTGACGATCGCCGCGGCTCGGGCCGTCGCCCTCAGGGTGGAGGTGGTGGTGCTGACACCCTGGCCGCAGCTCCCGACGGAGATCGAGCGCTCCAATCTGGAGACGATCGCCGAGCTGGGCCGGGTCAAGGTCGAGACCCTGCCGCAGCTCGACCTCGCCGATCCCGGCGGCTGGCCGCCCGCTCTGGGCTAACCGGCCTCGATCGCCGCGACCCGCGAGCCGCCGGGGTTGATGGCCGCCTCGGTCGCCTCGGTCGTCTCCGCCTTTCCTTTGGCGCGAATCGTGAGGGCGGCGATGGCTGCACCCGAGAGGGCGAGGGCGGCGGAGACGAGCATCGCCAGATTGAGGGCGTCGACGAATTCCTGCGGCGTAGCCAGCGCAAAATTGGTGGTGCCCACCGCGCTTTGGAAGATCGCCCCGGTGACGGCGATCCCGAGGCTGCCGCCGACCATCCGAAACATCGACAGAACCCCCGAGGCGATCCCCGCTTTCTGGACGGGGACGGCGTTCATCGCGGCGCTCGTCATCGGCGACATCGTCATCGCGATGCCGATCCCAAGCAGCATGAATCCGGGCAGCAGATCGAGGTAGGTCGAGTTGACCGCCAGGCCGGTGAAGACGAGCAACGAGGCGGCAACGACGCTCAATCCGCCGGCGATCAGCCAGCGCGGACCGATGCGATCGGCGAGGCGACCCGAGATCGGCGCGATCGCGACGATCATCAGCGTCGAGGGGAGAAAGCGGACGCCGGCCTCAAGCGGTGAGTAGCGGAGGATGTTCTGCATGTAGAGGGCGAGGAAGAAGAAGACGCCCATCATCGCGAAGGTGATGATCAGCGCGACGACGACCGCGCCCAGGAAATTGCGGTCCGAGAGCAGCTCGAACTGGACCATCGGCGCGCTGACACGGCGCTCGACGGCGACGAAGCCGAATAGCGCGAGGACCGATGTGAGGAGCAGGGCGACGATCGCGGGCGAGCTCCAACCCCAGCTGTTGCCCTCGACGAGCGCCAGGATCAGCGCCGTCAGGCCGATGCTGAGGACGCCGACACCCGCGTAGTCGACGTCCTTGCCGACGCTCGTGTCGCGGGACTCGCGCACGGCGAAGATCGTCGCCGAGATGGCGCCGACCGCGACCGGGATGTTGAGGTAGAAGATCGCCCGCCAGGAGACATGCTCGGTCAGATAGCCACCCAGGACCGGCCCGACGGCCAGGGCCAGCGCCGAGACACCCGCCCAGGTCCCCATCGCCTTGCCTCGCTCGCTGGGGGCGAAGGCATTGGTGATGATCGAGAGCGTGCCCGGCATCATCAGCGCCGCGCCGGTGCCCTGTGCGACTCTGCTCACCACCAGGTCGGTCTGGCTCTGTGCCAGGCCGGCGGTCGCCGAGGAGAGGGCGAAGATCACGACGCCGATCAGGAACATGCGACGGCGGCCGAAGATGTCCCCCAATCGCCCGCCCGTCGCCAGCAGCACGGCAAAAGAGAGGGTGTAGCCGTTGACCGTCCACTCCAGGCCCGAGATCGAGGCTCCCAGATCGCGCTGGATCGACGGCAGGGCGACGTTCACGACCGTGTTGTCGAGCATGATCATGAACAGCGCGAAGCACATCGCGCCCAGCGTCCACCACTTGCGGTTGTCCTCGGTGATCAGGTGCCTGTAACGGGTCAAGCTCAAACTCCCTTCAGGTGCTCGAAGGTCTCTGCTATATCGGGCCGGTCCATCAGCGCGTCGATCGCGACGTCGAGCTTGCGGCGCTGAGCGGCGCTGAGACTCGCCGCGAACGCCTCCAGCCCGGCCTGGCGGACGAGCAGCAGCGTGTCGACCAGCTGCTTGCCCTTGGCGGTGATCGCGACACGCCGCACACGGCGGTCGTTCGGGTCCTCCACGCGGGTGACCAGCTTCTTCTTCACAAGGGCATCAACCGCGCGGCTCATCGAGGGAACGGAGACCCCGAAGTGCTCGGCCAGATCGCTGACCTGGAGCGGCTCGTCGGCCTGTCCGAGGCCGCCGAGCTCGAGGATCGCCTTGCACTGGGTCATCGAGAGGCCCGACTCCTCGATCACCCGCAGCTGATTGCCCCGGTCATAGAGGAAGACGTGGCGCATCAGCGCGCTCAGCCGCGCCGCCGTTCGCTGGGCGTCGGCATCGGCCTGCAGGGTCACCTCCTCGACCAGGGCTGTGAGCTCCTGTGCTTGCATCCGTGAAATGTTTGCACCAAATCAACTATTTCTCAAGCACAATATTTGCTCATGTGACGTGAATCACACGCAGCTCCGATTCCGGCCGAGGCCCGGGCTAGGGTCACCGCGACGATGCCGGTTGACCACGCGCAGCTCGATCGTGACCATCTCTGGCACCCCTTCACCCAGCAGCAGGGCTGGTCTGAGGAAGAGCAGGTGGTGATCGAGCGGGGCCAGGGCAGCTACCTGATCGATCGCGACGGGCGCCGCTACCTCGACGGCGTCTCCTCCCTGTGGTGCAACGTTCACGGTCACCGTCACGAGGGGATCGATCGGGCGCTCGCCACCCAGCTCGAGAAGATCGCCCACTCGACGATGCTCGGACTCTCCCACCCGGGTGCCGCCGAGCTCGCCGCGCGGCTGGTGGACCTCGGCCCGCCGGGCCTCTCAAGGGTCTTCTACTCGGACTCAGGGTCAACCGCGACCGAGATAGCGCTGAAGATGGCCTTCCAATACCAGCAGCAGCGCGGTGGGCAGCACACCCGACGCACCTCCTTCGTCCATCTCCGCGACGCTTACCACGGCGACACCCTGGGCTCGGTCTCCGTCGGCGGCATCGACCTATTCCACGCCACCTACCGGCCGCTGCTCTTCGCCGGGCACGCCGCCGATCCGAAGGACCCGGCCGACATGGAGCGGATCCTCTCCCTGTATGAGGAGGAGATCGCCGCGGTGATCGTCGAGCCGCTCGTCCAGGGTGCGGCCGGGATGCAGGTTCAGCCGCCCGGGTTCCTGCGGACGGTGCGCGAACTATGTGACCGCTTCGGGGTGCTGTTGATCTGCGACGAGGTGGCGACCGGCTTCGGCCGCACGGGGGCGATGTTCGCCTGCGAGCACGAAGGAGTCACGCCGGACCTGATGTGTCTGGCCAAGGGTCTGACCGGTGGCTACCTGCCGCTGGCGGCGACGCTCACGAGCGAGCCCATCTATGAGGGTTTTCTGGGCCAGCCGGAGGAGCAACGCACCTTCTTCCACGGCCACACCTACACCGGCAACCCGCTCGCCTGCGCGGCTGCACTGGCCAACCTCGACGCGTTTGAGTCCGAGCGCACGATCGAGCGCCTGCAGCCCACGATCCGCCTGCTCTGGCGGCTGCTCGAGGAGATCGCGCAGATACCCGGGGTCTCTGAGGTGCGCGGCAGGGGGCTGATGGTCGGGATCGACCTCGGTGAGCGCGAGCCGGCGCTGCGGCTCGGACACCGGGTGACGCTCGAGGCGCGCAAGCGTGGCGCAATCATCCGCCCGCTGGGCGACACGATGGTGCTGATGCCGCCGCTCTCGGTCACCGAGACAGAGCTGCGGAGGCTTGTCGCGATCACCGGCGATTCGATCGAGGCGACCCTCGCCGACGCAGCGAACCCCGCGGGGACGCCCCGCCTCAACGGCCTCCCGCGGGCGGCCTGAGCCTCAGCGGCGGCGGGAGCAGGGCGCTCGCCCATACTGGGGCGCTGTGATGGATCTGCAGCCCGCCCGTAATAGGGGCGTGAATCAGGCGATTCTCGCAACGACCGACGAGGCTCTCGGCCCCGAAGAGCTCGCCTTCGACCAGCTCTACCGCGCGAATCGCGACGACGTCTATGCCTACACCGCGGCACTGCTACGTGACGCCTCCGCCGCCGAGGAGGTGACCGCCGTAGCCTTCGAGCGGGCCTATCGCAAGCGTCGCCGGTTCGACCCCGGCCGCGGCGCACCGCGCGCCTGGCTCTTCGCGATCGCCCGCAACGCGGCCCTGGACGAGCTGCGCCGACGTCGTCACCAGACGAGACTCTCAGCCGATCCGGTCGACTCCTGCGGGCCGGGCGCGGCCGAGGGGATCGAGTTCAGGGAGCGCCACCTCGCGTTGGAGGCCGCCCTTGCCGAGCTGAGTGGCCCCGAGCGCGAGCTGATCGCGCTCAAGTTCTTCGCCGGCCTCGGAAACGCCGAGATCGGAGCCGTGCTCGGCATCAGTGAGTCGAACGCGGGAACGAGGCTGCACCGGACGATGAACAAGCTGAGGGAGGTATGTCCTGATGAGCTCTAGCAGAGACGAAAGGCTCGCCCAGGCGCTGCGCGAGTTGCGCCCCACCCCGCGGCCCGTGTTCGCCGCGGAGCTCGATGCGCGCGCCGCGGCGGGCTTCCCGCGCCGCCGTGGCACCTCGCCGCTCGCCCGGCTGATCGCCGTGGTGCGCGCGATACCACCGCGGCGAGCGCTGCTGCCGGTCGCTGGCGTAGGGGTCGCGGCGGTGCTCCTCGCAACCGCGGTCCTGGCGACCTTCGAAGGCAGCAAGAGCGGCGCCGGCTCTCCGGCCGCCCAGAGAGGCCTCTCCTCCTCCGGGCAGCACCTCCCCGCCCCGGCGCCGAGGGCTGGCTCGGCAGCCAGCGGCACCACGGGCCACGGCGAAGCCGGCGAGACCGAGCTTGAAGCGAGCGCGCCGAGCGCCGCGACCGCACGCCGCGCCGGTCCCTACGCCTCCCAACAGCAGACCCGCGACATCGAACGGAGTGCCTCGATCGTGCTCGCCGATGGGCCCTCGAGGGTGCGTTCGGATACTGCCCAGGTATTTGAAGCGGTTCAGTCGGCCGAAGGCATCGTCCTGCACTCGACGATCCGCGACGGCACCGCAGGAGAAGCCGGTGCCAATTTTCAGCTGCTGATCCCAACCGGCAGGCTGGGCGAGGCCATGGCGGCCTTCTCGGCAATCGCCGAAGTCCGCTCTCGGCACGATTCGACCGCGGACATCACCGCTCCCACCCTCAGCGCCCGGGAACGCCTGCAGGATTCGGCCGCTCGCGTGCAGAGCCTGCTGGCGCAGCTGGCCGCCGCGGAAACGGAATCTCAGCGGGCCGCGGTGGAAGTCGAACTGCAGGCCGAGCGCCGGCGGCTGGCCGCGCTGCGCTCGCAGGTCTCCGGTCTGCAACGCCGCGCCAACCTCTCGCATGTCGCGCTGCGAATCGAAACCGCCGCCGCCTCGGGGCAAGGCGGCGGCGGCTGGGGGCTTGGCAACGGCTTCGATGATGCGGGCCGCATCCTCGCGATAGCCGCCGGGGTCTCGGTCATCGGCCTCGCCGCGCTGGCACCGCTCGCGCTGCTGGCCCTGCTGGGCTGGCTCGTGCGACGCGCCTGGCTGGATCGCGCCCGCCGCGCGGCCCTGCTGCGCACCGACGTTTGATCCAAAGCCCGCCCCGCGATCTGGGTCCAGATCGACGCTCAGCGGGGGGCGGGCCTCCCGGTAGGCTCGAGTCCATGGCGGAGGAGAGATATCGCGGCCCCGGAGAGGCACCGAATCTGGGTGAGCCCTCGAGGCCCCGCCCGGCAGCCTCGGTAGTCCTCCTGCGCCGCGGCGGCAGACATCGCGATCGCGCTCTCGAGGTCCTGCTGCTGAAGCGGACCGGCTCCGCGAGCTTCATGCCCAACGCCTGGGTCTTCCCGGGCGGATCGGTCGACGCCTCCGATGGTGGGGGTGAGGCCGGCTTGCGCGCCTGCGCACGACGCGAGCTGGCCGAGGAGGCCTCGATCGAGATCGACCCAAACGAGGAGCTGGTGCCTTTCTGTCGCTGGATCACTCCCGAAATCGTCTCCACCCGCTTTGACGCCTGGTTCTTTCTCACCCTCGCCCCACCACACACTCCGCCAAAGCCAGACGGGGTCGAGATCGTCGACGCGGCGTGGTTCGAGCCGCGCCGAGCGCTCGAGGCCGCGAGAGCGGGCGAGGTGATCCTTGCCTTCCCCACTGTCAAACAGCTCGAGTGGCTGCTCCCATTCCCGACCGCCGATCGGGCGCTGGCGGCGCACCGTGGCCGCGCGGTCGAGCCGATCCTGCCGAAGCTGGTTGGCACCGCCGACGATCACCGGGTTCTGCTCCCAGGAGACCCCGACTACCCGGCCTGAGCGCCATCTGTTCGGAGCCGGCCTTCGAGCACTCCGGCGAGGCTCTCCAGATCGATCCTCGACACCCCCGGGCGCGTGGGCGGCTCAGCTTCGCCGACATAGGCGACGGCAATACCCAGATCCAGCGCCGGGATCACGTCGCGCTCGAGCGAGTCACCGACGAACAGCAGCTGCTCGGGTGCGCAGGCGGCGAGCTCCAACGCTCGCCTAAAGAGCCCCTCGGGCTTGGCGATGCGCTCGGCTGCGGAGGTGATGAGCAGATCCACATACCGGGCGAGGCCGAGTCGCTCGATCGTCGCTCGCTGTGCGTCGTGCGGGCCCTCGCTGACGACCATCACCGAGAGTCCACTCCGCTTCGCGGCCGCGAGTGCCCACCGCGCGCCGGGCCTCAGTTTCAACGCCGCGGCCAGATTTTCCTCATAGACATCGAGTAGCTCCGCCAGCAGCTCCTGACTGTTACAGCCGAATCGGCCGAGCAGCTCCGCGAAACGCTCGGCGCGATACTCGCGCGCTCCCCGCGGCTCGGTGAAGTGACCGGCCTGCGCCCTGGGCAGGATCTGGCGATAAACGCTCGCCAGCTCGAGCGCTGGAATCTCCTCGTGCATTTCGATCTGCGCGAAGACCGCCCGCGCGGCCCGACCAGAGGCACACCCGAAATGATGCAGGGTGTCGTCGAGGTCAAAACCGACCCAACGAAGATCAGGGGGCAGGCTTGCCGCCATCGGGGAAAGGCTCCAGGCCCGCATGCCACGGCCCGGGCGAATAGGTGTGGATGCCGCTCTCTTCCATCTCCCCCTGGAGCCGCCGGAAGAGCTGCCCGGCGTTTTTCAGGGCCTCTTTGAGCTCGGCCCCGGTGCGCTCGCGCAGGTGCCAGAGGAACCACAGCTGGCGTTCGTTGACACCGAAGTCGACCTCGCCGGTCATGGTCGTCGTCCACGAGAGGAACCCTGGGCTGAACAGCTCGCGCAGGGCGATCGGGTCGTACTCCTCGGGGACCGTCGCGATGAAGCGACGGTTGAAATCCAGCGACTCGAATTCGACGTTGCGCTGCAGGTGTCGGGTGATCGCCTCGGTCCCCTCGATCGACTCGACGTTGAAGGCCGGAACCACGGCCGCGAGGTCGGGCATGTGGGCCTTGGCCAGCAGCGCGGTCGGCAGCACCGCCTTGGAAAAGAGACCGCCCACCTCCTTCTCGTCGGCATCGCAGGAGGACCCCCAGAAACCCTCGACGAGTTGGCCCGTGAGCCGGTTCGATCCGCCCACGCAGAGAGCCACGGGGGCATCCTTGGGGTTGATCCCGCCGACCGGCTCATAGCTCAGGTCGTTGCGCTGGGCGAACTTCTGGACGGTATTCGCCCATCCCTCGGCCTCTTGCCTTGGTCCCACCCTAAATTGTCCGATTTCGGCCGCTCACGGCCGGTAGGATGCCGCAAAGGCAGGTCCGACCACCAGGAGCCCCCATGATCATCGCCCTCATCGTCATCGTCGCGATCGTCGTCATCGCGGTCATGTACTTCATCTTCAAGCGGAACTCGATCATCTCGGCGCGCAACCGGGTCGACGAGTCCTGGAGTGGGATCGACGTCCAACTCAAGCGGCGTCACGACCTGGTGCCGAACCTTGTCGAGACCGTCAAGGGCTACGCCGCACACGAGAGTCAGACTTTCGAGAAAACGACCCAGGCCCGGGCTGCGGCGATGCAGGCCGAGGGGGTCGCGGAGACGGCCAAAGCCGAGCAGCAGCTGACCCAGGCCCTGGCCGATGTGAAAGCGGTCGCCGAGAACTACCCGACCCTGCGCGCGACCGAGAACTTCCAGCAGTTGAGCCGCAACCTTTCGGAGCTCGAGGACGAGATCCAGGCCGCCCGCCGGATCTACAACTCCAACGTACAGACCTACAACACCGACATCCAGCAGTTCCCCGGCTCGATCGTCGCCGCCCAGAGCCACTACACGAAACGCGAGTACTTCGAAATCACCGATGCCACCGACCGCGAACCGGTCTCCGTGAGCTTCGATAAATAGGCCCGAACCAAGCTCTCCGCGGTGCGTCTCTTCTAAGCTTTAGCGATGCCCACAACAACCGAAGCGAAGCTCTGGATCTGCGAAAGCTGTGGGTTCATCTATGACCCCGCGATCGGCGACCCCGACGGCGGCATCCCCCCTGGAACCCCGTTCGAGGAAATTCCAGGGGACTGGTTCTGTCCGGTTTGCGGCGCCCGTATCACGGACTTCCGCCCCCTGGAGCCCGGCGAGGCCTGAGCCTCCCGACGCAGCTGACGATGGCGGAGTTCGATTACGACTGGGTGGTGGTCGGCTCCGGATTCGGCGGCTCAGTAGCGGCCCTGAGACTGGCCGAGAAGGGCTACGGCGTCGCCGTGCTGGAGTGCGGCAGCCGCTTCCGCGACGATGACTTCGCGGTCTCGACCCTGCGCGAACCGCGGCGCTACTTCTGGTGGCCGAAGTGGGGCATGCGAGGGGTTCTGCGGATGACTTTTTTCAGGGACGTCTTCGTCGTCTCCGGCAGCGGCGTCGGCGGTGGCAGTCTGGGGTATGCGAACACGCTCTACCGGGCCCGCCCGGCCTTCTTCAGGGATCCCCAATGGGTCGAGCTCGGCGATTGGGAACGGGAGCTGGCACCCCATTACGACACCGCCGAACGGATGCTTGGGGTCGTCGAGTACCAGGGAATGGGCCCGGCGGACGTGCTGCTCAGGGAATACGCCGAGGAGATCGGTGCTGGAGAGTCCTTCACCAACACCAGGGTCGGAGTCTTCTTCGACAAGCCGGGGGTCGAGGTCGAGGATCCCTTCTTCGAAGGCGAGGGACCGAGGCGGACCGGCTGCATGCGCTGCGGTAGCTGCATGGTCGGCTGCCGCCACGGAGCGAAGAACACGCTGATGAAGAACTACCTGTGGTTCGCCGAGAAGCTCGGCGTGCGGATCGAGCCCGAACGTCAGGTGACCGAGATTCGCCCGCTCGGGGCCGGCGATGGCTCCGACGGCTACGCCGTGCTCAGCGAGCGTTCGGGCTCCTGGGTGCGCAAGCGCCGACGGACGCTGAGGGCGCGCGGCGTCGTTATCGCCGCCGGCGCCCTGGGCACCAACAACCTGCTCGCCAACTGCAAGCACAGCGGCGCCCTGCCGCACCTCTCAGAGCGGATCGGCGACGTGATCCGGACCAACTCGGAGTCGATCCAGTCGGTCACCGCACGCGACGACGAGCGCGACTTCAGCCACTCGGTGGCGATCACCTCGAGCATCTACCCCGACCCCGACACCCACATCGAGGTCGTCACCTACGGTGAGGCCGGCGACATCATGAGCAACACGTTCACGGCGATGGCCGGTCCGGGAACGAGGCTGACCCGACCGCTGAAGTGGATCGCGGAGATGCTGCACCACCCGCTGCAGACGGCGCGCATGATCTTCCCCTTCCGGTGGTCGCGCAGAACGGTGATCCTGCTGGTGATGCAGACCGTCGACGCCGCGATGCACCTAAAACCGAAACGCAAGCTCCTCGGCAGGGGCGTGCGCCTGCAAACCGAGCAGGACCCCGAGCGGCCGAACCCAATCTATCTTCCCGCCGCGGCGGCGGCGGCCCGCTGGTTCGCGGAGCGGATCGGAGGGATCGCACAGAGCGCGCTCACCGAGTCGATTCAGAACGTTCCCACCACCGCCCACATTCTGGGCGGCGCCGTGATCGGCGCCGATCGGTCCAGTGGCGTCGTCGACGCCCAGAACCGCGTCTTTGGCTACGAGAACCTGCTGATCACCGACGGCGCGGCGATGCCCGCGAACCCGGGCGTCAACCCGAGCCTGACGATCACCGCGAAGGCCGAGCACGCGATGAGCCAGGTTGCGCCCAAAGCGGGTGCCGAGCCGCGCCACCTGCCCGAGGCAGCGCGGCCCGCGAGCCGGGTCTCCGGCTAGCCCGACGCGACCCTCAACCGGCCTCGGCGAAGCGCTGGGCGACGTAGTCCCAGTTGACGACGTTCCAGAAGGCGTCGATGTACTCAGGGCGCCTGTTCTGGTACTTGAGGTAATAGGCGTGCTCCCAGACATCGCAGCCAAGCAGCGGGGTCTGGCCGGTGGAGACAGGCGAGTCCTGATTGGGGGTCTTGGCGATCGCGAGGCCGCTGCCATCGTGGACGAGCCAGGCCCAGCCGGAGCCGAACTGGCCGATGCCGGCTTCTTTGAACTCGCCCTTGAAGGTCTCGAAGGAACCGAACTTCTCGCCGATCGCCTCGCCGAGCTCGCCGCCGGGCTCACCGCCCCCGTTGGGACTCAGCATCTGCCAGAAGAGCGTGTGGTTGTAGTGACCGCCGGCGTTGTTGCGGACCGGACCCCGCTTATCCTCGGGCAGGCTGGAGAGGCTCTGCAGCACCTCGATCACGTCCTTGTCGGCCCACTCGGTGCCCTCCAACGCGGCATTGGCTTTGTCGACGTAGGCCTGGTGGTGCTTGTCATGGTGGACGCGCATCGT
Organism: uncultured Solirubrobacterales bacterium; assembly: GCA_963796705.1. GTDB lineage: Bacteria > Actinomycetota > Thermoleophilia > Solirubrobacterales > 70-9 > VRUE01. The sequence goes on from CAWCMK010000004.1 coordinate 853,372, forward strand.
CGCCTCGTCGATATGCGGCTCGAGGGCGTCGTAGTCGTAGGGGAGGTCGGGAACCGAGTAGGCCATCGAAGGTCTCCTTGATCGAGGTTGAAGGCTGGGGGGAGCCTATGGGTTTGCGGTCCCCGGTGGAGCGGGTAGCCAAACCGGTCGCAGGTTACGGTGCGCTTGGATGGGAACGGATGACGACAGCCGGCTGCCGGCAAGCCCGGGTCCAGGGGAGAAGCTGGCCGACGAAGGTGAGCTCTGGCGGCGCTTTGCAGGCGACCGCGATCCGGCCATCCGCGAGGAGCTCGTCAACCGCAACCTGCCGCTCGCCAAGCGCCTGGCGCGCCGCTACAGGGGCGCCAGCGAGTCCTACGATGATCTTCAGCAGGTCGCCAGCCTGGCCCTCCTCAACGCTGTCGATCGCTTCGATCCCGCCCGGAACATCCCGTTCAGCGCATTCGCCTCGCCGACGATCCTCGGCGAGCTGAAACGCCACTTCCGCGATCGCGCCTGGACGGTCAGGGTGCCGCGCGGCCTCCACGACCGCATGGCACAGGTCGACCGGACGATCTCCGAGCTGACCGAGAAGCTGCAGCGCTCGCCCTCGATCGCCGAGATCGCCGAGCAGTTGGAACTGGAGCCGACCGACGTGCTCGAGGTCCTTGAGGCAAATCACAACCGGCGCCCGCTCTCACTGGACCGTCCGCCCGGCGGCGAGGACTCCGAGGAGGCAAGCCCGGCCGACTGGGTCGGCGAGGAGGACAAGAACTTCGAGCTCGTCGAGGGTCGCGCAGCCGTCGATGCCGCCCTGCCCCAGCTCGACGAGCGCGAGCGGCTGGTCCTGCGGCTGCGCTTTGTCGATGACCTGACCCAGTCACAGATCGCCGAGCGGATCGGCCACTCCCAGATGCACGTCTCGCGAATTCTTCGACGGGCGCTCGCCCACCTCCGCGAGCAGGTCAGGGAGCCGCGGCAGGAGCCCTGAAGCGAATCGCGACGTAGTCGCCGTCCTCGGCGGCCATGACCGAGAACTCATCGGCCAGAGCTTCCAGTGAACCGCCGACATCGGGAACGTCGAGCTCGCCACGGATCCGCTCGGCGCCACCATCTTCCATTGGGCCGAGCCGCAGCTCGATCCCGTCCTCGGTGTCCGCCAAGGCAAGATGCACCTCGCCCTCGGCAAAGAGTCCGGGCGCCGCTGCGGCGATCGCGTCCGTCAGCAGCAGCGCGTCGGCGACGCGGTCAAAGGCGAGGTCACGACGAGCGGCAAGGGCCGAAACGACACGACCCAGCACAGGCGCCAGCAGCCCCGGACTGTCGATCACGATCTCGGTCGCATCCACCGTCGCCTCGACCGGGGCCGGTGGGCCGCCCCGCTCGGCCCCGCCACCGCTGAGGGGCAGGCGCATCCGGATCTCGGTGCCGCGATTCAGACCGCCCGAGATCGAGAAGCTGCTCGAGAGCGCGGCGATCAGCGAGAGCCCGAGTCGCAGGCTGGGCCGCTCTGCTTCGACCCGCGGCCTGATCCCCGAGCCGGAGTCGCGGACGATGATCGCGAGCCCCTCGGCCTCGGGTTTGGCCTCGACGTTTAGTGGCCCGGGGTCACCGTCGTAGGCGTGCACGACCACGTTCATGCAGGCCTCCGTGACAACGGTCTTCAGATCGGCGATGCCGGCTGCATCCATCCCGATCTCCTCGGCCAGGCCGGCCAGGGCGTGGCGGACGACGGCGACGTTCTCGGCCCGAGCGGGGAGGGAGATCGCCAGCCCAGCAGGAATGTCGCTTTTCGAGGGTACGTCTGGCATAACCGTGCTCTGCCCCGGGTCATTCCCCGGAGCACCCGAGCATAGCTTCAGATTTTCGCCTTTTCGCTACCCGACAATGCCGCAGCGGCAAACCACTAAGGCGATCGATAGCATCGAATTGTGAGTACGACCCCTTTTGAGGTCCGAGACGAAACGGTGGATGGTGGGGTGAGGGTTCTGGCAGTGCATGGGGAACTCGACCTCAGCACAGCACCGGAGCTGGAGGCGCCGCTCGAGGAGGCGCTGACTGGCGCCGCCGCCTCAATCCTGATCGACCTCTCCGACTGCGACTTCATCGACTCGACCGGGATCGCCGTGATCGTCCGCGCCTGGCAGCGCCTCAGCAAGGACGGCGAGCACTCCGGCGATGGCGACCTGGTGCTCTGCTGCTCCAACGACCAGGTGCAGCGGCTGCTGAAGATCACCGGAGTGGAGTCGTCGATCTCGATCCTCCCCGATCGGGACGCCGCCCTGGAGCAGCTTCGCGGTTAAAGCTCCTCACGGCCTCTTCGGGATCCGCGAAGACCCGGCCGCGGATGAAGCGCCCCCTACGCAGCTCCCATATCCAGGCGGCCGGCATGTCGCGGATACCGAGCGCCCGGCTGCGCAGGTAGACGCGGCCCCGCACCAGCAGGCTCCCCTGGCGCTGCTCGAGATCGTGAGGGCTGATCAGCAGCTCCTCCCAGACCGTCTCCACGTCCTCCAAATAGGCGCGCAGACCCTCCGCCCCGACGTAGGGCTCGGTGCGAGAGACGCGCTCTTGGGTGACGGCGATGAATTCCATCTCCTCCTCGCAGCAGCTGACGATTCCCTCAAGGTCGCGGCGGTTGAAGGCGTCGAAGAGGCGCTCGACCAGCTCCCGGCCATGGTCATCCACTGCCGCCCCCAAACGCGGGGGTGCCACCGAGCGGGCGGGCAGTGAGCAGCGAGAGGCCGCGGTGCGCGCGCGCCTCGACGGAGGTGGGGGTGAGCGCGAGGATCGCCACGTCATCCTCGAGCTCGCCGCTGGCAAACGATTGCAATGACGCTTCGAGGCGCTGCACCACCTGCACGGGACTGCCAACCCCCTGCAGCTCGGAGCGCAGGCGATCCTCGCCGAAGCGACCCCGCGGGCCGTCGGCCTCGGTGATCCCGTCGGTGACCACCACCAGCTGCTGCCCCGGCTTGACGACCTTGTACTCGAGCGGCCACTCGGCATCGGCAAAAGCTCCGAGAACCGGACCCGAGGCAGCCAGCTCGCCGACTTCCGCGCCATCGACGAGCAGCGGCGGTGGGTGCCCGGCGACGGCGAGTCGCACCGGCTTACGCGGGTTCTCCGAAACCGCCAGCGCGGCGACGCTGCAAAGGGCGGGATCGCCGCGCGCGAGCAGTGCGCGGTTCAGGGTGGCGAACGCAACCAGCGGGTCGCCGGTGAGCGCCGCGGCTGTGCGCAACGTGTAGCGCGCCTGAGCGGCAACCGATGCGGCGCGGGCGCCGCGACCGGTGACGTCGCCGATCACCAGCATCCAGCCGCCGGCCGCCGGAAAGGCGTCGTAGAAGTCCCCCCCGACCTCGTTCTCCGCCCCGGCCGGACGATAGGAGGCAGCCACGGACCAGCCCGGAATGTTCGGCAGCGGCGGCGGAAGCAGGCCGCGCTGCAGCGTCTCGGCTATCTCGGCGCGCGCCGCTTCAGATCGCTCGAGATCGGAGAACAGGCCAGCGTTGTCGAGCGCCAGCGCTACACGCCCGGAGAGGACCCAGGCGAAGTCGGCCTCCCGCGAGCGGTACCGTCGGCCCGACCAGGCGACCGCCAGGCTGAGCGCTCCCGTCACCCGACCGCGGGCGCGAAGCGCCACCGTGACCGTCGATTGGATCCCGATGCCTCGCAGGAACCTGAGGTCCTCCTCGTCCCGGGCGAAGGTCCTCAGCTGCTGCTCGGTCATCTCTTCGATAAAGCGGGTCCCGAGGGGCGCGCCCGTGGCCGACCGCATCTCGGCGGGCAGCGAGGGTCGACGCTGGGCAAGCCCCGCGAGAACCTCCTCCTCGCCGCCCGGCCCGGCGCGCACTGCGACCCTCTCGACGCCGTGGAGTCCGATCAGATCGATCATGCACAGATCGGCGAACTCGGGAACGATCACATCGCAGACCGCCTCGAGAGTTTCCTTCAGGGTGGTGCTCTGCTCGGAGACATCGGCGATCCTGTGCAGCATCTGAAAGCGCCGTGCGGACTGGCGGGCCCGGATGTAGGCGAGCGAGAGCAGGGCCACGGCCGCCGCCAGCAGGAGTGCCAGAACCACGATCACGACGGCTTCCAAAGCTGTTCCTCCGCTTGCGTTCGCCGTATTTCCCTACTGAAAACAGAGTAGCGTGATTTTGGATGCGGCGGCCGCCCGACCGCCGCCTCCTGACCCGCCTCGACAGAGGAGCGGCGCCATCTCGCCCACCGGGCGATGAGAACATCGTTCCGAGGCGGCTGCTGACGTCAAACTCGAGGAGTCATCCCCTCAAAGCTGCACGGCCTTCCCTGGCCGCGTGCCCGAAGATCCCAATCCTCGCGGCGCGCCTTCGGTGGCCGGGCCTTCGCGAGCGGGGTCCCAGCGGAGGCAGGTCGAGCGATCGGTCTTTATTCGCTGAAGTGGGCGCGCGGAACCGTGTCCGGGTTTCCGCCGGTCCAGTCGTTGAACTGGTACCAGGCTGGCTTTGCTTCGCCATCTTCGGTCAGCAGGCCGGCCGAATCGCAGAACTGGCAATTGCCTCGCAGATCCCGCCAGGAAAACCACCAGACGCCTCCGATCCGCCAGATCCGGCGGTTGGCGACCAGCATCGCCATCGCCTCGTTCAGTTCCCGCGCCTGACCCTGGGGGCCACGCTCCCAACGAGACTGATCGCTCGCAGATCCCCAACCGAGCTCGGTCATGTAGATGTCGGTGTTCCGGTCGTGATGGAGTGCCATGATGCGGCGCAGGTTGCGGATCTGGCCGGGGATCGCGGAAGCGCTGGCGACGTAGGGGTGCAGTGCGACGCCGTCGAAGTAGCGCTTGATCGGGCGCGAGCGGTACACACGGGAGAGAAACAGGCCCGAGGGCATGTTCGGCGGCACCTGCAGCGGGCGGCCAAAGAGCCCACCGAGGATCACCTTGGCGCCCGGATCGACTTCGTGCAGGATCCGACCGGAGAGCCGCAGCAGCTCCGCGTAGGCGCTCGGGCTGATCGGCCGGGTGAATGTGACGATGTTCTCCTCATTCCAGATCTCCCATTCGCGGATCGGGAGATAGGGGAGGTCGGGGTTTTCCTTCCAGAAGGACCCCTCCGGGCCGTAGCGATCGGCGGCATCGCGCACGAACGCGCTCCAGGCCCAGCGCTGCCAGGGCGTCGCCACCGGCAGGGTGCGTGAATTCGACGCGACCCATTCGGGGGTGCTGAGGAGAAACGGAAAGACGCGGATCCCGTGTTCGGCCGCGAGCTTCACTTCGCGGTCAAATTCACCGAACTCGGGGCGCTCGATGAACAGGTTTTCGGGCTGAACCTGGCTCCAGTAGAGCGGCAGCCTGACGCTCTTGATGCCGCTGCTGCGCATCAGCGCAAAATCGGTCGTCGTATCTGTGCCCTGTGGGCTGATCCCGTCGTAGGAGGGCGGTGCGACCGCTGCACCGGCGGCGGGGGCGCTGAGCAGCGCGAGCAGCGCGAGCACCGCGATCGGGAGGGAAAGCTTGGCTGTCATCGGCTTTGGCTCATGCCGGAGAGCTCCGCGTCTCTGAGATAATTGCCGCACTCGGGGCGTGGCGCAGCCTGGTAGCGCGCACCGTTCGGGTCGGTGAGGTCCCCGGTTCAAATCCGGGCGCCCCGATTAGGCTTCCCCTTCGCGAACGGCTTCTATGGCGTGCTCTATCTGACCCAGGGAGGGGCCGTCCTGCAGGGTTCGGGTCCCGCCGGGGCCGGCGATGATCGTCGCCTCCTGTGTGCGGATCCCGAGTTCGCGGCCGAGTTCGTCGTAGCCTTCAAGCGTCTTCTGCATGGCGCCGTTGGTGCCGCTCTGCGCTTCCAGGTATTCGTGCCATTCGGGGACGTCGAGTTCGCCGATCGAGGCGGCCAGCGACGACATGAAGTCTTCGCTGATCGGCCCCAGCTTTTCAGCCTCGCCCTGGTTCCTGAAGAAGAGGTAGGTGTACTGCCAACCATAGCCCTGCTGGGCAGCCGCCTCGGCCCCGTAGAAGCCGAGCTCGGTCGGGTTTTCGGCGATCGAGTAGTGCCGCAGGAGCAGCTCCACGTGGCCTGGCCGAACTTCGTCTTCGACGAGGGCGGGGATCGTGCCGAGGAATTCGCCCCGGCAGCTGCCGCACTGCAGATCGGTGAAGACCTGGATCGAGACCGGGGCGTCTTCGGGGCCCAGGCGGTCCCCTTCCTGGGGAACCCCGCCGAAGATCTCCTGGGCTTCGGCGGCGCCTTCGACCTTGATCACGGCCGGCCCCGGGGGGCGGGTCGCGATGTTGACGATCGCATAGCCGAGCCCGAACAGGGCCAGGGCGAGCGCGAGGATCACCCATATCCGGCCCCTGCGGGGCAGCGGCCTGGCGGCCGCTTCGCTGCCGGCGGTCATCGGACCATTATCCCGAACCGCGAATTCGCAACTTGCGGAAGAAGCGGTTGACACGTCGGGCCTGGGGGGTAAGTTTGCTCTACTCGATTTCAACTAAGGGAGGTCCACCTCGTGGCCAATCACCTGACCCCGTCTGAGCTTGCCGACGAGCTTCACATGAAGCGGCAGGAGGTGATCGGCAAATGCGTCGAGATGGGGGTCCCGATCTTCAAGGGCCGGATAGACAAGTCGCTGTTTCGGACCTCACTGCGCTACGCCCCCAGCCAGGCCGACCGCGGCCGAGCTTCGGCCGCCTAGGCTGAGCTCTCATTTAGACTTTCCCCGCCATGGGGCGGGGCACGAAATCCAAGACTCTCGCCGACCTGCTGCCGCGGGCGGTGCAGAAATACGGATCCTCACCGGCGATCCGCTTCAAGGATGGCGAGAACTGGGTCGACCGCAGCTATGAGGAGGTCGGCGAGACCGTCCGCGGGCTTGCCCTCGGCCTGATCGACCTCGGCGTGGCGCCCGGTGACAAAGTCGCGATCCTCGGCAACACGCGCCCCGAGTGGACCTACGCGGACTTCGCGGCCCTCTCGGTCGGCGCCACCGTGGTCCCCATCTACCAGACGAATTCCCCCGAGGAGTGCCAGTACGTGCTGGAGAACTCCGACTCCAAGGTGGTCGTCGTCGAGGACGAGGAGCAGCTGGCGAAGATCAGCGCGATTCGCGACCGGCTTCCGCTACTGGACCACGTCGTGCGAATGACCGGCGCCAGCGAGGACGCGATCTCCTTCGAGCAGCTTGCCGCCCGAGGCGCGGGCCACGAGGTCACCGAGTGGGAGGCGCGCTGGCAGGCGGTGAGGCCCGAGGACATCTGCACTTTCATCTACACCTCCGGCACGACCGGTCCACCCAAGGGCTGCGTGATCAGCCACGGCAATTACCGCTCGATGTTGGACATGGTCAACGAGGCGGCTGTCGTCGAGGACGATGACCTCGCCTACCTATACCTGCCTCTGGCGCACTCCTTTGCGCTGCTCGTGCAGCTGGGCAGCTTTGACCTGGGCAGCACTCTCGCCTATTGGGAGCGCGATCCGCTGAAGATTCTCCCGAACCTGGCTGAACTGCAACCCACCTATTTCCCGTCGGTGCCGCGCATCTTCGAGAAGATCTTCACGGCCGCCACGAGTGGTATGGAGAAGGAGGGCGGCCTCAAAAAGGCGATCTTCGATTGGTCGATCAGGGTCGGCAAGAAGGTGCGGGCGGCCGAACGCTCCGGCCGCACGCCGGGACCGATGCTGCGCCTCCAATACAGGTTCGCTGACCAGAAAGTCCTCTCGAAAATACGCGGCCTCTTCGGCGGCAAGATCCGCCTCGCGGTCTCGGGTGCGGCGCCCATCAATCCCGAGATCCTCACCTTCTTCGACGCCGCCGGCGTTCTGGTCCTGGAGGGCTGGGGGATGACCGAGACCTCGACCGCGGCGACGATCTCCTCGGAGGAGGATTTCAAGGTTGGGACGATCGGTAAACCGTTCCCGGGCTGCGAGGTGAGGATCGCAACGGACGGCGAGATCCTCGTCAAGGGCCCAAACGTATTCCAGGGCTACTACAAGAATGAGCAGGCCACCCGGGAGACCCTGGTCGATGGCTGGCTGCACACCGGCGACGTCGGTGAGATCGACGCGGATGGTTTCATCACGATCACCGGCCGGAAAAAGGACATCATCATCACCGCGGGCGGCAAGAACATCACCCCGGCGAATCTCGAGAACGAAATCAAGCAGCATCCGTTGGTTTCCCAGTGCGTCGTCGTCGGCGACCGCCGCCCCTACCTCGTGGCGCTCGTCAGCCTCGATCCCGAAGACGCGATCGCCTACGCCAGGGAACACAATCTGCCCGAGGATGTCGAGCAGCTCTCCGCAAACGAGGTGATCCGCGAGGCGATTGAAGACCACGTGGCAAAGATCAACCAGAAGTTCGCCCGCGTCGAGCAGGTCAAGAAGATCGCGATTCTCTCGCACGACCTCTCCCAGGAGAGCGGCGAGCTGACACCGACGCTGAAGGTCAAGCGGGCGGTCGTCGCGCAGAAGCACGAACCGGAGATCGAGGCGCTTTACGCGGGCTGAGGGGGGTGGCGGCAGCGCCCGAGCCCTCGAGCCCGCCGCGCAGACGCGGACAGGAGCCGTTCCCCTCGGCGAGTGTGTGAAGGTGCCACGCGAAGCTGGCCGGCGCACGCCGTCAGCCGCGCTGGGAGACCGCAGCGAGTCGGGAGTCGGGTGTCTCGGTTCGTCGAATCGGAGAAGGCTCAGGACGCCTCGCCCGACTGCCGCAGCAGCACTGAGGTCGTCTGCTCGAGTACGCGCCGCCAAGCCGAGGTCTGCTCCGGCTCCTCTTCGGCCGCCCGCTCGACGACGTGACGCACTCGACGACCGGAGATCTCAAGGCCGTGCCGGCTGGCGACCTCCTCGAAGTACTCATAGTCGCGGGCCAGCATCGCGGTCACCGATTCGAAGCCATGTCTGGCGATCTTCAGGCGCCGCGAGTAATCCATGATCGGTGTCCCGAACATCAACTCGTCGTTGGCCTCGGGCTCGACCAGGACGATGTCCACTCCCGGGTAGCGCTCGCGCCACTGCTCAACAGCCTGGTGCAGGCGTGCGTGGGAGAGGATGCGGAAGGTCTGGTTCGCGATCGCCGGCAGGCCCATGTCCGAGAGCCGGCGGACCCGTGTTCCGAAGACCGTCGGGATCGTCTTCTCGAAGTCGTTCACGTAGGGGACTATCGGGTTGACGACGACGATGAACTTTGCCCCACGCTCGACCGCGATGTCGACATTGGTTGTCGAGCGGATGCCCCCGTCAACCATCTGGCGACCCTTGAGCTCGACCGGCTTGTAGACGATCGGCAGCGCCGTGGAGCACTGGATCGCCTTCGAGATCGGCACGTCGGCCCACTCCTCCTCACCGAACACGATTCGCTCCGTCGTATCGAGGTCGGTCGCGGTCAGGTAGAGCTCGGGATCGAGGAGGCGGAAGTCGTTCTGGCGACCCGCATCGGCTAGCACGCTCTCGACGTAGTCGTTGATGCCGGAGCCGGAGTAAAGGCCGGAGGGAAGCGACTCGGCAAGACCCACGCCCAGATCGATGGCCGAGAACTCGCGCATCCGGGCCAGGGCGCCGACCAGCTCAAGCGAACGCAGCGGCAGGGCGACGGCCTTCTGGATGAAGCCGAGGTAGTTGGGCCTCAGCACCTTGTCTAGGTCGAGGTCCTCGAGCTCGGAGGGAACCCGCCGGTTGAGCACCTGCATCATCTCGTCGGGCGTGATGCCGTTCGCAAGCATCGCGGCAACAAAGGAGCCGGCGCTGGTCCCGACGTAGATATCGAAGTTGTTGACGGTGCTGTTGACGGCAAGCAGATCGAGTGCCCGCAGTGCCCCGATCTCATAGACGCCGCCCGTGAATCCCCCGCCGCCCAGCACGAGAGCCGTCTTCGACGGACGTTTGCGTGAGCGCCGCCGCCGAGGCTGGGCGTCGATGTCAACAACCTTGCCCATTCACCTGCATTATCCCAGGCCGCTGGGCGAACCTCGAGTAACCGCCGCAATATCCGCTCGTTGCGGCTTTCCGGCGAGCCTTCCGGGGGAGTCAGGCGCTGCCGCTACTCTCGGTTGAACCCGTGTTGGTAACCGAGATGAGGCCCAACCCCCGGCAGCGACGACTCTGCATGCTCGTCGCCTCGCTCGGTCTGCTGGCCGCCGTGGCGTGCGAGCCGCCGCCCGTCCGCGCCCAGGGTGACGAAGGGCTGTGCGCGAGCCTGCAACGTCTGCTGATCAGTGGTGGCGGGCAGGCCAGCGGCCTCCTCGTGGCCGACGCGAAGACCGGCAAGCCGGTCTGCGGCAGGGCCGCTCGACGGCCCCGCTCGCTGGCCTCCAACACGAAGCTCTTCACGACCTCGACGGTGCTCGCCCGCTTCGGCCCCGACGCGCGGATCGCGACTCAGGTGCTCGCCGACGGGCCGATCGACAAGCACGGCGTCCTGTACGGCAACCTCTATCTAAAGGGAGCCGGCGACCCGACGCTCGGCATTCCGGCCTTCTACGACACCTTCCACGGCGGCTTCGGGACCGACCTCTACGCGCTGAAGCGCCAGCTGCAGGATCACCTCGGGCTGACCCGCGTCACCGGCCGCCTCTACGCAGACGACACGATCTTCGACCGGTTGCGCGGCGTCGCGGCTTCGGGCTATGCGACCAGTGCCGAAATCGGTCCCCTCTCGGGACTCGATTTCGATTCGGGCTTCGCCGATCCCCAGGCCTACAGCTTTGCCAGCGACCCGGCGAAGCTTGCCGCAAGGAAGCTCGTCGCCTCGCTGCGCAACGCCGGCGTCGCGATCCGGCCGCAGGTGGCGCTCGGCCGAGCACCCGAAGAAACCCCGGGTAGATCCGGGAGTCGCTCGGTCGCCTCGGTCGAATCGCCGACGATGAGCGCGATCGTCAACTACACCGATGTCAACTCGGACAACTTCTTCGCCGAGATGCTGATCAAGCTGCTCGGCGCGCACTTCGGTGGCGCGGGCAGTACCGCGGCGGGGGCCCGCGTGGTCGAGGAATTCGCACACGCCAAGGGCACCGGGGTGCACCTCGTCGACGGTTCCGGCCTGGACCACAGCGACCGGGCCTCGCCCCTGCAGGTCGTACGGTTGCTGGAGGCGATGCGCACCTCGAGGGTCGGCGAAGAGTTCGTCTCTGACCTGGCTTTGGCCGGCCACGAAGGAACGGTTGCCGATCGCATGCACGGCACCCCGGCGGACGGCCGCTGTCGGACCAAGACGGGCACCCTCACCGGCGTCAGCAACCTCTCGGGCTACTGCTTCAACAGCGACGGCCGCGTCATGGTCTTCTCGATCCTGATGAGTAGCGTGCGCGACCTCTACCTCGCCCACGACGAGCAGGACCAGATCGCGGCCGCGGTCGCCTCCTATTGAGAATCGAGCAGCGCCCGCAGGCCGTCTTCGTCGAGAATTTCGGTGCCGAGCTCCTCGGCCTTCGCGAGCTTTGAGCCGGGGCTCTCACCGGCGACGACGTAGTCGGTCTTCTTGGACACCGAGTTGGTCACCCTGCCGCCAGCCGCCTTGATGATCGCAGCCGCCTCCTCGCGCGTGAGGTCCGCCAGGGTGCCGGTCAGGACGACGGTCTTGCCCTCCAGGGGCCCCCCGTTGCGGCGCATTTCGGCCGGCTCCAGCGCCAGCCGCAACCCCTTTTCCCGCAGCTTGTCGATCAACTCCGCAGTGCGCTCGTCAGCCAACGACTCGGCGATCTGCACGGCCATGATCGGCCCGACCCCCTCAACCGCCTCGATCTGCTCGGGGTCGGCCCGCCGCAGCGCCTCGATCGAGCCGAAATGCATCGCCAGCGCCTCGGCGGTGACGTAGCCGACGCCGGGAAGGCCAAGTGCGTAGAGGACCCGCTGGAAGGGACGCTCCCGCGAGACCTCGATCGCGGCGAGAAGATTGCGCGCCGAAATCTCACCGAAACCCTCCAGCCGCGTCAGGGTCGCCTCGTCGAGGTCATAGAGGTCGCCGACATCACCGATCAGTCCCTCCTGGAGGAAACGCAGCGCCTGCTTCTCGCCAAGACCGTCGATGTCCATCGCCCCCTTGCTGACGAAATGCTTGACGTGTTGGAAGGACTGCCCCGGGCAGCCCGCGCGGTTGGGGCAGATCGTGAAGACCCCGTCGTCGGGCTTGACCGTCTCGGTTCCGCAGGCCGGGCACCGCTTTGGCGGTCTCGGGCGCCGACTTCCCTTTTTGCGTTTTTGGATGAGGGGCGCAACCACCTGCGGGATCACATCGCCGGCGCGCATCACCACGACCTCGTCTCCCACGCGGACATCCTTGCGCGCCAGGTCCTCCTCGTTGTGGAGGGTCGCGGTGGTCACCGTGACGCCCCCGACGTGAACGGGCTCGAGCATCGCAAAGGGGATCAGGTGCCCGGTCCGGCCGACGTTCCAGACGACATCGAGCAGCCTGGTCGTCGCCGTCGTCGGCGGAAACTTCCAGGCGATCGCCCAGCGCGGCTCACGCCCGACGATGCCCAGCTCGCGCCAGAGAGCGCGCTCATCCACCTTGACCACCACCCCGTCGATCTCGTAGTCCAGCTGCTCGCGGCGCTCCTCCCACCAGTGGCAGCGCTCGACCACCGACTCGATTTCCTCGTGGTGCGCGGTGTCGGGATTGACCTTGAAGCCCTTCCGGCGCAGCCAGGCGACCTCGTCTGAGTGACTGGCGAGCTCGAGGCCGTGAGCCGCACCGATCGAGTAGCACCAGATCGAGAGGGGGCGTTCGGCGGCCAGCGCCGGGTCGAGCTGGCGGATCGAGCCGGCGGCCGAGTTGCGGGGGTTCGCGAAGGTCGACTCGCCGGCGGCCGCGCGCCGCTCGTTGAGCGCCTTGAAGTCGGCGATCGGCAGGTAGACCTCGCCGCGCACTTCAACCAGCTCCGGCGGCTCCTCGATTCGCAGCGGAATGGCTCCGATCGTTCGCAGGTTCTGGGTCACATCCTCACCGACCCGCCCGTCGCCGCGGGTCGCGCCGCGGGTCAGAACGCCGTCTTCATAGACCAGCGTCATCGCCAACCCGTCGATCTTCGGCTCGGTCGTGTAGCTGAACTGCGCGGCGCTGATGTCGAGCCGCCTCAGGTGGTTGCGGATCCGTGTCTCCCAGGCGCGCAGCTCCTCCTCGCTGCGGGCGTTGGCCAACGAGAGCATCGGCTCGAGGTGCTCAACCTGCTCGAAGCGATCCAGGGGTGGGGCACCGACCCGCTGCGTCGGGGAGTCGGGTCTGCGCAGCTCCGGATGCTCAGCCTCGATCGCGCGCAGCTCGTCGAGCAGGGCGTCGTAGGCATCGTCACCGATCTCGGGTTCGTCGAGGACGTAGTAAAGACGGTTGTGGTGCGTCAGCTCCTGCCTCAGGTGCTCCGCGCGCTCGCTCGCCTCCCTGTCCGTCGCGGGCGTTCTAGACACTTGCCGTCAGCAGCGCTTCGAACCCCCATCCCCTGAGGGTCTCGATGCCGCCATGGTCGGTCAGGTCGAAGTGGATCGGCGTCACCGAGATCCGTCCCTTGGCCACGGCGTTGAGATCGGTTCCCTCGATCTCCTCATAACCCGGCTGCCAACCGTAGATCTCGTAGCGACGGCGGCTGTCTGACTCCTCGCCGACCAGCTTCAACTCGTCGTTGTAGATCCGTTTGCCAAGTTTTGTGACCTCGACGCCCGTCGGCTCGCCCGCCGGGCAGTTGATGTTGATCAAGGTCGCCTCCGGCATCGGCTCCTCGAGCAGGCGACCAACCAGGGCTGCCGCGAACGGTGCCGCGATGTCGAAGTCAAAGCGGCCGCTCACATAGCCCATGCCTCCGCCCGAGGACTGCTGGGAGACCGCGAGCGCCGGAATGCCGAGCACGATTCCCTCGAAGGCGGCTGCGACGGTGCCCGAGTAGGTGATGTCGTCGCCCAGGTTGGCGCCGTGATTGACGCCGGAGACGATCAGATCGGGGCGCTCTCCAACCAGACCCAGCTCGGCGAAGCGCACGCAGTCGACCGGCGTGCCGTCGGTCGCGTAGCCGACATCGCCATCGCCGAACTCGACCTCCTGCACGGTCAGCGGGGCGCGCGTCGTGATGCTGCGCGCCGTCGCGCTGCGGTTCGAGTCAGGGGCGATCACGTCGACCTCGATCCCGTCAACCGCACGAAGCGCCCGACGCGCCGCCTGCAGGCCGGGCGCCGTGATCCCGTCGTCGTTTGTGAGCAAGACTCGCACCGAGAGCGATTCTAGGCGGCACGAGCCCCGGCATACTGCCGCCGATGGAGAGCAACGTGCGCCTGGACATCGAATACGACGGTTCGGCCTTCTCGGGCTGGGCGCGACAGTCGACCGGTGTCCGCACCGTGCAGGGGGAGCTGGAGAGCGCCCTGGAGACGGTCCTGCGCGAACCGGTGCAGCTGACGGTGGCTGGGCGAACTGACGCCGGCGTTCATGCGCTCGGCCAGGTGGCAAGCTTCATCAGCAGATCCCCGGTCCCCGCCGATCTGGCACGGCGTCTCAACGGCATCGCCCCCGAGGACATCGCCGTGACCGCGGCTGGAGTCGCCCCGGAGGGTTTCGATGCCCGTCGCGACGCACGCTCGCGCCGCTATCTCTATCGCGTCCTCGCCCGGCAGGTCGTCGATCCCTTCGAGCGCGGGCGGGCGCTCTGGTGGCCCCACCGGCTCGATCGCGAGAGGCTGGCCGCCTGCGCCGCGACCTTGCCGGGCACCCACGACTTCACCGCCTTCACCCCCACCCAGACAGAACACGTCCGCTTGGAGCGCGAGCTGCTCTTCGCCCGCTGGGACTGGGACGGGCCCCTGGGCAGCTTCCGGGTCAGCGCCGACGCCTTCATGCGCAACATGGTTCGCGTCCTGGTGGGCACGATGCTCGAGGTTGGCGCCGGGCGGCGCACGGTTCAGGACTTCGCGGGCCTTCTCGAAGGGGCCCCCCGCTCGGCGGCCGGAGAGACCGCCCCGGCCCACGGCCTCTACCTGGAGTCGGTTGACTACGACTGAGCTAGACGAGCTCCAGGAAGACCATCTCGGTCGAGTCGGACTTCCGCGGACCGAGCTTGACGATCCGGGTGTAGCCGCCCGGTCGCTCGAGGTAGCGCGGGGCGACCTCCTCGAAGAGCTTGTGGACGATGAACTTGTCGTTGTGCAGCGTCGCCAGCGCCTGGCGCCGGGCGTGAAGATCGCCGCGCTTGGCAAGGGTGATCAGTTGCTCGACCTCGGGCTTCACCGCCTTGGCCTTCGCCTGGCTGGTTTCGATCCGCTCGTGCTCGATCAGCTGCTTTGAGAGGTTGGCCAGCAACGCCTCGCGGTGGGCCGCATCGCGGCTCAGCTTGTTCCGCTTCTTGCGATGGCGCATCCGGACCTCCCGCTGCTTCCGCTCTTCTCAGTCCTGCTGGAGGTCGAGCCCCCGCGAGTGCAGGGTCTCGATCACTTCCTCGATCGATTTCTGGCCGAAGTTGGGAATTGCGTTGAGCTCAGAGCGCGACTTGCGGACCAGATCGCCCACGGTCTGCACGCCGGCCCGCTTCAGGCAGTTGTATGAGCGCACCCCCAACTCCAGCTCCTCGATCAGGATCTCGTCGAGGCCGTTGGCGCCGGCCACGTCGCTGCCGGGCACGGGGCTCGAGAGGGAGTCGGCGGGAACGGCGACCGGCTCGCGCGCGGTCAGCTCCTCGACCCGCTCGGCGTCGGTGAAGATCGCCAGGCTCTTGATCAGGATCTCGGAGGCCTCGCGAAGTGCCGCTGCCGGCTCAATCGAGCCGTCGGTCTCAAGGTCGAGTGTCAGTTTGTCGAAATCGGTGCGCTGCCCGACCCGGGCGGTCGCGACGGCGTAGGAAGCGCGCCGAATCGGTGAGAAGATCGAGTCGATCGGGATCACGCCGATAGGCTGGTCGTCGGACTTGTTCTCTTCCGCCGGCGAGTATCCACGACCCCGACCGATCGTCAGGTAGACCTCGAGTTTGGTTTTCTTCTCGAGCGTCGCGATCGGGGCGTCGGGGTTGAGGATCTCGACGCCGGACGGCAGGTCGATGTCCTTGGCCTTGATCTCACCGGGGCCGGTCGCTACAAGGGGCGCCTCGACCTCGTCGGCATCGGTGTGCATGCGGACGACGAGATCCTTCAGGTTGAGGACGATGTCGGTGACGTCCTCTTTTACGCCGGGGACGCTGGAGAACTCGTGCGCGACCCCCTCGATGCGGACGCTGGTTATCGCCGCGCCGCCGAGCGAGGACAGCAGCACACGACGCAGACTGTTGCCGAAGGTGTAGCCGAATCCCTTGTCGAGCGGCTCGATTGTGAACGTGCCGCGACGGTCGTCGACCTTCTCTGAGCTGATGCGGGGGACCTGGAAGTCAGTGGTCATGAGTTCCTCGAGTTTGCGGGTTGGATTGAGGTCCGGGCTACTTGGAGTACAGCTCGACGATGAGCTGCTCCTGGACCGGCGCCGAGATCTCCGCGCGCTCGGGGTAGCGCAGGACCTTGGCGGTGAGCGAATCATGGTCGGCCTGAAGCCAGGCCGGCACGGTTGAAACCAGCTCGGTCGCCTTGCGAATCGTGTCGGCGGCGGCAGAGTCGGCCTTGATCGAGATCACGTCTTCGGGGCGCACGTGGTAGGAGGGCACGTCGACGCGGCGTCCGTTTACCAGCCAGTGACCATGACGGATCAACTGGCGCGCCTGGCGCCTCGAGGCGGCGAAGCCGAGCCGCACCAAGACGTTGTCGAGCCGTGACTCGAGCAGGCGCAGCAGGTTCTCGCCGGTGACTCCGTCCTGACGCGAGGCTTTGTCGTAGTAGGAGCGAAACTGCTTCTCAAGCACCTGGTAGTAGCGGCGGGTCTTCTGCTTCTCGCGCAGCTGAACCCGATACTCGGATTGGCGCATGCGACCCCGGCCATGCTCCCCGGGTGGGTAGGAGCGGCGCTCGACGCCGCACTTGTCGGTGAAGCAGCGCTCGCCCTTGAGAAAGAGCTTCTGGCCCTCCCGGCGACATTGCTTGCATTGCGGCGAGGTGTCGCGGGCCACTAGACCCTTCTCCGCTTCTTCGGACGGCAGCCGTTGTGAGCCTGGGGGGAGACATCCTTGACGGTGGTCACATCGAGCCCGGCAGCCTGCAGCGAACGGATCGCCGTCTCCCGCCCCGAGCCGGCGCCCTTGGCGAACACCTCAACCTTCTCGAGTCCGTGCTCCATACCCTTTTTCGCGGCGGCATCCGCTGTCACCTGGGCGGCAAACGGGGTCGACTTACGGGACCCCTTGAAGCCGGCTGAGCCCGCCGACTCCCAGGCGATCACATTGCCCTCGGTGTCGGTGAGGGTGACGATCGTGTTGTTGAATGAGGTCTTGATATGCGCTTGGCCGTAGGTGACGTTCTTTTTCACCCTGCGGCGGGGCCGACCCTTGGCGGCTTTCTTTGGCTGGGGCATCGTCTCTTCCTATTTCGGCGTCGGCGCCTTGCGCTTACCAGCGACGCTCATCCGGCGCGGCCCCTTGCGGCCGCGCGCATTCGTCTTGGTCCGCTGACCGCGAACCGGGAGGCCGCGGCGATGCCGCAGGCCGCGGTAGGAGCCGATCTCCATCAGCCGTTTGACGTCCTGGGAACGCTCGCGGCGAAGATCTCCCTCCACCTCGCGCTGCTCGACGGCCTCGCGAAGGCGGACAACCTCGTCCTCGGTCAGGTCTTTGACCGAGGTGTCGGGATCGATCTTCGTTTCCTCGAGGATCTTCTGCGCGGTCGGGCGGCCGATGCCGAAAACGTAGGTGAGGCCGATTTCGACCCGTTTTTGGACCGGGATGTTGACTCCCGCGATGCGTGCCATCGTGCTCCCGCGCCCCTAGCCCTGCCGCTGCTTGTGACGCGGGTTCGAGCAGATCACGAGGACCGCACCGTTGCGGCGGATGATCTTGCACTTTTCGCACATCGGCTTTACGGAAGCTCGGACCTTCATCGCTCCGGATTCATATCGACTACAGGACTCCCGCTCACCCCAGGAATCGGGTGGCGGGCACACAGCTTATGGCCCTCTGGGCCGAACGAGAAAGATAGCAGGGCGGCGTGCTCGCCGGTCGCCGCGGCAAGGTCGCCCGGCGAGCTGCTCAACGGAGTCATTTCACGCGGATCAGGCTGAAGCCGTCATAGCCCTTGGTGCCGACGATCTGGATCGTCGTCGCCTCGACTCGATCCTCGTTGGCGAGCATCTCGTGCAGGCGCCGTTGGGCCGCGATCGCGGGCTCCTCGTTCCCGCGATCGATAAGGGCGCCGTCGCGAACGACGTTATCGGCGACGATCAGCCCTCCCCTGCGGGTCTGCTCCAGGGACCACTCAAAATAGGCCGGTGTGTTCACCTTGTCGGCGTCGATGAAGACGAGGTCAAATGGACCGGCCCCCTCCGCCTCGAGATCGGGAAGCGTCTCAAGGGCCGCACCAACGCGCAGCTCCACAAGCCGATCCAGCCCCGCGCGAGCGATGCTGGCGAGCGCGACCTCGGCGTGCCCAGGGTCCGCCTCCAGGGTGATGAGTCGGCCATCGGCGGGCAGCGCTCGCGCCAGCCAGATCGTGCTGTAGCCGGCGAGGGTGCCGAACTCGAGGATCTGGCGCGCCCCGATCAGCTTCGCCAGCAGCTGCAGGAGCTTGCCCTGCGGTGGTGAGACCTGGATCGGTGGAAGCCCCGCCTCCCGCGCCTCCGCCAGCGCCGCGTCCAGCGCCTCATCGTGCAGGGCCAGCAGCCCGCTCACATACTCATCGACCGCGGCCCAGGTCTCATCTCGCATTCGGCGATTCTCGCACGCGCCCTCTACGCGTCGTGGCGGCGGCTAACCAGGACCGGGGTGGCTGTCTCGGGGGATTCCCTGGCCACGGTCTGGACGCGGGGCTCTCGGCCAGCCGCCCGCAGCTCACCTGGGCAGTCGCCGCGTGAGCGTCACGACCTGCTGGAACACAGGACGGTTTTGGAAGGGGAAGGGCCCGAGATCGATGCCGCCTGTCACCGTTGGGCGATTCTGGTCAAAGCAGGAGGGTTGCGGGTTGGCGGCACAGGCGCCGTTGCCGCCACCGTAAAGCTGACCCGGTGTTACCTTGATCGCTTCGGCGAGCGTCCTTTGCAGCAACGAGCGGCACTTTGCTTTGGAGCCCTTGCCACAGTAGATCCGGCTGTAGGGGCCACGCGGCTGCGGCCCAAAGAGGTCACGCAGATCCTTGTAGACGTATCCCCACCAGCCTTCCTCGAAGTCGGGGGCGCTCGGCGATCCTTCGACTTCCTGGCCGATCTGAATCATGCCCTCCAGCCGCGCAAACGCCCGCTTTCCCAACGAGGGCTTGAACTCCGCGCTGACAAGACGTGGCCACCAGGCGTCCATCAGCTCGATCGCCCTGGTTTCTTCGTCTTCGCCGTTTCTGTCTAGGTCGCGGCGGTGGGCGCCCGCCTTGTTCCAGGCGCGCAGCGTCGCGATCGCTTCCCGCAGAGCCGGGGCGCTCGGTGTTCCGATCGCCTTCAGCAGGGTCGGCAGCAGCAGGTTGCCGCGGAGGTCCTCGCTCGCCGGTTCCTCCATCGCCTGCACCAGCTGGGCGATCGACATCTTGGCCTTGCCCTTGATCGCGGCCTTGACCCGGTTGGCGATGAGCTGAGAGCGGAACAGCGGCCCGTAGGCGTAGCGATTGTCGGCAGCCGCCCATCCCGGCGCCTGCTTGTTGTTCCACGAGACAAGGTATTCGGGGTCGACCGCCTGCGGGTGCTTGGCGAACGGCAGGTAGGTTGCGGTGTGGGAGGCTGGCTTGAACCCCTTCCAGTCAAACTTGCCGGTGCCGAGGATCGGAAAGTCGGGTGAGGTTTCCTTGGCCCGCTGCGGCATCGCTCCGGAGAGCGCGTAGGCGATGTGTTCGGAGTCGACGTAGGCCCAGTTGAAGAGGAAGTTGATCTTCGAAACCGCCTTCTTAAACTGCCCCGGACCGGTCACAAACCCCGGTTCGTTCAACCGCTCAAAACCGAGCACCGAGTCAGCCTCGTGGAAGTAGGTGCTGCGGTCGTGGACGAAGGCGACCCTCTTGCCGTCGGCTCTGCCCCGCGCGAAGACGATTCCGTGAACCGTGCGGTAGGCGGTCAGCGTCTGTTCGCCCACCGGAGTCGGGTCGATGTTGTTGGGCTGCCATTTCTCGGTCTTGACGAGCTTTTCCATCGGCTTGCACTTGCCGCGGTACAGGTAATGGAAGTTGTCCTTGCAGAGGACCTCGGCAAAGGTGTCGACGTTGTCGGAGTCGGCCGAGGTCGCGCTCCAGGCGTAGTCGCTGCCGTGCCCCAGCTCGACGGCAAGGTTGACGCCGGCAAACGAGGCACCGCGGGCGTCGATCCCGGGCCCGTGCAAATCCTCCTCCATGAGGATCGCCGGCAGAAAGTAGCCGACCTGAGGGCCCATGACCGCGATCGGGTGACCGCTCGCCGAGTCCCTGGCGGAAACCAGCTCCCAGTTGGAGGCCTGAGCGCCCTGGCGGATCTCATTGGCCAGGCGGGCACCGATGCCGCCGGCGGCGGCGACCGGGGTGGCAGAGCTCACCTTGGCGATCGCCGACGCGGTGACCTTGCCTTCGGGCAGTGCCAGGCCGCGCTTGGCAAAGGCGCTGGTCGTCTCATAGGGGAACTTCTTGGAGATCGTTGTCGGCGCTTCGGGATCGTTCTTGGCGCGGAACCCGAGCCAAGCCTTGCGCCCGGCCTGCTTGCCGAATCGTGCCTGAAAGGCCTGCATCGTCTGAGCCGAGGCCAACTCATTGCCGCCACCGCGACCGAAGATGCCGCCGACGAGCGAGGCGATCGCGATGATGTCGGTCGGCTTCCAGCTTTCAATCGGCTGCTGGATCTGGGAGTACTCGACCGGCCTGATCGACGGATTGGCCCTGACCTGGGCGACGTAGGCGTTGATTCCTTCCACATAGGCATTCAGGTCTTCGACCGCCTGCTGGCCTTCGGCTCCGTACATCTGGGGGAACTGGGCGATCTGACGTTCGAGGTCGGCTTCGGTGTAGGGGGCAAATCCCCATTGGGAGGCGTCGGCCGCGGCGTTCGAGCCGCCCAGGAAGGAGGCGAGTTCGGCGCGCCCTGTGTGGCGCAGGACGTCCATCAAAAAGAGGCGGTCCTGGGCGCCGGCGTAGCCGGCACCGAACATGGTCTCGGCGCGTGTTTCCCCGTAGATGTGCGGCACGCCATAGGCCTTGTCGCGGAGGATCGTCACCCCCGGTTTCGGTTCGATCGTGGATTCGACCTGCCCCGGGAGGACGCCGAAGGTCGCATCCTTGAAGTAGTCGCCGACCTGCGCGTCGGTCAGGCTGGGCGCCGCGTAGAGGAGGTTTTCGTAGAGCGGCTGCTGATCGGCGTAGTGGATCGGCGGCTTGCCTGTGGTCTTGAAGATGGAAACATCTCCGAACGTGTCGAGGCCGTTCTCCCCGGGGGGAAGGACGTTGCGAAAGCCGCCTGCATCATTGGTCCCGTAGGGCTGCACAGCCGCTGGCGAGACGGTGGGTGCAGCCAGCGCGATGACGACCATCACTGCGAAAAGAACTCCTGAGATGGGGTGGCGAAGCAAACGGCCCTCCTGTGGCTCGGTTGCGGCGCCCCTTCCGCTTCTCTCAGGATACCTCGTGCCAGGGGGTGAGGATCCGGGGACCGGCGGCGGTGACGGCGACCGTGAACTCGAAGTGGGCGGCGAGGCTACCGTCCTCGGAGTAGACGGCCCAGCCGTCATCGCCCATCCGGACCAGGGCTCCGCCTGCATTGACCATCGGCTCGATCGCCAAAACCATCCCCTCCTCGAGCAGCGGCCCCTTGCCGGGCTCACCGAAATTCGGCACCTGGGGGTCCTCGTGCATCTCGCGACCGATGCCGTGCCCGACCAGGGTGCGAATGATCGACAGGCCCTCGATCTCTACCGCACGCTGGATCGCGGCCGAGACGTCACCGAGGTGGTTGCCGGTCTGCATCTGCTCCACTCCCGCGAAGAGCGCGGCTCGGGTCACGTCGAGCAACCGCCGCGCCTCCGGGGTCGCCGGCCCGATCGGCACGGTCATCGCCGCGTCCGAGACCCAGCCCGCCTTGATGACGCCGACGTCGATCGAGAGGAGGTCACCCTTCCTCAGGGTGTAGGGCCCGGGGATCCCGTGGACGACCATCGAGTTGGGCGAGGCACAGATCGAGCCCGGGAAGCCCCGATAGCCCTTGAACGCCGGCTCGGCGCCCTGGGATCGGATGAACTTCTCCGCCGCCTCATCCAGCTGACCGGTCGTGACCCCGGCCCGCGCTTTGGAGGCGAGCATCTGCAGACAGCGGGTCAGAATCTCCCCGGACACCGCCATCTTCTCAACCTGCTCGGGAGTCTTGCGCTGGATCATCCGATACACGCCAGGGGCTCCGGATCGAAGCCTAGATTCCCTCTTCGCCCTCGAGGCGAAGTGTGGCTAGGGTGCGGGAGACCTCGGCGGCCACCTCGTCTGGGGGTGCGGCGCCATCGATGCGGCGCAGAAGACTTCGATGATCGTAATAGGAGACCAACGGCTCGGTCTTCTCGTGGTATTGATCGAGCCGGTGGCGGATTACCTCGGGTTTGTCGTCATCGCGGATCAGCAGCTCGGATCCGTCGAGGTCACAGACACCCTCGCTCTCGGGCGGGTTGAGCTCGACATGGAAGACGTGGCCGTTCGCGCAGGTCCGCCGTCCGCCCAGTCTTCGCACGACCTCCTCGTCCTCAACATCGATCAGCAGCACCCCGGTCAGGCCGCGACCGAGCTCCTCCAGCTTCGCGTCGAGCGCCTCGGCCTGCGGTTCGGTCCGGGGAAAGCCGTCGAGGATGAAGCCGTCGGCGGCCTCACGAGAGTCGATCCGCTCGGCGATCACCCCGACGATCACCTCATCGGGAACCAGATCTCCCCGGTCCATGTACTCCTTCGCGGTGCGGCCCAGCTCGGTCTTCTCGCGTACCGCCGCCCGCAGGATGTCGCCGGTCGCGTAGTAGGGCAGGCGCAGGTCTTCCTGGAGTCGCTCGCCCTGCGTGCCCTTGCCGCTCCCCGGCGGGCCTAGAAGAACCAGGTTGAGCTCGGCCACGCTGCTGCGCCTATTTGAGGAAACCCTCGTAGTTGCGCATCATCAACTGCGCCTCGAGCTGCTTGACCGTGTCCAGCGCCACCCCGATCACGATCAGGATCGAGGTGCCGCCGAAGAAGAAATTTGCCGATGTCTGGTTGATCAGAACCGTCGGCAGCGCCGCCACGGCTCCCAGGTAAAGAGCACCGGGGAAGGTGAGCCGCGAGAGGATTCGGTCGAGATATTCGGCCGTCGGCCGGCCGGGTCGAACTCCGGGGATGAAGCCGCCGTATTTCTTCAGGTTGTCGGCCTGGTCGACCGGGTTGAAGGTGACCGCGGTGTAGAAGTAGGTGAAGATGATGATGAAGAAGGTCTCGCCCAGCACGTAGGGCCAGCTGTTGGGGCTGAAGAATTCAGCAAATTCAAGCGCCGCGGGAGTGTTGAGCAGCTGACCGATCGTCGGCGGGAAGGCCATGATCGAGGCCGCGAAGATGACCGGGATGACGCCCGCCATGTTGACGCGCAGCGGCAGGTAGGTCGAGCCACCGGAGGTCATCCTTCGACCGACCATTCGTTTCGCGTACTGGACCGGGATGCGCCGCTGACCCTCCTGGACAAAGACGATCGCGACGATCACCGCCAGGGCGATGAAGGGCATCATCACGATGAAGACCTGGTCGGGATTGTTCCACCAGGCTTCGATTCCGTGCGGGATTCGGGAGACGATCGAGGCGAAGATCATCAGCGAGATCCCATTGCCGATCCCACGCTGGGTGATCAGCTCGCCCAGCCACATCAGCAGGGTGCAGCCGGCGGTCAGGCAGATCACGATCAGCAGGACTTTGGGGCCACTGAGGCTGGCCAGGACGTTGTTGCCCCCGGCTTCGCCGCCGAAGGAGCGGAAGAGGAGCACGTATCCGAAGGACTGGGCAAAGGCCAGCCCGACGGTCAGGTAGCGGGTGTACTGGGTGATCCTCTGCTGCCCGACCTCGCCTTCTTTTTGCAGTTTCTCCAGCGAGGGCACGACGACCGTCAGCAGCTGCAGGATGATCGAGGCGGTGATGTAGGGCATGATCCCCAGCGCAAAGAGCGAGAGCCGCGAGAGGCTGCCGCCCGAAAAGAGATTGAGGAAGCCGAGGATGTTGGAGCCGCCGAAGTTGTGCTGCAGTTCCTTGACCGCTTCGAGATTGACCCCCGGCGCCGGGATGTAGGCGCCCAGCCTGTAGAGCAACAGCATCGCCGCCGTGAAGGCCAGTTTCTTGCGAATGTCGGCGACGCTGAATGCGTTCGCGATGGTCCTGAGCATCAGGACTCCAGAGTGTGGCAGGAACCGCCGGCCGCCTCGATCTTCTCCTTTGCGGAGGCGCTGAAGGCGTGCGCGTGAACCTCGAGCTTCTTGGAGATATCCCCGCGGGCCAGGATCTTGATCGGGTCGCTTCGCTTTGCGAGACCCCTCTCCCTGAGTGTCGCCGGGTTGACCTCAGTACCGGAGTCGAAGCGTTCCTCGAGGTCGGCGACGTTGACCGGTTGGGTCGCGGTGCGGAAGTTCTCGAACGGCATCGACTGCTTTTTGTGCGGGCCCCGCAGCTTTCGCATCCGCATGTGGATCGGGTTCTGCCCACCCTCATAGCCCGCCTTGCGCTTGGCGCCCGAGCGGGCCCCATAGCCCTTCTGGCCGCGACCCGAGGTCTTGCCCAGGCCACTGCCCTCGCCGCGGCCGACGCGGCGCCGCGGCCTGCGCGAGCCCGGCTTCGGTTTCAGGTTGTGCAGGCCGATCTCCTGCCTGCGCTCACCCGGCCCCTCGGAATCCTTGTGTTTCGCGGACCGCTCAGCCATCGTCAACCTCCACCAGATGGGAGACGACCCGGATTTGGCCCTGCAGCTGTGGGCTGTCCTTGCGTTCCACCAGTTTGCCGATCCGCCCGAGGCCGAGCGCGGCGAGCGTCCTTCTCTGCGATGGATTCGTGCCGGCGGTCGATCGAACCTGTCGGATCCTCACGGCGCTCACGACTGATCCTCGGATTGCTCAGGAGCCTCCTCGGCGGCAGCCTCGGCAACTGGCCCCGGCTCGGCGGGCTCCGCCGAGGGGGCCCCCGAGCGCTCGGCCGAGACCCCAGTTGAGGCAGACCCCTCCTGCGTGGCGGGCGCAGATTCCGAGGCCTCAGCAACGAGGAGGAGGAGGAGGAGGAGGAGGAGGAGGAGGAGTCCTCCTCGGACCCCACGGCGGGACTCGCGCTGATGTGCTCTGCAGACCGCGAAATCCCGTTCGAACTGACTCCGAGCACCTCGGAGACGGTCAGCCCCCGGAGCTCAGCCACCTCCTCGGGCCGCCGCAGTCGGATCAGTCCGTCCATCGTCGCCTTCACCAGGTTGATCGGGTTCTGGGTCCCGATCGACTTCGTGAGGACATCGCGGACGCCGCCAAGCTCGAGCACGGCGCGAACGCCGCCCCCGGCGATCACCCCAGTGCCTGGGCTGGCCGGGCGCAGAACCACATGGCCGGCACCGTAGCGGCCGATGATCTTGTGGGTGATCGTCTGTCCGTATTTGGGGACGCGGATCAGGTTCTTACGGGCGTTCTCGACACCCTTCTGGATCGCCAGCGGAACCTCGCGGGCCTTGCCGTAGCCGATCCCGACGACACCCTCTTCATCGCCTACCGCGACCAGCGCGGTGAAGGAGAAGCGCCGCCCGCCCTTGACCACCTTGGCGACGCGGTTGATCTCGATCACCCGCTCCTGGAGGTCGAGCCCCCGCGGGCTGACCGTCTCGATGTTGGTTGTGTCCATCCCCTTCATAAGCGGTCGCCCACCGTAGCGGTTTAGAAGATCAGGCCTCCCTCGCGGGCCCCCTCGGCCAGGGCCCTGACCCTGCCGTGGTACTGATAGCCGCCGCGGTCAAAGATGCAGCTCTTGACTCCGGCGGCTTTGCCGCGCTCGGCGAGCAGCTCGCCGGCGCGCTTGGCCTGCTCACTCGCGCTCAGCTTACGCAACTCTGGCTCGGTCCAGTTGACGGCGGCCAGTGTGTGACCCCGGCTGTCATCGATCAGCTGTGCGAAGACGCCTCGGTTGGAGCGATAAACGGAGAGGCGCGGCCTCTCGGCTGTCCCCGTGATTCGCGAACGCACCCGGCGCCGGCGGCGCAGCCGCGCCTCACGCTTGGTGATGATCGTCATGCGCGCTTACCCACCTTGCGGGCCACGTGCTCGCCGCGGTAGCGAATTCCCTTGCCCTTGTAGGGCTCCGGCGGGCGCCGCTTGCGGATGTCGGCGGCAACCTGCCCGACCAGCTGCTTGTCGATTCCTTTGACCACGATTTCGGTCGGCTGGGGTACGAGGAACTCGATCCCCTCGGGCGGCTCGATGGTGACCGGATGGGAGAAGCCGAGAGCCATCTCCAGGCTTTTCCCCCTGAGCTGGGCGCGGTAGCCGACGCCCTGGATCTCGAGCTGCTTCTCGAAGCCGTTTGTGACCCCCTCGACCATGTTCGCGATCAGACTCCGCGTGAGACCGTGCAGCGCGCGGTGCTCGCCGCGATCGGTCGGGCGTTCGATGGACACCTCGTTCTCAGCCTGATCAATCTTCATGTCCGGCGAGAGCCGCTGGTTCAGCTCCCCCTTGGGACCCTTCACCGCGACGCGCCCAGGGGCGATCTCGACCGAGACGGACTCGGGCAGCGGTATCGGCTTTCTTCCGATTCGACTCACGGCTCCCTCACCACACGTAGGCGACGACCTCGCCGCCCACCCCCTTGGCCTTCGCTTCGTGGCCGGTCATCACACCGGCCGAGGTGCTGACGATCGCGGTGCCGGTGCCGCCGTCGACGCGTGGCACATGCTTGTGGTCCACATAGCGACGCCGACCCGGTCGCGAGACCCGTTCCAGGCCGGCGATCACCGGACGGCGATCCTCGGTGTACTTGAGACGGATTCTGATCGCCTCGCCAACCTTCGCCGGCTCCTTGCTGAAGTCTCGGATATATCCCTGCTCCTTGAGGATCCGCGACATCTCCACCTTCAGGCGCGAGGCGGGAATCTCCACCTCGTCGTGGCCGGAGCCCAGCGCGTTGCGGATCCGGGTCAGGTAATCGGCTATCGGGTCGGTCAGCATCTCGGTCTCACCAGCTCGACTTTGTCATCCCGGGGATGTAGCCCTCATGGGCGGCCTCGCGCAGACAGATTCGGCACAGGCCGAACTTCCGGTAGACGGCGCGCGGGCGCCCGCAGCGGCGGCAGCGGCTGTAGGCGCGCGTCTTGAACCTGGGCTTGCGCCCCTGTCGGACCTTCTGTGAAGTCTTAGCCATCGCTTGGATTCTCCTCGTCGGGCTCGTTTTCGGCCGCCCCGCTCCCAGCATCGCCGGCCTCACCCTCCTCGCCGACCTCAGGCTCGGGCTTGGCGTAGGCCTCGGGGTTCTCCTCTTTGAGCTGCTCGAGCGCCGCCTGCTCGGCCTCGGCCTTGGCGCGGGCCTCCTCCTTGCGCCGCTCCTCCTCTTCCTCGGTGCGCCTCTCCTCGTCGGCGCCACCGGGGCGTCCCTCCTGGGCGAACGGCATGCCCAGCCCGAGCAGCAGCTCGAACGCCTCCAGATCGGTCTGGGCGCTCGTTGTGATCGTGATGTCGAGCCCGCGGACCTCGTCGATCGAGTCGTAGTCGATTTCGGGGAAGATCAGCTGCTCCCTGACGCCCATCGAGTAGTTGCCCCGCCCGTCGAAGGAGCGGGGGTTGAGGCCCCGAAAGTCGCGGATCCGGGGAACCGCGATCGAGCAGAGTCGATCGAGGAACTCCCACATGCGGGCCCGCCTGAGCGTCACCGAGACGCCAACCGGCATTCCCTCGCGCACCTTGAAGGAAGCAATCGACTTGCGGGCCCGGCGCACGTTCGGCTGCTGACCGGCAATCGTCGCGAGCTGCTGCTGCGCGGCTTCCAGCATTTTGTTGTTCTGCTTGGCCTCACCGACGCCCATGTTGAGTGTGATCTTGGCCAGGGTAGGCACCTGCATCGGGGTCGTGTAGCCGAACCTGCGGGTCAGGGCGGGCAGCACCTCCTGCCGATAGCGCTCGCGCAGGCGGGGTGGCGGGGCTGCCTGAGTCTGCGGGGTCACCGTACCTGCCTCCATCAGAACGAGGCTCCGCTGCGCCGCGCGAACCGCTCCCGCTTGCCGCCCTCGTCGCGACGCACGCCGACCCGCGTCGGCTTGTTGTCTTTGGGGTCCAAGAGCATCACGTTGGAGACGTGGATCGGCCCCTCCTTCTCAACGATCCCGCCGACCTGGCCGCCACGTTCGGCGTCTTTCACCGAGCGCGGGCGTTCATGCCGTTTGACGATGTTCAGACCCTCGACGTAAACGCGGCTCTTCTTCGGCTCGGTGCGCGTGACCCTGCCGGTCTTGCCCGCGTCCTTGCCGCCGATGACGATCACCTGGTCGTCTTTGCGGATACGCATGGTCCGACCCATCTCAGAGCACCTCCGGGGCAAGCGAGACGATTTTCATGAAGTTGCGATCACGCAGCTCGCGGGCGACGGGTCCGAAGATGCGGGTCCCGCGCGGGTTGTTGCTCTGGGGATCGATCAAGACAGCCGCGTTTTCATCGAAGGAGATGTAGGTGCCATCGGGGCGTCCGAGCTGCTTGCGGGTGCGGACCACGACCGCCTGCACGACCTCGCCCTTGCGCACGCCTCCGTGCGGGCTCGCCTGTTTGACGGTCGCGGTGATCACGTCCCCGACGCCGGCGTAGCGCCGGTGCGAGCCGCCCTTGACGCGGATGCAGAGGATCTCCCGAGCGCCCGAATTGTCGGCGACTTTCAGTCTCGACTCCTGCTGGATCATCGCGCCTTCTCCACGACCTCGACCAGGCGCCAGCGCTTCGTCTTGGACAACGGCCGGGTCTCGACGACGCGGACCACGTCGCCCTCGCCGGCCTCGTTGCGCTCATCGTGCGCATGCAGGGTTCGCGAACGACGCACCACCTTCTCGTAGGTGGGATGGCGACGGACGATGTCGATCCGCACGGTGATCGATTTCTCGCCCTTATCGGAGACGACGATCCCCTGGCGCACCTTGGCGGCATTCGCCTCGCGCTCAGCGCGCGGCGTGCCGTTCCCGGCCGCGCGCTTACCCCGAGCCGCCTCGCGCTCCCGGCGACGCAGACCGGCCTTCCGCGCCCGGATCTCGACCCGCTTCGCCGCCCTCTCCTCGGGGCTCAGCTGGGGCCCGGTCTCGTGCGACTGCCTCGACTTCTCGAGCCGCCGCCGAGTCTTCCAGGGCAGATCATCCTCCTCGGAGGCGCCGCCGACGTCCGTGGTTGGGGCCTCCGCGGCCTCTTCTGCGGACGAAGCCTCCGCCTCCTCGGCGGCGGGCTGATCCGCCGGAGCATCCTCTGGGTCCGCCGCCGCGGGCGCATCCTCCGCAGTTGGCGGAGTGGCGTCCTGCTCTGTGGGAGGAGCCGCCGCCTGTGCGTTCTCCTCGGTCGTCTCTTGGTCTTCTTTTCTCTCGTCGTCAGGCATCAGTGCCTCAGCTCTTTCTCGACGTCTATCCCGCGCTCCTTGGCGACCGTCAGCAACCGCGCGACATCACGGCGTGCAAGGCCGATGCCGGCGGTGTTCTCGAGCTCGCCCGTCGCCTGGCGGAAGCGAAGGTTGAACGCCTCCTGCTTGGCCTCCATCAGCCTCGCGACCAACTCGTCATCTTTCAGGTTGTGCACGTCGCTGCCCTTCACTGCTGCTCGGCTCCCTCTCGAGCGACGAATTTCGTCTTCACCGGAAGCTTGTGACCGGCGAGACGCAGCGCCTCACGGGCGAGCTCCTCGGGCACACCGGCGAGCTCGAACATCACCTTCCCGGGCTTGACCACGGCCACCCATCCCTCCGGGTTTCCCTTGCCGGACCCCATGCGTGTCTCGGCGGGCTTCTTCGTGAATGGCTTGTCGGGGAAGACGTTGATCCAGACCTTCCCGCCGCGTTTGATCTTGCGGGTCATCGCGACACGCGCCGCCTCGATCTGGCGGTTGGTGATCCAGCCGCGCTCCAGTGATTTGAGTCCGTACTCGCCAAAGGCCACGCTGCTGCCGCCCTTGGTGTTGCCTCGCATCCTGCCGCGCATCTGTTTGCGGTGCTTGACCCGCTTCGGCATCAGCATCAGCGATCGCCCCCTGGACGCGAGCCGCGCCCCCGATCGGAACCGCCCTGGGGGGCGCCATCGCCGTCGCTCACCTGGTCGGAGCGGAAACCCTCGGGCATAACCTCGCCCTTGTTGATCCAGCATTTGACTCCGATTCGCCCGGCAGTCGTGCGCGCCTCGAAGAACCCGTAGTCGATGTTTGCGCGCAGGGTGTGGAGCGGTACGCGGCCATCGGAATAGCCTTCGGTGCGGGCCATCTCGGCTCCGCCGAGGCGCCCGGAGACCTGAACGCGGACGCCTTTCGCGCCGGAGCGCATCGCAGAGGTCAGGGCGCGTTTCATCGCCCGCCGAAAAGCAACGCGGTTCTGCAGCTGCTCGGCGATCGACTGGGCGACCAGCTTGGCATCGAGCTCGGGTCGCTTCACCTCCCGGATATTGACCTTGACGGGTTTGCCGGTCAGCTTGTGCAGGTCCTTGCGCAGCGCGTCGACTTCGCTGCCCGACTTGCCGATCACGATTCCCGGCCGGGCGGTGTGGATGTCCACCGTCACCTCGCCGCGGCGCTCGATCGTGATGTCCGAGAGTCCGGCGTGCGAGAGCTTGCCGACGATGTGATCGCGGATCGCGAGGTCCTCGGAGAGGATGTCGGCAAAGCCCTTCTCGTCGAACCAGTTCGACTTCCAATCATGGATATAGCCGACCCGGAACCCGCCGGGATGGATCTTCTGTCCCATGCTCCTACCGGTCCTCCTCGGGGCTCAGCGCCACGGCGATGTGGCTGGTTCGCTTGTTGATGCGCGTCGCCCGTCCGAGCGCCCGCGGGCGGAAACGGCGCAGCGTCGGACCTTCATCGACGGTGATCTCGGCGATCCGCATCTCATCGGCGACGAGGTCGTGGTTGTTTTCGGCGTTTGAGGCGGCGGACTCGATCAGCTTGCCGATGTCGCGCGCCGCCCCGCGAGTCGAGAACTGCAGCAGAGCGCGGGCCCGCTCGATGTGGAGCCCTCGCACCTGGTTGGCGACGAGACGCGCCTTGCGTGGTGCCACGCGAACGTAGCGTGAGCTCGCTCGAACGACAATCGGGACGTGCTTTTTCGGCGCCGGCTGTTTCTCGGCGGCTTTCCTGTCCACCTTTTTGTCCGGCGCTTTCTCCTCGGCGGCCTTCTTCGCCGGGGCTTTCGCCTCTTTTTTCGCCGGCTCTTTCCTCGCGGGCGGTTTTTTTGCCGCTCTTTTCGGCGTCCGTTTTTTCGCCGGTTTCTTTGTCTGTTTCTCGTCGGCCATCGCTACTCAGCCTTGCTGGTTCCGGAATGGGCGCGGAAGGTGCGGGTCGGCGCGAACTCGCCGAGCTTGTGGCCGACCATCGACTCCGAGATGAAGACGGGCACGTGCTTTCGCCCGTCGTGGACGGCGATCGTGTGGCCGACCATCTCGGGGAAGACGGTCGAGGTGCGCGACCAGGTCTTCAGCATCTGCTTCTGGCCGGACTCGTTCATTGCGTTGATCCGTTTCATCAAGGCCTCTTCGACCCAGGGGCCCTTTTTTGTCGAGCGCCCCATCAGCGAGCCTTCTTCTTCCCGCGGCGACGGCCGCGAACGATGTAGCGGTCGGACTGCTTGCCCTTCTTGCGTGTCCGGTAGCCGAGGGTGGGCTTGCCCCACGGCGTGACCGGGTGGCCGCCCGGCGTGTGGTGTGCCTCGCCGCCGCCGTGCGGGTGATCGACCGGATTCATCGCCACTCCCCGTGTCTGCGGGCGCTTGCCCTTGTGGCGATTGCGGCCGGCCTTGCCGACCTTGACGTTCTGATGCTCGGCGTTCGAGAGTGTGCCGACCGTCGCCCGGCAATCCGCCCGTACCATCCGCATCTCACTTGAGGGCAGGCGCAGGGTGACCATCTCGCCCTCCTTCGCCGCCAGCTGGATCGCGGTGCCGGCGGCCCGCCCCAGCTTGCCGCCCTGGCCCGGTACAAGCTCGACGTTGTGGACGATCGTGCCGGTCGGCATATCGCGCAGAGCAAGAGCGCTGCCCGGGGCGATGTCGGCGCCCGGACCCGACTGAACCTGGTCGCCGACGGAGATCCCATTGGGGGCGAGGATGTAGCGCTTCTCCCCGTCCGCGTAATGGAGCAGGGCGATGTAGCAGCTGCGGTTCGGGTCGTACTCAATCGTCGCGACCCTGGCCGGCACACCGTCCTTGCGGCGCTTGAAGTCGATCTGGCGGTAGCGGCGCTTGGCGCCGCCGCCGCGATGGCGCGCGGTTACGCGACCGTTCGAGTTGCGACCACCTGACTTGCGCAGACCCTCGGTCAGCTTGCGCTCGGGCTCGGCGGCGGTCAGGGGCTCACGCAACGGATAGGTCGCGAAGCGGCGCCCCGGGCTGGTCGGTTTCGTTTTGCGGTTTGGCATCTCTGTTCCCTAGGCGGTCTCGGCGCCTTCGAATAGCTCGATCCGCTCGCCCGGCGCGAGCTGGACGATCGCTTTCTTCCAGCCCCTGGTCTTACCCTGGCTGAGCCCGCGACGCTTTGGCTTGGCGCGCACCTTCGAGGTGCGCACGGCGGCGACCCGGACGTCGAAGATCTCTTCGACCGCGCGCCCCACCTGCGTCTTATGGGCGCGGTCGTCGACCCTGAAGGTGTACTTGCCCTCGGCGATCAGGGCGTAGCTCTTCTCCGAGACGACCGGACGGATGATCACGGTGCGAGCGTCCATCAGGCCCCCAGTCGCTCCTTGAGCTGCTCGAGCGCTCTTTCTGAGACGACGACCGAGGCGGCGCCGATCACATCGGCGACGCCGATCGCTCCGACCTCGGCCACCTGCACCCGCTCGATGTTGCGAAAGCTCTTCAGAGCCCCCGTCTCCTCCGCATCAAGAACCAGCAGCGAGGGCCGACGGGCGCCCCATTTGGCGAGCGCCTGGGCAGCGGACTTGGTCGAGGGGGTCTCGAATGCGCTCGCATCGAGGATCGCGATCGAACCGCGCTCGGCGTGGACAGAGAGCGCGGCCCGCATCGCCCGGCGGCGCGCCTTGCGGTTGACCTTGACCGTGTAGCGGCGGGGCTTGGGGCCGAAGGCAATGCCGCCGCCATAGCGGTTGGGGACGCCCAGGGTGCCGGCGCGGGCGCGGCCGGTCCCCTTCTGGCGCCAGGCCTTGGCGGTCGTGAAGGCGACCTCACCGCGGGTCAAGGTCGAGGCGTTGCCACCGCGACGCGCGGCCAGATCGGCCCGCGCGGTCTCGTGGACCAGCGAGTGATGAAACGGCTCCGAGAAGACCTCCTCTGGGAGGTCGGCTTTGCTGGTCTTGCCGAGCACCGCGGCTTTAGCCATCGGTCCGCACCTCCACCAGCGTGTTGCGCGAGCCGGGAACCGAGCCTTTGACGAGCAGCAGGTTGCGCTCCGGATCGACCTCGGCGATCTCGAGGCCGCGCTGGGTGACCCGCTTGGCACCCATCTGGCCCGGCATTCGCATTCCCTTGAAGACCCTGGCTGGAAAGGCGCTGGCGCCGATCGAGCCGGGGGCGCGCACGTTGTGGGAGCCGTGACTGACCGGCCCGCGGCTGAAGTTGTGCCGCTTGATCCCACCCTGGAAGCCCTTGCCGATCGAGACTCCCGAGACCTTCACGGTCTGGCCGGCCTCAAAGGAGGCGACCGTCACGTCGTCCCCGACCTTTGCCGGCTCATCGTCCCCCTTGCCCAGGTCCTCGTCGCGGAACTCGACCAGGTGGCGGGACGGGGAAGCGCCGGCCTTCTTCAGGTGGCCTTCCTCGGCCCGGCTGAGCTTGCCCTCGGCGACCTCGCCGAAGGCGAGCTGCACCGCCGCGTAGCCGTCGTTCCGCGGCTCCCGCACCGCCGTCACCTTGCAGGGCCCGGCCTCGATCACGGTGACCGGGATCACGGTCCCGTCCTCCCGGAAAACCTGGGTCATGCCAAGCTTCTTGCCGAGGATCGCGGCCATCCCTAGAGCCTGATCTCGATGTCGACGCCGGCCGGCAAGGAATCCAGGCGTTGCAGTGAGTCGACCGTTTTCGGCGAGGGCTGCAGGATGTCAATCAGCCGCTTGTGAGTTCGGATCTCGAAGTGCTCACGGGAGTCCTTGTCCTTGAAGGGCGAGCGGATCACGCAGTAGACGTTTTTCTCGGTCGGCAGCGGCACCGGCCCGGAGACGCTGGCGCCGGTGCGCTCTGCCGTCTCGACGATCTCGCGTGCAGCCCGATCTATGGCGTCGTGGTCATACGCCTTCAATCGGATCCGGATTTTCTGAGCCGCTATCGCTGCCACTTCGTTTCCTTGCTCGTCCTTTGTCTCCGCAGGCCTTACCGCGCGGAAGGGGCGCCGCCCCATTCGGTGGGGCGCCGCCCCGGTCGTATGTCCTCTTGCAGTTGTCTCGCCGCCCTATGACGGCAAGGGCGGGCCGCAAGGCCCGCCCGGGTGGAGGCGTCTACTCGATGATCTCGGCGACGACCCCCGAACCGACGGTGCGACCACCCTCACGGATGGCGAACCGCAGGCCCTGATCCATGGCGATCGGCTGGATCAGCTCGATCGTCATCTCGACGTTGTCACCCGGCATCACCATCTCCGTCCCCTCGGGCAGGTTGGCGATCCCGGTCACGTCGGTGGTGCGGAAGTAGAACTGAGGCCGATAGCCGGAGAAGAACGGCGTATGGCGGCCACCCTCCTCCTTCTTCAAGCAGTAGACCTCGGCTTTGAACTTGGTATGCGGGGTGATCGAGCCGGGCTTGCAGAGAACCTGTCCGCGCTCGATGTCCTCGCGCTTGGTGCCGCGCAGGAGGGCGCCGATGTTGTCGCCCGCCTGGCCTTGATCGAGGAGCTTGCGAAACATCTCGACCCCGGTGACGACGGTTTTCTCGGAGGGCTTGATGCCGACGATTTCAACCTCGTCGCCGGTGTTGACGACACCCTGCTCGACGCGGCCGGTGGCGACCGTGCCTCGGCCGGTGATCGAGAAGATGTCCTCGATCGGCATCAGGAAGGGCTTGTCGAGCTCGCGAACCGGCTCCGGGATGTAGGAGTCAAGCGCGTCGGCCAGTTCGAAGACGGCCTTCTGGGCCTCCTCGTCGCCTTCCAGCGCCTTCAGCGCTGAGCCCTTGACGATCGGCGTCTCGTCGCCCGGGAAGTCGTACTCGTCGAGAAGTTCCTTGACCTCCTCCTCGACGAGCTCGATCAGTTCCTCGTCGTCGACCTGGTCGACCTTGTTGAGGAAGACGACGACGTGCGGCACATTCACCTGGCGGGCCAGGAGGATGTGCTCGCGAGTCTGCGGCATGACACCGTCGGCGGCCGAGACGACGAGAATCGCTCCGTCCATCTGCGCGGCACCGGTGATCATGTTCTTCACGTAGTCGGCGTGACCGGGGCAGTCGACATGCGCGTAATGGCGCTTGTCGGTCTGGTACTCGACGTGGGAGGTAGCGATCGTGATCCCGCGCTCTTTCTCCTCGGGTGCGTTGTCGATCTCTTCGAAGCTTTTCGCTTCGGCGCCGCCTTTGGTGGAGAGCGTTTTCGTGATCGCCGCGGTCAGCGTCGTCTTGCCGTGGTCGATATGACCGATCGTGCCGACGTTGACATGCGGCTTATCGCGCTCGAACTTCTCCTTGGACATCGCTCTCCGTTCTACCTTTCGAAGTTGGGTTTCTGTCTGGTTTGAGTGCTTAAGTCTTTGAATCAGTGCCTGGCAGGGCCGCCTCGTCCTGCACGCGGGCGAACCTGGGAAATATAGCCAGATTTAGGAGGTGGCTCCCACCGGCTCGCCGGCCCGATGCTCGACGATCTCCTCGGCGATGTTCGCCGGGACCTCCTCGTAGCGCTCGAACTGCATTGTGTAGGTCGCCCGGCCCTGGGTCATCGATCGCAATTCGGTCGCATAGCCGAACATCTCGCCAAGCGGTACGAAGGCCTGCACGGCAAGCGCGTTGCCGCGCTGTTCTTGACCCTGAACCTTGCCTCGACGCCTTGAGAGGTCGCCGATCACATCCCCGAGGAAGTCCTCCGGGGTGACGACCTCGACGCCCATCACCGGCTCCAGGAGGACCGGGCTGGCCTTGCGGGCAGCGTCCTGGATGGCCATCGAGCCGGCGATTTTGAAAGCCATCTCCGAGGAGTCGACGTCGTGCGAGGAACCGTCGATCAGTTCGACCTTGACGTCGACCATCGGGTAACCGGCCTTGACGCCGTTCTCAAGCGCCTCCTGCATCCCCTGTTGGGCGGGTCCGATGAACTCGTTGGGAATCGCGCCGCCCTTGATCTTGTTCTCAAAGACGAAGCCCTCGCCCGGGGCGGGCTCCAGGTTGATGACCACGTGGCCGAACTGGCCGCGGCCACCCGTCTGGCGGACGAAGCGGGCCTCGATGTTCTTCGCCTCCTTGCGGATCGTCTCCCGATAGGCGACCTGGGGCTTGCCGACGTTGGCATCGACTTTGAACTCGCGCAACATGCGGTCGACGATCACCTCGAGGTGCAGCTCGCCCATTCCATGAATCAGGGTCTGGCCGGTTTCCTCGTCGGTTTCGATGCGGAAGGTCGGATCCTCCTCGCCAAGTCGCTGCAGCGCCGTGCCCATTTTCTCCTGGTCGGTTTTTGTCTTGGGCTCGATCGCGACCGCGATCACGGTCTCGGGAAACTCGATGCTCTCCAACGCGACCGGCGCATCGGGCGCCGCCAGGGTGTCGCCCGTACCGGTTTCCTTGAGGCCGACGCCGGCACAGATGTCGCCCGCATAGCACTCGTCGATCTCCTCGCGACTGTTGGCATGCATCATCAGCAGACGGCCGATGCGCTCCGTCTTCGCGGTCTTCACGTTGAGGACGCGGCCGCCTTTCTCCAGGCGGCCCGAGTAGACGCGGAAGTAGGTCAATTTTCCGACGTAGGGATCCGACATGACCTTGAAAGCAAGCGCGGCGAAGGGGGCGTTGTCGTCAGCCGGGCGCTCGGCCTCGACCGGCTCGCTCTGGCCCTTGCCGGCCGGGACGACGCCCGTGACGGGTGGCACCTCGAGCGGGGAGGGGAGCAGCTCGACGACGGCGTCGAGCAGCGGCTGCACCCCCTTGTTCTTGAAGGACGACCCACAGAGGACCGGGGTGACCCTGGTGTCGAGGCAGGCCCGGTGCAGCGAGGACGCGATCCGCTCATGCGGCATCTCCTCCTCGGCCAAATAGGCTTCCATCAACTCGTCGTCGTAGTCGGCGCAGGCCTCGATCAGCTGGTTCCGGTACTCCTCGGCCTGGCCCTTGAGCTCATCGGGGATCGCAAGCGTCTCGAACTCCGTCCCGAGCTCGTCTTTCCAGATCAGGGCCTTCATCTCAACCAGATCGACGACTCCCTGGAAGCCCTCCTCGCTGCCGATCGGCAGCTGGACCGGCAGTGGGTTCGCCCCGAGCCGGTCCCTCATCGTCTGCACGGCGTTGAAGAAGTCCGCACCGGTGCGATCCATCTTGTTGATGTAGGCGAAGCGCGGCACCCCGTACTTGTCGGCCTGGCGCCAGACCGTCTCCGATTGCGGCTCAACGCCCGCGACCGCGTCAAAGACGGCGATCGCGCCGTCGAGGACGCGCAGGCTGCGCTCGACCTCGACCGTGAAGTCGACGTGGCCGGGGGTGTCGATGATGTTGATCCGGTGGCCCTTCCACTCGCACGCCGTGGCGGCGGAGGTGATCGTGATGCCCCGCTCCTGCTCCTGTTCCATCCAGTCCATCACGGCAGCGCCCTCGTGGACCTCGCCGATTTTGTGCGTGCGGCCGGTGTAGTAGAGGATGCGCTCGGTCGTCGTCGTCTTGCCGGCGTCGATGTGCGCCATGATCCCGATGTTGCGAGTTTTCTCTAGGGGGAAGCTGCGTGGCATGGTCTTAAGGTAAACGTCTTGTCGTGAAGCGGGAGCGAGTGAAAAATCGGCCTTCCGGGAAGAACCGGGATCGGCGCAAGAAAAAGGCCCTTGCGGGCCCGCGAAAGCCCGCCGAGAAGCCGCGGGCTGAGCGACGCGGAATAGTAGCAGCGGCTCGCCGCCGCCGGGCATCGCCCGGCGCTCTGATCGTGCGATGGACGCGCCGGGTCGACCGCCGCGTGGACCGGCTCCTGCGCGCCGCCGAACCGCGGTTGCGGGCTGCGGAGCGCGATTCGCGCCGCTTCGGGCGTCGTTGGTCGCGGCGCCTTGCGCGCGTCAGCCGGCCGATCTATGGGGGCGCCGGGCGGCTCGCTCGCTGGAGCGGTCGGCGGCTGCAACCCCTGGCGGTGGTGCTGCTCCGGGTGCTGGGGCTAGTCGAGCGAGCGGCGAGCCGATCCGCAGCGTGGGCGAGCCGCAGCGCGACGCGCGCGAGCGCGGTGCTCACGCCGGATCGCGGAATCTGCGCTGTGATCGTCGCCTCCGCCGCCTGTCTGATCGCGTCGCAGTTCGCGACTTACCGGGGTGTCGAGGTCGGTCAGCCGGGCTACAGCGGCCTCCCCGGGTTCGCCCAGGCACCTCGGATCGGGCTTCAGACCCCGTTCGATGCCCACTCCTGGGCGCTGGTCCCGGTCGCGCTGCTGGCCGCCGGGCTCGCGATCCTCGCCGCCCGGCGGCACCGGGCCCGCCTTGGGCGCCCGGTCTTTCTGCTCGGGGCGCTCTGCCTCGGGGTGGTGCTGCTCATCGACCGGCCGGCCGGCCTCGACGCCTCGGCGCAGCTCGCCCGCTTTGCCGGCGCCAGAGCGGTCCTCGAGGCTGGCTTTTACGCCGAGATCGCCGCGGCCGCGGGCATCATGCTCGGCGGCGCGCTGCTCGTCCTCGCCCCGAAGGCGGCGGCCCGCTACCATGCGCGCCCGTGCCGAACACGAACCAGCTTGTACGCAAGGGCCGCAGACGCCCTAAGAAGAAGACCTCGACGCCGGGCCTCAAGTCGGGCCAGGGGCGCAAGAAGGCGGTCGCCGCGCCGCAGAGGCGTGGCGTCTGCACCCGGGTCGCGACCGTAACCCCGAAGAAGCCGAACTCCGCGTTGCGCAAGATCGCCCGCGTGCGGCTCACGAACGGGATGGAGGTCACCACCTACATCCCCGGCGAGGGCCACAACCTTCAGGAGCACTCGGTGGTCCTGGTCAGAGGCGGTCGCGTCAAGGATCTGCCGGGCGTTCGCTACAAGGTCGTGCGGGGCACCCTCGACGCAGCCGGAGTGTCCGACCGCAGACAGGCCCGCTCCCGCTACGGCGTCAAAGCAAGTTGACCTTCTGATGCCGCGTCGCTCCGCCGCACAGATCAGGCCTCTCGAACCGGACGCCCGACACCGCAACCGGCTCGTCCAGCAAGTCATCAACAAGGTGATGCGCGACGGCAAGAAGTCGCTCGCCGAGCGGATTGTCTACGACAGCCTGGCGATCGTCGGCGAGAAATCGAGTGAGGACCCGGTGGAGACGCTCGAGGCGGCCATAAAACAGCTGACCCCGGTGCTGGAGGTTCGCTCGCGCCGGGTCGGCGGAGCGACCTATCAGGTGCCGGTCGAGGTCCCCGCCCGCCGCGCCCGCACGCTCGCGGTGCGCTGGCTTGTCGACTACGCGCGCGGACGTCGCGAGTACTCGATGGCCGACCGGCTGGCGGCGGAGATCCTCGACGCGACGCAACAGCAGGGCGCGGCCTGGAAGCGCAAGGACGACATCTACCGCATGGCCCAGGCCAACAAGGCCTTCGCGCATTACCGCTGGTAGCGAACCCGGGGACCCGCGGTGAACCGTCCGATCCTCGCCGTCGACGTCGACGGGGTGATCAGCCTCTTTGGCTTCGAGCAGCCGCCGCCCGGCAACCTGGCCCGTTTCGAGCTGATCGACGGCGTGGTTCACTGCATCTCGCTCGCCGCGGGCGAACGCCTACGCCGTCTCGGTCAGCTCTATGACCTGGTCTGGGCGACCGGCTGGGAGGACAAAGCGAAC
Source organism: uncultured Solirubrobacterales bacterium (assembly GCA_963796705.1). Taxonomy (GTDB): domain Bacteria; phylum Actinomycetota; class Thermoleophilia; order Solirubrobacterales; family 70-9; genus VRUE01. Next base: position 893,380 of record CAWCMK010000004.1, read on the forward strand.
GACTACATGCCGAACGTGCTCGGCATGCCCGAGCTCCCATTCCTCAGTTTCAGGGACGCGGCTCGCTTCGGATCTGCACACTGGAAGCTGGCACCACTCGAGGAATACGGCAGGGGCCGTCCGCTGGCCTGGATCGACGACAGCTTCGACGAAAGCTGCTATGAGTGGGCGCAGCGGCGCCCGGAGCCGACCCTGCTGGTCCCGACCGAGTCCGGCTTGGGGCTCGAGGAGACCCACACCGAGTCTCTAATAACCTGGGCACGCGGCCTCGGCACGGACTAGACTGACCCTGTGCACGGCTTCTGGCCGATTTTCTTCTTGCTTGTCGTCCTCAAGATCCCGGTCCTCGGCTCCCTGGGAATCGTTTGGTGGGCGAGCCGGGCGACGCCCGAGGGCGACGGCGAAACCGAGAGCCCCGACGGCGGCCCCCGTCGAGGTCGACCACAGCCGCATCGGCCCCGCGGGCCACGCCGTGGGCCCCACGGTGGCGGTGCCGAGCGGCCGGTTCCGCCGCCCTGTCCCCCGGGGGGTCGCCCGCGGGTGGTCAGGCCGGCTGCGCTACCCGCCTACGCGCGCGGCGCATCTCACGAAGATAAGGGTGGAAGTCCACCTCGATCGTGTGACGCTTAGAGGCGACGAAGCGCTTCCGCATCCCCCGCTCGTAGTTATCGATCTCGCGGCGCATCTCGGCGGCGGGAGGCAGTGAGCTGCGACCACGAAGCAGCTCAGCGACCCATTCGGACTGCGCCTCGGCGAGCGGCATGATCGGCCCCAGTGGCTGGATGAAGCCGATGAAGTAAAGACCGGGGAGCCCCACCGCGACGACCCGCCGGTAAAGCGGCAGGTGATTCCCGCGCACCGGGAAGACGTCCTCCCCGAGGAAGGGAAAGCTGATTTTGTAACCGGTGCAGTAGACGACGAGATCGACCTCCTGCTCCCTGCCATCGGTGAAACGGACGCCGCGCTCGCCGCTGAAGCGCTCGATGTTCGGCCGCACCTCGATGTCCCCGGCTCCCAATCGAGGCAGCAGCTCGGAGGAGACGGTCGGGTGCGCGGAGAGCAGCTTGTGGTCGGGCTCGGGCAACCCGTAGGAGCTCATATCTCCGACTGCGACGTTCAGCAACCTCGCCATGAAGAAGCGCTGAACGGCCAGCGGAAGGCGGGTCGCGATGGGAGGCTGGGCGGCGTCGATCGGCCGGCCGCCGAGGTATTTCGGCAATACGTAGGCCCCGCGACGCATCGCCAGCAGCGTCTTCTCGCCGATCCGAGAGGACTCGACGGCGAGGTCAACTGCGGAGTTACCGATGCCGAGCACGAGCACCCGCTTGCCGGCCAGGACATCCGGCTCGCGGTAGTCGTGAACGTGGATCTGCTCGCCGCTGAAATCATCCGCGCCGGGGAATGCGGGTTCGGGCCACCGAGGGTTCCAGTGATGGCCGTTGGCGACGAGCACCGCCCGGTAGCGATTCCTTTCGGTGACTCCGTCGGGACCCCGGACGCTCACCTCCCAATCGCCGGCCCTCGAAACCTCATCGGCGGGGGCCTGGCGGGGCTCAACCGAAAGGACCTCGCTGCCGAAGCGGATCCTCACGGCGAGCCCGAAGCGTCGGAGGAATTCGTCGAAGTAGGCGGCAACCTGAAAGTGGCTCGGGTAATCGGGGTAGTGGTCGGGCATTGGGAACGCCCGGTAGGCCATCGCCTCCCGGGAGCTGTTGATGTGCAGCGAGCGGTAGGCCGAGGAGACACCGTTGTCGTTTTCGTAGCGCCAGTTGCCGCCGGCCTGCGAGCCCTTCTCGAAGCAATCGAAGGCGATGCCGCGCGATGCGAGCACCTGACAGGCGGTCAGCCCGGAGCTGCCGGCGCCGATGATGCAGACCTTTTCGCCCGCGGCGATCACCGGATCAATCTACCCAGGGGCGCCGCCAGGGGCTCAGTGGCCGAACTCGTCCGCCAGACCGATGCAGCCCGAAAGCGATTCCTTGCTCGAGACGAAATTCGGCCGAGAAACAGCAGCGGCGCTCCAGCAGCCAAATTGGTGGGTGTTCAGGACGTATTCGACCCCTTCGAGCCTGCCGCCTTCTATCGTGCAACGCCACCGATCTGAGCCATCCCCGACGCAATTTGCCCGCGCGTGCTCGAGGTCGCTTCCCAAGGAGTTGGCGAGCGCGGTCGCATCAAAGCCGAACAGCGCCGCGGGTCGAAAGAGCGCCAGGCCGAGCAGTGCCACGACGGCGAACAGCAGGGCCAGCTTGACCAACCTTCCGAGCATGCCTGGAGGTTAGGCCCGGATCGTCTACATCTGGACGTATGGACGTGCTCCTTCGTGAATCCCGAGAGGGCGGGTTTGGCCGAGAGGGGGTCTGCCCCCGCTACGAATTCGACTCCTCTGAGGTCGACTGGATCTCCTGCGCGAGCTCCTCGAGCTCCTCGGCGAAGGAGGGCCCAAAGCTCTCGACCGGCGCCTCCCCACCGTCGAGCCCCAGCTCGGCGGCAAGCTCCTCTTCGTCGAGCAGCCCCTCCTCGCTCGGCGGCTCGATCGGGACGGCCGGCTCCACGGTCAGCGTCCGGTAGTGCTTGAGGCCGGTCGCGGCAGGGATCAGCTTGCCGATGATCACGTTCTCCTTGAGGCCGACGAGGCGATCGCGTTTGCCCTCGAGGGCTGCGTCGGTAAGCACCTTGGTCGTCTCCTGGAAGGAGGCCGCCGAGAGGAAGGACTCGGTCGCCAGCGATGCCTTGGTGATCCCGAGGATCACCTCTTCGCCTTTGGCCGGCGTGCCGCCCTCGTCTTTGGTCTGTTTGTTGAGACGCTTGAGGTTGCCGCGATCCTCCAACTGGCCCGGCAGCAGACTGGTCGAACCCTTCGACTCGATCCGCACCTTCTTCAGCATCTGGCGCGCAATCAGCTCGATGTGCTTGTCGTTGATGTCCACCCCCTGGGCCCGGTAGACCTTCTGCACCTCGGCCACCAGGTAGAGCTCGGTGTCGGTCCGACCGCGGATCGCCAACAGGTCCGCCGGATACAGCGAACCCTCATTCAGCTGCTGGCCGACCTCAACCTTGTCGCCGTGGGAGACATGCAGGCGGGTGCGTGGCGGGAAGCTGTAGGAGTGCTCCTCACCACTTGACTCGATGACGATCACTTTCAGCGCTTTGTCGGTCTCTTCAATCGCCACCTTGCCCGCGGCCTCTGCCATCTGCGCGAGGCCCTTTGGTTTGCGTGCCTCGAAGAGCTCGACGATGCGCGGCAGGCCCTGGGTGATGTCCTGGCCGGCGACACCTCCGGTGTGGAAGGTGCGCATCGTCAGCTGCGTACCGGGCTCACCAATCGACTGGGCGGCGATGATCCCCACCGCGTCACCGATATCGACCATCGAGCCGGTCGCAGGGGCGACTCCGTAACAGGCTCGGCAGACGCCCGACTCGGCCTCGCACTTGAGCGTCGAGCGAACCGGCACGGTGACTTCGTCCTCGCCGAACGCCTCGGCGATCTCCCCGACGTCCGCCATGGTGATTTCCTGGTTGCGCTTCAGCAGCTCACGGCCGCGTTTGGTCTGGAGCTTCTTCGCCGCCAGGCGGCCAGCCAGATTGTCGTTGAGCGAGCCGTCGTCCTTGCGGAGCGACATCTCGATGTGGTCTTTTGTCTTGCAGTCCTCTTGGCGGACGATCACGTCCTGGGCCACGTCGACGAGGCGCCGCGTCAGGTAGCCCGAGTCAGCGGTTCGCAGGGCCGTGTCGGCCAGGCCCTTTCGGGCGCCGTGCGTGGAGATGAAGTACTCCAGCACCGAGAGTCCCTCCATGAAGTTGGCCTTGATCGGCCGCTCGATGATTTCGCCTTTTGGATTGGCCATCAGGCCGCGCATCCCGGCGAGCTGGCGGATCTGTTTGAAGGATCCGCGGGCGCCCGAGTTGGCCATCATGTAGATCGGGTTGAGCTCGTCGAGGTTGTCCTCCATCGCCTGGGCGACCTCGTCAGTGGCCCGGTTCCAATGCGTCGTGACCGCCTCGTGGCGCTCCTCAGCCGTGATGTAGCCGTCGTCGTACTGGGACTGGATAGCAGCGGTCTCCTTCTCGTAGCGCTCGAGGATCTCGCCCTTGTCGGGCGGCGAGACGACGTTGTTCTTGGAGACCGTGATCCCGGCCTGGCTCGCATAATGGAACCCGAGGTCCTTGAAGGCGTCGAGCACCTCCGAGACCGCCGGCGCACCGTATGAGTTGACCAGGCTGGAGACCATCTCGTTGACATCGCGCTTCTTCAGCGAGAAGTTGACGAACTCGAACTGATCGGCGTCAAAGTCCTCGCCGAGCGCTTCGGCGAGGGCTCGCTCGATCCGCTCGTTGAAGATAATCCGCCCCACCGTGGTCAGGAAGTGGCCCCGACCGGCGCGTCGGTACTCGGCCTGATCGTGCAGCCCGCAGCCACCGTTCTCGTAAACGAGCTCGGCCTCCTGCGACGAGCGGAAGACCTTCGGGGCCGAGCCGTTCAGCTCTCCACCCCTGCCGGACTTGAGCTGTTCGTCCGCCTTCGCCAGCTCCTCAGCATCGGGCCCATAGGTCAGGTAGTAGATCCCCAGGACCATGTCCTGGGTCGGCGTCGCCAGCGGCGCCCCGTGGGCCGGACTGAGAATGTTGTTGGCGGAGAGCATCAGCACCCGTGCCTCGGCCTGGGCCTCGGCGGAGAGCGGCACGTGGACCGCCATCTGATCGCCGTCGAAGTCCGCATTGAAAGCGTGGCAGACCAACGGGTGGACCTGAATCGCCTTGCCCTCGACCAACACCGGCTCGAAGGCCTGGATGCCGAGGCGGTGCAGGGTGGGCGCCCGGTTGAGCAGCACCGGATGCTCGTGGATGACCTCCTCGAGCACGTCCCAGACCTCGGGAATCATCGACTCGACCATCTTTTTCGCGGCCTTGATGTTCTGCACGGCTTTGCGCTCGACGAGCTGGGCCATAATGAACGGCTTGAAGAGCTCGAGGGCCATCAACTTCGGCAGGCCGCATTGGTGCAGTCTCAGGCTCGGTCCGGAGACGATCACCGAGCGGCCCGAGTAGTCGACGCGCTTGCCGAGCAGGTTCTGGCGGAACCGCCCCTGCTTACCCTTGAGCATGTCGGAGAGCGACTTCAGGGGGCGATTGCCGGGACCGGTGACAGGGCGCCCGCGGCGGCCGTTGTCGAACAGTGCGTCGACCGCCTCCTGCAGCATGCGCTTCTCGTTGTTGACGATGATCTCGGGAGCTCCGAGATCGAGCAGTCTTTTCAGCCGGTTGTTGCGGTTGATCACGCGGCGATAGAGGTCGTTGAGGTCCGAGGTCGCAAACCGGCCGCCGTCGAGCTGCACCATCGGCCGCAGCTCCGGTGGGATCACCGGGACGCAGTCAAGGATCATCCAGTCCGGCCTGTTGTCGGAGTTCAGGAAGGCCGAAGCGACTTTCAGGCGCTTCACCGCCCGTGCCTGTTTCTGGCCTTTGGAGCTGTTGATGACCTGCTCCAGCTCCTCGCATTCGGCCTCGAGATCGACCTGCTCGAGCAGGTCGCGCACGGCCTCGGCGCCCATCCCTCCGCGGAAGTACTCGCCCCAGCCAAAGGGCGAACCGAAGCGGTCCTTGAGCTCACGGAATACCGTCTCGTCGTTGACAACGTCCTTTGGCTTCATCTCGGTGAAGATCTTCCAGACCTCGTGCATCCGCTCGATCGCCTCTTCGATGTAGGCCTCGGTGTCAGAGATCTCGGCGTCGAACGTCTTGCGCAGCTCTTTGATCATTTTGGCCCGCTCGTCGTCCTTGAGCTTGCGGAGCTGCACCGTGGTCAGTTTCAGCGAGTCGGCCCAGATGTGATCGTCGTCGTCGAATTTGGTCTGGGTCCCCTCCTCCAGGTACTTGATGCGCCGCTCGAGAGACTCGTTCAGTTCCTGGGTGCGTTTTTGCTGTTCGGCCTCATAGGAATCGACGATTTTTTTGACCTCTTTCTCGAGTTTCCCGAGATCTTTGTCGCGGGCCTCGACATCCACCCAGGTGATCATCGAAGCGGCGAAGTAGAGGACCTTCTCGAGCTCCTTTGGAGCCATGTCGATCAGGTAACCGATGCGGCTGGGAACACCCTTGAAGAACCAGATGTGGGAGACCGGTGCGGCCAGGTCAACGTGGCCCATCCGCTCGCGACGGACCTTGGAGCGCGTCACCTCGACGCCGCAGCGCTCGCAAACGATGCCCTTGTAGCGGACCCGCTTGTACTTACCGCAGTAGCACTCCCAGTCCTTGGTCGGACCGAAAATGCGCTCGCAGAAGAGCCCGTCTTTCTCGGGCTTCAGCGTCCTGTAGTTGATCGTCTCCGGCTTCGTCACCTCGCCCCAGCTCCAGGAGCGGATCTTCTTCGAGGACGCGAGGCCGATCTCAATCGCGTCGAAATTGTTGATATCGATCATCAGTCCTCCACCTTCGCCTCTGCGGCCGCCTCGGATTGGGTCCCGTCGGTGCCGCCCTCGCCCTCGTTCACAACCTGCTCCTCCTGCTCGTCAGCGGCGCCACCGTTGGAGTCGGCGCGCACACCTGTGAGGTCCATGCCCAGCTCCTCCGCCGCTTTCAGGAGGTCATCGTCGTCGTCGGCAACCTCGACGTCGCCGCCCTCAGAAACCACGTTGGCGTCCAGCGAGAGGCTCTGGATCTCCTTGAGCAGGACTTTGAAGGACTCCGGGATCGACGGCTCGGGAATGTTCTCGCCCTTGACGATCGCCTCGTAGGCCTTGACCCGCCCAACCGTGTCGTCGGACTTGACGGTGAGCATCTCCTGCAGGGTGTAGGCAGCGCCGTAGGCCTCAAGGGCCCAGACCTCCATCTCGCCGAAGCGCTGCCCGCCGAACTGCGCCTTGCCGCCCAGTGGCTGCTGGGTGACGAGCGAGTAGGGGCCGGTCGAGCGGGCGTGGATCTTGTCGTCGACCAGATGCAGCAGCTTGAGGATGTACATGTGACCGACCGTGACCTTGCCCTCGTAGGGCTCACCGGTACGGCCGTTGTAGAGCTGGGCCGTACCGGCGCAACGGGCGCCTGGAGGACCGCTCTTGTCGATTCCGAGGTCGATGCCCCGTTTGTCGAAGTTTTCCTCCTGCCAGGCGATCAGCGCCTCGTCGACGTCCTCGACCGTGGCCCCGTCAAAGACCGGGGTCGCCACATAGACCCGTCCGTCGCCCTCAGGCGAGTGGGCCTGCTTGTAGGCGTCGGAGCCATCGTCGTGCCAACCATTGGCCGCGACCCAACCGAGGTGCGTCTCGAGGACCTGACCGATGTTCATGCGGCTCGGCACGCCAAGCGGGTTGAGAATTACGTCCACGGGGGTGCCGTCGGCGAGGTGGGGCATATCCTCCTCGGGCACGATCTTGGAGATCACACCCTTGTTGCCGTGACGACCGGCGAGCTTGTCGCCCTCGGCGATCTTGCGCTTCGTCGCAACGTAGACCCGCACCAGGTCGTTGACCCCGGGTGGCAGATCGTCACCGTCGTCGCGACTGAATGTGAGGACATCGATCACGACCCCGCCCTCGCCGTGGGGGACCTTGAGTGATGTGTCGCGGACCTCGCGCGCCTTCTCCTTGAAGATCGCGCGAATCAGCTTCTCCTCGGCGGTTAGCTCGGTCTCGCCCTTGGGCGTCACCTTACCGACGAGCAGGTCCCCGGAGACGACCTCGGCTCCGACGCGGACGATGCCGCGCTCGTCCAGGTTGCGAAGGCTCTCCTCGGAGCGGTTGGGGATATCGCGGGTGATCTCCTCGTCGCCGAGCTTGGTCGTACGGGCGTCGATCTCGTACTCCTCGATGTGAATCGAGGTCAGCTCGTCGTCCTTGACGAGGCGCTCCGAAAGGATGACCGCGTCCTCGAAGTTGTAGCCCTCCCAGGACATAAAGGCGACGAGGCAGTTCTTGCCGAGAGCGATCTCGCCGCCGGCCGTCGAGGATCCGTCGGCGAGGACGTCCCCCTGCTTGACCTTCTGGCCGGTGTTGACGATTGATCGCTGGTGGATGATCGTCCCCTGGTTCGAGCGCATGAACTTGTGAAGCGGGTACTCATCGCGTTTGGAGCCATGCGTGACGACGATTTTCTCGGCGTCGACGTGAGCCACCTCGCCAGCGTTCTCGGCAAGGATCACGTCGCCGGTGTCGATCGCGGCGCGGCGCTCCATGCCGGTGCCGATCAGCGGCGGCTCGGGCTTGAGCAGCGGCACCGCCTGGGCCTGCATGTTTGAGCCCATCAGCGCCCGGTTGGCGTCGTCGTGCTCGAGGAAGGGGATCAGCGAGGTCGTCACCGACCAGATCTGCGAGGGCGAGACGTCCATCAGGTCGACGTCTTTGGGAGCCGCGGTCGCATACTCCTGCTCGCCGGCTCGGACCAGCACCTGCGGCCCCTTGAGCCTGCGGGTCTTCGGATCGACGTCGGCGTTCGCCTGGGCGATCACCTTCTCCTCCTCCTGGGTGGCATCGAGGTGGACGATCTTCTCGGTGACGACACCGTCCTTGACGACCAGGTAGGGGGTCGTGACGAAGCCGTGCTCGGAAACCTCCGCATAGGAGGAGAGCGAGCCGATCAGGCCGATGTTCGGCCCCTCGGGCGTCTCGATCGGGCACATCCGGCCGTAGTGGGTCGGGTGCACGTCGCGCACCTCGATCGGTGCCCGCTCGCGGGTCAGTCCCCCGGCGCCCAGCGCGGAGAGCCGGCGGCGATGCCTGAGGCCAGCCAGTGAGTTGGTCTGATCCATGAACTGGGAGAGCTGCGAGGAGCCGAAGAACTCCTTCATCGCGGCGACCACGGGGCGGATGTTGATGATCGTCTGCGGCGTGATCGCGTCGGCGTCCTCGGTGGTGAGGCGCTCGCGAACGACGCGCTCCATCCGGTACAGGCCGATCCGGAACGCCTCCTGGATCAGCTCTCCGACGGTCCGCAGGCGACGGTTGCCGAAGTGCTCGTACTCGTCGAGGTGCTCGTTTACCGGCTCGCGCGGGTAGGTGATCGCCTCCGCCGCGTAGTCCTTGATCGGGTTCTCCTCGTCGATCTCCTCGGGGATCCCGAGCAGCTTCGGGAGACTGACCAGCTCCCTGACGAGGGCGATGATGTCGTCGTGGGTAAGAACCCGCGTGTCGAGGTCGATGTCGAGGTCGAGGCGCGCGTTCAGCTTGTAGCGACCGACCCGGGTCAGGTCATAGCGCTTCGGGTCAAAGAAGAGCTGCTCGAGCAGGTTCTTGGCGGCGTCCACGGAGGGCGGCTCGCCCGGGCGCTGCTTTTTGAACAGCTCGATCAGGGCACCCTCGTCGGTCAACGTCGCCTCGGTGTCGGCGGCGATCGTGTGCTTGAGATAGACCGAATCGTCGAACATTCCGAGGATCTGCTCGTTGTCGACGTAGCCCATTGCCCGCAGCAGCACCGTGACCGGCAGTTTGCGCTTGCGGTCGATGCGCACATAGACGCGGCCTTTTTTGTCAATTTCGAGCTCCAGCCAGGAACCGCGGGCCGGCATCAGGTTGGCGATGAAGACCTGCTTCTCGGGGTCCTTGGGCGCCATCACGTAGGCGCCCGGCGAGCGCACGAGCTGGGTGACGACGACGCGCTCGGTGCCGTTGATGATGAATGTGCCGCGCTCGGTCATCCACGGGAAGTCGCCCATGAAGACGGCCTGCTCGCGGATCTCACCGGTCTCCTTGTTCTGGAAGGCGACCGTCGCCGTCAGCGGCCGCGAGTAGGTCATGTCCTTCTCGCGGCACTCATCGATTGAGTGCGGCGGCTCCTCGAATTTGAACTCGCCAAAGACGATGGCAAGGTTCCCCGTGTAGTCCTCGATCGGGGATATGTCGTCAATCGTTTCCCTCAGCCCTCCGCCGCTCGGGTCCGTCAGCTCTTCGAATGAGCGGCGCTGGACATCGATCAGATGGGGGACTTCGAGGGGGTTCTTGAGGTTGGAAAAACTCCTGCGGGTTACGGGGGCAGCGTTCGAACGTGCCAAAGTCGGCGACTCCTCAGGCGGTCAGAGGGACGTAGATACAGCGCAGATATGGGCAGGGGGGCACAACAAGCGCGCGACCGCGAAAAATAACACACGGCCGCGCTTGGCCGCAAACTTGGCTTCCTGCCGGGGTTCCAAGACCATTGCGCCGGGCTTGCTACTTGAGCTCGACGGTGGCGCCGGCCTCCTCCAATTCGGCTTTGAGTTTCTCGGCCTCCTCGCGGTCGATGCCCTCTTTGATTGCTTTCGGAGCCTCGTCGACGAGTGCCTTTGCCTCTTTCAGGCCAAGCCCGGTCGCCGAGCGAACCACCTTGATTACCGGCACTTTCTGACCGCCGACCTCGGCCAGCACGAGGTCGACCGTGGACGCCTCTTCGCCACCGCCGTCTGCCTCGCCGGCCGGAGCGCCGGCTGCGACCGGCGCCGCGGCTGCGACTGCGGTCGCCGAAACTCCAAACTCCTCCTCGAGCGCCTTGATCCGCTCAGAGAGCTCCAGAACAGAGATGCCCTTGAGCTCCTCGATCCAGTCCTCGGTTGAAATCGCTTTCGTTGCCATGTTGCTTGCTCACTCCTCTTCCTCTTGGTCAGTCTCAGACGATTCATCGCCTTCGGATTCGGCATCGACGGCCTGCTCCTCGCCGTTGGATCCCGCCGGCGTGCTTGGCTCTGCCTCCGCCGCCTGCACCTCGTCATCGCCCTGCTCGCTCGCAGGTGCCTTCTCGCTTGGTACCGAGGCCACGGATTTCGACGGCTCCTCGGACGCATCCTCACTCGCCAACGCGGCCTCGCCGGAAACGAGGCCCTTCTCCGCGATCTGGCCGAGCTGGATCGCGAGCCCCTGGATCATCGCGCCAAGGCCGCGGACCAGGCCGGTGAGCGGGCTGGCGACGACGCCGGCCAACTGGCCGTCGAGGACCTCGCGGGTCGGCAGGCGGGCGATCGAGCGGAACTTGTCCTCGTCGAGGAGCATTTCGCCCATGTAGCCGCCCTTGAAGCTGAGCACGTCGTGCTCTTTGTTGAAGGTCGTGATCGCCTTCGCGGCCTGGGCGGTGTCGCCGCGGACGAAGGTCAGGGCGGTCGGCCCCTCGAGCAGCTCCGGCAGCCGGGCCTCACCAGCCCTGTCGGCAGCGAGTTTCGTGAGGCGATTCTTGACCACCCGGAAGCTGGCGTCGGCCTCGCGCAGCTTGGCCCGCAACTCTGCGGCCTGAGCAACGCTGATCCCCCGGTAATCGACTGCAAAGATCGCTTCGGAGCCCTCGATCTGGGCTGCGATCTCCTCTATGGCAGCTGACTTTTCTTCTCGGTTCATGTCTCACCTGCACCGGGCTTGCGTGCCGAACTGGCATTGCCGATGGTCTCGGGTAAACGGCGACGCAGTTTAGGCGGTCGCTGGCTCCCCTGCGGGCTGGCCCTCGGCGACCGATTCGGAAGGCAGCGATCGGCTGTCGCCCGCCTTGCTGGAGTCAACGCGGATGCCCGGGCCCATGGTCGTCGCCAGGGTCGCGGTTCTGATGTATTTGCCCTTCGCCGATGACGGCCTGACCCGGACGATCTCCTCGATCACGGTTGTGTAGTTATCGAGCAGTTTTGCCTCGTCAAAGCTTGCCTTGCCGATCGTCATGTGGACGATCGCCTGGCGGTCCGTGCGGTATTCGACTTTTCCCGACTTGGAGGCCTCGACGGCCTGCTCGACGTCGTCGGTCACAGTCCCCACCTTCGGGTTTGGCATCTTGCCTTGGGGGCCGAGAATCCGGCCAAGTTTGCCGACCGTGCCCATCATCTGAGGTGTGGCGATTGCCACATCGAAGTCGGTCCAGCCCTCTTCGACTTTCTTGGCGAGCTCCTCGCCGCCGACGAAGTCGGCGCCGGCGGACTCGGCGTCGCGGGCCTGCTGGCCCTGGGCGAAGACGGCAACCGCTACGTCTTTCCCAAGTCCGTGGGGCAGCGCCAGGGTTCCGCGCAATTGCTCCTCGGCGTGGCGCACATTGAGCCCGAGCAGGAGGTGCAGCTCGACCGTCTCGTCGAAGCTGGCGCTCGCGGTCTCCTTGATCAGCGAGATTGCCTCGGCGGGGGGGTATGCCCGGCCCCGCTGGACCTTGCCGTACTGCTGGCGAAAGCGCTTGCCGTGGGCCATCTGATTACTCCACGTCGACGCCCATCGAGCGGGCGGTACCGGCGATGATCTTCGAGGCAGCGTCGAGATCGTTGGCATTTAGGTCCGGCATCTTCTGCTCCGCGATCTGCCGCACCTGATCCATGGAGATCTTGCCGACCTTGTTGATGTGAGGCTCGCCGGAGCCACTTTTGATCCCGATCGCTTCCTTGATCAGGACCGCAGCCGGCGGTGTCTTGGTGATGAAGTCGAAGGATCGGTCCTCATAGACCGTGATTTCCACGGGGATAATCGTCCCGCCGTCGGACTGGGTCTGGGCGTTGAAGGCTTTGCAGAACTCCATGATGTTGACGCCGTGCTGGCCCAGGGCGGGGCCGACCGGCGGAGCCGGGTTCGCCGCGCCGGCGGAAATCTGAAGCTTGATCACGGTGAGGACTTTCTTGGCCACGACAGGTCGCTGAGGGTAGCTAGATCTTCTTCACTTGGTCGTATCCGACCTCGACCGGAGTCTCACGGCCGAAGATCGAGACCAGCACCTTGAGTTTGGCGGCGTCCTCGTTGATCTCGGCGATCTCGCCGGAGAAGTCCGAGAGCGGGCCGGAGATAACTTTGACCGACTCGCCGATCGAGAACTGGGCCTGGGTGCGGGGGCGCTCGGCCGTCTCGCGGTGGAGCAGGCGATCAACCTCCGGTTTGGAGAGCGGCACCGGTTTGTTGCGAGAGCCGACGAAACCCGTCACCCCCGGGGTGTTCTTGACAAGGCCCCAGGCATCATCAGTCATCTCCATGTTGACCAGGACGTAGCCGGGCATCGTCCGTTTCTCCTTCGGTTCTTTCTGGCCGTCCTTGTTGACCTCCATCACCTGCTCGGTGGGGACGACGACCTGCCGTACGTTGCGGTTCTGGCTCATCGTCTGTACCCGGTGCTCAAGGTTGTGCTTGACCTTGTTCTCGTGCCCGGAGTAGGTGTTGATCACGTACCAGCGATACATCTCAGAAGCCTTTGTTAGTCGGTCCCGTCAGAGGATCTTGCTGACCAGGAAGTTGAAGATGGTGTCGAGGACGCCCAGATAGACGCCCGCCACGGCGACGAAGATGATCGTGACCGCCGTCGCCTGCACCAGCGTGTCGCGATCGGGCCACTGAACTTTCTTCAGCTCCGCCCAGCAGGAGATGAGGAAGCCGAGGACGCCACCACGCTGGCGTTCGGCGGCGGCCTGTTTTTGTTTCCGCGCGAGCTGCTGACTCTCCTGACGCTTGGCCTCGGCCCGCTTGCGCTTTTCTGACTCCTTGATCCGCTTGGCCTCGGCGCGTCGCTCCGCGCGTGAGCTCTTTGGCGCGTCGGGCGTCTCGAGGCTGCGCTCCGGGGCGCCTGCGGCTATCCCGGCCTCGACCGCCTCGATCTCGGCCACATCGCCGGAGATCGGGGTCTGCGTGTCGTGCTGGGCCCGCGACTCCGCGTCCCGTGCATCGTCGCCAGAGCGCCTGCGGTCCTGCTCTTCGCGGGCGCGGCGCTCGGCCTTGCGCTGTGCGCGGCTTTTCGCCATCGCCGTCTACCGGGTCTCCTTGTGCGCCGTGTGATGGCCGCACCAGCGGCAGAACTTGCGCATCTCGATCCTGTCGGGCGTGTTTCGCCGCGACTTGTTGGTCTGGTAATTGCGCCGCTTGCACTCTTCACAAGCCAGCGTCACCGCGATGCGGACATCTCCGCGAGCCATAACACCCTCATTGCAGGTTTGGACGCCGTTACAAAGTAAAACCCCGGGCCGGAAGCCTGAGGCAGTCGCCAAGAATAGCGCTCCGGCGCGACCAGGGCTTCGCCGGCCGCCATCATTCCCGGCGATGGGACCTGAGCGCTCTCGGGCCCTCGCGAAGCTTCCGATGATCGGGGCGGCCGCTGCCGTCCTCCTTCTCCCTGCTCCAACGGCGCCAGCGTCAACGGGTGAGGTGATCCTCATCCACGGCGCTCATAGGAGAACCTTCCCCTCGTTCTCCTCAGATTGAGAGGCCGAGCGCATGTCGTCGCCGGTCCAATAATCACCCACCTGGGCCGGTCGAATTTTCACCCACCTGGGGCATGGGGATCTCGTCCGGCAACGCTTCGACCCTCGCCCGGTCAGTACAGACCGAGGCGAGGAGAGGGAGATGGTGGGCGCGACATCTGCTACCCGGAAGGAAGTAGGCGAAATCGCTGCAATGGAGGTGAGGGCGACGACGTCTGCATCACCGGAAACCGAAACAGCGACTGCATCGGCGGGCCGGGCGACGATTACTGCGGGGCAGCGACCGCTGTTGGGGAGGGCTCGGGAACGACGTCTGCGTGATGGGACCCGGTGAGGACGGCTGTCGCGGCGGACCCGGTGATGACCGCCTCTACGGCGGTCGCGGGGCCGACCAGCTCTATGGTGGCCCGGGCCGCGATTACTGCAACGGCGGTCCTGGCAGGGGCAGATCCCATGGGTGCGAGGAAGGACCGCTGCGGCGAGCAGGGCTGTCTGGGCGAAGCGGCATTAGGACTAGAGTCCCAGTGTCTTGGCGATGATTCCGCGCTGGATCTCGGAGGTGCCACCGTAGATGGTGGAGACAAGCGAGGTCCGCACCAGCCGCTCCATGTCGTACTCAGAGGAGTAGCCGTAACCGCCCATCATCTGCATGCCTTCGAGCGTCACCCGCTTGGCGACCTCGGTGACGAACAGCTTCACCATCGAAGCCTCCTTGGGGAGCATCCGGTCGGGCTCCTGATCGGTCAGGGTCGCGACCCAGCGGGTCATCAGCCGCGCCGCCTCGAGGTCGGTAGCGAGGTCGGCGAAGCGGTGCTGCAGCGCCTGGAAGGAGCCGATCGGGCGACCGAATTGCTTTCGCTCCTTGGCATAGGCGAGAGCGTCGTCGAAGGCACGCTGGGCGATGCCAAGCATCGTCGCGGCGAGAATCAGGCGCTCGACGTTGAGCCCGGCCATCAGCTGGGTCCAGCCCTGATCGACCTCACCGAGGACCGACTCGGCCGGTGCCCGAACGTCGGTGAAATACAGCGTGTTGGTCTCGCGACCGCCCATCGTTTGGATCGGGACGATCTCCATCCCCGCGACCTCGCGGGGAACCCAGATCATCGTTAGCCCCTGGTGCTTGGACTCACTCTTGGTCGTCCGGCAGACGACGAGCACATGATCGGCGATGTGGGCGTTTGAGATGAAGACCTTCTGGCCGTTGATCAGGAAGCCGTCATCGTTCCTCTCGGCCGAGGTGGTCAGCGAACCCACATCGGAGCCCGACTCCGGCTCGGTCATCGCGATCGCCTCGACCGCGCCCGAGGCGATCCCGCCGAGGATCTCGGACTTCTGCGCCTCGCTGCCGAATCTCTTCGTAGCGCCGGCGACGATCAGCGTCGTCGCGTAGCCGCCGATTGGCGCCAGGCCGCGGGAGGTCTCTTCCATGAACAGGCAGGCGTCGAGCATCGAGCCGCCCGAGCCGCCGTACTCCTCGGGGATCGTTATCCCGAGCCAACCGAGATCCGCCATCTTCCGGTAGAGCTCGGGGTTGTGATGCAGCTCATAGCCCTCGGTGAGCTTCTCGCGCTGCTCAGCGGTGCCGCACTCGCGCCGACAGAAGTCGCGGATCGCGGCGGAGAAGTCCTGCTGCTCGTCGGTGAGGGCGAAGTCCACGGGGCGCAGGCTACTTCCCGCGGAACGGTCGCGGCACTCGGAGCGACATCATCAGCCCTCGCCGCAGGTTTGGAAGCGCTGTGGCGATCGCGCCGGCGAGCTCCCAGGGCTTCAACGGGTGCGCCGGCGACCGACGGGGCCAAGGAATGGACCGCGAGTCTGCATTCCGCCCGCAGCCCGTGGCTCAAGCGCTAGCGCCGCACGGGCCTGGCGACGATCACAGGTTCGACCCGCTCGGCAGTTCTGACGGTGATCCGGACGCGGGGCCCCCCTTGGACCCGCAGATAGCGCATCGCCGAGGGGCGTAGGCGGAATGAGAACCGCCCGATTTTGCCCCCGCCGATTCGAGTGAAACGCCCCTGTGCGACCAAACGCTTGGCGCTCCGAGCGGCGCCGTGAATCCGCACCAAGCCCCTGTTGCATGAGTTCCAGGCCTTGGGGCAGTGAATCCGCAGGAGCAGCTTGCCGCCAGTAAGCCTGGGGGGACCGAGCGGCTTGGCAGCGGGGCGCTGGAGTTCTTTGAACTCATCGGCCAGCTGATAGCCACGGGGCACGAACTTTGAAGCCGGCGCCTTGATGAACCCTCCCGAGGATCCCGGCCGCTCGAGCGCCGGTAAGCGCAGCTGAAGATCAGACACCTGGATCGGCTGCTGGTCGTTGGAGGTGCGCCCGTAGGGCGAGTCACTCGCCATCAGTTCAAGCTTTGCGATGTGCCCCGCTTCGAAGTGGTAGGCATCGGGGTGAAGCTGGAAGACCTGCAAGATGGGCTTTGCTTGCACAACCGGACGCCAGAGCCCACGGGCGATGAGGGTCTCAGTTTCGTCCGGAGCAACATCCAGCAGACGCGCGGCGACCTGAGAGTTGGGGTCGGTCTCGCGGAAATTGGCGATCACGGTCGGCGATCCCATCAGGGTGAAGCCGCCCGGCGGTGCTTTTGGCAGGCGGTAGGTCGCCGTCGCCGGATCCTCGCTCGCCGGTGCACTCGCGCAGGCCCCCTTGCCGAAGACGGGGTCAAAGACCGTCCCGTTCTGGCCGGAGCCGGGCTGGATCGTCTTCGTCCGCGCATCTTCAAAGCGGACCTCGCCGGGGGCAATCTTCGCCCAGTCGCTGGCGATGATGGGGCCGCCTTCGGGCGCAGACTTGGGGCAGGTCAGGGTCATCGCCTCGACCCCCTGGAACGGTTCAGGCCCCTGGCCCTTGAGGTAGTAATCGAACCATTCTTGTGTGCGCTGTTCGAGCAGCGCCAAGACGTCGGCCTTGTTCTGGGCACGGGGGTGGCCGAAGTCTCCGAAGATCATCGAGACCGGTGCCTGGCCCTGGTCGTACTGGCTGCGGGTGCGGTTGTAAAAGCGGATCGCCTCGTCGGCCGGGAAGAGATCGTCGGTGAATCCGTTGGAGATCAGCAGCGGCGCCGGCGGCTCGGAGTGGTCGATGTAATAGGCAGAGTGGTAGGTGGTCACCTGGGAGACGAGGGCCTGCGCAGCCGGGTTGCCGTCGTAGGGCTCGCCCGCTTCCAGCAGCATCCTCCAGCCGGCCAGATCGGCAGCCGGATCGAGCCCGGCTGGCGCGCAGTAGCCGGCGCTGCAGCCGTCGACATAGAGCCCGGTGATGAGGCTCTGCTTCTCGACTCCGATCCGGCCCTTGTAGGGTGCGTCGGCAACGTAGTCCAGGGTGCTGCCGTTGGGTACAAGCGAGGCGGCGAGATCGCTCCAGGGCACGTTGGGCGCCGCCGCGGCCAGGGACATTGCGGTGCCTCCGGGGCTCGTCCACGGGACCAGGGAGCCGTCGGGCATCATCGTCCGATTACGGAGCGCCGCCAGCGCCATCGACATACCGCCGCCGTAGGAGCTGCCCAGAGCGCCCAGCTTGGTGGGCTGAACACGTCCTTCGTCCACCAGGCGGCCGGCCAGATACTGAGCGTCGCGGACTTCGTAGCGGTCATCCATCAGATGGATGTAGCCGTGCGCGCAACCGGTCGGGTCGGCGGCGCGGGCGGCCGAGGTTCCGCAGCTTTCGTGGAAGCCGCGGTCGGTCATGCTGAAGGTCGCATACCCACGTTCAAGCCACTGCTGCATTTCGCTTAGCCCGAGCTTGCTGCCTCCGTAACCGTGGAACAACATGATCGTCGGATACGGCCCGTCTCCCCCGGGTGGAAATGCAACGTTGACGTCGATCGGCGTCCCGTCGAAGCTCTCCGCGGTGCTGCGGGGCGAGGTGCTGCCACAGAAACGGAATCCGCCCGGCTGCAAGGAGCACGCGACTTCGCCACCAAAGACCGAGCTGATTTCGGCGCTGGCGCTCGCCGGCGCCATAAGCCCACAGGCCAGAAGCGCGCAGGCGACGCCGCATCGGCATCGAAGGTTCATCACCTATCTATACCGACCCCGCACGGGTCGATGCGGACTCACGCGGGAGATCGACCCGCCCAGCCCCTGGGCAGGTCGCCCGGCTGACCCCGCGGCAGGCGCGCAGGGCGCTGCGCAGCAGCCTGGCACTACCTCGCGCATCTCGACCCGGCGGAGGGGGCGGCCCTCCGCGTTGTCCGCCAATTGGTCGAGGCACGACGGCATTGCCACATCCCTAGCAAGCCCAATCGCCGCGGGGTAAGTGCGGTCCACGCCTCGAGGGACCTGGCCGAAACCCTGGGGCGACAGGGACTCGCCCGCTTGACAGCCGCGCAGCGCTCGACTCTTACCTGCTCGGGAAGAAGGATTCCTGTGCAAACGTCTCGACCAGCAGCCCAGGAGGGTCACAAATGAGCAGATCGATCGTGTCGGCGCTGGCTCTGGTCCTCTGCTTGGTTGCCGTTCTGGCGCTCGGGGTGGGAGCGGCGCCCGCGAAGAAGAAGCAGGGACCCCTCTACCGGGTGACCTTCACGGGCAGCGCTCATGTCGCATGGACCCAAACCGTGACTCTGACCCCCCAGACGGCTCCGGTGCCCGAATTCTGCAGCAGAGGATCCGGCACCGAAACCCAGCGCTTCGCGGCATCGGTGAGCATCTCCCCGCACCCGGGCACGAGCGTCCTCAGCTACTACGGCCGCAACTTCCCGCGCCTCCTATTCGAGGGCAAATTCGGCTCCCTCCAAGCGAGCGCCTCGACCGCACTGACGGGCCATTTCGAACCCGACCCTCAACTCGACCCCAATCCCAATCCCAGCGATTGCGCCCTCGGCATCGGGCCCACCGCGGCCGCATGCACCTTTCACGACCACGGAGAACTCGAAAAGGGGTCCGTCATCGATCTCTCCCCCCGCCCTCGACGTCAACCCCACCGCCCCCCTCGATCGCCACAACCCGGTCTTCCTCTTCCTTCCCGAAATCGAGGTCATCTGCAATGCGGGCCTGATCGACGGCCACCTCCGTGGCGAACGGCAGTTGCTCTCGACGAACCTTCACGTCGCCAAGATCCTCTCCCTTCGAAAAGGCAAGGCTCTCACCGAATCCGTCAATGCCACCTTCCCGCTGACCGGCGGCGAAGGCGAGCCGAACGGCAACGAGACGGTGACCGTTGCGTTCAAGGTCAAGCGCCTGCGCTGAGCTGCATGAGCTTCAGCCCACCTCGACGATCGAAGCCCGGAGTCGGACTCGAACCGACGACCCCTTCCTTACCATGGAAGTGCTCTACCAACTGAGCTATCCGGGCAGATTTGGCTTTATCAAGCCAAGATTTTGAGCACTTGAAGTAGGAACACCTGGGTCGACTGAATCCCATCCGGGCCGGACCGACAGCCTGTCGCTAATCCAGAGCCAACCCAGGAACCGACTCGCGCTCTGGGCGTGATCTTAGAGGTCAATCGAGAGTTCCGTGCCCTGCGAAGTGCTCGACCTTCACCCAAGCGGACAATCGCAACGGCCTTCATTCCGCGCGCAGATGGAAGCGCGATGCCCGGGGACCGGGGCCCGGCGAGCCAAGCCAGGGGTGCCGTAGAATTGCGCCGTGCCGTTCACTCTCAGGAACCTCAAGGAGGACCTGGAGGACCTCGGCACCAGGTTCGACGGCGCGCCAGACCTGGAGTTCCGCCTGGCGACCGATGCGCTTGAGCTCGAGAAATCTGGCCTCGGCTACCAGCGCGTCCCGTCCGGCTACCGCTTTCCCTACGGCCACACGCACAAGGAGCAGGAGGAGGTGTACGTGGTCCTGCGCGGGAGCGGCCAAATGAAGCTCGACGAGGAGGTCGTCGAGCTCAAGGAATGGGACGCGGTGCGGGTCCCTCCCGGGACGTGGCGAGGCTACGAGGCCGGGCCGGAGGGCCTTGAGATGCTCGTCATCGGCGCGCCCAATCTCGGCGAGGCGCCACGCGAGGACGTCGCTGGCCAGCGCGATTGGTGGGCTGACTAGCGCCAGATTGGCGACAGGAAGCTTCGCCCCTGGGGTGAGGCTGGCAGGCTTGTCATGGACCGTGCTCTAGCGATGGGTGCTGTGGGCGGACCCCCCAAAGCGGAATATGAGCGGTGGCGAACCGGCCGGCTCAAACCGAGCGGAGGCCTGATCGAAGGCCGGTCGCACTCCAACCACACTCACCAACCCAGGTCGGCCCTCGGCGCCTAATCCTCAGCGCCGGTTTGACGTTGGACGTTGCCCGCTCAGCATCAGCGGCGGCCGTCTCGCGCAGCCGAGCTCGACGGGTTCTCGGCACGAACCCCGGCGCGGCCCCCCAGCAGCCAGCCCCGACTTCTGGCAGGGAGGAGCTTTGACAGCGAACGAACCCCCGGCCTGCACAACGGCAGATCGGCAACTGCCAGTCCGAACCGAGCGCTCGGGCCCTGTTTGCAAAACCTCCTTTATGGTACGAGAACGGACCTAATACACAGTTCTGTTTGTTGGCCTGATTTACCTTTAGAATGGGCAATTAGCAGCGGTTGTGCTGGCGACAGAGTCCCGCTTCAGGCCGCGGGAATTTGACTTTATGGTCCATATCTGTTCTCATTCCTGCGACCTGCAAGGGGGCACGTTGGTGAACGAAACTGGGGCTCACGGCAAGCGCATCAGCCGGGCGGCCGACGCGGGCCCGCCCACCCGTTGGCGCCCACCGACGGCGGAATTTCTGCCGAGCTTCGCGGCCCTGCAGGGCGCGGTCGCCAGAGCCTGCGCGCTGGAGGAGGAGTGGCAGGCCAAGGTCGCTGCCGGTATCCGTGCCGCGCTCGAGTTCGCAGCTGGCGATCCCGCGGCCGCGCACGCACTGACGATCGACGCTCGCCGCCAGGCGGCTGATGACGGGGACCGCGAGCGCGAGGTGATCGGCTATTTCGCAGATCTGATGGCCGAGATCGCACCCAGCGAGCGACGGTTTCCGGTCTCGACAGACCGGGGGACGATCGAATCGATCGCGATGCTGACCCGCGGCCACCTTCTCGGGGGGACTACGTCCGAGCTCCCGGGCCTTGCGACTGAGGTCATCTACCTCGCTCTGATGCCCTACACAGGGCTTGCGGCCGCGCGCCGCTGGACCGAGTCACACGCCGCTTCAAAGCAATGAGAGGTATGCTGTCGTACGGTTTTTTATCCCTTTAGCAAGCCAAAAATCCCAGGGTTGCTTGACACCAAGGTCCTGGTATGTTCTCATTCCTTCAAATGCGAGAGGCGCAAAAAAAGCACGCTCGCAGCTGGCATGCCAGGCCGGGGTCGTCCCGTCTGTTCCCTGTGCGGCGCGATCCCATCATCAACGCAAGCGCTGAGTGCCCGGGGGGGTTTCCCGCCCCCCCGGGCCGTTTGCGCGGCGTTCCTGGCAGGAGGCGGCGGTGAGCGAGGCAGTTGTCCTGGGCGGGGTCGAGTACGGCACCCGTCTGCCGCGGGGGCGCCACGGGATCCCCCATGAGCTGATCGCCGCCAATCAGCGCGAGCGGCTCTTGAACGCCACCGCTGCGGTCATCGCGGAGCACGGCTACGCCTCACTCGCTGTCAGCGATCTGACGGAGCGGGCAGGCGTCTCCAGGGCTACCTTCTACAAGCTCTTCGACGACAAGCACGATTGCGTCCTCGAGGCTCAGGTCTGGGCTATTGGTCATCTGCGCGAAGCGATCACAGCCGCGGCTCGAGCAACCACGCGGGCGGACGAGGACTGGGCCCGCTCGGTCGCGGCCGGAGTCGGGGCGGCGCTGGAATTCGCCAGGGAGCACCCCGGCGAGGCCCGGCTGGTCCTCGCCTCGAGCCACTCACCCTCGGAGCCAAAGCTCGCCCGCGAGGGCCTGGCCTTGCACCTGCAGCTCGTTCGCCTTCTGCGCGAGGGCGCCGCTCGCTGCCCCGAGGCGAGCGAACCCGGCGAGCTCACCGAGCAGGCTGCCGTTGGTGCGGCGATGTCGATCGTCGGCAATTGTCTTGCCGCAGGCGAGCCCAGCGCTCTGCCCGGCCTCAAATCCGACCTGGTGCAGATCGTGCTCGGACCCTATCTCGGCCCGGCAGCGGCGAAGCGCGCGGCGGAGCGCGACTGATGGGGCGCGCCGTCGGCCGCGGGGCGACATCTCTCTTCCTTGGCGTATTCCTGCTCAGCGCGGCCGCGACGGCCGGAGCGGCGCCGGCCGTCGCGGGCCCTTGGCTGGGGTTGGCCGGGGGCGACGTCGGCTCCTTCCACTGGAGCGTCGAGGCCAAACGCCCCGACGGACCCGTGGGGAGCGGGCACCAGGGGACGCAGCGTCCATGCTTGCTGGTCGGAACCACCTGGCGCACCGGCCCCTACAGCTACAGCCGCAGTCGCAGTCGCCAGTGCGCCGGTGCCGCCGGCCTCTCCGGATCGGGACCACCACTGGTCGCCCGGGGAACCCAGCCGAGCTCCGGCGGACAGGCGAAGCTGACGGCCATCGGCATGATCTTTGCCCCCTCGGTCCGCCGCCTGCGGGTGACGATGGCCAACGGTGAGACGAAAGCGATCCAGCTCGCCCGCCTCAGCCCGGCTCAGGCTCAGAGCACCGGTCTGGCGCCCTTCCGCTACATCGCCTTTGCCACCAGCGGCGAATGGTGTGCTGAACGGCTCGTCGCCGAAGCCGCCTCCGGCCGCGTCCTCTGGGACAGCGGGGTCGATGGCTATCGCTGCGGTGATCCCAGCGGCCCGCCGCGCTTCGCGGGCTGAGAGCTCAACGCCGCTCTCCCCTGGGCCGCGGAGGCCTCAGCGGCCCAGGGGGAGGTGGAGGCCCCGCGAGGCCGCCGCGGAGCGAAGGGGCCGCTCGAAGAAGGCCTGATGCCGTGCCGTGGTCGGGGTAAGTGGGTGCGCGGAGGCTGGGAGCGCAATGGCGGCTCGTGTCAGGTGAGCTCGGCCAGCAACTCAGCGACTCGCCGCTCGATCTCCTGCCGTGTCTGACGCACCGCCTCGAGCGGTTGTCCCTTGGGGTCCGGAAGCTCCCAGTCGAGGTAGCGCTTGCCCGGGATGTAGGGGCACTCGTCCCCGCATCCCATGGTCACGACGACGTCCGCCCACAGCGCGTCTGCCTCGCCGAGCTTGCGGGGAACGCGCCCACCGATGTCGATGCCGATCTCATCCATCGCCCGAACCACTTCGGGATGAATCCGCTCCGCCGGTTCGGTGCCAGCAGACCGTGCATCGTGGTGCCCCGCCGCTGAACGGGCGAACAGGGCCTCGCTCATCTGCGAGCGACCGGCATTGTGGAGACAGACAAAGAGGACGTGAGCCATCGGTTATTCCTCGGATTTGGCTGGCGTCCTCTAGGTTACGAAGTCGGGATTGAGGGACGTCGGGAGCAAGCAGGCCGCCGCCTTTGCGAGCGTTCCCTGCGCTTTTCGGAAACTGAGTGGCTCGGCGGGCCGCCCCGCGAAGTCAGATCTTGATTTTCGGCGGGGCTCAGCCGGCCGGAGTGCAGCTGCGGACGACCTTGCCGTTCATTCGGAAGCCGTCGTTGAAGAGCAGGTTGCCGCGCACGAAGAAGTGGCCGGTCGGACAGCTGCCATACAGGAGGGTCTCCTTCTTGCCCTTCTCGCTCCAGGTTTTGTGGATCGAGAGTTCGGCGAGGCTCAGCGACCCCTGCCCGGCCACGATCGACGGCACCTTGATCCGGACCTTGGTCCCGTAGAGGCCGGAGGCCTTTTCGATTTGCGCAGTCGTTACGAAGGTGGTGGGAGCCGGTACGAACGCGTAAACCTGGAAAACGAAGACCGGGTGGCCATCGTGCGGGGGCCCGTTGAAGATCAGCATCGGCGCCTTCGCAAAGAAGGGTGGCTGTTCGGGGAATTCGATTTCCGCTCCCGCCTGGCCGCTCCCGATCAATGCGGAGGCGCAAATCCGCTTCGCCGTCTTGGTGGTCGTATTCTCCAGCCGCCCGACGGTGCAACTGGCCAGCCCTTCTGTGTTGACCCCAGTGTGCTTGTCAAACTCGAGGTTCAGCTCCTCCAGAGCCGGCAGGTGGGAACCGTCGGCGGTGGCGATCGTGCTGCGGGCGCTGAGGGTTATCGCCCCCCGCTTGTTACGCGGCAGTCGGTGGGGCGTGAAGCCGCCTTCGACGGTGACGACCAGGTCGCCGGCGCGCACCGTCTGTGCGAGGGCCGTCGGGCCGAGGAGAAGGGCCAGCAGCAGCACTGCTACCCCAATCGGGCCTAATGCGAGAAGCCGCCGGCTCCGGCGCCGCGTGACGCACTGCGTTGCCCCCAAGTGTTCCTCCTCCCGTCGGTCCACGAACGCCCTCCCGGGGGCGCCCCGTAACCGTCAGTACTGACTGGTCGAATATACCGCGCTCAGGCACCGGCGCCAGCGAATTTGTAGCCGACGCCCCGCACGGTGAGAACCAGTTCTGGGTTCTGGGGGTCGCGCTCGACCTTCTGGCGCAGGTTGGAGATGTGCACATCACAGGCCCGCTCGTCACCGTCAAATTCTGTCTGCCAGAGCTCCTCCATGATCTGCTGCCGGGGAAAGACCTCGCCTGGGCGACCCACCATCAGGCGCAACAGCTGAAACTCAGAGCGGGTCAGGTTGACGGGCTCCCCACGCACCGTCGCCACATGGCGGACGAGGTCGATCGCAACCGGCCCGGCTTCGATCCTCACCGCCTGACCGAGGGGGGAGCGGTCGAGCTCCCGCCGGCGCAGCTGGGCACGTACACGACCAAGCAGCTCGCGCACCGAAAACGGCTTCGTCACATAATCGTCGGCACCCACCTCGAGGCCGACGACCTTGTCGACCTCGGCGTCCTTGGCTGTCAGCACGATAATCGGCACGGCGCTGCGCGAGCGCACCTCGCGACAGATATCAAGGCCGCTCGGGCCCGGCATCATGATGTCTAGGATCAGCAGATCGAAGGGGATCCCGTCGCCGAGCTTCTCTGTCGCCTCGTCGCCGTCTGAAGCAGGCGTCACCTCGAAACCCTCCTGGGCCAGCGCATAGCCGACCGAGTCGCGAACCGATGGCTCATCGTCGGCGATCAGTATGCGTCCGCTGCTCATCCTCTCCCTTCCTTCAGGCGCTCGATTCTTCTGCTTGTCTTCCTCATGCCACCGGGGTCGGGCTCGGTTGGGCGACCGGCAGTCGGACCCAGAACGTGCTCCCCTCGCCCTCGACCGAGGTGGCGCCGATTGTGCCGCCCATCACGTCGACCATGCGGCGCGCGATCGCCAGCCCAAGGCCGAAGCCCTCGTGTTTGCGCGACTCGGTGCGGCGGTAGAAGCGCTCGAAGATGCGCTCCATCTCAGCCGCGGGGATTCCTGTTCCGGTGTCGATCACTTCCATGACCACCACCCCGTCGCTGTCGAGGCGGCCGCGAACGGTAACGGAGCCCGGGGGCGAGGTGTGCTTGCAGGCATTGGTCAACAGGCCGACCAGGACCTGGCGCAATAGGGTCGGGTCGCCCTTGGCGGCGAGGTCGGAGTCGACCTCTCCGTGCAGCTCGATGTGAGGCGGTGCCTCGATTGCGGCGAGCGCGTCCCGGATCGCAGCGGGCACATCGACCACCTCGGTCTCCCCCGAGCCGAGGCTCTCGACTCGGGCCAAGGTCAGCAGGGCCCGGGTCAGGCGGCTCATTCGCTCGGCGTCTTCGGCGAGCCGATCGAGGAAATGATCGCGGGCTTCGGGGTCATCCTTGGCGCCGCTCTGCAGGACCTCGATCGCGCCGGAGATCCCCGCCAGCGGATTGCGCAGCTCATGGGCGGCGTTGGAAACGAAGTCCGCTTCTGCGAACTCGCGGCGCATCGCGTCGGTGCGATCTCTAACCACCGCCAGGACCGCGCGCTCGTCGGGCAGCGAGCGCGCCTCCATCGAGTAGGCGCGGTCACCGATGCGCAGCGCCGGATGCGCCGCAAAGCCGACCTCGGCGGCGCGGCGCAGCTGCGGCAGCATCGCCTCCGGCGGCAGGCCGGCGGGGTCCAGCAGATCCGCCGCGGCGCTGTTCGAGAAGCGCAGCGGGCCGTCGAAGTCAACGACCATGACCGCATCGGTTAGGCCATCGAAGATCGCCTCGAGCTTGTTGCGGTCCGCGGTCAGAACGCCGAAGCTCTCGTGCAGCGAGGTCCGCATCGACTCCAGCGCCCGCGCCAGGTCGCCGATCTCATCGAGCCCGTGGGTGTCAAGCGGTGCATCAAAGGAGCCCGCCGCCATCTTGCCGGCGGCGCTGGCGAGCCGCTCGACCCGCTCGGCGATCGTCGCGGCGATCAGGAACCCGACGAGCACGCCCAGCACGATTGCCGCGAGCACTGCTCGCGGCCGATCACCGAACAGGTAGACAACCCCAGCCGTCAGGACGCTGACCGCGGCGAAGGCGCTCGCCATCCACAGCCGCATGCCCACGCGTCTCATGAGTGTTTACTAACACAAACCGGACGCCGAGCGAGCGTGGGAGAATCGGAGCCGGTGCGCACGCTCGTCTTCATCCCCGCCTGGAACGAGGAGGCCTCGGTTACCTCGGTGATCGCCGACGTCCGGGCGAACCTGCCCGAGTCCGACGTGCTGGTCGTCGACGACGGCTCCACCGACGCCACCGCGGCCCGAGCCCGGGAGGCCGGCGCGGTCGTCGCCTCGCTGCCCTTCAATCAGGGACTTGGAGCGGCCCTGCAGACCGGCTATCTCTACGCCCTGCGCCAGGGCTATGGGTGCTGTGCCCATCTCGACGCCGACGGTCAGCATCCGGCCGCTGAGGTTGCCCGCCTGCTCAAGGAGGTGGTGGCCGACCACGCGGATCTGGTGATCGGGTCGCGTTACCGCGAACGTGGAACCGAGACCGAGGGCGCTGCGGCCGATGACTATCGTCCGACGATCACACGGCGGATCGGGACCAGCGTCTTCCGTTTCTTTCTGACCCTGGCAACCCGGCAGCGTTTCACGGATACGACCAGCGGCATGCGCGCCGCCAACCGCAGGGTGATGGCGCTCTTTGCCGAGAACTACTCGCCCGACTTCGCCGAGATCGAGTCTCTGCAGCTTGCGGTGCGCCAGGGTCTGCGAGTGGAGGAGGTGCCCGTGCGGATGTTGGAGCGCACCGGTGGCAGCTCCTTCCTCACCCCGCTGCGCTCGGCCTTCTTCATCTTCAAGGGCGTGATCGTGCTGTTGGTCGGAATGTTTCGTCCGCGCCGGGTCGAGGTGGAGCGCTGAGGATGCGAGCCCGGACCCTGCTCCTGGCCGCCGACCCCAGGGTCCACCTCACCGCGCAGACGCGGATCATCGCGGCCGTGCTGGCGATCGCCTTCATGGTGATGATCCTCGAGCTGATCCGCCGCGACCGGCTGCAGGAGCGCTACAGCGTCGTCTGGTTCATCGCCGGCGTGGGGATGCTGATCGGCGCCGCCTTCCCGGGCCTGCTGAGCGTCATGGCCGACGTGATGGGCGTCCGCGATACGACCATCGCCCTCTTCTCGATCGTGCTCTTGCTGTTGCTCGGGCTGGCCCTGAACTTCAGCGTGATCATGTCGAGACAGGCGGCCCAGATCACCCGCCTAGCCCAGGAGCGCGCCCTGGAACGGGCACAACAGCAGACCGCCGCCGATCAGGACCGAGCCATCGACGACGCCGCTCAGCAGCGCGCGCGCTCGCAGTAGCGCCTTCAGCGCTCGGCCCTGGCGCTGGCCGCCGGCAGCGTCAATCGCTCAGCTGAGCTCGCGCTCGAGGCGGAAGAAGAGCGCTTCGAGCGCCAGCTCCTCGGAGACGTTGAGGACCAGCCGCCGCCTCGTATTCTCGACCAGCCCCACCGCACGCCGTCCGGCACCCTGGTCGATCTCCCCGGCAGCGTCGCGCAGCTCCTCGAATTTGTCACGGTTAAAGACCACCCCCTCGGCGCCCACCGCAACCGCCTCCAGGTCCCTGCACCAGCTGGAACAAAGGCCCAATCCGAAATCGAGAATGTCAGCGCGACGGCGGCGGCCGGTCCGCTTGGCCTCCTCGCCGATCTCGCGGGCCGAGAGCTTGACCCCCGCTTCCTTGGCCTCCTCGAGCGCTGCGCGAGTGGTGGTCTCGGCCTCGGCGCCGACTGCCTCGGCCGCATTTAGCAGTGCCTTCCAGGGGGCGGGTCCGCCTCGCCCTGCCCCAGCGAGAGCGATGGCCGCGTTGCGCAGGGCTCCGCCCTCATCACCCAGCAGAAACCTGGCCCGCTCCAGGTCTCCTCTGGAGAGGCGGGCGACGGCGGCGACCTCCCCTCCCCCGCTGGTCGAGGCCGCCTGAGCCGGACCGGTTTCCTGACCGAGCGCGGCCTCGACCGCCTCGGCCGGCAGCGCCGCAAACTCGATCCGCTGACAGCGCGAGGAGATCGTCTCCAGCAGTGCCTCCGGCTCTGAGCTCAGGAGGATCACGTGGACGAAGACGGGTGGCTCCTCGAGGGTCTTCAAGAGCGCGTTCTGACTCTCGTCTCGCAGCGCCTCGGCCTCCTCGATGACGAACACGCGGCGACGCCCCTCGAACGGTCGGTAGGAGGCGGCGCGGACCACCTGCTCACGGATCGCCTCGACCAGGTGCTGGGCACCGCTGGGCCTCAACCAGACCAGGTCCGGATGCGGCGAGGGATCGAGCATCGCCCGGCGGCGGGTGTCATCTCGATCCTCGGCGCCGGCGACGAGGATCTCGGCGGCGAAGGCCCGTGCGGCCCGCCGCTTGCCGGCTCCGCGTGGTCCGCGAAAGAGATAGGCATGGGCGGGACCAGCCGCAAGGGCGGCCTCGAGCGCCGCGCGGGCCCGGGGCTGGTGCTCGGTCCTCTCCGAAAGAGCGCTCAGGTCGTCCTTTCCTCGATCAGATGCCGACACGGCGATTGGAGGATGTCATCGCGCCGCAAACCGCTGCTCGACGATCTCAAGGATGCGAGCCTGGACCTCCTCGACGCCGCCCGACGCGTCGACCGCGACGACGCGGTCGCTGGCGATCGTCGCGATCTCCTCGTAGGCATCAGCGACGGCGCGCTGCAGCTCGATGCCCTCGGTCTCGAAGCGGTCATCGCCCTCGGCCCGGCCGAGTCCGACCTCCGGATCGACCCTCAGCAGCACGGTCAAATCCGGCCAGAGGCCATCGATCACGGTGTCGGTCAACGAGAGGACATGGCTCATCCCCAGACCGCGGGCGCCCCCCTGATAGGCGACGCTGGAGTCGGCAAAGCGATCGGCGACGACGGTCCGACCTTCCTCCAATGCCGGTCGGACGACGCGACTTAGGAGATCCGCACGGGCAGCCGAAAAGAGCAGCAGCTCGGCGAAGGGGTCCATCTCGATGGAGGCGTCGGCGAGCAGCTCGCGGATGCGCTCGGCGACCTCGGTCCCCCCAGGCTCACGGATCAGCAACGTCTGCGGGCCGAGCGCCTCCGCCAGCAGTCTTGCCTGCGTGCTCTTCCCGGAGCCGTCGACGCCCTCCAGGGAGATGAACATCATCGGTTCCTAGGTGGTCGCTTTTGCTCGTTTGCGCCTGCGCGTCGCGGTATCGGCCTTCGCGGGGCCCGCGTCCTCGTCGCCCTTCGGCAGTGGCTTTTTCGCCATCACCTCTTTGGCCGCTTTGGCGGCTTCGCGTTCAGCACGCCGTTTCTTCATCTCCTGCATCGAGTCGCACTCGTCATTGAGGCAGAGGTTCCAGGGGCGCCCGCGAAAGGGGACGACTTTGAGACGCGGCGTCTCGCCGCAGATCGAGCAACGCTCCTCGAGCTTGAAGACCTCGCCTCGCTGCGGCAGGGGAAAGGTCTGATCGCAGGAGTCCGGGTCATCGGCGCTCCAGCCGGTGCAGCCGACGAACCGTTTGCCTGATTTTTTGGCGCGGATGATGCGCAGCATGTTGGGTGAGCCATCCTCCTTGGTCCGCCCGGCCTCTTCGCAGACCTTGCAGGGTCCGAGGATGCGGTCCTCGTCCATTCCTTTCCAGACGACTTTCGCGAGCTCCTCCTTGCTCTCGTCGATCTCTGACCAGGTCCTGTGTAGGAGGTCGCGGCTCTCGCCGACGACTTCGCCCTTGGTCAGCTCGCCGGCCGCGATCCGATCCATCTCGGCCTCCAGCTGAGCGGTCATCTCCGCGGTCGCCATCCCGGGGACGTACTTCCTGAACGCCTCATAGAGGGCGATCCCGGTCTCCGATGGGATCGGCGGGTTCGAGTAGACGTAGCCCCGGTCAAAGAGCTTCTGGATGATGTCGGCTCGGGTCGCTTTGGTGCCGAGGTTGCGCTCCTCCATCAGCTCGATCAGCTTCGCCTGTGAGATCCGCGCCGGGGGCTGGGTCTCCTTGTCGAGGACCCAGGGCTGACCGTCGAGCTCGAGGCTCTGCCCCTCATGCAGCTTCGGGATCTCATCGTCACTTGAGCGGGCGTAGGTGTAGATGCCCGCATACCCCGCGTCAACGACGACCGAGCCGCGCACGAAGTAAGTCTGCGAGCCGGCCTCAATATCGGCGCGGGTCGACTCGCTGACCATCGGAGGACTGAAGGTGGCGAGGAAGCGACGCACGACCAGCTCGTAGACGCGCCGCTTGGGACCCTCGAGGGCGCCTGGGTGGATCGCCTGGGTCGGGTAGATCGGCGGGTGGTCGGTCGTCTCCTTCTTGCCGCGCGTCGGCGTCAGCTCGCCCTCGAGCAGATTGGCGGCCGCCGAGAACTCCTTGATCCTGACCAGCGAGGCGATCAGCTCACGCACCGGCAGCGAGGGCGGGTAGACGGTGTTATCGGTGCGCGGGTAGGAGATGAAGCCGTCCATGTAGAGGTCCTCGGCGATTCGCATCGCGCTCGCAGGGGTGATCCCGAGTCGACTCGAGGCGTCGGTGCTGAAGGCGGTCGTGTTGTAGGGGGTCGGCGGCCTGCGGGTGTTCCTGCGGGCGGTGACCGACTTGACCGTTCCCGGCCCGGTCGTCCCGGCGAGCGCTTCCTCGGCCTCGGTCTTCTCCCAGAATTTGTCGACCGTATGGTGTGCCTCGAAGCTGCCCTCGGGGTGCTCGAACTTGGCAAACAGTTCCCAGAAGGGCTTTGCCACGTGTGCCCGCCGCTCCATCTCGCGCTCGACTATCAGCCCCAGGGTGGGGCTCTGGACGCGACCGACGGAGAGGAAGTTGGAGCCAAAGCGGCGGGTGCTGAGCGAGACGGCACGGGTCAGCGTGGCGCCCCACAGCAGGTCGATGTCCTGTCGTGCGGCGCCGGCGTTGGCGAGCGGGTAGGAGAGTTCATCTAGCTCGGAGAAGGCCCGCTCGATCTCCTCCGTGGTCAGCGCCGAGTAGCGCGCCCGCTTGACCTTGAGGATGCCCTTCTCACTGTCCTCGCGCGAGCCGAGGGCCGGATTGGCCTCGAGCATCTCCTCGAGAGCCTCGAGGCCGATCAGCTCGCCCTCGCGGTCGAAGTCGGTCGCGATAACAAGCTCGTCCGCCTCCTTGGCGACTTTCCTGATCGCCTTGACGACGTTTTTGTCGGTCGGCTCCTTGATCAGCTGGGCGTCGATCAGATCGTGCAGGTCGGTCTTCTGCCAGTTCGAGTAGCCCTCTGGGAAGGCCGGACCGAGCACGTGGCCCTTGAGGCCGATGGTGCGGTGCTCGTTGCCGTCCCCGTCAGTCCATGTGTAGTAGGGGACTTTGAAGGTCTTATCCGTCGACGGGCCGCCGGAGCCGGCGGCGAGAATGTCGGCGATC
Organism: uncultured Solirubrobacterales bacterium; assembly: GCA_963796705.1. Taxonomy (GTDB): domain Bacteria; phylum Actinomycetota; class Thermoleophilia; order Solirubrobacterales; family 70-9; genus VRUE01. The sequence goes on from CAWCMK010000004.1 coordinate 925,125, forward strand.
TTCTTGGCGCTGTTGTTCTTCTCGGTGACGATTAGTCGCACGGCGGGCGAGGGTAGCAGGGGAGCTAGGCGGTGCTCGGTGCCTGAGACTCTCCGATCCGTCTAGGATCGGCGCCGCAATGAGGGCTGTTGTCACAGGCGGCGCCGGCTTCATCGGCTCGAATCTGGTCGACGCGTTGCTCGGTCGGGGCGATTCCGTGACCGTCCTTGACGACCTCTCGACCGGTCGGAGGGAGAACCTCCGAGGGGCAATTGAAGCCGGTGCTCGGCTGGTCGAAGAGGACGTTCGCGACGCCGCTGCGGTCAGCGCGGCGATGCTCGAGGCAGAACCCGAGACCGTCTTTCACCTCGCCGCGCAGATCGACGTGCGCAAGTCGGTGGCCGACCCGGCGTTTGACGCCGCGGTCAACGTTGGCGGCACCGCCAACACGCTCGAGGCGGCGCGCAAGGTCGGGGTGCGGCGCTTCGTCTTCGTCTCCACGGGCGGTGCGATCTATGGCGAGGGCGCAGACCAGCAGCTGCCGCTCGACGAGGGGGCGCCGATCGCGCCGCTCTCCGCCTACGGACAGAGCAAGTTCGCGGCCGAGGGATACGTGGCGCTCTATGAACGGCTCTACGGGCTCTCGGGAGTGAGCCTTAGGCTGGGCAATGTCTACGGCCCGCGCCAGGACCCGCTCGGTGAGGCGGGGGTGATCGCGATCTTCTGCGGGCGGCTGCGGGGCGGTGAGCGCCCGATCGTCTACGGCGACGGCCGCCAGACGCGCGACTACATATATGTGGGGGACGTGGTGGCGGCCGCGCTGGCCGCCGCCGGCTCAGGGGCGAAAGGCGCGATAAACATCGGCACGGGCATCGAGACCGACGTGCTTGAGCTAGCCGCCCGCCTGGGCGAGCTGGGCGGCGTCGATTTCGAGCCCGAGCTGGCGCCGGCACGGACCGGCGAGGTGCAGCGAATCGCGATAGACCCGGCGCGGGCCGGGCGCGAGCTGGACTGGATTGCCCGAACCGAATTGCCCGAGGGCCTGCGCCTGACGCTCGACTCGATCGAGGGCTGAGGCGGAGCGCTCAGCCCTCACCGCCGCCGAGCTCCGGCGGTAGTGCCTTCGGCCCGTCGGGGTAGATCTGGTTCAGCATCTCCTCCGTCATCTCCAGCGTGTTCGCTTGCTCGGGCGGGGCCCCGACGACGAGCCACAGCTGCTCGTCCTCCGTATCGTTGAAGACCTGGCGCACCGTGCTCGCCTCGACCAGCACTGCATCGAGCGGCGCCAACTCGATGGGCTCGCCTTCGACCCGCATGCGACCACGTCCCTCCAAGAGGACGTAGAGCTCCTCCTGGGCGGGATGACGATGGCGGGTCGAGGCCTGGCCGGGCTCCAGGCGCCAGAGCCGGGCGCCCAGCTGCTTTGCCTCGAGCTGCCTGCCGAGGTCGGTGTTGAGCACGCCCATCTGGTTTGAGCGGCGCCAGAAGGCATCGGCGCGGGGGAGAACGCGGTAGGCCACCGGCTCACGCTACACACGCTCAGCGGTTGACGGTCCGCATCCCGACCTCGTCGTAGCGGGCTCCGGCGGCATCGGGCAGCGACTCGGAGAGGCGCTCGAGGTCCGCGGCCGAGAGATCGACCTCAAGCGCTCTGAGGTTCTCCTCCAGATAGGACGCCCGCTTGGTGCCGGGGATCGGGACGAGATACTCGCCGCGGCTCAGGACCCAGGCCAGGGCGAGCTGTGCCGGGGTGAGACCGCGCGCGGCCGCGATCTCCTCGACTATCCCGACCAGCGCCAGGTTGCGCTGCAGGTTCTCGGCTTCGAAGCGGGGCGAGTGGCGGCGGTAGTCGCCTCTCTGGAGGTCCTCGTGCGAGCGAATCTTGCCCGCCAAAAAGCCACGGCCCAGCGGCGAGTAAGCGACCAATCCGATCCCGAGCTCCTCGATCGTCGGTCTCACCTCCCGCTCGACGTCACGGGTCCACAGCGAGTACTCCCACTGCACCGCGGTGATCGGATGCACGGCGTGGGCGCGGCGGATCGTCTCGGCCCCGGCCTCACTCAGCCCGAGGTGGCGGACCTTGCCCTCCCGCACGAGCTCTGCCATTGCGCCGACGGTCTCCTCGATCGGCGTCTTCGGGTCGACGCGGTGCTGATAGTAGAGGTCTATGTGCTCAACACCGAGCCGCCGCAGCGACCCTTCACAGGCCCTCCTCACGTAGGCGGGACTGCCGTCGATCCCGCGCCTGGCGGCGTTGGCAGGGTCGCGGAGGATGCCGAACTTGGTCGCCAGGAAGACCCCATCGCGTCGGCCGGCGATCGCCCGCCCCACCAATTCCTCGTTTGTGTGGGGCCCGTACATGTCAGCCGTGTCAAGCAAGTCAACGCCGAGCTCGAGCGCGCGATGAATGGTGCGAGTCGAGCGGCGATCATCGCGATCGGCGTAGAAGTCGGACATGCCCATGCAGCCGAGGCCGAGGGCGGAGACCGCGGGCCCGGCGGGGCCGAGGGTGCGCTTGTGCATCGGAGCCTTTCGGTCGAGGTTTTCGAAGGCCAACCTAAAGAGCCGCTCGCGGCGGCCTGTGTTTACGCTGTACCCATGCCCGCACAGGCCTACGCCGGCAAGCAGTGCGTCTGCCAGTTCCGCAAGGGGATCTGCGACCAATCATGCGTGCGAGACATGCTCGACACCCCCTTCTACATCGCCTGCCTGAAGCTCAAGGGACGCCGTTGCCTGGTCGTGGGCGGCGGCGACGTCGGCCTCGAGAAGGTCGAGGGGTTGCTGGCCTGCGATGGCCAGGTGACCCTGATCGCGCCGGTCGCCCACCCGGAGCTTGAAGCGCTCGCTGCGGAGGGCTCAATCGATTGGGAGAAGCGCCCCTACACAGGCCAGCAGGACCTGGAGGGCGCCTTCATGGTGATCGCCTGCACCGACGACAGCGAGGTCAACATCGGCGTCTTCGATGACGCGGAGCAGCGGGCGATGCTGGTCAACATCGTTGACGTGCCACCGCTCTGTAACTTCATCCTCCCGGCGATCGTCCGCAGCGGACCACTGGCGATCGCGATCTCGACCGCGGGCGCCTCGCCCGCCCTGGCGAAGCGGATGAAGCGCGAGATCTCCGAGCACTTCGGCGAGGAGTACGCCCGCCTCGCCGTGATCCTCAACGATGTCCGCGGTTGGGCCAAGGGGACGCTGCCGACCTACCAGGACCGCAAGGAGTTCTTCGAGGGCGTTGTCAATGGCGAGCCGGACCCAGTCGAGCTGCTTCGCGCCGGACGCGAGGCCGACCTCCTGGAGCTGATCGAGGCCGCCAAGGAGCGCGCCGCGGAGTCAGTTCGCGTCGCAGGCTGAGGCGCGGACCCGCTCGAGGCTCTCGCGCAGAGCGGCGGCCTCCGCGGCGCTGAGCTTCTGCGAAAAGGACGCGTGTAGCTCGGCGATCACCACCGGGCGCATTTCCTCGAGCATCTCGGCGCCGGCGGGAAGCAGGGTCGCGTAGCTGACCCTGCGGTCGGTCTCACACAGGGTTCGCTCCAGGAGACCCGCCCTGATCAGTCGATCAACGAGCTTCGTGAGGCCACCGCGGGTGATGACCAGGGCCTCGGCCAGGTCCCCCATCTTCAAGCGCCCCTGCGGGGCGTCGCCAAGGATTGCCAGCACCTCATACCAGGGAAGGGGAGGGAAATCGGCGGCGGCGAGAGCATCCTGCAGACGCTGGGTAACGGCTGCATGGGTCCGGTTGAGGGCGATCCAGGCCTGCTTGTGAGGGCTGGCCTCGATCACGGCAGCCACCGGTCGGTCCGCGCGTCCTCTCGTTGTCACCGGCTCGCCCATCGCCGCAATTATCGCAGATAAAGTTTGACAGATCAATATTTGAATTAAAAACTATTTCTGCTACGATAATTTCTTTCTCAATTATTTTCCCAACAACCATCCAAGCTGAGGTGATGAGAAATGAGCACAGCAACGGAGAACGTCGTCGAGATCCCCGGCGGCAGCTACACGGTCGACCCGCTCCACTCCTCGGTCGGGTTCGCGGTCCTCCATAACGGCGTCGCGACCTTTCGCAGCGGCTTCGCCGCCTATCAGGCGCAGCTGACGGGGGGCGAGCAGCCAAGGCTCGAGGGCACGGTCGAGGTCAACTCGATCGAACTCACCGACGAACAGCTCAGAGGCCACCTACTCTCCCCCGAGTTCTTCGACGTCCAGCGCCACCCGCTGCTGCGCTTCGAGTCAAGCGAACTCAGGCCGCATGAGGATGGCGCGGTGACCGTCAAGGGAACGCTGGAGATCGGCGACCATCGCCACGAGGTCGAGGCCCGCGGTCGCTTTGCTCGGATCGGTGCCGATCTCGGCGGCAGCACCAGGGTCGGACTCTCGCTGACCACAGGAGTCGATCGCCGCGAATACGGGCTCGACTGGCAGGCCGAGCTGCCAGGTGGTGGCGAGGTCCTCGACTGGCGAGTCGAGATCGTCGTCGAGCTGGAGCTGGTCGAGGAGGCTGACCAGCGATGAGGGTGCTCGGGATCTCGGGCAGCCTGCGTCGGGACTCGCTCAACGGCGCGCTGCTGCGGGCAGCCGCCGAGCGGCTACCCAATGGGGTGAAGTTGGTCTGGTTTGAGCGGTTGGCCGAGATCCCGCCCTTCGACGAGGACTCAGAGAGCGGCGGGCCGACTCCGTCCGCCGTTCGGGCCCTGCGCGAGGCGATCCGCGGGGCTGACGCGGTGCTGATCGCCACCCCCGAGTACAACCACTCGCTCCCGGGTCAGCTGAAGAACGCCCTCGACTGGGCCTCCCGGCCGGCCGGCCAAAGCGCACTGAACGGAAAGCCGGTGGCCGCGATCGGGGCTTCGAAGAGCATGTTCGGCGGCGTTTGGGCGCAGGCTGAGCTGCGCAAAGTGCTGGCGGCGATGGGCGGCCGCGTGATCGATGCCGAGCTGCCGGTCGCCTATGCGCACGAGCTGCTGGACGGCCAACGACTGCGGCTGGACCCCGATCAGCGCGGGCGCTTGGACGCGATTCTCGCCGAGCTCCTCGAGGCGGCCGAGATCGAGCCCGCCCTACTCGCCGCATAACGACCAGCGGCAGTCGCCGGCCGCGGTCAACCTGGGCCCCGATCAGGCGCTGGGGTGCGACGAAAGATCATCACGCGACGCGCGATCGCCCCGATTGGAAGCGAGTTAGGACGACGGCAGAGCGAAGAACGCGATCGCGGCGAACTGCGCCGCGGCCGCCGCGATCACGAGGGCGTGGAAGACCTCGTGGTAGCCGAAGACCCGCGGGCTCGGGTTGGGCCGCTGGGTCGCGTAGACGATCGCGCCAGCCGTGTAGAGGAGGCCCCCGGCGGCGACCAGCAGTGTCCCGGCGACGCCCATCTGGCTCCAAAGCTCCGGAAAGGCGACGGCGGCAACCCAGCCGAGCGACATGTAGATCAGCGCCGCCACCCATTTCGGGTGGTCGATCCAGATCATCTCGACGACCGCCCCGGCGATCGCGCCGATCCAGACCACGACAAGGATCGCGTAGGCGAGCGGTCCCTTGAGGACCAACAGCGCGAATGGGGTGTAGGTCCCGGCGATCAGGAAGAAGATCATCGAGTGGTCGAGGCGGCGCATCCAGCGGCGCACGTTGGATCGCTTCCAGTTGACCCGGTGGTAGAGGGCGCTGGTGCCGAGCAGAGCGGAGAGGCTGACCGCGTAGACCGCCATCGCGAGGGTCGCTTTCGGCGTCTTCGCCGCGACGATCAGTGCGGCGCCCAGGAAGAGTGAGGCGAAAAAGGCCCATTTGTGGGAGACGCCGCGAAGCTTCGGCTTGACGGCCGCAATCGCCTCACCGGCTGCCTCCCTCGCCGATCCCGCCTTCTCGAGCGCCGCATCGCGGGCCGTGCCGGCCCTCTCAACAGCAGCGTCCCTGGCGGCGGTGGCCCGCTCGCCGACGCGCTCCGCACCCCTGCGCAGATCGTCGACCATGACAGAAGGGTACCCGCATCGGCCGGCATCCATAGATCGCCCCGGCCAGCGGATACGGATGGCGGCCCCGGGCGCATGGGCTGCCAAGATATGCAGACCGGAAGTCGATCCGGGACCGCAAGAAATCTTGCGGTCAGAGCGGGCAAGGAGCCCCGTTCCGTCCGGCTCAGAGGCGATCCTGCGGAGTTACCCCCCAAAGCCGCCCCGAGAGGAGAAGTTAGATGTCCCAGACCGCCACCGTCGCCCCCAAGAACGGTCTCAAGGGCCTCTCGATAGAGCGGCGGTTTTCGACCGCGGGCACGCATCCCTTCGACGAGCTGGAATGGGAGATCCGCGATGCGGTGATCGGCGATCCAGAGAACCCGGCCTTCGAGCAGCGCGGCGTCGAGTTCCCCAAGTCCTGGTCCCAGAACGCGACCAATATTGTCGCCCAGAAGTACTTCCGCGGGCAGCTCGGGACCGACGAGCGCGAGTCGTCTGTCAAACAGATGATCGGTCGTGTCTCGGGAACGATTTCTGACTGGGGCCGCGAAGGCGGCTACTTCGCCTCTGCGGAGGACGCCGAGGCCTTCGAGATGGAGCTGACCGCGATCCTCATCAACCAGAAGGCTGCCTTCAACTCTCCTGTCTGGTTCAACGTCGGCTTTGAGGAGCGCCCCCAGTGCTCGGCCTGCTTCATCCTCAGCGTCGAGGACACGATGGAGTCGATCCTCGAGTGGAATACCAAGGAGGGACGAATCTTTCGCGGCGGTTCGGGCTCGGGGATCAACCTCTCCAACATCCGCGGCTCGATGGAGCCGCTGACCAAGGGCGGCACCGCCAGCGGCCCGGTGAGCTTCATGCGGGGGGCGGATGCCTGGGCCGGAACGATCAAGTCCGGCGGCAAGACCCGCCGCGCGGCAAAGATGGTCGTGCTCGACGTTGACCATCCCGACATTGAGCACTTCATCTGGTGCAAGGCCGACGAGGAGAAGAAGGCAGCAGCGCTGCGTGAGGCGGGTTTCGACATGTCGATTGACGGCGAGGGCTTCACCTCGATCCAGTACCAGAACGCCAACAACTCGGTGCGGGTCACGGACGAGTTCATGGAGGCGGTCGGGGCGGGTGAGGAGTGGAACCTGATCGCTCGCACGACCGGCGAGCCGGCCAAGTCCCTGCCCGCCCGCGATCTGATGAACCAGATCGCCGATGCCGCCTGGCGCTGCGCGGACCCGGGCGTCCAGTACGACACGATCATCAACCGCTGGCACACCTGCCCGGAGTCAGGCAGGATCAACGCCTCGAACCCCTGCAGCGAGTACATGCACGTCGACGACTCGGCCTGCAATCTTGCCTCGCTCAACCTGATGAAGTTCCGTGGCGAGGACGGCAGCTTTGACGTCGAGGACTTCGAGCACGCCGTCGACATCGTCTTCCTCGCCCAGGAGATCGTCGTCGGCTTCTCCAGCTACCCGACCGAGGAGATCACCGAGAACGCCAATCGCTTCCGCCAACTGGGCCTCGGCTACGCGAACCTCGGCGCGCTGCTGATGTCCGACGGCCTTCCCTATGACTCCGACGAGGGCCGCAACGTCGCTGCGGCGATCACGGCGCTGATGACCGGTCGCGCCTATCGCCAGTCGGCGCTAATCGCGGCCGGCGCGACCGGACCCTACGAGGAGTACGAGCGCAACCGCGACGCCCACAACGGCGTCATGCGGATGCACCGAGACGCCGCCTATGACGTTAACCAGACCGGGATCAAGGGGGAGCTGCTCGCGGCGGCGCAGCGCTCCTGGGACGAGGCTGTCGAGCTCGGTGAGATTCACGGCTACCGCAACGCCCAGGCGACGGTGCTCGCCCCGACCGGAACGATCAGCTTCCTGATGGACTGCGACACGACCGGCATCGAGCCGGACTTCTCGCTGGTCAAGTTCAAGGAGCTGGTCGGCGGTGGCCAGATGACGATCGTCAACAAATCAGTGCCGCTGGCCCTGCGGACGCTGGGCTACGCCGAGCCACAGGTTGAGCAGATCGACGCCTACATCGCCGAGAACGGCGCGATTATCGGCGCTCCGGGGCTACAGGAACAACACCTGCCGGTCTTCGACGTGGCGGTGGGCGAGCGGGCGATCTCCCACACCGGCCACATCGACATGATGGCCGCCACCCAGCCGTTCATCTCGGGGGCGATCTCAAAGACCGTGAACCTGCCGCAGAGCGCGACGGTCGAGGACATCGCCGACGCCTACACGCGCGGCTGGATGGGAGGCCTGAAGGCCCTGGCGATCTACCGCGACGGCTCAAAGACGGCGCAGGCGCTGCGCACGGACGCGCACCAAAACGAGGAGACCGAGCAGGCGGCCCCCGCTCCGGAGCGCAAGCGGATGCCCCAGGAGCGCGAATCGATCACCCACAAGTTCTCAATCGCGGGCCACGAGGGCTACATCACCGCCGGCAAATACGAGGACGGCTCGGTCGGCGAGATCTTCCTCACCGACATCGGCAAGGAGGGCTCGACGATGCGCGGGCTGCTCAACGCCTTCGCGACCGCGATCTCACTCGGCCTTCAGTACGGCGTCCCGCTGGAGGACTTCGTGCGCAAGTTCAGCTACATGCGCTTTGAGCCGGAGGGGATGACGACCAACCCCGAGATCCCGTTTGCCAAATCGATGCCCGACTACATCATGCGCTGGGTCGCCAGCCGCTTCATCGACGACCCCGAAACGCTGGCGGAACTGGGGATCCTGACCCAGGACGTCCGTGCCAGGCAGGAAGCGGAGACCGCCCAGCTGGCACTGGGCGCCGAGAGCGGCGGTAGCGCCGGACCGAGCAACGGCGGAAACGGGGGCGGCAACAGCCACTCGAAGCCGGTGCCGGCAGCCGAGGCGATGACGGAAACGCCTCCGGTGAGACCCGCCCGGATGGTGGGCGGGGATCTCGGCCCGGCCTGCGAGCAGTGCGGCGGGATGATGCAGCGGACGGGGTCCTGCTACACGTGCCCCAGCTGCGGCAACAACACAGGCTGCGGCTGATCCCGGCCACTTCCATCGCTTGATGCCTCCCACGCTGGGGTGGGAGGTCAGTCAGCGGGGCGGAGAAGGACCGTGGCGTTGTGGCGCGGGGTCTCGGTGATCGCTCGACGGAAGGGGCGCTCCGATCGGGACCGCACGGGGCGAACCTGGCGACGTCGCAGCAGCTCCTCGAGCACGACCGCCATCTCAAACTGGGCAAACGCGGCCCCCAGACAGCGGCGCACGCCGCCGCCGAAGGGAATCCACGTGTAGGTGCCCGGCGGCTGCTCGAGGAAGCGCTCGGGCAAGAACCGCTCGGGGTCAGGGTAATTGCGCGGGTCGCGGTGGACGAGATGAATCGAGGGGGTGACGGTGACCCCGGCGGGAAGCAGGTGGCCACCGATCTCGACCGGCTCCGTGAGGCGCCTGGCGACCATCACGATCACCGGCCGCAGCCGCAGCGTCTCCTGGATCGTCGCGGTCAGATAGCCGTCCTTGCCGGCCAGCACCTCGGCGCGCAGCCGTTCCAGCTTCTCCGGGTGGCGCACGAGCCGCTCGATCGCCCAGGAGAGCGCCGTCGCGGTCGTCTCATGACCGGCAACGAGCAGCGTCAGCAGCTCGTCGCGCATCTCCGCGTCGCTCATCGGGCTGCCATCCTCGTGGCGCGCCTCGACGAGCAACGAGAGGATGTCCTCGCGTTCGGCGGTGTCCTCGGCGTCCCGGCGCTCCCCGATCTCCTCCTTGAGCAGCGCATCAACGCTGGCGATCCGGCGACCGAACATCGGGATGCTCCTGACCCGCTTGGGTCCGGCGAGGATCACCGGCCCGAGCGCCAGCGGGTTGGTGGTCAGGTCGAGGAACTGCCGCAGCGCCTTCCGCAACTGCACCATGCGCTCCCCCCCGTGGACGCCAAAGACCGTCTCGAGAATGATCTCGAGGGTCAGAGCCTGCATCCGGGGACGCAGCTCATGGGGTTGGCCGAGCGGCCAGCTCTCGATCTCGCGGGCGGCGATCTCGGCCATCTTCGGGCGATAGCCCTGCATGCGCTCGCCGTGAAAGGGCGGCAGCAGCAGTCGGCGTTGGCTGATGTGCGGTTTCTCGTCGAGGACCAGGACCGAGTTGTCCCCCAGGATCGGGCGCAGGATCTGGTTGCCCTCACCCGCGTGAAAGACGCACGGATCGCCGGTGAAGACCTGCTTGACGTGCTCGGGCTCGGAGACAACGACCCAGGTGCCCTCGTAGGCGATGTTGAGCGTGAACATCGAGCCGAACCGGGCGCGGCACTGCTCGAGCATCCACTGCGCCCGACGCGACCAGATCGCGGTCTGCGCCAGCCGGCCCATCCGGGGTTCCAACGGAAGCCCAGGGACCGTCGGACCCGAGACCGATCGCTTGCCGGATTTCGCCATCGCCGCCTCCATCGGTCCTCAGCACCACGTTAGCGGTCGGTCGGGGGACAGCAACGTGACATCGCTCCACCCAGGTGCAATGAGCCGATCGCGTATTTTTGAGCGCCGTCATGGCCGCGCCGAAGCTACCCACCGCCGTCGAGTCCCGCCTCGCGCAGCGACTGCTCTCGCTGCCGCCCCGAGTGCAGCGGCGCCTGTTCGGCCCACCGCCTCAGGTCGAGGGCCAGGTGCTGGCAACCGACGTCCATGTGCTCGCCTCGCTTGCCGCCCAGCGCGGAAAGATCTCGCTGACGGGTGGGCTGCCGGCTCCCCAGGCACGCGCCTACGTGCGCGCCAACGTCGCCTCCACGTCGGGCCCGCGGGTGCCATTGGCCGAGGTGGTGCAGTTCGAGATCCCGGGCCCAAAGGGACGACTGCCGGCGCGTCTGTATGTCCCCTACGGAGCCCCGCCGCCGCCACGTCCGACCCTGGTCTATTTTCACGGTGGCGGCTGGATGGTCGGCGATCTCGAAACCCACGACAGCGCCTGTCGCTTTCTCGCCGCCCATTCCGGAGCCGCAATTCTCTCGCCGACCTATCGCCGTGCGCCGGAGGATCCCTTCCCGGCGGCGGTCGAAGATGCGCGCGAGGCCTGGGTCTGGACTTTCCGCCTGGCCAAGGAGCTCGGGCTCGACCCCACCAGGGTGGCCGTCGGCGGCGACTCTGCCGGCGCTAACCTCGCCGCCGGGGTTGCGATCGCGATGCGCGAGGCGAGCGGTCCACGTCCCGCGATGCAGCTGCTGATCTACCCGGCAACCGAAGCGGTCAAGCCGCGGCCCTCGCGGGTCACGTTCGCCGACGGCCCGTTCCTCACCCAGATCGACATCGACCACTGCGAAAAGGCCTATCTCCCCGACAAAGCGATGGGCTATGACCCATACGCATCGATCCTGCGGGCGCCCGACCTCTCGAACCTGCCGCCCGCCTACGTCGCAACCGCCGGCTTTGACCCGATTCGCGACGAGGCGGAGGAGTACGCGAATCGGATGCACGCCGAGGGAACCCAGGTCGCGCTGCGCCGCCACCCGCGTCTGACCCATACCTTCGCCAACCTGACCGGCGTCTCACCCTCATGCAGGGCGGCAATGCTGGAGACGGCGGGCGCGCTACGCATGGGCCTCGCGAGATAGCGGGTGCCCTGCGGGCCGTCTACTCATAGTGCAGCGCCTCGAGCACGTCGATGCGCGAGGCGCGGCGCGCCGGCGCGATCGCGGCGAGAACGCCGGCCAGCGCGGCCAAAACCAGCAACGCGATCAGCGAACCGATCGGGTAGGAGAGCGTGAATCCTTCTTCCCCCAGCGGCTGGGCGATCAGCGCGGCGAAGACGACCCCGAGCACCATCCCGAGAATCGCGCCGATCAGCGCGGTAATCACCGACTCATAGCGGATCATCGTCCGCAACTGTCGCCTTGACATGCCGATCGCGCGCAGCATTCCGAGCTCCCGGATCCGTTCGTGGATCGAGAGAGCCAGCGTGTTGGCGATCCCAAAGAGCGAGATCACAATCGCCAGGGCCAGTAGCGCGTAGACCAGGCCGACCAACTGGTTCACCTGTCCTTCACGGCTTTCCTTTAGTTCCTGCCCGTTCAGCACTTCGGCGGACGGGAAGCTGAATTCAACGCCCTTGCTGAGAATCGCCTGAATCCGCGCCGCGTCTGCCCCCGGTTCGCTCACAACGAAGTCGACCGTGTCCTGGCTCTGATCAAATTCCCGCGCGAGCGTCGCCTGGGAGACCAGCACGCTTCCGAAGGTTCCGAGCTTTGCTTCGAAGGTACCGACGACTGAAAGCCGCGGCCTTCGGCGGGTCTGGCCGAGCAGGCGGAAGCTCTCGCCGACCCCCAGCCGATGTTCGGAAGCAAAGGAACTCGAGATGACGGCCTCGCCTTCCTTAAGCCCCCTCAGCGCCGCGGGACCGCCCTCCTTCCATTCGATCGCCACCGCCTTTTCGATGTCGGGGCTCGGGGCCGTTACGCGGAGTTCGGAGCCCGCCTTTCCGCCCTCGATCAACTTTGCCTGCGCCGAGCGGATACTCGCCACGGCTTCCACTCCGGGCACGCGGCGCGCCGCGCGTGCGGCGCCGTTGGGAATCGGCGAGAAGCCGTCGCTGTTTTGGATCACCAGGCCGCCGGTGAGGTCTTCGTCGACCACCTTGGCGACCGTGCTCTTGATCCCTGCGGCGAAGACCGTCACGAAGGTGACGAGGGCAAGACCGATCATCAACGCCGCCGCGGTAACCGCGGTTCGAGTGGGGTTGCGCTGGGCATTCTCGCGCGCGAGCCTGCCGCTCAGTTGGCGCAGCCGCTCCAGCGGCCAGCCGGCGATCGTCGCCAGCGTCGGCACGAGCCGCGGGCTGAACAGGGAGACGGCGAAGACGATGACGACGGCCCCGCCGCCAACCAGGCCGGCGCCGGTACCGGCCGAGGAGTTGCCGAAAAGTCCAAGAAGGACCATCGCCAGGCCCGCGAGCCCGAGCAGGCCGGCGAGCAGCGCGCTCAGGATTCGACGCCGAGGACTGGACGGAGGGCTGAAGGCCTGCATCGCCGCGATCGGTGGAACCCGGGTCGAGCGCAGCGCCGGAGCCAGCGACGCAAGCGCCGTGACCACAACCCCGATCAGCAGTGAGACGACGACGGTCCGCGACTTCAGAACCAGCGAGGTCGTCGGCAGGTCGATTTCGAAGGACTTGAGCAATGCCTTCAGCACCAGGGCGATCAGAAATCCACCGCCGAGGCCGACGATCGCGCCGAGCAGGCCGATCGCGAGGGCCTCGACGATCACGGTGGAGAGGATCTGGCGGCGGGAGGCGCCGAGGGCGCGCAGCATCCCGAACTCACTCACACGCTGGGCGACGGTGATCGAAAAGGTGTTGAAGATCAGAAACGAGCCGACGAAGATCGCGATGAAGGCGAAGACCAGGAGAATCGTCGGCAGAAAGCTGAGATTTTCGCGGACTTCTTCGCTGGAGCGGTCGGCGCTTTCGGTCGCGGTCTCGACCCGTACCCCCGCCGGCATCTGGCGCGCGATCCTCCGCTTCAGCACGGTCGGCGCGACGCCCCTCGCTGCGGCGACCGAGATCTGGTCAAACCGGCCCGTCTTGCCGGTGAGGCGCTGGGCGACCGGCAGCGTCACCTGGGCGATGCTGGCACCGCCAAACGAGGCGCCCCCCAGTCGGGTGAGGCCGACCAGTTGGAACCGACGCAGGCGGCCCCGGCCGATAATCCCGAGCTCTTCACCGAGGGAGAGGCCCGAGCTCGCCGCCGCGGCGCTGTCGATCGAGGCTTCCGTCGGGCCGCGGGGCCGGTGACCCTTGACGTAGGTGAGGGCCTCGAGACCGTCCGGGAGCGTCGAGGAGATGAACTTCGGCGCGAATTTGTTGCCGATCTTTTCCCGCTTGGAGTTGAAGAAGCCCCCCGGCGTGAAGATCGCACCCGACGCCAGCCGCACCCCGGGGGTCGCGCGCACCCTTGGCAGGAGCGAAGCGCTGATCGTCGGGACTTCACCGCTTCGCTGTTTGACCGGGTTCTGGGCGGTGATCACGACGCTGGTGCCGCTCAGCGACTCGTTGAAGAGTTCGTCGAAGGCGGCGAAGATCGTGTCGGTGAGCACGTAGGAGCCGGCGACGAAGGCGACCCCAAAGACCACCGCCAGGGTGGTGCTCAGCGCGCGCGCCTTGCGCGCCCAGAGGCTCTTCAGGGCGAGGCTAGTCAACCTGCTTCATCAGCTCGATGACGTCCTCGGTCGTGCGCGGCACGGTGTCATGGACCATGCGGCCGTCGCGGAGCGTCACCAGGCGGTCCGCGTGCGCCGCGGCGGCCGGGTCGTGGGTGACCATGATCACCGTCTGGTCGAAATCGTCGACGGCCTGACGCAGGAGGCGCAGCACCTCGGCGCTCGACTTCGAGTCGAGGTTCCCGGTTGGCTCATCAGCGAAGACGACCGCCGGTTTGGAGATCAGGGCGCGGGCCACGGCGACCCGCTGCTGCTGGCCGCCGGAGAGCTCTGCCGGGCGGTGCGTGAGTCGGTCCTCGAGGCCGACCGTCCTGACGAGCTGATCGAGCCACTCGCGATCGGGCTTGCGGCCGGCAATCGAGAGGGGCAGGACGAGGTTCTCCTCGGCGCTCAGCACCGGCAGCAGGTTGAAAAACTGGAAGACGAAACCAAGTTTGTCGCGGCGCAGCTTGGTCAGCTGGCCATCATCAAGTTCGGTGATCTCCTCGCCGTCGACCACCACGGATCCAGACGTCGGCCGGTCCAGGCCGGCGAGGATGTGCATCAGGGTCGACTTCCCCGAGCCCGATGGGCCCATGATTGCTGTGAAACGACCCCGCTCGAAGCCGATGCTGACGCCGGCCAGCGCCTCGACAGCGGCCGCGCCCTCGCCAAAGCGGCGGCTGACATCGGTGGCGAGTACGACCTGTCGGTCAGCGTTGGGGATCGGGCCACGGTATCGAGAGCGCACCGCGGTCGGCGAGCGGGCGCCGCAGGGCGGGACGTTCGCCGAAAAAGCTGCCGGTGAATTTGCCGCCGCCGATCGTCCTCGGCACCCCAAGCGTCGCCGTGAAGTCCGGCCCGGTGAGCGCCGCTTCGCCGTCGAGGAAGGCGACGCGCAGCGTACCGCTCCAAGACGGCGTTGAGCCGGGGGCGCCGCGCTGGAAGGTCGCGCTGCCGCGAAACGGCGCCGAGGGCGCGGCCGTCGCCGTCGTCAGGGCTTCGTCGAAGCTGAAATCCGCCGGGCGCCCGCTGCTGATCAGGACGAAGCGGCTGATGCGGAGGCGCCCGACCGTTTCGCGTGAGATGGCGGCGAAGACCGTGATCGGCCTCGGCAGGCTGCGGTCGGTCACAGCCAGGAAGAGGAGACCGCCCAGGGCGGATGAGGCCGTGAGGGCGACCTCCCCCTCGGCTTCGCCTCCTTCTTCGGGCTTCGGGTGCCGATGGGCACCGCCCGGAAAGTGGCAGCGGAGCTTCCCCGGCCGGGTCACCGTTCCCCGCACCCGTTTCGCGTGGAAGTCGACGAAACGGCTGCGGCCGACGAAGTCGATCGCGCCGACGAATACCCCGCGGCGGACCGTTTCGGGCCTGCCCGTGCAGAAGGGGGGCGGTTCCACCGCTTCGGGCGGCCCCGAGGGCTGGAACGCGACCTCGACGCTGCCAACCTGGCCGAGATCGGCCCTGATCCCGCCACGCGCGACTCTGCCGCGGATCTCGTAGTCGACAAACTGGCCGCCGCGCGAGACCGAGAACCTCACCCGCTGCCCTTCGGTGGAGACCGCTAGCTTGGTGCCCGAGCCCTTGCCGAGCGAGAATTCTGGTCCGGAGCCGCTCGGCGGTAGGAGGAATCCCCCCTTTGCCGCGGCGCCGGCGGGAACCAGCAGGGCAAGCGCCACGGCAAGGCAGACCGCGGCGCCGATCGCCGCCCCCGCCGCCCCGGATCTCCCCCGCACCCCGATTGGCCAAGCTTCTCACAGGTAGCCTGCGCCCGGCGATGGCGCTGGCGGACGATTTCGACGGGCTCCTGATCGACCTCGACGGGGTCGTCTGGGTTGGGCGCGAGCCGGTTCCGGGCGCCGCCGAGGCGCTACGGGGACTGCGCGAGGCCGGCAAGCCGATCGTCTTCGTGACCAATAACCCTGGGCGGGCGCCGTCCGCCTACGCCGAGCGGCTGCGCGACATGGGGGTGGACGCCGACGAGCAGCGGATCGTCACCGCCGGGATGGCGACCACGGCGCTCGCGGCCGAGCGGCTGGGCGCCGGCGCCGGCGCCTTCGTGATCGGCAGCGAGGCGTTTCGCGAGATGGCGGCAGCCGCGGGACTCGAGCCGCTCGAGGGTGAGGCGGCTCGCGGCGCCGCCGCGGTGCTCGTCTCCGGCCACAGTGGCTTCGACTATGAGGAGCTGCTGGGCGCGACGCGGGCTCTGCAGGCAGGGGCCCTGCTGTTCGCCACGAGCCGCGACCCGACCCTGCCCATGCCCGGCGGAGCCTGGCCTGGAACCGGTGCGATCCTCGCGGCGATCGAGACTGCAAGCGGCGCCCGCGCCGAGATCGGGGGCAAGCCTGCGCGCCACCTCTTCGAGCTGGCCACCGCGAGGATCGGGGTCAAGGGAAGGCTGGCAATGGTCGGCGACCGAATCTCCTCCGATATCGAGGGTGGGCGGCGCGCCGGGCTGAGAACCGTGCTCGTGCTGAGCGGGGCTGACAGCCGCGAGACGGCGGAGGCCGCGGCGCAGCCGCCTGATCACGTGATTGACAGCCTCGCGGACCTGCTGCGATGAGAGTCCCAGAGCGCCCGGCGCCGGGGCCGCGGCCGGGTTTCGCTTTCGCGGGAATCTTCGCCGTCACCTTCTCGGGGCTGCTCGCGGTGGGCGCGGTGCTTCCAGTGCTGCCTCGCTACGTGCACGGTCCCCTCGACGGGGGCAATGTCGCGGTCGGCGTTGTGATCGGCTCCTACGCGATCACCGGCCTGCTGTTGCGCCCAGTCGCAGGGCGCGTCGCCGATCTGCGGGGCCGCAAGCCGGCGGTCCTCGCGGGCTCGCTGCTCGTGGCGGCCTCCGGCTTCCTCTACCTCCTGCCCCTGGGCATCGGCGGCCTCCTCCTCGCGCGGCTGGTGCTGGGCGCGGGGGAGGGCACGGTCTTCACCGCCGGCTCGGCCTGGATCGTCGACCTCGCCCCTGAAGATCGGCGCGGCCGGGTGATCGGCCTCTACGGGCTGGCCGTCTGGGGCGGGCTGAGCGTCGGCCCGCTGATCGGTGAGATCCTCCTGCACGCCTCCGGTTACACGCTGGTCTGGCTGTTCGCCGGCGTCTGCCCGTTGATCGGCGCCGCCCTCGCCTTCCGTGTCCCCGACCCCTACCAACCCCATCCCTCACTCGCAGAGCAGGAGCATTCGCTGATCGCCCGTGAGGCGGTCCGTCCGGGCGCCGCCCTGGCGCTGGGCTCGATCGGCTATGGGACGGTCGCGGCCTTTGTCGTCCTGCACCTGGACTCGCGCGGCATCGGCCACGGCGCCACCGTCTTTGGCGCCTTCGCGACGATGGTCGTCCTCACCCGCCTGGTGGCCGGCGATCTCCCCGACCGAGTGGGCCCCGCCCGGGTCGCGAGCGCTGCGGCGCTGGCCGAGGCCCTCGGTCTGGCGACAATCGCCCTCGCCCACAGCCTGCCTGTCGCTCTCGCCGGGGCGCTGGCGATGGGAACCGCCTTCTCGCTGCTCTATCCGTCTCTCTCGCTGATCGTCGTCGAACGCGTCGCCGAGACGCGACGCGGCGCCGCGCTCGGGACCTTCACCGCCTGCTTTGACGCGGGCGTCGGGCTGGGGGCGCCGCTCGCCGGGCTGGCTGCGGCGCTGACCGATTACGAGGGTGCCTTCCTGATGGCGGCGGCGATCGCGGTCATCGCCGCAGCGATGATCGCGATCGCCATCGCGCCCCTAGCGCTCGGCGAACAGCAGGGTCTGGACGGCACGACCGATCCGGCCACGCCCATCTGAGAGCACCGACTCGGCGCTGCCGATTCCGTTCGGACGGGGCCGCGAGACCGCGTCCACGCAGACCCACTCGCCCTCGGGCATCCGCTCGAGGTGAACGGTGAGGTCGACGTTGATGAATATGTAACGGCGCCAGTCGAGCACGGCGCTGATCCCATTGCCGACGTCGGCGATCGCAAGCACGCGCTGCAACGGCGAAGGATCCTCGCCGTCGAGGAGTGCAACCCGCTGGCGCATCCACACGGTCGCCGGCCCGGGCTCGAGAAAGGAACCGCGGACCGCGCGCCACTCCATCGCGGTGTGATAGCCAACGTCCTGCCCGGTGGGGAAGAAGTCCGCGGCCTTGCCCTCCTCGGGGCCGACCGGGGAGGGGTCGAGTGCGGCGGCATCATCGGGCAACAGGAGCTCGGCGGTCCGGATTCGCCACCCACGCGCGCGGATCAGCTCCTCACCGGCCTCCCCACGCAGCGATGCCTCGACCATCTGCACGCGCCGGCCCGGCCTGCTGACCTGCGCCTGAACCGCGACCGGCCCGATCGGCACCGGTCGCAGAATCTCGAACGTCAGGCGTCCGACCTGGAACGCGGCTGCCTCCTCGAGCAACTCGACCTCGCGGCCGAGCAACGCCGCCGGCGGCCCGGCGTGTTGGTGACCGGGGTCCCAGGGTCCGCGGGTCAGATCGGTGGCCCTAAAGCCGTCGCCATCGCGCACGTAGAAGGCCTCGGACACGGCGCGCATCCTAGTTGCGCCCCGACAGCGAGGACGAACCCCTAAGCTGGAGTCATGCCGAAAGTGGAGAAGTCAGATGAGCAATGGCGCGAGCAGCTGACCCCCGAGCAGTTTGAGGTAACCCGCAAGGCAGGAACCGAGCGCGCCTTCACCGGCCCCTACGTCGAGGAGAAGGCCACGGGGATGTACCGCTGCGTTTGCTGTGGGACCGAGCTCTTCTCCTCTGACACCAAGTTTGACTCCGGCACCGGCTGGCCGAGCTTCACCGAGCCCGCCAATCTCGAGCACGTCGAACTGCGCCCCGACAACAGCCATTTCATGCGACGGACCGAGGTCGTCTGCAGAAGCTGTGACGCCCACCTCGGCCACGTCTTCGAGGACGGGCCGGCCGACCGCGGCGGCCAGCGCTACTGCATCAACGGCTGTGCCCTGACCTTCGAGGAGGATTAAGCGGCGGCCCCCAGCGCGGGGGCACGCTACATCGAACCGCCGGCGCCCAGGTAGCTGAAGCGGACGGCGAGGGCGACCGCCTCGGTGCGCGTGTCGACCTCGAGCTTGGCAATTGCATTGCGCACGTGCGTATGGACCGTGGCCGGGCTGAGCTGCAGCCGCTCGGCGATCTCCTTGACCCGCAGGCCCTCGGCCAACAGCTCGAGGATCTGCCGCTCGCGCGGTGAGAGGTCGAGCAGCTTCTCGACCTCGGAAGGCTTGCCGCCGGCGAAGTCGCCGCCGAGGAAGGTGCCGCCGCCGGTGACCGCCTTCACCGCCCGGGCGATGTCCTCGGCGGGAGCGGACTTGAGGACGTAGCCGGCGGCGCCGGCGCGCAGCGCCAGCGCCAGGAGATCGGGCTGCGCGTGGGCGGTGAAGATGATCACCTTGGTCCGCGGCCGAACCTTCAGTACCTCCTTGGTCGCCTCAATCCCGTCCCGTTTGGGCAGCTCCACATCGATGATCAGGACATCGGGCTCGAGCTCCTTGACGACGTCCACGACGTCTCGCCCGTTGCCCGCCTCGCCGACGATTTCCAGCACGGAGGAGTTGGCCATCCGTGCCTTGATCGCCTCGCGCACGATCTCGTGGTCATCGCACAGGACGACGCGTTTGGCCTCGCGGACGCCCGTGCTCATCGTCGAGTGGCTCGCTTTTCGCTCATTCCTTGGCTCCGATCATCTCAGGCGCACCATATGAATGCAAAATATTAGGTAACGAGAACGCTCCCCTTGCATCTTGGCGGTTCTCCATCAGCGCGATGATCGTGCGGCCAACCGCAATGGCGGTTCCGTTCAGCGTGTGAACCTCCTTCGGTGCTTCGCCATCGGCGGGCCGATACCTACAACTGAGACGGCGCGCCTGGAAGTCGGTCGTATTCGAGCACGAGGTCAGCTCGCGGTAGCGCCCTTGGCTGGGAATCCAGGCCTCGCAGTCGTACTTCTTCGCAGCCGGCGCGCCCAGGTCCCCGGCCGCCACAGAGACAACCCGGTAGGGAATCTCCAGCGCGGCGAGGATCCGCTCCTCGATTGCCAGCAGCCGCTCGTGCTCATCGGCGGATGCCGCCGGCTCTACGAACGAGAACATCTCGACCTTGTCGAATTGGTGGACGCGGAAGATGCCGCGGGTATCGCGCCCGGCGGCCCCAGCCTCGCGGCGAAAGCACGTCGAGAAGCCGCAGTAGCGCAGCGGCAGCTCCGCGGCGTTGAGGATCTCTTCCGCATGGAGCCCCGCGAGCGCGACCTCGGAGGTGCCGGTGAGGAAGAGTTCGTCCCTGGGGATCTCATAGATCTGGTCGCGGTCCCCCGGCAGGAACCCGGTCCCCTCAAGGGCCCCCTCACGGACCAACACCGGTGGCACCACCGGCTCGTGGCCCTCGCCCCGGACGAGATCGAGTGCGAACCTGACCAGGGCAAACTCGAGCAGCACCAGGTCGCCCTTCAGGTATGCGAAGCGGGCGCCTGAGAGCCTTGCCGCGGCCTCCGTCTCGATCAGGCCCAGCTCGGTTCCGAGCTCCAGGTGGTCGCGCGGCTCGAACCCGAACTCCGGCCTCTCCCCCACCTCTCGCAGGACCGCCGCGTCCTCCTCCGTCATCCCGTCTGGAGCGGCGGGATCAGGCAGGTTGGGGAGCGCCATTGCGACCCGCCGCAGCTCGGTGTCGACCTTCTCCAGGTCCTCCTTGCCGGACTCGATCGTCCGCTTCAGCGTCTGCACCTGGGCGACCAGCTCGGCAGCCTCCTCACCGCGTTGTTTGGCCTCGCCGACCAGTTTGGAGAGCGTCCTTCGCTCGGCCTGCGCACTCTCGATCTCCGGCAGCAGCGTGCGCCGCCGGGCGTCGAGTGCGAGCAGTTCGTCGACGCCGGCGGCGGCTCCGCGGCGCGCGAGGGCCGCCTTGACCCGCTCAGGGTCGGAGCGGATCAGCCTTAGGTCCAACATCGTCAGCCCCGCTTCAGGGAGATTCGCCGGCAGGGCCGGTGGACCCTTCGGCCTTCGGCCGCGGTGCTTCTTCGGCTTCTTCTCCGGCGTACTTGGCGACGAAGCGAGCGACGGCTTCGGCTTCCTTGCCGACCACGATGTTCTGGGGCATGATCGCGCCAGAGAAGCCGCCGTTCTGGATCGCAAAGAGCGCGTCTTGGTAGGTCTCGGTTCGCTGGTTGAGACTCGGTCCCTGGGTGCGCAGGCCGCGGTTGCCGGTGCCCTGCGTACCCGCGGCGCTGAGCGTGTGGCAGCCCGAGCAATGGGTGGCAAAGAGAACCGCCCCGGTGTAGTTGGGGTCGTTCTTGGACACCTTGACCCCTTCTTCGCCGAAGCCGCAGGCTGCGAGCCCGAAAGCCGCGGCGAGGGCCAGAGCTGTGACAAATGCCGGTCGCACGCGGCGCGCATCATATTGTCTGGACTCGATGGCGGACTCCCGAGGGATCGGTGCTCCTGAGCCGGCGAGCTTCCGCGCCGCAATGGGGCTGCTGCCGACCGGCGTCACGGTGGTCAGCGCCGCCGGACCCGGGGGTCCGGCCGGAGCGACGGCCAACGCGGTCTCCTCGCTGTCGATCGAACCGATGCTGATGCTGGCCTGTCTTGACCGCGGCTCACGCACGCTGCTCGCCGTGCAGGCCGCGAACCGCTTCGGGGTCAGCGTCCTGCAGGCGGGACAAGAGGAGATCGCGCGCCGCTTCGCGACCAAGGCGCCGGTGAAGGAGAAGTGGCGCGGGGTCGGTTGGGAGGAGCGCTGCGGTGTGCCGGCGATCGCCGATGCGCTGGTCTTCGTCGCCTGCGATCTACGCGACGTGATCGCCGGCGGGGACCACGTGATCATCACGGGCGAGGTGACCGGCCTGCTGGTCGCCTCGGGTCAGCCGCTCCTCTTCCACCGAGGCAGCTACCTGCCGCTCGATGCGCCAGGTTAAGAAAGTTGTCGCAATACGCGGGCGCGTCTAGGTTCTCCTCAATATCCCCAAGAGGAAGGATTCCGGCATGGGTGCACAGGAGAACAAGACGACCGCCGAAGCTGCCTACAGGGCCTTCAACGCAGGCGATGCGGCGACCGCCATGGAGAACATCGACGAGGCGGTCGTTTGGACAACCCGTGGGGACAATGCCCTGACCGGGACCTGTAACGGGAAGCAGGAGGTCGGCGAGCTGTGGGCACAGTTGGTGGGCAAGGGCTTCCAGACGAGCCCCCACGGCTTCATCGCCGACGGTGACACGGTGGTGGTCCTGACGACCGTCACGCTGGATGGCGAGACGGTCGACTCCGCGGACGTCCTCACCTATGACTCGGACGGCATGCTGATCACTTTCGACACGCTCGGCGACCCGAAGCTGGCCAATCGGGCCTTCCCGCGGTAGTAGCGGCGCCGGCGGACTCAGTCCTGGCGGAGCGCCGTGTGGCAGACCGCCTCGACGTTGTTGGTGTCGGGATCGAGGACGAAGGCTCCGTAGTAACCGGGGTGGTAATTCGGTCGAGGACCGGGAGCGCCATTGTCGGTGCCTCCGGCGGCGAGCGCTGCGGCGTGGAAGGTATCGACCTCCTCGGTTGAGAGGACTCCAAAGGCGACGTGTGCGCCGCTGACCGGGAGGCGGCCACGCTCGGTGATCCAGAAGAACGGCTTGGGGCCGTGCTCGGTCTCCTTGCCAAAGCCGGCCCCGTGCCCGTTGAACTCCATCAGCAGACGGATCCCGAGCGGTTCAAGTGCAGCCTCGTAGAAGGCCTTGCTGACCGCGAGATCGCTGACCTCAAATCCAACATGGTCGAGCATTGTTTGAGCCTATCGCTGCAAGACTTAGGCGATGGAGCCGAGCTTCCACGAACCGAACTGGTTCACGCGGAACGTCTTCAACCCGCTGGTCAACCTGGCGATGCGCCTCGGGATCAGCCTCGCTGGCTCCCGCATCCTCGAAGTCAGGGGACGCAAGAGTGGCGAGTGGCGGCGAACGCCGGTCAACCTGCTCGTCTTCGAGGGTCAGCGTTATCTGGTTGCACCCCGCGGAGAGACGCAGTGGGTGCGAAATATGCGCGTCTCGGGCGGCGGGCGACTGGTGCTTGGGCGTCACACCGAGGAGTTCCGGGCGAGCGAGCTTCCAGACGCGGAGCGCCCACCGCTGCTGCGTGCCTACCTGAAGAAGTGGAGATGGGAGGTCAACCAGTTCTTCGGCGGGGTGGGGCCTGAGGCGCGCGAGGAGGAGCTGCAGCGGATCGCGCCCGAGCACCCCGTCTTTCGGATCTCGAGCTGAGCGCTCACAGCGGAACGCCGCGAGGGTGCAGGCCGGTTGAAGGATGCGCCACCGCTCAGAAGGCGCCGCTCGTGCCGGCTGCACGCAGCGCCAGAAAGAAGATCACGCCGCAGCTGACGGCCATGATCCCCATCTCCCGGCGGACGATCGCCAGTGCAATCGCCTCCTGGCCCTCAGGCGACAGTGAGGCCATCTCGATGTCGCGGACCTCGCGCTCGGCAGCGCCCAGCCGGGCGCCCTCCGCGAGGAAGGAGACCAGCAGCGGCAGGATTCCGTAGAGATAGTGCAGGTTTTCATCAGGTTTGTGGCCCGTGATGAGGAGCAGCGCGCCGAGCAGCGCCTCCAAGACGACGCTGGCCTGTGCCGCGCGCAGCAGGTACCAGAAGGGGATCGAGGGGCGGTCGCGGTACCAGGCGATGCCACCGATCACCCCGGCGAGGAGGTTGAGGACGATCAGCAGGCAGCCCACTGCGAGATGCACGGGGGCCATCTCCTATTTCCTCCTGGAAGGGTAGGAGTTCCGCTTGCTGATGCGGAAAATCACTATGTAGCAAGTTGTCACAAGGTGGGTGTATAACGCAGGAAACCAGTGCTGAAGGCCTACCTCCCGATACTCGTCTTCGCCTTCCTCGGCCTTGCCGTCGGTGGCGCTCTCGTGATGCTCAATCACGTGATCGGGCCCAAGCCTCCCAAGCGTCCGACCGCGGCCTCCGAGCGCCAAGGCGCCCCCTATGAGTCGGGCATCCCGGTCGAGCCGGCCAAGGATCTGCGCTTCGGGGTCAGCTTTTACCTGGTCGCGATGCTGTTCATCCTCTTTGACATCGAGGTCGTCTTCCTCTATCCGGTCGGGGTCATCCTCAAGGGCGCCGACTCGGTCTTCGTGCTCGGTGAGCTGATCACCTTCGTCATTTTGCTGATGGTCGCCTTCATCTATGTCTGGCGCAAGGGGGCGCTGAATTGGAGGTAGAGCGGCAAACGATGCGCCAGCGCCAGCTGCGTGCCCGCGACATGCTGCGCGGCGACCTCGAGGGCGAGGAGCTGGAGCGCTACGTCGAGGAGAAGGTCGTGATGACCAACTTCGAGAAGCTGCTCAACTGGGGACGGGCAAACTCGTGTTTCCCGCTGACCTTCGGCCTTGCCTGCTGCGCCATCGAGGCGCCGATCGCGGTCGTCGGCAGCCCCCGATACGACCTCGCGCGTTTCGGAGCCGAGGCGCTGCGTGCCTCTCCCCGGCAGGCCGACCTGATCATCCTCTCGGGGCGAGTCTCGATCAAAATGGCGCCGGTCGTCCGTCGGCTCTATGACCAGATGCTGGAGCCAAAGTGGGCGATCTCGATGGGTGCCTGCTCCTCGAGTGGCGGCATGTTCGCCAATTACGCCGTCGTCCAGGGGGCCGACAAGTTCATGCCGATCGACCTTCACATCCCGGGCTGCCCACCGCGACCCGAGGCGGTTCTCTATGGCTTCACCAAGCTGCAGCGCAAGATCATGGGCCACCCCGACCCGGGCTGGCGCGCGCGCTACAACGCGCTCGGCACCGAGGAGTGGGCGCGCGGTGGCCCGCGCAGCGAACCGAGCCCCGAGGCAGCCGCGGCCTACGAGGCGACCCGGGAGCTGGTCCGTGCCTGACGCTCCCGGGCTGGAGCTGATCCGGGGGGAGATCGAGCAGGACCACCCCGGGGCGGTGCTGGATACCAGCTTTGATCGCGGCCAGCCGGCACTGATAGTCGATCCCGGCGAGATCCTCGCGGTGCTCGCCTGGCTGCGTGACGCGCCGGGGCAGGGCTACCGCTTCCTCTCCTCGCTTCACGCGGCCGACTACCTGCCCGCCGAGCCGCGCTTCGGGGTGCACTACGAGCTCCTGAACCGCGACCGCGTTGAGCGGCTCAGGGTGAAGGCAATGCTGGACGATCCGTCTGCGACTGGTGCAGGGGGCCAATCGTCGGTGGGCGAACCCAAACCCCATCTCGAGCAGCCGCGATCGCAGCTTCCGACGATTGATTCGTGCGTGTCCCTCTTTCCGACGGCCGAGTTTCAGGAGCGCGAAGTCTTCGACTTCTTCGGGATCCTCTTCAAAGGCCACCCGAACCTGACCCGCATCCTGATGCCCGACGATTACGTCGGCTGGCCCCAGCGCCGCGACTTCCCTGTTGGTGGAGAGCCCGTGACCTTCACCTACAACGAGAAGAACTATGGCTGAGCCGGGATCGGGCGGGGACCGCGCAACCGAGGTGATGACGGTCAATATCGGGCCGCACCATCCGGCGACGCACGGTGTTCTGCGCCTCGTCGTCGAGCTTGAGGGAGAGGTCGTAAGGGAGCTGCGCCCGGTGATCGGCTACGTCCACACGGGCATCGAAAAGTCCTGCGAGGACAAGAGCTATTGGAAGGTCATCCCCTTCGTGGAGCGGATGGACTATGTCTCCTACTTCTTTCAGATGGAGGCCTACTGTGGTGCGGTGGAGCGGCTCGTCGGCCTCGAGATCCCGCCGCGCGCCAAGTACCTGCGGACGATCTTCCTCGAGCTCAACCGGATCCACTCCCACCTCGTCTGGCTGGGGACCACCGCCCTTGACCTCGGAGCGGTCTCGATGCTCTGGTATTGCTTCCGCGAGCGCGACAAGATCCTCGACCTATTCGAGCTGGCAGCCGGACAGCGGATGCACACCCGCTATTTCCAGGTTGGCGGGGTGATCGAGGACATCCCGCTCGGCTTCGAGGAGAAGTGCCGCGCCTTCGTCGAGGAAATGCCGACCCGGGTCGGTCAGTACCAGGCACTTCTCGACCGCAACGAGGTCTTCCTCTCGCGAACCAAGGGTGTCGGCATCGTCCCGCGCGAGCGGCTGCTCGAGCTGGGCGTCACCGGCCCGCTGCTGCGGGCAGCGGGCGAGCCCTGGGACCTGCGCAAGGCGTTCGACTACCTCGCCTACCCCGAGATGGACTTCAAGATCCCGATCGGCACGGTCGGCGACAACTACGACCGCTACCGGGTCCGGGTCGCGGAGATGGTCGAGTCGACGCGGATCATCGGCCAGGCCCTCGAGGCGCTACCCGAAGGGCCGTTCATCGCCGAGGACCGCAAGTACGTGCTGCCGCCGCGCTCGGAGCTGCCAACCTCGATGGAGGCCCTGATTCACCACTTCAAGCTGGTCACCGAGGGCTACCGGGTGC
The DNA here is from genome assembly GCA_963796705.1 of uncultured Solirubrobacterales bacterium. Taxonomy (GTDB): domain Bacteria; phylum Actinomycetota; class Thermoleophilia; order Solirubrobacterales; family 70-9; genus VRUE01. The sequence continues at coordinate 951,609 of CAWCMK010000004.1, forward strand.
CGCCGGGCGAGATCTACTACGCGATCGAGAGCCCGCGCGGGGAGCTCGGCTGCTTCGTTCTCGCCGACGGCTCCGCGAAGCCGGCCCGCGTCCACTTTCGCGACGCGTCCTTCGTCAACCTGCAGGCCTTCCGCGACATGGCGCTCGATAGCTACATCGCCGACATGATCTGCAGCCTCGGAATGCTCGATCCGATCCTCGGGGGCGTTGACCGGTGAGAGATGAGGCGACGTCGTGAGCCCGGTCGACGGCCCCGGCATCATCAACCCGAACCTCCCGGTCGATGAGGCGCTGAGCTCGGGGCGGGTCCCGGACCGCAGCCCGCAGGCAATCCCAGAGCTGCACGAGGTCGGCTGCCCGCCCGAGCTGCGCGGCCGTATCGAGGAGCTGATGGGGCGCTACCCGGACCGCAAATCGGCCTCGATACCGGTGCTCTGGGCGGTGCAGCGGCGCTACGGCTGGTGCACCCCCGAGGGAATTCGCCAGGCCGCCGCGGTGATGCGCGTCACCCCGGCCTATCTGCAGTCGGTCGCCAGCTTCTACGACCTCCTGCACACCCAACCGGTCAGCAAACACAAGGTTGCCGTCTGCACCAACATCAGCTGCTGGATGCGGGGCGCCGACGGACTGCTGGACGCTTTCCGGGCGGCGGCGGAGGGTCAGGAGGACGTCTTCGTGACCGGCTTCGAGTGCCTCGGTGCCTGCGACATCGCGCCAATGGCCTCGATCGACGAGCGCTACTTCGGTCCGCTGGAGGCGGCCGAGGCGAGGACTGCGATCGAGCAGCTGGGGGCCGGGGACGAGGTGCTGCCTGGAAAGGCGCTGGAGAGGCGGGGCCTCGCCGGAGATGCCCCGGCCGCGGGAGCAGCGGGCTGATGGCACACGAGCTGGAGACACGCGTCCTTCTCGAGCACGCCGAGGACCCCGGATTGCGCACGCTCGAGGGCTACCGGGGTTACGGCGGCTACGCAACGCTGGAGAAGGCATATCGCGAGATGGAAGCCGATGAGATCCTCAAGGAGCTCGAAGACTCCGGCCTGCGGGGCCGCGGGGGCGCCGGCTTCTCGATGGGCAAAAAGGCCTCCTTCCTGCCGCGCGGGGAGATGGACAAGTACCTCTGTTGTAACGCCGATGAGTCAGAGCCAGGCGCCTTCAAGGACCGCGAGCTGATGCAGCGCAACCCGCACCAGCTGATCGAGGGAATCGCGATCGCCGCGCGCGCCGCCGAAACCGGCCGCGCCTTCATCTTCATTCGCGGCGAGTACGACTCGCAGGCAGATATCCTCGACGCCGCGGTTGCCGAAGCCTACGAGGCGGGACTGCTCGGCAAGGACATCCTCGGTACCAGATGCGGAGTCGAGCTCGTCGTGCATCGGGGCGCCGGCGCCTACATCTGCGGCGAGGAGACCGCCCTGCTCGACGCACTCGAGGGCAAGCGCGGCAATCCGCGGCTAAAGCCGCCGTTCCCGGCGATAGAGGGTCTCTACGGCGGACCGACCCTGATCAACAACGTCGAGACGCTCTCAAACGTCCCCAGGATCGTCGCCCACGGGGCCGAGTGGTTCCGGGGCTACGGCACCGAGCAATCGCCCGGCACGAAGGTCGTCTCCGTCTCGGGCTGCGTGCGGCGCCCCGGCAACTACGAGGTCGAGCTCGGGATCCCGACCCGCGAGCTGATCTACGATCTCGCCGGCGGCCCACCGGAGGGCCGTGAGGTGAAGGCCTTCTATCCAGGCGGCTCCTCCTCCCCGGTCCTCACTGCCAAGGAGGGGCTCGATCTGCCCTACAGCTTCGAGGCGATGGCCGAGGCCGGATCGATGCTCGGCTCAGGGTCGGTGATCGTCGCCGACGACAACGTCTCGATCCCGCTCATGGCGCTGCGCACGGCGCGCTTCTATCACCATGAGTCCTGCGGCAAGTGCACCCCCTGTCGCGAGGGAACCAACTGGACGGTGAAGATGCTGGAACGGGTGGTGCGCGGCGAGGCGACCCCGATCGACCTCGACATCGTCGCCTCGGTACAGGAGAACATCATCGGCCACTGCCTCTGTGTGCTCGGCGATTCGATGGCGATGCCGGTCGGGGCGATGGTTCGCAAGTTTCGCGACGAGTTCGAGCGGGTGATGGCCGAGGCAGGCGAAGCGCAGCCCCTCGACCCGCATGTCGTCGTGCAAGCGGCGCCTGCGGTCCTCGGAGCGTCGACGTGAGCGATGACGCGAAGCAGGTGACGCTGATCATCGACGGCCGCGAGGTGCAGGCCAGCGAGGGCGAAATGCTCCACGACGCCGCCAAGCAGGGCGACGTCGAGATCCCCGTCTTCTGCTATGAGCCGAAGCTCGGCGCCCCGGTGGGCGCCTGCCGCATGTGCCTGGTCGAGATCGAGGGGATCCCAAAATTGCAGACCTCCTGCTCGACGCCGGTGCGCGACGGGATGGTCGTCCACACGAGGACCGATCAGGTCAGGGAGGCCCAGAACGCCGTCGTCGAGTTCCTGCTCGTCAACCACCCACTCGACTGCCCGGTCTGCGACAAAGGCGGCGAATGCCCGCTTCAGGACATCACGATGGGCTGGGGAGCCGGCCGCAGTCGGATGATCGACCAAAAGCGCCACTTCGAGAAGCCGATCGAGCTCTCGCCGCTGGTGGCGATCGACCGCGAGCGCTGCATCCTTTGCTACCGCTGCGTGCGCTTCAGTCAGGAGGTCGCCGAGGATGAGCAGCTGCAGCTGCTCGAGCGGGGCGATCGGACCTTTGTCGGAACATTCGATGAGCGCCCATACGTCGCACCCTTCCACGGCAACATCACGGACCTCTGCCCCGTCGGAGCCCTGACCTCCTACACCTACCGGTTCCGGGCCCGGCCCTGGGACATCGAGCAGGCCGGCTCCGTCTGCACGCTCTGCCCGAGCCAGTGCAACCTCAGCTTCACGATCCGCGACGAGCAGGTGAAGCGGGTCGTCGCCCGCGATAACCCGGAGGTCGACGATGGCTGGCTCTGTGACCGCGGCCGCTACGGCTTCGAGATGTTCACCGCCAAGGAGCGTGTCACCGAGCCCCGCCTGAAAGGGGTCGGGGTTACCGAATGGCGAACGGCACTTGAGAAGGTCGCGGCCGGCCTCCGGGCCGCCGGAAAGGGAAAGGTCGCGGCAATCGTCGGTGATGCCTCCAACGAGGAGGGCTACCTGATCCAGCGCATTCTCCGCGAGGCGCTGGAGTCGGGCATCGTCGAGTCGCGGGCGAGCTTCGGGACCGACCGCAGCACCCGGATCGAACTCGAGCAGCCTAACGTCGCCGCCCGGGTGCGCGACATCGACGGGGCCGACGCGATCCTGCTGCTTGGGGCCGACCCCCTGAATCAGTCGCCGATTCTTGACCTGAGGATCCGCAAGGCGATCCGGCGCAACGGCGCGAAGCTCCTCGTAGCGACGGATAGACCCACCTCCCTCGACGGTGGCGCCGCGGCAGTCGCCCGCTACGTCCCCGGTACCGCTGCAAACCTTCTGGCGGATCTCACCGCCTGCATCGCTGACGAGCAGCCGGAGAATCACTCCGGCGCCGACCCCGCCGACGTCAAGGCGTTCGCGGAGACCCTCAGCGCTGCCGGAAATGTGGTGGTTATTTGGGGGGAGTCGATCGCCTGGAACATTGAGGGCGGCCGGCGCCTGTGCGATCTCGCCGCTGCGCTGGGCATGGCAGAGAAGGTTGGCTCGGGATTGCTGGAGGTCCCAGCGTTTGCCAATGCTCGCGGTCTGCGTGAGGTCGGCTGCCTCCCCGACGCCGGGCCGGGAATCTCCGCCCTTTCTCCGGCAGCGATGCATTTCAGCGACTGGCAGACCCTGACCGTTCCGAGGGGCATCGAGTCCGGCGAGATCGAGGCGCTGATCCTCTTCGGTGTCGACCCGATCCGCGACTTCCCCGACTCGGCGGCATGGAGGACCGCGCTAACCGCGGTGAACCACCTGGTCGTCTTCTCCATTTTCGAAAACCCGACGACCGCGATGGCCGATGTCGTCCTCCCGCTGGAGACGTACGCCGAGAAAGACGGCACGGTCACCCACCCCGATGGCCGCCTGCAGAGGGTGCGACCCTCCGCCCCGCGCCCCGGCGACATCCGCCCGAACTGGGGGGTTCTCGCCGAGCTCTCGCTGCTGCTCGGGCACGACACTGGGATTGACTCCCAGCCCTCCGCGTTCGCCGCGGTGACCGGGGCAGTCCCCTTCTACGATGGGATCACCGACGCCGAGATCGGTGGTCGCGGAGTTCGCTGGCAGGATCGGCAGGCGGCTTCTGCGTTTCCGCAACCGCCGAAGGCTCAGCAGCGGGAGCCGATCGCGGAGGGCGGATCCGAGGCCGGGAGGGGGACGGTCAACTGGTCTGAGTTCGAGAGCGAAGGTCGGAGCGGCGATCTGGAGATCTACACATACCGCGATCTCTGGACCGGCCCGATCACCGAGCTCAACCCACCGCTTCGCTTCCTTGAGCCCGAGCAGCACCTCGAGATCTCGCTCGAAGATGCCGAGAGGCTGAGCCTCTCAAGCGGTGACGAGGTGGAGGTCACTCAGAACGGAACCTCCCTGCGAGCCAGGGTCCGCGTCAAGGAGCGAATGCGCGGGGGGTACGGCTTCATGCTTGCCGGAACCTCCCTGGAAAACGCGAACCAGCTGATCGACCCCCTCGGAAGCCCGCTGGTCAAAGTGAAAAAGGTCTCCCGGTGAGCCTGCCCCTCGCCGACACGACCTTCGTTGAAGCGACCTGGATCATGATCGTCAAGTCGATCGTGATCTTCGCCGTGATCTTCGCCATCGTTCCGGTGATGACGGTCGTCGAGCGCAAGCTGATCGGCCGCTTCCAGCACCGCTACGGCCCCAACCGGGTCGGACCCTTCGGGCTCCTACAGCCGCTTGCCGACCTCTTCAAACTGATCAGCAAGCAGGGGTTTCGCCCTGCGAATGCGATTCCGATGCTCTACGTCGCCGGGCCGCTGCTGCCGGTTGTTTCGGGGATCCTGGCGCTGGCGATCATCCCCTGGGGCAACGTCCAGGACGGCGTCGGCCTCTACGGGATCGACGTCCCGATCGGGATCCTCTATTTCTTCGCCGTCGGTTCGATCGCCTTCTACGGCCTGCTGCTGGGCGGCTGGTCCTCGGGCTCCAAATACAGCCTGCTGGGGGCGATGCGGGGGGCCGCCCAACTGATCTCCTACGAGGTCTCAATGGGGTTGGCCCTGCTGGGGGTGATCATGATGAGCGGCTCCCTCTCGCTGGTCGCGATCGTCGAAGCCCAGAACAGGATCTGGTTCGTAGTCCCGCAGCTGATCGGATTCCTGATCTTCATGCTGGCCGGCTTTGCCGAGACGAACCGCACCCCGTTCGACATGCCCGAGGCCGACGCCGAACTCGTGCAGGGATTCATGACCGAGTACGGCGGGATGCGCTTCGGCAGCTTCCTGATGGTCGAATACATAGAGATCATCGTCGTCTGCGGCGTCGCCACGGCGATGTTTCTCGGCGGCTGGCGAGGTCCCGGCCCCGGCTTCCTCGACCCGATCTGGATGCTGCTGAAGATCTTCGCGCTGGTTTTCGTCTTCATCTGGGTCCGGGCGACGCTGCCGCGACTGCGATACGACCAGCTGATGAGCTTCGGCTGGAAGGTTTTGCTACCGCTGGCGACCCTGAACGTGCTGGTAACGGCGATCCTGGTGACCACGACCTGATGCGGGGCACTTCTCGCACCGCAGCGGCGCAGAACCCGCCATGGGGGCTGGCAGATGTCTGAATTCCCCTACCTCGGTGACGAGGACGTGGTCGAGGTCCAGCGCGGCCCCGATCCGGGCGGAGCCGGCGGCGCCTACCGTGCCTTCGGCGAGACCCTGCGCGGCCTGAAGACAACCATGTCGCGCCTCATCGAGGGTCCGATGACGATCCAGTACCCCGAGGAGAAGACGCCGGTTTACCCGCGTTTCCGCGGCCGCCACAAGTTGCACCGCTTCGAGGACACCGGCCTGGAGAAATGCGTCGGCTGCTCGCTCTGCGCCGCCGCCTGCCCGGCCGACTGCATTCGCGTCGTCGCCGCGGAGAACATTCCCGGAGAACGCGTCTCGGCCGGCGAGCGTTATGCGGCCGTCTATGAGATCAACCTCTCGCGCTGCATCTTCTGCGGCTATTGCGAGATCGCATGCCCCTTCGACGCGATCACGATGGGTCATGACTACGAGATGGCTGACTACAGCCGCGAGGACCTGATCTTCACCAAGGAGATGCTGCTGGCCGAGCCGATCGAGCGCACGCCGCTGAAAAGCGAGGGCGAGTAGCGACGATGGAAGCCGTCCTTTTCTTCCTCGCCGCGATTGGCGCCCTCGGTGGTGCGATCGGCGTCGTCGCGGTTCGCAACCCCTTCTACGGGGTGCTGGCGCTGATCGTCCACCTCTTCTCGCTCGCCGTTCTCTTCCTGCTGCTCACCGCGGCCTTCGTGGCCGCGGCCCAGGTCGTCGTCTACGCGGGGGCCGTGATGGTCCTCTACGTCTTCGTTGTCGCCTACGTGGGCGGCTCGACCGAGTCAGCCTGGGAGCCGATCCCCGGCCAGCGCTTCCTGGCGCCGCTGCTCGGGATCGCGGTCTTCGTCGAGCTCTCGATCGCCCTCCTCAGCTCCTCGCTGAAGGTGCTGGGCAGCGACGGCCCCGGCGTCAAGGCCGGCTTCGGCGACCCGGCCCAGATCGGCCACCTCCTACTGGAAAAGTTCCTCCTCCCATTCGAGGCGTCCTCGATCCTCTTGCTGCTTGCGGCCGTCGGCGCCGTTGTGCTTGCCGGACGCCGCGCCTCGACGGACGATGGCGCTGCCCCCTCCGAACGTTCGGCTGAGGCAGCCCGACCCGCGCCCACCGATGGCCGGTCCTCCGCAGGCCGATCGCCAAGTGAAGGGGGGGTTCCGGTGGCTCCCTCTGGAGGTCCCGCATGAGCATCGACTGGTACGTGGTTCTGTCGGCTCTGCTGTTCGCCGTCGGCGCCGTGGGGATCCTGATCCGCCGTAGCCCGGTGGTGATCCTCCTGTGTCTGGAGCTGATGCTGAACGCCGGCAACCTGGCACTGGTCGCCTTCAGCCGCATGGTCGGCAATCAGCAGGGGCAGATCTTCGCGATCGTCGTGATGGTCGTCGCCGCCTGCGAGGTCGTCGTCGGCCTCGGCCTGATCGTCGCGATCTTCCGCCGCCGGCTGCCGCTCGACGTCGACGAGCTGCGGGAGCTCAGGGGATGAGCGCCACCGCCTGGGCCTGGCTTGTCCTGCTCTTCCCGCTGCTCGGCTCGATCGCCATCGCGCTGGGCTTCCGGGTACTGCCGGCGCGGGTCGCCGGGAGGATCGGCACCGCGGCAATCGCCCTCGCCTTCGCCTGCGGCCTCGCCACCCTGATCAGCCTCCTGGGCGAGTCGCCCGAAGCCCGCCACCACGTCTCCTCGCTGTGGGAATACGCGAGCGTCGCCGGGCTGCAGATCAAGCTCGGGATCTTTGTCGATCCGCTCTCGGTCTTCATGGTCCTGGTCGTCACCGGGGTCTCGACCCTGATCCATCTCTACTCCTACGGCTACATGCAGTCCGATGAGGGCTACCACCGCTTCTTCAGCTACCTCAACTTCTTCGTCTTCTCGATGCTGCTGCTGGTCCTCGCCGGCAACTTCGTGCTGCTGATCGTTGGCTGGGCCTTCGTCGGCTTCGCCTCCTACGCGCTGATCAGCTACTGGTACCGGCGCACGACGGCGACGCGGGCGGGGATGAAGGCCTTCGTGATCAATGTCATCGGCGACATCGGCCTGGTCCTCGCCGCCCTCCTGATCTTCCGCGAAGTCGGCAGCTTCGAATACGGAACGGTGTTCGCCCAGGCGCCGCACGTCTTCCACACCAACCAGTGGTCGGTGACCGCGATCTGCCTGCTGCTGCTCGTCGGCGCCTTCGCCAAGTCGGCGCAGCTGCCGCTTCACACCTGGCTGCCCGACGCGATGGAGGGCCCGACCCCGGTCTCCTCGCTGATCCACGCCGCGACGATGGTCACCGCCGGCGTCTACCTGATCGCCCGTACTCACATCCTCTTCGTCCTCGCTCCGACCGCCGCCGACATCGCCGCCTTCGTCGGGCTGGCGACGCTGCTCGTCGCCGGCTCGATCGCGCTGGTGATGACCGACCTGAAGCGGGCGATCGCCTACTCGACGATGAGCCAGATCGGCTACATGGTGGTCGGCGTCTCGATCGGCGCCTACTCGGCCGGGATGTTCCACCTGATGACGCACGCCTTCTTCAAGGCGCTGCTCTTCATGGCGGCCGGCTCGATCATCGCCGCGATGGCCAACGAGCAGAACATCGACAGGATGAGCGGCTTCGGCAAGGCGATGCGCTTCACCTCGGCGACGATGCTCTGCGGCGCCCTCGCCCTCGCCGCCTTCCCCGGCACCTCGGGCTTCTTCTCCAAGGACGAGATCCTCGCCTACGCGACAGCGCGCGGGGGGATGTACCTGATCTTCACCGTGCTCGGCTACTTCGGGGCGCTGCTGACCGCGATCTACACCTTCCGGCTCGTCTTCCGCGTCCTCCCCGGCAGGCCCTGCAAGGAGGCGCAGGAGCTGATCGACACCGGACACCTCGCCCACGAGCGCCCGTTCAACCCGGCGACCGGCGAGGAGGAGGACACCGAGGTCGGCTTCCCCGGCGCCGATCACCACATCGCCGAGCAGTCGCCGCCGATGAAGATCGCGATGGGGGTGCTGGCCTTTCTCGCCCTCTTCGCCGGCTTCGTCCAGGTGCCGGGGGTCGACGCGACGATCACCAACTTCCTGCGCCCGGTCTTCGCCGACTCGCCGCTGGCCGCGATTGAGCCCTCGGTCGGCGCCAGCTGGGCGGGCCTGGCAATCGGCGCGGCGATCTCGCTGCTTGGGATCGGGATCGCCTACTGGCTCTACGTCGCGCGACCCGAGACGCCGGCGGCGCTGATCCGCCGCTTCGGTCCGCTCCACACCTTCCTCGTCAAGAAGTGGTACTTCGACGAGGCGATCGACGTGCTGGTCGTGCGACCCGCCCTCGCGATCGGGCGCTTCGCCAACGACACCTTCGAGCGCTTCGTCGTCGGCGGCCTCGTCAACGGCACGCGCGAGGCGGTCGGGGACTCCGGCGGCTTCGTGCGGGCCATGCAGAACGGCTTCGTGCGCAGCTACGCGCTGCTGCTGATCTTCGGCTTCGCCGCGCTTGCCCTCTACTTCCTGATCACCAGCTCATGAGCGCGGTGCGAGGATGAGCAACTTCCTTCTCTGGACACCCCTGGCATTCGGCCTCGTCGGCCTGGCGCTGCCCAAGCGCTGGACGGGCTGGTGGGCGACGCTCGGCGCCCTCGCCACCCTGGCGATCGCGATCTCGCTGCTGGCCGGCTTTAACTCCGGCGCCAGCGGCCTGCAGGACACCGTCGACGTCAGTTGGATCTCCGGCCTCGGGGTCAGCTACAGCCTCGGGATCGACGGACTCAACGTCTTCCTGATCGTGCTGACCACGGTGCTGTGGAGCGCCGCGACCGCCTTTGCCGCCTTCCGCGAGCAGCGACGGCCCCAGCTCTTCTTCCTGATGATGCTGCTCGGCGAGACCGCGACCCTGGGCTCCTTCCTCGCCCAGGACCTGCTGCTCTTCGTCCTCTTCTTCGACCTGATGCTGATCCCGTTCTACTTCCTCTTCGGCGCCTGGGGCACCGATCGGGAGGACGGGCCGACGGCGGCCGCGGCGACCCTGAAGATGATCGTCTACACGTTGATCGGCTCGCTGCTGATGCTCGTCGCGGCGATCGCCACGGCGGTCATCTCCGCCTCCAACGGCGCCCACCACCTCAGCTTCTCGATCGCCGAACTCTCCAAGCACCCGCTGAGCGACGGCAGCCAGCGCTGGATCTTCTGGTTCTTCGCCGCCGCTTTCTTGGTGAAGATGCCGGCCTTCCTGCTCCACGGCTGGATGCCGGACGCCTACCGGGCGGCGCCGCTGCCGGCCCTGGCGGTCTTCTCCGGGGTGCTCGCCAAGGTCGGCGCCTACGGCTTCCTGCGCATCGTGCTGCCGCTCTTTCCGGCAGCGACCATTCAGTTCCAGACGGTAATTCTGTTGATTGCCCTGGCCTCGATCCTCTACGGCTCGGTGATGGCCTTCACGCAGACCAACGTGCGGCTGATCGCCGGCTACTCCTCGGTCGCCCAGCTCGGCTTCATCACCGCCGGGATCTTCGCCCTGCGCGCCGACGGCTCCGACGGGGCGATCCTGCAGATGGTCAACCACGGCCTGGTGGTCGCGCCGCTCTTCGTGATCGTCGCGATCATGGCCGAGCGCTCCGGGACCGAGGACCTGCGGGAGATGGGCGGCATGGCGATGAAGGCCCCGGTCCTCGCGGCGCTCTTCCTGATCGTCACCCTGGCGACCCTGGCGATGCCCGGGTCGGCCAACTTCATCGGCGAGTTCTACATCCTCAACGGCCTCTTCAACGCGAAGATCGTCTTCGCCCTGGTCGCGATCAGCGGCGTCGCGATGTCGGCCTACTACGCCCTGCGCCTCTACCAGCGAACCATGCACAACCGCAAACCCGACGGAATCCTCTCGCGCGAGATCTCGCTGAAGGACGGCGTCGTGCTGGCGCCACTTGTGCTCTGCATCCTCGGGCTGGCTCTCTACCCGCAGCTGATCTTGAAGCGCAGCGATCGCTCCGTGCAGGGAACGATCTCCGATGTCTGCGGGCCGGTCAGCGTAACCAGCACGAGCTTTGGGAGCGGGACCGCCAGGGACGGATGCCCCGGTGGCAACGACGCCCGGGATCGAGAGCTGCGGGGTCCGAACGACGAAAAGACGCGCCAGTATGAATCTGAAGGTCCGATCGAACTCGGCGCCTCAACCGAAGGCGTGTCCGGCGGGGGCGGCCACGAAGCGAAGCTCGCCGAGTACTCCGGAGGTGGTCGGTGATCGCCGCCTTCAACGCACCCCATATCGACTACGGCGCCCTGTCGCCGCTGATCGCGCTGACCGCCGGGGTCTGCGTCATCCTGCTGATGGGTGTCTTCCGGCCCCTGAGGGAAGCTGTCGCGCCGCTCACCTTCGTCATCCTCGCCGCCGCGGCCGGGCTGCTGATCGGCCGCTGGGATGAGCCGACCAGCCTCCTCGCCGGCTCCCTGCGGCTCGACGATTTGGCGATCGCGATCTCGCTGATCGCGGTCGGGATGGCGCTCTTCACGGTCCTCCTCTCGATCGGCGAGCCCGCCGTCGAGCAGGCCGGCACCGGCGAGTACCACGCCCTGCTGCTCGGCTCGGTGCTCGGCATGGTGCTGCTCACCCAAGCGCAGAATCTGGTCACCTTCTTCGTCGCGATCGAGACCCTCTCGATCCCGCTCTACATCCTCTGCGCGACCGACATCAGGCGCGAGGGCTCACTCGAGTCGGGGCTCAAGTACCTGATCGTCGGCTCGCTCGGCTCGGCGACCCTGCTCTACGGGATGGCGTTCATCTACGGCGGCTCCGGCTCAACCGATTTCGCCGGGATCGCCGAGGGAATCGCCAAGGCCGGGCTCCTGCATGACCCGCTGGTCCTCCTCGGGATCGCGATGGCCGGGGTGGGCCTTGCCTTCAAGGTCTCCCTCGCGCCCTTTCACCAGTGGACCCCGGACGTCTACCAGGGCGCGCCGACGCCGATCACCTCGTTCATGGCGGTGGCGACCAAGGCGGCGGCCTTCGCCGTGTTCGTGCGCTTTTTCGACGTCGCGCTGGCGGGCCAGTCGAGCGACTGGCAGCCGGCACTCGCCGTCCTCGCCGCGGTCTCGATCATCACCGGCAATGTCGGCGCCCTCGGCCAGAGCTCGTTGAAGCGGCTCCTCGGTTACTCGGGGATCGCCCAGGCCGGCTACATCCTCGGCGGGCTCGTGGTCGCCAGCGAAGCGGGGGTGAACGCGCTGGTCTTCTACCTGGCGGCCTACGCGTTCATGAACCTGGCGGCCTTCGCGGTAATCGTCGCCCGTGAGCGCGAAACACCCTACGGCGATGAGATTCGTTCGGTTCAGGGACTGGGGCGCGAACGCCCGCTGCTCGCCTGGCCGCTGACGATCTCGATGCTCGGTCTCGCCGGCCTGCCGGCGACCGCGGGCTTCATCGGCAAGCTCTACCTGATCGAGGCGCTGGTCGAAGGCAACTACACCTGGCTGGCGGTCTTCATCGCCGTCGGGACGATGATCTCGCTCGCCTACTACCTGCGCGTGGTCGCGGCCATGTGGATGCGCCCCGAAGGCGTCACGGCCGTGGGCGAGGGCGCTGGGGCGGCGGCAATCGCCGGCGCCTCCCCCGAGGCGGATCCGATCGACCCGCGGGCCGGGCGCCGCGCATATCTGGCCCTCCCGGCGCTGATCGCGGCCGCAGGCGTCGTCTTCTTCGGCGTCATTCCCGAGCCCCTGGTCCGGTTCGCCGAACACGCCGGGGCATCGCTCTTTTAGCGGCGGACCCACCGGCGCTCGATAACCGATCCTCGCTCCGATCGGGCGCCCACCGTGAGATTGGCAGCGAGCGGCAGTAAGGTCACGGTGTGGAGCCCGCCGAAGCCTCCCCCGCACCAGCCGCCACTCGGCCGTCGGCGCTGAGCGCGGCGACGATGTGTGAGGCATTTCAGATCACGGCCGCAGAGCGAGCCGGCGAGCCGGCGCTGCGCCTCAAGGACAGCGATTACGAGGCGAGCTTCGCCGAGTACGACGAGACGGTCAGGCGCCGCGCGGCGGGGCTCGCGGCGCTCGGTGTCGGGCGCGGCGACACCGTCGGCTTCATGCTCGTAAATCGCCCGGCTCTGCAGCTCACCGACACGGCCGCGATGCACCTCGGCGCCACCTGCTTCTCCGTCTACAACACGTCCTCGCCCGAGCAGATCGAGTACGTCGTCTCCGACGCCGCGAGCCGGGTCCTGGTCACCGAGCGGGCCTTCCTCGAGCGTGTCCTGGAGGCGAGGGAGCGGGTCGAGACGCTCGAGCACATCGTCCTCATCGACGGTGAGGCTCCCGAGGGGACGATCTCGGTCGCAGAGCTGGAGGCGATGGGCGCCGCGGACTTCGACTTCGAGGCCGCCTGGCGCGCGGTCGAGCCCGACGACGTGCTCTGCCTGATCTACACCTCCGGCACGACCGGGCCGCCGAAGGGGGTGCAGCTGACCCACGCCAACCTGCTCGGCGTCTGGAACGCGTGTGAGGCCGTGCGCTCGGTCAACGCGGGGGGCCGCAGCATCTCCTTTTTGCCAAGCGCCCACATCGCCGACCGCTGGGCCATCCACTACGGGCAGATGCTGTTTGGCACCTGCGTGCACTGCTGTCCGGACCCGCGCGAGATGGTCGCCTACTCGATCGCCGTGAGGCCGACGGCCTGGGGCGGAGTCCCGCGGATCTGGGAGAAACTTAAGGCGGCGCTGGAGACGGCGATGGCCGCCGAGCAGGACGCTGCCAAACGGGAGGCGACGCAGTCGGCGATGGATATCGGCCGGCGCTGGGTCGCCTCCTACAGGCAGGGCGGCCGGGATGGAATTCCGGCGGAGCTGCAGGCCGAATGGGAGGAAGCCGACGAGCGGGTCTTCTCGAGGATCCGCTCCCTGCTCGGCCTCGACGAGGTCGAATCGTTTCTGGTAGGTGCGGCGCCGACCCCCCCGGAGGTGCTTGAGTTCTTCCTCGCGATCGGGATCGAGATCTGCGAGACCTGGGGGATGTCGGAGACGAGCGCTATGGCGACGCTCAACCCGCCGGGCAGGGTGCGACCGGGGACCGTCGGTCCGCCGATCCCAGGAACCGAGGTGAAGCTCGCCGAGGACGGAGAGATCATGGTCCGCGGCCCTCAGGTGATGATCGGCTACCGCAACATGCCCGAGAAAACGGCCGAGGCCCTCACCGAGGATGGCTGGCTGCTGACCGGCGACGTCGGCGAATTCGACGAGCAGGGGTACCTGAGAATCGTCGACCGCAAGAAGGAGCTGATCATCAACGCCGCCGGCAAGAACATGTCGCCAGCCAACATCGAGGCGAAAATCAAGGCCGCCTCCTCGCTGATCGCCCAGGCAGTCGCGATCGGCGACCGACGTCCCTACAACGTGGCCCTGCTGACCCTCGACCAGGAGACGCTCGCCGCGCGCGGCGCCGATTCTGGGGACGAGGCGATTGCCGAGGAGGTGGCCGCCGCCGTCGCCGCGGCCAACGAGCGCCTCTCCCGCGTCGAGCAGATCAAGCGCTACACGGTGATCCCCGGCGAGTGGGCCCCCGGCGGCGAGGAGCTGACGCCGACGCTGAAGCTGAAGCGGCGCCCGATCGAGCGCAAATACGAGATCGAGATCGAGGCTCTGTACGCATAGATGCGTAGACGCGCGGGGGAGTGACATCGCGGCTCCGGCGCGGCCAATGTAGAGGGAGCCCCGCTGCGCCGTGTCCTCGCAGGGCACCCAAAATTCCGCCGGATTAACGACTTTTCGGCGCCCTCGTCCCTGGGGCGCGGAACCGGCCTCACGATCCGCATCCGAATCGCCCCGTTTGCGTCGAGATCGGCGCCGGGCGAGGCTTGGAGCCGATCTCGACGCAGCCCGGCCGAAGATTCAGCGGAACCTGAAAGGGTCCGGTGACGATGGAGGTCCTCCTGACAACGCTGGCGATCCTCGCCGGGGCCGGCGCCGGGGTCTGGGCAGAGCGCCGGCGGCCACAGGCGGCGGCGATGGCGGCGCGGCGGATCCTCGTCCTGATGCTCTACGCGCTGCTGCCGCCGGTGATCTTCTTCAACCTCGCGGCGGCGCACGTCGACCTCGCGCACGGCATCGGGCTGGTGTTGGCGCTGCTCGCCGCGGCGCTCGCCTCGCTCTTTGCCTGGTTTGTTGCGACCCGCATCCTGCGGCTGGCGCCACCGCAGACCGGCGCGGTGATCTGCACGGTGCTGAGCGTCAACACCGGCTACCTCGGGTACCCGCTGACGGTGGCGTTGCTGGGCCGAGACCAGCTCTCCACGGCGGTCCTCTACGACGTCCTCGTCACCGGCCCCAGCCTGCTGCTCGGCGCCTTCGCGATCGGCGCCGCCTTCGGCACCGAGGCCGGGGAATCGCCGCGCCAGCGGCTGCGCGCCTTTCTCACCCGCAACCCACCGCTATACGCGGCGGTCGCCGGCCTGCTCGCCCCCGCGGCCCTCGCTCCACACCTTCTTGTCGATCTCTCCCAGGCGCTGGTCATCGCGATCCTTCCGCTCGGCTTCTTCGCCGTGGGTGCGACGCTGGCCGAGAACGCCAAGCACGGCGAGCTGCCGATGCCGCCGCCGCTGAGCCGCCCGGTGGCGCTCTCGCTGGCCTCGCGACTGCTGGTGATGCCGGCTCTCTTGACCGCCTTGGCGGCGCCGCTGATCGAGCTGCCCGCTTCCTACCGCCTGCTCTCGGCGATGCCCTCGGGGATCAACTCGATGGTCGTCGCACACGCCTACGGCCTCGACATGGAGATCACCGCCGAGGCGGTCACCTGGTCGACCGCGATTGTTGTCCTCGCCTCGCTGGCCGGAGCGCTCCTGTTCTGACTCGCCGGTCTCCCGGGCGCTCGCGCCCTCGGTGAGGCTGCGCCAGACTGAAGACATGATCCAGCACGTCGCCATCGAGATTCGCCCGCAGGACGTCGAGCCCTCGGTCGAATTCTGGGAGCTGCTCGGTTTCGAGCGCGTCGCGCCGCCCGAGTCCCTGGCAGAGTTCACCTGGCTCGAGCGGGGCGCTACCCAGATCCATCTGATGCAGACGGACTCACCGACGGTGCCACCCCGGGGCCACATCGCGCTCCTCACCGAGGACTTCGAGCAGGTCCTCGTCCGCCTTCGCGAGGCGGGCATCGAGGTTCTCCGCCGCCAGGAACACTGGGGCGCCGCGCGCGCCAAAGCCACCGCCCCCGGCGGCCACCTCGTCGAGCTGATGGCCGCGCCACCGTAGCGTGCCAACTTGAGCACCGGCCAGCTCGCCACTCGGCCCCAGTATGGATTTCAGCCGGAGAGGCGCGCCGGAGACCCGGCTAGGATGCGGCGGTGCGCTACCCGGTCGAGTCCTTCACCCCCGAGGAGCGGGCGCTCCTCGCCCCCCACTTCACCAACCTCGAGCGCCCCGTCTTCGCCCTCGTCAACCTGCCGGAGACCGTCAAGGGGGCCCTTTTTGCCCGCTATTCGAGGTATTCGGGGACGGTCCGGCGGCTCTATTTGGAGGAGTTCGCGGCCGACGCACCGCAAGGCGGCCGGCCCTTCGATGAGTCAGAGGGAGAGCGCGCCGCGCGCCTGTATGAGCGCGTCTTCCTCGGCTACGGCGATGACTCGATCGCCCAGGTTGGTGGTGCCCACGTGGCCTGCGAGTGGGTCTCCAACATCCTCACCAAGCTCCTGCAGCGGGGGCGCCTCGCCGCCTACCTCGAGCAGTCGACCCGCTACATCCCCTATGACCGGCCGATCGATGGCGGCGAGGGCTACCGCTACTACCGCGAGGAGCGCCTCGGCCCCCAGTTCGCGGCCGCGATGGATGAACTGTTTGCGATCTACTCGCGCGGGCTCGAGCAGGTCGAAGCCTGGGCGGCGGAGCGCTGGCCGCGCGGCGAGAGCGAACCGCAGGGGCCCTGGCAACGTTCGATCCGGGCCAAGGCGCTCGATCTGCTGCGCGGACTGCTGCCCGCGGCGACCCTGAGCCACGTCGGCATCTACGCCTCGGGACAGGCTTACGAGCAGCTGATCATGCGCCTGATCGCATCCCCCCTTCCGGAGGCGCGCGCCTACGGCGAGATGATCCTCGGCGAGCTGCAGCAGGTGATGCCGAGCTTCGTTTCCAGGGTCCAACGCCCGGACCGCGGCGGCGAGTGGATCTCCTACCTCGAGCGTCGCCGTGAGGCGACCGAGAGCTGGGTCGCCCGGCTCGGCCTCGACCGTCGGGGCGAGGGCGACGAGGGCCCTTCGGTCGAGCTGATCCACGTCGACGGCACCGAAGAGACGCTGCTAGCAGCCTGCCTGTTCGAGTCCGCGCGGGTGCCGGAGACCGAGGTCCTGGCCCGGATCGACGTCCTTGACCGCGAGGAGCGCGCCGAATTGCTGGCGGCGCTGGTCGGCGAGCGGGACAACCGTCGCCACCGGCCCGGTCGCGGCTTCGAGGCGCTGCGCTACCGCTTCGAGATCGTCTCCGACTACGGCGCCTTCCGTGACCTGCAACGGCACCGCATGTTGACCTGCCAGTGGCAGCCGCTCGGACCCGACCTCGGCGCCGGCGTCCCCGGCGAGATCGCCGAAGCGGGCCTCGCCGGAGAGTTCGAGCGGGCCCTGGAGATCTCCCGGGCGGAGTTCGAGCGCCTTGCGGCCGAGGGCCGCCCAGAGGCCTCCTACGCGCTCTGTCTCGCCTACCGCATCCGCTACATGCTGGATCTCAACGCCCGTGAGGCGATGCACCTGATCGAGCTGCGCTCCGGCCGCGAGGGCCACCCCACCTATCGCGCCGTGGCCCAGGCGATGCACGAGCGGATCGCCTCGATCCATCCCGCGATCGCGGCGACGATGAGCCATGTCGACGCCTCTCTCGAGCCGCGTCTCGAGCGGATCCTCAGCGAGATCCGCACCCAGCGCAAGCGTGCCCAGGCCAGCGGAACCGAGGCGCCTCCCGGGCTCAACCCGCTCGGCTGAGCCCCCTCAGCCTTCCCCGGACTCGCCGGCGTCGCGGTGCTTGCGCTTGCGGGGTCGCTCCACCGAGCCGCCCGGGTCCTGCGAGTCCTCACCCTGGTTCTCGCCGCCCGCGGGGGCCGGCTCCTGCGGCGGGATCTGCGGTTCGGGGATCCCCTGCGGCTGCTCGGCTTTCTGCGCACCCTCCAGCTGCCGGGCCGCCGCCTGCCCTGGTGTCGGCCAGGGAATCGCTTCCCCCGCAGCCCAGGCCGGCGGTCGGCCTTTTGGCAGCCAGCCAATCGTCAGCAGGCCGAAGTAGATGAACCAGATCAGGCTGAACTGGAACAGGCCAAGCGCGGCGGCAACCCCGAGAGCGATCCCCAACGATCCCCAGAAGCGGGACAGCAGTCCGACGCGCATCCCATACAGGCAGCCGTAGACGAGCGCGAACGCGAAGGCCAGCAGTCCGCCGATGTGGAGTGCTTCGGCTACCGAACGGGTCGAGGCGCCGGTGATCGCGTTCTTCGCCTTGTCGTTTTCTCGCTTGCCCTGGGCGCAGCGTCCCAGTGGTGTCCGGGCGGCCGATTCGAGTTCGGCGCCACTGCCGTATTCGGAATTAAACGAGGAGGCGTTTTCCTGGCGTTCCTTTTCACATTCCCGGGTCGCTTCTTTGACGCTGAGGCTCGTCGTTGCCTTTCCGGCTACGAAGTTCGTAGCGGCTTCATCCGCCGCCGATACGTTCAGCAGCGAGGCGACGCAGAGGAAGATCGGGGCGGCGATCACCAGGCCGAGAAACTGGGTGCGCATCTGCGGGGCCCGCGCCGAGGCTGCCTTGAAGAGGTAGACGAGCGGCGCCACGAAGAGGACAAAGGCCGCCGCCTGAAGAGCGCCCGAGAGGGCCACCGAGGAACTGTGTTCGTGCACCGAGCGCAGGCTTTCCGCTTCGCTTCCGCCACCGAGCGAGGCGATCACGACCACCGAGCCGATCAGCAGGGCGACGGCGCCCAGCGTCGCCAGACCGACCGGCCGCGCCCAGCGACCCTCCCAAGCCAGCGTCGCCTCCTTGCCCATTCCTCAACCCCTCTCGTGGAAGTAGAACTGCGGTAGCGCCCCCTCGATCACCTCGGCGGTCATCCGCTGGGCGATCTCCAGGTTCCCGGTCCGCACCGCAATGTCATCGAGCGTCACGATCCCGACGAGGCGTCCGGCCTCGACCACCGGCAGGCGCCGCACCCGATGCTGGACCATCAGCGCCGCCGCCTCGTCGAGCTCCATCTCCGGCTCACCGCAGACCAGGGGCCGCGAGGCGTGCTCGCCAACCGCTGAGTCGGGCTCGAGATCCTCGGCGAGCACCCGCACCGCCAGGTCCCGGTCGGTGATCATCGCCAGCGGCGCCTCGCCGCGGTCGACGACCACGACCGAGCCAACGCGCCGATCGCGCATCAGCCGGGCGATCGAAGCGACTCCGGCCTCGGGCGGGCAGGTGATCACCCCGGCGGTCATGATCTCGCGCAGCTGCACGGCGCGTACGCTACATGCGTGGCCCAGCGACAGCACACCCCGGTGGTCCCCCTGGAGGCGGGAGCAGGCCCAGAGAACCCTCCCTGCCCCGCCTGCGGCGAGCCACTGTTCGGGCAGATCGCCTCCCGTGCCGGGTTGGCTGGCACGGTCCGCGTCTGTGAGAGCTGCGGCCTCGGGGTCATCGGCGATCCTGGCTCCGCGGCCGAGGCGCTGCGCGACCTCGACCGGCTCACCGAGAGCAGCGAGGTGCTGATCGCCAACCGCCGGGGCTTCGGCGCCTGGCTCGGCGGCGCCGGCTGGGCGGGGCTTCAGCCCGGCGCTCGCTACCTCTATACGGCCGAGGCCGTACGCCGATTGGTGGCCAACCGTGACCAAGTGGTGAGCTCGGTTCGCTGGGCGCCGCGAGCCGGGATCGCCGCGACCTGGCAGACAGTCCTCAACTCGGTCACATTTGGCCGCAACGTGGCGCTCGCAACGCTCGGCGGTTTCGCCCGCTCGGTTCCCGCCAGCCGCCGCTGGCAGCGTCGCCTCGACGCGCTGATCAGCGTGCTCGTCGCGATCCCCGCGCTGGTGATCGCGCTGCCGCTGGAGCTGCTGGGCGCCGCCTTTCGACGGGGCGGGGCCCTGCGGGTGCGACTCGAACTCCTCTGAGCTCCGAGTCCCGAGCCCTCAGGAGCCGAGGCCTTCGCGTGCCTCGCGCACCAGGGTCACGGCCTCGGGGAAGAGAACACGGATCGCGTCACGCACCTGCATCGCCTGTTCATCGCTGCTGCCGGTCAGCTCGAGACGCCCGATCGAGGCAACGGTCATCTCGACCGCAAGCCTGATCGCATTGTCGGCCCAGGCGACCCGCTGGGAGGACTGCATCTGCTCGGAGAGCTCCTCCATCCGGGCCCGGAACTCCTCCGGATCGCCGAACAGGTTGAACGGGCTTCCCTCCATGCCCGACATGTAAGCAGACGCTGGCTGAGAGCCGTCCGTTTCCTCGCGGCCCAGCGCCCAATCCGCGGCCTCACCCCGGCGCCCAGCAGCGGCGCGAGCACAGCGAGGATTTCGGCGTCGAGCAACTTCGCCGGCAGGCGCTGGTCGCACAGCAGCTGGTTGGCGCGGCGGCTAGGCTGGCCCCCGTGCTCCGCCCGCTGACGCTTGCCGGTCTCACCGCGGCCCTTACCCTTGCCGCAGCCAGCTGTGGTGGCGGCGGCACGACGACCGTGATCAACAAGACGGTGACCGAGACGACCGCGCAGACGGGCGAAACGAGCACCCAGACGGGCGAAACGAACGGGCAGAGCTCGACCGGCGAGGAACAAACGGCCCCGGTCCTTCACCTGAGCGCCTTCCAGAGCCCCTCCGGGAACATCGGCTGCGTGCTGCTCGGCGGCAGCGCCCGCTGCGATATCCGTAAGCGCGACTGGTCCCCCCCGCCGCGCCCGCCGGGCTGTCCGGATCAGGTCGACTTCGGCCAGGGGCTTCAGATCGGGCAGGCCGATCACAGCGGTAGCTTCGTCTGCGCCGGGGACACGGCCCTTAACCCCGAAGCGGCAAAGCTCGCCTATGGGACCGACGACCGCTTCGGGGGGTTCCTCTGCGCCAGCGCCACCTCGGGCCTCACCTGCATGAACTCCGCAGGGCATGGCTTCTTCATCAGCATCCAGAACTACCGGACATTCTGAGACGGCCAACTCTCGAGGGCTATCCCTCAAGCGGCCAGGCTTCGCCACCGTTGACCCGCTCGAAGCCCAACCAAAGGGAGTTCATCGCCGTAGCCCCACCCGCTCGCGGGGCACCTCGGGGTGGTCGATCCACCACACCGCCAGTCCCTGCAGGACGCCGCGCATCACCGCCCCGGCCATTTCGAGAGCCTCCCCCGAGGCGGCCAAGGCCTCGCCGCCCCGCTCGCTAACAAAGAGCGGCAGGATCGCCGCCCGACTGGCGGCCGCAACCTCGACCTGCACGGCATCGGCCGCCGGGTCACCGACCGTGTCTCGGAACAGCATTCGCCCGGCAAACGGATGGGCTTCGATTTAGGCGAACCAGGCATCAAAGGAGCGCGATATACGCTCTTGCGCCGGCGCCTCGCCGACGAAGTGCTCGCGCCAGACCCGGCGCAGGTCGCCGAAGTGACGCTCGAGGATTCGGCGATAGAGGTCGACCTTTGAGTCAAAGTGGTCGTAGACGACCGGTGGGCTGACCCCCGACCGGGCCGCGATCTCATCGACCGAGGCTCCGACGTAGTCACGCTCGGCGAAAAGTTCGGTGGCGGCCGCTTCGATCAGCTCCGCGGCGCTCAGCCGCCGGCAGCCGTGCGCCGCGACCGGGTCCGCCCCTTCCACCGCCAATCCGCCTTCATCCGCTTCCGCCCGTATCTGTCGCAAGGGGACTGGGCGGGCCGCGACCCTCTTCGCGGTCGGCTTCGTCCTGCGCCTGCCTGATCAGTCCGCGCCAATCGGTGGTGCGGAAAACGAGCAGGATCGCCGCGAAACCCAGCACGACCGACCAGGCCGCCATCGCGATCTGGGTCCCGACCGAGTAGGCGAGCACGGCCGCCCGCGAGGGCCCCGCCAGGGTCGCGGCGAGGAGCGCCTGTTGGGCGCCGGCGCCGCCCGGCGTGAAGGGGACCACATTGGCAATCGCCTGCACGCTCATCACCAGCATCACGTTGCCGACCGAGCCCCCGATCCCGAAGGCTTCTAGAAAGAACCAGAACGAAGCGAAGCGACAGAGCCAGCCGATCCCCTGCCAGGCCGCGACCTCGCGCAGGTAACGACGCGGCTCGGTGAGGATCACCAGGCCCTGGCGGACGCGGTCCCAGAAGCGGCGCACCCGGTGGGAAAGGAAGATGATGCCCAGCACCGTCGCCACCAGCAGCACCGCAATCGTGATCGCGAGCGTCTTCGGATGGTCGGCCCAGAAGGAGATCTCAAATGCGGGCAGGTCAGGGATTCGTGGCAGTGGTGGCAGGAGACCCTGGGTGATCGCGTAGAGCAGCACCAGGATCCCGACCGAGGTGTCAAAGACCGTCTGGACCAAATAGGAGGAGGTGACGGCCGGGTAGGAGGAGTGCGGGATCTGGCGTTTGACCAGGAAAACTTTGGTGACGTCGCCGGCATGGGCCGGAACCACCGCGTTGATCCCGGCTCCCGCCAGATAGGCGGCCGAGAGCGGTAGGAAGGAGATCCGCGTGTTGGGGTAGGCGGCTCGCAGAACATTGCGCCAGGCCCAGGCACGGGCCAGCTGCATCCCCAGCAGGAAGAGCAGCGCGATCCCGAAGGTCGTCCAGTGGATTTCCGAGAGGTGCCGGAAGAATTCGGCCGCGCGTTCAAAGAACGCTTCGAAATTGTCCTGCAGATCGGCGTACTGCATCACAGCTAGACTAGCCACGCTCGTGCCGGACACCGACACGCACCCTCTGCCCCAGGCCTCCGTCTCTGACCCTTCCGACGTGGCGATGTGCGCCCGTGCCCGCGAGCGCTACACCGCCGACCGCCGGAGCCGCTGGCGCCGGCGGCGCAAACGCCACGCCCAGCTGCCGAACCTGATCATCATCGGCGGGCTCAAGTGCGGGACGACCAGCATCCATCACTACCTCGGCCTGCACCCGGAAATCCAGATGTCGAAGCCGAAGGAGCTGAACTTCTTCGTCGAGGAGCTCAACTGGGACCTGGGACTGGACTGGTATGCGAGCCGCTTCGACGAGCGCTTCGAGGTTCGTGGCGAGTCCTCGCCTCACTACACGAACCTGCCTCGCTTCGGCGGCGTCGCGCCCCGCATCCGCGAGCACTGCCCCGACGCGCGGCTGATCTACATGGTCCGCGACCCAATCAAGCGGATCCTCTCCCACTGGGTGCACGCCACCGGCGCGGGCTATGAGACCGGCGAGCTCGTCGAAGTCCTCTCGCGGCCCGAGACCCAGTACATGAACCGCTCCAAGTTCTGGATGCAGCTGCAGCCCTACCTGGGCCTCTTCGACCGTGAGCAGATCGAGGTCATCACCCAGGAGGAGCTGCACACCGAACGCGAGGCGACGATGCGCAAGGCCTTCGCCTTCGTCGGCGTCAAGGAGGGCTTCACCTCCGAGCAGTTCGACCGCGAGTGGGAGAAGTCGAGTGCCAAGCAGGACGACAAATACCAGCTGATGGAGAAGCTCATAAAGCTGCCCGGATTCCGCTCCTTCGATCGAAACTTCGATCGGCTGCCCGAGCGGATGCGCTGGATGGTCGAGAAGGTCGTCCACAATCCCGAGAAGCCCTCGGCTCAGAAGCCGACGCTCCCCGAGGAGCTCCTCGAGACGATCCGGGGGCGCTTCGGCGAGGACGTCAGCGCCCTGCAGGATTTCGCGGGCCGCGAGTTCGCCGGCTGGCACGAATACTGCTGAGCTCGCGACGCCACTAGGCTGCAGGGGGTGCGGCGCCTGCACCCCGACCCCAGCCCGGTCACGGTCGAAGAGCAGCTCGGCTCCTATGAGCCGCGCGCCCTCGCCGGCGAACAGCGCCCGGTCGTGGCGGTGAACTTCGCCACGACCCTCGACGGCCGCGCGACGATCTCCGGGGTCTCGGGCCCGATCGGCTCAGCGGCTGACACCGCGATGCTCGTCGGTTTGCGGAAGCGATTCGACGCCGTGATGATCGGCGCGGGGACGATGCGGGCCGAGCGCTACGGGGCGCTTCCCGGTGGGAGGCTGATGGTGATCATCAGCGGGCGCCTCGACCTGCCCTGGGACGCGCCTCTGTTCGCCGAGGAGCGCAGTCGGGTGGTGATCTTCACCTCCTCAGAGGCCGAGCCGCCGCAGCTCGCGGCGCAGCTGGAGCTGATCCGACACGAGGGCTCGGTGGACCTCGCCGCGGCGCTCGGCCATCTGCGGCGCGAGCACCGGGTCCGTGCACTTCTCAACGAGGGCGGGCCGCGCCTGCACGGTCAGCTGCAGGCGGCGGGACTGGTCGACGAGCTATTCCTGACGTTTGCCCCGAAGCTGGCGGGCGGCGTTGCCCCCCAGATCCTCGAGGGCGAGCTGCCCGGGGTCGCCGAGCTGGAGCTCTGTTGGCTGCTGGAGGAGGACGGCGAACTCTTCACGCGCTACCGGCGCCGCTGAGCTAGCTTTCCGACCACCGGACCCGAGGAGAGGAACCACGGTGGATTTCAAGCCAAGCCCCCAGGTGGAGACCCTGCGCGAGCAGATTCTCGACTTCATGGATGAGCAGATCTACCCGCAGGAGCGGGAGATCATGGCGGCGCTCGACGCCGAGGTCGCCGCCGGCGTCCCCTACCCGGCGATCCTCGTCGAGATCCGCGAGCGGGCCAGGTCCGAGGGGCTCTGGAACCTATTCATGCCCGACGAACGCTACGGCCCGGGCCTCACAAACTGGGAGTACGGGCTGCTCTGCGAGGAGATGGGGCGCAGTCCGGCGGCGGCGCCGATGGCCTTCAACTGCTCGGCGCCCGACACCGGCAACATGGAGATCCTCGCCGAGCACGGAACCGACGAGCAGAGACAGCGCTGGCTCGAGCCGCTGCTCGAGGGGAAGATCCGCTCCTGCTTTTCGATGACCGAGCCCGAGGTCTCGGGCTCAGACCCGACCCTGCTGCGGGCGCGGGCGGTGCGCGACGGTGAGGAGTGGGTGATCGACGGCCACAAGTGGTTCACCTCCGGCGCCGTCGGCGCCGATCTGGCGATCGCGATGGTGATCACCGACCCCGACGCCCATCCCTACGCGCGCGCCTCGATGATCTGCGTGCCGACCGACACGCCCGGCTTTAACCTGGTTCGGCCGATCCCGGTCATGGGCCACGACCGGGGCCCCGGCCACTGCGAGATCAGATACGAAGAATGCCGGGTCCCGGCCGCCAACCTGCTCGGCGAAGCGGGTACGGGCTTTGCGGTCGCTCAGGACCGGCTCGGGCCGGGGCGCATCCACCACTGCATGCGGGCCATCGGGACCGCGGAGCGAGCTCTCGAGATGATGTGCCGCCGCGCCAACGAGCGGGTCGCATTCGGCGGCCCGCTGGGCGAGAAGCAGTTCGTCCAGGAGGCGATAGCCGCCTCGCGGATGGAGATCGACCAAGCCCGCCTGCTGACGATGTATGCGGCCTGGAAGATGGACACCGAGGGCAAGCGGGCGGCCCGCCAGGCGATCTCGGCGATCAAGGTCATCGCCGCCAACATGGTGATGGATGTGCTCGACCGCGCAATCCAGGTTCATGGCAGCCTCGGGATGACCGACGACACGCCGCTGGCCGCTCTCTGGCGCTTCAGCCGCATGCTGCGCCTCGCGGATGGGCCCGACGAGGTCCACAAGATGGTCCTTGCCCGCCGCGAGCTGAACCGCTGGGCGAAACGAGCCGAGGCCGAGGAGAGCGGCGAGCTCACCTCCAGGCACGCCCCGCGGCCGATCTAGGCCACCGCTGTTTCGAATCGGCTAGCGGGTCGCGACCACGTCCACGGCGCCCGAGGCGGCGGTGACTCCGCTGCCGCCTCCTTCGCATTTCGCCGCGGCGACCAGCGAGACGGACCGACTCGTCGGCACGCCCGGCTCGAACAGCATCTGGCGCGGGCCGGGTTGCAGTTCGATCGTCGCGTTGAGGGCGCCAGGCCCCTGATCGGTGAGGCTTCCGGCCGCGACGATCTTGTCTTCTTCTTCGCTCGGTTTGGTCGGGTCCTTCGCGCCGACCAGCACGTAGGCAGAGATAACGCGCGGCACACTGCATTTGGCGGGGATGCTCACCTTCAGCTCGCCCGCGAAGCTGTCGAGCTCGTCGGCTGCCTGCGTGTAGGTCGAACCGGTCAGGGGATAGATCTGGGGTTCGGTCTGCAGCGCCAGCGTGGCGGCGCTCCGCAGCCGGGCCGAGACCCGCGAGAAGGGGACCTCGCCGAGGTCGATCTTTTCAGTGTTGACCGCCCCGTTGGCGAGCTTTTCCGTCGTCACCGCTCCTTCCTTCAGCTTCTCGGAGGAGACCGCGATGCGCTTGATCTTGCGGGTGGTCACCGCGCTGGCCTTGATTTTCGCCGTCGTCACGGCGCCCGCCTTGAGCTGTGGGGCGCCGACGCTTCTGCGCGTCAGGAAGCGGTGCGCGGCGTAGGCGGCGCCCCCGGTCAAAACCAGGAACAGCGCCAGGGTCGAGACGACGTTGGCGTAGGTCAACCGCATCAGCTGAAGCTATCAACCCGACGCGGCAGCGTTTGCTGCGTTGGCCAGGTTCTCGACCACCCGGGCGAAGTGCTCGACACCGGGGTCAACCTTGCCGTACTGGCCAGCCGAGTAGCGCGCGAAAACCCCCTCGAGGATGATCGCCAGCTTCCAGTAGCCGAGCGCCACATAGAAGTCGAGTTCGGAGAGGTCGCGGCCGGAGCGCTCCGCGTAGCGCCGCGCCAGCTCCTTGCGACCGGGGAACCCCGGTGCCAGGTTCGCGGGCTGCCCCAGCGAGGTGGCCTCATCGCCCGAATCGGGCCAGTAGACCATCAGCAGGCCGACGTCGGCGAGCGGGTCCCCGAGCGTGCAGAGCTCCCAATCGACGACCGCCGCGACCTCACCCTCGGGGGTAAGGATCATGTTGTCGAGTCGGTAGTCGCCATGGACGATGCTCGCCGCCCCCTGCTCCGGGATGCGCGCGGCGAGCCGCGCATGGACCTCCTCGACAACCGGCAGCTCGCGGGTCTTCGATTTCTCCCACTGTCCCCGCCAACGATGCAGCTGTCGCGCGACGTAGTCCTCCTTGCGCCCGAGATCACCGAGGCCGACCGCGTCGGGATCAACGTCGTGGATCTCGACCAGCGTGTCCGCGACCCGCTCCCCGATAGCTCGGCGCTCGGCGCGGTCGGGGAAGAGCTCGGCCTCGGCGAGTCCGCGCAGGACCGGCCCCTCGACGAACTCCATCACGTAGAAGGGGGCTTCGTTGACGCTCTCGTCCTCGCAGAGGCCGACCACCGGTGCGACGGGGACGGGGGTGTCGGCCAGCGCCGAGACGACCCGGTGCTCGCGCCACATATCGTGGGCCGAGCCGAGGCGCCTGCCGAGCGGCGGGCGCCGCAAGGCCCAGCGCCCCGCGGCCGAGTCGGTGACGCAGTAGGTGAGATTCGAGTGCCCACCCGAGATCCGCTGATATGAGAGCGGTGGCTCGACGCCGGTCACATTCGCCGCGAACCAGGCCTCGATGGCGGCGCCGTCGATCCCGTCCGGGGTGCCTGTAGCCTCATCGCTCATAGCCGCCCAAGCATATGCACGAGTACGCAGGGGGCGTGTCAGCCCTTCTCTGGCCAACCGGCTCACCATCGGCTTTGCGATTGCCTTCGCCGTGCTCACCGGCCTCGCGGTGATCGGCGTTGCCCGCTTCCTGCAGCAGCGCCAGGACTACGAGGACGCGACGGCGCGCTCCTATCAGGCGGAGATCGCTGCCCGCAACCGGCTCGCGAAGGGAGAGGAACCCGCAGCCGCAAGGGCCAAGATCATCGCCGAACAGAGCCACCGCCGGGAACTGCGCGACGAGATCGAAAGTCAGACCCGCGAGACGGCGCTGCTGGTTGGCGCCGGGCTGATCGCCGGGCTGACCGGCGCCGCGATACTTTTCAGCGGCCTGATCGCCTCGATGCGCCGGCCGTTGGAGGAGCTGGTCGACGCCTCGGGCCGACTCGCCTCCGGGGACCTGGCCGCACGGGTGCGGGTCGGCGGGCTCTCGGAGACGGCCGCGCTCGGCGCCGCGTTCAACGAGATGGCGGACGAACTGCAGCGCCAGTCCGGGGAGCGGGACCGGCTGGACCGACTCAAAGACGAGTTCGTCCTCACCGCATCGCACGAGCTGCGCAGCCCGTTGACCTCCGTGCAGGGCTTCGCCGAGCTGTTGATGCTCGAGCGCGATCGGCTCACACCCAAGCAGGCCGAAACCGTCGAGATCATCATCGATAACACGCGTCACCTCGTGCGCCTGCTCAATGACCTCCTCGACCTGGCGCGCAGCGACGCCGGCCGCCTGACGATCAAGCCGGCCCCGACCAACGCCGCCGGGCTGATCGAGGACGCGGTGCGGACGATGCGCGGCCAGACCGAGGCCGCGGGGCAGTCGGTCAACCAGGAGATCGAACAGGGCCTGCCCCCCCTGTTTGTGGATCCTGATCGAATACGCCAAGTTCTGGTGAATCTGCTTACCAATGCGCATGACTACTGTCCCGAACGAGCGTCGATTGCGGTGTCGGCGAGGCGCCGGGATGCCGAAGTCGTGATCAGCGTGAAGGACGACGGCCCCGGCATCCCCGCTGAGCAACTCGAGCACATCTTCGAGCGCTTCACCCGGGGCGACGCCGGCCTGACCCAGCGGGTCGGCGGCACGGGCCTCGGCCTGGCGATCTCCAAATCGCTGGTTGAGCTGCACGGCGGCGCGATCGAAGCCGAGTCGAGCGAGGGTCGGGGTTCGACCTTCCGGGTGCGCCTCCCCCTGGGGGCAGCCTGATGGCCCGGCTGTTGGTCGCCGATGACTCCGAGACGATCCTGCTGCTCCTGCGCACGCGCTTGGAGATGGAGGGACACGAGGTGCAGACGGCCGCCGACGGCCAGGAGGTGCTGGACGCCTTCCATGCGGCAGCCGCGGACGAGCTGCCAGACCTGCTCCTGATCGACGCGATGATGCCTCGTATTTCCGGGATCGATGCCCTGCGCGAGCTGCGCGCCGAGGGTGTCGATATCCCGGCGCTGATCGTCAGCGCCCACCAGGACGCCGGTGACGCCGAGCTCGACGTGAGCGGCTACGTCGCCAAGCCGATCGACTTCGAGCAGCTCTTCGTTGAGATCGCCGGCCTGACGGCGCGCTAGTTCCTCCGGCCCGCCGAGTCAGATGCTGATCGACGATCGGGGCCTGCGGGCCGGGGCCCGGCCCCAGTACGGGGACCGTCGCCCCAAACACCCACTCCCACCGAGGCGATCAGCTGCCCCCTGAAACGGGCGTCGCTCTCAGGACTTGGCGATCTCCAGGCGGATTTCCTTGCCCTTCAACTTTGTCCCGTCGAGGAACTCGACGGTCCGCTCGGCCAGCTGGGGGTCGACCTCGACAAACGAGAAGCGGTGCAGGACCCGGACCCCGTGGATCGCCTCCTCGGGCAGGACGGCTCCCTCGCGCAGCGCCCAGCGCAGGTCGGCCTCGTCGATGCCGCTGCGCTGACCGCGATTGACGAAGAGCTTCGTTGCCTCGGCGCTGGCGGGAGCGCCGCTCCCCCCCTCGGCCTTCTCCCGCACCCGTCGCCGAGGCCGCGGTGCGTGCTCGAGGCGGTCCTCTGGGCTCTCCCACTCGCCGATCGAGGTCTTGACGTCGCGCTCGATGCGATCTATCTCATCCCGCTGGGCCGGGGTCACGAGGGTGATCGCCCGACCGGTGCGCCCAACCCGACCGGTGCGGCCAATGCGGTGCACATAGACCTCCGAGGAGGCCGGCACGTCGTAGTTGATGACGTGGGTGACGTGCTCGATGTCAAGCCCGCGAGCGGCGATGTCGGTAGCCACCAGGAGTCGCACACGGTGGTCCTTGAAGGCGATCATCACCCCGTCGCGAGCTCCCTGGCTCATATCCCCGTGCAGCGCTTTGACATCGAGCCCCCGATCCTTGAGGGTCTTCTCAAGCCGCGCCGCGCCGATTTTCGTGCGCGTAAAGATGATCGCCTGCTCGGGCTGCTCGGTCTTCAGCAGCTCGACCAGCCGGTTCGCCTTCTCCTTCTGGGGAACCTCGACGTAGGCCTGGGCGATCGCGTCGACGGTCAGCGTCTTCGGCGTGATCCGGATCGTCGTTGGCTCATACATGTAGCCCTGGGCCAGCTGCTTGATCGGCGGCGGCATCGTCGCTGAGAAGAGCGCCGTCTGGCGCCCGCTGGGGCACATCCGCAGGATCTTCTCGACGTCCTCGATGAAGCCGAGGTCAAGCATCTCATCGGCCTCATCGAGAACGACGTAGCGCGCTGAGGTGAGGACCAGCGAGTGGCGCGACATCAGGTCCATCATCCGCCCAACGGTGGCGACGACGACGTGGGCCCCCGCCCGCAGCTGCGCCTGCTGGGATTTGATCGGAGCGCCGCCGAAAACGGCGACGATCTCGACATCGAGGTGCTCGGCATATGCGCGCAGCGCCTGTGTGACCTGGATGCAGAGCTCGCGGGTCGGCGTGAGGACGATCGCCTGGACCTCCTCGTTGTCGGCATCGAGGTACTGCAGGAGCGGCAACCCGAAGGCCGCGGTCTTGCCGGTGCCGGTCTGCGCCTGGCCGATCACGTCGTGGCCGGCGAGCAGCTCCGGGATCGCCTGCTCCTGAATCGGCGTCGGCTCCTCAAAACCGAGCTCGTCGAGCGCCTGCTGGATCTCCGCCGCCAGCCCCAGCTCCCTGAAACCGCCCATCAGCGACGCCCCCGAGATTTCATCGCTTCGGGTCCAGGAGAAGCTTGCCGGTGGTGCTGCGCCCGATCAGGTCACGGTGGGCGCGCGCCGCCTCAGAGAGGGGGTAGACCCCACCGACGTTCAGCTCGAGTTCCCCCCCGGCGAGAGCCTCAAGCAGCTCGCCGATCATCGGGGTGAGCTGCTCCCGACGGGCGAGCAGGTGGGCGAGCCAAAAGCCGATCACGGCCTTCGAGCCGCGCAGCAGCGCCGCGGTTGAGACCTGGCGCTGCTCGCGCGAGGCGATCCCGAAGATGACCATGCGACCGAGCGGCGCCAGAGCCGCGAACTCGGCGTCAAAGGAATCGCCACCGCTCATATGCAGCACCGCGTCGACCCGTTCGCCCTGGTTGGCCGAACGGATCGCCGCCTCGAGGTCGGGGGCCTGGGAGTCGACCGTCGCGTCCGCCCCGAGGCGCCCGGCCAGCTCGCGCTTCTCCTCGCTTGAGGCAAGGCCGATCACCCGGGCGCCCGCCCGCTTTGCCAGCTGCACCGCGAGCGAACCGGTACCACCGGCGGCCGCCTCGATGACCACGGTCTCGCCGGGCAGAAGTGCGGCGCAGCGGGGCCCGAGGAGCGCCATCGCCGTCAGGCCCTGGAGCAGCAGCGCCGCCGCCCGGTCATCATCGACCCCGTCGGGGATCGGCACGAGCCAGCTCTCCGGCGCCACAACTCGCTCGGCATAGCCACCCGAGGCGAGGATCGCGGCAACCCGCCGACCGTCGGGCGTGCGGCCGCTGATCTCGGCCCCCGGGATCAGGGGCAGCCGCTGCTCGGCAAGGTAGTCATTGCGGGTCGCGTGGGTGTCGGCGAAGTTGACGCCCGAGCGGGCGACCTCGACCAGAACTTCGCCCTCGCAGGGTTCGGGGTCCGGTAACTCGACGTGGCGCAGCACCTCGGGCCCGCCGAACTCCTCGATCTGAATCGCCTTCATGCGTGGCGGCGATCCTACGGATACTGTTCGGGCCATGTCGCTGACCGTGGTTGGCTCAATCGCCTTTGACTCCGTGCGCACACCCTTCGGAGAACGCGAGCGCATGCTCGGGGGCGCCGCGGTCCATTTTGCGCTCGCCGCGAGCTTCTTCACCGAGGTGCGCCCGGTCGGGCCCGTCGGCGAGGACTTCGGCGCCGCGGAGTTCGCGGTGCTGGAGCGACGCGGTGTGCTCGCCGAGGACATCGAGCGGGTGCCCGGCGGGCACTCGTTCTTCTGGCGCGGGCACTATGAGTACGACCTCAACGTCGCCCACACCGAGGACACACAGCTCGGGGTCTTCGGCGCCTTCGAGCCGAAGCTATCGGAGGCCTCAAGGAGCGCCGAGACGCTGTTCCTCGCCAACATCCAGCCCGAGCTCCAGCGGCAGGTGCGAACCCAGTGCGGGGGAGCGCGCTTCAGCGCTCTGGACTCGATGAACCTCTGGATCGAGACGACCAGGGAGTCGCTGCTGGCGGTTGTCGGCGAGGTCGACTGCGTGTTCCTCAACGACGCCGAGATCCGCCAGCTGACCCGCGAGTCGAACCTGGCGCGCGCGGCGAGGGCCCTGATGGCACGCGGACCGCGGGCCGTGGTGGCCAAGCAGGGCGAGTATGGCGCGGCGCTCTTCACCGAGGAGGGCTTCTTCGCCCTGCCCGGCTTCCCGCTGGAGGACGTTCGCGACCCGACCGGCGCCGGCGACAGCTTCGCCGGCGGCTTCCTCGGCTACCTCGACGGCCTCGAACGCGAGCCCGAGGAGACCGATCTGCGGCGGGCGATGGGCTATGGCACAGTGCTCGCCTCCTTCAACGTCGAGGAGTTCGGCACCGAGCGGGTCTCGCGCCTGAGCCGCGAGGAGATCGACGAGCGCCTCATGGCGCTGCGCGAGATGACTCAGTTCGAGGCGCTTCCGGCCGCCGCCGAGTAGCCCGCCCGTCACCGGCGCGCAACAGATTGGCAACCCCGAACTGCGATACTGGGACCTCATCAAGACACCAGTCCGAGGAGGGGTGATGGCCACCGAGAGCACCGATAGCAGCGCCGCGCAGGGAGGCGTTGCGACCGCCGGGCCCGAGTCGCTGACCGTCACCGACAACCGCACCGGCAGGACCTATGAGCTGGCGATCACCGACGGAACGATTCGCGGCCTGGACCTGCGACAGATCAAGGTCGATGAGAGCGAATTCGGACTGATGTCCTATGACCCGGCCTTCACCAACACCGCCTCCTGCCGCTCCGCGATCACCTTCATCGATGGCGAGGCGGGGATCCTCGAACACCGGGGCTACTCGATCGAGCAGCTCTGCGAACGGTCGACCTTTCTCGAGGTCGCCTACCTGCTGATCTTCGGCGAGCTGCCGACGAAGCCCCAGCTCGACCGCTGGGTCTTTGACATCACCCACCACACCTATGTTCACGAGGACCTCAAGCAGCTCTTCGAGGGCTTTCGCTACGACGCCCATCCGATGGGAATGCTGCTCGCCGGGGTCGGCGCCCTCTCGACCTTCTACCCCGACGCCAAGCAGACCAGCGACCCCGAAGAGCGCTACATGGCGGCGATCAGGCTGATCGCCAAGATCCCGACGCTGGCGGCCTTCTCCTACAGGCACAACATGGGCTTCCCCTATGCCTACCCGGACAACGACCTCAGCTACTCCGAGAACTTCCTCTCGATGATGTTCAAAAAAACGGAAGCCCAGCACGTCCCCAAGGAGGCGCTCTCCAAGGCGCTCGACGTTCTCTTCATCCTCCACGCCGACCACGAACAGAACTGTTCGACGAATGCCGTCCGCGGTGTCGGGTCCTCCGATGTCGATCCCTACTCGGCCGTTGCGGCCGGTGTCGCGGCGCTCTATGGCCCTCTGCACGGCGGCGCCAACGAGGCCGTGCTGCGGATGCTGCGGCGGATCGAGACGCCCGACAACATTCCCGACTTCCTCGAGCGGGTGAAGGCTCGCGAGGAGAAACTGATGGGCTTCGGGCACCGCGTCTATAAGAACTATGACCCGCGGGCGCGGATCATCCAGCAGCACATGGACGAGGTCTTCGAGGCGACCGAGTACAACCCGCTGGTTGAGATCGCGCGAGAGCTCGAGAAACGGGCGCTGGGGGACGAGTACTTCACCTCGCGAAAGCTCTACCCAAACGTCGATTTCTACTCCGGGATCATCTATGAGGCGCTGGAGATCCCGACCAACATGTTCACCGTTATCTTCGCGATCCCGCGCACCGCGGGCTGGGTCGCGCAGTGGATGGAGATGAAAGACGATCCCGAGCAGAAAATCGCGCGACCCCGGCAGATCTACACGGGAGCCCGGGAGCGCGCATACCTCGCCGTTGAGGATCGCCAGGGTCCGGAAAAAATCACCGGGCCGCCGGCGCGGCGGCCCAAACGCCCGCGGCGCGGAGCCTAGGGGTCTCCTCTCGTCCCCACGTGAGCGACTGGAAGCTGACCGTCCGCCACGGCTCGGAGGTCTCTCACGAGGCCTTCGACGATCTCGAGGAGGCGGTCGTTGCGATGCGCGAGCGGGCACTGGCGATCCGCGCCGAGGGGCCGGTGGGAAGGGTCTCGGGGTTCAGGGACTATCGCCCCCACGACCAGGTCCATGCGCGACTGCAGATCAGCGGACCCGGCCTCCTTCACAAGCCAACGGCCGGAATCGACGTGCGCGGCGACGGCGAGCTGGTCCCCTTCCGCGGCGCCATCCGGCGCGAGGAGCTCGACCCCTCCGCTCACGAAACCCCGTTCGACCTTGTGCGCGAGACTCTCGCCTGATGGCCGAAGCGGAGATCCCCAAGGGCAGCTATGCGGCCGGGCGACACCTGAAGCTGCCGATCGGCGCCGAGCCGCCCTTCGTCGTCTTCATCAACGGCGTCGAGCAACTCGAGGACACCGACTATGACCTGCGCGCCGGCGAGATTGTCTTCCGACGTCAGATCGTCAAGGAGAAGGTCGGGACCGGACGTTGGCTGGCGATGTATCTGGGGCTCTTCGGCACCTACCGAAAGAATGAGACCGTCGATCTCCAATTCCAGCGCGGCAACAGGACCGAGCTGCTCTCAGACCTGCCGGTGGTCGGGGACTGATGCGTGTCGGGTTCCTGCTGCTGGCCGACCACAGCGAGTCGGTCAACGGCAAGCTCTACATGGTCGGCGGCGGCTGGAACGTGCTGCGGCTCCCCGAGCTACCCCACGAGTGGGGCTTCCACATCGCGCTCGGCCTCGACGTGGGCTGGGATGAGACGAACACCCACCACGAGCTCTTGGTCAACCTCCACGATCCCGATGGCGCCGAGCTCGGCGAGGGCCTCTCGGCAGAGTTTGAGGCGGGGCGCCCGCCGGGGATGCCGGCCGGCCAGGAGCAGCGTCTGGTGATGTCGATCGGGACGAGCGCCGAGTTCATCACCTCCGGTCCGCACGCCGCCGTGGTGCAGGCCAACGGTGAGGAGATCGGCCGCACGCGCTTCTATGTGACCGCGGGTCCGATACCGAGCGAGCAACCGGGCTTCTGATCGCTCACTTGAAGACGTAGAGCAGCAGAAAGGCGATCAGAACGAAACTCGCCCCGCCCGCGATCATGCCGTTGTCTTCGGCGACGATCGCCGAGGTCGAGCGTTCATCGGCGCGGTCATAGATCAGATAGAGATAGCGGAAGATGCAGTAGATCACGGGCGGGATCGTCAGCATCATCCGGCTGCCGATCAGCGGCGAGTTGACCGTGTAGATCGCATAGCTGATCACGGTACCGGTGGTCACCAGCGAGACCATCTGATCGAGGAAGGGCAGCGAGTAGTGCTCGAGCACAGGCCGGCTTGAGGTTCCCTGGTGCAGCTCGGAGACGGCCTCCTGGCGCCGCTTGGTGAACCCGAGGAACATCGCGATCATCCCCGTGCAGAGGATCAGCCACTCAGAGGCGTGGGCTTCGACCGCGCTGGCGCCCGCCGCGACGCGCAGGATGAAGAGCCCGGCGAGGGTCATTACGTCGACGATCACGATCTGCTTGAGGCCGAGGCTGTAGGCCATCTGAGCGACGCCGTAGCCGACGACCATCAGACCAACCTGCCAGTTGACCGTGCCGAAGGCGAGAGCGACGGCGATCGCCGCGAGGACCGGCGGCACCGCCTTCGCGGCACCCAGCGGGAGCTCACCCGCCGCCAGCGGTCGGAGGCGCTTCGTCGGGTGCTTTCGATCGAGCTCGACATCGAGCAGGTCATTGACGTAGTAGCCGGCGCTCGAGACCAGACAGAAGGCGATGAACGTGAGGACCGCCTCGAGCACGTCGTGGGGCTGGTTGAACTTGCCCGAGAACAGCAGGCCGGCGAAGACGAAGAGGTTTTTTATCCACTCCTTGGGTCGTCCGGTCTTGATCGCGGCCCGCAGGGGAGAGCGGCGGCGTGCGACCGGGTCCTGGCTCTCGGGCGGCATCGATTGGGCTGGGACGGTCGGCTGTTCGGAGGTGATTGTTTCCATCGTCAGGGGCGTGCGGGGGCGGGTCCGAGGAAGGACCGCAGGAGGAGCCCGGTCGCGACAGGGTAGCGCTCAGTGCGGCAACCGAACCCTGAAAGAGGCCCCACGGGTGGATCGGTTCTCGACCGCGACCGAGCCCCCCATCGCCTCGCTCAACTCATGCACGATCGCCGGGCCGAGCCCGGCGCCCTCGGGCGAGCCGCGCCCGGCCCGGGCCCGCAGTCGCAGGCGCTCAAAGGCCCGCGGCAGCCCCTGCGGCGAGCTCTCCGGCGGCGGCGCCGACGAGGAGCGCCGAGGCGACGCCGAGCGTCGCCGCCGAGCGCGCCCGTCCCTGAATCTCCTTGAACATCGCTACCTCCTTGGTCGGGATGGAACCTCGGGGACGATGCTCGAGCGGCCGCGTTCATCGAGCGTCAGGCGCGGGTAAGCGATACGCAAGCTGGGAAACCGCTCAGGGGTCGATTAGCACACCCGGATTGAGCATGCCGGCCGGGTCGAGCTCCGCCTTGGCGGCCCGCAGCGCGGCGGCGAACGGAGCCGGCCGCTGGCGGTCATACCAAGGGCGGTGATCGCGGCCCACGGCGTGGTGGTGGGTGATCGTGCCCCCCGCCTCGAGCACCGCCTCCGAGGCGGCCGCCTTGATCTCGTCCCACTGCTCGACCTCACCCCCCCGCACGGCCGGGGCCATCACGGTGAAGTAGGGAGCCGGACCGTCGGGGTAGACGTGCGTGAAGCGGCAGCTGACGCGGGGTGCCCCGGGACCCTCAGCCGGCACGGAGGAGACCTCCGCCACCTTTGCTCGCGCCGCCTCGATCACGGTCGCGTGGAAGTCCTCGAAGCGCTCCCAGGTGATCGCCGACTCGAAGGTGTCGGAGAGCACGCCGCAGGCGATCAGGGTGTCGCGCAGGTAGGGAGCCATCAGAAATGCATTTCTCCAAGCCCCCGACGCGTCCGAGCCCTGGCCTCCGCCCGAGCGGACCTCCCCCGGGAGCCCGCCGTGTTCACGCGCGATCCCGACGGCGAGCTGCATCGGCACCTCGACCGGGTGGTGGGCCGACTCAAAGCCGAGGATCAGCAGGCTGCGTTGGCCGCTGCCGGCTCCGGTCGTGCCCGCCTCCAGGGCGTCGAGCAGCCGGCAGTTGGCCGGGTTGAGGCCCGATTGGGAGATGGCGCGCACCGCCCCGGCGGCCGCCAGGAACTCGTCGAACTCGACCCCGCAGGTGGCCTTGAAGGCGGGTCGCGGCCGCACCCGCATCCAGGCCTCGGCGATCACCCCGAGGATCCCCTCAGAGCCGATCAGGGCGCGGTCGGGGGAGGGGCCGGCGCCCGAGCCCGGCAGTCGCCTGCTCTCCCAGGTCCCCCGGGGTGTGATCGCGCGGACCGACTCGATCAGATCATCGATATGGGTGTAGAGGGTCGCGAAGTGCCCCCCGGCGCGGGTCGCGATCCAACCGCCAAGGGTCGAGTACTCAAAGGACTGGGGGAAATGGCGCAGCGTCAGGCCGTGCTGGCGCAGCTGCTGCTCGAGTCGCGGTCCGGTCGCACCGGCCTGGATCCGCGCCGCCAGGCTCACCGAATCGACCTCCAGCACCGCGTCGAGGCGACCCAGGTCCAATGAGACGACCGGCCGATCGCCAAGCTCGCGAGGCTCGACGCCGCCGACGACGCTGGTGCCGCCCCCGAAGGGGATCACGACCGCGCCCTCGGCCTCTGACCAGCTGAGGACGGCCTCGATCTCGGACTCCTGGCGCGGCAGGGCGACGAGGTCCGGCGGGTTCTCGAACTCCCCACGGAAACCTCTGACCACGTCGCGGTAGGCCTTGCCGAGGGCGTGGCGGGCGCGCTCGCGGCGCTCGTCGAGGAACAGGTCGCCGAGGCTGGCGGGGGCCTTGAGCCGCGGTTTGCGCAGCTTCACCCGCCCCAGCGGCACCGGCTCCTCAGGATCACCGCCGAATCCAAGCCCCTCGCGGATACCCCTGGCCGCCGCCTCGAGCTCGCTGCGTGAGGGCGCCTGGTCCGCATACCCCCACCCCCAGTGCTTCAACCTTCGCTCGGCCATCAGGGTGACCGGCCCGGGACCCGACTCGCGATCGCGGGCGCGGCCCGAACGTCGGGATGAGGAGCGCGGCGCGCCCCTACCAATGAACACCTTTCATCAGGTGCGCGAAGGCCAGCGCCTCCGTCGTCGGTGCCCTGTCCGGCGCTTCGCCCCCTTTCCCCCTCGCCGCCTGCGA
Organism: uncultured Solirubrobacterales bacterium; assembly: GCA_963796705.1. GTDB lineage: Bacteria > Actinomycetota > Thermoleophilia > Solirubrobacterales > 70-9 > VRUE01. The sequence continues at coordinate 989,838 of CAWCMK010000004.1, forward strand.
CTCGGGGAAGAGCCTGTAGGCCTGGTTCAGGATCCGGTCGCTGAAGGTCGGCGCGATCGCGTAGATCACCTCGCCGAGGGTCCCCAGATGGGTGGCGACCTTCTTTGGCTGGCCGATCATCGCCTTGGCGATCATCTCGGCCGCCTCCTCGGGGGTGATCGCCGGGAACACGTCGTACATCCTCGTCGGGGCGATCATCGGCGTCCGCACAAGCGGCATGTGGATCGTGGTGATGTGGATGCCGTCGTCGATCACCTCGGAGGCGATCACCCGTCCGAAGGCATCGAGCGCTGCCTTCGAGGCGACGTAGGCGGAGAACCTGGGTGGGTTGGTCTGCGTCCCGATCGAGCTGATGTTGATGACGTGGCCCGACTTGCGTTCCTGCATCCTCGGCAGCAGCGCCAGGATCAACCGCACGGCGCCGAAGTAGTTGACCTGCATCGTGCGCTCGTAGTCATGGAAACGCCCGTAGGAGAGCTCGACTGAACGGCGGATCGAGCGGCCTGCGTTGTTGACCAGGATGTCGACATGGCCGTGGTAGGTGAGGACCTCCTCGGCCATCCGCTCGACGTCCTCGATATCGGACATGTCGCAGCGGTGTATGTGGGCGACCCCCCCTGCCCGCTCGATCTCCGCCTTGGTCTCCTCCAGCTTGTCGAGGGAGCGGGCGACCAGCAGCACCGTGGCGCCCGCGTCGGCGCACTTGACCGCCGTCGCCCTCCCGATTCCAGAGGAGGCGCCGGTGACGAGGACGACCTTGCCGCGCACCGCGCCTGAGAGCGAACGGTCCTTGAAGAGGCTCGGGTCGAGGTTGCGCTCCCAGTAGTCCCAGATCCGCTCCGCGTAGGACTCCAGCGGGGGTACGACGATCCCCGAGCCCTCCAGCGCCCGGCGCGCGTTGGTCGAATCGAAGTGGGTCGGGTAGTTGACGTAGGTCAGCACCTCGGGGGGGATGCCCACCTCGCCCAACGCCATCCTCGCGACCCGTCTCGCCGGCGGGAAGAGGCGCAGCCCGGTTCGCAGCAAATTGGTCGCCGGCTGGGCTATCTCGGGCTCGATCCGCAGCGCGGCCTGGGGAGCGTCGGCCAGCCTGGCGAAAATGTTGACGACCTCGCCGACCGTCTTCGGGTGGGGATCGGTGAGGCTGAAGGCCTGCCCGTCGAGACCCGGCTCGTGGGCGATGTGGTCGATCGCATCGGCGACGTAGTCGACGGGGACGATGTTGATCTCGCCGCCCTCGATTCCGACCACCGGCAGCCAGGAGGGCAGCAGACGGCGCGCGTTCTGCAGCAGCTTGAAGAAGTAGTAGGGCCCGTCGACCTTGTCGATCTCGCCGGTGCGCGAATCGCCGACGACGATCCCGGGGCGGTAAACGCGCCAGGGCCGGGTCGACTCCTGGCGCACAACCCGCTCGGACTCGTGCTTGGTCCGAAAGTAGGGGTGCGTATCGAGCTTTTCGGCCTGCTCGAACATGTCCTCGCGCCATTCGCCGCGGTAGAGGCCCGCGGCGGCGATCGAGCTGATCTGGTGAAAGCAGCCGGCCTCGATCGCGCCGGCCAGTTCGATCGCATGGCGGGTGCCCTCGACGTTGGCTATCTCCTGCGATTCGGCGTCGGCCTCCATGTCATAGATCGCCGCCAGGTGGAAAAAGTGATCGACCTGACCGCGCAACGTGATCAGATCCTCCTCGGAGATCCCCAGGCCGGGCTGGGATAGATCGCCGGCGATCGGCACGACACGGGCACCATCCGCACCCCAGGCGGTCCTCTGCTCCTCCAATCTGCCGCGCGACCCGGCCCGGACCAGCGCGTACACCGTCCCCTCGCGCTGCAGCAGGCGCTGCACAAGGTTCCTGCCGATGAATCCGGTTGCCCCGGTGACGAAGTAGTTGCTGGCCGCTCGCTCTGCGCTCATAGCTGTTTCATACACTCAATCGAGGAATGGCGCAAACGGCGACCGTGCAGATCGAGATGCCCGAGATGGGAGAGTCGGTCACCGAGGGAATCGTGCTCGAGTGGCACGTCGCCGAGGGCGATTTCGTCAACGAGGGAGACACCGTCGTCGAGGTCTCCACGGACAAGGTCGACGCCGAGGTTCCCGCCCCGACTTCCGGGGTGATCACCCGGCTCATCGCCCAGGTCGACGACGAGGTGCCCGTGGGAGCGCCGCTGGCCGAGATGCAGCCGGGCGAGGATGGCTCCGGCGGCACCGGGGGAGCGCCGTCAGGACCCGGACCTGAAGCGCCCGAGGTGGCGATCGGGGCCGATGGCGATCGTGATCTTGCTCCGGCTGCCCAGGCAGAGGGGCCCGCCAACACAAACGGAACCGACGAAGTCCGCGCCACCCCGGTGGCGCGGCGCGCCGCCGGGGAGCTGGGTGTGGACCTGAGTTCTGTGAGCGGCAGCGGCCCGGGCTCGAAGGTCACCAAGGACGACGTCCTCGAGGCGGCCGACGGGCGCGGAAACGGATCCCTGGCAGGCTCCCCGGCGGCGGCCGGGCAGGCGAAGCAACTGCGGGGGCCAGCCGCGATCCTCGCCAGGGCGATGGAGGAGAGCCGCGAGGTCCCGACCGCCACCTCATTTCGGACGATCGCCGTCGACACGCTGGACGCCAAGCGAAGGGCCCTGAACGCTGTCCTCAATGAGCGCGGCATGAAGGTCTCCTTCACCCACATCGTGGCCTGGGCGATCGCCCAGGCGGCCAGGGACTTCCCGGTCATGGTCCGCAGCTTCGAGGAGCGCGATGGGAAGCCGACGGCGATCGAGAACGGGCCGATCAACCTCGGGATCGCGGTCGACGTCGAGCGCAAGGACGGCTCCCACAGTCTGATGGTGCCGGCGATCAAGGGCGCCGGGGACCTCGACTTCGCCGGCTTCCACTCCCGCTACGAGGAACTGATCAAAAAGACGCGTGAGAACAAGCTGAGCGCCGATGACTTTCTCGGGACCAACATCTCGCTCACCAACCCCGGGGGAATCGGCACCGTCGCCTCGGTTCCGCGTCTGCTGAAGGGCCAGAGCGCGATCATCGCAACCGGCTCGATCGCCTACCCGCCCGAGTGGGCGAACGCGACCCCCGAACGGCTGCGGGCGCTCGGCGTATCGAAGGTGATGACGCTTACATCAACCTATGACCACCGGGTCATCCAGGGGGCCGAGTCTGGCGCATTTCTGCGCCGCCTTGAGCAGCTCCTGCGGGGGGAGGGCGGCTTCTATGAGGGGATCGCCGCCGACCTCGGGATCGAGCCGGGTCCGATCAGCGCCGCCCATCCCGCCTCCGCCTCGGCGCCGCCGCTGGGGGCACCGGCGCCCCCGGCAACCGCCGCCGCGCCCGACGAGGAGCTGCTGCGCGCCGTGCAGGCGGCGACCTCGTTGCTCAAGGGCTACCGCACCCACGGTCATCTGGCCGCTCGCCTTGACCCGCTGGGCCGCGAGCCCCAGGGCGACCCGGCGATCCAACCCGAGACGCTCAACCTGACCCCCGAGCTGATGGCGCGGGTGCCCGCCTCGATCCTCGAGATCGGGGTTCCCGGCGAGACCCTGCTGGAAGCGCTGCCGAGGATGCGGGAGGCCTACTGCGGCACGATCGCCTACGAGTTTGAGCACCTCTCCTCCCACCAGCAGCGAACCTGGCTGCGCGAGATGGTCGAGACCGGCGCGCACCGCAAGCCGCTGGAGGGGGAGGAGAAACGGCGTCTGCTGCATCGGCTGGTGGACGTCTTCGAGTTCGAGCGCTTCCTCGAGAGGACCTACCTCGGGCAGAAGATCTTCTCGATCGAGGGGCTTGACACGGTCGTCCCGATGCTCGACGAGCTCGTAACCCTGGCCCACCGGGGTGGTGCCGATGAGGTCGTCTTCGGGATGGCGCACCGCGGCCGACTCAGCGTCCTCGCCCACAATCTGGGCCGATCGATTGAGTCGATCCTCGCTGAGTTCGAGGGCTCTAAGCAGATCGACATGGTGAAGGCAGTCGCCGCGATTCCCCACGGAGGAACCGGTGACGTCAAGTACCACTACGGCCATCAGGGCGTCTACGAGACGGCAGCGGGCGAGAAGATCGCCGTCCGCCTGTACCCGAACCCCAGTCACCTGGAGTTCGTCAACCCGGTCGTCGAGGGCGCGACGCGCTTCATCCAATCGGAGTTCGCCGGCTCCTCCGTCGAGCACCGACCAAAGCGGGCGGTACCTGTGCTGCTGCACGGCGACGCCGCCTTTCCCGGCCAGGGCGTCGTCGCGGAGACCCTCAACCTGCGGGCGCTGAGGGGATACAGCACCGGAGGCACGCTCCACATCATCCAGAACAACCAGGTGGGGTTCACGACCGACCCCGAGGACGCCCGTTCGACCCCCTATGCCTCCGATATGGCCAAGGGCTTCAACGTGCCGATCGTCCACGTCAACGCCGACGACGCCGAGGCCTGTTCGGCGGCGATCCGCCTGGCGATGGCCTTCCGCGAGCGCTGGGGAGCGGACATCGTCATCGACGTCATCGGCTATCGCCGCTACGGCCACAACGAGACCGATGAGCCCGCCTACACCCAGCCCCAGATGGCCGCCAAGATCAAGTCACACAAGCCGGTCTCCGAGCTCTACGCCGAAAAGCTGATCGAGGAGGGGGTCCTCAGCCGAGAGGAGGTCGACGCGATTGCGAGCGAGCGCCACGAGGAGATGGCCTCGGCGCTCAAGGAGCTGCGCGTGAGGATGGACGCCGGCGAGTACGAAGACCCGACCGTGACCACCTCGGCGACCGGTGAACTGGACCGCAGTGCCAGCCCTCCGGTGCAGACGGCGCTAACGCTGGAGAGACTGCGACCGCTGAACGAGGCGCTGATCAAAGTGCCGGAGAGCTTCACGATCCACCGCAAGCTCCGCAAGCCGCTCTCGCGCCGGATCGAGGCGCTGGAGAACGGTGGCATCGACTTCGGCCATGCCGAGGCGCTGGCCTTTGCCTCGCTGCTGACCGAGGGCGTTCACATCCGCCTCACCGGCCAGGACACCGAGCGCGGCACCTTCTCCCATCGCCACCTCGTCCTGCACGATGAGAACACCGGGCTCGAGTACTCCCCGATCCAGAACCTCGAGGAGGCCGAGGCCCCCTTCGATCTCTACAACAGCCCCCTCTCTGAGGCCGCCTGCCTGGGCTTCGAGTACGGCTACTCGGCGGCGACCCCCGACGCCCTGATCCTCTGGGAGGCCCAGTTCGGTGACTTTGCCAATGCCGGGCAGGTGATCATCGACAGCTTCATCGTCTCCGGCGAGGCCAAGTGGGGACAGACCAGTCGCCTGACCCTGTTGCTTCCCCACGGTTATGAGGGCTCGGGTCCAGAGCACTCGAGCGCCCGAATAGAGCGCTTCCTGGCGCTTGCCGCGGAGGGCAACATTCGCATCGCCAACCCAACCACCGCCGCCCAGTACTTCCACCTGCTGCGCCGCCAGGCCCTGATCCGCAAGCCGCGTCCGCTGGTCGTCTTCACCCCCAAGGGGTTGCTGCGCCTGGACCGCGCCGCCGCGAGGCCCGAGGAGCTGACTGAGGGTGGCTTTGAGTTCATCCTCGATGACCCCACCGGCGGCGAGCGACGCGAGCTGGTGGAGCGCCTGATCCTCTGCAGCGGCAAGGTCTACTTCGACATCGATGCAAACGAGCACCGTGCCGCCGCCGAGAGGGTGGCGATCGCTCGGGTGGAGTTGGTCTACCCGTTCGCAAAGGAACAGCTCGGTGAGCTGATCACCTCCTATCCGAATCTGAAGGAGATCGTCTGGGTGCAGGAGGAGCCCCGCAACATGGGCTGCTGGAAGGTGATGTCGCGACGTCTCCCGGACCTGCTTCCAGAGGAAATCGAGCTCGGATACATCGGCCGCCCGACCCGTGCCAGCCCCGGCGAGGGCTACTCGATCGCCCACGCCCGCGAGCAGGAACGCATCGTCCTCACGGCGCTGAGTCCCGGGCACACGGACTAGACAGCAACCCAGGACTCGCCGGCGACGATAGGAATGGCGCGGATCGAGTCGGGAAAGGGGTCCGAGCGCCGCCGGGGGTATCTTGGAATCGATGGATCCCGTGAGAAAACCCGTCCCCGGACCGCTGTTCACATGGGTTAAGCGAATCTCGTGGATCGAGTTGGCGATCTTCAGCGCCCTGATCCTCTTCTGGCTCCTTCCCGGCTATGAAACGGAGACGATGGTGTTCGGCTGGGCACACGGGATCGGCTTCGTCGGCCTCTGCATTGTGATCTGGATCGCCTGCGTGAGGCGCGAGGCCCCTTACACACTGCTCGCCGCGACGCTCACCCCCGTCGGGCCCGTTGGAAGTGTGATTGGGATTGAACTGATCGAGCGCAGGGGCTGGGGGGTCGAATCTGCCAGCGAACGAATTGCTGATTCTTCGTGAACATTTCGTGGGAATTCGCATAATGCGCCCCGATCGGCTTGACCCCACCGGTTCAAGGCTGTATAGCTAGGTGGTGACTGTTCCTTCTGGGCAGTCCCGTCCAGGGGGAACGGCCGCGTCGGCATCCCTCCCTGGCTACCGACGCGCAGGTGCAGTGTGGGTCGCGCGGACCCCCCTGCCTCCCGCGGCCCCGCTGCACCCATCTCCAAGGCGGGGTGGGTATCCGCGGAGGCGCGTCAACCCCTGAGATTTCGAAGAACGGTCTGCAGGATCCCGCCGTTGCGGAAGTAGGTGACCTCGTTCGGCGTATCGAGGCGCACGGTGGCCTCGAAGCGAACCGGGTCGGCGCCCTCCCGCGTGGCGGAAACCGTGACCGTCGAGGCCGTCCCATCCTCGAGATCGCCGATCTCGAGGACCTCCTCGCCGGTCAGGCCGAGCGAGGCAACGCTCTCGCCAGCGGCAAACTGCAGCGGCAGGACGCCCATTCCGATCAGGTTCGAGCGATGGATACGCTCGAAGCTCTCGGCGATCACGGCACGCACACCCAGCAGCTTGGTCCCCTTCGCCGCCCAGTCACGGGAGGACCCTGATCCGTACTCCTTGCCGGCGAGCACGACCAGCGGCACGCCCTCGTGCTGGTAGGTGATCGCAGCGTCGAAAATCGGCAGCTCCTCACCATCGGGCAAATGTTTGGTGAAACCGCCCCTTCTCTCCACCATGCGATTGTCAAGGCGGATATTGGCGAAGGTCCCGCGGACCATCACCTCATGGTTGCCGCGGCGAGAACCGTAGGAGTTGAAATCGACCGGCTCCACATCATGTTCCATGAGCCACTTGCCCGCCGGGCTGTCCCGTTTGATCGCGCCGGCTGGCGAGATGTGGTCGGTGGTAATCGAATCGCCGAGGAGGGCCAGCACGCGGGCCGCGGAGATCGGCTCCACGCCCGGCGCCGCGGACGGCATCCCCTCGAAGAACGAGGGCTTCATGACGTAGGTGGAGCTCGGCCATGTGTAACGGTCACCCTCGGGTACCTCGACCGCGTTCCAGTTTTCGTCACCCTCGAGAACCTGGCCGTAGTTGCGGATGAACATCTCGGAGGCGATCGAGCGCCCGACCAGGTCTTTGACCTCTGCCGGGTCGGGCCAGATTTCGCTCAGATAGACGGGCTCCCCGTTGGTTCCCTCACCGAGCGGCTCGCTCGTCAGGTCGAGATCCATCCGGCCGGCGAGCGCGTAGGCAACCACCAGCGGCGGGCTCGCGAGGTAGTTCGCCTTGACCTCCTGGTTGATCCGTCCCTCGAAGTTGCGGTTGCCGGAGAGCACCGCGCAGACGGCCAGGTCCCGCTCCTCGATCGCCGCCGAGATCTCCTCGGCAAGCGGCCCGGAATTGCCGATGCAGGTCGTGCACCCGTAGCCGACCAGGTTGAACTGGAGCCGGTCGAGGTACTCGGTCAATCCGGCCCGTCGCAGGTAGTCGGTGACGACGGTCGATCCCGGCGCCAGGGAGGTCTTCACCCAGGGGCGGCGCGCGAGGCCGCGTTGCACGGCGTTTCGGGCCAGCACCCCGGCACCGATCATCACCGAGGGATTCGACGTGTTCGTGCAGCTGGTGATCGCCGCGATCACGACCCGTCCGTGGTCAAGATCGAACTCGGTGCCGTCCTCGAGGGTGACGCCGATCACATCCTCGCTGCCCCGCTCCGCCAGAGCCACCGGCGAGCCGCTGAGCGCGGGGCGTGGTTTGCCACGCTCTCCGTCGTGGTCCTCGGCCGGGGGGTCAGAGGCAGGGAAGGACTCTTCGATCGCCTCGTCGACGCCGTCGCGCATTTCCTCGGCCGCATCTGGGTCGAACTCCCTCATCGCCTCCAGGAAGGCCGGCTTGGCGTCGGAGAGCGGCACCCGATCCTGGGGGCGCTTCGGGCCGGCGACGCTGGGCACGACCTCGCCGAGGTCGAGCTCCACCATCTCGCTGAACCTCGGCTCTGGCGAGCGCTCGTCGTGGTACATGCCCTGCTCGCGGGAGTAGGCATCGACCAGCTCCAGCGTCTCGGTCGGGCGGCCGGTCAGCTCGAGGTAGCGCAGCGTCTCTGCGTCCACCGGAAAGATCGCGCAGGTCGAGCCGAACTCCGGCGACATGTTGCCGATCGTCGCCCGATCGGCGAGGCCGAGTTTCGCCAGACCAGGTCCGTAGAACTCGACGAACTTGGAGACGACGCCGCGCTCGCGCAGCATCTCAGTCACCGTCAGCACCAGGTCGGTCGCGGTGGAGCCGGGCGGCAGTTCACCGCCAAGCTTGAAGCCGACCACCTGCGGAAGCAGCATCGAGACAGGCTGGCCGAGCATCGCGGCCTCGGCCTCGATCCCGCCGACCCCCCAACCGAGGACGCCGAGCCCGTTGACCATTGTCGTGTGCGAGTCGGTGCCGACCAGCGTGTCGGGGTAGGCCTGCAGGGAGCCGTCGCGCTCGCGGGCGAAGACGACCTGGGAGATGTGCTCGAGGTTGACCTGGTGACAGATGCCGGTCGCCGGGGGAACGACGCTGAAGTTGTCGAAGGCCTCCCGGCCCCACTTGAGAAACGAGTAGCGCTCGCGGTTGCGCTCGAACTCGCGCTCCGCGTTTGTCGCAAATGCGCGCGCGTTGCCGAAGGCGTCAACCTGCACCGAGTGGTCGATGACCAGGTCGACGTCGACCAGCGGGTTGATCTTCTCCGGGTCGCCGCCGATCTCGGCCATCGCGTCGCGCATCGCCGCCAGGTCGACGACGGCCGGCACGCCGGTGAAGTCCTGCATCAGCACCCGAGCGGGCTGGTAGGGGATCTCGACGCTCGGCTCGGCCCCGGAATCCCAGCCTGCGATCGCCTCCACGTCTGCAGCGCTGACCGAGTTTCCGTCCTCAAGCCGCAAGACGTTCTCCAAAAGGACCTTGATCGAGTAGGGAAGGCTGGAGACGTCAAAGCGATCGGCCAGCGAATCGAGGCGGAAGATCTCATAGCTGCGCCCGCCGGCCTCAAGCCTCGAACGCGCCCCGAAGGAGTCGCTGCTCATTCCCCCATCCTAGGAGGCCGGCCTGCGCGGCGACGCCCGCCCGCCGCCTCGCTCAGCGCTTTTGCGGCGCGTTCTCGGCGTGTCCTTCGGCGATCGCCTCGGCGGCCCTCTGGCCCGCCGCGCCCGCCTGGGCGCGGACCGAGATCGTCGGGCTGGCCATCGCCACATGGGCCGCGATCCGCGCCGGCAGCGGGGCAACCACAACCTCGAGCTTGTCTCGTTCGATCGCCTTGACCACGGCGCGACCCACCTGCTCGGGTGTGCCCGTACCGAGGCCCGGCGGCGGCTTCGCGCCGGCGTCGGCGAACATCCCGGCCTCGCGGATGAAACCCGGCGAGACGAGGGAGACGCCGACCCCCCGCTGGAGGAGGTCGGTGCGCAGCCCGAGGGCGAATCCACGCAGCCCGAACTTGGTCGCGCTGTAGATCGAGCTGCGCGGGCTGGCAGCCTTACCCGAAAGGGAGGAGACGAAGACCAGCTGCCCGCCGCCGCGCTTGACCATTCCCGGGTAGAGGGCACGGCTGAGCAGAATTGGCGCCTCGAGGTTGACCCGCAGCGCGCGGCTCACCTCGGGGGGGCTGAACTCCTCAAGCTTGCCGGCGGCCGGCAGACCGGCGTTGGCGATGAGCACGTCGACCTCCCCCGCCTCGCGGGCAAGCTCCTCCGCGGCGCCGGGCTCGGCCAGGTCGGCCGCCAGGGCGAGGTGGCCCTCTCCGGGAAGCTCGGCGGCCAGCTCGAGGAGGGCCTCGCGGTTTCGGGCGCTCAGCAAGAGCTGCGCGCCCCGCGCCGCCAGGGCCCTCGCGATCGCCCGGCCGAGGCCTCCGGTGGCCCCGGTCAGCAGGGCTTTTCGACCGGCAAGTTCCATCCCAGCCCGCAAGCTAGCAACCGTCGTGCCGACAGGAATCGTGCCCCCGAGAAAGACAGGAAAAGGCGTGCGAATTCCGAATGGCCAGAGAATGTTTGTTTTCTATGAGCAAGCGACCTTGCGATCGTCTACACTGCGGCCGTTCCAGATAACCGAAACGCCTAATCCCGTGGGCCAGGCAAGGGTCCCAGGGGAGCGGGGGAACCACGTTTTCGGGGCTAACCCGCCCATCCGAGGCGGGGGCGCAGGCTCCTATCGCGCCAGCCCGACAGCTAACCCCGTAGGCCGACGAAGGAGATCGGTTTGCTTTCGAACACGAAAAAGTTCAAGGCGGGGTTAGCGGCACTGGCGGCGGTCGCGGGCCTCGCGTTCAGCATGCCCGCAGCTGCGTCCGCCAACGCTTCGGCGAGCTGCAACGCCAGCGGCGGCGTCACGCCCGAAGAAGTGAACGTCTGCGCCCCGACGCCGAAGGCGCGATTGCTCCACGACGGGATGTTGATCGCGCCCGAAGCCGCACCGCCGAGGGTCAAGGAGGTGATCGCGGCGGCGAACCGGATCCGCACCAAGCCCTACATCTGGGGCGGGGGCCACGGTCGCTGGTGGGATCGGGGCTATGACTGCTCGGGTTCGGTGAGCTACGCGCTGCACGGCGGCGACTTCCTCTCCAGCCCGCTCCCCTCGGGCCCGCTGGAGCACTGGGGCGCCCCCGGTCTGGGACGGTGGATCACCGTCTGGACCAACGCCGGCCACGCCTACGCCGAAATCGCCGGCTTCCGCTGGGATACGGCCGGCGACGCAAGTGGCACCGGCCCGCGCTGGCACGCGGAACTGCTCAACAACGTCGGCTTCATCGCCCGCCACCCGCCCGGCTACTAGCAGCTCGCCGCCCGCGGTCCCATCCGGGTACTCCGCCCCGGCCAACCGGTCGGGGGGAGTTTGTCCTTGCTTTCCTGAACCTCTCGGATAACTTTTCCATGTAGCTGCTCCACCGCCAGACATCCGCTTGGCCAACCTCACCAAGCATTACGGGGAGGTGGTCGCGGTTGCCGGAATAGACCTCGAGATTGAGGCCGGCGAGTTCTTCACGATGCTCGGCCCCTCGGGGTCGGGTAAGACGACGACCCTGCGGATGATCGCGGGGTTCGAGGACCCCACCGGCGGAACCATCGAACTCGCCGGGCGAAACGTCAGCGGCGTCCCCCCCTATGACCGTGCCGTCAACACGGTCTTTCAGGATTACGCGCTGTTCCCCCACATGTCGGTCGGGCAGAACGTCGAATACGGGCTGCGCGTCGCCGGCATCGCCAGGAGCGAGCGGGGCAAGCGCCGCGATCAGGCGCTCGAGATGGTCCGCCTGCCGGGCTACGGCGATCGCCGGCCGGCTGAGCTCTCCGGTGGGCAGCGCCAGCGGGTCGCGCTGGCACGGGCGATCGTCAACCGCCCCAGGGTGCTGCTGCTCGACGAGCCGCTCGGTGCCCTCGACCTGAAGCTGCGCGAGCAGATGCAGGTCGAGCTGAAGACGATCCAGTCCGAGGTGGGGATCACCTTTGTCTACGTGACCCACGATCAGGATGAGGCGCTGACGATGAGCGACCGGATCGCCGTCTTTAACGAGGGGCTGATCGAGCAGATCAGCACGCCGATCGACCTCTACGAGAGGCCCACGACCGAGTTCGTCGCGGGATTCGTCGGCGTCTCCAACCTGCTCGAGCGCGACGGCTCACGCTTCACGATTCGGCCCGAGAAGATCCAGCTGCTCGCGGCCGGGACGAGCGAAAACGGGCTGCACACCGAGCGAGGCAGGGTCATCGACATCGCCTACGCGGGGATGGTGACCCGCTACACCGTCGACCTCGATCGCGGGGGAGAGCTGCAGTTGATTCGTCAGAACACGGAGAGCACGGCCGAGGCCGGCTCCGAGCGGGGGAGGGAGGTTGTTGTGGGCTGGCGCCCGGAGCACACGGTCGCCGTCCGAGATAAGTCGACCAACGAGGAGGGATCACCGTGAGTAAGCACTCACACCCGGCACGGACGGCCTGGCTCATCATCGCAGGCCTGATGGCCTTGCTGGTGCTGATGGCTGGCTGCGGCAGCTCCAGTAGCAGCGGGACCAGCACCGGAGAAGAACTGAAGACGCTCGGCAAGGGAGAGGGGCAGCTCAACCTGATCTCCTGGCCGGGCTATGTGGAACCGGAATGGGTGAAGCCGTTCGAAGCGAAGACCGGCTGCAAGGTCAACGACAAGAACGCCGGAACCTCAGACGAAATGGTGGCGCTGATGCGGACCGGCCAGTACGACGGGGTCTCGGCATCGGGCAACGCAACGGCCCGCTTGGTCGACGGGGGCAACGTGGCCCCGGTCAACGTCAGCCTCGTACCCAACTACAAGACGGTCTTCCCCGACCTCAAAAACCAGCCCTACAACACGTTCAACGGTGTCCACTACGGGATCCCGCACGGCCGCGGTGCCAACCTGCTGATGTGGAACAAGGAAAAGGTCAAGCCCGCTCCTGACTCATGGAGCGTGACGATGGACCCGAAGGAAGCATCGAAGTACAAGGGCAAGATCAGCCAGTACGACGACCCGATGTCGATCGCCGAAGCGGCCGTCTACCTGAAGTCCCACAAGCCCTCACTGGGGATTGAAAACCCCTACGAGCTGAACGAAGAACAGTTCAGTGCGGCCGTCAGCCTGCTCAAGGAACAGCGGCCCAACGTCGGCGAATACTGGTCTGACGCGGCGAAGCAGATCGCCGCCTTCGCCAACGGCGACGACCTCGTGGGGACCACCTGGCAGTACCAGTACTTCGCTTTGCAGGGCGAAGGCGAACCGGTGGCCGCCAGTCCCGCCAGCCAGGGCTTCCTGCCCAAGGAGGGGGCGACCGGCTGGTCTGACACCTGGATGATCAGCTCCGAAGCGAAGCATCCAAACTGCATGTACATGTGGATGAACTGGATCATCGAACCGAAAATCAACGCCGAGGTCGCCGAATATTTCGGCGAGGCGCCGGCTCAGAGCCTTGCCTGCGAATTCACCAAGGACAAGAATTTCTGCACCAAATACCACGCCGGCAATCCGGCCTTCTGGAAGCGCGTCTACTACTGGGAGACGCCGGTATCTGAATGCGGAAACGGCGAAAACGATTGCAAGGACTACAACGATTGGGTGCGCGCCTGGACCGAAATCAAAGGCTAGGCCCGAGCCGGCATGGCCTCTGAAGCGCTCATCGGAAGGAGGTCGGCGGGCCGTAGGCTCGCCGACCTCTTCCATGGCCGTCGCCGCCTGCAGATCGGGGCCCTGATGCTGCCGCCGGGGGCCTGGTTGATCGTCCTGTATCTGGGCTCCCTGGTGCTTCTCCTGGTAACCGCCTTCTGGACGATCGACCCGATCAGCGGCCTCGTCGTCAAGGGCTTCAGCCTGGAAAACTTCGAACGGCTGGTCAACGAACCGGTCAACCGGACGATCATCTGGCGCACGATTCGGATCGCCGCCCTGGTCACCTTGACCGACGCCGTGATCGCCTTCCCGATCGCCTTCTACATGGCGAAGGTCGCCAGCCGGCGGGGAAAGGCGATCCTGTTGGTCGCGGTCCTGATGCCGCTCTGGTCGAGCTACCTGGTCAAGGTCCTCTCCTGGCACACGATGCTCTCCGAAGGTGGCGTGATCAACTGGATGCTGAGCCCGCTCGGCCTGCATGGACCCGGTTTCGGCCTGAGCGCGATCTGGCTGGTGCTCAGCTATCTCTGGCTCCCCTACATGATCCTCCCGATCTACGCCGGCCTGGAGCGGATCCCTGATTCGCTGATCAGCGCCTCCGAGGACCTCGGCGCGGCGCCGTTCACGACCTTTCGGCGGGTGATCCTGCCGCTCGCCTTCCCGGCCGTCGTGGCCGGCTCGATCTTCACCTTCTCACTCTCGCTCGGCGACTTCATCACGCCGACGCTGGTCTCCAACAGCCAGCTGATCGGGAACACGATCTTTGCCGAAATCACGGTCGATCAGCCCTTCGCGGCGACGCTGGCTCTGGTCCCGATCGTCGTCATGATCGCCTACCTCGGCGTGGCCCGAAAGCTCGGCGCCTTCGAGCACGTCTGATGAGGCTCTCGCGCCGCGCCCAGGCCCTGCTGCGCCTCGCCGTCGGGCTCGGCCTGGCGTTCATCTACTTCCCCCTGGTCGTGATCGGGATCTACGCCTTCAACTCGAGCACGATCCTCAAATGGCCGCCCCCGAGCCTGACCTTCGAATGGTTCGAAAAGGCCTTCGAAAGCGAAACCGCCCGCGAAGCGCTGCTCACCTCGGTCGAGGTGGGGCTGGTTGCGACCACGATCGCGATGATCCTCGGCACGATGGCGGCGCTCACCGTGAGCCGCTTCCGCTTCTTCGGTCGTGAGAGCGTCTCGCTGCTTGTACTGCTGCCGATTGCCCTGCCGGGAATCGTCACCGGTGTCGCCCTGAGCAACAGCTTCACCCAGGTCCTCGGCTTCAGACTGTCGCTGCTGACGGTCGTGATCGGCCACGCGACCTTCTGCATCGTCGTCGTCTACAACAACGTCATCGCCCGCCTGCGGCGCACCTCGGCCTCCTTCGAGGAGGCCTCGGCCGACCTCGGCGCCCACACCTGGCAGACGTTCCGCTTCGTCACCTTCCCGAGCATGCGCTCGGCGCTCGGAGCCGGGGCGTTGCTCGCCTTCGCGCTCTCCTTCGATGAGATCATCGTCACCACGTTCACGATCGGGCCCTCCGAAGAAACGCTGCCGATCTGGATCTTCCGCAATCTGTTCCGCCCACACGAGCTGCCGATCGTCGACGCCGTCGCGGTGATCGTGATCCTGATCTCGATCGTCCCGGTGTATCTGGCCCACCGGCTGACCAGTGAGGAAGGCGGGGTGACGGGGTCCCGCGGCGCCGGCCCGGCGGAGGTCGAGGCCGAGGCAACCGCCGCTCCTTAGCTAAACCTCGATGGTTCTAGTGCCGATGGATCCCCGCATGAGGGCGGTGCCCGCGAAAACTCTCGCTGCGCTGGCAGCAATCCTTCCGATCCTGGCGATCTGCATCGTCTCGATCGCGCACGCCTCCCCGAGCCCAGGCGCACGGGCCTCGATCGTCGGCGGGCAGCCCGCCCCGCCCGGGAAATTCCCCTGGATGGCGTTCGTCGTCGACTTCCTCTCCGAAAATGAGGTGGCGGCCTGCACCGGCACCGTCCTCACCCCGACGGTCGTCCTCACGGCGGGCCACTGCGTGGTCGACGAACACAGCGGCGCCACCGAGCCAGCGGAAGGGTTTCGGGTGGTCACCGGAACCGTCAACTGGACCTATCCCGAACGACAGGTCTCCGAAGTGGTGCGCGCGATTCCCTATCCGAAGTTTGTCCCCGGTACCGCGCGCGATGGCTTCGGCGACGCCGCCCTGCTGGTCCTCAAGGAACCGACAACCGCCCCCCCGATCCCGATCGCGACCCCGGCCAACAAGCGGCTCCTGCGGGTCGGGACCCGGGGGATCATCGCCGGCTGGGGCATGACGCACTTTGACCAGAAGGAATTCACCGAATCGCTGATGTGGACGCGGACGGTCATCGCGAGCGACCGCTGCGAAGGCCTCTGGGGCCGCCTCTGCGTGATCGACTTTCCCCACGGCACCTCGGGCGCCTGCCACGGCGACTCCGGTGGCCCGCTCCTCGTCCCCAGCAAGGGTGCCTACATCGAGGTCGGCATCACCGAGGCGGGGTTCGGAAAATGCGCCACCCGCCGCCCGCAGCTCTACACGCGCACCGATCTGCTCTCCAAGTGGATCAAGGCGCGGATCGCCGCGATCGAATCCGCCGGCGCCGTTCAGGGATAGACGGAGCCCAACCTGGCCGCTTCGGCGAGGCGCTCGATCGCGACCGCCTGGCCGCCCTCACGCCAGCCGACCCTGTGAGCGCCGCCCAGCTTCGCGATCAACTCCGTCGGCTCCTCGCGGCGGCCTTCCGATAGCCCTACAGCGGGATGTTGCCGTGCTTGCGCTTCGGTTGATCGACCCGCTTGGAGTCGAGCATCCGCAGCGCCCTGATCAGCTTCGGGCGGGTCTGGCGGGGCTCGATCACGTCGTCGATGTAGCCGCGTTCAGCCGCCGAGTAGGGATTTGCGAAATGCGCCTTGTAATCGTCGATCAGCTTTTGGCGGCGCTCGTCGGGGGTCGGCGAGGAGGCGATGTCCTTGCGGTAGATGATGTTGACCGCGCCCTCGGGGCCCATCACCGCCACCTCGGCGGTCGGCCAGGCGACGTTGTAGTCGGCCAGCATGTGCTTTGAGTTCATCACGTCATAGGCGCCTCCGTAGGCCTTGCGGGTGACCACGGTCAGCTTTGGAACCGTGGCCTCGGTGAAGGCGTAGAGCAGCTTCGCCCCGTGGCGAATGATCCCGTTCCACTCCTGATCGGTACCCGGCAGGAATCCGGGAACGTCGGTGAAGGTGATCAGCGGCACGTTGAAGGCATCACAGGTGCGCACGAAGCGGGCCGCCTTCTCGGAGGCCTCGATGTCGAGCACTCCCGCCAGGTGCGCGGGCTGATTGCCGACGATCCCGACCGGCCTGCCGTCGAGACGCGAGAAGCCACAGACGATGTTCTTGGCGAAGTGCTCATGGACCTCGAGGAACTCCTCGTCATCGACGATGCGGGCAATCACATCGCGCATGTCGTAGGGCTTTGAGGGATCGTCTGGGACGAGCGTGTCGAGCTCGGGGTCTTCTCGCTCGGGATCATCGCTGGGCTCAAAGCGCGGCGGGCGCTCGAGGTTGTTGGAGGGCAGGAAGCTCATCAGGTAGCGGACGTCCTCGAGGCAGCTCTCCTCGTCCTCCGCCGCGAAGTGCGCCACCCCCGACTTGGTGTTGTGGCTCATCGCCCCGCCCAGCTCCTCGAACTCGACCTCCTCGCCGGTCACCGTCTTGATCACTTCCGGCCCGGTGATGAACATGTGCGAGGTCTCTTTGACCATGAATATGAAGTCGGTCATCGCCGGTGAGTACACGGCGCCACCTGCGCAGGGACCCATGATCAGGCTGATCTGCGGGATCACCCCCGAGCACTTCACGTTACGGACAAACACGTCGCCGTAGGCACCGAGGCTGACGACGCCCTCCTGGATGCGGGCGCCGCCGGAGTCATTGATTCCGATCACCGGCGCCCCCACCTGGGCCGCCAGGTCCATCACCTTGCACATCTTCTCCGCCATCACCTCGCCGAGGCTGCCGCCGAAGACCGTGAAGTCCTGGGAGAAGACGAACACGGTGCGGCCGTCGATCGTCCCGTGACCGGTGACGACGGCGTCGCCCCAGGGCCGTTTTTTTTGCATCTCGAAGTCGTAGGTCCGGTGGCGGACGAAGGTATCGAGCTCCTCGAAGGAACCCGGGTCGAGCAGCTTCTCGAGCCGCTCCCGCGCGGTCATCTTGCCCTTCGCGTGCTGCTTTTCGACCGCCTCCTTTGAGGCGGAGTGGATCGCCGCCTCGCGCAGTTCGCGCAGGTAGGCGAGCTTCTCCTGGTGGGATTCGGGGTTCTTCTCGCGCATCGGCGCGGAAGTCTATGCGGCGCCGCTCAGGCGCTGCCGAACGGCTGCTTTTGAGGCTCGGCCAGCCGATCGATCAGGCGCTCCAGGTCGGCGACCTCAAGCCCGGTGTCCTCCCGGGCGCGGACCTCGACCCTGGTTCCAAAGCCCTTCTCGGCGAGCCTCACCTCGACGCCCTCAACCGTTTGCAGAAGGTCTGCGAGCTCGGGCTCGGACTTCATCACGGTCCGCGCTGCCTCGATCATGGGACGGGCTTCAACCGATGCGCACGTGTTCCTGCCATCCCTGGCGCATGGGCGAGACCGTTCATATAAACCTAAAAGAAGGCGCCGCCGCGGTACTCGCCGAAGACGTCGCGCATCGCCCCACAGACCTCGCCGATCGAGGCATCGGCGGCAAGCGCGGCACGGATCGGGGGCAGCAGGTTGCCCTCGCCGCGGGCGACGTCGCGCAGCGCCTCCAGGCGCTCGTTCAGCCGCGGCTCCTCGCGGGCTTCCTTGAAGGCCCTCAGACGCGCCAGCTGGTGTTCCTCGGAGGCCGGGTCGACACGCAGGATGTCGACATCGTCGACCTGATCGGTGACGTACTTGTTGACCCCGACGATGATGTCCTGTCCGCTTCGGTAGCGCTCGTGGTAGGAGTGCGCCGACTCCTCGATCTCGCGCTGCATGAACTCCAGGGCCTCGACCGAGCCGCCGAGTTCCTCGACCTTGTCGATCAGCTCCCAGGAGCGGGCCTCGATCTCATCGGTGAGCGACTCGATGAAGTAGGAGCCGGCAAAGGGGTCAACCGTGTCGGCGACGCCGGACTCGTGGGCGAGAACCTGCTGGGTGCGCAGCGCGATCCGCGCCGAGCGCTCGCTCGGCAGCGCCAATGCCTCGTCAAAGCCGTTGGTGTGCAGGCTCTGGGTGCCACCGGCGACCGCTGCAAAGCCCTGCAGGGCGACGCGGATGATGTTCACCTCGGGCTGTTGGGCCTGCAGGGTGACGCCGCCGGTCTGGGTGTGGAAGCGGATCTTCATCGAGTTCTCATCGAGTGCCCCGAAGCGCTCCTTGACGATCTTCGCCCACATCCGCCTCACGGCGCGGAACTTGGCGACCTCCTGGAAGACGTTGTTGTGGCCGTTGAAGAAGAAGGCCAGGCGCGGGGCGAACTCGTCGATCGCAAGGCCCCGCTCGAGCGCCGCTTCGACGTAGGCGATCGCGTTGGAGAGGGTGAAGGCGACCTCCTGCACGGCCGAGCAACCCTTCTCGCGGATGTGGTAGCCGGAGATCGAGATCGTGTTCCATTTCGGCACGTTCTCGCGGCAGTACTCGAAGATGTCGGTGGTCAGCCGCATCGTCGGCCCGGGCGGGTAGATGTAGTTGCCGCGCGCCATGTACTCCTTGAGGACGTCGTTTTGGACGGTGCCGCGCAGCTTCTCGGAGGGAACGCCCTGCTCCTCGCCGACCAGCTCGTAGAGCAGCAAGAGAATCGCCGCCGGCGCGTTGATCGTCATCGAGGTCGAGACCTCCTCGAGCGGAATCTGATCGAAGCAGATCCGCATGTCCTCGATCGTGTCGATCGGGACCCCGGTGCGGCCGACCTCGCCGTTGCACAGCGGGTCATCGGAGTCGCGGCCGAGCTGGGTTGGCAGATCGAAGGCCATCGAGAGGCCGGTCGAGCCGTGCTCGATCAGGTAGCGGTAGCGCTGGTTGGTGTCTTCGGGGGTCGCGAAGCCGGCGTACTGGCGCATCGTCCAGAGCCGGTCGCGATACATCCCCTCGTGAATTCCGCGGGTGAAGGGTGGCGCGCCCGGCTCGCCGAGGCGCCCCTCGAGTCCCGGGGCGACATCCTCCTCGGTGTAGAGCCGCTGGATCTCGATCCCCGAATCGGTGAACACGCGCTCGTCCTCGGGCCCCACCAGGGGCGCGATCGTGCGCGCATCGACATCTTTCTCGGTCGCGCTCATGAAGGGAGGATATTGGGCCGCGAGTGCTGAGGCGTCGATGAACTGGACCCGTCGGTGGGTCAGTCACCGGCGCCATTCGCAGGACTCCATCAATCACGCAGCGCGGCAAGCTCAATCACGCAGCGCGGCAAGCGAGCGCCGCGGGTCCCGCGGCACCCCAGCCCTCCAGCGCCCGGATCGGGGCAGGATCGGGTACCCGCGACGCCGAGCAAGGGCATTTCCGGGGGGTCCTTCAGCGGAACAATCCGCACCGAAGCGGGTTGTTAAGGGCAGCTGTCGGGAATAACCTTGGCAGTAATCGACTTGCCGTAAGTCGCCCAATGGGGCAGCAGGGGGCGGCAGCAACGGAAGGAAAGACATGAAAGAAGCAACCCAGCCAGTCGGAGGCCGGGCATCGGTGCTGACTGCGGTCGCTGTCGCGGTCGCGGTGCTCGCGTCGCTCGCCCTGGCCCCATTTGCATCAGCAGCAGCCAACCCGGTCGCGGCCGGCAGCAAGACGACGATCACCCTCAACTCCGGCCTGTTCAACAAGCTGAAGAAGGCCAAGGTTAAGGTCAGCGGCGTCAGCCCGGCAACGGTTTCCGGCAAGACGATCACGCTTCCGATAGAAGCGGGCTCCCTCGAAGTTTCCGGCGCAGGGGAACTCGAACACGAAGGCGGCATCAAGTTCAAGGCCGGCAAGAAGAGTGTCAAGGTCACCAAGCTGGTTCTCGCCACGTCCAGCGGCTCACTGAACGCGAAGGTGGGCAGCAAGAGCATGAAGTTCGCCTCCGTCAGCGGCACCAGTGCGACCCGCAACGGTTTCGGCACCAACGTAACGGTCGGCTCCCTGAAGCTGACCGGCAAGGCGGCGACCGAACTGAACAAGAAGCTGGGCCTCACCGGCGGCAAGTCGAATAAGAAGAAGAAGAACAACAAGCGCGCCTCGGCCAGCAAGAAGAAGAGCAAGAAGAAGGCTCCGGCGCCTCCCTTCAAGGGCAATCAGGTATTCGGCAGCGCCCTCGCCGAAACGCAACCGAAGACGATCGGCGTCATGTCGAGCGGCAACGCGACCCTCAACATTGACCTCGGATCGGCTATGAAATTGGCCAGCGTCAACGTCACCGATACGCCGATTGCCCCGGCAATGGGTGTCAGCGAAATCCCGCCGATCGTCAACTTCCCGCTGAGTGGCGGGACGATCTCGCCCGATGGTAAGGCGGGCTCGGTGCACACCAGCGGCGGGCTCCTGCTCCGCCAGGAACCGCTGGCGTTCCCGGGGATGGAATCGAAACTGTCGCTGTCGAACATCTACCTCGAACTCTCGACCGGCCGCGCGACGGTTGAAGTCAACGTCGAATCGACGGTGGAATACCCACCGGCGAGTGGCAAATTCCCGGCCGATCTCAAAAGTCTCGGTCGCGCTTCGATCGCCACCCTCGAAATGAGCGGGGCGACGATCAAATCTGACTCGACCGCGCACACGGTCACGATCGAAAATGGAAAAGCGTTCCTGGAAGAAACAACCGCGACGGTCCTCAACGAAGTCTTCGGAAAATTCGAAGGCAAAGAACCGTTCAAAGCGGGCGATCCGCTGGGCACGTTCTCCTTTACGGCGACGACCGAATAGGGGCTTCTGGCCCGATCGGAAAAGGGGCGGCCCAGGGCCGCCCCTTTTTCATCGGCGCCGGGGCTGGGCCCCCGAGCTCAGTCCAAGGCGCCGACCAGGCGCTCGACCCCGGCCTGATCGATCGTGCGGCGCAGGCCCTCGCGCAGCTCAACCTCGGGCTTCCAGCCGAGCAGTGCCTGGGCCCTTTCGATCTCCGGGCGACGCTGCTGGGGGTCATCGACGGGAAGCGCCTCATAGACGATCTCCGAGCGCGAATCGGTCACCTCGATCACCGTCTTTGCCAACTCGAGCAACGTGAACTCGTCCGGGTTGCCGATGTTCACCGGGGTGTGGGCATCGGACCCAGCGAGTGCGACGATGCCGCGGATCAGGTCGTCCACGTAGCAGAAGCTGCGGGTCTGCTCGCCGCTTCCGAAGACGGTCAGCGGCCGGTCCTGAAGCGCCTGGCGCAGGAAGGTCGGGATCGCCCGACCGTCGTGAGGGCGCATCCGGGGCCCATAGGTATTGAAGATCCGAACGATCGAGGTATCGACGCCCTGCTGGCGGTGGTAGGCCATCGTCAGCGCCTCCGCGTAGCGCTTTGCCTCGTCATAGACACCGCGCGGACCGATCGGGTTGACATGCCCCCAGTAGTCCTCCTTTTGGGGATGAACCTCTGGGTCGCCGTAGACCTCGCTGGTCGAGGCAAGAAGGAAACGCGCCCGTTTGAACTTGGCGAGCCCCAGCATGTGATGGGTTCCGTAGGAGCCAACCTTGAGCGTATGCAGGGGAAGCCGCAGATAGTCGATCGGACTTGCCGGGGAGGCCAGGTGGTAGACGAAGTCGACCTCCTCGGGGATCTCGACCTGCTCGGTGATATCGATGTTGCGAAACTCAAAGCGCGAGTCACGAATGTGGTCGACGTTCTGCAGGGACCCCGTCTCCAGGTTGTCGACGCAGATCACACTGTGACCCTCGCCCAGCAGGTGCTCGCAGAGGTGGGAGCCGAGGAAGCCGGCGCCACCGGTGACCACGCAGGTGCTCATCGGCGGCGGATGCTACAGGCAAATGTCATCTTCGCCGGCTTCGGAGTCTGACTGCAACTTCCGTGCACAGGGGCGCGATTGCACCTCAAAATTCGCGCGGCAGGAACGGCCCGGGCAGGGGGAGCCGTGGGTCCTCGCCGCGCATCCGTCCCCCGCACGGCGAGCGAGGCTGCGGCTCACTCGCCGTGCGGGGGCTGAATCAGGCTTAGCGGATCGAGGGGATCTGCTCGCCGATCTGCTCGACCAGATCCTGGGCGCGGGAGCTCTGCTCCTCGATCGTCTTGCGGAGGCGCTGCTCGACCTCGGTGCGGTTGCGCCGCAGCGTCGTCTCGACCCGGCGCTGGCGGCGGCGGGCCTCACGCTCGACCCGGTTGCGGGTCTTCCTCGCCTCGCTTGTCGCTTTGCGCCGGGCGCTGGCTCCACGGCGCTCGGTCCTCTTCAGGGTGCGGCGCAGCTCGCCGCGGTAGGCCCTGATCTTCCTCTCGGCGGAGGTGCGGGTCCTGAACGGTTCGACCAACTCGCCGACCCGATCGGTGACCGTGAGCACGGCGCCGACCGGCAGGTCGACGGCGGCTTGGGCGACGGCCTGCGCCTGGTGGCGCTCGGTGGCGCCGACCTGCTTGGGCTGCCCGGCGCTCGATTTGACGCTCGATTTGACCTTGGTGGCCCCGGCCTTGGCCGAGCTTCCGTTGGTGTTCTTGCTCTGTGATGCCATGAACTGAGAGATCCTTCCGTCTGTCTGGGTTGCCTGCCTGGGGTTCGCGAGTGTAGCGAACATATGTTCTTAGGCGAACACATGTTCCTAAACTGTTTCCGGCGATCGGTTACGCGGGAACCGAGCGCTGTGCCCTCTGCGCCACATCGAGGCTGAGCCGCCCGGCCGCCGCGACGATCGGGTAGCGGGCCTCGAGGTCGAGGGGCGCCTCCCCCAGCCCCAGCTCGCCGAAGGAGACCAGGCCGCCGGCCTCGCGGACGATCAGCTGCGCCGCGGCGGCGTCGACCGAGCGACAGGGTCGCAGGCTGAGCATGCCGTCGAGGCGCCCGGCGCCGACGTAGGCGGCGGTTATCGCGATCGAGCCCACCACCCGGAGGCGGTAGACGCTCTCGCGCAGCGCCTCCAGCGCTGGGATCGCCCACTCGGGCCTGGCCGACTCGAGGCCGAGAAGCTCCGGTCTGCCGCGATCCTCGCCGACCTCCGCGGGGGCGCCGTCGAGCCTCGCGCCGGCGCCGCGCCGCGCCGCGAACTCCTCCCCCGCCCCGAAGTCATAGACGTAGCCGAGCTCGACGTCGGCCATCGAGGGTCCGGCGGCCACCGCAAGACTCAGACTGTGCGGGGGCAGCGTTCGGCGGGCGTTCAGCGAGCCGTCGATCGGGTCGATCACGACCCTCGTCGGGCCACCGGCCCCAAAGGAGACCTCGCCGCGCTCCTCGGAGATGGCGAGGAACGAGGCGCCTGCCGCGCCCAGCGCCTCGAGCTCGGTGAAGACCGCTTCCTCGCAGCGGCGATCGATCGCCAACGTGCGGTCGCCGCCCTTGCCCAGACCCTCGTAGACGGTGCGCTCCTCGATCCCCGCGATCTCGCCGAACACCGCTCGCTGCGCGGCGACGATCCGACGGCAGATTCCCAGCCAGTCTGCGGAAAGAACATCCATCAGAGGGGTTCGCGCTCGGCTCGCCGCGCGATGAACCAAATAGGGACGTTTGCTCGCTTCGCGCTCATCGGTCGGACTCTATGGCGCGCTAGCGTTGGGCGATGGACCTGACCCCGCCCCAGAGGCGCGCAATCGAGTGGGAAAAGGGTCCATTGCTGCTGCTCGGCGCGGCCGGAACCGGCAAGACCGAGGTGCTCGCGCGGCGCCTGGTGAGGCTCGCCGCCCACGGCGGGGGGCCGCAGCAGATCGTTGCGATGAGCGCCAGCCGCGCCGGCGCGGCGCGGCTGCGCCAGCGTGTCGAGGCGCTGCTCGAGGGAGCATACGAGGACCTGTGGATCGGCACCTGGGAGGTGATCGCCGAGCGGCTGCTGCGCGAGCACCCCGAGTCCGCCGGCCTTGACCCCTTCTTCGAGGTGCTGGGCAGGGCCGAGCGCCTGGCGATCCTGCTCGATCGCCTCGACGAGCTGCCGCTGCGCCGCCAGGAGATTCGTGGCAACCCGGCCGGCCTCCTGGCGCGTCTGCTGGAGCAGATCGACGAGCTCAAGGCGGGCACCGAGAAGCCCGATCCGCAGCTCACCGAGCTCTGCGCCGCGCATGACCGGATCCTCGCCGAGGCGGGCAGCATCGACCGCGGTGATCTCTTCCTGATCCTTGACCGCGTGCTGCGCGAGCGCCCCGACGCGCGGGCCGCGATCGCCGCCCGCTTCAGCCACTGGATGGTCGATGAGCTCGAGGAGGCAACCACGGCTCAGCGAGCGCTGCTCGCTTCCCTGCGCCGCGAGAACCCGAACCACCTCTACGCGGAGATTCCGCGCGGCGAGGGCGAGCCCCCTGGCTACTCGATCGTCCTTGAGACGGTCTTTCGCAAGCCCGAGCCCCGCTTCTGGCGCTGCGCCAACGAGCGCGCCCAGGCCCAGGCGGTCGCCCGTGACGTCGAACAACTGCTGGCGACCGGCACCTCACCCGAGCAGATCTGCGTGCTGGTCGAGGATCCGGTGGCCAAGGGGGGGCCGGTGGCGGCGGCAATGGAGGAGCGCGGCATCCCCTTCCACATCTCCGGGCCGGCGGCACTCTTCCGGCGACCCGAGGTCCGCGACGCGATCGCCTGGCTGAGGGTGCTGGCCGAACCGGGGGACTCGGCGGCCGCCGCGCGGGCGCTGACCAGGCCGCCGGTGGAGCTGCGCTCCGCCGATCTTGCACGGCTGACGACGATCGCCCGGCGCCGCAAGCTCGACCTGGTCTCGGCCTGCGAGGCGGCGCTGGAGAGCCCCCAGATGGCGCCCGAGGCGCGCGAGCGCATCCAGTCCTTTCTGAAGCTCTACGGCGCCGCCTCAAGCGCGATGGAGGAGCGTCGGGCCGACGTCTTCGTGCGGCGCCTGATCGAGCGCGTCGGCCTCCGTCGGCAGCGGCTCTTCGCCGCCCAACCGGAGGTCGCCGAGCGGCTGCTCGGTCTCTCGCGCCTGGCCGAGCTCGCCTCCAACTGGGCGCGGCGCGAGCCGCACTCCTCGACCCGCGACTTCGTCCGCTACCTGAGCGCCGTCGCCGAGGCAGGCGTCGAGCCAACCGGCGGCGAGGAGCCTCCCTCGCCGGGCTCGGTGCTCGGGCTCGGGCGCGCGGATGCCAGGGGGCGGGAGTTCGATCATGTCTATGTGCTTGGGCTGGAGGACGGCGAGGGGGTCGAGGCGATCGGCCGCCCGGCCCGCGCCGGGATCGTCCTCTCGCGGGTCGAGCGCCGCGATGGCGCCAGGGCCCGGGCGACGCCCTTCTATGAGCAGGCGCTGGCCGCGACCGCCGGTCAGGAGGAGGAGCACACCGAGGAGCTCTTCGGCCCGGCCGAGGGCCTGCACGCGACCTATCGCAAGCTCCGCGAGGAGGTCCTCGAGGCCTCCTGGCAGGCTGGCCGAGAGCTCTCAGAGCCGCGCCTTGACACAGCGGTCGACGTCAACCGTGCGATCGCCCGCTATCTGGAGCTGCTGAAGCTCGCGGCACTCGCCCAGCGACCCGGCGAGGAGGCGACCGCGGAGGCAATCGAGGCGGTCAACGGGCTGCTGCGCCAGGTCGCCACGCCCGAGCAGCAGACTGAGCTCGATGCCTCGGCCCTCGACGCCTACCTGCTCGACTCCGAGCGTCAGAGCGAGAGCCGGCGAAGGCTGATCGCCGCTCGCCACGAGCCCTCCCTTGAGGCGTTTCTTCCGCGTCGCGGCGACGGCGGCCTCAGCCTCTCGGCCTCCGACCTGGACCTCTATCTGACCTGTCCGCTCAAGTACAAGTTCGCGCGCGTCTTCGGGATCCCGCAGGAGCCGACGATCAACCAGCGCTTCGGGATCCTCATCCACAACGTCTTGGAACGCTTCCACCGCGAGGGACTGGAGCCGGATGAGGACGGGCTCGAGCGCCTGATGGGGCTGCTCGAGGCGGGCTGGCGACGCTCGGGGTTCGGCAGCAGCGATGACGAGCTCCAGTACCGCGACCGGGCGCGGGAGGCGATGCGCCTCTACTGGGAGCGCGAGCGCGAGGCCGAGGGCGAGCCACTGTGGCTCGAGAAGAAGTTTGACTTTCGGATCGGCGCCCACCACGTTCGCGGGCGGGTTGACCGCGTCGACCGCCTGCCCGACGGCAGCCACGAGCTGATCGACTACAAGACCGGCGAGCGCAAGACCGAGGCCGACCTGGAGAGCGATCTGCAGCTCGCGCTCTACCGCCTCGCGGCCCGCGAGGCGTGGGGCCTGGAGGCGCCGATGTCGGGCAGCTATTACTACGTCCTGGACGCCGAGAAGGTCGCCGCGCCGAGCAAGCCCGATGACGCCGAGCGGGTCGAGCGGACCGTGCTGGGGGTCGCCGAGGGCGCCCTCTCCCAGGACTTCGAGCCGCGTCCCTCGCCGAAGGTCTGCGGCTGGTGCGACTATCGCCTGATCTGCCCGGCCGCCGAGAACTGAGCCGGGGCCGGGCGGCTATTCGCCCTGCTGGCGCAGGAAGTGCTGGAACTCGCGGGCGATCGTGTCGGCCGAGGGCAACTCGGTGCCGATCTCGCCCAGCTGCTCGACCTGCTCGGCCTCGATCCGCTCGACGAGCTCCTTGATCTCGGGGTTGGCGGCCACCGCGCGGCCGATCTGCTCCTCGTAGGTGGCCGACTCGCGCTCGAGCTCGGAGGCCTCGACGGCGATCCCGGTCAGCCCTTCCAGCCGCCTGACGAGCGCCAGGGCGGCCTTCGGGTTGGGAACCGCGGCGACGTAGTGGGGCACCGCCGCCCAGAGCGAGGCCGAGGACATGCCGAGCTGACGGCAGCAGTCGTGGACGACGCCGACCACCCCGGTGGGACCTTCGTAGTTGGAGCGCTCGAGGTCGAGCTCCTCGACCAGGTCCTCGCTCGATGCGAGGCCGGTGATCGGCACCGGCAGGGTGTGAGATACCTCGGCGATCAGGGCCCCCATCGTGATCACCATCTCGGCACCGAGTGCATCGGCGGCCGTGGCGATCGCTTCGGAGAAGGTCCGCCAGCGGAGGTTGGGCTCCGTCCCGTCCAGGAGGATCAGATCGCGATCGGCGGTCGGCACCCGGGCCGAGTAGATGCTGTTCTGCGGCCACTCGATGTGGCGGATCTGGCCCTCGGTGAGACTGATCGTCGGCCGGGTAGCCTGGAAATCGAAGAACTCCTCCGGGTCGATCCCGGCGACGAGCTCGGCATCGAGGGCTTCGACAATCGCGCCGAGTGCCCGCGAGGCAGCCCCGGCGGCATCGTTCCAGCCGCGAAACGAGCAAACCAGCACCGGGGAGCGCAGCTGCGGGACCTCGCTCTCCCAGCTAAGGAATTCCACCGACTCAGGGTACCGACAGGGCGCGCTTGGCCAGCTTGTAGGCGAAAAACAGGGTCAGGGCAGCGAAGGAGAGCTGCAGGGCCCGCTCCGAGACGCTGTTGGCGATCGTCACGCCGAGCAGAACGCCGAGCGGCGAGAGCAGCCCGATCACGAGGGCGTCCGGGAGCACAACATTGCCGTAGGCGCTCTGACGGCGGGCGCCGACGCCGGCGACGATGACGATCATCAGCAGTGAGGTCGACTCGGCCTGCACCTGGCTGAGCCCGAGGAAGATCGAGAGCGCCGGGACGAAGAGGATGCCGCCACCGACTCCGACGAGGCCGCCGGCGAGCCCACCGGCGAGCGCCAGGAGGATTGCCGCCAAGACGCTCACGAGAAGATCAGCTCCAGGGCAACGATGACGAGCAGGGCGGCGAACATCAGCGAGACGGCCCGTTGGGAGATGCGCTGCTGGATCGCGGTGCCGAGCAGCACCCCGATGATCGCTGGAATCGAGAGCAGCAGCCCGGTGAGGAGATGTACGTTGCCATGGAAGGCGCCCTGGAAGAGCGCGCCGAGGAACCCGATGAGGACGATCGCGGCGAGGCTGGTGCCGGTCGCGAGGCGCTCCTCATAACCGAACCAAAAGATCAAAAGGGGGACGATAACGCTGCCTCCGCCGACCCCGAAGACCCCGCTGAACAGCCCCGCAAGCGTGCCGATCGCCGCCAGCCTGACCAGGCGCCCCTCGCTCATTTGGCGATACTAGTTGCCGTGCACCCCGGATCCAGCCACGGCAACCTCGCCGGCGGGGCGGCGCTCGTCGAGGCCCTGCGGGCCGATCCGCCGCGGGCGGCAATCCTCACCGACATCGACGGCACCCTGGCACCAATCGTCGAACGGCCCGATCTGGCCGCGGTACCCGGGCGTGCCTCGGAGTTGCTGGCCGCGCTCGCCGGGCGCTATGGCCTGGTCGGCTGCATCTCGGGGAGACGGGCCGCCGAGGCGCGGCGCCTGGTCGGGGTCGAGGGGATCCATTACGCGGGAAATCACGGCCTGGAGCTGCTGCTGCCCGGTGATCGGGAGCCGCAACTGGACCCCTCGCTGGCCGGACGCGAGGCCCGCGCCGGCGAATTCCTCGCCGGACTCGACGCCGCGCAGCTGCACTCGCTCGGGCTGCGGGTCGAGGACAAGGGGCCGATCCAGGCACTGCACTGGCGCGGCGCGGTGGATGAGCGCGCCGCGCAGTCTCGCGCGCATGAGATCGCCGTCGAGGCCGGGCGGGCCGGGCTTGAGCCGCACTGGGGCCGCAAGGTGCTGGAGATCCGACCGGTCGGTGGAGGCGGCAAGGACGCCGCGGTCGCCGCCCTGCTCGCCACCGAGCGCGTCGCGAGGGTCGCCTACGCCGGCGATGACCGCACCGACCTCGATGCCTTCCGCCGCCTGCGCGAATTGCGCGAGAAGGGTGAGCTTGAGCGAGTGATCTGCATCGGGATCGCCTCGCCCGAGGCGCCCCCCGAGCTCGCCGAGGAGTCGGATTTGAACGTTGAGGGCCCAGCCGGCTGGTTGGAGCTGCTCGAGGAGCTGGCGGCCTGAGGTGCCCTACACCGACCTCCTGCGCCTCTCGGTCTTCCTCACCGCCGGGGAGGCGACCGTGCTGGGTGCGATCGCCGCGATCGCGGTTGGCCCCCAGGCAAGCCTCCCAACCCTGATCGTCGCCTCCGCCTGGTGGCTGGCGGCGCTCGCGATCGGCCTCTACCTGGGTCGACCCCGGCGCGCTGCCGACGGTGTGCGCGACACCCTCACCCAGGCCAAGACGGCGACCAGCCTGCCTGCGGAGAACCCCGGCCGGATCGCCCTGGCGCGCCTCTGGCCGATCGGGCTGAGCGCGCTGATCGCCGGGGTCATCGGGATCTACCTCCCCGGCGTAGCGATCGTCGGCGCCGGCTACGCCCTGCTCGTCGCCCTTGCCTGGCATTCCCAGGAGGCGGCGGTGCTCGCCATCGAGCAGCGCGACGGCGTCAAATTCTACGTGGTGCCGGGCGGCGCGCTGCGGCCCGTTGAACTGGTGCGGACCCCGGGGCTGCGAAGCGATCCCCTGGCCTGATCATCCCAGCAGCTTCTTGAACTCGCGCCAGCTCCTGGTGTTGGCGATGTCCGCGGGACCGAGCCAGGCGCGCCGCGCGGTGGCCACCGCGTAGCGCATGTTGGCCAGGGTCTCGACGCCGTGCGCGTCGGTGTTGAGGACGATCCTCGCCCCGGCCTGGTTGGCGAGACGGGCGTGGTGCTCGGAGAGGTCGCGGCGATTGGGGTTGCCGTTGATCTCCAACATCGTGCCGCTGTCTGCCGCCGCCTCGACCACGGCCTCGACGTCGATCCCGTAGGGCTCGCGGCGGCCGATCAGCCGTCCGGTCAGGTGCCCGATGCAGTCGACGTGAGGGTTCTCGATCGCGCCGAGGACGCGCTCGGTCATCGCCGCCTCGGATATCGAGAAGGAGGTGTGGACGCTGGCCAGAACCCAATCGAGCTCCTCGAGGACGTCCTCGGGGTAATCGAGTCCGCCGTCGAGGCCGATGTTCACCTCCGAGCCGGCCAGCAGACGAAAGCCCCGCTTGCCCCGATTCCAGGCACGGATCTCCTCGACCCGCTCCAGCAGGCGCTCGGCGCTGACGTCGTCGCCGAAGCCGTGACTCGCCGAGTGATCGGTGACCGCCATATAGGCGTAGCCGCGCGCCCGACCCGCTTTGGCCATCTCCTCGAGTGAGTTGCGGCCGTCAGAGAGGGTCGTGTGGGCGTGCAGGTCCCCCCTCACCTCGGCGAGCTCGACCAGCCTCGGCAGCTTTCCCTCGCGGGCCGCCTTCAGCTCTCCGCGAGCCTCGCGCAGCTCGGGCTCGATGTAGGCGTAGCCGAGTCGCTGATAGACCCGCTCCTCGGTCTCGCAGAGCTCAACCTCGCCGCTCTGTAGGTCGGTGATGCCGTGCTCGGAGACCGAGAGACCATGGCCGAGCGCTTCCTCGCGCAGCCGCACGTTGTGCGCCTGGGAGCCGGTGAAATGCTGGAGCAGGTTGCCGAATGCATCCGGGGCGACAATCCGCAGGTCAACCGAGATGCCGTTGTGAGTCTGGGCGCGGACGCCGTTTGGCCCCGGGTTGCCGGCGGCCGCGATCAGCGGGTGGCCGGCGAGGTGCTCGGCTAGTGCCCGCGGCTCCTCGGCGGTCGCGATCAGGTCGATGTCCTTGCAGGTCTCGGCCCAACGACGCACCGAGCCGGCGACCTCGACGCGCTCGGCGGCCGGGTGTTCGTGCAGCGCCGCCGCCAGTGCCTCCGCCACCGGTTTTGCCTTGGACAGCAGCACCCGGCCCGCGAGCCGGGAGCCGTCCTCGCCGATCTGCTCGAGCTGGGCCAGGACGTTCTCCTCAACCTTCGGCCCAAGGCCCTTGAGATTTCGGATGCGCTCATCCTCGGCCGCCTCGCGGAGGTCCTCGAGGCTCGCGACGCCGAGCTCCTCATAGAGGCGCCGGGCCGTTTTCGCCCCGAGCCCGGGGACGCGGGTCACCTCGATCAGGCTGGTCGGGAACTTCGCCTTCAACTTCGCCGCCGCCGGAATCTCGCCGCTGGCCAGCAGCGCGTCGATCTTTTCGGCCAGCGTCTTGCCGACGCCTGGGATCTCGGTCACCCGCCCCGCTGCGGCGAGATCGGCCACCGACACTGGGCTCTCGCGGATCGCCTGCGCCGCCGTGCTGTAGGCGAGCACCCGGTATTTGACGGCGCCGTCGAGCTCGTAGAGGACCCCGAGCTCCTCGAGGGCCGCGGCGATCTCGGCATTGGTCATAGCGGGGAACTTAAGGCCTTCTCATCTGATCCGAATAGCATCGGCCCGTTATGGCCGAGCCCTGGCTGGTGCTGCCCACATACAACGAGGCCCAGAACATCGAGCCGTTCATCGCGGCGGCCCGGGCCAAGCTGCCCCCTGGCGCCCAGATCCTCGTCGTCGACGATGGCTCGCCGGACGGCACCGGCGAGATCGCCGAGCGGCTGGCCGGCGAGATCGAGGAGCTGAGCGTCCTTCACCGGCCGATCAAGGAAGGCCTCGGACCCGCCTACATCGCCGGCTTTCGCACGGCACTCGAGGGCGGCGCCGGCCTGGTGATCGAGATGGACTGCGACTTCTCACACGACCCCGCCCACCTGCCGGCGCTGCTCAAGGCGGCCGAGAGCGCTGATTTGGTGATCGGTTCGCGTTACGTGAAGGGCGGCGGCGTCGGCGACTGGGGGGTGCTGCGGCGGGCGATCAGCCGCGGCGGCAGCGCCTATGCCCGGACCGTCCTTGGAATCGAGGTCCACGACGCCACCGCGGGCTTCAAATGCTTCCGCCGGGAGGTGCTGGAGGCGATCGACCTCGACGCGGTGCAGGCGCACGGCTACGCCTTCCAGGTCGAGCTCACCTATCGGGCACTGCAGCACGGTTTCAGGGTGGTCGAGGTGCCGATCGTCTTCCGCGACCGTCGCGTCGGCTCCTCGAAGATGAGCCGCGCGATCGTCGCCGAGGCGATCTGGCGGGTTCCGCTTCTGCGCTTCAGCAACGGCCACCCGGGCAAGCGTTAGGCGGCGTCGCCTTCTGTGCGGTGAATACACCTCCCACTGCCCTTCAATAACCTCGCTATACTTTCTGAAGTATTGAGCGACGATCCTCGACTCTCAGGAGACCAGATTCCGTGACAGGCAAACTCCAAGACGTGACCGACGCCACCTTCAAGTCGGAGGTTCTGGACGCCGATGGGCCGGTGCTCGTCGACTTCTGGGCGCCCTGGTGCGGCCCCTGCCGCGTCGTCCATCCGGTGCTGGAGGAGATCGACGCCGAGCGCGAGGATCTGAAGATCCTCAGCCTCAACGTCGATGAGAACCAGCAGACCGCGGCTCAGTATGAAGTGCTCTCGATCCCGACGATGCTGCTCTTCAAGGACGGCGCGATCGCCAAGAAAGTTGTCGGGGCGATGCCCAAGCGGCGCCTCGAGGCCGAGCTCGAGCCGGCGCTCGCCTAGCCCGCGGTTCGGAGCGGGCCGATGCCATTCGTCCAGATCGACTGGTACGAGGGACGCAGCGACGAGCAGAAGGCGCAGATCGCGAAGCGAATCGAAGCGGCGCTGGTGGAGGTCGCCGGGGTCCCTCCCGAGCACTGCTGGATCAAGTTCTCGGACTCGAAGAAGTCCGACTTCATCATCGGTCCGGTCGACGAGTAGGCCAGCAGCGCTCAGCAGCACCGGGTCAGGCGGTGGCCTCTCGGCGAAATGGAGGATCCTCGCTGGCCTTCACGGGCACCGCGAGGACCCCGGCCTCAGACCCGACTGACTCCGATACGCAGCTCCCGCCCGTCGATCCTCGCGGTGATCGCACCCGTGCTCTCGTAAGCGACCGACTTGGCGAGCACCTCGCCCGTCAAGTAGTCCTGATGCTCGCGCGCCGCCGCCACGAGGCGCTCATCGCCCCCGAGCCTCAGCTCGATCCGGTCGCTGATCTGAAGCCCCGCCTCCTTGCGCGCGTTCTGAACCGCGTGGACCACCTCACGGGCGAGGCCCTCGCGGATCAGCTCCTCGTCGAGCTCAAGCGCCAGGGCAACCGCGTGGCCCGCCTCCGCCTCGACCTCATAGCCCTCGAGGGGCTGCAGGGCGAGGCTCAGCTCCTCGGCTGAGAGAACGTGCTCGTCGCCATCGACGTTGATACCGACCTCGCCGCCCTCCGCCATGACCCGCGCAACGTGGCCCGGATCGAGCGCCGCGACGGCGGCGGCGACCTGCGGCATGCGCTTTCCGAAGCGCGGCCCGAGGCTCCGGTAGTTGGGCTTGACCGCGTAGCTGACCAGATCCGCCTCCTCAGAGACGAAGTCGAGTTCCTTGACGTTCAGCTCCCCAATCACCAGCTCCGCGAGAGCCTCGATCGCGGCCCGCTCGGCGTCGTTGGCGACGATCACGGCGCGACGCAGCGGCTGGCGCACCTTCACCTTGGCCTGGGCGCGGGCGGCACGGCCGAGCTCAACCGTGAGCCTCACCGCCCCCATCCCGGCCTCCAGCTCGGGGTCGGCGAGCGCCTCCTCAACCTCGGGGAAGTCGCGCAGGTGCACGGAGTCAGGCAGCGGGCCGGCCTCGCCGGTCTCCCCGGCGGCGAGATTGATGTGGATCGCGTCGGCCAGAAAGGGGGTGAATGGCGCGAGCAGCGCCACCGTCTCCAGCAGGCAGTGGCGCAGGGTCGCGAAGGCCGCCGGCTCCCCCTCCCAGAAACGGCGCCGCGAGAGCCGCACGTACCAGTTGGAGAGTTCCTCGACGAACTCGGCGATCGCTCGCCCGGCGGCCGTGCCGTCGAACTCGTCCATCCTCGCGCGGACCGTCGCGATCGTCCCCTGAAGCCTCGATAGGGCCCAGCGGTCGAGTTCGTTGCCGGGCTCGGGGGGAGCGGAGAAGTCGCCCGGCGCCAGGCCCTCTGCATTCGCGTAAAGGACCCAGAATGAGTAGGTGTTCCAGAGCGTCAGGAGGAACTGGCGCACCGATTCGCCGACCGTCTCAAGCGAGAAGCGGTAGCCCGCCCAGGGCTGCTGCGAGGTCAGGTAATACCAGCGAAAGGCGTCGGCGCCGTGGGCGGCGATCACGTCCCAGGGATCGACGACGTTGCCCCTGCTCTTTGACATCTTCTGCCCCTCGGGATCGAGGATCAGCCCCAGGCAGACGCAGTTTCGGTAACTGGAGGAGTGAAAGAGCAGCGTCGACTCGGCCAGCAGCGTGTAGAACCAGCCCCGGGTTTGGTCGATCGCCTCGCAGATGTAGTCGGCGGGGAAGCGCTCGTCGAACACGGCCTCGTTCTCGAAGGGGTAGTGAAACTGGGCAAAGGGCATCGCGCCGCTGTCATACCAGGTGTCGATCACCGACTCGACACGCCGCATCTCCCCCTTGCACCGCTCGCAATCAAGCGTCACTTCGTCGATGTAGGGGCGGTGCAGGTCCTCGGGGACCTCGCCCCTGGCCCGCGCCGCGAGCTCTGCGACAGAGCCGATGCAGGCGAGCCCCTCGCAATCTGGATCGGTGCAACGCCAGACCGGCAGCGGCGTGCCCCAGTAGCGGTCCCGGGAGAGCGCCCAATCGACGTTGTTCTCGAGCCATTTGCCGAAGCGGCCGTGCTTGATGTGCTCCGGGTGCCAGCCGATCGTCTCGTTGTTGGCGAGCATCTCCTCCCGCGAGCCGGAGGTGGCGATGTACCAGCTCGACGTGGCGTAGTAGAGGAGCGGCGTGCCGCAGCGCCAGCAGTGCGGGT
Source organism: uncultured Solirubrobacterales bacterium (assembly GCA_963796705.1). Classification (GTDB taxonomy): domain Bacteria; phylum Actinomycetota; class Thermoleophilia; order Solirubrobacterales; family 70-9; genus VRUE01. The sequence continues at coordinate 1,025,004 of CAWCMK010000004.1, forward strand.
AGGCGTGCTCGTAGACCTGCTCGCGAAAGAGCAGGCCGCGGGCATCGAGATCGTCGATCAGCGCCCGGGTTAGCTCGGGGTCCTTGACGAACCTTCCCTCGAAGCCGACCACGCGGCGGTCGAAGGTCCCGTCGGGCATCACCGGGTTGTAGAGGGTGCCGTGGCTGGCCGGGTCGAAGATCCCGTTCTCGGCGGCGACCGCGTAATCGTCCTCCCCGAAGGCCGGGGCGATGTGGACCAGTCCGGTTCCGTCCTCGGTCGTGACGAAATCACCCGCGATCACCGGGTACCCGCCGCTGGGCCGATCGCTGAGGTTGAATACCGGCCCCTCATAGGAGCGGCCGAGAAGCTCTGAACCCCCGAAGCGCTCGATGATCTCCGCCTCCTCCCCGAGCACCCGAGCGAGCAATGGCTCGGCCACGATCAGCGTCTCGGTCCCGTCGGGACCGTCGCCGACCCGGGCGCGCACGTAGGAGACGTCGGGCGCGACGGCGACCGCGACGTTGCCGGGCAGCGTCCAGGGCGTCGTCGTCCAGACCAGCAGCGACTCGCCCTCGGAGCCCTGCAGGGGAAACCGAACAAATATCGAGGGGTCCTCTACATCCTCATAGCCCAGCGCGACCTCATGCGAGGAGAGCGCCGTGCCGCAGCGCGGGCAGTAGGGCACGACCTTGTGGCCCTCATAGAGCCGGCTCTCCTCCCAGAGCCTTTTCAGCGACCACCAGACCGACTCGATGTAGTCGTTCTCAAGGGTCACGTAGGGATCGTCGAGGTCGATCCAGAAGCCGATCCGCTCGGTCAGCCGGTTCCAATCCTCGACGTACTCAAAGACGGACTCGCGACAGCGCGCGTTGAACGCGGCGATCCCGTATTCCTCGATCTCCTGCTTGGAGGAGATGCCGAGCTCTTTTTCAACCTCGATCTCGACCGGCAGGCCGTGGCAATCCCAGCCGGCCTTGCGCGGTACGCGGAAACCACACATCGCCCGGTAGCGCGGGTAGACGTCCTTGAATACGCGGGCCAGGACATGGTGTGAGCCGGGACGGCCGTTGGCGGTCGGCGGGCCCTCGTAGAAGCTCCACACCGGGGCTCCCTCGCGGGCGGCCAGCTGACGGGCAAACACCTCGCGCTCGCGCCAGCGCGCCAGGATCCGCTCCTCGAGGTCGGGGAAGCTCTGCCGGGGGTCTACGGGTCGAAAGCCTGGCACGGGCAGCTGATTCTATGAGCGGGTAGGCTGCGCGCCGGTGCCCGTCTACGACCTCAACGGGAAGGTGGCGCTGGTGACCGGCGCGGCGCGCGGGATCGGCTTCGAGACGGCGCGGCAGATGCATGGGCGCGGCGCC
>CAWCMK010000005.1:0-46456 GCA_963796705.1 uncultured Solirubrobacterales bacterium
CCAAGCGCCGGGGAGAAACCGCCGCGACCGACGCCTGAGCCACCGGGGGCTAAGCCCGAGAAGGAAGCGAAGTCGTGAGCGCGCGGCGCTATCGCTTTGGTCCCCTCGAGCAGCGCGCCGTGGTCGGGCCGCTTCGCATCGGCCAGGTCTTGATCGTCGCAGCGGGGGCGCTGATCGGGTTGGGGGCGCTCTACGCGATGCGGAGCGTCGCCGGGCTGGTCGTTGCCCTTGTGGCGCTCGGCGTCGCGGTCGCCGCGATCTGCGTGCCGGTCGAGGGGCGCACGGCGGAGGAGTGGGCGCCGGTCGTCGGGCGCTGGGTCCGTCGGCGCCGACGCGCCGAACGCGGCCACCGCTCGACGGCGCCGACCGGAGGCGCTCGCGACGGCGGCAGCGAGGGCGAGGCGAAGCACGAGACCTCGCTGCCGCCGGAGCTGGCCGACCTCGACCTGCTCGCGGTCCCCTACGGCTCCGAGCAGGTCGGCGTGGTCGAAGACCGCCGCGGTGGCACCTTCACGGCGGCGCTGGCGGTGCGGGCCGGAGCCTTCGCGATGCGCGACAGCACCGAGCAGGAGCGAGCGCTGGACGCCTGGGGCGCGGTGCTTGCCAGTTGCGCCCGCGACGGCAGCCCGATCCGTCGCCTGCAGTGGATCGAGCAGACGCTGCCCGGTCAGGGCGACGAGCTGGCATCCCACTTCCAGGCCCAGCGCGACCGCGCCGTGCCGCTCGACTCCGACCTCGTTCGCTCCTACATCGAGCTGGTCGAGTCGGCCGCGCCGCAGACCACCGAGCACGAGGTCCTGATCGCCCTGCAGATCGACCAGCGCCGCGGCGCCCGCGAGCTGCGCCGACTCGGCGGCGGTGTCGAGGCAGCCTGCGAGCTGTTGCTGCGTGAGGCGGAGAGCCTCGCGGAGCGGCTGACGATCGCCGAGGTCTCGGTCTCGGGGTTGCTGCGCCCGCGTCAGTACGCGGCGCTGATCCGCGACGCCTTCGATCCGTTCGGCCGCCAGGCCCGCGCCCGGGCGAGCCTGGGGCCCGACGGGCGCGAGGGAGTCGAGCCGGCGCTGATGGGTCCGCTCGCCGACGAGACGAGCTGGTCGACCTACCGAACCGACTCCGCCTTTCACGCGACCTACTGGATCGCCTCGTGGCCACGCTCGGACGTTGGGCCGATGTTCATGGCGCCGCTCTTGATGCAGACGAGCGCGCTGCGGAGCGTCGCGGTGACGATCGAGCCGGTCCCCTACTCGCTGGCGATGCGCCGCGCCGAGGCGGCGCAGACCGCCGAGGTCGCCGAGGAAATCAACCGCAACCGCCAGGGCTTCATGTCAACGGCCCGGATCAGGCGCCGCCAGCAGGCCGCCTCGCGCCGTGAGGAGGAGCTGGCCGACGGTCACGCGGAGCTGCGCTGGTCAGGCTACGTGCGGACCTCGGCGCGCTCGGCGCAGGAGCTGGAGCGGGCCGAGAGCGAGGTCGAGCACGCCGCCCAACTTGCCCGCCTCGGGTTGCAACGCCTCTACGGCGAGCAGGACTCAGGCTTCCCCTTCACCCTGCCGCTCTGCCGGGGGCTGCGATGAGGAGCCGGGCCGCAGAGCGGCCGGGCCACGGCGGCACCACCGCCCACTTCCAGGCGGTCTACCCCTTCCTCGGCCAGGGCGGCCTTGGGGCGCCCGGCACCTACATCGGCCGCGACGCCTACGGCGGCGCCTGGATGTATGACCCTTGGGAGTTGTATCCGGCTCATCTTCCAGGGCCGAACATGCTGTTGCTCGGCGGGCTCGCAGCACGCAAGTCGAGTCTGGTCAAGACCTACATCTACCGTCAGGCGGTCTTCGGGCGCCAGGCGTGGGTGCTCGACATCAAGGGCGAGTATTGGCCGCTGGCGAAGGCGCTCGGGGTCCAGCCGATAACCCTCGCCCCCGGCGGCGAGGTGCGGCTGAATCCGCTCAGCCCGCGGGGCGGGCGCGAGGGACCGCTGAGCCTTCTGCGCTCGGTCGCCCAGGCGGCGCTGCGGCGCGAGCTCAGCCCGGAGGAGGACGCCGGGCTGCGGGTGGCGCTGGAGGTCGTAGATAAGGAATCTGGCGCCGCCGAGCCGACCCTGCCGATGATGGTCGACGCGCTCCTGCATCCCCGCGAGGCGATGGTGGAGGGCGTCTCGGCCGCCAGCCGCGAGGACTTTGCCGAGGCGAATCGCTGCTCGGCGCTGGCGCTGCAACGGCTCTGCGCGGGCGACCTGCGCGGCATGTTCGACGGCCCGACCAGCGAGGGTCTCGACCTCGACGCGCCCCTGGTGGTGCTCGACCTGAGCGCCGTCCGCGACTCCGCGGCACTGGGGATCCTGATGACCTGCGCCGCGGCCTGGCAGCAGGCGATCCTCTTGGAGGCAAAGCAGGCCGCCGAGCAGGAGGGCCGCGAGAGCCCGAAGCTGATCTCGGTGGTCGAGGAGGGCTGGCGCGTGACCAGCCACATCGGGGTCGCCGAGTGGCTGCAGGCCAACTTCAAGCTCTGCCGCTCACTCGGCGTGCAGAACATCGTCGTCGTCCACCGCCTCACCGACCTCGGCGCCTCCGGCGATGCCGGCTCGCGCGAGGCGCGCATCGCCGAGGGCCTGATCGGCGACGCCGACACCAAGGTCATCTACCGCCAGCCCCACGACCAGCAAGAGCTGCTGCGCTCGCGGCTCGGGCTGAGCCGAACCGAGGCCGAGCTGACGACGACGCTGCGCCTCGGCGAGGCGCTGTGGCTGGTCGGGCGGCGCTCCTTCCTCGTCCAGCACCGGCTCTCCCAGGTCGAGCGCGAGCTCGTCTACACCGACTGGCGCATGGTCGAGCACCCGCCCACGGAGGCGGCGTGAGCGGCGAGGAGCGCCAGCTCTACCTGGCGCTCGCCGCCCTCGCCGCCGCGGTGCTGGCGCTGATCTGGCTGACCGGCGCTCTGGCGGGCCTGATCTTCGGCGCGGGCTGGACCTCGATCGGGGCGAGTGAATTGGCGGCAACAGCCTTGCGCCTCCCCTCCCACCTCGGCGACCCCGCTGCTGCCTGGCCGCGCGAGGCGCGGGCGGCGCTGCCGCGGGCGCCCGGCTTCTACGCGAGCGCCGCGCTGATCCTCGCCGCGCTCAGTGGCCTGATCCTGTTCGGCCGCCGCTACCTGGAGCTGGACGAGCTGCTCGCCTTCGGCCGCGGTCGGCGCCGAGCGCCGAGCGCGCGCTGGGCAAGCCGACGCGACCTCGCGCCGCTGGTGGTGCCCGCGCCGCAACGACGGCGGCTGACGCTCGGCCGCAGCGGACGAGCGCTGCTCGCCGCCCAGGAGCGGCAGTCGGTGATTGCCTTCGCCCCGACCGAAAGCCACAAGACGACCGGCCTGGCGATCCCGGCCCTGCTGGAGTGGCAAGGCCCGGTCCTGGCGACCTCGATCAAGAGCGACCTGCTGGTTGACACGGTGGCCCACCGACAAACACTCGGCGAGGTGATGGTCTTCGATCCGGCGCTGGTCACGGGGATGGAGCCCTCGCGGGCGACGCCGCTGTGGGGCGCCGGAACCTGGCGCGGGGCGCTGCGGGTCGCGCACTGGCTGGCCGCCGCCGCGCGCACCGGCTCGGGCGGGTTGCAGGACGCCGACTTCTGGTATGCGGCGGCGGAGAAGCTGCTGGCGCCGCTGCTATTCGCCTCGGCAACCAGCGGCCGCACGATGGAGGCGGTGGTGTGCTGGCTGGACGAAGGGCCCGACGTCAACGACGCCCGGATCGAGGAGCTGCTGAACGAGGCGGGTGAGGCGGCAGCAAAGCGCGCCTGGCAGGCGACGCAGAACCGCGAGGAGCGCCAGCGCAGCTCCGTCTACACGACGGCCGAGATGATCGTCGGCGCCTTCGCCGACCCACGAGTCGCGGAGGAGACGAAGGGCGCCGACTACAGCCCGGCCGCGCTGCTGGACGGCGGCGCCAACACCCTCTACCTCTGCGCGCCGCTGCACGAGCAGGAGCGGCTGCGGACGGTCTTCTCGATGCTGGTGCAGGAGCTGCTCGCCGTGGTCTATGAGACCGCGGCAGCGACCGGGCGGGCGCTCGACCCGCCGCTCCTGCTGCTGCTGGATGAGTGCGCCAACATCGCGCCGATCCCGAATCTCGCCGAGATCGCCTCGACCGGCGCCGGACAGGGAGTGCAGCTGCTGAGCGTCTTTCAGGACATGGCCCAGGTCAGCTCCCGCTACGGGCGCCGGGCCTCGACCATCGTCAACAACCACCGCGCCAAGGTCTTCGGCACCGGGATCTCCGATCCCGAGACGCTCTCCTACGTCTCGCGGGTGTTGGGCGCGGGGGAGTTCGAGCAGCGCTCGCGCAGCACCGGCGAGAAAGGGCGCCACTCGGAGACCGAGGGCGATACATACCGCGACCTTGCTCCGGCCAATGTAGTGCGGGAGCGAAGCCCGGGCACCGGCCTTCTCGTTTACGGGCACCTGCCGCCGGCGAAGATCAAGCTGAGGCCCTGGTACGACGATGACGAGTTGAAAAAGCTGTGTGAGGCGGGCAACGGCTCCGAGCCGGGGGAGGTCCAGCGGTGAGCGGGGCGACCTTCTCGGGCACCGAGAGCGAGGGCGCAGTCTCTCTCCGCAAGGCCGACGATGCTCCACGAGGCGAGGAGCTGCGAGGCACCTGGGCCTGCGAGGACACCGTTCCCCTGCGCGATGCCGCCGGGCGGGTGGAGGCAGAGGAACGAGCCGAGCGCCTGCGCCTCGTCACCGGACGCCGCGCACGGCCGCGACCGCGTTAGTCGAGGTCGGCCAAGTTGCACGCGATCCACTCGAACTCGCCGTTCACCAGCGGCACCTCGTCGGTGTAGCGGGCCGCCCATACCCAGCGCTCCCAGCGAGTGAAGCCGCCGTGACGCGAGGCGCTGATCCGCTCCGCAGGGGTCATTCGCGCAAGGACCGAGACGAAGCTGTCGACAAGGCGCTCCGTCTCCTGGGTGTCGCGGCCGCTGAGCGTCTCGTAGGTGAGATGCTGCTCGCCGCTCTCGACCTCTCTTACAAGGGTGTCCAAGGTCTGAGTCATGTCTGCCTCCTTCGGTTTGGCCCCGCCCGCTGCGGGAGCCGATGCCCAGCCCCGGCACGCCGCAGGCGTGCAAAATTGAGGGGCACGCGAGCGGCTCCCGCAGAGGGCGGCGTGACCGCGTGTGCGCCTGAGCGATCACACGCGGGGACTCGCCGCAGAGGCTCAGGTCGCCTCTCATAGCCTCGCTTTTTGGGCAGGGCGTCCATTCACCCCTGTTGTCCAAGTGAGAGCGTGGTTGCTTCGGTTGTGGCGAGCTAAAAGCCAGCCTTGAGATGGCGTGCGGAAGGCTGTGGTGCTCCACAGCCTTCTTCCCCGTGGATCTGCGAAGGCCGGGCAAGATGAAGGCGAGGATTCGGTCCTGATCGACGCAGGCACACAACCCTGCGGCAGCGGTGAAGCCAAGGCCCCAGCATCGCTAAGTGCTCTGGCACGGAAGTTCGGGACGTATTCGACAGACGGACACGCTCGCTCTTGGCGGCCAGCAGGTGCCCGTCCGGTGCCAAGACAGAACGCTGCTTGTCGTCCAACTCGGGAGCGTCGAGGTCGACCGCCGACGCGCCTGCTCTCATGCGGGAGCGAGCGCGGGCCACTGTAGGTAGGAGTGGGTGAGCCGGTCGGCGGCGATCTGGATGATCCTAGTTGGGCTGGACACAAGCACTCGCTGACCGCCGGCGCGGTCGACGAGCTCGATCGGACGGTCGCTGAACACAGCGGCGCCGCCCGACGACCTATGTGCTCTTGCCGGGTCCTAGTCCGTGCCGGTCCGCGCTGGACGAGGGGGTCCGGCGGTGTCGAGTGTCAGGATTCGGGCCCGAAATGATGCCGCCCTCAGTTCGAGGCCAAAGTAACGCAGCGATAGGCATAGGTTCCGCCCGTTACCTTCGCGTTGAGAATGGCTGAGCTTGAGCTAGCACTGACGATCCAGGCCCACGATTCCGTGCCGCTGAAGGACTCCGGTTCGGTCCACTCCGGGGGGGGTTCCGCGGTGAAGTTTTGGCCCTCAAATACGGCCAACTCGCCAGCCGAGGGCAGTCGCAGATTTTCGCCCTTGCAGCCGACAAAAGCAAGGAACCAATTGGTCGGGCTCTTGGTGGCTTCCTGAAAGCAGACGCCGTCGTAAAGCCCCATCCCGCTCGGGCAGTGAAGCTTTGATGCGCTGGCGAGTTGGGCCGCCGACTGGCCATCAAGGGCCTGGGCGTTTGCAGCACTCGGGACGGTGCCCAGCGACGAGAGTTGGATCTGCGTCCCCGTCAGCGTACCTTTCCTGACTTTGGCGGCGGTAACCGCTTCCTTCTTGAGCTGCTTGGTGCCGACCGAGTTCTTGCCGAGATGGAAGGCGTAGGCGCTGCCCCCCAGGGCAACGAACAAGGCGAGATAGGCGACGAGTGTTGAGTGGCTTGGTCGCCCTAGCTTCACGCGGTTTCGCATCTTGGGCCTCCGGTGGATTGTCGCTTTCGGCCCTGACCCCCCAACGGCTGAGCCTCGAATCCACGGTAGCTGTGCCGTCAAGACGGGTCAAGGGAGATCGACGACGGTGCGATCCGCTCGCCTTGCCCCGCTGAGAGAGGGCTACTGTGGGCCTCCTCCTCTCGGGTTCGGAGCGTCGATGCTCAGGATTCGGCGCGGAAGGTCATGGCGTCGTCGCCCGCCAGCCGATAGGGCGGCGCTTCTTGTGGCGAGTTGAGGATGCGGCGCACCGCCATGTCCAAGCACCCGCTTCGGTGCGGCGCTCGAATGGCCGAAACGCTGCACCGTCTGTCACCGCCGCGTGAATACACTTCAGTCAAATCGACTACCAGGTGGCTGAAAGAAAGGTCGGTGCGCCGTGTTCCACAAGGGCAAGCTGATGCGTGACGGAGTTGAAGCGCGCGCGCTGGTGCTGGAGAAGAGAGTGTTCGCCTCCGGATACTCGACGAACGAGACGAAGGCTTGCCGCTACAAGGTGCGTGTGCAGTTCGACGACGGCTCGACGAGCGAGGTCTCTCTCACTGCGTGGAACCACGAGCTTGCGCGCGCTAGAGTCGGTGACCTGATCCCGGTCCGGTACGACCCTGCCGATCGATCAAAGATCGACATCGACGGCGCAGCGATCAAAGCGCAGCGCCTTGAGCAAGAGCGTGAGCTCAACGAGCAGGCGATCGCAAGGGGGGAGCAGGAGCTCGAGCAGTCGTCGGGATCCCCGCCGGAATCGGCTGCATCGGGTCCGTCACCAGCTGGTGGCGCCCAAGGCGGCTCGGCGGCTGCCGATCGTCGCGCTCGAAAGCAACAAACTCGCGACGCCAAGGAGCGTAAGCGAGCGCGTAGGGCTGCACAGCTTCAGAAGCTCGACAAGCAGCACGCTCAGGGCCAGCTAACCGATGAGGAGCTCGCCGCGAAAAGGGCGCAGATCATGGGTGGTCGCTGACCGCTCAGCTCCGGTGAGAGCGCTCGCCTGGGAGCACTCGCGGATGACCTCTTGAGGCTCATCGCGCGCCTTGTGCCAGCGAGGCGCTCCGCCGCGAGCGAGTCGATCTAGGGTCTCTCGCACGGCAGGTTGCCAGCGAGGCCTGGCTCGATGCCTCCCAGGTTGCTATCGACGTCGAGAGCACGGGAGACACAATCGTCACCGGTGATCCCGACGCGCTCGGACGCGCGCTGCACATGAGGTCGGCCACGTCGGCTCGCGAGATGCGCGGGCCATCCCTCGGATGTCCATCCACGGTGACCCGGCAAGTGCCTCTAACCACCTAACACGACGACAGCGAGAGCGGAAGTTCGCGGAGCGTCGCGGAGACCGCTGCGGCTCGTCCGTTGCAGGAGCGAGACTGGTGACGTCGACGCGCTCGCAACCACGCGGGTAGGAGAAGTGCGATCGATGCGATCCGGCCGCGGCCCAGCACATGTTCGGCGCTAAGCTCATAGAGCTTCCGATTCGGGGGGACGTGGCGTGGCTAAGAGGCTCCGAGCACGGTTCATCGTTTGGGTTCCCGCTGCCCTGGGCTTGGCCTTGGCCTTGTTCCCATCTACGGCGACAGCGGCCGACGATCATCTCGCCTGCCAGCTAGCACACCCCAAGCTCGTCAGGGCCGTCTTTGACCTGCCCCACCTGAAGATCGACCTGACGGCGATAAGCCCGACCGCGCCGCCGCCCTATGTCGAAGCGGCGTCGGGGGCCGATATCTCGATCTGCGAAGTGCGCGCCTGGAGACAGCACCCAAGTTCGGTGAGTGCCTTTGGGGTGGCCCCGCACTGGATCGTGCCCCGTTGCTGCGCTCGACTCGAGGTCACGACCACGGTCCAAGACGAAGGCCCCGAAGGGGCCGAATATGACCCCGAAGCAGAGGAACAGGCGATCCTGGTGACGTCGAAGGAACTAATCGACAAGAGCGGCGGCCACTACTTCCACGCCTTTCCCTTGCTCGGCGCCACGGGGGGAGCTGGCTTCTACTACGGCTCCGAGCCCCATATCGCGGTCGGGTTTTGGCGGGTGAACGACAGCTTCCTCGAAATCGAGGTGCACGCCCACCAGAAGGCAAAGCACAAGCTGATCGTCTTTGCCCACTACATCGTTTCGGGCTTCATGCAGTATGGCTAGCCTGATCCACCAGTAACGCCCTGAGGCTGAAAATCCGCCCGGAGACCGATCAGGAGAGTGGCGCGGTCGTCGTCCGCGTTACCGAGGCCGAGCCGACCGAGCCCTACGCCCTACTGCTGGCCGACAACCTGGCCCAGCGCTTGGAGGCCGAGACAACGCGCATCCAGGCGGCAGAAGCAAAGAACGGCCCCGAAGGGCCGCTCTTGTCTGTCGATGTTTCGAACTTTGAAGCTTTGGCGGAGGGGGTGGGATTCGAACCCACGAGCGCCCAAAGGACGCCAACGGTTTTCCGAGACCGCCGTGCTATCTGCGCAAACCCGGCGCAGATCGCTAATGGCGCCCGTGGTGCTTCTTCTTGGCGGCTACTCGCCTTAGGAAGAAGCTCGCCGCGCGCACACTGCAAGCATTGGACAGTCCGTCGGGTCCCGGAGGGCCGAGTTCGCCCTTGTCGTTGGTTTCGACGAATACGCCGAAGCCGCCGGGGGCGCCTTCGAAGTGCCCGGCGATGAACGAGCCGGTCAGATCGACCACTGCCGCCCCTCCGTCGAACACCGGCACGCCAAACAGCACCCAGGGGTTCGAGGCGGTCGCGTTCAGCGGCGATTGCGTGAATTCGACGCTCAGCAGGGCGTCTGCGGGGTTGAAGAGCTTCTCCTTCTTGAGGTTCACCCGCGGGAACCCCGACAGCGGCGGTGTCTTCAACCTCGGCCCGCCGCATTCCTCGGGCACTCGGCCGATACGCATTCCGGACACGACGCTGTGCGAGACCTTCAGCGACAGCTTGGTCGAGCCGATTCCTTTGCCGAGCGCTCCGTTGACTTCGACGACACTCAGGGCCACGCGCCCCTCGTAGGTACCGCCGGGGATATTGCGCGCGGCCATGGCCTCTGCGACGGGCGCGCTCAGGGCCAAGAGGGATACGCAGGCGACTGAGGTCGAGAACCACCGACCCCGCCTCATCTCTGTTGCACCGTTCCCCCAGATTGCATCGTTTTGAGACTCCCCTCCAACCGCCGGTTTGTCAAGGCGCCGTTGCGCTGCGGGCCTATTCCAATTGCGGGATCGATCGCGCTGTCGCAAAGCGCGGGAGGAGCAATCTTCGCGCGGGTTGGCAGCTCGCTTCCGCAACGCCCGCGAAAGCAGGTGACAGGACGCTTGTCTGGTCGAACGTTCTCTTCTCGGAGCAAGGCCTTTCTGAGCCGAGTTTCGTTGTAGGCACAAGAAGAGCTAGAGGCTTGATGTGGGTTCAGCGCCCGTCATAGGCGACCAGGCTCCGCAGCGGCCGGCCCAGCTGGGCGTTGATGAACATCCCGAGCGTGAGGGCGAGCAGGCGCTGGGCGACCCGCTGGACCAGACCACCGGGTGTCTTGGCGAGGTGCTCTTCGAGCCGCATCTGGCCCTTCAGGTTGGCGAACACCGACTCGATCACGAGGCGGATCGTCGCCTTGGTCACCTCTGCTGGCGGGCGCTCGCCGAGCCGGTGGCGCTCGGGCGTGATCAACTCGACCGAGATGAGGTCGATCGTGCGCTCGTACTCGGCTCCCCAAAAGCCCTTGTCGGCGAAGAGCACGGTGTCGGGATGAGCCTGGGCGAGCCGGAAGAGGGGCTCGCGCTCGCCTTCGCCGGGCTGGACGAGGTCATAGCCCAAGGGAACACCCATCTCGTCGGTGACGAGCACCAGCCGCATCCCCCAGTAGAAGCGGCTCTTGGAGGGGCAGAAGCCGTAGCCGGCCTCGCCGGCGAAGTGGCTGCGCGACGCGCAGCCAGCGTAGTTGGCGCAACCGATCAGCGTGCCGTCGGCCAGGCGAGTCCCGCCGGAGGCGATCAGCTCGGCCAGCTCGAGCTGGACCATGACGATGTAGGGGGCGAGGCGGCGCAGGCGGCGGTTGTACTGGGTCTGGTCGGGCAGGTGGGCGAACCAGCCCGGCAGGCGGTAAGCGACCATGCCCAGGAACTTGCGGTCCGAGGACTCGCCCGTCGATGCCTGGGCGACCGCCAGCGCGATCAGCTCGGCGTCGGTGATCTTGCCCTCAGGGCCGGGGCGAGGAATCGGCAGCGAGTGCGCGAACACGTAGGCTGCGACAACGAGGGTCTCCAGCGATGCTGTCATCTCGTGCTCCAATCACGAGGGGATAGGGCTGGAGGCCCTTTTCCTTGTTCACGACCGGGTTCCTCGCGATGAGCGACGAACCCACATCAGGCCTCTAGTTGAGCTGCTGGCAAGTCGCCAGGAGTTCGCCGCCCAGAAGGCCAAGCTGCTCGGCCAGGTGAGCGGCACCGGGCCCGGCTTACTGCAGTCGGACGCTGACCTGACAATGCGCGGTGAGCGATTCTTCAGCGTACGCACGGGTACCAGGGCTGGGCGAAGAGGTCGTATGCCTTGTGGATCGAACTGAATCCGATTGCCCGCGCGGTCCTGCAATATTGCTCGGCTTTTGTTCGTACTCGGCCTCGAAGACCGCCTTGTCGTGACGGACGAATTCCCGGTAGTAGCCGCATTCGTGGTACTGGAAGCACTGCTCGACGATCGCGAAGTCGAAGGCGTTGATCAGCTTGTCGGCCTGGCGGCCGTCGTTCTTCAGCGCCACCGACATCCCCCGCCCGTGGACCTGACGGGCGACCCAGCGGTTGAAGCGCAGCTGGTCGGCCTTGGTGATCTTGAAGCCGGTGTGATTTTCTTTTTCCCAGCCCGCGAGGTTGTCGGGCTCGACCGCGTCAAAGCCCTTGCGTGCACACATCGAGAAGCGCTGCTTCAGAGGCTTCTCGAAGCGATGGAAGTGGGCGACGTCGAGCCAGCGCTCGTCGGGGAAGCCGGAGTAGCGGCGCCCGATCACCGAGCGCGGGAACTCGCCTTTGTCGGGGCGATAGGTCTCCCAGCTGCCGACGTCGAGGTAGCAGATCACCTTGCGGCCCTGACGATGAAGCAGACCCACCGTGCTGGCCGGGGTTTCGAAGCCATCTATGTCGTACACCCCGGCCGCAACGCTAGTGTCGATCTTGCCCTGTAGCTGCCACTGCCAGGGGGCGGTGGTGGGACGCGGCGACCAGCGCACCGACGAAGCGCCGGCGGTCGTGGTGCCCAGAATCGCCAGCAACCCCAGCGTCCCAATGAGAAGTGCGATCAGTGCGGAAGCTTTGCTCGGCGTCGATCCCATCTCTTCTACAACCCGCCGATCCCGGGTTTGCTGCGTGCGGCGAACCGGGGCGACCTCTTGTTCATCGGGTTGGGGTGCGGGAGGTGAGTGATGAGCCCGATGGTGGCGAGGATCTCGGCATCGCTCCGCTTAAATGGGCCGTGCCGTGATCGACGCTTGGTGGCGCGCAGCCAACTACCTCTCGGTCGGGCAGATATATCTGCTCGACAACCCGCTGCTCCGAGAGCCGTTGGTCCCCGAGCAGATCAAGCCGCGACTGCTGGGGCACTTCGGCACTACCCCAGGCCTAAACCTCGTCTACGCCCACCTCAACCGGGCGATCCGCGAGCGCGATCTGAACGCGATCTATGTCACCGGTCCCGGCCACGGCGGCCCGGGGATCGTCGCCAACGCCTACCTCGAGGGCACCTACACCGACGTCTACCCCCACATCGGCCGCAATGAGGATGGGATGCGCCAGCTGTTTCGCCAGTTCTCCTTTCCCGGCGGCATCCCCAGCCACGCGGCGCCGGAGACGCCGGGCTCGATCAACGAGGGCGGCGAGCTTGGCTACTCGCTGGCCCACGCCTACGGCGCCGCCTTCGACAACCCCGACCTGCTGGTCGCCTGCGTAATCGGCGATGGCGAGGCGGAGACGGGAGCCCTGGCGGCAAGCTGGCACTCCAACAAGCTTCTCAGCCCGCGCACTGACGGCGCGGTGCTGCCGATCCTCCACCTCAACGGCTACAAGATCGCCAACCCGACGCTACTGGCCCGCATCCCCGAGCCCGAGCTGGCCTCGCTGCTGGAGGGATGCGGGCACCGGCCTCTGTTCGTCCGCGGCGGCCAGGACGGCGAGGAGCCGGCCGCAGTGCACGGTCGGCTGGCGGCGGCACTCGACGAGGCGCTGGAGGAGATCGCCGCGATCCAGCGCGCCGCCCGCTCCGGCGCCGCCAAAGGGCGGCCGCGCTGGCCGATGATCGTGCTGCGCACCCCGAAGGGTTGGACCTGTCCCAAGGTGGTCGATGGGCTGCCGGTCGAGGGGACCTGGCGCGCCCACCAGGTGCCGTTGCCCCATGTGCGCGAGAACCCAGAGCACCTGCGCCAGCTCGAAGAGTGGATGCGCAGCTACCGTCCGTGGGAGCTCTTCGACGAGCGCGGGGCGCTGGTCGCCGAGGTGGCGGAGCTGGCGCCGCGCGGCGAGCGGACGATGAGCGCCAACCCCCACGCCAACGGCGGCCTGCTGCTGCGCGAGCTGCTGCTGCCGGACTTTCGCGAGTACGGAGTCGAGGTGAAGAGCCCCGGCCGCGACCGTGCGTCTGCGACCCGCACGCTCGGCCCGTTCCTGCGTGACACGATCGAGCGCAACCCCGACAACTTCCGCCTCCTCGGTCCCGACGAGACGGCTTCCAACCGGCTCTCGGCGGTCTTCGAGGCAACCCACCGCGAGTGGGAGGCGGAGCTGCTGGAGACCGACGAAGACCTCGGGCCGGACGGCCGCGTGATGGAGGTCCTCTCCGAGCACCTCTGCCAGGGCTGGCTGGAGGGCTACCTGCTGAGCGGCCGCCACGGCCTCTTCAGTTGCTATGAGGCCTTCATTCACATCGTCGACTCGATGTTCAACCAACATGCCAAGTGGTTGAAGGTGAGCCGCCAGATCCCCTGGCGGCGGCCGCTCGCCTCGCTCAACTACCTGCTCACCTCCCACGTCTGGCGCCAGGACCACAACGGCTTCTCCCACCAGGACCCCGGCTTCATCGACCACCTCGTCAGCAAGAAGGCGGAGGTCGTTCGCGTCTACCTGCCGCCGGACGCCAACTGCCTGCTCTCGGTCGCCGACCACTGCCTGCGCAGCCGCAACTACGTCAACCTGATCGTCGCCGGCAAGCAGCCGGAGTTGACCTACCTGACGATGGAGGAGGCGGTCGCCCACTGCACCCGCGGCATCGGGATCTGGGAGTGGGCCTCCAGCGAGGACGGTGAGGGCGAGCCCGACGTCGTCATGGCCTGCTGCGGCGACGTGCCGACCCTGGAGACGCTCGCGGCGACCGCGCTCCTACGCGAAAACCTGCCGGACCTCAGGGGCCGGGTCGTCAACGTCGTCGACCTGATGCGGCTGGAGCCCGATACCGAACATCCCCACGGGCTCTCCGACCTCGAGTTCGACTCGCTGTTCACCCTCGATCGGCCGGTGATCTTCGCCTTCCACGGCTACCCAGCGCTGATCCACCGCCTCACCTACAAGCGCTCAAACCACGCCAACATGCATGTGCGCGGCTACCGGGAGGAGGGCACGACGACGACTCCCTTCGACATGGTGATGCTGAACGGACTCGACCGCTTCCATCTGGCAATGGACGCGATCGACCAGGTGCCGGGCCTGGGGGCTCGGACAGCCGAGCTCCGCCAGGAGATGGCCGACCGGCGGCTTGCCTGCCGCGCCTTCACGCGAGAGCACGGCGAGGATCATCCGGAAGTGCGCGAGTGGAAGTGGCCGGGGTGAGCCCGGCGCACGGCTCGAGTGCCAGCCCCCGCCGGGTCAGCCTGAAGCGGGCGGCACTGGAGAGCTACCGCGAACTGGTTGGCGATGCGCTCGTCTCCGAGGTGCGGGAGATCGGCGAGGATCTGCGCGGTTTGCGAGTCCTCGAGCTGAGCGCGACCGCGACCGGCGGCGGCGTCGCCGAGCTACTCGCCTCGCTCGTCCCCCTCGAGCGCGACCTCGGCATCGAGGCGGAGTGGCGGGTGATCGCCGGCGACCCCCGCTTCTTTGAGATCACCAAGCGGATTCATAACGGCCTGCAGGGGATGGAGGTAGAGCTGAGTGAGACCGAGCGCTCCGAGTACCTGAGCCACAACGAGGTCAACGCGGCGGCAATCGACGGGCACTGGGACGTGATCGTCGTCCACGACCCGCAGCCTGCGGCGATTCGCAGCTTCGCCCCCGAGCTCGCCAATCACTGGGTCTGGCGCTGCCACATCGACTCCTCCGTCCCGCACCGGCCTGTCTGGGAGTTCCTGCGCCCCTACATCGAGCGCCACGACCACGCCATCTTCACGCTGAAGTCGTTCGTACCCCCGGACCTGGCGACGCCGACCTCGATTCTGCTGCCCGCGATCGACCCGATCGGCTCCAAGAACCAGCGCCTGCCCGACTATCTGGCGCGCCAGACGGTGGCCGCGCTCGGTGTCGACCTGGCCCGCCCGCTGCTGCTGCAGGTCTCCCGCTTCGATCCCTGGAAGGACCCTCTAGGGGTGGTCGAGGTATGGCGGCGCGTTCGCGAGACTTTCCCCGACCTGCAGCTGGCCCTGGTCGGCTCGATGGCGACCGACGACCCCGAGGGGTGGCGGATCTACGAACAGATCGAGAGCGAGACCGCGAGCGAGCCATCCTGCTTCCTTTTCACCAACCAGATGGGCGTTGCCAACCACGAGGTAAACGCCTTTCAGCTGGTCGCCGACGTGGCGATCCAGAAGAGCATCCGCGAGGGGTTCGGGCTCGTCGTATCCGAGACCCTCTGGAAGGGCACGGCGATGGTGGCCGGGCGGGCCGGGGGCATTCCGGAGCAGTTGCAGGACGGCATCGGCGGCTATCTGGCGGGGTCGGTCGAGGAGTTCGCCGCGCGCACGACCGAGCTGCTCGAGGATCCGCTGCGGGCCGGGGAGATGGGCGCCGCGGGGGCAGAGGAGGTTCGCGAGCGGTTCCTGCTGCCACGGCTGCTACGCGACCATCTCGCCGTCTTGCGGGAGCTGGTCGGGTGAGATCGGGGGAGATACTCGTTGCCAACGCCGGCTCGATGAGCCTCAAGCTCCACCTCGTCGATGCGAGCGAGCGCAGCGAACGGATCGAGGACATCGAGTCCGTGGACCCCGACCGCCTCGCCGCGGTCGCTCACCGAGTCGTCCACGGCGGCCCGCGATTCCGCGACCCGGTCCTGATCGACGCCACCGTGCACGAGCAGATCTTCGCGACCGAGCCGCTGGCGCCGCTGCACAACGCGCCCTGCCTGGCTGCGATCGATCGGGCGCGAGCAGCGCTTCCCGGAGTGCCGGAGGTCGCGGTGTTCGACACCGGCTTTCACGCGACGATCCCTCCCGAGGCTGCCGTCTACCCGGTGCCGCGCCGCTGGCGCGAGGAGTGGGGCGTGCGCCGCTATGGCTTCCACGGGCTCTCCGTTGCCTGGTCGACGCAAAGGGCCCCCGAGCTCCTCGGCCGCCCGGCCGAGGGCCTGCGGCTCGTCGTCTGCCACCTCGGCGGCGGCTGCTCGGTTAGCGCCGTGCGCGCCGGGCGCTCGGTCGACAACACGATGGGCTTCAGCCCGCTGGAGGGGGTGCCGATGGCAACCCGCTCGGGCTCCGTCGACCCCGGCGCACTGGTGTACCTGATGCGCGAGCGCGGGCTGGACGGCGAGGGCCTGGAGCGGGCGCTCAACTTCGATTCTGGCTTGAGGGGACTGGCCGGCGGCTCCGGCGACATGCGCGAGATCGAGCGGGCCGTGGCGCGCGGCGAGGACGACGCGACGCTCGCGACCGAGGTCTTCGCGCACCGGGTGGCCGCCGCAGTTTCGGCCATGGCCTGCTCCGCCGGTGGCATCGACGCGCTCGTCTTCACTGCCGGCATCGGCGAGGCCTCCGCCGCGACTCGCGAGCGGGTCTGCGAGCGGCTGGCTTTTCTCGGTCTCCATCTGGACCCGGACCGAAACTCCGTCGCCGAGGGGGACCGCGACATCGCCACCGAGCTCTCAGCGGTGCGGGCGCTGGTGATCCGTGCCCGCGAGGAGCTGATCGCCGCCAGGGCCGCCCGTGAGCTGCTGGGGGTGGGGACGCCGGGGTGAAGCTGCGCGGCGACGCCTCAGGGGCTGGTGCCGTCCCCGCGCCGGATGCTCCCACTCACGGCGTCCAGGACCAGCGCAGCGAGGAGGACCGACGCGCCGACGAGCGGCTCAGCACCGAGACGGGGCTGAGCGGTGGTGAGGCCGCCGCGCGGCTCGGACGCTATGGGCCCAACGCTCTGCTCGAGCAGGAGCGCAGCGTGCTGCTCGAGCTCCTCTCCCACTTCTGGGCGCCGATCCCCTGGATGATCGAGGTAGCCCTCCTTCTCACCGCGGTGACGGCGCGCTGGCCGGACTTCGGGATCATTCTCGCGCTGCTGCTGCTGAACGGGCTGGTTGGATTCTGGGAGGAGCACCAGGCAGCCAACGCGATTGCCGCGCTGAAGGAGCAGCTCGCAAAGCAGGGGCGGGTCAAGCGCGAGGGTGAATGGCGGACGGTTGCCACCGAGGAGATCGTCCCGGGCGATCTGTTGATGGTCGAGCGCGGCGATGTGATCCCGGCCGACGCGCGGATCCTCGCGGGCACCGTCGATGCCGACGAGTCGGCGCTGACCGGAGAGTCGCTGCCCGTCGCCAAAGGGCCCGGCGAGGACCTCTACTCGGGCACCGTCGTCTCGCGTGGGGCACCGACGGCGCGGGTGCTCGCCACCGGCGCGGCAACCGAGTTCGGCCGCACCGCCGCGCTGACTGGCGAGGAGGGCCCGCCGAGCCATTTCCAGGCGGCGATCTACTCGATCGGCCGCTATCTGATCGCAATCGCGATGGCCCTGGTCATGGTGATTGTCCTCGTCTCCCTGTTGCGTGGACACAGCCTGGCGACGACGCTCGAGTTCGCGCTGGTGGTGACGATCGCCTCGATCCCGGTGGCGCTGCCCGCGGTGCTCTCGGTGACGATGGCGGTGGGCGCTCGCGATCTGGCCAGACGACAGGCGGTCGTCAGCCATCTGCCTGTGGTCGAGGAGATGTCGGGCGTCGACGTGCTCTGCGCCGATAAGACCGGGACGATCACCCGAAACGAGCTGGCGATCGCCGATGTCGCAGTTGTTGGAGAGGGGGCCCGTCGCGACCAGGTCCTGCGTGATGCGGCGCTGACCGTCGAGCAGGGCGGTCGAGATCCGATCGATGCCGCGATTCTGGAGGCGCTGGGCGGGCCGGTCGATGACTGCGAGGTGCTCGACTTCGAGCCCTTCGACGCCGACCGCAAGCGCGCCGAGGCGCTTGTTCGCGAGTCGGGCGGCGCCGAGTACCAGGTCGCGAAGGGCGCTGTGCAGGCGATCCTGGAGCTCGCTGGCGAGGCGGCCGCAGGAGCCGATCGAGTCTCCGCGGCGACCGCGGACTTTGCCCGCAAGGGCCAACGGGCGCTTGCCGTGGCCCGGGCCGAGGAGGGCGATTGGCGGCTGATCGGCGTGCTGGCGATCGCCGACCCCCCGCGCGAGGACTCGCGCCAGACGCTGGAGCAGGCGCGGGCGCTCGGGCTGAAGATAAAGATGGTCACCGGCGACCGGGTCGAGATCGCCCGCGAGATCGCCGCTGAGGTTGGGATGGGGGAGGAGGTGCTCGAGTCGGGCGTGATCGAGCGGCTCCAGGGCGAGGCCCTGATCGAGTCGGTCGAAGAGGCCGACGGCTTCGCCCAGGTCGTGCCCGAGGACAAGTACCGGATCGTCGCCGCGCTGCAGGCCGGCGGCCACATCGTCGGCATGACCGGCGACGGCGTCAACGACGCCCCGGCCCTGAGTCGCGCCGACGCCGGCATTGCCGTCTCCGGCGCCACCGACGCGGCCCGAGCGGCGGCCGACATCGTCTTGCTGGCACCTGGGCTCTCGGTGATCGTCGAGGCGATCCACCGCGCCCGCGAGGTGTTTCGGCGGATGACCAACTACGCGATCTACCGGATCACCGAGACGATCCGGATCGTCCTCTTCGTCACTCTCTCGATCCTCGCCTTCGACTTCTTCCCGGTGACGCCGATCCAGATCGTCCTGCTGGCGATGCTCAACGACGCGGCGATCCTGACCATCGCCTACGACCGCGTGGTGCCATCGGCCCGCCCGGAGCGCTGGGACCTACGCGAGGTGCTGAGCATCGCCACCCTGCTTGGGCTCGCCGGTGTGGTCGAGTCCTTCTCCCTGGTCGGCATCGCGATCGGCCCCCTCGGCGTTGGCCACGCCGAAGCCCAGACCCTGATGTATCTGAAGCTGTCCGTGGCCGGGCATCTGACCCTGTTCGTGGCCCGTACCCGCGGCCGGCTATGGTCCCACCGACCCGCCTGGGTGCTGCTGATCGCCGTGGTCGGCACCCAGGTTCTCGCCACCCTGATCGCCGTTTCCGGTTTGCTCATGCACCCGCTCAGTTGGAAACTGGCGGCCCTCGCTTGGGGCTACGCGATCATCTGGATCCTGCTGCTCGACCAGGTCAAGCTGTGGGCCTACGCGTGGCTGGAGCCCACGAGCCGGAAGTCGGTCGACCTTGGGAACCGTCATCGGAAGGAATGAGGCGAACGGTTGGCGATAGCCGAGGACAGCGAAGGTTCACGAGCGAACGGGCCCGTGCTCGAGGCGCCGAAGCCGCCCTACCATCCCCGCAGCCACGCCCGCCGCCAGCGCGGGGAAGGGCTGCTGGGCCTGCGCGAGGCGAGCGCGATGGCAATCGGAGGGATGATCGGCGGCGGCATCTTCAGCGTCCTCGGTGTCACCATCGACCTCGCGGGGCACCTCGCATTCGCCGCCTTTCTCATTGGCGGCTTCATCGCCGGTCTCACCGCACACGCCTACGCCCGGCTGGCGTTGCACGCCGGCCGCGCCGGCGGCCCCTTCACCTACCTGCGCGAGGAGGGCCACACCCGCGCCGCGGCCTGGGTCGCCTGGCTTCTGATCGTCGGCTACGTCTTCGCGCTGGCGGTTTACACCTTCACCTTCGGCCACTACCTGGCCAACGTTCTGGGTGCCTCGGTTCTGGTCGCGCGGCTGAGCGGCGTCGGCATCATGGTGATCTTCGCCGCGATCAACCTGCGTGGAGTCACCACGTCGGGGCTGACCGAGGATGTGATCGTCTTCACCAAGCTCGCCGTGCTGGCGGGCATCGCCGCGATCGGGATCGGCATGTTCTCCCCGGGCCGCCTCGCCCCGATCGACAACGAGGGCCTGCTCGGCGTCTTCCTCGGCGCGGCGGTGATCTTCGTCGCCTACGAGGGCTTCGAGTTGGTGCCCTACGACTATGACGACATCTCCGAGCCGCGGCGCACCGTGCCGCGCGCTCTTTACCTCTCGGTTGCCGTGGTCGTCCTTGTCTACGTCGCCGTCACGATCGGCTCCCAGATGCTGCTTCCCGACCAGGCGATCATCGGCCAAAAGGAGGTCGCCTTCGCCGTGGTCGGCGAGAAGGCCCTCGGCACGTTCGGCCTCTGGGCGGCGACTCTGGGCGCGGTCTTCTCGACCAGCTCGGCGATCAACGCGACGCTGTTCTCGACCGCCCGCCTCGTCCGCGACGTCAGCGTGGCCCGCGAGCTTCCGGCTCGCTTCGCCCGCGAACGGGGCGGGCTCCCGGTGGGCGCGGTGGCCTGGCTGGCGCTGCTTGGAGCGGTCTTCTCGCTCCTGCCCGGCATCACCGAGATCGTCTCTTTCGGCTCGCTCACCTTCCTGCTCGTCTTTGGCCTGATCAACCTGTTGCATGCCCGCCACACCGCCCAACCGGGTTGGGACCGGCGCCTTGCCTACCTTGGCGGGGGCGCCTGCTTCGCGGCGGCCGCCGGGCTCCTCTACTACCTCGCTCGCTCCGATCGCGGCGCCCTTGTGCTGATTGGCGTCTGCGCACTGATCGTCGTCGTGGCACGGGCCCTCTTCATCCGTGGGGCACATGCCTGACGGCACGGTCTCGGTTGTCCGCGTCGCCCTGCCACGATAGGCCGATGGCGGTAGAGCCGAGAGGGATCGAATCGCCGCCCGCGGATAACTGGCGCTTGCTGCAGCTTCGCTCGGCGGCATGCATGCCGCCCGACGATGTCCTCGGCGCCCTCGCGAGCGCGGAAGATGGTCTGTCTACCCCGGAGGCCCAGCGCCGTCTAGGGCTAGTCGGGCCGAATGCGCTGCGCAGTCACGGGGCACGGCCGCTCGCCGTGCTGATGCGCCAGCTCAGGAACCCGCTCTTGATCCTGCTCGTCGGCGCGGCGCTGACCTCATTCTTCGTCGGCGAAGGCACCGACGCCGCGATCATCCTCGCGATCATCTGCCTCAGCATTGGGCTGGGGTTCTTTAACGAGTACCGCTCCGAGCTGGCGGTGGAAGCGCTCCACTCCCAGCTGCGTCACACCGCGCTCGCGATGCGCGACGGCCGGTTCACCGCGATTGACGTGACCGCGCTCGTTCCCGGCGACGTCGTGCAGATCGGCGTCGGCGACGTCATGCCGGCTGACCTGCGGTTGCTCAAAGCGGAGGGGCTGGAGTGCGACGAGGCCGTGCTCACCGGCGAGTCGCTGCCTGCCGAGAAGCAGGCGCAAGAGGTGGCCTCCCCCGAGTCGCCGCTGGAGCTCGCTTCCTGTGGATTCATGGGGACCGTGGTGCACGAGGGAAGCGGGTTTGGCCTGGTCGTGCGGACCGGGGCGGACACCGAGTTCGGGACGATCGCCCTGCGGCTCGGGGACCGCCAACCCCAGACGGCATTTCAGCTTGGCCTGCAGAGCTTCTCTGTGCTGCTCGTCCGCGTCACCGCTGTCCTGGCCGGTTCGATCCTGGTTCTCAACATCCTCATCGGCCGCTCGGTGCTCGGGTCGATCCTCTTCGCGCTGGCGATCGCCGTTGGCCTGACGCCGCAGCTGCTGCCGGCGATCGTCACGATCAGCCTCTCGACCGGGGCGAAGCGATTGGCCCAGCACTCGGTGATCGTCAAGCGGCTGGTCGCGATCGAGGACCTCGGCAACATCGAGGTGTTCTTCACAGATAAGACCGGCACGTTGACCGAGGGCCAGATCACCTTCTCCTCGGCCCTCGACGCCGGCGGTCAGGGCTCTGGGGCGGTCTTGCGAGCCGGTCTACTTTGCAACGAGGCGTCCTTCGCCGAGGGACAGCTGGTTGGCGGCAACCAGCTCGATCGGGCGCTCTGGGCGGCGCCGGGGGCCAGTGGGGCCGGGGCGAGCGACTACCGGGTGCTGGCCAGGCGCCCGTTTGACTACGAGCGCCGGCTCTCTTCCGTCTTGGTTTCGGATCCCGATGGCGTGCGCCAGGTGATCGTCAAGGGCGCGCCCGAGACGGTTCTCGCTCGCTGTCAGAGGGTCCCGACGGCGGCGCAGCCGGTGCTGGACCGCCAGTTTGCCGCGGGCAGTCGCGTCATAGCCGTCGCCACCCGCGCGGCGAAAGATCGAACGACGCTGGGCGCAGAGGACGAGAGCGACCTCGAGCTCGCCGGCTTCCTCACCTTTCTCGATCGTCCGAAGGCCGATGCATCCGACGCGCTAGAGCGCCTGAAGCGCCTCGGCATCGAGGTCAAGGTAATAACCGGCGACAACGATCGCGTCGCGCAGAAGGTCTGCGCCGATCTCGGGCTGCCGGTGCTCGGCACGTTGGTTGGTGCAGAGTTGGAGAAGCTAGACGAAGAGCAGCTGGCCGCGGCGTTGCCTCAGACGACGATCTTCGCCCGCGTCACCCCCGAGCAAAAGTCACGGGTGATCAAGGCGCAGCACCAGCTCGGCTCCACCGTCGGTTTCCTCGGAGACGGCGTCAACGACGCCGTGGCCCTGCACGATGCCGACGTCGGCATCTCCGTACAAACTGCCACAGACGTGGCCAAGGACGCCGCCGACATCGTCCTTCTCGACAAGGACCTCGCGATCCTCGCCGGCGGTGTCGTCGAGGGCCGCCGGATCTTTGCCAACACGATCAAGTACGTGCTGATGGGTACCTCGTCGAACTTCGGAAACATGTTCAGCGCCGGAGGTGCCTCCCTGTTCCTCAGCTTCCTGCCGATGCTGCCGACCCAGATCCTCCTCAACAACCTGCTCTACGACGGCAGCGAGATGACGATCCCCACCGACAACGTCGACGAGGAGCAACTGCGGCGACCCGCACACTGGGACACAGGGTTGATCAGGCGCTTCATGACCTTCTTTGGGCCGATCAGCTCGATCTTCGACTTCGCCACCTTCGGGATCATGATCTGGGGCTTCGGCGCAGGAGCGACGCTGTTTCGCTCCGGCTGGTTCGTCGAGTCACTGGCCACCCAGAGCCTGGTGATCTTCGCGATCCGGACCCACCGCGTGCCCTTCTTTCACAGCCGTCCCAGCAAGCCCTTGACGATCGCCACCTTCGTCTGTGTCGGCGTTGGGGTTCTCCTGCCCTTCTCGCCCCTGGCCGGGGTGCTCGGCTTCACCGCACTGCCGGCCGCCTTCCTCGCGGCGCTGATCGTGATGATCTGCCTCTACCTCGTCTTGATCGAGCTCGGCAAGCGGCGCTTTTATCGATTGCAGGGAGAGGGCCGGCCGATCGCCCGGCCGCGGCCCCCGCGCGAGCGCCGCATTCTTCACCGCGCCTCGCGCTGGAGCGTCCGGGGCCGGCCCCATCGCCGGGCACATGGGACCCGCGCTGCTGCGAGCTGACGCTCGTCTCGTTGGGCACCTGGCCCCCGGCAGGAGCCGGTTGAGCGCCGATAGCCAATAGAAAGGAGGGTCTGCGTCCCGGTGACCTACCAAGTGGGTTCATCGAGATCTGGCCGGAGCCCAACCATTTCGTTTGGTCGCCCGAGCCTGAACATCGGCTCCACGATCTCGAACCGCTAATGAACCTTGGCCGGGCGGATCGCGTCCATCTCCGGCCAAGGTCGCAGCAACGCGACGCCTCAGCGTAGACGGAATCGATGACGCTTCCGCTCTGCGCGAGGGGCGGCTCGCCGCCGAATCTCTGACCAGCCCCGGGAGAGGGAAATGAGTGCGTCCCCGGCCGGTCGCTCGGTACCTTTGCCCGTGGATGCGGCTGGCCGATTGGTTCGCAGAACGCAGCGCGAGAGGGATGCTCACTCGCATGGTCGGTGCGTGGCTGTTCGTCGGGGTGCCGGTTGTCGCTGCGAGGATCTGGTGGTCGGCCGCCGCTGCCATCGCGATCTTCGCGGTGACGGTGACGATCTACGTCGTGGCGGCGGCCCGCTATGTGCGCCACCATCGCTAACGAGCCTGACCCGGCCCATTTGGCCTATCTCCCGCTCCCGCTTCGCGCGATTTGCGAGCCTCGGCAGCCAACGGGAGACGACCGCAATGGACGACACGCGCTCATCTTGGCCTCGGCCCAGGCTTGGACCCGAGACTCTCGCTCCATCTGACGAATCCGGAAGCCGCGCGTATCTCGACGTCTCGGGATATCCCCGTGTATACTGGCGTCATGAAGATCGTCAAGGTCCGCCGGGTCGGCAACAGCAACGTAGTTTCGATTCCCCGCGAGTTCGAGGCGCATGGATATGCGCCAGGCACCTCCGTGCTGGTCGAGGAGCTAGACGGGGGCGAGCTTCGGATCCTGCCGACCGAGCAGCTGCGGGAGAGGATCCGCACGATCGGCGAGCGCGTAGTCGCCGATCACCCCGAGGCATTGAAGATCCTCGCCGAGCACGATCCAGACTCCAAGCGCGCTCCAAAGTAGACCGCAGGTGCACGAGGAGGAAGGCACGGGCGAGCCGATCTACCTGGAGTTCGTCGACGCGCTTGAGCTGTATGCGGCGATCATCGGCGGCACACCCTCGCAGGCGGCCGATCAGCTTCGCGACCAGGGGGCTCTCGAAGGCGCTCTCGCCCGTCCACGCAGCTACGCCGACTACGAAGAGGCCGATATCGCCCTGCAGGCCGCCGTCCTGGCGCACGGCATCGCCGAGAGCCAGGCGTTCATCGACGCCAACAAGCGCCTGGCGCTGATCGCGATGCTGACGTTCCTCGAGCTGAATGGCTACCTGGTCAAAGCGCCCGACCCCGATCTCGCCGAGTGGATCCTCGGTTTCAGCTCCGGGACTACGCCCCAGCAGCTCGCGCCGTCGGTACGCGAAGCAATGCGGCCGATCGCGTAGCCCAGATCGCTCACCTGGTTGCTGGTCCGTCCTGGTAGTGCAGTGGGATCCGCTGTCTTCTTTGGGAGGAGGATCCCATGACCGAATCCACTGTTCTCGACTCCGCCGGACGCCGCCGCTCGCCGGCGACGATGCCCGGCTACCACGCCGGACGACCGCCCCGCAACAAGGGGATGCGCTATCCGGCCGACCCGCCGAGCGTCGAGGAGATCGTCGCCGTGATGCGCCAGGTTGGAGGTGGTCGCCACGGCGCTCGTCTGCGCGCCGTGATCATCGTCCTCTGGCGTGGCGGGCTCCGCATCCAGGAGGCGCTGGCGCTCAGCCAGCGCGACCTTGACCCACACCGTGGCTCGATCCTCGTCCGCCGCGGCAAGGGCGGGCGCCGACGGGAGGTCGGCATGGACGAGTGGGGCTTCGAGCAGCTCCGCCCCGGGATGGCAGAGCGCGAGCGGCTGCCGGGCGGTCCGCTGCTCTGCGTGATCGACGGTCCAACGCGCGGTCGGCCCTGGTCTGCCGCTGGAGTCAGGGTCGAGTTCCGCAGCCTCGCTGCCCGAGCGGGGGTGAGACGGCGCTTCGCACCGCACCAGCTCCGTCACGCCCATGCGCTCGAGCTAGCCCGCGAGGGCGTGCCGCTCAACATCATCCAGCGACAGCTGGGCCATGCCAACCTCGGCACGACCAGCATCTACCTGCAGGGCATCGACACCGAGGAGATCATCTCGGCTGTCCATTCGAGGCGAGCGCCGATGATGCCGGCCAGCGCCGGCCTGCGGCTCTAACCACCTAACACGATGAGAGCGAGAGCGCCTGGGTTGGCGCTCTCGCTCTGTCATGGCCAGAGCAGAAGCTCGGCGAGCGTTGTGAGACCGTTGCTCGTCCGAAGCGAGAGCGATGCACCCCTACACTGCGCCCGATGTCCGCCGAACAGGTCGACAGCTACCTGCGTGATCTCGAGGAGCCGAAGCGCGCAACGCTTCAAGAGTTGCGCCGCACAATTCTCGAGGTCGTTCCAGAGGCTGAAGAGGGGATTTCATACCGCGTCCCAGCGTTCCGTTTGCACGGCCAGGTCATCGCTGGGTTTGCGGCGTTCAAGAATCATTTGAGCTACCTACCCTTCAGCGGCTCGGTCCTCGGCCAGCTTGCCGATGAGCTCAACGCCTACACGATGACCAAGAGCTCTCTGCACTTTCCGATCGACCGCCCCCTACCGAAGGCGCTCGTCAAGAGACTGATCGCCGTGCGTCTCGCGGATGCAGGTCTGCCCTCGCGCTAAGCCCGGGTCCCGTCGGCTTCCCGTCAGGCTACAAGCGGCGCGCAGCAGCCCGCTACGACGGAGGGGTCCGAACACGGCAAGCGCGGCGCTTCAACTCGACGCAAAGAAGTCCGCCGCTCGGCGGCGCATTTCCTCGCCGCCGAGCAACTCGATCCGCTGGCTCATCATCCACTGCTGGCCGAAGGGGTCGCGTAGACGACCGGCGCGGTCGCCGTAGAACTGGTCGGCCAGCGGGTAGAGCACCTCCGCTCCAGCCTTGACCGCCCGCGCCCAAGCAGCGTCCACGTCCTCCCAGTAGGTAGCCATGATCGCGCTGACGAGCCCGCCGAGAAACTGCGGCGAGCGCGCCGGCGCTCCATCCCCGGCCTCCTCGGTGACCATGACCACCGAGTCGCCGATCCGCACCTCTGCGTGAATCAGCTCGCCCTCCGGCCCGCTGAACCGCTCGCCGATCTCCTCTGCTCCGAACGCGTCGCGGTAGAAGGCGATCGCGGCGGCGCCGTCGGGGACGACGAGGCGCGGCGTGACCGTGTGCAGGTGCTCGGGGATGGGGCTGCTGGGCCGCGAGGGTTGGGCGTCGGGCACGAGTTGCGCTCCTCAGAGGCCCGCCGCGGAGAGCGCGTCCTCGGGGTCGGGGTAGTGGACCATCTTCACGGCCCTCCCGTCGCGGAAAGTCGTCAGGTTGGCGACGGGCGGTGCCTGCTCGCCGTCCTCAGAGGGGGGCCGAATGATGACGACGACCTTCTCGCCCGCGCCGAGGACGTGGATGAGCTCGCCGATGCCCTGGCGGGCGAAGGCCTGGCGCATCGCCGCCAGGGCCTGCTCACGGTTGTGGCAGGCCGTAGGGTTGGAGGGGTCGCCGCCGTGCCACTTGACGTCGGGATCGAGGAACTCGCGGACGGCGTCGAGATCCCCACGCAGGGCGGCTTCATAGCCACGCCGGGCCAGCTCCACGTTGGTCTCGCTCACCCGGCCATTGTCTCACTCGTCGTCCATGGCGGGCGTGAGCACGGCGTCGCCAACGCGCTCGCTCTCGGGGGAGAATAGGAATCCATCGGTCGCGCGCGAGCGTTGCGCTGCTCGCGTTCCTCACCAAGGTGCTAGTCGGAGCATTTGACTCGAGTCGAGTTCGCGTCAGCTCACCCGACATTCGTAGCGACGCCCATCTGCTCCGGTGTAAGGTCTGCCCAAGCGATGAATCCGCACCCGGGACACGGGGCTAGCTCGTGAGGCCGAGCATCGGCCGCTGGCTGGGCCCGCTGGCCCTCGCGGCGGCGCTCGCCCTCCCAGCGGAGGCGCCCGCGAACGAGGTCTTCGTCTCGAACAGCGCCGCCAACTCGATCTCGTTGTTCTCCGCGAGCGCAACTGGCTCGCTAACGCCAATCAGCTGCGGGGCTAGCTGCGACACGGGACCGAGCCCCGAGGGCCTCGCGGTGAGCCCGAACGGGCGCTTCCTCTACACCGCGAACGAAGGCGGGGTCTCGCCGTTTGCGATCAACGCCGACGGCACCCTCACCCCGATCGCCTGCCCGGGGTCGAGCTGTAGCGCGGGGTCCGAGCCCTTCGGGTTGGCGGTGAGCCCTAACGGGCGGTTCCTCTACGTCGCAAACTACATCTCGGGCGGCGCAAGCACGGTCTCACCGTTCGCGATCAACGCCGACGGCTCGCTCACCCCGATCGCCTGCGCGCCGCCGAATTGCAACGCGGGAACGGGACCCTTCGCCGTCGCGGTGAGCACGAACGGGCAGTTCCTCTACGTCACCAACTCTGGCTCGAAGGTCTCGCCGTTCGCGATCGACGCCGACGGCTCGCTCACCCCGATTGCCTGCATGCCGCCAGGCTGTCAAGCGCCAACGGCCCCAATCGCGGTGGCGGTGAGCCCGAACGGGAAGTTTCTCTACAGCGCAAACTTCTACTTCTCGCAGACGGTCTCACCGTTTGGGATCAACGGGGACGGCTCGCTCGCCCCGATCACCTGTGGGCCGCCGAGCTGCAACACGGGGACCGACCCCAGGGGGGTGGCGGTGAGCCCGAACGGGCGCTTCCTCTACACCGCGAACTTCACCTCGAGCACTGTCTCGCCGTTCGCGATCGCCGCCGACGGCTCGCTCACCCCGATCGCATGCCCAGGATCGAGCTGCAAGACGGGGATTGATCCGGCCGGAGTGGCGGTGAGTCCGGGCGGGCGGTTCCTCTACGTCTCGAACGAGGCGAGCACGGTCTCGCCGTTCACGATCAACCCTGACGGCTCGCTCACCCCGATCCCATGCGGGGGCACGAGCTGCAACACGGGAAATGGTCCGTTCTTTCAATCCCTCGCGATCAGCCCCGACCAGGCCCCGAGCGCCGCCTTCACGGCGAGGGCGGGATTCGCCGCTCAGCCGACGAGCTTCGACGGCTTGGGCTCGAGCGCATCGCCCGGCCAGACCGTCGCCCGCTATGACTGGGACTTCGGGGACGGGTCGAGCGCCACGAATGCAGGCGCGACCCCCACCCACGCCTACGTCGCGCCCGGCGCCTACACGGTGAGCCTGACCGTCACCGACGACGCCGGCTGCTCGACCGTCCAGATCTTCACCGGGCAGACGATGAGCTGCAACGGCGGTCCGGGCGCGCATACCAGCCACCAGGTGACGATCACGGCTGCCCCACCCCCGACTCCGCCAAACACGAAGATCTCGAGGGCCAAGATCAACTCGAAGGTGGGGAGGGCGATCTTCAAGTTCAAGGCGATCGGGACCGCGAGCGGCTTCCAGTGCGCCCTCGCGAAGAAGCACCGCAAGCCGAGGTTCAAGAAGTGCGAGTCGCCGAAGATCTATAAGCACCTGAAGACGGGCCGCTACACGTTCGAGGTGAGGGCGCTCGACGGCGGCGTGAAGGATTCGAGCCCGGCGAAGAAGAAGTTCAGGATCAAGTAGGCGGGCAGCCTCGATCGCGCTGGCACCGAAGGCCGTTCTCGCCGGCGGCCGATCGCTTTCCGCTTCCGCCGAGAGCGAGCGCGTGGGCGACGCCGTGCTCACGCCCGCTCCGGACGACAAGCAGCGTTCTGTCTCGGCACCGAACGGGCACCTGCTGGCCGCCAAGAGCGAGCGTGTCCGTCTGCCGAATAGTCGCCCGAACTTCAGTGCCAGAGCACTTAGCCCTGAACAGCTCCTGTCCCCGCGC
This sequence comes from uncultured Solirubrobacterales bacterium, assembly GCA_963796705.1. Taxonomy (GTDB): domain Bacteria; phylum Actinomycetota; class Thermoleophilia; order Solirubrobacterales; family 70-9; genus VRUE01. The sequence continues at coordinate 29,051 of CAWCMK010000005.1, forward strand.
GCTCCACGACCACCGAAATGCCGTATGCCATCCTGAATTCGAGCCAGACCGCGTCTTCAGCACCACGCCCGACATACGTCTCGGCGTCGGCAGGGTCGAGGAAGACGCCGTGGGGTCCGTCCAAAACCAGGCTGATCGCTGAATGGTCGGGTGGCAGGAAATCGACACGGCAAAGCTCGCCCTGCATTCCACAGCCGAAAAATTGCCCGTAAAGGTTGACGGTCGCTTTGACCTGCGATCCAATCCACCTGTGCAGATAGGGCAGGGCGTCGTTGAACTCGATGGACCGCTGGTCGTCCATGCGTGACAAAGGCGCTGGCATCGCTAACTGTCCCCCCTCATGAGCGACTCCCTCACTCGCGCCCGCCCCTCGACCAGGCAGCGGTGCAGCTTGGCGGCGCTCCAGCCCCGCAGCTCGCGGATCTCCGCGTAGGTGCAACCGAGGCCGAACAGGATCAATGCCGTCCGCTCGTCGGGCTTCAATTTCTCGATCCGCGCAAATACCTTCGCCGTCTCCTCGGCTCGCTCGACTAGCTCGGCCGGGCCGACGCGCTCGTCGGGCACGATGGCCTCTAATCCCTCGCCCTCCCGTTCGCGGACGCTCATCCGGTAGCGAGACTCGCGCGCAACCGCCTTGCGCCGGATTGCCCAAGCGCAGCGCTTGATGACGAGAAGCATCCAGCGCAGGGCGTCGTCGCCGGCCGGGCCGTCGTAGAAACGAAGGAACTGAACGCAGGCATCGTTCAGCGCGTCGTCAGCATCGTCATGGCGGCGAGAGTGAAAGTGCGCCTGGCGCATGAGTCGATCTCGCTCGGCGCGAAGCAGACGATCCAGCACCTGGGCTCGTCGCTCTCTTTCAATTCTCCGGCTCTGTGGCGGGGAGGCCATGCAGCCGCCCCCGCACGCGCAGCGTGCGATCCTTGGGCGGCGTGGCCTCCCCCGCCGCCGGGGACTACTGGCCTACATCAGTGGGCGATACGCATTCCACGCTCGGCGCTGCGGACTCGCTGTTTGCCGAGCTGCTTCTGTACGCGGGCGAGACGCAACTCCGCCTCGCGACGATCACGCCGCTGTGCGGCGTCGCGGGGTTTGCCGCCGAGCGGGTCTTTGCCGGTCGTGGTAATCCCGTAGCGCTGGCGATAGCTGTAGATCGCGTCGACCCCGTTGTTCCAGAGCGCGGCGTTCAACGGGTCTTTGGGACGAGCCCCAAGACTCTCCACGATCAACTTGCTCGGCTGGGAGCGCTCGGCGGCAACGGCGCGACGAGACAAGTCGACCAGCCGATCCTCGATCAAGGCCAGATCGGGTCGCTCGGTGCCGTTCAGACCGGATCGACGGGGAGGCTCGGTTGCCACCTCGACGGTGAGGCCATCGCGCTCGCCTTCGAGGCGGCGAAGCTGTTTGCTGGCGAGCTGCTGGCTGGCCTCGTTCTCCATCTCTGCGAGCCGGGACTTGGCGGCGGCGATGCGCTGCTCGAGGCCGGCGAGTCGCTCCTCGGCGGGCGAGCGTTCGGACGCAGTCGCGAGCCTTCGCTCAAGCTCCGCCCGGTGCCTCGCCAGATCGAGCGGCGCCATCGCCTCGATGCGCTTCCGCGTCCCAACCTCAACCGCCGCGTACTCCCCGGCTGCCCGCTCCGCGCCGAAGCGGAGGTCGTGGGCGGCGTCCTCGACGTCCCGGGTCCCCGGCCCAAGGTCTGCGTCGGTCAGCTCTGAGGCGGCGACACCGTAGGCGGTGGTGGCGCCGGAAGTGCGGGAGATCGCGACGGTGAAATCCTCGCGGCTGATTCCGGAGTCGAGGAGAGCGAAGGCCGAGTCGAAGGTCTTTGACTCGGTGCTGTAAGTGGTGAGCGCATAGGCGTGTTGGATCGCCGGCTCGCGCGAGGGCGTGACCTTCTCCAGGTAGCGGCGGTCGAGCCGCACGCCCTGTCCTTCAGCGCCGAGCCGCTGGAGGTAGAGGTGGTGCTTTGCCTGATCGACCGCGGCGACCTCCCACCGTTCACGGTTCGATACCTCCGGCGTGTTGATCCGGGTGACGACGCGATCACCGACGGCGAAGCGCTGGCCGCCGACGACAAGGGCCTCCGCCCCCACTCTGCCCTCCGCCACGAGTAGGTTGCGGGCCCGTTCGTTTAGCTCGACAACATCACGGGTGCGACGGGCGATCATCACCGCGTCCTCGCCGCTGGCGTACCGCTGGTGCCAGTCGAGCACCTGAGCGTCGAACACCTCCGGCAGGGTGTCGGCGATCACCAGGCGGTCGTGCGCACGCAGCACGTCAAGCGCGTCCGAGCCACGGCCCGCGTGGGCGAGTTCGACGATTTCGCGGTCCACCTGATCGCGCTGGCGACGGATCTGCGTCAGCACGACCGGCTCGATCTCGTTGGTCAGATTCCCGTAGAGACCACCAGGACCAACCGCTCCGATCTGACGGGGGTCGCCGATCAGAACCAGCTTGCCGTCGCAGCCCTCGGCAAGATCGGCAAGGGCAGACATGTGTGGAGTCGGGGTAGTCGAAGACTCGTCAACGACGATCACCGTCCCTCGCGGCAGCGGCGCGATGCCACGCTCGGCCAGCTCCCCGGTCTGAATCAAAAAGGCGGTGACCGAGGTAGCGGGAACGCCAGCGTCGGAGAGCTCACCGGAGGCGCTGCGGGCGGTGGCGACTCCGACGCCTTGAATCCCGGACGCCGCCCACGCCTCCTGTGCTGCGGCGAGCGCAGTCGTCTTGCCGGTCCCCGGCAAGGCTGCGACGGCGACGACTCGCTCGCCGCCGGTGGTGAGTCGGCGCACCATCTCGACCTGCTGCTCGCTCAGGTAGCGGTGCCGGTCGAGGACGGCGGCGAGCGTGGCGCCATCGACCATCGCGGCTCCGGCCTTCTCTCCCTTCCTGGCGGTCGCCATGAAGCGCTGCTCCATCTGCCACAGGCGCGGCGTCGTGTAGTAGGTCGAGTCGAGCTGGCCGGCGCCGCGATGGACCTCGATCAGTCGCTGACCGGCGAGCAGGGACTGGACCGCGACCTCCAGCGCTTTCGCGTCCGCACCCTCTCGGAGCTGATTCGCCACCGCAGACAACAGATCGCGGCGGTCGAAGTGGGAGTGGTGGGCCTCCAGGTCCGCGAGGGCGCGATCGAGGTGGTCGGCGCCGATTGCCTGGGGCTCGCGGCGGCGGCCTCGGCTCAGCATCCGGTCAATCGACTCGGTGGTGAGGTCGAACTCTGCGGCCCGCGAGATCCACACCTCGCGTTGGGTGTCGGGGTTGACGGCGTAGTCCTTTGCGTCGCGGGTCCGGTAGGCGGCGACTTCGGCGGCGGCGGCCGAGCTGGTCCCCCGCTCCGCCATCGCCGCCACGATCTCGGCCCGCCGCTGCGAGAAGTGCTCGATCACCGGCCGCCCGATCCCGGCCAGGTCGGCGTAGCCGTTAACGACCGCCTGCCACTCCGCGCCGACCTCGCGCGTCAGCTCGGCGCGAAGCGCCGCCTGGTAGACGTGGCCGGCTGCCTTCGCCTCACGCAGGAGAGGCGACTGGCGCCTCGGATTGGCGAGGCTGAGCCAGCGCCCGTCCGAGGCGGCGCGGGTCATGTTGGCGGTGACGAGGTGGGTGTGAAGGGCGGGATCGCCGGCCCGCGAGGAGCGGTGGCGGAAGCTCATCGAGAGAAAGCCAGCGCCCGGCTCAATTGAGACTCCGCCCTTGCCTCGCTGCACGAAGCACGCCGTCCTCTCCAGGTAGCCGACCGCCTCGGCAACGGCGTGGTCGTGGGCGCGAAGGATCGCGGCACGGACCGCGGGTGAGCCGACCGCATAGAGCAGCGAGATCGACTTCGGGGCGGCGAACCGAATGTCGTAGCCGAGGATCGGGTCGAGGCGGCGCTCGCGCCCCTCCGCGTCAACGAACTTCCGGGCTTCGGGCCTGGCGACCAGGACGTCGCCGGTGAGGGGGTGCTTGCCGGCCAGGACGGCGGCGTACGCGTCACGGTCAACTTCGCCCTCAAGGCCAAGCTCTGCCGCCAGCTCGCCCATCCATTCCCCCGGCACCTCGCCCGGCTTCGTGTAGTAGTCCTCGCCGCCTTCGGCTACGGCTTCGATCCAATAGTTGGCGTTGGCGCGCCCGATCTTCGTAACTCCCACCATCGCCCCTGTTGTCCACCGCGCGGCCCTGTTGCATCGGGGGAACCAGAGGGTTCGTAGTGTGTCGGGCTGCGGGGTTGGGATTACTGGGGCGATAGAACTGACTGCTGGTCGGCCTCTCTCAAGGCTGATCTGCCTATGGCCTGGCTGAACTCTTCTTTGCTGGTCCTGGGGACTGCCTAGGTGCTTCTTGGTCTAGTTGCTGCCTGGCTGCTTTGGACTCTGGACGGCGGGGAAGCCAACGGCGGCGAAGACCATGCTCCCTTCGCAGCGAACGAGCTCGGCCTCCGCGAGGGCGCGCACGGCTCGCTCAACCCAATCCTCGCCGTCGTTGCTCAGCTCCGCCTCAAGGTCAAGGACGGTCATCCCATCGGGATACCTGGAGGCGAGGATGGTCAGGACGAGGACCTGCGCCGTCTCGTCGTCCTCGGGAACTGCGGGGGGCAGAGAGTCGCCGACTCGGCATTTCTGATCGCTCATCTGGGCGGAACCTCCTGTGCCGGCCCGGCCCCAAGGCGAGCCAATTGACATTTCCGCCCGTGTGAAGTCGCCGGAGCCGCGAACTGTCCCCCCGAACGCCGCCCAGCGGCACGGCCGAGCAGGACGACTGCGGCGAGACGAATCAGAGTCGCGTGCGGCGAGATTTCCCGACGGCGGTGCCCCGGCCGGACGGCACAAAAAAAGGGCGCCCACCTCGCGGTGGACGCCCCGGACTGGGACCGCCTAGAACGGGATGTCGTCCTTGCCCTCGCCGTCGCCCTCCGACTCCGGCTCGGCCTCTTCGCCCTCCTCGTCCTCGTCCTTCGGCTTTCCTCCGAGGAACTGGACCGTGTTGGCGACGATCTGGACGTACTCCCGGTGGTCGTCGCCCTCGCCCTGCTCCTTCCAGTCGAGCCGACCTTCGACCGCGACCGGGCGACCCTTCTTGAGATGCTCAGCGCAAGCCTCGCCCTGGGCGCCCCAGACGGTGACGTTGAAATAGTTGGGCTTGTCGACGTACTCGTCGTTGCCGTTCTTGCGGCGGCCGTTCACCGCGACGCGCAGGTTGCAGACCTTGGTGCCGCCTTCGGTGGTCCGCAGCTTCGGATCGCGGGTCAGGTTGCCGGTGATGACTGACGACGTTGATGTTCTGCATTTCGGGCCTCCTTGAGAGGTGGTTCGATTGACGAGCCCAGGTAGGGCGCGCGACCGAACGCGCGGAACCGAGCCGGAGACGAATGTCGGAGGTGAGGGGAACCCCCCTTGCGGGGGTTGAAGCGCGGGCGGCGCGTGCCACCCTGGCGTGAGGAAATTGGACTGCCTCTCATGGCGGCGCGTAAGTCGCCCAACCTCGTCCTTCCACCGGCCGAGCCGATTCCGGGGCTGCCGCCCAGCCCCGCGGCAAGGGCCAGGCCGTGTGTCGCGGTGAACGGCCGCCGCAGGAACGGCTCAAGCAACCACAGCCTCCTCGTCACCGGCTGGGGCGTCCCGCGGCCAGCGCCGCGTCCTCGAGCCGGCTCGCCAAGCGGTCGATCAGCGCCGCGTAGCGCTCGATCTCCTCGCCCTCGCCCCAGCTCGCCATGTAGGGGACCGAGAAGCCGGCGGTGTCGAGGCCGAGGGTGGAGCAGACGGTGTAGGCGACGCACTCCACGACGACCTCCTCCTCGGCGTAGGTGAGCGTCGGGTCCTCCTCGCGCCGGTCGCAGCGGACCAGGGCGTGGGCCAGCTCGTGGATCTCGATCGCCGACCTGGGCGTTGGCCGAGAACTCCTCTGAGATCGGTTCGACGCGCGATGTGCTGTCGCGGCCGGCTCGCAGTAGCCCTGAGGCGGAGCCGGGGATCTCCTCGACCGCGACGGTGTAGCCGATCGAGTGGCCGAAGTTCGCCAGCGGCTCGAAGAGGTGCGCGAGGCCGTCGCCCTCGACCGGCTCGATCGGCGGGTCGAGGTCGACCGGGCCGCCGGGGAACTCGGGCAGCGGCTCGACCTGGGAGCGGTCGAAGACCGCGACGAGGCGGAAGTAGGTCCGCGGCCTCTCGTCGGGGTCGGCGCCCGCCTCGCGCCACTCGCGCAGCTTCTTCTTCGACGGCGGGCAGGGCGCCCAGATGCGGATGCCGCGCTCGCCCTTGCGGACCGCGTAGCCGAGGCTGAGCCAGCGGCGAAAGCCGGCGACCCGGGTCGCGCCCGGGCGCTGGTAGGCGATCAGCAGCTGGTTGTGGAAGCTGTAGGAGTGGAAGTGGCGGCGGACGCGAAGCCAGCGCTGCCAGCCCTCGCTGGAGCGCAGCTGCTCGATCGGCCTCGCCATCAGCTCGCGCTCGGCGGCTCGCTTCTCGGCCCGCTCCTCCTCGCTCAGCGCCGCGGCGGACCCTTCTTCTTCGATGCCATGACGACCTCCTTGGCTCGGCCCGCCCCCGCTGGCGGGCGATCGCCGACCCGACGCACGGCGAAGCCGTGCCAGCATCGGGAGGCGTCGCCCGGATGCGGCGGCTAGCGCCAGTGAGCGTTGGCTGGCGACATGCAGATATCCGCAACGCCGGAATTGCCCGCTTCGGCGCTGTCTCTATGTGTGTTGGTGCTGGTCACGGCCCCAGCAGGGCAGGTCGCCGCTGGGCCGGAGCCCGAGCGCAAGCGAGGGCCGCCCGAAGGGCGGAGGCTCAGCGGCGACCTGCGAGCGTTAAGGGGCCGCCCAGCACCAACACGACGCGACCGAGGGCCTGCGGGCATGGGCGACCACGCGCGTCAGATCTAGATCTCGAGCCGGTCTAGCGACGAATCGACGCTAGGTCTCAGCAGGCATCGCAGCAAGCATTCCCGCGCCAGGCTTCGCGGCCCTCGTGGAAGGCGACGCCGGCTATTGCGAGCGCGGTCACCGGATCGGCCCACCACCAGCCGAGCAGGGCATTGGCCCCGAGGCCGACGAGCAGTCCCGCCGAGAGATAGGCGCAGAGGAGGTTCTGGCGCCCCTCGCTGACCGTGGCCGATGAATGCAGCTCGTCCCCAACGCGGGCCTTGGCCCTGGCAAGCAACGGCATCGTGACCAGGGTGACCGCGGCCAGCCCAACCCCCACCCAGCTTGCCTGCGGGTGAGTGCCGACCAACACCGTTCGGACCGCCTCGATCGCGACGTAGACGCCGATCACCGCGAAGCTCGCGCCGATCAGGCGCTGAGCGCGTTGCTCGGCCCGCTCGGAGTCCTGTCGGGTCTCGGCGAAGCGCCAAATCACGATCAGGCCCGCCATCGTCTCGACCAGGCTGTCGGCGCCGAAGCCGATCAGAGCGATCGAGGTCGCGGCGAGTCCGGCGGCGATTGCGATCGCGGCCTCGGCGATATGCCAGCCGATCCCGAGCCAGGCGAGCTGGCGGGCGCGACGGACCATTTGGCCGTGGCGCTCTGGCGAGACCGACCCGGCGAGAGGTGAAGCCAGTGGCGCCACCGTCGGCAGCTCGACCAGACTCACGCCGCCTTCTCCCGAGCGGCCACCGCGCCCAGCAGCTCCCGGCCGCGCTCGGTCAACTCGTAAATCACCATCTTGCCGTCGCGCCCGGAGCGAGCCAGGCCGGAGGCCTTGAGCTGGCGGGCGTGATGGGAGACGAGCCGCTCGTCGCGCCCGACGATCCAGGCCAGGTCGCAGACGCAAGCCGACTCGCCAAGCTCGAGCGCGAGCGCGACGGCGAGCCGGGTCGGATCGCCGAGCGCTTTGGCTCCGGCGGCCCAAAGCTCTAGCTCCTTGGCCTTCGGAAGCTCGGCGCGGACGCGCTCGGCTTTAGGGAGATCGAGGCAGAGCAGATCGCAGGTGTCGGGGTCGCGAGCCACGCCACCATCTTAGGAACATTCGCACCGACGTGCGAATGTTGAGTCAGAGGCGAGTTACCGGGCCCGCCCGCAGGGCGACGTAGTCGGCGTAGGTATCGCCCGCCGCCCGGACCCAGTTCGCGGCGCGGGCCTGATGAATGCCGAAGCGCTCAGCGAGGATCGGCGCGGGCAGATGGGCGGCGAGCTCGAGCAGAGCGGCGTGGCGAGCTGCGGTGGAGCGGATTCCATAACGGGCGAGGCGAGCGCGAAGGCGCTCGGCGCCGAGATGGGCGCCGGCCTTGCGCCCAGGCATCAGCCAGGCCTGCTCGCCGCCGTGGGCGAGGCTGCGCTCGCGCAGCTCGAGGGCAAGGGGAGCGAGCGGATCGGGCAGGGCAAGCGGGCCGCGACCAAGCGTGATCGTGGCGCCGCCACCAGGGGCGGCGGCGACATCTGCGGCGCGAAGCGCGGCGGTCCGCGTCAAGGGCTGGCCGAAGAGCAGCAGCAAGCAGCCGGCGAGGCGGTCGCGGGGGTCGGCGTCCTCGTCATGCAGCAGCTGGCGCAGGGCGCCGAGTCGCTGCTCTTCATCCAACGGCGCCGGCGAAGGGCCCTTCTCCTGCCATTCGACGCGAAGCGGCGGGACCTCGCCACTTCGAGCGAGCCAGGTGAGGAAGAGCCGGACCCTGCGCCGGGTGCTGGCGCCAGCCTCGATCCAGGTATCGAGTAGGTCCTGGCGCAATTCGGGAAGGCTGAGGCCCTGCCCGTGTAGCCAGGCGGCGAGTTTGATCGCCTCGCGGAGCAGCGAGCGGCAGTATTTCTGAGCGCCCGGGCTGGGCCGCTTGGAGTCGGCCGAGCGGGCCAGCTGAGGAGCGACCTTCCAGCCTGCGTAGGCTCGAATGTGCGCGCGATCGGTCCCAGGATCTACCTGGGTGATCGCGCGCCTGAGCCAGCGCTCGAAGGCGATCGCCGCTTCCTGGCGTGCCTCCAAGACGCCGACCTCGACCAAGCCGGCGCGCAGGAAGTCGACGGCCGCGGCGCCGGGCGGGCGCTGGCTTTCGGCGCGCTCGTCGAGAGCGGCGTGGTCGATCTCGGTGCGAGCGGCGAGGAGATCGTCGAGCAGGGTGAAGGTGGGCGTCTGCAACCAGCGCAGGGTCGAGTCGGGGTTGGCGGCCTCACCAAGAACAGCCAGGTAGGGAGCGAGGCGCTTTGCGGCAGCCGGCTCGGCGCCCGCAGCCAGGGCGGCGAGCTTGGCCGCCAGGTTGCAGCGTGGGCAGCGCTGGCCTCGAAGGCGTGCGGTCTTCCCGCAGCCCTCGCAGCTGCGGGGGCGCTGCCAGGCGCAGGAGGCGCAGATGACGCCACCGCGAACGCGCAGGCTGGGCGGCCGTTCGCGCCCGCAATCAAGACATGGCTTCTTGCGGGCGGCTTTGGTGCAGCTCGGGCAGGTCGGCTCGGTGCTGGCGGCGTGAAAGCAGGGCCGCTCGCGCTCGCAGACGCCGCAGATGGCGAGCGGCAGCAGGTAGCAGCAGGCCCCGAGCGCGGGTGAGGTCGCGGTCGCCTTGCGGGCAATCCGCCCCACCTTGCCGCAGATGCCGCACGGCGCTTGGCGCCTGGGAATGCAGTTGACGCAGATGTCGGGTTGATCGCCCGCGGCGCGGATCGAGATGCGGCGGACGCGGCCGCAGCGACCGCAACGACGGCGGGGCTGAACCCGGCCGTAGCAGCGCTTGCAAAGGGCGGGCTCCCCGTCGCGGGCGACCCTTGAGAGCCGCCCCTCGTGCCCGCAGCGACCGCAGCGCCCGCTCGGCCATGCTCCGCCCTTGCTCACGAGCCCGACGCGGGGCGGCGCAGCCGCACCTGCTTGGGCCGCAGCTCGGGGTCGATCGCCGCCGAGCTGGCCGGCTCGGCGGCGCGCGGAGCGGCTGCCTCGGTGCGGGCAATGAGGTCGCCCGGCTCGCATTCGAGGATCTCGCAGAGCACGACCAGCACCCGCAGGTTGAGGCGCTCCGGGCGCCCGGTGACCATCCGCCAGACTTGGGAGTCGGAGAGCTTGATGCCGTGCTCCGCCAGGCGCGGGGCGAGGTCGGCGGCCTTGAACATGCCCTGCTCGGCCATCAGCACCCGCAGCCTCCACTCGTAGTCGACGCTCATCCGCCCTCCCCCACCCCGAGCAGCTGATCCTCGATCGCGCGGCGGACCATGCGGTCCTTGAAGTCATCGGAGACCGAGAGGTAGATCGCGGTGGTGGCGGCGTGGCTGTGGCCGACCTGGTCTTGGATGAAGCGCTGGGCCCAGCCCGCTTCGGCGAGGTGGGTGACGTAGCTGTGGCGCAGGCAGTGCGGGGTCAGCTCCACCGGCAGCCCAGCCTCGGCGCGGATCTCGGCGAAGCGCTCGTTGATGTAGGTGGGGGCGATTCGGGTGCCGCGCTCGGTGAGGAAGATCGCCGGGTGCTCGGGGCACCCGAAGGCGGGCCGGACCTCGGCCAGGTATTGCTCGATCACCTCCACCGCCCAGTCGAAGACGGTGAGCACGGTGCGCCGCTGCGGGGTGCCGCCGCGCTTGGCCTTGCCGTGGCGGACGTGCAGGGCGCCGAAGGCACCGAACTCCGGCAGCGCCGCGGCGGCGCGGAAGTCGCAGAGGTCGAGCCTTGCGACCTCTGCGCGGCGCAGGCCCCAGCCGAACTTGGTCTTGAAGAGGGCCTGATCGCGCCAAGCCTGCAGGGCGCCCTTGCGCCCTCGGCGCCGGGCAGCCTCGATCCGCGCCTCGCAGGCGGCGAAGAAGGACTCGAGCTCATCGAGGCTGAGCGGTCGGCGCGCCGGGTCGCCCTCGAACTCGTCGAGGTGGGCGACGAGGTTTCGCTCGTCAAAGAGCTGGGCCGGGCCGCGGCCGAACTCGCGCTCGCAGATCACCGTCCAGGGGTAGCGGCGATCGCAGGCGTAGTTGGCAAAGCTCTTGAGCCGCTGCTGGTAGGCGCGCAGGGTCGAGCGCGCCAGGCGCTGGGGGCGGGCGAGCAGGTCCTCGAAGTACTCGTCGACATCAGAGGCCCGCCACTCCCAGGGCCAGGCGGCGGTGTGGGTAGTGAAGGCGCGCACGCCGCTGGCGTTGGCGCGGATCGTCTTTGTCTTGATGTAGCGGGTCGCCTGCTGGGCGGCCCAGCCCGCCAGCATCGCCTCGAAGAGCGCCTCCTCGATGTGGAGGGGGCGGACGCCGGCGCCGAAGACACGGGCCAGGGCGGCATCGACGTCCTGGGAGGAGTAGGCGCCGTCGGGGCTGAGCAGGCTCTGCATCAGCTGCGAGTAGATCGCATCAGACGCAAAGTGATCGGGTTGGACTGGCAGAGAGCCCGCATCTTCGGAGGAATTCCTCCGAAGATGCGCTCCTAGGCGCTCCCGCTACCTGAAAGGGTTGGCGCTACTTGCGGTGGCTCAGTCTTGCGTGTGATGCAACCACCGACAGTCTGAGCCGTACCCGCCGAGCTCGTGATCGCGGACGCTGGCGGCGTCGCCGCCGCTCGGCCATGTCGGCGCTGATCGCTCGGGCCTCGCGGCGTCGATCCGCTCCACTCGATCGCTTCACCTTCAGTAGCCGCTTGATCTGCCGGCGGCCCCTGAGCTCGCGGGCTTCGCGGCGGCGGTCCGCCGTGGGAGTTCGTTTTGCCTTGCGCAGGCGCTTGATCTCGCGATCGGCCTGATCGAAGCTCTCCGGGTAGGCGAAGGACTGGCCGCTGCCGAGCGCGAGGTCCTTCAGGTAGCTGAGCTGTCTAGGCGTCGGATTGCTGGGCTGTGGCTGTGGATTGGTCATGGCCCAGCCAGAGCAGGCCGGGGGAGGTTCGGGCGAAGCCCGGCCGGGGGAGGTCTGCTAGGCGTCCGGGCCGGGACCAATCCACAGCCCACTCCGGAGAACCACCGGGGAAGGGCCCGAACCGATGGACCCTTCCCCGGCATTCTGCTAGCTGCTGCCCTTGCGGCGCTGGCGCCGCGGCCGCACCGATTTGATGTCGGCGGCGAGCAGCTTCTCGACCTCGGCGCGAAACCCGGAGGCCACCACGCACCTGCTTGGACTGGGGCAGCTCGTTCTCGTCGGCGAGCAGCGAAGCGACCATCGCGTCGCCGACGATCTCCAGCACCTCGCCCTCAGAGCCGGCATCGGCAACCCGCTTCACCAGGTACTCGGTGCACTGCTCGTTGTCGGCGTAGCTGACTTTCTCGCGCGAGGCGCCCGATTTGAGCTGCTTGACCTCGACGTCCTGCAGCTGGGGGGTCATGAGCCGCAGGCCGCGGGCGGCGAGTCGCTCGTTGTCGGCGATCAACACCCTCGCCACCGCCTTGGCGCGGGCCAGCGAATGCTTTTTGCGGGTGGCAGCCCCTCGGCGCTTCAGCAGGCTGGCGCCGAGATCTTCGTTGAAGCGCCGGGCGTCGGCCGCCGCTGCTTTGCCTCCTCGCGCTCGGCACGCCGAACGTCCTTGGCCTGCTCGGGCGTCTGGTTCGGATCGCCGCCGTTGGCGGCGCCCCGGTACTCATCCTCGCGCTTGGCGTGCTCCTCGGTCTCCTTCTCGATCCGCTCGATCACGCGAACCGCCAGGTCGGCGGCCAGCTCGGCGTCGGTGATGAAGGCCACCGTCGAGACCCATTCGCCGTGGTCGACCTGATGCTCGATCAGGCAGCCGGCGGCGCGGGCGGCGTCGATCTCGGCTTCCCCGAAGCGCAGCTGTGGATCCTCCGGTATCCAGCTGTGGGCGGCGCGGTAGCGGTCGCCGAGCTCGTGCGCTGCTCGGCGTCGGCGATCACCTTGCTGATCGGAACCGCCGGGGATCGACCAGCGTCGGCGGGTCCTGAAGCGCGCTTCTGAGGTCGCGACCAGGAGATCGCCGAATGTTGAGGACATCGCGGCCCTTGACCTTGTGGCGCACTGCCGTCTGGCAGACGCACTCCGCGACCCTCGGTGAGACCTTGGCGACCTCGCGCAGCTCGCGCTCGGCCTCGACCGGCACCTCACCCTCGGCGATGTGGGCCTGGACAGCCTCGGGCAGGTTCAGCAGCCGTAGGTGCTGGCTGACCCAGCTATCGGAGACCGCCAGCTCCTCGGCGATCTGCTTGTGGGTGGAGAGGCCGAGCTCCTCGGCGAGCGCTTTCAGGCCGCGGGCGGTGTCGATCGGGTCGAGGTCCTCGCGGTGGTGGTTCTCGACCAGCGCCGCGGTCAGCGCGTCGCCTGACTCGCGGACGTGGACCGGGACCTTCTCGATGCCGGCGATCTTGGCCGCCTCCAGGCGCCGGTGCCCGGCGATGACGACGAACTTGCCGTCGCCGTTGGGCCTGACAGTGAGCGGCTGCACCACGTCGGTCTTGCCGAGGCTGGCGGCGAGCCGCTCGAGGCCCTCGGGGTCCATGTGGGTGCGGGGGTTGAAGCCGTCCTCGACCTCGATCTTCGCGACCTCGACCAGGGGAGTGGCTAGCTGAGTCATGAGTGCTCCTTTGATCCATCGCTCACGCCCGATGCGCGAGCCGGTGCCCCCGCCCCGCACGCGCAGCGTGCGATCCTGCGGGGGCCGGCTAAGCGAGGGCGGAGAGCTCCAAAGCGCGCTCGGTTCCCTCACGGCTCATCGGGCAGGCGCCGAGACGCTTCGCCCGCCGGCGGTAGTCGGCGATCAGCACCGCCAGCTCGACCTTCGACTCGAAGCCCTTCTCGACGAAGTAGCGGCGACCGTCGCCGTCCTCGGGGTAGTCGTAGACGTAGACCTCGTTCTCGATCCGACGGCCGACCAGGACCCGTGATTCGTCGGGGACGGAGTAGCGGCCGAGGACATTGAGCTGTGGCTTGGACTGGATTGCGGTGGCGTTCATCGCGTGCCTCCTTGGGCTCGTTGACGGAAGTCGTCGAGCCGACCGGCAGCGGATCAGGCGGCGCGGAACCCGAGCGTCAGCGAGGGCGCGTCAGCGAGGCCCGCGAAGCGGTGCCTTGTAGCGCCGCCGGCCGCTGCCAGGCTCTGACGATCTCCGGCAGCGAGCTGGTGCGGCATCGCCTGCATGTCGAGAGTGCGGCGGTTGCTTCGAACTAGGTTGTGGCAATCCGCGGTGGGAAAGCCAAACGCAAAATGGCGCGGTGCGTAGGTCGCTGTGCCCGCAGGTACTGGTAGGACTGGGGCGGGCGAATGGGCAGCTCCGATGGCGTGATTCTCCGCGGTTCGGCGATCTCGATTCCGCAGGCGAGCTCGCAGCCTTCAAAGTAGGCATCGAACGTCGACCGCTCAACTCCAACCCGCTCGCCTACTAGTGTCCACAGCGCCGTCGGCTCGGCCTCAATTACCCCGGCGACCTTGAAGGATCCGTGCAGGCGCTGCTCAGGTGAAGTCGAGTAGACGATGGCACGGGTCCCCAGTGGAAAAGACGGCCGTCGACGCCTCAGCTCCACTGTCTTGGTGCCGGCGAAGATCGCCTCTGCATAAACAGGGCGAATGCTCATGAGGACGTCGCGACTCACCATGTCAAGCCACCCATTCGGCGTAACGTCTCGAACTCATCCCCGGCAATCGGGGTGATCGTCTGAACCTGGAGGTTTCGCCCCAGCGCCTTGCACATTGGCTCTCGGACAACGGGCTCCGCGAAAGGAACATAAGAGCCGAAGTGCATCGCCAGGGCTTTGCCCATCAGCCTCCCGCGATTGCGGGTGTGGCTGCGGATCTCATTGATCCCATAGATCCCGAGACCACCGAACCTCGCGAATAGCTCCTCTGGGGCATCGACAACGGAGTTGATGATCCGGGCTTCTCCGACAAGCCCGCGGCCCCCGCTGACCATGAACAGGATCGGAGTGCCCTTCACTGCGATGTCAAGCGCGGTCGGGTAGCAGTAATAGGCGTTCTGGGACCGCAGAAGCAGCCTTTCCGAGCGCTCCGGATTGGCGAGAAGATCGAGCTGCTGTTCGGGGTAGTCGAGCATCGCGTCGGCCCATTCCGGACGGATCGGCACGACCAACGCTCGCCGCTGCGCGAGTTGAAACCGGGCCGGGTGAAAGATCGTTTCGAGCGCCAGTAGGTCCCAGTGGCGCACCTCCTCCTCGCCGCTGAAGGCCACGAGCCGAGTCTCCGTTCCGCTGTTAGCCCACCGCAAGTGCGGATGGGTCTCCCGTGGTGACACGGCCCAGGTCTCTGGGTTTGGAGTCACCGACTCTGGCGCACCGAAGACCCCTCGGGCAGTCTCGGCAAAGCTCTCGAGGCCGTCGTCCTTGACCAGTTGCCTGACTAGGTGCTTCCCCAGCACGATCTAAGCTGTGTCGTCCTGGTAGCGGCGGCCTGAGATCCCCTCGATGAGGAAGCCGAAAGTCTGAAAGAACTCGATCAGTTCGCCATGCCGGGAAGAAACTGTGACGTAGACCTTCTCGATGGAAGTTTGGGACCAGCTGGCCATCTCTGACCAAAGCAAGTGCTGCCCCCCGGCGCCCTGGGCCCAGTCGGCGACATAGAAGGCAGAAAGCTTGACGACGCGATCGTCCTTTCGGGTGCTGAGAGCGACGGCGCCAACACGGCCTCCGGCCAACCCGACTCGCGCCCTGGTCTTGCCGGCGCCGACCTGTTCCAAGGTCTTATTCAGCCACCCTGAGAAATCTGGATAGTCCTCTGCCAACGGGGCGAGGGTCTCCCGGATCGCTCCCTCATCTCCGTCGGGTTGGGCATCTCGAACCGCCACAGCCGGGGCGCTCGGGAGGCGCCCGTCGCGCCGCTCCTCCGTCAGCCGCCCGAGCACCTGCTCTGGTGTAACTACTGCGATCTCGATCGAAGCCTCGGCGGCGACCCGTCGCAGCAACTTCTGGTCGTTCTTCACGAACAGATCGCGGCCTACTACCTCGTGGGTCGCCAGTTGGAGGCAATCGCGCCGGTTGTGATCCGTGTGTTTGAGTCTGACTGGCTGTCAGGGAACAGGGCCTGCAGTAGCTCCGCGCCGCGTGCGTCGCGACTCTCATGCTGGGGCTTCTCAATCTCCACCCTGCCGAAGGTCCGCAGTCGCTTAAGGCGCTCTCGACGCTGCTCATCGTCAGCAGTGCGCGAGACCTCCTCGTGCGCCTGGTCGGTGACCCGCAGGTTGATCCGACCAACCATCGCGGCAGCGACCAGATCGATTAGCGCGTCAGAGGTTTCCGCGTCCTCACCGAGGAAGTTGAGAGCACAGGAGGTGTCGAGAGTCGCTGATAGCACGGAGCAATCCCGTAGATCATCAACCAACGGCTGCAAAGCAGCAGCAGCAGCAGACGAGGGAGCTGCGCTAGATCCGCTTGACGCCGGTCGCTACGCGACGAGGGGCGACCTCGTCTCGCCACCGCCATCGGTAACCCAGCGCCTGACCGAAGTTTCTGGCGCGCGGCGCGGGGGGCCGACCAGCGCGTCAGCCTCATTCATCATCAAATGAAGCTGGGAGCAGTGCCAAGTCCCAGCGATGTCCTGTCCGATCGCCTCGAGCTCGCGGCCTATCCCCATTCTGCGGAACGTGGCCAAACGAACAGCTCGGGTATCTCCATCACGGCGCCGGCGCCCTCCAGGCGATGCCTGAGGAACATCCAACCCATGCGGAGTCCGAAACCGTTCTGTATGTCGACGCAGATCACGGCACGCCCCGTCGTCGGAGAGCTCGTCTCATAGATTTCGACGACCCGGCTCTCGCCCTCCGCAACCCGCTCCCTGAATCTTTGACGCGGCGCTCCGATTCGAGACCTGCGTTGACGCTCTGCCATCGTGAGAGGGCCTGGCGTTTCCTGAAACCGGTTGGCGCGAGGCCCCCAACGCGCGTGCCGGTTTATGTACGCCTCATAGAGGTGCTTCTCGAGATACTCGAACGACAGGGTTCCGTAGCCCCTCTCACCCCAACCTGGGCCCCAGCTGTTGACGAAGCCGAGGATCTCGCCGTGGACCTTGTAGTGCGTCAGGAAGACACAGTGGAGACCGATCGACTTGTCGCCGGGCCCCGGCAGGGCGATCTCGCCTTTCTTCGCCGTCCGCCAAGACTCGAATGCCTCGACGACGATGATAATCCCGTCGAGGCCTTTACGAACGCCTGCTTCATGGAGCGCAGCGAAGTTCAGGAACAACCGTTTCACCACGGCCGGGTCGCTCGTCGACTCGTAGTACTTCTGTCGCTCATACATCCGATACATGAAGTGCCCCACTCGGGCGCCGAAAATCGACGGCGTCCCGTTGACGCGCGGCTGGCCATCGATCGACTTGCAGGCAAAGAACCCGCCGGCTTCGACCCTGTCCTGAAGCAGTGCCATCTGGGCTTCGAATTGGTTCATGCGCCCCGTTCGCTGGGCGAGGCGATCACGATCGCAGGGAACGTGGGATGCGTGTGTGTGGAGGTCGAAGCCCATCCGAGCGCGCCACATCATCCAACGGGGCCAGCACCCTGCGCAGAACGCGAGAACTGCCGAGGAGTCAAAAGAGGGATCGTCTCTGGCGACCAGGAACATCCCGCCTCTGGCAGTCGTGTAGGAGACCAGGCGCTCCACCTCGCTGCTCCCGCACTGGTCGCATC
>CAWCMK010000006.1:0-9818 GCA_963796705.1 uncultured Solirubrobacterales bacterium
GAGGCGCAGGCGCTCGCCGACTCGCCCTCGGCTTCGCTGCGGATCAGCCGCTACCAGGCGGGGCTCTGGGCCGAGCTCGCCGCGCTCGGCGTCGTCACCGAGCAGGCCGAGGCCTGGCGCCGCCAGGCGGCGGCACTGCTCGAGCTCGACGAGGTCGCCCGCCACGAGCCGCCGGCGGCGCTCGAGGCCGAGCTGCGTCCCTACCAGCGCGACGGGTTCGCCTGGCTGGCCTCGCTGTGGGAGCTGGGGCTCGGCGGCATCCTCGCCGACGACATGGGACTCGGCAAGACGCTGCAGACGCTGGCGATGCTCTGTCACGCTCGCGGGTGCGATCCCGGCGCCGGCCCGTTCCTGATCGTCGCGCCGACCAGCGTCGTCTCAACCTGGGTCGGCGAGGCGGCGCGGTTCACGCCCGAACTCACCGTCAGCGCGGTCACCGACACGCTGCGGAAGTCCGACCGCTCGATCGCGGAGTTCGCGGCGGCCGACGTCGTGGTGACGACCTACACGCTGTTCCGGCTCGACGCGGAGGCCTATCGCAAGGTGCAGTGGGCGGGCCTCGTCCTCGATGAGGCGCAGGCCGTCAAGAACCACCAGTCGAAGACCTACAAGTGCGTCCGGGAGCTGGCGGCGCCCTACAAGCTCGCCCTCACCGGAACCCCGATGGAGAACAACCTGACCGAGCTGTGGTCGCTGCTCTCGATCACCGCACCGGGGCTCTTCCCCGACCCGAAGCGGTTCGCCGAGCAGTACGCGCGGCCGATCGAACGCGAGGGCGACGACGAGCGGCTCGCGCGCCTGCGGCGCCGGATCAAGCCCCTGGTCAAGCGCCGCACCAAGGACCTCGTCGCCGCCGACCTGCCGCCGAAGCAGGAGCAGACGCTCGAGGTCGATCTCCACGCGCGACACCGCAAGCTCTACGAGACCCGGCTGCAGCGCGAGCGGCAGAAGATTCTCGGCCTGATCGATGACTTCGACCGCAACCGGTTCACGATCCTGCGCTCGATCACGCTCCTGCGCCAGCTGAGCCTCGATCCGAGCCTCGTCGACGTGGGCCACGACGAGGTTCCATGCGCGAAGCTCGCGGCGCTGGTCGAGCAGCTCGACGAGGTGATCGGCGGCGGCCACCGGGCGCTCGTCTTCAGCCAGTTCACGGGGTTCCTGGCCAAAGTTCGCGAGCGCCTCGACCGCGAGGGAATTGAGTACTGCTACCTCGACGGGCGCACGCGCAAGCGCGACCAGGTGATCGAGCGGTTCAAGCAGGGCACCGACCCGGTCTTCCTGATCAGCCTCAAGGCGGGCGGCTTCGGCCTCAACCTGACCGAGGCCGACTACTGCTTCCTGCTTGACCCGTGGTGGAATCCGGCGACCGAGACGCAGGCGATCGACCGCGCTCACCGGATCGGGCAGACCCGCCCGGTGATCGCCTACCGGCTGATCGCCCGCGAAACGATCGAGGAGAAGGTCGTCGCCCTCGCCCGCCGCAAGGCGGAGCTCTTCAGCGGCGTCATGGACGACGGTGACCTGTTCGCCGGCAGCCTCACGGCCGACGATATCCGCGGGCTTCTGGATGAGCCCTCCCGCGTGCATCGCGAGCAGACGGGCAAGACGCTCGCCAAAGCGGCCTAATCAGCTCCGGGTTTCGATCCGGTGTCCTTTGAGGACTCCCTGCCCCGTCGCTCCTGCTCAGACGTCAAATTATTACCCGTTTCGGCAACCATGACGCTGGCGCTCTGAAAGACGAGGCGGGGACCAAACGGGAGGCGAGTGCGTCTTGGAGTAGATGGACACGGTGATCGAGAACCGCGCGGTCGAGCCCGGAAGGTCCCTTGTCCCGGTCGCTGAGCTCGAACGGTGGGTGACCGAGTCGGCGAGCGCGCCGCTAGCCGAGGACCTCGAAGGGCGCTCGCGCGGAGTCGCTGGACCGTCATCTACCAGGTGGGGTAGCGAGGCTCGCAGTGGCTGAGGGAATCGTCAAGCGCCACTCGACAAGCTGCCCGGCCCGCGATGGAGGCCGGTGCCGATGCAACGCCGGCTGGCAGGCGTCCGTCTATTCGAAGCGCGACCGGAAGAAGATCCGGCGGACCTTCGCGCGGGAGGCTGAAGCGAAGTCCTGGCGCCTCGATGCGCTCACCGCGCTCAACCAGGGAGCTCTGCGGGCGCCGAAGCCGACCACTGTCCGCCAGGCCTGGGAGGCATGGCAAGAGGGGGCGACAGCGGGCGCCGTCACAAATCGCTCCGGCCAGCGCTACAAGCCTTCCAGCTTGCGCTCCTACGAGCAGGCGATGCGGCTCCGGGTGCTGCCCTGGTTCGCCCAGACGCGGCTGGCGGATTTGGGCCGGCCCGACCTGCAGGAGTTCGTCAACGCACTGATTGCCGAAGGGATCAACCCCTCCACGATCCAAATCAGCTTGCTGCCGCTGCGAGCGATCTTTCGTCGGGCAATCAGCCTCGGTCAGATAGGGGTCAACCCCTGCTCGGGCCTGGAACTTCCAGCGGTCCGGGGGCGCCGGGAGCGCTACGCCTCGCCCGAGGAAGCCGCAACCCTGATCGCCGCGGTGCCCGAGCGCGATCGAACCATCTGGGCGACCGCGATGTATGGAGGGCTGCGGCGCGGCGAGCTGCGTGCTCTGCGCGTCGAAGATGTCGACCTCGCCAACGGAATCATCCGCGTCGAGCGCGGCTGGGACCCCCGCGAGGGCGAGATCGAGTTGAAGTCGCGCGCGGGACGGCGCAAGGTCCCGATCAGCGCTGTCCTGCGTGACTTCCTGGACGAGTATCTGCGCCGGGTCAACCGCGCCGGCGCCGACCTCCTCTTTGGCCGCACCGCCGCGGATCCGTTCATCGGCGAGAAGCTGAGTGAGCGCGCCGACGAGGCGTGGCAGGCAGCCGGGCTCGATCGGATCACGCTCCACGAGTGCCGCCACACCTTCGCCTCGCTGATGATCGCCGCCCACGTCAACGCCAAAGCGGTCTCGACCTTCATGGGCCACGCCAACATCTCGATCACCCTGGACCGCTACGGGCACCTGATGCCCGGCTCGGAGGCCGAGGCGGCCAGCCTGCTCGATGGCTACCTCGCTGCCCGTCGCGAGCGCGCTGAGGAGGCCGTTCGTGCCGCCGATGGACAATCCCTACGGGGCCAGGGGAAGTCCCCGGATGCGGATTCGGGCAGGCTCGATGACCACGACGCTGCCGGCGGCGAGGTCGGCTTCGATCGTCGCGAGGTTCGATAGCAGCGACTCCGCATGCTGCGCGGGGCGTCGCAGCGTCCCGTGACGGAACAGGATGACGGAGGGCGAGGCCTCGTTGCGAGTCGCAAGCAGCGTTCCGAAGTCGGTGTCCGCGGAGAAAGCACGCGCTGCTCTTGCTGCGCGTGAGCGAATATCTCATCATCGGCGGCGGCCTGCATTCCGTAGTCACGAACGTGAGCGGCATCGTGGCCGGCTGCATTGAGCCGTTCGGCGAGAGCGGGCGAGAGCGCGTTGTCGATCAGGAACCTCACCCGTTAGCGGCAACCGGCAGCTCGCGCTCACGAACTGCCTCAGCGGCGTAGCGCATCGCCTCGCGGATGTCCTCGGCCTCCAGGTCGGGATAGGCGTCGAGGATCTCCTGATCGCGCATGCCGTCGGCCACCATGCCGACCACGCTTGCAACGGGTATCCGCAACCCGCGCAGGCAGGGAACGCCGGCCATCTGGTCGGGTCGCACGGTGATCCGCGTGAAGCTCATGGCCTTCAGGCTACCCGAGGAAGTTGCGCCATCGTGACCCAGGGGGCGAGGCCCGATTGCTCAAGAATGTCTGACTGACGCACCAGCCGACACCTGAGGTCTTAATTGGCTTGCTGTTTCTAGGGGATGTACACGGTGGTGTAGACGATGATCCACACCCGATCGGCCGACCCACGAGGCGGGACAGCTACTGACCTGAGCGATCGAAAAAGGGAGCCAAAACCTGCGCCACCTGGCTGCTACGGGCTGCTGGCTAGCTCCGCAGGTCCACGACCTCGCACCGGTGCTCACCCGCCGTGTCGAGGACCTCGGGGTCGCCGGTCCAGAGCGGCGCGTCGAAGCGCAGGGCAGTCGCGATGCAAAAGGCATCGGCATAGGAGAGCCCGCCCAGCGCCTTGACTTTGGCCGCCGCCGATACGAGTGGCCAATCCGGATCGAGAACGTCGAGGCGCTGACGCACTTTCTCGACGTCTTCCATGGCCGACTTCTCCCCGTCGCCGCGCATGCGGATGTACAGAACCTCGCCCAAGTTGACCGAGCAAATCGTCGCGCCCTCATCCAGCCAGACGGCTTCGATGCGGTCAGCGGATGCCTCGTCCTTCAGGTACGCGAGCAACGCCCAGCTATCGAGAACGACCAACGCCCCACCTATGGGCCCTGCGCTCCTCCGCCTCGCGCTCGCGCCGGCGCTCCTCCAAGAGCGCGTCGGTGCCGCCGCCGCCAGCGTCAGCCCAGATGCCGCGAAGCATGCGGATCTCGTCGGCGCGCCGCTCGGGATCGTCCTCGACTCGCCGCACCCTCACCTCGGAGCCCTGCGGCTCGAACGTCACCTCGTCGCCGGGCTTGATCCCGATTTCGTCACGGATCGCCTTGGGGATCACGACCTGGCCTTTGATGCCCACCTTGTGAGTCATACCGCCAGTATAACGTGATAGCCGGCCTCGATCGCACTACGCTGCACGAGTGCCGGCACACCTTCGCGTCCCCGATGATCGCTGCCGGCATCAACGCCAAGGCCTTGGCGACGTTCAGTGGCCACGCCGTCACCCTGAACCGCGCTGGCGAATAGAGCGGCCCTGATGGCGAAAACCGGCTCGAGAATCCGGCGGCGATCCGCCAAGAAGCGGATGCTGATCATCGTCAACCCCTATGCGACGACCGTCTCGGATCGGCTCGAAGAACCTCGTCGTCTACGCGCTGCAGGGGCGCTTTGAGGTCGAAACCGCCGAAACCGAGGCCCAGAACCACGCCACGCAGATCGGCCGCGAGGTGCGCGACCGCGGCTATGACGTGGTCGTCGCCTTCGGCGGCGACGGGACCCTGAACGAGGTCGCCAACGGGCTCGCCGGGACCGACGTACCGGTCTCGATGCTGCCGGGCGGCTCGACCAACGTCGTCTGCCGCACGCTGGGGATCCCCAACGACGTCGTCGATGCGACCGAGCACCTGCTGGCGCTGGTCGATGATTGGCAGCCGCGGAAGATCGACCTCGGGCGCGCCGACGGGCGCTATTTCGTCTTCTCCTGCGGGGTCGGGATCGACGCGACCGTGGTGCGCCGCGTCGACGCGCACCCGCGGCTGAAGGCGCGGGCGGGGCCCTACTACTACACCTGGGCGGCGGTCTCGAGCCTCTATCGCAACTTCCTCGTCAACCCGGTGCACCTGCGCGTCCAGGTCGACGGCGGCGAGCCGGTCGAGGGGATCACCGCCCTGGCCCAGAACTCGGACCCGTTCACCTACTTCGCCAGCCACCCGATCCGGGTCTGCGAGGGCGTCGCGATCGATGACGGAACCCTCTCGCTCGGCGTCCTGAAGCGCGCCGCCCAGCGCGACATGCCGACCCTGATCACCCGCCTTTTCAGCGAGAAACGCCCCGCCGCCCACCATCGCCAGATCATCCACTTCGACGACGTCAGCGCCGCCACGGTGGAGTCGATCTCGAAGACCAAGGAGGGAGAGCCTGCGGCCGCTGCAGGTCCAGGTCGACGGCGACTACATCGGCGAGCGCGAGCGGATCGAGCTGCGCGCCGCGCCGGGCGAGCTGACGATCATCGCCTGAGGGTCAGGCGAGGACCGCGAAGCCCGAAGCAGCTAACTCAGTTCAGAGCAGCGTCGGACGGGGGGGCGATGCGATTGGCTGTCTTATCGCAGTTATCGCCGCCGCCGTTTTGGTTGTCGCCGCTGCTGTAGCCGCTGTTCCTCTGGTCCGGGCAGCAGTTGTTGTCGCCGCCGTTGTTGTTGTCGCCGCTGCTGTAGCCGCTGTTCTGATGATCGGGGCAGCAGTTGTTGTCGCCGCCGTTATTGTCGGAACCGCTGTAGCCGCTGTACTTCTGATCGCTACAGGGTTCGCATTCGTCGTTCCCGCCGCCGCCTCCATCGTTGTAGCTGCCGCCGCCGGTGAGCTGGAAGGCCGACCACTTGCTCTTATCCGGACAGGGCGGCGGGCATTCATCGGATGGCGGGGGCGGTTGCTGGTTGCCGACGAAGTCGACGAAGCACGGAGGGCTCGCTGCCGAGCACGGCAGCGGTCCAGCCCTTGCCGCCCCCGCCGCTGGGCGGGCACTTTTCGTGGTATTGCCACCAGCCGGCATTGCCACCGCCCGTCGAGCCGCCCGAGCAATCGACCGCCAGCGCCGTGCCACCGCCGATTGCGAGGATCGCCACCACGGCGAGGATCAGCTTCTGCGCAAATCGGAATCGGTGGGCGGCTCATTTCGCCAACGCAGATTAGAGGCGCGCCGGCCGCTTGAGGGGCCTGGAACCGCGGATCGGCACCTATTTCGTCCCAGACGAAATTCCTACTGCGCCGGCGACGCGCGGCGCGTCCAGCGTCCCTTCGCTACCCGATGAAAACGAAGGCTGACGATGATCGCGATGCCGAGGACGATGCCCGAGGACGATGCCGATCGCGAGGTCGATCCGCCGACCCCGTCGAGCGGCGTCCCTTCCTGTGCTGCATCTAGCCGCCGCATCGCGCTCACGTCCCCGCAACCCCGGCGGCAGGCCACTCCCGATCAGCCGCGCGAAGACGATGAAGCGCTGTTCGGCGCTGTAGAGGGGCGTTGCAGGCGCTCAGCACGAGGCGCTCGTAGCCGACCGGCTTGACGACCCCGACGTCGTCGGGGTTGACGGCCGCGGTCCTCTGCACCCGATAGAGGAAGCGCCCGTAGGGCATCTCGAGGGTGATCCGATCGCCCGCCTGCATCGAGTCGATGTGACGGAACGGGCGCCAGGTAGGTGGTCCGGTGGCCGGCGATCCCGATGGTTCCCCCCTCGCCGGGGAACGGGGTTTCGGGATAGTGGCCGGGGCCCTTCTCGAGGCTGGCGGTGTCGGTGCCCTGGATCAGCACCATGTTCAGCCCGTCCATCGCCGGGGCGATGATCCGCCCGATCGCCTCGCCGGTGCTCGCCCGGGCGGCGAAGCGCCGCGCCAGCACCGCGAGCCGGCGCTTCGTCCGCTGCGCAGCTCGGCGATCGCGCGGCGGTCGGCAGGAGTCGGGTAGCTGGCCTCCAGTTCGCGCAGCTGGCTCGCCGCTTCGTCCTGTCTGATCGAGGCGTAGATCGAGGAGAGCGGCTCCTTGTAGGCGAGCGTGATCGCGACATCGGCGATCACCACCAGCCCGGCGGTGATCAGCGCCGTCGAGACGATGCGGCCGAGACGGCTCACCGCACCGCCTCCCCTGACAGCGCTCATCCGGGCGACCCTGCAATGACGCGCCCAGTTAGGGCGCCCCTCCCGATTCACTCGTACGAACGTCCAGCTGGCGGGGAGGAGGCAAAGGGCCGGCACCCAGATGGCGAGAGATTGGGGATGCATCGCCGGATCGCCATCTCACTCGCCGTCTGCCTGCTCGCCGGCGTTGCGCTCGCAGCGAGCGCGGGAGCGATGAACCTGAGCGGACTGATCGCTCCGACCACGGTCTGCGCCAACCAGACGAATCTCGAAGCGCCCGCCGCCGTTCAGGAGCGGGCGATGCGGTGCATGACCGATTTCGCCCGCCGCCACGCCGGGATGGGTGGGCTCGTCAACGCCAGGTCCCTGGATCGCTCGGCCCTTGACAAGGCGACGGACATCCTGCGCTGCGACAGCTTCAGCCATGACGCCTGCGGGCGCGGGTTCACCTTCTGGATGCGGCGGGTCAGCTATCTCCCGGCACCCTGTTGGCGGGTCGGCGAGAACCTCGCCTGGGGGACCGACGAATACGCCAGCGTGCGCTCGATATTTCAGCGCCTGGATCCACTCGCCCGAGCACCGGGCGAACATCCTCGGCCACTACACCCAGCTCGGAGTGGGCCTCAGAGTCGGCGCTCTGGGCGGCGATCAGGAAGTCCACGTCTGGACCCAGCACTTCGGCTCCCATTGCCGTCCGGCACCGAAGCCGGCGCTGCGCCACAGGAGCCTCTCCCCGCCGTTGCCCTGGCGCCGGCGGCCGGCTAGCTCGGTTCGGCGCCCCCTCCCTCATCAGCCTCGGCGCCTTTGATTCGAAGCGGCGCTGCGCCAGGCCGCCGCCGAGCAGCAAGAGCCCGACGCCGCCAAGGCGAAGCGCGTCGAGGCCCGTGAACGGCAGGCCCGTGGCCGCTGAGACCGGACCGGTGGACGCCGTCTCAATGGGCGCTGCGCTGCCCTTGCCTGTGCCACTCCACCCCGGTGCCCGGCCACTGCCTCCGAGGTTCGGCTTGCCGCCCTTCTTGTGGGCCCCCTTGACGCCGTGGCTCTCCGTGAGTTCCGCTTGACGCCTTGGCTTCGGGGTTGTCGGAGGGGTCTCGTACTGGCTGATCGCGGCATTGTTCCCGTTGCTCGGGCCACCGGTGGCCGCGAGCGCGAGGCTCCCGCAGCCACCAACAAGGGCGACCGCCAGTGCCGCTGATATCAGTCGTTTGATCATGGGTCTCCCGGTGCCGGTGGGAGCAGAGGCGCCCTGCTAGCGGCGCGCTCCCACGCGCGTTTGCTTCGTCCCCTGAATCGAGCTGGCGCAGTTTGGGCGAGTGGTTCGTGGGGGTTCAGCACCGCGGCCCGCCGCGCGGCCAGCGCTCGGGTTCAGACCCGCACCGGCACGCGCCACGGCAAGCGAGTAATACAGCTCCCAGTTTCCGGGATCGCGCTGCAGCGCACGCCGCAGGGCGACGATTCGCGGCGCCGAAGTGATCGTTCCGCATGTCGCAATAGGCGATCACCGTGTAGGGGGCCGGCCTCTGGCTGACCGCCGAGAGTGAGCTGTTCGCTTCGGCCTTCGCGGCCCCGCAGTCGGCCGGCCTTCATCGCCGCGATCGCCGAGTCCAGGCGAGCCTGCGAGAGCGCGAGCTGGGCCGGAACGATCGCCACCAAGAGGCAGGCGACCACCCCCCCGGCCCGTACCGCGGCCGTCCTCAGCTCGTTGCGGGGGCGGCGGCGCCTGCGCCGCAGAGAGCGCGCCAGCGCTGCCCCGCCGAGCGCGAAGAGCCACAGCGACACCGCCGGCATCTGCCAGTCCCAGTCGACCCCGGCGTGGACCGCCCAGGCCAGGCCGGCCGCGAGCAGCGCCGCGAACAGCGCTCGGTCGGGCCCGCGCGCCCGCCAGGCAAACGCCCCGAGGATCAGCGCCAGCGACGATCACGAGCAGCGCAAGGCCGACGATGCCCAGCTCCCCCAAGCACCTCGAGGTAGAGCGAGTGGGCGTTCTGGACCGTAGCGTCAGCTGGGGCGTTCACGATCCCACCGCTCGACATAGGTGCCGGCGCCGGTGCCATGGAACTGGTTTTCGCGGTAAGCGTCGAGGGCGACGTGCCAGAGTTCGAAGCGGCCCTCGGGCCGAGCGCTCAGCAGCCGCCCTTCCCCCGGGCTGCCGGCGAGGTGTCGGTGCGGTCGGTGAATTCGTGGTACTTGGTCTGGATCAGATGCGGCGCGTTTGCCGCCGTGCCGGCGGCGAGGACAAGCGTCAGGGCCGACAGCCACCGCGCCCGCCAGCACCGGCCGGCGAGCGCGCGCAGGGAGGCTCAGCCCCACCAGCCAGCCATCGAGCGGCAGGAGACGCCGCTCGCAGCAGCGCCGCGCCCAACATGCAGCCGGCCAGCACCAGGGCCACATGCTTGCCCTCCGCGACCATCCC
>CAWCMK010000007.1:0-74509 GCA_963796705.1 uncultured Solirubrobacterales bacterium
GCTGGACCCCGCGACTCGCGTGCCTTCACCGGCGTTTTCCAACCCCGTGCGTCTTAATCTCGACCTATCGAGGGATCAATGGTGGAAGGCAGCAATGCACCGAGAGGGCTTCCCACCTCCTTACCACCGCGAGCGCCAAGTTATCTTTTGCCGATCGTCATAGCGTCTAGCCGGTGATACAGCGAGGATGATGTCCAATAAGCATGCTCGTTACAACCGTTCCAAGGTAAGGGCACCCCGAGAGGCCGGATTTCGACTGGAACTTTCGGTTCTCGGGATCTGCATATGCAAAGACGGCATAGAGGCGCCGCTCCTTCGTCTGCCGGGCGGCTCGTAGGCTCTTCGGGAGCCGCCTAGGGAGTTAAATTCTCGAGGACTGAGCGGATAGAAGCGACGTTGGCAATGGTGCGTTCTCTGTCAGTCTGCGGGCCAGTCCAGCGCCAAAGCGTTGTAGCGACAAAGCTGCGACGCGCTAGGAGGCATGGGAACGTTCGTTTCGGCCGCCCGCGGGTTATGATCTGTCTTCGCCTCAGCGCCTTCTGCTTTTGAACGTCCGGACAGCGCGCAAAGTGGATTGTGCCCTACTGGGTCATCCTCATGTGGCCAGGGCGCCAGCCGTAAGCACGCTAAGCGCGATGAGGGCCAGCGAGGCCATGAAAATTCGCGCGCGAAGATGTAGCCGAGTCATCTCGATACAAAATACACCCAACCATCGGAAGAGTCCCGGCGGAACCATGGGTCGATCCGGGGACGCCTGTGACAGGCAGCAGCCTGGCGGTCTGCAAGGGTCCCACGGGATAGAAACACCAACTTCGACCTAACGGCACATGCTAGCCTGCTTCTTCTGCTGACGGAGTCAGACACGGCTCTCAGGCCCCGGGCCTGCATGAGATTTAAGGTACCCCTCGCGACCAGTTCGCCTGGGCCGGGCCACTCTTCGCGTCCCCCTATCCCCCCCGGAGCGCGGAGCGCATTGACAGCCGCGCCAAGCAAGACCCTCTACCGGCGGTGCGGCGCTTCGCAGCTTTAGCAGCCTCGATGGAGGCGGACAAGGCCATGGACAGAATCGTGGATTCGCATCCACCCCCACGCCGTTTGCCTGAGCGGTTTGGGGCCTCTCGCGGCAGCCGACCACGCCCCCACACCATGAGAAAGAATCAGGTGGTGAGCGGTCGTGGTCGGCTGCCGAGTTCGGATAGGGCAGTGGACAAGCGGCGGGGGGGTTGCGGTGGCTGGGCCCGGGGATCGGAACGGATTCGGAAGGACGGATGCGGATTTGGTTGGGTGGCGGAGAGAGGTGCCGGAGAAGGAGAGGAAAGTGAGCTGCGGGCGGGGTTGTTTCGGCCGGAGGAGTTCGGGTTCGCGGGGTGGTTCGGTGGACGGAGCGGCCGGCACGGCGGGTTCGCGTTGGGCCGCGGTTTGCCCGGTCCCTGAGCACGGGTCCATCTGGTTTCGCGTCTGGTCCGGTTGGCTCGGCCGTTTGCTCCTAGATTCGGCCGACGAGGTCGGCCACCGAGAGAGGGGGCGGATGCAGAAGCGGATCGATGGCGCCCAGGCGCTGATCCAGTCGGCTTGGCCGAGTTCGATGCTGGGCGGAAGACCTCGAGCGCGCCTTGGTGAGCCTCGGAGTGCAGACCGCGCCCTCCGCACAGTGGCGCAAACCTAGCGCCGCGAGACGCCGCCGCGGGGCGACCATGCCTCGCGCGGTCAGCGCCGCGAGGAGCTGCTGCGCGCGGTCAAGACCAGCCCCGGTGCTTGTCCCGCAGAGCTCGCGAAGATCGGTATTCAGCGCCGCTCCACTGACCCAATAGGGCCGGTGGGCTCAGCCCTTGCCGCCGGTCAGGACTTTGAGCCTGCGGATCAGCTGCGGCGTCGCCCAGAAGGACGGCTGCGGCCGTTCCAGACAAACGAGCATCCCGAGAGGTGCACTTCGACCGGGACCTTCGGTTCCGCGGTGGCGTACGCGAAGATGGCGTAGAGCCGGGCGCCTTCGTCGAACGGGCAATGGTCGGGCCTTCGGGGAAGGCCTGCAGCGCGTCGAATTCCCTGGCGATCGAGCGGACTTCGCGGCCTTGCTGAGGATGCGTTCGTTGCGTAGCTCGCCGACGCGGGCATGCGTCTGCGAGTCTGGTGCCGGCGCCGAAGCCGTAGTAGCGGCAGAGCTGCAGGGCACTGGGGGCCATCGGGACGGTCGCTTCGGCGGCGCGCGGGTTTCGGTCGGTCTTCGCCTCTTGCCATCCTGCTTTTTGATTCGCGGACAGCGGCCGAAGCGGATCGCCCTCGGTCGGGCGGTGCCCGAGGCGGGAAGCGCGAAGGCCGCCGCCGCGGAGTCATGGCGGTGGCGAGCGCAGGGAAAACAGACGCGACCGGAGCATCTCGGTCGAGAAAACACCGGGCCAAGGAGAAGTTGCGCAGGCCGCCGAAATCCAAACGCGGCGCCTGGCCCACCTCTACTTGCAGGGTGAGGTGGGCCCCGACAACTCCTACCGAGCCGGATCACAGGAACTGGGGGGGCGAAACGGCCCTCTCTCCGTCTTGTTCACAAATGATGCAGAGCCCCCTCAGATCCCCCGCCCCGCCCGCGCCGCCGCGCGACCGCGACCAGGAGCTGGTCCGCTTCGTCGGCCGCCACGGCCTCGTCGCGATGCGCCACGTGATGGCCGAGCTTGGGGTCGGCCGCACCGCCGCCTACCGCCGCGTCGCGGCCTGCGTCGAAGCCGGCCTCTTGGAGCGCCTCGACCTGCTCTCCACCGAGCCCGGCCTGCTGCGCGCGACCCGCGAGGGCCTGCGCTACGCCGGCCTCGGCCTGCCGCTGGCAAACGTCTCGCCCGGCGCGGTCGATCACATGCTGCGCTGCGCCACCACCGCGCAGCTGCTCGGCCGCCACTACGGCCACGAGCGTGATCCGCAGCGAGCGCGAGATCGTCCTCGCCGAGCAGATCGCGGAGCGCGCGATGGCCAGCGCCGACCTCGGCGAACGCCAGCGGCCGGACCCACGCCTGCACCGTCCCGACCTCGCGATCCTCACCGACGAGGGCACGATCGCAATCGAGGTGGAGCTGACGCCGAAGGCGCCGCGCCGCCTCTACGCGCTGATCCGCGCCTGGCGCTGGACGATCGGCATGGGCACTGCTCAGAGGTCCACTACCACTGCGCCCCCGGTCAGACGCGCAAGGCGGTGGAGCGCGCCGTCTACAAAGTGCGTGCCGAGCAGTTCATCCAGATCGGCGAGGCGGTGCCGCGATGACCACCACACGGCATTCGATGACGAGAAGTCCAAATCAAGCCAAGGACCCAGCAAAGCACGGCCAGGACAAGACACAGAGTCTCCTGGCTTATCCGAGGGCTCTGCCAGCCGACGTCCAAGCCCTCTCAGCGACCCCAACCCCGCAGCCCGACACACTACGAACCCCAAACAGGTGTTCGCTTTTGTCCGAGGACGGAGCTGGCCAAGGCCCTGGTGAACACCACCCGGACCAAACCGCCTCGCGTCTGGACAGAAGTAGCGACATGCCAGCGACGATTCCAACCATCGCGAGCCAGCGCCACGGCGGAGAACGCGGCCACCCCGCCTCGCCCACCTCACCTGCAAGTAGGTGGGCGGGGCGAGGTTTCTGGCGCAAAACGGCCTCTGGGACGACAGGTAATTGATGAAGACCTTTGCCAGTCGCCCAGAGGCCGAACGGCAAGCCCCAGGAGGGGCAATGCCGCAACCCGGCGCGGAATCGCCGCCCCTCCCCCGCGCCCGACTCTCTATCCACCGGGTCCAGTCTCAAATGACGGCGGGTCGCTCACTCCTCGCTCTCATCTGCCGCGCCCCGTCTCCCGGCCTCAGCCCTCGCACCCTCGGCTGCTCCGATCGCACTCGGCGCGAGCACGATCGCCTCGGCGCCGGCGACACAGCGGCTCCTCTCCTCCGCGCTGGAAGCAGCGCTCCAGCGCCCGCCCGGCGCCCCGGCTGCCCCGCCCCTGGCGGCGCGGTTCAGGGTGCGCAGCGCCCGCCCTCGGGGGACAGAGGGATATGGGAATGAGCGGAGCCTCCTCTCGCAGCCGCTCCCGTCAGGGCGACCCAACCCTTTCGGAGCTTGACCTGCGGATCCTCGATCTGCTTTCGAGCCAACGGGTGCTGACCCAGACCCAGCTCGCCGCGCTTCTCCCAGAGACCCCGGAGCGGACCCTGCGCTACCGCTGCGCCCGCCTCGCCGACCACGACCTCCTGGGCCGCACCCGCCCCTACCGCGAACGCGGCTCGGCGCCCCATCACCTCTGGCCGACGCGCAAGGGCGAGGCGATCGCCAGCGGCTCACCGCCGCCTCGCGGCGGCGAGCGCCGCGAGCCCAACCCGCTCTTCCTCGCGCACGCCGCCGGCCTCAGCGAGTTCTATGTGGCGCTCGCGAGGAAGCTCCCCGATGGGGCGAGGCTCGCCCGCTTCGCTCGCGAGGGCGAGGCGCGCGAGCCATTTGCCGACTGGTCCGGCAGAGAGAAGCGTGCGATCGCTCCCGACGCGCTGGTCGAAGTCCTCGACGCCGAGGGGCGTCACCTGCTCGCCTTCGTCGAGCTCGACATGGGGACGATGTCCCACCGCCGCCTGAAGGAGAAGGCGGCGGGCTACGGCGAGTACGCAAGAGCCGAAGCCTGGCGCGAGCGCCATCGCTTCTGCCCGGCGCTGCTCTTCATCACCACGACCGAGAAGCGAGCCCGCTCCTTCCTCGCGGCGATCGCAAGGCAGTCGGAGCGCAGCTCCCTGCTCCTCACTGGCGCTTGCGATCGGGTCCGCGATATCGACAACTGCATCACTGATGCCATGCTGGCTGCTGAGCCTCGACGGCGGCGCGCGAGCGGTGGACCTGCTTGGCGCCCTTGGCGAGGCGCGCCGGCCCTACGAGGAGGAGCGCGAGCGCCAGCTCGCCCGGCAGCGCGAGGAGGAAGACAAGCGGGAGCGCCTGCGCTCCGATCCCGAGGCGCTACGCGAGCACCTGCGCTACTGGAAAGGGCGCTGGAGGATCGAGCGCCTTCCCGAGCCGGCGAGAACTGCAGTCGAGATCGCCCTCGAAAGAGATGGCGCGACCAGAGACCCCGAGCGCCGGGCGCTGCTGGCGCTCGGGGCGCTGTTTGACGACCCGCTCCACCTCCAGCTTGCCGATCGCAAGCCGAGCCCCGAGGAGCGTGCCGCCCTTGAGGGCCTGGCTTCCCACTACCGCTCCGAGCAGCTTCTCCTCATCGGCGAGCTGGCCGAGCGCTTCGGGGAGGGGCCGGCGCTGCGCAATGCGCGCGAGCGGATCGAAGCCGGCGAGCTGCTGGGTGCTGCGGACTCCTCCTGGCTCAAGCAAAGGGCAGAAGAGGATCAGCGCTCGCGCGCCGAGCAGCAGCGACTTCGCGGCGCCTATCTGGAACGGCGCGAGAGCAGAGGCCAAGCGGCTGGCGAAGGCCCAAGGCCTCGCGGCACGCCTTCGCAAGGGGCCGGAGGCTTTCCTCGAGGAGATCGATCAGAGCTCGCTTCGCCGCTGCCGCGACTGCGAGGAGACCGCCTATCCGGACCCGGAGCGGGCGGGGAGCTACGCAAAGCGCCATCTCGCCGAGCGCTGCCACTACTGCGGCAGCGGGGCCCTCGCAGAGATCGAGAACCCAAGGCGGCCCTGATGGCAGGGCGCGAGGACAAGATCTCCGAGCGGCGTCAGGGGAGGGCCGCATCGCCCGAGCGCCGGGCGAAGAAACCCCCGCATCGAAATCACCCCCTCCCCAGCTCAATACCGCCAGCTCTGCCGCGACCTGGCGGCGCTTCGTGCGCACGGTGCGGCCTCCAACACGGCGGCGATCCTCGAGGCGGTCAGCCACGCCGCCGACAGCGCTAAGGTCGTAGGCAGATCCCAGAAGACCGTCCCGAAGCGCCTGCCCCGCGCCAAGGCCCGTCGTTAGGAGGTAAACGTGCCAAGCGAGCCCGGCCCCCCAGCCGTCCTCTACGCCGCCAAGTCGACCGAGGACAAGCACGGCTCGATCCCCGACCAGTTGGATAAGACCCGCCGCCTGGCCGAGGTCGAGAGCTGGTCGGTGCGCGGCGAGTTCTCTGATGAGGGCTTCTCCGCCTACAGCGGCAACCGCGGCCCCGACCTGGAGCGGGCCAAGGCCCTGGCGATCGAGCTGGCGCAAGAGCATGGCGAGTGCCTGCTGGTCGCCCTGCACTCAGACCGCATCGCCCGCGGAGCCGGTGATAGGCCCGGAGCCGCCGACCATCTGGTCGAGGTCGTCGCCCACCTGCGCCGCCACAGCGTCCGGCTGCGCACGGTCGAGGATGACTTCTTCGCCGACGAGCGGATCGGCCTCCTGATGGCAGCGGTGCAGGGGCAGCGCAACTCTGAGGACTCGCGGCGAAAGTCCGAGTCGGTCGCCGCCGGCCTGCGCCGCCGGGCCTCTGAGCGCGGCATGTTCTCCGGCCCCGCCCCCTACGGCTACGCCTACGCGGAGGACGGCAGCGGGCTGGCGATCGTTCCCGCGCAGGCGGCGATCGTGCGCCGGATCTTCGCCGAGTACGTCGCCGGCCGCAGCCTGACCGCCATCGCCCAGGGCCTTCACCACGACAGGGTGCAGACCAAGAAAGGCGTGCGCTGGCGCCAGTCGACCGTCTCGGGAATCGTCAGAAATCCGGTCTACGTCGGCAAGCTCAAGTACAAGGACGAGCTGTTCGAGGGCGTGCACGAGCCGATCATCGGCGCCGAGCGCTGGGAGGAAGCCGCGCAGCTGATTGCCGCGAAACCCTCAAAGCGCGGTCGCCCGCCGAAAGCAAAGCGCCACCTGTTCACCGGCGGCTTCCTACGCTGCGCGGCCTGCGGGGATGCGATGTGTCCCAGGACAAGGCCCGAGAGCGCTTACGAGTTCTATGAATGCAACGGGCGCATCCACGGCTGCAAGACGGGCGCGCTCCGCCGCGCCGATATCGACGGCGCGGTGCTCGCCCACTTCGAGCAGACGGTGCTAGACGTGGAGGCAACGCGCGAGCAGGTCGCGGCGGCGATGGATCGCAAGCTGATCGAGGCAAGGGCTCTCCTGGCGAGCGCCGAAGCCGAGGCCAAGGACGCCAAAGCCCGACTTGCCAAGATCAACCGTGACTACTCACACAGCGATCTCAGCATCGCCGAGTGGCGTGGGTTTTGCGACGAGCTCGAGCCGGAGGAGGTGGCCGCCCGGGCAGAGGTCGAGCGCCTGCGCGAGCAGGTCAAGGCAGCCGAGTCAGGCGCGGCGGTGGGTGCCGCAGAAGCCCAGGTCATCGAGCAATTGGCCGAGCTGCGCGCGGCGATCGCCGGGGACGTCAACGCGGCCGAGGGAATCGAGGCGGTGCGGGCCGTGCTGCAGAGGCTCTTTGAGGGCTTCCTGCTTCATCTGGAGGTCCCGAGCGAGGCCCACGTTGAGCTGATCGGCGACGGCTACTGGATCGAGCCGATCGTCAACGAGCGGGCAATCGCCGGCTATGACGAGAAGATGAAGCCGGTCCTTGCCAGGGAACCGCTTCAGCAAGCCGGAAACAATTACGGCGACGGTTCGGTGGCGCTGCTCGACCTCGACGCCGGCGAGGCCGAGGATGCCGCCGCAAGGCTCGGCGAGCAGGCGTTCGGGATCGGGGCCGACGTCACCGACCACGGCGCGATGATGGCCGCCGTGGCGGAGACAGTCGAGCGCTTCGGCGGCCTCGATGTGGCGGTCGCCAACGCCGGCATCGCGCAGTCGCGCCTGATGACCACGCGGGCGATCGGCACCGAGGAATGGGAGCGGGTCTTCGAGGTCGACCTGCTCGGCGTCTGGCGAACCTGCCGGGCGGCGCTGCCGCAGGTCGTCGAGCGGCGCGGCCAGTTGGTCCTGATCTCCTCCGTCTACGCCTTCATGAACGGGATGGGCAACAGCCCCTACGCGGTCGCCAAGGCCGGGGTCGAGTCGATGGGCCGGACTCTTCGCACCGAGCTGCTGCCGCAGGGCGCGAGCGCCACCGTCGGCTACTTCGGCTGGGTCGACACGAAGCTCGTCCAGGATGCGATGGCCCAGGAGGACGCCGGGCGCCTCAACGAGTCCACCCCCGACTGGCTGCTGAAGCGGATCACCCCGGCGCAAGCCGGAGCCGCCCTGGTGAGCGGCATCGAGGAACGGGCCCCACGGGTCTTCGCGCCGAAGTGGTGGCGCTACGTCTCGGCGATGCGCGGGATCGTGATGCCGCTGCTCGATCGGCGCATGGAACGCGACAACCGCATGGCCACCTTCCTGCGCGACCTAGACGCGAAGACCGTCGACGCCGAGCGCACCTTCTCCGGCGGCTGAGAGGTGCCCGCCTACGACCTCAATGGCAAGGTCGTCCTGATCACCGGCGCGGCCCGCGGCATCGGCTTTGAGACCGCGCGTCAGATGCACCTGCGCGGCGCCTCGGTCGCGGTCCTTGACCTCGACGCCGGCCAGGCTTCCGACGCCGCCGAGCGGATCGGCGAACGCACCCTGGCGATCGCCGCCGACGTCACCGACCAGGGGGCGATGCTGGCCGCCGTCGCCGAGGTGGTCGAGCGCTTCGGCGGCCTCGACGTGATCATCGCCAACGCCGGCATCGCGCCCGAAGGCGCGACCACACGGACGATGCCGCCGGAGGAATGGGAGAGGGTCGTCGAGGTCAACCTGCTCGGCGTCTGGCGCACCGTGCGAGCCGCGCTGCCGCAGATCTCCGAGCGTGGCGGGCAGGTCGTCCTGATCGGCTCGCTGGCGTCATTCCTCAACGGCATGATGCTGAGCCCCTACGCGGCCGCCAAGGCCGCGGTCGAGGCGCTCGGGAGGCCGTTGCGGGTCGAGCTGGCGCCCTTCGGGGCGAGCGCGACCGTCGCCTACTTCGGCTGGGTCGACACGGAGATGGTCCGCGATGGCCTCGACCGCCAACAGGGTGGTAAGCGCATACAGGAACTGCTGCCCAGCTTCTTCTTCAGGCGGATCCCGCCCGACGAGGCGGCGGCGGCGCTGGTCCGCGGCGTGGAGGAACGGGCGCCGCGCGTCTTCGCGCCGAAATGGTGGCGTTACGGCTCCGCCCTACGCGGGCTGCTCAACCCGGTCTTCGACCGGCGCATGGAGCGCGACGCGAAAGTGCGCGCGGCGATCCGCGGTGCCGAGTCCGACAGGGCTGCTGAGGAGGTCGACGCCGCCTGAGGCTCGCCGGCGACGCCGGCAAAGGGCGACGGCCGCCTCATGATCTCTGGCCTTCGAGCCGCGAGAACGCCCCGAGCAGGGCAAACCACCAGCCGGCGGCGAGCAACCAACCGCCGAGGACGTCGCTCGGGTAGTGGTAGTTGATGATCGGCAGCCCGAGGCTGACCGCCAGGGTGTAGAGAGCCCCGACCGCGACCGTCGGCCGCCGCCAGGTGGGCGGGACGACGGTGAGGAAGGCGAGCGAGATCGCCAGCGCCCCGGCGGAATGGCCGCTCGGATAGGAGTTGTCGAAGGGGTGAGCGCCCACGACCGCAATCGGGCGGTAGCGGGAGTGCGAAAGCAACGCCTGCAGAGCGATGTCGAGGAGGCCGGTGCCGGCGAGGAGGGCGAGGACGAGCACCGCATCCCAGACTCGGCTGCGCCCCAGCGCGATCAGGGTGGCGATCATCGCCCCGATCACCCAGGCCACGGGATCGGCGAGTTTCACGACCGCGTAGGCCGCTGCGTTGGCGAAGGACCCGGTGGGAGCGCTGAGGGCGTCGAGGACGTTGCGGTCGAGATGCTCGAGGGGCGCGACCCAGTAG
The DNA here is from genome assembly GCA_963796705.1 of uncultured Solirubrobacterales bacterium. GTDB lineage: Bacteria > Actinomycetota > Thermoleophilia > Solirubrobacterales > 70-9 > VRUE01. The sequence continues at coordinate 9,750 of CAWCMK010000007.1, forward strand.
GCGAGGATGAGCACCACGGCGATGCCGGCGATACAGACGAGGCAACCCGCAACCGCATGTCGCCTGGCGCTCTCGACCATTCCTCCCGCAATTAATTCAGAATCGGCCCGGTGAGCAGACGGTCTCGCAGGATGTGGCTGATCCTCTCCGGAGCGGCGATGATCGGCTGCTGGGTGGCGATGGGCGCGATCGAACGGCGCCTGCCCGCGGGCACACCGGGGATCATCGACTTCGAGTTCGTGGGGAACAGCTCCCGGGCGGCGCGTTTCCTCTCTGAATGGGGACCCGAAGGGCGCAACGCGGTTCGTCTCTCGCTCTGGATCGACTACGGCTTCATGCTCAGCTACGGAACGTTCGTCACCGTTGCCGGCCTGGCGACGCGCGACCTCGGCCGTGAGCGTGGACTGAGAAGGCTTGCCGGAGCGGGCCGGGTCCTCCCCTGGTTCGCGGCCGTAGCCGCGCTCTTCGACGCCGTTGAAAACGCCTTCCTGCTGCTGATAATCAGCGGCCACGGAGGCGGCGCTGCCCCGGTCCTGGCGACCGCGTGCTCGATCGTCAAGTGGACGCTGATAACTCTCGCGGTCGCCTATGTGGCCTGGGGGCTCATCGCCCGCGTCAGCTCCTCAAGGAGGATCACCACCGACTCGTAGTTCTCGCCGGTGGCGCGAGCGAGGCCGATCTCGCAGGTACGGTTGCTGGAGAGGCGAGCGTCGAAGCGGCGCCCGGCGAGCTCCGCGGCCTCCTCGCGGAGGGCCGCCTCGGTCAGCTCAGGGTGGCTGATTCCGCGGTCGCCGGCGAAGCCACAGCAGGTCGCCGAGGTCGGCACCTGAACCTGATCGGCGAGGGCCGCGGCGAGCGAGCGAAGGCGCGGGGCCAGGCCCATCAGGCGGGTCGCGCAGGTCGGGTGGATCGTCGCCGAGCCGACCCGGCGGCCGACCTCGAGGTTGGGCAGCAGGTGGTCGTGGGCCCAGATGATCGAGTCGAGGATTTCGAGCTTTGCGAGTCGCTCGGCGTTGACCTCCTCGAGCGTTCCCTCGCCGGGCGTCGCGATCGCCTGCGTGCAGGAGGTGGCGTCGACGACGATCGGCAGCTCACCTTCGCCGCTCCACTCCCAGATGCGCTCCAGCATCTCGTTGGACTTGTGACGGTGAGCCTCGGAGAAGCCTTTCGAGCCCCATGGCAGACCGCAGCAGGAGCCGGAGACCCCGTCGGGGACCCAGACAGGCAGGCCCGCCCGCCGCGAAACCTCGACCATGGCCGCGACCGGGTTGCCAGCGAAGATCCGGTTGGTGCAGGACGGGACGTAGAGTGCGGCGGCGCCCTCGCGGGCGGTCGCCGGCAGCGAGCCGCTCGCCGCGCCGGGAAGGTCGCGACCGCGCTTCGTGCGACGCACCAGCGGCCCGCCGACGCGCAGGCCAGCTCGCGAGGCCCGCTCGACGGCGCCCCAGCGCTTCGCGGCGCGCAGCGCCCGCGCCTCGGCGCGCGGTGAATGCCCCTCCGCCCGCAGCTCCTTGACGAGCCTGCCGGTGTCGATCCCGACCGGGCAGGCAAGCTGGCAGGAACCGTCGGCTGCACAGGTCTCGAGGCCGTCGTATTCGAACTCCTCGAGCAGCGCCGTGCGCAACCGTGAGCCCTCCGGCTGGCGGGCGATCTCGCGCCGCAGGACGATCCGCTGGCGCGGGGTCGTGGTCAGGTGGCGACTCGGGCAGACCGGCTCGCAGAAGCCGCACTCGACGCAGGTCGTCGCCGACTCCTCGATCGGCGGCGTCGTCTTCAGATTGCGCAGGTGAACGCCAGGGTCGCGGTTGAGCACGACGCCGGGGGCGAGGACCCCGTCGGGGTCCGCCAGCGCCTTCACCCGCCACATCAACTCGGTCGCCTTGGCCCCCCACTCGCGCTCGACGTAGGGGGCCATATTGATCCCGGTCCCATGCTCGGCCTTCAGCGAGCCGTCATACTTGCCGACGATCAGCTCGACCAGTTTCGCCATGAAGGCCTCGTAACGCTCGAGGTCCTCCTCCTTGGCGAAGTCGGGGGTCAGCATGAAGTGCAGGTTCCCGGCCGAAGCGTGGCCGGCAACCCCGGGTAGGAAGCCGTGCTCGCCAAGCAACGCCTGCAGGTCGCGGGCGCCCTCGGCGATCCGCTCCGGCGGCACGCAGACGTCCTCGACGATCAGCGAGGTGCCGGGTACCCGCACGCGGCCGACCAGGCCGTGCAGACCCTCTCGCACGCGCCAGGCGAGCTCGATCTCGTCCGGGTCTCGGGTGAAGGTCAGCGGCCGGATCGTCTCCCGCGAGGCGAGGATCGCCTCCGCCTTCTCGAGGTAGGCGTCGAGCTGCGAATCGCTCTCGGCGCCGAACTCGACCAGCAGGGCGGCCGACTCGGGCGGCAGCTCCTTCCACTCCTCGGGGGCGCCGACCATGTTCCAGGCGGCGGTGATCAGCGCCGGAGCGACCATCAGCTCGACCGCGGTGGCGCCCGCTTCGACGAACTCGCGGACCGGCTCGATCGCCCCGTCGATCCCGGGGAAGTGGATCCAGGCGGTGGTCGTCCGCGCGGGCACCGGGACCGTCTCGAAGACCGCCTCGCCGATGAAGCCCAGGGTGCCCTCGGAGCCGACCAGCAGGCGCCGGAAGATCTCCAGCGGCTCCTCGGCGTCGAGGAAGGCACAGAGACGGTACCCGGTCGTGTTCTTGATCGCGAACTTGGCGCGGATCCGGGTGCGGAGCTGCTCCTCGGCGCGGATCTCGTCGCGGATCGACTCCAGCCCGGCCGCCAGCTCGGGCTCCTCGGCGGCGAAGCGCTCGGCGGCACCAGGCGCAGCGGTGTCGATCGTCGTCCCCGAGGGCAGCACGAAGGTCATCGAGCGCAGTGTCGAGTAGGAGTCCTTGGTTGTCCCGCAGCGCATGCCGCCGGAGTTATTGGCGATAACCCCGCCGACGCAGGCGATCTCGGTGCTAGCCGGGTCGGGCCCGAGTTTGCGCCCGTGCGCCGCCAGCACGCGATTCGCGTGGCCGAGGACCGTGCCCGGCTTGAGGCGCGCGAGGGCGCCCTCCCCCTCGACCGCAACCCCGGTGAAGTGGCGGCGCACGTCGACGAGGATGCCGTCGCTCTGCCCCTGCCCGTTAAGGCTCGTGCCGCCGGCCCTGAAGGTCACCGGGACCCCCTTGCCGCGCCCGTAGTCGAGGACCTTGGCGACGTCGCCGGTGTCGTGGGCCATGACGACGACTTGCGGAAGCAGCCGATAGGGACTGGCGTCGGATGCATAGCGGACGATGTCACTCGCCCGGCCAAGGACGCGATCGGCGCCGAGAAGCGCCTCGAGCTCGCCCCGCAGCGGCTGCGCCGTGCCGCTCGCGAGCGACTCGGGGGCGCGGTCAGTGGCGGCCACGTCGGCCATCCTTAAAAGAGCGACATGCCCGGGGCGACCGGGACTTCGACCAGCTCGGGGGCCGAGGAGGAGATCGCCTTCTGCAGCGCCGCGGCGACCGTGTCGCGGTCCGAGGCGCGAGAGGACTCGACTCCGTATCCGCCGGCCACCGCTGCGACGTCGAGCGCCGGCAGGTCGAGGCCCGGGGCGGCGTTGACCTGCTCGACCTCCGCGAACCACTTGAGGATCGCGTACTCGGAGTTGCGCAGGACGAGGAAGGTGACAGGCACGTCATAGGCGACGGCGCTCCAGAAGGCGCTGACCGCATACTGGACCGAGCCCTCGCCGATCACGCAGACCACGGGGCGGTCGGGCTCGGCGAGCTGCACTCCAACCGAGGCTGCGAGACCGAAGCCAAGACCGCCTCCGGCGCTGAAGTAGTAGCTGCCCGGCCGCGAGAGGCGCAACTGGTTGCGAAGCGCCAGGGTGCTCGAGGGGGACTCGAGGACGACAATCGCGTCCTCGGGCAGGACCTCGGCCAGCGCCGAGTGGACGGTCGAGGAGTCAAGCGGCTCGCGGGGCGGGATTTCCTGCGGAGGGGGGTTGGGCTCCGGGGCGGGGCGGGAGGACTCCCCCACCGCCTCCAGCAGCGCCTCCAGGGTGAGCTTCACGTCGGCGATGATCGCGTCGCCCATCGGCGCCCGCGCCGCCTCGTCGGGATCGCTGGTGATCGCGACAAGCGAGGCGCCCTCGGGCAGCAGCGGGCCCGGGATGTAGGGGTAGTAGGGGAAGACCGAGCTGCCGACCACGAGGATCAGGTCGTGGCCCTCAAGCGTCTGGCCGACGGGGCCGATCGCCGGTGGCAGGACACCGCGGAAATTGGCGTGGCCCTCGGGGAAGCCGAGACGGACGCCGCCGGTCGCGGGGCTGGCCCAGACGGGCAGCCGCTGGCGCTCGGCGAGCGCCACGGCGGCCTCCCAGCCACCGCTTGCATCGATGTCGGGGCCCGCGACGAGGACCGGAGCGGTCGCGGAATCAAGCCGCTCGGCGAGCGCCCGGACGGCCTCGGGATCGGCGACCGCGCGACCGCTGACGGCACGGCCGATCGCGTGACCGACGTCCGCCTCATCGACCTCGGCGTACCAGTCATCCATCGGCAGCGAGACGAAGACCGGGCCCCTGGGCGCGAGGCCGGCGAGGTGCGCGCCGCGGGCGAGGGCCAGGGGCACGTCCTGGGCCCGGGCCGGCTCATAGGACCACTTGACCAACGGATGTGGCATGCGGATCGCGTCGCGGTTGGTGAGGTTGGCCTGCAGGGTGATCTGGGCGCGGTGCTGCTGGCCGGCGGTAATCAGCAGCGGCGAGTGGTTTGCCTGGGCATTGAAGATCGCCCCCATCGCGTTGCCGAGACCCGGTGCGGTGTGCAGATTGGCGAGGGTCGTGCGGCCCGAGGCCTGGGCGAAGCCGTCGGCCATGCCGACCACGACCGCCTCCTGCAGGCCGAGCACATAGCGAAAGTCCGCCGGGAACTCGGCGAGCATCGGCAGCTCGGTCGAGCCCGGGTTGCCGAACATCGTCGTCATCCCCCGGGCGCGGAAGAGGTCGAAGCTCGCCTCACGGACGCTCGCCATGGGCCGCACCATATCTTCGAGGGCTCAGATCCAGCCTGGCCCTCGCCGATAAGCAGAGGAGATGGCCGCACCCGGAGACATCAATCGCGCGGGCGGAGTGAGGCTGCGCATATGGCTCGCGACCCTCGCCCTGCTGATCCTCGGATCAATAGCAATAGGCGCCGGAGCCCCCGCCGCCAACGCCGGCCCGGCGAGCACCAGGATCCTCCACGCGGCCGGCAAGATCGTGCCGATCCCGGCCCAGATCCCGCACGAAGCGGGCGACATGGTCGATCGTCGCATCGTCCCCGACCTGCTGTGGATCGCCCGCCACTACCCGATCTACATCACCGATGGCTACTCGGGTCCGCTGCCGAACGGAACCCATGTCGGTTGCGACCGTTGCCACGTGCCCGGCTCCGACCATTACGTCGGGCTGGCCGTCGACATCGTCCCGGTGGGCGGGGGAACAACCTGCGATGCCAAGTGGGCACCGATCACGCGGCTCGCCGAATGGGCCGAGCCGAGCCAGAATCACCCGGTGCCGCCCTTCCGCTGGGTCGGCTATAACGGCGACGCCGGCCACGGCTGCGGCAACCACCTGCACCTCTCCTGGAACCATGCGCCGGCGGCCGAATACACCCTCGCCGAATGGGTCGAAGTCTTCAGGGTGCCCGGCGAAGGTTCCCAGACCCCGGTCAGACCGACGAGGGCACCGCGGAAACCAAAGCAGTCACTGCCCAAGGGCCCACCCGGCGGCCTCTCTGCGGGACAGTCAGGCGGGGTCGCAGCTGGAGCGGGCGATTGAGGTTTTGCCTCACCGGCAGGGTTCTCGGGTGCCACGATAGCGTGATGAGCGATGCGCATCGCACCCGCCCTGCTCGCCGCCCTGACCCTGGCCGCCGGCCTGTCCGCCTGCGGCGGGATCTCTGACACAACGCCACCGGCCTGCCTCGAAGGGCCGGCGCATTACATGGACGCGCTGGAGCGCTATCCCGGAAAGGTGGAGCTGCGTGGAGGGGTGCCGCTCAGCGCCTGTCTGGCGGAAAACCAGCAGGCTGGGGACCTGGCGAGCGTCGGCACCGCGCTGGTGGTGGTCGCCACCCGACTGAATGCCCAGGCCCGCGCCGAACCCGGCGGTCAGGCCAACCTCGAGCTCGGGTACCTGCTGGGCGCGGCGCAGCGGGGGGCCGATCGCAGTGAAGGTATCCACGCCGAGCTGCTACGTCGCCTGAGCGCAGCCGCCCGCTACAGCCGCGACAACCGGCCGCTTCCCCCGCAATTCAACGAGACCTACGAAGAGGGCTTCAACCTTGGGCACGCAAGCGGCTAGGCCGCGATCCACACCGACGGCAGCTGCCCCGAAGTCCAAGCGTCAGGCTGTGGCAAGGCGACCGGGCGTCGAGGCTAAGTGTTGCCCCGACGCCCCGAGTCACCTCACATCACGGCGCCGCCCAGGGAAGTGACGGGAGCCGATCTACGGGATCCCTGCTGTGCGATCTCGGAAAGTACCGCACATTACAAAAATTGTAAGCTACAGTACTTCAGCTGTCAAGGGGAGCGGCCCCGCCAGTGTCGGCTTGATTGCAGCTAGGCTCGGTGGCGCACCTTGAAGGGCCGGAAAGTTACATGCGGCGAACGCCCGGTACCGGCGACGGTTTAGGTGGCTTCGAATCGCCGTTCGATCTTGCCCGGTGAGGCGCTCGACTAACCGCGCGAATGGCGCTTGTGGCGGGCGAGACGGTGCGCCTTCTTGCCGCCGCAGGAAGCCTTGAGTCGCGCGTGCTGCACCAGCGAGCTTCTGTTCTGGCCTTCGAAGCCGATTTCGATGTTCGGAACGCGGGCGCAGAGGTTCGTCGTGTTGGCGATGTAGCCGCGCGAGCCGCCATAGAGGTTGAAGACGAAACGTCCGATCGGCACGTCCGGGACCACCGGGACGACGGTCCGAAGCCCGTTCTTGGTCTCCTTCGATTCGGCTTCGGGGGTGACCATGACCTGACCGTTGAGGATGAACGCCAGGTGCGGCAGCCCGCCGTAGCCGGACACTGCGTAGGCCGGGCCTTTGAGCGGCTGTTCGAGCAGCGGAGTTTCGTCCTTCACCGCGCCGATCGCGGAGCGCCCTGCGCAGAGGTCCGAGGCGAGTTCCGCCTTCGAGCAGAGATTGCCGAGGTGTTTCTGGTCGACCTCGAACGCTCGGGGCAGGGTGACCCGCACCGACTTGATGTTCGCATCGCCCTGGTGGGTGTTCAATTCGAAGCGCAGCGCCGGATCGGCGGCTCGGCGGGTCTGCTTCTTCGAACCGTTGAGGCGTACCGACATCTTCGGCCGGAAGGGGAGCGTCGCGCAGTCGTCGGCGTGGAAGTAGGAGGAGAATGTGGCCGCTGTTCCCTGGTCACCGACCCCTTCTGAAACGACGCTCATCGGCGAGCAGTTGGTTGGGTTGATCATGAAGTTCGAGCGATCGATGTTCACCCTGATTTCACGCATACGGATCGGGATGCCGCCGATGATCTCAGGCACCGTTTCCGAGTCGGCGATCACGTGCGCGTCATGCGGGTCGATTTTGAGCGCGACCCGGACCACGACGACGCCGTAGTCGTAAGGGCCCGCGAGCGCCGGCGTGATCACCGCCAGCGAGAGCGGGGCGCCTTTGAACGGTCCCGACATGTACATCTTGCCAACCGCGTGGAACGGGTGGCTGCCGGGGCCGGCGGCTACGTTGGAGGTGCCGATCTGGCTTGACGCCGGGCAGCTCGGATTCAGCTGCTCTTCGGTGCCGGACCTATTGGCCGCCTGAAGGATGGCCGCTTCCGGGCAGTAGGTGATCCCGTGCAGGTTGCCGGTCAGGCCGGGAGGCATGCTGAAGTTGAGCTTGCCCAGGTACTGGTCCCCGTCTTCGCGGTTGAGCTGGAGCGAGAAGGAGGAGAAGGCGCCGGCCAGGGAATTCGAGGTCCCCGCCGCAAGGGTCGGGTGGAAGGGTCGCACCGAGCCCGGACAGGCAAGACCGTGCGGGCCACTTTCCAAAACGAAGCCCTGGGTCGAGGTGGCGGTCGGGATGACGTGGTTCCAGGGCACGAACGTGGCCACGGTTTTGTAGTTCGTGCATTCGATCGGGGTCGCCACCAGGCCGCGATCTGAGGAGAACAGGTGCACGTCGAAGGAGTCGAACGGGACCTGCGGCAATCCTTCGAAGTAAATGGTCAGCTGCCCGGTCTTCGGATCGGGTTTGGCCGAGCCGATCAGCTTCGCATGGAGCCCGAAGCCGTCGACGATTAGGAAGAGCCGGTATTGATCACCCGGCTCCGGTTCGCCGATGTAGATCGAGCCCTGGAGCGGCCCGGAGAGAGCCGGGGTGTGCAGCGCGACCGAGCCGATCTTGGCGCTGTCGGGGCATTCCGCCGGGGCCTCGCTGTGGAAGTGGGCGAGGGCGTCACTGCAGGCGCTCTGTCCGTCAGCCGCATCGGGGTTGATCGTCAATCCCGGTGGCAAGGTGACGATCGCGTCGTGGATCGTCGACGGAGAGACCGCGCGTCCGAGGAACTGAGCGTCCTTGAGGATAATGTCAAGGCCCGATGGCGAGTCGGTTTCATTGCTCGTCGGCCGCGAGTAGAGCAGCGGCTTGAAGAGCATCTTTTCGCAGCCTTCAACTTCGGGGTAGCTGCTGTGGGCTTCGGAAACGTTTTCGGGATCCTGATAGGTCTGGACCTTGAGCGTCGTCAGTTGTTCTTGCCCGTTGCACTCCGATGGGTTGTCGGTCAGCGGGTGCACGGGGGCACTCACCGGATTCGGCTTCGCGATGCAGCTCGCGTCCGCCAGGCCCACGCATCCGGACGGGCGGCCGCTGGCCCCCCTCGGGAAGCGCTGGCCTTCGTGGACGTTGTCCGTCGGGAATCCCCAGAAGGTCAGGTCGGCGCCGGCCAGGGGCGTCACCTGCGTGATCTCGGAAACCTTGAAGTTCAGTCCGTAGTCGCTTCCCGTCCGTACCGAGACCGGAATCTGGATCGGGATGTTCAACGTCGGGACTATAAAACCGAAGAGAGCCGTCTCAGCTTCGGAGGGTTCGAGGTCATAGATCGGCGCGGTTCCAAGGAGATAGTTCGAGTTGCCTTCGTAGCGGGCGCGGATCGTGATCAGCCCGGCCTGGGTCGTCGGCGGGCATTCCTCCTGGGCGAAGACGACCGAGGTGCACCGTTCAAGTGAGTTCGGATTGCCGAAGATGCCTTCGGGCGTTTCCACCGTGACATTCTCGGCCGCCTCCGGAATCCCCGGGCTTTCCAGGGCGAAGGAGGTGTGCAGATCGGGATGACCTCCGGCCTGGGTCGTCGAGGCTTCCGTCGTGAAAGATTCGATGCCCTCGGTCGCCTGCGCGGTTCCGGCACCGAGTAAGGCGGCGAGAAGCAAGGCCACGCCCAGGGTCAGCCCGAATGCGCGCAGCATGCCGGTGGTCGATTGTCCAGCGGTCATCACTGTCCTCCCCCACTCCGGCCGTGCGAGCGCCTCTTGCCTTGTCGGTGCTTACGATGGTGCTTCCTGCGGTGGTGAGGCTTGACGCACTGCCCGTGACGCTTGACCTTGCCCTTGGGGCAGGTCTTGGTCGGTTCGTTCCCGGGGACATGGTTGCCGCCGGTGCCGGTGATTGTGTTGACGTTCTGCGGGGCCGGCGTCGGGCTGCTGGCGCCGTGACACTCGTCCGAAGCTTTGCAACTGGGCGGCGGCGGCACATATGGGAAGCCGCCGTTTTCGCGGGCGTCATAGACCTTGACCAAGCTGCCGTTGATGTCCTGCGGCACCAGCGTGTCGCGGGTGAAGAAGTAGGCGTCGGTGCCGTCCGCAGTGGCGCTCAGCAGGCTCGTGTTGAAGGGGCTCACGCCGGTCGAGATCAGGCTCGTCTTGCCGTTCTCCCACTCGTAGACGTCTTCGCGATTGTCGAGATCACTCGGCACCAGCGGATCGGTCGAGTTGAAGAACACCCGTCCGTCGTCGGTTAGGCTGAGTCCGTTGCGGGCGAGGGACGCTTCGCCGGTCGATCGAGCGTTGGTCGGAGTGCACGAGACGCAGGCGAGCCCTTCGCCCGTAGCGTCGTAACGGAAGACCTCGGCGTGCCTGCCGTTGATGTACCCGGTCAGCGGGATGGTCGAGGTGAAGACCGCGTCGTCCCCGTTCGGGGTGATCTGGAAGTCGCCCGTGTGCCGAGTGCCGCTTTCGTTGACTGAGTCGACCACCAGCGGGCTATCGGTGCGGGGGTCGGGCGCCAGCACAAGCGGGCCGAAGCTCGCCACGTTCGCGCCTTCGGAGCCGGCGTTGGTCGCGTACAAATTGCCGGCCGAGCTGACCGCAACCGACGTCGAGTTGCTGAGTACCTTTGCTCCGACATCCGGCCCGGGAGCCCTGCGGCCGTCGGCGTGGAAGCGCAGGATCTTGTTGCCCTCATCGACGTACACTTCGTGGCGAGTCGGATCGGCGAACATCTCGGTCGCGTTGGAGACTTCCCCCGCCCCGAATGTTTCCGTGGGGTTGCATTCCGAGTTGCACGTTGAGCCGTTGGGCAGAATCACGCGGCCGCTGCTGTCGAAGGCGAAGCGCGCGACTTCAACGCCACCGAAGCCGACGTAGAGCGTGCCCGTGGTCGGGTCGACCGCGACCCCTGTCTTCGGGGGAGATTCGTATTCCCAGGTCGAGATGATGGTCGAGCCTTTGCCCTTCTGCCAACGCTCGATGTATCCGTAATAGCCCTCGTAGTAGACCCGTCCCTGATTGTCGACTGCGATGCCGATCGGCTGAGGAGCGCCGTCGACGTAGTTCCCGGCAATGAACGTCCCGTCTTCTTCGTATTCGAAGACTCGGTTGGCCGAGTTGTTTTCCTGGTGAATCGCTATGTAGAGCACGCCATTTGGGCCCACCGCGATCCCGGCGAATTCGTGGCCGAGGTTGGGTTCGAATTCCCCGTTGTTCTGCCAGCTCGTGATCAGGTGGCCTTCGGCGTCGTACTTGCGGATTACCTGTTGGTTGCCATCGGCCACGTAGACGTCGCCGTCTGAGGGCCCGCCGGAGTTATCGACCGCGACGAATTCCGGGTTTTCGGTCGCGCCGAAGGTGCCCTTGAATTGGTGTTCTTCCAGTGCCGGGTTGGGCCCGGTGGCGCCCGACTCCAGCGTCGAGACGAATTGTGGCGTCGCCGATCCCGGCTGGTGGAGATAGAGATTGGGCTGGTTGGCCTCGCCATCCTGAGGTTCGCTGCTGCCGTCGAGCAGTTCGGGGCTGAGGAAATAGATGCTGCCGTTTTGGGCGGCGACGCCGCCGCCGCCGCCGACAGCGACGGCGTCGCAGTTGGCGGTTGCGGCCGTCGTGTTCCAGTGCTGGTTGACGGAGTTAGGAAGCGGGCTGCAGCTGTCTGAGTTGCCCGAACCGCCCGAGCCCTTGGAAACGAGGTGCAGGGTGGCCGAGGAGGCTCCGACCTGTGCTTCGTAGACGTCGGCCGAGTTGTCGCTGTCTTCGCCGTTGAGGCGGTCGGCGGTCGTGAAGTACACCGTGGACCCGTCTTCGGTCATCCCGTCGTAAAAGGCGCCGCTCGTCGTCCCCGGCGTCAGGTCGACGGTTTTCGACGAATCGCCGATGTTCATGTACAGGTGCCAGTAGCGGTTCCCCTTCGAGTCCTTGGAGATCAGCTGCCCGATCACGACCCGCGAGCCGTCGGCCGAGACGTCGAGCTCGGCGAGGCCGTCCGAGGTGCAGTCCATCAGGCATGGGATGCTGCCGCCGCCGGGCAGCTTCGAGATAGCGTGGGTCGATTTGGTGGCGAGGTCGCGGTCGTAGATTGCCGGGCTGCCGGCGCCGCTCTCGAATTCCGAGCTCGAGCCGAAGATCAGGTGCTTGCCGTTGGCCGAGACGGGCTTCTTGACGAGCATGGCCGCGGTGGCGCTGGGGCCCGCGTTCAGCGATCCGGCCATTCCCTGAACGAGTTCCCCGTTCGGGAGGGCGACCGGAACGCCGGTCGTACCGTCTGCGAAACAGGGTGAGCAGAGCCCGGAGCCGCCGAAGGCGAAGGTGTCCAGCGAGGCATCGGCCCCGGCCAGCGGCGAGGCGAACGATTCGGCCGAGTAGGGCAGGTTTGCCGGGATGCCGACGTAGGAGGTGCTCCAGCCGTCAGCACCTCGGGTGGCGACGTAGGGATCGAGGCCGTGGTTCGTCGGGTGTCCGCTGCCCGGGATCGCGCCGTCGTGAACCCCGTAGAGAACGCGGGTCGGGTCTTGCGCGTCGGGATAGCCACCGAACGGTTCCTGTTCGGCATTCAGATAGGACTCGACGTCATATCCGCCGGCGTTCGCCGCGGAGACGAGCTCGTAGGCGCGGCAGTCGGCGAGCAGCGCGGCGCCGGTCTGCTGGCGGACGTGGGCGTTGGCGCACTTGTCTTCGAGGACCGGCGTGTAGGGGAACGTCGTGAAAGTCTCTTCGGTGGATTCGGAGGTTCCGCTCTGATTCGTCGCAACGATCACGTAGTGATAGGTCGTCCCGGCCTGTAGGCCGGTCGCTTTCGTTGTTTCCGCGATCGAGACAAGCCCGGCGCCGACCGAGGGGCTCTCCGGAGTTTCATCGCAGGTTTCCGGTTCCGTCGTGCAGTCGCCGGTCCCGTAGAGGACGTGGTAGGTCGTCGGCGCGCCTTCCGGTGTGATTTCGAAATGGAAGACGACGCTGTCGGAGTGGACGTCGGTGATGTAAGGGTCTTCGACGACCGCCTGTTCGGAGGGAACGACTTCCTGCTCCTTGGTGCGAACGAATCCGTTGCTGTTAGCGACCTTCAGGCGGGTGTAATAGGTGCTCCCCTTGGTTAGGCCGGTGAGCGTGGCGCTGACCTTGGTCGGTGAGCTCCCGGAGATCGCCTGCCCCCCTTCGCATGGGGCTTCTTCTTCGAAGTAGATGTAGCCGTATTCGATCACGGTCCCGTATTCGAAGACGCATTCGCTCGTGGTAACGCCGTCGGGGTTGACCGAGGCATCGAGCTTCAAGGAGGTGCCCGTGATTTCCGACGGCGGTTCGTTCTGGACGTCGGGCAGGGTCACTTGGGTCTGCGGGGAGAAGATGGCAATTCTGTTTTCGTAGGCCAGGTAGTAGTAGCCGTTGACCCCGTTCATCGCGACCCAGCGCGGTTCCCCTTCATAGAGGAGGCCCGGCAGTTCGTTCCCGTGGGGATCGTATTCGACGCCTTCTTCGTATCTGGCGGAGAACACGATCCCGGAGACAGGATCGACGTTGAAGACGTTCGAGAAACCCGCCGGCAGGCTTTCGATCACTTCACCGCTCAGGGTGAACTTCATCAACCCGTGGCCTTCGAGCCCTCCCTGGTAGTCGATGAGTTCGTTGTTGGGCCCGGCCTGCAGTCGATAGGAGTAGCCGTACTGGCTCATGTCGACGACGTTCCCGGTTTTCACGCCTTCCGGGTTGTATTCGTAGGCACGCTGCGAGAGAGGGGTGCCGGTCAGGAAGAAGTTCCCGGTGACCGGGCTGACCGCCATGTCGTCGGCGCCGTAGGGCAGCGGGAAGTTTCCGCCGACCGGCGCCCCGCTCGGTTCGAAGGCCCAGACATGGCTATCGATGAAGGAGTAGTCGAGGTAGATGCGTCCCTGGTGCGGTCCGCCCGAGTTGTCCACGTCGAGCACCGGAGTCGCGCATCCGCAGGTGTCTTCGGGCGGGACTCCCATGTTGAGCACGTTGGTGCCATTGGCCGCCGGATCGGTGAACGGCAGGGGTTCGCCCTCCGAGTTGAATTTGAAGAGATTGAGGCCGCTCTGTGTCGTGACGGCGTAGACGTCTCCGGTCTGCTGGTCAACGGCGATGCTCGAGACTCCGCTCAAGGTGGTCGCCGCCGGCGAGCCGTTGAAATATTTTTCGAATTCGTGAGGCGTGTACTGGACCGCCTCCGCCGGGGCGGTTGTGCAGAGTGGCACGGCCGTCGCCAGGCAGGCGCCGATGATCGCCAGGCGGATGCGCCGCCCGAGCTTCACTTTCGAACCCGTCATCAGCCGGTCCTCCTCGCCGAGCTCGCGCGCCTATGTCGGCTGCGGTTGGCTTGTTTGCCACATGACAGGCGGATCTTCGGCCGCGTGTTGGCGCGCCGATTGCTCTGGCCCGTCATTTCCACTGTCGCCCGCCGGACGTGCGAGCAGAGGTTTTCGGCGCTGGTCTGCAGGAGGCCGCGCTTGCCTCCGAGCAAGCTCAGCGTGAACCTGGTCACAGGCACGTCGGGGACCGTCTGGAAGCTGGTCCTCAACCCGCCGTTCTTGCTGCTGACGACGCCGTCAAGATTGACATCGACCTGGCCTTTGAGCGCGGCGAGGACGTCGGGCAGCTTGTGCCCGTACCCGGTGGCGAGGTAGACGGTTCCTTCCAGCGGCTTTTCGAGCAACGGGGATTCGGCGCGCGCGCTGCCCATCACGGAGTTGGCGGGACAGCTTTCGGCGGCAAATTGGACCTTGGTGCAGGTGTTGCCGATGTGGCCGTTGTCCAGGATCAACGCTGGCGGCATCGTCACAACGGCCTTCGCGATGTTCGCTTCGCCAGGCTTCGCTGTCAGAGTCGCCGTGAGCGCCGGGTTCTGGGTCCGCTTGTTGCCGCCGCGGAGCCGCAGGGCGAGCTTTGGCCCGAACGGCAGTTCGGAGCAGTTGGCAGCCTGGAACGGCACCGCCGGGCTGGCTTCGCCTCCCTGGTCCCCGAAGACCCGGGCCTGCAGCGAGAACCGGTCGCAGTTGGTCGGGTTGAGAGTAAAACCGGAGCGGTCGAGGTTGATCAGGACCTGCCGCAGCCGCAGCGGGACGCCGTCGACGATCTGAGGCAAGGGATCGGAGACGGCCGTCAGCTGGGCGCTCGTCGGATCGACATGGATCGCGGCGCGAACCACGACGTTGCCGAGGTCGTAGGGCCCCGAGACGGCCGGCGTCACGACCGCCAGACTGAGCGGAGCGCCCTTGTAGGGGCCCGCCAGGTAGACCGAGCCCGGCAGGTGCACCGGGTGGTCCCCGGCGCCGGCGGCGGTCGAGGAGCTCCCGATCCTGGAGCTGGCCGGGCAGCGCTGGCTGGCGAGCTCTTCGAGGCCCGAGACGGTGGTCGAGGCGGCGGCGAGGGTCGAGTCGGGGCAGTAGGTGACACCCGCCAGGGTGGCGCTGAAACCGGGGGGCGTGGTCACGTCCACCCCGGTCAGGTTCTGTTCGCCGTCAGCGCGATCCAGGGTCAGCGAGAAGGGAGAGTGCTGGCCCGCGGTCCGGTCGGCGACACCGCCGTGGAAGCTCGAGTTGAAGGAGCGCACGCCATTCGAGCAGCCGCTACCGCCCGGCCCGCTGGCGAGGGTGAAGTACTGGGTCGAGGTCTGTTCAGAGATCCCGGCGTCCCAGGGGGTGAAGGTGCTGCTCACCCCGTAGGTTCCACACTGGGTCGGCGTCGCCAGCAAAGCGCGTTCGGACCCGAAGAAGTGCATGTTGAATTCGGAGAACGGGGTTTGCGGCAGATCCTGGAAGGAGATGGTCAGCTGCCCCGTCCGTTCGTCGGCGATCACCGAGCCCGCCAGCTTGACGTGGACGTTGTAGCCATTGGCGGTGAGGATCAGCCGGTAGCGATCACCGGGCAGCGGGGTCCCCAGGTAGATGTAGCCGGGTATCGGCCCGGGCAGGGCCGAACTGTTGACGCTCAGGGTCCCGACCTTCGAGTCCTCGGGGCAGTGCGCTTCTTCGCGGGTACCGATCGAAGCTTCGGCGTTCGAGCAGGAGGTCTTCCCGTCGGCGGCGTTCGGATTGATGGTGAGGCCGGCCGGCAGGGCCACGGTCGTGCCGCGAATCTCCGACGGCGAGGAGACGTTCGGGCTCGACTGCTGCGGGACCTGGAGGTCGACGTCGAGCCCGGAGGGGCTGTCGGTCGCGGTGCCGGTCGGCTGCGCGTAGAGGCTCGGGTTGAAGGTCAGCTGGTCGCAGCCCGTGGTCGGCGGGTACGGGGTGGTGGCGTTGGTCACGCCTCTGTCGTAGGAGGTGATGCTGACGTTGGCCGCCAGGTTCTGCTGGTCGCAGGTCGTCGGATTGCTGAGGAACGCCTTTTCGGGCGCGTTCGATCGGGTCGGTGGGTTCTGGCCTTCGAGGAACGAGTCCCACCCGGTCGGGAAGCGTTCGGCGTCGTTTTCCGAGGCTGCCGGCACGCCCCAGAGCTTCTCTTCGACGAAGGCGAGCGGCAGGAGGTGGGTGATGTTGACCGTGGTCACGTCGAGGCCGTAGTCGCTCTCGGTCCGCGAGTTGATCGACTGGAATATCGGGAAATGCAGGAACGGGAAGGTCATGCCGATCAGGCCGGCATCGCCCGGATGGGGTTCGAGGTTGTATACGGCGATCAGACCGAAGCCTTCGGTGCCCGGCGGTTCGGCGTTGACGCTGATGGTCGCCGTCCCGACCTGTGTCTCGGGCGGGCAGTTTTCGGTGGCGAAGTCTTCCGCGTCACAGGTCGGCGTCGCGTGCGGGTCGCCGATCACCCCGGGAGGCATTTCGACGTTGATATCCCTGGCATCCTGACAATCGCAGGTGGGAGGAGGGATGTGCTGGGTATAGCGATTTCCCACCCAGACCACGGTTTCGAGATTCGGGTGCCCGCCGGCCTGGGTGTTCGAGGGAGTCACTTCGAACTGGTAGATCGGGGAGTCCGCGGCAGCGCGCCCCGGCGCCAGTGCGGCGAGCAGGGCGACGGCGGCGATCGCGGTCGCGCAGAGCACGGGGATGATGCGCTTGCGTGTCATCACGGGGATCAGCGTCTCGCTTGCGATCTGGCTAGGCACGGTTGTTCCCCCGCTTGTGCTTACGATGGTGCTTTGCCTTGTGCTTCCTCCGCTTCTGCTTGGGCTTCGACTTGTGCGCGCTCGGGTTGGGCGCGTTGCCGCGCGAGCCGAGGTCGCCTTCGCTGGTGACCGTCGGGGCGGCGGGCGCGGCGTTGCCTTCGCCATGGCACTCATCGGCGGCTTCGCAGGGCGCCAGGGCCGGTTCGTAGGGGAAGCCGCCGTCGGTGCGGGCGTCGTAGTAGGCGAGGAACGGGCCGTTGTGGTTCTGCGGCACGAGGATGTCGCGGGTCGAGAAGTAGACGTTGACACCGTCGGCGCTGACCCCCGCGAGCCCTTCTTCGCCGGCGTTGCCGGAGCCGCCGTAAATCGCGTGTCTGGTCAAGGTCGTCCCGGTCCCGGTGGTGATCAGCTGGGGCCGGCCTTCGGTGTACTCGTAGACGTCCAGCTGTTCGTTGGTGTCGGTCGGGACCAGGGGATCCTTGGTGGCGAAGAACGTCCGCCCGTCGTTCGACATGAAGATCCCCATTTTGCTGGCTTCGACGTTGAAGGCCGGGGGCTGGCCGTCGGGGCGGCAGGAGACGCAGATGAGCTTCCGCGCGGCCGGTTCGTAGGCGTACATCTCCTTGAGGCCCACGTTGTCGTAACCGGTCAGCTTGGTGGTGGTGATGAAAGCCATGTGACCGTCGTTAGGCGAAACCTGCATACGGGTGATCGGGCCGTGTTCCCCGCTGGACGGGTTCAACGAGGCGACGAACTGCGGCTCGCCGTTGCGGTAGACGTAGAGGTTCTCCCTGTTCGGCGTCCCCTTCCTGCCGTCGAGCTGTTCGGGCGAGTAGAAGTAGATTTCGCCGGATTCAGAGGAAATCGAGTTGTCGGTGAGAGTTTCGCCGGTGACCGCCGCGACACCACATTGGGTCGTCCAGGTTGCGGTGCATTCGTCGCTGTTGCCGCTGCCTTCGGCTTCGGGCCCGGCTTTCGAGACGAGCGTCAGTTTGTCCCCTTCCTCACTCCACATGTAGAGGTCGACGCTTTCGTCGGTGTCTTCGGAGGTGAGCTGTTCCGGCGAGGTGAAGAAAACCCTGGTGCCGTCGGCGGTCATGCCAACGTAGTTGACGTCTTTTTTGTCCGAGACTTCGTAGGTCACCGCGTCGTTGACCCTCATGTAGAGACGGGTGGGCTTCGGCGGTTCGTTGAAGTGGTTGTAGGGCGCGCTCGCCGTCGACATCAGGATGTGCGTCCCGTCCGTCGACACACCCGGGTGCGCGGGCGATGCCATCGAACCGTAGCCGTATCCACCGTATTCGGGATTTACGCCTGGGAAGAGAATGGCCTCTTCGGTAGCGCTGGTGTTGCCGGGCTCCTGTTGGATGTCTTCGCCGTTCGCATCTTTGGAGATCAGCGCCGTCGTGCCGGTCGCCGCGTTGTAGTCATACGCCGAGCCGACCCCGGTCGTGAGCCCTCCGGGTGCGAATGCGATGTTGGTCGAGGAAATTGCCAGGTGGCTCAAATCCGGCGAGGGCTGGAACGCGCCTTTGCTTTCTTCGACATTCGGGATGCTTTCGAAGTTCTGTGGCCACCTTTCCAGCAGGTTTCCTTCACTGTCCCAGACGTACGGGATGCTATGGGGCGGCTGCGGTTCTCCTTCGAAGCCACCGTTTTCGCGGAAGTCCAGGAACTTGCTGAAGTTCGCGTTGGCAAATAGCGCGCCTGCGGCGGTTCCTTCATATCCCCGCAATCCGACCAGGTGGGTTTTCCAGCCGGTGTTCGTGCGGGTCGCGATGTAGGTGTCGGCGCCAAGAGCATTGGTCGGTTCGGTTCCGTTGACGCCACCGAGGTATCCGTTGAAGGCGAACCTCGGGGGACTGACCGCGTAAGGATCCGCGTCGGGCTCGGCGTTGGTCAGCTCGACATTGCCGGTTTCTTCGGGGGAGACGAGCTCAAAGGCGCGACAGTCCGGCAGGTACTGGCTTTCGTTCTGCTGGCGCACGGTCGAGTTAGGGCAAGTCTGCGGGTAGAAGTTGAAGCTCTGGTCTTCGGTGCGAACCGCACCCCATTTACTTTCGGCGACGACCCTGAAGTGATAGAGAACTCCCTGGAGTTCTGTGAGGTGCACCACGACGGCTTCGGAGGCGTTGCCGGCGGGTAGCGTTTGGCTCGGAGTGACCGAGCCATACTGGGTCGTCGGCCCGTATTCGATGTAATAGGTTGTTTCGAAGCCGTGCGGATTGACCTCTGCGTCGATGTCCGCCGACGTGGCCGTCAGATGGCTGCTCGTGGCGGCTTCGATCGAGGGCAGTTCGTAGGTTTTGAAGCTCTTATCGGTCCCCTTGGAGACGCCGATCGAGTTTTCGGCGACGACGCGATAGTGATAGGTGAACCCGGGTTCCAGGCCCGTGATTTCGGAGGAGACGTGGGTCAGTTCCGTCGTCACGCCGGCGTCTTCGCCAGGCGGAATCGCGGTCTTGTGACCGTAGGCGGTGGTCTGGCCCCATTCAAAGTAGTAATGGGTGTCTTCTCCGGTCCCTTCGTATTTGGCGTTGAGAAGGGCCGAGTTCTGGGTAATTTCCGTAGCCGCTTCGGTGCCAAGGCCTTTGACGTTGTGCGGTGTGATGGTCTTGTCGGCACCCCTGCCGATGACGTGCGGTTCACCGTTTGTCAGCACAAGGCGGTAGTGGTAGGTTTCCTCGCCAACGAGTCCCGGCAGGTTCGCGTGGACCGTCTCTTCGCTTGAAATCGGCGTCGACTCCGAGCAGTTCTGTTTGCTGCCGTAGGCGCTCGTCAGGCCGTATTCGAAATAGCATTCGGTGATCGGACCGACCCCATTGGGATCCGCAGTGCCGCTCACTTCGCTGTTCCCCGTCGGTTCGCCGGTTGTCGCCTTCGGGGTGGTTAGCCCGAGGTATTCGACTATGTAGCCGCTGGAGCCCGAGCCGATGGTGACGAAGAGGGTGTCGGTCGCTTCGTCGACGGCGAGGCCGTGCCCTCCGTTTTCGGGGAGGGTGATCGTTTCAACGAGACTCGCGGTTTCGGTGTCATAAACATTGACAGTCGTGCCGCCGTTGCCAACGTAGAGCTTGTGTTCGGCGTCGTTGACGGCGAGGCCAGGTTCGCCTGAAGGCGCCGGGAAGCTGAGTTTGGTCGTGTAGCCGCTTTCGGCGGTGAACTTGACCAGCTGGCCGCCGCCGTAGGAGGCGGCATAAACGTCACCGTTTGCGTGATCGACTGCAAGCTTGCAGAGGCTGAAACCGATTTCGATCGATCCAGTGGCGGTCCCAGCAGCCGAGTATTTGAAGACTTTGTGTTGCGTGTAGTCGCCGGCCCAGGGTCCGCCACCCGGCCCGACGTCAACGCCGCAGATTTCGCCGCCGCCAGGGATGACGACCGGCCACGGCGCGCCGAGCGCGTTACCGCTCGAGTTCCAGCCGTAGATCCTTTCGCTGCTGCCGGACTGGACGCCGTAGATGTTGCCGGCCCCCGAGCTTTCCACTTCGATGTCGGGTTCCCCGCATTCGGTGCTGATCCCGGCACTGAAGGGGAATTTGCCGCCGAGTGGAGTCGCCGATCCGGAGCTGATGGCGAGGCCGTAGATCTTGCCTTCAGAGGCGAGGTAGAGGTCCCCGGAAGAGCCGTTGTAGGCGATGTGGCAGCCAAAGCCGACACCGCTCGATTTCGGGCCTTCCTTGCCGTATTCGCCGGTGACTTCGGTATGTTCGCTGGCGAGGCTCTGTGACACCGGCAGGGCGAGCAGCAACCAGGCCGCGGCGCAGAAGGTTGCGACACCGGCGCGCACCGATGCGGTCCTCAGGCGATCGCCGCGGCCCAGGTTCTCCTCTGCCCTCAAGCTTCTTCTCCTTGACCGGCCGTCTTCCCCTGCCCGTGATTCCCTGTGGTGGGCGTGGGGCCCCTGGCCCTGTCGATTGATGTCCCAGCCCGCTCCCTAGCGAGCAAGCGGCACTGTAAACGGGTTCGTGCATTTTTGTCAAGCCCGGTACGCGAGAAAATGTAAAAGTCGGTACCAGAAGTGTCAGCGATCGGACATTTCGCTGTCATATCTCGTACACGCCAAATAATGGCCTGCGGGTTATGGTCTGCCGCCGGGATGGTGCCTGGGGAGCTAGGTTCTCAGCCGGTCGAGCCGCTTTTCCCTCAGCTCATCGAGGGACTGCGGGGCATGCCTCCTGCCGCGGTCGCAGAGCACCAGCGCATCCGGCTCGAGGCGGCGATGGTCGAGGCGGTGGCCCGTCATGGATACGCCGGGACAACCCTGCGCGAGCTCGTTCGGATCGCAGGCGTTTCCAAGTCGACCTTCTACGACCACTTCGAGACCAAGCAGGACGCGTTCCTTGCAACCGCGGACTCGATCGTGACCCAGATCAGCGAACGGGTGCGGGTCGCCTATCGGGAGGGCTCAGACCATCGCGACCGACTCGTCCGGGCGCTCGCCACCTTCATGGATCTGGTCGCCAGCGAGCCGCAGGCCGCCACACTGACCATCGTCGAGACGCTCAGCCTCGGCCGGGCTGGGATCGAGGCCCGCGATCGCGGCTCGGAGGTATTCGAAGAGGCCTTGCGGAGCAGCTTCGAAAGCTCGGCCTCCAAGGTCGAGGTCCCGCTGCGCACCGTCAACGCGATAGCCGCCGGATTTCGCGGCGTCGTCTACCGCAACCTGCGCGCCGGCACCGCCAGCGCACTTCCCGGCCTCGTCGAGGCATTGGCCGACTGGGCCCTCGGATATCAGGTGGCACCGAACGCCGCGGTGCGGCGCGCCGCCGTGGCGGCGGCCAGGCCGGCACCGGCCGCCGAGCGGAACGCCGAGGCACTCGATTGGAGCGAGCCTCCGGACAGCCCTCGCAGTCGTGTCCAGCTGAGCCAGCGCGAGCGAATCGTCCGCGCAATCGGCCTCCTGGTCGTCGAGAGAGGCTATGAGACACTGACGATTCCCGCGATCTCCGCGACCGCCGGGACATCGAATCAGACCTTCTACGAACACTTTGAAAACAAACGCGAGGCCTTCGTGGCGGCATTTGACGACAGCGCCGCCGAGGCCCTGGAGGCGACAACCCGTGCCTTCCGAACCTCCCAGGGCCCGGAGGCAATCGGGGTCGCACTGCGCGCGATGCTCCAATACATCGCCGCCCACCCGCTCTTCGCTCGGCTTGCCTTCTTCGATCTGCAGACCGCCGGCCCGGCGGCGCTGGACCGCGCAGATTCCGTGATGAGAAGCTTCGGTGCATTCCTGGAACCAGGCGTGGCTCCCGAGGAGCTCAACGTCGGGCCGTCGGAGACCGTCCTGCAGGCGATAACCAGCGGTGCCTGGGGCGTAATCCAGCATGAGCTTGCACACGAGAAAATCGAGACGCTGCCCGAGCTCGCCCCAGAGCTTGCCCAGATAGTCCTTGGGTCGCTACCCTCGACCTAGGCTCCAGCGGGCGCCGGTCCCCCGCAACTTGGAGCTTGGGAGCGGATCTGTCAAGCTGCGTACATGGCGCCAGAAGCAACCGGAGATAGAGCCATCCAAGGAAGATCTCGGGCTGAGCCGGCCAGCCTGGGTCGCACCGTCACCGAACGGCGCCAGCGGTCCAGGTTGGAAGCAGCGATGGTCAGGTCGGTGGCTCAGCACGGTTACGCGGAAACGACGGTGGCCGAGCTGGTCCGGGTCGCCGCCGTGTCGAAGTCAACGTTCTACGCGCACTTTCGCGACAAGGAAGACTGCTTTTTCGTCACCCTCGACACGATCGTCGACGAAGTCAGCGCCAGGGTTGGAGTTGCCTTCCGCTCCCAGACCGGCCTCGAGCGGAGCCTCGCCGCGGCGCTCTCCAACTTCGCCGACTTCCTGGTCGGCGAAGCCGACGCAGCTTCGCTGGTCGTCGTCCACTCGCTCAGTCTGGGCGCGGCCGCGGTCCCCCATATCGAGCGCGCCGGCGAGGCCTTCGAACGAACGCTCCGCCAGAGCCTCGCCGAAGAGCCGATCGAGACCGGCCGGCCCTCGGAGCTCGCCGTTCGTGCGATCGTCGGCGGGATTCGCACGGTGATCTACCGGTGCCTTCGCGATCGACGCCCCGAGCAATTCATCGACTGGCTGGAGCCGCTGCTGAGCTGGGCCCTCTCCTACGTCTCCGAGAGGGCCGGGACATACCCGATCGCGCAGCGGCCGCTGCCGGCGGAGGCGCTGGCCAACCCGGACCCCGACTACATCCCCTGGGATGAGCCGGCCGACAGCCCGCTGAGCCGCGAACGGCTGACCCAGCGCCAGCGGATACTCCGCGCCACCGCCCAGGAGGCGTCCCGTGTCGGCTATCCAAGCCTGACGATCCCCACGATCTCGGCCGCTGCCGGAACCTCCAATCAGACCTTCTATGAGCACTTCGAGAGCAAGGAGCAGGCCTTCATCTTCGCCTTCGAGAAAGTGGCCAAACGAGCGATGGCCGCGGTATTTGCAGCGGCGCTGACCGAGAAGGATTGGCGGGCGGTCGTTGAAGCGGGCCTCCGCGGCTTTCTCGAGTATCTGGCCCATGAACCGCTCTTCGCCCGGCTCGCGTTCTTCGAGCTGCCAGCCGCCGGCGCCGCGGCCCTTAGTCACGGTGATTCCACCGTGCAGATGTTCACCTCCTTTCTCGCCCCCGAGGCGCTGCCGCCGGGCGTCCCGACCCTGCCGGCGGTTGAGGTCGAGGTGATCGGCGGCGCCATCTGGTGGACGATCCAGTGCGAGATCGCGGCCGGAAACATTGAGAAGCTGCCGGATATGGCGGCCGCCATCTGCGACATCCTCTTCGTGCCCCTCTTGGCGCGCCAGGCGTGATCAGCCGGCGATTCGCCTGGCCTCGGCGGATCCCAGATAGGGGCTCAGCAGGATTTCGACGAGCTCTCGCTCGAGCCTCCCGACGGGCAGCGGCAGCTCGGCGAGCAGTGTCCCCCTGACCACATATGCGGCTCCCCCGACCAGCAGTGTCTCGGTCAGGGCCGGCAACCCTGCCGCCTCGGGGTTGCGCTCGCGCCCCTCGCGCAGCATCGGCACACCCGCTCCATCTCCGCGGCCTGCCGCTCGAGGATCACGGGGCCCGCGGCCAGCGCCTCGATTACGAAAAAGCGCGCCCGACTGGCGGTTTCTTCGATGAACTCGAGGATCGCGGCGACCCCGACCCTGACACGCCTCGGCCAGTCATCGAGGGGGTCGATCGCGCCTGCCGCTTCACTCATCAGCCGCTCGAAGAAGGCGTCGTGGGCGGCGCTCAGACATTGGCCAGTGCTCTCGAAGTGCGCGTGGAAGACGGCCTCGGAGACGCCCGCGGCCGCGACGACGTCCCCGACGGTCGTCTCCGAGTAGCCACGTTCAGACGCGACCTTCGTGAAGGCATTGATGAGGCGCTCGCGCTGAGCCTGCGATTCGGGGCTCCCAGACCCGTTCTCGCCGACCTCCCGCTCGCGACCGCCCGACTCGCGGCGTCGAGGGTCCCCTGTCACGGCGCGGCAGCTTACGCAGGCTTCACCGAAAATGTCAAGAGCGGTACATCAAATCGATCGGCGATCGACGGTAACTCAGGCGCTCGCGGCCAGCCGCGCCTCCTCGGTGCCGATGTAGGGGGAGAGAACCATCTCGATCGCTTCCGGTTCAACCTCGGCGAGCATCTCGCCCTCGTCGCCGAGCAGGTGACCACAGACGATCACCACGACTCCGGCGATCAGGACCTGCTCGAGGGCATCGGGGAGGCCGGCCGCGGGCGGGTAGAGCAGGCGCCCCTGCTTGAGCTGCGAAGCGGCGCGCTCGATGGAGGCGTAGCGGCGCTCAATTCCGGCCGGACCGACGCGCACCGCGTCGATCGCGAAGAGTCGCGCCACCGGCTCGACCTCGGCGATGAACTCAAAGACGGCGCGAATCGATGCCCTAACCCTCATCGACCAGTCCTCGATGTCCTCGCAGGCTTCGGCGACGTGTTCGAGCATCCGCTCCAAGAAGCGGTCGAACGCCGCCAGAAGGCACTGCTCGACGTTCTCGAAGTGAAGATCGAAGTCCTCCGTCGAGAGCCCTGCGGACCGCGCCACGGTCTCGCGATCAACGCCCCGCAGGCCACGCTCTGTGGCGATCCTGGTGGCAGACTCGATGAAACGCTCGCGCACCTCCGCCGGCGCCCACTCGGCCGTCGCCTGGGCTGAAACGCCTCCCACCATCAGATCCGGCATGGGTCAACAATGACCGGTACACATTCTCCTGTCAAGGAAAGTACTCGCTTCTGATCCGAGCGGATGCCGGCTCCAATACGCTCTTCGCACCCGACGATGGAGGCAGGACTGTGACTGAGCAACTCTGGGGCGGCGAGACGAGTAAGGCCGTTGACAACTTCCCGGTCTCCGGCGAGCGCTTGCCACCCCCGGTGATCCGCTGGCTGGGGCGGCTGAAGGCCACCGCGGCGAGCGTCAACGGCGAGCTGGGGGGCCTCGACTCGGACCTTGCAGCGCGGATCGCCGCCGCCGGCGAGGCGGTCGCCAGCGGCGAGCACGACGATCAGTTCCCCGTCGATGTCTTCCAGACCGGGTCGGGAACCTCCTCCAACATGAACGCCAACGAGGTGATCGCCAAGCTCGCCGGCGATGGCGCCCATCCCAACGATCACGTCAACATGGGCCAGTCCTCCAACGACGTCTTTCCCTCGGCGGTCCATCTGGCGGCACTCAGCGAGGTCACCCACGACCTGCTGCCCGCGATGGGCGAGCTCGAGGCCGCCCTGGAGGCCAAGGCAGGGCAGTTCGCCGACGTTGTCAAGGCCGGCCGCACCCATCTGATGGACGCCGTACCGGTCACCCTGGGCCAGGAGTTCGGCGGCTACGGGGCCCAGGTCCGCCTCGGCGTCCAGCGGATCGAGTCGACCCTGCGCCGCGTCGGGCAGATCCCGCTGGGCGGCACCGCCACCGGAACCGGCCTCAACACCCACCCCGAGTTCGCCGCCAGGGTTCGCGAGAGGCTAGCCGCCGAGTCGGGCCTGGCGATCTCGGCCCCGCTTGACCGCTTCGAGGCGCAGGCAAACCGCGACGCGCTCGTCGAGCTCTCCGGCGCCCTCAAGGTCTACGCCGTCTCGCTCAACAAGATCGCCAACGACCTGGCGCTGATGGGCTCCGGTCCCCGCGCCGGCCTCGCCGAGCTGCGCCTGCCGGAGCTCCAGAAGGGGTCCTCGATCATGCCCGGCAAGGTCAACCCGGTGATCCCGGAGGTCGTGATCCAGGTCGCCGCCCAGGTGATCGGCAACGATGCGGCGATCACGATCGCCGGCAGCCAGGGTCAGTTCGAGCTGAACGTCCGGGTGCCGCTGATCGCCCGCAACCTGCTCGACTCGATCAAGCTGCTGGCCTCTGCCTCGCGCCTTTTGAACGAGAAGTGCGTCGCCGACCTCGAGGCCAACGAGGAGATGACCGAGCGCCACGCGGAGGCCACCCTGGCCACCGCCACCGCACTGAACCCCCACATCGGCTATGACCGCGCCGCGGACATCGTCAAGGCGGCCGCCGAGTCGGGGCGCTCGCTGCGCGAGGTTGCCCTCGAGCAGGGTGTCGAGCCCGCCGTCCTCGAGGAGGCGCTCGATCACCGGCGCATGGCCCGACCCCACGGCTGAGCTGCTCCTGTGGGCCCCGGCACCCCGACGCCGACAGGAGGCGGGATCCTCAGCCCTGCAGGGTGATGAAGCGCTCCTCGGTCAGCTCGAGCACCGCGAAGGCGGGGCCCTCACGCGTGTTGCCGGAATCCTTGACACCGCCGTAGGGCTGCTGATCGGCGCGGAATGTCGGCACCTCGTTGATCAGCACGCCGCCGAACTCGAGATCGCGCCCCGCCGCGAGCCCGCGCCCGATGTCGCGGGTGAAGACGCCGGCCTGAAGGCCGAACTTGGAGTCGTTGGCGAGACGCAGGGCCTCCTCGAAATCGGAGTAGCGGTCGATCGTCGCAACCGGTCCAAAGATCTCCTCGCACCAGACCTTCGCCTTCCGCGGCGGCGACCCGAGCAGGGTCGGCGCCAGGCAGCGGCCCTCGTCGACGAGCTCGCCGCCGGTGAGAAGCTCCGCTCCTTCCCCGACCGCCTCCTCCACCCACCGCTTGACGCGATCGCGGTCGCCGGGGGTGATCAGCGGCCCGACGTCGGTCTCATCATCGAAGGGATTGCCGACCCTGAGCGACTCGACGTTGGCTACCAGCCTCGCGATGAACTCCTCGGCGATCTCCTCGTGGACGAGGATTCGTTGGATCGAGATGCAGCTCTGTCCCGCGTGGGAGAAGGCGTGGATCTGGGCCTTGTCGGCGGCGGTCTCCCAGTCGCCGTCGGAGTGGACAATCAGCGGCGCGTTTGAGCCCAGCTCAAGGCTGACCTTCTTGTGGGGGACGCGACTGCGGATCTCCCAGCCGACCTTTGCCGAACCGGTGAAGGTGAGCGCCGCGGTCAGCTGGTGCTCGACGATCGCCCCCCCGACCTCGGCGCCGGGACCCGGAATGACGTTCAGCCAGCCCTCGGGCAGCCCCGCCTCGACCAGGATTTCGGCCAGCTTCAGGGCGCAGATCGGCGTCTGACCGGCGGGCTTCAGGACGATCGCATTGCCCGCCGCGATCGCCGGCCCGAGCTTGTGGGCGACCAGGTTGAGCGGAAAGTTGAAGGGGCTGATCGCGCCGAGGACCCCGTAGGGCACGCGCAGCATCACGCCGAGCTTGCCCGCTCCGGCCGGCGAGGCGTCCATCGGAACGGTGCCCCCGGTCAGCTTGCGCGCCTCGACGGCCGAGAAGGTCAGGGTCTCGACACAGCGCTGGGCCTCGACCCGCGCGGTCTTGATCGGCTTGCCCGCCTCGGCCGAGATCGCCAGAGCCAACTCCTCGACCCGCGCCGCGACCAGCTCGGCAGCCCGTTCCAGGGTCGCGGCCCGCTCATGCTGGGGAAAGTCCGCCGTCTCAAATGCCCGCCGCGCGGCCCGCGCGGCACGGTCAACGACTTGCGCATCCCCCAGGGCCACCCGGCCGACGGGGCTGCCGTCATAGGGGCTCTCGACCTCGTCCCACTCGCCGGTCTCGAGCCACTCGCCGGCGACCAGAAGCCGGTGATCGGTCGCCTCGAGTGTCTGCGTCGCCATTGCACGGACCTCCGTTTCGGTCGCATTCTCCAACCGGTTCCTGGGACTCAGACTAGTGCAGGCGGCGAGCGGCCCACCCCGGCACTCCGTGGGTCGCCGCTCAGCCGTCCGGATAGGGCTGAATCGGGATGCCGTGATCGGTCTCGCGCATCCCGCACTCATAGGCGGCGCCCGCCGCGAGCCTCAGCGTGCGCGCGGCCCGCCCCGGGCGGTCGATGCTCAGCTCGAGGTCGGCGACCGAGCAGTTGACGGTGTTGTGCTCGGGCCCCTCGGGGTCCGCGTAGACCCAACCGACGAAATCCTTTTGGGGAGCGGAGACGCGGCCCCGGACGACTATCTCGCGGCCCGGCAGGACAAAGGAGCATTCGGCCGGGGCCTCCTCGATCACCGTGGAGCGAATCCCGCCCAAGCCACCGAGCCGATGTGCCTCGCCCTCGAGAACCAGCATTCCCGAGGGGATCCAGGGGGTGGTGCGGCGGCCGAACCTGACCCGTGCGGCGCCGGCGTCGAAGTAGGAGCCGGGGGCGTCCTCAAAGCCGGTGCCCTCGAGCCAGACCCAGCGCTCGGCGTGCTCGCTGCCCCAGTTGTGGCCGATCATCCCCGGCCAGCCGGCGAGCTCGATCGGCTCGGCGCCGGCGATCTCAAGATGGCCCTCAAAGCGCGCGTCCGGGTAGGGCGCGACGAACTTCGTGCGCGGCACGGGCGCCTCATAGAGCCAGTCCGCCGGCAGGTATTTGCAGGGGCGGGCGTCGCCCCTGAAGCGCAGATCCCAGGAGGCCTCAAGGGCATCGGTGCTGAGCCCACCCGCCGCCCGGCCGGGTCCGATCTCCGCCTCTGAAACACGAATCCAACCGCGATCTGGAACCGAGATCCCCGAGGCCGCAACGGTGAGCTTGCTCGCCCGCGGCCCGGGTGCGTCGCGGTCAAAGAGGACGAACCAGAGCGAACCCGTGGGCTCGGCCCGCGGGCGCTTGTGGACCGTATGGCGGATCCACAGACCCCGCCCGCCGGCGGGCTCGCAGGCCTTCAGGTAAAAGCTCTCGTAGTGGCCGGCTCTTGCCGAGACCTCCGAGAACCTGGCGCGTTCCTCCACGCCTAGACCCTAATCGTGATCACATCGCCATCGGCGACAACGTAATCCCGGCCCTCCACTCGCAGGCGGCCGCGATCGCGGGCCGCGGCGTAGCCGCCGCACTCGATCAGCTCCCGCCAGGCGATCACCTCGGCCTTGACGAACGCCTCCTGGATCTCGGTGTGGATCGTGCCCGCCGCCTCCCAGGCGCTGGCTCCGCGGGGCAGGGGACGCGCGACAGCCTCCTTGTCCTCACCGGCGGTGAAGAAGGTGATCAGCTCGAGCAGGTCATAGGCGGCGCGCACCAACCGTGCCAGCCCCGACCCCTGGACTCCGTAGGACTCGCGCATCTCCTCGGCTTCGGCGGCGTCGAGCTCGGCAAGCTCGCCCTCGATGCGAGCGCTGAGGGCGACGACGCCGGCGCCGACCGAGGCGGCATGGGCGCGAATCGCCGCCGGCGCCTCGGCGTCTCCCTCATCGACGTTGGCGACGTAGAGGACCGGCTTGCTGGTCAGCGCCTGCAGGTTGGCCGGCCCCTGCACCGCGGCCTTGGGGACCGGCACCGAGCGCGCCGGCCTGCCGGCACCGAGCGCCTCGAGGACCTGCTCGAGCCAGTCGCGCTCGGCGAGCGCCGCGGCCTCCCCTGACTTCGCGCCCTTGCGGACCCGTTCAAGGCGGCGCTCGGCCTGCTCGTAATCGGCGAGGATCAACTCGGTCTCGATCGTCTCGATATCGGCCATCGGGTCAACCCGCCCGTCGGGATGGGGCACGCCGGTCTCCAGGCTGTGGCAGCGGACCACGTGGCAGATCGCGTCGGTCTCCCGAATCGAGGCGAGGAACCGGTTGCCCAGACCCTCCCCCTCCGAGGCCCCCCTCACCAGTCCGGCGATGTCGTGGAAGGAGATCGTCGCCGGAAGCGTCTCGGAGCTGTGCACGGTTGCCGCGACCTGCTCGAGGCGCTCGTCGGGGACCTGGGCGATCGCGACGTTCGGCTCGATCGTCGTGAACGGGTAATCGCCGGTCTGGGCGCCACCCTGGGTGAGGGCATTGAAGAGCGTTGACTTGCCCGCATTCGGGAGCCCCACGATGCCCACCTTCACCGGCTCTGGCCCCAGTTCTCGGCTCCCGCCGAACCCAGAGGTCGCGCTCGGATGAGGGCTCTCAGCGATGCGGTGACCACGCCAGGTTCCTACAGCGAGAGCGGCACGAGGAGGCCGAGGATCACGCCGAGGATCACGCCTGCGGCGACGTCGGAGGGATAGTGCATTCCCAGATAGGGACGGCCCAGGGCGAGGGCCAGGGCGGGGATGAACGCCAGGGCGCCGAGCGGATCCACGCGGCTCATCGCGGTCGCCACCGCGAATGAGGAGGTCGCGTGGGCTGAGGGAAAGCTCAGCGAGCTCGGGGCGCCGCCCAGCGGCGGCAGACCATCAAGGACGGGGCGGGGCCGTTTGACGATCGCCTTGACCACATAGTTGAGGCCGATCGCCACGGGGCCCAGGGCTCCGCAGATCAGCCACGCTTCGCGTCGGGAGGAGTCGAGGAGCGCCAGCACGACCCCGATCGCGAGCCAGATCGCGCCGTTGTTGCCGGCCTTGCCGAGCAGCTTCGCGGCCCGCTCCAGGGCGGGCGTGTGCCAGCGGGTGCGCATCGTGCGCAGCAGGGCGAGGTCAGTCTCCACGGCGGCGCAGGATAATCGCGATCGTGCCATCAGTCCCCGGCTACACCCACCACCCCGGCCATCACTGCGGCTCAACCGCGCTCCGCAACCTGCTCGGCTTCCACGGCGTTCAGATCAGCGAGGAGCTCGCCTTCGGCCTCGGGGCCGGCCCCTGCTTTTACTACGTGACCCTTCCCGAGGCCTCTCCGAGCCGCTGGTTCAACGGCCGCACCGCAAGGCTCGAGGAGAACTTTGGCGAGCTGACCGGGGCGGCGCTTGCGATGCGCACCTTCGAGCCCGGTGAGGAGGATGCCTGGCAGGCGGCGCGCGAACAGATCGATGGCGGGACTCCGGTGCTCTTGCTCACCGATCTCTACTACCTGGACCACTACGGCAATTCAGCGCACTTCCCGGGCCACGCCGTCGTCCTCGCCGGCTATGACGAGGAGGTCGCACTGCTCTCCGATACCGGCTTTGAGGAGCTGCAGAGGACGCGTCTTGCAAACCTCGACCGCGCCCGCCACAGCGAGCATCCCGCCTACCCGTTGGCCGGCCACATGTTCAGCGTCACCGGGGAGATCGACATTCGTTCGCTGCGGGAGGCGATCCCGGCCGCGATCGAGCGCGCCACCGGCGCGATGCTCGAACCGCAGTTCCGCGAATTCTCCGGGCTCGAGGCGGTCCGGCGCCTCTCCGAGGAGGCCGGCGCCTGGCCCGAGACGGCCGAGGACTGGCGCTGGTGTGCGCGCTTCGGCTACCAGGTGATCGAGCGTCGCGGCACCGGCGGCGGCGCCTTCCGCCTGATGTATTCGCGTTTCCTCGAAGAGGCCGAGCGTCCCGAGGCGCCGCTGGCCGCCGATGCCGCGGCACGCTGGACGGAGCTTGCCGCGAGCCTGCGTGCGGCGAGCGAGGCAGAGGAACCCGGGGTCCGCCTCTGGCGCGAGGTGGACGCCGCCGCCCAGCGCGTCTTCGCCGCCGAGGAGCGACTCTGGACGACATTGGCGGCAGCGAGCTAGGCAATCGGTGCATCGCGATTGGATCGGGATACGCTCGGCGGCGAGCGGCGGCCCGAACCGATTGCTCTGCGGCGGAGCCGTTCCTTCACTCCAACTGAGGGAATGATGTTCAGTCGCGCAGCGGCCTCAGCCGCGCGAAGTAGCCGAACCAGTTGCCGGAGTGCTCGGTGTAGGCAAGCCCGGCGGCAAGCGCGGCTCGCCGCAGTGCGGCGAGCGTCGTGAAGTGCGGATCGCCGAACAGCTCGCCGACCAGGAGACGACCGTCGGGTCGCAGGACGCGCTCGATCTCGCCCAGCGCCGCGTCTGGGTTCGGAATCTCGCCCAGCACCGCGGTCAGGATGACGGCGTCCATCGAGTCATCCTCGTAGGGGAGGGTGGTTGCATCTCCCTGGGTCGGGACGAGGTTGCCGAGTCCACGCTCGCTCGCGCGCCTCATCGTGTGCTCGAGAAACTCCTGCTGCAGATCGAAGATCTCAACCACACCGTCTGGCCCCACCCACTCGGCGATATTGAGCGTGTAGTAACCGACCCCCGGGCCGATCTCGAGAACCCGCTCCTCCGGCGCGGGGCGCAACACCGATCGCAGCCGCGCCCGGGTGATGATCGGGTGCGGAGCTTCAACCCAGAATCGCTGTCCGTAGGGGCAGGCGGAGGGATTCCTGCGCCACCAGAGCGCCGCCCCGAGGGTCGCCAGGCCCGCCACGACCAGCAGGGTGCGGATCCGCATCAGCTCTCGTCGAAGGCGAACCCGACCCGGCTATCTCCCGAGTCAATGCGCAAGAACGCGACCTTGCCGAGATACACGGAGAGGACACCATCCTCGGTCTGCAGGTCGTGCCAGCCGCCCTTCTCGAGCTGCTTGCGGAGGCTCTTCAGCTGCTCCTCGGAGAGTCTCACGGAGACGACCTGCCCCCCCTCAAAGCCGATCTCGACGCGCTGGGTGTTCGCCATCAGTGGCCTCCGGCCTCCGGCTCGACGATCTCGGTCAGCACCCCACCGGTCGAGCGCGGGTGCAGAAAGGCAACACGGCTCTGGCGGATCCCGACCCGCGGCTCGCTGTCGATCAGCTCGAGGCCCTTCGCGGAGAGCGCCCGCAGCGTCGCCTCGATGTCCTTCACCGCGTAGGCGATGTGGTGCAACCCCGGGCCCTTGCGATCGAGGAACCTGCCGACCGCCGTCTCGGGCCCGAGCGGCCGCAGCAGCTCAATGTGTCCCTCGCCGACGTCGAGCAGGACCGCCTCAACACCCTGCTCCTCGACCGTCTCACGATGGGTAAGCGCCATCTCGAAGGAATCCTCGTAGAGCTTCAAAGTGGCGTCGATGTCCTCCACGGCGACGCCAACGTGATCGATCCTTCCGAACATCGGCGCGCAGTCTATGCGCCCTCGGCGCGAAGAATCTCAGCGAGCGCCGCGATCCCCACCTCGAGCTGCTCGGCGTTCGGCTCCTTGGTCGCCAGGTGCCGCTGAATCTCGCGCCCGGGAGTGTGAAAGGCCTCCGCCAGCGGCGTCCCGTGGTGGCGGTCGCTCCAGGCGAACATCTCGACGGCAAGCGAGGCGCCGCCGAGACCGACGGCGGTGCGCACCAGCGGCCCTGGCTTCTCGATCACCCGCTCGAGCAGCACCGTGCCGCCCGCGGATAGAAGCATCATCGGGGCCACCAGGTTAGAGCCGCAGCGGTCATGCTCCTTGGGGACTTGGCTCGGATCCTCAACTCCCTGCTCATAGGCGGCGATCGCCTTGTGCTCGACGCCGTGATAGGCGGCGAGGTCCCGGTCGGAGAGGGCGATGAGCGCCGGCACCAGGCCCAGGGCCTGGACGATCCCCTCGCGCATCGGCGAGGGGCCCGACCGCCTGCGAAGCACGGCGCTGGCAAGCAGGGTGGCGCCGATCGCGGCCGCCACGCGCGGGTCCTCAAAGGGGAGCCGCGCCGCGGGCATGCGGCGGCGCAGGAGCGGCAGCACCGCCATTGCCTCCGCCAGTTTTAGGGGTCCGCGCAGTCCCGGCACCCGGGCGGCAAGCTTCGGTGCCAGCTCGAGCTTGCGCTCGGAGGCGACCTCGATCTCGCCGGCCGGCCCGCGCACCGCCGCGGCCCAGTGCGTCGGCCCGTGGATCAGGAGGCCGTTGCGCAGCGCCATGCCTCCCAGCCTCAGCTTTTCCTTTTCTTCGGCCACCGACCCAAGATAGACCCTGGACCCCACAACCCGACGGCCGCGCATTGCGCGGCACGTCGAGTTTCCCCCCTGATCTCCCTTTAGGTCCTGCCGGAGGCCCCCAGTCCAGGCCTCCGGCAGGTGTTCGGCTCTCCCTGGCTCTAGCTTGGAAAGCCGACCCTGAAAACACCGGTGCATTCTTGAAGTTGCGCCAAGGTTAATTTTTCTCGAGCCGTCTGCGGAGCTCCACCAGTCGCCTGCCCAGCTCCGCCTCATGGCCACGGTCGCTCGGCTCGTAAAAGCGCCTTCCGCGCAGCTCCTCGGGCAACAACGGCTGGTCGACGAGCGCCCCCGGCTCGTCGTGGGGGTAGCGGTAACCACGACCCCGGCCGAGCTTCTCGGCGCCCGGATAATGCGCGTCTCGCAGATGGTCGGGTGGTGTCCTGGCGCCGTTGGCACGAACCTCGGCCCGGGCCGCAGCAAGCGCCGTGTAGGAGGCGTTGGACTTCGGCGCGAGCGCCAGATAGACAGAGGCCTGGGCGAGGTTGAGGGCGCACTCGGGGAGACCGACGCGATCGACCCCACGAGCCGCCGCCTCGGCGATCAGCAACGCCTGGGGGTCGGCGTTGCCGATGTCCTCGGATGCGAGGATCACCATCCGGCGGGCGATGAAGCGCGGGTCCTCCCCGCCCTCGAGCATCACCGCCAGGTAATAGAGCGAGGCATCCACATCAGAGCCGCGGGTCGCCTTGATCCAGGCCGAGATGAAGTCGTAATGTCGATCTCCGGTGCGGTCGTATTGGACCGCGCGGCGCTGCAGGGCATCTTCGGCCGCCGCCACGTCGATCTCGGCGCCGGCGCTGCGCTGGACGGCACGCTCGAGCGCCGACAGCGCGACCCGGGCGTCTCCGCCCGAGCGCTGGGCCAGCATCTCCAGGGCAGCCTCGGAAACCGCCGGCGGATCGGCAATCCCGCGCTCGGGATCAGCCAGGGCCCGAAGCAGCAGCCCCCGCACCTGCTCGGCGGCGAGCGGACGCAGCTCATAGAGCTGGCAGCGTGAGAGCAGCGCCGAGTTGACCTCGAAATAGGGGTTCTCGGTCGTTGCCCCGATCAGCGTCAGCAGGCCCTCCTCGACAGCCGGCAAGAGCGCATCCTGCTGGGCCTTGTTGAAGCGGTGAATCTCGTCAAGGAAGAGGATCGTCGAGCGACCGGCGCCCCGGCGGCGCTCGCGGGCGCGCTCGATCACCGCCCGGATCTCGGCCCGGCCGGCGTTGACCGCCGACTCCTCCTCGAAGGCACCGTCGGCCTTCGAGGCGGCGATCCGGGCCAGCGTCGTCTTCCCGGAGCCAGGTGGCCCGTAGAGGATCGCGCTGTGTGGACGGGCGTCCTCGATCGCCGTGCGCAGCGCCGACCCCGCGCCGAGTACGTGCTCCTGCCCGACGAGCTCATCGAGCGCCCGCGGTCTCATGCGGACGGCCAGGGGCGCGGCGGCCGCCGAAACCTCGCCGGCGCGGCGGCCGCGGTGCCCTGGGGCACCGGGCGCGTCTGCGTCAAACAGCTTCTCGGTCACTGAGTCGGAGTATGGGGGGTCGGGCGGGTCTTGAGCGGGCACCGCGGCCGTTGCCCCCAAGAGATTTGCCCAGGCTCAGCATTTCAACCTTAGAATCAACCAATGGCCACGACACAGACGCGCCCCGCCGCCTCCACCCTTGAGTCCTTTAACCCCGCCACGGGCGAGCTCGTCGGCTCCGTTGCGACGATCACGCCCGACCAGGTACAGGGCGTGGTCGACGACGTCGCCCGCATCCAGCCGGCCTGGGCCGAACTCGCGCTGGGCGACCGTGGCCGCTACATGCGCCACACCGCCGAGGCGCTGCTCGAGGAGATCGACGAGATCGCCGAGCTGCTGGTCAGCGAGCAGGGCAAGCCTCGCGCCGAGGCCTACACGATGGAGTTGCTGCCAACCGTCGACGCCCTGCGCTGGGTCGCGAAGCAGGGTCCGAAGATCCTCGCCGAGGAGAAGGTCCGCATGTCCCAGGCCTTCCTGGCGAGCAAGAAAAGCCGCTTCACCTACGAGCCGATCGGCGTCGTCGGCGTGATCGCGCCCTGGAACTACCCCTGGTCGATCCCCTTCGGTGAGGTGGCGATCGCCCTGATGGCCGGCAACGGCGTCGTCCTCAAGCCGGCCAGCCTGACGCCGTTGCTGGGCGAGGCGATCGCCCGGGTCTTCGAGAAGGGAGGCCTGCCCGAGGGACTGCTGAGGGTCGTGCACGGCGGCGGCATGGTCGGCGACGCGCTCGCGCGCTCAAGCGTCGGCAAGATCTTCTTCACCGGTTCGGTCGAGGTCGGCCGCAAGGTCGGTGAGGTCTGCGCCCAGAACCTCAAGGGCTCGGTCCTCGAGCTCGGCGGCAAGGACCCGATGATCGTCTGCGCCGACGCCGAGCTGGGCAATGCGATCTCCGGTGCGGTATGGGGTGGCTTTGCCAACGCCGGCCAGACCTGTTCGGGGATCGAGCGGGTCTACGTCGTGCGGAAGATCGCCGAACCCTTCATCGAGGGGGTCATCGCCGAGAGCGAGCGACTGCGGCTCGGCGACCCGATGCAGTGGGAGACCGAGATCGGGCCGATGACCTCCCAGGACCAGTATGAGATCGTCGTCGAGCTGATCGAGGACGCCCTCGCCAGCGGCGCGGAGAAGCGCTGCGGGGGGCCCGCCGAGCTGGCCGGGCTGAGCGGCAAGTTCGTCGCTCCGACGGTCCTCACCGGCGTCACCCACGAGATGCGGATCATGAGGGAGGAGGTCTTCGGAGCGGTCCTGCCGATCGTCGTCGTCGAGGACGAGCAGGAGGCGATCGAACTCGCCAACGACTCGCAGTTCGGACTCGGCGCCTCGGTCTGGACGAAGGACCGCCAGAAGGGGGAGCGGATCGCGCGGCGGCTTGAATCGGGGATGGTCTGGATCAACGACCACTCCTTCAGCCACGGCGCCTGTCAGTGCGCCTGGGGCGGAGTCAAGGACTCCGGGGTCGGCCGCTCGCACTCCAAATTCGGCTTCTATGAGTGCGTCAACATCAAGCAGAACTCCTGGGAGCCCGGACTGACTCGGGACTTCTGGTGGCATCCCTACGACAGAACCCTGGGCGAAGCCGTTCGCGCCTCGGCGAAGCTGCTCTATGGCAGGGGCGCAACTCGGACCAGGGCGCTGCGCGAAGGCGCAGGGCCGCTGCTCACGGTCGGCCGCCGGACACTGCGCAAACGCCGCTAGCGCGGCACTCGCACGATCACCAGGCGGTGCTTGACACCGGGTCCGGTGAGCTGTGCCTTGAGGCCGTCCGGCATCGCTTCGCGCACCAGCGTGGCGCCCCGGGTCGACAGCGGGACGCCGACCGTGACCTCCGGCCCGCCGGAGATTGCAAAGGGACCGCCGCCGATCTGCACCCGGTGACCGACCAGATGGCCGCGGCGCTCGATCCTGGCGACCGCAATCAGCCGGATTCGCCCGCCGCAGCCGGCCGGGCTCGGACAGTGCAGCCGCAGCCTCGCCCGGCGGCCCCGAAGGAGTGCGTTGCGGCTGGCGCGGGCGCCCGGGTAGACCCTGATGGCGCCTCCCGCGGTGGCCGCGTTGCCGAAGGCGTCGGTCGCCGTCACGGTCACGATTCGCGAGCCGAGGCTGTCGAAGACGTGGGTGCTCGCCGGGCCGCTGGCGATCGCCCCATCGCCAAAGCTCCAGGCGGTCGATTCGATCGGCGACCAGACGTCGAAGGGGTCGACCGAGAACGCGACCGGGCGATCGATCGTCGCTGCCGGCGGGATTGAGAGTGAGTCCAGGTCGGGCGGCGCTCCGTCGAGAGCGGCCGCTTGGATCAGGTGCTGGCCGCCTTCCTCGAGCACCCAGGCCGCGAGAGCGTTGCCGCTCGGGTCGAGGGCCAGCGCGGGTTCGACCGAGTCCACCCCGAGTCGGGAGACGGTGAGCTGCGGCTGCCAGCTCCCTCCCGCCGAGCGCAGCGAGCCCTCGACCACCGTCGGGGTCGCATTGGAGAACGACCAGAGGGCGAGCGCGTCGCCGGCGCCGTTGATCGCAACCCGCGGCGCGACCGCGGCGCCACCGGTCTGCGAGAGGTCAAGTGGCGCGCTCCAGGCACCGTTCGGGTCGCGGCTGGTGCCCTGCACGACGGTCGAGCCGCCGCCGTTGCCGCGCGACCAGGCAACCACCCCCCGGCCGGCCGCGTCGAGCGCCACCTGCGGTGCTTCCGCATTCTGACCGGGCGCCGAGAGTTCGGCGGGCGTGCTCCAAGCGCCGCCCGGCGGCCTGTCGGCGCTCTCGATCACGTAGTTGGAGCCGTTTGAGCGCGACCAGACCGCGGTCGCGATGCCGGCACCGTCGATCGCAACCTGGGGGGCCACCGCGTTCTCACCGGTCGCGGAGAGGATGAGCGCTTCGCCCCAGTTGCTGCCAGCGTCCAGCGCGGCGCCCTGAACGACGAAGTTGGAGCCGTCGAAGCGGCGCCAGACGGCGACCGCGTCGCCGGCGGCGTTGAGCGCAAGCCGCGGCGTTTCGGCGTTCTGCCCCGTCGCGGAGAGATCGCGCGGCGCACTCCAGGTGCCGCCCGCCGTGCGGGTCGCCGCCTGGACGATGAAGTCGAAGCCATCGAAGCGGCGCCAGAGGGCGACCGCCTCGCCGGCGGCGTCGAGGCCCACCTGCGCCAGCTCGGCATTGCGTCCGGGCAGCGAGAGGTCGACCGGCGAGCCCCACGGCCCGCCCGCTCCTCGCGCCGCCGCCTGGACGATCGAGTTGGAGCCGGTTTCGGCGCCGTTGAAGCGCGCCCAGACCGCGACCGCGTCGCCGGCGGCGTCCTCGGCGAAGGATGGCGCCTCGGCATCCTGGCCCGCCGCGGAGAGATCGACCGGCGAGCTCCACGTCCCGCCGGCGGGGCGGTAGGCGCTCTGCACGATGTAGTTGGCGCCGTCGAGGCGCCGCCAGACGGCGGTCGCATCGCCGGCAGCGTCAAGTGCGACCTGGGGGGTTTCGGCCTTCTGACCCGGAAGTGAGAGGGCCTCGGGCCTGAGCCAGGTCGGAGCTGCAGCTGCTCCGGCCGGCAGCACCGCAAAAGGCGCGGCCGCGAGCACGACAAGCAGGCTCCGCCAGCGCATCGGCGCCGCCAGGCGCTCAGCCCCTCACGGCGCAGGTGCGGGTCAGCGTCGCCGAGAGCGAGCGCCCGTCGGCGAAGGACATCGAGGCGCGAACGAACGGGAAGGATGCCCTCTGCAGGCCCCGCGGCGCGCTGCAGGGAGCCGACAGATAGCTGTGGGATCGGCCGTGGTAAGCGTAGCTGCGGTGCAGCTTCAGGCTGATCCGCTTCAGGTAACTGAAGCGCGAGAGCGAGCCCGGTACCGAGCCGTCGAGGACGGTCCCGAATTCACCCGGGCCGCGCTTGATCGCGAAGTCGATCACGCTGGTCGACTGGGCGGGCTGTGTGGTGAAGACCTGGCCGAGGATCGCTTCCCGACCGCCGACCTTCGAGTTGAAGGCGAGGATCTTTCCGATCGAGGGGGTCGGGGGCTGGCCGGGAAAGGTGGTCCTCGCCCGGTAGCGGCCGGTGCCGACCAGCGCGTCGCCGCAGGCCCGCATCGCCTGGGCACTTGTCGCGGCCTCGATCTGCGACCTGCGGCAGATCGGCAGGCCCTGCGTTTCCAGCCTGCCGTTGCGGTTCAGGGCGATCGTCACGGTCCGCAGGGACGGCGGCTTTTCGCCCGAGAGCGTCCTCACCTTGCCGGCCATCCAGACGCTGATCGGTGCCCGCGAGTCACGCGGCAGCGCTTTCGGCAAGATGCCGCCGTTGAAGGTGATGAAGAGGTTCCCGCTGGAGCTCAGCTCAGCTCGGGCCAGGGCGGCGGCGACACAGAGCCCGGCGAGCGCCGCCAGCAGCGCAGCGCCCGCTCGGCGCCTTCGAGGCAGCCACTCAAGCACGCGCCCTGCGAGGGTTTGACTCTTCACCAACTCATCCGCTCCCCGGCCTCCGAATGGAGACCAGGCCAGCTTACATCACAAATATCCAGTTCCCCTCTCGCGGGCGCCGGGATCGACCCGGGCGCGGGGCGATACGGACGCCCCTCGTGGCTCAGCCGCCGCTGATTTCGACGATCTTCGACCTCGCCCCCCGACACCTGTAGATCGTCCCGGCGGCACCCTCGCTGCTGGGCTTCACTTCCGCATAGAGCTTGTAGGGGAGCTGGCCCTTGAATTTCAGTTCTTCGGGCGGGATTTCCCAACTCCCAGACGCCTTTGATTTCGTCCGGCCGAGGACCCCGTGGCCCTTCTGCTTGAGCACCACCGTCCGCTCAGAAACACAGCCGTGGTTGGGCGAGGTGACCGCGCCCCTGTCACCGTAGACGCTGAGCTTGATCGCGGAGGGGATCGTGACGATCCGGGTCGCCAGGGCGCTCCCCGCCAGCCCCGCCAGCCCCGCCGCCGCGAGCGCCAGCATCAGCATCCCTCGATTCAGTTTCCTGTGCGTGCTCATGCATCCCTCCTTTGAAAGTGTCCCGTGCCAGCCTAGACGTTCACAATCCCGCCTACGTGGAGCCAGGCACGGCCACAGACCAGCCCGCGCTCAGCCTGACCGGGTTGCGCCGCGACTTCGGCGAACGGACGGCGCTTGACGGGATCACGGTTGAGCTCGCGCCCGGACGCACGCTGCTCGTCCTAGGCCCCAACGGAGCCGGCAAGACGACCCTGCTGCGGGTCCTGGCGACCCTGCTGCGGCCGAGCGGCGGCGAGGTCCGGGTCCTCGGCTGCGAGTTACCGCGCGAAGCCTGGCGGCTGCGCGGCCGGATCGGCTACCTCGGTCACGAACCGCTCCTCTATCGTGACCTCAGCGGCCGCGAGAACCTCACCTTCCAAGCCCGCCTGCACGGGATCGGCCGCGAGCGTGCGAGAGCCCGCATCTCCGCCCTGCTCGAGGCGGTGGGAATGCAGCGCCGCGCCGATCAGCGTGTCGCGGAGCTCTCGGCGGGAATGCGGCAGCGCCTCTCGATCTGCCGCTGCGTGCTGCATGAGCCCGATCTCCTGCTGCTCGACGAGCCGGACTCTAACCTCGACGCCGAGGGTCGCGAATTGGTCCGCGCTCTGATCGGACCCGATGCGGGCGCGGCCCGGGTCCTCGTCACCCACGACCCCGAGCGACACATGCCCGAGGCCGAGCGCGTCCTTCGACTTGGAATCGGCGAGGCCGCGGTGGAGGTGGCGGCGTGACCAGCTTCCGCTCGGCCTACTGGGCGATCCTCACAAAGGACCTGCGGGCCGAGCTGCGCACCCTGCAGTCGCTGCCGGCGATGGCCCTCTTCGCGGTCACCGCCTTCATCATCTTCCGCTTCGCTCTGGACCGCACGAGCCTCTCGGGGAGCCTTGCCGCCGGCGTCCTGTGGGCGACGCTGCTGTTCGCCGCGGTGCTCGGCATCAACCGCCTGTTCGTCGCCGAGCGCGAGGAGGGAGGCTTTGACGCGATCCGCCTGGCGCCGATCGACCGCACCGTCCTGTTCGCGGCCAAGGCGAGCGCGCTGCTGGTCTTCCTCGGCGCCCTGGAGCTGGTCGCGGTGCCGGTCTTTGCTCTCTTCTTCCTCGGCTCGCTCGCCGGCCTGGCGCCGCTGGTCGCAGTGCTCGTCCTCGCCGACCTCGGTCTCGCCGCGACCGGGACGCTGATCTCCTCGATGGCGGTCAACTCGCGGGCCCGCGACCTGCTCGTGCCGCTTGTCCTGCTGCCCTTGGTCGTGCCGCTGATGATCGCCGCCGCCGGTGCGACCGAGCCGCTGCTCGCCCTCGGCGGACCCGGCTATCACCGCTTCGGAACCTGGCTGGCGGTGCTCGGCCTATACGATTCGGTCTTCCTGTTGGTCGGATACGCGGTCTTCGACTTCCTGCTCGAGGATTGAGCGCAACCCGCTCGGCACCGCGATGAACCCATGTACGGCAAAGGCCTGAGACCCCTCTCGATAGCGACCGTGGTTGCGATCGCCGCGGCGCTCTCGCTGGTCTTCTTCTACGCGCCGCTGGATGCCGACCAGGGCTTCATCCAGAAGATCTTCTACCTGCACGTGCCGCTGGCGATGACGGCCCTCGTCGGTTTCATCCTCGGCGGCCTCTTCGCGATCGCCCACCTGCGCAGTGGCAACCGCAAGTGGGATGCCTACTCCTACGTCTCGATCCATATCTCGGTGATCTTCGGCGTCGCCGTTTTGATCACGGGGGCGATCTGGGCGAAGGCCTCCTGGGGCCACTGGTGGGTCTGGAACGAGCCGACGCTGGTCAGCTTCCTGATCGTCTTCCTGCTCTATGCGACCTACTACCCGTTCCGCTACGCGATCGAGGACCCCGAGCGGCAGGCTCGCTACGCGTCGGTCTTCGCGGTCACGGCGGGGGCCTTCGTGCCGCTGAACTTCATCGCCGTGCGGATGGCGCAGAGCCTCGTCCATCCTCGGGTCTTCGGAACCGCAAACGGCGGCCTGCCGGGCGCGATGATGTTCACCTTCCTGATCAGCCTCCTCGCGATCGCCCTGCTCTGGGTGACGCTCGTCAAGTTCGAGCTGACCGCGAAGAGCGCCAGGGGGCAGGTCAAGCGCCTGCGGCGCGCGCTCGACGCGCCCCTCCCCGGCGGCGGCTCGCGCGTCGCCCCGGAGGTGAGATAGGTGCTGGCATTGCTCGCCGAGGCCCCGGCGCTGCCGCTCCATGAGGCCGGCAAGTACGTCGCCGGTGCCTATGTCGTCTTCCTCGTGCTGGTCGTCGTCTACGTCGCGATCATGGCCGCCCGCCTGCACCGCATCGAGCGCGAACTGCGGGAACTGGCCAG
Organism: uncultured Solirubrobacterales bacterium; assembly: GCA_963796705.1. GTDB lineage: Bacteria > Actinomycetota > Thermoleophilia > Solirubrobacterales > 70-9 > VRUE01. The sequence continues at coordinate 52,370 of CAWCMK010000007.1, forward strand.
CTTCGCGGAGACCCGATCGAAGGTCGATGAGATCGCCTCTGAAGCCGGGAGCGAGGAGGACTCCGTATCGGTCTCCTCCGCTCCGGCCAAGAGCAGCGGAGGCGAGGCCTGATGGCCGCCGGGCGGGCGGGCGGAACTCGATGAGCGAGCTGCTCGCCCTCGGGGTATCCCACAAGACGGCGCCGCTCGACCTGCGCGAGCGCCTCTCGCTGACCGAGGGCAGCGCCCTCGGCGCCCTGCGCGAGCTGCACACCGCCGAGGGGATCCACGAGGCGGCGGCGATCTCGACCTGCAACCGGACCGAGCTCTACCTGATCGTCTCCGACACGGTCGCCGCCGAGTCGACGGCGCTCGGCGTCCTCACCCGCCAGGCGGAGATCCCCCCCACCGAGCTTCTCGGCCACCTCTACTCGCACCGTGGCGGCGAGGCCGCTCACCACCTTTTCCGGGTCACCGCGGGACTCGACTCGATGGTCGTCGGCGAGGCCGAGATCCAGGGGCAGGTCAAACGCGCCTACGAGCTGGCCCTGGTGGAGGGGGCGACGGGACCGATCCTCAACCGTCTCTTCCGCGGCGCCCTCGCCGCCGGCGGTCGCGTCCGCGGGGAGACGCGAATCGGCGAGAAGGGCGTCTCGATCCCCTCGGTGGCGGTCGAGCTGGCGCGGCGAACCCTGGGCGACCTGGCCGAGCGGCGGGTGCTCGTGGTGGGCGCCGGGGAGACCGCCGAGCTGGTCGCCCGGGCGCTGGTCGCCCGCGGCGTCGCCAGCGTCTTTGTCGCCAACCGCCATTACGACCGGGCGATCGGGCTCGCCCAACAGTTCCACGGCGAGGCGGTGCGATTCGACGAGCTGCCCGCGCAGCTGCAGGCGGCCGACATCGTCGTCTCGGCCACCAACTCCCCCCACCACATCGTCGAGCGCGACGAGCTGACCGAGGTGATGCTGACGAGGCAGGGACGGCCACTGCTGCTCGTCGATATCGCCGTCCCACGCGACATCGAGCCGGCCTGTCGAGAGATCGCCGGAGTCAGCCTGCACGACCTCGACGACGTGCAGCAGATCGCCGAGCGCAACGCCAGCGGCCGTGGCGCCGAGGCGCGTCGCGCGGAGCCGATCCTCGCCGCCGAGCTCGACCGATTCGAGGGCTGGCTCGCCTCACTTGAAGTGGTACCGACGATCGCCGCCCTGCGCGAACGCGGCGAGGAGATCGCGCGCCGCGTGCTGGCCGAGAATGAGGGTCGCTGGGAGGGCGACCTCACGGAGGCCGACCGGGAGCGCCTGGGGGCGATGGCCAGAGCGATCGCCTCCCGTCTCCTGCACGACCCCACCCTGAGGATCAAGCGCTCGGCCGGCAGCGAGGATGCCTACCTCTACGTCAGCGCCCTGCGCGAGCTTTTCGGCCTCGACGGCGAGACCAGGCCCGAGGGCGAGGCGGGGGCGAGCGTCACCGAGCTTCGCCGCAAAGAGGTCTGAGGTCTGTGCGTGGCGCTGCGAATCGCCAGCCGCGCTAGCGCCCTGGCGCTCGCCCAGGCAGGCCAGGTGGCCGAAATGCTCGGCGGCGCCGAGTTGATCGAGGTCTCCTCAGACGGGGCTCGGGGAGATAAGAGCCGCTTCGTGCGCGGGGTCGAGCGCGCCCTGTTGGCCGGCGAAGCCGACGTCGGCGTGCACTCGGCGAAGGACCTCCCGGCCGAGCTGACCGAAGGCCTGACCCTGGCCTCGGTGCCGCCGCGCGAGGACCCGGCCGACGCGTGGGTGGGAGCCGAGGGGGGACTCGACCAGGTGCCCGAGGGGGCACGGGTCGGGACCGCCAGCCTGCGGCGCCGCGCCCAGCTGTTGGCCGAGCGACCAGACCTGGAAGTGAGCGAGCTGCACGGCAACGTCGATACCAGGCTGCGAGAACTCTCGCAGGGAGACCTGGACGCGATCGTGCTGGCCGTCGCCGGGCTGCGCAGACTGGGGCGCGAGGCTGAGGTCTCCTTCCGGCTGCCGTTTAACTCGATGACCCCTGCGGCCGGCCAGGGAGCGCTGCTATTGCAAACCCGGGCCGATGATGGGGCGGCATTGGCCGCGGTCGAGCCGCTGACCGATGGCCCGGCCCTGCGCGAGGTGACCGCCGAGCGGACCGTGGTGGCCCTTCTTCGGGCGACCTGCAACAGCCCGCTGGGCGTCCGCGGCGCCGTCGACCTGACCACCCGTCGGATGCGGATCGAGGCCTTCGTCGGCCTTCCCGACGGGGGCGATTGGATCCGCGACCGGATCGAGGGCGACTCGACGGAGCCGAGCCTGCTGGGGGCCGAACTCGCGAGGCGTCTGCTCGGTGCGGGGGCCCGCGAGATTCTTGACCGAGCGGAGCAGATGGCGTGAGCGCGCGGCCGGGAATCGTCTATTTGGTCGGCGCCGGTCCCGGCGACCGCGGGCTGATGACCGCCCGCTCGCTGGAGCTGATCGCCAGCGCCGACGTGATCCTTCATGACCGGCTGATCCCAGCCGGGGCGCTCGATGGGGCCCGCGAGGGGGCCGAGCTCCTCTACGTGGGCAAGGAGCCGGGCGCCGCATCGGTGCCCCAGGAGGAGATCGCCGCGCGGCTGATCGAGGCGGCTCGCGGCGGTCGCAGCGTCGTGCGACTCAAGGGCGGTGACCCGTTCGTCTTCGGTCGCGGCGGCGAGGAGGGCGAAGCCCTGCACGAGGCGGGAGTCGAGTTCGAGGTCGTCCCCGGGGTCACGGCCGGCGTCGGCGCCCCGGCCTACGCCGGCATCCCCCTCACCCACCGCGAGGACGCCTCCGCCGTTGCCTTTGTGACCGGTCACGAGGACCCCGCGAAGCCCGGCACGGCGCTTGACTGGGAGGCGCTGGCGCGCTTCCCGGGGACGCTCGTCTTCTACATGGGCATCCGCAACCTGGGAGCCAACGTGCAGGCGCTGATCGACGCCGGCCGCGATCCCGGGGAGCCCGCGGCCGCGATCGAGCGCGGCACCAGCGAGCGCCAGCGCACGGTCACGGCGACGCTCGCGACGCTCGCGGCCGAGGTCGAGCGGGCCCGGGTGGGCGCTCCGGCGCTGATCGTCCTCGGTGAGGTCGTCCGACGTCGCCAGGCCCTTGCCTGGTTTGAGCGCCGTCCCCTGCAAGGCCGCCGCGTCCTCATCACCCGCGCCCGCGCCCAGGCGAGTGACCTGGCGGCGACCCTGCGGGCGCTCGGCGCCGCGGTGGTCGAGCTCCCGGGGATTCGCATCGAGCCCCGCCTCGACAGCGAGGCGGTGCGCAGGATGCTCGAGGCACTCGACGAGTACGAGCTCATCTGCCTGACCAGCCCCAACGCGGTGGCGCTCCTCTTCGAGGCGCTTGCAGGCGCGGGCCGCGATGCGCGCGCCCTCGCCGCCGCGAGAGTCGCCGCGATCGGCCCGGCCAGCGCCCGGGAGCTCGGCCGCCACGGAGTCATCGCCGACGTGGTGGCCGAGCGCTTCATCGCCGAGGGCCTGATCGAAGCCCTCGCTGAGATCGAGCTAGGGGGCATGCGAGTGCTCCTCGCCCGGGCCGCCGAGGCCCGCGACACGCTTCCCGACTGGCTGCGCGAGCGCGGTGCCGAGGTCGACATCGTGGCTCTGTATGAGACGGTCCGCGAGCAGCCTGATGGGGCGGCGATCGAGGCGGCGCTGGAAGCCGACTACGTCACCTTCACCTCCTCCTCGACGGTGCGCAACCTGACCGAGGCGCTTGGCGAGCGTTTCCCGCGGGCCGCGCGCATCGTCTCGATCGGACCGATGACCAGCGCGGCCGTGCGAGAGGCGGGTCTCGAGGTCGCCCTCGAGGCCGAACGCCACGACCTCGAGGGCCTGGTGTCCGCCCTCCTCACCGATGCAGCGAATTGATCGCGCCATGGACCCGAATCTCGGCGCGCGACGATGATCGGCACCGGGTTCGGAGCGCCCCACAGGCACCTCCGCCTGACGGATTCGACGAACAACCGCGCCCGGGAGCTGGCCGAAGCGGGCGCATCGCACGGCACCGTGGTGACCGCCGAGGAGCAGAGCGCAGGACGCGGGCGCCTGGGTCGCACCTGGACGGCTCCCAGGGGTAAGGCGCTGCTCTATTCGGCGATCGTGACGCCCCTCGATGAGCGCCATCTGCTGCTGCCGTTGGCTGTGCCGATCGCCGTGTGTGAGGCCGCCGAGTCCCTCCAAGAGGGTCTCGAGTGCGCGATCAAGTGGCCGAATGACATCTGGGTCGCGGGGCGCAAGCTGGCCGGGGTCCTGATCGAGGCGCGGCCTCAGGAGGGCTGGGCGGTGATCGGCGTCGGGCTAAATCTGGCGATCGCGCCGCAGGAGTTCCCACCGCAGCTGCGCCAGAGTGCGACCTCGCTCTCCCTTCAGGGGTCGGCGATCCGCGAGACGGCGCGGCGAGAACTCGACGCCGCACTCGATCGCTGGGTGATCGCCGAGGGGGAGGCGATTCTCGATGAGTGGCGGGCGCGAGATGCCCTCTGCGGCCGCCAGATCTCCTGGGAGGGCGGCTCAGGAGTCGCCGACGGCGTCGACGAGACCGGCAGACTCATCGTCCTGCTCGCCGGCGGCGAGCCCATCGCCCTCGGCGCCGGCGAGGTCAGCCTCCGGCTCTGAGGCCCGATCCGACTCCCCGCCGGCCGTCTCCGAGTCCTCGCCTGCTGGGGCACCGTCGGGTCCCTCCGCGTCCTCGAGCTGCGCCAGATCGCCGTTCGCCGCCTCCGCGACCCCCTCGACATCCTTTCCGCCCCTCTGCTTGCGGCTCCGCTTGCGGCGCCGCTTGCCGCCCTTGGGGAAGTTGCGCAGAAGCTCGCGTGCGATCGCCGAGGGTTTCCTCGCCATCCGCATCCGCGCCCCGCGGAGCACCTCTTCGCCCTCGGGTGTGTGGGAAACCGCGGCCGCCAGCAGGGCCACCGCCAGTCGCCGGTCCTGTTTGCGGGCCGCGTGCACCAGACGCCGCGCATTGCGCCCGTGCGCCCGTCCTGAGGAGTTGACCAGCAGGCCCAGCAACCGCTTGGTCTCGGGCCAGCGCTGCACCGCATACTCTTCGTGCAGCTCGCGGGTGTAGGAGGCGAGTCGCCAAACCCAGGCCTGGGCCTGGTCGCGGCGGCCGATGCGCTTATCAACCAGCGCCTGCAGCAGGGTCTTGGTTCCCGCGCGCTTGTCGTCGCGGCTCCAGGCGCCGACGATTTCGATCGCATCATCGAAGGCCTCCGCGTCCCTGAGATCGGCGATCTCGGTCAGGGCTTTGAGCCGTAGCTGGGAGTTGCGGTTGCGCTGCACGCAGGTCAGCAGGAAGCGCCGTCGCAGCTCCTTGGTCCGCTCGCCCTGCAGCATCGCCCGTGCCCGCCGCCAGCCCTGCGGGTTGACGCGTGCCCCGGCCAGCGCGGCCCAGGCGTGCTGCTCGGGATAGTCGAGGTTCTCGACCGCGATCCGCCAGATCTCCCGTTCGAGAACCTGCATGCGGCTCTCCTCGGAGTCAGATACCGGGACGATCCGCCGCTCGACCCGCACCCTTCGCCCCCGCGAGCGTCGCACCGGGCCGACGACGATCGCCCCGCCCCGATAGACCTCGCGGTCGAGCAGGCTGTGCAGGGTGACGATCGTCTCATCGTGGGTCGTCGCCGGGTGGACAAAGTCGATCACCAGGCCGGCCTCCTTACCCGGGGCGCGGCGCGTGACCCGCCCCACCCGCTGCTGGTAGACGCGCCGTGAGGCTGTTGGCGCCAGGTGCATACAGATCGTCGCTCGGGGGCTGTTCCACCCCTCCGCCAGAAGCATCGCGTTGCAGAGCACGTCGACCTCGCCGCGCTCGAAGGCGGCGAGGATCTCGGCCAGCTCACGCTTGGGGGTCTCGCCGGAGACGGCGCGGGCGTTGATGCCGGCGTCCTGAAAGGCCTTGGCGACGTTCTTCGCGTGCTCCACCCCGGCCGTGTAGAGGACGCCCGGGACCCCGTCGAAACGCGTCCTGTAGAGGTCGGCGATGGCGACGTTGAAGGGCGCCTGGTCGAGCAGCGCGGCCAGCTCCTCCTGGTCGAAGTCCTGGTCGACCTCGCCTTTGCGCAGCGGCACCTTGGCGATCGTCCGCACTCCCGGCCCCGGGGGGATGCGCAGGCAGCGCAGCGGCGCGATCACCCCGCGTCGCGCCGCCTGAGCGAGGTCGAAGCGCGAGGTCTGGGTCGGGAACAGGTCGGCCACGTGGCGGGCGATCAGCGCCCCGGTGGCGGTCATCCCGATGAAGACGGGGCCGGGCCAGGCGCGAATGCAGGCGCTGGTCTTCTCGCCGAGCGCCGTATGGGCCTCGTCGCAGATCACAATCGAGTAGGCGTCCGAGACGCGCTTGTGGTTGCGGACGAACCACTGGTAGGTCTCCACCGTCACCGGCCCGTCGGGATCGTCGCGCCCGTCGAGCAGCGGCGGCCGCAGCCGCTCCTTGTAGCCGCGGTCTGAAATCTCGCCGATGAACTGGTCGACGAGGTTGCGGCGGTGGGTGAGGATCAGGACGCCACCGGTCCGCGATGCCTCGATGAAGCCGACCGCGGCGACCGTCTTACCGGCCCCGGTCGCGTGCTCGAACCAGAAGCGGCGCTCGGCTCCAGGGTCCTCGGGAGCGACCTCAACCGTCTCCTCATCCTCGTTCCCGGCCCCCGACTCCTCCCAGTCGCGGGGCTCCTCATCGGGGGCCAGCTCCTCGCCCGCCAGCGCCTCCTCGTCGACCTCGCCGTTCTCGGAGGCCTCGGGCAGCTCGCCTTCGGCGGTTGGCGGAGTGCCGTTCTCGGCCGCTGTCTGCTGCTCGGTCATCAGCTCGGCAAGCGTTCCCGAGAGCGCGTCGACCTGGTGGGGGTTCAGCTCCGCACCGTCGCGCAACTGCGGTGGTTCATCGGCCAAGAGCCGCTCGAGCCCGAGCAGCAGTGAGAAGTCGCGGCGCCACTGAATCGACGGGTACTCAGCTCCCTCATCGATCTCGGCCAGGGCGGCGTCGAGCGCGCGGCGGCGGGCCGTGCCGAGCGCCAGCGCCTCAGGGCCCTCGCCGTCGAGCAGGAACGGCTCGCGGGCAAACTCCGCCGCCCGCTCGATGTCGGCATCTGAAGGAACTGCCGCCTGCGCGGCAACTTCGCTGGTTTTGGCCATCGCGGCTTGTGATTCCGGCCCCCCGGCGCGCGCTCTCCTGCGCCCGGCGGGGGAAACAGTCGGTGAGGGGGGCCGAGAGTTCGCTGTCTCGCGGCGCTCCCAGAAGGCCCGCAAAATCACAGAGCGGACCGAACGAGCTACGTATTGTAGTCATCCCGTGCCGAGGATGGGGCAAAGCCGAAAAATCGCCCTGGCGGCGCTGGCCGTGCTCGCCGCGGGGCTGGGGGGCTGTGGCGGCTCAAGCGAAGGCGAGCAGGGCAGACACCCCGACTACGCCGCGGCGCTGGCCGGCTCGCCGCCGCCGCTCGCGGCTCTGCACCGCGAGGCGGACGATCTGCTGGGGGGCGGAACCAGCGCCTTTGAAAGGAGGATCGCTGCGCTGCGCGGCTACCCGGTGATCGTCAACGTCTGGGCCTCCTGGTGCGGAAACTGCCGCTATGAGTTCCCGACGCTGCAAGGGCTCTCTGCCCGATACGGCAAGCGGGTCGCCTTCCTCGGCGTCGACAGCCAGGACTCCAACGGCGAGGCGAAGGCCTTTCTCGGCGAAGACCCGGTCCCCTACCCGAGCTATGCCGACCCCGACAGGAGCATCGCCGAAAGCCTCGGCGTCACCTCAGGCATTCCCGACACCGCCTTCTACAACCGCGCCGGAAAACTTGTCTATCTGAAACGGGGCCCCTACTCACAAGGCTCCGATCTCGAAGCCGATGTCCGCAGCTACGCGCTGGGGTCATGATGTAGCCATGACCACGACGATCGTCCTCCTGCTCCTGATCGCGATGGTGCTCTTCATCGCCGAGGCGCACGTGCCGAGCGGGGTCCTCGGCATCCTCGGCATCGGCGCCCTCATCGGCGCCGGGCTGATCTATCGCGACGAGGGCCACGAACTGCCGGTCGCCGTGATCGTCGCTGTCGCCCTGGTGCTCGGCGCCCTGGTGCTGTTCGCGGCCCGCAAAGCGCTCGCCGCGTATCGCAACGAGCCGGTCCGCACCGGCAACGAGGAGATAAGAGGAGCGATCGCAGAGGTTCGACGCACCCTCGACCCCGAGGGCCAGGTGTTCGTTCAGGGGGCGGTCTGGCACGCTCGCCTCGTCGATCCCGGGAAACCGGTACCACTTGGAGATAGAGTCAGGGTTGAGTCGGTTGACGGACTGACGTTGATGGTGGGGCCCGTGACCGGAACCGAGGAAGGAACACGCTAGATGGCAGGGCTGATTGCGGTCGTGGTGGTGCTGGCGATTCTCTTCGTCGTCCTGGCCTCCTCTGTACGGATCCTGCGCGAGTACGAACGAGGGGTGATCTTTCGCCTCGGACGCCTGATCGCTCAGAAGGGCCCGGGGCTGATCCTGCTGATCCCTTTGGTCGACCGCATGGTCAAGGTCGACCTGCGAACTGTGACCCTCAACATCCCACCTCAGGAGGTGATCACACGCGACAACGTCCCCGCCGGCGTCAACGCGGTCGCCTACTTCCGCGTGATGGATCCGCGCAAGGCGATCACAGAGGTCGAAAACTTCCTCCTCGCCACCTCACAGATCTCGCAGACGGCATTGCGCTCCGTGCTGGGCAAGGCTGAGTTCGACCAGCTCCTCTCCGAGCGCGAGCGCCTCAACGAGGAGCTGCAGAAGATCATCGATGAGTCGACCGAGCCCTGGGGTGTGAAGGTGACGGCGGTCGAGATCAAGGACGTCGAGATCCCCGAACAGATGCAGCGGGCGATCGCGCGCCAGGCCGAGGCCGAGCGCGAGCGACGTGCCAAGATCATCAACTCAGAGGGCGAGTACCAGGCCGCCCAGAAGCTCACCGACGCCGCCGACATCATCAGCACCAACCCGGCCTCGCTGCAGCTGCGCTATCTGCAGACGCTGCTCGAAATCGGCAGCAATCAGAACACGACGGTCGTCTTCCCCCTGCCGATGGACATGATCGAGCCCTTCGTCGCCTCGGCCGGGGGGAGGCCCAAGCCGCCGACGCCGCCTCCTCCCCCACCGCCGGCGGACCCTGACCTCGGGGCCGACCTTCCCCCCTCCCGCTCCTGAGCTCGCGGCGCGCGCCAGAGATCCGCATCGACCAGCTGAGTGGGCTGCGGACGATTCTCGCGCCGGGACGCGCCGAGCGGCCGGACCAGTTCAGCATCGGCGGCGATGCCCAGCGTGGGGCCAAGGCCGAGGCCTGTCCGTTCTGCGAGGGCCACGAGGACCGCACGCCGCCTGAGGTCGACGCAAGGCGGCCGCACGGCGGTCCGCCGGACACGCCCGGCTGGATGACGCGCGTCGTGCCAAACCTCTACCCCGCCCTCGAGGATGAGGAGAGCTACGGGGGCGCGACCGCGGGTGGGCCGGGTGGCGCTTTGCGGGAAGGGACGAGCGCCGAAGCCGGCGCCTTCGCCAGCGGCGGAGATCCGCTGCTCGCGACGCGGCGGGCCGGCGAGCCCGACCTCTTCGCCTCACGGCCGGCGAGCGGCGCCCACGAGGTGATCATCCACGCGCCCCAGCACCTGACGGCCATGTCCGAGCTCGGCGACGAGCGCTTCGCCGCGGCGATCGAGACCTGGCGCGAGCGGATGCGCGCCCACCGCGAGGCGGCCTATGTGCAGCTGATCGTCAACGAGGGCGGCAGCGCCGGAGCTTCGCTGGAGCACACCCACGCGCAGCTCTATGCGCTGCCCTTCGTGCCGGCAGCGGTGGCGCGCGAGCGGGAGCGGGCGGGTGCCTACAGCGAGCGGACCGCGGGCGGCGGCCTGCTGAGTGACGTCCTCGTCGAGGAGGTGCGGCGCAAGGAGCGGCTGGTCGCGATCGATGACGAGGCGGCGCTGATCTGCCCTTGGGCGTCGCGCTCACCCTTCGAGCTTCGCGTGCTGCCGCGTCGCGAGGCGCCCGCCTTCGAGGATGATGAGGCGGGCACGGCGATGATCGCCATGGCGCTGCGTTTGTTGGCAGCGCGCTTCGATGGTCCGCCGGAGCTGAACCTCTGGGTGCGGACTGCCCCGCGGGGCAGCAGTGAGGGCTTTCAGTGGCACGTCGACATCGCCCCGCGATTGACCGTCAAGGCGGGCTTCGAGCTGGCGACGGGGGTTGACATCAACATCTACGCGCCGGAGCGCGCGGCGGCCGATCTGCGGGATTGCATCCCAGGCTAGGCCGCGGTCTCCCGCTCGGCACTCAGCACCGCGTCGAGCAAGCCGGGGAAGCGTCGCTCGAGGTCGGCGCGACGCAGCGTGCTGAGCCGACTGGTGCCCTCGCGCCTCTGTTCGATGATCCCCGCCTCGCGCAGCACTCGGAAATGGTGCGTGCGGGTCGACTTGCCGATCTCGAGGGCAAAGCTGCCACAGGCCCGGGGCGATTCGCTTGCCGCGAGTTCGCGGACGATCCGCAGCCGCTGCGGGTCGCTCAGTGCGTGCAACACGGAGGCGAGCTCGATCTCATCACCCTGCGGATGGACAAAATTCATCAGCCAATGATAGTACGACGATCTTCGTACTTTGGTACGGTAATCGTCGAACTATGAGCACCGCCCGTGACCGCCGCAGCTCCGACGTCCTGATCCTCGTCGTGTGCCTGGCCCAGTTCATGGTCATCCTCGACATCTCGATCGTCAACGTCTCCCTGCCGCGGATCCACGACTCGCTCGGCTTCTCGCAGACGGGGCTGCAATGGGTCGTCAACGCCTACACGCTCGCCTTCGCCGGCTTCCTGATGCTGGGCGGACGGGCGAACGACCTGATCGGACGGCGGCGCGTGTTCCTGGTCGGCGTGGCGCTCTTCTCCTTCGCCTCGCTGGGCTGCGCCCTCGCCGACAGCCAACCGACGCTGATCGTCGCCCGCACGGTCCAGGGCCTCGGCGCGGCGATCATCTCCCCGGCCAGCCTTGCGATTCTCACCGCCTGCTTCGCCGAGGGTCGCGAACGCAACCGGGCTCTGGGAATCTGGGGGGCGATGGCCGGGCTCGGTGGCTCGGCCGGGGCGCTGCTCGGCGGCGTCCTCACACAGAGTTTCGGCTGGGAGGCGGTCTTCCTGATCAACGTCCCGATCGGCGCCGCGGTCGTCCTCGCCGGGCGGGCGGTCATCCCGCGCAAGCAGGTGCTCGCCGAGGAGCGGCACTTTGACCTTGCCGGGGCGGTCCTGATCAGCGGCGGACTGAGCGCCATCGTCTTCGGCATCGTCCGCACCGACGTGCTCTCCTGGGCCAGCCCCGGGGTGCTCGGCCCGCTCCTGGCCGGGGTGGTGATGCTCGCCCTGTTCGTCCTCGTCGAGGGGCGCCTCGCGCGCGACCCGCTGATCCCGCTGCGGGTCTTCCGGATGCCGACACTGCGGGCCGCGAACCTGATCATCGCCCTGCTCTTCGCGGGGATCTTCGCGATGTGGTTCTTCGTCTCGCTCTACCTGCAGCAGGTCCACCATGACGACCCTCTCGAGGCGGGAATCGCCTTCCTGCCGATGACCCTGAGCATCGCCGCCGCCTCGACGTTGGCGCCACGGCTGATCGAGCGCTTCGGGGTGCGCCGCGTGCTGAGCGTCGGGATGCTGACCGCTGGGGCCGGGCTGCTGCTGCTGTCGGGAATCAGCGCCGATGGCACCTACGCGAGCAACGTGCTGCCCGGTGGGGTGCTGGCGACGCTTGGGGCTGGATCCTCGATGGTTCCGGCGACGATCGTCGCGGTGCGCGGCGTGCCCCAGCAGGAAAGCGGGTTGGCCTCGGGGGTGCTGAACACCTCGCGCCTGACCGGGGGAACAATCGGCCTGGCGGTGCTGAGCACGATCGCCACCTCACAGACCCACGCGAAGCTGGCCGCGGGAGTGGCGAGCGGCGCGGCTTTCACCGACGGATACCGGGTGGCCTTCGAGCTGGGGGCAGCCTGCTGCCTGGTGGGCGCGGTCGCGGCGGCGGTCCTCCTGCGGGCGCGCCGCCCGGTCGAGGGCGAGGTCGAGCCCGAACCGGCCTGAGTCCTCGGCGGGCGGACTGGCCACGCGCCAGATAGGGTCACGGGGTGCCGCCGAACCCGAGGCCGATACCGCGGTTCATTGCCGACACCACACAGGAGGGGATCCCGCACGGGCGCTTTGCGGAATCCCTTGGCGCCGCCTTCCGGGAGGCGTGCGACGCAATCCACGAGCTGCCCGAGGGAAGCGAGGCGAGCGGCGACCTCGAGTGGTTCCCCGAGCGGGCCTGGGGCGGGCGCGTTTGGGTCCCTTGCTGCACACGCGCGCGTGGGCCCCAGGGTGAGCTCGAGCTCTTCGGGCATGTGTCCTATGTTCAGCCCGAGGTGGGAGACCCCGAGGACGTGAGGGCGAAGGCTGACTTCACGGACGTCCTGGCCGAGGAGAACCCTGACTGGAAGATCGACCTGAACGATGACGTTATTGGGCGCTGGCGGGGGGAGAACGGGCGGGCCGGCGAGGTCACCCTCGTTTGGGGTCGGCCGCTCCTCCAGGGAGCCGTCGCGGCCACCGCCGAGCTCGATAATGAGACGGTCGATCAGGAAGCGATCTCAAACGATCGCTTCACCTTGATATCCCTCGATGCCCTGGTCGGCTACGGCGATGACATCTTCATGCAGGTGCGCCTCTGGAATCGCAGAGCCCAGGAGCTGGCCTCAGAGAGCCTCTACGACGAGCCCTCCGACCCCGCTGACTCAGGCTGATAGCGCCTCCCTCCTCTGGGGAGTCACTCACAATTCGGACTTCGGCTGGGTCTCTAGCCGAACCGCCCGGCTCCAGCCTCGACCTCGGACCCGGCCTGACTGACGGTCCCCGTCGTCGGTGGTGCTAGCGAACCAGCGGGTAGACGCAGATGTAGTCGTAGCTCGCGATGATTTCGTGCGTGATTTCGTTTTCGAGCTTGACGTCTTCGACACCGGCTTCGCTGACGATCTGAGTGAAGTATTCGCTTTTGGTGGCGGCGTTTGCAAGGTAGGTGTCGGTGAACTCCGCGTTTGAGCCGTTGCCGTCCCCGAGGGGGATCTGGTGGCGCAGGGCCAGCAGCTGTCCGGGAGCCGGGAGGAAACCGCCACGTGCGGCGCACGCATCGGCCGCCGCCTTGACGCCAAGGACGGGTCCTGAGGGGGCGCTGTCATAGCAGAGGCCACCGATCAGCTTCGTGCCGGCCGGGCAGGACGCCGAGTGGCCCCCTTCAAGTTCTTGGGCGTCCGCGACCTTGCTGGCTTCGGCGGCCTTGGGGACCGCTCCGAGCGCTTCCGTATTGATGTCAGCTCCGGTCAGGGTGCCGTTGGCGACCGTAGTGGCGTTGATGGCTCCGTTGGCAATTTTGCTGCTTTTCACGGCCTTGGCCTTCAGCTGGGGGGTGCCAATCGAGTGCGGGGGGATCGAAAACTTCGCGTAGGCGGTGCCGCCTAGGGCAATCGCCAGAGCGATCAGAGCGACCACCATCGCCGGGCTCAAACGCCGTCTGCGCCTGCTCTCATCGCGCCTCAAAATCCGTCCCTCCCGTTTCATGTTCTCCCGTTGTGCCAAGCCCGGTCCCGCGCCCTGGCTCACTACACCATATTTGATCCGCTCTCATAAAGTCTCTCCGGCACCCGAAGTTGCGGTCGGGACGGCCGGCAGACGCGAGCTCCGCCGCGGCCCCAGCACTCCTCCTCTGGGTTGCAGGTCGAGCCGCTTGGTTCGTGCTCGGGCCGGGTCCAACGTGTTCGCGCTTTTGCCCTTGCGCTGTCCTGGCGATCGGGTTGCCCTGGAATATTGTTTGTCATCGAGGTCCGTGGTATCCAAGAAGTTGCCCGATCAACCATTTGCCGCGATGGTGAGTGATATGACTTCGACGAACTTCCAGGAAGCCGGCTGGTTCGCATCGCACGCGAAAGAGGGCTCAGAAAAGAAAGGCGTCGAGCCCTCCGCTGATCTCAGAACGATGACCGTGCGATCGGCAGCTCGCGGATTGAAGGGGGCTGCTCGGAGATGACAGCGCTGGTCGATTTGCGTCGGTTGCCGGTGCCGATCGTTCAGGCGGGGATGGGCGCCGTGGCCCGTCATGAGCTCGCTGCGGCTGTCTCGGAGGCCGGTGGACTGGGGACGATCGGCGGTGCCCGCGCGCCGATCACCGAGGAGCTTGGTGCAGCCCGCAGGCTCACCGACCGACCGATCGCGGTCAACCTGGTGCTGCCGCTGCTTCGACCAGGCGATGTGCAGGCGGCGGCCGCCGCCGACGTGATCGTCACCTTCTGGGGAAAGCCACGCAGGCTCGCCGAGGGTACGTGGGTCCACCAGTGCGGCTCGGTCGAGGAAGCAAGAGCCGCTGTGGGGGCGGGTGCCGATGCGGTGATCGCCCAGGGTGTCGAGGCTGGCGGGCACGTGCGTGGCACAACCTCGGTTCTCGATTTGGTCGAGCGGATTCGGGCAGCGGTCAAGGTCCCGGTGCTGGCGGCCGGCGGGATCGTTGAGCGAGCGGGTGTGGAGGAGGCGCTCAACGCTGGCGCTGTCGCCGCGCTTTTGGGCACTCGCTTCCTCCTCAGCGAGGAGAGCCGCGCGCATCCGGACTACAAGCGGCGCTGCCTGGAGGCCGAGGGCACGGTACTGACCGAGTTCTTCGGGCTGGGATGGGCCAACGCACCGCACAGGGTGATCCCAAACGCCGCGACCCGCCGCTGGCTGGGCCACGAGCCGCGTGGGCCGGGCTGGATCCGGCTCATCAACCGGCTCGCCTCGCCGCTTGCGAGGCGCCTGCCACCAACGCTCCAGGAGCGCTGGCTCGCGACCCAGCGGCCCTCACTTCCCTTCCTGGCCCCGCCAATGGCCTTGGATGACGGGCCCTCGAGCCTGCTGGATGCTGGACCGCTCTACGCGGGCGCGAACGTGACCCGAATATCCGACATTCGCCCGGCCGCGCAAATAGTCAGCCTCCTCACTCCCTAGATGTAGTTCCTAACAACGTTGTTCATCCGGGCCTCCTTGGAGGCTGGGGGTGTCTACCCACCCAGCAACAAGGAGGACACCGGATGAAGCTCCACGCTAATGCCCCCTTCGGCCCGAAGGGGAGACTGACGATGGTCAGGCGCGTCACCGAGCAACGGTGGTCGCTCGCGGAGGCGGCCGAGGCCGCCGGAGTGAGCGAGCGCACCGCCTGCAAGTGGACCCAGCGCTACCGCTCCGAAGGAGAGGTCGGCCTCTGGGATCGAAGCTCGGCACCGCGCTCGGTGCCAAACCGCACCCCCGAGGACCGCGTCGCGGCGATCGCCGCCTTGCGTCGGGTGCGAATGACCGGGCCCGAGATCGCCGAGGTGCTGGAGATGGCGAGTTCCACGGTCTCCGCGGTGCTGTCGCGGATCGGCCTGGGCACGCTCGCCCGCCTGGAGCCCCCGGAGCCTCCCAACCGATACGAGCGAGCCAACCCGGGGGAGCTGATCCACATCGACGTCAAGAAGCTGGTGCGGATCGAGAAGGGTGCCGGTCACCGGGTGACCGGCAAGCGCACCTCCCAGGCCAAGGGCGCCGGCTGGGAGCGGGTCCACGTCTGCGTCGACGATGCGACCCGTCTCGCCTACGTGGAGGTCCTCAGCGACGAAAAGGGGAGGACCGCCGTCGGCTTCCTGAAGCGCGCCCTCGCCTTCTACTCAGCCCACGGCATCACCGTCGAGCGGGTGATGACCGACAACGGCCCGGCCTACCTCTCGATCGCCCATGCCATCGCCTGCCGGGCCTTGGGGGTCCGCCACATCCGCACCCGTCCCTACCGGCCGCGCACCAACGGCAAGGCCGAGCGCTTCATCCGCACGATGCTCGGCGGCTGGGCCTACGGGGCCATCTACCGCGACTCCGCCCAACGCACCGCGGCGCTATCCGGCTGGCTGGAGTTCTATAACTGGCGCAGACCGCATGGCTCTCTCAGTCACAAGTCGCCCGGGGCTCGCCTTCGCGAGCTGAACAACGTTGCTGGGTCTTACACCTAGACGATCGGCTTCCGCACCTGGGCTCGAACGTTTAGCTGCCCCCGTAGCGGCTCGAGCGCTCCCCAAACGTCGCCCGAGAAATGCCCGAGAGAGCAGCGGTGTAGCTGACGCACGCCCGCGGGGAGCGGCGCAGCGTGCAGTACGCTGGGAAGCGATGCACCGCGACACCCAGCGGACTCCAAAGCGAGTCATCCTCGCCGCCGCGGTGATCGTGGCCGCCGCGCTGACGCTGATTGTGGTGGTGGCCGCGCCTGTTGCGACGGCCACAAAGCAGAAGAAATCGGGTACGCACCCAGCGAACGCGACGGTCCTGCACCTCTGCGAATGGGGCAACGCCAGCGGCGCCGTTGCGAGCGCGGAAGTCTCCGGCGGATGCCACGAAAAACATGGTCACAGCAAGACGCAGCACACCCCGTTCGGCACAGTTGGCTTGACCATCTACTCGGCCGAATGGGGCAGCCTGACACCGGGACTCGTTCCCCAGCACACGCTGCTGGTGACCGCATTGCGGGAGACCGGAACCGGCAAAGCCGCCAGGTACATCGAGAAGCAGGCGCGCCTCAAGGTGCTCGAAGAAGGCTCTCCGGTGAGCCCGGTCGGCAGCAAGGTCACCGCGTCTTGGAGCGGCGACACCTACTCGTGTGAAAACCCTCCCACGGGAGATTGCACCAACAGCGAATTCCAGGCGGCGAAGGGCCGCTGGGTCCTCGGTGCGGGGCTGAGCGGGGCACCTCCTGGCATCCCGGGCAGCGAAGAAAACGCTGCAGAACAGAATGAAGATGATCCTCAGGACCTTCAGCAGGAGGAAGCGCTGAAGGGGCCGGTCGTCTCGCTCGGCCTCTACATCGCCGCGCGGCTGTAGCGTCTCGATTCTAGGTTCGGGCCCAGTGGACAGTGACTGAAAGCGAGTATCGCGCGATCAGTCCACCCTGGCCAGAAAAGCCCCACTTGAGCAGTGAAACCGGTTTTCGGCCGCCGAGATCACGGAGGATCCGTTGACCTCAGGCTCGCCCTTTCTGGTGGCGGTGCCGCCGGGGGCAGTCGGCCTTGACCTCGGGATGGGCCTTGAAGACCTTGCCGTCGAGGATGTCCGAATCCCCGTGGAATTTCGACGGCGATCCCCACGGGTTGACGATCACACCGTAACGGCCTCGGTCACCTCCTGACGGTCGGTGTTCGGTTGCGTGGTGTGCAGGGCATCTCGCTCGATCGCGACCACGAGCTTGGCGAGGTCGCTATAGCCGATGATCTTGCGGAACTGTTGCTCGGCGACGAGCATGCCGGCGGCGGTCCACCGCTTGCGCATATCGCCCCCGCGCCAGCGCTTCACGTTGCGCTGGGTGTGGCGGACGATCTCGATCATCGACTCAATCGGGTTGGTCGAGGAGAGCGTCTTGGCGAGGTTGCCGTCGATCCCGAGCCCGATCAGCGTCAGCGTCTCCTCCATCCCCTCCCGTAGTGAGCCGCCCGCGTCCGGCCAGGAGCGCTCCAGCTCGCCGGCGAGCAACTCGAGGCGCTGGCGGGCGAGATCGGGGTCGCTCAGCGACCAGGCGGCGCGCATCCGGCCGCGGACCCCATCACGGTCTGCCTCGGGCAGCAGATCGGTGACGTTGCGCTCCTTGTGGCGGTGGCAGCGATGGATGAGGGCGTGGGTGCCGAAGACCTCGCGGATCGCCTTTGCGAGCGCCTTGGCGCCGTCGATCACGAAGAGGATCGCCTGCTCGGGGTCAAGGCCGCGGTCGATGAGATCGGCGAGCAGCGTGCGCGCCAGGGTGGCGTTCTCGGTCGAGCCCTCCCAGAGCCCGAGCGGGATCTTGACGCCCTCGGTGGTGATCCCCAGGCAGACCACGTGCGTGCGCTCGGCGATCTCCAGGCCGTCGAGCATCATCGCCGCCAGGCGCACGTCCTCGAGACGGCGGCTCATCAGCTTCTCCAGCGCCGTGGTGGTGCGCTCGACGAACGCCTCCGAGACCGAGGAGCGCGAGGTAGCCGAGGCGCCGCCCTCGACATCCTCTCCGACCGGCTCCCCGACGCCGGCGAAGCGGCGGGTGGAGACCCCGGCGAGCATCCGGTTCATCACCGCTCTGGTCAGGGGATCGCGGTCGGCGAAGTGCTCGTAGGTGCCGAGCGCCAGCTCGCGCTCATCGTCGGCTGAGCGCATCCGCGGGCGGCTGACCTTGACCCGTCGCCCGCCGAGGGTCATCGAGCCGTCCTCATGGCCATGGCGCTTGGCGGTGCGCTCGGGGTCGTGCTTGCCCTTGGGCCCGACGACCTCGGTCACCTCCGCCTCCATCAGCTCGTGCACGACGCCGAGCCCGACGCCAACGCTCAAGGCGAGCAGCCCCTCCTTCGCTGCCCCGACGAGTTCACCCAGCGCCTCCTGGATCTGCGGTGGGAGCGGGCTCTCCGCGTTCTCGGTCGCCGTGGCGACCTTCGATGCGGGTACCTTCTTCATGGCGGTTCCTCCTGTTTCGAGTGGACTTCGAGCACCCCACACGCTTCCAACGGAAGCGGACGAGGCGGGAGGGACCGCCGTTCAAAGTTCTACGAGGTCTCGGACAACCTCCTTGCCGTTCTGTCCCCTGACTACGAGGTTGGCCCGATTGTCGACGTGCGGGTCGCAAACCGTTTGGAATTTTCCAGGAGCCCCTTGCGGCTCCCGTACATGTCGATCGTGTGTCTGGCTCGGGCGATTCTCACGCCTTCAGCGATCTCGTAACCCTGCACGGTTTGCGGCTCTCCTTAGACTTTTCCAACCGGTCGAACTACACCGTCCTCCCTAGACCACTTGAACGATCGCTCGCTAACCCCGACCTCCTACATAGTTCTCGGACTCCTTCAGCACGGACCTGGCACCCCGTATGAGCTGAAAATCCGCGCTGCAGCGACGGTCGGTCACTTCTGGTCGCTACAGCATGCCCAGCTGTACACCGAGACCGCGAAACTGGCCGAGGATGGCCTGCTCACAGAGCAGCGCGAGAAGACCGGGAGGCGTCGCAAGACCTACGCGATCACCTATGCCGGGGGCCGAGCCATCAAGGCCTGGCTTGCAGAACCAACCGCCGAACTGGTCGAGCTGAGAGACCTCGGCATTCTGAAGATCTTTCTTGGCGCAGACCCCTCTCAGGTCGCTCCCGTCCAGCTCGAGTCGCACCGCGAGCGCCTCGCCGGCTACGAGGAGCTGCACCGCGAGATAAAGAAGGGCGAATTTCCCAAAGGAATGCTCCTGGCCCTGGAGGCAGGCATCGGTCACGAGCGTGAGTACGTGCGCTTTTGGTCGAAGCTCATCTGAAGCTCACGGCTGGGCCGTTTACGAGCATTGGAAGCCGTTCAGTGAGGAGCAGATCCGGAGCGAGGCCGAGTGGCTGCAGAGAGGTCCATAGTCCGAAACCGGAGCACGCCGGCTCCTCCAGCCGCCGTTGCCGGCGGTGATTCGGGATTCCTGGACTTCGCGCCTCCTCGGCCGCCGCAGATACCCTTCCCACCGGCATACAGATCCCACTTGGACATGAAAATGGACACGGCGGAACTGTCTTTGCAATGCTCGATTCAAGATTTGGCTCTGTGAGGCCATTTGCCCCGATAGCTCAGCTGGATAGAGCGACTCCCTCCTAAGGAGTAGGTCGCAGGTTCGAATCCTGCTCGGGGCGTCGCGGTTTTCGGCTCCAGCAAGCCAGTACCGGCGATTACAGAAAAACGCTCGAGGAACAATTTGGGAACAACGGCGGGTCCAGCCCGCTGCGCTCCCCGTCCTTGAGGCATGGCGCGGCCGCTGAAACGGCGACTCGATCACCGCGGCGCCCGCCTGCCGGCCGGCGTCTACCCGCTGCGCGAGGGCGGCGCCAGGGCGCGCGGCTACCGGGTTCGCTGGCGCGAGCAGGGCGCCGCCGGCGCGAGCAGGCAGGCCTCGCGGGCCTTCACCGCGGCCCAGCACGGCTCCCTCGATCGGGCCCTCGATGAGGCGCTGCTCTACCGCGAGGCGGCGCTTCGCTCGGCGCGGATCGAGGGCTCGATCCTGCGCGGGGACCCCGCCGCCGGGATGACCCTGGAGGCGCTCTTTGAAGAGTGGTGCCGGCGAAGGGGGACGCAGGTCTCTGAGCGCTACGCGGAGAAGGTCGCCCGCTGCTGGGCGCGCCAGATCGGACCGCGGATCGGCGCCGTGAGGCTCGCCCGCCTCTCCCAGGATCCGGCGATCCTCACCCGTTTCCAGGACGAGCTGATCGCGGCGCGGATCGCGCCCGGCAGCCGCGTCGAGATCCTGAAGACGCTGCGCTCGGTGCTGCGCTGGGGTCGTCGCCGCCATCCCGGCGCCCTGACGGTCGAGTTCTCGGGGCTCTTTGAGATGCCGCGGGCACGGCGGCGGCGATTGGCATTTGCGACCGACGCCTACGGGCTCGAGCGCCTGATCGAGGCGGTGGCGGCGCGCGGGGCCCACGATGACCTGCGCGTGCTGCGCGATGTGGCCTTCGTCGCGGCGATGGGCTTCACGATCGCCGCGCGACCCTCGGAGTGGCTCTACTCGGCCACCTGGGGCGATCTTCATCGCAGCTCGGTCGAGCTGCAGCGGCCGCTCGGAGACGGCGATGATCTGGGCATCGGCCTGAAGACCGGGGCGCGGGCGGCGCTGCTCTTGGGGGGTGCCAGCCTGAGGCTCTCCAGATACCGGGCGGCGCTCGAGGAACGCCACGGAGCCCAGCC
The DNA here is from genome assembly GCA_963796705.1 of uncultured Solirubrobacterales bacterium. Lineage (GTDB taxonomy): Bacteria > Actinomycetota > Thermoleophilia > Solirubrobacterales > 70-9 > VRUE01. The sequence goes on from CAWCMK010000007.1 coordinate 73,096, forward strand.
CGATGAGGCACTCGTCTTTCAGGCGCTCGGTCCCGAGGGGCCGCTGTGGGCGAGGCAGGGAGGCGAACGGGTCCCGCTGGCCTGGGATCGCAGTGATTACCTGAACTGGACCGCGCGGGTCTGGCGCCCGGCGCGGGAGCTGGCGGCGAGCCTCGATGACGTTCCAAATGAGCTGGCGCGGATGCGCTTCTATGACTGCCGCCACACGGCGATCTCGATGGCCCTGCACTCGACCCTGGTGAGCGGCCCGCACGGGATGAACCTCCACAACCTCGCCGGCTGGGCGGGTCATGACGTGCAGACCCTGCAACGCCACTACTCACACATCATCGCCCGCTACCACGGCGCCGAGGCGATCGACCTCGGCGCCGACTGGCTGGTCGCGCGGGCGCGGGTCGCGGCCGCTCCCAACCGGCGGCTGGGAGAGGCCCGGGCCAGCGCCCCGCGGGGCTGAGCGACGGGCGGCGCGGAGCAGCGCCAGGTGGCGCTCGGCGGGAGCCGCGGCGCGCTGCGGCGCCGGGGCGAGCTCGCCGCCGCGAGCCGGCGGGGAGATTTCTTCGCCCAGCATCCAGCTGCGCAGATCCGCGTAGCGGATCCGAACCCCGCGGCCGCCGCGATCGCGAAACGCCCGCAAATGACCGGCGCTGTAGGCCCTGCGAATCGTCCGAACGCTGCGGGTCGCGATCTCGGCGGCCTCGCTGGGCGCGAGGAGATCCTCATCGTGGCGGGCGGCCGCGGAATCCTCGGCCGCGGATCGTGCCGACGCTCTGCGACCGGGGGAGGATTGCGCGCCGGGGCTCATGGATCAGAGACGTCGGGTGAGGCGGATTCGGTCCCCGGCGGCGAAGCCCAGGACGGTGGTCGTGGGATCTCGCGGATCACGAGCTTTGGCCAGTGGTACTCGTCCTTCAGGCGCCGGTAGGTGCCGCCAGCGCGGCGAGCGCAGAAGACGATCAGCGCGTCATGGCGCGCCATCAGCTCCTCGGCCACCCGGCGCTCGCTCTCGCGGTCGCGGGCGCAGCCGCTCCGCACGAGGATCGCGTGGCGCTCGTCATCGATCTCGACGACCGCGTTGGGGCGAGCTCCACGCTGGCCCCGCTCGCGGATGATCCTGCGGCCGCAGAGCCAGCGGGCCTGCGGTGCGCGGCGGGCGATCAGCAGGCGGACCTCGTTGACGGCGCGGATTCGCGCCATCGCCCCGATCCGCGGGGGCGCCGCCGGAAAGCCGAGGCCCGAGAGGCGCGAACCGCGCCAGGTCGGCCAGAGCCAGGGCGGCTCACCCATCAGGGTGCGGCCGTGGTCGGCATAGCCGGCCTCGCTCAGGTGTCTGGCGAGACTCAGCACCTGCTCGGGCTCGCAGGCCAGGAAGCGGCCGAGCTGGTCGAAGGGGAGCGCCAACTGTTCGACGAGCAGC
>CAWCMK010000008.1:0-358164 GCA_963796705.1 uncultured Solirubrobacterales bacterium
CGCGAGCGTGACAGAGCATCGCCAGCGTCTGCAGCGTCTTGCCGAGTCCCATGTCGTCGGCGAGGATGCCGCCGAGCCCCAGCTCCCACAGCGAGGCCAGCCAGGCGAACCCGTCGCGCTGGTAGGGACGCAGCTCGGCCTCGAGCGCCGCCGGCGGCTCGTGGCGGGCGACCTCGTCGAGCTCGAGCAGTGCCGCCGCCTGGCGGCGCCAGGCCTCGGCCTGCTCGGTGACGACGCCGAGCGCGGCGAGCTCGGCCCAGAGCCCCGCCTGGTAGCGGCTGATCCGCAGCGAAGCCGAGGGCGAGTCGGCGAGCGCCTGCGCCTCGGCGATCAGCTGCCGCAGCGACTCGAGGCGGGGATCCTCGAGTGAGAGATGGGCACCATCGTCGAGCAGCAGGTGGGACTCGCCCGCGGCCAGGGCGACGAACACCTCGGCGAACGCCAGCTCGCGTCCCTCGACGCCGATCGTGACGCCGAGGTCAAACCAGTCGCTCTCGCCGGCGATCGCCGCGGTCGAGACGCCGATCGTCAGCGAGTCGCCGACGTCGTGGTAGTCGGCGGGTTCTCCCGCGACCTCGATGGCGACTCCGCGTTCCTTAAGCCGCGGCAGCACCTCGGTGCTCAGGCGCATCGTTTCGATCCCGGCGAGCGAGACGGGGGGCGCCTCCGCCGGCCGGCCGGCGGCGTCGAGCAGGCCGAGGTCCTCGAGGCCGGTCCCGGCGAGTACGGTCTCAGCGAGGATCGCGCGCTCGGCGCGGCGGTCGCGGAAATCGAGGCCTCCCGGGCCGATCCCGAGCGGCACCTGCCGCGTCTGCGAGCCGATCCCGTAGAGCCATGACCAGTCGAGCTCGAGCGCGTGCCCGGCGCCGTAGCTCGCCCGCAGCACCAGCTCGGGTGGGGAGACCTCGGGTGGCGTGAAGGAGCCGTCGGATGAGGAGACGGCCGCCACCTGGCGCAGCCCGGGGTAGATCTCGACCGCGAACCGCTCGAGTTCGCCAGCCGGGATCGCGAGCCGCTCACCGCCGAGGGCCAGCCGCTGAAGCTGGGGCGGAGCGGGCCTCGCGAGGCGCACCAGCCGCAGCCGCCGATGCGCGAGGTCGGGTTCGTCTCGATGGGAATCCCCGGCGCCCTCGGCGTGCTCGACGCAGAGGACGCCGTGTCCGCCCCCGCCGAGGAAGAGCAGCGGCTCGGGCCCGGCCGCCCCTTCCTCGCCATCGAGGCGGAGCACCGCGGTTGCCACCGAGCCCCGCTTGCCGTCGCGATTCACGTCGAGGAGCAGCTCGCCGCGCTCGTAGGGCGACAGCTCGCCGAGCCCCGGCAGCTCGTGGATCAGCCGCAGATCGATCCGCGCCGCCTCGTCGAGCAACGACCACAGCTGGGAGCTGTCGAAGGCGGCCAGATCGATCGCGCGCTCGCCGTTGTAGCCGTAGCCGTAGTAGGAGCTCGCGCTGGCGCGGTGGACAGCGTGCAGCTCGCGGGCGAGCGCCAGATGGTCGGAGCGGAACTCGCCGTCGCGAACGTGCCAGGAGTCGAGACCGCCCCAGGAGAGCGAGCCGTTGACCCAGCCGCCGCGCGCACCGGGGCGCATCAGCCGCGCCATCAGCTGCGGCCCGCTGTGTCCCGAGCGCAGGGCGAGCTCGACGGCGAGCGGACGTTCCCCGGTCGGCGCCGGGGCGTCGATCAGCTCCCGCAGCGCCTGCTCCCACAGCGGGGCATCGGGCGAGGCGGGACGGCGCGGGGCGGCGCTCCGGGCGCCCGGGGTGGAGACCTGTCCCTCGGCAACCGCGATCACGATCGCGGCGACGTGCTTACAGTCATATCCCACCGGACACGTGCACTCCCCGGCGTCGAAGGCGAGGCTCCCGTCGGCCTCGACGAAGTACGCGGTCGTGACGTAGGGCGCGGTGCCGACGACCGTGCCCCTCAGCGTCAGATCAGTTGCATCCCAATCGACGGCGAGGACCCGCCGGGCGCGAGCGTAGGCGCGTCCGCGGTCAAACGACCTCGACCCGACCTCTTCTCTGACCTCCGAGAGATCAATTCCGCTCAATTCCTCGACCGCGCCGGGCATCGCAGCTGCAAACTAGCGGCGAGCCAGGACCGAAACGCTCCCCGAGTTCCCCGATCAGCAGGCAGGACCCGTCCCGGTCCCGCTGCCTCAGCCCGTCGGTCCGCTCGGGTGGCCCGGAGCGCGAGATCCGCCGCGCGGGCTTGATCTAAAGCGCAGCCTGGATCTCGGGCCGGGCCTCGCTGAACGGGGTGCTCTGGGCCACGCTCCCCGCCGGGCCGGCGAGCGCAACGAGGTGCAGGCGCTGGAGCTCGCGGCGCAGGTTGCGCCAGGTCCCATCGGACCGGCGCTAGGCGACGCGGGTCAGGAGCAGCGCCGGAGCGCAGATCAAGATCTGGGCGCGGCAACCTCGCTTGAGACCGTGGAACACGGGCCGCCGCGGGCTTCCCTGCAGCTTGCCGAAGGAGCGCTCGGGCTTCGAGCAGGGTCTTGTCGCCAGCGCGATCTCCTCTGCGCGGAGGTCGGGGCCGGAGGCCAGAGCAGGAACTTGCCGTCCAAGCGCGCCTCCGCCGTGTCCTTGGCGGGGTCGATCGCCAGTCGGCCGGACTTCCACTGCTTGGCGGTTTTGCGCGGTTTGCGTTGGGAGATCTTCGGGGCGCCAGCCTATTGCGTGGCAAGCTGGGGGGGTGCCCGCAGCGCTGAAGCACATCGACCCGCGTCGCCGCCCGAGCCTCCTCGCCCGCGCCAACGCGGCCTTCGCCAACACCGGCCTGGGGCGCTTCCTCTCGGTCCACGTCGTCTGGAAGCTCGATCCCTGGCTGATGGGCATCTCAGGGGGCCGGCTCGGCTTCGGGATCGGGATCCCGACCGCCCTTTTGGAGACGACCGGCGCCCGCAGCGGCGAGCCGCGCCGCAACGCGGTGATCTACTTCCACGACGGCGAGCGGGTGACGATCGTCGCCTCGAAGCTGGGCCTGCCCGAGAACCCCGCCTGGTACCACAACCTCCGCACCCACCCCGAGGTGAGCTTCAGCAGTGTCCCGATGCGGGCCGCGGTTGTCAGCGAGGAGGCCGAGCGCCGCCGGCTCTGGGCGCTGGCCGACAACGTCTTTGCCCCCTACGCGGACTACCGCCGCGAAGCCGCTGCCGCGGGTCGCACGATCCCGATCGTGCAGCTCTACCCGCTCGCCTCATAGCGGATCACCTCGCCGTCGGGCACTTCGCGGACGCGGCCCTCGTTGACCAGCAAATCGGCGTGGCCGATCACCTCCGAGAGGGTCAGGAAGGCCTGGGTGACGGCGACGTTGCCCCAGATCGCCTGCGCGATCTCATAGCCGCTGCGCGGCCGCTCGGCGATCAGCCGGTAGATCTTCTCCTTGCGGCGCTCGTGCTGGGCGAAGCGCTCATCGATCAGCGAGACGTGGTCGGTGATCGGCTCTCCGTGCCCGCCGAGGACGATCTCCGCCGGCATCTCGCGCGTCTTCTTCAGCGACTCGATGTAGGTGACGAGGGCCTGGGGGCGCTCGTCAGAGCCATCCAGGGGGCGGGAGATCAGCGGGTTGGAGGAGATGTGGGCGAGCAGGTGATCGGCGGCCAACAGGATGCGGCGCTCCGCATCCCAGAAGATCGTGTCCGAGGGGCTGTGGCCGGGTCGGTGCAGCGCCTGCAGGGTGCGGTTGCGGAAGCCGATCGCCTCGCCATCCTCCAGGGGCCTGGTGACCGTCACGTGTGAGCCCCAGCCGCGGAAGGAGCGCGAGACGCTCTGCAGGGCGGCGGTGACCTCCTCGGGGATCCCGTTTCGGAGCATCAGCTCGACCGCGAAGCGGTCCTCGGCCTCGGCGTCCTCATCGAAGTTGGCAAGGCGTGCGGCGGCAAGGCCGATCGCCGCGACCTCGGCGCCGGAGTGCTCGACGATGATCTCGACGAGGCCCAGGTGGTCGATGTGCTGGTGGGTGATGATCACCAGCTCGAGGTCATCGATCGAGTGGCCGTGCTCGCGCAGCTGGCCCCCCAGCTCATCGAGCGCCTTGCCCGAGTTGGGCCCGGTGTCGACCAGCGTCAGCGGCTCGTCCTTAAGCAGATAGCAGTTGACCCGCCCGACGGCGAAGGGGGTCGGGATCCGCAGCCGGTGGATCCCCGCCAGCGCCGCCTGCTCGAGGGCGTGCTCGGGGCTCAGCCTCATGCCCGGATCACGCCCAGCACCGCATCGCGTTTGGCCTCCATATCCTCGCGCGAGACGAGCGACTCGAGGTTTAGGCGCAGCAGCGGCTCGGTGTTGGAGGGCCGGACGTTGAAGTGCCACTCGGGGAAGTCGATCGAGACTCCGTCAAGCCGGGTTATCTCGGCCCCCTCGCCGAAGCGCGCGACGATCTCCTCCAGCTTTGCCGCCTGGTCGGTGACCTCGGAGTTGATCTCGCCGGAGATGAAGTAGCGCGACCGGAAGTCGGCCATCAGCTCGGCCAGGCTGCGCCCCTCGCGGGAGATCAGCTCCAGCATCAGAAGGGCCGGGATCGTGCCCGAGTCGGCGTTCCAGAAATCGCGGAAGTAATAGTGACCGGAGACCTCGCCGCCAAAGACGGCGTTCTCCTCGCGCATCCGGGCCTTGAAGAAGGCGTGCCCGACGCGCGAGAGCTCGGCCCGGCCGCCCTCGGCGGCGACCAGGTCGGGCACGGCGCGGCTCGAGCGCGGGTCATAGAGGATCGTCGCTCCGGGGTTCCTCGCCAGTGCCGCCCGGGCCAAGAGCGCGCAGATGAAATCGCCGTCGCAGAACTCGCCGTCCCCGTCGATGAAAAAGCAGCGGTCCGCATCGCCGTCCCAGGCGATTCCCAGATCGGCGCCCACCTCGCGCACGCGGCCGATGATCAGCTCGCGGTTCTCGGGTAAGAGCGGGTTCGGTTCGTGGTCTGGGAACTCGCCGTCTGGCTCGAAGTACATCTCGATCAGCTCCAGCGGCAACCGCTCGAGGATCGGCCCGACCATCGGCCCGCCCATCCCGTTGCCGCCGTCGAGGACGACCTTCATCGGCGCCACCGCGGCGGCGTCGATCAGCCCCAGGACGTGGGCCCGGAACTCTTCCCAGATGTCGACCTGCTCGGCGTGCCCGCCGCCAGGGTGCTCGCCGAGGCCGGCCTCGATCTCGCGCTGCACTTCGCCGATCCCGGCCTCACCCGAGAGCGCCAGGGCCCCCTCGCGGACCAGCTTGATGCCGGTGTAGGCCTTGGGGTTGTGTGAGGCGGTGACCATCGCGCCGCCGTCGAGCTCGCGCGAGCCGACCAGGTAATAGAGCATCTCGGTGGCGACCATGCCCGCGTCGCGGACCTCGGCACCCTCGAGCAGCAGCCCATCGCGAACCTGGGCGGCCATTGCCGGCGCGCTCAGCCGCATGTCGCGGCCGAGGCCGACCCGCAGCTCGGAGGGCTGCTTGCCGCGCAGCCGGGCCAGCACCCGGGCGAAGGCGCGGCCGATCGCGAGGGCCGTCGTCTCATCCATCTCGGTGCCGTAGAGGCCGCGGATGTCATAGGCCTTGAAGATCGCCGGCGGGGCCAGTGCCTCGCTCAAAATGCCCCCACCAGCGCCTCATAGCTCTGCTCGAGCGTCTGCGGCATCACTTTTGTGTCGGCGATAACCGGCATGAAGTTGGTGTCGCCGCCCCAGCGGGGGACGACGTGCAGGTGGATGTGGTGCTCGACGCCCGCCCCGGCGGCGCGTCCCTGGTTTAGGCCGACGTTGAAGCCGTGCGGCTCATAGACCGCCTCGATCCGCGCCATCGAGCGCTGCGCGAGGGCCATCATCTCGGCGGTCGTCTCGACCCCCAGCTCCTGCAACCGGGCGATGTGCTCGTTGGGGGCGACCATCAGGTGCCCGTTGGTGTAGGGGTAGAGGTTGAGGATCACGAAGCAGTGCTCGCCGCGGTGGACGATCAGGTTGGCGCGGTCATCGGCCTCCGCCAGCTTGGCGCAGAAGATGCACTCGTCGTCGCTGTCGGTCGGTGTGTGCTTCACGTACTTGAAGCGCTCGGGCGCCCAGATGCGGTGATTGGCCACGGGTCCCTCATCCTATTTGCCGGGCCCCGACCTAAAGCCAGCCGCGGCGGCGGAAGTAGGCGACGGTGCCGATCAGGATCACCAGCATCGCCCCCAGGACGACGTAGAAGTCGGTCAGGTTGCCCTGTCCGGGGACCCTGACGTTCATCCCCCAGATGCTGGCGATCAGGGTCAGCGGCAGGACGATGACGCTGATCGAGGTGAGGACGCGCAGGATGTCGTTTAGGCGGTGCGAGATCACCGACTCGTTGGTCTCCTCGAGCGCCTCGGCGACCTCCTTGTAGTTCTCCAGCATGTCCCAGATCCGCTCGTGGGCATCGACGATGTCATCGAAATAGACCTCGAGGTCGAGGTCGGGGGCCAGGTAGCGCTGCTTGACTTTCTCCAGGTCGCGCAGCACCGGGCGCTGGGGGCGGATCACCTTGCGGAAGTTGATGATCTCCTGCTTGACGTTGGAGATGTCGCGCACGACCTCCTCGGCGCGGCCCTCGAAGATCTCGTCCTCGAGGGAGTCGAGCTTGTTGCCGATCTTGCGCAGCATCGGGAAGCAGTAGTCAAAGCTGTCATCGACGAGCCGGTAGAGCAGATAGCCGGCGCCGCGCGAGAAGAGTTCCTCGCGCAGCTCCTCCTTGGCGCGGCAGCGCTCGAAGAGGTACTCGACCGGCTGCAGCGGCTGGTTGGGGATCGTCACCAGGTAGTCGGGGCCGACGAATAGGTCGAGCTCACCGGTGCCGAGGCGCCCGGCGGCGGGGTCGAAGATCGGGAAGTGAAGGACGATGAACAGGTAATCGTCATAGACGTCGATCTTCGGCCGCTGGTTGCGCGAGAGGACGTCCTCGATGTCGAGCGCGTGAAACTCGAAGCTGGCCTCGAGCCAGACCCGCTCGAGCGCGCCGGGGCGCTCGATGTTGACCCAGCGCAGCCCGGAGGAGTCGATCTGCTCGACCCGGGGTGTCTCGGGCTCAGCTTGAGCCGCGCTGCCGAGCTCGGTGCCGCGCCGGGTGTACCGTCGCAGCCGTGGTTTCGGAAGGTTCGGCATCGCTCGGGCCAATCAGGGTCTCGGTGTCGCTCGGCATAGCCACAGGTTAAACGGCCGGCGGCGCTGGGACTGAACGAAATCTCCCCTGGTAGGATTGCCCCCACATAAGCGCCACATCTAGAGGGGTGGAGGGACTGGCCCAGTGAAGCCCCGGCAACCACCTCGGAGCTCGCTCCGAGCGCAGGTGCCAAGTCCAGCAGGCCGTGCAGGAAAGGCCTGGAAGATGTGGGGATACGTCCGATCGGACCTCTGCCCCACAGGAGGCGGAGGTTTTTTAATGAACAAAGGAAGATCGGATGTCACTGGATAGCCTCAGATGCAAGGAGTGCGGTTCGGCCTATGAGCTCGGCGCGCACTACTTTTGCGAGAACTGCTTCGGGCCCCTCGAGGTCGCCTACGATCACAGCGCGCTGGATCCGGCCGAGGCGAAGCGCCGGATCCAGGCCGGCTCGCAGGGAATCTGGCGCTACGCCGACTTCCTGCCCTTCGCGGGTCGCCCCGGCGACCCGCTGGAGCCGGGCCTGACGCCGCTGCTGCGCGCCGAGCGCCTCGCCGAGCGCCTCGGCCTTGAGGCCGAGCTCTGGATCAAGAACGACGCCGCCAACCCGACCCACTCCTTCAAGGACCGGGTCGTCGCGGTCGCCGTCGCCAAGGCGCGCGAGCTCGGCTATGAGACGGTCGCCTGTGCCTCGACCGGCAACCTCGCCAACGCGGTCGCCGCCCACGCCGCGGCGGCGGGCCTTGACTCCTACGTCTTCGTGCCCGCCAACCTCGAGGAGCAAAAGCTGCTCGCCACCGCCGTCTACGGGACCAATCTGATCGGCGTGCGCGGCAACTACGACGACGTCAACCGCCTCTGCACCGAGCTCGCCGACACGCGACCCTGGGCCTTCGTCAACGTCAACCTGCGCCCCTACTACGCCGAGGGCTCAAAGACCCTCGCCTATGAGACGGTCGAGCAGCTCGGTTGGGAGCTGCCCGACCGGGTGATCTGCCCGATCGCCTCGGGCTCGCTTTTCACGAAGCTCGGCCGCGGCTTTCAGGAGTGGCTCGACATCGGTCTGGTCGAGGGCCGCCAGCCGGTCTTCAACGGGGCCCAGGCGCTCGGCTGCAGCCCGGTAGCCACCGCCTTCGCCGAAGGCTGGGAGACCTGCAAGCCCCAGAGGCCCGAGACGATCGCCAAGAGCCTCGCGATCGGGGACCCCGCCGATGGCCCCTACGCCCTCGAGCACGCGCGCCAGACCGATGGGCGCATCGACGCCGTCGATGATCAGGAGATCCGCGACGCCATCCGGCTGCTCGCCGAGACCACCGGGATCTTCACCGAGACCGCCGGCGGGGTCACCGTCGGGGCCCTGCGAAAGCTCGCCGAGCGCGGCGAAATCGGCGCCGGCGAGCGGGTCGTCGTCTATCTGACCGGCGAGGGGCTGAAGACCCTAGACGCGACTCGCGATAAGTTCCAGATGCTCGAGATCGACCCCGATCTGGAGAGCTTTGAGTCCCAGCTTCACTCCCAGGAGGTAGCGGTCTGATGGCGGTCACCGTGAAGATCCCGACCCAGCTGCGGGCCGCGACCGGCGGGGCGGGCGAGGTCGAGGTTGAGGGGCAGACGGTCGGCGAGGTGCTCGACGCCGTCTTTGCGGCCTACGGGGAGCTGCGCGATCGCATCACCCAGGACGGGGACCTGCGGCGCTTCGTCAACGTCTACGTCAGCGGTGAGGACATCCGCTTCCAGCAGGGCCTCGAGACGGCGATCAGCGAGGGCGATGAGGTGACGATCCTGCCCGCGGTGGCGGGCGGCTAGCGCCCGAGCCTCGATTTGACCCCTCCTGCAGGCGCTGGGTTCGGCGAGCGATGAGACCGCCGGTGGTGATTCTCTGCGGGGGCCGCGGGACGCGGTTGCGCGAGCGCACCGAGTCGCTGCCCAAGGCGCTGGTCGAGATCGGCGGCCGGCCGATCCTCTGGCACGTGATCGGCATCTACGCAGCGCAGGGCTTCGAGCGCTTCCTCCTGGCGACCGGCTATCTGGGCGAGATGGTTGAGCAGTTCGCGGCGGCCGAGCCCTGGCCCGCGGGGATCGCGGTCGAGTGCATCGCGACCGGCGAGGACACGCCGACGGGGGGGAGGGTGGCGCGGCTCGCCGAGCGGCTCGCCGAGGGGCGCTTCTGTTTGACCTACGCCGACGGTCTCGCCGACATCGACCTCGGGGCGCTGCTCAACTTCCACGAGAACCACGGCCAGCCGGCGACGATGACGGTCGTGCGACCGCACCTGCAGTGGGGGGTCGCCGAGCTCGATGGGGAGGGGCGGGTCGCGGGATTCTTCGAGAAGCCGCGCAGCGAGCACTGGGTAAACGGCGGCTTCTTTTGCTTTGAGCCCGCGGCGCTCGCCTACCTGGAGCCCGACAGCGTGCTCGAGCGCGCCCCGCTGGCGCGCCTGGCGGCCGAGGGCCGCCTGCGGGCGCACCGCCATCAGGGGTTCTGGGACTGCATGGACACCTACAAGGACGCCGTCGTCCTCAACGACCTCTGGGCCCGCGGCGAGGCCCCCTGGCCGGTCCTTGAGGAGAGCGGGGCGCGGCGGCCGTGAAGCGCTCCTTGATCACCGGCGGCCACGGCTTCATCGCCTCCAACCTGGCGCGGGCGCTGCTCGAGCGCGGCGACACAGTCACTGTGCTCGACCCCCGCTCCCCGGCGCTCTCGGGGCTCGCCCTGCAGGGGATCGCAGATGATGTCGAGCTCGCCGACGCCCAACCGCGGGATCCCCTCGCCGTTGGGGCGCTGCTTGAGGCGGGCGAGTTTGACGTCGTCTTTCACCTCGGCGCCCAGACCCTCGTCGGGCCGGCGATGCAGCGCCCGGCGGCGACCTTTGAGGCCAACGTCGCCGGCACCTGGATCCTGCTCGAGGCCTGCCGCGCCGCCGATGTCCCGGCGGTGATCGTTGCCTCCTCCGATAAGGCCTACGGGCCGCGCGCGGAGCTGCCCTATCGCGAGGAGATGCAGCTGCGCCCCGCCTCGCCCTATGAGGCCAGCAAGGCGGCGGCCGAGGCGATCGCGCTCAGCTACTGGCCCGCATTTCGCCTGCCGGTCGCGGTGACCAGGCTGGCCAACGTCTATGGCGGCGGTGATCTCAACTTCTCGCGCCTGATCCCGGAGGCGATCATCGCCGTGCTCGAGGGCCGCCGACCGGCGATTCGCTCCGACGGTACCCCCGAGCGCGATTTCCTCTTCGTCAGCGACGCCGTCGCCGCCTACCTGGCGGTGGAGAGCGCGGTCGGGGCCGGCGGGCCCGCCGCGGGAGAGGCCTTTAACGCCGGCGGCGAGCGGCCCCACTCGGTCGCCGAGGTGCTGGAGACGATCGCCACCGTCAGCAACCGGGCGATCAGCCCCGAATACCTCGGTTCCGGCAATCCGGCGGGGGAGATCGACCGCCAGTACGTCGACTCGCGGAAGCTGCGTCAGCTGAGCGGCTGGCGCCCGCGGGTCGAGTTGCGCGATGGCCTGCGCCGTACGCTTGAGTGGTACCGCGACAATCCGGAGGCAAGACCCTGATGTGTGGGCGCTTCACCGTCACCACCAAGGACACGAAGAAGATCGCCGACCGCTTCCAGGTCGAGCTCGAGCGGGCGCTTGAGCGGGGCGCCGCCGGTGCGCCGCCGCCGCCCTCGCGCGAGCGGGCAAAGGCGGTGGCGGGCGCCCTGGGGCGCTTCAACGTCGCCCCGACCCAGGAGATCCTCACGGTGCGCTCCTCGCCCGATCCCGATGAGGCCGCCCGTGGCGAGCGCGAGGCCCGGCTGATGCGCTGGGGCCTCGTCCCGCGCTGGGCCAAGGACTTAAAGGTCGGCTACCGGATGATCAACGCCAAAGCCGAGAACCTCGCCACCAGTCGCGCCTACGGACCGCTGGTCGGCAAGTTCCGCCACCGCTGCCTGATCCTCGCCGACGGCTTTTATGAGTGGATGCGGGCCGAGGACCCCAAGCAACCGCGCCAGCCGTGGCGCTTCACCGTCGATCACGGCGAGCCCTTCGCCTTCGCCGGGATCTGCACCCGCAAGGAGTGGGGGGACCCCGAGGAGCGCGGTGCCGATGATGGTTGGCTCTACAGCACGACGATCATCACCACGACCCCCAACGAGCTGGTCGCCAAGGTCCACGACCGGATGCCGGTGATCCTGCCGGGCCCCGAGGCCGAGGCCGCCTGGCTGCGGCCCGACCTCGAGACGGGGGAGGCGGTCGCGATGTGTGGGCCGCTGGAGGCGCGCCGCATGTCAAGCGCCCCGGCCAACCCGAAGCTGAACAAGGTCGGCAAGGGGATCGCCGAGGGCCCGGAGCTGCTCCTCGCCCCCTGATGGGAGAGCGCTATTCGGCGATCGGTTCGGAGAGCTTTTTGAAGGCGGCGGCCGTCTGCACGCTCGCCTTGCCGGCGCTCGTTTCCAGCTGACAGGAGATCTTCACCGCCGGGATCTTCTGGGTCCGCCAGACGCTGAGGAAGGGCAGCGCCAGGGCGACCTTCGGGGGGCCGGGCGGCAGGAACCAGCGCCAGCGCTCGACCCCGATCCGGAAGGAGGGCCATTCGAGGTTGATGCCCGGCTCATTCGCCGCCGTTGCGGGGAGGTTTTCGAGCTTCACTTCGGCCGCATAGGTCCCGTGCGAGCTGAATTCGACCTCGATGCCCGATTGGGGCAGTTCCTGGGTGGCCAGCTTGCCGCCTTCGCTGGAGCGCGGATAGGAGGCGCGCAGGCCGGGGGTCTGCGCGACTTCGGCGCCGCCCAGGGCGCGCTGCGTGCAGAGGATCCGGGCGCCGCCGATCGGGGCCCCGGCGTCGAAGCGCAGGGCCATGCCGGCGCTGAACAGCGAGTAGCCGCTGACGTTGACCCCGGTCGCCCGCAGGTGGCCGCCGCTGAGCTGCATCTGCTGCCCCGAAGCGCCGGGGACATCGACCGCCTGTGAATCGGGGATCGGCCGTTCCTGCACCCATTCCAGGGCGGCCGCTTCGCCGCTCAGGTTTTCATCGGCGAGCAGTGCCGCGGCGAGGGTCGCGATCAGGCCGACGATCACCACCGCGATTGCGCCGCGCGGCACTCTGTCGTTGCCGGGCGCCGCGCCGCCGGTCTCGTGCTCGCCGCTCACGGCGGGCACCCTAGCGCTCGCCCGCGCTGCTCGGCAAGGCCAAGTAGAACCTGTCTTGTGGCCAGCGTCGTTGCCGATACCCACGTGCTGCTGTGGATGCTCAGGGGAACCCTGCGCGAGCGCTCGCTGAGCGGTGCGGACGCCGTCGATCAGGCGCTGGTTGCCAAGACCCTTCATATCTCGATCGGCTCCTTCCTCGATCTGCGCTACCTGGTCGACTCGGGCGGCCTCTCGTGCGGGCGCTCGACGGCGCGCGCGATCAATCGTCGATGGCACTGCCAGTTTCCGAGAAGAAGGTGTTTGGGGTCGAAGTGCAGGTTTCGCCGCCGCAGGTCGAAGTCTGGGTCCATGCCCAAAGCCGGGTGCGGCGGATGACGGTCATCATCGTCAGCTCGGTGGAGGGAGAGGAAGGATCCACCACCACCGACTTGGCCATGGACTTCCTCGATTTCGGTCCGGTGTCGAAAATCGAATTGTCGAAGCAGGACGAAATCTACGACGCAACCGGTCGGGTCGAATCAGAATTTAAATCTGCAGCCGAAGCTCCCTGAGAAGGCTGACGATTGCCGCGATAGCGCTGCCGCGGCAAGCGAGATCGGACCTTTTGTTCCGCTTGGGGTACTAGTCGGCAGCGTCTTTGCCGGTGGTCGAACCATGCGGGAGAGAAGACGGACCGGCGGGCTTGCGCCATTAATGCTCAGGCAGCGGGCCGGGGTGGCGGATTTCGCTGGATGGTGGGCGGTGGGATGGGCCTCACGCCGTCAAGCTTCTCCTCTTCACGGAAGAGGCAGAGGATCTCGCCGCTTCCCGGTCTCGTTGCGCCGGCGGTTCGCACGCCCTTCCACCCCTCGGAGTGGAGCTGCTCGCCGACTTTTTGAAAGGCCGGCCATCCGTGGCGGCGTGGCAGTGGTACCGCGAGGCCGACCCGCGCAAGCTGGGATTCGCTCCGCAGGTCGGCGATTCCATTCACCCCTACCTCGAAGCGCCATAGGTCGCGGGGCAGTTGGTCGGCGGACCGCAGCGCCAGCTCGTCGATCTGCCGGTACCACTCAGCCCACGCTGTCTCGCGGGAGTCGGCGAGGTAGAAGCCGGCGACCGCAGAGCCGCGCTGCCAGCGCCCGTCCGGCGGCGGCTCCGAGCGCCCCCAGACCGAGCCGCGGTGGGGGAGATGGCGGTACCAGATGCCATCGACGTCGATGCGGTCGACGTCGAGCGCCAAGGCTCAGGTCGCGACCGGTTCCTCGAGCGCGGAGACGATCCGCGCCACGCGCAGGTACTCGCCGCTGGAGATCAGCTCGATCGGCTTTCTGTCGTCGAGCGCAGGGACCGGCTTGTTCATCCAGACCGGGATGTATTCGGGGTCCATCACCCGCAGCAGTCGCTCGCTGATCGATGAGAGCTCGGCGATCCGCTGCGCGCGCTTTCCCGAGGGAATGCGCTTCAGTGCCACCCAGGCCCGTGCGGTGCTCGGCGCGGCTCCGGTGGCCGCGGCGATGTCCTCGGAGCTGAGATGGGCCTCGTCATGGACGAAAGCGGCCTCCTTGGCAAATGCAGGTGAAGACACGAGCGCAATAGTAGCGCATTTGTGCCGCCTCCCAAGGAGCGTCGGCTACACGGCAGCGCGACCGGCTCGGCGGAGACCCGCGCTACGCGGTTCGACTTATGTCTGGCTGGGGGTACTTCTTTGCATCAGTTTGGGTTGAGGAGCGGGAACTCCCAGTTGACGGCAGACCACCCTGACCAGCCCGGGACCGATCTCCCTATGCCGGGGGAGCGCCGAAACCTCGTCATTGGGTCCCCGCCACTTCGCGTGCTTCGATCCTCCGACCTCTCGGCAGCCGTGTTAGCGCTGAGGTGGCGCTGCGCACACAAGGTCAGCGGCGCTCTGGAGGGTGAGTTCGTCATCACTGAAGAGCGCAATGCCAACGAGTTCGTGATTACGCGCGACACCTCCTGGAAGGCCATGCTCGGCGAGGAGGAGCACGAGGCTACCGAGGAGGAGATTGCGGCTCTGGAGGCCAAGCACGGACCGTTCCTCCCTGCAGACGGCGAGGGGTAATTCTTGCCCATCCGGCGGGGTCATGCCCGCGTCCTCTTCGACGGCGATCTACGTATGGCCGGGTGAGCTGGCGATCAGATCTTCGTGAAGGCGCGCTCAGCGCACCTCGATGACAACAAGTCCACCATCTCACCTGCATTGACATTTTCGCTCTTTTCGCTACTCTGGCCACATGGCGCAGTTGATACAGGTCCGACAGGCCGCCCGGGCACTGGGGGTCCACGAGAACACGGTCCGCCGCTGGGAGGAGCGCGGTCTTCTGCAAGCCGTCCGGCTCCCAAGCGGAGTCCGGCGCTTCCGGGCAGAGGACGTGGAGGCGATGCGCGCGCAGATGTTCAGCGGCTTCGCGCCGCTGCGCGAGGACAACGACGTTGTCCCGGTGACGCGCGTCCGCCCGATCGACTGAGAGCCGTCATCTTCCGGCCGTAGGGTTCGAGGCCCGTGAAGGGCAGCGAGCGATGGGACCCGGAGAGCATCGGCCACACGACGAGCAGCACTGGACGCGACCTTGGTCGATGACGCTGTTTGCCGGCGACCTCTTCGAGGCTATCCCGTTCGGCGATCAGCCGACGACGCTCTACCGGACTGAGGACGGCAAGCACTTCGTCGGTGAGGTCGCCTTCGCCTACGGGCTTCTGACGACGCCGACCTGCGATATGGCCGAGCAACGCGACGAGGACAGACGGCCCATCCCTTCCGCGTGCTCGTCCCTGTGCTTCCGCTGGCCGCCGTCGCCGAGCAGGCCGGCGGCGTCGCAGACAGCGTGAAGCTGCTTCGCAGCCGCGACACGCTCCATCCCTACATGTACCTGCCGCCGTTGTCGGGGTTCCTCGAGGAGGAGTCAGTGGCCTGCCTCTTTCGCCCCAGCCTCGTCTCCGACGAGCTGCTCGCCGAGCCACCACGCCGCGTCGCCCAACTCCAGTCAGAGGCGCGTCGTCACCTCAAGGTCAAGCTTGCGGCCTACTGGGCAAGGGTCGCCGTCGATCCCAAAGAGCTGCCGCTGCAAGAGCGAGACGAGGAGGAGCTGCGCGCCGCCGACTGGCCTCCGAGCCGCTATGACGATCCGGGGGCCTTGACTGTCAACCGCGAATAGGAGTCGCGAGGCGCTGGACGGACGTGTCCCGAAATATGTCCCCAACTCCACCGAACTCCTCGAATCTCCATCGAACTCCTTGTAATTCTCAGGCACAAACCGGCCGAAATTGGCTTTCTAGAGCCAATTCTCAGACCGGCGCGCTGACGTGTGCCCAGGGCTCGAGGATCGCGATCTTCCAGCGGCCCTCGATCATCTGCAGGGCGACGGAGGGCATGCAGGCCTGCCCGACCCGGGCACCCGCGGGGCCATCGGAGCGCAGCACCAGGCGGCCACTGGCCACGGCGACATCGCCGGCTCGGCGCACGACGAGCTGCTCGACCGCGATCTCGGTGCGACGCGCGGCCAGCTGGGCGAGGATCGCGGCGATCTCCGGGCGTCCGTGGACCGCGGTTCCGTCGGGCGTTATCAGGCATCCCTCGCGAGTGAAGCAGGCGGCGGCGCCGCGCACGTCGCCGGCGCCGAGCGCCGCGACGAAGGAGTAAAGCGCGTTCTCGGCGGGCGCTTGCAGCTCCTCGCGCACCGCCACGGGACTCACCTGCGGACCTGGCAGGCCCTGATGAAGACTCCGCTGAGGAAGGACTTGTCGCTGAAGGTCGCTTCGACGCGGGCCTGGAGGTGCCCCGTTTCACAGCGCGCGTTGACGAAGGAGTGGAGCTTGCCGCCGATCGTCCATTTCCGGTTGATCTTCAGGTGGCCCGAGATCGGGATCCCGGCACCGCCGGCGATCTCCGGGATCTTCGCTTTGGTGCGGTAGCCGTAGACGCCCTTGTGGATTCGTTCGATCACCACCGGGACGATCAGCGCGACCGGCACCGGGTAGGTGGTGTAGGCGTGGGCGAGGACGGTCGGGTCGCCGTGTTTGGGAGGCCCGTTGAAGAGCGTGATCGGCGAGTTGACGTTGATCGGTTTGCTTTCCGGGAAGGCGACGATCGCGTGGCCGAAGCCTTTGCCGACGATCGCCTGCGGGCAGGCCTTGCGGGCCTGGGTGACGGTTCTCGCTTCGAGCTTGGCGACCTTGCAGACCGCCAGCCCGGTCGTGTCGACCGATCCATGGCGGTCGAATTCGATGTTGAGCGTTTCCAGTTTCGGCGGGTATTCGCCGTTCACGGTCGAGACCTTGCCGCCTCCGTGCAGCGAGATCGGCGCGTTTTCGTGCTTTGGCAGGCTCGTCGGGGAGAAGCCACCATCGGCGGTGAGGACGATGTTGCCGAAGGTGATCACCTGCGGCTTTGCGGCCGCCGCAACCGGGACGGCGAGCAGCGCCACCGCGATCAGTACGGGCAGCCGTCGGCGCCGTAGGGTCTTGGGCAGTGTCCCCATAGGTAGGGCAGTGATATCAGCTGTTGAACTTGCGGTCAACAAGAACTAGGTTGGTCGCGTGCCCACGGCCCTCCGCGCCCGGATGACAAATGACCAGCGCCGCGAGCAGCTGCTTGCCACCGGCCTTGAGCTCTTCGGTCGCCGCGGTCACGACGAAGTCTCGATCGAGGAGATCGCCGAGGCGGCCGGGGTCTCGAAGGGGTTGCTGTATCACTACTTCCCGACCAAGAAGGACTTCGTGCTCGCCGCCCTGGCGCGCGGGCAGCAGGAACTGGCCGATCGCATGCGGCCCGATCCGAAGCTCGACCCGGCGACCCAGCTCGAGGTGGGCCTCGATGCCTTCCTCGACTACGTCGAGGAGCACGCCTCCGCCTACAGGGCGATATTCAGGCGCGGTGGCGGCGGTGACCCGGAGATCTCTGCGGCCCTCGATGCCGCCCGCACCGAGCAGATGGAGACGATGCTGAGCGGACTCGCCGGTTGGCGGGAGGCGCCGGTCAGCACCGAGCGCACGCCCG
Source organism: uncultured Solirubrobacterales bacterium (assembly GCA_963796705.1). Classification (GTDB taxonomy): domain Bacteria; phylum Actinomycetota; class Thermoleophilia; order Solirubrobacterales; family 70-9; genus VRUE01. The sequence continues at coordinate 17,213 of CAWCMK010000008.1, forward strand.
CCCTTGAGGCGGCGGTGCAGGGTTGGACCTTCTTCGTCGAGGGGGCGGTGCTGCGCCAGCTGGAGCGAGGTGGTCTGGAGCGCCCCCAGCTGCGGGCCCTGCTCCGCTCGGCGCTGGTCGGTGCCGTCTATGCGGCCGCAGCTGCCGCGTAGCCCCAAAGACGCGCCCGACAGGATTCGAACCTGTGACTTCCACCTCCGGAGGGTGGCGCTCTATCCAGCTGAGCTACGGGCGCTCATCCGCCAGCTTAGTGCTCACCGGCAGAGGTCTTTTGCTTGGCGAAACCTAAATCGCTATCGCTGGATCTAATCTCCGTCTCGATGCGCGAGTGATTCCCAAGGCGAAGGCGCCAGTTTTCCTGCTTCTGGTGACCGCTGCGGCGGTTGCGATCCTTGCCCCTTGCGCTTCGGCGGCGGCGGCGGAACCGGTGACCGCGGCGGCGGAATCACTGCGCACCGGCTGGTATCCGGATGAGGCGCAGCTGACACCACAGCTCCTCGAAGGCGGTGGCTTCGGACGCATCTTCGACACAGCGGTCCAGGGTCAGATGTATGCGCAGCCGCTGGTCTCCGGCAACACGCTGTTTGCCGCAACCGAGGACAACTGGATCTATGGGATCGATCCCCAGAGCGGCGCGATCCAGTGGCAGCGCAATGTCGGTACGCCCTGGAACTCGGGAGACATCGGCTGCCCTGACCTGGAACCCCACGTGGGGATCACCGGCACCCCGGTGATCGATCCGGACGACAACGTCGCCTACTTCACCTCCAAGACCTACGCCTCGGGGACCTCGGGCCCGGCTGCCTGGTACATGCACGCCGTCGACCTCTCAAACGGTGAAGAGGAACCGGGTTTCCCCGTGAAAATCTCCGGTGAAGCAGAAAACCTCCCGGGGGTCAGCTTCAACCCCACCTACCAGCTGCAGCGCCCGGCCCTGCTGTTGATGAACGGCGTCATCTACGCCGCCTTCGGCAGCCATTGCGACATCCAGCCCTATGAGGGCTGGATCGTCGGCGTCTCCACCGCGGGCCAGATCAAGTCGATGTGGGCGACCGCCGAAAGTGGGGCGGCGATCTGGCAGGCCGGGGGAGGTCTGGTCTCAGACGGCGAAGGCCAGATCATCTTCACCAGCGGCAACGGCCCGCCGCCACCGCAGGGACCCGGGGACAGCCCCCCGGAAGGAGAACTCGGCGAATCGGTGGTGCGGGTCGCGGTGCAGCCCGACGGTTCTCTGAAAGCGAGCGACTTCTTCTCCCCCTACAGCAACGAATACTTCAACGAAAACGACCTCGACCTGGGCTCGGGGGCGCCGCTGGCGCTGCCCTCCGCCTACTTCGGGACCACATCGATCCCCGACCTGCTGGTCGAGGTGGGTAAGCCGGGGATCATCTATCTGCTGAACCGAGACGACCTCGGCGGCATGGGCCAGGGACCGGGGGGGACCGATCGGGTCGTGCAGGAGATACCTGAAACGGGTCCCCTCTGGGGATCGATGGCGGCCTGGCCGGGCGACGGTGGCTACATCTACGTGCCGACGGTGGCCCATCTTGAGGTGCTGAAGTACGAAACCAGCGGATTCGACACCCCACAGCTCTCGGTGGCGGCCGTCTCCCCGGAATACCTCGGCTATGGCTCGGGCTCGCCGGTGGTCACCTCGAGCGGCACCGAAGCGGGCTCGGGGATCGTCTGGGTCAGCCAGTGCCCCAATTCCACCGAATGCGAAGGCTCGACCCTGAACGCCTACGGCGCGGTGCCCGCAGAAGGCTCCCCAAAACTGATCTGGAGCGAAGAAATCGGCGTCGCGTCCAAGTTCGCCCGTCCCGATGTGAGCGGCGGGCACATCTACGTCGGGACCTTCAACGGCCACCTGCTCGGCTTCGGCCGCCTCGGCCCACCCGCCCCGCGGATCACCGGCACCGATCCCCCGAGCCCGGCAAACGATGACTCCCCCGAGGTCAAGGGAGAAGCCGAGGCCGGCTCGACGGTCCGCCTCTACGCCGACCCCGCCTGTTCGGGCGCCGTGCTGGCGAGCGGCAGCGCCGCCTCCTTCGCGAGCCCGGGGTTGACCCCGAGTCCGGCGATCGCCGATAACACGACAACCACCCTCTACGCGACCGCCACCGACGGCGCCGGGCACACCTCCTACTGCTCAACCGGCTATGCCTATACCGAGGACTCGGTCCCGCCCCAGACCAAGATCGACTCCGGTCCCGATGGGCCGACAAGGGACTCGACACCGAGCTTCAGCTTCTCCTCCTCGGAGGCAAATTCGAGCTTCGAATGCAGGCTCGACGGCGGTGCCTTTGCCGCCTGCCGCTCGCCGTTCACCACGGCTGCCCTCGCCGACGGCGCCCACAGCTTCGAAGTCCGCGCCACCGACGCCGCCGGCAATACCGATCCGACCCCGGCCTCGCGCGGCTTCTCGGTCGACACCCAGCCTCCGGCCGGCAGACTCTCGGCAAAGCCCAAGCAGAGGGTGAACGGGCCGCTTAGGGTCGAGGTCGACTGCGTGGAGGCCTGTGCGATCCTCGCCAGCGGCAGGGTGACCGTCTCCGGCGCTGCCGGGCCCCCCGACGCCGCTCGGACCACCCATGGGCCGAAGCTGCACTTCGCGCTCGCCTCGGTCAAAGAGCAGCTCGCCGCGGCCCAGGGCGCCACTCTGAAGCTGACGCCGAGGCGCCGCTCGGCGTGGCAGACGCTGGGCCGGCTTGTGCGGAGGGGCAGCAAGGCGAAGGCGGCGATCAGGGTCGAATTCGCAGATCGCCTTGGGAACTCAAGGGTCGCCACCGTGAGGGTCGCGCTGCGGCGGAAATAGGCGCGGCCTCAGGCCACTGAGGCGATCGCCTCGCGCCTCGAAACCTGCCAACGGCCTCCGCGCGCCGGTCGGGCCCCGGGTGGCCCGCTTTGGGTCATCGTCGCCGGGTCGCTCTCAGACCATCACAGACGCCAAGCGGGGCGGGGCGCCGTGGGCCGGTCGGGTTCGCGATCAAGCGCCCACGGCTCTCGCGTAGGCTCGCGGACCATGGATCTATCGGTGGCATTTCTCGGCACCGGCGGCGCCGTGCCCTCGGCGCGGCGCTCGACCGCGAGCGTCCTCGTGATGCGCGGCGGCGAACGGCTGCTGTTTGACTGCGGCGAGGGGACCCAGCGCCAGATGCAGCGCTCGCTGGGCCTCGTGCAGGTCGATGAGATCTACCTGACGCATTTCCACGCCGACCACTTCCTCGGCCTGCCGGGGCTCCTGAAAACCTACGATCTGACCGACCGCCAGGCGCCGCTGACCGTCTATGGCCCGCGTGGCCTCGGGGATCTGTTCAAGACGCTCGGTCGGCTGATCGGCCGCACCGGGTTCAGGCTCGAGCTCGTCGAAATCGAGCCCGGCGATGAGATCGGCCTCGATGGGGGCGAAATCCGCCCGTTCGGGGTCGAGCACGGGATCCGCGCCTGCGGCTATGCACTGATCGAGGACGAGCGCCCCGGGCGCTTTGACCTCGAGCAGGCAAAGCGCCTCGGGGTTCCCGAAGGTCCGGCCTTCGCGGCCCTGCAACGCGGCGAGACGGTGGCCGGCAGCGAGGGTCCGGTGGCACCCGAGCAGGTCGTCGGCGAGCCGCGAGCGGGCCGCAGACTGGCAATCACCGGCGACACCGGACCCTGCGCTGCCACCGTCGAGGCGGCCCGCGGCGCCGAGCTCCTGATCCACGACGCGAGCTTTGCCGAGGAGGAGGCCCAGCGCGCGCACGACACCGGTCACTCGACGGTCGGCCAGGCGGCCGCCGTCGCTCGTGAGGCCGCCGTCAAGATGCTGGCGCTCGTCCACATCTCCTCCCGCTACCACGTCGGCCAGGTGCTGGAGGAGGCGCGCGAGGTCTATCAGCCGACGGTCGCTCCGCGCGACTTCGATCTGATCGAGATCCTCTACCCCGAGCGCGGCGGGCCGCAGCTGATCTCAAACGGCGCCCGCGAGCGCTCCGCGGACCCCTCAGGCGAGGAAGGCTGAGATCAGCTCGGCGAGCTCCTCTGCGTGGTCTTCTTGGAGGAAGTGCTTGGCGGGCAAGAGCGTCGCCTCACATGCTCCGAGCGCTTCTTGAACCGCGAGCCGCCGAGGCTCGCCGAGCATCCTGTCCTTCTCGCCCCAGATGACCTGGGTCGGGCATCGCAGCCCGCCGAGCCCCTCGCGGTAAAAGCGCTCCTTCTCGGTGGTCAGCTCGAAGCCCCGCATGATGCGCAGGAAGGCACGGCCGCCGTCTCCTCGCTTCAGCAGCGCGTGGTGAGCGTCGACCTCAGCCGCGCAGACGGCGCCGCGATCCTCGAGGCCGACCCGGTAGTAGATCTCTCTGAACAGCGGACGAGCCATAGCGCGCAGCCAGAGCTCGCCGATGCCGCGGATCGAGAACGGGTGCATCGGCCAGGGCCGGTGGAAGCTGGCGGCATCGACGAGGGTGTTGAGGGCGGTGATCGAGAGCACCCGCTCGGGGTTCGCGATCGCCCACCCGAAACCGACTGGGCCGCCGATGTCATGGACGAGGAGGTGGCAGCGCTCGATCCCAAGGGCCTCAAGCGCGGCTCCGGACCACTCCGCCAGGCTGCTCCAGCTGTAATCGAACTCCCGCGGCCGCTCGGCGAGGCCCAGCCCGGGGAGGTCGAAGGCGAGCGCCCGCAGGCCCTCTGCGGCAAGCGCCGGGACCAGACGCCTGTAGAGGAGCGAGCTGACCGGGACCCCGTGCATCAGGACGACCGCCTCGCCCGCTCCTCGCTGCAGCGCGAAGCTGCGCAGGCCGGCCGCCTCGAAGCGTTCTCCGGCGGCTTCGTGGGCCGCGATCACTTCCCCAAAGGTCCGCGTCACGTGGACAAGCTTCTCACCCGCCATCGGGGGCCGCTGCTAGGCTGGCCCCGTCCTTTAACCCGGTCCCGCGAGGCCAGGAAGGAGCCCAGAAGTGAGCGAGACGGTCGTGCTCGAGCGCGACGACCTGCGGCGAACGCTGAGACGGATCGCCCATGAGATCGCCGAGAAGAATCCGGACGCGGCCGGCTTGGCGATCATCGGGATCCACACCCGCGGCGCGATCCTCGCCCGCCGCCTGCACGCGATGCTGGGAGAGCTGACCCGGGCCGAGCTGCCGATCGGCGACATCGATATCTCCTTTTACCGCGACGACGTCGGTGCCAAGGCGGCGAGCTTTTCCCAGCCGGTGGTCCACGCCTCCCATATCGACTTCGACCTCTCCGATCGCACGATCATCCTCGTCGATGACGTGCTCTTCACCGGGCGCACGGTGCGCGCCGCGATCGAGGCGATCTTCGACTACGGCCGCCCGCGCCGGGTCCAGCTGGCGGTGCTCTGCGATCGCGGCCACCGCGAGTTGCCCCTGCGGCCCGACTACGTCGGCAAGAACCTGCCGACCGCCCCCGAGGAGCGCGTCAACGTGCGCCTCGAGGAGAGCGACGGCCTCGATCAGGTGACGATCTCCGAGGCCGCCGAGGTTCCGGCGTGAGGCACCTGCTGGCGATCGACCAGTTAAGCCGCGAGGAGATCGAGGCGATCCTCGAGCGGGCCGAGAGCTTTGCCGAGGTCGGCCGCCGCGACATCAAGAAGGTCCCGACCCTGCGCGGGCGCACCGTCGTCAGCCTCTTTTATGAGTCGAGCACCCGGACCAGCTCCTCCTTTGAGCTCGCCGCGAAGCGACTCTCCGCCGATCTCGTCTCGGTCAAGGCGGCCGGCTCCTCGGTCGATAAGGGCGAGTCGCTGAAGGACACCGTCACGACCCTCTCGGCCTATGACCCGGCGGCGATCGTGATCCGCCACCCGCACGCCGGCGCCGCGAAGCTGGTCGCCGAGTGGAGCGAGGCCGCGGTGATCAACGCCGGCGATGGCAAGCACGAGCACCCGAGCCAGGCGCTGCTCGACCTCTACACGCTGCGCCGCCGCCTGGAGACGCTCGAGGGCAAGCGGATCTGGATCGTCGGCGACGTCCTCCACAGCCGCGTCGCGCGCTCCAACCTGAGCGCCTTTCGAAAGCTCGGCGCCGAGGTGACCCTCTGTGGGCCGCCGACCCTGATCCCCCGCGAGATCGAGCAGCTGGGCTGCGCGGTCGCCTACTCGCTCGATGGCCTTGAGGGGGCCGACGTGATCTACGCGCTGCGCCTGCAGCACGAGCGCATGCAGGGCAGCTTCGTGCCCTCCCTGCGCGAGTACATCTCCCACTTCCAGATCGACTCCCGGCGCCTCGGGCCGCGGCAGCTCCTGATGCACCCCGGCCCGGTCAACCGCGGCGTCGAGCTCGCCAGCGAGGTCGTCGACTCGCCCCAGTGCCTGATGGCAGAGCAGGTCGCCTCGGGCCTCGTCGTGCGGATGGCGATCCTCTACGAGCTCCTGGCGAGCGCCGGCGAGCAGCCGACGCCGCTGCCCAGCGGTGAGGGCGGCGTCGCCGGGGAGCCGACCCCGATCGGACAGCCGGCGTGAGCGGCGCCGAGGGGGCCGAGATCGGCGCCGCCCTCGACGCCCGGGGGGGCGAGGAGGCCGAGCTGATCCTCCGCGAGGCAAGCGTCCTTGACCCGGTGGCGGGGATCGATGGCCGCCACGACGTCGTGATCCGCGCCGGGCGGATCGCCGAGCTGGCCGCCGCGGGCAGCGCTTCGCTCGAGGGCGCCGAGGTGATCGAGGCCGCCGGGCTTAACGCCTTCCCCGCCTTCTTTGACCCCCACGTCCACCTGCGCACCCCCGGCCAGGAGCACAAGGAGGACGTTGAAACCGGGACCCGCGCCGCCGCCGCCGGCGGCTTTTGCGGGGTGATCGCGATGGCCAACACCGAGCCGCCGGTCTCAAACCCCGCCGACGTCGAGGCGCTGCGCGAGGCCGCCCGAACCGGCGCCTCGGTCCCGACCGGCTTTCTGGCGAGCGTGACGCGCGGGATGGCCGGCACGCAGCTGACCGACATGGCCGAGCTGCGCGAGGCCGGCGCCCTGGGCTTCAGCGACGATGGCCTGCCGATCCGCGACGCCGGCCTGATGCGCCGGGCGCTGCAATACCAGCGGCTCTGCGGCGGCAACATCGCCCTGCACGAGGAGGTCCCCGAGCTTTCCGGAGCCGGGGTCATGCACGAGGGCCTTGTCTCCGCCGGCCTCGGCCTGGCCGGGATCCCCTCGGTCTCGGAGTCGACGATGATCGCCCGCGACACGGCGATCGCCGGCTATGAGGAGGCCCGGATCCACATCCAGCACCTCTCCGCGGCCCAATCTGTCGAGGCGGTGCGCGCTGCCAAGGCGCTCGGCGTGCGGGTCAGCGCCGAGGTGACGCCCCACCACCTCTGCCTGACCGAGGCGCAGGTTCAAAGTCTCGACCCGCGGCGCTTCAAGATGAACCCGCCGCTGCGCGCCGAGAGCGATCGCCGGGCGCTGCTCGAGGGCCTTCGTGACGGCACCATCGACTGCATCGCCACCGACCACGCGCCGCATGCGAGCGAGGAAAAGGAAGTCCCCTTCGAGAGCGCCGCGATGGGGGTCACCGGCCTGGAGACGGCCTTCGCCGCCCTTTACACCGAGCTCGTCGAGCCCGGGGCGATCGAGCTGGCGCTCCTGATCGAGCGCCTCGGCGCCGGCGCCGTCCCCTTCGGTCTGGCGCGGGCGACGCTTGCCCCCGGCAGCGAGGCAAACCTCGTCCTCTGTGACCTCGGCGCCGAGTGGACGGTCGGCGAGGACGGCTATGAGAGCCGTTCGGAGAACTCCTGGTGTGCGGGGCGAACGCTTCGGGGTCGGGTCCTCTTGACCGTCGCCGCGGGCCGGATCGCCTTCCGCCTGCGCTCCTTCTCGCTGGAGGTCGCAAGGTGAGCGGCTATCTGCTGCTCGAGGACGGCACCCACCTTGAGGGCGAGCTCTGCGCGCACCCCGAGCCGGTCACCGGCGAGGTCGTCTTCAACACCGCGATGACCGGCTATCAGGAGTCGATGAGCGATCCCTCCTACGCCGGTCAGATCATCGTCTTCACCTACCCCCTGATCGGCAACTACGGCGTCTCTGCCGCGGCGATGGAGTCCGATCGGATCCACGCCCGGGGGGCGATCATGCGCGATCCCAAGAACCGCGAGGACGCCGCCAGCGCCGAGGGCGGCTGGCTTGACTGGCTCTGCGATTGCGGCGTCGCCGCGCTCGGCGGCCTCGACACCCGCGCCCTGGTGCGCCAGATTCGCGACCGCGGCGCGATGCGGGGCGGGATCTTCCCCGCCGAGCTGCCCGAGTCTGAGGCGCGCGAGCTGATCGCCGCCGAGCCGGCGATGGACGGAGCCGATTTCGCCCGGATCGTCAGCCCGCCCGAGCCGGTTCGCTTCGCCGGGGAGGGGCCCCACGTAGTCGGGATCGATACCGGCGTCAAGCTGAACATCGTCCGCCAGCTGCGCCAGCGCGACTGCCGGGTGACGCTTCTGCCCTGCAGGAGCTCGGCGGCCGAGGTGCTCGCCGAGGACCCCGATCTGATCTTCCTCGCCAACGGTCCCGGGGACCCGGCGGCGCTCGACTACATCGTCGCGACGGTCGCAGAGCTGATCGGCAAGCGGCCGCTCTTCGGGATCTGCCTCGGGCACCAGCTGCTCTGCCGGGCGCTCGGCCTTGAGACCTTCAAGCTTCCCTTCGGGCACCGCGGCGCCAATCACCCGGTCAAGGAGCTGGCCAGCGGCCGGATCGACATCACCTCGCAAAACCACGGCTTCGCGGTGGCGGGGCCCGACGGCGAGGAGCGGATCGAGGCCGACCGCCCGGTCCGCTGGGAGACCGACTTCGGCGCCGCCGAGCTGACCCACCTGAACCTCTATGACCGCACCGTCGAGGGGCTGGCGCTGCCCGAGCTCGCCGCGGCGAGCGTCCAGTACCACCCCGAGGCGGGCCCCGGCCCTCACGATGCTCGCCACCTGTTTGACTCCTTCCTGGCCCTCGCAGATGCCGCGTAGGGAGGACATCGAGAAGATCCTTCTGATCGGCTCGGGGCCGATCGTGATCGGCCAGGCCGCCGAGTTCGATTACTCGGGCGTGCAGGCCTGCAAGGTGCTGCTCGAGGAGGGCTATCAGGTGGTCCTCGTCAACTCCAACCCGGCGACGATCATGACCGACCCCGAGTTCGCCAGCGCGACCTACGTCGAGCCGCTGCTGCCGGGACCGCTGGCGCGAATCATCGAGAAGGAGCACCCCGACGCGCTGCTGCCGACCCTCGGCGGCCAGACGGCGCTCAACCTGGCGATGGCCCTGCACGAGGACGGCACCCTGGAGCGCTTCGGGGTCGAGCTGATCGGTGCCGATCAGGATGCGATCCGCCGCGCCGAGGACCGCGAGCTCTTCCGCCGAACGATGAGCGAGGCGGGGCTGCGGATCCCCTGGTCGATGACCGTCGAGAGCCTCGGCGAGGTCGAGGCGGCGCTCGCCGATGGCCGCGTCAGCCTGCCGGCGATCGTGCGCCCAGCCTTCACCCTCGGCGGCCGCGGCGGCGGCGTCGGGGAGAGCGAGACCGAGCTGCGCCAGGTCGTCTCCGAGGGGCTCGCCGCAAGCCCGATCAACCAGGTGCTGGTCGAGGAGTCGGTCCTCGGCTGGGGCGAGTTCGAGCTGGAGGTGATGCGCGACCGAAACGACAACGTCGTGATCATCTGCTCGATCGAGAACGTCGACCCGATGGGCGTCCATACCGGCGACTCGGTCACCGTCGCCCCGGCGCAGACGCTGAGCGACGCTCTCTACCAGGAGCTGCGCGACCAGGCGATCCGCGTGATCCGCGCGGTCGGTGTGGAGACCGGCGGCTCCAACATCCAGTTCGGCGTCAACCCCGAGACCGGCGAGATCGTCGTCATCGAGATGAACCCGCGCGTCTCGCGCTCCTCGGCGCTGGCCTCAAAGGCAACCGGCTTCCCGATCGCCAAGATGGCCGCAAAACTGGCGGTCGGCTACGCGCTGGAGGAGATCCCCAACGACATCACGCGCGCCACGCCGGCCTCCTTTGAGCCGACGATCGACTACGTCGTCACTAAGGTGCCGCGCTTTGCCTTTGAGAAGTTCCCCGGCGCCGAGGGCCGCCTCTCGACCCACATGCAGAGCGTCGGCGAGGTGATGGCGATCGGCCGCACCTTCCGCGAGTCCTTCGCCAAGGCGCTGCGCTCACGCGAGCTCGACTCGCCCGCGGAGCCGCCCGCGGATGACTCCGCGCTGCTGGCGGCGCTCGAGGTTCCCTGCGCGGAGCGCTTTGACCTGGTCCTCGAGGCCTTCCGGCGGGGGATCGCGCTCGAGGAGGTGCACGAGCGCTGCCTCGTCGATCGCTGGTTTTTGCGCGAGCTCGAGGCGCTCGCCGAGGAGGGCGATGGCACCGAGGGTCTGGCCCGCACCTACAAGTCGGTCGATACCTGCGCCGCGGAGTTCGAGGCGGCGACCCCCTACTACTACTCCGCGCACGAGCGCCCGCGCCCGGGCGGCGGGGCCCCGGAGTCCGAGGTGCGCCGCGCGGCGGGGCGGCGCTCGGTCGTGATCCTCGGCGCCGGCCCCAACCGGATCGGCCAGGGCATCGAGTTCGACTACTGCTGCGTGCACGCGGCGATGACCGCCCGCGAGCTGGGCCGCGACGCGGTGATGATCAACTGCAACCCGGAGACCGTCTCGACCGACTACGACACCTCCGATCGCCTCTACTTCGAGCCGCTGACCGCTGAAGACGTGCTCGCCGTCTGCGAGGAGGAGCGCCCCGAGGGGGTGATCGTCCAGTTCGGCGGCCAGACGCCGTTAAAGCTCGCCCACGAGCTCGAGCGGGCGGGGGTGCCGCTGCTCGGGACGCCGGTCGAGGCGATCGATTTGGCCGAGGATCGCGGCCGCTTCGGGGCGCTGTTGGGAAAGCTCGGGATCAAGCACCCGCCCTACGGGACGGCGCTCTCGGCCGAGGAGGCGGCGGTGATCGCCGAGGAGGTCGGCTTCCCGCTGCTGGTCCGCCCCTCCTATGTGCTCGGCGGCCGCGCGATGGAGATCTGCTACTCGACCGAGGATCTGGGCGCCTACCTGGAGGCGAACGTCAAGGCCGACCAGGAGCACCCGCTGCTGCTCGACCGCTTCCTTGAGAACGCGATCGAGGTCGACGTCGATGCGCTGGCCGACGGGCAGAGCGTCCACGTCGCCGGGATCATGCAGCACGTCGAGGAGGCCGGCGTGCACTCGGGCGACTCGGCCTGCGTGATCCCGCCGATGAGCCTCGGCGAGGAGATGCTCACCGAGATCCGCCGGAGGACCGAGCGGATCGCCCTCGAGTTGGGCGTGATCGGGCTGATCAACATCCAGTACGCGGTGGCCGCCGGCGAGCTCTATGTGATCGAGGCCAACCCGCGCGCCTCGCGCACCGTCCCCTTCGTCTCCAAGGCGATCGGGGTGCCGCTGGCAAAGCTCGCCGCCCGGCTGATGCTGGGGGAGGGGCTGGCCGAGCAGGAACTGCCCGCCGCCCAGCCGACCCACGTCTCGGTCAAGGAGGCGGTGCTTCCCTTCTCGCGCTTTGCCGGTGCGGACTCGGTCCTGGGGCCGGAGATGAAGAGCACCGGTGAGGTGATGGGGATCGCGGCGGACTTCCCGACCGCCTTCGGCAAGGCCCAGGCGGCGGCCGGGGTCTCGCTGCCGAGCTCCGGCGCGGTCTTCATCTCGGTGACCGACACCGACAAGCCGGCCGCGACCCAGATCGCCGCCCGCCTGCATGACCTCGGCTTTGAGGTCCTCGCCACCGCCGGCACCGCGCAGGCGATCTCCTCGATGGGGGTCCCGGTGAGGCGCGTCAACAAGATCGGCGAAGGCTCGCCGAACGTCGTCGATCTGATCGGCGAGAAGCGCTGTGACTTCGTGATCAACACCCCGACCGGCTCGGGCGCGCGCAGCGATGGCTATGAGATCCGCACCGCCGCGGTGCGCCACGAGATCCCCTGCGTGACGACGATGACCGGCGCCTCCGCGGCGGCGCGGGCGATCGCGGCAAAGTTCGGCGAGGAGGCCGAGGTCCGCTCGCTGCAGGAGATCCACGGGCTGAGCCCGGCCGCCTCCGCCACGAAGTCAGGCGCCGACCCCGCCCCGGCGGCGGGGGCACCGCGCGGCAAATGAGCTCCCCGGCGGCCTCCGGAGGCCCGGGGGCCGATCTCGACTCGGCCCCGCTCAGAGCCCCGGCGCCGCTTGGCAGACGGCTCTGCGAGGTCCTCGAGAACCGCGCCTCGGGTACCTACCGGCTCCTCTCGCTGGGCGATCAGCAGGGACCCGAGCCGGCGGCGGGCCAGTTCTACATGCTCGCCACGGAGCGCCACTGGGCCGAGGCGGGCGGGCGACCCTTCCTGCCGCGCGCCCTCTCGGTCGCCGACGCAAAGCGCGGGGCGCTCGAGTTCCTGCTCGAGGACGTCGGGCCCGGAACCGAGCGCCTCTGCGGCCTTTGCCCGGGGGAGATGGTCTGGGTGAACGGTCCCCTCGGCAACGCCTTCTCCGAACCCCGCCAGCTGGCGGCGGGCGCCGCCGGGGCGATCCTCGTCGGCGGCGGCATCGGGATCGCGCCGCTGGCACTCCTGCGCCGCCAGCTCGCTGGTCGCGGGGTGCCGACCCAGATCCTGCTCGGCTTTCGCAGCGCCGCGCACAGCGGCGGCCTCGATGACCTCTTCTCAAACTGCCAGCTGGGCCTCGCCTCCGATGACGGGCACCTGGGCGAGCGCGGCTACGTGACCGAGCTGCTGGCGGCGATGCTCGCCGGCGATGACGCCGGCTCGGCCGCCGTTTATGCCTGCGGCCCGGCGGCGATGCTGGGGGCGGTGCGGGCGATGTGCGGGGGCCGCGGAGTCGCCTGCGAGCTGGCCCTCGAGGCGCCGATGGCCTGCGGTTTTGGGGCCTGCTTTGGCTGTGCGGTCCCGCGGGCCGAGGGCGGCTATCTGCGCCTCTGCCTCGAGGGGCCGGTGCTGCGCGGGGAGGCGATCGCCGAGGTCCCCGGTGGCTGAGCTTTGCGGGATCGCCCTGGCCCACCCGGTGATCAACGCCTCGGGGACCTTTGACGCGCTCGCCGCGCGGCGTGTCTACGGCGAGGCGCTGTTTGAGGAGTTCCCCTTCGCCGCCTTCGTCTCAAAGACGATCACTCCGAAGCCGCGCGCTGGCAACGAGCCGCAGCGGATCTGGGAGACGCCGGCCGGGATGATCAACTCGATCGGCCTGCCCAACAGGGGTCTGGCCGGATTTTTGGCCGAGGAGCTGCCGGCGCTCGCCGAGCTGCCGGTGCCGCTGATCGTCTCGGTTATGGGGCGAAGCCGGGAGGAGTTCTGCCAGCTTTTGGAGGGGATCGGCGCCCGCGAGGAGGTCGCGGCGATCGAGCTGAACGTCTCCTGCCCGAACGTCGAGTCGGGGCTGATCGTCGGCGAGGCGCCGGAGGAGACCGCGGCCCTGCTCGAAGCGCTGCGGCCGCTCAGCGCCAAGCCGCTGATCGTCAAGCTGACACCCAATGTCGCCGACCCGGCGGCGGTCGCCCTCGCCGCCGAGGCCGGCGGCGCCGACGCGGTCTCCCTGATCAACACCCTGAAGGCGAGTGCGATCGACCCGGTGAGCGGCAGCCCGGCGCTGGCGGCGGGCCACGGCGGTCTCTCGGGAGCGGCGGTGCGGCCGATCGCGGTGGCCCAGGTTCGCGCGGTCGCGGCCGCCCTCAGCCTGCCGGTGATCGGCATGGGGGGCATCGGCTGTGGCGCCGATGCCCTGGAGCTGATCGAGGCGGGCGCCTCGCTGGTCGCGGTCGGGACCGAGAATTTCCGCGACCCGCTGGCCGGCCGCCGCGTCGCGGCGGAGCTGGCGGCGCTCTCGGAGTCCCACAAGTTGCTTCGGTAACTCCACCTCGAGTCGAGGTCGAGATGAATTTGGCGACTATTGGGAAAAATGCCCTTGCGCAGGCTCGGGCCGCGGCTATACTCGCCGGCCAATGAGCGTCCCAGTCAAGACCTCCGCCGCGGCCCCCGAGAGGTCGCTGGACCAGAGGATGGACGCGCTCAAGCGGGCGAACAACATCCGCACCTCCCGGGCCCGGCTGAAGAAGGACCTGAAAGCCGGCAAGGCGAGCATCCACGCGCTGCTCCTTGACCCGCCCGACTACGTGCTCACCGCCAAGGTCTTCGACATGCTGTTGGCGGTGCCCAAGTACGGCCGCGTCAAGGCGAACCGGATCCTCAACCAGTGCCGGATCTCGCCCTCAAAGACGATCGGCGGGCTCTCCGAGCGCCAGCGCAACGAGCTGGTCTCCCAGCTCCACCGCTAGCCGGCCCACAGAGAGGCCCATCCGGCCGACCGGCTTGCTTTGCTGGGCGCGGCGATGTCCAAGGTCTTCGTCATAACAGGACCCTCGGGAGTCGGGAAGGGGACCCTGATCAGGGAGCTGCGCCGGCGCGTCCCCGACCTGACGCTCTCGATCTCGGCGACGACCCGCGCCCCGCGCGAGGGCGAGGTGGAGGGCCGCGATTACCACTTCCTCTCCCCGGCGGAGTTCCAGGCCCGGGTCGAGGGCGATCAGTTTCTCGAGTTCGCGACCTACAGCGGCAACCGCTACGGGACGCTTCGCTCCGAGGTCGAGCGGCGCCTCGCGCAGGGGCAGTCGGTGCTCTTGGAGATCGAGGTCCAGGGGGCCCAGCAGGTGCGCGCCTCTGCCCTTGAGTCGGTGCAGATCTTCATCGCCCCACCCGACCCCACCGACCTGCGCCGGCGCCTCGAGGGCCGCGGCACCGATTCTGAGGAGGCGATCGACACCCGCCTTGAGACCGCGGAATCCGAGCTCGCCCTGCAGGGGGACTTCGACCACCATGTCGTCAACGACGAGCTCGGGCGGGCGGCCGATCAGTTGGAGGAGATCGTGCGCGCCGAGCTCGGCTTGTCACTAGACTGAGCGGCTCAATGATCAGACCACGCGTTGACAGGCTCCTCGAGCACGCCGACTCCCACTACGCGGCAGTCGTCGTCTCGGCCAAGCGGGCCCGACAGATAAACAGCTACTTCCACAACCTCGGCGAGGGCAGCTTCGGTGAGTACCCGCCGCCGATGGTCGAAATCAGCAACGAAGGGAACTACCTCTCGGTGGCGCTCGAGGAGCTTGCCGAGGGCAAGCTCAAATACGAGTACCGCGCCTGATTCCGGGCGCCCCGTGGGCGCCAGGGAGGAGTTTTTGAGATGGCCAGAATCCTGCTCGGCGTAAGCGGCGGGATCGCCGCCTACAAGTCGCTGGAGTTCGCCCGCCTCGCGACCCTCGCCGGCCACGGCGTGCGGGTCCTGATGAGCGAGAACGCCGGGCGCTTCATCGGCGCCGCCTCCTTCGAGGGGATCGTCGGCGCCCCGGTGCTCGTCTCGGAGTTCGAGCGCGACCCGCTGGGCGGCGCCTTCCCGGGCGAGCCGGCGCCGGCCCATGACCCGATCGGCCACCTCGAGCTGGCCGCGAACTGCGACGTCTATCTCATCGCGCCGGCCTCGGCGAACACCCTCGCAAAGCTCGCCAGCGGCGCCGCGGACTCGATGCTCAGCACCTCGTTTTTGGCCTGCACGGCGCCGCGCCTGGTGGCGCCGGCGATGAACGAGCGGATGCTCGCCGACGCGGCCACCCAGGAGAACCTGACGATCCTCCGCAACCGCGGCGTGATCGTGATCGAGCCCGAGACCGGGCGCCTGGCCTCGCGCGGGGAGCAGGGGCGCGGGCGGTTGCCCGATCCGGCCCGCCTCCTGGCTCAGCTCGAGGCGCTCTTGCCCGCCGGCAGCCGACCCTGGGATGGCCTGCGGGTGCTGGTCACCGCCGGCGGCACCCGTGAGCCGCTTGACCCGGTGCGCTTCCTCGGCAACCGCTCCAGCGGCCGGATGGGGATCGCGCTGGCGGCCGCGGCGGCGCGGCGCGGCGCCGAGGTGACCCTGATCGCGGCCAACGTCTCCCTGCCCGAGCCGGCCGGCGTGGTCCGCCTTGACGTGCAGAGCACCGCCGAGCTCGGGGCGGCGACCCGGGAGCGGTTCGGCGCCGCCCAGGTGCTGGTGATGGCCGCCGCCCCGGCCGACTTTCGCGCCGCCCAGATCGCCCCCGAGAAGCTCAGCCGCGAGGCCGCACTGGAGCTGCGCCTGGAGCCGACCGAGGACATCCTCGCCGCGCTTGCGGCGAAGCGCAGCGCCGAGCAGACGATCGTCGGCTTTGCCGCCGAGCACGGGCCCGGCGCCGAGCGCCGGGCCCGTGCCAAGCTCGAGGCAAAGGGGGCCGATCTGATCGTCCTAAACGACGTCTCTGACCCGGCGATCGGCTTTGAGAGCAGCGAGAACGCCGTCACCCTGATCGACCGCGCGGGCGAGCGGGCGCTGCCGCGGGCCTCCAAGGACGCGATCGCCGAGGCGATCCTCGAGCGGGTCGAGGAGCTGCGCCGCGCTGCCCCTCAGCGGAGCACCTGAGCGGGCTATACTGAGGCAAGCTTTTCTGTCCCCCGGTAGTGCGAGAAGTGGGCCTGGCCCACTTTTTTTTCGCCCCGAATCGCCATGAACGACTTCCAAACTGACATCCAGCAGCAACTGAACGAACTCGACTCCGAGCTCGAGCTCGTCGCCCTGGAGAAGCCCGGCAGGGAGTCGCTGCGGATCTTCATCGACCATCCCCAGGGCGTCAATCTGGCCCTCTGCGAACGGGTCACCCAGCAGCTCAGCCACCTGCTCGCCGACTACACCCTGGAGGTCTCCTCGCCGGGGCCCAAGTACCGCCGCACCGATCCAGTATCCGAGACCAAGGAGCTCCAGTGAGCAAAGAGATCGTCGACGCTGTCCGGGCGCTCGAGCAGGAAAAGGGGATCTCCGCCGACAAGTTGATGGACGCGCTCGCCGACGCGCTGCTCTCGGCCTACAAGAAAACCCCCGGGGCAGCGAAATACGCGCGCGTTGACCTCGACCACGCGACCGGTGACTTCCGCGTCTTTGAACTGATCCTGCCGCCCGAGCTGGAGGAGAAGTTGCTCGCCGAAGCGGCCGAGGCCCAGGAGGAGGAAGAGCGCCAGGTCGACCCCGAGACCGGCGAGCTGCGCGAGCCCGAGGAGCCCGAGGTGGACCCGGCGATGATCGCTCCCTATGAGGACCAGATCGAGACCCGCGACGTGACCCCCGATGACTTCGGCCGGATCGCCGCCCAGACCGCCAAGCAGGTGATCCTGCAGCGGATCCGCGAGGCCGAACGGATGATGATGTATGAGGAGTACCAGGACCGGGTCGGGGAGCTGATCACGGGGATCATCCAGCAGTCCGACAAGCGCTACACGCTGGTCCAGCTGCGCGAGCGGGTCGAGGCGCTGCTGCCCAAGTCAGAGCAGGTCTACAACGAGCGCTATGACCACGGAATGCGGGTCAAGGCGGTGATCACCGACGTCTCGGACTCGACCAAAGGACCGGCGATCGTCGTCTCGCGCCGCTCGCCGGAGCTGATCAAGAAGCTCTTTGAAATGGAGGTCCCCGAGATCGCCGACCGGCTCGTGGAGATCGTTGGCGTCGCCCGCGAGCCCGGCTACCGCTCAAAGATCGCCGTGATCTCCCATACCGAAGGGGTCGACCCGGTGGGCGCCTGCGTGGGCCCGCGCGGTTCGCGGGTGCGAATGGTCGTCTCGGAGCTGCGTGGCGAGAAGATCGACATCATCCCCCACAACGATGAGCCCGCCCGCTTCGTCGCCAAGGCGCTCTCCCCGGCGCGGGTGCGCGAGGTGATCGTCGATGACGAGGAGCGCCAGGCGACGGTGATCGTTCCCGACGATCAGCTCTCGCTGGCGATCGGCCGCGACGGCCAGAACGCGCGCCTCGCGGCGCGCCTCACCGGCTGGCGCGTCGACATCAAATCGGAGACCGAGTTCGCCTCCGAGGACCAGGAGATCGCGTACGAGGGCGAGGAGCAGGCCGACGGCCGCTGCCTGGCGGTGCTCTCCAACGGGCGGCGCTGCCCGAACGCGGCGATCGAGGGCTCGACCTACTGCGGCCTGCCCCAACACCAGGCCCTGAACCGCTTTGACACCAACCAGCTGGCGGTCGTGGCGTCCCTCTCGGAGGCCGAGGTCGCGATCCTCGCCGACCCCGAGGCCGACGAGGGCCAGGTGAGCGAGCTGGTCGCCAAGGCCGAGAGCAACTTCGAGGAGGCAGTCGCCGAGGCCGTTGCGGAGGAGGTCGTCGAGGGAGGCCGTCGCCGAGGCCGTTGCGGAGGAGGTCGTCGAAGAGGCGGTCGCCGAGGCCGTTGCGGAGGAGGTCATCGCCGAGGAGCTCGCCGAGGACGAGGAGGACTCCCCCGAGCTCGACGAGGACGTCCCCGACACCGGGGCTCTCCCGGAAGCCGATGAGCCGCTCGCCCAGACCTCGATGGAGGGGGCTGCGGTCGATGCCGGGCCGGAGGTCTCAGATGGGCCGATCGACACCGGCGAAGACGCGGCCTCGGCAGAACCCCAGCCGGCGGTCGAGGAGGCCGAGTAGGAGTTGGCGAAGAAGCGCGTCCACGAGATAGCCAAAGCCCAGGGCCTCAGCAGTAAGGATCTGCTGGCGGCGCTAAAGGTCGCTGGAATCGAGGCCAAAGCCGCCGCCTCAAGCGTTGAGGAGGCCGACGCGCTGAAGGCTCTTCAGGCGGCGAAGGGCGACGGCGCCAAAAAGTCCGCTCCGAAGGCAAAGGCCGCCAAGGCGCCCCCGAAAGGCGAGGCGAAATCGGAGGCTGCGGCCGCGGCGGCGCCGCGGCCAAAAGCCGCTGCCGCCGCTAAGAAACCGGTCAGCGTCAGGGCGGCGGGCGCCGGCGGCTCGACGAAAAAACGCCGGGTCGTGATCGACTCACAGGCCGCCCGTCGCGACCAGATGGGCGGACCGCCGCCGCAGCGCCCGCCCCGCCGCCGCGGAGGGCGCCGTCGCCGGCCGCTGCTCGAGGAGCCGCCACCCAAAGCAGAGGCACCGAGCGAGCCCGAGGCGACCAAGGTCCAGTCGGGAGCCACGGTGCGAGAGGTGGCCGAGCTGCTCGGGCTGGGCAGCGCCGAGGTGATCAAAAAACTGATGATGATGGGGGAGATGGCGACCCTCACCCAGACCCTTACCGATGAGTCGATCAAGGCGATCGCCGACGAGTACGACCGCAAGATCGAAATCGTCACGACCGCCGACGAGGAGCCCGCCGCGCCGCAGTTCGAGGACGCCGAGGAGAGCCTCGCCGACCGTCCCCCGGTGGTGACGATCATGGGCCACGTCGACCACGGAAAGACCTCGCTGCTTGACGCGATCCGCGAGACCGAGGTCGCCGCCGGTGAGGCGGGCGGCATCACCCAACACATCGGCGCCTACCAGGTCCACCACGACGAAAAGACGATCACCTTCCTCGACACCCCCGGCCACGCCGCCTTCACCGCGATGCGCGCCCGTGGGGCCAAAGTGACCGACATCGCGGTCGTCGTGGTCGCCGCCGACGACGGGGTCATGCCGCAGACCAAAGAGGCGATCGACCACGCCCGCGCCGCCGACGTGCCGATCCTGATCGCCGTCAACAAGATCGACAAGGAGGGGGCCCAGCCCGACCGGGTCCGCAACGAGCTCGCCGCCGACGGCCTGACGCCGGAGGACTGGGGCGGGGAAACCGTCTACTGCGACGTCTCCGCCAAGACCCACGAGGGCCTCGACAACCTGCTCGACATGATCCTCCTCGTCACCGAGCTCGAGGAGCTCGGCGCCAATCCCGAAGCGCCGGCCTCGGGCACCGTGATCGAGTCCCAGCTTGACTCCGGCCGTGGGCCGGTGGTCAGCATCCTCGTCCAGCGCGGCACGCTGCGGGTCGGCGATGCGCTGGTCGCCGGTCCCCAGTGGGGCAAGGTCCGGGCGATGCACGACTTCATGGGCGACCGGGTGGAGAGCGCGGGGCCGGGAATGCCGGTCGAGGTGCTCGGATTTGACGGGGTGGCCGACGCCGGCGAGTTCGTGCAGGTGGTCGAGAACGACCGCCGCGCCCGCCAGCTGGCCCAGGAGCGGGCCAACCGCCTGAAGACCGAGGCGCTGGCGCGGCGCAACGCGCGCAAGGTGAGCCTCGAGGAGGTCTTCTCGCGGGCCCAGGAGGGCGACATCAAGGAGCTCAACATCGTCCTCAAGGCCGACGTCGCCGGCTCGCTGGAGGCTCTGCAGGACGAGATCGCCAAGGTCCCCCAGGAACGGGTCGCGATCAACATCATCCATTCCCAAACGGGCGGCATCAACGAGTCCGACGTGATGCTCGCCGCCGCCTCTGATGCGATCATCATCGGCTTCAACGTGCGGCCGCTCGCCGATGCGCGGCGCGCCGCCGAGCGCGAGGGGGTCGACGTCCGCACCTACTCGGTGATTTACAAAATCACCGAGGATCTGCGCAACGCGATGGAGGGTCTGCTGGAGGCCGTCGAGGTCGAGGAGACGCTTGGCGAGGCCGAGATCAAACAGACCTTCAAAGCCTCGCGGGTCGGCCGGATCGCAGGCTGCCTGGTCACCGAGGGCAAGGTCACGCGCAATGCGAACGTGCGGCTGGTGCGCGAGGGGACGGTCATCTGGGACGGCAAACTCGGCTCGCTGCGGCGCTTCAAAGACGACGTGCAGGAGGTCGAGGAGGGCCAGGAGTGCGGCGTCGTGCTCGAGGGCTACGCCGACGTCAAGGAGGGCGACGTGCTCGAGTTCTACGGGACAAAACAGGTCGAGCAAACTCTCGAGTGAGCGAGTACGATGGCTGCGCCTCGCATGCGCCGCATCAACGAGGTGCTTAGGGAGGTGATCGGCGCAGCGATCAGTTCCGAATTGAGCGATCCCCGGATCGGCTTCGTGACCGTGACTTCGGTTGAGACCAGCCCAGATCTCCGCACCGCCCGGGTGCACCTCAGCGTCCTCGGCGACGAGCGCCAGCGTGAGGCGACGCTCGAGGGGCTGCGCTCCTCCAGCGGCGTGATCCAGGCGCGGATCGCCGCCGAGACGCGGATGAAGCGCACGCCGACGCTCAGCTTCCACTACGACCCGACGGTCGAGACCGGGATGCGCATCTCGCGGATCCTCGATCAGGGGGAGGGCGGGGGGTGACCGAGGCGCCCGGCGCCCTGGCGACCGAGCTGGAGGGGGTCGCCGCCGAGCTGCGCGAGCGCGATCGCTTCCTACTGACCGCCCACGAGGGACCCGACGGGGATGCCCTCGGCTCGCTGCTGGGGATGCATCACCTGCTGAGCCAGCTCGGCAAGGACTCGGTGATGTTTCTCGCGGCGAAGGAGTTCCCACTGCCGATCGAGTACCGCTTCTTGCCGCTCGAGGAGGTCTTCCACGAGCCGCCGGCCGACATGGCGGACCGCACGATCGTCTTCCTGGACTGCGGCAACATCGACCGCATGCCGGTCGACTTCCTGAGAAGCGGCGAGAACTTCGTGATCAACATCGACCACCATCACGACAACACGCGCTTTGGCGATGCGAACCTGGTCGACACGAGCGCCTCCTCGACGGCCGAGATCGTCTACCTGCTGGCCAACCTGCTGGGTGGACAGATCACGCCGGAGATCGCCGCCGCGCTCTACGTCGGTCTGGTCACCGACACCGGTAAGTTCATGTATGAGAACGTCAACGCCAACACCCACCGGGTCGCGGCCGAGCTGATCGAAGCGGGGGTCGACGTCGGTGACACCTACCGGCGCCTCTATGAGCACGTGCCGCTGGAGAAGCTGCGCCTCGTCTCGCGGGCCCTGGAGGGGATCGGGCGCTTCTGCGGCGGCCGTTTGGTGACCACCTACATCACCGCCGCCGATTACGAGGCCTCCGGGGCGGGGGAGGAGATGACCGAGGGGATCATCGACCACCTGCGATCGGTCGAGGGCGCCCTGGTTGCGGCCCTGGTCCGCGACCAGGCGGCCCGCGGAGGCGCCGCCCGCAAGGTCAGCCTGCGCTCCAGCGGCGGCGAGGTCGACGTCTCGGCGATCGCCCGCCAGCACGGTGGCGGCGGCCACAAGCGCGCCGCCGGCTTCTCGACGGACCTCGAGTTCGAGGCTCTTCTCAGCTTCCTCTGCGATGAGGTCAGCGCCCAGCTAGAGGGGTGATCCGTGGGCGCTGATCAGGGCGCGCTGCTGATCTGTGACAAGCCGGCCGGGATCACCTCGCATGAGCTCGTCGCCCGGCTGCGCCGCGAGCGCGGCATGAAGGCGGGCCACGCCGGCACGCTTGACCCCTTTGCCACCGGGCTGCTGGTGGTCCTGCTGGGAGGGGCGACCCGGATGCAGCGCTTCCTCACCGCCCTGCCGAAGACCTACCGGGCGACGGCGCGGCTCGGCTGGCGCTCGAGCACCGGTGACCCCGAGGGTGAGCTGCAGCAGACCGGCCGCCGCCCCGCGAGGCTCAGCCTGCCGACCGGAGCCGTGCGCCAGCGGGTGCCGATGACCTCGGCGGTGCGGGTCGGCGGCGAGCGCCTCTACAAGAAGGCCCACCGCGGCGAGGTGGTTAAGACCCCCGAGCGCGAGGTCGAGGTCTACCGCGCCGAGCTGCTGGAGAGCGGCGGCGAGAGCGCCAGCTATGAGATCGAGTGCTCGGCCGGCACCTACATCCGGACCCTGATCGAGTCCCTGCCCGGTGATGCCTACTGCTCGGCGCTGCGTCGCGTCGCGGTCGGCCCCTTTTCGGTCGATGACGCCGGCGCCGAGCTGGGGCTGGCCGAGGTCGCCGAGCTGGTTCCCGCCGTCGCGGCGGCGCTGCGATAGTTCCGCCGATGGCACCGATCGCGGTCACCCCACTGCCCGACGCCGAACCGGCGCCGCGTCGCGTCGCGATCGGCACCTTTGACGGGGTCCACCGCGGCCACCAGGCGGTGATCGAGGGCGCCGACACGGTCCTCACCTTCGACCCGCACCCGCTCGAGATCGTCCACCCGGCGGCGCTGCCGAAGCTGATCATGCCGTTTGCCGTGAAGCGCGATGTGATCGAGGGACTCGGCGTCCGGGAGCTGGTCGTGATCCCCTTCGATGCGGAGTTCGCGCGGCGCAGCGCCGAGGAATTCATCGACCTGGTCCTGGTCGAGCGGCTCGGCGCCGAGCACGTCTCGGTCGGTGAGAACTTCCGCTTCGGCGCCAGGGCGCAGGGCGACCCGGAGATGCTGGCGGCGCGCGAGGAGTTCGAGACCCGCGTCGTGGCGCTGGTCGAGGTCGACGGCGAGACCGTCTCCTCGACCCGGATCCGGGCCCTGATCGCCGCCGGGGACATGCAGGCGGCTCGGCGCTGCCTGGGCGCCCCGTTCATGGTCGAGGGCACCGTCGTGGCCGGCGATCGGCGCGGCCGTGAGCTCGGCTTCCCGACCGCGAACATCGTCCCCGATGATCGCCTCGCGATCCCCGGCCACGGCGTCTACGCGGCCTTTGCCAACGGCGCCCCGGCGGCGGTCAACGTCGGCGTGCGCCCGACCTTTGAGAGCGGCCGCGGGGTCCTGATCGAGACCCACCTGATCGAGCGCGAGGAGGACCTCTACGGCGAGGATCTGCGGGTCGCCTTCCTGCAGCGCCTGCGCGGCGAGAAACGCTTCGCCGGGGTCGAGGAGCTGATCGCCCAGATGAAGCTCGACGTCGAGGATGCAAAGCGGGCCTGCGCGGAGTTCACCGATCGCCCTAGCTAGAGCCGCAGGCTCTCTGCTAACTTGCAACGGCCGTCGCGCCCCAGTGCGCGGCGTTTTTACGAGATGACCCTCACCAAAGAGAAGAAGAGCGAGCTGATCGGCAAGCACGGTCGCAGCCAGGGCGATACCGGCTCGGCCGAGGTCCAGGTCGCGCTGATGACCGAGCGCATCAACGAGCTCACCGAGCACCTTCGCACCCACACCAAAGACCATCACTCCCGCCGCGGGCTGCTGATGCTGGTCGGCAAGCGGCGCCGGATGCTGCGCTACCTCGAGCACAGCGACCTCGAGCGCTACCGGGCGCTGGTCGCCGAGCTGGGCCTGCGCCGGTGAGCCCCGACCCGGTCTCATGATCGGCGTCGGTGAGAGGGCCCCCGAGTTCAGCCTGCGAAACCAGGATGGCGAGGACGTCTCGCTGGCCGACTTCCGCGGCACCAAGGTCCTGCTCGTCTTCTACCCGTTCGACTTCAGCCCGGTCTGCTCAGACCAGCTCTCCGTCTACCAGGAGGTGAAGCCCGAAATCGAGGCGCGCGGGGTCGAGATGATCGGGATCAGCGTCGATCACCCCTACGCCCACAGGGCCTTCCGGGAAAAGCTCGGCATCGACACCACCCTGCTGGCCGATTTTGAGCCCAAGGGAGAGGTCGCGAAGGCCTACGGCTCCTTCCTCGAGGCGCTCGGGATGGCCAACCGGACGCTCGTCTTGATCGACGAGGGGGGTGAGGTGCAGTGGACCCACGAATCGCCGAGCCCCGGTGAGGCGCCGGGCGCCAACCTGATCTTCGACGCGCTCGCGGGGTGAGAGCGGCGCTCGCGCCTTGCGAGCGGCGCTGAAGGACCGCAGCCGAGCTCACCTTGGCCGACCTGACCAGCACCCCGCCGCCGCCGCCGGGGCCCGAGGATCACATCCGCGGCGCCGGGGAGACGCTGATCGTCTACGCCGATCTGGCCTGTCCGGTCTGCGCCGGGGAGTGGGCGCAGATCGCCTCGCGCAAGGCCCGGCTCGTCTTTCGCCACTTTCCCCTGAAGAGCAAGCACCCACGGGCCCCCGCCCTGCACGCCGCCGCCGAGGCGGCCGGGCGCCAGGGGCGTTTTTTCGAGATGGTCGACTCGCTCTACGCCGATCGGGGCAGGGTCGATGATCCGCATCTGTGGGCCCGCGCCCAGGCGCTCGGCCTCGACCTCGAGCGCTTTGAGGCCGAGCGTCGCTCGACCGCGGTCGCCGAGCGCGTGCGCCGTGACTTCGAGTCGGGGATCCGCGCCGGGGTCAGCTCCACACCGGCCCTCTTCACGGGCAGCTGAGGGTTGCCAGCGCCGGTCGGCATGTAGTCTCTCTGCGACAGAGAACGAGAGTTCTGAATCGATATGGCCGCCATCCGGGCGGCCGGAGGTAGGAAAACTAAATGAGCATGTTTGACGTTAGCCGCGTTTCGGTGGATGTCGGCGATGGCCAGATCTCCTTCGAGACGGGCAAGCTTGCCAGGCAGGCGAGCGGCGCCGTGGTGGTGCGATCGGGAGAGACGATGGTGCTCTGCACCGCGACGATGGGCAGTCTGCGCGACGTCGACTTCTTGCCCCTGACCGTCGATGTGGAGGAGCGGATGTATGCCGCCGGCAAGATCCCGGGCTCCTTCTTCCGACGCGAGGGTCGCTCGGGGGAGAAGGCGACGCTGACCGCGCGGATGATCGACCGCCCGATCCGGCCGCTGTTCCCCAAGGGCTGGCACTTTGAGACGCAGCTGGTCGCGACGCCGCTCTCCGTCGATCACGTCCACCCCTACGACATCCTCGCGATGAACGGCGCCTCCGCGGCGCTCGCCATCTCCCCGGTCCCGGTCGCCCACCACGTCGGCGCCGTGCGGATCGGCAAGCTCGAGGGCGACTTCATCGTCAACCCCCCCGAGGAGACGCTCGAGGAGCTGGAAATGGATCTGATCGTCGCCGGCACCGATGAGGCGATCCTGATGGTCGAGGCCGGTGCCGACGGCGTCACCGAGGCCGAGATCCTCGACGCCCTCGACATCGCCCACACCGAGATCAAGAAGCTCTGCGCCGCGATGGAGGAGCTGGCGCAAAAGGCCGGCAAGGAGAAGCTCGAGGTCGAGCCCCCGCAGATCGACGAGCAGCTGCTCAGCGAGATCCGCTCCTCCCACGGCTCCGCGCTGATCGATGCGATCGCCACCGAGGGCAAGCTCGAGCGCTACGAGGCGATCGACAGGGTCAAGGATCAGGTGATCGCCGCTCAGGCGCCCGAGAGCGGTGAGGCCGAGGCCGACGCCGCCCGCCGCGCCGAGGTCGGCGCCGCCTTTGACGCGATCGAGAAGGACACGATCCGCCGCGCGATCGCGGTCGATAAGAAGCGCCCCGACGGCCGCGCCCAGAACGAGATCCGACCGATCGAGTGCGAGGTCGACATCTCCCCGCGGGTGCACGGCTCGGCGCTCTTCACCCGCGGTGAGACCCAGATCCTCTCCAACGTCGCGCTCGGCACGACGCGGATGGACATGCGCCTCGACACGCTCGGGCTGGCGACCACGAAGCGCTTCTGGCACCACTACAACTTCCCGCCCTTCTCGGTCGGGGAGGCCGGCTTCATGCGCGGCCCCAAGCGCCGCGACATCGGTCACGGGGCCCTCGCCGAGCGCGCCCTGGTGCCGACGATCCCCGGCGAAGACGAGTTCCCCTACGTGATCCGGGTCGTCTCTGAGACGCTCGAGTCAAACGGCTCCTCCTCGATGGGCTCGGTCTGCGCCTCCTCGATGGCGCTGCAGGCGGCCGGGGTGCCGGTCTCAGCGCCGGTCGCCGGGGTCGCCATGGGCCTGATCAAGGAGGGCGAGGACTACATCGTCCTCACCGACATCGCCGGCGTCGAGGACCACCTCGGCGACATGGACTTCAAGGTCGCCGGAACCGCCGATGGGATCACCGCTTTGCAGATGGACATCAAGATCACCGGCGTCACCTTCGAGATCCTCGCCGACGCGCTCGCCCAGGCAAACGAGGGTCGCCAGTTCATCCTCTCGAAGATGGCCGAGGCGATCGAGGGCCCGCGGGAGATGCTCTCCCAGCACGCGCCGCGGATCGAAGCGATCAAGATCGACCCCGAGAAGATCGGCGCCGTGATCGGCAAGGGCGGCGAAACGATCCGCGCCCTGTGTGAGGAGTTTGAAGCCGAGATCGACGTCGAGGACGACGGTACAATCCGGATCTACGCCCCGACCGGCTCGCTGGTCGAAGCCTGCGTGGCGCGGATCCAGTCGATGACCAAGGAGGCCGAGATCGGCGACCGCTACAACGCCGCGAAGGTCGTGAAGACGACGACCTTCGGCGCCTTCGTCGAGCTGGTCAAAGGCACCGACGGCCTGCTGCACATCTCCAACGTGAAGCCGGGCGAGCGCGTCGACTCGGTCGATGACGTGCTGAGCGCCGGCGATCAGATCGACGTCACCGTGGTCGAGGTCGACCGCGAGCGCGGCCGCATCGGCCTGCGGCTCTCCGATGATCCCTCGGTCGACGGCAAGTCGCCCGAGGAGCTGGCGGCGATCGGCTCCGGCGGCGGTTCGCGCAACGGCGGGGACCGCGAGCGCCGCGGCGGCCGGCGCCGTGAGCGAGAGCGCCGCCACTAGGTTGAGCAAGGCCGACCCGAAACAGCGTCCCGGCGCCGCGCCCGCGCCCGGCAGCGAGCTCGCCGGCGGCGAGGCCCGCAGCACCGAGCTCGGCTCCGGGGTGCGGGTCGTAACCGAGGAGGTTCCCTCGGTGCGCTCGGTGGCGCTCGGGCTCTGGGTCCGCACCGGCTCGCGCGATGAGACCCCGGCCCAGGCGGGGGTCTCCCACTTTCTGGAGCACCTGCTGTTCAAGGGAACCGAGCGCTACTCGGCGATCGAGATCTCCGAGCGCTTCGACGGGCTCGGCGCCTCGGTCAACGCGGCGACCGGCAAGGAGACGACGCACCTGCACGCGCGCTTCCTCGACGAGCACACCGAGGCGGTCTTCGAGCTGCTGGCGGAAATGCTGCTCGCCCCGACCTACCCGGAAATCGATTCCGAGCGCGAGGTCGTGCTCGAGGAGATCGCGATGTATGAGGACGAGCCGGCCGACCGCGTCCACGACATCCTCGCCGGCGCCGTCTTCGGCGAGCACCCGCTGGGGCGCCGCGTCTTGGGCGAGACCGAGGTGATCGCCTCGATCCCGGTTCCCGAGATCGAGGCCTACCACCGCCAGCGCTACACCGCCGCCAACGTGATCATCGGCGCCGCCGGACACCTGGAGCACGAGCGGATCGTCGAGTTGAGCGAGCGGCTGATCTCCGCCGAGCCCCGAGCAGGCGCCGCGCCCGCCGCCGGGCGCCAGCCGGCCGAGGAGGCCCGCCTGCGCTTCTATCCGAAGGACACCGAGCAGTACCACATCTGCTTCGGGGCGCCCGGGATCACCCGCGCCGATGAGCGCCGCTACGCGCTCGCCGTGCTCGACGCGATCTTCGGCGGCTCGACCTCCTCGCGGCTCTTTCGCGAGGTCCGCGAGAAGCGCGGTCTGGCCTACTCGGTCGGCTCCTACAACGAGCACTACACCGACTCGGGCCTGGTGGCCACCTACGTCGGCACCCGCGAGGAAAACGTCGAGGAGGCCTGCGCGATCATCGGCGCCGAGCTCGAGGCACTGCGCAGCGAGCCGGTCTCCGCCGAGGAGCTCGAGCGCGCCAAGGAGAGCGTCAAGGGCCGCCTCGTGCTCTCCTCGGAGTCAACCGCGGCGCGGATGACGCGGATCTCACGCTCGACGCTCTTTGACCTGCCGATCGAAAGCCTCGATGAGATGCTCGAGGCGGTCGACGCGGTGAGCGTCGAGGAGCTGACCGAGCTGGCCGCCGAGCTCTACGGCGCCGAGCGCCTCTCCGCGGCCTGCGTGGGGCGCGCCGAGGAGCACTTCCGCGCCGCCCTGGCTCCGGTCTCAGAGAGCCTCGCGGCGCCATGATCGGGGTGGTCGCCTCCGGCGCGGCCGGGCGCATGGGCGAGGCCGTCTGCGAGGCGCTCGAGGGGGCGCCCGACATGGAGCTGATCGCCCGCGCCGACCCGGCGCTCGGCCTGGAGCTGGCCGATGCGCTCGCCGGGGCCGAGGTCGTCGTTGACTTCACGACGCCCGCCAGCGCCTTGGATAACGCCCGCACCTGCCTCGCGGCGGGGGTCCACGTGGTCCTCGGCACGACCGGCTTTGACCTCGGCGCCCTGCGCGAGGCGGCCGAGTCAGCCCCGGGGGCCGCGCGCTGCTTCTGTGCCCCCAACTTCGCGATCGGGGCGGTGCTCCTGATGGAGGCCGCGCAGCGGATCGCCCCCCACATGCCCGAGTGCGAGATCATCGAGCTGCACCACGAGCAAAAGCTCGATGCCCCCTCGGGGACCGCAAGGCGCACCGCCGAGCTGATCCGGGAGGCCGGCGGGCACGTGCACGAGCCGCTTCACTCGGTCCGGCTGCCGGGGCTGGTCGCCCACCAGGAAGTGATCTTCGGCGGTCAGGGGCAGACGCTCTCGATCCGCCACGACTCGATCGACCGGCGCTCCTTCATGCCGGGGGTGCTGCTCGCGGTGCGCTCCGTCGCCAAGCTTCCCGAGCGGTTCACCGTCGGCCTCGAGAAGCTTCTCTGATCGCGCCCCTGTGGATACGCTGCCGGGAATGAGCGAGATAGGCGGAGTCCTTACCGCGATGGTCACGCCCTTCACCGAGACGGGGGCGGTCGATGAGCGCGCGGCACGCGAGCTGGCGCGCTTTCTGATCGCCAACGGCTCCCACGGCGTCGTCGTCGCCGGCTCCACGGGCGAGGCCGCGACCCTCGATGACACCGAGCACATCGCGCTGCTGCGGGCGATCGTCGATGAGATCGGCACCGAGGCGACCGTGATCTGCGGCACCGGCACCAACGACACCCGCCACTCGATCAAGCTGACCAGGGCCGCCGCGGAGGCCGGCGCCGACGCGGCGCTGATCGTCACCCCCTACTACAACAAGCCCAACCCGGCGGGCATCCGGGCCCACTTCCGGGCGATCGCCGAGGCGGTCCCCGAGCTGGCGCTCCTCGCCTACAACATCCCCTCGCGGGTGATCGTCAACCTCAGCCCCGCCGAACTTGAAGAGCTGGCGAAGATCGAGAACCTGATCGGCGTCAAGCAGGCCAACAACGAGGAGCTGGGGCTGATCGAGGGCCTGGCGGTGCTCGCCGGCAACGACGACATCTTCCTGCGCTGCCTGGAGATCGGGGCCGCCGGCGGGATCCTCGTCGCCTCGCAGATCGTCGGGCCGCAGATGCGCGAGATGTGGGACGCGGCGAGGGCCGGCGAGATCGAGCGCTCGCGGCAGATCGACGCGACGCTGCGGCCCCTCTATGAGGCGCTTTCCGTGACAACCAACCCGATCCCAGTCAAGGCGGCGCTGCAGATGCTCGGGCGGATCCCGAGCGATGGCCTGCGGTTGCCGCTGGTGCGGGCCGATTCCTCGCAGCGCTCGGCGGTGCGCTCCGCGCTTGCGGGGCTCGGCCTGGAGCTGCAGGCCGGCTAGTGGCTGCCAAGAAACTCCGAATCCTCCCGCTGGGCGGCCTCGGGGAGATCGGCAAGAACATGACGGTCGTCGAATTCGAGGGCCGGATCATCGTCGTCGACACGGGGCTGGCCTTCCCGACCCCCGAGATGCTCGGCATCGACCTGGTGCTGCCCGACTTCTCCTATCTGCGCGGTCGCCTCGAGGACATCGAGGCGATCGTCCTCACCCATGGCCACGAGGACCACGTCGGCGCCCTGCCCTACGTGCTGCGCGAGATCGGCGAGCCGCCGGTGATCTACGGCGGCCTTTTGACGATCGGCATGGTCCGCTCAAAGCTCGACGAGCACCGCCTCGGCGAGGCGCCGCTGGTCGAGCTGCCGGCGGGGGAGGTGGTCAGGGCCGGCCCCTTTGAGCTGGAGCTGGTCCACCTCTCGCACTCGATCCCCGACATGCGGGCCGTGCTGATCGGGACCGAGCTCGGATCGGTCCTCCTGACCGGCGATTACAAGTTCGACCAGACCCCCGTCGACGGCCGCCCCGCCGATATCTCGCGCCTCGCCGAGATCGGGCGCGAGGGCCTGCTCTTGCTCTGCGGGGACTCGACCAACGCCGATCGGCCGGGGACCGCACCCTCGGAGTCAAGCGTCGGGCCGGCGCTGCTTGAGACCTTCGCCGACTGCGGGGGGCGAATCATCGTCACCTCCTTTGCCTCCAACATCCACCGCGTCCAGCAGGTGATCGACGCGGCGATCAGGCTCGACCGCCGCGTCGCGCTGGTCGGGCGCTCGATGCGCAAGAACTTCAACATCGCCTCCAACCTGGGAATCGCGACGGCGCCCGCCGGGCTCTTCATCCAGCCCAAGGAGATCGAGAGCTTTCCCGATGAGAAGGTCGTCGTCCTCTCCACCGGCAGCCAGGGCGAGCCGCTCTCGGCGCTGCGCCGGATGGCCAACAACGACCACCGCGACGTCGAGCTGCACTCCGGCGACACGGTCGTCTTCTCGGCGACGCCGGTGCCCGGCAACGAGCGCGCGGTCAACGAAACGATCGATCGGATCTATGAGATCGGGGCAACCGTGGTGACCGCCAAAGACGCCCCGATCCACGCCTCCGGCCACGGCTGGCAGGAGGAGCTGAAGCTGATGATCAACCTGACCAAGCCGCGCTTCGTGCTGCCGATTCACGGCGACTACAAGCGTCTGCGCCTGCACGCCGAACTCGCCGAGGCGGTCGGGATCGACCCCGAGAGGATCTTTCAGGGACACAACGGCCTGCCGCTCGAGATCGACCAGCAGGGGGCGCGCTTTGGCGAGGCCCTGCACGCCGGGGTGATCTTCGTCGACGGCGTCAACGTCGGCGACCCCGACGACGTCGCGCTGCGCGATCGGCGGGCGATCTCAGCCGACGGGATCTTCATCATCGTCGCGACGATCTCCTCCGATGACGGGGCGATCGTCGCCGACCCGGAGGTGATCCTGCGCGGCGTCGCCTTCCTCGAGGAGGCGGAGAACCTCGTCGAAGATCTGCAGGACCTCGTCGAGGACTCCCTCGATGAGGCCGCCAGCGCCGGCACCCGGGAGCTGCACCTGATCCAGGAAGACCTGCATGACGCGGTCGCCCGCTTCGTCTATGAGAAGCTGCGACGCCGGCCGATGGTGCTGCCGGTGGTCGTCGAGGTCTGAGGGCACCGCGGCGCGCCGAGCCGCGGATTCCTAATACAGAAGAGGGCGAAGAGGGCGCGCCTGGAAGAAAAAGGGGCCCGCCGAGGGCTGTTGGGGAGAACCCGGCGGGCCCCGTGTCTCGTCCATCGCGAAAGCTAGAAAGGCTCGCTAAAGGCGGTCTAAAGCAGGTGTAATTGTCTCCTGAGAGGCGGCCAGCGGCAGGCGTACGCGAAACAGCGCCCCTCCGGAGGCCGATTCGCCGGCGAAGGCGCTGCCGCCGTGCGAGGCGGCGACGGCGCTGACGATCGCCAGCCCCAGACCGCTCCCCGATCCGCGGGCGGTGTCCGCGGGGCCGTCGCCGCGCACGAAGCGGTCAAAGATCTGGCCGCGCAGCTGCGGGGCGATGCCGGGCCCGTCATCGGCGACCTCGAGCACCGCCTGGCCGCCCTCGGCGTGCAGGCTGAGCTCGACCCTGGAGCCGGGCGGCGTGTGGCGGGCGGCGTTGTCGAGCAGGTTGAGGACCATCCGGTGCAGCTCATCCTTGTTGCCGAGCAGCCAGAGCGGGTGCTCGTTTTCGACCTGCAGTTCGCGATCCCCGATCAGCGGCGCCGCCTCGACGGCGGCGTTGCCGGCGACCTCGGCCAGATCGCAGCGCCGCAGGGCGCCGCTCCTGCCGGCGTCGGCGCGAGCCAGTAGCAGCAGATCGGCGACCAGCCTGCTCATCCGTTGCGAGGAACGCAGCGCGGAGTCGATCATCGCCTGATCCTCCTCGTGGTCGGGCTCGCGCAGGGAGGCCTGCAGCAGCTCGAGGTTGGCGAGGATGCTGGTCAGCGGCGTGCGCAGCTCGTGCGAGGCATCGGCGACGAACTCGCGCTGCTTTTTCATCGCCGCCTCGCGCTCGGCGCGGGCCGCGTCGAGGGAGCGCAGCATCTGCTCGAGCGTCGTCGCCAGTTCGCCGACCTCGTCGTTGGCGCGAGGCCCGGGCATGTGGGCGGAGGGATCGCCGGTGTCGGCGATCTTGCGCGCGGTCGCGGTCAGCGAGGAGATCGGGCGCATCGCCCGCCCGGCGAGCGCGACCCCGGCGAGGATCGCGAGCAGGGTCCCGCCGAGAATGCCGACGGCGATGAACAGCCACAGGCGGGCGATCGTCGAGTTCAGGTGGGCGAGGCTGCGCCCGTACTCGACGAAGCCGGTGATGCTGTTGTTTTCGTCGCGCACCGCCGCCGTCGCGACCCGCAGGCCACCGTAGCTGGTCAGGCCGAAGGTCGGCGAGGGGGGGCCCAGGGGAGCGGCGCCGGTGCTCCACTTGAGCAGGGTGCCGTTGGCGGCATAGAGGCGTACCGAGGCGTCATCGGGGCGCGCGAAGGAGTCCAGGCTGGGGTGCTTGATGACCGTCGAGAAGGGGGTGTAGGCGATCCGGATTTCCGCCGCCAGGGTCTGGGCGGCGTTCTGCACCTCGCCGTTGAAGTCGTCGCGGATCCGGTTGCTCGCGACCTTGCCGATCACCGCGCCGAAGCCGAGCAGGATGATCAGCGTCAGCGAGGCCGAGGTGGCCGCCAGGCGCCAGCGGACCGGCCAGTTGCCGGGGCGCCAGCGCTGGCGGCGCTCACCCGGCGGGCGCTGGGCGCGCCTTCGCACGCTCACTCCTTGAGCACGTAGCCGGCGCCGCGCTTGG
This sequence comes from uncultured Solirubrobacterales bacterium, assembly GCA_963796705.1. GTDB lineage: Bacteria > Actinomycetota > Thermoleophilia > Solirubrobacterales > 70-9 > VRUE01. Next base: position 50,670 of record CAWCMK010000008.1, read on the forward strand.
TGTGCAGGAGGCGCGACTCGCCGCCGGCCTCGAGCTTGCGGCGCAGGTTGGAGACGAAGACGTCGATCGTGTTCGTCGCGGCGGTCGGGTCATAGCCCCAGACCTCGTCCAGGAGGCGCTCCCGGGAGACGACGAGGCGCTCGTTGTGCATGAGGAATTCGAGCAGCTCGAACTCGCGGTTGGTCAGCTCGATCTCGCGCTCACCGCGCTTCACCTCGCGCGTGTCGGGGTTAAGCGAGAGGTCCCCGACCTGCAGCGAGGCCGCACCGCGCGGCGGCCGGCGGCGCAGCAGGGCCCGGATCCGGGCCAGCAGCTCGCGCCGCTCGAAGGGCTTCACCAGGTAATCGTCGGCGCCGCTGTCGAGCCCGTCGACGCGGTCCTCGGTCTCGGTGCGGGCGGTCAGCATCAGAATCGGCACGTCGCTGTCGGCGCGCAGCCGGCGGCAGACCTCGATCCCGTCAAGGCGCGGCAGGCCGAGGTCAAGGACGACCAGGTCGGGGACGAAGCCGGCGGCGGTCTCAAGCGCCTCGATGCCATCGGCGGAGGTGCGCACCTCATAGCCCTCGTTGCGCAACGAGCGGCGCAGGACGTCGGCGATCTCGGCGTCATCCTCGACGAGCAGCACGCGACCGCCGGCGATCTCGGTTTCAGCAAGCGGCTGCATCAGACCGATCTTAGCCCTGCGGCGGGGCGGCCCCGTGCGCTTTTAGCGCGAATTTACCCGCAGGGGTCCCACTCTGAGCGTCGAAGGGGTCGAGATGTTCGTGCGCAGAAAGCGCGGGGCCCGGCGCGGCTCCAAGGCAAAGCGCCCGCCCGCCCGCCGCCAGCCCCTGCGCTCCTGGCTGCCGCGGGGGCTCGAGCAGCGCCACCTCGACATCCTCGGCCTGCTGCTGATAGCCATTGGTGTTTATTTGAGCTTCCTGCTGTTCTTCGGCTGGGAGGGGGGCAAGGTCGGCTACGGGCTTGAAACCGCCCTCGATTACCTCTTCGGCGCGGTCGGGGCGCGGATCGCGACCGTGCTGTGCCTGCTGATCGGCGGCCTGCTGGTGAGCGGCACCTCGATCTCCTCGATCTTCCGCGGCCTCGCTCGCGGCGCCCGACACGTCCTGCTGGGCGGGCGCGACGTCGCCCAGACCGCGATCGAGCAGCGTGAGGCACGCCTGAAGCGCGGCGCCGCCGGCGCCGGCTTTGAGACCGAGCCCGGCGCCACCGACGTGATGAGCAGCTATCCAGATGAGGACGCCTTCGCCCCGACCGTCGCCCTCGGGGGTGAGGAGGAGGAGCCAGAGGAGCCGGCCGAGCCGATCACCGATGAGTTCGAGCAGCTCGCCGATCCGGCGGCCGCCGAGGAGCCCGAGGCCGGGCCCGGTGCGGCGCCGGGGGTGAAGGGAGAGACGGTTGCCCTGACGCCGCAGGGCAACAAGCGCGGCGTCACCACCTCCGAGCAGATCGATTACCGCCCGCCGCCCGCCAGCGTGCTCGAGCGCGGCCGCGCCGACAAGGGCCCGGACCCGCGCGATCACGATGCGGTCGGCCGGCGCCTGGTCGAGACCCTCGGGCATTTCGGCGTCGAGGCGCGGATCGTCGGGATCGTCAGCGGCCCGCACGTCTCCCGCTATGAGCTGCGCCTGGCGCCGGGCACCAAGGTCAAGAAGGTGACCGAGCTGGGAAACGACCTCGCCTACGCGCTGGCTTCGACCGACATCCGCATCCTGGCGCCGATTCCCGGCAAACAGGCGGTCGGTGTCGAGGTTCCCAACACGCGCCGGCGGATCGTGCGGCTCGGCGATATCTATGCCCCCCGACCCGCGAAGACCTCGCCGCTCGTCGCCTGGCTCGGCAAGGGGATCGACGGCAACCCGGTCTGGACCGACCTCGCGAAGATGCCGCACGTGCTGGTCGCCGGCACGACCGGCTCGGGAAAGTCGGGCTGCGTCAACGCGATCCTCTCCTCGATCCTCATGCAGGCCTCCCCGAACGAGGTGCGCCTCGTCCTCGTCGATCCCAAGCAGGTCGAGCTAAACCACTACGAGCACGTGCCCCATCTGCTGACGCCGGTCGTCACCTCGCCGCGCCTGGCCGCCAACGTGCTGGCCAACCTGATCGGCGAGATGGAGAGCCGCTACGCGATCATGGGCCAGGCGCGCTGCCGCAACCTGGACGAGCTCAACCGGGCCCGCAGGAAGGCCGCTGAGCCGCCGCTGCCGCACATCCTCTGCGTGATCGACGAGCTCGCCGACCTGATGATGGTCTCGCCCGCCGAGGTCGAGGACTCGATCATCCGCCTGGCCCAGAAGTCACGCGCGACCGGGATCCACCTGGTGCTGGCGACGCAGCGACCCTCGACCGACATCATCACCGGCACGATCAAGGTCAACATCCCGGCCCGGATCGCCTTCGCGGTCTCCTCGCAGACCGACTCGCGGGTGATCCTCGACCAGGGTGGGGCGGAGGCGCTGCTCGGCCAGGGCGACATGCTGTTCCGCGGCGCCGGCACCTCGAAGCTGCAGCGCATCCAGGGTGCCTTCATCACCGAGGAGGAGATCGCCCGCCTCACCGGCCACTGGGCCAAGCAGGGCGAGCCCGAATTCGAGGAGGAGCTGTTGGAGACGCGCGAGGTCGCAGAGGAGGGGGTCGAAGGCGGCGGCGATTTCGACCCCGACCGCGACGATCTGCTCGACGACGCGATCCGGCTCGTGGTCGAAACCGAAACCGCCTCGGTCTCGATGATCCAGCGCCGGCTGCGGGTCGGCTACACCCGCGCCGGGCGCCTGATCGACATGCTCGAGCGCCGCGGCGTGATCTCGGGCTATGAGGGCTCAAAGCCGCGCCAGGTGCTGATCAGCGCCGCCGATCTCCGCAGCTTCCTGAGCCGCGGCGAGAGCGAGCTGGACGCCTCCTCGACGGTTTCGGAGTAGTTCGGGGCCCGGCGCCCCGGCGGGCGGCCTCGCGTTGCACAATAGAGCTGTGCTGGAGGGCCTCGGAGCGACACTTCGCAAGGCGAGAAACCGCCGTGGGGAACCGCTTGCCGACGTGGAAGCCGCGATCAAGATCCGGGTCCGGCACCTGCGCGCGATCGAGGAGGAGGACTGGGAGGCGCTGCCGGCGGGCTCCTATGCACGGAGCTTCATCCGCACCTATGCCAGCTACCTGGGGCTCGATGGCGAGCGTCTGGCCGATGAATTTGAACGGGCCCCCGAGCCGCAGCCCCTAAGGACGCCGCGGCGCCGCCGGCTGCCGCGCGCGGCGCTCAGCGCGATCCTCATCGTGGCGCTGCTCGGCGTCCTGCTGGCCGTCGGCCTGCTGAGCGGCGGTGGCGGTGGCGGTGGCCCGAGTAGCCTCGCGCCGCGGCCCGCCAGCCCCGGGCCGGGCGCCGGCCAGGCCGCGCGGCGGGCCTCAGGCGCGAGCGCTGAAGGGGTCCTGGTGAGCCTCACGACCAGGGCCGAAGTCTGGGTCTGCGTGCTCGACGGGAAGGGCCGGGCGCTGATCAAGGGCGAAGTCCTGCAGGGCGGCGTCGAAGAGGGGCCGTTTCACTCCGGTAGCTTCACGGTCGCGTTCGGCAATGGAGAAATCACGATGCTGGTCGACGGCAAGCAGGCCGAAATCCCCGAAAGCTCGAGCCCCCTGGGCTACGCGATTGACTCGCGTGGGCACCTGAGGCCGCTGAGCGAAGCCGAAAGGCCCACCTGTCTGTGAGCCCCGGGGGGCCCGTGAGGGCGGGGATCATCGTCACCGGGACCGAGGTGATCACCGGCCGGATCGCGGATCGAAACGGGCCCTGGATCTCCGAACGCCTGGCCGAGCTGGGCGTCGAGGTCGCCCACATCCTGATCGTCGCCGATCGCCCCGCCGACCTCGAAGCCGCGCTCGGCTTTCTTGCCGAGCAGGGCATGGACCTGGTGATCACCTCGGGCGGCCTGGGCCCGACCGCCGACGATCTCACGGCCGAGATCGTCGCGCGCTTCAGCGGTCGCGAGCTGGTCCTCGATGAGGCGGTCGAGGCGAAGATCGCGGCGATCCTGCGCGGCTTCGCGAGGCGCTTCAAATTCGACGAGGAGGCGGTCCGCGAGGCCAACCGAAAGCAGGCGATGGTGCCCCGAGGCGCCAGCGCCTTGGACCCGGTCGGCACCGCCCCGGGGCTCGTCGTCCCCGCCGGAGAACGGGTGATCGTCGTCCTCCCGGGGCCGCCGCGCGAGCTGCAGCCGATGTGGCCTGCGGCGCTTGCGGTCGCCGAGGTGCGCGCCGTCCTTGCGCGAGCGACGGCGTTGCACGGCTACACGCTGCGGATGTTCGGCATCCCCGAGTCAGAGATCGCCAAGAGCCTGCGCGAGATCGAGGCCGAGGGCGTCGCCCTGGGGGAGGTCGAGATCACGACCTGCCTGCGGCGCGGCGAGATCGAGATCGACGTTCGCTACCGCGAGGGGGCGGCGGCGATCGCCGAGGCGGTGCGGGCCGGGCTCGCCGAGCGCCACCCCGCCCAGCTCTTCAGCCGCGACGGGGAGACGGTCGACTCGCAGGTCGCGAGGCTCCTGGCCGGGCACCGCCTGGGGCTCGCCGAGTCCTGCAGCGGCGGTCTCCTGGCGGCGCGGATCACCGCCCGCCCCGGCGCCTCCCACTACACCGCGGGGGGCCTCGTCGCCTACTCAAACGAGGCCAAGATCGAGCTGCTCGGCGTCGATCCGGGACTGATCGAGCGCCACGGGGCCGTCTCACCCGAGGTCGCCGAGGCGATGGCGCTGGGGGCGCTTCGGCGCTTCGGCGCCGACGTCGCGGTCTCGATCACGGGAATCGCCGGGCCCGAGGGCGGCAGCGAGGAGAAGCCGGTCGGCTACGTCTGTTTCAACGCCCGGCTCGCCGACGGCACGGCGATCGCCCGCGAGCCGGTGATCCCCGGCGCTCGCGAGGACATCCGCGAACGCTCGGCGCTGGTCGGCATGCACCTCCTGCGGATCCTGCTCGGCGGCGAGACGCCTCCCCTCTGATCGGGACCGAGCGAGGCTCGCCCCACGGCTGCTGAGGATCAGAAGCAGAGCGGGGTTCCTCTGAGCGTCGATTAGGATCAGCGAGTGACCAGCGTCCGGTCGTGGCCCTCGCTCTCGACAACTCGGAGCACCGTGGCGCTGCTGGGCGCGGCGATCGTGCTCCTGGTGACGGCGGCAGTGTTGGTGGTGCCGGCGAGGCTTCCCGCGCAGCGACTCGAGGCTCGCGCGCCGGCGAGACCCGATCACCTCCGGGGGATCCCGGCCGGGCTCGCAGAGGCGATCCATGCGAGGCTCGGACCCGGGCCGATCGGTCTGGGCGCCGCGCCGCTTGTCTCGGGGTTTGAGCCGGCCGGCGGCGGGTGGCGGGCGAAGGCCGCCGCCCAGTCACTGCAGGCCCGGATCACCCCGCGGGGGGCGGTGATCTCCCACGTCGCGGGTTCCGCGGGCGTCGCGCTGCGCCCGGTGGCGCTCTCTGCGGGCCCCCGGCGCGCCGCGCTCTCGGCGCGACCGGCCTCCCCCACGAGTGGGCGGTTGGTCCAGCGGCTCGGGGCCGTCACGAGCTCCTACGCGGTGACGGCGGCCGGTCTCGAGCAGAGCTTCACGATCGCGCGGCCGCCCTCACGGGCCTCGCAGCTGGCGCTGCAATTCAGCTCGCCGGTTCGCTGGCGGAGCCTCAGGGCGGGCTCTGCGATCACACCCAGCGGGGCCCACGGCGGCGAGCTCGCATACGCGGGCCTGCGTGCCTCCGACGCCCGCGGGCGTCGGCTGCGCTCGCGCTTTCAGATCTCTGCCGGCGGCCCGCAGATCGTCGTCGACACCAGGGGCGCCGTCTACCCGGTGAGGATCGACCCGACCTGGACGACTACCCCGATCCCCACCGCGACGCTGACCAACAGCCCCACCGACCAGCAGGGCGTCGCGGTCGCGCTTTCCCAGGACGGGACGACCGCGCTCGTCGGATCCGAACGCGCCGCCTACATCTTCCACGCCTCCGCGGAGGGCTCCTGGAGCTCGAGTTCTTCCCCGAGCGCGAAGCTCAGCGACCCCTCGATGGCGAGCGTCAGCGGCTATCCCCTGACCGGATCCTTCGTCTCACTCTCCTCCGACGGGACGACGGCACTGATCGGCGCCGACGGGGTCAACGGCTACCGGGGCGCCGCCTACATCTTCCACACCTCCTCGGAGGGTTCCTGGAGCTCGAGCTCGATACCGACCGCGACGCTCACCGACGGCTCAGGAGCGAGGGATTTCTTCGGCCTCTCGGCGACGCTTTCCGCCGACGGGACAACGGCGCTGATCGGCACCCCATACCAGCAGGGCAACCTCGGCGCCGGTGCCGCCTACGTCTTCCACGCCTCTTCGGAGGGCTCCTGGAGCTCGAGCTCTTCTCCGACAGCGACCCTGACCAACAGCGCCGGCGCCTCGCACGACTGGCTCGGCTACTCCGTGGCGCTCTCCTCAGACGGGACGACCGCGCTGGCCGGCGCCCCGGGTCTCAACAGCGGCCAGGGGGCCGCCTACATCTTCCACGCCTCCTCGGAGGGCTCCTGGAGCACGAGCTCGACGCCGACCGCGACCCTGAGCAACGGCTCCGGCGCCTCGGAAGACAGCCTCGGCGTCGCGGTGGCGCTCTCCTCAGACGGAACGACCGCGCTGCTCGGGGCGCCCGTTGTCAGCGGCCGCAAAGGCGCCGCCTACATCTTCCACGCCTCGGCCGAGGGCTCCTGGAGCACGAGCTCGACGCCGAGCGCGACCCTGAGCAACGGCTCCGGCGCCTCGGAAGACAGCCTCGGCGTCGCGGTGGCGCTCTCCTCAGACGGAACGACGGCACTGCTCGGGGCCCCCGGCGTGAACGGCGGCCGGGGCGCCGCCTACGTCTTCCACACCTCCGCGGAGGGCTCCTGGAGCTCGAGCTCGGCGCCGAGCGCGACGGTAAGCAACGGCTCAGCCCACTCAGGTGATGCCCTCGGCGTCGCGGTCTCGCTCTCCTCAGACGGGACAACGGCGCTGCTCGGCACCCCGGGCGTCAGCGGCTTTGAGGGCGCCGCCAACGTCTTCCACGCCTCCGCGGAGGCCTCCTGGAGTTCGAGCTCCGCTCCGAGCGCGACGCTCAGCGGCCCCTCGGGCCCCACCTATCAGGCTTTCGGGACTGCGGTGGCGCTATCGGGCGACGGGACGACGGCGCTGGTCAGCGAGGGGGGCGTCGCCTACATCTTCCACGCCTCCTCGGAGGGCTCCTGGAGCTCGAGCTCCGCGCCCGCCGCGACGCTCAGCGACCCCTCGATGGCGAGCGACAGCGGAAATCCCCTCAGCGGATCCTTCGTGGCGCTCTCCACCGACGGGACGACGGCGCTGATCGGCGCCGCGGGCGCCGCCGGCAAGGGCGTCGCCTACATCTTCCACGCCTCCTCGGAGGCCTCCTGGGCTTCGAGCTCCGCGCCCGCCGCGACGCTCAGCAACGGCTCCGGCGCTGCGGGTGAAGAATTAGGCTACGCGGTGGCGCTCTCCTCAGACGGGACGACGGCGCTGCTCGGCGCCCCGGGCGCCGCCGGCAAGGGCGCCGCCTACGTCTTCCACGCCTCCTCGGAGGGCTCCTGGGCTTCGAGCTCCGCTCCGAGCGCGACGCTAAGCAACGGCTCCGGCGCCTCGGGCGACAAATTGGGCTACGCGGTGGCGCTCTCCTCGGACGGGACGACGGCGCTGCTCGGCGCCCCCTTCGTGGACAGCGAGAAGGGCGCCGCCTACATCTTCCACACCTCCACGGAGGGCTCCTGGGCCTCGAGCACGACGCCAACTGCAACCCTGAGCAACGGTTCGGGCGGATCGGGCGACGCCCTGGGCGTCGCGGTGGCGCTCTCCTCAGACGGGACGACGGCGCTGCTCAGTGCCCCGAACGTCAACGGAAACGACGGCGCCGCCTACGTCTTCCACGCCGCGGGCGAGGGTTCCTGGAGCTCGAGCTCGGTGCCCGCCGCGACGCTCACCAACAGCGCGGTGAGCAGCAGGGTCGGCAGCTCGGTGGCGCTCTCCGCGGATGGAACCACGGCGATGCTCGGTGACATCAGCGCCGGGGGCCCCTGGGTGTTCAACATCTACGTGGACAGCTGGGGCGCGGTGTATGTGTTTCAGGCCTCCTCAGAGAGCTCCTGGGCCTCCAGCTCAACTCCGAGCGCGACGCTCAGCAACGACTCCGGCTCGCCCCTGGATGGGCTGGGCAACTCGCTTGCGCTCTCCTCCGATGGGATGACCGCGCTGGTCGGCGACCAGGGCTTTGACCTCGGCGGGGCGGCGATGGTCTTCTCCCTCGCGACAGGCGGCTCTCCGGCGAGCCCCTACCTCTCGCTGAGCGTCCCCTCGGCGGCAGCCACCGGCGGCCCGATCGCGCCGCCCTCTGTCACCGGGGCCCTCTCGAGCGGCTCGGCGCCGGGCGGCTCGATCAGCTTCAAGGTCTTCGGCCCACAGGCCGTGGCCCCCTCCTCGTGTGCCTCCGGCGGCACCCCGGTGGGAAGCAGCGTCCCCGTCTCGGGCAACGACACCTACAACCCCTCGAGCGACTTCACCCCGCCGAGCGCCGGCGATTACTGGTGGTATGCGACCTACAGCGGCGACTCGGCCAACAACCCGGCCGCCTCGCTCTGCGGGCCCTCGATGCCCGAGACGGTGGTCACCGCCTCGGGCCTCGCGAATCCCTCCCTGTCGCTCAGTGCCCCCTCCGCGGGGAGCGCGGGAGAACCAATCTCAGCGGCCTCTGTCTCGGGGACCCTCGCGGGCGGCTCGGCGCCGAGCGGCTCGGTCAGCTTCAAGGTCTTCGGGCCCCAGGCGAGCGCCCCTTCGATTTGCACCGCGGGCGGTTCGGCGGTGGGGAGCGGTGTGAGCGTCTCGGGCAACGGCACCTACAACCCCTCGAGTGAGTTCACCCCCTCGGGCGCCGGCGATTACTGGTGGTATGCGACCTACGGCGGCGACTCGGCCAACAACCCCGCCGCCTCGCCCTGCGGGCCCTCGATGGCCGAGACGGTTATCACCGGGTCCTCCGGATCCGGCGGGGGCGGTGGTGGTGGTGGCTCGCCGGCGCCCCAGACGCCGAGCAGCGCACCCTCGTGCACGATCGCCGCAAAGGGCGGCAAGGTCATGTTGGCACCCAGCAAGAAGAAGGGTGCCAAGCAGCGCCGCAAACCGAAGGGCAAGCCCGGCACGCTGCAGTTCCTCCTCAGCTGTGATCAGGCTGCCGAGGTGACGCTGAGCGGCAAGCTGACCGCGGTCCTCAAGAAAAAGCACGCCAAGAAGCACGGCAAGACGAAGGTGTTCAAGGTCGCCGCGGTTCGCGCCAGCCTCACGGCCGACAATGCCCAGACGCTGACGGTGAAGCTCCCCAAGGCGGCGCTGGCCGCGCTGGCTCGCCGTTCCCGCGAGGCGGCGCTGTTCACCCTGACCGCCAGCAACGCCAACGGCACCGGCGAGGCGACGGCGAGGATTCCCCGCCTGAAGGCCCTCAGAATCTAGGCGCTCGGCTGCTTCGCAGAGCCCTCGGGTTGGAGGTCGGTAGGCTCTCCCTGCGCAGTCGCGTTGTCGCCTGCCGGCTCGCCCCTCTGCGCGTACATCGAGATGGCGAAGGAGCGCTTGAAGAGCCCCCGGGTGAGGCTGTTCGTGGCCCTGGAGCTGCCGGCGCGGATGCGGGCGGGGATCGAGAGGTGGGGCCGCGGCGCGCTCGCCGATCCGGCCCTGCGCCCGATTGCGGCGCCCTCGCTGCACCTGACCCTCGCCTTCCTCGGCGACCGGCCCGAGAAGGAGATCACCTCGATCGCCGAGATCCTCACCGGGCTCGGGGACTGCCCGGCGCCCGAGATCGAGCTGCGCGACCCGGTCGCCCGCCCGGAGCGCGGCAGGGCGCGCCTCTTTGCCCTCCCGGTCCTTTCGCCCGGCGCCATCGCGCTGCAGGCACGCCTCGAGGAGGCGCTCGTCGCGGGGCGCTTCTATGAGCCCGAGAAGCGCCCCTTCTGGCCCCACCTGACGGTCGCCCGGGTGCGCCCTGAGGGCCGCGGGAAGAGACGCCCGCGGGCGGTCGAGCGCCCGCCGGGCCCGCTGGCGCAGGAGCTGTTGCGGCCCGCGAGTTGCCGCCGGGTCGCGCTCTACCGTTCTCAACTCAAGCCCCAGGGCGCGGAATACATCCCCCTGGCCCAAGTCGAGTTGCCCTGAGTGGGCGGCAGTGAGGTGATGAAAGAGATGGCGAATCAGAAAGCGACTTTGAAAGATGCCTCGGCGAAGGACGCCAAGGCAAAGGACGCCGCCCTTGAGGCCGCGGTGACCCAGATCGAGCGGGACTTCGGCCAGGGCGCGCTGATGCGCCTCGGGGCCAAGGACACGGTCAAGGTGGCGGCGATCCCGACCGGCTCCCTCGCCCTCGATCTGGCGCTGGGAATCGGCGGCGTGCCGCGCGGGCGCATCGTCGAGGTCTTCGGCCCCGAGTCCTCGGGCAAGACGACCCTGATCTACCACATCATCGCCGAGGCCCAGGCGCGTGGCGGCGTCTGTGCCTTCATCGACACCGAGCACTCGATCGACCCCAGCTACGCCGGGGCGATCGGCGTCGATACCGATGAGCTGCTCGTCTCCCAGCCCGACTACGGCGAGCAGGCCCTGCAGATCGCCGATCGGCTGATCGCCTCGGCGGCGCTCGATGTGGTCGCGATCGACTCGGTCGCGGCGCTGACCCCCAAGGCGGAGCTCGACGGCCAGATCGGCGACACCACGGTCGGTCTGCAGGCGCGGCTGATGTCGCAGGCGATGCGCAAACTGACCGGCAATATCAACCGCACCAACACCGTCTGCCTGTTCACCAACCAGATCCGCGAAAAAGTCGGTGTCCAGTTCGGCTCACCCGAGACCCAGCCGGGGGGGCGGGCGCTGAAGTTCTACGCATCACAGCGACTCGACATCCGCCGCATCGAGACCCTCAAAGACGGGACCGAGGCGGTCGGCAACCGCGTCCGGGTCAAGGTCGTGAAGAACAAAGTCGCAGCACCCTTCCGGCAGGCCGAGTTCGACATCGAGTACGGCACCGGGATCTCGCGCGAGGGGGGCCTGCTGGACTTCGGAATGGAGCAGGACCTGGTTCAGAAATCGGGCTCCTTCTTCTCCTACGGGGAGACGCGGCTCGGCCAGGGGCGCAACAACGCGAAACAGTTCCTCGCCGATGAACCCGAGCTCGCGGCCGAGATCGAGTCGAAGATCCGCGCGGCGCTCGGGATCGGTGCCGAGGCCCCGGCGGAGCCGGCGCCCACCGAGCCGGCCGTGGCCGTGGCCGAGGAGGCCAAAGCGGCCTAACCGAGGGGGCGGGGCGGCGCTCGGGGCGGCGCCCGCAATGGATAGGATTCCGCCGCTTCCATGAGCGACGCGACAGTCTTCTACATTCTCGGCGGCCTGCTCGCCGCAATGGCGGTGCTGACCAGCTTCATCGGCCTGCGCTTCCCGTCCTTCCCGGGACGCTTCGCGCCGCTGATCTTCCTCTGCTTCCTGGCCCTGACGGGGACGGCGATCACCTTCGCGATCCGCAACGGCAAGGACGAGGAACGGGCCCGCGCCGCGGAGACGAAGCCGGCCGGCGAAGCGATCGAAGAAAAAGAGTCAGAAAAGCCGGGCTCGGCCAGCGGCACAGAAGGCGCCGAAGCCGCCAAGGGACCCGGCGGAACCGTGCAGCTCGCCGCCTCGCCGACGGCGCTCGCCTACCAGCAGAAGACCCTGGTCAGTAAACCGGGCAAGGTGACGGTCGACTTCAGCAACCCGGCGGCGCTCGAACACGACGTCGCGATCGAAAATTCCAAGGGTGAACAGATCGCCGTCTCGCCGCTGATCGCCAAAGGCAAGACCTCGGTCAGCGCCAACCTGCCGCCCGGCACCTACAAATTCTTCTGCACCGTGCCCGGTCATCGTGAAGCCGGCATGGAAGGAACCCTGACGGTCAAGTAGGCGATCGGGCCGGCCTTGGCGCGCGGCGCGCCGAGCTGCCCGCCAAGCGGGGCGAGGGTACCCTGGGGGAGTGCCCGCCTACCACCTGACGACCTTCGGCTGCCAGATGAACGTGCACGACTCCGAGCGCATGCGGGGCATGCTGGAGTCACTCGGCTATCGGGAGGCCGCCAGCCGCGAGGAGGCCGATCTGATCCTCTTCAACACCTGTTCGATCCGCGAGTCGGCCGACAACCGCTTCATCGGCCACCTGGGAGAGGCAAAGCGGCTGAAGTCCGAAGACCCCGAGCGGCTGGTCGGGGTCGGCGGCTGCTGGGCGCAGTCGGTTAAGGAGGAGGTCTTCCGCCGCTTCCCGTTCGTCGACGTCGCCTTCGGTCCCGGGCAGATCCACAAGCTCGCCGAGTTCCTCAACTCGGAGCGCCTCACGGCGCAGGGCTACTTCGAGTTCGAGGACTTCTCCGGCCACCTGCCGGCCCACCGCGAGCGCCGATTCCAGGGCTGGCTGCAGATCTCCCAGGGATGCAACTGCCGCTGCTCCTATTGCATCGTGCCCTCGACCCGGGGCCGCGAGGTGAGTCGCGACCCCGCCGAGCTGATCGCCGAGGCGCGGGCGCTGGCCGACGATGGGGTCCGCGAGCTGACCCTGCTGGGCCAGAACGTCAACAGCTACGGCCGCGACCTGCCCCCCGACTCTCGGATCGGCTTCTCGGAGCTGTTGGGACGGGTCGACGCCGTCGCCGGGATCGATCGCATTCGCTACACGAGTCCCCACCCCAAGGACATGCGCGAGGACGTGATCCGCGCCCACGCCGAGCTGCCCTCGCTCTGCGAGCACATCCACCTGCCGCTGCAGTCGGGCTCCAGCGCGATCCTCAAACGGATGCGCCGCACCTATGACCGCCGCCGCTACATGGAGCGGGTCGCGCTGATCCGCGAGCGGCTGCCCGACTGCGCCCTGACGACCGACATCATCGTCGGCTTCCCCGGTGAGAGCGAGGCGGATTTCGAGGAGACGCTGGCGGTCGTCGAGGAGGTCGGCTATGACGGCGCCTTCACCTTCATCTTCTCCCCGCGCCGGGAAACGGAGGCCTCAACTCTGGCGGGAGCCGTGCCCCACGGCCAAAAGCGGGAGCGGATGCAACGCCTGGTCGAGGTCGTGCAGCGGCGCGCCGCCGAGCGCGCGCAGCGCTTCGTGGGGCGCGAGCTCGAGGTGCTGGTCGAGGGGCCGAGCCGGACCGACCCGGCGAAGCTCCGCGGCCGCACCCGCCACAACAAGGCGGTCAACTTTGAAGGGGTCGCCGAGCCCGGGCAGATGGTCGACGTGCAGATCACGACCGCGACCTCCCAGACGCTGGGCGGGGTGGCGGCGCTGATCCACTCGCGGTGAGGGTGATCGGGATATTCGGCCCGACCGGGGTCGGCAAGACCGGCGTCGCGGTCGAGCTCGCCGAGGCGCTGCGCCGCCGCGGCGAGGATCCGATCGCGATCTCCTGCGACGCGCTGCAGGTCTATCAGGGCCTGGAGACGCTGACCGGCGTCGCCGGCGCCGGGCAGCGGGCGCGGCTCGAGCACCGGCTGATCGCCTTCGTGCCGGTCAGCAAGCCCTTCTCGGTCGGCGACTACATGCGCCATGCCCACCGCGAGATCGACGCGGCGCTGGCCGCCGGGCGGAGGCCGATCCTCGTCGGCGGCACCGGGCTTTACCTGCGCGCGGCGATCGCCGAGCTCTCGCTCGTCAAGGTCGCCCCCGGCGAGGAGTCCTCCGAGCTGTGGTCGCCCGAGACCCGCCACCCGACCACCCTCTTTGGCCTCGACATGGATCGCGAGGCGCTCTATGAGCGGATCAACGCCCGCACCGAGGCGATCATCGCCGCCGGGGCGCTTGAGGAGGTGCGCCGCGCCGAAGCAATCGGGCCCTCGCGGACGGCCCGCAAGGCGCTCGGCTTTGAGGAGCTTTTGGGCGGCGACGTCGAGCTGATGAAGAGGCGCTCGCGCAACTACGCGCGCCGCCAGCTGACCTGGATGCGGAAGATCCCCAACCTGGAGTGGGTCGAGCGCGGCGCGCGCGAGGACGCCGAGGTCGCGGGGGAGATCGTGAGCCGGATCACAGCGCAGGGCTGAGGCGTTTGCGAGACTCGATGTCGCGATGGCGGCGAGCCGCTCGATCTCCGATCTGCCGGGGCCCACGCGGCTGGCGCTGATCGGCAACCTGCACCAGGTTCGCGCCACCAGCATGCACCAGACGGTCGAGCGCTGGTCTGAGCGCTACGGGCCGCTCTATCGCTTTGACCTGGGCCCGCGGCGGATCGTCGTGATCGCCGAGGCCGACGTCATCAACGAGGTGCTGCGCGAGCGGCCCGACGGGTTTCGCCGCTGGAGTGAGATCGAGGCGATCACCGAGGAGATGTGGGGCACCCCCGGGGTCTTCTCGGCCGAGGGAGAGGACTGGCGGCGCTCACGGCGCCTCGCCGTCACCGCCCTGAACAGCAATCACCTGCAGCGCTACTTCGCGATCATCAGCGCCTGCGCCGAGCGTCTGCGCCGCCGCCTCGAGCCGGCGGCCCGGACCCAGCGGCCGCTTGAGATCGGCGAGGTGCTCTCCTCCTTCACCGTCGATGTCACCTCCTGGCTTGCCTTCGGGCACGACCTGAACACCCTCGAGCGCGGCGACAGCGAGCTGCAGGGGCACCTGCACCGGGTCTTTCGGATGACCAACCGCCGGCTCTTCGCGCCGCTCGCCTACTGGCGCTGGCTGAAACTCCCCGCCGATCGCGCCCTCGATCGCTCGCTGGCCGCGCTGCGCCCGGCGGTGAGGGCCTTCATGGATCAGACCCGGGAGCGGATCGCGGCCCGGCCCGAGCTCCGCGAGGCGCCCGAGAACTTCCTCGAGGGGATGATCGCCGCCCAGCAGAACGACGGCGCCTTCAGCGACGAGGAGATCCTCGCCAACGTTTTCACCCTGCTCCTGGCGGGCGAGGACACGACCTCCCACACGATGGCCTGGACGATCTGGGCGCTGGCCGGCGAGCCCGAGATCCAGGCCCGCTGGGCCGCGGAGGCGCTCGCCGCCCTGGGTTCCGAGCGCCACCCCTCCGAGTACGCGACGGTCGAGCAGCTGCGCTACGGGGAGGCGGTGGTGCGCGAGTCGATGCGGCTGAAGTCGGTGGCGCCGATCACCGGCGTCGAGCCGCTCGCCGACACCGAGGTCGCGGGCGTCGCGCTGCCGCGCGGCACGAGGCTGCTGCTCTTGCACCGCCAGGCCGGGCTGCGGGACCTGGCCCGGTCCCGCGAGTTCCTTCCCGGGCGCTGGCTGGAGGAGGAGGGGCCCGAGGCGCCCGCCCAGAAGTCGTTTCTGAGCTTCGGCGCGGGGCCGCGCTTTTGCCCCGGTCGCAACCTCGCCTTCCTCGAGGCGAAAACCGCGCTGGCGACGATCGCCCGCAACTTCGAGGTCTCACTCGACCCGGCCGCCGAGCCGGTCAGCGAGCTGCTCGGCTTCACGATGAGCCCCCGCGGCCTGCGCGTGCGGCTGCGCGAGCGGACCGCCGCCGCGGCCGCGGCCGCTTAGGCTCTGGCGATGAGGTTTGAGAAGTGGCAGGCCCTCGGCAACGACTACCTGATCATCGAGGAGGCCGAGCTCCCCTGGGAGCTCGGTGCCGAGCGGGTCAGGCGCCTCTGCGATCCCCATTTCGGGATCGGCGCCGATGGCGTCCTTTTGCTCTGCCGCGTGGAGGATCCCGACTTCGTCGCCTCGCTGCGGATCTTCAACCCCGACGGCTCTGAGGCGGAGCTCTCGGGAAACGGGGCCCGCGAGGCGGTCCTCTATCTGCACCGCCACGGCTGGACCGAGGCCGAGAGCTTCTCGATCCACACCGCCGCCGGGCCGATCAGGCCGACGATCACCTCGCCGCGCAGCTGCTCGGTTGCGATGGGGCCCGCGAGGACGGCCTCCGAGGACTTTCCCTCCGGGGCGCCCGACGGGCGCGGCAGCCTCGAGGCGGGCGGGCGGCGCTGGGAGTTCCAGCACGTCTCGATCGGCAATCCCCAGTGCGCGATCGAGGTCGGCGCGGAGCTCGAGGGGCTCGACCTGGGCAGGATCGGAGCCGAGATCGAAGCGCACGAGCTGTTCCCGAACCGCACCAACGTCTCCTTTTTTCGGATCGAGGGCGCCCGCCTGCGGGCGCGGATCTTCGAGCGTGGGGTGGGGGAGACGCTCTCCTCGGGGACCGGCGCCAGCGGCGCCGCCGTCGCCGCCGTCCTGGCCGGCGCCGCGAGCCCGATCACGGTCGAGCTCGACGGCGGCGAGCTCGAGGTCGAGATCTCCCCACAGCTCGAGGTGCGCCTCAGCGGCTGGGCTGAGCCGGTCTTTGCCGGCGAGCTCGCACCCGAGCTGCTGGCGGCTCTCGGCGGCCTCGGCTGAGGGCGCCGGTCGACTAGATTTCAGCGCCCGATGGGGATCACCGAGCCCGCCAAGCGCCTGGAGGCGATGCCTCCCTACATGTTCGCCGAGCTCGAGCGCCGCGTCGCCGAGAAGCGGGCCGCGGGCATCGACGTGATCAGCCTCGGGATCGGCGACCCCGACGAGCCGACCTATCCCCACATCGTCGCCGCGATGCAGGAGGCGGTCGCCGATCCCGCCAACCAGAAGTACCCGAGCAACCGCGGCCGGGCCGAGTTCCGGGAGGCCTTCGCGGCCTTCTACGGCGAGCGCTTCGCGGTCGAGATCGATCCCGAGACGGAGGTGATCCCGGCGATCGGCGCCAAGGAGTGCATCTACAACCTCTGCTTTGCCTTCCTTGACCCCGGCGGCGTTGCCCTCGCCTCCGATCCCGGCTACCCGGTCTACACCGGTGGGCCGATCCTCGCCGGGGCGCGGCCGGAGCTGCTGCCGCTGCGCCCCGAGCTGGGCTTCGCCCCGGACCTGGGCGCGGTCCCGGCGGACCTTGCCGCCGAGGCGCGGCTGATGTTCATCAACTTCCCCAACAACCCGACCGGGGCGGTGGTTCCCGAGGGCTTCTTTGAGTCGGTCGTCGAGTTTGCCCGCGAGCACCAGATCCTGGTCGTCCACGACAACGCCTACTCGGAGACGACCTATGACGGCTACGTGGCGCCGAGCTTCCTCGCGACCCCCGGCGCCAGGGAGGTCGGGGTCGAGGTCTTCTCGCTCTCCAAGGGCTACAACATGACCGGCTGGCGCTGCGCCGCGATCCTCGGCAACGCCGAGGCGATCAAGACCTACTGGCGCCTGAAGACAAACGTCGACTCGGGCCTCTTTGAGGCGGTGCAGCTGGCCGGCGTCGCGGCGCTGCGCGGCCCCAGTGAGCCGCTGCGCGAGATGAACGAGACCTACGCGCGACGCCGCGATCTGGTCGTCGCGGCGCTCGCGGAGATCGGCGTCCGGGTGAGCGCCCCGCGGGGGACGATCTACGTCTGGGCGCCGGTCCCTGAGGGGCACACCTCGAGCTCGTTTTGTGAGCTGGTCCTCGAGGAGGCGGCGGTGATCATCTCACCGGGCTCGATGTATGGGCCAAGCGGCGAGGGCTTCTTCCGGATTTCGCTGACGACCCCCGATGAGCGCATCTCCGAGGCGGTCGAGCGGATGCGAGAGCACCTCGCCTAGCCGCCCTGTCGGGACGGCGAGAGTTTGACGAGTCCCGCGACCGCGCTGCGGCGCTCGGGAGGTTCCCGGCAGCGATTCTTCGGGACGGTGCCCGCCCTCGTTGTGAGGACGACATTTCGGGATAGAGCGCCCCGCCGGAGCGGCGGTTCGAAATACCACAATCGGGGCGCTATGCAGGCTCTATGAATCAGTCGGCTTGATTCGACGGATAACCGGGACTACCATCGAGTGGATCGGGTGGTCCAAGCGGAGCATAGGTCTGCTTGTCGCCGTGGCATCGGTAACGATGGCAGCATCAGCGCAAGCCGCGACGATTACCGTCAGCACAACAGCGGATGAGATCGGGGCCGACGGAGCCTGCTCGCTGCGCGAGGCGGTGATTGCCGCCAATAGCGATTCGGCTGGCCCTGGGAACGACTGCACGGCCGGGAGCGGCGCGGACACGATCAACGTGCCCGGCGGCGTCTACAAACTCGCAATCGCAAAGACGGGCACCGACGACGCCACCAGCGGGGATCTGAACATCACTCAGCCAGTGACGCTCGCCGGCGCCGGCGCTGCGAGCACGCAGGTCGACGGCGGCGGGATCGACCGCGTCTTCGCTGTGGCAGCGACAGGCGTGCGGATCTCCGGACTTTCGATCGCCGGCGGCGACGCTCGGCCGAACGGAAGCGGCGGCGGGATTGCGGTCTCGCGGGGCGGCTCTCTGACCTTGACGGAGTCGATCGTGACGGCGAACAAGGCAGACGAGGGCGGTGGCATCGCGAGCTCCGGCCAGGCGGCCATCTCAGACAGCACCGTCAGCCACAATGAAGGCGGGCCGGATGGCGGCGGCGGCGTCTACAACGGTGGCGAGTCGATGGTCATCGAAGGCACTCAGATCTTGAGCAACACGGCCCAGAGGGCCGGCGGCGTCTTCGAGAACGGCGGCGAGCTGACGATCGTGGGCGGCAGCGTGAGCGACAACGGCAGCGCGGCGACGACCGCGCAGGGGGGTGGCCTCGAGATAGACGGCGGCCCGACGACGCTCACCGACGTGCAGGTCAGCGGCAACGTCGCCAACAACGTCGGCGCCGGCATCGTCAGTGACGTGCGTCCCGCGCAGGAAACGACGCTGGCCCAAACGGACGTGGCCGGCAATGAACTGGTCAGCTCCGGAAACGTGGTACGGGGAGCAGGGATATACGTCAGCGGAGCGATCACGCTGAGCGACTCCTGGGTGCACGACAACAGCGGCCTCAACGGCGAGGGTGGGGGGATCTTCTTCCAGCCGCGCAACGCTGAAGAACCGCTTCAGATTGAAGGCAGCACGATCGGCCCGAGCAACAGGGCGACCGAAGGAGACGGGATCTTCGCGGACGGAGCAGCGGTCGCGATCACGCGCTCCACGATCGCCGGCAACGGCGATGACCTCGATCCAGGCTACGGCGGCGGACTCTACGTCGGCTCAGGCACCACGGCGACCCTCCGAGACGACACCCTGGCTGAGAACAAGGCGAGCAGCAGCACCGGCGGCGGGAACCTCTACGCGCAGAACAACTCGACTCTGCTCTGGCAGAACACGCTGGTCGCGCGACCCTTCGGTGGCGGTAACTGCGAACACGGCTCCACCGCCAGCATCACCTCCGAAGGCGGCGATCAGGAGTATGGGGATCCTGAACAGATGTGCGGGTTCACGGATGCCGGCGACGTCGCGTCGAGCGCCGACCTCGACACCACCCAACTGGGCGCGCTTCAGGACAACGGCGGCCCCACCGAGACGATGGCGCTTTTTCCCGGCGCCCCTCCGGTCGACACCGGCGCCGGCTGCCGGCCGACCGACCAGCGGGGCGTTCCGCGCCCCCAGGGTTCGGCCTGCGATTCGGGGGCCTATGAGCTGGACACGACGCCTCCCGGGGTTTCGATCACCGCCGGTCCGAGCGGCACCGTCTCAACGAGCGCTGTCAGCTTCACCTTCCTCGCCGACGAGCCGGCGACCTTTGAATGCGAGCTAGACGGCGCCTCCTTCGCGCCATGCAGCTCGCCGTTTGCCTCGGAATCGCTGAGCGACGGACCGCACACTTTCCTCGTGCGGGCGACCGACGTCGCCGGCAACGTCGGTGAAGCGACGATGCGGAACTTCACAGTCGCGACGGGCCGCTCACTTCCCGGGGCCGCTGAAATGACTAGCGGCGCCCCGGCCCCGTCTCTCAAGCGACCCGACACCGTGATCACAAAGGCCAAGCTGAAGGCCGCCAGGGGCAGGGTGACGTTCGCCTTCAAGGCGATCGGCACATCGAGCGGCTTCCAGTGCGCACTGGCTAAGCGCGCACCCGCCAAGAAGCACCACGGGCGCCGAGAGCCCCGCAAGCACGATAAGCCCAAGCAGCCCAGCTTTCGGGTATGTCTCTCGCCCCAGACCTACACCCATCTCCCCCCCGGCTCCTACACCTTCGAGGTGCGTGCCACCAACTCCGCTGGCTCCGACCCCAGCCCGGCCCAGCGGCACTTCCATATCGGCTGAGATCGCCACGCCCGAGCCAGCAAGTTTCACGACTGGGCCCGGCATTGATCGCGGCTGAACCACCACGAATTGGCACCCGGCGCTGGCATCGGAGTCGCCTGCCCCCAGATCAGATGGCCGCGGTGTTCCTGCACGACGTGCCTGTCGACCTCGCGCGCCAGGCTGCGCGGTTCATCGGCATTCCCGGGCCAGGGATGTTTCGCGGGCGATGGCCACCGCGCGCCTGGCCGGATCTCGGCACGCGTGTGCTCGCGCCTTCCGATGACCGCCGCTTCCCGCTCGCCTTTCAGCGCCGCGTGAGACGCGAGCCTCTTGGCCTCACGGTGGAGGAGACCCAGGCGTCCAAGGTGCAGATGCTCGCGCGTCCTGAGGAGCTGGCGGACCGCCTCTCGGCCACAGGTTCCAGCGCGAAGGCGGGACCTACCCCCCCGGGAGCTGGGCGGTCGCCGCGGAGCGCTTTCGCCAGTAGCGATCAAGGCCGCGCCACTGATACTGGGGCGGCACGCACTGGATCAGCTCCGCGGCGACCTCCTCGCTTGCGGCAGACTCGGCGACCCGCGCGCGGTGGCGCGCCTCATATGCGTCCTCATCGAGCTCGCGGGCCAGCTGTGCCTCCTCGCGCAGGCGCTCGCGCACCCGCCCCAGATGCTCGGCCGGCTCCTCGATCGCCCCGAAGTGGGTGATCGCGAGGCGCTCGGGATGCCAGCCTTCGACGATCCCGATCGACCCCTCCCAGGTCTCGACGTCGATGTCGGGCGGCGGCGTCGGTGGGACGATCAGATTCGAGCCGGGGATCAGGACCGCGGCGACATCGCCGACGAAGGCGGTGCCGCTCGCCTCGTGCAGGTAGCAGACGTGGTGGGAGGCGTGCCCGGGGGTGTAGGCGACGCGCATCCCGAGCACGCTCTCGCCCCCCGCCAGCGGCCTCACGTTCGCCTCGGGAACCGGGACGATCTCTCCCCACAGTCGCTCCATATCTGAGCCATACAGGCGCCTGGCGCTGGCCAGCAGCCTCCTCGGGTCGACCAGGTGGGGCGCGCCGCGCTCGTGGACGTAGACCTCCAGGTCGGGCCAACGTCGCACCAGGGCGCCGCTGGCGGCCGCGTGGTCGAGGTGGATGTGGGTCAGCAGCAGGGCCCGCGGGCGCTCCCCGTCAAGCGCCCCGAGCAACGTCTGCATTGAGGATTGCGGCCCGGGGTCAACGAGGACGCCGTCCAGCTCCCAGCAGCCGACCACGTGCGGGCGCCCGAGATGCATGACGTCGATCACGCGCATCGCGGTACTGGCCTCAGGCAGCGGCGGCGGCGGGGATTCGCCCTTCGGCCTCAAGCGTCGCCCGCAGGCCCTCCTCGAGGCCCCGGGGGGCAAAGCCGAGCTCCTTGGCGGCCTTCTCGCTGTTCGCCCAGAAGGTGACGTTGTCGGCCGAGGAGATCAGCTCCCGCAGGTTCGGCGGCTGGCCCATCGCCTTACCGACCAGCGGCCCGATCGGGGTCAGCGCCTTCATCAGGCCGGTCGGCAGGGCACGCTTGGGAGGCTTTCGCCCGGTCACCCCGGCGACCACCTCGATCGCCTCCCGCACCGTGGTCGGCGGGCCGGCGATCACGTAGGTCTCGCCCGCGCGGCCCTTCTCGAGGGCCAGCAGGATGCCCGCGGCGGTGTCCTCGACGTGGGCCAGGCAGATGCCCAGCTCGGGGAAGGGGATTAGCGGCATCTTGCCGCCGAGGAACTGGTCGAGGAGGACGCCGATCGAGGAGGTATCCCCGGGCCCGTAGACACCGCCCGGTTGGACGATCACGCAGGGCAGGCCCTCGCCGATCAGACGCTTTGCGACCCGGTGGGCTTCGAGCTTGGTCTGCTCGTAGTAGGAGGTGAATTCCTCACCCGGGTGTTCGTAGGTCTCATCGACGATCCGGTGGTGGGTGTTGCCAAAGACGCCGCAGGTCGAGACATAGACGGCCTTCGGCAGCTTCGCGTCGAGGGCGGCGCCGAGCGCGTTCTCGGTGCCGAGGACGTTCGCCGCGCGCATCGCGGCGTGCTGGGAGGCGGGGATCCCGACCTCATACATCGCCGCCGCGTGGATCAGAGCATCGCAGCCCTCCATCGCCTCGGCCAGGGCGGCGCGATCGCCGAGGTCACCGGCGATCGTCTCGCAGCCCAGCTCGCGCAGGGCGCCGGCTTTCGCGGGACTGCGCACCAGGCAGAGGACCTCCTCGCCGCGCTCGCGCAGCTGCCGCGCGACGGTGCCGCCGATGAAGCCGGTGGCCCCCGTGAGGAATACCTTCATCGCCGCACAGCCTATCTGGATTGGCCGCGCGGCCAGACGCCTAGAATTCAGTGCAGTGGATCGATCAAACGGCGCCGGGGTCTCCAATCCGAGGGCGCGCCAGCGGGCGCTTGCGATCGGTATTTCCGGGCGCCAGGAGGAAGCCGAGCCGCTGGCGGAGCTGAAGGAGCTGCTGCGGACCGCGGGCGTGGCGAGCGCCGGCGAGGCGGTTCAGCAGCGCAGCGCCCCGGACCCCGACCGCTACCTGGGGCGCGGCAAGCTCGGCGAGCTGAAGCGGCAGATCGCCGCCTGCGATGCCAACCTGGTCGCCTGCGACGATGAGCTGGTACCGCGCCAGGAGCGCAACCTGGAGGCCGAGCTCGGCGTCCCGGTGATCGACCGCACGGCGGTGATCCTCGACATCTTCGCCGACCACGCCCACTCGGCCGAGGGCAAGCTGCAGGTCGAGCTGGCCCAGCTCGAATACAACCTGGCCCGGATGCGCGGCCTGTGGACGCACCTCGAGCGCCTCGGCGGTGGGATCGGCACCAGGGGGCCGGGCGAGAGCCAGATCGAGACCGATCGCCGCCTGGCCCGCGACCGGATCGCGGCCCTGCGCCGCCGCCTCGCGCGGCTTGAGCGAAACCGCGGCGTGATGCGCGCCAACCGCGAGCGCTCCTCGCTGTCGCGGGTCGCGCTCGCCGGCTACACGAACGCCGGCAAGTCGACCCTGCTGAACGCTCTGACCGGGGCCGAGGTCGGAGTCGGGGACCGCCTCTTCCAGACGCTCGACCCGACGACCCGCAGCTTTGAGCTCGGCGGGCGCGCCTGCCTTCTGACCGACACCGTCGGCTTCATCGAGAAGCTCCCCCACCAGCTGGTCGAGGCCTTCAAGGCGACTCTCGAGGAGACGGTGCTGGCCGACCTGATCCTCCACGTCTGCGACGCCGCCGCTCCCGAGGAGCGCCTCGAGGCCAATCTGCGGGCCGTCGATGAGGTCCTCGAGGAGATCGGGGCGGGGGCAAAGCCGCGCCTCATGGTCCTCAACAAGGCCGATCTGCTGGGGGCCGAGGAGCGCCGCGAGGCGACCCTGCGCCATCCCGAGGCGGTGCCCGTCTCGGCTCTCTGCGGCGAGGGCCTGGCGGAGCTTGGGGCGCGGATCGAGGCGGCCTTCGAGGGGACCCTGGAAGAGGTCGAGCTGCTGGTCCCCTACGCGCAGGGCGCCCGGCTTCACGAGCTGCACGAGGTCGCCGGAAACCTGCGGCGCACCGAGCGCGAGGACGGCGTCCTGGTGCGGGCCAAGGTGCCGATCGCCGAGATGCATCGCTTCGAGGACCTGGCGCACGCCTAGGCACGGGGGTCGGCCGCGGGCATTAGGGTTGGCGCCGTGGAGTTGAAGATCGCGAGATTGCGGGAGGAGGCGACGCTGCCGACCCGCGCCCACGAAGGCGACGCCGGCCTCGATCTGCACGCCTGCGAGGCGGCCCACATTGGCCCCGGGGAGCGCTGGAGCATCGCCACCGGCATCGCCGTGGAGATCCCCGCGGGCCACGCCGGCTTGGTGCTGCCCCGCTCGGGCCTGGCGCGCGAGCACGGCATCGCGCTGGTCAACAGCCCCGGGCTGATCGATTCCGGCTATCGGGGGGAGATCAGCGTGCTGCTCCTGAACACCGACCCGGCCGAGACCTTCCGGGTCGTCCCCGGCGATCGCATCGCCCAGCTCTTGATCGTCGCGGTCGCGGCGCCGGTCGCGGTGCAGGTCGACTCGCTCGGCGCCTCGCAGCGCGGCGCCGGGGGCTTTGGCTCCAGCGGCCGTTAGCCAACTGAACCTGCCGTTCACGTAAGCTAGAGGTCGTGGCAGCCAGGGCCGATGATCGCTACAAGTGGATCGCGCTCTCGAACACGACCCTCGCGGTCCTGCTCGCGACGCTCGATGCCTCGATCACCCTGATCGCGATGCCCGCCATCTTCCGCGGCATCCACCTCGACCCGCTGATCCCCGCCAACAGCTTCTATTTGCTCTGGATGATCCTCGGCTACCTGGTCGTCTCCAGCGTCCTGATCGTCAGCCTGGGGCGCCTCGGTGACATCTACGGGCGGGTCCGGATCTACAACCTCGGCTTCGTCATCTACACGCTCGCCTCGCTGCTCCTCGCCGTCGACTGGCTGACCGGGCAGGCGGGCGCCCTGTTCCTCGTCATCTTCCGCATCGTCCAGGGAGTGGGGGGGGCCTGCCTTCTGGCCAACGCGGCGGCGATCATCACCGACGCCTTCCCCTTTGACCAGCGCGGGATGGCGCTCGGGATCAACAACATCGTCGGCGTCAGCGGCATGTTCGTCGGCCTGATCCTCGGCGGGCTGCTGGCGCCGATCGATTGGCGGCTGGTCTTCTTGATCTCGGTCCCGGTCGGCCTCTTTGGCACCGTCTGGGCCTACCTGAAGCTCGAGGAGCGCAGCGAGCCGCGGCCGGCCTCGATCGATTGGTGGGGGAACCTCACCTTCGCCCTCGGGCTGATCCTGGTGATGGTCGCGGTCACCTACGGGATCCGCCCCTACGGCGGCTCGGCGACGGGTTGGGCGAGCCCGCGGGTGATCGCCCTTCTGGCCGGCTCGCTGTGCTCGCTGATCGCCTTCGTCGTGGTTGAGCGACGGGTCGCCGAGCCGATGTTCCGCCTGGCGCTGTTCCGGATCCGGGCCTTCACCTTCGGCACGCTCTCGACCTTCCTCGCGGCGATCTCGCGCGGCGGGCTGATGTTCATGCTGATCATCTGGCTGCAGGGGATCTGGCTGCCCCTGCACGGCTACAGCTTCACCGAGACGCCGCTCTGGGCGGGGATCTACATGCTGCCGCTGACGATCGGGCTACTGCTCGCCGGCCCCACCTCTGGCTACCTCTCCGACCGCTTCGGGGCGCGGCCCTTTGCGACCGGCGGGATGATCGCCGCGGCGATCGGCTTCGGGCTGCTGATGCGGCTGCCGATCGACTTCTCCTACCCGCTGCTCGCCGGGATCCTGTTCTTGCTGGGGGTCTCGATGGGGATGTTCGCCTCGCCCAACCGGGCGGCGGTGATGAACAGCCTGCCGCCCGGTGACCGCGGCGCCGGCGGCGGTATGAACCAGACCTTTCAGAACTCCGCCCAGGTGCTCTCGGTGGGGATCTTCTTCACGCTCTTGATCGCCGGTCTCGCCGCGAGCCTGCCGGGGACGCTGAGCAGCGGCCTGCAGGCCCACGGCGTCTCGGCGGCCCTCGCCCACCGGGCCGCGCAGGCGCCGCCGATCTCGGTCCTCTTCGCCGCCTTCCTCGGCTACAACCCCGTCCAGCACCTGGTCGGCGCCGGGGCGCTGGCGGCGCTGCCGAGCCATGCGCACGCGATCCTCAGCGGCCAGAGCTTCTTCCCGCACCTGATCTCGGGCCCCTTCAGCGACGGGCTGGAAGCGGCCTTCAGCTTCGCGATCATCGCCTGCCTGATCGCGGCCGCGGCCTCCGCCCTGCGTGGCGGCCGCTACCACCACGCCGAGGAGTCGGCCGCCGCGGCGGCCGCCCCGAGACCGCAGGTGGCCCAACCGGAGCAATCAGTCGTCCAACTGGAGGAATCGCATGCGAGTTGAGTGGCACGGACAGTCGGCCTTCACCCTGGAAGCGCCCGAGGCGAAGGTCTTCATCGACCCCTTCGGCGAGATGTCGGGTCTCGCCGAGCGCGGCATGCAGTTCGACTACCCGCCGATCGCGGCCGAGGGCGTCGATCTGCTGCTGATCACCCACGAGCACCTCGACCACAACGGCGTCGAGGCGATCGCCGGTGAGCCGGTGGTGCTGCGCTCGACCGCCGGGCGCCTTGAGTCCCCGATCGGCGAGGTCGTCGCGGTCGCCTCCGAGCACGACGAGCAGGCGGGCACCGCGCGCGGCCCCAACACGATCTTCGTCTTCACCCTCGACGGTCTGCGGGTCGCCCATTTCGGGGACTTCGGTCAGGCTGCGCTGCGCCCCGAGCAGCGCGCCGCGATCGGCGAGCTCGACCTGGCGATCCTGCCGGTCGGGGGCGGGCCGACGATCGGCGCCGCCGGCGCCGCCGCGATCGTCGAGGAAATCGGCCCGCGCTGGGTTGTGCCGATGCACTACCGCACCGCGCGCGTCTCCTTCCTGGAGACAGCGGAGGAGTTCCTGGCTCTGATCGGGAGGGTTGAGCTGCTATCGGAGCCCGTCTTTGAGACCGCCGAGTTGCTCGGCGAGGGCCCGCTCGCCGTGGTGCCCGCCGTTCCCTAGAGGGGCCCGGGGGCTCCCAGCGGTCAAGCGTCCACGAAAGCGGGTCAGGTCGCTCCGTCGGGGGCGATTGGGCTGCTAAGGGGCCGGGGCTGAACGGCCCCCGGGCGGCCTCGGGCATTCGACCGCCACGAGGAGCGCTGCTAGGATCGCCCCGCCGCGCCTTGGGGGCGCGTGCCGTCCGTTGAGGCGCCGATGCCAATGCAAGGGCACAGCCATTTGGCCGGTCCCAGGCTCAAGGGGAGTCCGGCAATCCTCGCGGCGCTGATCGCGCTGGCGATCGGCGCGGCAGCGCCTCCCGCCGCAGCGACTACGTCGAGCGCCGGGCAGCTCTACGGCTTCGGCAGCAACTCCGCCGGTGAGCTGGGCAGCACCACCAACAACGGCACCAGCAAACCCAACCCGACGCCGACCCTCATCAGCCTGCCGGGGGCCAGCGGCCCGGTCAGCGAGGTCGCCGTCGGCGGCGGTCACAGTTTGGTGCTGACCTCGAGCGGGCAGCTCTACGCCTTCGGCTCCAACATATTCGGTCAGCTCGGCAACACCACCAATGAGGGCACCTACAATCCCAACCCGACGCCGACCCCCATCAGTCTGCCGGGGGCCAGCGGCCCGGTCAGCGAGATCGCCGCCGGCGAACTTCACAGCCTGGCGCTGACCTTCACCGGACAGCTCTATGCCTTTGGCTCCAACCAGTACGGTCAGCTGGGCGTTGCCAGCAACCAGGGCACCGAAGAACCCAACCCGACGCCGACCCTTGTCAGCCTGCCGGGGGCCAGCGGCCCGGTCAGCAAGATCGCCGCCGGCGGTGCTCACAGCCTGGCGCTGACCTCGACCGGGCAGCTCTACGCCTTCGGCACCAACTACTCCGGCCAGCTGGGTAACACCACCAACCTCGGCACCGGCAAACCGAACTCGACGCCGACCCTGGTGAGCCTGCCGGGGGCCAGCGGCCCGGTCAGAGAGATCGCCGCCGGTTACAACCACAGCCTGGCGCTGACCTCGAGCGGACAGCTCTATACCTTCGGCGCCAACAGCGCCGGTCAGCTGGGTAACACCATCCTGGGCACCGAAGTACCCAACCCGACGCCGACCCTCATCAGCCTGCCGGGGGCCAGCGGCCCGGTCAGCAAGATCGCCGCCGGCGGAAGTCACAGCCTGGCGCTGACCTCGAGCGGAGAGCTCTATGGCTTCGGCAACAACCAGTCCGGTGAGCTGGGCATCACCACCAACGCGGGTACCAGCAAACCCAACCCGATGCCGACCCTTATCAGCCTGCCGGGGGCCAGCGGCGAGCTCAGCGAGATCGCCGCCGGGGCAACCCACAGCCTGGCGCTGAGCTCGACCGGAGAGCTCTACGCCTTCGGCGACAACGCCGAAGGCCAGCTCGGCAGTGCCACCAACAGCGGCCTCTTCAAACCCAATCCGACGCCGACCCCGGTCGAACTGCCGACGGGAACCACGATCGACACCGTGGCGCCCGGCGCAACGGCCTACCACACGCTGGCGGTGATCGCCGATCTTTCGGTCACCACCAGCTCGCTGCCAAGCGGGCGGGTCGGTGCCCCCTACGGCGCCGCCGCGACGGCGCAAGGGGGTGGCCCGCCCTACGCCTGGCAGGCCAGCGGCCTGCCAGGCGGGCTCTCGATCGACGCCTCCAGCGGCGAGCTCAGCGGCACCCCAAAGAAAGCAGGAGCGACCCAGGTGACCCTGAGCGTCAGCGACAGGTTCGGGATCGTCGCGAAGGGCGCGCCGATCACCCTGCGGATCGAAAGCAAACCAGCGCGGCCCGCGATCAGCGAGCTGCGTCAGTCCCACCGCCGCTGGCGGGAGGGTCGAAGGCTCGCCCAGGCGAGCTCGGCCGAGGGTCAAGACGAAAAGAAGCGCGCGCCGCTCGGCACCACCTTCACCTTCAAGCTGAACAGGAAGGCGAAGGTGAGGTTCGCATTTGTCCAGAGAAAGGGGGGACCCAAACACAGGCGCTCGGCGGGGGCGAGCTTCAGCTTCAGCGGTCACCCCGGCAAGAACCGGGTCGCCTTCCAGGGCCGCATCTCTCCCCACCAGAGGCTCGCGCCGGGCCACTACAGATTGACGGCGACGGCGAGCGCCGGGGGAGCGCGTTCGAAGCCGCGCTCGCTCAACTTCACGATTCTCCCTTAGGACGTTCCCGAAGAGGCCGCGCGTCGCTCGTGGGGCCGCTGTCTGAGCGGACCCACCCGCGAGGCATGAGCCCTCCTACTCGCCGGCCTCGCGGGCGCTGCGGTGGGCGGCCTCCTCGAGCGTGTCCTCGAGCGGCTCCAGCTCGGGGCGGGAGCCGAGGCGGCGCTCGAGGGCCAGGGCGATCAGGTAATCGGCGAGCCAGGCGTTCTTTGGCAGCAGCGGCCCGTGCAGGTAGGTGCCGATCACGTTGTCGCGGCGCACCCCCTCAAGGCCGTCGCGGCCGTTGTTGCCAAAGCCCTTAAGGACGCGGCCAAAGGGGCTTGCCTCGGGACCCAGGTAGGTGCGCCCGCCGTGGTTCTCAAAGCCCGCGATCGTCCGCGCGGTGCCCTCGATCTGGGCCTCGATCGTGACGTTTCCGATCAGCCTCGGCCCCGGCTCGCGCACGGTCTCAAGGTCAGCGATGCCGAGCCCCGGCAGGCGCTCCTCGCCGAGCTGGTAGCTGTGGCCGAGGAGCTGGTAGCCGCCGCAGACGGCGAGCAGCACCGCACCCGCATTGGCGGCGGCGGCGAGCGCCTCGCGCTTGCTATCGACCAGGTCGGCGGCGACCGCGCGCTGGTCGCGGTCCTGACCCCCACCGATATAGAAGAGATCGTGGGATTCGGGGTCGAGGCGATCGCCCGGCCCGGCGCCATGGTGGCGGAAGCCGATCCCGCGCCACTCGCAGCGGCGGCGCAGGAAGATGATGTTGCCGCGGTCGGCGTAGATGTTCATCTGCTCCGGATAGAGCCAGAGGACGCGCAGCTCCATCAGTGCCCCTCTGCGAGGATCAGGACGCTGGAGCCGACGTGGTCATCGGTGGGGCCGATCTCGAGGCGCTCGAGGAGCGAGAGCCCGACGCTGGCAGCCTCCGCGACGACGGTCTCGGCAGAGAGCAGCTTCAGGGGCACCTCGTCCAGCTCCTCGCCGAGCTCGCCGGCGGGGGAGACCGACTGGCGCAGGCGGCGGACGATGATCGTGTCGCCCTCGAGGCCGGCGTCGAGCGGCAGGCTGGAGTGGATCCAGCCCTCGCTCTCAAGCGTGTCGGGCAACGGCGGCGGCGCCTCCTCGATCAGCTCCGGCGGCATGCCGTCAACGATTGCAGCCGCGACCCGCCCGCCGGGTTGCAGGTGCGCCCGGGCGCAGCGCAGGCAGGCGCGGCGTTCCTCGGCGCCGCCCAGGACCTGCAGGAACTGCATCGGCGCCAGCACCGCCGCGAAGCGCCGGCCGAGGTCGAAGTCACGCGCGTCGGCGACCCGTGCCGCCGCCGGCAGGTCGCTGGCGGCGGCGCGCTGGTTGAGCGCCGCGGCCAGCTCGGCGTCGAGCTCGAGGCCGAGCACCTCGTGACCGGCCCGCGCCAGGTGAAGCGCCACCCGGCCGACGCCGCAGCCGAGATCAACCAGCGGCCCCCGGGCCGCGCTCGCGAGCTCCTCCCAGAGCCCCAGATCGGCGCTGTAGGGGCCGCACTCGATGTCCTGCCAGATCACCGAGAGGTTGCGCCGCGCGGCGGCTCGGGTCTCCCTGGGGCTCACTCCCAGAACTCCTTCGCAAGCCCGCGGGAGGAGAGCAGGCGGCGCAGTTCGATCAGCGCCGTGTAGGTCGGCAGCGCGAAGAGGCGGGTCCCGGCGGCCTCAAGGGCGGCGTCCAGGGATCGCTCGATCGCCGGCTCGACGCTGATCCGCTCGGCCGGCCAGCCCGCGTAGCGCAGGCGCAGCGCCATCTCCGGGGCCCGGGTGCCGGCGCAGGTGACGCGCCGCACCGAGTCGGCAAGCAGCTCGAAGTCCGCATCCCAGACCCAGGAGACGTCGCGACCGTCGGCGATCCGGTCATTCAGCGCGATCCAGATCTCAAGCGCCTCGCTCTCGGCCTCAAGCCGCAGGGTGCGCAGCACCTCGTTGGCGCCCGCCGGGTTCTTGATCAGCAGGATCGAGAGGGCGGTGCCGGCGACATCGATCGTCTCGACGCGCCCGAAGGCCGCCCGAACGTCGCCCAGCGCGGCGGCGATCTGGGGAACCTCGACCCCGAGCTCAAGACCGGCGGCGATCGCCGCCAGCGCGTTGTAGACGTTGTAGAGGCCGGCCAGCGGCAGCTCCAGCTCGAAACTGCCGCCCGGGTGGCGCACGCTGAGGTGTGAGCCGCTCATCCCGCGCAGCTCGATCTCAGTTGCGGCGACGTCGGGGGAGGGTCGCTTGGCGCCACAGTTGGGGCAGGAGTAGTGACCCAGGTGCCCGACGAAGGCCAGCTCGTAGGAGTAGGGGTGCCCGCAGCGGCGGCAGTGCTTTGCATCGGAGGCGTGCTGGAGCTCGGCCAGCGCCTGGGAGGGGTCATCGATGCCGAAGTAGAGGACCCCCGCCCGGCGCTGCTCTGAGGCGTCGCGACCGAGGTCGGCGATCAGCGGGTCATCGGCGTTTAAGACGAAGCGCGTGCGCTCGGCCCGGGCCGCGACCAGGGCCGCCCACTCATCGGCGAGCGCCTCGATCTCGCCGTAGCGGTCGAGTTGGTCACGAAAGAGGTTCCCGAGTACGATCAGCGAGGGATCAAGCGCCGCCGCGACCTCGGGAAGCCAGGCCTCATCCACCTCGAAGAGGCCCTCCTCGCCGCGCTGCTCAAGGAGCGCCGTCGCGACCCCCCAGGTCATGTTGGAGCCGGCGTGGTTGTGGATCGGGTCCCGGCCGGCGCCGGCGAGGATCGCGGCGAGCATCCCGGCGGTGGTCGTCTTGCCATTGGTGGCGCTGATGATCGTCGTCCCGCCCCGCAGGCCGGCACCGAGCAGCGCGATCGCCTCGGGCTCAAGGCGCAGCAGCACCCGTCCGGGCAGCGTCGTTCCACCGCCGCGCCCGCTGGCCCGGCTGGCGGCGCCGATCGCCCTGGCCGCAGCCCGCTTGGCGCCGAACAGGGCACCGTTGGCGCGAACGCTGCTCAAGCCGCGGTCCGGGCCGGGACGATCACGCTCAGGGCTCGCGGCAGGACGCGCAGCTTCGCGGGCAACTCGGCGATGTGCTCGCCGTCGGCGTAGACGGGGAACGGGCTGCTGGCGGTCAGCTCGAGGTGGCGGGCGCGGAAAACCTGAACCTCGTCCTCCTCGACGTGGCTGCCCTTGAACACCTTCGGGAGGTTAGCCAGGAAGCGCAGCTTGCCGACCTCGCCGACCGCAACGATGTCAAAGACGCCGTCGTCTAGCTCGGCGTCGGGGGCGATGAACATCCCGCCCCCGAAGGCGCGGTTGTTGGCGACCGAGACCGAGTAGCCGGTGAAGCGGTAGCGCTCCTGATCGACGCGGACCGTGAACCGGGCGGGCTTCCAGCGCACCAGGGTGCGCAGCGCCGCGAGGGCATAGACCAGGTTGCCGCGCAGAAAGCGGGTTTCGTTGGCGAGGCGATTAGCTTCGGAGTCAAAGCCGACGCTGACGATGCCGAGAAAGCGGGCGCCGTTCACCTCGCCGACGTCGATCCGCCGGGCCTCACCGGCGCCGAGCAGTGCGACCGCGCCCTCGGGGTCCCCGGGGATGCCGAGGACACGCGCGAGATCGTTGCCACGCCCCCCTGGGATGATCCCGAGCGGGGTCTCTGAGCCCGCCATCGCGCCACCGACGGCGCCGATCAGCCCGTCGCCGCTCATCACCACCGGCAGCTCACCGGCCTCGATCGCGCCGAGGGCCTGGCGGACGCCGTGCTCGATGCTCTCGGTCCGCTGCACGCGGAAGGCGGCGCGGCGTGCATCGAGGGCCTGCTCGACCCGCGGCAGCAGCCGCTTGGTCCGACCCCCGCCCGAGGAGGGATTGACCAGGATCGCCAGCGGCATATCCGGCTCGAGGGGTGCTCGCTCCTCGCTCATCTCAGTCGGGCGACGATATAGGTGCCGCCGCCGGCCCCGCCGCTCAAAAGCTGCGTGAACCCGAGCCTGCGAAAGCGGCGCTCAGAGCGCCGCCGGCGCAGCTCCAGGGGGTCGCGGGGGCGCCGGGCATGGAAGCTGATCAGCTCGCCCCCGGGGCGCAGCACCCGTGCGATCTCGGCGCTCGGGGGCCCGTCGTACACGACGAGGTCGAAATGCTCGTCGGGGAAGGGCAGCGAGCCGGGATCCCCCGGCTTAAAGGCGACCCGTCCCTCGGGGTCGAGCCCGACTCTAGCGGTGGCCGCCGCGACGCGTGCGGGGGACGCATCGACGCCGCGGATCCTGGCGCGGGGGAACTCGCGGGCCAAGAACAGGGTCCGCTCACCCTCACCGCAGGCGATCTCAAGGACCCGCTCGGGATCGCGGCGCACCTTAAGCGCCGCGGCGGCGAGCGCGACGAGCTCGGGGGAGGCCACGCGGCGATCATCGCAAAGATGCCATGACCAGAAATCCGTCCCCAACCAGGAGTAGGGACCTCCTG
Organism: uncultured Solirubrobacterales bacterium; assembly: GCA_963796705.1. Classification (GTDB taxonomy): domain Bacteria; phylum Actinomycetota; class Thermoleophilia; order Solirubrobacterales; family 70-9; genus VRUE01. The sequence continues at coordinate 83,830 of CAWCMK010000008.1, forward strand.
AGCTCAAGCGCGGGGAACCGCGCTGATGTCAACAAGACGGAGCTTGAGGAGGCCCCGAATGACGATCGTACTGATGGGAGTTGACCAACACCGAGCGCAGATCACCGCCGAGTGGCTCGACACGTCGCAGCAGCTATATATCCACACTCGCCGTGCCAGAACGCGCTGAGTTTCGCGCAGTGCGAGTGCAGGCCTCGCCAGCAACGGAGCGGATGTTTCCGCTACCTTTCACTAACCCTCTTAGCCCAGGTGGGATCGGGGAGCATTGACCAGACTGAGGCACAACGTTGTGAGGCTGGCCGTCCTGGTCACCCTCGCCTTCGCTTCGCTCGGCGTCGCGAGCGCCGCCGCCTCGCCTCCGACGATCGAATCCGAGTCGCTCTCCGACATCGCCGCAACCGACGCGACGCTTGAAGCGCAAATCAACCCCCACGGAGCTTCGGCCGGCGTCCTTTACCAGTTCCAATTGCTGCTCGACCCCGGCGAAGCCTCGAGCGAACTGGCGTGCCCGCCTTCGCCCCCGCCCGGCTACTCGACTTGCGTCGGCCCACAGGACCCGAGCGCGCTGCCGCTCGGATGGATCGCAGGCGATGAAGCTCAGACTGTCAGCCTCGATCTCGCGAGCGCCGGCGTCTTCCTTGAACCCGGGCGGACCTACTATTTCCGGGTCCTCGCGGCCGATCGCAAGCTCAGCGAAGACGCCGCCGAATGGGAAGCACCGGCCGTGCTCGGCGCCAGCGAACAGCTCTCGACGCCGGTTCAGGATCCGGCTCGGCCCTCGATCGAAAGCGAGTCGGTTTCCAACGTCACATCGAGGGGAGCGACGATCGCAGCGAAGATCGACCCGAACGGCCTCGCGACCGAATATCAGTTCTGGTTGATGTACCCGGTCTGCCAGAACCCTCCCGCTCAAGGCGGCGTCTGTGATGCGATCGCCATCCGCAAGGTCGGGGAAGGGAAGATCCCCGCCGGCTTCAGAGGCGAATTCGTGAGCACGACCCTGACCGACCTCCAGCCCGGCTATTCCTACACCTACTGGGCCCTGGCAACCAACTCGGCGGGCGAAACCGTCGGCGAGCACCGGGGCTTTACAGCGCAGTCCGCGCAGCCGCCCTCGATCGAAAGCGAGTCGGTTTCCGGCGTCACCGAAACTGATGCGACGCTCGAAGCGCAGATCAATACCGAGGGACTAGAGAGCAGCTACACCTTCTACATCGTCGAAGAAGGCCCGCCCTGCCTGAAGGCCGATCCTCCCTGCATGCTGATCCTCCAGAAGGCTCCGATCGCGCTGCCTGCCGGTAAGCTGCTCGGCTCCTTTCTCGGCCAGGGGGTCAGCGCCGACCTGAACAGCGCCGGAGTCAACCTCTCTCCGGGCGTGAGCTACGAATACTGGGTTACCGCAAGCAGTGCAGCCGGCACGACAGAAGGCACGGTGGAGAGCTTCACTGCGTTACCCAAGGCGGGCGTGGAACCGCTCCAGGGAGAAGGTGAAGACTCCCCACTATCCACCTCACCATCGTCCATCGACGCGTCTCCAACTGCGGGACAAAATCCCGCTTTGCATCAGTATCAGCACCGCCACCTGCGACGGCACCGTCGAGGTCAGAAGAAGCACCGGAGCAACAAGCTTCGCAGTGACCCAGGCCATCTGAGGCGAGTCGGCTAGTCGTTCGGCGGGAGCCCTCCACCCAGTGCCACCCGATCGGCGATCCGCCTGGAGGACGGTGAGCAGTTCGACCTCGCTTCCGGATCCCCGAGCGGCTGGCCTCGCTTGCGCGTGCTCGTGGTTACTTCGACCCGTCGTGCCGCTCGGCGTGAGTGCTCTCTGAGCTCGCCCGGCAGCTCGTCGGTCACGCCGCCGCCGGCAGGGCCAGAGGCTCCAGCTCGCAAGCGGCCGAGAAACCCTGGGACTCGATCCCGAACGCGGCGTTGGTACGGGTGTAGAGGTTCGCCAGAGCGATGAACGCGGTGAGCTCCACCAGGGCAGAGGGGCCGAGCTGGTGAAGCAACCGCGCCGACAGCTCGTCGGTCACCGTGGGCGGCGTCACCGACATCGCCTCGGCGTACTCCATGACGTCGCGCTCGAGCGCCGTGAAGACGCCCGATTCCCGCCAGCGCGGCACCTCCCGCGCCTTGACCTCGTCGAGTCCCTCGTTGTGGGCCTGGAAGTAGCCGAGGTCCAGGCAGAAGCTGCAGCCGACCAGGCTCGCCACCGCCATGTGGGCAAACGACTTCAGGTTCTCGTCGCACTGATCCCACTTCTGCGCCTTGCGACCGACGCCGAAGGAGAAGTTCAACACCTTGCGGTTATGCCACGTCACCTCGACCGGCTCTGGCACCTCGCCGAACATCTTGCGGGAAATCCGCTTGACCATCGCCCCGTAGAGGCCGGTCAGCTCGGCCTTCGGGACCCGGGTGTTATCGGCTGTCTCTCTCATTTCCGCCTCCTTGTCACGGATCGCTGATTTCGGGGGTCAACGGGTAGACCCCACAAGAGCACCGGATGTGACCGAGATCCAGGAAACAGATTGGCTGGCGGAGCGCTTCGAGGAGCACCGGGGTCATCTGCGGGCTGTCGCCTACCGGATCCTCGGGTCCCTCAGTGAGGCTGACGATGCGGTCCAGGAGGCGTGGCTTCGCCTCAGCCGCTCGGACACGAGCGCGGTAGAGAATCTCGGCGGGTGGCTGACAACGGTCGTTGGGCGCGTCTCTTTGAACATGCTGCGCTCGCGCGCGCGGCGACGCGAGGAGTCAATGAGCATCCGCTTTCCCGATCCGATTGTCGATCCTGCGGATGGCACCGATCCCGAGCACGAGGCGCTCCTGGCCGACTCCGTCGGGCTCGCGTTGCTGGTCGTCATCGAGACGCTCTCGCCGGGCGAGCGACTGGCTTTCGTGCTGCACGACATCTTCGGGGTCCCGTTCGATGAGATTGCGCCGATCGTCGACCGCACGCCGGAGGCGACACGCCAGCTGGCGAGCCGCGCCCGGCGACGGCTGCAGGGCGAGCGGACGGTTCCCGACCCCGACCTCGAGCGCCAGCGCGAGGTGGTCGATGCGTTCCTTGCCGCAGCGCGCGAAGGCAACTACGATGCGCTCCTCGCCGTGCTCGACCCCGATGTGGTGCTGCGCGCTGACTACGGTGGCGGTGTGAGGCGCGAGCTACGTGGCGCTGAGGCGGTCGCGAGCCAGGCCAAGGCCTATTCGCGGATGGACCTTGTGGTCCACCCGGCACTGATCAACGGCGCCGTCGGCGCGGTCACGACGCGCGACGGTCACCCGTTCTCGGTCGCCGCCGTCACGGTGCTCGACGGCAAGATCGTCGAGATGGACTTCCTGGCCGATCCCGAGCGTCTCGCCGAGCTCGACCTGACGGTGCTCCGTGACTGAGGCTGCGGTTCAAGCTCGAAGCGAAGACCGCCGCACAAGCAGCCCCGGCACCGGGGACGCATAGCGCCCGAGTCTCGGATGCCGGTCGCGCTCCCGATCTGCGCGAAGCGTGAACCTCCCGTCGGCCCGAGCCGCTAGCCCTTGTCGCCGCCCGACCGCCTGCGACTGCGGCGTGGCGAAAGCGGCACCCCAGGCGCATCGTCAGAATGCAGACACTCATTTAGGATGCACGCCCGGGTTCTCAACTAAGGGAGGTTCTGATGTATCGCAGGCCCAATTTTATGGCCGCGGTTCCGATCGCTGTGCTTCTGCTGGCCGCCGTGGTGGTCGCGGGCTGTGGGAGCAGCAGCTCGACGACCACGACGACGACGGCAGCGATCAGCAAGGCTGAATTCGTCGTCAAGGGCAACGCGATCTGCGCCGCTGGCGAAAAGGCCCAGGAAGCGAGATTTGAAGCCTTCGGCAAGAGCCATGGCCTGAAAAACATGGAACCGACGAAGGCGCAGAAAACCGAACTCGTGGAAACCGTCTTTGTGCCAAACGTCCAGCATCAGATCAACGCTGTCAAAGCCCTTGGTGCTCCCAGCGGCGAGGAACAGCAGGTTGAAGAAGCGCTTGAAACCTCCCAGCAGGCCCTGGAAAAGGCAGAAGCAAACCCGGAACTGTTCTTTGCCAAGCAAAGTCCGTTCCGTGAAGCCGGCCAACAGCTTCACGCGGTCGGCCTGACGAAGTGCGCACAAGGAACCTGAGCCAGGCAACAGACGCAGGCATGCAGAAGGGCGCCGCTGGGCGTCCTTCTGCTGTTTGGGCACAGGTGGAACGCGAGCCGTTCGAGCGATTGCGCAATGTCCGGTGTTGGGTTTCCCCTCGCCTGGTCGCGGGCGCGTTGATCGCGAGTCGGGAGGACGAGGAGGAGCGTGACTGGCAATATGCAGCACGCAGCAGGCCGCAAACGCCGAACGACCCGCCTTGCAGTCCTGGCCGATCGTCGGGCGCGGGGATCGAACTGATCGGTCGGCTCCGAACGCCGATCCGTCAACCAGCCGAGATGCCAGTTTCAGCGGTGACCCGCGCCTGCCGCGAACGGGATGAGGGAGTGATCTTGCCGGAGGGCAGGGTGGGCCAGACGGCGAAGGCGAGCAGGACGAAAAGCGGCCCGATGTTGGGGTCCGTGGCGCTCCCCGTCGTCAGCCCTCCGAGACTCTGCCCGAGCATCCAGTAGATCAGCGAAAAAAGGACGCCGAGGATCAACGTCTCCCGTCGCCAACGGGTCCAGGCGCCGACGGCGAGGAGGAGCGAAACGGCGAGCAGGATCGCCGCGATCGTCTTGCCGTCTCCCTCAAGCGTCGTCGAGAGCGAGCGCTGAAGGCTGGAGAGCCAGGGCATCGAGTCCCCCGACGCTTCGAGCAGGATGCCGCTGATCGAGTACACGGGGCGCATCAGCACCTCGATCCAGAGCGCCACCGACAAGCCCCAGACCGCCGACCAGAGGGCGAGCCCGCCGCGCTCGCCGAGCAGGCCGGAGGCGGCGGGCGAGCGGCTGTCCCGTCTGTCGGCGGGCCAGACCAGCAGGCCGATTGCCGCGTAGAGGAGGACCGCGCCAGGGGCGCCGCTGAACGGCGAGCCCATGTTCATGAGCAGCATCCCAAAGCCCTCGCCGAACCACCAGACCACCACGGTCCAGCCGAAGGAGAGCGCCAGCGCAGGCTTGACGGTTGGCCGGTAGAGCAGGCCGAGGCCAATTGCGATTTGGATCAGGGCGAAGCTCGTGTTCCAGACGGTTAGATTGGAGGCGGCGATCTGGCCCGCCCAGTGAATCGAGTGCGCGACCCAGGTTGGCTGCATCGAGAGCATCGGTTCGACCGTTTGCGAGATGAATTCCCGGGAGTACATGTAGGACTGGAACTGCAGGATGCCGTCAAGCAGCCAGAGCAGGCCGAGGGCGATCTGGATGGCACGACGCGTGATCTTGGGGTTCAACACGCAGCCCCCCGGCGGGTCGGTGCCGATGGGCCCCGCAACCTCGCCGGACATCTGAGAGGCGCCGTCCTCAGCGTCCTCATCAGGCGTTTGGTGTGGTGCTGAAAGATCACCTCTACACGGGCGACGTGCACCCTGAGCAGATAGGTGACAGTGAACGCCCCCACTGCCCGGCTGGGCTCCATGGGGCCGATTTTACGGTCTCGCCAATGACCGAAGGTTCGCAGGGTGAGGCGCTGCCGCGCGAACTGTTAGATCTCTGACCCTGCCAGAAGTGGTTGATCGCCAGGAGACCCGCCGCGAGGCTCCAGGGCTCAGAGTTCAGTCCCTATCCGTGGCGAGTTTCCGGTGCTGCAAAGGGATGCTGAGCTGACAGATCGGCCATCCGCCGGCATTACCGGCGGTCGATGAAGCCGATCTCCCGCTCAGTGGCTGCCTCGACCAAAGCTAGAGACACGTTTTCTCAGCGTCTCCGTGGGTAGCCAGGAGCCGATGTCGCTTCGTTTCGCTCATCGGTTTCGCCCCCCGAATCGACCCATCATCCTCGCCACATCCACGACGCTGGCGGTCGTTGGGGCGACCCTGCTGGCGATCTCGCCCTCCTTCGCAGATGTCCAAGAGCCGCAGATCTGGCATCCCGCGCCCACCACGGCGCCCTGGCAGTGGCAGTTGCAGGGCAAGATCGACACCAGCATTCCGGCATCGGTGTATGACGTTGACGGTTTCGAAACCCCGAAGAGCACCGTCGAAGAACTGCACCGGCTGGGCCGCAAGGTGATCTGCTATCTCGACGTGGGCAGTTGGGAGAGCTATCGCCCCGACGCGGAAGAATTCCCGCCTTCGGTACGCGGCAACGCATACGAAGGCTTCCCCGAAGAGCGCTGGCTCGACATCAGCCGCTACCAGCTCTTCGCGAAGCCGCTCGAGCAGCGCTTCCAGATGTGCGCAAGAAAGGGCTTCGATGCGGTCGAGCCCGACAACCTCGCCGGTTGGGAAAACAACACCGGCTTTGAAATCACCAGGGCCGATCAGCTGCGTTTCAACCGCTGGGTCGCCCGGCAGGTCCACCGGCGCGGGATGTCGGTGGCGCTGAAGAACGACGGCCGGCAGGCGGGCAAGCTGGTCGAGGACTTCGACTTCGCGATCGTCGAGCAGTGCTTTCAGTACGAAGAATGCAACCTCTATCAGCCGTTCATCACGGCCGGCAAGGCGGTCTTTGAGGCCGAGTACGAACTGAGACGGAAGCAGTTCTGCGAAGCCGCGAGAGCGATCGAATTCAGCTCGATACGAAAGTCGGTCGAACTTTTCGCGCGCCCCTGGAAGCCCTGCGAATCGAGGGACGCCCCCGCGGGGGTCGCCTACTGAGATCTCTCAAGTGATGGTCGCTGGGCGCGCGCACTCGCGCCATGGACGTGCCAGCCAACGGCAAGCCTAGAGCCGAGACTCCCGGTCAAGGAGAGGGCCTCGACCCTCTCCGGGCCCCGTCATCAGACCCCCTGGGTATCGCGGTTCCTTTAGGCTTCGCGCCCGATGAAGGAGGGGATCGACCAGCGCTGGATCATCTTCGCCGTCTTCGCGGTGATCTGCGGCGGGATCGTCGCCGCGATCCTGATCTCCCGTGGGGGCGGCTCCTCCTCGCCGAGCTCCTCGGCGAGCGGCTGCAAGGAAGTTGAAACACCGCCCGCCAAGCACGTCAGCTTCAAGGCCCCCAAACAGGTTCTCGCCAAGGGCCAGCCGGCGAGCGCCGTGGTCAAGACCAGCTGTGGGACCTTTGAGATCGCCCTCGCGACCAAGGAAGCGCCGAAGACCGCCAACTCCTTCGCCTTCCTCGCCGAGCAGGGCTTCTACAACAACCTCGACTTCCACCGGATCGTGCCCGAATTCGTGATCCAGGGAGGCGATCCGCTCGGCACCGGGACCGGCGGCCCCGGCTACAGCGTCGTCGAGAAGCCGCCCAAGAACCTCACCTACACGCGCGGCGTCGTCGCGATGGCAAAGAGCGGTTCCGCCCCCGCCGGGAGCTCGGGCAGCCAGTTCTTCGTCGTCACCGGAGCAAACGTCGGCCTGCCGCCCGAATACGCGCTGGTCGGCCGCGTCAGCAAGGGCATCAACGTGGTCCAGCGGATCGGCCAGCTCGGGACCCCCGAAGAAAAACCCAAACAGCCGGTGCTGATCGAAAAGCTGACGATCGAAGCCGGCTAGTGGCGGCGGCGCCGCCGCCGCGATCATCTAGGGTTTGGCGATGGCCAAGCTCGGCGTAGGCGATCGGGCACCGGATTTCGCCCTGGCGGGCACCGGCGAGAAGACCTACCGGCTCGCCGATTATCGCGGCCGCAACCTGGTTTTGGCCTTCTATCCGGGCGACGCGACGACGGTCTGCACGAAGCAGTTCTGCTCCTACCGCGACAACGCCGAGCGCCTTGACGCGCTTGACGCCGAGGTGCTGGGCATCTCACCGCAGTCCGTCGACTCCCACGAGCATTGGGCAAAAGAGCAGGAACTGAACGTGCCGCTTCTGGCCGACGAGGACCTGGCGGTCAGCAAGGCCTACGGGGTGACCGGCTGGCTGGGGCCGCTGGCGCGCCTCACCGAGCTGGGGGAGACGCCCGGCGGGCGCTACGTGCAGCGGGCGATCTTCGTGATCGACGGCGAGGGCGTGATCCGCCACCGCCACGTATCGCGGACCGGTTCGAGCTACCAGTCGGTCGAGGACATCGAACGGGCGCTGGCCTCGGTCAGCTGATGCCGGCGCCGCCGGCCCCGTTTCTGATCGCCGGCGAGCCCGGCCTGCGCGGCGAGGCGGCGGGGCGGGGCCCGGTGATCGTGCTCTGCCACGGGATCACCGCGACGCGGCGCCAGGTGCTGCACGGCTCGCGGGCGCTGGAGCGCGCCGGGCACGAGCTGATCGCCTATGACGCCCGCGGCCACGGCGCCTCTGACCCGGCCCCGGCGGGCGCGGGTTATGGATACCCGGAGCTCCTCGCAGATCTCGAGCGGGTGATCGCGGCGCGGGCGGGGGAGGGGCGCCAGGCCCTCGCCGGGCACTCGATGGGCGCCCACACGGCGCTCGCCTACGCGCTCGCACATCCCGAGCGACTCGGCGCTCTGGTGCTGATCGGCCCGGTCTATGGGGGCGAGGAGATCGGCGCGGGGGCGCGGGCCTACTGGGAGGGGCTCGCCGAGGCGCTTGAGCGCGGCGGGGTCGATGGCTTTGTCGATTACGTCGAGCGGGCGCTGCCCGCCGATTCGGCCTGGCGGGACTCGGTGAGGCGCTTCACGCGGGAGCGGATGCTCGCCCACCGCCACCTCGACGCGGTGGCGGCCGCCCTGCGCCAGACGCCCTTCTCGCGTCCCTTCGGATCGCTTGCCGAGCTTGAGGGGCTGCGGGTGCCGACCCTGGTCATCGCCAGTCGCGATCAGGCCGACCCCGGGCATCCGCGGGCGATCGCCGAGGCATACGCGGAGCGAATCCCCTCCGCCCGGCTCCTGATCGAGGCCGAGGGCGACTCGCCGCTGGCCTGGCAGGGAGGCAGGCTCTCGCGCGAGATCGCCGCCTTCCTGGCAGCCGAGCAGCAAGAAGCGCAAGAATGAGGCCATGAGCGAGCAGGGGGGAAGGGCGCCGATCGATGACGGCGAGGCGATCCACTACCTGGCGGTGAGCCCGGGGACGCCGGTCTACAGCGCCGACGGGGTCGAAGTCGGGGTCGTCCGCGAGATCCTCGACAACGCCCGCGAGCACATCTTCGACGGAGTCGTCTTTGCCTCCGGGCGGACGCTGCGCTTCGCCGACGCGCCGGAGGTCGCGCGCACCGCCGAGCGCGGCGTCACCCTGACCCTGAGCGCCGAGGAGGCCGCGCAGCTCGAGCCGCCTCCGGGATATCGCACCCACCTGCCGGTACCCGAGCTGGGCGGCGCCGGGTTCCTGGGACGGCTCTTCGGCCGACGCCAGGGCTGATGGAAGGCACGGCCGGGAGAGTGCTGGGCGAGGGAACGCTGCGCGGAATCGCGACCTTTCTGGCGACCCTGGGGGTGGCGATCGCCACCTACATCGTGATCGCCGACTCGGGGGGCGGCAGCCCGGTCTGTCTCAGCGGCGGCAGCGGCTGTCAGACGGTCGCCAGCTCCTCCTACTCGCACATCCTCGGCGTCAACGTCGCGGTCTTCGGGATCTTCGCCTACCTGATCCTGCTGGGCTCGGCGCTGACGCGCGGCGACATCTCCCGGATGGTCGGCTTCGCCGTCTCGCTCGGCGGCTTTGGCTTCAGCCTCTACCTGACCTATCTGGAGCTCTTCAGGATCGAAGCGATCTGCGAGTGGTGCGTGGGCAGTGCGATCACGATGACGCTTCTCTTCGCGATCAACTCCCTGCGCATGCTCGGGTATGTTGGGAAGCCAGCATGAGCGGCAAGACGGAGCGTGAAAGACGGCGTGAGGAACGCCTGGCGGCCGAGGCCGACGCGGAGCAGCGCGGCCGTCGCCGCAGGCTGCTGCAGATCGCCAGCGCGGCGGTGTTTGTGACGCTCGCCGCGGTCCTGGTGCTGATCGTCGTTGAGTCCAACAGCTCAAGCGGCGGCAACGCCAGCAACATCAAGGAAGTCGAAGCGGTCGACGAACTGCTCTCGGGGCTCCCGCAGCACGGTTTGTTGCTCGGCGATCCCTCGGCAAAGGCGAAGTTGGTCGAGTTCGGCGATCTCAAGTGCCCGATCTGCAAGGAGTTCTCCGAACAGGTGATCCCCGGGGTGATCGAATCGAAGATCCGCAGCGGCGCCGCGCGGCTCGAATTCCGCAACTTCACGATCATCGACGAACAGTCCAAACCGGCGGGCGCGGCCGCGATTGCCGCCGGCGAACAGGGCCGCGGCTGGCAGTTCATCGAGCTCTTCTACCGCAACCAGGGTGATGAGACGCTGCCCTACGTGACCAATGAATTCCTCACCGCGATCGCCAAGGGCGCCGGCGTGCACGACATCGCCCGCTGGAACCGCGAACGCCGCAGCGCCCGGATCCGCCGCCAGGTCTCCCAGACGACCAAGGAAGCCAATTCGCTGGGCTTTGAAGGGACGCCTTCCTTTGCGGTCGAGGGCCCGGGCATCCAGGGCCTGAAGGCGCTGGGCACCGTCGAAGGCTCCGAACTCGAAGCAGCGATCGAAGAAGCTTCCTGAGCGGCTCTGAGGCGGGGGGCCTCGGCCGGTTTCCGGCCGAGTTCACATAACCACCATTATCGTGCATTGGGCGGTGGTGTCTCAGTTTGAAAAAATTTCAGACTTGAGGCGATCCGGAATCGATGCCAGCTATTCAGCATGGGTGTCGTACTTTTCATCGTCGGCTTCTTGCTCTTTGTCGGGCTGGTCTGCTGGCTAGCTCGCGGAAAGCCGAATGACCGCAACTCCAGTCGCTGGAGCGGCAGAGCATGAGCAAGCAGCCCGCTAGCCCGCTAGCAACGTCGGTTGGGCAGCTCTCGCGCTGATCGCCATTAGTCCCGTTGGCAACCTCTGCCGCTATCGCTACGGGAGATCCCTCGGTCGCTAGCGGCCCCTACGGGGCCGTTTCGCGTTGGTCAGTGACCTTGGCCTGGAGAATTAGGGGTCGTTGAAAATGGAGTGCGAGCCCACGCGTCGCCATCTAATTGCTGGCTCGCCATCTATCTCGATCCATTCAAAGGTCGCCCGTCCGTCTGGGTCGGTGAAGCTCCAGGTCATCTCCCAAACGCCTGGTGCGCCCTTCACATCCTTGACCCGAAGCCTGGACGGCCATTCGGACCCCGGCGCTTGGACAATCCGTTTAGCCGCAGGAATGAAGTCCTCGCGGACCGTGCGCTTGAATTCGTCAAGTTCGCCGCCCTTCGATAGGCGTCGACAATCCCGCTTACAGCTTGCGGTTCGCTCGAACTTCACTCGCAGTCGTCAAGACTCGCGAGAAAGTCCTCCGCGCTCTCAAATCGCTCCACCCGGCCTGCGGCTATGTCGTCCTCGGCCTCGCGCTCCATCTTCTGCCAGCGATCCGTCCAAAACCATCGCTGATCTGCTGGAATTGCACTTTGAGGGCGCAACTCAATAACGCCGTCTGGGCGCTCTGAAACGGCGACCTGGGCGCCAGCCTCATCAAGATGATGGCGTCTGCGAAGGTCAATTGGGAGGCTGATAACGCCTCGTCGCTGAACTGTTAGAAAACGGGCCTCCATGCCAAGCCTCTCGTTTGGATAGACCCTACGACAGACAGAGTATCCGTATTTCGGCATTTCTGCAAGGCAGCTTTACAGCGATTGCGGCGCCCGATTTCAAACTGACCCACGCCCAATGGGTGGTGTCTGAGCTTGGGCGGCGGGGGTCTCAGTTTTGAATTTTCTACAGTTCGGGCCATGCGCCCCGCGAAAGTCCTGTTGATTGGATGGCCGGCCCTGATCGTGGCCGTGTTGATCGCGGGTATCTTGTCCGCAGCTGTCGGCTTGTGGGCAGCAATCGTGTGGGCGGTTGCGCTGGTCACCGCTCTCGGCGTGCTGATTAGGCGACGGGCAAGTCGCGCCTAATCCAGTAGCGCCGCTATTTCCCTGCGGATCGGCCTCGGCACGGAATTCTAAAATTTCTCTAAAGGCGGGTGGGCGCAGAAGCACCGTCTGGGAATATCGACGCGTGTCTCGGATAAGGAAGCGGTTCTCGTTCATCGTCATCTCGCTTGGGCTGCTCGCCTCGTTGGGCTTCGCGGCCTCGGCCTCGGCCGACCTTCTCGCCTACAGCTGCGTCACCCCCGTCTCCTACGACGTCTGCACCGTAGATCCGGACAACACAGCCGACCACAAGGACCTGACTGAAACCGACTACAACGAGCTTCAGCCGACCTGGTCGCCCGACGGCAAGCTGATCTCCTTCATCGGCGACTACCCAGGGAAAAACGGCCTCTACGTCACCGACCCGGCAGCGCCCGGGGAAGGGACCGAGGTGCTCGAAGGCGGCGGCGGCTACGCGGCCTGGTCACCAGACGGCGCCTGGATCGCGGCGGAAGAGTACGAATCGAAAACGAACATGCAGTACGGCGTCGTCTTTCCATCCAACGGCACCGGAACGCCGCATAGGGTCGGTCTCGAAAACGTCTCCGAGGTCCACCCAGCCTGGTCCGCCGACAGCAAGACGATCGCCTTCACGCACGCCAATACCGTCTACACCGCGCCCGCCGATGGCAGCGGCGAAGCCAAGGTTCTGAAAGGTGGAATCGGGAATCAGCTCGCCTGGTCCCCGGACGGTGCCTGGATCGCGGCGATCAGCGCCACCGACGATGTGGTTCGGGCGATCGCCGCCGACGGCTCGGGCGCCGTTTTCGAACTTTCTGACCATGCGGAGCTTGGTTCGACCATCGCCTGGTCGCCGGACTCCAAACACGTCGCCTACGTCAACGACAGCGACAAGGTCTGGGTGGCCCCGATCAACTCCGCTGAAGGTCCCGGGTTTGAAATCCCAATGCCCGCCGGCACGATCGTCCCGCACGAACCGGTCTTCTCCCCAGATGGAACCCGGATCGCCTTCTCCGCCGGCACGAACAAACCGGGCGAAGAATCCGATCAGATCTATGTCGGAGCTTCGAATGGCACCCAGGAAGCGCGGCAGATCACCCAGACCACGACCGGAAACTTCGAACCGGACTGGCGACCGGAACCGGGCGCGTTCAAGCCGCCCCCGCCGCCGACGGAAACCGGTGGTGAACAGCACAAGAGTGGCGGCGAAAGGCGCCAGCCGCCGACGATCAAATTCGCCAGCTACCACCATCCGTTGGTCATCGGCGAAGGCCTCACGGGGGTCTACGTCGACTGTTCGCTCGGCTCGACGAACGCGGCATGCCAATTCCATGGCGAAGGCAGCACCGGGGCTTCGCCGATCGGGGTCAAGCCGCGTCTCTACGTCCGTTCTAAGCCCAAGCGGATGGTCGTCCTCAAAGGCTCGGTCAAGGTGCCGAACGGCAAGAAAAAGGAATTGCCGCTGAAGTTGACCCCCGCCGGTCGCACGCTGTTGAAGAGGGACAAGACGCTGAAGGTTGACCTGACCATCACCCAGAGCGCGGCCGGCTTTGAAACCGTGAAGACGAGCAAGACGATCAAGATCAAGGCGCCGCACAAGCACTGAGCCACCGGCGACCTCCTCGGGAAGCAGACCGATTCCGCTGCGCCCATCGCTCCTTCGTGAAGCGCGCCACGGCGAGCCTGAGATGGACGCTCGGCCCCGCCTCGATCGTCGCCCGACGGCCGCTAAGAGCAAGCTCCTAAGCGCCGCCTGAGTCATGGTTTCTGGGTTTAGAAGGTCCGGAAAGGGCACCCCTACGATGGGGACCCGACCCAATGGATCGAGAAGTGCGGCCCCAGGGGAACTTGGCTAGCTCGCGGATTCCAGCTCCTCCTCGACGATCGTCCGCAGCACTTCTGTGACTCTGGGGTCGAACTGTGTCCCGGCGCAGTCGCTCAACTCCTGGATCGCCTTCGCGACCGGCATCGCCTTGCGGTAGGAACGGTTGGTTGTCATCGCACTGTAGGCGTCACAGCAGGTCACGATCCGGGCCTCGATCGGAATTTCCTCGCCAGCGAGCCCGTCGGGATAGCCGCTGCCGTCGTAGTGCTCATGCGATGAGCGGACAATCCGTCCTACCTCGGCGAGGACGCCACCCACCCGGTTCAGCATCCTCTCGCCCTCGATCGTGTGTCTGTGCATGATCTTCCACTGCTCATCGTCCAGCGGCCCGGGCTTGTTGATGATCTCCTTGGGCACGGCGACCTTGCCGACATCGTGCAGGAGGGCCGCGAACTCGGTCTTGCGTCGCTGGCGGAAATCGAGCCCGAGACTGTCGGCGACCGCGAGGGAGAGGTCAACCACTCCGCGGCTGTGGCTGCCGGTGTAGGCGTCATCGGCCTCGACCACATCGCCCAGGAGAAGCGCAGTTCCCTGGTATGCCTCGCTCAGCGCGAGCGCCTGGTCGATGCGAGCCTCTCGCTCGTGCGAGAGAACGGCCAGCACCGCCGCCAAGGGGATCACCAACAGGCAGATGGCGGGCCCGAGCTCTATCGCGGCAAAGGCCGCCAGCAGCCCAACCGGGGCAAGGGCCCCATCGAGCGCGTAGACGGGGATCATTAACCGCAAGCCGGCGCCGGGATCGGTTCCGTCGATCAAACGCGCCCGAATCGACGTCGCACCGAAGTCAAATGCGAACTGAGCCAGCAAGGCGATCGCGTATATGGGCCACTCCCCCCAGGAAAAGATCTGGGCGCCCGCGAGGATCAGGACCAAGGCTGGGCCGATTGCGTGCCAGCAATCGGCGAAAACGTGGAAGGCGCGGTGGATGCTCGTCTTCCCAGTTAGGTAATCGACCAGGCGTCCCAGAACCCAGCTGAGGCTGACGATAAGGGGGACAGCCGGCGTTGGGAGGAGGAAGAGCATCGGGACCAGAACCAGCTCGGTTGGCACCGTGTAGCCGTCGGCGATGTCGAATTTGGCCCGGCAGGCAATCGTGTAGGCGGCGATGAGAAACAGGAGCGGGGCTGCTTCGAGCGAGCGCGGCGAGGGGATCAGCAGCGCCATCGTCAGCGCGACGATCACGAACGCCCCTGCCATCCCGGCCTCCACCAAACGCTCGCGCCCGTCGGCCCTCAGCAGGGCGCGAGTGCGGCCAACGGCGAAGAGACGCTCGCCCTCCAATGTTTCTGGAATGGTTGTCATTGCAGTCCCACCGACGAAGCGCATAACTCCTATCGGCACCCGGCACCCACCGCTTAGACGTGAAGTGAAGTCACCGGCGACGAATCATCGACACCAAGAATTTGTGGACATCTGTTCGATCTTTTTCATATAGGTGACGCGCGGGTCGATGCAATTTCCGGCAGACACAACTCATCAGTCAGCTGAATAAGGGCAAACCTGTCGCGAGGCGGGGGCGCAAAGTCAGAGGTCTCGGGCTTTCCGCGCGAGATGGCTCGACTGCCAGCTTGGCCGGAGCGGCCAGGCTGTTTTGCATGCGACCACGAAAGGATTTTGCCCAAATGAAGCTCAACACCAAGACACGTGACTTTGTGTCCGGTTTTCGAGTGCCCCGCGTCGGCCGCCTGAGTCTCGGGATCCTCTGCTCTTTCGTCGTGCTTGCGGCTCTTGCTGGCACCGCTCAGGCCTGTTCGTCAGCCGGCGCCAAGCAGGCCTTCAACGCTTGGGGCGATCAGCGCTACTACGTCCTCGCCCCCGATGGCGGCTTCGAGGGTGGCGCCCACGGATGGAGGCTCACAGGCGGCGCCCAGGTCGCAGCGGGCAACGAGTCCTACGATCTCAGTAGCGCGGCCGACCGAAGTTCGCTCTCACTGCCAGCGGGAAGCTCAGCCGGCAGTCCGCCGATTTGCATGGCCATCGACACCCCGGTCTTTCGGATGATGGCTCGCAACACCGGCGACCCGAGATCGCGCCTGCAGGTGACGGCCAACTACGAGCTGCTCGGTCTTATCCACACCCAGACCGTCGGCATAGTCACCGCAGGACCTGTCTGGGCGCCGACAAAGCCCCAATCGACCGTACTTACCCTCTCGACGTTGGTCGGCACCCTGATCCCGAGCGCGATCGAACTTCGCGTCGAGCCTCTTGACTCGATCGGGAGGTGGCAGATCGATGACGTCTACGTCGATCCGTTCGCTCGTCACTGATCGGGCCCGTGATATGCGCACATCCTCGAAGGGGCCTTGAGGATGGATACGGGCCCTCTCGATCTGAGCGGCTCTTCTGGTAGCGAGCCTTCAAAGCCGACCCGCCGTGATCACCTCCACTGTGGGGATGCGTCGTTCGTGCTTGCTCGGAGGTGCTGTGACCGCGCCGATGGTGCTTAGCTCGGCGGCGGCGGTGTTCGTCCAACCGCCGCCGATCGAGCTCCACTCGCCCGACGCGGTGTCGGTGTAGCCCCCGCTGACCGAACTCCAGCCGCACTCGCTTTGTTCTCGTCGTCGCCGCTCACCGCCGCGTAGTTGCCGCCCGCGGTGTTGGCATAGGTCACTTCTCGGGCCAGATGGCTGACAAGTGGTTACCTCGATTGGATGGGTCAGAGGAAGTGCCCGTCCAAGGCAACGTCTGCGGCCCGATCAACATCGCACCACCCATTCGGAGACGGAGCGGTTGCTGTGCCGGTTTCCAGGCTGGCGTTTCGGCGAAGACGTCACGTCGGTACGGCGATGGCTAGAGCAAACGCATCGCCCGCTCGTCCCGAGGGTCGAGTCGTGAGCTGCTCGCTGGGTCCAGGCAAATTCGGGAGGTCTAGGTACCCGATGACGATTTCATCGACCGCCTTGCAAGCGAGCGGGCAGAGGGCTAATCAGGTCGGAAACCAATTCAACGGGGGCCGAGCCTGTTCATGCCCGGCCCCCTGTTGGGACGGTAGAAACGAGCGGCTTCGCTAGGGCAGTATGTAATTGAATGTGAGGGTTTCGGGAGCGTTTTCGCCGCTGCCGTTTGGCTTCGAACTGAAGGTGCCGACGGCGCCGGCATATTTTCCGGTACCCCCGACGATCGCTCCCGTGACGCCGTTGCCGACCTTGCCTCCCACGTTCAGCGCAAAGCCACCGCCGGGCACCGAGGCGGTACCCGTGCAGGTGCCGTTCAGTTCTTCGCCGGGGGAAGGCTTGGTGGCAACGCACATTGCGTTGATTTCGCCGACGGTGTTCCCCGAGGAGTCTTCGAGTGGCGTTGAGAAGGCAAAGCCGTTGCCGGCTTCGACGCCCTTCTTGCTGGCATTGCCGATAAGACCAAAGGTCTTCCCGGTTTCTCCGCCTGGTTCGATCAGCTTCAGGGTTCCTTCTTCGCCGTGTGTGCTCGATGACCCGCAGCCGGCAACGATGACCGCCAAGGCCACGACTGCCAGCACGGGCACAGCTATTCTGATGCGCTTCATTTCTCTTTCCTCCATGTAGATCCCCGGTATCACAGTTAGTCATATCCGATTCAGCGCGGAGGTGCTGCGTCCGCCGATCAGCCGCCGTGGTGCGGGACTCGGGCACCAGAGGGGTGGTTTAGGACGCGCGCGCCGCACTCCGGGTTCCTCGGAGCTCACAAGCCGCGCAACGATCCAACCGGGGAAGGTGTATTCCCTGGCTCCGAGCAGAGGCGCACATGTATGCCCTAGAAGATGAAGGCCTCGACGACGCGGCGAGCATTCTCGGCCGCGAGGGGCCCGAAGCGAAGTGTTCAGCCACCATCTAGCTCCTGACGGATGCTGTAACGGACTCCGGCACGACGAAGCGCTGCCTCGTGAACCTCGAGATCAAAATGCCCCGATAATCCCTGAAAGGTCGCATCGACCCCGTAGGTGCCCGAATCCGTCGGCCAGAAGGTGACTCGATCCGCGCGCGGACCCATGGCTACGTCGAGCTCAACGGACATCGGATTCGCCCTCGGAGTTACTCAACCCGGGAGCGTCGCGCTCCCTCGCACGAGCGGCCGAACTATCGGCGGCGCCTTTGGCATCCGGGAGCCCTCGAAGCTCTCCAGGCTCAGTGGCGAGGCTTCGATCCTCGCAACGGTGTCCCGGTTACAGCGACAGCCGTCGGCAAAGAAGCGCCACGGTACCTCGAGCCGATCCTGCCAGCGGGCCAGGTCGGGCTCGCCGGCGCGGACATGCTCGAGGAACAGCAGCCGGCCCCCCGGGCGCAGCACTCGAGCCGCCTCCGCGAGCGCCGCGGCTGGGTCAGGGACCGTGCAGAGGACAAGGGTGAAGACCACCGTGTCGACGCTGTCGTCCTCGAGTGGAAGGTTTTCGGCGGGTGCCTCGAGGACCCGCGCCGGGCGCTGTGCCGCCGCCGCCTTTGGCCGCAGCTTGGCGAGCATGTGCGGGTCGGGCTCGGCGACCAGCAGCTCCTCCACCGCCTCCGGGTAGAGCCCCAGATTCGCCCCCGTGCCGGCACCGATATCCAGGGTGCGTCCGCGCGCCTGGGAGAGCAGCTGGCGCCGCATCTCGCGCAGCCCTGCATCTTCGGTCCCCCGCAGCATCCGGTCATACAGTGCGGTGAAGACCCTCCCCCACGTCGCGCCATAGATACGTCCCATGGTCTTAGTGGCGCGCTTTCAATTTCAGTTTGAAATCAACGCTGCTTGAATTGAGGCCGGGCGGGCGGGCCCAGACACGCATCATCGCGAATTTGATCCGCGGGTTCCTCAGGGCACGCCGGAGGGTCTTCGGGAGCTTCAGCTTGAAGACCACCAGGCCCTTGCTGCCGGCCTTGCGCTTGGCCTTCAGATGGGCTTTGCCGACCCTCAGCCTGAGCTCGACGATCGTCGAGCTCGGCAGGCCATGGACCCTGACGGTCAGCCTTCGCGAGCGCCGCGTCAAACGCGCCCCGCTGATCTGTTTTCGCCGCAGTTTGAAGCGCTTTCGCTTCACCGCCGCCTTTGCCGTTTCTTGAGCCGGTGTCGTGAAGCTCCCTTCGGGCCCCAAGACTTCGCCGCCGAGGCCTTCCTGCTCGACCCTGAAGCGGTAGTGGTAGGTGGTCCCCGCTTCGAGGTCCACGACCCGCAGGATCGCGTTCTGAGAGCCGCTCGCGGCGAGTTTTTCGGGTGCGCCCAATTGGGGGCTGTCCGGGGTTACCGGGGCATTCGCTTCGATCTCGATGCCGTAGTAGCTGGCGAGCCCCTCGGGATCGATCGTCGCCGGCAGGGTCGCGGCATGCTCGCCGGCGACCACAGGGGTGCCGTTCGCGATCGACGGCAGGGGGTTCGTGAGCGCTTCGGTCATCGTCGTCTGATCGGCTGAGGTGGCGCTGCCATAGGGGGTCGTGATCGTCACCCTGTAGTGGTAAAGGGTGCTCGGCGCCAGGTCCCCTAGAGATGTCTTGGTCGCGGTTTCCCCTTCGCCGAGTTGCAGGTAGCGGTCATCGATCTGCATCCCGTAGGAGCTGGTCGGGCCGTATTCGATCCGCATCCGTCCGGCCGCCCCGCCGTCGTTGTAGTAGACGAAGATCAGTGCCGAGGTGCTCACCGGCCCCGCGACTGGGGGTTTTGTGAGCGTCGGCGCAGCGCAGGGTGGCCCGGTGGTGACGTCGATCGAGGCGGTGGCCGGCGTCGGGTCGACGTTGGTGGCGTCATCCAGAGCGGCGGCGTGGAAGGTGTGGTGGCCGGCGCAGAGATGTTCGAAGGTGCTCGTCGGATTACAGACGATCGTCGGCTCGTCGTCGAGCCCGCACATCACATACGGCCCCTGGTAGCGCTCGGTGCCCGCGACCGACCAGCTCGCAGTCTGGGTCGCGATGCTGCCGCTCGGGCCGGAGAGGAGCTCGGTGTCGGGTGGCGTCGTGTCGATCGTGAATCGCTCGACGACGGGCGTCGGGTCGGCGATCCCGCCGGCGAGGGCGCGGGCCTTGAAGACGTGCGTCGAGCCCGGCGCCAGTTCATCGTAGGAGACGGTCGTCGCGCAGGCGGTAAACGGTGCCCCGTCGAGCGAGCATTCGAATGAGGCCCCGGGGGTCTGGGAGGAGAGCGCAAAGCTGGCGCTGTGGCGGGGGCCGCTGCGCACCCCCGGGCTGGTCTGCTCGGTGTTGATCACATCAGACAGTGAGGACTCGCGGATCACTTCGGTCTCGGGCGCCGGCCGGCCATGCGCGGCGCCGGCGTAGGCGCGCAGGTAAAAGGAACCCTGCTGGCCCTGATAGCCGGTCACATCGACGTGATAGACGACGCCCCCGGTGGCGTTGAAGCTGAACTGGCTCGAGCCACCCGAGACGCCCGGGCATTTGCTGCCCTGGAGGCTGTAGCCGATTTCGCTGAGCGAGCCCAGGGTGCCGGTGTAGACGCCGATGACGCTGGGGAAATCCGTTCCCCCGTCGCAGGTCTCGAGCGTGTATTCGCCGCTTGAGGGAGGTTGGAAGGTGTACCACACCGAGGCCCCGCAGTCAGGACCGTCGGCGATTGTCGCGCAGCCGTAGGACTGAGAGGAGTTCGTCGGATTCGGCTCGCCGGCTTCGACCGTCGCGTCGACGTTCGAGGCGGATTGATCTTCATCGAGCGCCAACGGAATCGCCGCGGCGAAGGCATCGTTGCTGGGCGCCGCGGCCTGTGCGGAGCCCACCGCAAGCAGCCCCGCGAGCGCGACCGCGCAGGTGACGGCGAGCTGTCTCTTGATCACCCTTCTCCCCATTCCGACGGCGCCTCGAGGCTACAGCCGCGCGCCGATCCGGGCAAGGGCCGAGGAGCCACGCAGGAGTACGCTCGGCGGATGAGCGATGATTCGATCGCGGGGCGCGGCCGAGTGCGCCCCGAGTCTCAGGCGGTGGGCCTCGCCGTGGCGATTGCCTGCGTCGCCCTCTCCACCCTGCTGATCTATCCGCTGCGGACGATCGCGCCGCCCGCCTCGGCGGCGGTCATCTACCTGTTGGGCGTGCTGGTCGTCTCCACCTACTGGGGCCTCGGGCTGGGCGTGCTGACCGCGGTTCTCAGCACCCTGGCCTTCAACTTCTTCCACATCCCGCCGGAGGGAACCCTGGACGTCGCCAGGGGCGAAAACTGGGTGGCGCTTGCGGTCTTTTTGGCCGCGGCGGTGCTGGTCAGCTCGTTGGCCGAGCAGTCTCGGGCCCGCGCCGAGGAGGCCGAGCGGCGCCGCGGCGAGGCCGGCCGCGCCACGGCGGCGGCCCTGGCTCTGCTCTTGGATCGCGAACGACTGCAGTCGGCGACGATCGAGACGGAGGCGCTGAGGCGCAGCGATGAGGTCAAGACGGCGCTGCTGCGAGCCGTCTCCCATGACCTGCGCTCTCCCTTGACGGCGATCATGGCGGCCGGGGACGCGCTCGCGGCCGAGCGGATCGACGACGCCGACCGACGCGCGCTGGCGGAGGCCGTCACGGCCGAGTCATCGCGCCTCTCGAGCCTCGTCGACAAGCTCCTCGACCTCTCGCGGCTGGAAGGAGGGCACGCGCATCCGCGCCTTGATTGGTGCTCGATCGAGGAGGTGGTCAGCGCCGCGGTCGAGGATCTCGGTGAGCGTGCCGGGCTGGTCCGGGTCGCGATCGACCCCGAGATCCCGTTCGTGCGCGCCGACGCTGCCCAGCTCGAGCGAGCGATCGCCAACCTGCTCGAGAACGCGGTGCGCTTCTCGGTCGATGAGCAGGCACTGGTCCGCGCCCGGGCGCTCAAGGATCAGGTCGCGATCCGCGTCGTGGACCGCGGCCCCGGCATCCCCCACGGCGAGCTGGAGCGAATCTTTGAGCCCTTCTACCAGGGGCCCGAGGATCGCCCGCACGAGGGATCGGGGCTTGGGCTGGCGATCGTCCGCGGCCTGGTCGAGGTCAACGGCGGCCGTGTCTGGGCGGAGTCAATGCCGGGCCAGGGAACGACCTTCGTGATCGAGCTACCGCTGGAGCCGCTCGGTCCTCCCACCGAGCACCAACCAGAGGCCCAGACTCAGGGAACCCGGTGAACGGCGCCCGCGGGGCGCCGCCACCGACGGTTCTCGTCTGCGATGACGAGCCCCAGATCCTGCGTGCCTTGAAGGTGATTCTGCGCGAGGCCGGCTTTCTCGCGCTCGGCACCGAAACCGCAAAGGAGGCGCTTGACGCCGCCTCAGTGAAGGCCCCTGACGCGGCGATCATCGACCTCGTGCTTCCCGATGGCGACGGCGTCGAGGTTTGCGCCCGACTGCGCTCCTGGAGCGAGATGCCGATCCTCGTCCTCTCCGCGGTCGGGGAGGAGGATCAGAAGGTTCGGGCCCTGGAGGCGGGCGCCGACGATTACGTGACCAAGCCCTTCGGTCCCAAGGAGCTGGTCGCGAGGTTGCGGGCCGCGATGCGCCGGGCGCCGGGCGCCGCCGAGCAGCCGATCGTCGATCTCGACGGCCTGCGGCTCGATCTGGCCGGGCATTCGGTCAGCCGCGGAGACGAGGAGATCCACCTGACGCCAACCGAGTTCAAGCTGCTGGCGACGCTGGTCCGCAATCGTGGCCGGCTGATGACCCACCGGGCCCTGCTGACCGAGGTCTGGGGTACGGCCTGGGCGGATGACACGGCGACGCTGCGCACCCATGTCGCCAACCTGCGCCGCAAGATCGAACCGGCCGAGGGCGAGCGCCTGATTCGCACCGACCCCGGGGTCGGCTACCGGATCGCGATCTAGGGTTCCTGAGAAGATTCCATGTGTCGTCTCGTATTCCGATCAATTCCTGACGGCGCTCTGCGGATGATTGGGGATCTGAGCCGATGGCCGAGCTAAAGACACGGGGACTGCGCAAATCGGTCGGCGTGCCCGGTCTCTTCGCGACCGCCTACGGCAACGTCGGCTCCTCGATCTACTACGCGCTCGGCCTCGTCGCCGCCCATGCCCTCGGGCTGACCCCGGTGGTCTTCATGTTCGCGGGGGCGCTCTTCGCCCTCACCGCGAAGACCTACGCCGAGGGAGCGGCGATGTTCCCCGAGGCAGGCGGCTCCTCCTCCTTTGCCCGTCACGCCTTCAACGAGGTCGTCTCCTTCATCGCCGGCTGGGGCCTCTCGCTGGACTACATCCTGACGATCGCGATCAGCGCCTTCTTTGTCCCCCACTATCTCGGCGCCTTCTTTCCGGCGTTGCGCGACTCACCCGGAGACGTGATCGGTGGCGTCGTCGTGATCGTCTTGCTGGTTGCGGTCAACATCCGTGGCCTCGGCGAGTCGGCCAAGCTCAACATCGGCCTCGCGGTCCTCGATCTGTGCACCCAGATCGCCCTGGTCGTGCTCGGCGCCTTCCTGGTCCTGCACCCGGGGACGCTGATCGACCAGATCCACCTCGGCGTCGCGCCGAGCTACTCGCAGCTGATCTTCGCGGTCTCGATCTCGATGCTCGCCTACACCGGCATCGAGACCGTCTCAAACATGGCCGAGGAGGCGCGCGATCCCGGTGAGCAGGTGCCAAAAGCGGTCAACCTGGTGTTGATCTCGGTGCTCGCGATCTACGCCGGGATCTCGATCATCGCCCTCTCGGCGCTGCCGGTCCACCAGCAGGCCTCCGGCCACTACGCGACGGCACTGGGCACCACCTACGCCGATGACCCGGTGCTCGGGATCGTCTCGGCGCTGCACCTGAGCGGCGCCGCGGCGACGATCGCCCGTGACTACGTCGGGGCGCTGGCGGCGACGATCCTGCTGATCGCGACAAACGCCGGCATGATCGGGATCTCGCGGCTCTCCTGGTCGCTGGCCGAGCACCGCCAGCTGCCCGGCGCCTTCGCCCGGCTGCACCCGCGCTACCGCACGCCGTGGTTCACGATCGCCTTCTTCGCTGCAATTGCGATCGCCCTGGTGCTGCCGGGGAACACGACCTTCCTCGGCAACCTCTACAGCTTCGGCGCGATGCTCTCCTTCACGATCGCGCACCTCTCGATCATCGCCCTGCGGGTGCGCCAGCCCGATCTCTACCGCCCCTACAGGGCCCCCTGGAACGTGCGCTGGGGGAACAGCGAGGTGCCGCTGACCGCAGTGCTCGGCGCCCTCGGCACCGCCGCGGCCTTCGTCTCGGTGATTGCCCTGCACGCCGAGGCGCGAATCATCGGCACCGCCTGGATCGCGCTCGGGCTGGGCGGCTATCTCCTCTACCGGCGCCATCTCGGCATCGATCCGCGGGAGGTGAGCGCCGTTCGACGCGATCAGCGTCCGATCGGATTCCTCGACATTTCCTACAAATCGGCGCTCGTACCGCTGTTCGGCCCCGACATCGACACGGATGCGATGCTGCGCGCGGCCGCGGTCGTTGACCCCGACGCCGTGGTCGAGGCGCTCTACGTGTTGAAGGTCCCGGCCGAACAGGAGCTGCCGGTCGGCCTCGAGGAGCAGGAATACGAGGCGCGCTGTGCGCTTGACGTGGCCCGCCTGCAGGCCCGCGCGCGGGGGCTCAAAGTGCGCGTCAACCTGATCCGCACACGCAACCCGGGACGGGCGGTGGTCGAAGAGGCGCTCGAGCGCCGCTCCGATCTGATCTATCTGAGCACCGAGCACGCACCCGCCGATGAGCGGCTGCTCGGCCCCACGACCCGCTACATCCTCGCCAAGCGCCCCTGCCGGGTGATCGTCGAGGGCAGCGGCAACGCTCAGGCGGCGCCGCGCTGGGCGGCTCGCTCGGTCTCCTCCACCCCGGTCTCGGCCTCCGCCTGAGCAACGCGCTGCTCGTAGGCGCTGCGGGCGCCGTGATCCACTTCGATCATCAGTCGGTCGACCTTCATCAGGCGCCCGATGGTCTCGCGCCAGGTGCGGGGCAGCAGGCTGAGGACCCTGAAGATGACGCCGTTCTCCCGCGGCACCCAGACGTCATAGCGCCCGGTTTCAAGAGCATCGACGATCGCCTCGGCGACGTCGGATGCCTCGACCGGTTTCACCCAGCGTTGGCCGACGCCGCTGGTCAGCTCGGTGTTGACCACGGTCGGCATCACGCAGTGCAACTCGAGGCCGCTCCCGCGCAGCTCCCAGCGCACCGACTCGGTCAGACCGACCACCGCGTGCTTGGTCGCGGAGTAGGTTGCGATTCCCGGCAGACCGCCTTTGCCGGCCTGCGAGGCGATGTTGACGATGTGCCCGGTGCCGCGCGGGCGCATCCG
This sequence comes from uncultured Solirubrobacterales bacterium, assembly GCA_963796705.1. Classification (GTDB taxonomy): domain Bacteria; phylum Actinomycetota; class Thermoleophilia; order Solirubrobacterales; family 70-9; genus VRUE01. The sequence goes on from CAWCMK010000008.1 coordinate 108,739, forward strand.
CTCAATCGCCATCTGAGTGCCGGCGATCACGCCGTGCAGGTTGATGTCGACCTGACGGTGGATTGACTCCTCGCTCTCCTTCACCAGCGGCGTCACCGGCATGATCCCGGCGTTGTTGATCAGCACATCGAGCGGCCCCAGCTGGCGTTCGGCCTCATCGAGGTAGCGGGCCAGCGAGGCGCGATCGGTGACGTCGAGCGCCAGCGCCAGCGTGCCGCCGCCGAGCTCCGCGGCGCTCGCCTCGGCCAGGGCCAGATCGAGATCGCCGATCGCCACCCGGCAGCCGCGCCGAACGAGTGCCCTCGCCGTCGCCTTGCCGATCCCCCGGGCGCCCCCGGTGATCGCCACCACCTTGCCCGACAGATCGCGTCGCTGCTTCGCCATCGCTTGCTCCCTTCCGAGGCCTCAGGCGGCCGGCTTGTAGACGGTTACCACGGCGGCGCCGCCGAGGCCGATGTTGTGCTGCAGGGCGAGCGCGGCGCCCTCGACCTGGCGTTTTTCCGCCTCCCCGCGCAGCTGCCAGGTCAGCTCCGAGCACTGCGCCAGACCGGTCGCCCCGAGCGGGTGCCCCTTGGAGATCAACCCGCCCGAGGGGTTGACGACGACCTTGCCGCCGTAGGTGGTCGCCTCTTCCTCGACCAGCTTGTGTGCCTCGCCCTGGGCGGCGAAACCGAGCGCTTCATAGGTGATCAGCTCGTTGGCGCTGAAGCAGTCATGCAGCTCGCAGACATCGATCTCCTCGGCCGTGACGCCGGCCTCCGCGTAGGCCTCCTCGGCGGCCTTCTTCGACATGTCCGAACCGACGATCGTCATGCAGTCCGCGTCCTCGGCGAACGTCGAGGAGAGGTCGGTGACCATCGACTGCCCGGCGATCTCTATTGCCCGCTCGCCGAGGCCGTGCTCTTCGACGTAGCGCTCGGAGGCGATAATCGCGCAGGCCGAGCCGTCGGAGGTCGGCGAGCACTGCAGCTTTGTCAGGGGATCGTGGATCATCTTCGCCGCCTTGATGTCCTCGATCGTGTACTCGTCCTGGAACTGGGCGTAGGGGTTGTTGACCGAGTGCTTGTGGTTCTTCCAGCCGATCCAGGCGTAGTGGTCAGGGTTTGAGCCGTACTTCTGCATGTGATCGCGGCCGGCGTTACCGAACATCTGCGGCGCCGGTGGTGAGGCCTCCGGGTCGCGGATCTCAAACATCCGCGCCGCGTGCTTGTCGAGCGCGTTGGTGCGGTCGGTGTACTTGACCCCGAGGCTGCCCGGCTCCATCTTCTCGAAGCCGACCGCGAGGGCGCAATCGACGAGGCCGCCCTTGACCGCCTGGCGGGCCAGGAACAGCGCCGAGGAACCGGTCGAGCAGTTGTTGTTGACGTTGATCACCGGGATCCCGGTCAACCCGAGCTGGTAGAGGGCCCGCTGGCCGTAGGTTGAGTCGCCGTAGCAGTATCCGGCGAAGGCCTGCTCGACATCCTCGTAGGGGATCCCGGCGTCGGCGAGCGCCTTCTCCCCTGCCTCCTTGGCCCAATCCGGGTAATCGCCCTGCTTGGTGCCCGGCTTCTCGAACTTGGTCATCCCGACACCGATCACGAATGCGCGGTTGCTCAAAGGTCTGCTCCTGGTCAGCGCCGTCCCTGCGGCGGCGTTTGGCTGGTCAGCCAGGAAATCTACCCGACGAGCCGCACGGGGGCGCCTTGACGGGATCTTGATGCGCGGGGGCGCTTCTCACACGGATCCTTGACACGAGCCGATGGACAATCGTTGGGTGTCTCCCCTCGCGGACATTTTCCCCGGCGGCGGCAGCCCGATCGCGGACGTTTTCGCAATCGCCCTCTCGATCGGGCTCTTTGCGCTCATCTACTGGGCGATCGAGCTGATCGACCGGATATGAGCCCACTTCCCTGCGCCGGTCTGAGCGGCGCTGACATCTTCGGTCTTGTCGTTTCGGCGCTCGTCTTCGTCTACCTGTGCTACGCGCTGCTGCGCGGGGAGAAGCTCTGATGGCCCAGGGCTGGCTGCAGGTTGCCGTCTTCTTGGTGGTGCTGATCGCCCTGACGCCGCCACTGGGCCGCTATATGGCGCGGGTCTTCAGCGGCGAACGGGTCTTCCTCAGCCCGCTGCTCGGCCCGCTCGAGCGGCTCACCTATCGCGCGATCCGCGTCGATCCTGCCGAGGATCAGGACTGGAAGGCCTACGCCAAGGCGCTGGTCCTCTTCTCGGTCTTCTCCTGGGTCGTGCTGTACCTGATCCTCCGCACCCAGTCGATCCACCCCTTCAACCCCGAAGGCTTCCACTCGGGGCCCTGGGACGTCAGCTTCAACACCGCCTCCTCCTTCGTCTCCAACACGAACTGGCAGTACTACGGGGGAGAAACCACGCTCACCTACTTCTCGCAGATGGCGGGGCTGACGGTGCAGAACTTCGTCACCCCGGCGGTTGGGATCTGCGTCCTGCTGGCTTTCATCCGCGGGATCATCGGGCGCGACGGCCCGGGGCTAGGCAACTTCTGGCAGGACCTGACGCGCAGCCTCTACTACGTGCTGCTGCCGCTCTCGGTGATCGTCGGGCTGATCCTTGTCTCCCAGGGGGTGGTGCAAACGCTCTCGGGTGCCAGCATCGCCAAGACCGTCGAGGGGGCCAGGCAGGCCCTGGCGATGGGGCCGGTCGCCTCGCAGGTTGCGATCAAGCAGCTCGGCACCAACGGCGGCGGCTTTTTCAACGTCAACTCCGCCTTCCCATTCGAGAACCCCAACTCGGTGAGTAACTTCGTCGAGCTGCTCTCGATCATCCTGATCCCCTCGGCGCTCACCTACACCTACGGGCGCATGGTCGGACGCCAGCGCGAGGGTTGGTCGATCTTCGCCGCGATGCTGGCGATCTACCTCGCCTTCGTCCTCGTGATCATCCCCGCCGAGCAGCACGGCACACCGGCCGAGCACGCCGCCGGCACGCCGACGAGGGCGATCGCCGGCTCCACCGGCGGCAACCTGGAAGGCAAGGAGCAGCGCAACGGGATCGCCGAGTCGGCGCTCTGGGCGACGACCACAACCGTCACCTCCAACGGCTCGGTCGACTCGGCCCACGACTCCTACACCGGGCTCGGCGGACTGGTGCCGATGTCCGGTCTGGGCACCAGCGAGGTCGTCTTCGGCGGCGTCGGCACCGGCCTTTACTCGATGCTGCTCTACGTCCTGCTCGCGGTCTTCATCGGCGGCCTGATGGTCGGCCGCACGCCCGAGTACCTGGGCAAGAAGATCCAGGCGCGCGAGATCAAGCTGGTCTCGCTCGGGATTCTGATCACGCCGCTCGCGGTGCTGGTCACCGCTGGCCTCGCGATCGCCACCCGGGCCGGGACCCGCTCGATCTTCAACGCCGGCCCCCAGGGCTTCTCGGAGACCCTCTACGCCTACCTCTCGCAGGCCAACAACAACGGCTCGGCCTTCGCCGGCTACACCGGTTTCATCCAGCCCCATGCGCCCGGCAACGTCGGCGCCTACGGGATCACCTTCGCCGATCTGCTCGGCGGCGCGACGATGACCCTGGCCCGATTTTTGCCGATCGTCCTGGTGCTCGCCGTCGCCGGCTCGCTGGCCGGTAAGAAGATCTCCCCGGCCGGCCCGGGGACGATGCGGACCGACACGCCGACCTACGTGATCCTGCTGATCGGGGTGATCGTCCTGGTCGGCGCCCTGACCTTCTTCCCGGCGCTGCTGCTCGGTCCGGTCGTGCAGAGCCTGACCACGAGGCTCTTCTGAGATGCGCCGCACCGTGCTCAGCTCGATTCTCGCGGTGATCGCCTTCACGCTGATCTTCGGCCTCGCCTATCCGCTGGCGATGACCGGCATCTCGCAGCTTCTCTTTGCGGGGACGGCGAACGGCTCGAAGCTGAGCCTGGACGGCCATCTGATCGGCTCGAAGCTGATCGGCCAGTCCTTCTCGCGGCCGCTGATCGGCAAGAACGGCAAGCCGAAGCTCGACGAAGAAGGCGAAGAAATCCTCGTCCCCGACAAGCGCTACTTCCAGCCGCGGCCCTCGCAGTCGGGCTACTCGGCCAACGCCAGCTTCTTCAGCAACTCCGGCCCCAACAGCGTCGAAGAGCGCGAAGCGGTGCGCGAAAACCTCGCCGCCTACATCAAGCTCAACAAACCCTACGACCGCTCGCTGAGCAAGGCGGGGGTGCCGGTCGACGCGATCACGATGTCTGGCTCCGGCGTTGACCCGGAAATCTCCGAATCCAACGCGAGGATCCAGGCGCATCGCATCGCCGCGGTGCGAGGCCTGCCCCTGAGCAAGGTCGAAGAACTGATCTCGGCCCACACCAACGGCCGCTTCCTCGGGATCTTCGGTGAGCCGGGCGTCGATGTCCTGCAACTGAACCTCGCACTCGGTGAAGAGGCACCACTGAAATGACCACCGAAACCCAGGCACGTTCGCTGTTTGACCCCGAGATCCTGCGCCCGGCTCTGTTCGAGTCCCTGCGCAAGCTCGACCCGCGGGTTCAGGCCCGCAACCCGGTGATGTTCGTGGTCGAGATCGGCGCCGTAATCACCGCGGTCGCCTGGCTGATTCAGGTCTTCGGCGGCAAGCCGCTGGGCGGCGGGCAGGAGCCCGCCTGGTTCACCTTCACCGTCTCGCTCTGGCTCTGGCTGACGGTCGTCTTCGCCAACCTCGCCGAGGCCCTGGCCGAGGGCCGCGGCCGGGCACAGGCGGCGAGCCTGCGGGCGATGCGCACCGACACGGTCGCAAAACTACGCGACGGGGGCGAGAAGTCGGCCTCCGAGCTGGTCCGGGGTGACGTCGTGGTCGTCGTCGCCGGCGAGACGATTCCCGGCGACGGCACCGTGATCGAGGGGATCGCCTCGGTCGATGAGTCGGCGATCACCGGCGAGTCGGCGCCGGTGATTCGCGAGGCCGGCGGCGATCGCAGCGCCGTCACCGGCGGCACCAAAGTCCTCTCCGATCGGATCGTGGTCGAGATCACCCAGGAGCCGGGCAAATCGTTCCTTGACCGGATGATCGCCCTCGTCGAGGGGGCCGAGCGGCGCAAGACCCCGAACGAGATCGCGCTCGGCATCCTGCTCGCGGCGCTCACCCTGGTCTTCGTCGTCGTGATTGTCTCGCTGCGGCCCTTCGGTCTGTTTGCCGGCACCGAACTCTCCGAGACGACCCTGATCGCGCTCTTGGTGGCGCTGATACCGACCACGATCGGCGCCCTGCTCTCGGCGATCGGGATCGCCGGCATGGACCGCCTGGTGCGCCGCAATGTCCTCGCCCTCTCGGGGCGCGCCGTTGAGGCGTCGGGGGATTGCGACGTGCTGTTGCTCGACAAGACGGGAACGATCACGCTCGGCAACCGCGAGGCGGTCGAATTCAAACCGATGCCCGGGGTAAGCGTCGAGGAGCTGGCCGAGGCGGCGCAGATGTCCTCGCTCGCCGATGAGACACCGGAGGGACGCTCGATCGTCGTCCTCGCCAAAACCTACGGGATCCGCGAGCACGACTTTGCCGGTCACGAGCCGAGGTTCGTCCCCTTCAGCGCCGAAACGCGGATGAGCGGCGTCGACTTCAACGGCACCCGGCTTCGCAAGGGGGCCGGCGACGCGATCGATGAGTGGGTGCGCAGCGAGGGCGGCCGGGCCCCGGCCGAGCTGCAGGCCGAACTCGACCGCATCGGGCGCGAGGGCGGCACGCCGCTGGCGGTGGCGCGCAATGAGCGGGTGCTGGGCGTCGTCTACCTGAAGGACGTGATCAAGGAGGGGATGAACGTTCGCTTCGACCAGCTGCGCGCGATGGGCATCCGGACGATCATGGTCACCGGCGATAACCGACTGACCGCGGCGAAGATCGCCGAGGAGGCCGGCGTCGATGATTTCCTCGCCGAAGCGACGCCGGAGCGAAAGCTGGAGTTGATCCGCGAGCAGCAGGCCGATGGGCGGCTGATCGCGATGACCGGGGACGGGACCAACGACGCCCCTGCGCTGGCGCAGGCAGACGTCGGCGTGGCGATGAACACCGGCACCCAGGCGGCCCGCGAGGCGGGCAACATGGTCGACCTCGACTCGAATCCGACGAAGCTGATCGAGATCGTCGAGGTCGGCAAGCAGCTGCTGATCACGCGCGGCGCCCTGACCACCTTCTCGATCGCCAACGACGTCGCCAAGTACTTCGCGATCCTGCCGGCGATGTTCGCGACCACCTATGCCGTCGCGGGCCACAGCGGACCGCTCAATTCGCTCAACGTGATGTCCCTGGGCACGCCCGAATCGGCGATCCTCTCCGCGGTGATCTTCAACGCGCTGATCATCCCCCTGCTGATCCCGCTCTCGCTGCGCGGCGTGCGCTATCGGCCGATCGGCGCGACGGCGCTATTGCGGCGCAACATGCTGATCTACGGGCTCGGTGGCATCATCGCTCCGTTCATCGGGATCAAGCTGATCGACCTCATCGTCCACAACCTGCTGGGGGCCTGACGCGGGGAATCGAGTGGATCGCGGTCGCTACAAGATCTTCCTCGGGATGGCCGCTGGAGTCGGCAAGACCTACCGGATGCTGCAGGAAGGTCACGCCGAGGCCGCCGCGGGGCGCGATGTCGCGATCGGCTACCTGGAGCCGCACAAGCGCCGCGAGACAAGCGAGCAGGCGCTGGGGCTTGAGGTGGTACCGCGTCGGGGGGTTCTGTATCGCGACGTCGAGGTCGAGGAGATGGATCTGCCGGCGGTGCTAGCCCGCGAGCCCGACCTTGCCTTGATCGACGAGCTCGCCCACACCAACCCCCCCGGGCTTGAGCACGAGAAACGCTACGAAGACATCGGCGCCGTGCTCGCCGCGGGGATCGACGTCTTCTCCACGGTCAATGTCCAACACCTCGAGTCGTTGAACGACCAGGTCTCCGAGCTGACCGGCGTGCGGGTCCGCGAGACCGTCCCCGACTCGGTCCTCGGTGATGCCGATGAGGTCGTGCTGATTGACCTCACTCCCGAGGCGCTGGTGGCGCGCCTGCGCGCCGGGAAGATCTACCCGGGCGAGAACATTGACGCCGCCCTCAACAACTTCTTCAAGATCGAGAACCTGGCTGCGCTGCGGGAGGTCAGCCTGCGTCAGGTTGCCGAGGACGTCGAGGCCAAACGCCTCACCTTCCACGTCGCCGAGCCGCTGGGAACACGCGAGGAGAAGGTCGCCGCCGAGGTCCCCAAGGCGGTCGGTGAGCGGCTGCTGGCGCTGGTCCGGCCACAGCCCAGCTCACAACGCCTGGTGCGGCGGGCCTGGCGCTCGGCTCAGCGACTGGGTACCGATCTCGACCTGCTCTGGGTGAAGAAGCCCGGCGAGCCGATCGTGGGCGAGGTCGAGCGCCAGGTGACAGCCCTGCGGCGACTCGCCTCGGTGCTCGGGGCGACTCTCCTGATCGAGGAGCATGACGATCTGGTCATCGCCGCCGCGCGTGTCGTCCGCGAGCGCGGCAGCACCTACTTGATGGTCGGCGAGTCCTTGCCGCGCCGCGGCCTGGGCCGGCTGCGCGAACCGCTGCCGCAGAGGCTGATGCGGGCAACCCCGGCGGGGGTTGACGTGCGGATAGTCGCCCGCCGGGGCGGCAAAGAAAACGGAGGTGGAGGCGATGATTGAGCACGTGCTGGTCGGCGTCGCGCTGGTGCTCGGAGGCGCCGGGGGCTACGCGCTGGCCCGCTCGCGGCGGGGCGGTCGGGCCTCGGAGCGCCCCCAGCAGGTCCACCAGATCCTGCTTCCCTTCACCGGGACCGAGATCTCTCGCCGGGCGGTCGACGCGGCGCTGCGCCTGGCTCGGGCCGAGGGCGCGACCCTGATGCCCGCCTACCTGGCGACCGTCCCCAAGCGACTGCCACTCGAATGCCCGATTCCGGCGGAGGCGGCCAAGGCGATGCCGATGCTGGAGGCAATCGAGCAGCGGGCGGCCGCTCAGGGCGTTGCGGTCGACTCAAGGGTCGAGCGCGGGCGCTCCTACCGACACGCCCTGGCCAGGCTGCTCGAGGTCGAGCGCTTTGACCGGGTCGTCGTCCCGGCCACCCCGGGTGCTGCCGGATTCTCGGGCCAGGATTTGGTCTGGCTGCTTGAGAAGGCCCCGGCCGAGGTCCTGATCCTGCGCCCGGGTCCCGAGGATCGAGGCTACGTCAGCGCCAGCGCCGAGGCTCGCGCCCCGGCCTAGGTTCAGCGAAAGCACTTGGCGCCCTCAACCACCTGCGGGCGGGTTACTCGAGATCAGAAGGCCGAGGCCAGAGGGTCGGCGCGCTGGTCGGATCGCGGGCGCGGCGGCACCGCGAACCCGGTCAAGCGCCTCTTTACCCGCGAAACCGGCCGGCAGCGGCGGCATCCGTGGGCCGTGATCCTCTCCCCGGTGGCGGGGCAGCGCAAGTAACCTGAAAGGTCGTGACCACGCTCCTCGCGACAACCGATCCTGCCGCCGGTGTGACGATCCTCGCCGCGCTCGGAGCGGGGATTGTCTCCTTCCTCTCGCCCTGCGTGCTGCCCCTGGTCCCGGGCTACCTCTCGGCGGTCAGCGGGGTCTCAGCCCCCGAGCTCGAGAGCGCCGGCTGGCGCCGGGTGCTGGGACCGAGCCTACTGTTCGTCGCGAGCTTCTCGGCGATCTTCATCATCCTCGGGCTGACCGCGACCGGCCTCGGTGCCTTCTTCGAACAGAACAAGCAGACTTTGACGAAAATCTCGGCCGCCTTGATCGTCGCGATGGGCGTCCTCTTCGTTGCCTCGCTGTTCGTCAACAGGCTGAACCGCGAGTGGCACGTCGACGCGCTTTTGGAGCGCGCCGGCAAGGGCGGTCCGGTGGTCGCCGGGGCCGCCTTTGCGATCGCCTGGACACCCTGCATCGGGCCGACCCTGGGCGCGATCCTCTCGGCCGCCGCGCTCTCGGAATCCGCTGGGCGTGGAGCCTTTCTGCTCGCCGTCTACTCGGCCGGACTGGCGATCCCGTTCCTCTTGACCGCGGTCGCTTTCTCGAGGATGACCACGGCCTTCGCGGTCGTCAAGCGCCACTACCAGCTGATCGTCGCGACCGGAGGGCTGATCCTGATCGCGATGGGGATCCTGATCTGGACGGACCAGCTGACGCGTCTCAATAACGAGGCCCAGACCTGGCTTTCGAGCCTCGGCATCAATTTCTATAACTCGGTCTGAACCTCGTCAGGCGAGAGCGGAGTGACGGTCTGCAGTTCGCGGCCCAGAGCCTCCGTCTCCTCGAGACCCTCGCCGTCCAGGTCGCGAGCGCAGATTATGCGAAAGCGACCGGTGCCGAGCTCGGGGTCGGGCACCAGCGGCAGCCCCCGTATCTGCTCCCAGCCGAGGCGCTCGATCTCAAAGGGGTTCATCCGCACCTCGGCTGCCGGGAACGGGCAGTTTGCGTTGTGCTGGTCGATCGCCCTTGAGATTGCCTCCAGGTTCTTGGCCTCGGCCGAGGACATCACCGCAAGCTTAGGGCCAACGTGAGCAGCCGCTGATCGCGCTTTCGCGAGAGGCCAGCTGGGCTGGGCCGGCACGCAGGGTCACGGGATGCTGCAGCGCCGCCCTTTCGAGGCAATTCCCGTAGTGCTCCTCACCGCCGATCCAGGCCAGCAGACCGATCAGGAGAATCGCGAACACCGAGACCGCGAGGATCGCCACCTTCGGCAGGGAGACGTTGACGTCCATCTTCATGTCGGTGACCCTACCGCGCGGGGTCCGATCCTCGTCCGCGTGTGCCGAAGTTCGCGTGCGCCGAGAATCCAAGAAGCACCATCGAACTAAGTATCAGAGAAAGCACCCGCGACACCCCAACCTCACCTGAGTCGGCCGCCGGGCAGCCTGAGCTCCAGGCCGGAGACAATCGCGTGCCTGGGTGGGGAGTGCTCCAGTGGGGCGCCGCAGGCAACACCGCGCCGAGACTCCCCACCGCCCATCTCAGGGTCGAAGCCAGGGGCCAGATCCGCGAGCACCGATCGAACGCCTGTTCGTCCGCCGCGCGGGGCGCTAATTTCTCTCTCGTGTCGATTACCGAGTGGCCCCGGGTGGTCGCGATCGTTGATATGGACGCCTTCTACGCCTCGGTCGAGCTGCGGCGGCGGCCGGAGCTTCGGGGTAAACCGGTGATCGTCTGCGGGTCGGGGCCGCGGGCAGTGGTGACGACGGCAAGCTATGAGGCCCGTCGCCTGGCCGGAATCCACTCGGCGATGCCGGCGGCGATCGCCCGGCGCCGTCTCCCCGAGGCGGTCTACCTGCAGCCCGATTTCACCGCCTATCGCGAGGCCTCCCGCGAGGTGATGGCGATCCTCAGGGCCCACGCCGAGACGGTGGAAGTGGTCGGCCTTGATGAGGCCTATGTCGAGCTGAGCGGACTCTTCTCGCCGAAGGCGACGATGCGGCGGATCGCGACGGCGATCCGCGAGGAGACGGGCCTCGGCTGCTCGATCGGGATCTCTGAGAATCGGGTGCTCGCAAAGATCACCAGCGAGCTCGGCAAGCCGGGCGGGCTCGTGATCCTCTCGCGGGCCGAGGCGCTGCGGCGCTTCGGCCCTGAATCCCCGGGTCTGGTTCCAGGGATCGGCCCCAAAACGGTGGCCAGACTGCAGGAGATGGGGATCTCGACGCTGAGGGCGCTGCGCGAGCGCCACACGGCCGAGCTCGAGGCGGCCTTCGGTCCGCGAGCGGGCGCCTGGCTGTGGCGCCGGGCCGGGTTCGAAGACGACGCGCCGCTCGCCACAGAGCGCGAGATCAAGTCCCAGTCGACCGAGATCACCTTCGATCACGACGTCGATGATCCCGAACAGATGGCATCGTCGATAGGGGCCCTCAGCGAGGAGCTCTGTCGGCGCCTGCGTGAGCGTGGACTCGAGGGGCGCTCGATCTCGATCAAGGTTCGGCTCGATGACTGGACCAACGCCAGTCGCACCCAGACCCTGGAGGCGCCGACCGCCGATCCGGATGTGGTCGGTGCCACCGCCCTTGGGCTGTTGCGTGCCTACGCGCCGCCGCGGCCGGTGCGGCTGCTCGGTGTCAGGATCGCCCAGTTTGGCGCCCCGGCGCAGGGTGGCGAGGGGGCCGAAACCAGGGAGGCCGAGCCGCAGATGCAGCTCGGCCTCTCCGCCTAGCGGCTGGCCAGCACGACCCCCAGACCAGGGAAGTGGAGCCGCTGCCTGGTGGCCTCGGTGAGGTCGAATTCGCGACCCGCGACGTAGGGCCCGCGATCGATGACCGGCACCGTGACGCTGTGGCCGTGGTAGCGCAGGTTGACCATCGTCCCGCAGGGCAGGGTCCTGTTGGCGACGCCCAGCGTCCCCGGCATCAGGGTGCCACCGCAGGCGACCCCGCTGCCATAGAGGCCCGGACCGTAGTAGGAGGCGAGTGCGCGCCGGTAGACGGTCAGCCGCCGCCACGGGCTGTGTGAGCTGCTGATGCGAGGCCCGTGGACGCCGAAGGCGCGCACCGCGTAGGTCCCGATCGCCGCTGGGCTCAAGCTGATCCGAAAGCGGCCGTCCCGCTCGGTCCGGGTGTGTGCGAGGTTGCCGTCTGGGCCGCGCAGGACGATCTTCACGAGGTGGGCCCCGGCGGGCAGAACCCGGCCCCGGACGGTGAGTGTCCCGCCGCTCATCAGATCGTGGCGTGAGAGGTGCAGGGTTGTGTGGCCGGCGGCGCGTCGCGGTGCGAGAGGCTTCGGGCCCTTGCTGGCGGCGGCCGGGGCGGCCCCGAGCACGATCGTTGCGGCGGCAAGCGCCGCGAACAGGCGGTAGTGCATTGATTCGGTCTCCTTCTCATCCGCCTGCGGGGTTAGCTGACGGGCTCGCGAGGGCGGCATCGCGCCACCGTCGCTACGGGCGGATCACCGCCCGATTCGCCCCCGCCACGGTGGATCCGTGGCCCTGGGTCCCCCGCCCCGCTCGCGATCACGAGCGCGCTCGGCGGTCGGCTTGGTCTTGTGGATTGGCGACCGTAGGGGCGCGTCCCGGTTTCGAAGGTGAGCGCCATCACACTGCGCGAGTCTGCTTGCGATCGTGCAAATCGCTTTGCAATGCGAAAAACGACGCTATTCGGTGCGTGGGCGGCTGTGTGCGAAGATTCTCATATGGGTGAGGATCGGCTCAGCGGATTGGACTCGTCCTTCCTGCACATGGAGCGCGCCGGCGCCCACATGCACGTCGCCTCGGTGATCGTCTTCGAGGGCACTGCGCCGAGCCACCGCGAATTCCGCGACCAGATCGCCTCGCGGCTACATCTCGTGCCGCGCTTTCGCCAGAAGCTGCGCTTCGTGCCCTTCGACCAGGGACGACCGGTCTGGGTCGATGATCCACACCTGAACCTCGACTACCACGTGCGCCACACGGCGCTGCCGGCCCCCGGCTCAGAGGAGCAGCTGCGAAACCTGGCGGCACGGGTCTTCTCCCAGCAGCTGGACCGCACCAAGCCCCTCTGGGAGCTGTGGCTGGTCGAGGGGCTCGAGGGCGAGCGCTTTGCGATCGTCGGCAAGAGCCACCATGCGTTGGTCGACGGGGTCTCTGGGGTCGACATCACGACCGTTCTCTTCGACCTCGAGCCCGAACCCTCACAACCGCCGATGCGTCTGCCTCAGTGGGCACCGCGGCCCGAGCCGACCGATCTGAAGCTGCTCGGCGACGCGCTGCGTGAGCGCCTCACGAGCCCGCGCGAGATCGTGCGCGGTATCCGCGCCGTTCTGCGCGGCCCGCGTCAGGTGCTGCAGGGGATCGGCGCCACCGGACAGATGATCGGGGCAGGCGTATCGGCACCCGCGACGCCCTTCAACGTCGAAATCGGACCCCACCGGCGGCTCGCCTTCGTCCGCGCGGACCTCGCTCTCCTGAAAGGGGTCAAGGACGAGCACGGCGGGACCGTCAACGACGTCGTCCTCTCGCTCGTTACCGGGGCGCTGGGCAGATACCTGCGGGCCCGAGGTCAGGACACCGAGGGGCTTGAGATGCGCGCGATGGTGCCGGTCAGCGTTCGCGCCGAGGAGGAGCACGGGGCGCTCGGCAACCGCATCTCGGCGATGATGGCGCCGCTGCCCGTCTGGTGCGAGGACCCGGTCGAGCGGCTACACATCCTGACCGAGACGATGGGCGACCTGAAGGGCTCAGGGCAGGCGGTCGGGGCGGAGATCCTGACCCGGATCACGGATTTCGCGCCCCCGACGATCGCCTCGCAGGCGGCCCGCCTGCAGCCCGCTCAGCGCTTCTTCAACCTGGTCATCACCAACGTCCCCGGCCCCCAGTTCCCCCTCTATCTGCTCGGCCGACGGATGGTCTCAATCTTCCCGCTGGTGCCACTCGCGCGGCGCCAGGCGCTCTGCGTCGGGATCATGTCCTATGACGGCGAGGTCGACTTCGGGCTCGTCGGTGACTACGACGCGATGGCGGACCTGGACAGCTTCGGGCTCGATCTGGAGGCGACCATCGAGGAGGTCATCGCGACCCTGCCGCCCGAGGCGCGGCGGCCGGCGGCTCAGGGCACCAGCCGGGCCCGGGCACTGAAGGGTGCCGTTTCGGTCAGGTAGTTCCAGTCGAGCGCGCGAGCGCTGAAGCCGGTCGCTCTGCTATCGGCGTTGATCAGGACTGCGGTTATCCGCGTAAAGCGCCCCGGGTGTCCCAGCCGCACCGTGAGCGTCCCCCCCAGCTGCTGATAGCCGAGTCGAGAGACGACCCGGCCGTGCCGCTCGCTGCCGATTCTCCCGACCAGCGCGAGACCCGCGGAATCTCCGAGCGGCACCCGCAGGCTGACCAGCAGGGCGCGACCGTGATCGGCGTGCACCCGCAGCATCTGGAAGGTCGTGTGATCCAGTTTGCGCTCGATCGGCCTACCGTCAAGTGGCAGGTTGCCGGCCCGGGGAACCTCTTCATACAGCGAACCTTCGGGGAAGGCCGTATCGGTGCCCCACTCGGCGACGTCGCTGCTAAAGAGCGCGAAATCACGGTCGAAGTCCGAGCCGCCCGCGGCCCGGATCGCGCGGTCATAGGCTCCGACGGAGAAGCCCGCCGGCTTGACGTGGATCGCGCCGGCCCAGGCTTCACGGATGATGTCGGGGCCGTAGCGGTGTGCGAGCCAGTGGTTCCAGACGGCCGAGCCGTACTGTTTGATCGAGGGCGCCGTCATCGGCACGTCATAGAGGTCGTCCCAGTGATGGACGTAGCGCAGGTAGTCGTTGATCTTGCCGTAGACCTGGTCCTCCATCCAGGTCGCGGTCGACTCGGCGAACCAGGAGTCCTGGTAGGCGTCGTAGCCGAACTGCAGGATGTGGTTGTACTCGTGGGCGAGGGTCACCTTGAGGTCGTTGATCGGGGTGGTCCCCGGGTACTCGAAGGGTTCGTAGTTGTTGTCGAGGACCAGATAGCCGTGCAGACGGCGGGGCAGTCGGTGTCCCCTGCTGGCCTGCCCCTTGTCGGGCGCCGCGTAGCCGAAAAGCGAGCCGCCTACCTCGGCCAGGTAGATGTCGGTCTTGTCCCTTCCACCCCCCAGCCGCCCATCGGATTTCGGCTTTCGCCAGCCCAGCTTGCCGTTCTCGACCGAGTAGACGTGCTCGGCGACCCTTTTGACCTGCTCGACGTAATCGGGAACCCCGTCCCCGTCTCCGACGCCGTTGGAATCGGTCAGGCTCGGCGCGTCGATCCCCTCCGCGACCCAGTGAACGCAGAAATGGGCGCTGCAGGACGGCGATTGGGGTGCCTCGGGAACCGTGTAGGAGTGGCGGTTTGGGTCGGGGTGGTCGGTCGGTCTGGCCGCCGGCCGGTGAAAGACGTGGGGGCTCTCGGGCAAGGCCAGTGAGCGAGCTGGCATCCCCAGCACGAGCAGGGCTGCGCAGGCCAGCGATACGCCGCTCAGCTTCCGTATCGCCGGCACGGCGGCCAATCTACAGGTCCCCGAGGCGCGCTCACGAGGCCCGCCGGGAGATACTTCAACGGTGATTAGCGAGGCACCTCGTTGCGCATAGCGCTGGCGCAGATCAACCCGACGGTCGGTGATATCGACGCCAACGCCGCCAAGGTCGCGGCCTGGATCGGCGAGGCGCGCGCCGCCGGCGCCGAGTTGGTCCTCTTCCCCGAGCTCTGCATCCCCGGGTACCCCGCCGAGGACCTCTACCTGAAGCCTCATTTTGTCGCCGCCTGTGAGGCCGCGGTGCGCGAGCTCGCCGCCGGCGTCACCGGGATCACGGCCCTGGTTGGCTTTGCCGAGCCGGTCTCCGCACCCGGGGATTCGCGCCGCGCCCACAACTCGCTTGCGGTCCTTGCCGAGGGGACCCTCGCGGCCATCTACCGCAAGGTCCGCCTGCCCAACTACGCGGTCTTCGACGAGCAGCGCTACTTCATCCCGGGCGCCGAGCCGGCGCTTGCGGAGGTCGCCGGCCGGCGCGTCGGCCTGACGATCTGCGAGGACTGCTGGGTGCAGGGGCCGCCGGCTTCCAGCGAGGCCGAGCAGGGTGCCGAGCTGATCGCCAACCCGTCCGCCTCCCCCTATCACCGCGGCAAGGGACGCGAGCGCGAGAGCATGTTCTCCGAGCTGGCTCGCACCTATGGGACCCATTTCGCGTTCTGCAACATGGTCGGCGGCCAGGACGAGCTCGTCTTTGACGGGCAGAGCTTCGTGCTCGACGCGGGCGGCGAGCCCATCGCCCGCGCCGCTCAATTTGAGGAGGAGCTGCTGCTGGGCGAGGTGCCCGCCGAGGGCCCCGGCAGGATCGCCGAGCCGCTCGCGGACCTCGAGGAGGTCTACCGTGCTCTTCTCCTCGGCCTGCACGACTACGTCACAAAGAACGGCTTTCGCCACGTCGGGATCGCCCTCTCGGGCGGCATCGATTCGGCGCTCGTCGCGCTGCTCGCCTGCGACGCCCTCGGCTCGGAGCGGGTCAGCTGCGTGGTCATGCCATCGCCTCATTCGAGCTCTGGAACACAGGCGGACGCGAGGACTATCGCGGCCAACCTGGGGACCGAGCTGATCGAGATCCCGATCGAGGCCGTGATGGGAGCCTATGAAGGGGCGCTGGGAACGGTGCCCTGGCATGGCAGCGGTGGCGCAGAGGCCCTGCCCCGCGACCCGGCGCGTCCCTCCGAGCCCGACCTGGCGGCCGAGAACATCCAGGCCCGGATCCGCGGCAACCTGATGATGGCCCTCTCGAACAAGCACGGTTGGCTGGTGCTCACGACCGGCAACAAGAGCGAGATGTCGGTCGGTTACGCGACCCTCTACGGCGACATGGCCGGCGGCTTCGCGGCGATCAAGGACGTGCCGAAGACGCTCGTCTATGAGCTCGTCCGCCACCGCAACGCGCGGGGCTCCCCGATTCCCGCATCGGCAATCGAGCGTCCGCCCTCGGCGGAGCTGCGTCCGGATCAGCTCGACAGCGACTCGCTGCCGCCCTACGAGTTGCTCGATCAGGTCCTTGAGGCATACGTCGAGCGCGACGCGGGACGCGAGGAGATGATCGCCGCCGGCCTGCCGGCGAAGGTCGTCGACGAAGTCGTGCGGATGGTCGACCGGGCCGAGTACAAGCGCCGCCAAGCGGCGCCGGGAATACGGATCACACCGCGCGCCTTCGGGCGGGACCGCCGGCTGCCGATCACGAACCGATTCGGTGGCTAGGCGGCGCCCTCGGGCCGGGGCCTGACGGCGATCGTCATCTGGCCGAGGGCGCAGAGACGATCGGCCGCATCGCGCACCTCGGCCTCCCAGACCCAGGTCGTGCGACCCCGGTGTCGCGCGCGGGCGCTGACCTCGACGCTGCCCTCGGTGATCGGCCGCAGGAAGCTGACGTTGATCGACTGCCCGATCGCCGCCATCCCCTGGTCATATACCGCGCCGGCGGTCGCGTAGGAGCAGATGCTCTCCACGAGGCTCGAGAGCACGCCCCCGTGGAGGATGCCGAAGGGCTGCAGCAGCTCGTCGCGCACAGCCACGCGCGCCCGCGATTCATCGGGGTCCCCGGAGATCCACTCGATCCCGATCAGCTCGGCGAAACGGACCGCGGATGTCGCCCCTTCGGAGTCCCCTGACATTAACCTCAGCACCCTACTCGCCGGGCGGCGGGTCGCATAGGCTTCGGGGCTCGTGGCGCTGACCGATGACCAGAAGGCGATCCTGCGCCTCCTAGCCCAGCGCGAGCAGGGATATGACGACATTGCGGCGCTCACCGGCCAGGGTGTCGACGGGGTCCGCGCCAAGGTGAAGGAAGCCCTCCTCGCCCTCGAAGGTTCCGGGGCCCCAGCCGAGGATCAGAAGGCGATCCTGCGCCTCCTCGCCCAGCGCGAAGAGGGCTACGGGGACATCGCGGCGCTCAGCGGCCAGGGGATCGAGGAGGTGCGGGGCAAGGTGCGGCAGGCTCTCGCGGCGCTCGAGGGCGCCACCACCCCCGCCGAGCCACCCTCACCGCCCGAGCGGCGCCAGGGCGCCGCTCAGGAAGCCCAGCCCGAGCCCGAGAGCGCCGCTGCGATCGCGACTCCCCGGCCGCGAGCGGCGGACGCTCGCGCTTCGCGCCTCAGGGTCCCCGAGGATCGCGGCGCCGTGCTGGGCCTCGGCGCCGGGCTGGCGGTCGTCCTTTTGCTGGTCATCCTGATCGCCACCGGCGCCCTCGGCGGCGGCGGGGAATCGAACTCGGGCACCGAAGCGCAATCCGAAGCGCCCCTCGCCGCCGCCGAAGGGACCAAGGGCGGCAGCGGGGAAGCGCCATCGGAATCCTCCCCCGCCTCCGGTGAAGGGTCGAAGAGCTCCCTGAAGCCGACCCAGGCGATCCTGAAGCCGGTCAACGGCAGCCAGGCGAGCGGCCGCGCCCTCTTTGCCAAGACCAAAAAACAGGTCGTGCTCCTGGTCCGGGCCAAGGGCTTGCAGGCGGCACCAAAGGGGCAGTCCTACACGATCTCCCTCGCCAAATCCTCGAGCGAACAGCTGCCGCTGGTGGCCACGCAGGTCAACAAACGCGGCGAAGTGGTCGGCACCTTCCCGGTTGCACCGGAGGTGCTCGGACTGCTGGCCTCGGGCTTTGACCAGATGGAACTCTCGCTGGTCGCAAACGGCGAACTGAACTCGGCCCTGAAGGCCGCCCGGCAGGCCAAGGCCGCGCCCAACTACAAGGGCACCGCGATCCTCCGCGGGCCGGTCACCGGCGCGATCGTCGAAGCCGGGAAAACCGGCAAGGTGAAGCCCTAGGGGAGGAGCTTGCCGGGGTTCATGATCCCGGCGGGATCGAGTCGCTCCTTGAGGGCCCGCAGGACCTCGAGGCCCGTCCCCCCCACCTCGGCGTTCATGTAGGGGGCATGGTCCCGGCCCACCGCGTGATGGTGGGTGATCGTGCCCCCGACCCCGACGATCGCCTCGCAGGCCGCCCGCTTCACCGCGCGCCATTGCTCGAGCTCGGCGCCGCGAAGAGCACGGGCGATGAGCGTGAAGTACAGCGAGGCGCCGTCGGGGTAGGCGTGCGAGAGGTGGCAGAAGACGAGCCCGGGTGTTCCCTGGCGCTCGAGTGCATCACCGACCGCGCTGCGGACCGCATCGCGCAGCTCGCCGAGCCGCGTCCAGGTGTGCGCGCTCTCCAGGGTCTCGACCATCGCCCCCATGTCCATCAGGGTGTCGCGCAGATAGGGGCCCTGGAAGCGCCCCTGGCGCCAGGAGCGACCGGCGCCCTGTCCGAGGTAGATGGCGCCACCGGCGCGCAGGGCTCGCACGGCGAGGGCTCGGCGGCGGGCGACCGACTCATCCTCGCCTTCGAGGCCGACGATGATCAGGCTTCCGCGGCGGCGCTTGCGGAATCCCAGGTAGCGGTCCAGGAGCTCCGCCGCGTTTCCGCGCGGCCCCGAGAGCGCCAGGGTCACCTCGGTCTCCTCCTCGTCAGAGACGCGGATCACGTCCGGCAGCCCCGCCCCCTGTGCGAGCGAGCGGACGATCTCCGCCCCGGCCTCGAAATCCTCCGCGATCCAGGCCTCATAGCGGCGCCGCTCGGGCGCCAGGCGGACGCGCACGCTGACCTCCGGGATCACCCCCAGAATTCCCTCCGATCCGACGATCAGCTCGCGCAGGGCGGGGCCGGCCGCGGTGTGGGGAGTTTCCAGGGTCTGCATCTCCCCCGCCGGCGAAACCAGACTGACCGCGCTGACGAGTGCGTCAAAGCGCCCATGGCCGCTCGAGGCCTGGCCGGCGGAGCGGGTTGCGGCAAATCCACCCACCGTCGCGTACTCAAAGGACTGCGGGAAGTGGCCGAGCATCATCCCGTGGCGGGCCAGCTCGGCTTCGGCCTCAGGGCCGCGCAGGCCCGCACCGAGGGTCGCGGTCAGCGAGCGATGGTCGACGGCGACGCGGCGCAGGCCGGCCAGATCGAGGCTGATCAACCGATCGTGGCGGCCCCGCAGGGGCTCGAGGCCGCCGACGACGCTGGTCCCGCCGCCGAAGGGCACAACGGCGACGCCCTCCGCGGCGCAGGTGGCGAGAATGGCGGGGAGCCGCGCCGCGTCATCGACCAGCACAACCGCATCGGGGGCGGCCTCGAGGCGGCCGAGGCGAAGCCTCGCAAGATCGACGTAGCCGCGCCCACTCGCATGGCGGACGCGGTCCTCGACTCCGTCAAAGACGTTGGCCCCACCGGCCGCCTCAAGGAGCGCCGGCGGCAGCGGCTCGGCGGCCGGCAGCACGAAGCGCTCCACCGTCTCGAGGAGAGGTGGAGTGGCGGCGAGCTCGCCGATCCGCTCGCTGAGCATCGCCTGCCCCACCGGGTCAAGCTCGGCGCTTCTGCCCGGCTCCCCCCAGCCCCACCACTTCGAGTCGCGCCGCGGCGCCCTGGTCAGGGCCCCCCGAGCCGAGCCGACGCCGCTCACCCCGGTTCCCCGCCCAGTGCCCGCTCGATGCCCTCCAACGCCCCCTCGAGGATCGCGCCCTGGCCGCGCCGCATCAGCGCCGAGCCGAGTCGCGAGAGGCCGCGCAGGGTCTGCTCGGAGGTGAGCTGCACCGCGGTGCGCTCGCCCTGTGCTCGCAGACCGATCTCGACCCGCGAAGCCCGCAGGTGGCGCTCGAAGGGAGTTCCGCTGAGCTGCTGCTCCCAGACGTAGCGCTCGCCCTCGGCGCAGCTCAGACAACGGAAGTCGGCGCGCACCCCGCGACCCTCGGCCGTCTCCAGGACCTGGGTCCACTCGCTGCGACGGCCGCCGTCCTTGGCGTTGACGTTCTCGACGCGGCTCGTGCGTGGCCACCAGCGAGGCAGGTTGTAGGGGTCAGAGACGAGCCTCCAGACCTCGGCGGCCGGGGCGGCAACGGTGCGCCGGCGGGAGACCCGCGACATCTAATTGCCGGCCAGGCGGCGCAGGTCCCGGACCAGCAGCAGGTGCTTGAGATGGCTGACGGTGGCGGCCAGGCTCTCGAGGCTCTGGAGAGCTTCTTTGCGCCGGTCCGGATTGCGCGAGCGCAGCGAGGAGCCGAGCACCGCTTCGAGCAGGTTGGACTCGCGGTCGGCGGAGGTGCGAAAGACCCGCATGTTGCGGGCACCAACGCCAAAGCGCGAGAGTTCGTTGGCGGCTCGCACAACCTCGCGGTCGGTCTCGTCATAGACGGTCTTGCCGTCACGTTTCTCCGGCTGGACGATGCCGTAGTTCTCGAGCTCGATGATCAGCTCCTCACGGGCTCCGGTCTCCTCGATCAGCTGCTCGAGGGTCAGGTAGGCGCTGGAGGTATTGACGAGGATCGCCCGCCGCACGGCCCCGCCGGGACGGCGATCGTCCTCGCTGCCGAAGTCGAGCTCGCCGCCGGCGGCGAGCTCCTGGCGGATCACCCGCAGCGGCAGGAACTCGTCGCGCTGCAGCCTGAGGATCGTGCGCAGCCGTTCGACGTCCGCCTGACTGTAGAGGCGGTAGCCGCCGGGTGTGCGCCGCGGGGTGAGGAGCTTTTGGTCCTCCAGGTAGCGGATCTTGGAGATCGAGATGTCGTCGAACTCCGACTGGAGGATCTTGCAGACGGCGCCGATCGTCAGCGCCTTGCGCGGCCTGCTGGCCGATTCGGGAGGACGGGTGGCCGCCTTCTCGGGAATCGCCACCCTCACTTCTCCAGGTAGCTCAGCTTGTACTTGCCGACCTGGATCTCGTCTCCGTCGGCGAGCCGGTGCGACTCGATCCGGCGCCGGTTGACGTAGGTCCCGTTGAGGGAGCCGAGATCGTCGATGTAGAGGCCGTCGCGGCGCCGCACCAAAAGCGCATGGTTGCGCGAGACGGTCACGTCGTCGAGAAAGACGCCGGCATCGGGGCTGCGGCCGATCGAGACCCGGTCCTCATTCACGGTGAAGCTCTCCCCGGCGCGGCCGCCGGCTCGGATGACGAGCGCCGCGCCGCTGCGCTCGACCTCCTCCTCGATGTCCACCGGCTGCATATCGCCGGTCTCATCGACGGTGTAGGCCATCGTCGTCGGGTCCTCGCCGCCCTCGGCCGGTGCGCCGAGATAGGCACCGCACTTCTGGCAGTAATTGGCGCCCTCCGGGTTGACGAACCCGCACTCCGGGCAATGGGCGGCCATCGCAGCCTCCCCTAGTCCGCCGGCTCGTCCTCGGGGCCGACCTGCGCCCGCCCCGCGAGGATTTCGGTCAGCCGGCTGACGTCATCACCGGAGATCAGTGAGGCGCCCTGCTCGCGCTTGTGGCGCAGTCGGTTGACCAGCTCCGCACGGAGGATGTCGATCTTCCCGTGCAGGACGCGCCGCTTGTAGGAGATCTCATTCTCCTCCTCCATGAGCTTGTCGATCAGCTCCTTCAGCTCCTTGTCGCTGAGGGCGCCAAGATCGGGAAAGGTGTCCTCCATCTCGCTCCTTCGTCGCAGAGGCATCGCCTCAGTTGACCGCAGGAGGCGATTATAGGTCGAAATCCCAAAGGTTCAACCGAAGGTTGAAGGTTATGGAGACCGAGGCGCGGAGTCCGCCCTGGCGCGGGCCGTTTCCCGCAGGCCGGTGCGTGCGTAGAGCAGCGTCGCGACGATCGCCAGCAAGACGCCGACCACGAGCAGCGCTTCTGGAACCCAGCCTTCGAAGATCAGCGCCAGAAAGATCCCGCCCATGATCGGGAATACCGAGATCCGCCCCGGCCAGTTGACGCGAATCTCGACCCCGTGGCGCAGCCCGTACTGGGCGAGCCCCAGCATCACGATTTCGCGAGCCACGAGGATCGCCAGCGCCCAGCGAGGCAGCAGTTCGAAGTGCCAGCAGACCAGGGCGCCGGCGAGAATCGTCAGCCGGTCGATGAGCGGGTCAAGCAGCGCGCCGAGCCGGCTGTACTGACCCGTGAGCCGGGCCAGGAGGCCGTCGAGGTAGTCGCCGGCCGCGATCAGCCAAAAGACGATCGCCGAGCCCACCGAGCGCCCGTCACCCGATTCGAAGGCGAGCAGGAGAAAGATGGGGATCCCCGCCAGCCGGGCATAGCCGACGGCGTTGGGAACCGTCCATGGGTTGAGCGGCTCGCCCCTGCGGGTCTGGCGGGGCGCCGGGCCGCTGCGGTCGAGCCCGAACAGGCGGCGAACGCGTCCCCGCCCGAACGGCGCGGCGTCAGCCATCGAGTCCCCCGAGGAGATCGAGCGCCAGCGTCGCCGCCTCCTGCACGGGCAGCCTGTGCTCCTCGCCGCGGCGCCGCTCGGTCGCCTCCACAACGCCCTCGGCCAGGCCGCGGCGGCCGACGACGAGCCTCAGCGGACAGCCGAGCAGCTCCGCGTCGGTCAGCTTCTCGCCGGGCCCGGCGTCGCGGTCGTCGTAGAGGACCTCGTCGCCTCCCAGGGCTTCGCGCAGCTCTCGGTAGAGCCGCTCGGCGACGTCTCGCTCCTCCTCGCCCTGCTTCGCCAGGGAGACGAGGTGCACCTGCCAGGGAGCGATCGAGCGCGGCCAGACGATGCCGCGCTCGTCGGCCCCCTGCTCGATCGCGGCGGCCGCGATCCGGGCCGGACCGATCCCGTAGCTGCCCATCACGATCGTCCGCTCGGCGCCGCTCTCATCGAGGTAGGTCGCGCCGAGCGGCTCCGAGTAGCGGGTGCCGAGCTGAAAGACGTTGCCGATCTCGATCGCGGTCTCGATCTGTATCGGCTCACCCGCGGGCGTCGTGTCGCCAGCCTCGATCGTGCGCACGTCGAGCTCCTCGAACGCGAAGTCCCTGCCCGGCTTGATCCCGCGCAGATGGGTGTCGAGTGCGTTGGCGCCGCTCACATAGGAGCCGCCGTCGATCGCCGCGTCCTTGATGATCGCTTGCCCCAGGCCGACCGGGCCGATGTAGCCGACCGGTCCGAGCTGCGCCTCGATCTCCGCGGCGCTGGCCTGGCGGAACTCGGCGCCGAGCGCGTTTTGCAGCTTGATCTCGTTCAGTCGGTGATCGCCGCGCAGCAGGATCACGAGCATCCCCCGTCCCTCGACGATCACCGGCAGCGTCTTGATGAAGGCGCCGGCCGGCAGACCGAGGTGCGGCGCTACCTCCTCGACCCTGCGCAGCCCCGGCGTGGAGACCGGCTCGGGCTCGGGCAGCTCCGGGGGGAGCTCGACCGGCTGGGCAACCGCGGAGGCGATCTCGACGTTGGCCGCGTAATCGGGGGCGAGCGCCACCTCGTTCTCACCAGCCGCACAGGGCGCCATGTACTCGTGGGCACCGGAGCCGCCCATCATCCCGACGTCGGACTCGACCCGGTACCAGCGCAGGCCGCAGCGGTTGAAGATCCGCTCGTAGGCCTCTGCCTGCAGGCGGTAGGACTCCGCCAGGCCCGCCTCGTCGCGGTCAAAGGAGTAGGCGTCCTTCATCGTGAACTCGCGGGTGCGCAGCACGCCGGCCCGGGGGCGCGGCTCATCGCGCTCCTTGGTCTGGATGTGGAAGAGCATCTGCGGCAAATCTCGGTAGGAGCGCACCTCGCGGGCGACATGGCTGGTGAGGGCCTCCTCATGGGTCATCGCGAGGACCAGCGGCGAGCCCTTGCGATCCTCGAGCTTGAACAGCTCCTCGATCGCGTAGCGGCCGGTCTTCTGCCAGTTCTCGGCGGGCTGCAGGACGGGCATCAGCATCTCCTGGCAGCCGATCGCCTCCATCTCCTCGCGCAGGATCGCCTCGATCTTGCGCTGCACCCGCCAGCCGGCCGGCAGATAGGTCCACAGCCCGGTCCCGAGCTGCCGAATCAGCCCCGCCCGGACCATCAGCTTGTGCGAGATCGCCTCGGCCTCGGCCGGGGGATCCTTGAGCGTTGGAAGGAAGGCTTTCGAGAGCCGGGTCACGCCGGAAACCTATCGGCCCGGCGAACCCCCGCAGGAGTGCGCCGCCGCTCGGACCCCGGTGCGCGGCCATCGCCGCCCGCGCAGATCCTCCCTGCTCGCAGGATTGAGGCTGGGCGGCTCGGCCGGTTCAGGCCCGCGTGAAACGGCGCCCCCTGGTCGGGGAGGCCTCCTCGTCGAGGAGGACCCGGTCTGACTCGCCCTTCGCCGCGGCTTCGTGCTCCATCTGGGCGATCTTCTCGGGCGTCAGGTCGCCGGCGTTCTCAGCCTCGATCCGTGCAACCCACTCGGCCCCCTCGCGGGAGGCCGCCTCGTCAAACTCAACGCTGCCGCGGTCAAGTGACTTGTCGATCTCCTCGAAGAGCGTGTCGACGAGATTCGCCTGAGGAACCTTTCGCAGCGGCTTGCCGCCGGCGAAGATCAGCCCCTCGTTCTTGGCGCCGGCGATTCCAAAGTCGGCGTGGCTCGCCTCGCCGATCCCGTTCACCGCACAGCCCAGCACGGCGACCTCGATCGGCTCCGGGTAGGCCTCGAGCCGCTGCTCGATCTCGGCCACGACCGAGTCCATGTCGAACTGCAGGCGCCCGCAGGTCGGGCAGGCGATCAGAACCGGCCCGCGCTCGCGCAGCTGCAGAGCCTTGAGGATCTCCCAGGCGACCTTGACCTCCTCCTCGGCATGGAAGGTCGAGAGGCTGATGCGAATCGTGTCGCCGATTCCATCCGCCAGCAGCGCTCCCAGGCCGACCGCGGACTTCAGCGAGCCCGACCATTTGGTCCCCGCCTCGGTGATCCCCAGGTGCAGGGGGTAGGGGATCCTCTGCGAGAGCAGCCGGTTGGCGGCGATCGTGTTGGGAACGTTCGTCGACTTGATCGAGACCTTGAAGTCCTCGAAGTCAAGGCCCTCCATCAGCTCGACGAACTCAACCGCGGCGGCAACCAGGGCCTCGACCGGCGAGCTTCTCTCGAGCTCGTGCAGGTGCTTGGGCAAGGAGCCCGAGTTGACGCCGATCCGCATCGGCACTCCGGCGGCCCTTGCCCGCGCGGCCACCTCGGCCACCTTCTCGCGTCCGCCGATGTTCCCCGGGTTGAGCCTGATGCAGTGGGCGCCGGCGTCGATCGCCTTCAGGGCCAGGGTGTGATTGAAGTGGATGTCGGCGATCACCGGGATCGGCGACTCGTTGACGATCGTCTTCAGCGCCTCGACGTCATCGGCGCGCGGCACGGCGCAGCGGACCAGATCCGCGCCCGCCTCGGCGACCTTGTGGATCTGCTCCATGGTCGCCGCCAGGTTGGCCGTCTCGGTCTTGGTCATCGTCTGCACGGCGACCGGCGCACCGCCCCCGATCGGGACCCCGCCGACGAATATCTGGCGCTTTGAGGACATGGGTCAAGCGTACCGGGAGGTATCTATAGAGCGATTTGAACCTCTCGGCGCCGGGCTCCGTATTGCGAGCTGAACGGGTGCTTCGGGCTTCCCAGGGGCGCCACGGCAATGCAGAAGTTGGGGAGGGTCTGAAGTCGGATGACAAGCGCGAAGGGCCGATTTCTCATCGCCCTGCTGCTCGGAGGCGCGGCCGCGACGCAATCCATCGCCGCTAGCTCGGCCGAGGGACCGACGATCGAATCCGCCGGGCCGGGAAGCAACGGGTTCTTCTGGAAGCCCTCGGCGGCGACCGTCGGCGTCGGCGCGAGCGTGGCCTTCAGGAGCACCAGCACGACGGTGCCGCACGGGGTCCGCTGGACCGGCGGTCCGGAAGAGCCAAGCTGCAATGGCGTTCCGGTCGAACAGGAAAAGATCGGCTGGAGCGGAGAATGCACGTTCGCGAAGGCCGGCACATACACCTTCGTCTGCACCGTGCACCCGACCGAAATGAAGGGAACGATCACCGTCAACTCCGGTGAAGCGCCGCCGGTCATCCCGCCGCCCGCTGAAGGGTCCCCTCAATCTCCCCTCCAGGGGCCGGCAAAACAGGCCGTGAAACTCGCCAAGAGCCAGCAGGGCAGCTCCGTGCGGGGCTCGGTCGACCTCTCACAGGCGAGCGCCGGCGGCAGGCTCGAAGTCCTGCTACTCGCAGAGCAGGGGTTGAGGAGGGCTGGAGGCTCGCGAAACGGCCAGGTCGGCCGGCTGGTGCGCACCTCGATCGCTGCCGGCCGCCTCCGCTTCGCTGTTCGCCTGGCGAGTTCCGCCCGCCGCGCGCTGCGGAGCCGCAAGAGGCTTCCCCTGACTGTGCGGGTGATCGTGAAGCCCCCCGGCGGGACGGCGTTGGAGCTGAGCAGAGGTGTGGTCCTTCATGTCTGACCCGCGATCCACGGAACGCCCACGCAACGGGCGCCTGCTGGCGCGCGTCCCCCTGGGGGCCGCGCTGGGTTTGGCGCTGCTGTGGTTTGGGGTCGTGAGTGGAGTCGCCGCCGACAAGGCGGTCGAAACCGCCGGCAGCGCCGGGACTTACCACTGGATGCCAAACACCGCCCAGATCAGCCCCAACGGAACCGTGGAATTCAAGAACAGCGAGTCCATCCCCCATGGGGTGGTATTCGAAAACCCCCCGGCCGCACCCAGCTGCAACGGCGTTCCGAGCACTGGGACGACGGGCACCTGGAGCGGCACCTGCACCTTCACCCAACCGGGGACCTACAAGTTCTACTGCCCCGTGCACCCGACCGAAATGAAGGGGACGATCACCGTCACCGGCCCCTCCCCCCCGGTCGCGACCACCGAACCGGCGTCCGCGATCACCGAAACCGAAGCCACCCTCAACGGAAAGGTCAATCCCTCGGGCCAGGACACGACCTTCTTCTTCAAGTACGGAACCACCACGGCCTACAACCACGAAACCACCCACGAATCGGCCGGCTCGGGCAGCACCACGCTCTCCGAGTCCGCGATGTTGACCGGGCTGGCTCCGGCCACGACCTATCACTTCCAGATGGTGGCCGAAGGCACCTCGGAAACGGTCACGGGCGCCGACCGCACCTTCACCACCGCGGGGCCGCCCAGCGCGACGACCGAACCGGCGTCGGGGGTCGGCAGCGTCGAAGCGACGCTGAAGGGCACGGTCAACCCGAACGGTCTGGCCAGCGAATACTTCTTCAACTACGGGACGACGAGCGGCTACGGCCACGAAACCGCGAAATTGCAGGCGGGCGCGGGGACCTCGAACGTCGCCGTCTCGCAGCTGCTCAGCGGGCTCTCACCCGAAACGACCTATCACTTCCAGCTCGTCGCGAAGAACTCGGCGGGCGAAGTCAAGGGAGTCGACCAGTCGTTCACCACGGGGCGGCCGCCCAGCGCGACGACCGAACCGGCGTCGGGGGTCGGCAGCGTCGAAGCGACGCTGAAGGGCACGGTCAACCCGAACGGTCTGGCCAGCGAATACTTCTTCAACTACGGGACGACGAGCGGCTACGGCCACGAAACCGCGAAATTGCAGGCGGGCGCGGGGACCTCGAACGTCGCCGTCTCGCAGCTGCTCAGCGGGCTCTCACCCGAAACGACCTATCACTTCCAGCTCGTCGCGAAGAACTCGGCGGGCGAAGTCAAGGGAGTCGACCAGTCGTTCACCACGTCCAGCTTCGGAGCGCCGATTGCAACGACGGGCCTGGCGACCGCGATCACCGAAACGACCGCGACGCTGGAAGGCCTGGTCAACCCGCAGGGCCCGCAGACCGGCTACTACTTCAACTACGGAACCACCGCAGCCTACGGTCAGAAAACCGCCGAAAGGACGGCTGGCAAAGGAACCACCAACGTCGGCGTCTCCGAACAGTTGACGGGCCTCTCTCCCGGAACCACCTACCACTTCCAGCTGCTCGCCCACAACGGCAACGGGACGGGTCCCGGCGCCGACCGCACGTTCACCACCGCCGCCCCCCCTCTGCTTCCGCCCCAGGAACAGCCCCTGCCCGAGATTCCTCCTGCGCCGGCGGGCGCTACGCCACCCGAAACTAAGATCAGCTCGAAGCCACCGGCGAAGACTCGGGACCGCACCCCGACGATCAAGTTCAGCGCCAGCGCCGGCGGGGCGAGCTTCCAGTGCAGCGTCGACAGCAAGCCGTTTAAGGCCTGCCGCTCGCCCTTCACGGCCCCGGCACTGAAGCCGGGCAAGCACAGGATCCGCGTCAAAGCGGTTCTCGACGGCGTTGCCGACCCGACGCCGGCCTCTTGCAGCTTCAAGGTCCTCGCCGTCAAGTAGGCGGACGGGCCCCGGCGGCTAGCGGACCTTGAAGCCTTCGCCGGTGAGGCGGCTGATGTCGTTGCTGAGGCCGATGAAGAAGAGCATCGCGACGAGGATGATCCCGACGATGCTGGCCCGCTCCATGGTCGCCAGCGAGACGCGGCGCCCGCCGCGCGCCTTCTCGACCAGGCTCCAGAAGATGTGGCCGCCATCGAGCGGCAGGAACGGGAAGAGGTTGATCAAGCCCAGAGAGAGACTGAGCACCGCGAGGAGGGTCAGCGCCGCGGTCGCGCCCTGGTTGACGGCCTGGTGGCCGACGTCGCTGATTCCGACGATCCCGCTGAGCTGCTTGCGTTCCTTGCTCTCGAAGATCTTCGCGAAACGACTCAGGGTTTCGTGGGTGACGTACCAGGCGAAGCCGGTGGAGCGGTCGACAGCTTCCCCGGCGCTGATCGTGACCGGGCGCTCGCCGAAGGAGAAGCCGACCAGCGCCTGTCCTGCTTCGGCGCTGTATTTGGGCCGCACCGAGACGGTCCGCAGGTGGCCTTCGCGTTCGATAGTCAGGGTCACCGGCGTCTTGGCGAGACAGCCCTCGACCTGTTTGCCGGGACACTGATGATGACCAATCTGTTTGCGAAACCTTTCGATCCGTTCTTCGGGTTGGAGATCGCTGTAGGTCCTGCCGTCGACGGCGACGATCCTGTCTCCCTGCCGCAAAACCCCATGCGCTGGGGCCTTGGCGAGGACTTCACCGACCCGCTGGTCGGGTTGCGTCGCGCTGCCGAGGGCGACGAAGAAGAGGATTACCAGGGCGAGGACGATGTTGACGCCGGGTCCGGCTGCGATCACGACGATCCGCTTCCAAACCGGCTGGCGATAGTAGGCGCGCGGCGCTACATCCGGGGGAAGATCTTCCTCC
The DNA here is from genome assembly GCA_963796705.1 of uncultured Solirubrobacterales bacterium. Classification (GTDB taxonomy): domain Bacteria; phylum Actinomycetota; class Thermoleophilia; order Solirubrobacterales; family 70-9; genus VRUE01. The sequence continues at coordinate 138,028 of CAWCMK010000008.1, forward strand.
GGGTTCATGCCGCTGATTTTCACGTAGCCGCCGAGCGGGATCGATTTCACCCCGTACTCGGTCTCGCCGCGCTTGATCGACCAGATCGTCGGGCCGAAGAAGAGGAAGAAACGCTCGACCCGCATCCCGGTCGCCTTGGCGGCGAAGAAGTGGCCCGCCTCGTGGAGGATGATCAGCGCCGAGAGGCCGAGGAAGAAAATCAACCAGCTCACGCGCGGGCCAGCTCCCCGACCTGCTCCTCGGCGCGCCGCCGGGCCTCGGCGTCGATCGCGAAGAGGTCCTCGAAATGTCTCAGCGGGACGGCGGGCATCTCCTCCAGAACACGCTCGATCGCGGCTCCGATCGCCTCGAAGCTGATCCTTCCCGCCAGGAAGGCGGCGACGGCAACCTCGTCGGCGGCGTTCAGAACGCAGGGCGCCGTCCCGCCCGCCTCGCCGGCCTCACGGGCGAGCCGCAGGCAGCTGAAGGTCTCAGGGTCGGGAGCCTCGAAGGTGAGCTCGCCGACCGCGGCCAGATCGAGGCGCGGCACCGGGACATCGGCGCGCTCGGGGTAGTGCAGTGCGTAGGAGATCGGGACCCTCATGTCGGGGTGGCCAAGGTGGGCCAGGGTGGCGCCGTCGTTGAGGTCAATCAGCGAGTGGACCAGGGACTGGGGATGGACGACGACCTCGATCCGCTCATAGCCGACACCGAAGAGGTGGTGTGCCTCGATCATCTCAAAGCCCTTGTTCATCAGCGTCGCCGAGTCGATCGTGATGCGGCCGCCCATGCGCCAGGTGGGGTGCGACAGCGCCTCGTTGATCGAAACGCCGGCGAGGTCGGTGCGGCCGCGGAACGGGCCGCCGGAAGCGGTCAGAACGAGGCGCTCGACATTGCCGGGCGGCTCGGCGCCGATCAACTGGAAGAGCGCCGAGTGCTCTGAGTCAACGGGGAGCAGCCGTGAGTCGGTGGCCTCGGCGAGGGCCATCGTCAGCTCGCCGCCGATGACCAGACTCTCCTTGTTGGCGAGGGCGACGTCGATTCCCTCGCTGAGGGCGACGATCGTCGGGCCGAGGCCGCTGGCGCCGACGATCGCGTTCAAGACCAAATCGGCGCCGGACTCGGCGATCAGGGCACCGATCCCGTCCTCGCCGACAAGCACGCGTCCCTCCCAGGCCTCGCGGGCTCTATCGGCGGCGCTCGGGTCAGCCAGCGCCAGGCTGCCAACGCCGTTGCGTCGAGCCTGCTCGAGCGCGGTCTCCCAGCTGAAGCCGGCGGCGAGGCCGACAACCTCGAGCTCCTCGGAGGCGGCGATGATCTCCAGCGCCTGCGTGCCAACCGAACCGGTGCTGCCGAGTATCACCAGCTTCTTCATAAACAGAGGATAGGGACGGGCGCTGGCGTTCCAGGGCTCGGTCAGTAGACGAGCTGGACCGAGAGGTAGTAGCCGATGACCACGGTGAACAGCACGGCGTCGAGGCGGTCGAGGGCGCCTCCGTGGGGCCCGAACAGACGCCCGGTGTCCTTTTTGTCGAGGTCGCGCTTCAGCATCGACTCGAAGAGATCACCGATCGGCGCCACCGCGGCGACCGCGGCGCCGATCAGCAGCGCGTCGATTCCGGAGAGCCAGTCCTGGTAGAGGCCGGCGAACCAGAAGGCCATGGTGCCGATCAGAAATCCGCCGATCAGCCCCTCCAGGGTCTTGTTCGGGGAGAGGGTGGGCGCGATCTTGTGGGCCCCGAACATGCGTCCCGTCGCGTAGGCGGCGGTGTCGGTCACGAAGGTGCCGATCAGTACGTCAACCAGCAGCGCGGCGCCGTGGTTCGGCAGGTCGCGCAGTAGGACGGCGTGCGCCAGGGGAATCCCGATCCAGACGATCCCCAGCAGGGTCACGCCCATCGAGACGACGATCCCATCGCGGTGTCGGCGATCGGCGCCGAGAGCAAAGATCAGCGGGAAGGACGCCGCCAAGACGAGCAGGATGTTGAAGGCGGTGCCGTAGTAGGCGGCCACCACCAGCGCCGGCACCGCCAGGTATGCGGCCCGCTGGATCGGCCGCAGCTCGGCGGTCATGTCGTGGTACTCAAACAGGCACAGGAGGCCGATCGCGACCATCGCCACCGCGAAGACGAGGCCGCCGGCGACGATGATCGCGATTGCGAAGACGATCCACGGGATCGCGACCAGAATGCGTTTTGCGGTCTCCCCGCCAAGGGGCGAGCGGCGGCGGCGGCGGCGGGGCGCCGGTTTGGGCGGCGGTGGCTGATCCGCGAACAGCTCCTCATCGAAGAGGTCGAGGGGCGGCTCGCGTTCGGGGCCGGGCGCCATCAGACCCTCGCGCCGAAACGGCGGCGGCGGGAATCGAACTCGCGCAGGGATTCCTCGAATGCCTCGCGGCCGAAGTCCGGCCAGAGCTCGTCGCGGAAAACCAGCTCGGAGTAGGCGCATTGCCAGAGCAGGTAGTTGGAGAGGCGGCGCTCGCCGCTGGTTCGTATCAGCAGGTCTGGGTCGTGCATCTCAGGCGCGTAGAGGTTGGCGCGGAACTCCTCCTCGGAGCTCCCCGTAAAGCTTCGCGCCGCGTCGACGATCTCCGCCCTGCCGCCGTAATTGAAGGCGACGAACAGGGTGATGCGTTGGTTGCCCTCGGTCTTCGCCTCGGCCCAGCGCATGCACTCGACGAGCTCCGGCGCCAGCCCCTCGCGACGCCCGATGAATCGCATCCGCACTCCTTCTTCATCGAGCTCGGGGGTCTCGGACTCGATCCGCTCCCCGAACATCTCCATCAGGCCGCTGACCTCCTGCGGCGGCCGCGTCCAGTTCTCGGTCGAGAACGAGAACACGGTCAGCTCCTTGACGCCGAGACGGGCGGCATCGCGCAGCCGCTCCTTGACGACATCGGCGCCCGCCCGGTGGCCCTCGAGGACCGGCAGCCCCCGCGCCTGGGCCCAGCGCCCGTTCCCGTCGGTGATGATCGCGACGTACCGCGCGGAGGCACTCACACCTCCAGAATCTCCTCTTCCTTTCCCTTGAGGAGCGCGTCGATCTCGGCGATCGCCTCGTCGGTCTGCTTTTGCAGAGCGCTCTCGGCGCGGCGCTCGTCATCCTCGCCGGCTTCACCCTCCTTTTTCAGCTCGCGCAGATCGCTCATCACGTCGCGGCGCACGTTGCGTACCGCCACCCGCCCCTCCTCTGCGACACCGTTCACCACCTTGACCATCTCGCGCCGGCGCTCCTCGGTCATCTCCGGGATCTGCAGGCGGATCAGGCTGCCGTCGTTGGATGGGGTCAGGCCGATGTCTGACTCCTGGATCGCCTTCTCGACCAGCGCGATCGATCCCTTGTCATAGGGGGTGACCGTCAGGAGTCGGGCGTCGGTGGTGGCGATGTTGGCGAGCTGCTTTAGCGGCGTGGGCGTGCCGTAGTAATCGACGGTGATCCGATCGAGCAGATGCGGGGAGGCGCGCCCGGTGCGCACGGTCGCAAGCTCGTTGCGGGCGGCCTCGACGGATTTCTTCATCCGCCCTCCGGCGTCCTCGAGCAACTCGTCGATCAGCTCCACCGATGCTCCTCCGCGCTCATCGCTGCGCCGGCTCGCTCGCGACGAGCGTGCCGACCTTCTCGCCGCAAACGATCCTATCTATGTTGCGCTCATCTCCCACGTTGAAGACGTAGATCGGCAGGTCGTTGTCCATGCACAGCGAGAGCGCCGTCGAGTCCATCACCTTGAGGCCGCGCTCGATCGCCTCGCGGTGGCTGATCTCGGGGATGAAGGTCGCGTTGGGGTTGGTCGCGGGGTCGGAGTCATAGACCCCCTCCACCCCGTTCTTCGCCATCAGGATCGCCTGCGCGTGGATCTCGAGCGCCCGCAGGGCGGCCGCCGTGTCGGTCGTGAAGAACGGGTTGCCCGTTCCCGCGGCGAAGATCACCACCCGGCCCTTCTCGAGGTGGCGCATGGCGCGACGGCGGATGTAGGGCTCGGCGACCTCCTTGACGTCGATCGCCGAGAGCACCCGAGTGTGCTGGCCGAGCCCCTCCAGCGCATCCTGCAGGGTCAGCGCGTTCAGCACCGTGGCGAGCATCCCCATGTAGTCGCCCGTGGCGCGGTCGATGCCCTTGGAGGCGCCGTCGATGCCGCGGTAGATGTTCCCCGCCCCGACGACGACCGCGACCTCGACGCCGCGCTCACGGATCGCACCCACCTGCTTTGCGAGTCGCTCCACCTCCTCGCCATCGGTCCCGAAGTCGAGCTTCCCCATCAGCGCCTCGCCCGAGAGCTTCAGGAGAATACGGCTGAACTTAGGCCCGGAATTCATCGGTCTCGGCTTCGCCTCGTCTCGCGAAGAGCCTATCTGTGGCGCTCAGTTCAGCCCCGCTCCCTCAGGCCCCAACGCGGAAATAGGCAAAACGGGCGACGCGGATGTTCTCGCCGGTCTTCGCGGCGAGCTCCTGGCGCAGCTCCTCGATCGATTTTGAGCCGTGCTTCTCGGCGTTGACGTGCGCCTGGTCGAGCAGCGCCACCTCGGCCGCCCACTTCGAGAGCTGCCCCTCGACGATCTTCTCGACGACGTCGTCTGGCTTGCCTTCCTCGCGGGCCTTCTCTTCGAAGACCCGCTTCTCGGCCTCGCGCTCAGCGGCGGGGATCTCCTCGGCGGAGACATATTGCGGCGCGGTCGCCGCAATGTGGAGAGCGACCTCATAGGCAAACGCCTTGAAATCCTCATTGCGGGCCACGAAGTCGGTCTCGCACTGAACCTCGACCATCGCCCCAACCTTGTCGTTGGCGTGGATGTAGGCGGCGACGACACCCTCGTCGGTCCCCCGACCCTCGCGCTTTGCGGCCGAGGCCTGGCCCTTGACCCGGAGGATCTCAATCGCACGATCGACATCCCCATCGGCCTCGCTGAGCGCCGCTTTGCAGTCCATCATCGCGGCGCCGGTCTGATCACGCAGCGCCTTCACCTCAGCAGCCGTGACGGCCATCAGGAACCCTCCCCGTTCGAAGGATCAGATCCAGCGGCGCCCTCGGCGCTCACCGGAGCCTCGGCTGCTGTTGCCTCGCCGCCGCCAGAGCCCGGGCCTTCGGGCGCTTTGCCCTCGGGCGGCGCCGGGGCTGGCGCCTCGGCCGGAGCCTGCGGAGCCCCCTCGGCGCCGGGAGCCGCCGGCGGGCCCGCCTGCGCCTCGGCCTCGGCGGCCGCCCTTGCCGCGGCCTCCTCCGCCTCGCGCCGGGCCTGCTCTTCTTCCTCCCGTTTCTTGCGCTCTTCCTCGTCCTTCCTGCGGCGCTCCATTTCCTCGGCGATGCGGCGTTCCTCCTGCTCGCGCCAGGTGCCGGCGCCGGTCTCGATCGCCCCACCGATCGTCGAGATCACCAGCTGACAGGAGCGGATCGCGTCATCGTTGCCGGGGATCACGTAATCGACCGGGGTCGGGTCGCAATTGGTGTCCACGAGCCCGATGATCGGGATCCGCAGGCGCGCTGCCTCGCGGACCGCGATCTCCTCGGTTTTCAGGTCGGTGACGAAGACCGCATCGGGCAGCCGGTCCATGTCTCGAACGCCGCCCAGGTTGTACTCGAGCTTCGCGAGCTCAGCCTGCATCCCCATGCGCTCCTTGGTGGGAAGCAACTCGAGTTTGCCCTCCTCCTGCCATTCGGTCAGCTCGTGCAGGCGCGAGATGCGCTGGGAGATTGTGTTGAAGTTGGTCAGCAGTCCACCCAGCCATCGCTGGTTGACGTAGGGCATCTGGCAACGGTCGGCCCACTCCTTGACGGCGCCCCGGGCCTGCTTCTTGGTGCCGACGAAAAGCACCGTGCCGCCGCCGCTGGCGAGCTCGCCGGCAAAGACCCGCGCGGTCTCGAGCAGCTCCTCCGTCTGGATGAGGTCGATGATGTGGATCCCATCCATCTCGCCGAAGATGTAGCGGCGCATGTTCGGGTTCCAGCGGCGCGTCTGGTGGCCGAAGTGGACTCCGGCCTCGAGCAGCTCCTTGAGGCCCGTGCTGGCTGGCATGGTGATTTCTCCTTGGTCTATTGGCGAAGCTCCCGCCGCCCTTGCCGGGCCCGGCCCGTCTGGGGGCCGGTCAGGATCCGGTTTGGAGCCGACGGGGTTAGTTTGCGGATCGCTGGATTGTAGAGGGACGCCGCTCAGGCAGCCCGGGCGGCGGCCAGCGCCGCCGCCAGGTCATCCGGGAGCTCGGAGCTGAATTCCATCCGCACCGCGCTGCGCGGGTGCTCGAAGGCAAGGCGATGAGCGTGCAGGAACTGGCGCTCGAGGCCGTAGCGCAGCGCCCCGCCGTAGGTCGCATCACCGCACAGCGGATGCCCGATCGCGGCGAAATGCGCGCGGATCTGGTGTGTCCGCCCGGTCTCCAGCCGCACCTCGAGGTAGGTCTCAAAAGCCAGCAACTCAAGCACCGTGAAGTGGGTGCGGGCCTCGCGTGAGGCGGCGCCGGCCACGGCCATTCGGTGGCGCTGGCGCGGCGATCGCCCGATCGGCGCGTCGATCGTGCCCGTGCGCGAGGTGAGCCGGCCGCCGGCCAGCGCCAGGTAGGTGCGCTCGATGCGTCGCTCACCGACCGCCTCCTGCAGGGCTGCGTGGGCGGCGTCGCTGCGAGCCACCACCAGCAGGCCGCTGGTGTCCTTGTCGAGTCGGTGGACGATCCCGGGACGCTCGGCGTCCTCTCCCCCCTCGAGGATCTCGCCGAGCTCGGAGACCAGGGTCGGTCCGTGGTGGGAGGGGGCCGGGTGCACGACGAGCCCGGCGGGCTTGTCGATGACCGCAAGGTCATCGTCTAGGTAGACGACGCGCAGTCCCATCTCAACCCTCATCCCTGAGGAGCACCACCGCGAGCACGATGACGCCGAGGGTGATCGCCACGTCGGCCAGGTTGAAGGGCGGCCAGGACCCGATTTCGACGTAGTCGGTGACGGCCCCGGCGCGCAGGCGGTCGGCCAGGTTCCCCAGGGCACCGCCGGCCACGAGGCCGACGGCGACCCAGACACCAGGCAGCTCGGCCTTGCGCACCATAATCGCCGCGACAAAGGCCAGGGCGATCAGCGCGAAACCGATCAGCGGCGCGTCGCTGCCGCTCGCCAGCCCGAAGGCGACGCCCTGGTTGTGGGAGAGCGTCAGCCCGATCGGGCCCAGCACACCGACCTGCTGGCCGGGGACCAGGTGGGCTTCGACGATCGCCTTGGTCGCCTGGTCAAGGAGGACGACGATGCCGCAAAGGGCGCCGGCCAGGCGCCAGGAGCGGGCCGCGGCGGAGCTCACCCGCGAATCAGGCTGACGACGATGACCCGCGCCAAAAACAGCACGATCAGCCCGATGATTGGACTGAGGTCGAGCGCAAAGCCTCCGCCTCCGACGGACGGAAGCAGCCTCCGGAAGAGGTTCAGATAGGGGTTGGTCGTCTCCGTGATGAAGTCCAGGCAGGCCCGAAACCAACGGCTGTAGAAGGGGATCCTCGGGATCCAGGAGATCAGGATGTTCAGCAGGATGAGGATCGCGTAGACGATGAAGAGCGCGTCGACGTAGTCGGCGATGTCGCCGCGCGTGAGGGCCAGCGGGATCACGCGCCGGCCATCCGCTCCAACGAGGCCCGCACCGCCGCTCTGAAGGCCTCGCCGACCCCCTCGCGGTCCAACACCTCAAGCCCGGCTTCGGTGCTGCCGCCGGGCGAGGCGACGGCCCGGCGGACCTCGGAGGGGTCCCGTCGCCGCAGCAGTGCGGCGGTCCCCGCCGTCGTCTCAACTACCAGCTCGCGGGCCAGGGTCTCATCGAGGCCGGCCTCAGCGCCGGCGCCGGCGAGCGACTCGACCGCAAGGGCCAGATAGGCCGGGGCGCAGCCCATCAGCGCCGTCGCCGCGTCGAACTGCTCGTCTGGCAGCTCGACGACGTGTCCGAGCTGGCCCAGCAGATCACGCACGGCCGGCGGCTCGGCGCCGGCCACGCACAGCACGCCACTTCGCACCTCCGTGCCGACGTTCGGCATCACCCGCACGACATCCGCATTGGGAAAGGCGGCGCGGAGCTTCTCCAGTGAGGTGGCCCCGAGCAGGGAGAGGACGGTTTCAACCTCGCCGAGCTCGGTCGCGACCCGCTCGAGCGCCGCCGGCTTGACGGCGAGCACGACGAGGTCCGCGCGCCGGGCCAGCTCCGCGTTATCGGCGAGGGCTTCACCTCCCACCTCCGCCGCCAGCCCGGCGGCGCGCCCGGAGCCCGCATCGGTGAACAGCATCTGCTGCACGGCACCGACCAGACCGCGAGCCATAGCCGCGGCCATGCTTCCGGAGCCGACGAACCCAACAACCATCGCCGGGAGACTAGCTACGACTGGTTGAAGAACCCCTTGTCGATCAGCCGAGCCTTCTCCTCGGCCGAGACCTCGACGTTGCGGGGCGTGAGCAAAAAGACCTTCTCGGCGATCCGCTGCATGCCGCCGTCGAGCGAGTAGGTCAGCCCGGAGCAGAAGTCGATCATCCGCTTGGAGAGCTCATGGTCGGTCGTCTGCAGGTTGAGGATTACCGGAACCGAGCGCTTGAACTGATCGGCGACCTGCTGGGCGTCATTGAAGTTTCGCGGGATGACGAGATGCACCTGGACGTCGGAGTCGCCGTTGCCGACCGGACGCAGCGTGCGGGTGCGCGATGCGGAGATCGGCTCGTCGTCGGCGAAGATGTCGTCGATCTCGTCACGGCGTGAACGCCGCGAGGTGGGGAGACGGCGGACCTGCCCCGAGTCGCGCTCGCGCCGACTCTCGAAGAGGTCTTCGGTACCGGTTTCGGGTTCGTCCAGTTCCTCGTATTCGGGGCCGTAGTCGTGATCCTCGGCCAGGCCGAAATAGACGAGCGCTCTATGCCATGTGTCGCGTAGGGCCATGGGCGATCTTTCGGCCTCAAACGGCCGACTCCTTTACGAATTATGCCCAGGGTAGCGCCGTTTCATGCGAGCAGAGCCGTGCCGAGACGGATGATCGTCGCACCCTCTTGGATCGCCACCTCCCAGTCCTGGGAGGTCCCCATCGAGAGCCGCCCCAGACCGTGCTCGGCGGCCAGCTCGGCGAGCCGGGCAAAATAGGGCCGCGAGGCCTCCGGATCCTGACTAAACGGCGGCATCGTCATCAGGCCGCTGACCCGGACGGGCCGCGCACCGGCGATGAACTCCCCCAAATCGGCGGGCGCGATCCCGCCCTTTCCCTTCTCGGCGGCAACGTTGACCTCGACCAGAACCTCGTCCTCGGGACCTCCGTGGATGGCGAGCTGCTCAAGCGCCGAGCGGCTGGCGACCGAGTGGATCAGGCGACACGCTGGCAACAGCAGCTTCACCTTGCGGCTCTGCAGATTGCCGATGAAGTCCCACTCAAAGGCCTCTCCCCAGCGCGCCTGTTTCGCCGCCAGGTCCTGCTGGCGGTTCTCCCCGACGAGGGAGACGCCCGCCTCGGCCAACGCCCCCATCTCCTCCTCGGGCACGTACTTGCAGGCGGCGAGGATCTCGACGCGGTCCCCGGCCTTCGCCCGGATTGCCCCGAGATTCGCCCGGATCCGCTCCGGATCGAGACCGTGGATGAGGCTGCGCGGCACGATTCAGCCGTCCGCCTCAAGCGCCCAGGCAAGGCCGGCCTGGCGGCCCGTAAGTCCCCGATCACGCCGATGCGAGAAGAAGAGGTCCTCCTCGCAAGAGGTGCAGAGCCCGGCCATCTCGATCGAACCCACTCCGGCGCGCTCGAGGAGGCGGCGCGCGGTCTCGGCCAGATCGAGCCTGCGGCCCGTCGCGATCCCCTCCCCGAGGCCCGTGAACGCGCTGAGCACCTCCTCCCCCACCTCATAACAGCATCGACCGACACCCGGCCCGATCGCCGCGGCGCTGGCAGCGATCGCCTCCGCACCGCGCTCGATGATCCCGCCCGCGAGACCGCGCCAGCCGCAATGGAGCACCGCGACGCCCCCCGGACCCGCGAGGACCACGGGCAGACAGTCGGCGACAAAGACGAGCTGGGGCAGTCCCGGGCGACTGGTCTGGTGGCCGTCAACCTCGGGGATCCGAGATCCCGGAATCGTGAATGGAGAGGGCCGTTGAGGGCCCTCGTGGCGGGCCAGCTCGGCGCCGTGGACCTGGCGACCGATCACGATCCGCTCTGCCCGAAGCCCGAGGGCCCCGGCGAGCCGCAAGCGGTTGGCCTTCACCGCGTCGGGATCGTCGCCGGTGAGAATGTCGAGGTTGAGGCTCTCGAAGCTCCCTTCGCTGAGCCCGCCAATTCGCGTCGAGAACGCGGCCCGGGCACCCGGCAGTTCAGCCTCGAGCCAACGGACGCCTTCCTGGCTACGCCATCGCATCGCCGTCCCCCCTGGCGGCGTCCGCGGCGGCTGCCAGCTCGTGAGCGCGACCGGGAAGCAGCTCTCCGTCAAGCTTCATGCGCAGCGCCGCGGCCAGACCGCGGCCGACGGCCGGCCCCTCCGGCACCCCAGCCTCGATCAGGTCGCCGCCATCGATCTCGAGCGCGACGTGGCGCCAATCCTCCAGGTAGCGATCCAGCCAGACGGCACCCTGCGCTCGCGCCAGAACCAGTTCCAAGGGATCGTGGCGGGAGGCAAGGGCGACGGCCTGCGAGGGAGTTCTCGGAAGCGCCTTCGCGAGCTCAGTCTCTGCGCCCGGCGGGCCGAGGACGGCGGCGCGCAGGACGAGGTCCCTGCGTGCCATCTCGGCCCACTTCGGCGCTTCCAAGAGCCCGGCGACCGCGGCCCCCAGGGCAGCGCCCCCCGGACGCAGCTCCAGCAGTCCCCAGTCATCCAGCAACTCGAAGGCACGGATCGCCTCGGGCTCCAGGGCGATTCTCAGGATCTCGGCTTCGCGGCGATCGCCGGATACGGTGGCCAGATCGGTGGCCCCGAGAAGCTCCGCGGTGCGAGGCTCGAGGCTGAAATCGAGGCGCGCCGCGTAGCGGGCGGCGCGCAGCGCCCGGGTGGGATCGTCGATGAAGGACCGCTCGTGGAGCACCCGCAGCATGCCCGCCTCCAGATCGGCTCGTCCCCCGAGCGGGTCGAGCAGAACCGGCTCTCCGAGCCGGATCGCCATCGCATTGATCGTGAAGTCCCGGCGCCGCAGGTCGGCCTCGATCCCGGCGCCAATGCATACTTCGGGCAGGGCCCCGGGGTAGGGGTAGGTCTCGGTGCGGGCCGCGGCGACGTCGACCTGCAGGCCTTGAAAGGCGACGGTCGCTGTCGCGAAGCGCTCGTGCTCGAGCACCTCGGCGCCGAGGAGCCTGGCGAGGGACGGCGCGTCCCCCTCGACAACCAGGTCGAGGTTGCCCGAGCGCGCTCGACCGAGCAGCAGGTCGCGAACCGCGCCGCCAACCAGATAGACCGGCCCGCGGGCGAGCTCGGCGACGGCCCCAAGCTCTGGGTACTCGCGCCTCAGGGTTGCCATGATCGTGTCGCTTCGGGGCTCGGCCATCTGCGGGGGTTTCCTACCATGATCCCCTCTCCGGATGGCGGCGGACCGACAAGCCAGGCGTGAGCGAGAGCGCCGCTCGATCAGGCGACGGCGGATCGGCGCGGCCCTGGGGCTTGGCCTCGCGGCCCTCGCGATCGCCGCACTCCTGATCACCAGTCTCAGCAGCAGCTCCCGAGGCCCAAGCCGGGCCGCGGCGACGTCGGCCTCGCCACATGAAGGGAAACGCACAACGGACCAAAGGGTTCGCAACGCGACGCCGCAGCCGGGGTGGAGGCCCGACACCGGACCGGTGCCGATCCTCGAGTACCACGTCCTCGGCCGCCCCCAGGGAGAAGTCCCCTACCCCGAACTGTATGTCGGTCGCACAGATTTCTCCAAGCAGATGAACTGGCTTGAAAAGCAGGGCTTCCAGGCGGTCACCCTGGAAGCGGTCGAGGACGCCTGGTACAACGGTGGCACGCTGCCGCCGAAGCCGGTGGTGATCTCCTTCGACGACGGCTACCGTCCCCAATACACCTTCGCGCTGCCGGAGCTCCGCAAGCACGGCTGGCCAGGGGTGCTCAACCTCAAGGCGGAAGGCTCGGAACTTTATTCGAGCAACGTCAAGGCGATGATCTCCGCCGGCTGGGAGCTGGCCGCTCACACCATCCACCACCTCGACCTGACAGAACTCGGCCCCGCCCAGCTAAGGGAAGAAGTGGCGGGTTCGCGGAAAATCCTGAGGCGCGAATACCGGGTCCCGGTGAGGAACTTCTGCTACCCGGCGGGGCGGTTCGACGAAACGGTCATCCGCGCGGTCGAAGAAGCGGGTTACGTCGGGGCAACGACCGAGATCCCCGGCTTCGCCACCAAGGAGCATCCCTACGAACTGGCCCGGATCGAGGTCCTCGGCGACTTCGGTGTCAAGGGCCTCGCCGAAGCGATGCGCAGCGGCGAGCAAGCGTCGGGGAGCTGATCAGCTCAGTCCTGGGGTCACGCACCGCCGCGGGCACTTCGGCCAGATCCGAAGCGGTTATTCACTTCGCTTGCGGCTCAGAGTCAGGTTTGGGAGAGGCGCACCGGCACGCCGTCCTCGGCAAGGCGTTGCTTTGCGTCGCGGACACGGTGGGCGTCGTAGTGGAAGATCGATGCGCAGAGCACGGCGTCGGCGCCGCCCTCGATGATCGCTTCGCTTAGGTGCTCCAAGGTGCCGGCGCCCCCGGAGGCAATCACCGGCACAGACACCGCGTCGGCAACCGCCCGGGTCAGCTCCAGGTCATATCCATCGCTGGTGCCGTCGCGGTCCATGCTCGTCAGCAGAACCTCCCCCGCCCCGCGCTCGACCGCCTCGCGCGCCCAGGAGACCGCGTCGCGTCCCTCAACGCGGCGGCGCCCGCCGTTCACGTAGACCCCCCAGGTCTCCCCCTCCCGCCTGGCGTCGATTGCGATGACCACGCACTGGGCGCCGAACACGTCGGCGAGCTCACCGAGCAACCCGGGCCGCTCGAGCGCCGCGGAATTGACCGAGACCTTGTCGGCGCCGGCGTCCAGTACCGCCTGGGCATCGGCCACCGAGCGGATGCCACCGCCGATCGTGAACGGGATGAACACATTGTCGGCAGTGCGGCGGGCCAGCTCGACGATCGTCTCGCGCTGCTCGTGGGAGGCCGTGATGTCCAGGAAGACGAGCTCGTCCGCCCCCTCCGCGTCGTAGCGCTCAGCGAGCTCGACCGGATCGCCGGCATCGCGCAGGCCGACGAAGTTGGTGCCCTTGACGACGCGACCGCCGTCGACGTCGAGGCAGGGGATGACGCGCTTTAGAACCATTCTTCCTGAGGCTAGCCGAGCGCGGCAATCGCTTCGGCCACCGTGAAGCGCCGCTCGTAGAGCGCCCTGCCAACGATCGCGCCCTCGACATTGGGGGCCGTGGTGCGGGCCAGCAGTTCGAGGTCGGGCAGATTGCCAACCCCCCCGGAGGCGATCACGGGCGCTTGCGCCGCGGCGGCGATCGCGTTCAGCTCATCGACCGCCGGTCCCTCCATAGTTCCGTCGACCTCGATCGCCGTGCAGAGAAAGCGGGCCACGCCTCGCCCGGCGAGCTCGGCGACCGCGTCGGTCGCCTCGACCTCACTCATCTGGGTCCAGCCGGCGAGCGAGACCTTGCCGCCGCGAGTGTCAAGGGCGACCACGACCCGCTCGCCGTGGGCCTCGATCGCCCGCCGCAGGAATTCGGGGTCGCGCAACGCCGCGGTACCGATCACGACCCGCTCGGCCCCGGCGTCAAAGGCGGCCTCGACCGAGTCCGCCTCACGCAGCCCACCGCCGACCTGGATCGGGCACTGGACCGAGCTGGCGATCCGGCGCACGGCGTCGAGATTGCGGGGCGTGCCCGCCTTGGCGCCATCGAGGTCGATGACGTGCAGGAACTCGGCTCCTTCGCCAGCCCAGCGCATCGCCGCGGCGGCCGGATCGGCATCGTAGGCGGTCTCGCGCGCGTAGTCGCCCTGAAGCAGGCGGACGGCCTGTCCGCCGCGGATGTCGATCGCCGGATAAAGGACCACGGCAGCGCTCAGGCCGGCACGGCCGCGCAGATCTCGGCGAAGTTGGCGAGCAGCCGCAGCCCCGCGGTGCTCGACTTCTCGGGGTGAAACTGCACGCCGAAGACGTTTCCCCGCTCGGCGGCGCAGGCGAACCGACTCCCGTAGGAGGCGCTGCCCAGCAGCTCCTCCGCGCTCGGGTCCGGAGCGAAGGAGTGGACGAAATAGAACGGGGTTTCCGATTCAATTCCCTCGGCGAGCCGCGATGGGCGCTCCCAGCGGACCGGCGACCAGCCGATGTGAGGCACCTTGAGCCCGTCGGCGTCGAGGCCGGAGACGGTTCCCGCCAGCAGACCGAGGCCGGCGCCGCCGCCCAGCTCGGTGCTCGAGTCAAAGAGCAGCTGTAGGCCGAGGCAGATGCCAAGGATTGGCACTCCGACGCGATGGCGCTCGGCGATCAGCTCGTCGAGACCGCGACTGCCGATCTCCTCGATCGCCTTCGGGAAGGCGCCCACGCCGGGCAGGATCAGGCCGTCGGCGCGGCGGACGGTCTCCGGGCTGTAGCTGATCTCGGCGGCGGCGCCAACGTGCTCGAGGGCCTTCTCGACCGAGCGCAGATTGCCCATCCCGTAGTCGAGGATGCAGATCTGGACCTGGTCACTCATTGAGCGTCCCCTTGGTCGAGGGTACGCCGCTCTCCGCGGGATCGATGGCCACCGCTTCGCGCAGCGCTCTGGCGAAGGCCTTGAAACAGGCCTCGATCATGTGGTGGGCGTTGCTGCCGTCGCGGACGTTGAGGTGCAGCGTCAACTTGGCGCTGTTGGCGATCGCCCGAAAGAACTCCTCCGCGAGCTCCGTGTCGAACCCGGCGATCGAGGTGGACGGGAGCTCGGCATCAAAGACGCAGAGCGGCCTGCCGGAGATGTCGATCGCGCACTCGGCCAGCGACTCGTCCATCGGCACCAGTGCGGAACCGTAGCGTCGGATACCGGCCCGGTCGCCGAGCGCCTCGTCGAGCGCTTGCCCGAGGACGATACCGACGTCCTCGACGGTGTGGTGGGCACCGGTCTCGAGATCGCCGCTCGCCTCGACCTGCAGACCGAGGCGCCCGTGACGGGCGAGCAGATCGAGCATGTGGTCGAGGAAGCCGACCCCCGTGAAGGCGCTCGATTCGCCGCCCTCGAGGCTCAGCGAGAGCTGGATCTGCGTCTCGGCGGTGCTGCGCTCCCTTGTCACCGTTCGGTTCATTGCCGCTCACTCCTAATCATCGCCGACTCGCCGTGTACCGGGAATCCCTCGGCCTGCGCGAGGACATCGACGTGCGGGCCAAGCTTCGCCGCTGCCTCGGGCGGAATTTCAACCGTTGCGATCCTACGCCGGAAAACATCGGGACCGAGGGGCCCCGAGAAGCGCCCGGCGCCGGAGGTCGGGAGGACGTGGTTGGAGCCGGCGACGTAATCCCCGAACGCGGTCGCACCGAAGCGGCCGACGAAGACACAGCCGGCTGTCCGCACCCTCTCGGCCAGAAGCGCCGCGTCCTCCTCGATTAGCTCGAGGTGCTCGGGGGCGAGAGCGTTGGCAAGGTCGATGGCCGCCTCGGTATCGGGAACCTGGACCAGGGCAAGCGGCGCGTCGTTGACGGTTGGGCGCGATTCCTGAAGCCGCCCGGTGGACGTCTCGATCAGATCGAGGACCCGCTCCTCCACCGCGGCCACCAGCAACGGGCTCTCCACTCCGTGCTCAGCCTGGGCGCAGAGGTCAAGGGCGACCCACTCGGGGTCGACGTCGTGGCCGGCGATCACCATCAGCTCCGAGGGTCCGGCGTAGGAGTCGATTCCGACCAGGCCGTTGACCTCGCGCTTTGCATCCTGCACCCAGGCGTTGCCAGGGCCCGCGATTACGTCGACCTTCCCGACAGTCTCGGTGCCGTAGGCGAGCGCGAAGATCGCCTCGGCACCACCCATCGCGTAGATCTCGTCGACTTCGGCCAGGGCCGCCGCGGCGAGGACCGTCGGGTGCAGCCCGCCGCTCGGCCCCGGTGGGGAGGCCATCGCGACGCGGTTGACGCCGGCCACCCGAGCCGGAATTGCGCACATCAGCACACTGGAGGGATAGAAGCCTCGGCCCCCGGGGGCGTAGATCCCCGCCGCAGCGACCGGAACGCTCCTGATCCTCACCGTCTGGCCCTGCGGTAGTGCCACCTCGCGCGGGTCGGGGTCAAGCTGGGCTTCTGCGACCGCCCGAATGTTTTCGGCGGCCAGTTCGAGGGAGTCGCGCAGCTTCGGCTCGGAGCGCTCCAATGCGGCCCGTGCCGCGGAACGATCGACCAGCAGGGAAGACGGCGGGGTCTCGCCGGCGCCGAACTCCGCCGTCAGAGCCAGCACGGCATCATCACCACCCGCCCTGACCCGATCGCGGATCGCGAGCACGTTGAGCGCCGCGTCGGCCCCGCCGGCGTCCAGGAACCAGATCCGGACCTCGCGCCCGGTAACCGCCGCGCCCGACCAATCGAACCTCCTCACTCTCATTCCGTCGTCACCTCTCGCAGTCGCGCGGTCAGCTCGTCGATCTCGGCGGCGCGCAGCTTGTGGGCAACCCGATTGGCGACGAAGCGGGCGCTGCATTCGAGGATCTCCTCGCGGACCTCGAGGTCGTTCTCCTTCAGCGTGCGACCGGTTGCGACAAGGTCGACGATGCCGTCCCCGAGGCCGATCAGGGGAGCCAGCTCGACCGACCCCTTGACCTCGATCACCTCGACCTGGCGGCCGGTCTGCTCGAAGTGGCGCTCAGCGATACGCGGGTACTTGGTCGCGATCCGCATCATCCCCAGCCGTCTCGCCGACTCCCCTAGCCTGCTGTCCCCGCGGCGGCCGGCAAGAACCATTCGACAGCGTCCATAGCCGAGGTCGAGGAGCTCATACACGACCCGGTCGGACTGCTCGAGAAGGACATCCTTGCCAGTTATGCCGACGTCGGCGGCCCCCGCCTCGACGTAGGTCGGCACGTCGGAGGGACGCATCGTCACCAGGGTGATCTCCTCGCCCGGAAAGATCAGCGCCCGCGACTCGCGCCGCACCGCGCTCGCGTCGATGCCAGCCGCATCGAGCGTGTCGAGCGTCTGCTCCAGCAGCGCCCCGCGCGGCACCGCGAATTTCAGCGGCCCCTCAATCTTTGCTCGACCCATCCCCGCGACGCTGACGTTCACCGGGCACTCCCCCCCTCGGGCTCCTCCTCCATCTGGGCGATGTGGACGCGCTCCATATAGAGCGCAAAGCCCGCCGCCGGTCTGTCGAGGCCGAAGCGCCTCAGAAGGTCGTCGTAGCGGCCGCCGCCGCCGAGTACGTGGCCCAGCGCCGGGTCATAGACCTCGAGGATCGCACCGCTGTAGTAGCCGAGATCGCGCAGCAGGCCGAGGTCAATCCGGACACGATCGGCGGCGCCGCGGCGCTCGAGCTCCTCATAGGTCTCGCCAATGCGGGCGATCGCCCGCTCAACCGCCTCGCTGCCGAGCGCGCGGGCCTCGTCGAGCACCTCGCGTCCACCGCGCAGCTGCGAGAGCGCCACGCAGGTCGCACAGTGGTCATCATCGACGACGGCCGAGAGCTCCGCCTCGAGGCCGACCAGGTCATGCATTGCCAGTCGTTTGAGGATCGACTCGCGCGCCTCTCCCTCGACCTCAAGCTCGGCCAGCAGCTGGCGAAAGAGGTCCGAGTCGCCGAGGCCGATCACGGCGCGATCGAGACCCGCGGCGTCGAGCGCCGCCTCCAGCACCTCGATCACCTCGGCCGTTCCGCGCGGGGCGGGGACGCCTATCAACTCGACCCCGGCCTGGGTGAATTCCCGCATTTGGCCGCGTTGGGGACGCACGGCGCGGAACGCGTTTGCCAGATAGCAGAGCCGCACCGGCTCCTCCGCGCTCGCGTAGCGAGTCGCGACCAGGCGCGCGATCGGGACCGTCATTTCTGCCCGCAGCGCCAGCAGGTCGCCGCTCGCATCGAAGAACCGATAGCCGGAGCCGGTTGCGCGTCCGTCCCCCCGCGAGAGCACCTCGTCGTACTCGATCGCCGGCGTCGCTACCTCGCCGTAGCCGCGGGCTTCGAAGAGCTCGATCAGGGTGAGGTTGAGCCGGCGCAGCTCACGCATCTCGTCGGGCAGCACGTCGCGCGTGCCGGGTGGAATCGGGTGGATCATCGGACCCGGGACCTTACGAGAGTGGGAAGCTGAGCCCTGCTAGGCAGGGATCTCCGCAGAAACTCGCTCAATCCGGGCGCCGAGGGCGCGCAGACGCTCGTCGATCTGCTCGTAGCCGCGATCGATCTGGCTGATGTTGCCGATCTCCGAGACCCCATCCGCGGCGAGCGCCGCGATGAGCATCGCCATCCCAGCGCGGATGTCGGGGCTCTCGACGCGTTCGCCGTGAAGCCGGCTCGGACCGCTGACGATCGCCCTGTGGGGGTCACACAGCGTTATCCGAGCGCCCATCGCGACCAGCTTGTCGACGAAGAACAGACGGTTCTCGAACATCTTCTCGAAGATCAGCACCTCGCCGTCGGCCTGCGTCGCCAGCGCCAGGGCGATCGAGGTGAGGTCCGCCGGAAAGGCGGGCCATGGGCCGTCCTCAATCTTCGGGATCGCGTCGCCGAGGTCGGTCCTCACCCGCAGGCGTTGTTCGGGGGGCACGAGAACGTCCTCGCCCTCGACCTGCGAGTCGAGCCCGAGACGGCGGAACTGACGTCGGACCATGACCAGATCATCGGGGCTCGCGTCACGAATCCGCAGTTCGCCACCGGTGGCGGCGGCGAGGGCCATGAAGCTGCCGACCTCGATGTGGTCGGGGGAGATCCAGTGCTCGGTGCCGCCGAGTCGGTCGCTGCCGTGGATCGTCATCACATTGGAGCCGATCCCCTCGACCCCGGCGCCCATCTTGCCCAGCAGGCGGGCCAGATCCTGGACGTGGGGCTCGGAGGCCGCGTTGGAGATCGTCGTCAGACCGGGTGTCAGGGCCGCTGCCATCAGGACGTTCTCGGTGCCCATCACCGAGGGCTCGTCCATGAAGATCGAGCAGGGGCGAAGCCCCTGGGGGGGCGCGAAGAGCTCGATCCAGCGCTCGCCCTCGACGCGGGCGCCGAGGTCCTCGAAGGCATCGAGATGGGCATCCAACCGCCGACGACCGATGAAATCGCCACCCGGGGGCGGCATCTTGGCCTCGCCAAAACGCGCCAGCAGTGGGCCGGCGAGCAGAAAGGAGGCTCTGATCCGTTGCGAGAGCTCCTCGTCGACGCAGGTCCCCGAGACACCTGCCCCGCAGAGCCGCAGGCTGTTGTCACCGATCCATTCCGCTTCGACCCCCAGGTGTTCGAGCAGCGAGACCTGCGCCTCGGTGTCGCGGATCCGGGGCACACGGTGCAGGGTCAGCTCCTCCTCGGTCAGCAGACAGGCGGCGAGGATCGGCAGGGCCGCATTCTTGTTTCCGGCGACGGCGACCTCACCGCAGAGCGGCGCGCCTCCATCGATGACAAATTTCTCCATGGGCTTCCGGCTAGGGTAACGGCCGCTGTGGGCAGAGGATTGAAGATCCTGATCGTGGCGCTGATCGCCCTGCTCGTGTTGGTGGCGCTCAACACCCTGATCGTCGAAGCGGAAACGAAGCCGGCCACGGTGACCGAACCCGGCGGCCGGATCCTGCGGCTTGCGGGGGGTGACGTGCAGATCGTCGATCGCGGGCCCCGTCCGGGGAGCCCGATCGTGCTGTTGCACTGCTATACGTGCGCGATCAACTGGTGGGATGCGATGGTGCCGATACTCGATCGCCACCACCGCGTCATCGCGATCGACCTGCGGGGATTTGGCGGATCCGAAAAGCCCACCTCCGGCTACACGATGGAAGACCAGGCGGCGCTCGTCGCCGAAGCGCTGAAACGGCTCGGGGTGCGCGCTGCGACCGTCGTCGGCCATTCGTTGGGCGCCGCGGTCGCGACGGCGCTGAGCGAAGTCCCCGGCGGTTACGTCAAGCGCCTGGTGATCATCGATCAGGCACCCGACGAACGCTTCTCCAAGGGCCTGCCCTTCACCGCCGAATTGAGCACCACGCCGATTCTCGGCCCGGCACTCTGGCAGGTGACGCCCGACTTCGCGATCAAGGAAGGGCTGCAGGTCGCCTTCGCGCCGGGCTTCGAAGTGCCGAACACGTTTGTCGAAGATTTCAACCGGATGTCCTACAGCTCCTATGACTCCGACGAGGAGGAGGGCGACTACATGGAGGCCGAGCCGCTCGATCGGCGGATCGAGCGCTCTGGAGTGCCGCTGCTGGCGATCTTCGGCTCAGAAGACCAGATCTATGAATCAAAGCCGGCGCTGGCCGCCTATGCCCGCGTCCCCGGGGCCGAGACCCGGCTGATCCGCGGCGCTGGACATTCGCCCAATGTGGAGAAACCGAGACAGACGGCCGCGTTTGTGCTGAGATTCGCAGACCAATTGCAACGTGGCGTGCAGAATCCGCGAAGCGTCCGAGGGCATCCCTAGATTGCGAACCCATGTTCGATTCGAAGACAACGCTGACGGGCCGGCTGATCGATGCGGCCGACCTGCTGATCGACTTCGCCACCCTGGGCGAGTACGGGCTCGAGCCGACCGAGGCCTCGCCCGCCTGTCAGTCCCGGCGCCGCCCGCACCCCTCGCGCCCCGCGACACGCGCGCGGGAGAATCGGGCCCGTGGCGTCGTCGTCATTCGAGGCTGACCGCGTCCAGCGCCGTCGTGCGCGGATCGCGATCGCGACCGCGCTCGTGGTCTGCCTGGCGGCCGCCGCGGCCGCCGTAGGGGCTGCCCTCGCCTGGCATTTCTCTGATGAAGTTCTCGTCCCCAACCGCAAGGGCTGGCAACCGGTCGAGGTGAGGGCGGCCTCGCCGCGGCGAGTCGTCCTGGCACGCTCAGCCGACACCGACCGTCCGGGCGTCTATGGCCTGATCTGGCGCGGCGGTCACGCGATAGTCGGTCCGATTCTGAGCAGCACACCGAGGGCGATCACCCGCCGAATCCGCGCTGTCAACGGCTATCTGCTGCCCGGCGAGGAAGCCTGGTTTGACACCGACGTTTACTCCGGCGATCCCCGCCAGGACCTGGGCCTGCGCTTTTCCCGGGTCTCGGTACCCGCCGCGCTCGGCCCGATGCCCGCCTGGATCATCCCCCCGGGGGCTCACCCTCACCGGACCTGGGCGATCGTCGTGCACGGGCTAAACGGCGACCTTCAGGAGGGAATGCGAGTGCTGCCCGTCCTGCGCCGCCTGGGGCTGACGTCAATGCTGATCAGCTACCGTCAGGATCCGGGCGCCCCCGAAAGCCCCGACGGGCTTCACCACCTTGGCATGACCGAGTGGCGCGACCTCGGCGCCGCCGCCCGTTACGCACTGGCCCACGGCGCACGCCACCTCGTCCTCGTCGGTTACTCGATGGGTGGGGCGATCGTCACTCAGTTCATGGAGCGCTCCAAGCTCGCCTCGCGTGTCGTGGCCCTGGTGCTGGACGCCCCCGTGCTCGACTGGCGCCGCGTCCTCGAATTCAACGCCACACAGACGGGATTTCCGGCGGTGGCCGCCAACCCCCTGGAGTGGGTGATCGAAGCGCGGGTCAACGCTGATTGGCCTCGCCTTGACGCCCTCGAGCACCCGGCTGCGTTTCACCTGCCGATCCTGCTGTTCCATGGAACCGACGACACCCTGGTGCCGATCGGCCTCAGCCGCGAATTCGCCGCGGAGCTGCCACGGTGGGCGACCTTCTATGCGGTTCCCCACGCGGGCCACACGCAGAGCTGGAACGTCGACCCGCCCCTATATGAACGGCGGGTCGAACAGTTCCTGAAGAAAGAACCGGCGGCGACCTACTCTCCCAGGAGGTTGCCCTCCAAGTACCATCGGCGCTGAGGGGCTTAACTGCTCTGTTCGGAATGGGAAGAGGTGTCTCCCCCTCGCTGTGCGCCACCGGAAATTTTGCGAGACGCGCCCCGGTGGAGCTTGAAAACCGCACAAGTGCCTCAGCGAGGGTAAAAATATCCGTCAAGCCCTCGACCCATTAGTACCGGTCGGCTACGTGCATTGCTGCACTTCCACCGCCGGCCTATCAACCTGGTGGTCTACCAGGGGTCTTACTCCCTCAAGGGGATGGGAGAGTTAATCTCAAGGACGGCTTCCCGCTTAGATGCTTTCAGCGGTTATCCGTTCCGTGCGTAGCTAACCTGCGGTGCCCTTGGCAGGACAACAGATACACCAGAGGCACGTTCATCCCGGTCCTCTCGTACTAGGGATGACTCCTCTCAACTCTCCAACGCCCACGGCAGATAGGGACCGAACTGTCTCACGACGTTCTGAACCCAGCTCGCGTACCGCTTTAATGGGCGAACAGCCCAACCCTTGGGACCTACTCCAGCCCCAGGATGCGACGAGCCGACATCGAGGTGCCAAACCGGTTCGTCGATGTGGACTCTTGGAACCGATAAGCCTGTTATCCCCGGAGTACCTTTTATCCGTTGAGCGACGGCGCTTCCACTTGCAACCGCCGGATCACTAAGCCCAACTTTCGTTCCTGCTCGACCCGTCGGTCTCGCAGTCAAGCTCCCTTGCTGCCTTTACACTCTACGCACGATTTCCAACCGTGCTGAGGGAACCTTTGGGCGCCTCCGTTACTCTTTAGGAGGCGACCGCCCCAGTCAAACTGCCCACCTGACACTGTTCACCACCCGGATCACGGCATGGTGTTAGAAGCCCGGACTACCAAGGGTGGTATCTCAAGGGTGACTCCCCAACCGCCAAGGCGATCGGTTCACAGTCTCCCACCTATCCTGAGCGAGATACCCCAGACTCCAATATCAAGTTGCAGTAAAGGTTCACGGGGTCTTTCCGTCTAGCCGCGGGTACTCGGCATCTTCACCGAGACTTTAATTTCACCGAGCCTCTCGTTGAGACAGCGTCCAACTCGTTACGCCATTCGTGCAGGTCGGAACTTACCCGACAAGGAATTTCGCTACCTTAGGACCGTTATAGTTACGGCCGCCGTTTACCGGGGCTTAGCTTCATTGCTTCGCGCCGAAGCGCTGACAAGTCCGCGTAACCTTCCGGCACCGGGCAGGCGTCAGCCCCTATACATCGTCTTGCGACTTAGCAGAGGCCTGTGTTTTTGGTAAACAGTCGGTTGGACCAATTCACTGCGGCCCCCTCGGGCTCCCTCCGTATGGAGTTCACCCTACCGGGGCGTCCCTTCTCCCGAAGTTACGGGACGATTTTGCCGAGTTCCTTAACGAGAGTTAGCTCGCTCACCTTAGTATTCTCTACTTGTCCACCTGTGTCGGTTATCGGTACGGGCACGCGAGTCCTGCCTAGAGGATTTTCTTGGAGGCATGGGATCGGGGACTGGCCGGCGGTCAAGCCAGCTGGCATCGCACCTCGCGTCAAAACGCCGCTGCGGATTTCCCTGCAGCGACTGGCTACGTGCTTGCCCCAGGACAACCATCGCCTGGGTTCCCTTACCCTTCCCCGTCCCCCCATCGGTCATAACGGAAACGACGTGGTACAGGAATATCAACCTGTTGGCCATCGGCTACGCCTTTCGGCCTCGCCTTAGGTCCCGACTAACCCTGAGCAGACGAACTTTACTCAGGAAACCTTGGACAATCGGTGGTGGGGAGTCTCACCCCACTTTCGTTACTCATGCCGGCATTCTCACTTCCAGCCGCTCCACGGAGGCTTACGCTTCCGCTTCACGCAGCTGGAACGCTCTCCTACCGCACGCAGAGCCCGCGGGCCTGCGTACCCATAGCTTCGGAGGCTAGCTTGAGCCCCGTTGAATTATCCGCGCCCGAACACTTGACCAGTGAGCTGTTACGCACTCTTTCAAGGGTGGCTGCTTCTAAGCCAACCTCTTGGTTGTCTCTGCATTCGGACATCGTTTGCCACTTAGCTAGCACTTAGGGTCCTTAGCTGATGGTCTGGGTTGTTCCCCTTTTGCGTACGAAGTTTATCCCCCGCACACTGACTGCCGAGTTAACCGTAACGGTCTTCGGAGTTTGCCTGAAGTCGGTAACCTGGTAGGGCCCCTAGTCCAAACAGTGCTCTACAGCCGAAACGCAACACTCGACGCTATACCTAAATATATTTCGGAGAGAACCAGATATCTCTGGGCTTGATTAGCCTTTCACTCCGATCCACAGGTCATCCGCCCAGTTTTCAACCTAGGTCGGTTCGGCCCTCCACGAGGTCTTACCCCCGCTTCAGCCTGCCCATGGATAGCTCGCCCAGTTTCGGGTCTACCGCCAATGACTGTGTCGCCCTATTCAGACTCGCTTTCGCTGCGGCTCCGCTCATCGCTTAACCTCGCCACTGACGAGTAACTCGCCGGCTCGTGATGCAAAAAGCACGCCGTCACACCCGAAGGTGCTCCGACCACTTGTAAGCTTACGGTTTCAGGTACTATTTCACTCCCCTTCAGGGGTGCTTTTCACCTTTCCCTCACGGTACTAGTTCACTATCGGTCACCAGGTAGTACTTAGCCTTGGAGGGTGGTCCCCCCAGGTTCAGACCGCGTTTCACGGGAGCGGTCCTACTCAGGAACGTCAATCGACAGATCAGTGCGCTTTCACCTACGGGACGATTGCCCTCTGTGGTGCGAGGTTCCACTCGCTTCGGCTAACACCTGATTTGGTAACTGTCGCCGAGCCGGACACGGCTCGGGCATGACGCCCTACAACCCCCGATGGGCAACGTGTGTCCACTTACACCCATCGGGTTTGGGCTGATCCCCTTTCGCTCGCCACTACTAAGGGAGTCTCGGTTGATTTCTCTTCCTCGGGGTACTTAGATGTTTCAGTTCCCCCGGTTTCCTTCCGGCGGCTATGTATTCACCGCTGGATGACGCCGCATTACCGACGCCGGGTTTTCCCATTCGGAGATCCGCGGGTCAAGGGCTGTTCAGCGCCTCACCGCGGCTTATCGCAGCCGTCCACGTCCTTCATCGACTCCTGGTGCCAAGGCATCCACCGTAAGCCCTTAACATCTTGACGGTGAACGAACCTTACGTCGGAACGTACGGTTCGTAAATTAAATTACCCATATACATTGGCACTTGTGCAGTTTTCAAGGTCCACCGAGGCTCACACGGCGGGAGCTCCGCCGGCGGTCTCTCAAAACTGAGCAGCGTTCCCGACGGAATTAATCCGTCGGGGAGCCCGGTCGACGTTCTAGAGAAATCTCCCTAGAAAGGAGGTGATCCAGCCGCAGCTTCCGCTACGGCTACCTTGTTACGACTTCACCCCAATCACAAGCCCCACCTTCGACGGCTCCCTCCAAAAGGTTAGGCCACCGGCTTCGGGTGTTGCCTGCTTTCGTGGTGTGACGGGCGGTGTGTACAAGGCCCGGGAACGTATTCACCGCGGCATTGCTGATCCGCGATTACTAGCAACTCCACCTTCATGGAGGCGAGTTTCAGCCTCCAATCCGAACCGAGGCGCACTTTCTGGGATTCGCTCCACCTCGCGGTATTGCTGCCCTTTGTATGCGCCAATGTAGCACGTGTGTAGCCCTGGACATAAGGGGCATGATGACTTGACGTCATCCCCACCTTCCTCCGGTTTGTCACCGGCAGTCTCCCATGAGTCCCCAACTGAATGCTGGCAACATGGAACGGGGGTTGCGCTCGTTGCGGGACTTAACCCAACATCTCACGACACGAGCTGACGACAGCCATGCACCACCTGTGAAGGTGTCCCGAAGGAAGGCCATATTTCTATGGCGGTCACCTACATGTCAAGCCCAGGTAAGGTTCTTCGCGTTGCGTCGAATTAAACCACATGCTCCGCTGCTTGTGCGGGCCCCCGTCAATTCCTTTGAGTTTTAGCCTTGCGGCCGTACTCCCCAGGCGGGGCACTTAGTGCGTTAGCGACGGCACGGGAGGAGTCGACACCTCCCACACCTAGTGCCCATCGTTTACGGCGTGGACTACCAGGGTATCTAATCCTGTTCGCTCCCCACGCTTTCGCGCCTTAGCGTCAGTACCGTCCCAGCGAGCTGCCTTCGCTATTGGTGTTCCTCCTGATATCTGCGCATTCCACCGCTACACCAGGAATTCCACTCGCCTCTTCCGGACTCTAGCCTCACAGTATCCATCGGCTTTCAAAGGTTGAGCCTTTGACTTTCACAACGGACTTATGAGGCCGCCTACGCGCGCTTTACGCCCAATGATTCCGGACAACGCTTGCCCCCTACGTATTACCGCGGCTGCTGGCACGTAGTTAGCCGGAGCTTCTTCTGGAGGTACCGTCAACCCGCACGGCTATTCACCGGCGAGCCTTCGTCCCTCCTGAAAGAGGTTTACAACCCGAAGGCCGTCTTCCCTCACGCGGCGTTGCTGCGTCACGCTTTCGCGCATTGCGCAAGATTCCCCACTGCTGCCTCCCGTAGGAGTCTGGGCCGTGTCTCAGTCCCAGTGTGGCTGATCGTCCTCTCAGACCAGCTACCCATCGTTGCCTTGGTGGGCCGTTACCTCACCAACAAGCTAATGGGCCGCGGGCCCCTCCCAATGCGGAGGCCGAAGCTTCCTTTAGTACGCGGACTTGGATCCGCGCACCACATCCGGTATTAGCCCGAGTTTCCTCGGGTTGTCCCGGTCATCGGGGCAGGTTACCCACGTGTTACTCACCCGTTCGCGGCTTTGCCCCAGGGCAAGCCCTGGTTCGTCGCACCACTTGCATGTGTTAAGCACGCCGCCAGCGTTCGTCCTGAGCCAGGATCAAACTCTCCGTGAAAGTACTGCTACAGAGAGTGGTCATGCCTGGCTGGTCGCCGGGTACACAAGCTTGGCGACCGGCATGACGGGTAAATCAGACCACTCGGTCCGCTGGCGGGCCGAGTGGATCGGGCTCAAACAATCCACGGACACGAATGTCCGCGGAGTGCACGCTGCTCAGTTTTCAAAGACCGCTGCGCCTCTGCGGCGGGGTTCGCCGCCCTTCACGCATGGACCAGGCCAGGGGCCTGCCCCAGAGGGACCGGGGAGTATAGCGCCGTGGCGGCACTTTGCCTAGCCCCGACAGGCGAGGCCTAGGCGGCGCCCGAGGAGAGGCGCCGGAAGCGTCGCTTGCCCGCCTGCAGCACCTTGCCGTCGAGCTCGCCCGGAGCGAGGTCGAGCGTGTCCGCCGGCAGGGTCTCGCCGTCGAGCCTGACCCCTCCCTGCTTGAGCAGCCGCCGCGCCTCGCTCGAGCTGATCCCGAAGGCGTCGGCCATCAGCACCGGGATATGGACCAGCACCCCGGCCTCGCCCGCGTAGGGGGCCAGGTCGAGCTCCTCGATCTCGGCCGGGGCCTCGCGCCGCACGAAGAGCCGGTCAAAGTGCTCCTCGGCGGCGAGCGCCGCAGGCTCGTCATGGAAGCGGGCGACGAGCCGCCTGCCCAGGCTTCGCTTGGTCTCGTTGGGAGGCCCCTCGGGCGGCTCCTCGCCGAGCAGCAGCCGGTAGTAGTCGGGCATCGCCCGATCGGGAATGCGCATCAGGCGACCGAACATCTCCGCCGGCGGATCGGTGATGCCGACGTAGTTATCGAGCGACTTGCTCATCTTCTGAACCCCGTCGATCCCGACCAGGATCGGCATCGTCAGGATCGACTGCGGCTCCTGGCCGTAGGCAGCCTGGATGTCGCGCGCAAAGAGCAGGTTGAACTTCTGGTCGGTGCCCCCCAGCTCGACGTCCGCCTCAACGGCCACCGAGTCATAGCCCTGCAGCAGCGGGTAGAGCAGCTCCAGGGCGGCGATCGGCGCGCCGGCCGCGAGCCGCTTCTGAAAGTCATCGCGCTCGATCAGCCGAGCGACGGTCGTCCGGGCGAGCAGTCCCAGCAGCTGCTCGGACTCCATCCGCAGCCACTCGCTGTTGAAGCGGATCTCGGTTCGCTCTTGGTCGAGCACCTTGAAGGCCTGTTCCTGATAGGTCGCCGCGTTGGCCTCGATCTCCTCCGCGGAGGGCAGCGGCCGCGCCGCGGAGCGGCCGCTCGGGTCCCCGACGCGGGCCGTGAAGTCACCGATGATCAACACGACCAGGTGACCCGCCGCCTGGAACTCGCGCAGTTTCTCAAGGACCACGGTGTGGCCGAGGTGGATGTCGGGGGTCGTCGGGTCGATGCCCAGCTTGACTCGCAGCGGACGACCCGCGGCAAGCTGCTCGGCCAGCCTCCCCGCAGGGAGCACGTCGACCGCGTTGCGCGTCAGATCTGAGGTCACGGCCAGTCGTTCCTCACTCGCTGCGGACGGGGGAAGATGTGGAGGTTTGCTGGTTCGGCACGCCAGGGGCCAATGCTAGACTGCCGCCT
This sequence comes from uncultured Solirubrobacterales bacterium, assembly GCA_963796705.1. Lineage (GTDB taxonomy): Bacteria > Actinomycetota > Thermoleophilia > Solirubrobacterales > 70-9 > VRUE01. The sequence goes on from CAWCMK010000008.1 coordinate 166,306, forward strand.
TCGCTCAGCGGGCCCTGCCACGCGCGAGCCGAACTCGAACCTGATGGCGGCCCTCGGAACAAAGCCCCGCCGGCTCGGTGGCGCACCTCCGCCGCCCCCGATCACGACTCCTCAGGACAAGCGCAGCAAGCCGAGGCTGAAGAAGCTGCGCTTCCTCTTCGTGTTGCTCGGGCTCGGCATCCTCGGGCTGGTCTCCTTCGTCTTCGGGATGATGGCCGCGGTCTCGCGCGATTTGCCGGCGATCTACAACTTCGCCCAGTACAAGGCCTCGCGCAACAGCGAGCTCTACGACTCGACCGGCGAACCGATCGGCACGCTGACCAGCAACCAGAACAAGATCCTTCTCACCTCGGGCCAGATCTCCCCCAACGTCAAGGAGGCGGTCGTCTCGATCGAGGACTCGCGCTTCTATGAACACAACGGCGTCGATTTCAGAGGGATCGCCCGTGCCCTGGTCAACGACATCCTCAGCCAGAGTGCCCAGCAGGGTGCCTCGACGATCACCGAGCAGTTCGTCAAGAACGCGCTCGCGGCGCAGGGCGAACGGACGATCCTCGAGAAATTCAAAGAGGCGGCGCTCGCCTACCGGCTCGAGCGCCACTGGAGCAAGGAAAAAATCCTCACCGAGTACCTGAACACGATCTACTTCGGCGAGGGCGCCTACGGGATCGAGGCGGCGGCGCGGACCTACTTCGGCGCCGCCCACCCCGGATGCGGGACCCAGGTGGAGCCCTGCGCCTCCGTGCTGGAGCCCTGGGAGGCGGCGATGCTGGCGGGGATCATCGCCTCGCCCTCCGCCTTCGATCCGAGAGTCAGCCCGGAATCGGCGCTCGGCCGCCGCAACCTGGTCCTCGAAAAGATGGAGCAACAGGGCTACATCACCGAACAGCAGTATCGGGAAGGGGTCAAGCAGGCGCTGCCCGCGCCCTCAGAAATCAGGCCCCCGACACTCGAATCAAAGGCCCCCTACTTCACCGCCTGGATGCGCCAGCAGCTGGTCGAAAAGTTCGGCCCGGCAAAGGCCTTCTTCGGCGGCCTGAAGGTCAAATCGACGCTCAACCTGCGCCTCCAGGGAGCCGCCGAAGAAGCGGTCAACAGCTACCTGGGTTACCTGCCGCCGACGGCCGCGGTCGTGGTCCTGGACAACCACAACGGCGGCGTCAAGGCGATGGTCGGCGGTCCCAACTTTAAGACGAAGCCCTTCAACCTGGCCGTCTACGGCCACCGACAACCCGGCTCTTCGATCAAGCCGTTCACGCTGCTCACCGCGCTGGAAGAGGGGATCTCTCCCTACACGGTCTATGAATCGGCCCCCCAGGTCTTCCATTTCGGCAAACACGGCAACGAAGTCTTCGTGGTCCACAACGATGAACACTCCTACCTGGGCTCCTGCGACATCGTCTGCGCGACGACCTACTCGGACAACTCGATCTACGCGCAGCTGGCCCTGGAAGGCCTGAAGGGCAAGACGGTCCGCGACCGGACCCGCTCGATTGCCAGGACGATCCACAAAATGGGCTACAGCGAACCGATCTCCCTGAACCCGGCGATGGTCCTTGGTGGCCTCAAGGAAGGCGTCTCGCCGCTGCTTTGGACCTACGCCTACATGACCCTCGCCAACAACGGCCAGCGGGTCAGCGGCTCGCTCGCCCCAATTCCCGGCGACAGCCCGGTCGCCTTCACCGAAGTCAGCGACCGCGAGGGCAACCTCATCAAGGGCGGCAAGGACAACATTGAACACACCCCGGTGATCAGAGCGGAAACCGCGGAAGAAGCGAAGAGCATCCTTGAAACGGTCGTCTGCTGCGGAACCGGGACCAATGCCCAGACCGGCATCTCGGGGGAGTGGGGCAAGACCGGCACCACCACCGGCAGCAGCGACGCCTGGTTTTGCGGCTCGGCCCTGGAAGTGACGACCTGCGTCTGGGTCGGCTACCCCGACTCCGTCACCTCGATGGAAACCCTCTACAACGGCGGCCCGGTGATGGGCGGCACCTTCCCGGCGCTGATCTGGGCGCGGGTCATCTCCTCCTGGCAGCGGATCAAAGCGGAAATCGCCGCCGAAAAAGCGAGTCACACGCATCGCCATGGCGGCGCCTCCTCGGGCGAAGAAGTCGAAGAATACGTGCCGCCGGCGGGCTCGACAGAACTCCCCGAAGAAGCCGAATCGGCCGAACCCGCCGAAGAAGAAGCGGCACCGGAAACCGAAGCTCCCTCCGAAGCGACGCCGCCCGCCGGGGCGCCGGCCGAACCCGCCGGTGGCGGTGGCGGCATAACCGCCGGCTAGGCAGGCGTCTTCGGCCAGGGCCTCGAGACGTGGGCGCTATCGGCTGCGCAGAAGCGCCAGGGGCGCTCAACCGCTTTCGTTATCCCGATCCGGGGCCCGGTGATGACGCGTGGGCGCGGCCCGGCCCCGGCGAGAAGCGCGAACGGCTCCCGGTCGAACTCGGCCCCGTTCTCGGCCAGATCGATGCCAAGCGCCTCTGTCAGCTTGCCTGGACCCGAGCAGAGCTCCTCCTCACGCCACGGCCGATCGGCCGTGGCGAGGTGGCCACGAGCGCCGCGCCTGGCGCGCATCAGCTCTACCCCCTCGGTCGGCTCGATCGCCCGGATCAAGACCGCGGCGGCCGCGCCCTGCGGTTCGCAGACCACGTTCAGAAGGCTGTGGATCCCGTATGAGAGGTAGACATAGGCCCGCCCCGGGGGCCCGAAGAGGACCGCCGTGCGCTCCGTGAGCCCGACGTATGCGTGACAGGCGGGGTCCTCACGCTCATAGCTCTCGGTCTCGACAATCGTCCCGCCGCACCCCTTGTAGAGGAGTTGGCAGCCGATCAGCTCGCGCGCAACCTCGTGGACCGAACGAGCGAAGAAATCGACGCCGAGGCGCGCTCGGGTGCGGGCCATCATCCTCGCTGTTCAAGGACCCTCGCCTTGACGGCCGCCAGGGTTTCCGCGGCGAGATCGATCTGGCGGGCCAGGGCCCCCGACCCGGTTCCTCCCTCGATCCGCTTGGACTCGAGCCAGCTGCTGCGCCGCAGCACCTCGTAGTAGGAGTCATCGAGATGCTCGGAGCGAGCGCGCAGCTCCGCCTCGCTCAACTCGGAGAGGTGCCGGCCCTGCTCCAGGGCGTCGCGGACCAGGTCCCCGACGATCCCGTGCGCCTCGCGAAACGGCACCCCCTTGCGCACCAGCAGATCGGCGATCTCGGTTGCGGCGAGCATCTCATCGCCGGAGGCGGCCTCAAGGCGGGCGCGGTCGAACTCGATCCCACCGAGGATTCCCTCGCTGGCCTCGAGGCTCAGCTCAACGGTGTCAATTGCGTCAAACAGCGGCTCCTTGTCCTCCTGCATGTCCTTGCCGTAGGTCAGCGGCAGCGCGTGCATCGTGCCCAGCAGCGCCAGGTAATCGGCCGCCACCCGCGGAGCCTTCGCCCGCAGAAGCTCGGCCGAGTCGGGGTTCTTCTTTTGCGGCATGATCGAGGAACCCGAGGAGAAGGACTCGTCGAGCTCGCAGAAGCCGAACTCGCTGCTCGACCAGATCACGATCTCCGAACCGAGCCGCGAGAGGTGCATCGAGCAGGTCGAGGCAGCGGCCAGGTAATCGAGCACGAAGTCGCGATTGGAGGCGCCGTCGATCGAGTTGGGGCTGACGTGCTCAAAGCCGAGGTCATCGGCGACGGCGCGGCGATCGATCTCCCAGTTGACCCCGGCCAGTGCACCGGAGCCGAGCGGCATCACCGAGGCGCTGTCGAGGGCGAACTGAAAACGCAGAACGTCGCGGGCCAGCATCCAGAAATAGGCGAGCAGGTGGTGGCCCAGGTAGACGGGCTGGGCACGCTGCAGGTGGGTGTATCCGGGCATCGCCCAGTCGCGATGCGCGTCGGCCAGCGCCAGCACGCGCTCCATCGTCGAGCCGCAGAGCTCGATCGCCCGCAGCGAGTGTGCCTGGACGACCATCGCCACGTCGGTAGCGACCTGATCGTTGCGCGAGCGACCGGTGTGCAACTTGCCCGCCAGCGGACCGATCTCCTCGCCGAGCAGACGCTCGAGCGCCATGTGGATGTCCTCGTCGCGCTCCTCGAATTCAAAGCCGGGCGCCCCGATTCGCGCCCTGACCCGCTCCAGGCCGGCCTCGATTTGCTTGAGCTCGTTGGCGTCGAGGACGCCGATCTCACGCAGGCTCCGCGCGTGGGCCTGGGACTGGTCGATGTCATAGGGCGCCAGCCGCCAGTCGAACTCGATCGAGCGGTTGAGGCGCCAGAAGCGTGGGTCGGGATCTTTGCGAAAGCGGGACATCAGCTCGGGGTGATTTCGGCGAGAGCCTCGCACACGCGGGCGACCTGGGCCTCGCCCATCGCCGCGAAGAAGGGCAGCGCCAGGGAGCGCGCCGAGACGTCTTCGGCGGTCGGGAACTGTCCCTCCCGCCAGCCGAGCTCGCGCAGGTGCGGGAAGAGGTGGATGCAGGGCAGGTAGGCCTTGGACGCGATGCCGCGCGCGGCGAGCCCGGCGATCACGCCGTCGCGGTCGATCCCGGCCGCGAGCCGCACCGGGTAGACGAACCAGCTGCGCCGCTCGATCCCGCGGGCGGCGATCGGCGCCTCGACCGCCTCGAGCCCGGCGAGGCCCGCGGAGTACAGAGCGGCGACGCTGGCGCGCCGTTCAAGCAGCGCGTCGAGCCTCTCCACCTGACCCAGCCCGATCGCCGCGGCGACGTCGCTGAGCCGGTAGTTGAAGCCGAGCCCGCAATGGTCAAGCCAGCCCATGTCCGCGGCGCGGCCCTGGTTGCGCTCCGAGCGCAGGCGCGCGGCGATCACCTCATCGGGCGCGATCAGCATCCCCCCCTCACCGGTGGTCATCTGCTTGTTCGCGTAAAAGCCGAAGGCGGCGAGATTTCCGCGGGCACCGACCTGCCGGCCCTCGGCATCGACCGCCCCCAGGGCCTCGCAGGCGTCCTCGAGAATTCCCAGACCCCGGGGGCCCGCCAGCGCCTCGAGCTCCGCCATCGCCGCCGGCCAACCGAAGATATGGACCGGGAGGATCCCGGCGGTGCGCTCCCCGATGGCGGCCGCCGCGGCGGCGGGATCGAGATCGAGCGTCAGCGGGTCGATGTCGCAGAACACCGGCCGTGCCTCCTCATAGAGCAGACAGTTGGCCGAGGCGACAAAGCTGAAGGGGCTCGTCAGCACCTCATCGCCCCGACCCCAGCCGAGGGCCCGGACGCCGAGGTGCAGAGCACCTGTACCGCTGGAGACGGCGACCGCGTCGGCGACGCCAAGCCACTCGGCGAAGGCCTGCTCGAAGCGCTCGCCGACGGGCCCCAGGGAAAGCCGGCCCGAGCGCAGGACCTCGAGCACGAGCCGCTCCTCGCGCTCGCCGAGATCCGGCGCTGAGAGCGGGATCGCGATGTCGGGGGACTCGCTCATCTAGCGGGGCTGGAAGGCGTAGGCGAGAGAGTCGACGAGCGCCTCCCAGGAGGCCTCGATGATGTTCTCTGAGACCCCGATCGTGCCCCACTCGCGCTCGCCGTCGGAGGAGTCAAGCAAAACCCGGGTGACCGCCCCGGTTCCGTGCGCCTCATCGAGGATCCGCACCTTGTAGTTGGTCAGCTCGATGTCTGCGAGGTGTGGGTAGCGGGCGCCGATCGCGGCGCGCAACGCCTTGTCGAGGGCATTGACCGGGCCGTTTCCCTCGGCCACCTCGACGAAGCGCTCGCCGTCGACGCGCACCTTGACCGTGGCCTCCGTCTCGACACGCGCTCCTTCGCGCTTCGCGGTGGTGACACGGAAGCTCTCCAGCTCAAAGAGCGGCCGGAAGCTGCCGGCCTCGTGACGCAGCAACAGCTCAAACGATGCCCCCGCGGCCTCGTAATGATAGCCGCGGTGCTCGCGCTCCTTGAGCCTCTCCACCGCCCGCGCGGCCGCCTCCTCGTCGAGTTCGAGGCCCGCCCGCGCGGCCTGCGAGCGGATCGTCGCCCTCCCGGAGAGCTCCGATGCGAGGATCTCGCGCTCGTTGCCCACCAGGGCGGGGTCGACGTGCTCAAAGCTGCTGGCCTCGGCGGCGACCCCGGCGGCGTGCATACCCGCCTTGTGGGCGAAGGCGTTGCGTCCCACGTAGGCCTGGTCGGGGTTCGGGGTCATGTTGCAGAGGTCATCGAGAAGATGGGCGCTCGGTGTCAGGCTGGCGAGCTGATCCTCGGTGACGACCTCAAAGCCCATCTTCAGCTGCAGCGCCGGCAGGATCGAGGCGAGGTTGGCGTTGCCGCAGCGCTCGCCATAGCCGTTCACGCAGCCCTGCACAAGCCGCGCGCCGGCTTCCACGGCGGCCAGGCTGTTGGCCACCGCGCACTCAGAGTCGTTGTGGGTGTGAATCCCGATCTCAACCCGATCGCCAAGCGCCCCGACCACGGCCGCGGTCGCCTCGCCGACGAGGGCCGGCAGGCTGCCGCCGTTCGTATCGCAGAGGGTGACGTTCTCGACCCCAGCCTCAACCGCAGCGCCAACGCATGCCAGCGCGTAGTCACGGTCTTCGCGATAGCCGTCGAAGAAGTGCTCGGCGTCAAAGAGGGCGCGCTTTCCCTGGGCCACGCAGAAGGCAAAGGAGTCGCCGATCATCGCGAGGTTCTCCTCGCGCGAGACCCGGATCACCCGCTCGACCTGGAAGCCGGACGCCTTGCCGACCAGGCAGACGAGCGGCGCGAAGGACTGAACCAAAACAGCCAATGCGTCGTCCTCCTCGGCGCTGCGCTCGCGACGCCGCGTCATGCCGAAGGCGACGATCTCCGAGCCTTGCAGGTCGACCGCTGCGAGCCGCTCAAAGAACTCGGCCTCCTTCGGGTTGGAGCTCGGGAAGCCCGCCTCGATGAACCGGATACCGAGGCCGTCGAGCGCCTCGACGACCTTCAGTTTCTCGCCGACCGAGAGCGACATCCCGTAGCCGCCCATCCCGTCCCGCAGGGTGGTGTCGTAGAGCTTTACCTGTTCCATCTGATGCCTTTCGAGTTCGAGGATTCGGAGCGAGGGCCCTGCGGCCCCTCCGCGCGGCAGGCTGCCGCGCCAGCCGCTAGGCGGCTGCGGTAATTCGCCCGATCGACTCGAAGTCGAAGCGCATCATTAGGAGCTCACCTTACTCGGCTCGTCCGCTCCGGCCGCGATCTCGACCGGGTCGAGCCACTCGAGATACTCCTCGGCCCGACCGTGCAACGCGTCCTCGAACTTTGCCTGGATGACGCGGGTGATCTCCCCCGGCTGGCCGATCGCGTGGTCGTCGACCTCGCGCACCGGGACGAGCTCGGCGGCCGTGCCGGTGAGAAACATCTCGTCGGCGAGATACAGCTCGGCCCGGGCGATGTCACGCTCCTCGACCCGGTAGCCGAGGTCGCGCGCAATCTGCACGACCGAATTGCGGGTGATCCCATCGAGAATCGCGGCGGTGTGCGGCGGGGTGCAGAGCACTCCATCTTTGATCACGAAGACGTTCTCCCCCGACCCCTCCGAGACGAAGCCGTGCTGGTCGAGAAGGATCGCCTCGTCATATCCGGCGTTGGCCGACTCGGTCTTCGCGAGGATCGAGTTCAGGTACTGCCCGGAGGCCTTCGCGTGCGGGATCAGGCTGTCGCCGGAGATCGTCCGCCAGGAGGAGACCTTGGTGCGGATGCCGTGCTTCTTGCTCTCCTCGCCCAGGTAGGCACCCCAGGGCCAGGCGGCGATGATCACCTCAATCGGGGCGCTCTGGGCATAGAGGCCCATCTCGCCGTAGCCACGGAAGGCCAGCGGCCGGATGTAGCAGGACCGCAGGCCGTTGCGGGCGATCAGCTCGTGGGTGGCCTTGCGCAGCTCACGGGTCGTGTAGGGCAGGTCGAAGTAGTAGAGCTCTGCCGACTTGGCGAGCCGCGCCAGGTGCTCTGAGTGGCGAAAAACGGCAGGTCCACGCTCCGTCTCATAGCAGCGGATCCCCTCAAAGACGCCTGTGCCGTAGTGCAGTCCATGGCTCAGGACGTGGACCTTTGCATCCTCCCAGGGGACGAACTCTCCGTTGTGCCAAATCAGTTCAGCCTGCTCCATGTTGGGGAAGAAGTATGCCCGATGGGACAAGGGCTTCGGCCCTAACGACCGAAATGGGATGCGACAACCGATAGGAGGCTTTGCAGATGACCGCCCAGATTCGCAGGAGACTGACCTACTCGAACGTGATCGCCAGCCTGGCGCTGTTCATCGCCCTCGGCGGCGCTGCCGTCGCCGCGGGCCTGGCGAAGAACAGCGTCGGGAGCAAGCAGCTGAAGGCGAACGCGGTGACCGCGGCGAAGCTCAAGAACGGCGCCGTCAACAGCCACAAACTCGCCCACGGAGCGGTAATTGCCGGCAAGATCGGCGGCAACTCGATCGCCGCCGGCAACCTCCAGAACGGCTCGGTGAGCAGCTCGAAGCTGGGCAAGGCATCTGTGACGAACTCGGCGATCGCCAACGGCGTCGTCGGGACCAACAAATTGGGCAACAAGGTGGTCACCTCGGTCAAACTCGGCGACGGCGCGGTCGGCACGACGGCGCTCGCCAACGGCTCGGTGACGCCGGCCAAGCTGGCCCCCGAATTCGGACCGGTGCTCGGCACCCTGCGCAGCGGCCAGACGCTGCGCGGCACCTTCGACCTCGGCGGCGAAGCCAAAGCGGTGCGCAGCGGCGAAACCTTCCAGTTCCCGCTGACGAACCCACCCGCGGCCCCAGAAGGAAACATCCTCGAAGCGACCGCGACCAGCACCGCCTGCCCGGGCCTTAAGGGCGGCAACGTCCAAACCCCCGAAGCGGCGCCCGGCCAGCTGTGCGTTTACGTCAAGAGCAAGGAAGACACGGGTGCCGCCCTGGCCTTCGATGCGAACAGTGTCAACCGCCTGGGCTTCGGCCTCAGCGCGAGCTTCACCGGCGTGGACCCGAAAAACCAGATCGAGGGCTTCTGGGCGGTGACGGCTCCCTAGGCGCGCTCTGGAGGGCCAGCTCCGCGAGGATCGCCTCGGTCGCCTCCTCGGTCCCGACCGCGGCCTCCCCCCGAGCGGCGAGATCCGGGGTGCGGAGGCCGCGCTCGAGGACCGCGTCGACCGCCGTCTCGACGCGGGCCGCGTCCTCGGGCCGCCCAAGGCCGTGGCGAAGCATCATCGCCGCCGAGAGAAAGGTGGCCAGCGGATTGGCGATCCCCTGGCCGGCGATGTCAGGCGCCGAGCCGTGCACCGGCTCAAAGACCCCGGCGGTGCCCTCGGCGCCGAGGCTGGCCGAGGGCAGCATTCCCAGGGAGCCGGTGAGCATCGCCGACTCGTCGCTGAGGATGTCGCCGAAGAGGTTCTCGGTGAGAATCACATCGAACTCAGCGGGCCGCGAGACGAGCTGCATCGCCGCGTTATCGACCAGCAGGTGGTCGAGCTCGACGTCCGGGTAATCGCCGGCGATGCGGCTCACGACCTCACGCCAAAGGCGCGAGGTCTCGAGCACGTTGGCCTTGTCAACGGAGGTCACGCGGGCCCTCTCGGGGCGCCCCTCGGCGCGGCGCCGGGCCGCCTCAAAGGCGGTGCGGGCGATGCGCTCGATCTCGGCGGCGCTGTAGCAGCAATCGTCATGGGCGCAGTCGCCCTCGCGTCCGGACTCGCCGAAGTAGATGCCGCCGGTCAACTCGCGAACCACGAGCAGGTCGGTCCCGGTGATGCGCTCCGCACGCAGCGGGCTGGCATCGACCAGCGCCGGGCTGGGCCTCACCGGGCGCAGGTTGGCAAACAGCCCCATCCCCTTGCGCAGCCCGAGCAGGCCCTGCTCGGGACGCGGGGCATCGGGGTCGGTCGTATCCCACCGCGGACCCCCGACGGCACCCAGCAGGACCGCGTCGGCGGCCCGGCAGGCGCCCAGGACCTGATCGGTGAGGGCGATCCCGTGCTCATCGATCGAGCCACCGCCGATCAGGTGCTGCTCGAACCGGAACTCGCCGAGCGCCTCCAGCAGGCGACGCGCGGCGCCGACGATCTCCGGACCGATGCCATCACCGGGTAAAAGAGCTATGCGGGGAGCGCTCATCGGTGCAGAACTCTAGAGGTGTCGCTGATCACCTCGGCCGGCGGCTCCCGTGCGGTGGGACTCGCCTCAGAGGGTCGCTTCGATGTTGAGCCGCACGTAGTCGAGGACCAGTGGCTGCTCTTCGAGAGCCATCACCTCGGCGATGAACTGCCCCCGCCGGTTCTCGGGCAGCCGGTCCAGGTAGGGACCGAGACAGACCGTGCGCAGGAACTCAGCCGGCTCGGGCGGGGCGATCTCCCAGGGCTGCAGCCAGGACTCGGCGTCCGAGAAACCGGCGCCCAGCAGTCGTTCCTCGGTCTCCCGTGCCCCGGCGTAGTTCCAGGGCTCACCGAAACCCTCGAAGTGCGGCGCGTAGGGCTCCCTGCGCATCACCTCGGCGCAGCTCTCCTTGAGGCGCGAGATATTGCCGGCACCCCCGCACTGGGCGCTGAGGCCGCCCCCCGGCTTCAGCGCTCGCCGCAGTGAGGCGAAGAGGGCCTCGTGGTCCAGCACCCAGTGAAAGACCGCGCTCGAGAAGACGACATCGACCGGTTCGGCCAGATTCAGCTCGAGCAGATCGGCGAGGATCGCCTGATCGCCTGCGCGCAGCACCGAGCGGACCTCCCTGACCATCGAGGCCGAACCGTCGACGGCCAAAACCCGCCCCCGCGGCACTCGCTCGATCAGCATCGCGGTGACGCGGCCGCTGCCGCAGCCCGCATCCAGCACCGTCTCATCGCCGCGCAGAGCGGCACGGTCAAGGACCGATGCGGCCCACTCCTCATGCGGAACCGAGACCCGTTGATAGCTGACGGCGTCCCAGTCGCGGGTGCGCGAGGCGGCGCTGTCGTTCATCGCGACAGCGCCGTGGTGACCGGACCGCGGTCGCCGCCGCCCCGCTCGAAGGCGTCGATCGCACCCTCCCTTTCCAGCGTCAAGCCGATGTCGTCGAGGCCCTGCAGGAGGCGGTGTTTGACGTCAGGCTCAACCTCGAACTCAAAGACCCCCGCCGCGCAGGTGACGGTCTCATCATCGACGTCGATCCGCGCCTCGCCCGCCTCGGCGACCAAGCGGCAGTGCCGCTCGTCGAGGATCGCCGGCAGGAGCCCGATCTTGGTGCAGTTGACGTAGAAGATGTCGGCGAAGGAGGGGGCGATGATCGCCTCGAAGCCAAAGTCCTCCAGGGCCCAGACCGCGTGCTCACGAGAGGAGCCGCTGCCGAAGTTACGGCCGGTGAGGAGGATCGGATTCGGCTGCAGCTCGATCTCGCCGTCGCGCAGCCAGTCATAGAAGAGGAACTGGCCATAGCCGGTGCGCTCGACCCGCTTCAGAAATTGCTTCGGGATGATCTGGTCGGTGTCGACGTCGGCCCTGTCGAGGACCGAGACCCTCCCCTCGATCACGTCAATCGGTCGCATCTCAGCTCCAATCCCTGATGTCGACGAAATGTCCCTCGACGGCCGCGGCCGCCGCCATCTTCGGGCTGAGCAGATGGGTTCGCCCACCCTTGCCCTGGCGGCCCTCGAAGTTACGGTTGGAGGTCGACGCGCAGCGCTCGCCCTCGGCGAGGATGTCGGGGTTCATCCCCAGACACATCGAGCAGCCGGCCTCGCGCCACTCGAAACCCGCTGCCCGGAAGATCTCGTCGAGGCCCTCCGCCTCGGCCGCGGCCTTCACCTGCTGGGAGCCGGGGACGACCATACCCCGCACGCTCTCGGCGACCCGGCGACCCTCGATCGCAGCCGCGGCCTCGCGCAAATCCTCGATCCTGGAATTTGTGCAGGAGCCGATGAAGACGCGGTCAAGGCTGATCTCGGTCATCGGCGTGCCGGCCTTGAGGCCCATGTAGGTGAGCGCCCGTTCGGCCGACTCGCGGTCGGCCGGGGAGTCCATCGCCGCCGGGTCCGGCACCGCCTCGGCAACCTCGACGACCATCCCCGGAGTCGTCCCCCAGGTGACCATCGGCGAGAGGCTGGCGGCGTCGATCTCGACCTCGGAGTCAAACTCCGCACCCTCGTCGCTGGGCAGCTCGCGCCAACGAGCGAGGGCGCTCTCGAAGTCCGCCGGCGCCGCCTCCTTGCCTGCTACCCACGCGAAGGTGGTCTCATCGGGCGCGATCATCCCGGCCCGACCGCCGCCCTCGATCGTCATGTTGCAGACCGTCATCCGCCCCGGCATCGACAGCGACTCGATCGCAGCTCCGGCGTACTCGACCGCGTGGCCGACCATGCCACCGGTCCCGAGGCGACCAATCGTCGCCAGGATCAGGTCCTTGGGGGTGACCCCCGGCGCGAGCTCGCCGCCGTAGGAGATGCGCATCGTCTTCGGAGGCTTCTGAACCAGACACTGGGTCGCCAGCACGTGCTCGACCTCCGAGGTGCCGATCCCGAAGGCCAGGGAGCCGAACGCCCCGTGGGTCGAGGTGTGGCTATCGCCGCAGACGATCGTCATTCCCGGCTGGGTGACGCCCAGCTCGGGCCCGATCACATGCACGATCCCCTGCCGCTCAGAGCCGAGGCTGTAGATCGGGATCCCGAACTGCTCGCAGTTGCGCTCCAGGGTTTCGACCTGCACGCGGGAGAGCTGATCGGCGATCAGGCGGGCCGCCATCGTGCCATCGGTTGGCGTGTTGTGGTCGGCCGTCGCCAGCGTCTTATCGGGACGCCGGACCCTGCGACCCTCGAGTCGCAGGCCGTCGAAGGCCTGCGGTGAGGTGACCTCGTGGACGAGGTGCAGGTCGATGTAGATCAACCCATCAGAGACCTCGTGTGAGTCCCAGAGCTTGTCGAACATGGTCTGCGGCATCGCTAGCTCCTCCTCAGGCCGGCTGCGATCACGGCCAGAAACCGGGTCGGCTCCTGGCCTTCGTTCTCAAAGTGGTGTGGAAGGTCGGCGTCGAAAGTGACGCTGTCGCCGGCCCGCAGCTCGTGGCGGCTGCCGTCGACGACGAGCGCCAGGGTGCCATCGAGGACGACCGCGGTCTCGCGGCTGCCCGGCTCGTGCATCGGGGGGTCGGCGGACCCACCGGTGGCGGCACCGGGCCTCAGGGTGTGCAGGGAGACGTCTGCGCGCTGGCCCGGCAGCGGCGGTGTCAGCTCCTCGAAGCTGTGGCCTCCCCGCTGATAGCGACGGCGATCGCCGGCGCGGCTGACGGCGACGTGCTCCCCCTCATCGAGACGCAGCAACTGCGAGAGCGTCAGCTCGAGCCCGGCGGCGACCTTCGCCGCGAGGGCCAGCGTCGGGCTGGTCTCCCCCCGCTCGACCTGGGAGAGCATCGGCGCGCTGACGCCGCTGCGCTGGGCCAGGTCGCGTAGCGAGAGGCCCATTGCCTCGCGCAGAGCGCGCACGCGCTCGCCGAACCGGGGCGTCCTGGCCGCTGCGGGGCTGCGGGTCTCGGTCGCGGGACTCATCCTGGCCGCGTACGTTATCACATACAATCGTATGTGCGGATCGCCCAACTCGCCCAACACGCGAGGCCCGGCCCGCGCCGGGGCAAATCCGTGCGCCCATCGGGGCCCAGGATCAAAGCCGCGCAGAGGACCCCGAGCGAGCCTCGAATCAGGGCCCGGGAGTTCGCTCGACCACGGCCTCGGCGGCCACCGCCTCGGCCTCGCGGATCGCGGCACCCTCGAGGGCGTTTGACAGCGCCCGCACGTAGGCGCGCGCCGAAGCCTCGAGGATGTCGGTCGCAACACCCTGGCCGGTCGCCAGGCGGCCCGCGGCGCGCAGCATCACGGTCACCTGTCCGAGGGCGTCCTCTCCCCCGGTCACCGCCTCGACCGTGTACTGGCGCAGCTCACACTCGGTGCCGACCGCCTCTTGGATCGCCAAGAAGATCGCGTCGACGGGGCCGTCGCCGCCCGACTCACCGAGAGCCTCCTCGCCGGAGGGCATCCTCACCGCCACCCTCGCCAGCGGCTCACGCCGCGAGCCGGCCTCGACCTCAAACCAGGCGAGCTCGTGGGAATCCTCCTTCTCGCGCATCTCCTCAGAGACGATCGCCTCGAGGTCCAGGGCGGTGACCTGCTTCTTGCGGTCGGCGACCTCCTTGAAGCGCTTGAAGGCCGCGTTCAGGGCGTTGCCCTCGACCTTGAAGCCGAGCTGCTCCAGGGCGTCGCGCAGCGCGTGGCGCCCGGAATGCTTGCCGAGCACGATCGAGTTCGACTCCAGGCCGACCTCGGTCGCGTCCATGATCTCGTAGGTCGTGCGCTCCTTCAGCACGCCGTCCTGGTGGATGCCGGACTCGTGCGCGAAGGCGTTGCGCCCGACAACCGCCTTGTTGGGCTGCACCGCATAACCCGTCAGTCGCGAGACCATGCGGCTGGTCCGCGCGAGCTCGCGCGTGTTCAGCCCGGTGCTCAGTCCGTGCACGTCCACGCGGGTGCTGATCAGCATCGCGATCTCCTCCAGGGAGCAGTTGCCGGCGCGCTCACCGATCCCGTTGATGGCGCACTCGACCTGGCGCGCTCCGGCGAGGACGCCGGCATAGGAGTTGGCGACCGCGAGCCCCAGGTCATCGTGGCAGTGGACCGACATCTCGATACCTCGCAGCGCTGGGACCAGCTCGTAGAGGCGGCGGAAGAAATCCGCGTACTCCTCCGGTGTCGTGTAGCCGACCGTGTCGGGGATGTTGATCACGCCCGCCCCCTCCTCGACCGCGATCGCACAGACTTCGGCGGTGAACTGAAGATCGGCCCTGGTCGCATCCATCGGTGAGAACTCGACGTCCTCGCAGTAGCTGCGGGCCAGCGCAACCGCCGCCCTGGCCTGACCCTTGACGTCTGAGCGGTCGGTTTGCAGCTGGTGCTCGATGTGGATGTCCGAGGTCGATATGAAGGTGTGGATGCGCGGTCGCTGAGCGTCCTTGATGGCCCCCCAGGCCGCATCTATGTCGGCCTTATGCGTGCGGGCCAGGCCGCAGATCACCGGACCCTCAACGCCACGGGCGATCGCCTCGACCGCCTCGAAGTCGCCGGGCGAGGTGATCGGGAAGCCGGCCTCGATCACGTCGACGCCGAGGCGTGCCAGCTGCTGGGCGATCTCCACCTTCTCAGCCGTGTTCAGCGAGATCCCCGGCGATTGCTCGCCATCCCTCAACGTCGTGTCAAATATATGGACGCGATTCGCGTCTGATGCGGGTCCCATCGGACCTCCTCCTTCTCTACCTAGCTCGAATGACCTTGTCTCTCGCGGCTATCGCGCCGCCCAGCGCTATTCCCCCCGAAGGGGGAGGAGAAGGAGAAGCGCCGGGCTGTGGGAGGCGTTCGTCATTCGGCTGCCCAGCTTAGCGCAGGCCCGCGGACAGCGCCGAGCCGATCGCGCTCTGCTGGGCGACGTTCTGTCCTGGGCCGCCCGAGAGCAGATCCTCTCCGGGTCCGCCCCGCAGAACGTCGTTGCCGGCCCCCCCGAAGAGTTCGTCTTCGCCGGGTCCGCCGTTCAGCAGGTCGTTGCCAAGGTGGCCGAGGAGCTTGTCCGCACCGGCCCCCCCGAAGAGCGAGTCATCCCCGGAGCCGCCAACGAGGAGGTCGTTTCCAGCCCCACCGCGCAGGGTGACCGGGATCTTGACGCTGGTCGAGACCCGAACCTGATCATCACCGCCGACTGCGTTGACCATGAAGCTGCTGACGCTCACCGCCTGGCAGTCGAGCTCTGTTTCGACGCCGACCGGGTGTTCGCAGATGCTCGCGGCGACTTCCAGCGGCACATCCGATTCGATCACGTCGGTGCGGCCGTCGGGAGTCAGCCAGATGTGGATGTCGTTCGAACCTTCGCTGCCGGCGAGGAGCACGGTGAAGGTCGGTGCACTCCCCTGCAACGGGCTGCTCGTGTAGGCGGCCGCGCTCGGGCAGGCCGTGGCAAGCGCCGCGATCATGACCGCTATCGCCTTCCTCATCGAGAGGTGCTCCCCGTCCTCGCCTTTGCCGAGCTCTCAGTTGGGAAACAAGGCAGGCCTGCCGACGTTGCGGCGCGTCCCATCCTCGCCCCTAGAGATCCACCGAACGTCCGACGGAGAAGCCATCGAGCTCAAGGATCCGGGCGATTGTTCCCTCGCGCACCGGGGCATCGGTTGTCAGCGCCATCACCGCGCTTTCCCCGCCCGCCTCGGCCCCGACCGCGGCCGAGATGATGTTGACCGACTCCTCGCCGAAGATCGTCCCGACCCGGCCGATCATCCCGGGGCGATCGGCATAGCGGAAGACCGCGAGGTGCTCGGCGAACGGCAGATAGAAGCGCTCACCGAGCAGCGAGACCAGATAGGGCTCGATGTTTGGGCCAACACCCGTTCCCGCCACCTCGACGCCGCCGTCCTCGGCGCCGATACGGACCGTGACCAGCTCGGTGAAGCTCTCGGCGCCGGTGTCGTTGGTCTCGACCAGCTCGATTCCCCGCTCCTCGGCCATCTGGGGCGCGTTGACGAGGTTGACCGGCTCCTCGGTGTTGCCGGAGAGAATGCCGACCAACACGGCGATGCCCAGCAGACGCGTGTCGTGGGAGGCGATCCGACCCCGAAACTCGGCGAGGACGCGATCGACGGAGCCGTCGCCCAGCCCCTGCGCCAGTCGACCGAGCTTTTCACAGAGCGGAACAAACGGCGCCAGCGCCTCCATCTCCTCCGGCCGCACCGCGGCGATGTTGACCGCGTTGGTGACAACGCCGCCGGTCAGCGCCGCGGTCACCTGCTCGGCGGTGACCACCCCGGCGCGGTCCTGAGCCTCGGCGGTCGAGGCGCCCAGGTGCGGGGTTACCACGACATCGGTGCGGGCGAAGATCGGGTGTTCGGTGAACGGCTCGGCGGGAAAGACGTCGAGGGCGGCGCCGGCCAGCTTGCCGCTCTCGAGCCCGTCCGCGAGCGCGTCGAGGTTAACCAGCTCGCCGCGGGCGCAGTTCACCAGGCGGGCCCCCTGCTTCATCGCCGCAATCGCGGCGGCGTCGATCAAGTCGATCGTCTCCGGCGTCTTTGGCGTGTGCAGGGTGACGACGTCGGCGCGGCCAAGGAGATCCTCGAGCGAGTCCGCTCCCTGGACCCCGAGCTCGCGGAAGCGCTCGGGCGAGACGAACTTGTCGAGGGCGAGCACCTCCATCTCGAAGCCCTGCGCGCGCTTGGCAACGAGCTGGCCGATGCGGCCGAAGCCGATCACCCCGAGGGTCTTGCCGTAGAGCTCGGTGCCCTTGAACCTGGGCCGCTCCCAGGCGCCCGAGGTCAGCGAGGCGTGGGCCTGGGGCACGTTGCGGCACAGGGCCAGCATCAGCGCCATGGTGTGCTCGGCGGCGGCGACGGAATTGGATTCGGGCGCATTGGCGACGATCACCCCGCGGCGGGTCGCGGCCGCGATGTCGACGTTGTCCACCCCCGTCCCGGCCCGGCCGATGACCTTGAGACGCGCGCCGCGCTCGATCAGCTCGGCGGTCATCTTGGTCGCCGAGCGGATCAGGATCGCGTCGTAGGCGGCGATCGCCTCGCGCAGCTCCTGGTCAGACATCTCCAGGCCGAGGTCGACCTCGAAGTTCTCGCGCAGCAGATCCACACCGGAATCGGCGATCTTCTCCTTGACCAGGACCCTGGGCGGGCCGTCGGCGGACGGATTCACCGGCGCACGCCTTCGACGTGTTCAAGGGCCCAATCGACGCAGACGGTGAGTGCCTCGACGTCGGCGGGCTCGACCGCCGGGAACATCCCGACGCGCAGTTGGTTGCGGCCCAGCTTGCGGTAGGGCTCGACGTCGACGATTCCGTTTGCCCGCAGCGCCGCGGCCAGCGCCGCGGCGTCAACTGAATCATCGAAGTCGATCGTGCCGACGACCAGCGAGCGCTTCGCCGGATCGGCGACAAAGGGGGTCGCGAGCTCGCTGCGCTCAGCCCAGCCGTAGAGCTTGGCCGCTGACTCGCCGGTGCGCGAGACGCACCAATCGAGCCCGCCCTGGGCGAGCATCCACTCGAGCTGGTCGACGAGCAGCAACAGCGTCGCGAGCGCCGGCGTGTTGTAGGTCTGGTTCTTGCGGGAGTTCTGAAGCGCCGTGGAAAGCGAGAGGAAGGCTGGCTGCCAGCGTCCTGGGTCACCGTCGAGCTGCTCGATGCGGGTGATGGCGGCCGGGCTCAGCGCCGCCAGCCAGAGGCCGCCATCGGCCGCAAAGGCCTTCTGCGGGGCGAAGTAATAGACGTCGGTTTGGGAGGCGTCGAGAGGCAGGCCGCCGGCGCCCGAGGTGGCGTCGATCAGGATCAGCGCCTCGCCGGCCCCGGCGGGGCGCCGCACCTCGACCATCACGCCGGTCGAGGTCTCGTTTTGGGCCCAGGCGATTGCGTCGGCGGCCTCATCGGCGACGGGCGAGGGTGCGTCCCCGGGCTCGGCCTCGATCAGGATCGGCTCCGCCAGGAACGGGGCGGCGGCGGTCGCCTTGGCGAACTTCTGGGAGAACTCACCGTAGCTCAGGTGCAGGGCGCGCTCGCGCACGAGCCACGCGGTCGCCGCCTCCCAGAAGGCGGTCGTGCCGCCGTTGCCAAGTGCGATCTCATACCCCTCAGGGAGGCGCAGGAGCTCGCCAAGACCCTCGCGGATCCGGCCGACCAGATCGCGTACCGGCGCCTGGCGGTGCGAGGTGCCGATCAGGTCGGCACGCTCAGCAAGCGCAGCCAGCGCCTCGGGGCGAACCTTGGAGGGCCCACAGCCAAAGCGCCCGTCGGCGGGCTTCAGCTCGGCCGGGATCTGGGTGGTGGTCTCGAGGGCCATCTCGGCCACAGGTTATTGACAGGCACGGGTGGACTACGTGTGGGGCGCGGGGTAGGCTCGCGACTCCTTACCGGCGTGGCCAATCCGATCGTCCAATCAAGGGGGCCCGATGTATCCGATCACCTACGAAGCTGACTTCGACCCGACTCCGAGCCGCGCGACCACCTTCTTTCGACCGCTGCTGGCGATCCCCTGGCTCATCGTCGCGATCTTCTGGGGGATCCTCTTCCTCGTCGCCCACCTCCTCGCCTGGATCTCGCTGATCGTCCTCGGGCGCTACCCGGAATGGCTCTACAGCTTCAACTCGGGCGTCGTGCGCTACGTGGTGCGCGTCTATGCGTGGGTCTACCTGCAAACCGACGAGTGGCCACCGTTCGGGCTCGCCGACGACCCCGGCTACGCGATCCGAGTCGACATCCCGCCCGTGCCCGAAGAGCGCCAGAGCAGACTGAAGGCGCTGTTTCGGCTGATCCTCGCCCTGCCGATGCTCCTCGTTTCCTATGCGGTCAGCTACATGCACATCTGGGTCGCGGTGATCGCCTGGTTGACGATCGTCTTCCGCGGCTACCAGCCCGAAGGCGTCAACGAAGCGCTCACCTTCGTCAACGGGTTCTACGCGCGGCTCTACGGCTACATCGCCTTCCTCAGCGACGACTACCCGCCGATCGGCGCCGAGGCGGCAGAGGGGCTCGAGACGGAAACCCCGGCGCCGACGCCTCCCCCGAGTGCGCCGGGGCCCTAGCCGATGAGCGGAAACGGCGAGGGGGTCGTCAAAGGCGAGGGCTACGCCCTCGCCGGCCTTGATGATCTCGGTGAGGGCTACGGGTTCAGAAAGGTGCGAAAGGGACTCGGTCTGAGGGCATTCGGGGCAAACGCAATCGTCCTCCCACCGGCCTATGAGACCGGCCGCCACCTGCACGATGAACAGGAGGAGCTCTACTTCGTGCACCGCGGCCGCCTCGAGTTCGAGTTCGGCGATGGCTCGACGCACGTCCTTGGGGCCGGCGGACTTGCCTGGGTCGATGCGCCCACGGTTCGCAGGGTCCGCAACCTGAGCGACACCGAGGATGCCGTCTATCTGGTCGTCGGCGGCAAGGATGGCTACGTCGGCAGGGACGGCAGGCTGCCGCCCGGCGAGACCAGTCGTTTTGGCGACAACGCCCCTCCCGGCGCCTAGCGAGCCCAACCTCAAAACGCGGCGGGCTCTCCGCCTGCGCGCCGGGGCCCTGGTCGGGGTCCGGAGGCCCCTTGGGAGAGGATCCCTAGAAGCCCTGGTCGATCCAGGGCATCATGTCGCGCAGCTCCTTGCCGACCTCCTCGGTCGGGTGCCTGGCGCCTTCCTCTCGCATCCGGGCGAGATTCTCGCCGCCGGCGCGGTTCTCGGCGATCCACTCGCGGGCAAACTCACCCGACTGGATCTCCTCGAGGATCTTCTTCATCTCCTTCCGTGACTCCTCGGTGACGACCCGTTTGCCGCGCGTCATATCGCCGTACTCGGCGGTGTTGGAGATCGAGTAACGCATCCCGGAGATCCCCTTCTCATACATCAAATCGGCGATCAGCTTCAGCTCGTGCAGGCACTCGAAGTAGGCGAGGCGTGGGTCATAGCCCGCTTCGACGAGCGTCTCGAAACCGGCCCGGACGAGCTCGGAAGCACCCCCGCAAAGGACCGCCTGCTCGCCGAAGAGATCGGTCTCGCACTCGTCTTTGAAGGTCGTCTCGATGATCGCCGCGCGGCCGCCGCCGATCCCGGCCGCGTAGGCCAGGACCAGATCGTGGGCTTCGCCGGTGGCGTCCTGGTGGACGGCCATCAGGCAGGGCACACCGTTGCCTTCCTCGAACTGGCGGCGGACCAGGTGCCCGGGCCCCTTGGGGGCGACCATCCCGACGTCGACGCCCGGCGGCGGCAGGATCTGCTCGAAGTGGATCGCGAAGCCGTGCGCGAAAAGCAGCAGGTTGCCGGCCGCGATCCCGTCGGCGATCTCAGCCTCGAAGACCTCGGCCTGTTTCTCGTCGGGAAGTAGGACCATGACGACGTCGCCGCGGCTCGCGGCTTCGGCGATATCGAGCACCTCAAGGCCATGCGCTTCGGCCTTGGCGCGGCTGCTGGAGTCTGCTCGCAGGCCGACGACCACCTCGACCCCGGAGTCCTTCAGGTTGAGGGCGTGGGCATGACCCTGGGAGCCGTAGCCGAGGATGGCGACCGTCTTGCCCTCAAGCTTGGAGAGGTCGGCGTCCTTGTCGTAGAAGATGTCGTCGGATCGCATGCGGGGCAGGCTATCGGAGCGCCCGCCTCATCAACTTGCCCGAGGGCGTGCGCGGCAGCGCCGCGGCCAGCTCGACCCGCTTGGGCACTTTGAAGCCGGCCAACGACTCGGCGCAGTGGCGGCGCAGCTCGTCAGGCGTCGCCGAGGAGCCGTCGGCCAGCACGACGATCGCCGTCACCGCCTGCTGCCACTCAGGATCCTCGCGGCCGACGACGGCGGCATCCGCAACCTCGGGATGGCGCAGCAGGACCTGCTCGACTTCCGCCGGCACAACGTTCTCTCCACCGCTGATGATCATGTCGTCGATCCGGTCCTCGACGTAGAGGAAGCCCTCCTCGTCGATGCGCCCGAGGTCGCCGGTGTGCAGCCAGCCGTCCGCGTCGGCGTGCCCCGGGGCGACGGTTGGTCCCTGGACGAGGATCTCGCCGTCCTGGATCCGCAGGTGGGTGGTCAGCAGCGGGCGCCCGGCCGAGCCGAGCTTGCGCCCGGCGTCTTCGGGCGCCAGGGTCGTCACCTGCGAGCAGGACTCGGTCAGCCCGTAGGTCTGAACGACGGTCGCGCCCCTCGCGATCGCCTCTTCGAGGGGCTCCTTCGGGACCGGGCCGCCGCCGACGAGGATCGCCCGCGGCCCCGAGAGGTCGGCGCCCGCCTCAAGCAGACGAACCAGCATCGTCGTCACCAGGGAGACGACGGTGATCTGATCGTCGGCCAGCGCGGCGGCGACGCGGTCCGTCTCGAAGCCGTCGTGGATTAGCGCCGTGGTCCCGTAGATGACCGATCGCATCACGATCCCGAGGCCGGAGATGTGACTCAGCGGCAGGCAGCAGAGCCAGCGGTCGCGCGGGTCCACGCCGATATTGAAGGCCGAGCCAACCGCGCTCCAGAGGAAGTTGCCGTAGGAGAGCCCGACCGGCCGCGGCGGGCCGCTGCTGCCGCTGGTCAGCACCCGCGCGGCAACGTCATCCATGTCGTGCTCTCCCAGCAGCGGCAGGTCGGCCTCGGTCTGGGTCAGCTGGCCGGGGTCGAGCAAATCGACGCTCGCATCCTCGGCCGCGATGATCGCCGCGTGTTCGGCTTCAGAGAGGCGTGGACCGAGCGGCAGCAGGACCGCGCCGACCTTCATCAGGGCGTGGATCAGCACAACCTGCTCGCGGCGGGGATGCATGGTCAGCGCCACCGTCGAGCCGCGCCGGACGCCGTGCGCCGCGAGGCGCCGCGCGACCCAGGTTGCCTCCGCCTCGAGCTCGGCGTAGGTCACCTCGGAGCCGTCGGCGACCAGCGCGACACGGTCGGGCGCGCTCTGTGATCTCTGAGAGAGCCAGTCGTCGAGTTTCATCGTGAGACGCGGGCCGGGTTTCCCTGGTTATCGTGCGCATCATGCCGCAACGCCGCAAGGACGCTCCCCCGGAGGACGAACTCTACGCACCCATAGGGTGGTCCGCGCTCGGGGAGTTCGAGGACATCCGCTACGAGATCGCCGAGGGGATCGCCAAGATCACGATCGATCGTCCCGAGGTGCACAACGCCTTCCGCCCGCAGACGCTGGTCGAGATCTCCGCCGCCCTGGAGCTAGCCCGGGAGGACACCGAGATCGGCGTCGTGATTCTCACCGGCGAGGGTCGGCGGGCCTTCTGCTCGGGCGGCGACCAGCGGGTGCGCGGCGATAGCGGCTATCTGGCGGAGGGGGCAGCGCTGGGCCGCTTCCACGTCACCGACCTGCAGGTGCAGATGCGACGATTGCCAAAGCCGGTGCTCGCGATGGTCGCCGGCTATGCGGTGGGTGGCGGCCACGTGCTGCACGTCTGCTGCGACATGACGATCGCCGCCGAGAACGCCGTCTTCGGCCAGACCGGGCCGCGGGTCGGCTCCTGGGACGGGGGCTTTGGCGCCTCGCTGCTGCGCGACCTAATCGGCACCAAGAAGGCGAAGGAGTTCTGGATGCTCTGCCGTCAATACAGCGCCGAGGAGGCCCTCGCGATGGGGCTCGTCAACGCCGTCGTGCCGCTCGATCGCCTCGAGGCCGAGACGGTCGCCTGGTGCCGCGAGATGCTCGCCCTCTCGCCGTTTGCCCTGCGCCTCGTCAAGGCCAGCTTCAACGCTCACGAGGACGGCTATGCCGGGATCCAGCAGCTGGCCCACGACGCCAACCTGCTCTTCTACGGAAGCGAGGAGGCGCGCGAGGGGCGCGAGGCGTTCAAGCAAAAGCGGCCGCCCGAGTTCGGCAAGTTTCCCCGGCGACCATGAGCCGCCGAGGCGCGGCCGCCGCTGCGGAGAAATTGGTGAAACACGCCCTCCCGAGCAGCCCGGCCGCCGCGATCGCGCCCGGAGCTCCGCGATGAGAATCTGGCTGATGGCGGCGCGGCCGCGAACCCTGCCCGCCGCGATCGCGCCGGTTTTGGTCGGCACCGCGGCGGCCGTCGAATGGGCCGGGCGCCTGCCCCGGGTGGGCGCCTTTCTCGCGGCGCTGATCGGCTCGGTCTTCATCCAGGTCGGAACCAACCTCGCCAACGACTACTCCGATGCGAAGCGCGGCGCCGACACAGCCGACCGCCTGGGCCCGGTGCGGGTGACCTCGGCCGGGCTGGTGACCCCTCGGCGCGTCCTCAGCGCAACCTGGATCGCCTTTGCGATCGCGATCGCCTGCGGCATCTACCTGGCGAGCGTAGCCGGCATCGTGATCATCCTGATCGGCGCCGTATCGATTGCGGCCGGCGTCCTCTACACGGGCGGACCGCGGCCCTACGGATACGCCGGCCTCGGCGAGGTCTTCGTCTTCCTCTTCTTCGGGCTGGTGGCCGTCAACGGCTCCTATTACGTGCAGTTGGAGGAACTCCAGGCCCTGCCGCTCGGCCTCTCAATTGCGGTCGGCTTCCTGGCGACCGCGATCCTGGTCGTGAACAACGTGCGCGACGTCGAGACCGACCGACGCGCTGGGAAGATGACCCTGGCGGTGCGGATGGGCAGGGCCAATGCGATCAGCCTCTACCGGCTGCTCGTGCTCGGCGCCTACCTGGTTCTCCCGATCGCGGTCCTCGCCGGCGAAGCGAGCGCCTGGCCGTTGCTCGGCCTGCTCTCGCTGCCGCTGGCGATCAGGCCACTGCAGGTCATGGGCCGCCGCACCGATGGGCCCTCCTTAAATGGGGCGCTGGCCGCGACCGGCGCCCTGCTCGGGGCCTTCAGCCTGCTCGTCTCGCTGGGGCTGCTGCTCGGCAGCTGAGGCCCAGCTGGGAGGCTCTGCCGATGCCGGTGCTGAGAACCGAGGTGATCCCCTACGCGCTGCCCTTTGCGGAGCCCTACGCGACCGCCAGGGGAATCCTGCGCAGGCGCGAGATGGTCCTGCTGCGGCTGCGCGACGAAGAGGGTCACCTGGGGCTCGGGGAGGCGGTGCCGCTCTCGCTGCGGGGCGGCGCCAGTCTCGAGCAGGTGGCGCGGGAGCTGGGGGTCCTCGCCCAGAGCGGTGCCCTCGAGGACGCGCTGGGCGCCGACCGCGTCGGTGAGCGGGCCTGGCTGCCCGCTGAGCTGGGGCTCTCCGCACCGGCTCGCTGTGCGGCGCTGACGGCGCTTCTGGATCTCGGTGAGCGGCGGCTCGGACGCCAGCATCGCACCCCACCGGTGCCCTGCAACGCAACCCTGGTCGCCGCCGAGCCCGCCGCGGTCGCCGAGCAGGCCCTGGCCTGGGCCGCGGATGGCTATCGGACCTTCAAGCTGAAGCTGGGCGGGGGCCAGGATGTCGCCCAGGTGCGCGCGGTGCGCGAGGCGCTCGGCGATCAGGTTCAGATCCGGATTGACGCCAACGCCAGCTGGGACCTCGAGACGGCGCGCTCGATCCTTGCCGAGCTCGAGCCCCTCGGCATACAGCTGGCCGAGCAGCCGGTGGTGACGATCGAGCGAGCCGCCGAGCTGGCCCGCTCAACCTCGATCCCGCTGGCCGGCGATGAGAGCATCGAGACGCCCGAGGACGCGCTGCGCGCCGCCCGCACCGGGGCCTTCGGGCTGACCGCGATCAAGCTCTCCAAGGTCGGCGGCCTGCTCAGCGCTCTGCGGATCGCCGGGAACCTGCCGGCATATGCCTCCAGCGCACTGGACGGGCCGGTTGGGATCGCCGCCGGGGCACGACTCGCGGCAAGGCTCGGCTCCCACCCCTGGCCGGCGAGCGGGGAGCGCACCCACGGGCTCGCCACGCAGCGGCTCTTCGCGGAGACGATCGCCTCGGTGCAGTGCGAGCTGCGCGGAGCGATGCTCCACCTGCCCGAGGGGCCGGGACTCGGCGTGGAGATCGACGAGGAAGCACTCCAGGCGCACCGCCTTTAGCCTGGGCTCCGCGAGTTTCCAAGCGCACCGATCACAAGCGCCGCGCAGTGGACCTGACCAACGCAAATACCGCGCTCGCCTCGGCCTTCGTCGAGGAGCTGGCGCGCTGCGGGGTGCGGCGCGCGGTGATCTCCCCGGGCTCCCGCTCGACGCCACTGGCCGTGGCGCTCTGGCGCGAGTCCGAGATCGATGTGACGGTGATCGTCGATGAGCGCTCGGCGGCCTTCCTGGCCCTCGGTGCGGCGCAGGCCAGCGGCCTTCCGGTCGCGATCCTCTGCACCTCGGGGACCGCTGCGGCAAACCTGCACCCCGCGATCTGCGAGGCCGACGAGTCGGCCGTGCCGCTGATCGCGCTGAGCGCCGATCGCCCGCCGGAGCTGCGTGGGATCGGCGCCGGCCAGACGATCGACCAGATCGGCCTCTACGGCTCGGCGGTGCGCTGGTTCTGCGAGGTCGGCACCCACCGGGCCGACGACGAGGGCCTGCTTCACTATCGCTCGCTCGCCTGCCGAGCCTTCGCCGCCGCCCGCGGGGACGCACGACCCGGGCCGGTGCACCTGAATCTCTCCTGGCGCGAGCCGCTGGCGCCGGTCCCGGTGCAGGGTGCGGTCACGGCAACCGAGCCGCTGGCCCTCGAGGGGCGGACCGGCCGGCCGCTGACCGCGGTAACGAGTTATAACCGGGAGCCGACCGAGTTCCTGCTCGAGGAGGTCGCCAGGCACATCGATCAGTCGAGCTCCGGGGTGATCATCGCCGGGCGCCAGCTCGACCCCGAGCTGCGCGAGCCCCTCGCCCACCTGGCCACCGCCGCCGGGCTCCCGATCCTCGCCGAGCCGACCTCGCAGCTGCGCTGCGGCCCGCATGATCGCTCGCAGGTGATCTCCACCTATGACCTCTTGCTGCGCGACCGGGGCTTCGCGGAGCGGATGCGGCCCGACCTCGTCCTGCGCTTCGGCGAGCTGCCGACCAGCAAGCCGTTGCGCGCCTGGCTCGCCTCAAGCGGCGCCGATCAGCTCCTCGTCGACCCGCTCGGCGGCTGGAACGAGCCGAGCCGGCGCGCCGCGGCGCTGCTGCGCGCTGACCCGGTCGAGCTGGCGGCCGGCTGGGCGACCAGGGTCGGGGGCGGGGACCACGGGGCACTCGCATCCTGGCTCAGCGCCGAGCGGGCCGCGACCGCGGCGCTCGATGCGGCGCTGGTCGACGCGGCGCCGCTCAGCGAGCCGGCCCTGCATCGGGCCCTGGGCGGCGCCCACCGCGACGGGGATCTGATCTACACGGCCTCGAGCATGCCGATCCGCGACCAGGAGGCTTTCCTGGCCTGCGCTGAGGCCGATGCGCTCTTCCTCTGCAATCGCGGTGCCAACGGGATCGACGGGCTCATCTCCTCGGGGATCGGTGCGGCCGCCGCGTCGGGACGGCCGACGACGATCCTCACCGGCGACCTCGGGCTGCTGCACGATATCGGCGGCCTCGCCGCGCTTCGCGAGCTCGAGACGCCGGTGCGCATCGTGGTGATCGATAACGACGGCGGTGGCATCTTTCAATTCTTGCCCCAGGCCCAGGCACTCAGAGATGAGGAGTTCGAGACGCTGCTCGGCACCCCCCGGGGGTTGGATGTTAGGCGCGCGGCGGCGCTCTTTGGCCTCCCCTACCGGCCCCTCGAGGATCTCACCGAGCTGCCCGGGATACTCGCCGCCGGCAGCGGTCTGATCGAGGTCCTCGTCGAGCGTCGGGCCAGCGTCGCCGAGCACCGTCGCCTGGCGGCAGCCGTCAGCGAGGCCCTCGCCTGAGCACCCGCCAGCTGTAGCTCGTCGTGCTCGAGGAGCCCTCACCGTCAGCGGCCCGCAGCGAGAAGCGATGGCGCCCCGGCCTCACCTTTTGCCTATAGGGCGAACGGCAGGACCTGAACGGCCCCTTGTCGAGCTTGCATTCGAAGCTGGCGCCGTTGGGACTGGCGCTGAAGGTGAAGCGGACGAGACGCTTGGCGGTCTTCTTCGCAGGCCTCACCCCGATTTCGATGAGCAGCGCCGGCCTCGCCGGAGGGCCGAGTTCCCGACAGGAGGAGGAGGAAGCCGGGCAGACTTCGGGGGGCAGTTCGGTGACCCTCACCGAGGCGTTCCCCTGGCCGCCTTCGTGATCGGCGTCACCGGCGAAGTTGGCGCTGATCTGGTGGGCGCCGAGGCTGCCCGGTTTCAGCAGGTAGTTGACCTGGCAGCCGGTGCTCGCTTCAGAGCTCGCCGGGAGCGAGCAGCTGTTCGCTTCAAAGGCGCCGCTGCCGGTGGCGGAGAAGTCGACCTCGCCGGCGAATGGAAGCGGAGTTTCGGTCTCGTCGGTCACCGTCACCCGGCAGGTGGTTCCGCCCGTGGGCAGGGCCTGGGTGAGGATCACCTCTTCTGGAGTGCAGGCCAGCGCCAGCGAGATCGGGTGGATGTACTCATCGGCGCCGATGTCGGGTTTGCCGATCGCCCGCGCCTGGCCATCGATATCGGTGCTGGCGCTGGAAACGTCGGTTTCACCGGCGTCGATCGTCGGCGATCCGCTGAGCTCGTGATAGCCGTCGGCCCCGAGCAGCGGCGGCGCTTCGACGTTGCCGTCGGTTCCCGCGGCCGTGACCGAGGCGCTGCCGCCGGGATCGGCGCTGGCTTCGGTCGAGTCAAAGTCGGAGTGGGCGAGCGCCACAGCGACCTGACCAACGGAGCCCGAGAATTCCCGGGCTGCGGCAAGCACGTCCTTCAGTCGGCCCTCGGCGATCACCGATTTGCCGTCGACCGAGACGCCACCGGAGCCGAAGACCTTGTAGGAGAGCCCGACGCCGCCGCTACCGGTGTCGATCGCGGTGACGTTGCGCAGCGTCGCCGTCGAGCTCAGCGCGGTGGCGGTGCTCTCCCCCAGCGCCACCGATTCGGGGGCGCTGGTCAGACAGGCGCTGTTGCGGATCGTGCCCGCGACCTGCACGCAGGCGATCGACTGCGTCGCCGAGCCGTTGCGGGCGATCAGGTCTTCGACGAGGCCATTCTCGACTTCGATGTTCGAACGTGCCACCGAGGTGACGATTTCGAGGTGCGAGAGGGTGTCGCCTTCTTCGACGATCAGGGCTCCGCGCAGCGCGCTGGAGCCTTCGAGGACGATCTTCGGCCGCGGCGCGCCCGCTTCCCCGTGGACCCTGATCGCCGGGGCGAGCTGGACGAATTCCGAGGGTCCCAAATCACCGGCGGAATCGCTGTATTCGCCGGGCGCCAACACCACCTCATCCCCCGCCTGGATGCCCGCGGCGTTCGCGTCCGCCGCGGCGTAGATCGTGCAGGGTTCTCCGGGGTTTTCGCAGGTGCCAGAGGTCATGCCGCCGGGTGCCGCGTAGCGGGTCGCCGCTGAAGCCCCGGCCGCGCTCAGGGCAAGAAGAGCAATTGCTGCGATCAAGATCGAGATCAATCGAGACATGTGTTTACGGTAACCCGCCATCCTCAGCGGAGGATCGCCCCGGCCCCGCGTCTGCGCCCTGGCCGCCAGCTGGCACCGTATAGGGCGCTTGGCGATCCGCCTTAAGGACGACTGTCGGGCGCCGCCGTGGGCGTTGGGCTCGACGATCGAGTCGCCGCCGCGGAGGGGCGCCGAAGCAGCAGATCAAAACCAGCGGCCCGGGGCGCACGACCCCCGGTCCCGGCGACCGGCTTATTCGGCCACGAGCGGCAGCAGCGCCTGCAGCTTGATCTCGGTCTCCTCCAGCTCCGCCTCGGGATCAGAGCCCGCGACGACGCCGACTCCGGCGTAGAGGTGGGCGTCGCGGTCGCGCAGCAGGCCGCTGCGCAGGGCGACGCAGAACTCACCGTCCTCGGCCGCGTCCATCCAACCCACCGGGCCGGCGTACCAGCCGCGGTCCATGCCCTCGAGCTCGGCGATCGTCGCCGCCGCCTCCTCGCGCGGCTCACCGCCAACCGCCGGCGTCGGGTGCAAAAGACCCGCCAGCTCGACCGCCGAGCGCGGTTCGGCCAGCTGGGCGATCACCGGCGTCCCCAGGTGCTGAATGTTCGCCACCTTGATCACCTCCGGCTCAGCGGCGGCCTCAACCCAGACCGCGTGGGGGCGCAGCGTGCGGACGATCCGCTCGCTGACGATCCGCTGCTCGCGGCGGTTCTTATCGCTTCGCAGCAGCTGCTCGCCGAGGTGGTCATCGACAGCGGGATCGGAGCTGCGGCGGGTCGAGCCGGCCAGGGCGACGCTCGAAACGCTGGCCCCTGAGCGACGCACGAGCAGCTCCGGGCTGGCACCGATGAAGGCCGCCTGCGGTGTTCCGCAGCAAAAGCAAAAGCACGAGCCGAACTGCTCGCGCATCGCCCCGAAGACCGCCGCCGGATCGTGGGCCGCGGGGGCACTGGCGATCACCTCGCGGGCGAGGACGACCTTGCGCAGCGCCCCGCCGTCGATCCGCCGGGTCGCCTCGGCGACGGTTCTTTCGAAATCGGCGGGCGCCCTGGCGCTGTGGATCTCCGCCCGCGCGGTCGGGTGCGGGTCGAGCAGTGGCAACCTCTCCGGGCGCAGCGAGGCAAGGCGCGCCTCAAGCGCGGCCTGCACGCCGCGCGGATCGGCGCCCGGGGTAAGCAGCGCGTTTACGGTCAGAAACGCACGGCCGCCCGAGGCACAGATCGAGAGCTCGGGCAGGACCAGCGAGGCCGGGGGCAGCGAGGACCAGGCGGGACTTGCGCCGCCCTGAGCCTCGAAGGCAAAGCCCCCGGTCCAAACCGCTCCCGCCCCGGCGGGCAGCCGCGGCGGCGCCGAGACGAGCGCCTCCGCGGCGGTGGCAAAGCACTCCCGGGCGACCTCGCCGAAGCGCTCGGGTCCGCGTGAGGTGGCCTCGTGGGCGACGCCCAGCGCCGCCAGGGCAAAGCCGCGGTCGGGCTGCTCCCAGCAGAACCAGCGGTCCGAGGCGAGCCGCGAGGCGAAGACCACAGCACAGGGGTCCTCGATCTCCGCCTCGAGGGTGGCGCTGACCAGGGTCCGGTGCGGGCGCCCCGCGGCGCCCTCCAGCGCCGGCGTCAGGAGATCGCGGAATGCCTCACTCAGCGCCGCGGGCAATGGCGATCTCGCCGGTGCGGACCATCTCGATAAGACCGTGCGGGCGAACCATCCGCTCGAAGGCCTCGATCTTCTCGGCGGACCCGGTCACCTCGATCGTCATCGTGCGGCGCGCGACGTCGACGATCTTCGCCCGGAAGATCTCCGCGAACTGGATGATCTCGGCTCTGTTCTCCACCGCGGCGGAGACCCTGAACATCGCCATCTCGCGAGCGACCGTCTCCTCGGGCTCCATATCGCGGATCTTCAGCACGTTGACGAGCTTGTGAAGCTGCTTGGTCACCTGGTCGATCGGGTGCACGGCGCCGTCGAGCGTCAGCGTGATCCGCGAGATGCTGGGATCGTCGGTCGGGCCGACGGCGAGGGTGTCGATGTTGAAGCCGCGCCGCGAGAAGAGGCCCGCGATCCGCGCCAGGACGCCCGGCTTGTTCTCGACCATGATTGAGAGGATGTGCTTGCGCCCGCTCAGCTGGCCGGGAACGTGCAGGTCCTCGAGCTTGACCAGCTGCGGCGTGCCGGCCTCCATCAGCGCACCCCCTCGGGAGCCTCGACCATGTCGCGGGCCGCCTGGCCGGGCGGGATCATCGGGTAGCAGTTCTCCTCAGGAGCGACGCGCACGTCGAGCAGCACGGGTCCCTCGGTATCAAGCGCCCTGGCCATCGTCTCCTCGAGATCATCAGAATTCTCGCAGCGCATCCCGGTGGCGCCGAAGGCCTCGGCGAGCTTCACCCAATCGGGGCTGGAGCCCATCGCGACGGAGCTGTAGCGACGGTCCCAGAAGAGCTCCTGCCACTGGCGCACCATCCCCATGTAGCCGTTGTTCATCAGGAAGACCTTCACCGGAATCTCTTCGGTGACACACGTCGCGAACTCCTGGCAGTTCATGATCAGGCTGCCGTCGCCGGCCAGGCAGACGACCTGCTCCTCGGGCCGGGCGACCTTGGCGCCGACCGCCGCCGGCAGCCCAAAGCCCATCGTCCCGAGGCCGCCCGAGTTGATCCAGTGTCTTGGCTTCTCGAAACCGTAGTACTGGGCGGCCCACATCTGGTGTTGGCCGACGTCGGAGGTGATGATCGCCTCTCCTGCGGTCGCACGGTGCATTGCCTCGATCATGAACTGCGGCTTGATCTCGCCGTCCTTGCCCGGCTCATAGCGCAGCGGATGCTCCTCCTGCCAGGCGGTGATCTGCCTCCACCAGCCATCCAGGCGAGAGGCGTCGGTCTGCAGGGCCCGGTACTCCCGGGTCAGCTCGGGCAGCACCTGCTTGACATCTCCGACGATCGGGATGTGGGCACCGACGTTCTTTGAGATCTCCGCCGGATCGATATCGATGTGGATGAATTTCGCGTGCGGCGCGAACTCGTCGAGCTTGCCCGTGATGCGATCGTCAAAGCGGGCACCGATCGCGACGATCAAATCGGCGCTGTCCATCGCCAGGTTGGCGGTAACGGTCCCGTGCATACCGAGCATTCCCAGCCAGTTCTCATCGGAGGCCGGGATCGCACCGAGGCCCATCAGCGTCGAGGTGACCGGGAAGCGGTCACAGGCGGCCAGCTCGCGCAGCTCCTCGGATGCGTTGCCGTTGATCACGCCACCGCCCGTGTAGAGGATCGGCCGGCGCGCGTTGGCGAGCGCTTTTGCGGCGATCCGCACCTGCTTTATGTTGCCCGCGGTCGCGGGCTTGTAGCCGGCCAGCTCGACCGGCTCGCTGCGCGGCTCATAGTCGATGTCGGCACGTGAGAGGTCCTGCGGGATGTCGAGCAGGACGGGCCCCGGGCGGCCGGTCGAGGCGACGTGGAAGGCCTCGTGAACGTACTCGGGGATCTGCCGCGGGTCGGTCACCTGGAAGGAGTGCTTGACGAAGGGCAGCGTCGCCCCGAGGATGTCCGCCTCCTGGAAGCCGTCGGTGCCGATCAGCTCGGTGCGGACCTGGCCCGTGACGAAGACGGTCGGCACCGAGTCCATCATCGCGTCGGCGATCGCGGTGACCAGGTTCGTGGCGCCGGGGCCGGAGGTCGCGAAGGCGACCCCGACTTTGCCCGACGCCTTGGCGTAACCCTCGGCGGCGTGCCCTCCCCCCTGCTCATGGCGGACCTGGATGTGGCGGATGCCGGCATCGACCAGGGCGTCGTAGGTCGGCAGGTTCGCGCCGCCCGGGATCCCGAAGATGTCTTTGACACCCTCGGCCTTGAGGCTCTCCATCAACGCATCCGCAGCTCTCATCACCAGACCTCGCGCTTCATCGGACCAGCGATGCTAGCAGCGGCGCTAAGCGCTGCGAGCAGGTGATTTTGCCGGGTTCCAGCGGGTCCGCGGGTCGATTGCAGCCTCGATCGCGCGGTCCTTGTAGCGCTCGATCGCGTGCAGCATCGACTCCACCAGCTCCTCCTCAAGCAGCGTCGGCTCGAGGCCCAGGTCGAGCAGCTTGGTGTGAATCGCGTTGTAGTAGTGCTCTTCCTTCTCGACCCTGGGGTTGTCGAGGTGGCGGATCTCCACCTCATAGCCCAGGTGCGCGGCCGAGAACCGGACCAGGTGCGCGAGATCGATCACGGAGAACTGCTCGGTGAACTGGTTGAAGACCCGGAACTCGCCGGCCTGCGCCGGGTTGGCGACGGCGAGCTCCACGCAGCGCAGCGTGTCGCGGATGTTGAGGAACCCGCGCGTCTGGCCGCCGCTTCCGTAGACGGTCAGCGGATGGCCGATCACCGCCTGCAGACAGAACCGGTTGAGGACGGTGCCGAACACCTCGTCGTAGTCAAAGCGGGTTATCAGGCGCTCCTCACCCTCGGTCTCCTCGGTCTCGACGCCATAGACGACGCCCTGGTTGAGGTCGGTGGCGCGCAGTCCCCAGGTGCGGCAGGCGAAATGGATATTGGTCGAGTCGTGGACCTTCGAGCAGTGGTAAAGCGAAGCCGGCAGCTTCGGGAAGGGCAGCGTGTCGCTGCGGCCCTTGTGCTCGATCCGGATGTAGCCCTCCTCGATATCGATGTTCGGCTGGCCGTACTCCCCCATCGTCCCGAGCTTGACCAGATGGCACTCGGGCGCGTGGTCGCGAATCGCGAACAGCAGGTTGAGATTGCCGATCACGTTCGCCTGCTGGGTCTCGGTCGCCTGCTCGCGCGAGGCCATCGAGTAGGGCGCAGAGGCCTGCTGTCCGTAGTGGACGACCGCCTCGGGGTGGGTCTCGGCGACCACCGATTCCAACATCTCGCCGTCCTCGACCGACCCGGTGAAGATCCGGATCTCGTTGCCGGATGTCTCGCGCCAGGCGGCCACCCGCTCCTCCAACCGGAGGATCGGGGTCAGGGAGTCGCTGCCGACACTCTCGACCCAGCGGCGCCGGATGAAGTTGTCGAGGACCGTGACCTCGTGGCCGCGGGCCGAGAACCTGAGGGCCGTGGGCCACCCGAGGTAGCCGTCGCCGCCGAGGATCAGGACTCTCATAGGCGCGGGAGCGTAACGGACCGGGGACCGGGTGCGCGCGTAGCATCGCGGCGTGGAACGGCCGCAACGCGGGGGAAAAACGGCAACCCTGGCGATCCTCGCCGCGCTGACGCTGGCCGGCCTCGGCCTGCGCATCGGTTACGCGGTCAAGCAGCCCTACTCAGCACCGCCCGACGCGGTCGCCTACACGAGGATCGCCGAGAACCTCTCCCAGCACGGCTCCTTCGACGCTCGCGCGCCTGGCGCGGCTCACGAGGTGCAGCCGGCGAGCGCCTACGCGCCGGGCCTGCCGTGGCTGACCGCGGCCGTCTTCTGGCTGAGCGGCGGCCGGCACCTGACCCTCGCGCTCGTCCTGCTGGCCCTGATCGGCGCCGCGGCCGTACCGCTCACCTACCTGCTCGGGGTGCGTCTCTCGGGGAGTCCTGCGGGGCTCCTCGGGGCGGCGGCGATCGCCGTCTACCCGGCGCTTCTCCAGTACCAGGCGCTGCTGCTGAGCGAGCCGCTTGCGGCGACCCTGCTTGCCGGATCGCTGCTCGCCTTTCTGCGAGCGCTGGATTCCGGCGGCCTCGGGCGCTGGGCCCTGACGGGGATCCTGCTCGGGGCGCTGACGATGGTCCGGCCCGAGTATCTGGTTATCGCCCTGCTCTTGCCGTTGGGTTCGCTGTTTTTGCCGCTCGGCCGAAATCGCGAGCCGCGGGCACCGCGTGAGCAGATCGGCGCCAGACTGGCGTCGGCCGCGGTCTCGCTGCTTGCCACGCTGCTCGTCCTGGCGCCCTGGAGCATCCGCAACGCGATTGTCCTCGAACGCCTCGTGCCCGTCTCCAGCGGTGGTGGCAAGGCCCTCTACATCGGCACCTATCTGGGCGCCGAGGGCAACGGTCCGAGGCTGCGCGAAGCGCTGCTCGACGAACGCCCGGCACTGCGCGCCCGCCTCGAACGCGGCGGGGCGCTCGATAACCCGCACCGCTTCGTGCTCGAGCGCGTGCTCGCCAGGGTCGCGGCCGAGAGCTACCCGGGCCTGGAAACAGATGCCGCGCTCGGGCGCCTGGGGCGTTCGGACCTTGAATACGACCTCAGCGAGGAACCGCTGCGCTTTGCCGGAATGCTCGCCGGCAAGGCCTGGGAAACCTGGAGCGAACCGGCGCGCTCGGTGATGGATCAGCAGCCATGGCGGACGCTGCAGCTGGGGCTCTGCGCCCTGGCGCTGGCCGGGCTGGCCGTGCTGATCGGCCGGCGCCGCTGGCCCGAGGCCGCCCTCTGTGGGCTCGTGCTGCTCTACATGACCGCGGTCGGGGCCCTGCTGATCGCCTCGCCCCGCCGCGAGCTGGTCGTGCTACCGCTGCTCGCGGCCCTCGCCGGCGTTGCCCTGGCCGCGGCGCGGGATAGCCTGGCGCGACGATGGGCGCGCTGAAGAGCCGGCTCCGGGCGCTGCCGGAGCGACACGGGCGGGTGACGCTGATCGTCCTTGCGGCAATCCTCGTGCTCGGATTCGGGCTGCGCGCCTACCGGGTGCTGGTGCCGCTCGGGCGCCCCGGCGACGACGCCCACGCCTACTACGCGCTCTCCAAGTCGCTCTACACCGAAGGCAGCTACGGCAGCCCCAAATTCGAAGACGCCAGCGACTGGTCGCCGGGGGCGCCGCTGCTCTACGCCGCCGCCTTCTATGCGACCGGCGGCGCCAGGGAAGGAACGGCACGGATCGTCGAGCTGCTGCTGGGAATGGCGACGATCGTCCTCGTCTACTTGCTCGGGCGGCGGATCGCCGGGGCGCCCGCCGGCCTGCTCGCCGCCTTCGGGGTCGCCGTCTATCCACCCTTCATCCATACCGTCGGCGCCCTCTACAGCGAGCCGCTGGCGATGGCGACGCTGCCGGCGGGGATCCTGGCCTTCTTCTGGGCAAGCGAGAGAGGGGCGGCCAGCGGCTACTGGGTCTGGCTGGTGCCCGGCCTTCTCTTTGGGATTACGGCGATGGCGCGGCCCGAGTACCTGGCCGTCGGCGCCTTCTTTGCCCTGCTCGCCCTGCTGTGGGCCTGGCGTGCCGGGGGCTGGCGGCCCGGGGTCGCGGCGACCGCCGTCCTGATCGTCGGCATGGCGGTCCCGATCGTTCCCTGGACGGTGCGTAACATCGTCGTCCTGGACCGCGCCGTGACGATCAGCACCGGCGGGGGCAAGGCGCTCTACGTCGGTACCTACCTGCCCGCCGACGGCGAATACCAGCGGGTCAAGGCGCTGCTGCTGGAACGCTATGAGCACCGCAGCCTGCCGCCCAACTCAGAGGCGCTCGAAGAAGTCAACCCGGTGCCACTGTTTAACCGTGTCGCGGCCCGCCACCCCGAACTGCCGCGCGACCAGGCGCTGGGCAAGGTCGGCAAGGAAGACTTCTCCAAGTACTTCGGCGAAGACCCGCTCGGCTATCTGGCGATGACGGCTCGCAAGGTGGGGCGCATGTGGAGCAGCGGGATCGCCGAAGCGATGAGCTCGACGCTCGGGCGCGGCATCCAGATTCTGCTCGTGGTGCTGGGGCTCGCCGGGCTGGCGGTCCTCGCCCTGCGCCGTCGCTGGTGGGAACTGGTCGTGATCGGGGCCCCGATCGCGATCGTAACCGCGGTCGGGGCGCTGACCCTGGCCGCGCCGCGTCGCAACGAGGTGCTGATGACACTCGCGTTTCCGCTCGTCGCCGCCGCCCTGACGACGGCCGCCCGCGCCCTATCCTCCAGCGGTCCATGGTCGCCCTCGCCGGCATCTTCCCCGCCGAACTGACGGCCCTGCGGGCCGCCGGCCTGGCGATCGCGGTCGCCCTGGTCGCCTACGCCCTGCTGCGTCGCCACTCGCTGCGAAACGCCGACGTCCTCATCCTGCTCGCCACCGGTCTCGGGCTGGCTCTCGTCTCGGGCACCGAAATCACCGACAAGCTGCTCTCGGCCTTCTCCTTCGAAAAGGGCAACGGCGGCCGCATCCTCGGCCTCGCGGTTTTTGCGATCTTCGTCCTCTTCCTGCTGATCTTGCGCGCGCTCTCGCAGGCGGCCCGCAACTCGCGCCAGCTCTCGGCCGTACTCGAGGGGCTCGCCTGGGAGGAGTTCCGCCAGGCCGGCCTGGCGGAGCGCTTCCGCGGCAGGGTTGCGGTCCTGATCCCCGCCTACAACGAGGCGGAGAACATCGGCCATGTCCTCGACCGAATCCCGGAGGAGGTCTGTGGGGTACCGACCGCGGTGCTGGTCGTCGACGACGGCTCCCGCGACGGGACCGGGGACATCGCCAGCGCCCACGGCGCCAGCGTCGCCCGGCAGCTGATCAACCGTGGCGGCGGCGCCGCGCTGCGCACCGGCTACCGACTGATGGTCGAAGCTGGCGCCGAGGTGGTCGTCACCCTTGACGCGGACGGCCAGCACCTGCCGGCGGAGATGGAGCGGCTGGTCGAGCCGGTCCTCAGCGGCGAAGTCGACGTCGCCCACGGCTCGCGCGTCCTCGGGCACGCCGAGCACAACCACCTAGCTCGTGAACTTGGGATCGTCTTTTTCAACCGGCTGGTGTCCTTAATCACCCGCACTCACGTGACCGATTGCTCGAATGGCTACCGGGCGGTCCGCACGACGATTCTGCCCCAGCTGGTCCTGCGCCAGGAGCAGTTTCACACCTCGGAGTTCATGATCGAGGCGATCAAGCGCGGCATCCCGGCCCGGGAGGTGCCGATCACGGTCGAGCAGCGGCTGCACGGTCACTCGAAGAAGCCGGCGGTGGTCCGCTACGGGGTCGGCTTTGCCAATGCGATCGTCCGCACCTGGTTGCGCTGATCAGCGCACGCCCGGGTGGCGCACCTCGGCCGGGTCGGGTAGGTAGAGGTCGGTGCCGCAGCGCGGGCAAACCTGGACGTAGAGTTTCAGGGCCTTGCGGCAGTTCGGGCACTGGCGTTCGGGTTCGTCCTTCTCATAGCGATAGAGGATCACCGCGATCAGGCCGAGCACGGGCAGCACCGCGCCGACCAGGAACCAGATCCAAAAGGAGCTGCCCTTGCCGCGCGCGACGATCCCCGTGGCTAGCCCGAAGAGGGCGGCGATGAGGGGGTACTCGAATCCCATGCGCTCATTCTGGCGTCAAGGCGCTCCGGGTGCCCGATCGAACCGACCTCGGCCAGGTCGCGCTTGAAGGGCAGGCTGGCAGTCCAATCGATCACCGCGCGCGCCTTGCGCGCCGCCCCGGGAATCTGGCTCATGTGGTAGCTGCGCGCAAGCCACCAGGCCGGGAAGCCGCGAAAGGTGCGATGACCGATCCGGCCGACAGCCTTGTAGCGGCCGAGGTTGACGAAGGCAGCGTCACCCCGGTAATCGAACGCGGTCGCCTCGCCAACTCCCAGCTCGGCGGCGATGTTGCGCGCCGCGACCGGAGCCTGGCGAACCGCGTGCTGGGCGGTCGGCGGGCAGCTGCCTCCACGGGGGTCCGGTGCCGCCGCGCAGTCGCCGATCGCCCAGACCGAGTCCATCCCCAGCACCCGCAGACGCTCATCGACGGGTACCCGACCGCGATCATCGAGCGGCACCGAGAGCTCGCGCAGGCTTGGGCTGGGGACGACGCCGGCCGTCCAGACGACCGTCCGCGAGGCCAGCGTCTCACCCGTTGAGAGGCGCGCGGCGTCCGCGCTCACCTCCTCAAGCGTCGTCCCCAGCCGGATGTCGATCCCGCGTCCGCGCAGCTCTCGCAGGGCGTACTCGGCGAGCTCGGCGTCGATCTCCGGCAGCACCCGATCGGCCGCCTCGACCAGCACCCAGCGCATCCCGTGCAGGCGCGCCCGCGGGTAGCTCTCGATCGCATCCACGGCGAAGTCCTGCAACTCGGCGAGCGCCTCGAGCCCGGCGTAGCCGCCGCCGACGAAGACGTAGGTGAGCAGTTCGTCGCGACGGGCAGCATCATCGGTGGCGTTTGCCGCCTCGAGCGTCTCGAGGACGTGGTTGCGCAGCCAGATCGCATCGGCGAGGCTCTTGAAACCGACCGCGTGCTCGGCGAGCCCCGGAATCGGCAGCACCCGCGAGACCGAGCCCAGCGCCAGCAGCAGCTTGTCGTAGGGCAGCTCCTCCCGCTCGCCCTCGCGAGTCCGGAGCACGATCGTGCGAGCGCTGGGGTCGTGGCCGACGACCGATCCGAGCCGCAGGTAGGTGCGCTTGAGAATCTCGCGCAGCGGCGTCACCACGTGGCGTGGCTCCAGGGTTCCCGCCGCCGCCTCCGGCAGGAAGGGCGTATAGAGCATGAAGTTGACCTCGTTGACGAGGATCAGTCGCGCCGACTGCCTGGGCATGACCCGCTCCAGCTCGCGCGCCGCCATCGCCCCTCCGAATCCACCACCGGCGATGACGACATTCCAGGCCATACGGCCACGGTAACACCTTGTAACAGTCTGTTACAAGGTCTTGAGCTGCTCCTTGATCAGCCGGTTCACCTCGCCGCCCTCGGCGCGGCCCTTGGTCTCGCGCATCACGCGACCGACGATCACGCCGATCGCCCTGGCGTTGCCCTCGCGAACCTTCGCGGCGGCGTCCGGCTCGGCCTCGATTGCCGCCGCGACGATCGCCTCCAGCTCACCGCTCTCGGCGGCGATCGAGGCGAGCCCCTCGCGGGCGACGATCGCCTCGGGCTCGCCCCCCTCCTGGACCAGTGCGACCAGCACGGTCCTGCCGGCGGCGTGGGAGATCCGCTTCTCGGAGACCATCGTGACCAGGGTCCCCAGAGCGCCCGCCTGGACTCTGGACTCGGCGGCGCCCGCCTCCCCAGCGGCGTTTCGCAGAGCCGCGGCCAGCTCACCGGTGACCCAGTTGGCGACCGTCTTTGGCTCGACCCCAGGTGCGGCGGCGGCGGCGCGCTCGAAGTAGTCGGCCCTCGCCGGGTCGCCCGCAAGCAACGTCGCAGCGTCATCGGCGAGGCCGAGCTCCTCCCGGTAACGCCGCGCGCGCGCTTCCGGTAGCTCGGGCAGCGACTCGCGTGCCTCGCGGATCATCTCCTCACTCGGCACCAGTGGCACCAGGTCCGGCTCGGGGAAGTAGCGGTAGTCGTGGACCTCCTCCTTGGAGCGCAGCGAGGTGAGGCTGCCGCTGACCGGGTCGAAGTGCAGGGTCTCCTGCTCCACCGCGCCGCCCGCCTCGATAAGGCCGCGCTGGCGCACCAGCTCGGCCTCGATGCCGCGCTCGAGGAATCGAAAGCTGTTCATGTTCTTCAGCTCCGTCTTGGTGCCGAGCTCCCCGCTGCCGAGCGGCCGCACCGAGACGTTGGCATCGACCCGCAGGCTGCCCTCCTCCATGTTGACGTCGGAGACGCCGAGCTGGCGCACCGTCTCACGCAGCAACCGCGCCCAGCTCGCCGCCTCGGCGGCGGAGCGCAGGTCGGGCTCGGTGACGATCTCGACCAGGGGAGTGCCGCCGCGGTTGAAGTCGATCAGCGAGGTGTCGGAGCCGTGGATCCGGCCGCTGTGGCCGAGGTGGACCGTCTTCGCCGCGTCCTCCTCGAGGTGGGCGCGGTGGATGCGGACCGCTCCCAGGCGACCGCCGGCGCAGATCGGGATGTCGTACTGGCTGATCTGGTAGGCCTTCGGGTTGTCCGGATAGAAATAGTTCTTGCGGTGGAAGATCGAGCGCGGCGCGATCTCGCAACCGAGCGCCAGGCCGATCTTCAGCGCATAGCGAATCGCCTCCTGATTGGCAACCGGAAGGACGCCCGGATGCGCCATGCAGATCGGGCAGGTGTGGATGTTCGGCTCATCCCCGAAGGAGAGCTCGCAGCCGCAGAACATCTTGGTCCTGGTCGAGAGCTGGACGTGGATCTCGAGGCCGATCACCGACTCCAGCTCAGTCATCCTCGCCTCCGGGGCGGTAGGGCAACCCTCCTCCGACCTCGGCCTCGAAGCCGATCGCCTGCTCCAGCGCGAAGGCCGCCTCCAGGAGAACCTGCTCGGCGAAGGCTGGGGCCGCGATCTGGAAGCCAACCGGGAGCCTCGGTCCTCCACCCTCGGGCTCGGCCAGCCCGGCCGGAATCGAGATCGCCGGGATGCCGGCGAGCGGCATCGGCACGGTGAAGAAATCGTTCATATACATCGCCAGCGGGTCCTCGGACTTCTCGCCGAGCTCGAAGGCCACCGTGGGCGAGGTCGGGGTGACGACGAAATCGAGCTTCTCGAAGGCGGCCTGATAGTCCCCGGCGATCTTCGTCCGGACCCGCTGCGCCTTGCCGTAGTAGGCCTCGTAGTAGCCGGAGGAGAGCGCGTAGGTGCCGAGCATGATCCGGCGCTTGACCTCGGCGCCAAAGCCCTCCGCCCGGGTGCGCTCATACATCTCGACCAAATCGCCCTCGACATCCGCCCGCAGCCCGTAGCGAACCCCGTCATAGCGCCCCAAGTTGGAGGAGGCCTCGGCCGGGGCGATCACGTAATAGGCGGAGATTCCGTGCTCGGCGTGGGGCAGCGATACCTCGGCGAGCTCGCCGCCGAGCTCCTCGATCCGCTTCAGGGTCGCCTCAAAGACAGCCCGCACGCCGGGCGCGACTGAATCCTCGGAGAGCTCCGTGGGGACGCCGAAGCGCAGGCCGGCGAGGTCCTCGCGGCTCGGAGCACGGATGCCGCCCGCGATGCCCACCGAGGTCGAGTCGCAGGGATCACGGCCCTCCATCGCGGCCAACAGCAGAGCCGCGTCGGTGACGTCGCGGGTCAGCGGACCGCACTGGTCAAGCGAGGAGGCAAAGGCGATCATCCCGTAACGGGAGATCGCCCCGTAGGTCGGCTTCAGGCCCACGATCCCGCAGAGGGCGGCCGGCTGGCGGATCGAGCCGCCGGTATCGGTGCCGATCGCGCAGGGGGCAAGGCCGGCGGCGACGACCGCCGCCGAGCCGCCCGAGGAACCGCCCGGGACGCGGCCGCGATCCCAGGGGTTGAGCACCGGCCCGAAGGCTGAGTTCTCGTTCGAGGAGCCCATCGCGAACTCGTCCATATTCGTCTTGCCGAGCACTCCGGCACCCGCCTCTCGCAGGCGGCGCACGGCGGTCGCCGTGTAGGGCGGCGCGTAGGTGGCGAGCATCCGCGAGCCGGCGGTGGTCGGCACACCCTCGGTGCAGAAGATGTCCTTGACCGCGACCGGGATTCCCGCCAGCGGGCCCTGATCGGCGCCGGCGGGATCCTCAGCGCGCCAGAGGTAGGCGTTGATCTGATCGGCGGCGGCCGCCGCGCGCCAGGCGGCGGCGTACTCGGACCCAGAGATCTCGCCGGCCGCGATT
Source organism: uncultured Solirubrobacterales bacterium (assembly GCA_963796705.1). Lineage (GTDB taxonomy): Bacteria > Actinomycetota > Thermoleophilia > Solirubrobacterales > 70-9 > VRUE01. The sequence continues at coordinate 208,391 of CAWCMK010000008.1, forward strand.
CGCCGCGACGCCTCGGCGACACCGAGCTGCAGAAGTTCAGACATGGGCTGGTTCGCTCATTCAGCCTGCGGAGACGGGACACGGAAGGCACCCTGAACGGCGTCCGGTGCCTGCGCGAGGATCGCCTCGCGGGGCCAGCTGGGCCGCGGCCGGTCCGGGCGCAGGACGTTCTGCAGAGCGAGGACGTGCGCGGTCGGCTCCACCCCCTCGAGGTCAAGGGCGGCGATCCGGTCGACGTGCTCGAGGATGCCGGACAGCTCGCCCGCCATCCGCTCCAGCTCCTCCTCATCGAGCCGCAGTCGGGCAAGTCCAGCGACGTACAGCACCTGCGCCCTGTCGATCACGGCGGTGATTGTAGGTGGCGGCCGGCTGGGTGTCGCCTGGCTGTCCGGCCAGTTAGAGTGCGCGCCGATGCGCGGGAACAAAGCGGAGAGCTTCGCCGTCCTCAGCCTGCGGATCCTCGGCCTCAGCTTCGCGCTCGTGGGCATCCTCTTCATCGCGACCCCGAACGGTGTCCTGGACGTGATCTCAGACCTCGGTGATGACCTCGGCGGCTTCGTGCGGGCTCCACACGGAACCGAGGACCTCTGGCTGGCCCTCGGCTTCTCCTACATGGTGGTGATCGCCGGCCTCTGCCTGATCGCCCAGAGCGACGTGCTGCGCTACAGGTCTCTGCTGCTGCTGCTCGCGGCGGGCAAGAGCGCCTCCTCGCTGGCGGCGCTCGGTTTCTATCTGTTTGACGAACACGTCTTCATCTACCTGCTCAACTTCCTCGTCGATGGATCGCTGGTCCTCATCGCCCTCTGGCTGTACTCGCTGATCGGGCGCGTCGACCGCCCGCCGAAGCCCGGCTGAAAGAGCGCGCCGGGGCTCTCCGCCGCCGAGCAGCGCACGCTCAGCGCGATCTGCGAGGCGATGGCGCCCGGCATCGACGGGCTGCCGGCCGCCGAGCGTGACGTCGAGGTCTCCGGGCCGATATCCGAGTTCCTCACCTCGCTCTCGCCGCGCGTTTTGATGCGGGTCAGGTTGGCCCTGCGAGCCTTCGAGTGGCTGCCCTTCCCGTGGCGCTTCAGCCGCCTGGACCTCGGCGCCCGCGATGATTTCCTGCGGGGCATGGAGGCGTCGAGCTTCCGCGTCTACCACGAGCTGCTTGTGATGGCGAAGGTCTTCTCGACACTCGGCTACGCCGTCGTCCCCGAGGTCGAGGCGAGAATCGGGATCAAGACCAGCTGTCGGCTGGCCGAGGGGGGGCTGCCCGAGCCCGCCGGGTCACTCGGCGACACCGAGCCGGTCGGGGAGGGCGAGGAATGCGACGTGGTGATCGTCGGCTCCGGCGCCGGCGGCGCCTCGGCCGCCGCCTCACTCGCCGAGGCGGGCCTTGAGGTCATCGTCCTCGAGGCGGGCGGCCATTACAACCGCGACTCCTACCCGCAGGATCACCTGGAGGCGATCTCGACCATCTACCGAGACGCCGGCCTGACGATCGCCGAGGGAAATCCGCCGATCCCGGTCCCGGTGGCGCGGATCGTCGGCGGCACGACGGTGATCAATTCTGGCACCTGCTTCCGCGCGCCCACCGCGGTCCTCGAGAGCTGGCGGACCGATCACGGCCTCAGCTGGGCAAACGAACTTGAGCCGCACTACGCCGAGGCCGAGGAGTTCCTCCGGGTCAGGCCACTGGACCCCGAGCGGATGGGGCGGAACGGCCAGCTGGCGATGGAGGGGGCGCGCGCGATCGGCGCCTCCGGTGGCCCGATCGCGCGCAACGCGGGCAGCTGTGTGCAGTGCAGCTCCTGCCCCTACGGCTGCCGAATAGACGCCAAGCGCGGCATGCACGTCAGCTACCTGCCCCGGGCGGTGGCCGCGGGTGCGCGGGTGCGGGTCGGCGTCGAGGCGCACCGCGTGCTTGTCGAGGACGGCAGGGCGATCGGTATCGAGGCCCACACCCCCACCGCCCCGGCCCAGAGCGGCAGACCCCGGCGCTTCACCGTCCGTGCGCGGCGGGCGACGATCGTTGCCGGCGGTGCGTTTGGCACGCCGGAACTGCTGCTGCGCTCGGGGCTTGGTGGTGCTCAGGTCGGCCGCAACCTGCACATCCACCCGGCCTGCTGGGTCGGCGGCCGCTACGAGGAGGAGGTGCGCGGCTGGGAGGGCGTCATGCAGAGCTACTACATCGATCAGTGGGAGGCGGAGCGGCTGCTGCTGGAGGCGACCTTCACCCCGCTCGCCTTCGGAGGCGGCTGGCTGCGGGGCGCCGGGCGCTCCCATCAGGAAGCGATGCTCGAGTTCGGCCACATCGCCTCGATCGGGGTGCAGGTCGCCGATCACTCCCGGGGGCGCGTCAGGCTGCTCGGCGATGGCTCACTGCGGGTCGGATATCGCCTGAACGAGGATGACGCCGCCCGGATCGCCTTTGGGATCGCCCGCGCCGCCGAGATCCACTTCGCCGCGGGAGCCAGCGAGGTCTATCCAAACCTCGCCCGCGTGCCGGTGCTGAGGCCCGGGCAGCTGGCCGAATTCGAAGCGACGACCTTCAGGCCCTCCGAGCTGCGCCTCGAGGCCTTCCACCCGATGGGCACCGCGCGCATCTCCACCTCAAAGGACGGCGGGGTCTGTGAGGCAAGCGGCGCCGTGCGTGGGGTCCAAGGTCTCTATCTCGCCGATGCCTCGCTGTTTCCCGACGCCGTGCGGGTCAACCCGATGATGACGATCATCGCCTTCGCCAAGCAGGTCGCAGCCGGGGTCGCGGAGGCGACCCCGGCTGCCTGAGCCCTAGCCGGCGGGCGGCGGCGGGGGTGGCGGCCCCGAGGCCGGTGGTGGTGGCGGTGGTGGCTGATAACCGGCGGGAGGCGGCTGCTGGGGTGGTGGCGGTGGCGCCGGTTGTTCGTAGGGCGGCTCGGCGGCCGGCGGCTGGGGCGCCGGAGGCTGTTGCTGTTGCTCGCCGTGCTGGGACCACCCGCCTCCCGGTCCTGAGAGCCGCTCGGCACTCTCGCCGAAGGAGACTCCCTCCTCCTGCATCGCTTTGTAGCCGCCGACGGCGAGGACGAGCGATGCGATCAGACCGAGCCAGGCGCCGGGTTCGACCCCGAGGCTGCCTTCCACCAGACCGCCGCTCGAGCCGAAGGTCGGCGGGCTCGGCGTGCTGATGATGAAGATCAGGATGAGGACGGCCGAGATGCCGGCGAGAACCGTCGTCACGACGGCCAACGAGATTGGCAGCCGGGCCACGCCGGTTCCAAACAGGCCGAGGGCCATCCCGGAGAAGGCGGCGAGCACGAGGATGATGTCGAGCCAGTCGCTGTATGCGTCGAACGCGTCGAGCCCGTTCAGGGAGGTCGGCCCGACGCTCGGCCAGCTGTACCACGCAAAGAGGAACATGATCAGGAGCAGCGCCAAGCCGGCGATCCCGGCAAGCTGCTCACCCGGCGAGGGCCGTTCGGTCATTCGTCTCTCCTCCTAGGAGTGGGTGGTCAACGGGACCCTACACCCGCCCTCGGGCGGCAGCGAGGGTGTTCACGAGGAGCATCGCGATCGTCATCGGCCCGACCCCGCCGGGCACAGGGGTGATCGCCGCGGCTCGCTCGGCCGCGGCCTCGAAGTCGATATCGCCGACCAGGCCCTCCTCGAGGCGATTGACTCCGACGTCGATCACCACGGCACCCGGCTTCACCGCCTCGGCACCGAGCAGGCGGGGCACGCCTGCGGCGGCGACCAAGACGTCGGCGCGACGACAGACCGCGCTCAGTTCCCGGGTCCGGGAATGACAGCTCGTGACGGTCGCGTCGGCGCCCAGCAGCAGACGGGCCAGGGGTATCCCGACCAGCTTTGAGCGTCCGACCACGACGGCTTCGGCGCCCGCGAGCTCGACTCCCTCGCGCCGCAGCAGCTCCATCACCCCGGCCGGCGTGCAGGGGACGAAACCGGGCTCGCCATGGGCCAGCAGACCGGCGCTGGTCGGGCTGAGACCGTCGACGTCCTTGTCGGTCTCGATTGCGGCCACGACCCGCAGGGAGTCGATCTGCTCGGGCAGCGGAAGCTGAACGAGGATCCCGTCGATGTCCTCGTCCCGATTTAGGGCGCGGACCAGCTCCAGCAGCTCGGCCTCGCTGCTGCCAGCCCCCAGCCCGTGGTGGATTGAGCGCATTCCCGCCTCGCGGCAGGCCTTGTGCTTCATGTCCACATAGATCTTCGAGGCCGGATCGTCGCCGACGATCACCGTCGCCAGACCTGGAACGCGTCCGGTCTCGGCCGCAAGCGCCGCGACTTCGCCCGCGACCCGGGCCCGTACCTCGCTTGCCGCCGCCTTACCGTCGATCACCCGCGCGCTCAGCGCCCATCCCCCGTTCGCATCGCTACTACCGTTTCCGGATCGGAGCGTAGTCGGCCATCAGCTTGCGCTCCGTCCCGTCGCCGGCGAAGCGCACGACGACGACTCCCCCCGGCTCGACCCCGGTGACGACACCCTCGCCAAAGCTCGCATGAATTACGTCATCGCCCGCCTGCAGCTCGAGCGCCGGACCCGGTTCGGGGGGCGCCTGGAGACCGGCGACCGTCGCCTCCCAGCGGCTGGCAGCGCCCGGCGGAGCGCCGTGGTCCTCGGTCAGCTGATCGGGAAGCTCAGCGACGAAGCGCGAGGGCATGTTGCGCTCTGCTCGCCCGAACAGGCGCCGCTCGCGCGCCCAGGTCATGTAGAGGCGGCGGCGGGCACGGGTGATCCCCACGTAACAGAGGCGGCGCTCCTCCTCCTCGCCGCCCTCTTCGAGCGCCCTGGCATGGGGAAAAGAACCCTCCTCGCAGCCGACGATGAAGACCGTCTCATACTCCAGACCCTTGGCGTTGTGGAGCGTCATCAGGGTGATCAGCGACTCATCGCTGCGCAGCCCATCCTGCTCGGTGTAGAGCGAGATCTGCTGCAGGAACTCCTCCAGCGGACTGACCTCCGCGGTCCCCTCGAGCTGGCGGTTGGCGTCAAACTCCGCGGCGACGCCGATCAGCTCCTCGAGGTTCTCGATCCGCCCCTCGGCCTCCACGGTGCGCTCCGCCTCCAGAGCCTCCAGGTAGCCGCTCTCGCCGAGCGTCGCCTCGAGGACCTCGGCCACTGGCGCCCCGGCGCGCGCCCGTTGGGCAAGTGACTCGATCATCTCGTGGAAGCGGAAAATCGACCTGATCGCCGCCGCACCGAGGCCCGGAACGCTCTCGGCCCGACCGACCACCTCCCAAATCGGCAGCCCGGTCGTGTTCGCGTGGGCCGCGATCCGGCTCTGGCTGGTGTCGCCGATCCCGCGTCGCGGCGAGTTCACGGCGCGGCCAAAGGAGACCTGGTCGGAGGGGTTGACGAGCAGGCTCAGGTAGGCGACGGCGTCCTTGATCTCCGCCCGCTCGTAGAACTTGGTGCCGCCGATCACCTGGTAGGGCAGCTCGTAGCGGACCAGGGTGTCCTCGAGCACGCGGCTCATTGCGTTGGTCCTGTAGAAGACCGCGACGTCCTCGCGTCGCATCCCCTCCTCCTCGCCGAGGCGCTGGATCTCGCCCGCGACCCAGCGCGCCTCCTCGTGCTCGTCGCCGAGCTCCGCGAGCTGCACCGGGTCCCCGCCGGACTCCTCGGTCCAGAGGCGCTTCTCGCGGCGTTCGCGGTTGCGCGAGACGACCGCGTTGGCGGCCGAGAGAATCGTCTGCGTGGAGCGGTAGTTCTGCTCGAGCTTGACCACCTCCGTCTCGGGGAAGTCCCGCTCGAAGTCCAGGATGTTGCGGATGTCGGCGTGCCTGAACCCGTAGATGCTCTGGTCCTCGTCGCCGACGACCATCAGGTTGCCGTGCTCAGAGCAGAGCAGCTGCAAGAGCCGATACTGGGCGTGGTTGGTGTCCTGGTACTCGTCGACAAGGACATAGCGAAAGACGCGCCGCCAGCGTTCGCGGACCTCCTCAAAGAGCTCCATCGCGTTGACGGCGTGGACCAGCAGGTCGTCGAAATCCATCGCGTTTGCGGCCAGCATTCGCTTCTCATACAGCGCGTAGGCCTCGGCCACCGCCTCCTCGAAGACGCTGCCCTGTGTTTCGGCATAGGCGGCGGCGTCGACCAGCCGGTTCTTGGCACCCGAGATCTGCGCCCGGATCGCGCGCGGCGGATAGCGCTTGGGGTCAATCCCGAGCTCGTTCATGGAGCGCTTCAGCATCCGCAGCGAGTCGCCCTCGTCATAGATCGTGAAGCCGCGCGAGTAGCCGAGGCGCTCGGCCTCGGCGCGCAGCATCCGCGCGCAGGCTGAGTGGAAGGTCGTAACCCACATCGTCCTGGTCGCGCGCCCGACCAGGCCCTCGACACGCTCGCGCATCTCGGCGGCCGCTTTGTTGGTGAAGGTGATCGCCAGGATCTCCCCGGGGCGCGCCGCTTCGGTCGCCAGCAGGAAGGCGATCCGGTGGGTGAGCACGCGCGTCTTGCCCGAACCGGCGCCGGCGATGACCAACAGCGGCCCCTCGCCATGGCGGACCGCCTCCCGCTGGGGCTCGTTGAGCTCGGCGAGCAGGCGCTCGGCGCGGTCGGCGCCTACCTCGGTCGGCGCCTCGGCATGCAGGCCCGCCTCGCCTGCTTGGTTCTCGGAGTCGACTTGGAGGGCCACCCGCCGAGCATAGCCAGGTGTGCGGCGGGGCCCTCGGGGTTTTGCGCCGCTAGCAGGGCCCAGGCGGGGCGGCGCGGGGCGCCGCTATTTGGAGCATTCTTCGGCGATTTCGAGCACCGGCTGCGATTCGCCGAGCACCAGCGCTTTGAGTTCGGAGTCGCTGATTTCTTCGAGGCCTGCGATCACGCATTCGGCCAGCGCGGGTTCGACCTTCTTTTCTTCGCCGAGACCCTTCTTGAAGGCGGCGACCAGCTTTTCGCGATCGAAATTCACGAATTCGACCGCTTCGTTCAACTTCCATGCGCCTTCTTCTTCGATCAGGCCGACGATCAGCGTCTGGCCGTCGAGGGTGCCCCCCGTGAAGGCGACGGTCGCCCTCGCTTCTTCGCCTTGGACTTCGACCTTGCTGACTTCCACCGATTCCGCCTGGTGCGTGCCCCTCGCGGCTTCTTCTTCACACTCTTTGAGCGCTTCCTTGCCCTGACCCGCGTTGACCTGTTCGACGAAGGCGGCCGTCTCAGCTTCCGTACAGATGCTCGCTTCGGTCCCGGTGGCCGCGGTTTCGATCGCGCTGGTGATCTTGTCTTCGGCGCTTTCGCCCCCACCACACGCGGCGAGCGCGAGCGCCGCGGCGACTGTCAGGACGAACACCGGGAGAACGAGACGGCCCTTGGTCACGCTGGGGTCCTTTCCAATGGCTGGGGAGCGGCAGGCTACTTCAGCCGCCGGCGGGTGAGCGGCCGGTCCGCGGGCGGATCGCCTCCTCGCCGCCGTCGGCGCTGGCACCCCTGCCGTCCAGCTCGGCGAGCCGGTGCTCGAGCGTTGCAATCCGCTCGGAGAGCGTCTTGATCGCCTCGGCAATCGGGTCGGGCAGGTGAACCCAGTCGGCATCGGGTCCCTCGACCCGTCTTCCCGCAATCTTCACCGGATGCCCCGGGTTGCCGATCACCGTCGAACCCGGCGGCACGTCCTCGACGACCACCGTGTTGGCGCCGATCTTGGCACCCTCGCCGACCGAGATCGGTCCCAGAAGCTTGGCGCCGGAGCCCACCGTGACGTTGGCGCCCACGGTCGGGTGGCGCTTGCCGCGCTGAAAACCGGTTCCACCCAGGGTCACCCCCTGATAGAGGGTCACCCGCTCGCCGATCTCCGCCGTCTCGCCGATCACGACGCCAGAGCCGTGATCGATGAAGAACTTGCCGTCGATCCTCGCGGCGGGGTGGATCTCGACCCCGGTCACCGCCCGCGCGCAGTAGGCGATCAGCCGGGGCAGCAGGGGCACCCCCGCGGTCCGCAGCGCGTGCGCGACGCGATGGGCGAGCAGCGCCTGCACCCCGGCCCAGCTGGTGAGGATCTCGAAGGTCGAGACACCCTGGGCGGCCGGATCGCGGTCGCGCGCCGCGGCAACGTCGTCGCGGACCTCGCAGAGCAAACGGTTCCAGGCCGATTCGCGATTCACGGTGCAAAGAAGGGTAGGGACATGTAGCGCTCGCCTGAGTCGCAGACGATCGTCACCACCCGCCTGCCCGCCATCTCTGGCCGCGCGGCGAGCACCAGCGCCGCGTGGATATTGGCGCCGGACGAGATTCCGGCGAGGATCCCCTCGCGCTGGGCGACCAGACGAGCGGTCTCAAGCGCCTCCTCGTCAGAGACCGGGATCGTCTCGTCGATGACCCCGGGATCGAAAACCTCGGGCACAAAGCCGGCGCCGATGCCCTGGATCTTGTGGGGCCCGGGGGTACCGCCGCTCAGCACCGGCGAGGAGGCGGGCTCGACGGCCACGACGAGGGCCTCCGGAGCGCGCTCCCTGAGCATGCGCCCGACGCCGGTGATCGTGCCTCCCGTGCCGACCCCCGCGACGAAGGCACCGATCTGGCCGTCGCAGTCGCGCCAGATCTCCTCGGCGGTCGTGCGCCGGTGGGCCTCTGGGTTGGCCGGATTGCAAAACTGCTGCGGCATGAAGCCCCTGCGCTGCTCGCAGATCTCGCGGGCGAGCTCAACCGCCTCGCTCATCCCGCCCAGCGAGGGGGTCTCACGCACCTCGGCGCCGTAGGCGCGCAGCAGCTTCGCCCGCTCGCGGCTCATCCCTTCGGGAAGGGTCAGAATCAGCTCATAGCCGCGCGCCGCGCAGACCATCGCCAGGGCGATGCCGGTGTTGCCGCTGGTCGGCTCGACGATCACCGAGCGGCCCGGCTTCACCCTTCCGTCCTCCTCGGCGGCATCGATCATCGCCACCCCGATCCGGTCCTTGACCGAGCCACCCGGGTTGAAGTACTCGAGCTTGACGGAGATCTCGGCCCCGAGGCCCTCGGCGAGGCGCCGCAGAGCCACCATCGGGGTCTCCCCCACGACCGCCGAAGCCTCGGCACCAATTCGCATCCGAAGGACCCTACCTCCGGCCCGGAGCGCCCCACCGACTGGGCAGCCATGGGACGGATGTCCGAGCAATGGTGGTAATCGATCCGCTGAGGTTGCTCATGGGACCCGATGGCGGCGCCCGACAAGACCACGAAACGCGGGGCAGGAGGCCCTGCGTCCTAAATAGGGGGTGACATGAAGCACAGGACAAAGCTCCTCGCGACGGTGGGAACCGCTGCGGCCATCGTCTTCTCCGCGCTGGCTCCGGCGGGTCAGGCCGCATGGTTTAACCGCGGGCATCATGGCGGGGGCGGCAGCGGCGAGCCGCTTTACTGCGTCGTCGTTCAGGGGTTGAAGGCGCGCGGCGCAAATGAATTCGCCCAGTGGATCGAAGAATGGGCGCAATCGCACGGGCTGGCCAGCTGTGAAGGCGAAGAAATAATCAAGAGCTGAGTTCGGGCTCGATGAGGTTCAATCGGAGCGGGCCTGGGCCGATCGTCGGCCAGGCCCGCTCCGCATGCTCTGGGGCTGCCGCAAACACGTCTCGCGGTAGTGCCTCCCGGCATCCAGGATTCGGCACGAGCCCGCAATCCAGGCGGCGCTGACGCCACCGCATCGCCAACCGATCAGGCCGCCCGACTGACGCGCAGTCGTGATCGAGCAAGTTCCTTGGCTCCGCAGGAGCGCGCAGAGCGAAGCCGAGCTCAGATGAAATACATCCCTGAGCCGGCCTCCTCAGCCTCGCGACGGGCAACTTCGGCGATCGTCGTCTGGCCGAAGACCTTGCGCAGGGCACCGACGCCCTCGGCCCAGATGCCGCCCGCCTCATCCGCCTCCTGGCCGACCTTCCCATCGAGGCTCTGGACCACCTCGAGCACGGTGATCTCATCCGCGGGCCGGGAGAGTGTGTAGCCGCCCTTCATGCCCCGATGGCTGGTCAGAAGGCCGGCTCGGCGCAGGGTCGAGAAGAGCTGCTCGAGGAACTGCTCGGGGATCCCCCGCCGCTCGGCGAGCTCCTTGATCGGCACCGGCCTATCGCCCGATCGCGCCAGCTCTGCCATCGCCACGACCGCGTAGCGGGACTTCGAGGTGATCGAGATCACCGCTCATTTCTACCGCACCCCGCGGACCCCGCTAGGTTAGGATCGGTCGGCCAGCGTGGCTTCGCCGTAACACCCATCCGGCGTCGAAACCCCGACCTGAACGGAGCCCTCCTGAGCGAGCGCCCACACTGCTTGGTAATCGACGGCCAACCCCTGGTGCGACTGGGGATGCGCGAGGCGCTCGGTGATCGGTTTGAGGTCGATGAGCTCGCCAGTCGGGCCGAGGCGGTTGACCTGGTGCGAGACGTCGGTGGGTTCGACGTCGCGATCGTCGACATGCGACCCCACCCCGCCGGGACAAACGGCGCCCTGGGCCCCCGCGAGACGATCCGCGAGCTGCGCAGAGCCGAGCCCGCGCTCGGCATCGTCGCCCACGGCGAGCGTCCCGAGCGCCATCTCGCCAACCGGGCCCTGCAGGCCGGTGCCGGCGCCTACCTGGCCCGCACCGCGGGGGCCGAGCAGTTGCAGCGTGCGGTGCGAGCGACGCTGGCCCAGGAGAACTTCATCGACCCGGCCGTCCCGCCGCGCGGCAGTCGCGGCAAGCTGACCCGTCGTCAGCGAGAAATCCTGCAGCTGCTCGCCGACGGCGAATCGACCACCGTCGCGGCCCGCGAACTCGGACTCAGCGAAGAAACCGTGAAGACCCACACCAAGAACGCCCTGGGCCGCCTGGGTGCCCGCAATCGCACCCATGCGGTCGCGATCGCCCTGCGAGAGGCGCTGATCGAGTAGCTCTAGATCCAGCCGCGGTCGCGGGCGGTGAGCACGGCCTGGGCACGATCGACGGCGCCGATCTTGCCGTAGACGTTGTGCAGGTGGGTGCGGATCGTCGAGACGGAGAGCTGCATTTCACCGGCGATCTGCTTGTAGACCATCCCCTCCGAGAGATGCCGCAGGACGTCGAGCTCACGCGCCGAGAGGGGGCAGGGCTCGGTGAAGCGCGGGCCGCTCTCGCGCGGATAGGGGAACTCGTAGAGCAGTTCGCGCAGTTCATCTCCGTCCAGACCGCAGCGATGCGCGGCGACCCGCAGGCGCTCGGGCGAGATCGTCTCCCCCTGCGAGTAATGGGCGACCATGTCGGCGACCGCCACCATCCCGGCCATGCCCTCGGCATCCTCGGCGTGGTGACGCTCGATCGCGACAGCGATCCGCTGTGGGACGTTCCAGCGCCGGGCCAGGACTCCGCCGACCAGTGCGTGGTCGATGCCGAGCTGGTCACGTTCTTCGCGCAGGCGTTGTTCGGGGCTGCGGGCGGTGCTGTCGAAGAAGGGCTGGCCCGCGTAGAGGGACATGATCACCAGGCGACCGACGTCGTGCAGCAGGGCGGCGACGGCGAGCTCGTCGCGATCGGGCCAGCCAATCGCCCGACCGAGGATGTCGGCCGCGTGCTGTGTGGCCAGCGCGTGGACGCGGAAGCGCTCGGGGTGCAGGTCGCGACTGCCATTCACCTCGAAGAAGTCAAAGACGCTGGCGGTCCCGGCGATCGCCAAGACACCGGAGGGCTTCAGGGTCTCGACGGCCTCGGGGATGCTGGCGGCACCGCCGGGCGGGCTGCCGCCACGATTTGCAGCCCGCAGGACGGCGATCGCCAGCGCCACGTCTGACTCGACCGCATGGACCAGGTCGCCGACGCGGGCGGTCTCCGCGGTCGCCGCCCGCATGACCCTCGACCGCGACTCGGCGAGCACCGGCAGGCGCTCGACGGCCTCAAAGGCGGCCGCCAGACGCGCGCCCGGCGCGGGTCGGCCCGCGGCCTTGCTGCGCACGGCGTGCTCCTTGGCCTTTCCATTTGTTTGCGGTTTCGCCGAAGGCATGGGCATTTGCTCGCCTAACCATCGGCAACGAAGGACGTTCGGTTTAACAGAATTTCCCCAAAATTCGGGATGACTCGCACCTGAGTTGTGCTTTGCGGCGCAATGCTGGGCGACCGCTGGGCGATTTGGGTTAAAGCCGGGCGATCGCGGTCGTGAGCCGCTGCAGGGACGGCTCGCGCCCCAGCAGGGCCAGCGACTCGAAGATCCCCGGCGAGACAGTCGTGCCCGTGATCGCCACCCGGATCGGCTGGTAGAGCCTGCCGGGCTTGACCCCCAGCTCCTCGGGGAGCGGCGCCAGCGCCGCCTCAAGCGCGGCGGCGTCAAAGGGCTCCGCGACGCCCTCCAGGGCGCGGCGGGCGGCCTCAAGCAGGCCCCGGGCGTCCTCCTTCATCACCTTCTCCCAGGCGGCCTCATCCTCGACGGGCGGCTCGAAGGCAAAGCGGATCAGCGGCCAGACCTCGGCCATGGTCTGGGCCTTGTCCTGGGCGATCTCGCAGGCCGCCCGAAGACGCGAATCAGCGGCGCGATCGAGACGGGCGGCCACCGCTGCCGTGTAGTCGTCAAGCGCCATCTCACGCATGTAGCGGCCGTTGATCCAGCGCAGCTTCCTCTCGTCGAAAATCGCCGCCGCGCTGCCGACGTCCTCGACCCGGAAGCGTTTCACCAGCTCCTCCGTGGTGATCAGGGTGGCGTCATCCTCGGCGCCCCAGCCGAGCAGCGCCAGGTAGTTGCGCACCGCGGCCGGCAGATAGCCGGCCTCGCGCAGCTCCCCCACCGAGGCGGCGCCGTGGCGCTTGGAGAGCTTGCGCCCGTCGGGCCCGTGCAACAGCGGCAGGTGGGCGTAGCGGGGCGCCTCGTAGCCGAGCGCCCGCAGGACGAGCAGCTGCTTGGGTGTATTGGAGAGATGATCGTCGCCACGCACCACCTCGGTGATCCCCATCTCAGCGTCGTCAACCGCGACCGCGAAGTTGTAGAGGACGCTGCCGTCGGCGCGAGCGATGACGAAATCGTCGTAGCTGCGGTTTGGAAAGACGACGCGACCGCGGATCAAATCATCGACAACCGTCTCTCCCTCATCGGGAACCCGCAGGCGCACCGCGGCACCGGGATCGTCCACCGCCCGGCCGCGATAGCCGCGGCCGGCGCCGTGCTCTGCCTTCCAGGTCTCGACCTCCCGCGCGGTGGCGGTGTCGCGGTAGGCGGCGCCGCTCTCCAGCAGTCGCGCCAGAGCCGCCTCGTGGCTCGGCGTCCGTGAGACCTGCGAGACGGGCGCACCGTCCCAATCGAGCTCGAGCCAACGCAGGGCATCGAGGATCTGCGCGACGTTCTCCTCGGTCGAGCGTTCACGGTCCGTGTCCTCGATGCGCAGCACCAGCTCGCCGCCGGCGTGACGGGCGGCGAGCCAGTTGTAGAGGGCGGTCCGGGCGCCGCCGATGTGCAACATCCCGGTCGGAGAGGGCGCGAAGCGAAGTCGGGCTGGGGGGTCCTCGGGGCTCATCTGAGTCGGCGCATGTTTCCACAGCCGATCGCCCCGGCCCTTCCGGCAAGAGCCCCGGCGAGGTAGGCTCGCAGACCTCGATCCCGACTCCAGGAGGAAATCAGATGTATGCGAGAGTCGTACGCTGGGAGGGCGCTGACGCGGAGAGCCTCAAGGCGAGCGCCGCTCAGATCCGGGCTGACGCGGAGGCCGGCGGCGGGCCGCCGGAGGGCGTGCCGGCCAGGAGCCTGCTGGTGCTCCAGGACCCGGAGGCGGGACGGGCGATGGCGATCACCCTGTTTGAGACCGAGGAGGACTACCGCGAAGGCGATGCGACCCTGAACTCGATGAGCCCTCCCGGCGACGGGATGGGTCAGCGGATCGCGGTCGAGAAGTACGAGGTTGCGGCGCAGTTCGAGGCCTGAGCATCCATAGGATCCCCGGTCGATGCTGATCGGGGCACACGTATCGACGGCCGGAGGGCTGGAGAAGGCCGTCGAGCGCGGCGTCGCGCTCGGCTGCGAATCGATCCAGATCTTCCACCAGAGTCCGCGCATGTGGCGCCCGACGCGATACGCGGCGGACGATTTCGCCGCCTTCCGCGAGGCGATGGATGCCTCGCCGATCGAATCGGTCGTGATCCACGCCGTCTACCTGATCAACTGCGCCACAAAGGAGGCGGACCTGCGCAAGAAGTCCCTCGCCTCGCTGACGCACGCGCTGCGAATCGGAGATGAGATCGGCGCCGCCGGGGTCGTCCTGCATCCGGGCGCGCAAAAAGGCGAGCCGCTCGGGCCGTCGATGAAGCGTGCCGCGAAGCTGATCGCCGCCGCGCTCAAGGACAGCGGCTCCTGCCCCCTGCTGCTCGAGCAGACCGCCGGCCACAAGGGCCTCCTGGGTCGCGACTTCGACCAGACCGCGGAGCTGATCGAGCTGGCCGGAGCCGGCAGCCGCCTCGGCCTGTGCCTTGACTCCTGTCACCTCTTCGTCCAGGGCTATGACATCACCGACCCCGAGCGCCTCGCGAAGGTGCTCGATGAAGCCGACGAAAAGGTCGGGATTCGGCGGCTGGGGTGCATCCACGTCAACGACGCCGCCGCCCCGCTCGGCTCCTGCCGCGACCGTCACGCCAATATCGGCAAAGGCGAGATGGGCGGGAAGGGCCTCGCGACGTTCCTCTCAGAGCCGCGCTTTGAGGGGCTACCCGCAACCCTGGAGACGCCGGGGCCAAACAGGAAAGGGCCCGACAAGAGGGAAGTAACGAGGGCCCGAAAACTGCGCGCCGAGGGGTTGGCTGCCCGGGCCCGTTGAAGGCCCGCCGCCGCGCCGATCAATCGACATCCATCGTCCTCCTCAGCCCTCGATGACCCGGCGCCACGGGCGGCGAGCGCGACCAGATCCTCGAGGCCGAGGGTCGGTGGGTGGGTAGCCGCCTTCTGGGCTACCTGATCTGCATGCCGGAGATCGCCCGGGAGATGACCAGGCGCTGAATCTCCGAGGTTCCCTCGAAGATCGTGTAGATCTTCGCGTCGCGGTGCATCCGCTCGACCGGGAACTCACGGGTGTAGCCGTTGCCGCCGAGGATCTGGATCGCCCGCTCGGTCACCCAGACGGCCACCTCGCCGGCCTTCAGCTTCGCCATTGAGCCCTCGGCGTTCTCGAAGGTCTGACCGCTTCGACCCATCCAGGCGCCCCGCCAGACGAGCAGGCGGGCGGCGTCAATCTCGAGCTTCATGTCGGCCAGGGCAAAGGCGATCGCCTGGTTCTCGATGATCGCTCGGCCGAACTGTTCGCGCTCCTTCGCGTAGTTCAGCGCGTACTCATAGGCCGCGCGGGCGATGCCCACCGCCTGCGCGCCGACCGTCGGGCGGCTCGCCTCGAAGGTTTGCATCGCCGCCTGCGAGTTCGATTTCTTACCCTCGCGGACCCGGGCCAGGCGCTCGTCCAGCTTCTCCTTGCCGCCCAGCAGGCAGCCGCCAGGCACGCGGCAATCATCGAGGTGAACGTCGGCGGTGTGTGAGGCGCGCAGACCATGCTTTTTGACCTTCGCCCCCTGCTCACAGCCCGCCGTGCCCGGCGGGATGACGAAGGCGGCATGTCCGCGAGAGCCGAGCTCGCGGTCGACGCTGGCGATCACCACGTGGACGTCAGCGATGCCGCCGTTTGTCGCCCAGGCCTTCTGTCCATTCAGAACCCACTCGTCCTTGGCCTCCTCGTACTTGGCGGTGGTGCGGATCGCCGAGACGTCGGAGCCCGCGTCGGGCTCTGAGGAGCAGAAGGCCGCGACCTTGGGGTCCTCGGCGGTGCCGAAACACTGAGGGATCCATTCGCCGAGCTGCTCGGGGGTCCCCTGTCCGAAGATCGCGGCGACGGCGAGTGATGTGCCGAAGATCGACATCCCGATCCCGGCGTCGCCCCAGAAGAGCTCCTCGTTGACGATCGGCAGGGTCAGGCCGGTCTCATCGGCCCAGAACTGTGCCAGCCCTTCGAAGCCGTAGAGGCCGATCTTGGCGGCCTCCTGGATCACCGGCCAGGGTGTCTGCTCGCGCTCATCCCACTCGGCCGCGGCCGGACGGACCACGTTCTCCGAAAAGCCGTGGACCCAGTCCCTGATGTCCTTCTGGTCCTGGTTCAGCTCCAGCGTGAAGCGCGGCCCCTCGTTGCTGGGCGCGGTATCGCCCGCCGCCTGGGCGACCAGCTCATCGGCGCTCCCCGGCGCCTCCCCCGTCGTGTCGGTTGCCGACATCGACGCGGATGCTACATGAGATCGTGTCGCGCTCTCCCGGGGGAAAGGCTCAGAGGTCGCGCAGGTCGAAGGCCCGCAGTCCCTCGGCGCCCCGATCGTCGCAATCAAAGAAGCGGCGGTTGACGCACTCATAGGATGAGCCGCTCCCCTCATAGGCGCGCTCGACGCTGAAGGGGCAATGGGGCAGCGCCTCGCCGGTCATCTTCACCCCGCCAAATCCGCCGGGCGAGAGGACCGCGTCCATTTCCACCTTGGCGCCGTAGACCCCCTGCATGCAGCCCAGGTACTGGACGCCGCTGAGCATGTCGCGGTAGCTGTAGAGGTAGCGGCAGCCCATTTCGACGCAGCTGCGCGGCTCGATCATCTTGTCGCAGAAGGAACGGCACTGGCGGCACTCGCCGGAGGCGATCCGAGTCGCGGGCATGAGCGAAGTCTAGGCCGCGAGCGAGTCGGGTCCGAGAACCTGTCCGAGCTCGGCCCGCAGGCCGCTGGAGTGACGCACGCGAAAGGCGTCACCCAGCACCAGCCTGGTCGGCTCTCCCTCCCCCGGGTCAATCGCGACGTGGACGTCGGCCTCGCCCTTGTGGTGCTCGAAGACCGCCTTCAGCTCCTCGAAGAGCCCCGGCGTGAACTTGGCCGCCTCGATCGTCAGCCTCAGGGGCTCTGCGGGCGCCAGCGCCTCGGCGCTGGCGCGGCCGATCTCCTCAGGGTCGGGCTCAAAGCGCTCCGCCTCCTGGACGACCAGCTTGGTCTCGCCGCGGTCCTTGTGGTCAAGTCTGCCGCGCACAAGGACGACGGCGTCGGGAGCGATCACGCTCGCGCTCTCCGCCTGGTCGGCCTTGAAGACGAGCATCTCGACCTGGCCCTCAACGTCATCGAGGGTCGCGAACATCATCTGCGTACCGCTCTTCGTGCGGATCTTCTTGCAGGCCGTAACGATTCCCCCGACCGTCACCCAGGAACCGTCTGGCTTGCCGGCGAGCTCGGCCAGCGAGCAGTCGACCCGGGCTCGGAGGGCGTCGCGGACCTCCGAGAGTGGGTGTGAGGAGAGGTAGGTGCCGAGGGTCTCCTTCTCCATCGCCAGAAGCTCGCCGCGCTCGAACTCGGCGGCAGAGATCGGCGGTCTGTGCTGGGCAGTCGCCCGCGCGGCGCTCTCGCCGCCCTGTTCGGAGCCGAAGTCGAAGATCGAGCCCTGGCCGAGCTGCGCGTCCTCCTGCGCCTTCTGACCAGCCGACTGCGCCGCGGGCAGCGCCTCCAGCATGCCCCTGCGTGTCGCTTCGGTCGAGTCCAGCGCACCGCACTTGATCAGACATTCGATCGCCCGTTTGTTGACCGCTCGGGCATCGACCCGCGCGCAGAAGTCCCAGACCGACCCGATCGGCGCCTCCTCCCGAGCCCGCAGGATCGCCTCGACCGCCGCGTGGCCGACGTTCTTGACCGCGTCGAGGCCAAACCGAATCGCGTTCTCAAAGACGACGAAGCTGTGGTCGGAGGAATTGACGTCCGGGGGCAGCACCTCGATGCCCATCTCCTCGCAGCGGTTGACGAAGAGTGGGACCTTATCTTTGGTGTTCATCACCGAGGAGATCACCGCCGCCATGTACTCGGCCGGGTAGTTGGCCTTCAGGTAGGCGGTTCGGTAGGAGATCAGCCCGTAGCAGGCGGCGTGTGACTTGTTGAAGGAGTAATCGGCCGCGGCTTCGTTCAGCTTCCAGAGGTCGGCGGCAACCTTCGGCGCGGTCCCTGACTCCTCGAGCCCGGCCATGAACTTGTCCTTCATCGTCGCCATCAGGTCGCGCTTCTTCTTGCCGACGGCCTTTCGCAGGTCATCCGCCTCGGCCCCCGAGAAGCCCGCCATCTCGCGGGCGATCGCCATCAACTGCTCCTGGTAGATGACACAGCCATGCGTCTCCTCGGTGATCGGACGCAGGCGCGGGTCGGGATAGCGGACGCCGGCCGGGTCCCGCTTGCCCTTGGCATAGGCCGGTATGTAGGCCAGCGCGCCGGGGCGGTAGAGGGCGCCGAGGGCGACCAGATCCGCGAACTCGGTCGGCCCAACCTTCCGCAGGGCGTCGCGCATCCCCTCGGACTCGAACTGAAAGACGCCGGTCGAGTCCCCCTTGGCCAGCATCGCGTATGTCTTGGCGTCATCGAGCGGGATCTTCTCGATGTCGATCGCCTCACCGCGCGATCGGCCGATGATGTCGATCGCGTCCTCGATCACGTCGAGGTTTCGCAGGCCCAGGAAGTCCATCTTCAGCAGGCCGATCTCCTCGATCGGGCCCATCGAGTACTGGGTGACGATCTTGTACTGGCGCTCGGGCTTGCCGGCGCCGCCCTCCTCCCCGTTGCCCGCCGGGGTGCTGCGGTCCTCGGCGAGCTGCAGGGGGACGATCTCCTGCAACGGGCGGTCGGCGATGACCACCGCCGCGGCGTGGATCGAGTTGTTTCGGACGATTCCCTCGAGACCCTGTGCGACGTCGAGGATCCGCTTCGCGTCTGGCTCCGCGTCGTAGGTCTTGCGCAGCTCCTGTCCGGATTTGAGGCAGTCAGCGAAGGAGGGGCTGCGGCCCATGATCGGCTCGGGGATCTGCTTCGCGAGGCGGTCGCCGGTCCCGTAGTCATAGCCCAGCACCCGGGCGGCGTCGCGAGTCGCCGCGCGCGGTGCCATCTTGCCGAAGGTGATGATCTGGGCAACCGATTCGCGCCCGTATTTGTCGGCCACGTAGCGGATCATCCGCTCTCGCCCGCGGACGGAGAAGTCGATGTCGATGTCTGGCATCGATTTGCGGCCGGGGTTGAGGAAGCGCTCGAAGAGCAGGTCGTTGGCGAGCGGGTCGAGGTCGGTGATCCCCAGTGCATAGGAGACGATCGAGCCCGCCGCGGATCCGCGGCCGGGACCCACCGCGACGCCGTTCTGCTTTGCGTAGCGGACGAAATCCCAGACGATCAGAAAGTAGGAGGGAAAGCCCATCTCCTCGATCACTCCGAGCTCGAACTCAAGCCGCTCGGCCGCCTCGGCCGGCAGCGGGTCGCCGTAGCGGGCCCGCATCCCCTCGCCGGCGACGCGCCGCAGCATCTCCTCGGGTTCAAACCCATCAGGGGTCGGATAGCGCGGCAGCAGCAGATTGCCCAGCTCGATGCCGATTTCGCAGCGCTCGGCGATCTCGAGCGTCATCGCCACGGCCTCCGGCCACTCGGCGAAGGAATCCGCCATCTCGAGATTGCTCTTCAGGTAGAACTCGTTCGTGTCGAAGCTCAGCTTCGGCGCCTCGAGCGTTGACTTGGTCTGCACACAGAGCAGCGCCGCGTGGTTGTCGAAGTCCTCGCGGCGCAGGTAGTGGACGTCGGCGGTTCCGACCAGCGGCCGGCCCAGCTCGCGGGACAAGCGGACGATTCCCCGGTTCGCGCGCTCCTGCTCCTCGAGGCCGTTCTTCTGCACCTCGAAGTACACCTGCTCGGCCCCGAAGGTCTGGATCAGGTCATCGATATGGGCGCGCGCGTCTGCGTCGCGCTCTTCGACCAAGCGCCGGCAGAAGCGCGACTGCAGGCACCCGGTGAGGACGATGACGCCCTCGGCGTGGGCCGCCAGGAGCTCCATGTCGACGTTGGCCTTGCCACGGGCGAATCCCTCAAGGAAGCCGGCCGAGGTGAGCTTGACGAGGTTCGCGAAGCCGGTGTCGCTCTCAGCCAGGAGCGTCAGGTGGTTGCGCTCGTATCGAACCTGCTCCCTGACCGCCCGGCGGTCGTCCACGAAATACGCCTCGAGGCCCGCGATCGGTTTGATCCCGTGCTTCCTGCAGGCCTTGTAGAGGTCAACGGCTCCGTTCATTACACCGTGATCGGTGAGGCCGAGGGCCGGCTGGTCGAGCTCTGCGGCGCGGGCCGCCATGGCCTCGATCTTGCAGGCACCGTCGAGTAGCGAGTACTCGCTGTGGGCGTGGAGGTGGACTGCGGTTGGGGCGCTCATCGGGCCGCTCCGATCATGGCAAGCCGAGCAGATGTCACGGCTCCCTCGCGGCGCCCGATGTCGCTATCTGCGGGTTCGGTTCGCGATCAGCCGCAGACCCAGGCGCTGGACCCCGAGTCGGCCCAGATTTCACCGGCGATGCGGTCCTGTTCGGCCTTGGGCGCGTCCTGGGGGGCGCCGTGGCCCCCGTAGAGCGCCCAGGTCGATGGCAGGATCTGATAGGCGCCGCCAGCACCGCTGGAGGGGTTCAGCGCCCCATAGTTGCCGCCCGACTCGCACATCACGATGTAGGTCGGGATCGAGTAGGGCCCACCCAACCAGCGCCCGACGGTTTCTTCCGCGGCTTCGTGACTCGCCGCTTCGGCGGCTTCGATCTCCCCGACCCAGCTGCCGATTTTCGCCTTGAGGCGGGCCAGCGAGGCTTCGCGCGCCGCGCTTAGAGCCGCCAGCCGCGAGGCCGTCGCTTCGGCTCGGGCACGCACCGTGGAGATTTCCTCGCGCGCCGCGGCGAGCCGCGCGTCGTAGGTCTCGGCGCGCCTCTTCAGGGCGCTGACGCGCCGCAGCTTGGCCCGCACCGCGTCGCGCACTTCGCCGACGCGGCGCGCGAGGGCTTCGTCTGCGTCCTCGATTTGCGAGAGGTAGCCGGCGCGGGTGGTCAGCTCTTCGTAGTTTGAGGCGGCGAGGATCAAGGCCGCCTCGCTGGGGGAACCTGCCTCATAGATCGAGACCAGACGTCTGGCCAGGACCGCCTTGGCGCGTCCCAGACGTCGACGCTCGACCTCGAGCCGGCTCCGCGCGCGGCCGACCTCGGCGCGCAGCTGCGCCGCCCGGGCCTCGCCTTCGGCGAGCAGGCCGCTGAGCCGTTCCTCACGCGCCGTCGCGGCGCTCGCCTCTCGTTGGGCCGCGGTCATTTCACCCGCGACCGCGCGCAGGTCGCCGGCAATCGCGCCGGCTTCGCTCTTGGCTGCGCCAAGCTTCGATTCGAGCGCTCCGATGTCGGCCGCCCTCGAGGAGGCTGGCGCGGCGCCGATCGGGCCGGCACAGACCAGCAGCGCCAGCGCGACTGCCAGCCTGCCCGATACCGCCGTTCTCACCGGTGTGGCGCCCACAAAGCGGGCAAGGCTACAGCGTTTTGTTAGCGAACCCTCACAGGTTGACGATAACTTGCAAGCCGCCGTGCGCCTAACCCTCGGGAACCTGGCGGGCCGCCAGGTAGGCGACGGCGCCCGCCGCCAGCGCGAGCAGCCCGATTCCGACACCGAAGCGGATCTGACGGCGGTAGCGGGCCCGCAGATAGCGGATCGAGAAGCGAATCGCCGCCCGGCCGAGCATCCCGTACACGCTATCCCCCCTTCCCTGCACCGCGCTCGCGCAGGCGGTGCGCGAGGCGCGACTGCAGCGACCAGAGCTCGATGAATCCCGGCGCGGCGGCCTGCGAGAAGAGGCCGCCGGACTCCGCGAAGGAGGCGAGCTGGGCGTCATAGACCGCGTTCGGCGAGGAGCGGGTCAGAACGCGCACGCCGCCCTTGTAGAGGCGCAGCCCGATCGTCCCCGTCACCTGGGTGTTGGCGCTCTCCATGTAGGCGTCGAGGTCATAGCGCAGCGGCTCCCACCAGAGGCCCGCGTAGACCAGGTAGGCCCACTGACGGTCGAGGTCGGACTTGAACTGGTTTTGGTGGATCGTCGAGACCAGCTTCTCCAACTCCCGGTGGGCGCTCAGCAGGATCGCCGCAGCGGGAGCCTCGTAGATGTCTCGCACCTTGAGGCCAACGATCCGGTCCTCGACGTGGTCGACGATCCCGACACCGTGGCGGGCGCCGACCTCAGCCGCCGCTTCCAACAGCTCGACCAGCCCCAGCCGCTCTCCGTTGAGCGCGATGGGGATCCCGGCCTCGAACTCGACGGTCAGCGTCTCGGGCTCATCGGGAGCCTCCTCGGGACGGGTGACAAGCTGGAAGACATCGTCCTCGGGCGCGTGTGCCAGATCCTCGATCCAGCGACCCTCCGATGAGCGGCCCCAGAGGTTGTCGTCGATCGAATAGGGCGCCACCTCGGTGCCGCCCTTGAGGGGGATTCCGTGCTCGCGAGCGTAGGCTATCTCCTCCTCGCGGCCCATCTGCCAAGAGCGAACCGGGGCGATCGTCCCGAGCTCCGGTGCGAGGGTCGCGACCGTCGCCTCGATGCGGACCTGATCGTTGCCCTTACCGGTGCAACCGTGGGCGATCGTGTCGCAGCCCGAAGCGCGCGCCTGCTCCACCGCGAGCTGCGCGATCAGCGGTCGACCCAGGGCGGTGAACAGCGGATAGCCGCCGCCGTAGAGCGCGTTGGCCTTGATCGCCGGAGCGACGAACTCGTGCGCGAAGCGCTGGCGGGCATCAACGACATGGGTCTCCAAAGCCCCCAGCCGCTTGGCCTTGTCTTCGATCGCCATGTAGTCCTCGCCGGGCTGGCCGAGATTGACGGTCAGGCAAACGACCTCCGCGTCATAGGAGTCCTGGATCCACTTCAGCATCACGCTTGTGTCGAGACCGCCCGAATAGAGCAACAAGACGCGACCGACCGTTGCTGGGTCGGCCTCATAGCTGGCGGTCGGCCTGTCCGCGGGGCGGTCGGCGCCCATCGCTCTAGGGCGCTTCGACCCCGCCACTGCCGCCTTCTTCTACGGGCGTCGTTGTCGGCGTCGTCGTCGGCGTCGTCGTCGGCGTCGTGGTCGGGGAGGTTGAAGTCGAGGTGGAGGTGGAACCGGTGCTCGTCGGCGTGGTCGTCGTGCCGGTGCTCGTCGAGGAGGTGGTCGTGGTGGTGGTGCTCGGCAGCGAGGTCGCTTCAGAGCTCGTCGAGCTGCTGGCGCCGTTGTTGCCGGCGATCACAACGATTGCGATCACCAACCCGATGATCACCGCGATAAGGCAGGCAACCAGCAGGCGCATGTTGCCGTGGGGTTGGTGATGCTCACCGTCGGGCTGGCCCATCATGCGCGTCGGGTCCTCGTGCATCGCCTATTCCTCCGGTCCGAGTATCGCGTCGAGGATCTCGTCGGCGTCCTCGATCTCAAAGCCGTTTCGCAGGCGCGCCTCGATCTCCTGCCGAGTGCTCCCCGAGACCGCCAGCTGGGTCGCCAACAGGCGGGCGGCGGAGGACTCGGCGCTGCGGTGCCCCTCGGGCTCCTCCTCGGCATCGACCTGCGGCTCGGCCTCCACTGAGCGCAGTCGCGGCGCCTCGGCATCGTTCGCATGCTGGTCCTCCAACATGTCCGCGACCTCGCGCAGGCGTTCGGCGACGATCCGATCGGCCCGGGCCTGCGCCTCGGCAAGACAGCGGCGCGCCTCCTTCTCGGCGTCATCGATGACGCTCAGCGCAGCTCGCTCGGCGGCATCGACGATCACGGCCAGCCGCTCGGCGGCTCGCGCCGAAGGGCTCTGCGGGTCGACCGTAGGTCGGTCCTGGCGACTCATGCCGGGTAGCTTAAAGCGCCTGCCGCAGCGACTCGTCGATCAGCGAGATGGCCCGCTCCACCTGCTCGGCGTCGATGATCAATGGGGGCAGCAGCCGCAGTGTCCCGGGCTCGGGTGCGTTGACGATCAGGCCCCGATCGAGCAGATCGCGCCCGATCGATTGCGCCTTGAGACCTTCCTGCAGGCCGACACCGAGCATCAGCCCGCGACCGCGCACCTCGCGCACCCCGCGCAGCCCGAGCAGACCGTCGTGAAGCTCGGCCCCGCGCTCGCGGACCCCTCGCAGCAGCTCCGGGTCATCGACGACGTCAAGGACGGCCAGCGCCGCGCTCGCGACGAGCGGCCCGCCCGCGAAGGTCGAGCCATGGTCTCCCGGCTCGAGAACCTCGGCGGCGGCGGGTCCCGATAGACAGGCGCCGATCGGCAGGCCCCCACCGAGCGCCTTGGCACTCGTTATCAGGTCGGGTCGCACCGGCATCTGCTCAAAAGCCCACAACGAGCCGGTCCTTCCCATCCCGCTCTGGATCTCATCGAAGATCAGCAGAGCTCCCGCCTCATCACACGCCTGGCGGGCGGCGAGGAGCGCCTCATCGCTGACCGGGTAGATGCCGCTCTCCCCCTGAATCGGCTCGATCAAAACCGCGGCCGTGCGCTCCCCGACCGCGTCCCGCAGGGCCGCCGCGTCGTTCAGCGGCACCGAGCGGAACCCGGTCAGCATCGGTCCCAGGGCCGGGTTTTCGGCGAGCTTTGGCGTTGCCGCCAGAGAGCCGTATGTGCGCCCGTGGAAGTCGCGCTCGAAGCTGACGATCTCCGGCTCGCGCACCCCGCGGGCATGGGCGTGCTTGCGGGCGACCTTGATCGCGCACTCGTTGGCCTCGGTCCCGGAGTTCGAGAAAAAGGCGCGGCCCCGGAGGCTGGATTCCTCCAGGCGCGCGGCGAGGCGCACCATCGGCTCGCTGTAGAAGAGGTTGGACACGTGCATCAAAAGCCCCGCCTGCTCGCGGATCGCGGCGACCACGGCGGGGTGACAGTGCCCGACCGAGCAGACCGAGATCCCGGCGAGGAAATCGAGGTACTCGCGCCCGTCGGCGTCCCAGAGCACGGCGCCCTCGCCGCGCACAAACTCGACCGGTGCCCGCGAGTAGGTCGCCATCAGGTAGCGCTGCTCGAGCGCCTGTATCTCGCTCAGCTTCATTCGGCGCGCCCCCCCATCCGCGGCGAACTCGGACCCGAGCTAGCGCCCTCGCCGCTTCTGATCGCAGCGGCCGACCGACAACAGCTCGGGCGAGCGGAGTCGAGCCTCACGGGGTCACCATCGTCCCGATGCCGGCGTCGGTGAAGAGCTCGAGCAGCAGGCTGTGGCGCCGGCGACCATCGACGATGTGGGCCGACTGCGAACCGCCGCGGATCGCGTCCAGGCAGGCCTGCAGCTTGGGTCTCATGCCACCCTCGATCCCGGCCAGCGCTGCCTCGACCTGCTCGACGCTGGCGCGGGAAATCAACGTGTCCTCCGCACCTGGATCCGCGAGCCAGCCGACCACGTCGGTGAGGAAGATCGCCTTGTAGGCGCCGAGTGCCGCCGCGACCTTGCCGGCCGCCTCGTCCGCGTTGACGTTGTAGGTCTGACCCTCGCGGTCGGAGGCCGAGGATGCGATCACCGGGATGTAGTCGGCGGCGATGTGATTCAGCACGTCGACGTCGACGTGCTCGATCGTGCCGACGAAGCCGACCTGCTCGGCGTTGGCAACCGGCGCCACGTCGAACAGCGAGCCGTCCTGCCCCGAGAGACCGACGGCCGGCTGGCCGTGGCGGTTGAGGCGCTGCACGATGTCGGAGTTGAGCTTGCCGAGCAGCACCATGCTCGCGACCTCAACCGTCTCGGCATCGGAGACGCGCAGGCCCTCATGGAAGCGCACCTCGAGGCCCAGGCGCTCCATGTATTCGGTGATCTCGGGACCACCGCCGTGCACGACGACCGGGTTCAGGCCGACGTACTTGAGCAGCACTATGTCGGTCGCGAAGGCGTCGCGCAGAGCCTCCTCGCGCATCGCCGCGCCCCCGTACTTGATCACCACCGTGCGTCCGTGGAACTCCCTGATATAGGGGAGCGCCTCAAGGAGCGTCTCAACGTTGGTCTCGCTCGGTGTCTGGGTCATCGCTCACCCCTCACTCATGTTGTGTACTCGGCGTTGATCCGCACGTACTCGTAGCCCAGGTCCGAGAACCAGACATGGGCGGCGGCGCCGCCGCGGCCGAGTCGCAGCGACAGCTCCACCTCGGTCGAGTCGCTGGCGAACTCGCTCGCGTCGATCTGCTCGAGGCCGAGCTCGGGCAGCTCGCGGCCGACCAGGCCCATCCCCGCCGCCTGCGCGATGCGCCCCCAGTTGGGATCGCGGCCGAAGAGCGCCGTCTTGACCAGCGGCGAGTTGGCGATCGCCCGCGCCGCCAGCTCGGCCTCCTCGGGATCGGCGGCTTCCAGGACCCTGGCGCAGCCGACCCGCGTCGCACCCTCGCCGTCGGCGACGATCGAGATCGCCAGCTGCAGGAGGACGGCGTCGAGCAGCCCGACCGGCAGCGGTCGCCCGGACTCCCCGCTGGCCTGCAGCAGGACCGTGTCGTTGGTGCTCATCTGGCCATCGACCGTGATCCGTTCAAAGGAGGCCGCAACTGCCGGCCGCAGAGCCGCCTCGGCCCGCTCAAGGACGGCGTCGGTCTGTACGAAGCAGAGCATCGTCGCGAAGCCGGGCTGAATCATCCCAGCGCCCTTGGCCTGGGCGGAGAGGGTGACGCCCTTGCAGCGCACCGTGCAGCGCTTCGGAAAGGCGTCGGTCGTCATGATCGCCTCCGAGAACTCCCGGCCCCCCTCGGGGCGGACCGCGGCGGCGGCCTGCCGCACCCCGTCAAGGACGTTGTCCATCGGCAGCGCCTCTCCGATTTTGCCGGTCGCGGCGACGGCGACCAGCGATGGATCGAGGTCCAGGGCGAGGGCCGCGGCAGCCTGGATGTCGAGCGCGTCGCGCATGCCCTGCTCGCCCGTCGCGGCGTTGGCGTTCCCCGACTTGACCGCGGCAGCGCGGATCGCGGTCGGCTCACAGCGCTCACGGCAAACCCGAACCGGAGCCGCCGCGGCAGCGTTCGGAGTCAGCATCAGGGCCGAATCGCAGCGCTCGGAGGTGCACAGGAGGACCCCAGCGTCGGTGTTGCCGCTCTCCTTGATGCCGCAGGCAACGCCCGCGGCGGCGAAGCCCGGCGCCAGCTCAGCCGGATCGAGCTCCTCGACGCCGGGCGGCGGCTCGACCCAGCGAGACTCAAAGAAGGAGTCGCTCATCGCAGCCCCTCGGTCTCATCGAGACCCAGCATCAGGTTGAGGTTCTGGACCCCCTGCCCCGAGGCGCCCTTCCAGAGATTGTCCAGTGCGGCGAAGGCGATCACCCCGCCGTGCTCCTCGACGGTCACGTACAGGTGGCACTCGTTGGTATCGCGGACCGAACGCAGATCCGGTGGGCGGTCGAGCACGCGGACGAACGGCTCACCCGCGTAGCGCTCGCGGTAGAGCGCCTGCACCTCGTCTTTGGAGAGGGACTCCGAGAGGCGGGCGAAGCAGGTCGCGAGCTCTCCCTGGTCGAGGGGCAGCAGATGCGGTACGAAAGCGACCGGCGCCGGGCTGCCGAGCGCGGCCAGCTCCTGTTCTATCTCAGGCCGGTGGCGGTGACCCTCGGTCTTATAGGGGAACGCGTTCTCGGTCATCGCCGTGAAATGGACGGTGTCATCGCTGCTGCGCCCGTACCCGGAGGTGCCCTGCATCGCGGAAATCTGGACCTCGATGAGGTGACCCTGTTCGGCGAGTGGCGCCAGGGCGAGGATGCTTGCCGTCGGGTAACAGCCGGGGGTCGCGACCAGCTCCGCCTCCCGCAGCTCGTCGCGGTAGAGCTCGGTGAGCCCATACACGGCGCCCTCGAGCAGCTCCGGGGCGCCGTGCTCCCCGTACCAGAGCTCGTAGGTCGGCAGGTCGCGCAGTCGGAAGTCCGCCGAGAGGTCGACGACAAGCACACCGAGCCCACGCAGGGCGGCAACGGTCGGTGCCGAGGCGCCATGGGGGTAGGCGACGATCGCAGCATCGACCCCCTCGAGCGCGCCGAGGTCGAGATCGGTCAGCTCAATCGGCAGGCGGTAGCGCGGGTAGAGCTCCTCGAGCCGCCTGCCGGCGTCGCTGCGCGAGGTGGCGGCGATCAGCTCAAGGCGCGGGTGCTCCCAGACCAGCCGCGCGGCAAGGGCGCCCGTGAAGCCGGAGGCCCCGGCGACGAGCACCCGCGCGGTGGGATCGCCAACAACTGGCTGAAGGGGAGAATCACCCACGGATCGAGCCCCCCGTCTGGGCCGCCAGCGCAGCCTCGATGGCCTCCCGCAGCTCGGCGACCTCAGTGTCGGTCAGGGTCCGGTCGCCGGCGCGGAACTCGAGGCGCAGGGCCAGGCTCTTGCGCCCGGTGCCCAGCTGCTCGCCCTCGTAGAGATCGAACACCTCGGCCGAGCGCAGCAACTCCCCGCCCGCCGCGAGCACCGTCGCGCGCACCGCCGCCGCGGAGACGTCCACGTCGACGACAACCGCCAGGTCCTGGTGGATGCCCGGGAACTCGGTCACCTCCTCATAGACCTCCTCGCCGGCCCCCGCCAGGGCGAAGAGCGGCGCCAGATCGAGCTCAAAGCCAACCGCGGCCTCGATGTCCCAGGCGCGGCAGGCGAGCGGGTGCAGCTCTCCAAGCCAGCCGATCGCGGGGCCCGCGGCCGCGGCGGCGGCGACCCTCGCGGCGCGCCCGGGGTGCAGGAACGGCTCCGCGCCGGGCTCAAATGAAAGCGCGGCGCCGAGCTGCCCGGCGAGCGCCTCGAGAACCCCCTTGAGGGAGAAGAAGTCGGCCGGCTCGCCGCCACCGCGCCAGCCCCCGGCAAGGACCGGGCCGCTGGCGAGGGCAGCGATCCGGTGCGGCTCGCGAAACGGCGCCGGGCGATTCCCGAGGAAATCGCCGGCGAGCGGCTCGAAGGGACGCTCGGCGATCCCGGACTGCGCAACCGCCCCGGTAGCCGGCCAGTGAAGATAGGCACGGCCTGACTCAAAGAGCGCCACGGTCCCGGCGCCGCGCGCGAGGTTGGCCCGCGCGCTGTCGAGCAGCGAGCCGAGCAGCGTCGTGCGCATCACCGACTGATCCTCCGACAGCGGGTTCGCGAGGACCACCGGCCGGGCACGCGGGTCCGCCGCCGGCAGGCGCAGTCGGTTGACCTCGCCTGGATCGGTGAAGCTCCATCCGACGACCTCGTCAAAGCCGAGGTCGCGCAGGGTGTCCTCGGCGCGGCGCCGCAGGCGCTGTCCGCGGCTCAGCCCGCCGGCCTGCCGCGCCGCCCTGGGCAGCGTCGAGGGCAGGTGCTCGTCGAGGCCGTGGACCCGGGCCACCTCCTCGATCAGGTCGACCTCGCGGGTCACGTCGTAATGGCGGTCGGGGGGCACGGTCACCGCCAGGTCCGCCCCATCGGCTTCGACGCCAAAACCGAGACGCTCCAGGTAGACCGCCTGCTCGGCCTGGGCGATCGCCATGCCCAGGAGGCCCTCGACGCGCCCGGCGCGCAGCCTCAGACGACGCGGCGGCGGCAGCTCGGCGAGGACGTCAATTGTCCCCGGGATCAGCGTCGCCCCGCAGAGCTCGACGATCAGCCGAGACGCGACTCGTTGCGCCCGTAGACAGAGCTCCGGGTGCAGCTGCTTCTCAAAGCGCGAGGAGGCCTCCGAGCGGAGCCCGAGTTGGCGCGAGGTACGCAGGATGTTGGTGCCGTTCCAGTTGGCGATCTCGAGCAACACGCTGGTCGTCGTCTCGGAGACCTCGGATTTCTGGCCGCCCATGATCCCCGCGATACCGACTGGGCCCTCGGCGTCGCAAACCAGCACCGTCTCCGCGTCGCAGCGCCGCTCGACCCCATCCAGGGTCCTCATCGTCTCGCCCTCGTTTGCGGTGCGCACGTTCAGCGCCCCACCCGGCACCCGGTCCAGATCAAAGGCGTGCAGAGGCTGGGCCGTGAGCAGCATCACGTAGTTGGTGATGTCGACGATGTTGTTGATCGGACGCTGGCCGGCGGCCGCCAGCCGGGCCTTTAGCCAGGCGGGCGATGGGCCG
Source organism: uncultured Solirubrobacterales bacterium (assembly GCA_963796705.1). Lineage (GTDB taxonomy): Bacteria > Actinomycetota > Thermoleophilia > Solirubrobacterales > 70-9 > VRUE01. The sequence continues at coordinate 238,083 of CAWCMK010000008.1, forward strand.
ATCTTCACGTCGGTGAAGACGCGGGCTGTGAATCTTGGGCAAAGATCGGGTACCTCGACGGTGACCGAGGCGCTGTCGGCCACTTCCCCCTCACCCCCGGCCGGCGCGTCCTCGGTCCAAGGCTCCGCCCCCAGCGGCGCCCCGCTGATCGCGTGGACCTCGCGGGCGACGCCGTAGACACCCAGGCAGTCGACCCGGTTAGGCGTTACCTCCAGCTCGAGGACTGACTCAGAAAGCGGCACTGCCTCGGCCAGGGGGCTGCCCGGCAGGGGGCCATCCTCGAGGACCATGATTCCGTCGTGGTCCTCACCCAGCTCAAGCTCAGCGGCGGAGAGGATCATCCCCTCGGAGGCGACCCCGCGCAGCTTCGTCTTGCGCAGTTTCTCGCCCCCCGGAAGCCGCGCCCCCGGAAGGGCGACGGCGACCGTCTGCCCGGCGCCGACGTTGGGTGCTCCGCAGACGATCGTCCGGGGCTCAGCCGCGCCGACCTCGACCGAGCAGACGCTGAGGCGATCGGCGTCGGGATGCCTCTCGCAAGCGAGGATGCGCCCGACGATGAAACCGTCGCCCGAGGCAGGGCCGACGTTCCCGACGCGCTCGACCTCGGTGCCGGTCATCGCCAGCCGCTCGGCCAGATCCTCGGGGCTGAGCCCGGGGTCGCAGTGCTCCTGCAGCCAGGAGTAGGGAACCTTCATGAGAACTGCTCCAAGACGCGCACGTCGTTGTCGAAGAAGCGCCGCAGGTCGGGGACACCGTGGCGCAGCATCGCGATCCGCTCCACCCCCATGCCGAAGGCAAAGCCCTGCACCAGCTCCGGGTCATAACCATTGGACTCGACAAAGCCGAGCACGTTGGGGTCGACCATCCCGGCACCGCCGACCTCGATCCAGCCGATCCCCTTGCAGAGGTTGCAGCGCTCGCCGCTGGGCAGCTCGCCAGTGCCGTCGCACTGAAAGCAGGAGACGTCGAACTCGACGCTGGGCTCGGTGAAGGGAAAGAAATGGGGCCGCATGCGTGCCCGCCGGCCGCGGCCGAAGATCGCGCTCAGCATCTCCTCGAGTGTCCCCTGCAGATCGGCCAGCGTGATCCTCTCGCCCAAGGCAAGGCCCTCTACCTGATGAAACATCGGGCTGTGGGTCGCGTCCGAGTCGCGCCGATAGACCTTGCCCGGGGCGATGATGAAAATCGGCGGCGGCTGGATCTCCATCGCCCGTGGCTGCACCGGCGAGGTGTGGGTGCGCAGCAGCAGCTCCGGATCGGACTGCACGTAGAAGGTGTCCTGCAGCATCCGCGCCGGGTGTCCGGGCGGATGGTTGAGGGCGGTGAAGTTGTAGTAGTCGTGCTCGATCTCCGGTCCCTCAACGACGCGGTAGCCGAGTCCCACCATCACGTCCTCGATCTGGCGAGTCGTCCGGGTGATCAGGTGCAGGTGACCCAACCGTTTCGCAGGGGCGCCGGGCAGCGTCACATCAACCCGGTCGACAGCCAGGCGCGCCTCGAGCTCCTCGGCATCCAGTTCTGCGGCGCGCGCCTCCAGCAACCCCTCGAGCTCCTTCTGGGCCCGGTTGGCGGCGCCGCCAACCGTGCCGCGCTCACCCTGGGGAAGCTCGGCGATGCCACGCAGGATGCCGGTCAGCTCGGCCTTGCGGCCCAGGTAGGCGACGCGCAGCTCCTCGAGCTCGGCCGTCCCCAGCGCGGCGCCGATCGCCGCCGTCGCCTCGCTTCTGATCTCCTCGATCCGCTCAAGCATCGGGCCGCGCCTCCTGCATGCGCGCGCACGCTATCGCCGCCGCGGCCGCGACGTTCAGCGACTCGGCGCCGGCCCCGCGCAACGGGATCGTCACCCTCGCCCGACAGCCGTCCAGCACCTCGGGCGGCAGCCCCCGGCGCTCGGCGCCGAGGCAGATCGTCTGCGCTCCGGCGAGCGCCCCCAGCCCCTCGCCGCCGCGGGCGAGCAGCGCGGCCCGCGGTGTCGGTGTCTCGGGGAGTGGCGCCGAGACCGGCGGCAACGCGAAGAGCGCGCCCATGCTCGCCCGCACCGCCTTTGGCGAGAAGGGGTCCGCGCAACCGGGCCCAAGGACAACGCGGGCGCCGAGCAGTGCCTGCGCGCTGCGAATGATGGTCCCGACGTTGCCCGGATCGGCGACCCCGTGCAGGTAGACGCAGGGGCCCTCGATCGCCCCCACCGGTGGCTCTGGCAGCTCCCAGACGGCGATCGCCCGGGTGCCCGATCCCAGCGAGGAGACGCCTGCGAGCAGCTCGGGGACCACCTCCTCTCCGCCGAGCCCAGCGCCGGCCGCACTGAGCAGCAGGCGCGGCTCGCCGCCAGCGGCGCGGCCTGCATCGAGCAGGTCCTCGCCCTCGGTCGCGAACAGGCGCTCGCCCTCGCGATGCTTACGATCGCGAAACAGCTTGCGGATCAACTTCAGCTTCTCGTTTTGGGAGCTTTCAATCATCGGCTCTGTCAGTCGTTTCGGGGGTCTGTCTTCTTCTCGCGGGTTTCTTCTCCTGGAACGAAAAAGCGGGCCTCGAGAGGCCCGCCCGGGAAGGTGGAGTGTCGGTCACGGCTAGGCGGCCGCACCCTCCCGGGCTAGCTCGACAAATCGGCGAAACGCATCGCGATCGTTGACCGCGATCTCGGCCAGCATCTTGCGGTTGACCTCGACCCCGGCCTTGCTGAGGCCGTGGACCAGCTCTGAGTAGCTCATGCCCTCGAGCCGTGCGGCGGCGTTTATCCGCGTGATCCAGAGGCGACGGAACTCACGCTTGCGGTTGCGCCGGTCACGGTAGGCATACATCCCGGAGCGCTGCACCTGCTCTTTGGCGAAGCGATATGAGGAGTGCTTGCGGCCGAAGTAGCCCTTGGCTTCTTTGAGCACCTTGCGGCGCTTCTTTTTCGCCTGAACCGAGCGCTTTACGCGGCTCATCCGCCACCTCCCAGGAGGCTCCGGATCCGCTTTTGGTCCGGCTTGGCGATCACAACCGGCCGCCGCATGTTGCGCTTGCGCTTCGGCGACTTTTTCTCGAGCATGTGACTCGAGTTGGCGCGCCGCCCGCGCAGCTTGCCCTTGGCGGTCTTCCGGAAGCGCTTCTTGGCGCCGGAGTGGGTCTTCATCTTCGGCATCGGATCCGCTATTGAAGCAGAAGCGCCCGCGGGCGTGCGCTCGTTGCAGCGCCGCGGCCCCGGGCACGAGGTACTGTGCGCCGCGATGCGGATCCTCTACGTGGTCGGGACGAGGCCCAACCTGGTCAAGACGGCGCCGGTGGTCGGTGCGCTGCGAACCCGGCTTCCCGACGCGACGCACACGATCGTCCACACCGGCCAGCACTACGACCGGCTGATGTCGGAGATCTTCTTCGAGGAGCTCGGGATGCCGGCACCCGATCATCTGCTGGAGGTCGGATCCGGGACCCACGCCCAGCAGACCGCCAGGGTGATGGAGCGCCTCGAGCCGATCATTTTGACCGAGGCGCCCGAGCTGGTGATCGTCCCGGGAGACGTCAACTCGACCCTGGCGGCGGCGATCACCGCCGCCAAGGCAGGGGCGCCGCTCGCGCACCTCGAGTCCGGGCTGCGCAGCTTCGACCGCACGATGCCCGAGGAGCTCAACCGGATCGTCGCCGACCAGCTCTCCGACCACCTCTTTCTGCACTGCGAGGAGGCCGTCGAGAACCTGCGGGCCGAGGGAATCGCCGAGCAGCGCATGCACTTCGTCGGCAACACGATGATCGACACCCTGGTCGCCCTCGAAGAGCGTTTCCGGAACCTCGGGGCGGCGGCGCGACTGGGATTCAATCCGGGTCAATACCTGCTTGTCACGCTGCACCGTCCGGCGTTGGTCGACGGCCCGCTCCTGCCCCACGCGATGACCGAGCTGAGCGCCCTGGCCGAGCGGATGCCGGTCATCTTCCCGGTCCATCCCCGGACCAGGAAGATGATCGAGGGCGATGTCGGCTCCCCGGGGCTGATTCTGAGCGAGCCGCTCGGCTACCTGGACTTCCTCTCCTTGATGGCCGAGGCGCGGGCGGTCCTCACCGACTCCGGCGGGATCCAGGAGGAGACCACCTACCTGGGCATTCCCTGCTTCACGCTGCGCGACAACACCGAGCGACCGGTGACGATCCGCGCCGGCACCAACACGCTGCTCGGCCTGGAGCCCGCCGCGATCGCGACGATCCCGGCGCTGCTCGAGGGCCGCGCGGGGGCTCCTGGGGAGCTGCCGCCCTACTGGGACGGCCGTGCTGCCGAACGGGTCGCCGAGGTGGTCGCCGGGCTCGCCTAGCCGGCGGCGGCGTCGTCGGCTGGCTTTTTCTCCGCAACCCTCGCCGCAGCCTTGCCGGGGGCCAACAGCATGCTCATGTTGCGGCCTTCCTGCAGCGGTTGGGACTCGATCACGGCGAGTCCATCGAGATCCTCGAAGAGGCGTTGCAGCAGATCACGGCCCCGCTCGGGGTGCGCCTGCTCGCGACCCCTGAACATGATCGTGACCTTGACCTTGTCCTGGTGGCGCAGGAAGCGTTCGACGTGGCCCTTCTTGGTCTCGTAGTCGTGGTCGGCGATCTTCGGCCGCAACTTGATCTCGCGGACGTTGACCTGCTGCTGGTGCTTGCGGGCCTGCTTTTGCTTTTGCTCCTGCTCGTACTTGTACTTGGAGTAGTCGAGCAGGCGGGTGACGGGCGGCTTCGAATTCGGAGCGACCTCGACGAGGTCGAGATCGGCGTCCTGGGCGCGCTTCAGCGCATCGGGGGTATCGATGATGCCGAGCTGCTCTCCGTCAGCACCGATCAGGCGCACCTGAGGTACGCGAATCCGCTCATTGATCCGGGTGGTGTCGCGCTCGGGGAGACGACGATCGAGCCTGCGAGGAACCGGCACTATCGGGACGAGCCGGAAGGCGTCAAGAGTTTGGCCTGCCTGCGATCAAGTTCGCGCAGTATAGACGCCGTCGAGCAGGGCGGCGAAATCTTTCACCGGCATCGCTCCCAGCTCTCCCCCCTCGTGGGCGCGGACGGCGACGGCGCCCGCCTCCTCCTCCCTGTCGCCGACGATGAGCATGTAAGGGTAGTGGCCGAGCTCCGCATCGCGGATCTTCTTGCCGACCGACTCCGAGCGCTCATCGAGCGTAATCCGCACACTCCCCTCACGCAGCTCGACGGCGGCCCGCCTGGCGTAGAGGAGGTGACGATCGGCGACAGGCAGGACGATCGCCTGGACAGGAGCCAGCCAGACCGGGAAGCGTCCTGCGTAGTGCTCGATCAGGATGCCGGCGAAGCGCTCCATCGAACCGAGCAGGGCGCGGTGGATCATCACCGGGCGGTGCGCGACGTCGTCGGCGCCGGTGTAGGTGAGCTCGAAGCGTTCTGGCATCTGGAAGTCGAGCTGACATGTGCCGCACTGCCAGGAGCGACCCAGGGCATCGGTGATATGGAAGTCGATCTTCGGCCCGTAGAAGGCGCCATCGCCCGGGTTCAGTTCGTAGTCCCTACCCTGGCGCTCGAGCGCCTCCCTAAGCGCCGCCTCGGCCCGCGCCCACTGCTCCTCGGTGCCCATCGACTTCTCCGGACGGGTCGAGAGCTCGACCCGCACGTCGTCGAATCCGAAGCGGGCGTAGAGCTCGTCGATCGCCTCGCAGATGCTCTCCACCTCATCGGTGATCTGCTCCTCGGTGCAGTAGACGTGGGCGTCGTCCTGGGTGAAGGCACGCACCCGCAGCAGGCCGTGCAGAACGCCCTCGCGCTCGTTGCGCGAGACGCGCCCGAACTCGGCGAGGCGCAGTGGCAGCTCTCGATATGAGCGGCGCTCGGAGCCAAAGACGAGGCAGGCGCCGGGGCAGTTCATCGGTCGCAGTGCGAAACGCCGACCGTCGGCCTCCATGAAGTACATCTCGTCACGGTAGTTCTCCCAGTGCCCCGAGCGGTGCCAGAGCTCCTCGTCAAGGATCTCCGGGGTGGCGATCTCACGGTAGCCCCGCTTGCGCAGCTGAGCCTGGACCTCGCCCTCGATGAGGTGCAGGAGGGTCGTCCCGTTGGGAAGCCAGAACGGCATTCCGGGTGCCTCCTCGCGGAGCATGAAGAGGCCCAGCTGGGGGCCGAGGCGGCGATGGTCTCGCGCTTTTGCCTCCTCGATGCGCTCCAGGTGCGTATCGAGATCCTTTTTCGAGAAGAAGGCGGTGCCGTAGATCCGAGTCAGCATCTGGCGCCTCTCATCACCGCGCCAGTAGGCGCCGGCGATCGAGTTGAGCTTGATCGCCTTGATCCGGGAGGTGTCGGGCCCGTGCGGCCCACGGCAGAGGTCCTCGAAGTTTCCGTTGCGGTAAAGCGAAACCGTCTCCACCCCTTCGTCGTCGATCAGGTCTTCGATCAGCTCGACCTTGTAGCCCTCCTGGAGCTCTCGGAAATGCTCGATCGCCTCGCCGACCGGTACATCGCGGCGCGAGAAACCCTCGGCGGCGGCGATATGGGCGCCCATCGCCTCCTCGATCGGCCCCAGATCCTGATCGGTGATCCGCACCTCGGGGGGGAACTCGAAGTCATAGTAAAAGCCGTTCTCGATCGCCGGGCCGATCGTCACCTTGGTGCCCGGATAGAGCTCTTGCACCGCCTCAGCCATGACGTGGGCGGCGTCGTGGCGGATCAGCCCGAGGGCCTCGGGGTCGCGTTCGGTGAGGATGCCGATCTCCGCCCCGTCCGGGAGGCTGGCGGAGAGGTCGCGCAGCTCGCCGTCGACACGGATCGCCAGCGCCGCCTTGGCGAGCCCTGAACCGATCGCCGCCGCCGCATCGGCGCCGCTGGCGCCCTCGGGAAGCTGCAGCGGCTTGCCGTCGGGCAGCCGCACCGTGATCGTCGTCCCCAGATCGGCCATCAGCGACCCATGCTACTTGCGCGCCTCGCGGCCACCCCGGGTGACAAGCTGACCCAGCCGGGCTGAAAAGTCGCCACATGAACTAGTGGGCCGGACCCTGGCGCGCCTGGCGGACGGCGATCAGCGGGCACTTGCTGGGTCCCCGCGGAGGGTGCACGGTTTCCCAGAGCACGTAGGGGCCCGAATCCCTGCGCAACCGCATTCCGCTGAAGGGCGCAGCAGCGCCCTCCGGGGTTCGGGAAGCGCTGCCTTCGGTGACCACGAAGCGCACACCGGGAGGCGGCCCTTGGCGGGCGCTTGGCGATCCCGGACCCCGTTCTGGGGCGGCTTCGATGCAGACCCGGCCGCCGCGCAGCTCCCAGGCGATGTAGCGCTCACCCTGTTCGTCTTCGAGCAGCTGGGGCGATGCGAGGACCAGGGTCGAGGAGTCCGCGACCAGCGTCCGAAAGCCGGTTAGCGCCGGTGAGTAGCTGCTCGGACCGACGGGGGCGTTGGCGAAGGCCAGCAGGGCGCAGCCACCCGCTGCGAGCCCATAGAGGACGCCGACCGGGCGGCGCAGCAGCGGCATGAGGATCACCACGGCGGCGATCGGCGAGGCGATCGCCAGTGCCTTTGCCTCGGTGTAGGGCGTGCCGGCGTAGTGGCCGATGAGAAACATGCCGGTGACGGCGGCCAGGCCCGAGAGCAGCGCCAGCTCGCGGCGGCGCCAACAGAGCGCGATGCCGTAGGCAAGCATCAGCCCGGCAAATGAGGCGCCCAGGTAGTAGCCCAGGGCCGGCACCGCCCCCGCCCCAGGGGAGAGGCGAAAGTCGCCCGAGGGCCAGATGCCAAGTGCCTCGATGGGAGAGATGCGCCCGAAGAGGTTGCCCAGGCCGGGGCCGTTTGGGTTGAACGTTTCGAAGTTGTGGAATTCGACCATCCGCCCAAGCTCCGGTGCGAGAAGGACGGCGAGGGCGAGGAACGCCAGAAGCCCCGCCCGAATGGCGCCGGGTCCGGTCGCCGGAACGCGGCTCAGGAGCCGCTCGGCGAGAATCCAGACGCAGGTGGCCGCGGCAAGCCAGGCGAGCCCGGGGTAGCTGTACACGTAGGCGCTGCCGACCGCGATCAGGGCCGCTGGCACGAAGCGCAGCGGCCGCCCCAGCCAGTCCGGGTTGCGCGCGACCTCCCGCAGGGAGAGAACAAAGGCGAGAACAAAGAGCGCCTGCATCGCCTCCTTGAAGGCCCCCTGGGCGAAGTAGGAGGCGACCAGGTAGGTGAGACCGACGAGCAGCGCGCCGACTGACCGCCAGGGCTGATGCAGCTCGTGAAAGGCTGCCAGGGCGGTCAGCGGGGCGAGAATCGCGACCGCCACGGCAAGGCCGTCGAACCCCTGGACCAGGCCAATGCCCAGCCCCTGGTTCAGGGCGACGACGATCGAGTGGGGCCCCAGCGGGTAGCCCTGCTGAAGGAGCGCCGAGTCGCTGCCCTGTGCCAGCCTTTGGCCCGCCAGCAGGTGCTGGGACATGTCGGGGTCAAACCCCGTGCCGAGAATTCCGAAGTGGCCTTCCACAACGAAGGGCAGCGAGGCGACGAGCAGGGCGAGGGCGGCCACCGGCAAGCCGCCGCGCAGTGCGCGGTGGCCCCCGGTCAGCCTTCGCCGCAGGTAGGCGATCGCCGCCAGGGTCAAAAGCGAAACCGCGATCGCCGAGGCGACGCCGTCCCCGGGGAGGCGCACCGTTCCCCAGCAGATCGCGCAGAGCAGCGCCAAGCCGACGGAGGGCGCGAGCCAGGACCACTGACGGACACCGCAGAGGGCGATCGCGGCCTGCCCGATCGCGAGCGCCGAGGCGCAAATCGCCACTGTGGCCGCGTAGGTCCCGAGCATCGTCGCGGCGAGCCTAGACTGCGCACATGGCGTACGCGCCGCCGACCCGGCACCTGCTGCGGGCCAGGGACCTGGCCGATGCCCGCTACGCGGAACCGATCGGGGTCGAGCAGATGGCGGCCGCGGCGGGTCTCTCGCGCGCGCACTTCAGCCGTGAGTTCAAGCGGGCGTTTGGAGAGTCGCCGCGCGCCTACCTTCTGACCCGACGGCTGGAGCGCGCCGCGGCTCTGCTGCGCAACACCGATCACTCCGTCGCCCAGATCAGCCTTGCCGTCGGCCTACAGGGCATCGGCTCGTTCACCAGCAGCTTCAAACGACACTTCGACCTGACCCCAACCGACTACCGCGAAGCCCATCCCCCGGCCTCAGCGCAGGCGGTGGTTCCAGCCTGCGTCGTGCGGGCCTATGGCCGCCCCCAACGCCGCACGTTTCGAGAAGACAGGCAGCCGACGCCGACCTAGGATCGCCGACGCCCGTTTCAATCAACAAGGAGGCACGATGATCAAGCTCGCCAACGCCCAGCTCTGGGTCCATGATCAGGAGGAGGCGCTTGCCTTCTACACCGAGAAGGTGGGGATGGAGGTCCGCGCAGACGTCACCCTGCCCGAGCTCGAAGACTTTCGCTGGCTGACCGTCGGGATGCCCGGTCAGGACGTCTCGGTCGTCCTCATGGCGATTCCAGGGCCACCGGTGATGGACGCCCAGACAAGCCAGCAGGTAGGCGACCTGATGGCCAAGGGGTTCGCCGGAACGATTTTCCTGGAAACCGACGACTGCCAGGCCTCCTATGAGGAACTCAGCAGGCGCGGAGTCGAGTTCACCGAGGCCCCCGAGGAGCGTCCCTACGGGGTCGACTCGGGCTTCCGGGACCCGTCGGGCAACGCGATCCGACTGACCGAGGTGAAGCTGCCGGCGGGGGTCTGACCCCACCGGCGGCGCCAGCCGAGATGCTGATCGGAGAACCGCGCGCCCTGCTGGCCCTGACGATGGTGGCCTGTGCGGGCCTCCTGGGTGCGGTTTTGGTCTTGCTCGAGGGTTCTGCCCACGCGCTCAGCGACCGCCGCGCGACGGTCGCCTATGCAGTCGACGGCGACACGCTGCGGATTCGAACGCCCTCAGGAACGCTCGACTACGTTCGGTTGATCGGCATCGACACGCCCGAGGACGTCAAGCCCGGGTATCCGGTGGAGTGTGGCTCGCGGGCAGCGGCGGCCTCTCTGCGCCAGCTTGCGCCCGAAGGCGCCGCGGTGACACTGCGCGGCGACTCAATTGCATCCCCGGTCGACCGCTACGGCCGCACCCTGGCCCACGCATTTGTGGACGGCCGGCAGCTCGAAATCGCCCAGCTTCGGCGCGGCTGGGCCTACGTCTACCGCTACGAGGACCAACGCTTTGACGGACTGGCCCGCTTCAATCGGGTCCAGCGGCTCGCTCGAGAGCACGGTCGCGGTGCCTGGTCCTCGTGCGGTGGGGACTTCCATTCCGCAGAACGAGGAGTTCAGAACTGACGCGGCATGCCCGTGCCAGGAGTCCGCTCCAAGTGCGACCGCGCCAAACCAGGTGAAGGCTTGTCATCGGGCAGACTCGTGCCCGATCGTGCCATGCAGTTCGTTATCCCGCGTCTGGATACGACCTGCGAATGGGCCGGGCCGGACATTGACAAGCGGCGTCAACGACCGCTGAAACTGTGCGAGCATGGCCGAGACGGCGCCTCTCGTGCTTGCCCCTGATATGGCCGCCGATCTGTCAAGCGCCCAGCGCTGATCGCGACCGCAAATAGCGGCCGGTGTGGGATGGCTCGGTGCCCGGGGCCGGGCGCGACATCGACGTCGCTGGCGGTCAGTCTGACAATGCGGGAGTTGGCTATCCCAGGGCGCTGGCTTCGTCGCCGGCGAGCGCAATCTAGGAACGGGCATAGCCGGTGAGGGCCGCCCATAGGGGCATCGCGCGTGCCGGCGGCCTTTTGGCCCGGACCCAGGTGACCGAGCGCGACCGCTGTGGTGGGCGGTCAGCTCATGGCGCGGTCGCCGCGGCCCAGAGGAAGCCCGCCAGCTCCCTGGCCACCGCGACGGTTGCGACGTTTCCCGGCTTGCCGCGCTCGCGCAGCCGCTTGCCCACTCGGTGCAGGCGGTGCTGGGCGCGCCAGGCGATCTGCAGGACGTGGTCGGGCTGGCCGGCCTGGCGGTTGGCGAGCGTGGCGCCGATCCGCGGCACTCTGGCGTAGTGCCAGGCCGACTCGACCAGCAGGCGGCGGGCGATCACCGAGCCGGTCTTGGTGATCGATCCCTGACTTGAGGACTCCCCGGACTGCTGCAGGGAGGGCGTCAGCCCGAGCCAGCTGGAGAGCTTGCGCGGCGAGGAGAAGCGGCGCCAGTCACCGCCGAGCTCGAGATGGAGCATCAGAGCGGTGAGGGTGTCGATGCCGCGGAAGGCGCGCAGCCTTGCGAGCGTCGGCCACAGCCGCTCGTCGGTGGCCAGCCGCGAGAGCCGCTCGTCGAGCGCCTCGCGGCGGGCGCTGAGCCCGTCGACGGCGGCGAGCTGGTCGATGAAGGCCAGCTCGGTCGGCTCCTGCTCAAAGGACTGCTGAGTCAGCCAGCGGCGGTGATCGCGGCCCCAGGCGCTCTTGCCCGGGTAGACCCGCCCGTGCACGAGTAGGAGCTTTGAGACCCGGTGGCGGGCGCGCATCAGGTCGCGGCGCACCTGTTCGCGGGTGCGGGCCAGGTGGCGGATCGCTTCCAGCCACTCCGGCGGGACGGTGACCGCCTTCAGCTGCCCAGCAAGAAGCAACCGCGCCAGGAGCTCGGCGTCCTTGCGGTCTGTCTTTACCCGATCGCCGGAGGCCCGCGGCGTCTTGCTCGGCGCCACCACCTGCACCTCGATTCCCGCCGCACTCGCAGCCCGCATCAGGCCGAACCCGGTCGGGCCCGCCTCATAGGCCGCCCGCAGCGGGGCGGCCAGCTCAGCGAGCCAGTCCACCACCTCCTCGGTGCCGGGGCCAAAGCGTGCCCTGCGCAGCTCGCCGCTCAGCGAGTCGATCGCCGCGGCGTGCGTGGAGCGCGCGTGGACATCCAAACCAACCCATGTCATCGTGCCGTTCATGGCCGGACCCTCCTTCGCCTGGGGTCAGCCGGAGCCCGTCTCCGGTCAGGTAAACCCCCGACTAAGCGAGAGGGTCCGGCCTAACTCGGATGGCCCCGGTGATTAATCGAGGCCATAGCGTCTAGCGAGTTCGTGTGAAGTGCTCGTCACGGCGCTTGTGTGTGCCCTCCTCATAATGCGGAAACCCCGCTTCTGCGGGGCCTTCCGAAATGGGCGTAACTGGGCTCGAACCAGTGACCTCCAGCTTGTCGAGCTGGCGCTCTCCCAACTGAGCTATACGCCCTAGTGTGCATCGATTTGGCTCTGCGTTTGGCTTTCCGGCAATCCGGCGAAGTCCGGGCCATCGGGCACTACTAACCCTGAATCCGCTCTTGTGCCCATTCGTGCCCAATCACGGGCCTTGTCGAAGGCTTCAAGATACCGGCCGGACAGCTTCTCCCGTCGCTTCGCCGCCTTCTGATACACGCGGAATGTGAAGCGCGCATCGCGGTGACCGAGCTGTTCGGCGATGTAGACCGGATCGTCTCTTAGCGCAGCCCGCACACTTGCGTAGGTACGGCGCAAGCTGTGCGGCGAGACGGATGGGATCGGCTCGATGCCGTCCTTCGCCAAACGCTCATTCGCTGCCTTTACGACGACCTTCAGGCGCGCTTGGACGTTCCGCGCTGTCTGCCGGCTGTGCTTGCCGTTTCGAGAACGGCTGACCAGGACCGGATCGCTGGGACGCTTCCGTGGCGTGCGCAGCTTCCAACCCGCGAGTTCTTCGCAGAGCGCCGCCGATAGATCGACCTCCCGACCTGTCCCCGCCGTCGTCTTGCTTTGACGGACGATCAGGGTGCCCGTCGCCAGGTTCAGGTCTGCCCAGGTGAGCGAACAAGCCTCACCGATCCGCAAGCCCGTGCCGACCAGGAGTGCGACCACGGGGCGCATGTATCGATCTGCGGCATCAAGGAGGTACGGCACTTGCTCGACCTCGACCCAGGAGCGTTTCGGCTCTGTTGGCTTCGCTCGACGGCGTTTCCCCTTGGCCGGGTTGCGGTCAAGGTGGCCGTATTCCACCGCGACCTCCAGAATTTGAGCCAGCCTCACCAGGGACTTGTTGAGCGTGTTGGCCGCGAGCTTGCCCTCTTGCAGCTTCACGATTCTGTACCGGTCCACATCCTCGATGCCGATGGCGTCAATTCGGAAATCCTTGAAGAACGGCAGCAGGTGATAGCTCAGTGCCCACTCGTAGTCCTCAAACGTTCGGGGGCGCAGCTCTGCACGTCGTGATTCCAGCCATTCACTTGCGAACTCATGGAACGTTGGTGCTTCAGATGGAGTCTCAACCGGCTCGGCGGTCGATGGCTGCCAGAAACCCCGCTCAACATCTGCCAAGACGTGACGTAGCTCGGTCTCAGCTTTCGCTCGGGACCACCCCGCCGCCTTGGTTCCCAGGGTGACGTACTGGCGCTCGCCGTTCGCACGGAACCGGAGGGCGAAAGTGGTATCCGATTTCCCCGGCCGTTCGACTACCTGGCCGGTAGCTGGGCGCGGCATCAGAGGCTACCTTCGCCACTAGGATCACTCGCGGGCATAGGAGCATCCACCTCCTGTGTCAAGGCCCTCGGTCGGCGTTGACGCGCTGCCGGGGGCCGCTTTGCGTTGGCGATCAGCATATGGCGCGCTTCCACGGACCGCAAGCAGCTCGACGGAGGCGCCCTTCCTCAGACGCGGCGTTCGGGGTCGCGTTCTCGGGTCCGGTCGCGCCTCTTCGGTTTCCTGGCGGGGCGGATTGGCGGGGAAGCGCAGGCGCGGGCGTGGACCGTTCCCCAAGGGCTCGCCGCCGAGTTCCTTCCGGTGCGCGTAGACGTAATCGCGGCTGACACCCAGACGCCGGGCGAGCGTGGCTGCGTCGACCAGCTCTTCGCCGGTGACGGATACGGGCTGACCGTCGAGCTGCGCCCGTAGATCGGCTATCTCGTCCGGCGCCAGGTCGATGGCGAAGCCTCGAAGTTCGACCCTCATGGATGATCCACGCTCCAAGCGCCGAGTTCGACGCAAGCTACGAAGGCTTTTTCGGCCTCTTGATTTAAGCCCGATGTAGCGTCTCGATAGGCCATCCAAGGGCGACCCACAGGGTCCTTCCGTTTTTGCCAAATCCGCCGCTTGCTAGAGCCATTTGCGGGGGGTGTTTTTGCGGGTAGCGTGTCGCTATCGCGTACCTCCCGGAAGGTTCGAGCCGAAAGTCCGGGGACCGTGGCAAGAATCTGCTTCTCCCCCACCCCGTCAGCCAGCAGCGCTTCAACGAGCCGTCGTCGGTCCTTGGGGCGCAACTCGAAGACCGGTTCGCATGGAACTTGCCGCCCACGTCGCTCGACCTTTGCCGGCTTGATCTGGGCCAAGCCCTTGGCGAGCTTGAGCTGTTCGCGACCGAGCAGGTCGGCGCCCTCTTCCCAGTAGTGAGGCAGGAGGCAGCGCTCTTCGCGGGCTCGGCGCAGGAGAACCTCGGCGCTCACCTTGCACCGCCCAACTGTTCCAGCGCGAATCGCTCCCACTCAGCGACCGCCCGCTTGAAGGCTTCTGAGTCTCGGGCGACGTAGGCAGCGTCGATGGCATCCTCTCGCTGGCTCCATCCATCACCGAGCACATCCGGGCGGTGATCCACTGGCAAGCGCTCATACGCTTCGGCGACGCGCCTTGTCGCGGCGTTCAGCGTTGGGGTCGGGGGCGCGGCCTTCATGCGTCGCTCCCGAATTTCACGGCGAGCCGTTCAGCCTCAGCTTCCTCCGCCGGGGTTGCAACCGTCGCGGAGCCACCCTTGGTTTCGCCTCCGGAGCCCACATTTGCGCTCCCATCCGCGACATCCGCGACATCCGCATTCCCATGCGGTTTGCGGCCGATTTCTATCCGCGACGGAAGGGGGGTTGTCGCGGATACTGAACTGCTGTTTTTTGGCTCTACAGAGCCGTTGTCGCGCTTGTCGCGGATAGGCGTCGGATCGGGGGGCGGATAGCGTACCCAGGCGTCCTCGAAGTCCTCGCGTTTGTAGCCCTTTAGGGTGCCCTCCGGAGTTCTAAGGTCTCCGGATTCGATGCCGTACGGCCGGAGCAGCGTCCCCAAGCCCCGGCCTGTTAGCCCAGTGTCGGCCTTTCCCCAGGTCGCCCACGGCGCTTCTTCGTCCGCCTTGAGGACAGCCAGGAGATCGCGTGTCGGGAGCCGGTCCGTCTCTTTCTTCTCGAAGGCGACGCGGATGTCCGCAAGGAGCTTGACGCCCCACGATGTCTCCTCATCCCGTTGCTGATTATGAAGCGTGATAAGGGCATCTCTCGCGTGGGCGCCCCATGTCTCACCAGCCATGTCGGCGATGGCCAAGAGCGCTTCTGCCCCATCCTGCGCCCTATCGCTCAGCTTCTCTGGCAGCTCTGGTTCTGTCCCATCTAGCGCCTCGACACAAGCCTCCGCCCACCTTGTCGCGGCCGAGGCCACGGGCGCCGATGCGGCCTTAATCGTCTTGAACCTTCCTCTCTCAACTGTCTCGCGACGCGACTTGCGAGACAGCCGAATCGGGATGCTGCGATCCGCGATCGTGTCGGGAAGATCGCCAATCCCGGCGAGAGCCTTGGGGCCAAAGACGGGGAACGGAACGACATCCTGCTTGCCGCCTTCTCCGACGCACCGCCAAGCGACCGCGCCACGTCGGTAGCCCGCATTGATCAGGCCACGCAACTCCTCCTTGGATGCCGCCTGTCCCTTCCCGAAGACTGCATCAATCTCATCGAAGAGCAACGTGACCGGGAGACCATCACCACCAAGCGCCCGGAACAGCGCGGCGTCGGAGATGTTCGCGGCCTCCATTGGCCGTGGCACGAGCTGGGCCAGAACCTCCAAGAGTCGCGACTTACCTGAGCGTTTCTCCGGGCTTGTGATCGCCAGATAAGGAGTGGTGTCTGCCGCTTCAATCGCGTAGGCGTGGAGAACCCAGAGGGCGATTGCTCGCGCCTGCTCATCACTCAAGACAACGAACCTGCGGATCAATCCGACGATTGAGTCCAGCAACTCCCCCGTATTGGGTGGCGGCTCTGGCCTGCGCACCGCCACCTCGCCCGCAAGCCGCAGGAGGGCTTCTCTCGCCTCTCCGGTCGAACTTGCGCTGGTCAAGTAGTCACCGAGGTCGAAACCGTCGGAGCGCTCGGGATCGAGGTTGAGAACCTGATGCTCAACTCCGACGGAGAGCAAATCATCGGCGATCGACTGCGCGACCGTGCGCCCCGGCTCGTCGCAATCCATGCACACGACCACTTTCCGTCCAGCGAACCTCGTCGCGTAATCCGACTTCCAGCCCTTGACACCTGGGACGGCTACCGCCGAGAGACCGAGGGTCGCCCCCGATACCGCATCGGGCTCTCCCTCCACCAGCCAGATAACTCCGCCCTTGGCACTCTCAGGGGCTGGGAACAGGCCGCGCGGCCGACCACGGAGGGCCAGCGACTTGCTCTCCCCGTCGGCCGGTCTCGGCTTGTACTTGACGACGTTCAAGAGCTGCCCGGTTGCGTCTCGGATCGGGAAGCTCAAGCGCTTGTCACAGACGCCGACGTTGAGTTTCCTGAGTGCGCCGGGACTCCAACCCTTCAACTGCTGGATCTTGATTAACGCCGCCCCGTTGTCGAGCAGCGTCTTCTGCCAAGCCGCAAGTTCCTCCTCGTTGGGAAGTTCCTCCGGGGGTACGGCTTTCTTGCGTCGGGGCTCAGACTTCGATGTCGTGGACTTCCGGCCAACAGCGCCCTCCCGTTGCCCGACAAAGAGGTCGGCAAGGGTCAGGTTCATGGCGTGGACGATTTCCTCTGACGTGCAGCCTGCGTAGCAGTTCAGAAGCACACGCTCGTCATTGCCCAGGCCGACCGCCAAGGACGGTCGCCTATCGTCGTGGCCGGGACAGCGCGCGAGCCATTGGCCATCGCCTACGGGCTTGGCGTCGTCAAGGCGATCGAGAAACTCATCGACGGTCATGGCCGCCCCCTGTCGGCCAAAGTGCGCAGGTTGGCGTAGATCGCACTCTGCAATTCCGGTGATAGGGATTCGAATATCCCCAGGCGTTCCGGCCCGGTGATTCCGTGAGTCAACTCGTGTAGGTCGGCGAAAGTGGCGAAAGCGGAAAGCCTGCTCAGGATTTCACCGTGGGAGAGCGCGTCAGAACTGGCCTCCGCGCCGTTTGAATCAGGCAGCATGGAGGCTGTCCCTTTCTGTAGCTATGGATAGGAAGGGTTCGCTGAGTAGTCCCCTGCGCGGCGAATTCACGCTGCCACCGCCAACTCAGTCGAAGCGCCAGCGGCAGGAATTTTCGTCAGGAGGTAATCAGCCCCAAACCCGGATAGGGGACGGATCGAGAGCACTGTCGGCGTCCGCGTGGCCTGGGTTCGAGGGGGCTTCGTTTCTGCAATAGCGCTTTTGGCCGCCGCTCGGCGACGCTCAACCATGGGAAGGGGTCGCGCGTTGTGTTTTGAACGTCCAAGCCTGCCGGGAGGACGACCTACAGACTTCCGATGACGCGACGAATACAGGAGGCCCAAGTATTCATTGACCGACACACCCAAGATTGCCCGAGTGAAATTCCGCTCTTCCTTCGTCGGGGAATCTACCCGCATCGCGCAGACCCCGAGCCCTAGCCATTGCGCACTCTGGGCGCTTATGGTGCAACCCCGGAGAAGATCGATTATCCGACTCTTGGCACCCCGGATCGTCGCGTAGTCGGCGACTTGCTTGTCGCGATAGGTCTTTTCAAGGTCGTCATGCGCGGGGCCGCTGCCGACTTTCTTGAAGCGAGCGGCGCGTTCTCCGCGTCTTGTGTCGATGCTCTCTTCGGCTTTCCGAATGACAAGGAGTTCCTCGCGAATCTCCCCGCTCCGCTTTGCTCGGGGCACGCGACTCAGAGGTGCACCCGGAAGTTCTTCCCGCTGTTCGTCACCTAGCTCAAGGAGGGCACCGCGGATGGGTGCGGAGTCCCTTTCTTCAGCTTCCCGCTTCAAGCGAGAGGCACGACTGCGGCAATACTTGCTGCACCAAACAGCCTTCTTTTTGGCGTGCAGCTTGCCGCAACCAGGACAGCGTTTTCTCGGGGGCGTCATCGCGACACCCCCTCAGCGAATATGAGAGGAGGGTCGCTCAGCCCTCCGTCAGAATTGTCTCCGTCTGGGTCTCCGCCAGGGTCGTCCGAGGACGACGAGCAGGTGATCCGCCGAGAGGACGAATGAGAGGGGCCGTGGCTCCGTCGGCTACGGGCGCGGAGTGGAACCCGCAAGACAGTGCTGTTTTGCGAGCGCAAGCACGGCTCGAAACGCACCCTCCGAGACAGTCGTCCCTGCGCCACCGCCCCAATCAAGCGCTGCTTTGGGGTCTTGCTAGCGAACACCGCAGCGGGATGCTCGGTGTCCCCAGCGGCCATCCTTAGGCCACCGACAGCCTCCGTCAGGAGCGCCGTCAGGACCGGTTCGTGGCGTAGTGCCAAGCCGTGGAGCTGTGATTCGGTAAAGAGCAGGCCGAGTTTGGCGATGACCTCGCAAAGCCCATCAGCGTCTCCGCCCGATTGAGCATCCCTCAATGCGTCCATCAGTTCCAAGACGCTGCCGCAGGTGGCAGAGAGAGACTCTTCGCGAGTGGCGCCATCCTCTTGGAGGCGGCTGGCCTCGTCGCGATGCGCCTGTATGCGATCAGTGACGAGCCTAAGCTGTGCCGCGGGGAGGGGCCCGGCACTGGCCGGAGCGTCTGTGTCGCCGCGCCCTACCGCACGGGAATCCATCGGAAGCTCTCAAGTTGGCGGTTGGCCATTTTTCGTTCTACTCCTTCTAGCGAATCGATCAGATGCTATTTCGAGTTTCGTGGCGACCATTTCCTCTTCGGTGGGCAAAGGGCACGGCCCGCAAATGCTGCGAACCGGCCCCCGCCACCAGAACGAAAATGGGAGAGAACCGCCAAGAACCCTCCGACAACTAAAGCCTAGAAAACGCCCACCGGGGCGCTTGGAAGACATGCCCCTAAGCGCCTCAGAATGCCCCTTCAGGGCCGATTCTGCTCCTGTCCTTCCCGGAAGGCGCCCACGCAAGCCTTGCGGGCTCTTCCCCGTCACGAATAGCGTTTCCGCGTGGGGAAAGGCGCAGTCGGCAGGCCTCTTCGGGTCTTGACCGTGGTCGTCGCGGTCACCGTTCCTCTACTTGCCGGCTGCGGCACTCCGGAAGAAGAACCGCCCGAAACACATGTCACACATGCCGAATCTTTCCGGCGCCGACGCGAGAAACGACATTAAACGCCACTCGTGCCCATTTACGCGTTGGGGCACCTCCATTCGGCGTCAGGCGCTACTCCCCCTGGGCAGGTCACGGTCAGGCTGTAGCTCACCGACCAACTCGTTGAGACGCTCTCTGGTGTGCAGAGTTCGTTTCCAGACACTTCGCCAATCACTTGCGTTCCGCTGTGTGGTAGGGGCGTCGCCGCTGGTCCGCCACCGCATATCCCGCCGGATCTATCATTGAAAATTACTTCTGACGTGCCTTCGTCCCCTTGGCAGTCGTCGTCGTAGCTGCTCAGGGTGCCGGAACCATATGGCGTCTCAAGATCCGCAAAGCCATAGTCCGATGGCGTCCAATACATCGACAGTTCCTCGAACTGCTGGTCTCCCAATTCATTAGGAGGGCCTGTACCTCCTCCATCGTAAACGGTACGCGCATGATGGAGCGAATAGGGGGCACAAGTCAAGAATTCGGCGGATTCCGAATGCTGATGCCATGAGGAGTCGATGTAGTCGAGTCGTTCGGCGCTGTAAGCCATAGGCCCGGAGCCCGAAAACCCTTCATTAGTGTGCGCATCGACCTGCCAGGTAGCCGAGGTCGTCTGATCCCACGTTGACCCCTCTCCATCCCAGTTGTTCCAGTGATCTTCCTCGTTGTAGGTGACTGTCCCGGTCCAATGCAGCCCAGAGCTTTCTCCCCAGTGGATGCACTTGATGTTGCCCCTGTAGACATTCACCGACTTGTCGATTGTCTTAAATACGAGATCGAGGCCGATTTTGCCCTCAATGTCCAATGGCGCGCAAAGGCTTCCCGGCGGTGAGGTGGCGGTTTCATAGTTGAGGTCGAGGCCGGAAAACACGCCTATTTCAGCAGTGGCCGCCAAGCTGCCCAGGTCGGGTACCGACCAGCCCAGGTTGATTTCAACCGTCGGACCGAGTTTCGTTTGTAATGTCGCATTGGCGTTGTCGGCGTGAGTGAGCGCGGCATCCGAGGACAGTTCATGGATGCCGGAAAGTTCGTCGTCGTGATATTCGACGCCTACAGACCCGCTAGCGCTGGCGGTAGCTTCAACGCTCATCACGCCAGATACCGACGCTGAGCCTGAAATCTTGAACGGAACCGCAATTTCAGCGGGTACCGGAACCCCACCGACATCCAGGACGGTCTCCCAAACTGGCTGGAATATTGTCGTTTCGTCGAGATGGCAACCTGCCCCCGCTGATACGCCAGCGATCGCCGTGGCTTTGGCGGAGGCGTCAAGCGTGGCTCTTGCTTTGTCAATCCCGGTTGGGACGCCCCAGAACTTGTGCCACTTAAGTTCGAAGTGTGGCCCAAATTCCGCACTGATATGCCCGGTCAATTTCATTTCCGCCGAGTCTTCGCAGACAACGTCCTGGCTGAACGGCACGTCGCCTCCGTCGAGAGCCGATGTCTTCGCTCCGGGCGCGGGGCGCTTCTCAGCTCGAGAGAAGGCTCTGGCATCGGCATTCATCGGTATTGCTGAGCCAAGATTTCCTAGATCTGCATTGATTTCCCCGTTGGGCACCGCTTCGTACAGGGAGCCCGGCTCCGTTTGCACTTCCGTCTCGCCACCCGCGGCCGTCGAGCTGACAACCTTCAGCAGAAAGCCTTTGGGGGCCCCGGTTTCAGGCGCCGCGGTCAGGAACTGGCCAGGGGTATAGGAGTGTTCGCCGCCGACGATAAGCTTTGGATCACCTTCGCTCGGAAGCTGTTTGACATCTGCACCCGGGACCTGATCGAGCTTCGGCGCCGGTTCGAATTCCGGATGCGGAGGAGATTCGGGCGGGGGTGCGGACGTGTTTGGGCGCTTGACCCGCGGCTTGTGGTGGCGCCGCTTCTTGCACTTCCTCTGCTTGCCGTGCTTCCCGTGCTTCTTCTTGCACTTGTGCTCCCTGTGAGAGGAGGAAAGGCGTCCCTGTGTGGGACCACTGTTCGTAGCGGCCCCCCAGGCGCTCACAGGACCCATCAAGAGCGCGAGGACAACTACAGCGCTAAGCCAGAGCCATGAGCATTGACACAGACGAGCAAACCGATGCGTCTTATCCGCTTTGATCGGGCCTCCCCGCCCATGATCGCTTGGTGAGAAGGCTAGTTCAGCGACCCCGGCAATACCAGGGCAGTTTTGGGTACGCGCTTTAGGCGAAAGCCGTCGATCATCTCCCGGGCAATCGTTGACCCAAGACGTCGGCGAACAGCGCTCGTTCCAAGCGGTGCGGAACCCTGGCCGGTATGCCGGGTGTTAGAAGCTGTCTCAAAACCCCGTAGGCTCCAGGCGATGGCGCGGACGTGGCTGCGGATCAGGGTCGACCTCCTCGGGGGGCACGGCGTTGACCTCAAGCCGGCGCCGGGTCGGGTCTTCATAGTCGGCCCGTCTCACTCCTTCGGCGACCTGGCGGAGGCGATCGACCGGGCCTTCGCCCGCTGGGATCTCGCCCACCTGCATGGCTTCGAGCTCGCCGACGGCCGTCGGATCGGCATCTTCGATCCTGACTATCCCGGTGACTGGCTCGACGAGATGACCCTGAAGGTGGCCAAGGAGGTGAAACCGGGGGACGGTTTCGACTACACCTTCGACTTCGGCGACAACTGGCGGCATCACTGCACCGTGGAGCCCGAGAAGGCCGACCCGGAGGAGGAGTACGGTGCCAAGCCATCGGCGCCGGTGCCGATCTGGGGCTGGGGAGCGATCCCCGACCAGTACTTCCGGGACTCGCTCGACTGAATTCAGCCCGACGGCAGGGCGCGCTGGCAGATCACCGCGCAGCCCAGCTGCATGAACGCCAGGTGCAGCTCGGCGCGGCGCTCGTAGCGGGTGCGCAGGCGGCGGAAGTTGTGAAGCCAGGCGAAGCTGCGCTCGACCACCCATCTCTCCTTGCCCAGGCCCGAGCCGTGCTCGGCCCCGCGACGGGCGATGATCGGCTTCACGCCTCGCTTTCTCAGCTCGCGTCGGTACTTGTCGTGGTCATAGCCACGGTCGGCGAGCAGGCGATCGGACCGCTTGCGGGGCCGACCGACTTTGCCGGCCACCGGGCCGACTCGGTCCACCAGGGGCAGCAGCTGGGTGACGTCGTTGCGGTTGCCGCCGGTCAGTGAGATCGCCAGCGGCACCCCGGCGGAATCGGTGATCAGGTGGTGCTTTGAGCCGGTGCGGGCACGGTCGACCGGGGAGGGACCTGTCGAGCCCCCCCTTGCAGCGCGCGGATGTGACTGCCGTCGATGACCGCGGTGTCCCAATCGATCCGCCCAGTTGCGTTCAGCCTCCTCAGCAGTTCACGGTGCAGGCGCTCGAAGACGTCGGCCCGCTGCCAGTCGACCAGTCGTCGGTGCGCGGTCGCCGGCGAGCAACCCATCTCTCGCGGCAGGTGCCGCCAGGCGATGCCAGTGAACAGCACGAAGACGATCGCGTTGAAGCAGATGCGGTCATCCACCCGAGGGCGACCGCCCTTGGCGCTCGGCTCGTGGACGGGGAGCATCGGCTCCACCTGGTCCCAAAGGTCGTCTCGCACCTGCCAGATCGAAGCCGCCACCAAGTACCTCCTGGGTCTGGTTATGTCTACCGGGGAGGTTCGGTGCGGCTACCTCAAGCCCTCCCGGAAGAGGTTTTGAGACAGCTTCTTAGCCTCAATCCACCGATTTACCACACTGATCCGTCCGCTCCCGTCACAAGAATGACCTCCTGAGCAGGCAAATAGCGGCTGTATCGGCAGCCGCGGCCTGACATCAGGAGGTCACTCACATGGTGAAGGTCTTTGCGCAGTCCGTGCGGCCCGACTCGGTCGGTGTCGAGTTCGACGATGAGCGGCTGGTCGCCAACGCAGGGTTGATCCTGGTTGGCACCCTGAGCAAGCGGCTCGGCATCGAGCAGATGGTGGACAAGATGGTTCGCCTGGGAGAGCGGGCAGGAGCCGCCCGCCCCGGGCGCAAGGTGCTCACCCTGATCCACGCGATCGCGGCGGGCGCTGACTCGATCGATGACACCGAGGTGCTGCGCGCCGGCGCCAGCGAGGCGCTGCTTGGCCACAGGGCGATGGCACCCTCCACCCTCGGCACCTTCCTGCGCGCCTTCAGCTTCGGTCATGTCCGCCAGCTCGACCGGGTCCTGGGCGAGGCGATCAAGCGGGCCTGGGTGGCGGGCGCGGGCCCCGGAGCAAAGCGCCTGGTGATCGACATCGACTCCTTCCTCGGCGAGGCCAAAGGCGCCCTCAAGCAGGGTGCCTCCCGCGGCTATACCGGGGTGCGCGGCTACCACCCGCTCATCGCCACCCGCGCGGGCAGCGGCGAGGTCCTGCACGTCCGAGCGCGCAAAGGAGCGGCGGGCTCGGGGCGCGGCGCGCTTCGCTTCTGCGAAGAGCTGATCGCCCGGGTGCGCAGAGCCGGGGCAAGTGGGGAGATCCTGATCCGCGCCGACTCGGCCTTCTACTCGGGCAAGGTGATCGACTACCTGGAGGCAAAGGGCTGCCTCTACTCGATCTCCGTCACCCAGCACAAGCGCATCGCAGAGCGGATCGCCGAGATCCCGGAGTCGGCCTGGCAGCCAGTTGCCGACTACCCCGAGACGGGCGTCTGCGAGCTCGCCGAGACCACCTACGGCACCCGCCGGCTGATCGTCCGCCGGGTCCACCTGCACGCCCAGGAGGGACAGGAGGAGCTGTTCGCCTACTGGCGCCACTTTGCCTTCCTCACCAACCGCACAGAGGACATGCACACGGTCGATGCCGAGCACCGCCAACACGCCGAGGTCGAGCTGGCGATCCGCGACTTAAAGGACCAGGCGCTTGCCCACTTCCCCTCCGGGAGTTTCGCCGCCAACGCGGCCTGGACGGTGATCGCCTGCCTCGCCCACAACATCGTGCGCTGGGTCGGGCAGCTGGGCCTGGAGGATGAGACCTGGCGCACCGCGCGGACGATCCGCCGCTGGCTGATCGCGCTGCCCGGCCGGCTCACCCGCACCGCAAGACGCTTCACCCTTCACCTCCCGGCCCGCTGGCCCTGGCAAGAGACTTTCGTCGAGGCGCTTGCCAGGATCAGAGCGCTGCCCGCCGCGGCCTGACCCTCCCTCACCTGCTTCGCCCATCGGCCGGTCTCTCGGTCCTCTCGGCCTGCTCGCTTCTCGGTCACCGGCCAACTGCGGATGCCCTACCGTGGCTCGCCGCCGCCTGGCACACCTTCGAGCCGGCGGTTTTCGCCATTCACATGGTCGCCGGCGGGGATTCGCCTATCGGTGAGGGTGAATCGGTGGATTGAGGCTTAGTGGAGACGGGACCTTAGGTCTTGATGATGTAGTTGACCGTCTGCCAGGGCGGCATGTTCGTGTGGGATTTGCCGCCACCAGCCGCTGCGCCATTTTCTGCGCCGTAAAGTCCGTGGGTGCTCCCATCCCATGTTGGGAAGGTTCTTGACCCCGAAGACCAGCCCATGTACTCCTGATGGCTGTGGGACGGGATCTGTTCGGTGGTCAACGTGACGTTTTCTTCACCGCCAGTGGCCCCTAGGGCGTGACTGCCCGACTTGCCGAGCGGGAACTTGCCGGCGAGATTCGGGAGGTTGAAGGTGGTCGATTTGTCGCCTTCGCCGTAGGTCGTCCCAATTGCTTCGTAGAGGGCCGCGTAGGTCGTGCGGGAGACCGCCGACCCATCGCAGAGCAGAAAGCCCGAAGGGGCGGACGAACGAGCCGTAGCGATCAATGAGCCAGTGGGCACGACGGCCTCGATGGCTTCCTTGGCTGATTCGGCTTCGACCCTGGCTTCGTGTGCCCGCAGGTTCAGAGCGTCAACGACCATCTGGGCGTCTGGTCTGGAAAGAAGGGCTGGAAGTGCGGGGGGAGATTTGGGAGGAGTCAAGTGGTGGCGTTCCTTGTCGTGAGACGGATCGTGCTATTGGCCGTGGTCGTGCCGGTAGCTAGACGCTATGCACCTGAAGCTGGGCGTGGACTCCTACGACCGAGTTGCTAGCCACGGTAGTGCTTGTGTTGACCGCCAATAGATACGCGCCATCCGAAGGAATCGTCAAGTCGCTTGAATTCGACTGAGATACCGTTGATGCGGAGGGGGCTGTAAACGTGACGGTTGAGCCCGAGACAACCGTTCCTGCCGTATAGGCAAGATCGCCAGCTGCCCCGGCTACCGTAACCGGATACAGTCGCGACGACATTTGCGGCGGGGGCCGTTGCGTTGGTCGCAACCTGCGCTCGCGCCCGGAGTTTCTCTGTCTTTGAACTGATTTCCGTGTCTGCTTTGGCGAAGTAGATGAGGGAGGGGGGAATAAAGAATCCGCTCGTGTTCAAGGAACCGGCGGATGCGACAGGAATAAAGGACTCTCCTGACGTTTCCGTGGGTCACGTAACGGTGACTCTTCCCGGCAGGGGCGGACACAGTCCGCCGAGCTTCAGCATGGCCAGGGAGATCAGCGCCTCGAGGGGAGTGGAACCCGAAGGCGCGGCGGGCGATCAGGCGGATCTGGGTGTTGATCGCCTCCACCCGGGCGTTGGAGAGGCCGTGGCGGATCGCCGCGAGGATCCCCTCCCGCAGCACGGTGATCGTGCGGGCGAGCTTGACCAAGGGCCGCCGGCGAGAGAGCCGAGCCCATGAAGCCATCCCTCCAGCAGGATGATCGCCTGGCGCGCCGGAGGCGGTAGATCTGGCGCAGCTGCTCCTTCAGCAGGTGGGCCCGGTAGAGAGGCCGGTTCAGCCGCTCGACGTCGGCGAGCTTTGACTGCTGGCGAGGTGTCAGGTTCTCGGGGTTCTTCCAAAGGGCGAAGCGGGCGCCCTTGAACTCGGGGCGACCTCACCCTGGCCCTGCGCGCGCCTGGTTCCAGACCTCGCGGCGGACCTGGTCGAGCGCCTCGGTGGCGAGCGCGACCGACTGGAAGGGATCGACGCAGCGCTTGGCCTTCGGGCAGCGCTTGGCGATCGGCCCCGCGATCCAGCCCGCCATGTCGCGGGAGACGAGCTCAGGCGCCTGCAGCGCTCCTCCACCAGCGGATCGAAGAAGGCCTCGACGGTCGCCTTGTCTCGCCCGGCGCCGCCCAGATCAGCCTCCCGGTGTCGTGGCCGACGACGACGGTCAGGTAGCGGTGGCCCTTGCGGTGGGAGATCTCGTCGATCCCGATCCGCTCAAGGCCGGCGAGCAGGCCCGTCTCGCGCCCCGCCTCCTGCGCCACCGCTCGCAGATACGCCCGACGCTGCGCCAGCTGATCCGCATCAGCTCGGCCATGGCGCTGCCCGAGGTGTTCACCGCCAGCCAGGCGACCCGCTGCTCGAAGGCGCGGGTGAAGCGTGCGCCGTGCCGCGCTCAGGGGACGGCGCAGACGATGACGCCGTGCTCGGGCAGCGACCCGTGGCGCGTCAGCCTTCAGGTAGGCGATGGTCGTGCCGAGGTCGAGCGCACGCCAGCGCCGCCGTCCCTCGCCGAGCTTGAAGCCCGGCGCGCGGCGCCGGCAGATGCCGCAGCGATCGCGCTCCCGGTGCTGCGGCCTGACACCACCACCACCACCTACCCTCGATCGTCGATCTCGACGACGCCCGCTTCAAGCGAGCAGGCGTGCCCATACCTTTTCGTGCGCACGTCGTTGGCGCCCCCTTCGATTCCAGGCCTTCGAGAAGCCAGAAACCTAGGCGCGGAGCGGCGTGCGCCTTCTTTCAGAGCCTTACTTCACCCACGGAAACGTCAGGAGAGCCGAATAAAGGAGGAACTAGATGAAGAGGAACCGAGTAGATACTTGGTTGTTCCTGTGCTACCGGACAGAGCCCCGTTGACGGTCAGCAACGTCCGGTAGGTCCCGGCCAGACTTTCTAAATTTGTGTTATTCGCCGCCTCGATGGCGACAAGCGCCGTGCGAATCTTGGCGTCGGAAGCCGAACGGGCTTCGCCTCTTTCGGGATATTCAAAAGAGAGTTCGGTCATGCGTCCCCGCTCCTCGAATTGTCAGGCGGATCATTCTCGAACGATGCCGCCAGCGACTCGTCGTCCACCTCGAACCGATCTCCGGGGCTGATCGGTGATTCTTCGAATGCTCCGGCAGGGGCATCGATGTGCATGCTGTCGTCGTCTATTGGCGAACCTTGGGCCATTTCCCCAGTCTAGGAATGGCTAACCGAGGCGCTTGGGCCGGCCCCTTCGGCGCTACCAGCGATGCCCAAAGTCGCGCGCTTCGGGGGCGGTTGGGAGGCCGGAGTCGAAGACCACTCCGGCCGCCACGATCGAGCAGCCTTATCGAAATGTTCTTCTGCCAGTGGCATGGCTTGGGAGTTCCCTTGAACCCTGGTTTCTGGGTCTCCGTCAAGCCGGGCCTGGCTCAGGATATCCTGTTTTGGATGCGAGTCGCTGGCTTACGGTGCCTATTGAGCGTCGGAATGTGGTTCTTGGGACTGATGGCAGTGAGCGCTGGCGCAGCACAAGCCGTCGAAGCACCGCAACCGGTGTCGCCCTCGGATGGCGCGCTGCTCAAGATCCCAGCCAGTCGGGGAGAAGCCACGGAAGGGATCACCCTCACGTTCTCCACCCCATACGGAACAAGTCCGACGACGTTTGGTGAAGCTTCTCAGTATCCAGCGACCAACGCTGAAGGCGAATTTGAAGACCCGCTCGCCATGCTGTTCACGGGCCAATTCACGCACGATCCAACGGTTGAGACGATGACGATCTCGGCGTTTGCGTTAAGCCACACGTTCGGACAGAGACGGTCGGTCTACTGGCGTACGTTCGTCATCGAGTGTGAACCCGCGCCGCACTGCCACAAGGATGGCGCCACATATTCATTCTTCTATGAATTGGTCGAACCCCAGGAACCCACCGGGAACGGCGGGAATGGCTACGAAACTGGCCCCACTCCGAAACCAGGTAAGACACAGCCGGCGACCGTCACCGAAGAGCCGGAATCTCCGGCCTGCAAACAGGCTCAGGTTCTTGCTCGGAAGGCGCGAGTTCTGCGCAACGTCGCTGCCCGCAGAAGGAACCAGAGCCGCAATACCCGGGAATATTTGGGATGGTCGCGCAGACTGCAACACGCAAGATCGCTCGTCAAGAGGACGAAACAGCTTGAACGAGAGGCTTGTACCTGACTTCGGGCGATCTGGGCAATCCGCCCAGACGGCCTTCGCGTTGACCAGATCCAGGATTAGGGTCGCGACGAATCGATACCAGGGGGGTCGGGCCTTTCTCCCTTCCGGCCCGGACCCTCCTCAACCCTTCGCGCGCACCACGCTCGTCAACGTCGCCCAGGCATCCTCGGATTCGGGAGACTGCGCCATGACGCCGAAGGCTGCGGTGGCAAGTTGAAGCTCGTCCAGCGACGCGTCAGCCTCCTCTCGGAGTCGCACAATCCAGCGCGTCGCAGCTCGATCGAAGCGCTGATCCCCCGCTATGGCCATTGCGCGAACAAGCTTGAGGGCGTCCAAGGTGCCGACGTATTGCAAGCCGGCTGCGACCTCGCAGGCCCCGTCGATGTCGAGGTGGTCGATGGCCTCCTCAAGCGCCGTGAGATCGTCGGCGTAGGTCACGAACGTATGTTCGCATCGAGGTCAAGTGTCCATGTTCTAAGCTCGGCAACCGATGAGAGATTCGTTGAGGCGCCAGCGCGCGCCCATTCGGCTTTGGATTGCGGCGCTCCTTGGGACGGCGGCTGGAGCCCTCACCGCGCCGGTCGGCGCCCAGGCGGCCAACGTGGTCGTCGGCAGTCCGCTGACCTTTGAATTCAAAAGTGCCATTCACGTCTCTGGCCTCTCAGTGACCGCCGCGAACTCCGCGCTCGTCGAGAATGGCGCGTTCGTCTCATCACCCGTCACCGGCACGATCGTGCGTTGGAGAACAAAGGGCAGCTACAGTGGGGGCGGCTTTCGCCTCAGGGTTCTGCGGCCGGCGGGAAGCGAATTCGTTGGAGCCGGAGCCAGCGGCTTCCAAACGCCAACCGGCCCCTCAATGCAGGTCTTCTCGACCGATCTGCCGATTCAAAAAGGCGACCTCATTGGCCTGGACGCCGAAAACAAAGAAGCGAGCTTCAGCGCGGAAGGTAGCGCGGGCGGCCTAGTGACCCTCTGGTCCCCAGTATTTCCAGAAGGTTCGACCTCACCCCCCGTTGTGGAGAACGAAAACTTCGAGCTTGGATTCGATGCCGAAGTCCAGCCGGCACCGAGCCTGATCCTGATTGGCCCAACCTCCGGTCCACTTGCCGGAGGGACCACGGTGACCATCGCGGGGCGCGATCTGGAGGGCGCTACGGCCGTGAAGTTCGGTCCGAATGCCGCCTCCGCACACGTCACGGTCAATTCCGAAAACGAAATCACGGCTGTCTCGCCTCCGGGCGCTCAGCCCGGACCGGTCGATGTGACGATCACCACCGCCGGTGGCACAACAGCGATCGTCCCAGCAGATCAGTTCACCTACACGGCTCCTTCTCAGCCCGAGCCTGTCGTTAATTGCACCGTCCCGAAGCTGATCGGCAAGTCCCTGAAAACAGCAAAGAAGAGATTGACAAAGGCCCACTGCAAGCTCGGCAAGGTCGGGGGCAAAAAGAGCGAGTCGGCCAAGATCAAGACGCAAAACCCGAAAGCTGGCACGGTGCTGGCCCCTGGCAGCAAGGTCAGCGTCAAGGTCAAGTAGACGCGGGTGCGAAAAAGGACTCTCCTGACGTTTCCGTGGGTCACGTAACGGTGACTCTTCCCGGCAGGGGCGGACACAGTCCGCCGAGCTTCAGCATCGCCAGGGAGATCAGCGCCTCGGGGGAGTGAAAGCCGAAGGCACGGCGGGCGATCAGGCGGATCTGGGTGTTGATCGCCTCCACCCGGGCGTTGGAGAGGCCGTGGCGGATCGCGGCGACGATCCCCTCCCGCTGCTCGGTGATCGTGCGGGCGAGCTTGACCAAGTGCCGCCGGCGAGAGAGCCGAGCCCACTGAGAGCCATCCCTCCAGCAGGATGATCGCCTGGCGGCGCCGGCAGGCGGTAAATCTGGCGCAGCTGCTCCTTCAGCAGGTGGGTCCGGTAGAGAGGCCGGTTCATCCGCTCGACGTCGGCGAGCTTGGACTGCTGGCGAGCGGTCAGGTTCTCGGGGTTCTTCCAAAGCGCGAAGCGGGCGCCCCCTGAACTCGGCGGCACGGGCCCACCCTGGCCTTGCGCCTGGTTCCAGACCTCGCGGCGGACCTTGTCGAGGGCCTCGGTGGCGAGCGCCACCGTCTGGAAGGGATCGACGCAGCGCTTGGCCGGCGGGCAGCGCTCGGCGATCGGCCCCGCGATCCAGCCCGCCATGTCGCGGGAGACGAGCTCAAGGGCGCCTGCAGCGCTCCTCGCCGAGCGCATCGAAGAACGCCTCGACGGTCGCCTTGTCGCGTCCCGGCGCCGCCCAGACCAGCCTGCCGCTGTCGTGGTCGACGACCACGGTCAGGTAGCGCTGGCCCTTGCGGTGGCTGATCTCATCGATCCCGATCCGCTCAAGGCCGGCGAGCAGGTCCACCGCGCGGCCGGCCTCCGCAGCCACCCGCTCGCAGATCCGCCCCGACGCTGCGCCAGCCGATCCGCATCAGCTCGGCCACGGCGCTGCCCGAGGTGTTCACCGCCAGCCAGGCGACCTGCTGTTCGAAGGCGCGGGTGAAGCGCGAGCCGTGCCGCGCCCAGGGGACGGCGCAGACGACGACCCCGTGCTCGGGACAGCGCACCCTCGGCGCGTCGGCCTCCAGGTAGGCGATGGTCGCTGCCGAGGTCAAGCGCCCGCCAGCGCCGCCGCCCCTCGCCGAGGTCGAAGCCCGGCGCGCGGCGCCCGCAGACGCCGCAGCGGTCGCGCTCTCGGTGGTGAGGCCGGACCGCCACCACTACCTGCCCTTGATCGTCGATCTCGACGCTCTCGAGGACAGCCCGCTCCAAGCCGAGCAGGCGTGCCCATACCCTTTTCTTGCGCACGTCGTCACCGCTCCTTTCGTTTCCGATTCCTTCGACAAGCCGGAAACCTAGGCGC
This sequence comes from uncultured Solirubrobacterales bacterium, assembly GCA_963796705.1. Classification (GTDB taxonomy): domain Bacteria; phylum Actinomycetota; class Thermoleophilia; order Solirubrobacterales; family 70-9; genus VRUE01. The sequence continues at coordinate 269,132 of CAWCMK010000008.1, forward strand.
GGAGCGGCGTGCGCCTCTTCTCAGATGCCTTACTTCACCCACGGAAACGTCAGTAGCGCCCGAAAAAGGGCCCGGCGCACAAGCGCAACGAGGCCCTTTCTGCTCCTGCTTTTGGGAGGCTGCCCCACACGGGGCGAGCGGAAGCTAGCGGTTAAGGGACTCCGCTCGGGCAAACCACGGGACTCGTCCTGGCCTTCGGTTCTGCCGCTGCTACCGCCTTGCGCTGTCATTGACCCGTGCCTATGGTGGCTCTACGACGCAAACGATCGGAAGGAACAGCGAGGATGAAACGAGTGCGAGTCAAGCTGACCTACGCGAATGTGGTAGCCACGCTCGCACTCTTCATCGCAATCGGGGGCGCAAGCGCTTTCGCCGCCTCCCAACTCGCCAAGAACTCGGTTGGGACTAAGGACCTATCCCCGTAGGGAGGAGTCCGACCGGCGCCGGGGAAGTCTCCAGCCGATCTACTGATCGGACATAGGAGGCATGAGATGGGCCTGGTCGACCGCGACGACGGCTGGCGAATGCCGGACTGGCTGTGGGAGAGGATCGAGCCGCTGTTGCCGCCTCCGCCTGAGCACCCACTGGGAACGCACCGCAGGGGCCTGCCCAAGCGCCAGGTGATGGACGCGATTCTGTTGGTGTTGCGAACTGGGATGCAATGGAACGCGCTCGACATCACCGGCGTGTGTAATTCCTCCACCGCCCACCGGCGCTTCCAGGAGTGGGAGCAAGCCGGCGTGTTCCACGAGATCTGGCGCCAGGGCCTGCTCGACTACGACGAACAGGTCGGCATCGACTGGTCCTGGCTGGCCGCCGATGGGGCGATGACCAAGGCGCCGCTGGGCGGGCCGAAAACCGGCCCCAATCCCACCGATAGAGCCAAGGGGGGGCGAAGCGCTCGCTCCTCACAGACGCTGCGGGAATCCCGATCGGGATCGACCACTCGGGCGCCAACCGCAACGACCACCTCCTGCTGAAGGGGACGCTGGACTCGGTCCCGATCGAGCGCCCCGAGCCCAGCGAGGAAGACCCCCAGGGCCTCTGTCTCGACAAGGCCTACGACAACCAGGAAGTTCGCGACCTCCTCGAAGACCGCGATTTCACACCACACATCCGCCCCCGCGGCGAGGAGATCGACCTCAAGCTGCGCAACCCCGACTGGCGGCCTCACCGCTGGGTCGTCGAGGCCTGTCACTCATGGTTCAATCGCAACCGCGGCATCCTCGTCCGCTGGTCAAAGAAGGAGGAGAACCACCTCGCCTTCCTGCAGCTGGCCAGCGGCTTGATCGCCTTCAAGCGAGCTCACGCAGCTCGGCTGGCGACAGGCCTACAGGGATAGGTCCTAAGCAGATTAAGAAGAATGCCGTCGTGACCTCAAAGATCAAGAACGAAGCTGTCACCGGGGCGAAGATTGCGCTCTCAACTGTGGGGATGGTGCCGAGCGCGACACATGCGGATACTGCAACAAGCGCTGGCTCCGCCTCGAATGCGAGCCAGCTTGGGGGGTTTCCACCGTCGGCTTATCGGGACAAGTGCCCGACGAACATCCCGACCCCCGGGCTTCCCGCAAATACCTCGTTGGTGGCACCAGGTCTCTGCATGTCCGAAGAAATGGGAGCCAACGAATGGGCCGGTGCGGTCAAGGAATGTGGGGAAATCGGCTTGCGTCTTCCAACTCCCGGCGAGGCGCAGTTGATGTTCCCGAAGGCCACGCCCGAACAACCATTCTGGACCGACGACATTTGGGTCAACGGATCGACCACCACTGGGCTTGTGTATTGGCCCAAAATGGAAGCTCTGTTCGCTGTGGAAGCCTCAAAAGTAGAGTGGATCTTCTGCGTGACCACGCCGACCACCTCTTGAGCGGCGCACCCGCTCAGAGAGCTTGAACACCCCCAGCCCGGCTGGTTGACTGGGGCGCAGCCAGGGAATACCGTCCCGCCCATGACCGGACGCCGTTTCAGGGAGCGCATCTCTTCCGCGCACGTCCTCGCGCTGATCGCGATCATCCTGGCGCTCGGCGGGAACGCCTTGGCCTTCACACTGGGCAAGAACTCAGTTGGCTCCAAGCAGCTGAAGAAGAACGCCATAACCACAGCGAAAATCAAGAAGAACGCCGTCACGGGCGCGAAAATCAAGGCCCAGGCGATCACCGCCGCCCAGGTCAAGAACGGCAGTCTGACCGGCACCCAGATCAATGCCTCAACGCTTGGGCAGGTGCCAGCCGCGAACAAAGCGGAGACCGCGAACACAGCGAACTCCCTGACCCCCAGCGAGGAATGGCATGTAGTCGAGAGCACACGGGCCGGCTGAGGAATTCAGAATTCCTGGCACAACTTCAATGAAGAAGCCTACGCACCGACCGCTTTCTACAAAGATCATCAGGGAATCGTTCACCTCCGGGGGCTGGTGACCAGCAGGGGGCGAGCGGCCTCGTCTTCAAGCTGCCCCCCGGCTACCGACCCGCGAAACGGCTAGGTCTTTCCGGTGTATTGCTGCGGTGGTGGGTCTCACTCTCAAATGATGGGTTCGCGGGATGTCTACGGATCGGGTGTGTCTTCGGATGTGCATGATCAGGTGGGGATGCTTCCATAAGAAACAGCAGCCTCGACGGGATCAGCTTCCGCGCCGAAGCCTGAGCATCGCGCGCCCTGGGACTCCGCTCGGTGATCCAGACACGGGACTCCGCTCGCGCTACACCTTTGGTCGCTTTTGTCGCTTCGGTCGCGGTCTTACGTGCAGAAGCTGGAGCCGGTTGGCGGAAGGATCTGGGCATGCTCGCGCCTTGCGCCGGCTGCTTCTGCCGCTTATCGTCGGCGCATCGGTGCTACGAGCTGAAAGGCGACAAGGATGAGGCAACTACGAGACAAGCTGACCTACGCCAACGTGATGTCCACGATTTGCTTCGTCCTGCTGGTTAGCGGTGGCGCGGCGTATGCCGCAACCCAGCTCGGCAAGAACAGCGTCGGGACGAAGCAGATTAAGAAGAATGCCATCGTGACCTCGAAGATCAAGAACGAAGCGGTGACCGGCGCCAAGGTCAAGAACGGGGCGGTTACCGCCGCCAAGATTCCCAACGGCTCGCTGACCGGCACACAGATCAACGCCTCCCACGCTTGGAACGGTGCCCACAGCCCGGACGGCGCAATCTGCTCAGACCGCTCAGAAGGCGAACACGATCGCCGCCTCTGAAGAATGGCGCGTGCTTGGCGCAGCGGGGAGCCGGCGTTGCTCGGTGGGTGCGTCAATGCCAACGAACCGGGCATTCCGGCGCCGCCAGCCGGCTTATTACAAAGACCAGGAGGGCGTGGTTCATCTCAGAGGCAGCCTGTCGGAATCCAGGGGCTTTGTCCTATTCGAACTACCACCCGGCTTTCGCCCCTCTAACGGGGTGGAACTCAGCTTCCCGGTGTTTTGCGAATGCGTGGATTCTGTCCTGTTTGTCAACGGCAGTGAAGGCAAAGTGGTGACAAACGGCTCTAAGGTTTCGCTAGACGGCATCACCTTCAAAGCTGAATCTTGAGCCTTCGCATGCTGCCGAATTCACGGGACTCCGCTCGGCGTTCTGGGAACGGGACTCCGCCAGGCCCCCGTGTGCGCGAGAGCGTAATTGCAGGCATGGGACTCCGCTCGACTACCCCTTTTGGTCGTTTATGTCGTTTTGGTCGTAGCTCTACGTGTAGAAGCTGGAGCGGGTTGGCTGAAGGGAAAAATCATGGGACTCCGCGTCACGCTCACGCGTGCTCTCGCCTACCCCCCCCACTTGGCGGCTCTCAAGCCTGAAAACCCTCCGCCGGCTATTCACCGCAGCGCGAAGAATGCCTGCGTTGTGCAGTACACGGATGGTCGATGGGCATTTGCCTTTGTGCCTGGCGTTGGCTACCTGGCTGGCGTGGCTACGGTTGACGCCTGATGTGCAGTAAACGAGCGTTTAGTGAACGCTACGCACGAAACCCGCATACACGTTGGAATCGCAGGCGATCAATGCCGCAGCGGCCCAGCTCGCACGCGCGCGCGTAATAGATGGTGGCCGTGCGCATCACCCCACAATCTTTACCGCCGCTGTTCTACGTGACCTAACCCAGCGCTACGCGCTGTCTACATGTCTACACGCTTCGCTAGCGCTACGCCTACTGACTGACTGGCATAAGGCCGCGTAGCGGCTTAGGCAATAGCTCGGCCCTACCAGGCTTCGCCTAGTTGTCTTGAGAGTCGAGCTGGCCGTAATGGCTCTATGGAAGACGGGCACGCTGGCGCTTGCCGTCGAGATGACTGGCCGTAGGCCATCGTAAACCGGTGTGCGACGCAACCTGTCGGCTTGACCGCTGGACGGCCAAGCTGTTACGATTGGTGACACATACGAAATCGCCCCCGCGAGATTGGCGTCTCCGGGGGCACGGATCACAGGAGGTTCAGTCCTATGACCACAAGCAAGGCTACTGGCCGCAGGGACGTTTATCAGGAGGTCACTGATTCGATCCTGACGGCTCTAGATGAGGGGATCGTTCCCTGGCGCAAGCCCTGGACGTTCCATGCTGGCGAGTACGGACAGCGCAATTTGCAGTCTGGGCGTCCGTATCGCGGTATCAACGCATTCCTATGCGAGATGCGGGCAACCGTTGAGGGCTGGCCGCTGCCGTATTGGACGACCTACAAAGCGGCGAAGAAAGCCGGCGGCACGGTTCGCAAGGGCGAGCGTGGTCAGCTCGTGACGTTCTGGAAGCGGATCGAGGTTGAGGACAAGGAGACCGGCGAGCGGCGGCACGTTTTCATGCTGCGCCATTACACGGTATTCAACGTGGCGCAGACTGAGGGCCTGTCAATTCCGGTTGACAGCGAGCCGGAAGCTAACCGGCCGGAAGTCGAGCCGATCGAGGTTGCCGAGCAGACAATCGGAGCGATGGCCGATCCGCCGTCGATCGCTCATGGTGGCCGTTCGGCGTTCTACCGGCCCGCAGACGATCACGTCCAGCTACCGGAGCGGGATTGCTTCCATTCTCCGGATGCCTACTACCACACGGCATTTCACGAGCTGGCGCATTCCACCGGCCACGAAAAGCGGCTGGCACGCGAGGGCATCATGGAGCGCCATTCATTCGGAGACGCCGACTATTCGCGAGAGGAGCTAATTGCCGAGCTGGGCGCAGCGATGGTCAGCGGAGCTATCGGCGTTGACCCCGACATCCCGCAGTCGGCGGCCTATATAGCCGGGTGGCGTCGGGAGCTGGGCCGGGATAAGAAACTGATCGTGCAGGCCGCTGGGAAGGCCCAGAGAGCCGCAGACCGCATCCTGGGCGTCAGCTTTGCGGAGATGGTCTAGATGGCGCGCGCTCAGCGTTGGCGCGGCGTAGGCGTCGAGCACCGCGGCTACCGGATTGCGCGGGTTGAAGATCGCTCAAACGGCGAGGTCGTCGGCGTGTATAGGCGGTTGGGTAGGTGGCGGATGTACCGGAATGACGATCCGGTCAAGGATGCGGCGCTCGCCTCGTGCGCTCGCAGGGTTCTGGTCGGACACGTGAAAGAGAGTGAACCTAATGCCCAGGGCTAACCCGGCAGACATCCGGAGGGAACTCAAGCAAGCGGGCGCGGAGCGGAAGCGTGCCAGGGGCGCACTGGACAAAGCTGACCGGAACCTGGCGCGGCTGCTGGCCAAGGCGCAGGCTAACCCCGCGATCACCATGACCGAAGCGGCGAAGCTGGCCGGCCTCGGCCGCGTCAACGCCTACAAGCTGGTGAGAGAGAAAAGAAGCCGAGCGCAGAGTTAGATCGTCTGGGTGTACAGTAATCGTCATACACAAAAAGCGCCCCCGCGCTGGTCGAACAGCCGGGGGCATGGCACAGGAGGATATGGCTCCCATGCAGGTACTAGGTTACGTCAGAGTCTCGACCTCAGAGCAGGCCGACAGTGGAGCGGGGCTGCAAGCTCAGCGCCAAGCCATCGAATCGGAATGCGAGCGGCGAGGCTGGCAGCTCGTGGAGACAATCGAGGACGCGGGCTACTCAGCCAAGAGCCTCAAGCGCCCCGGCATTCAGTCGGCGTTAGCTCGGCTGAAAGCCGGCGAGGCCGAGGCGTTGGTGACGGCAAAGCTCGACCGGCTGAGCCGCTCAATGCTCGACTTCGCTGGGATCATGGCTGACGCACAGAAACAGGGATGGGCGGTCGTCTGTCTCGACCTGGGGGTGGATACGACAACGCCTGCGGGCGAAGTGACCGCCAACGTTCTCGCCAGCTTCGCGCAGTTCGAGCGTCGGCTGATCGGTCAGCGAACAAAGGATGCGCTCGCAGTGAAGCGCTCCGAAGGCGTGAGGCTGGGACGGGTTCGCGAGACACCGGATGATGTAGTCGAGCGAATCGTGAGAGAGCGCTCCGAGAACGCATCGCTCCGAGCGATTGCGGACGGGCTCAACAGCGATGGCATCCCAACCGTTCGCGGTGGCCGTTGCTGGTGGCCGAGTTCGGTACGCGCCGTCCTTTGCTCTGTCGAATACGACGGTGAGCTGGCCGCGCTGTAGTTTGGAGTGCTAACAATGCGGCAAATTTGAAGGCACCCAGTCCCCTCGGGCTCCTATCCCTAGAACGGGCGGGAGAACGGCCCTCAGTGGCTCTCAGGGGCAACCCTGAGCTTCCGCGCACTTGTCTACGAGCTAGGCACTAGGTGGGAACAGCCAGAATTGGCCTTGCGCGCTCTGCCTCTTCGCGGTTAGCGTTACGGCGTGGGACAACCCGCACCAGTAGGGCTCCCAGAGGTCGAACTGGCAGATCTCCCCGGGCCGGTAGACGGTGCGTTGGTAGGTGCGCCTGGGCGCAAAGTGGGGTCGCACCTCGCGAAGGTGCTCATCGAGGATCGTCTTGCCGCCTTCGTAGCCGAGGTCGGCGATCAACTCGCGGATGCGGGTGTTGGGGATCCGGTGGTCTTGCCGCAGCAGGCGCTCGATCTCCTCCTTGAAGGGATCGAGCTTGGAGGCTGCCTTTGCCCTGCGGTAGACCGGCGGGCGATCGGTGCCCAGCGCGCGGCGGATCGTTTCGCGGTGCAGACCGGTGCGGCGGTGGATCTCCCGAATCGAGACGCCATCGACGAAGTGCATCCGCCTGATCTCCGCCCAGTGCTCCACGTCGACCACCCGCTCCTCCTCGCCTCGATCTCTTCGATCGGGCGAGCGTCCAGACCCGGCCGGATGGTTCCGGCCCTGCGCCAGGGGGGTCAGTTTTCGACCGGCGCAGGTGGTCCAGTTTTCGGGCGGCGCCTACAGGTTTCGGCCGAGCGTCGCCGAAGGCTCTCCGATTCTTTCCTCACTGCTGAAACTGAGGCTCACAGAGCCGCCAAGGATCGAGAAGGAGGATGTCCGAATCCCCGTGGAATTTCGACGGCGATCCCCACGGGTTGACGATCACACCGTAACGGCCTCGGTCACCTCCTGACGGTCGGTGTTCGGTTGCGTGGTGTGCAGGGCATGTCGCTCGATCGCGACCACGAGCTTGGCGAGGTCGCTATAGCCGATGATCTTGCGGAACTGTTGCTCGGCGACGAGCATGCCGGCGGCGGTCCACCGCTTGCGCATATCGCCCCCGCGCCAGCGCTTCACGTTGCGCTGGGTGTGGCGGACGATCTCGATCATCGACTCAATCGGGTTGGTCGAGGAGAGCGTCTTGGCGAGGTTGCCGTCGATCCCGAGCCCGATCAGCGTCAGCGTCTCCTCCATCCCCTCCCGTAGTGAGCCGCCCGCGTCCGGCCAGGAGCGCTCCAGCTCGCCGGCGAGCAACTCGAGGCGCTGGCGGGCGAGATCGGGGTCGCTCAGCGACCAGGCGGCGCGCATCCGGCCGCGGACCCCATCACGGTCTGCCTCGGGCAGCAGATCGGTGACGTTGCGCTCCTTGTGGCGGTGGCAGCGATGGATGAGGGCGTGGGTGCCGAAGACCTCGCGGATCGCCTTTGCGAGCGCCTTGGCGCCGTCGATCACGAAGAGGATCGCCTGCTCGGGGTCAAGGCCGCGGTCGACCAGGTCGGCGAGCAGCGTGCGCGCCAGGGTGGCGTTCTCGGTCGAGCCCTCCCAGAGCCCGAGCGGGATCTTGACGCCCTCGGTGGTGATCCCCAGGCAGACCACGTGCGTGCGCTCGGCGATCTCCAGGCCGTCGAGCATCATCGCCGCCAGGCGCACGTCCTCGAGACGGCGGCTCATCAGCTTCTCCAGCGCCGTGGTGGTGCGCTCGACGAACGCCTCCGAGACCGAGGAGCGCGAGGTAGCCGAGGCGCCGCCCTCGACATCCTCTCCGACCGGCTCCCCGACGCCGGCGAAGCGGCGGGTGGAGACCCCGGCGAGCATCCGGTCCATCACCGCTCTGGTCAGGGGATCGCGGTCGGCGAAGTGCTCGTAGGTGCCGAGCGCCAGCTCGCGCTCATCGTCGGCTGAGCGCATCCGCGGGCGGCTGACCTTGACCCGTCGCCCGCCGAGGGTCATCGAGCCGTCCTCATGGCCATGGCGCTTGGCGGTGCGCTCGGGGTCGTGCTTGCCCTTGGGCCCGACAACCTCGGTCACCTCCGCCTCCATCAGCTCGTGCACGACGCCGAGCCCGACGCCAACGCTCAAGGCGAGCAGCCCCTCCTTCGCTGCCCCGACGAGTTCACCCAGCGCCTCCTGGATCTGCGGTGGGAGCGGGCTCTCCGCGTTCTCGGTCGCCGTGGCGACCTTCGATGCGGGTACCTTCTTCATGGCGGTTCCTCCTGTTTCGAGTGGACTTCGAGCACCCCACACGCTTCCAACGGAAGCGGACGAGGCGGGAGGGACCGCCGTTCAAAGTTCTACGAGGTCTCGGACAACCTCTCGAGAAGATCCCGTCAAGGGACCGGGGGTGGCTGGCTGGACCAGCGAGAACCAGAACTCCTCGCAGAAAGAATGTCTATTTCCTTCCGTTGAGGTTCTGTGCGAAGGGTGCGAGAGAAGCGCATATACGTCCTCTTCATGGTGCACCAGTATTGGCGACGAGTGAAGCTCTGGCTGCGACTTCGTAAGCTCGCTGCTCGCGGGGTGATCGTCGGCCCGGATTCCCGAATATGGGAGCGGGTCGAGATTGCGATTGGAACCAGGATTGGGAGAGGAACCGTGATCGGGTCAAGCACCCGTATTGCTGGGAGCGGCAGAGTCGAAATCGGTAACTACTGCTCGATCGGGCATGGCGTTCGGTTTCTCAGCTCAAATCACCGGATGGAGCTGCCAGTTCTGAATACAGGGCCAGATTTGGGTCGGCCATGATGTATGGATCGGGGATGCAGCAATCATTCTCAGCGGCGTCTCGATTGGAAACGGCGCTGTAGTCGGGGCGGGTGCTGTGGTCACACGCAATGTAGATCCATACGCAATTGTCGTCGGCAATCCGGCGCGGCCGGCGGGCCAACGCCTTGACCAAGGAGAAAGGAGACGGCTGGAGTCGCTCTCTTGGTGGGACCGCCCGAAAGAGCAGGCGATCAAAGCCCTAACGCCCGACGCCCATCATTCCCAATGAGCCGACCGGAGGGCCGCTAGATTCCGTCCCTTGGATGCTTAAAGGAGATGAGTGCAAATGAATCCCTCGCAGAAGACGCTCGACCGCGTCGCCGAACTCGCCCGCTGCCGCTGGCGTCCTATCGGCGGCAGCTTGAACTGCTGGCGCCCGCCCTGGCCGACGTCGGCGCTTTACGGACTGCTCGCCGCCTGGCACCGAGCGAGACGTGAAGTTGGGCACATCGACGGCGGCGGAAAACCGCTTCTCGGCACGTAAGAGGAGTCGACCCCGGGCGGCGTCGCCAGGCTTGGAGCAGGTGCCGAGTCGGGCGATATTCCTCTGCCCATTCGGTGACAGGTAGCCGGAGTCTCGCCTTCCGCGCACCAGTTCCAGGGCGGTCCCGATGATTGGGCACAAGAGGCTGATCTGTGCCCAAATCCCTTCGGATCGTGCCTGATCCCTTCGTGTCCGAAGCCACCGAAACGGCCCGGTCCGGCGGGAGGATTCCGCGCTGCGGCACCGATTGCGCCCGAATTGCGGGGGCGCTTGTCGAGCTGGCGCTCTCCCAACTGAGCTATACGCCCCGGGGCCTCGGAATCTAGCAGCGACGGGGATCGCCACACGATCGCTAAAGGTCTCCTTCGCAACTTTCGATGCAGGAGCGAAACCTTCCGATATCCGCGGTGTTTATAGAACCGCAGGACCGACGAGCCAGGGGAACAAAAGCTTCGCTTGGTGGTACGTCCTCGGAGGATCAAGGGCCCCCGTACGGGGGCCCTTTTTCCGTGGCTCGCTGCGGCGGGCACCGCGACACCAGGCTTGCGCGGTGGCCGATCCAGTGCCCGTCTTTGATCACGACCCGCTCGCCCCCAATACCGTCGAGCGACGCTTCTGGAGCGCTGGGCGAGCGCCGACTGGCAAAGCGCACGCAACAGGACACGCAAGCGAGCGCTTCGGTGGCTGCAGGCAACGGGTCCTCCTTGCTCAGGGCGTCACACATCCCCGACTTCTTGGAGGGCCCGGATGCCTTTCAGGCGCTCAAAACGTGTGTGGGTGGAGCTAGGCGGCCTCGCCGCCGGGGATGAGCAGCACCGAGCACTCGGCACCGCCGACGATCCGCTCGCTGACGCTGCCAAGCGCCTTGATGCCGCGCAAGCCGCGGCGGCCGGCGACGATCAGCGAGCAGCTCCTGTCGTGGGCGGCGTCGATTATCTCCTTCGTCGCGCCGCCGTCAGGGGTGAGCACCTCGGGCGCCTCGCCACAGATCCTCGTGATCTCGGCGACCTGCTGATCGAGCATCGATTCCCCCTCCTCTCGCTTGCCCTCCTGCACGTGGATCACGCTGAGCTTCAGGCGGAGAGCGGCGGCAAGCTCGGCCGCGACTCGGGCCGGGGCGAACGAGATCGAGGTGCCATCGCTCGCGAAGAGGATCCGCTTTGGAAATGGATCCGGACCGGGCGCCTCGCGAGCGATCAGCAGGGGCCGCTCGGTTCCGTGGGCGGCCTCGGTGGCCGTGCTGCCGAACATGAACCCCGAGGCTCGCGACCTTCCGTGGGTGCCGAGCACCAGCAGGTCGTGCTCCTGGGCTTCGGGGAGCAGCACATCAATTGCGTAGCGTCCCTCGCGCAGCTGTGTCGAGGTGCTGACCCCCGCCTCCTGCGCCAGGTCGGCCACCTCGACCAGGCTGGCTTCGAGCGTCTCTTTGTGGAAGTCGGGCCCCAGTTCGAAACTCGTGTAAACAGCGGTGAACTGCAGCTCCCCCCCGACTCCACCAGCAAGGGTGATCGCCTGCCTGGCCGCCTCGATGCTGGCCGGACTGCCCTCGATCCCACAGAGGATCTTTCTAAACGGTGTCACCATCAGCCCCCACTTGCGCAGACCCTAACCGAGGAGCGCCGAGAAGGGCATTCACCGGAATTTGAACCGCGCGCAAGACCGATTCAGATCGGGTTAGCGTGTGCACTGACCGGCCAAGGGGCCGATGCCACCCGTGGCCTCGGCGGCGTTGCACCCCCTCGGAGCGGTTGGGCTTCCCGCGATGCTGAGAATCGTCCTCAGTTGCCGTATCCGTATTCCGAATGCGAATCTCGTTCTTCACGTTCGGATTTAGACTGTTCTTCTTCTGCCTTGGCTTCTTCGCGTTCTTCTTCAGCCCCCGACTCTGCCGCTTCTCGTTCATCCTCAGCCTGTTCAACGGCAGCTTCTTCTTCTTGGAGTAGCTGCCGCGATTCTTCGCTTTCCGCTCCAGCTTCGAGAGCTTCTTCTTCCTGTTCGAATTCCGCCCGGTCGCGCAGCGCGGCCGATCCAGCTTCTTCGGAGCTGCTTTCACCGCAACCGGCATTCGCCACCATCAGGAGGGCAGCGAGCAGGACAGCGAGGGCCGCATGCAGACGCACCCTTGCAACGGAATTAGACACGGCAAATTGCTCCTTCTTAATGCGCTGCTCGAACGTATCAGTCAGTGCCCCAGACGAGATGACTGCGATCGCAGCGATCCGCATTTCACCGCGGGCTCGGCCCCTCGCTGATTCTCAATGGAGATGAGAGGACCGAACCGAGCATCAAGTTGATCTGCGTGGTACGGGTTCGATGTGCCTCACGTGTGGCCGCCCCGGCCGCCCCTCGTCAGTCATGGTCGCGAATCATCCACGGTGCGCTTGGGCCTGCCGCAATCCTGGGCTCTCAGCGGCACGGGCCGCGTGAGCCAGGGAGCGCTTACCGAGGACGAGGTAAAGGAAGTCAGCCCACTCGCTGCTGGCGCCTGTTCGCCCCGCCCCACCCGAAATCGGTGGCGCGTCCTCGGCCGCAAGTCAAGCCAGCACCCGGCGTTGCGGCTCACGTGCGTTGCGGCTCACGTGTAGGTTCCGCCCGATGGCGAGCGTGACGATCCGACCGGTCAGGGGCAAGGCCGGGCTGAGGCGGTTCGTCAAGGTCCCTTTCGCAGTCCATCGCGAGCATGAGCAGTGGGTCGCGCCCTTGATCTTTGAGCGGATGGACTTCCTCAACCCACTCAAGAACCCGTGGTTCGAGCACGGCGAGGCGGAGTTCTTTATCGCCGAGCGCAACGGCGAAACCGTGGGGCGGATCGGCGCTCACATCGATCATCGCTGGGACGAGTACCAGGGCGGCAGCGACGCGATGTTCGGCTTCTTCGAGTCGCTCGAGGACGCCGAGACGGTGCGGGCGCTGGTGGAGGCGGCGGCCGGCTGGGCTCGCGAGCGTGGCCGCGGGCGGATCCTCGGCCCGATGGATTTCACCACCAACGACGAGCTGGGAATCCTGATCGAGGGTTTCGAGCGGCGACCGATGATCCTCGAGCCCTGGCATCCGCCCTACTACCAGCGGCTCTTGGAGGGCGAGGGGCTGGCTAAGACCATGGACGTGCTGATGTGGGAGCTGAATTTCGGCGACCTCAAGCAAGGGGAGCGCTTCGATCCGGCGATCCACGCTGCGGCGCAGAAGGCGCTGCGCAAGGAAGGGATCGCGATCCGCAATATGCGCAAGCGCGAGATGGCCAGCGAGGTGCGTCGCTTCATGGACGTCTACAACGACGCCTGGGGTGAAAACTGGGGCTTCGTCCCGATCACCGACGCCGAGGCCTCCTTCCAGGCCAAGAACCTCAAGCAGGTACTGGACGAGGACTGGGCCTACATCGCCGAAAAAGACGGGGAGGTCATCGGCGCCGCGCTCACCCTGCCCGACATCAACCAGGTGACGGCGAAGCTGAACGGGCACCTACTGCCCTTCGGCTGGCTCAAGTTCATGCTCGGCAAGGGCAGGATCGACCGCCTGCGGGTGTTCGCGCTCGGAGTGAAGCGCGCGTACCACCACACCGGGGTCGGCGCCGGCCTCTACCTCAAGCACCTCGAGACGGCAGCAAGGCCCGGCGCGATCAAAGGCGGCGAGATGGGTTGGATTCTGGAGACCAACAAGCCGATGAACCGCGCGATGGAAGGCATGGGCGGCAGGGTCGTCAAGCGCTACCGGGTATATGAGAGGTTGCTTGGCTGATCCTCATTTGACGGTTGCTGGCTGCTCACGTGGGAAGGAGCGTTCGGCTAGATAAAGCGGCGCGGGTTTTGAGGCGAGGAATCTCAGCCGCAGGGGCGAAGTAACGTCAGCCGATGGAGTCAGAAAGATCCCGGAAGGGAACGGGCGCGACTTCCCCGGAGCCGCCAATGTCGGCACCTCGCCGGCGCCTCTTGCGGGTGGCTGTGCTCGCCGTCGCGATCCTCGCGGCAGTGATCTCCTGGCTGGCGACGCGCAACGGCGGCGGCCCCACGGAGGTCGAACCGAGCACCCCCGGCGCGCCGCGGTTCGTCAGCGTCTCGGAGCTCCGGGAAACGGCCGCGGCGGCTGGTCAGCCGGTCTACTGGGCCGGGCTTGTCGCCAACCGCAGACTGGCGTTGAGGGAATTGAGCCAGGGGGGCGGCATCCAGGTCCTCTACCTGCCGGCGGAAGGTGAAGCGGACGCCGCGGCACGATCCCTGACGATCGGCAGCTATCCCCTGCCAGACCCCGCCGGCGCCTTGGAATCCGTCGCGAGGAAGGCCGGCTCGGTCGTCCGCCGGGGTGTGGATGGGCGCCGCGCCGTGACCGACGAACGGTCGGCGACCAGTGTCTATTTCGCAAGCCCGGACAACTCCGTTCAGGTGGAGGTCTACGACCCCTCGCCACCGCTGGCAATGAGGCTTGCCCTCTCGGGCCGGGTCCAGCCGGTCCGCTGATCGAGCGATGAGCGCCGATCGCGATCTGCCGGTGGCACCTTGAGCCTCCTCGCCGCCTGGGTGGCGTTCCCGCTGCTCCTCGCGGGCCTCTGTGGGGGGCTGGGGCTGCTCGTCGACGTTCTCGGCAATCAGCGACTTCCCGGCGCGCTTATCGCGCCGGTTGGCCTGGCAACGATGATCGTGATCGGAGAGTTCACAACTTGGAGCCCGGAGCTCGCCGAATTCACCGTTCCCGTCGTCGTGCTGCTCGCGGTGCTGGGCGTGGGCCTCGCGCTGCCCTGGCGATTCCACCGACCTGATCCCTGGGCTAGCGGTGTCGCTGTGGGCGTCTTCGCGGTCTTCGGCGCCCCGGTGATCCTCTCGGGGTCGCCGACCTTCGCTGGCTTCATCAAGCTCGACGACACCGCGACCTGGCTGGCGATGACCGACCGCATCATGGAACACGGTCGCAGCCTGGACGGACTCGGCTACTCCAGCTATTACGCGACTCTCAAGTTCAACCTCGCCGGCGGCTATCCGATCGGAGCCTTCATCCCCCTCGGCACCGGACAGAAGCTGGTCGGGGGCGATCTGGCCTGGGTATTCCAGCCCTATCTCTCCTTTCTCGCGTCGATGCTGTCCCTGTGCTTGTGGCAGATCGTCGGCGGCGCTGTGCGCCGGCGCGGACCGCGGGCGCTCGCCGCCTTCCTCGGCGCTCAGCCCGCTCTCCTGTACGGCTATGCGATGTGGGGAGGAGTCAAGGAGCTCGCCGCCGCCGCTCTCCTCGCCCTGGCCGCGAGCCTCGCCCCGGCGAGCGTTCGACCGGAAGCCAGGCTGCGCGACGTTCTCGGCCTCGTCCTGGTGGCGGCGGCGCTGGTCGCGGTACTCAGCCCTGCTGGCCTGGTCTGGCTTCTGCCGATGCTCCTGGTGCTTGCCACCCTCGCGCTGCTGCGTTTCGGATGGCGCCGTGGCCTCGCCCGGGGGGCGCTCTTCGTGGCTGCGCTGGCGGCGTTCAGCCTCCCGGTCCTGGCCTCCGGCCTCTTCCCCCCCACCTCCAAGCCGCTCGTGGGCTCCAATGGAGAAGGCAACCTGCGGGGGCCACTGAGTGCCTTCCAGGCGCTAGGGATCTGGCCCTCCGGCGACTTCCGCTTCCATCCCGACGCAGGCGTGGCCACCGTCGTTCTCGTTGCGCTGGGCCTGCTGGCGGCGCTGCTTGGGCTCTGGCTGGCCTGGAGGCGCCGCCTCTATACGCCACTGCTCTACGCCAGCGCGCTTGTCTCCTGCGCCCTGATCGTCACGCTGGGCTCGCCCTGGGTGGGGGGCAAGGCCCTGGCGACCGCGTCGCCGATCGTGCTGTCGCTGGCGATGGTGGGAGCTCTGGCGGCATTTCGCCTCGACCGCCTCAGTGGCGGCGCCCTGATTGCGGTGCTCGCCGGGGGCGTGCTGTGGTCAAACGTTCTCGCCTACGGGGGCGTCAACCTTGCTCCATACGGCCAGCTCAGCGAGCTCGAGTCGATCGGCAAGCGCTTCTCCGGCGAGGGGCCGGCGCTGATGACCGAATACAACCCCTATGGGGCACGACACTTCTTGCGCAACCTGGACGGTGAAGGTGTCTCGGAGCTGCGCGTGCGCCAGGTGCCGCTGCGCGGCGGCCGCACCGCGGCCAAGGGCGAAGCCGTCGACACGGACCAGATCGATACCGGGGCCCTGTTTGAATACCGCACCCTCGTTCTGCGTCGTTCACCGGTGCGCAGTCGCCCACCCTGGCCCTATCACCTCGTCTTCTCAGGCAACTACTACGAGGTCTGGCAGCGGCCCGTTGGCGCCGCTGGCGCGACTCCGGAATTCCTGCCGCTCGGCGAGGGTCTAAAGCCCGCGGCGGCGCCGCGCTGCTCGACCGTCATCACCCTCGCCCATCGCGCTGAACGGCGCGGTGGCACCGGCCGCCTTCTCGCCGCACACCACGCGCCGGTCTACAACGCCACCGATGGGACTCTCCGGATTCCCCGCGCCGGGACTTACACGGCTTGGCTGCTGGGCTCGGTGCGGGGGACCGACCAGCTCTGGGTCGACGGGCGCAAGGTCGGCGAGGTGCGCCATGAGCTGAACAACGAAGGGGGCTTCGTCTTCATGGGCAAAGCGCGCCTGGGTGCAGGTCGCCATCGCGCCGCGCTGCGCGTCGGGGGCGCCGACCTGCACCCGGGTTCGGGGGGCTTCCCCCGTCCGCCGATCGGACCGCTGCTCTTCGCCCCCCTTGGCGGGGAGGCCGGGTCGATCGTCTCGGTCCGAACCGCAGAAGCGAGCCGCCTTTGCGGCAGGGCCTGGGACTGGGTCGAGGCCCCCCGATCCGGCTAAGTGATCGATTCCCAATTCGGGCGTGACCGGCGCGCGCGCGCGAGCTGCCCAAGGACAGGACGCAAAAAGGCTGCATCCCAGACGCTATTCAGCCGACAGAGGCGCACAGATGGACACGCGGTCATTCGAACTTGTGGGGATTGGGGATTCGATCACCAGGTCCTGACTAGGAGCCGGGGGCGCAGATCACGTAGGCCGTGACTTCTTCCCCCGGTTCGGCGGTCGCGGTCCAGGCAACAAGCGGGGTCGCCACGACCGGGATGCTCGAGGTCAGCGAGCCCCCTGCGGCGGTCACGCCGCCGCCGCCGGTGGCCACTTCGCCGGGTCCACATTCCGCCGTCGAGCTACCGGCCGCCTGCGTGCCAGTGACCACATTGGTGCTCGCCGGGCCGGCGGGGCCGGTGGCGCCGGTGGCGCCCTTCGCCGCAAGCACAAGCCACTGTCCGGGGCTCGAGGAGGGCTGATGATTGAGGTTTCCATCCACCGCCGAGATGTAGGAGGTGCCGCCTTCGGAGACCGCGTCGCCCTTCTGGTAGCTGGTCGCAGCAGACCAGACTCCGAGGAAGTGGATCGGCGGCCCTTCGGCACCCGTTGCGCCCGTGACGCCGGTCGCCCCGGTCGCCCCGGCGGAGCCCGCAGCGCCGGTCGCCCCGGTCGATCCTGTTGCGCCGAAGCCCGTAGCGCCCGTCGAGCCGGTCGCGCCCGTGGCGCCGCTGGCGCCCCTGGGACCGGTGGCGCCGGTCGCGCCAAAGCCGGTTGCTCCCGCCGGGCCGGTTGCTCCCCTGGCGCCGGTCGCGCCGCCTTCACCGGTGGCGCCCCTATCGCCCCTTTCGGCGAGAACAAGCCAGTCCGCTGGGCTGCTCGTAGGCTGATTGTTGAGGTTGCCGTCGGTGGCAGAAATGAAGGAGCTGCCCCCTTCGGAGACCGCGTCGCCCCTTTGGTAGGTGGTCCCGCTGGACCAAACTCCAAGAAAGTGGATCGGCGGCCCTTCTGCGCCGGTCGCGCCGGTTGCCCCGGCGGGTCCGACTTCGCCCATCGCGCCCCTCGCACCGGTTTCGCCAGCGCCCGTCGCGCCGGTTGCGCCCGTCGCGCCGGTTAAGCCTGTAGCGCCGGCTTCACCCGTCGCGCCCGTCGCGCCGGTTTCGCCAGCGCCCGTCGCGCCGGTATCGCCCGTCGCGCCGGTGGCACCCGTCGCGCCGGTGGCACCCGTGCCCCCCCGTTCAGCGAGCAGCA
This sequence comes from uncultured Solirubrobacterales bacterium, assembly GCA_963796705.1. Lineage (GTDB taxonomy): Bacteria > Actinomycetota > Thermoleophilia > Solirubrobacterales > 70-9 > VRUE01. The sequence continues at coordinate 286,907 of CAWCMK010000008.1, forward strand.
GCCAGAGACCTGGGTTCGTCGAGGGCTGGTTGCTGACGTTGCCGTTGACAGCGGAAATGTAGGAGCTGCCACCTTCGGAGACCGCGTCGCCCTTGCCGTAGGTGACCACATTGGACCAGTGACCAAGGAAGTGGACCGGCGGGCCGGCGGCACCGGTGGCTCCGGTGACGCCCGTCGCGCCCGTCGCGCCCGTCGCTCCGGTGGCTCCGGTTTCGCCCATCGCGCCCGTGTCACCCGTCGCGCCCGTGGCTCCGGCTCCGGTGGCGCCCTTTTCTCCGGTCGCTCCGTTTTCGCCCATCGCGCCCGTGGCACCCGTCGCGCCCGTGGCACCCGTCGCGCCAGCGCCGGTCGCGCCGGTCGCGCCGGTCGCGCCGGTGCCCCCCCGGGCGGCGAGCAGCAGCCAAACCGCCGGGCTAGTCGAGGGCTGTTTGTTGACGTTGCCGCTCACCGCTGAGATATAGGAGTTGCCGCCTTCGGAGACGGCGTCGCCCTTGTTGTAGTTGACGATGCTGGACCAGGGCCCAAGAAAGTGGACCGGCGGCCCGGCCGCACCCGTCGCGCCTGTGATCCCCGTTGCGCCCTTGGCGCCTGTGATGCCCGTTGCGCCTTTGGCGCCTGTGATCCCCGTTGCGCCTTTGCCGCCTGCGGCACCGTTCGCACCCGTGGCACCCTTGGCACCGGCGGCTCCTGTCGCACCCACGGAGCCGGCGGCACCCGTGGCGCCCTTTACACCCGCTCCACCTGTTGCGCCCTTCGCGCCGGCCGCTCCAGTGGCGCCCCTGGCGCCCGTGGTCCCAGTTGCCCCTGTCGCACCCACTGGGCCCGTGGCTCCCATCGGGCCGGCGGCGCCGGTGGCGCCGGTGACGCCGTTCAGGCCTGGCTGTCCTTGCGGGCCCTTTTCACCGACGTTACCGGCCGAGCCCGCGACGTTCCAGCTGATCGGCGCTTCGCCTTGTGGGCAATGCTTTCCTTTGACCCTTCGCATGGCGCCGGTCGTCTTGTCGTAGCAAGCGTGGATTGTCTTCGCGGAGACCGCTGGGACAAACACCACGGCGACCAACGCGGCGAGCGCGCCGACCGGAAGCAGGCGAGGCACCACCCTGCCGAGGGTGCCCTCCCCGTGTCGCCGGAACCTCTGGGAACAGAGCGCCTGCTGCCTGACTGTGGATCGCACGTGGATCGAGTCCTTTGTCGAAATGTTGTTGCGAAATCTGGGTAGGGGCCTACCTCAGCCTCAACGGCACGGAAGCGACGCGACCAAACGAAATGGGCGCAATTTGGGACATGCGTCCAGGTTTTCCGTCCAGGTTTTTATGCGGATACGACGCAGACGCTCGGTTAGGGGACTTGACGGACGATGCCGTAGGGGCCGTTCGCTAATGTCACGACGCCGAGTCGCCGACAGGACGAAGGACCATCGTGCGCATCCCATTCCGCAATCTGAAACCCCACCGAGGCAGCCTTGCATTGTGGGTGCCGATCACTGCCCTCCTCACGCTCGCCACAGCAGCCTCACTCAGCGCGTGCGGATCGTCGAGCGACTCGTCAACGGCGCCGAGCTCCCTCCCCAGCTCGATCCTCGACACCAAGACTGTCGAGAAGGCCATCGGAGAGAGCATCTTCGAACAACGTCATGTTCACGCCACGGTCACATGTCCCAGCGTGGTGCCCCAGGAACAAGGGCGGACTTTCGTCTGTATCGCATCCGTCGGCAACAAGAAGACGCCGTTCGTGGTCGAAGAGACCAACAACAGCGGCCACGTCACCTACCACGCCAAGTAGATCGAATCGTGACGGAGCAATCCCGTCGGAGATGGGCGCGCATCGCCCCTCACGGCCGACTGCGCCGCGCTTCCGGTACAGATAGGTCAGCTGGGGGCCAAAGACGTATGTCGATCGACTGAGAGGCTGCCGAGCCGGGCATCCTTGCTTTTCGGGCAGGTGCGGGCGTTAGCGTGGAGCTTCATCCGGTGTCCTCCTTGATCTGGGTGTCTAGACACCCCCAGCTTTCGAGGAGGCCCGGATGAACAACGTGGTGAGGAACTACACCTAGCGCTCCAGCGGTGACCGGGACGAGGCGCTTGCGGCCACGCGGGACCAGCCGCAGATCCGGAGCTACGTTTGCGTCAAAGAAGTCGGGCCCGACGCCCATCGCAGCCGCGGCCTCGGCCGGGGTCAGGGCGATCCGCGGGATCGAGGTCGCGAGCTTCCTAGCCATCGCTCCCACTCCTCACCGCGCCACCGCCTCGCCGATCGTAATGAACTGCTCAGCGCGCACCTGCTCGACGGCGCGCTCCACCGCTCTGCGGGTCTGACCAGGCGCGCAGTGATAGTGGACCGCCACCACGGTGCCGGCGCCGATGGTGCGCCGCCAGGCCCGGATCAGCCCATACAACCGCCGCGGGGCCTTCGAAGTCAGCTCGACCTCGATCGCGATCGTGCCCTCCTCAGCGAGGACCGCAAGGTCGGGGCGGTGCAGGCGGGGTTTGCCGCTTCGATACTCCCCGACCCTGGCGCTGGCGATCGCCCGGCCCTCGATCTGCTCTGGTGCTGCGCTACGTCGGCCGCCACGGCGTCGTGCGGATCGAGCAGGTGACGAGGGCGATGGCTGCTGGGCGGAGCGTCACCTATGACCGGGTCGCAGTCTGTGTCGACGCCGGCCTCTTGGAGCGCGTGGAGCTGCTGCGCGCCGAGCCGGGCCTGCTGCGCGCAACGCGCGAAGGCCTGCGCAACGCGGGCCTCGGCCTGCCGGTGGCGGGGATCTCAGCCGGCGGGGTCGATCACCGGCTGCGCTGCGCCAGCACCGCGCAGCTGCTCGGCGAGCAATACGGCCCCGATCGAATCCTCACCGAGCGCGAGCTGGTCCTGCCAGTCTCCGACTTGCCCGAGCTGAGCGCGGCCGTGCCAACCACTCCTAACTCGGCCTAACCTCGCCAATCGCGGGTCCCAGTAGGGGCAGGTGGGTGCGAGAATGCCACCGGGTCCCCGGCCTAGCGGCGACTGGCGACCACTGTTGTGGCGATGACGAGGGATACTGCAACCAGGGCGCCGAGAGCGCCGAGCCAATTCACGCCGGTGCTCTGGCGGACATGGTCGGCGTAGGCCACGAACCCGATCGGAACTGCCACGGAGAGAACGATGAGGAGGCCCCGCACCAGGTCGCGCCTGGTCCGCCCCCGATCTTCGTGCCGGTCTGCGGCTGCGATCGCCGCCTCGGTGCTGGCAGATTGCCCACCATAGAGACTCATTGTGCGACTGCCCAGCTTTCGGGCATGGCTCTCACAACCCCAGGCCATTGCGATCATCAAGCTGACGGGAAGGACCCAGGTCGTGACCCAAATAGCGAGCCCGATCAGGGAGCCGAGCGCCGCCCGGAGGCGCCAGTGGGCGTACTTGTCGCCTTCTTCGCTCGAGGCCGAGATGAATCCGCCAAACACAAGCAGGAGGTAGATACTGCGAACCCAGACCCGCAGCGGGCGTCGTGCGGCCGGCCTCTCCGGAACGGGCGCTTCGCGCACCTTAAGCAGGGCCTCGCGGGCGGAGTCAGCCGTAGGGTGCACGCCGCGAAGCGCAAGCACCCGCGCTCCGGTCTCAAGGTCCCGGGGGTCGTGGCCGTATAGTGCCGCGATCCGCCGCTCCATCACCCCCTCCTGCCAAAGGTAGGCGAGGTAGCCGGGTATGAGCCCAACCAAGAACGGTGTACCGGCGACCGCACCGTCAACCCTGGCGACCCGCGCTGTCTCCTTGCGGAGATCCTCGGCAATCAGCGCCACCGGGGCGTCCGGTTGCTCCTCGCGGACACGCTTCGCCCATTCCAGCGATGGTTCACCGAGTTGCTGGGAGCCGAACAGCGTCAGCCGCTCACAAACGTGCTCGGGGTCGCGGTAGGCGAGCCGCAGCATCCGACGCCATGCCGCCCGCTTGTTACTCGCATGCCCAGTCGGTTGGGGCAACTGATCAGAGGAAGTTGCGTCGGTCGCACTCACTCGTTCAACCTATCCGACAGCTTGTCACACCAGCCACCTTTACGCCTCGCCGAAAAAAATGCCGCTCTCTCGCGGAATCAATAGCGCGATACCGGCCGGCCAGAATCGGCGCACAAACAGGTTCGTCAGAGCAACTCACGCTGCCGAAGCCGTTTGGGTTGGGGATGCCGATTTTTTCGACAGGGGCTGCTCGGCAGGAATCCGTCGGCTGAAAAGCGGTCATATCAAGGCGAAGAACTCAAGTACCGACAGGGCTGTACGCAACCCGTAGAGCCGCGCCTTCGTATTCTCTTCGACGACGGCGTCTGTCGCTGCGGGTGGCACATGAGCCTTGTTGAGGGCGCTCTTTAGTTCCTTGTCGGAGATGAAGGGGACGCCACCGGCGAGCTATATGTTGGCGTTGTGGATTGGGGCCTTGCGACTGTCGGACTCGCGCTGTTGCTGGTCGCGGCGGTGTCGCGGCGGCTGTCGGGCACGCCGATCACGCCGGCGATGGTGGTGGTCACCATCGGTGTTCTCGTGGGCCCTCTGGTGTTCGACGGCCTCACGGTAGGGCCGACAAGTTCGACGGTACGGAAGCTGGCCGAAGCGACGCTCGCGGTGGTGCTGTTCTCGGATTCCTCGCGCATTGACCTACGGGCCGTTCGTCGTGAAGCCTCCATGCCCGTGCGATTGCTTGGCGTTGGCTTGCCGCTGACGATTGTCCTCGGCTCACTGGCCGCGCTCGCGCTGTTCGGATCGTTCTCACTGAGCGAGGCATTGATCCTCGGGGTGATCCTCGCGCCGACCGACGCGGGGCTCGGCAGCGCGGTGGTAACGGACCCGAGCCTTCCGCAGCGTGTGCGGCAGTCGCTGAACGTCGAGAGCGGGCTCAACGACGGGATCTGCGTCCCGATTCTGTTGATCGTCCTGGCGACCTCCTCCGGAGCCGGTGGTGCGACCCAACCGGCGCAGGTGATCGGCGAAGAGATCGGCTACGGGCTCGCCGGCGGCATCGTCGCGGGGGTGATCGCCGCCGCGATCGTGAACACGGCCGGCGCCAGAGGCCTGATAGCCGATGAGTGGCGGCAGATCGTGCCCGTGGCCGCGGCGGTGCTCGCGTACGGGATCGCCGAGGCTCTCGGTGGGTCCGGCTTCATCGCGGCCTTCACGGCGGGTGCGCTGTTCGGCCTGATCGCCCGGAAGAACCCGGCCGGAACCATGCGCTTCGCCGAAGAGACCGGGGCGCTACTCGACGCCGTCACGTTCCTCGTCTTCGGTGCCATCCTGCTCGGCCCCGCGCTCGAGCACGTCAGCTGGCAGATCGCGCTCTATGCCGTGCTGAGCCTGACGATCGTTCGAATACTGCCCGTCGCTCTCTGCCTGTTGGGTACCAAGGCGCTAGCTCCGACCGTGGCGTTCATCGGTTGGTTCGGTCCCCGCGGGCTCGCGTCGATCGTGTTCGCGGTGATCGTCGAGGACACGCATCAGGCTCACGCCGGAACGATCCTGACGGCCTGCTATTTGACTGTGGGCCTCTCGGTCCTCGTCCACGGCATTTCGGCCGCGCCGCTCGTGAGTCGCTATGCCGGCTGGTATCGCACCGCCGCGGGCGTGCGCCCTCCCGAGATGGAGAGCAAGCCGGCGCACGAGCACCGAGCCCGGGCGGCCAACACGCTGCACGGCAGCCAGTCCGCCGTGGCGGCCTGAGCACAGTCTTGGCTCCAGCGGATCACCCGTAGCTGCTCGCTCACGGGTGGGGACCGATCGGCCGGGAACCGGTGTAGTGAAAGCGCCTCGAAGAGGATCATGTAGAGCGCGACGACGAAGTAGACCGCTACGACCACTCGTAGTGCGACGAGTCCGATGAGATGGCGATCAGGTACCCACCGAGCACGGGCAGCAGTTCAAGTGGTTCGTCCTGTTGCGCTTCGCCCGCTTCCGGGGGCGAGGAGAGCTGCTCGGGTCGGGCATAGGCGTCCAAGGCGAAGCCGAGAGCCCGGATGGCAAGCAGGGTCAACTGTACATCGTGACGAACACGCGCTCGTTCGAGTCGGAGTGCAGGGCGCTCGACGAGTTTGGTGGGGAACGATAGGAATGCCAGGCCGCACTCTGCGACCAAGTGGGGCGTGCGGGCGAGGAGGCGCTGATGCTGTTTGCAGCCGACAAACTCTCGAAGGCCCGCGAGCTGCACCTGGACCCAACGCCCCTGGCAAGTCACGCTCGGGCGGCGCTGCGATCACTCGCTCGGGCAGGGGTCGATTGACGCACTACCGCCACTGCCTCGCGTTGCTCGAAGACCGACTGACCGACTATCCACTCGTCGGGCAGCTGCGTACAGAGCTCGACGGACTGTGGGACGGCGCCATCGGTGCGCGGGTGCTCGCTAGCACGGGCTGAATTGGGCTCCGGCGCGTCTCAACAACGGCTGATCCATATCCGCGTCGATCACAACGGACCCGGCTGTAGCGCTGCCGCAGACAAGCACCCACACACGGCTCGGGCTTGGATGCGCTCGCTTGCGGCGACGATCCGCCGGCCTGGCCGGCACCTGTCGGGCCAAGAGTCGCGGGCGCCGCTCCCTGTGCGAATAGGCAGCGATCGTGGGCTTGTGGCCAGTTAGCTCGGTGGTCCGGGCAGCCTGAGGAGCTCCACCACCGATACAACGAAAAACACGCTGGCGACTCCGACCAGCCCATAGCGGGCAGCGGGCAGCGGAAGGCGGCTGCCGATCCCAACGAGGAATAGGACGGCGGCGAGGAAGACCGTCAGGCGCACGTACTTATCTGCCGTTCCAGCAGCCGACTGACCCGTGGCGAAGTACGCATCGGCTTTCGCGTTGAGGGTGTTGGCCTGCTTCTGTTGCGGTATCTGGTATTGCGGCATGTCGGACGGGTCCGCTGGCGCGTTGGGGTTTGTGAGGGGTTTGGTGGCCCGCCATGCTTCGACGGCGGCGAGTGCGCTCGGGCGCAGCCGTTTGAGCGCGACGCGGAAAAGCAGTGGATTGTGCGCTGCGTAGGCAGTGATTGCGGCATTGAAGTCCACCGAGTCCAGCGTGCGGATCTGCGTCGCTTCGATGGCGGCTTGGTTGGCCTTGGTCCGTGTGGCGGAGGCTTTCGCCAGCGAAAGCGACGAGTCGGTACCCCATTTCGCCGCGGCATACCCCGACCATGCGGCCATGATCGCCACGAGCGAGAGCAGCACCGCCTCGGCGATCGAAACGTAGCGGTCACGACGAGAGTGATCGTCGGTCGTGTGCTCGCGATGCTCGGCGATCTCCTTGCCGACCTCGGTCGCTGAAAGGCCCTCAGGCATCCGGGCCACGATCCTCTCTGACAGAGCCGGGTAAAGTCATGCTGCCGCAGCCGCTTGAGTTGTGGCAGCCGTTTCTGCCGCGGGAGCCAGTCTTTTCGCTGATCCGGGCTGCTCGGCAGGGATCCGCCGGCTAAAAAGCAGTCCGATCAAGGCAAAGATGGCGAGTACCGATAGGGCTGCGCGCAGCCCGTAGAGCCGCGCCTTCGAGTTCTCTTCGACGATGGCATCTGTCGCTTTGGGTGGCACATGAGCCGTGTTGAGCGCGCTCTTTAGTTCCTTGTCGGAGATGAAGGGGACGCCACCGGCGAGCTTGGTCGTGGCCTGCGATTGGACGGACGCGGGAACGGCAGAGTTGTGCTGCACCCCTGTCAGAAACGAGGTGCTCAGAGCTGCGATGACGATCGCGCCCGTCAGCGCAGTGCCCATTGAGATGCCGAGGTTCGTGATCGTATTCTGCAGCCCACCCACCGCGCTGCTCTGCTCATCGGGTACGGATGAGACGGTGACGGACCCGAGCTGGGAGGAGAGCGCCCCGATTCCGAGGCCGACGAGCAGCATCGGCAAGGTCGTTATCTCCGGTCCCGCGCCTTCCTGGAGCGCAGCGATCAATATCACGAGGCCGGCAAGCATCGCAATGAAACCGAGCTGGACCACCCGGCGCGGCGATGCTTTGGGGAAGAGCTTGGGGATTCCGGCTGCAGCGACGATCAAGGCGATCGATAGCGGCAGGAATCGCACCCCGGTCTGGATCGCTGAGAGCCCGAGTGAGACGGAGAGGAACAGCGGCACGGCGAAGGCCACCCCGCTTTGCACGAAGAATTGAAAGAAGAACGAGTTCAGGCCGCCGCGCAGTACATGGACCCGGAGGATCTTGGGGTCCAGCAGCGGCTCACCGCCCCGGGCAAGCACCCGATCCTCCCACTCGATGAAAAGATAGATGACCAGAGCGCCGGCGAGCATCAGCCAGATCACCGGCGAGAGCCCGATCCATTCAGGGGCTCCCAGCTTGGGCTTGACGAAGCCCCACACGCCCGAACGCAGGACACCGAAGACAATCAGCCCGAGGCCGAGCGCCGACAGCGCGGTGCCTACGAGGTCGAGGTGACCCCCTTTCTCACGCGGCCCCTCGGGTATGCGGCGGGCGAGGACGAGGATCACCAGCACAATCGCGACCTCGCCCGCGAACACCAAACGCCATGAGAGGTAGGTGGTGAACAAGCCACCGACGATCGGGCCGACCCCGATCGCGATTGCGGTCGCCGCGGCGACGAGCCCGTAGGCGCGCGGCCGTTCGGCGGGCCCGTAATTCACAGCCACGAGCGCGACGATCGACGGCAGGATCATCACTGCCCCGATGCCCTCAAGAAAAGACCATCCGAGCAGCAGCACCCCGAGGCTCGGCGAGATCGCCGTTATGAAGGAGCCGGAGCCGTAGATGACGCACCCGATCGCGAAGGCGCGCTTCCGGCCGATGATCTGTCCGATCTTCCCGCCGGTGATCATGAAGGCCGCCATCACCAGCGTGTAGAGCGTGATTGCTGTCTGGATGCCGGTGACGGTCGTGCCGACGTCCTTCGCCACCGTCGCGATCGACACGTTCATCACGGAACTGTCGAGCATCATCAGGAACTGGCCCGCGCACAGAGTCAGCAGAACACCGCCAGCCGCTGCCGTTGCTGCCTTACTCGACACCGAATTCACCGTCCTTTCACGATCACATGCCGGGGAGCCGGTCGGCTAGCCCACCGCCTCTTCCTGCGAGGATTCGCCACAAGTCGCAAGACCAGCATGCTGAAAACGAGTGAGGTGATGACGAGTGCCTTACGACGATCGCACCTGCGACTGGCAGGCTATTGCCTGCTCCGAGAGCGTTCGGCCATCCCGGCATTCTCGGCGATGAGGTAGACAAAGACGCCGACATACGGCAGCACGATGATGAAGATGATCCACAGGACCTTGACCCACCCGGAATCATCGTGGCGACGGAAGATATCTGCCAGCACGGTAAAGAGGAGCCAGATCCAGACCACCAACGCGAAGAAGATGAGCATTGTCCAGAGGACTTCGAGGAACGGGTAGCTGGATGCGAGGATCATGGTTCGTCCTATCTATCGAGGGTGGAAGGGAAGAGAGCGGATCGGTAGACCATGCGAGCACTCGGAGGTGCGTCGGCATCAAGTTCTTGGTTGCGAGCAGCAATGCGAGGCCAGCCCTTGGGTCAGCCAACGCTCGCGGCTGACCCGAACGCATCAGCGCCTTGCCCGCCGACGCGAGCGCCGCCGCATGCCACACACCGACACGGGGCTCAGCGGCCGACCGATCGGGTCTATGAACAGTGAGCACGGACCCGTCGCATCTGGCATCTCGCCCTCGAGTACGCTCACGTCATAGGTGAGGGTCTCACCGTCCAGGCGCGGGCTCGTGAGCGTGACCACCACGTCCTCGGGTGTCTCGTCCTGGGAGGCGGGGAACGAAAGCACGGCGTTCGGCGGATCCTCGAGAAAGCTGTTATCCCCATCTCCCCAGCCTTCCACGAATTGTGCGGAGGTGAGATGTCCGACAATGCGCTCTGGGCGGTCAGAGAACATCAGTGTGGCTGGCGCCAACCCCTGAAGTGTCATCGAGCCGCTGCCGCTCGTCACCCCCTGGGCACTCTGGACATATAGCGCCTCGAACTCGTCGGGCTGGGATCTTGCTTCTGGCGACACTTCGATCTCCTTGATCGCGGTTTTGGCGGCCATGCCCCTCAGTGCCACGCTCTGCTTGGCCTGGCCCAGCAGGACTCGGGCTTCCGGGTCGTTCTAACTGGCTCGGTGACTCACCCTCCACTAGCAGCGCCGGGCATGTTTGGATCACTCCGCGTCGAGTAAACCGCCACCATCGCAGCGGGTGCGCGGGCTGTTCGGCCACCGACTTCCGCTCGGATCAGTCGCGGGAGATGAGTCGCCGTCAGAGATACGGCGCCGGTCAGTCCCCAGGGTCTGCCCAACCCGACAGCGATCTGCTCGCCGCACTTCGGGACGAGTCGTCCCCGCGAGTAGAAGGCCGTCTTCGGTTAGAGCCCCGTCTCGACGGTGATGCGGCCTGATTCGACAGCCTTTGCCAGAGCCTTGTAGTCGCGTTCGTTTTGTTCGGCGTAGGCATTCGAAAACTCAACGATTGCCCGGTCGAAGGCGGCACTCTTGCCGAGGTAGGCGGCGATCGCGATCCGGTCGCCGCTGCGAGCGTGCGCGCGCGCAAGCGTCCAACCGCACAGCCGACCATACGTGGCCATGCCACTTGGAACCATCTGTTCGACTTCGGCCGAGCCCTTCCAGTCCTTCAGCTGACGTCCATAGAAGTCGCGTGCTCTATCGTCGAGCCCTGAATCGACGTGCAGCCAGCCCAGGAAGATGTCGCTTGAGGCCTGCATCAATCGCTGGCCGGTGACGACCCGCTCGCCATGGTTCTCGAACTCACTTGCCTCTAGGAACTCCTCTAGCACCGAGGCCTCCGCCTCCTTCAACTGCAGGAACAGCGGGTCCTGGCCCTCGCGGCCGATCAGCAAGGCGATCCAGGCGCGCGTGCCGACGCTACCCACGCCGACCACTTTGCGCGCGAAGTCGACCAGCTCGAACTGCTCAAGCAGCACCCGCCGGTCGTGCTGGAGCGTGGCGCGGTAAGAGCGCAGGATCCCGTGCAGCGCATCAAACATTTCGTCGCGTTCCATGCCCCGCGCCAGTTCGTCGATCGGCACGATCAGAGGCGGATCGGCCACGATCCGCGCCTGCCCGTCGACCTCGTGGGTGAGTTTGGAGAACGCCGACATGCTGTCCTTGGTGCGCGCCTTGGCGAGCGTCTTCTCGGTTCGCTTGACCTGCTTGGCCTTGAACTGCGAGCCGAGTTCGGCGATCGTCGCCTCGACGTCCAGGTGCGCATACCAGACCTCAAGGTTTTTCATTGCGGCAAAGCGTGCCATCGCGGTGCGGTACTCCGCGATGGTGTCGAGCACGATCTTGTCTTGGTCCTTGCGGGCGAACCCGTTGAACCGAGCGGCGATCAGCATGCTCACTGCGAGGCGCTTTACGTCCCACTCCCATGGTCCGGGGAGCGTCTCGTCGAAGTCGTTGACGTCGAACACCAGTCGCCGCTCGGGCGAGGCGAACACACCGAAGTTCGACAGGTGCGCATCGCCGCAGCACTGCACCTGAAGCCCGGAGCGAGGCGTCGCCGCGAGGTCGCTGGCCATGATCAGGGCAGCTCCCCGGTAGAACGTGAACGGCGAGACCAGCATGCGCCCGTAGCGGATCGGGACGAGCTCCGGCACCCGCGTCTTTGCCTGGCGCTCGAGTAGCTTGATCGGGTCAGGGCGCCGGCGCGCCGGCTCGTACTCGGCATGGCTTGAACGCGGCACTTGGGCCCGCGCCGCCTTCCCACGGGCGACGCGCTCGGCGACCGTTGGGTGCGCCACCTCCGGGACCGCACCGTTTCCCCTCGCTCGGTTCGAGGCCGACCTGCCCTCGCCATTGCTTGGGACAGCCGCAGCCGGCACGCTTGACGATGACGATTTGGGCGAAGACATTGGCTACCCCCTACGAGTTGTTGAGGCGGCTGGCGCACGGACAAAGTCATCCGCCCAAGGCACCTAGGCCGGCGAGCATCGCCTCGTGCAGGGCTCGCCCACTTCAACTAGTGCGTACGGGGGCGATTGGATCACTCCCTTTGTGCAAGTCCGGGACGCCGCCTCGTTAACTCGAACCCCGCGCTGGAAGTAGACCGCTCGCTCAAGGGCCACGCCAACAGAAGGGCACCGTCGCAGCTACCGATCCGCCTCGAGTCCGGAGCGCAGCTTCGTCAACCCGAGCCGCATCCTACCCTTGACCGTACCCGGCGGGAGGGACAGCCGAAGCGCAATCTGCCGGTGCGTCATGCCGTCAAAGAACGCGAGCCGAATGACCTCTCGCTGCGCAGCCGGGAGGCGCCGCATGAGCTGCTCGAGCTGTGCAGCCTCGGCCCGGGATTCGACGTCGCTCGGCACGTCATCGCCTGCAGGCTGCGCCTCCAGGGAATCTGTCCGCTCGTCGAGTGCTAGGCCGCATGTTCGCCGCTGGGCGAGATAAATGGCCCGGTGACGGACGATGCTCATAGCCCAGGTGAGGACTGGCCCACGGTCAGGCCGGTAGCTCGCCGCCGATGACCACATCGAGACGAAGGCGTCTTGCACGGCTTCCTCTGCGCAATCTCGGTCATGGCAGGTGGCAACCGCCGTGCGGTACGCGCGGCGCCCGAAGCGCCGATACAGCCTCCCCAGCGCAACCTGACTCCCATGCTGGACCTCCTGCATCAGCGCGGCGTCGGTCGGCTCGGCAGATATGACGGTCATGAGCAGAGCGATCGTCGCGCGATCCGTGGGGCATATGAACCGGGGTAAGCCGCGCCGATTGAGGGGAGAACTACGGATCGTCGGAGCGGCGAGTTCTTGGCCGCCCGCCTGATCCCGTCGCTCATCGGGCCGGTCCAAGCGGGACGTGGTTCGGGGGAAGCACCCCAGCGGTGAGACAGGCCCACGATGTCGTTTGCGGTCGTCACCCAGATGTGACGCCCGCCCCTACCTCGGAGCAGAAACTTCGCATGGGCGACTCGATTCTCCGGCTCTCTCGGGAACGCGCGAGCAGGAGCAGAGGAGAAAGCTCGGCGCGTGGACTATCGAGCACGTATCGCCTGAGGTCCGTTGCTGTAGCGCAGTGGTGCGGCGCGGTTGGCCCTTCTGGCCGATGCCTGATCCAAAACCGGCTGACCGCACTAACAAATGCGACAAGGGCCGACGAGGTGCGGCCGCAACAAAATCAAGCACGGAGAGCTAGCCAGCATGTCGAAGGTCCACCCTCCCACGCGCTGGGAGGAGCTCAACCGCCAGATCTCGGCCGCGATAGTCGCCCTCTACGCGGAGGTCTACGGTCATGACCGGACCACGGCGACCACCTACATCAATGACGATGTCGTCGTGTGCATCCTCGAGGACATCCTCAGCTGCTCAGAGCAGGAACTCGTCGCCGGCGGTGGCGCAAGCGAGGTCATCGAGGGACGTATTGCCTTCCAGGCCGAGCGCGAGGACGAGTTCAGCGCGGCTGTCGAGCGGCTCACGAAACGCCGCGTCGTCGCGTTCCTGAGCGCCAACCAGGCGGCCCCGGGCATGGCGTGCGAGCTGTTTTTTCTCCAGCCCCTCGGCACCCCGCCTTGAACCTACTTTGGGGCATCCGATGAAGACGGCAAGTCGAATCGCATGTGGAAGTGATCCACAGACGCCTGGGCCGACTAACTCTTGTCGGCGGCATCATCGCTCGAGGCGCGATGCCCCCGGACCGAGAAACTCCCAATGAAGCCCGAACTGGAGATCAAGATGAGTGACAATCCCGTTTTTATCTATGCCGCAACCTATCCCGACTCTGCTGGTGCTGAGGCCGACTACGATGCGCTACTTGAGCTACACGCGGCGAAGCTCGTGGGCACCTATGACGTCGCGCTGGTGACCAAGGACGCTGACGGCAAGGTCCACGTCGAGAAGCACGAGAAGCCGACCCAACACGGCGCTTGGGGAGGCATCGCCGTCGGAGCGGCGGTCGGGGTCGTGGCCGCGCCAGCGGTCATCCCCGCGGCGTTACTTGGCGGCGTCATCGGCGGACTCGGTGGGCATTTCAGGAAGGGCATTTCAAGTACCGACGCCAAGGAACTGGGCGACCTCATCGAAGCGGGCGAGGCAACGCTGCTCGTGATCGGCGAATCGCGCCTTGAAGAACAGCTCGACAAGATGCTTACGCACGCGGAAAAGACGATCGAGAAGGAAATCGACGTCGACAGCAAGGAGTTCAAGCGCGAACTCGACAAGGCAGAGAAGGAGTACGCAGCGGCCTAAGTCGGTTCAAATTGCGGCTGCGGTCGAACCTCGGCCGCAGCCGCGGGACATGCGGACGCGCGCTGCCGTTAGCGACGGAGTTCACGACAGCATCCGGCGAAGGAGGGTCCTCGATGGGCTTAGATCCGTAGGACCGTAAGTGCGAGCAGAAGGCTAGAGAGGCAAAGGGGAGGAAGGTTCCTTGGTCGTGACGAGACTGGTAAAGCCCGGACGATCGCTGAGTCCGAGAACTCGCTCTGGCGTCTGCTGTGTGCGGACCTCGTCCTCGATCAAAAGGCAGGCTGCCGTGGAATCTGATCCCTGGTAAGCACATCCCGTATCAGCCTGATCCTAAGGAGGTCACGCCCATGGCCACACCCGAAGCGAGCTCAGCCGCTCCACCGCCGGCTCGTCCTCGCGGGCTGAAGGTCCTTTCGCGTAAGCCGCTGACTGCGGCGCGGGCTGCGTGGATCATCGCGTCCGCTACCGGCGCGATCACGATCGTCAGCGGCGCGTTGATGCACTTCACCGATGAGAAGACGTACCCCAACATCGGCGACGGTCTGTGGTGGGGCATACAGACCGTCACGACTGTCGGCTACGGGGACCTCGTTCCCAGGAGCACGTCTGGTCGGCTCATCGCCGCGCTCGTGATGATTGTCGGAATCGGCTTTCTGACCGTCATCACCGCCGCGATTACCTCAGCGTTCGTCGAGTCCGCCCGGCGCCGCCTCGAACGCACAGAAACCGACGGGGTCGCCGCCAAGCTCGATCAGATCGTCGCACGTTTGGACGCGATCGAAGCGGGTCTCAAGACCATCGGTGGGCACGAACGCGATGCGCGGCAATGACCTGCGGCCCGATTTTGAGGCGCCCTCTCGACTCAGGCCACGGCGAGCCCGTTAGCACGACTCGGCAGTCATAGCATGGGGATTCGACATTTCGCAGCGCTCAAAGACTATGCCGACCGGGGCGTAGCCGGCACATCGCAGCAGCCTGACCTAGCGCTTTCCTCCTCTGACGGTGACGCTGCTTGCACTTCCGCAAAGGCGAGCGCCTCAACGGCCGCCAGGGCCGCTCTCGCTCGAGACGATTTTCGAAGGTATTTGCTACGGGGTCAGGGCACGCCTGCTTTCGCCGGGTGAAGCAGAGGTCTGCCAAGGGGACGCCGGGGACGACCGAAGCTCGTTCGTGGAGGAGCGTGAGCGGCGTCGCAGACGCGCTCGCGACCATGCATGCACGCGTGCCTCGATACGAGCGCCAGACTTGCGCTCATGGAACGGTGGAGCTGGAGTGAGAACCTCCCCCAGGGACGCTCCGGCAGTCCCTCGCCGGTAGCCTGACCCGCAATGGGCACCCCTTGGGACGCACGCACCTACGACAGGACAAGGCAAGGACAGAGCCGGCTCTAGCCGGCTCTCAACGCGCCGTTAAAGAAACCGGCTAGCGACTACGATCTACGCGGGAACGGACTCGCCGGCCGGCACATAGTGCTCCAGCTTGGCCTCACCGTTGAGGGCGAATGGGATGCCCTCCTCGGCCAGCTTCGCGACCTCGGCGTAGCTGTCCCCGGCGGCTGACCAGCCATCGACGTCCGGCGACTCGGCCCACCAGCCGTCGCTCTCGTGGTGGTAGATGACGCGCACGGTCTCCATCAGATCCTCTCGGTCAGAGTAGCTTCCGGGCCTCGTCCTCGGCAAGGCCGACGTCACGGACAAGGATCTTGCGGACGAGCCCGGCTGGAATCGTCGCCTTGTCGTGAAAGGCAAAGGTCAGCGGCGGATGCCCAGGCGCCTCCATCCGGCGATGCGAACCGGACTGCCGCGTAACCCGGTAGCCCAGCGGCTTCCTTTCGAGGACTGAAAGCAGCCGCTTCCTTCATCGAGGGAAAGGGATTCAAGGCGGGCGAGCCGAGTCAGCCGTCCGGATCGTTGTCCCCGTGGGCCACAAATGGGCCAGTCATGCCACGAAATAACCGGTTAGGACCGAATTCAGCCGGATTTGACGGTCCCGACGAAAGGCTCCTCAAACCGCTCCAGCAAGCCAACCATCGCTTGCCAGAGCCGAAGGCGCCTACCGGAATCGAACCGGTGTAAACGGCTTTGCAGGCCGCTGATTTGGGGCTATTTTTGGCTTTTCCAAGCCATTTTCGACGTCTGTGCACCAGTCTGTGCACCAGTGACGCCACCGTCGTGCCATTTGCCGCGCGCATCTGAGCCGCCGCCGCATCGCGTGACATGCTCGGCAAGTGGCGAAGACCCAGGCCGTCTACTACCGCGACCGTCGCGGCGCCGAACCGGTCGACCTCTTCATTGACGGGCTGCCGTCGAAGCGCGCCGCCAAGATCGACGCCTACGTCGACGAGCATCTGAACGGCAGGCCCGCGGGTGCCCCGCCGCCGGAGCACCCGATCACGTCGCAGATCGAGGGCGAGCTTCGAGAGCTGCGGGTCCGCTTCGCCAACACGCGTTATCGAATCCTCTACCAGCGCTCCGGCAGCCTGATCCTCCTGCTGCACGCCTTCGAGAAGGACACCGGCGCCGTCCCAGCCGCCGAGAAGGCAATCGCCAAGCGGCGGATGGCCGACTTCAAGCGGCGGATGGACGCGGCGTCGCGCGTCCCGCCGCGCGCGGCGGGTCAAGATGCGCCACCCCGGCGCCGAAAATGAGGTTGACTCATTTATCTATTTGGATAAACTTGTTGTCGTGAGCGCCAAAGCCGACAAGAGCATGGACCCGAAGGGAAGACGGGCCACCGACGCGGCGAAGGAGCGCGCGCGGCGCAACGAGGAGTACCGCGAGGCGCGCGACGAGTACGCCGCGATCCGCGAGCTGCGCGAGAAGAACTGGATCGCGGCCCACATCCGCGAGCGCCGTTACGAGCTGGACCTCTCTCAACGGGAGGTCGCCGAACGAGCCGAGACCTCCCACTCCTTCATCTCGAAAGTCGAGGGCGGCGGCCATATCCCGACGATCCCGGTGCTGAAGCGCATCCTCGCCGTGCTGGACGAGGAGCTGCTGATCGGCATCGAGCGCCAGGTTCCCGACGAGGAGCCCGAGCGCGAGGTGGCACCAGTGCCGAAGCTCGTCGCAGTCTGAGGGCGCGTTAGATCGAGGCGGCGTCGGCTTCGCGTGCCGCCCGCTCGCCAGCCTCAATCTCGGTGCCGAGGTAGGTGTCGAGCAAAGCCGCCGCCTGGGCCTCGGTCCCAGGCATGAGGTGGCCGTAGAGGTCGAAGGTCACGTTAATCGAGGAGTGGCCCATGAAAGACGACAGCGCCTTGGCGTTGACCCCGGCGGCGATCATGAACGAAGCGTAGGTGTGGCGAGCCTGATGCAATCGCAGCCGCTGAAGCGGCCTGACCTCCTTGTCGCCGGTGCGCTTGGGGAGCTTCCCAACGATGCGGCGAACCTCCGCGGCGCTCAGCCCCAAGGCACCGCCGATCCCCCGCGGCGAATGTCCGTCGTCCCGCAACACAGCGACGATCCGCTCTCGCTGCTCGTTGCCTGCCGTGGCTGTGGCGCCGAACCGCTCGACGCAAGCACGGCGAGCGGCGTCGACCTCCCAGGCGCTATCGGCCCGCCGGTAGATGACGGCGGCTTGGAACGGCCGGCCGTCCTTGCCCGCGAAGACCAACTCGTCCTCGGCCGACTCTCCGGCCCGCAGCCGACGGTCGAGCAGGTAGTCGCGGAGCACTCCGGGCATGGGCGTCGTGCGCCGCGAGGTTCGCGTCTTCGGGGCGATCGCTCCCTCCTTGGGGTCCCAGGACTCCACCACGCGGATCGTGCCTCCGGCGAGGTCGACGCTGCCCCAGCGCAGGGCGCGCAGCTCGCCGTAGCGCAGACCCGCGTACAAGGCGGTCGCCCACAGCGCCCGGTCCTCGGCGGGCAGGGCCTCGAGCAGCCGCGCGGCCACCTCAGGAGCGACGATTTCGACCTCGGTCGGATCGGCTGCCGGCAGCTCCAAGTCGTGGGTCGGGTTGAGCGCCAGCCCTTCGCGGGAGCGCGCCCGCCGATAGATCGCCTGCAACGGCTTGATCGCGTTGCGAATCGTCGAGGCCGCCTGCCCCTTCGCCTGCCAGCGATCGACGAGCGCCTGCAGGTCGGCGGTCGTCACCGCGTTCAGCTTCTGCGAGCCGAACTCGGGCAGGACCCGCTCATCCAACGCCTGGCGATAGCCCCGCAAGGTCGCGGGCTTGTAGACGCGGCCGGAGCGATTGCGGATCTCGCCCGCCTCGGCCTTTTCAAGCCACGCCACCGCGACTTCGCAGAGCGTGCGGCGGCTCGGAGCCCGCATCGTGCCGTGGTCAAGGGCGCGTTTTGCATCGGCGCGCCACGTCTTCGCTTCGGCTTCGCGGGCGAACGTCTTGTAGACCTTCTTGCCGTCGCGCGGGGAATAGGCCCAAGCCTGGTAGCTGCCGCTACATCGGCAGCGACCTCCCGCCTTCGCCGGACAGCTCTTCGAGTGACGCTTGACGATTCCCTCAGCCATCTCCCCTTCTCCCGATCATCTTTCGAGCCACGGTAGCCCTCCTGGAAGACGGCAGCGCAGTAGTGGCGGGTGGGTGGCTACCCGACCTCCTCGGCAATCGGGGCCGCCGCCGACTCGGTCACCCAGCGCTCCAGCTCCGTCACCGGAACGAGCCGCTTGCGACCTCGGCGGATCAACCGCAGCTCCGGCGCGACGTTGGCCTCGAAGAAATCGGGGCCGACTCCAATTGCGGCTGCCGCCTCCGGCGGAGTAAGAGCGACACGCGGAATGGATGTGGGGAGCTTCTTAGCCATCGATTGCATCGGCGTCGTGCGCCATCACATTTGTTGTCCAGGCGGCGGCCCGTTTGCATCGCCTTGGCGCAGAAGAGATACGGCTTCTGCGGGCGGGAGGAGCCCCCGACCTCCATGCGATTGAAGCACCGCGGGATCGCCCGTCAACCCCCTGCGGGGGTCGGGCGCGAGCGCCCTTGACCGCCGTCCCGCGGCGCTGTTCTGCGGGTAGGTCGGGGGCGAGGGGGGGTCGAGACGGCGATTTCGCAAACCAGTAACCAGCCAGTCAGTCAGCCAAAAATCAAACCCAAGTCAGTCAGCAAAGCAAACGAGTCAAGCAGACAGAGCCAGCCAGATCAGAGCTCAGAAGAGCTAATGGGGCAGGCACTCTCAGCCATCCCGAAACCCGAAGCCGACAGCCCGACACACTGGGAACTCGGCGGTTCAGCCGATGCAAGAGCCGCCGCCGCTGGACAACAGAAGATGTGGTCGGAGTGACGAAGATCGGGCGCGGCAACGCGGACTACTGGATCGAGGCGGTCGCCGAAGGCGGCGAGGACTACTACACCAAGCCCGGCGAGGCGCCGGGCGAGTGGCTCGGCGCGCTCGCCGAGGAGCTGGGCCTCGCGGGCGAGGTCGACCGCGACGCCTACGCCGCCGTCCTCGCCGGCGAGGACCCGCTGAGCGGCGAGGCGCTGGTCGCGCCGCCCGCGAGCCGCGCGTCTTCACCGACGCGCGATGGCCGCGAGCGCCGCGTCGGAGCCGATCCTCGGCTACGACGTGCGCTTCGCCGCGCCGAAGTCGGTCTCGCTGCTCTACGCGGTCGGCTCGCCCGAGGTCCGCGCCGCCGTCCTGCGCGCCCACGAGGACGCGGTCGCCGAGGGCGCTCGCCTACCTCGAGCGCGAGGCCTGCTTCGTGCAGCGCGGGCGCGGGCGGCAAGCGGATCGAGCCGGGCGCGGGCTTCGTCGCGATGGCCTTCCGCCACCGCTCCTCGCGCGCCGGCGACCCGGCGCTCCACACCCACGTCGTCACCGCCAACATGACCCGCGCCGCCTCCGACGGGCGCTGGCTCTCGCCTCGCCGCGCCGAAGGGCCGCTCGCCCTTCTGGCGCAGGCGAAGGCGGCCGGCCACGTCTACCAGGCGGCGCTTCGCGCCGAGATCACCCGCGAGCTGGGCGTCGAGTGGCAGGCGGTCCACAACGGCTACGCCGACCTCGCCGGCGATCGGCGCGGCCGGTGATCGAGCACTTCTCCCAGCGCCGGGCGGAGATCGTCGCGGCGATGGCCGAGCGCGGGGTCACGCTCGCCGCGGCCGCCGAAGTCGCCGCCTACCGGACCCGCGAGGCCAAGGACTACGGCGTCGACCCCGACAACCAGCGCGCCGAGTGGGTCGCGCGGGCCGCCGAGTTCGACCTGACGCGCGGACTCGATCGACCGGACTCGCTCCGCTCCGGCAGCGCGCCGCGAGCCGCGGCCGATCGGCGCCGCCGAGCTCGACGCGGCCCTCGCCGACCTGGAGGCCCACCACTCCCACTTCGACCGCCGCGACCTGCTCTGCGCGCTCGCCAACCAGCTCCGCGAGGGCGCCGACGCGCTGGCGCTGGACGCGGCGGTCGACGGGCTGCTCGCCAGCGAGCGGCTGATCGAGATCCACCGCGGCGCCGAGACCCGCTCGACTCCACCTACTACACGACCCCGCGCCTGTGGGAGCTGGAGCAGCGGCTTCGTCGGCGGCCGCGCGGCGAGGGACGGGCGCCGGCGCCGCCTGGATCGACGAGGCGACCCTCGCCGCGGTCCTCGCCCGCCACCGCTACCTGAGCGCCGAGCAGGCCGAGATGGTCCGCCGCCTGACCACCGGCGGCGAGCGGATCGTCGCGGTCGCGGCGCTGCCGGGCACCGGCAAGACGACCGCGCTCGCCGCGGCGCGGGAGGCATGGGCGGCGGCCGGGCACCCGGTGCATCGGGGTCGCCACCGCGCGCAGCGCCTCGGGCGAGCTGAGTCGACGCCGGCGTGCCGGCGACCTCGATCACCGCGCTCCTGATCCGCACCGAGCGAGCTGGCCGAGCAGCGGCCTCGCCGCCGCTCGCCCCCGGCACGCGTGATCGTCGATCGACGAGGCGATCGACGACCTCGACCCCGCACGCCGCCGCGCTCGCCGAGCTGGCCGAGCGCTGCGAGGGCAAGCTGGTGCTGATCGGCGACCCGCGCCAGATCGGCGCGGTCGGCCCGGGCGGCCTCTACGGGCACCTGACCGACGTGATCGAGCCGATCGTCCTCACCGAGATCCGCCGCCAGCGCGACCCGCTCGACCGCCACATCGTCGAGCTCGCCCACGAGGGCCGCGGCTCCGACGCCCTCGACCTGCTCGCGCGCCGCGCGAGCGGCTGGGGATCGCCGACACCCTGCCCGAGGCGCTCGACGCGCTGGTCCTCGACTGGCACCGGCGCTTCGCCGCCGGCGAGGACGCGGTGATGATCGCCCGCCGCACCCGCGACGTCGCCGAGCTGAACGAGACGGGCGCGCGAGGTCCTGCTCGCCGAGGGCCGCGTCGAGGCTCAGGCGCTCGCTGGTCGCCGAGCAGCGAGTTCGCGTCGGCGATCGCGATCATCACCCGGGTCAACACCCCGCAGGTCTCCAACCGCGAGCGCTGGGAGGTGATCGCCGTCGACCGCGAGGCCGGCAGCGCCTCGAGCTTGCAGCGGATCGGCGGCGACGAGCGCAGCCGTCACCCTCGGCTGCCGACTACCTGAGCCGCCGCACGCCCGAGCGGCGAGCCGGCGATCCAGCACGCCTACGCGCTCACCACCTACGCCACCGAGTCGAAGACCTTCGACTCGCGCCTTCGCCCTGCTCGACGCCGGGATCAGCCGCGAGGACTTCCTCGTCGCGGTCTCCCGCGCCCGCGGGGCGACCATCGCCTACGGCGTCGCCGCCACCGAGCTGACCGACCCCGAGCTCGGCCCCGGCACGCGGGAGATCGAGGACGCAGCCCACGAGCTGCGCGCCGGCGCCGAGCGGGCGGCGGGCGAGTACGCCGCGGTCGAGGTCGCGGCGCGCAAGCGGATCGAGGCGCTAGGCCGGCGCCGAGCTGGCGAGGCGCCGCAGCGAGCTGGAGCGCCGCCTTGGCCGCGAGCGGGAGCCCTCGCCGCCAGCCGAACGCCTCGACGCCCTCGAGCGGCGGATCGCCGCGGCCGAAGCAGCGTCTCGCCGAGCAGGCGGCGGAGCGCGAGAACGCTCATGGCCGAGCGCCGTCCCGACCGCGGCGCAGCTCAACCGGATCGACGGCTTCCGCTCGCCACGGTGAACGACAGCTCGGCTCGCCTCGGCGAGGAGCGCGACTCCCTGGCGGTCGAGGTCGCGGATCGAGGCGCGTCGGCCCGTGGGGCTGAGCGGCGCCGAGCGAGCCGAGCTGGCGCTTGATCGAGCGAGCGGCTCTGACGCAGCTGCGCCGCCGCGAGGTGGCCGCCGAGCGCCTGCAGCCCTCGAAGCTGATCGAGGACGCGCTCGGCACGCGCCCGAGCGACCCGCTCAAGGCCGCGGCCTGGAACGAAGGCGTCGAGCTGATCTACGGCTACCGCCAGCGCTACGGCATCACCGAGCGGCGTGGCCACCCGCTCGGGGCGAAGACCGGCGAGGCGGCGCGGAGGAGCGAGCGCCAGGAGGCGGAGCGTCGCCTCGCGCGCATCCAGAAGCGGCTCGGCAAGCAGCGCGTGCGGAGGGTGGAGCGGGGAATGCACATCGCCCGATAGCCAGCGCCGGACAACGGACCCTCCCGGCGCTTGGCAGCACAGTCCGACGCGATGCCTCTTCATTCTCATTCACCGAGCGCAAGCTGATCGGGTTCTCCGGCGCCCGCTCCTCGTCGGACAAGGCGTCTGGAGCAGAGCCTTCAGGCGGGCGCAAATCGCACGAAGCGGGAGCAGCCAAAGGCTGGATCAGGGGAGCGTCGGCCAGCAGGTCGAGACGTTCCTGCCGCCTCCTGGCCGTCGGCGCACGGAAAGATTCGCCGCGGCGGAGAGGTGCTCCCGTCGAAAAGACGAGTGAGGCCGCCGGCCGCTCGTCTTGACTCTCACGACCTGAGCCGTGGATGAGGAGTACAGCCGCGCAAAGGGTGGCTGGGGCGGATGTAGGCCGGATGGAAGACATAGGCCGTGACGATGGCTGTCTCTAGGTGGCGGGCGTCCTCGGGCTTTTCCACCAGTTTGACGTGATCAAACCTCACGCGCATGCGACACCACGTGAGGCGCACATCAAAGCTGAATGTGTGGTCTTCGGCCGGACTCCTGCCGCGCAGGGGCATCGCGAAGATTTCTGTCGCTGCGATCCCCGCCGGGACTTCGACTTCTTCGTCTGCTCTTACGCGGTCGCGCCGGGCAAGACACGCACGCCGAGAGCGCGATTGCCGCCACGGCCAAACGCCTTGTCATGCGGCTAGGCTAGCGCTCCCGCGAGGCTCAAAGGCCTCCTACCCGTGGTTCAAGCGATGCCGGTCGTCGCGCGATGTGGCAGTCCTAATACCTGCTGAGTTACTGGGCCTGACGTAGCTCTTGCCGCTGGTCAGCGCCTTCAGCGTCGGATAGCTGGGGTTTGAGTAGGGCGGGTGGTGAGCAAGGGCAGCGACAGCGACGAGGGAACAGGTGTATGGCGTAGGCGAAGATGGCGTAGAGCGCGCGGTGCTGGGAAGGAAGTGCCGGGGAATGGTGAGCGTGAATACTGCGATGAGCGCACGCGTGCTGAGAACTGTACTGCGCAGCTTGCTTGGCGAGTTGGGTGTTGGTGGTAGCGAGGCGTAGTAGCGGCAGAGCTGCAGGGCGCTGGGGGTATGGCAGGTGCTGGCGGCGCGCGGGTGCGGTGGTTTGTTTGCTTGGTTTGGCGAGCGGAAAGGGGCGAACTGAATGCGCGCGTGCGGCGGCGCTGAGGAGGGTGAGAGAGTTGTAGGGGAGGTAAGGTGCGCACAGAGCGGAATAGCAGAGCGCTGCAGCATCACTGTAATGAAACATAAGGGGATCGGAGAGAGGCAGTCAGAGTGCTGCGTTCGCGTGGTTGCGAGCACGTCACCGCCAGCAGCAGACGCTCGCTCGGGACGAGGAGCAAGCGCGTTCCTCAACCGGGCCCGACTCGGCTGGAGCGGAAGCCTGGTGAGCGACCGTGAGGAGCAGCGACTGCGCCTCGCCGTGCACCAGTCGTGCACCAGTCAGACACTGAAATAGCCGGTTACAACCGGAATCAGCCGGACGAAGGAGCGTCGAAAAGAGCCGCTCAAACGGCTCTAGCAAGCAAATCCGCTTGCAGAGCAGGCGCCTACCGGAATCGAACCGGTGTAAACGGCTTTGCAGGCCGCTGCGTAGCCACTCCGCCAAGGCGCCGAAAGAGCTTTATCAAGCGGTTTCTGATCGTTCCTCCCCTTAGCTCCGAGGGACCTGCTTGGCCCGTTGTGCCTTTCTGTGCTTTTTCAGAGGTCGGAAGTTGCGCCCAGCGAGCGCTCGGTCGAACTCCGCGAGATAAGCGCCGGACAGCTTAGCCCGTCGCATGACCGCTCGGCTGTCGACGTAGAGCGTGAATCGAACGTCTTGTGGCCTTTCTGTTCGGACACGTATTGAAGGTCGTCCTTGAGTGTCGCCCGGAGGCTCGCGTACCTCCCGCGGAGAGAGCACGGCGTCACGCGCTCTGAAATGGCCTCAATTTCCAGCTCGGCGAGCTTCACGTTCGCTCGCTTGTTCGCGGGCAAGGTGCGTGGCCAGGTCTGAGGCAAGTGTCTCGCGCCGTCTGAGAGGCGAATCGGGACGAGTTTCATCTTGACCCGATGCCAGGCACCGGAGGGTTGCTGCGCTGCCGGGGCACCTATATGTGGAGCAGGGCACCGGAAGTGCACCTACGCCACTCACAAAGAGGTAAGGAAAGCCCCGCCGGAGACGGGGCCAATCTTAGCCTGACGGGCTGCCTACTTCTTAGCTTTCGGCTCGGAACGAAACCCCACTGAGGAAGGCTGAATCTTCTGGTTTGCCTCCGATGATGAGCACATCACCGCTGATCGCGGGACGCTCGATGCCCGAGTTCGCCAACTTCCAACTGTGGCACGCTGGATTCGGGTCTCGCCGCGCCGCAACCCGACATCGGTCTTCGCCTGCTGACGACGATATGCGGTGAACACATTGACGTCCCGACCAGCCGAGCGCGGGACCGATGGCGACAGTGGTCAGATCTCTGACCCCTTGAGCTATGCTCTTTGGCGGTGTCCAACACGGCTCGCAGGGGGAGGAGAGGGAGGGGAGAAGTAGGTGGTATGAGGTGGTGTGAGTGGTGTGCAGGGCATGTGGCGATAGAGAGAAAGAGCTAGGAGAGGTAGCTATAGAGGATGATCTAGAGGAACTGTTGCTAGGAGAAGAGCATGAGGGCGGCGGTGGAAGCTAGCGCATATAGAAAAGAGAGAGCGAGAAGTTGAGCTGGGTGTGGGGAAGATCTAGATCAAAGACTGAAAAGGGTTGGTAGAGGAGAGAGTCTAGGCGAGGTGAGTGGATAGAGAGAGAGATCAGCGTCAGCGTCTACTACATCGACTAAGGTAGTGAGAGAGAGAGTAAGGAGAGGAGCGCTGCAGCTAGACGGCGAGCAACTAGAGGCGCTGGCGGGAGAGATCGGGGTCGCTCAGCGACGAGGCGGCGCGCAACGGCGCGGAACCAACACGGTCTGCCTCGGGCAGCAGATCGGTGACGTTGCGCTCCTTGTGGCGGTGGCAGCGATGGATGAGAGCGTGGGGCAGAAGACCCGGCGCTAAGCGAGCGCCTTGGCGCCGTCGATCACGAAGAGGATCGCCTGCTCGGGGTCAAGGCCGCGGTCGACCAGGTCGGCGAGCAGCGTGCGCGCCAGGGTGGCGTTCTCGGTCGAGCCTGCCAGAGCCCGAGCGGGATCTTGACGCCCTCGGTGGTGATCCCCAGGCAGACCACGTGCGTGCGCTCGGCGATCTCCAGGCCGTCGAGCATCATCGCCGCCAGGCGCCGTCCCGAGACGGCGGCTCACAGCTCTCCAGCGCCGTGGGGTGCGCTCGACGAACGCCTCCGAACCGAGGAGCGCGAGGTAGCCGAGGCGCCGCCCTCGACACCTCTCCGACCGGCCCCCGACGCCGGCGAAGCGGCGGGCGAGACCGGCGAGCACCGGCCACCACCGCCTGGCAGGGGACGCGGTCGGCGAAGTGCCGCAGGGCCGAGCGCCAGCCGCGCCACCGCCGGCGAGCGCACCCGCGGGCGGCGACCCCACCCGCCCCCCGCCGAGGGCACCGAGCCGCCCCACGGCCACGGCGCGGCGCGCGCCGGGGCGGCGCCCGGGCCCGACGACCCGGCACCCCCCCCCACCAGCCGGCACGACGCCGAGCCCGACGCCAACGCCGAGGCGAGCAGCCCCCCCGCGCCCCGACGAGCACCCAGCGCCCCGGACGCGGGGGAGCGGGCCCCGCGCCGGCGCCGGGCGACCCGAGCGGGACCCAGGGGCCGGAGGGAGAGAAAAGAAGGAAGGGAAGAAACTGCAGGTTTCGCCAACTATCTCCTGGAGGTTTCCATGCGCCACTTACGCGGAAGGCTCACGTTCGCCAATGTCGTCTCCTGCCTAGCTCTATTCGTCGCCCTTGGAGGCGCATCTTACGCCGCTCTCAAGCCAGCGAAGAACAGTATCGGCGCCAAGCAGCTGAAGAAGAACGCGGTGACGACGGCAAAAGTCAAGAACGAAGCGATCACCGCCGCGAAG
The DNA here is from genome assembly GCA_963796705.1 of uncultured Solirubrobacterales bacterium. GTDB lineage: Bacteria > Actinomycetota > Thermoleophilia > Solirubrobacterales > 70-9 > VRUE01. The sequence continues at coordinate 313,554 of CAWCMK010000008.1, forward strand.
GTCAAGAAAGGGACGCTGACCGGCACGCAAATTAATGCCTCCACCCTCGCCACCGTCCCCACGGCGCAGACCGCGAATACGATCGCGGGCGCGGAAGCCTTCCACGAAGTCGGAGCATCTGGCGAGCCGCAATTCCTGAACGGGTGGACGAACCTGAAACTGTCTCTTGGAGTCTTCCCCGAAAGGGTGGGCTTTTATAAGGACCAGACGGGCGTCGTCCATCTCAGAGGAGAGGCGGTCTCGGGTACGAGTCAGCTCATCTTCAATCTACCTCCCGGTGACCGACCCGGCAGCGATGCCCTGATTCGGGAGGCGGTGGCGTGCGGAGGGGCAGCCCCATGCCCCAATGGCGTCGGTCAGCTCACCGTGCTCGGCTCGAAAGTCCCGGTACCCGCGAATGAAGGCCTGGTGGTTGCGCCGCCCGGTGCTGAAGAGGTCTACCTCGATGGAGTCACCTTCCGGGCAGGTTCCTAGCGCCGACCTCCCTCTCCTTCAGCCACCTGAAAGGACGATCGCAGACCCCGTTCGCCGATTCGGAACAGGCCCCTCGACGTTTCGGCGAGGGGCCCTGTCCTTGCCGGGCGAGGAGCACGACGGATGCAAGAGGGCTTCTCGCTGCGCATGTCTACACGACGAGTCGCCGACAAAACCGAGGCAATTTTGCCAACCGCGGCAAACATAACGTTGGTGCTGTGCAGGAGAATCAGGCGACCGCGGTCAGTCCGCTGCCGGGTCGTCGCTTGGCGCCGGCCGGAGTGGAGAACTGCATGACCCCATCGACGACCGGCCCGTGACGTAGCGCCCGAAGGTCGACCGCGTAGTTCTGGCGCAGCCTCCAGGGGGCCTCGGAACCCTGTTTGGGCAGCTTGTGCAGCGAGCGCGACACGTAGCCGGATTTGAGGTCGATGATTGGCTCCGGGGTCACGGAGGCCCCGGCTCGTGGAACGCATTTGGTGCAGCCATGCTCGTCCATATAGTTGATGAGGCGGCACATGTATTCGGAGGTGAGGTCGGCCTTCAGTGTCCAGGAGGCGTTTGTGTAGCCAAGGGTAAAGGCGAGGTTGGGGACGTCGCTGAGCATCATCCCTTTGTAGGCGATCGCCGAGGCGAAGTCGGTCTGCTCGCCGTCAACGGTGAGCTCGACGCCGCCCAGGAAGAGCAGGTTGAGGCCGGTCGCGGTGACGATCACGTCCGCCTTCAGCTCCTCTCCCGACTCGAGCTTCAGACCCTGCTCGGTGAAGGTCTCGATGCGATCGGTGACGACGTCGGCACGGCCCGCGGAGATCGCCTCGAAAAGATCGCCGTCGGGGATCAAACAGAGGCGCTGGTCCCAGGGGTCATAGGTGGGGTTGAAGTGCCTATCTACGTCATAGCCCTCGGGCAACGCTTTTTCGGCTCCCCGGCGCAGCATGCTGCGCACAAACCCCGGGCGACGGCGACTCAGTCGGTAGATCAGCAGCTGCAGCAGGACGTTTTTCCAGCGCACAATCGAATAGGCGGTTCTCGCCGGCAAGATACGCCGCAGGCCGTTGGCGATCGGATCTTCGGCCGGCGCCGAGATGATGTAGGTGGGCGAGCGCTGCAACATCGTCACATGCGCGGCACTCTCGGCCAGGGTGGGCACCAACGTGACCGCGGTGGCACCGCTGCCGATCACAACGATCTGCATACCCGCATAGTCGAAATCCTCCGGCCAATGCTGGGGATGGATCACCTCACCCTTGAAATCATCGATTCCCTGGAAATCCGGTAGGTAGCCTTGGTCATAGCGGTAATAGCCGCTGCAGATCGAGAGGAAGCCACAGGTGAAGCCGACCATCTCCCCCGTGTCTGTCCGTTCCGCCTCGACGCTCCAGAGCGAGTCGGGCGTCGACCAGGTGGCCGAGATGACGCGATGGTTGAGACGGATCCTCTCCTGGATTCCCTCCTCCTTGGCCGTGCACCGGATGTATTCGAGGATCGAGGGTCCATCGGCAATCGCCTTCGCGCCGGTCCATGGCCTGAAGCGGAAACCGAGCGTGTGCATGTCAGAGTCCGAGCGGATTCCCGGGTAGCGGAAGAGATCCCAGGTGCCGCCGAGGTCAGAGCGCGCCTCGAGGATTGCGTAACTCTTGCCCGGACAGCGCTCCTGCAGGTGGTAGGCGGCGCCAACGCCGGAGATCCCGGCGCCGACTATGAGAACGTCCACGTGCTCTGATTCCATGCTCGCACTTCAATGTACGCGTTTGGCTGGACAGCCAAGTTTGACGTATCTCACACAGCGGGCTCGCTCCGGGCGCAGAGACGTCGAACCGCAACATTTGCCCGTAGCGGTGTTATGCGACATCAGACAATGGCACCGTCCTGCGGGCGGCGTCGCGGGATCAAACCCAAGGGAGGCATCAATATGAGACGCGGATACGCACGTCGTCCTGTCGTGCTCGCGACGTTGGCGCTCAGCGGCCTGGCGGTTCTGGCTCCGGCAACTCGGGCATCGACCGACACGGTCGGCAGCGTGCTACCCGTCAACTTCACCCAGAGCACCTTCGGTCAGCTCGAGACGCGCTTCAACACAGCCCTGCCGGAGAAAGGGGCGAGCCTGACATCACCGGTGACGGGAACGATCGTGCGCTGGCGGATCCAGGGTGCCGAAGGCGGCCCCTACTACCTACGGGTACTTACGCCAAACAGCAAAGGTGCCTACGAAGCGAGCGGGACGAGCGGACCGGCGACGCCCAGCGGGACCGGACTGCAGACCTTCACCGCTCACATCCCGATCAAGGCCGGAGACCTGATCGGCATCGACCCGACTCACACGACCGACGGGATCGGGGTCGCGGCCGTTCCCGGGGCAAGCTTTGCCTACATCTTTCCGCCACCCTTCGACGGCGCGACGGTCGCTCCCAGCGGGACCGGTTCCGGCGAAGAGCTGGAGCTGAACGCCGAAGTCCAGCCGGCGCCCTCAGTCGTACAGATCAGCCCCACCTCGGGCTCGGTCGCCGGCGGAACGACGGTGACGATCACCGGCGGAAATCTCTCCGGCGCCAACGCGGTCAAATTCGGCGAAGAACCCGCGACCTCTTTCGAAGTCCTCTCGGACACGAAAGTCACGGCGACCTCGCCAGCGGCCATGAAACCCGGCTCGGTCGACGTGACGGTGAGCAATATCGCTGGGACGAGCGAAAGCGGCAAGCGCACCGATCTCTTCACCTATCGGGCCTGCGTTGTGCCGAGGCTCAAGGGCAAGACGCTGGCGACGGCGCGGGCGGTCCTCGCCAGGACCCTCTGCAAGCTCGGCACGGTGAAAGGCAAGCGGCACGGCCGGATTGTGAGTCAGGCTCCCGGCGCCGGGCGCGTGCTGCCCCCCGGCGCGAAGGTGAGCGTCAAGGTGGCGGCCAAACGGCGCCACTAGCAGACGTCCCGCCGCTGGATCCGGTCGCTCCGACCGGATCCCGCGGCGATCTTTGCCGCGACGACCACAGGCCACGGCGCCCGCGAACTCCAAGCCTCAGGGGTAGGGTGTGTGGAGGGAGGGGGTTGTGATGAGAGAGATGGGTTGGAGTATAGACTAGAGGGATAGCGGGGTGGTGGGGGAGTGCGGTAGATGGCGTAGGCCAGGCGAGCATCGTGCGGATAGCGCTCGGCCTTGCCGTTGGTGCGCGGCCGGTGGGAGGGTGCGGATGTGGCGGACCAAGGCCGGCAGGCGATGGCATGGGCGATCGAGAGGTAGGCCGGGCCGTTGTCGGTCATCACCGCTCGACGGTGATGGCGTGGGCTGAGTAGAAGGCGAGGGCGCGCTTCAGGAAGCCGACGGCGGCTCCCCTTTTCGTCGCTGAGGACCTCCACGTAGGCGAGACGGGTCGCATCGTCGACGCAGACGTGGACCCGCTCCAGCCGGCGCCTTGGCTGGGGGTGGTGCCGGTCACCCGGTGAGGCCTTCTCGATCCGCACCAGCTTCTTGACGTCGATGTGGATCAGCTCCCCGGGTTGGCTCGCTCGTATCGGTTGGGAGGCTCCGGGGGCTGCAGGCGGGCGAGCGTGCCCAGGCCGATCCGCGACAGCACCGCGGAGTCCGTGGAACGCCATCTCCAGCACCTCGGCGATCTCGGGCCCGGTCATTCGCACCCGACGCAAGGCGGCGATCGCCGCGACGCGGTCCTCGGGGGTGCGGTTTGGCACCGAGCGCGGTGCCGAGCTTCGATCCCAGAGGCCGACCTCTCCTTCGGAGCGGTAGCGCTGGGTCCACTTGCAGGCGGTGCGCTCGCTCACTCCGGCGGCCTCGGCCGCCTCCGCGAGCGACCACCGTTGCTCGGTGACGCGCCTGACCATCGTCAGTCTCCCCTTCGGGCCGAAGGGGGCATTAGCGTGGAGCTCATGGTGTCTCTTGTTGCTGGGTGGGTAGACACCAGCTAAGGAGGCGGATGAAAAGTTGTTAGGAACTACACCTAGGCGCCAAGTTTGGCGCCCACGGCCGCCAGCTCGTCTGGGGGGCCCCCCCAGAGACGCCAGCCGCCCTTCTCGCGCTGAACCTTTCCTTCGGCGGCAAGGGAACTGAGAGCGGTGCTGACCGTAGGCCTCCGAGCTGCAACCAACTCGGCAAGGAGCGCGTGGGTCAGGGGTACCTCCACCCGCCTTCCGTCGGGGTCGATCCTCCCCCAGCGGTCTGCGTAGTTCCAGAGCAGCATGTGGACTCTGCGATCCACGCGGGGCTGGTGGACAACAGCCATCGCGATCGCGAGATGGCGGGCGCGCAACATCGCCCGCCCCATCAGCTGCGCCGCGATTACCGGGTATGGGGCGGCGCGCCTTGCGAAGTCCCCGTCGAGGATCGCAACCGCGCTTGGCGTGACCGCCGTCCACTGCGGTTCGAAGGGGACGCTAGCTTCGCGCCCCACCGTTTGCCAGGGGCGCAGCAGATCCCCGGGACCGAGCAGCTCGGCGCCGAAACGCCCTCCCTGGTCGACGCGGCGCACGAGGAATCCCTCGCTCACCAGCAAGCCGAATTCGGCATCGTCGGGCTCCGAGCGGCCCTGCGGCCTCCAGGCGCCCGGGGGGATGCGCAGCACATCGGCAACACAGGCGCGACGGGCGTGATCCAAAACCGGACCGCTAAGGCCACGCCCCAAATCGGGCTCCCGCGAAAGCAGATCAACAGTCGGCCCGCTCATTGACCGAATTCTGACGAAAGATGCCTGTCAGGTATCTGACGATTCTGACGGGTCCCCCGTCTTGCGGGCGGGACGATGCCTAGGGTCGATGTGATGGCCGAGATGACGCCCGACAGCGCCCTGCGTCCGCTTGCAGCCGGAGCGATGCGCGGGGTCCGCTCCCGCTTGGGCGGGGAGGAAGGTCTCTTGCTCTCCCTGGCGCTGCTCGTTGGAGTCGGGGCGGGCGCGGGCGCGATCGCCTTCCGTTACCTGATCAAGGCCTTCACTGAACTGTTCACCGGCCATTCCGACCCAAGCGCGCTGGGACACTTCACCAATCCCCATCTGCCGGCGCTCGGTGTGTTCGTCGTCGTCCTCGCCCCGATCCTCGGCGGTCTTCTCTACGGACCGCTCGTCTTCCGGTTCGCGCCGGAGGCACGTGGGCACGGCGTCCCGGAGGTGATGCTCGCGGTGAGCGCCGAGGATGGACGGATCCGGGGCCGCGTCCCGCTGATCAAGGCGCTGGCTTCGGCGATCTGCATCGGTTCGGGCGGCTCCGTCGGACGCGAGGGACCGATCGTGCAGATCGGCTCGGCACTTGGCTCCGCGATCGCCAGGCTGGGAAGACAGGCCGCCCAAAACACCCGCCTGCTGGTCGCCTGCGGGGCCGCCGGAGGGATCGCGGCAACGTTCAACGCGCCGATAGCCGGCGTCTTTTTTGCGCTCGAGCTGATCCTGCGCGATTTCCAGACGCGCTCCTTTGGGGTCGTGGTGCTCAGCTCGGTCGTTGCGACCGCGGTCGGTCGTCTCGCCTTTGGCTCGGAAGCCTTCCTCTCCCTGCCGGGATTTCACGTCGTCTCGGCCGCCGAGTACCCGCTCTACGCGCTCCTGGGCGGAATCGCCGGCCTCGTCGGAATCGCCTTCATCAGGACGCTCTATGGAGCCGAGGACGCAGCCGACCGGATTTGGGTTGGCCCGGCCTGGCTGCGACCCGCCGCGGGCGGTCTGCTGCTCGGCGCCCTGCTGCTCGCGCTGCCGGAGATGTACGGGGTCGGCTACCCGGTTCTCGAAGGCGCGATCGACGGCCGCTACGCGGTCGGGTTCCTGCTGGTTCTCCTGATCGGCAAGATAGCCGCCACCAGCCTGACGATGTCGATCGGCGGCTCCGGAGGGGTCTTCGCCCCCTGCCTGTTCATGGGCGCGATGCTCGGCAGCGCCTTCGGAGCCGGCGCGCACGATCTGTTGCCGAGCCTCACCGCCTCCGCCGGTGCCTACGGGCTGGTTGGCATGGCAGCCGTTTTCGCCGCGGCCGGGCGAGCGCCGATCACTGCGGTGCTGGTCGTCTTCGAGATGACCGGCGATTACTCGATCATCCTGCCGCTGATGCTCGCCGTTGTTGTTGCGACCGGCCTCAGCCGCACCATGAGCGAAGACTCGATCTACACGCTGAAGCTTCGCCGCCGAGGCATTGACATCGAGCGGCCCTTGACCGGCCCGCCGGACGACCAGATACGCGTCGGAGAGACGATGCGATCGCCGCCGGCGCCGATCGCCGCCGGCGCGGCGTTCTCCGAGGTCGCCGAACTGCTCAGCGCTCGGTCCGAGCGGGCTCTGCCGGTCGTCTCGCCCGAGGGGCACCTGCTCGGCGTCGTCTCCGCTCGCGATCTCGAGCGGGAGGCGGATCACGGCGGTGAGCTCCTCGCGGCGGATATCGCCCAGGCTCCGCCGATACTTTGCGAGGAGGACGAGTTGAGCCTGGCGGTCGAACTCCTCACCGACGGTGAGCGCGATGCCCTGCCCGTGCTCACCCCCGACGGCCGGCGGATGGTCGGTTGGCTTGACCATGGCGACGTCCTGCGCGCCTACGCGCGCAGTTGGCGCAAAGGGGGGCCCGCCCGCCATCGAGCGCGTGGCATCCCGGGCCCGGCGATGGCGGACGGGCGCTGAGCGCCTCGACCCCGTCCGCGTCTTTCTACACGATTGGTGACCCAGGTTGCCAACTTCTGGTCAGAGTGCTGACAGCGGCCCCTCAGCTGGCCAGGGCAATCGTCACTGAGCTGACAAAACCGGTTGAGGTCGGTTGGCTTGAGGAGCAAAATCGAAGCATGATCGTTCAAGGCGTCATTGCGGGGTTCGCCCTAATCGATGCGGTGTTCACCGGCCAGGCGGCCTACGCGGTCCGCCAATACCGGCTTCACCACAACGACCCCGAGAACCAATAGAGCAACCGGCAGGACGCAGGGTCGGCGGCTGCGAAGGTATCGGTGCCCTCGCGCCCTCTTCAAGGCGGCTGTGCTCGCGGCGCGTCGGCGCAGGTCGCATCCTGAGGTCGCATCCTGAATGGGCTGGGGTCGGTTTCCTGGCGACGCCCTCAGCCCGTATAGGGGTGGGTCGGCGTCACCCCGTTCGGAGCAAGCAGGTCGAAGCCGTCGGGTATGTGCAGATGATCGGGTCCCTTCCCGGGTTCAGCGGTGCGCCCGTATTGCCAGACGATCCGCATCCGCCTTGGGTCGATGATCGCGACACGGTCACGATAGTCATCGTTGACGGCGATCAGACCGTTAGGCAGCCGCTCGGCGAGGCTGGGGTGGTTCAGCATCCCCGGACCAGAGGAAGGATGGTAGGCCCAGAGGATCCTGCCGCTCCGGGTGAATTCGTAAATGCCTCCGGGCCTGGAGTAGTCGGCCACGAGGTAGCGTCCGGGACGCAGCTGTTGAGGGTCTGAGGGGTAGGCGATCGGCAGCTGCACGCTCCACACCAGCCTGCCTGTGGGCGTTATTTCGTCGATGTAGGAGCCGTTTACCTCGGAGACGAGGATGTTGCCGTCGGGTAGTGGCGTATCGCCGTTGGGGGAGCCGAAGTGACGCGGTGGTTCGTGGCTGCAGTCAGAGGGACCGCCGAAGGAGTGCAGGATCCGCTTGCTCGGCGCAATCAGCAGGATCCGACAGTTCTGCGCGTCGGCGACCGAGACCGTCCCGTTGGCAAGGAGGTAGGCGTCATCGGGCTCGTGAAGATATCCGGGTTCCGCACCGGGGATCCCGGGGTGGCCGAAGGACCATCGCAGCCTGCCACTTGGAAAGGCAAGCTGGACGATTCGCTCGTTCTGCTCCTCGTTGGAGATGATCGCCGTGCCGTGGTGAGTGAAGAAGGCGTCGTCGGGGAAATAGAAGCCCCCCGGCGGGGCCGGGTGGGCGCGTGAGGGAAAACGCCAGAGCACACGCTTGGCGGCGTTGACAACGATGAGGCGATCGTTGCCGCGGTCGGCGATCATCAGCTTCCCCCGGAACGGCCAGCCCGGGGCGGTGGCCGGCCTGCGTGGTGTCGGGGGGGCGTCGCGAGGCCGCAGACTGACGACGGTGTCGAGCGCTTCCCCGCCGGGTCCGACTCCGCCGATCAGCAGGGAGCCCTTGCCGCTGCTGAGCGTGGCGCCGTTGGCGATCGGCCGCGGCAGCCGCCCCGCCGCCACCACCGAGCGTCCACTGGACTGAAGGCGCCAGATCGCGGCCGTGGGGCGGCCGTTTGATTCACCCCCAAGCACGAACACTGTCCCGTCGATTGAGACCGCGTCGGCGTGCGCCACCGGGACGGGCAGCCGCCCGATGAGCTTGGCCCTGCCCAACTGCGGGTCGAATTCCCGGATCGCATCGCTCGGGGCACCTGACGCGGTCTCGCCGCCGAAGGCGTAGATGCGCCGGTCGAGAACGACCGTCGCCATGTAGCGGGCCGGAGCCGGGAGGCTGCCAACTCGCCGAAAGGTGCGCCCGTCCCTCGTCTCGAGAATCGAGCTCAGCGGAGAGTTGCCGTCATAGCCGCCGAGAACGTAGGCGGTTGTGCCGATCGCAACTGCGCTCAGGTCCGAGCGCGGCGTCGGCAGTCTGCCGACCGTGGCGGCGGTTCCGCTGCCGCCTGCGGCGGAAAATGGCAGCGACTCGACAGCGCTTGTGCTCGTTTCCTGCCCGCCGCCGAATACCAGGATGCGCTTGCCCAGGCGCACAGCGGCGGCGTCGTGGAGAGGTTCGGCCAGCGTGCCCACTTCGCGCAGCGCGCCGCCGGCGTCACGTTGAAAGACGCCGGCAACCGAGGTCCCTTCAGCATCGAGGCCGCCAAGGATCAGTGCTCCACCCGGCGCCGCGAGGACCGACTCGCCCTGAATCGGAGCCGGTAGCGGCTTGGCCTCGCGCGCGAGAATGCGTAGCTGCCGTTCGACCTCCATCCCGCCTGGACGGCCACCACCACCAAGCTGGCTCGCGACCAGGAAGGTCACCGCGGCTCCGAGTGTCACCGGCACGATGAGTCGCATGCGGCGACGGCGCATCGTTAACCCGCGGCGCGAACCTCTGGACCGTCGCGGGCGGGCGGTTGGGGTCACGGGCAGAAGGATCGGGCGGGCCGCTTAAGCGCCCTTAAGCCTTGTCAAAGGAAGCTCTTATGGCAGGGATTGGGGCTGAACATGCGTCGAAGTCCTCAAGAAGCGCGCTTTGAGGGTCGATCTATACGCGACCAACGGCGATCGCTCTCATGGCACGGACAAATACTCGAATTTCGATTTCGAAGGCCCGACGACTCATTGCTGCGACCGGGCTTTCCCTTTCCCTTGCCATCGTGGCAATCCTCCTGCTGGCTTCAAGCGCCGTGGCCCAACGCTCCTGCGACGGCAGCACGGCGACGATCGTCTCCAACGCTCCTCGAATCGTCGGCACGAAGGCGCCCGACGTGATCGTCGCCGGTCCCGCTGCCAACGTCATTGACGGCGAAGGGGGCGATGACGTGATCTGCGGCGGGGCTGGCAACGACACGATCTATGGCGGCCGCGGCGATGACAAGCTTTTCGGCGAAGAAGGCGAAGACCTCCTTTACGGTGAACGGGGATCTGACCACCTGGATGGCGGAGCTGGACAGGACACCCTGTTCGGGGAAAATGGCAACGACACGCTCGAAGGCGGCTCTGGCAACGGAGATCGCGTCAACGGCGGCCCGGGAGACGATTCGCTGTTCGGCGGCCCAGGCGACGGCGACATCCTCAGCGGGGGTCCCGGCAATGACTCAAATAACGGCGGCCCTGGGGAACACGACATCGTCTCCTATGCGGGGACCGGCGGCGGGGTGACCGTCAACCTTCAAAGCCAGTCGGTCTCCGGTGCCGAGAGCGAGCAGCTGAGTGGGATCGAGGACGCCATCGGAGGTTCGGGCAATGACACCTTGATCGGCGACTCCGGCAGCGCCAATCGGCTCGATGGCGGCTCCGGTGACGATCACCTGGTGGCCGTAGGTCCCGGTGACGAAGCCTACGGCGGGCCCGGCTCCGATGGCTGCAGTGGTGGTTTCGCGGTCCAGATCTCATGTGGCACAACGCAGGGCCAGGACGGAACCTCCGTGGAGCTCTACGAAAGCATCGATCAGGCCACTAGCCTGATGATCACGGGGAACAGTGGTGTCGACAGCGTGACCGTCACCTACAGCGGCGGCGCCTACCTCATCCAGGGGGCTCCGGGCGCCAACCCGGTCCAGCTGGGCGACCCGGCATCCACATCTTGCGAACGGCACGAATCCTCGGACTCGGTCTCCTGCCAGGGCCCCATCTCGACGATCGAGGCTTCACTTGGCGGGGGGAACGACACGATGACGGTCGCCGAAAGCGTGCCGGCATACGTGTCCGCGACCATCGACGGCGGGCCGGGCGAAGACTCCCTGCACGGAGGTCCGGGCGATGACACCCTCTACGCTGGCGACGACCACGCCCCGGACACGCTCGAAGGCGGTCCCGGTGACGACGTCCTCTACGGGGTCAATATCTTCCATCCCCGCAAGGACAGCGGCGCCGCTCAGATGCTGGGCGGACCCGGCAACGACCTGATGATCGGCGGCCAGCCCTGCGATGGCGACTCTTTCAACGGCGGCCCGGGCGAAGAGGACAGCGCCTCCTTCGCCCGCGTGCGGAACACCGGAATCTTCGTCGAAGCGACGATCGGCGGCGCGGTCCTCGACCCAAACGTCGGACACTGCACCGCCGGCACGATCGACCCCAGCACGGAGAAGATCGAGGGATCTCCCGGTCCCGACGTCCTCCTCGGTGATGAAGGTCCCAACACGCTGCTGGGGCGCGGCGGAAACGACAGCCTCGACGGACAAGGGGGAATCGACGACTGCATCGGTGGCTCGGGAAGCAACGAAGTCCGCAACTGCGAGAACGGCGACACCGGCCCCACCTACCGGCGCAGACATAGGCGCTCGCCCAAGCGGCGGCGGCTTGCACGCTCGCACCGCATCCTCGCCGCACGGTAGATGTTTCCAAGGCAGGCCCGCCCGCGGGCCGGGTCAAACCGATGCGATCGACACGGAGGACACTGGCGTTGCTCATTGTCATCGCCGCCCTCGCCCAGGCGGGGCCGCTTGCCCGAGCCGGGGAAACAGCCGGCCTGAACCTGGTCCTTGCCGGCAGCGGCGGCCCCGATGAAATCCAGATCTCGCTGAGCGCCGACGGGCGCAGCTACCAGATCGACTCCGCGACGACCCTTGAAGGAGGCGGCAGCCTCTGCACCAACCCACCTGGCAATCCGGACGAGCTCGACTGTCAGGCGGTGGCGATTCGCGCTATCTGGTATGACGGCGGCGCTGGCGACGACAGCGTGGTGGTCGCGAGCAACGTTCCGGCGCCCGTCACCCTCAGAGGCGGTCCTGGCAGCGACCTGCTGGTTGGCGGTGCGGGCAACGACAGGCTGATCGGCGGTCCGGGTGATGACAAGCTTGTCGGTCGCGGCGGGGACGACACGCTCAACGGCGGTCCGGGTCGTGACAGGCTGATCGGCGGTCCCGGCTCAGATACCTGCATCGGCGGCTCCGGTCAGGACGCGGCTCGCTCCTGCGAGACGCTCAGGCAGATCCCGTGAGCTAGCCTTCACTGAGATGACCGGCCTGGAGAACCCCACCCACATCCTCTTCGTGCTGATCGTGGCGGTGCTCGTGCTCGGCCCGAAGCGGCTACCGGCAATCGGACGGTCCCTGGGGGCCGGGGTTCGCGAGTTCCGCGACTCGCTCAACGGCGAGGATAAGCACCCCGACCCCTAGCTGGCTCGCGGCAGGCGGTGTGGACCGGGCGTCTGCTCGCAATCATTGCCACATGAGGACTCCGAAGATCGCGGCGCACTGGCTGACCGCCCACCGAGCGCGAATTCTCGCCGGCGTCGCCCTGGTCTCGATCGTGGTCGGTGGGGTCTTGCACCTGACCGGCAACCCACACGCTGGCGACGCCGTCTGGCGCACGACCCTGGCGCTGCTCGCCGTGGAGCTCGCGGTGGAAGTGGCTCGGACCGTGTTCATTCAGCGTCACATGGGCGTCGACACGATCGCGCTGGTGGCGATGCTCGGCGCGCTGGCCCTCGGCGAATACCTGGTCGGCGTCGTGATCGGTCTGATGTTCTCCGGTGGGCTCGCTCTTGAGGAAGTCGCCTCCGCGCGTGCCAGACAAGAGCTGACCGCGCTCGTCGAACGCGCTCCCAAGCTTGCTCGCGTCAGGATCGCCGACGAGCTCCAAGACGTTCCCGTTGAGCAGATACAGATCGGGGACATCGCCCTGGTTCGCACCGGAGAGGTGATTCCCGTCGATGGCACCTTGCTCTCCGCCGAGGCGGTGATCGACACGAGCGCGCTGAGCGGCGAGCCGCTGCCGGTGACCCTCAGGCCTGGAGCGACGGTGCTGAGCGGTACCGCGAACGCAGGCGCCCCGCTCGAGGTGAGGGCCGATCGGCCGGCTGCCGATAGCGCCTACGCCGCCCTCGTGAGGCTCGTTCAGCAGGCCGAGGCAGAACGGGCGCCCCTCGTGCGGATCGCCGATCGCTATGCGGGGTTCTTCCTCCCCGCGACGCTTCTCGTGGCGGGCCTTGCATGGTCGCTCAGCGGTGACCCCGTGAGGGGCCTCGCGGTGGTCGTGGTTGCCACGCCGTGCCCGCTCATCCTGGCGGCGCCGATCGCCCTCGTCTCCGGCCTCTCGCGAGCCGCGCGCGCGGGTGTCGTCGTCAAGGGCGCCGGGGCGATCGAGGTGCTGGGACAAATCCGCACCGTCATATTCGATAAGACCGGAACGCTCACGGTCGGCACGCCCGAAGTGCGGGAGATCGTCACCCGCCCGGGGTTCGACCGAGCGGAGCTTCTGCGCCTCGCGGCGTCGGTCGATCGAATGTCGGCCCACGTCCTCGGCGACGCCCTTGTCCGGGCCGCACGGGATGCGGATCTGATGCTCTCGGTTCCGGTTGAGAGCCGCGAGGAGCCAGGCCAGGGAATCGCCGGCAGGATCGGCGATCATCGCGTCGCTGTGGGCAGTCATCGCTTTCTCCAGGGCGAAGGTGTCAGCGCCGAGGACCTCGCCGGGGCTGCCCTGCTCGACGGTCGCGGCTCCGGGGAGGCGCGGGTTTTCGTCGCCGTCGACGGAGTAATCGGCGGCGTCATCGTGATGGCCGATGAGCTCCGTGCCGACGCAGGCGGCATCGTCGAGCGGCTGAGGTCCGAGGGCGTGCGCCACGTCGCGATGCTCACCGGCGATCGGCGCTCGGTGGCGGAGCGAATCGGGCGCGGGCTCGGGGTCGATCGGGTCTACGCGGAGCAGAGCCCTGAGGACAAGCTCGAGGTGATTCGCCGCCTGCGCGAGGATCCCGCGCTCGGGCCGGTGATGATGGTCGGAGACGGCGTCAACGATGCGCCCGCCCTCGCGGTCGCCGACCTGGGGGTGGCGATGGGCGCCGCCGGTGCGACCGTCTCCTCGGAGACCGCCGATGCGGTGATCACGGTGGACCGCGTGGATCGGGTCGCCGACGCGGTCCACGCCGGCCGCAGGTCGCTGCACATCGCCCGGCAGAGCGTGATCGCGGGCATGGGCCTCAGTGTGACCGCGATGCTCGTCGCCGCCTTCGGATACCTGCCGCCGCTCGCCGGAGCCCTGCTGCAGGAGGGCATCGACCTCGCCGTCATCCTCAACGCCCTGCGGGCGCTCCGCGGTTAGGTTCCCGCTGGGCGCTGCCCCGAGGCTCAGCCAAGGACCGAGATCAGCAGCCTCAAAGCCAAGACCAGCAGGGCGACGCCGAGCAGGCGCCGGATCAGTGGGCCGGAGAAGCGCTTCGAGAGACGAGCGCCGATCTGAGCCCCGGGAATCACCCCGATCGAGAGGACGATGGCGCGTCGCAGGCCGTGTCCGACGTGCAGGGCACCGCCGATCAGGTGGGTGATGCTGCCGGCGCCGCTGATGAAGACAAGGATGAAATGCGAGGTCGCGGTCGCTACATGCGTGGGAAAGCCGAGCGCTCCGACCAACAGGGGAACGTGGACGATACCCCCACCGATACCCAGAAAGCTCGACAGAAACCCGACCCCGATGCTGTAGATGGTTCCGCGTCGCAGCGGCACGCGGTACCTGTAGGTCACGCCGGTGCCGTCGACCAGCTCCCGCGAAACGGTCCGCCCCCGCGGATGCGGACGCTCTGCGTGCGGTCGCAGCCGGATCACCGCCACCGCCGAGATCCCCAGGACCACGGCCATGATCGCGTCAAAAACGCGGATCGGCACCGAGCGCACCGCGAGCGCGCCGAGGACCGACCCTGGAACGGCCGCGGCGGCGAAGCGCGCTCCGGTGCGATAGTCGATGCGGCGCAGGCGGGCGTAGGCCACGGAACCCGAGAGCGCGTTGAAGAAGACGACGAGCAGGCTGATCGAGGTGATCGCCGCCGCCGAGAGATCGGGGTAGAGGATCAGCAGGATTGGCGTGAGAATGAACCCGCCCCCGGCGCCGACCAGCGTGCCGAAGGCGCCGACCACCAAACCGAGGAAGACGAGGGGAAGATCGCTCAAAACGGCGCGGCGCGGCGCTTGGTTTCAAGATCCCGCCCCCACGCGGCCGGCGTTGCGCTGGTCGTCGTGTCACCCACGTCCATCGACGCGAGCCTCCTTGCCGTTGGCCTTGGAAATCGCAACGCTCACCATGATCATCGACCAGCCCGGACGGTCTCTTGTCGCGAAGTTGTAAACCGGGAGCACAGGACCGCCTCCTGCGGATGACTTGAGGCTGGCGGTGATGGAATATCCGACAACTCGACGGAGCGAACGAGGATGGAAAATCGAGCGCAGGCTCTAAGGCGAGGGCGGGCCCGGCGACGGCCTCAGGCGGGGGCCGCACTCGCCGTGCTGCTCATCGGCAGCTTTGTCCTCTCCGGGGAGGCGGCCTCGGCGAGCGCTCCGCCGGAACCGGGCGGCGGCACCCCCGTCGGCGCTCCCTATCCGGTGGGGTGCACCGCACACCCGGGAGCGACGGCCTCTCGCGGTCCCAGAGGCGCCGATGCGGTCGCGCTCACCTTCGACGACGGCCCTAGTCTTGTCCAGACTCCGGAGATCCTGGCCATCCTCAACCGCCTCGACGCTCGCGCGACGTTCTTCGAGGAGGGTCGCCACGTGCACGGGCGCGAAGCGCTGATGCGCCGGATCCTCGCCAGCGGTGATGAGATCGGAAACCACTCCTACCACCATCCCGAGTACCCGGGCGATGGTGAGCTGGCGGCGACTGATAGCCGCATCAGAGCCGCGACCGGCTTTGAGCCGTGCCTGTTCCGTCCACCCTACGGGCTGATCAACGGAAGGGTCGCCGCCGCGGCGCGCCGCAACCGGCTGGAGATGGTCCTCTGGAGCCTTGACTCAGAAGATGACCACCACCCCGGCGTCGCGGCGATCCGCGCCAACGTCCTCAGGGCGGCGCAACCTGGCTCGATAATCCTGATGCATGATGGCGGTCACCATCCGCAGACGGTCCGCGCCCTGCCGGGGATCATCCGCGGCCTCCGGGCGCGCGGTCTGCGCTTCGCGACGGTCACCGCACTGCTCGGCGGCCAGGTGCGGATGCGCTGATCGGTGCCCCTGAGACGACTCGATGCACGTCGGATCCGGATACGTCCCTTGCTGAGGACGAGGGGCGACACGGTGTAGCCGCTCACCTCAGACGAAGCGCTTGACGATGTCGAGCGCGCTTACGGCGAGAACCCAGGCACAATTCCGGCCGCAAATAACCTCAGCAGTCGTTCCAACCTCGGCACACGTTCGGCCCGATCGTGGAGCTCGATGATCAAGAAACCCGCGTCGGTTCGGCGCCAGACCGCCTCGGCGCTGAATTGCTTGTTGCCCAGCCAGTAGGCGTGAGCTTCGCTCTGTCCGTAGGCGGGTATCGCAAAGGTTGCGCCGCCAAAGGACGAGATCAGCCCTTCAGCGCCGCTCAGCAGGCTGGCGTTCAGCTTGTCGGCGTCCCACCCCTCGGCCGCCGCCCCGGCGGCCGGCACGACGGCGAACAGGCGAATCTGGCCGAGATACACGCGGCGGGCCGACCGACCAACTGCACCACGTGGCTTCTTCGTGACCTTCACCCTGCAGCCCGAGGTGTACGTGCCCTTTCCGTAGGCTTCACTCACCTCGGCCGGGCGCTTTTCCACGCTCGAACCCTTTGCGTACGCGCCGTTGATCAGCTGGGTGCGAACCAGTTGGCAGGCATAACCGGTTTCGTTCGCGGTCGCTCCCCACGCGGCGGTGGCGGATGCGGCAATAAGGCAAAGGCTCACAAAAGCTGGCAGAAAGCGAATCCGTAGCTCGCTCCTCGACATCGCTTAGCGAGTCTAACCCGTGTGGGAACCCACCCAGGGGGCCTTATCGAAGCGGCTGAAGGCGGAAGGCGAAGGTGTCCGGTTTCACGACATAAGCGACACCCGTATCAGACATAGGAGACACCGAATGAGGGGAGCTCTCCCATTCGGAATCGGATTACGTTGGATTACCGAGGATTAGGCCGGATTCGGGCACAGGATTGGGATCTGTGCCCGACCACCGATGCAGAGTCTGTATGTCAACCCGGGATCTCTCGAACGGCGAACTCGTGGTCTCGGTGTCGGCTTTACTCAACGGGCACCTTGGGCGCTGCAGCGGCCTGGCCGTCGGCGAATCCGACCGTCTCGGCACGCCAACGTAGACATCAGCGTCAGCTTCACGTCCACCGGCGGGACAGAGAACTCGCAGCGGCGCTCGTTGGCCTGATCGAGCGGAGCTGATCGAAAGCCGCGCGGTCGGGGGCTAGCCTCGCCGGGCGGCTTCCTGCGGTCCGGGGCTGACCCCGACCCACAGAAGCGCCGGGCACAAGGTCGTCGCCAGCGTCGTGTTGCGCGCCCCCGATGGGTCACACGCCACCATCGAAACCGACGCGACGCTGGCCCGAGCCCAGAGCCCCGCACTCTCTTCCTGGCCCTAACCAGGCGCGGTCGCTCGACGGCGTCGAAATTGGAACTACAGCACGCCCCAGGGCACGGGGCGTTACCTCTTGCTGCCGCGGTGGCGCCCCGGTTTGATCTTCACGGTCTCGGTGGTCGTCTGCGACTGGCCCCCGGCATTGCGGGCGACGATCGTCAAGGTCGCCTTCAGGGTGTGCTTCTTGCGGAGTTTCGCGCGTGCCGCGCCGCTCAGCCGAAGTTTCAGCCCGACCGTCTTGCCTGCCGGCACCTTCGTCGCGCCTTGGCCGAGCACCCCCGGTTGCTTCCGCCTGTCGACCTCTGAGGGCCGTGCGATGGAGGGCCTGGCGGCGGCCGGGGCCGTGAGGGTCTGAGTTGTCTCGGCGGTGGGCGGGTCGGTGGCCGTGCCGACGGTGACGGTCTTCCCGTCGGGCCCAACCGTCAGCGGGCCGTGGTCGAGCTTGAGGCCACCGCCGGGTGGTTCTCCGGCCGCGGGGGGGCTGGGGGGACTGCCGAGCGTGAAGCTCGCCAACAGCTCATACCCGGTCGGATCGGTCGGCGTAACGTACTCCTGGTTGGTGGCCGCGGGCGCCGGGAAGTAGGCTTTGTTGATGTCGGCCCCGTTGCCAACCATCGTGCGGCCGGTGTAGGCCAGCGGCAACGAGGCCGTCGGGCTGAGGACCGAGATGCCCATGCCGTCAAATGAGCCGCTGGCGCCCGGGATCGCAAGGTTCGGCGTCGGCTGCGAGGACACCGCCAGGTCGAGTGGCACGGTCGCCACCTGGTTCGCCGGGACCGTAAAGGTCGGGCTGATCTCCACGACCTTGCAGCAGTAGTAGTCGGGCTCGGCGGGGTTCGACGAGCCGATAAGGGTCCCGGTGAGCACCACCGCCTGCATCTGCCCAGGGGTCGGCATAGCCGGCAGGGTGACGCTGGTCACTGTGCCGCTGCCGCCCGTGGTTTCGGGGAAGGGGATGCCATCGGAGCCGCGGATACTGCTCCAGTTCCACATGCACGAGGACGCGCCGAAGAAGTAGGGCGGCGCTCCGCCTTCGCAACTCAGCCCCGGGGTCACCGCCTGGCTCGGATCACCGCCGAAAGTCGTGTCCGCCCTGGCCACGGCCGTGCCGCCGCCGCAGAACAAGCAGAGGAGTCCGGCAAACACCACCGCGCGGAGCGCAGGGGAAACGACCAGACGGGGCCCACAGCGCAGATCGGTCCGCCGGACACCCATGCACTGGTATTCATATCACCCGGGTGCCCTAACGGAGGCTCTTTCCCGCCGACCCAAAGAATCTCAGCGAGCTCCAACGACGACGAAAGTCTGCCGAGCGAGGTGCAGGGAGCGGTCGTCAGAGCTCAGGCCCGAGACGCAGAAAACCCCGGCGGGGCGGGGCTTTCTCACAAGCGGCTGAAGGGATTCGAACCCTCGACCTTCTGCATGGCAAGCAGACGCTCTAGCCAGCTGAGCTACAGCCGCGTGTATTCATTTGTGGCTTTCCGATGCGGTTTCCTCGGTTTGCACCGGGTCACCTGGGGCGAACAGCACATCGCCAGAATCGCCCTTTGTGCCCATTCGTGCCCAATCAAGAGCCGCGTCGAAGGCTTCAAGATAGCGGCCCGACAGCTTCTCGCGCCTCTTGGCCGCCCGCTGGTAGACGCTGAACGTGAAGCGAGCGTCTTTGTGGCCCATCTGTTCGGCGATGTAGATCGGGTCGTCGCGAAGCGCGGCACGCAGGCTCGCATAGGTGCGGCGCAGCGAGTGCGAGCGAGATGTTGCCAATGGGCTCGATGCCGGCCTCCTTCAGGTTGACGTTCGCAGCCGTGACAACAGTGTTCAGCCTCGCTTGGACATTGCGGGGTGTTTGACGGCTGTGCTTGCCATCCCTGGGCCGTTCGCTGACGAGCACCGGATCACTCGGCGACTCGGAGGGCTTCGCAGCTTCCAGTCCACCAGTTCTCCGCAGAGCGCTGAGGTAGGCCAACCTCTCGCCCCTCCCCCGCCGCCGTCTTGGACCCGACGGTTCCACAAGGATCGACCTCACTGTCCGCTGTGATCGGGGAGAACGAGGAGCTTGGATTCGATGCCGAAGTAGAACCTGTACCGAGCCTGATCCTGATCGGCCCGACCACGGGCCCACTTACCGGAGGAACCATGGTGACCATCGCCGGACGCGACCTGGAAAGCGCGACACCGTGAAGTTTGGCCCGAATGCCGCCTCTGCGCACTTTACGGTCAAGTCCGACAATGAAATTTCGGCTGTCACGCCCCCGGCTGCTCAGCCGGGACCGGTCGATGTGACCGTCACCACGGCCGGTGGTACGACAGCGATCGTCCCAGCAGACCAGTTCACCTATATTGGTCCGTCCGAACCTCCTGGCCATGGTGAAACCAGCTGCATCGTTCCGAAGCTGACCGGAAAGAAGCTGAAGGCTGCCAAGAAGGCGCTCTCAAGAGCCGACTGCAGGCTCGGCAGGGTCAAGGGCAAAAAGAGCAAGTCGGCCAAGGTAAAGACGCAAAGCACAAAGCCCGGAACGGTGCTCGCGCCGGGTAGCAAGGTCAGCGTCAAGGTCAAGTAGACGCGGGCCGCGAACGGGCCCCGCCGCAAGATTGCAACGAGGCCCGTTCCCAGCTTGTTCGGGAGGCGCCCCCCAAGGGGAGCGGCCGGAAACCTGGCGGTTAAGGGACTATCGCCCCGGCAAACCACGGGACTCCGCAAGCGTGAGTGCAGCTCTCTCCTTGCGTTGTCGTGGACTTAGGTACCCGTAGACGGCTGCGCCTTGCGCTGTCATTCACCCGGGCCTATGGTGGCTCTACGTCGCAAACGACTGAGAGGAACGGCGAGGATGAGACGAGTGCAAGCCAAGCTGACCTACGCGAACGTGGTCGCCACCGTCGCCCTATTCATCGCAATCGGCGGCGCAAGCGCCTTCGCGGCTTCTCAGCTCGGCAAGAACAGCGTCGGGGCCAAGCAGATTAAGAAGAATGCCGTCGTGACCTCGAAAATCAAGAAGGAAGCGGTGACGGGCGCCAAGGTCAAGAAAGGCTCCCTGACCGGGGCACAGATCAATGCGGCGACCATCGGTACGGTGCCAAACTCCCAGACTGCCCAGACGGCCAACGACCTATCTGCGCCGGAACCCTGGCATCTGGTCGGCGCAGAAGGCGAGCCGAGCTTTTTAAATTCCTGGGCGACCGTGCATGGGACCGCTGTCCAAAGTGTCGCCTTCTACAAGGACCACGAGGAAGTTGTTCACTTGAAGGGCATTGCCGGAGGCGGGACGGGACTGGCCATGTTCCACCTTCCGCCAGGCTTTCGACCGGCCAGCGGGAAGATCGACACCATTCAAATCGGATGTGGAGGCCCCTCGGGCGAATGTTCTGTTCATTCGGTGGGATTTCTTAACATCTATGGTCCTGGCTTCGGGGCGGATGGGCTTGTGCAGGCTCCTATGAATTCGACCCTTGTCTACCTCGAAGGGATCACCTTCAAGGCCGAATCATGAGCCCTTCTCGCGCTGTGCATGCTGCTGCCGAATTCACGGAACTCCGTTCGGCGTTCTAGGCAGGGATCCCCCTCGCCTTGAAATGCCGCGACCGAGGCAGATAGTCAGCAGCCGGAGCCCTAGCTCTCGATCCAGATCACCTTCAGAACGTCTTCCCAGCCGTCTCGGCAACCTCTTCAAGAGCCTCTTCGACCTTGACCACCGGCGCCTCCGGAGAGCCCCCCTGCCGCACCCCCTACTCCACCACGCCCGCCAACTGCAACGACGTGGACACTTGAGACTCCTGGGGGGACGGCGAAGGAATGATCGCCGGTGGTGGTGAAAGCAACCGTCTTTGATTCAGCCCGTGCCACGGAGGATCCCAATCCGCGGGGGCAAGCAGCACCTGGCTAAAATCGTCAAGCGCAGCAACTGAGAGGGCGCTGACCCCCTGCCTCCTGCCGTGCCGGACAAACTCATCGCGCTCATCCTCCCGAGGAGAGAGTAGCGCTAGGCCGACTCTCCGCCATAGGTCTCAGGGTTTCTTATACCTCAAGATTCTCATCTGGTTCGCTGCCCTCCGGAGAGCGCCTTTACTACATGTCCTCGAAATTGCCGCCCCCGCGTCAGCGGAGTCGGATGATCCGGCGCCGCCAGCAGCTCTCGCGCCAATCCTCGGCATGTGGCCCAACCGCCTCGCGCAGGTCAACCGAGTACTGACCCAGCACCCGCGCCAGTCCCGATCCCAGCCTGCAGACGCCCTTGCGGATCTCGACGACCTCACCCCGGTGAATTTGCGACCCCTCAGCAGCTCGAAGGCGATCCGATCCGCGACCGGCCGCACCGGCTCCATCAGGTCCGATGCCAGCGAGGGCCGGTAGCGCTTGTCGTGTGCATCAGGCCCAGCGTCGGATCAAATCCCATCCGCTGTGCTGCGATCGTGGCCTCGGTCTGAGCTATCGCGTTGAGGTAGTTGAGGATCGCAGGCGCGGGGGTCCCGGCCTGCCCCGGCCGCTTCGGATCGATCGGTGATGTGCGAGGTCCGGCGCGGTGCCAGTGCTCTGGAACCCGGCTGCGCCAGCGAGAGTCAAAGCGGATCGGGACGTGGGCGAAGCTCTGCCAGTACTGGCGGTCGGCGATCGCCTCGGCCAGCCGCAGCGCGCTCATCGTCACGGCCGCTCACGCGCCGAATCCTGACTCGGTGCAACAGTAAGGATGATGAGCGGGAGGCGCGGTTGCGCCTGAATTGTCAGTGCCCCGGCGCGAAGGCAACTCTCCCCCCAACCATGCAGGGCAGGGGGAGAGTCGTCACTTCCAATTAGCGCAGATCAGCTCTGCGCCCGGAAGGTGATTCCGCTAAGAAGGGCGGTTCCTGCCCCTTTCGTGTACAGAATGTCGCCTTCGAGATTTTTCCCAGCGACGGTGACGTTTGATCCGAAGACGAAAACGGCGCCTTCTTCCTGCGGGAAGGGAATGAGCGTGCCATTCGCCGGCCTGAAACCGGAAGGGAGGGAGAAGATCAGTCCTTTGAGCGGACTTTCTTCTGGGCCAATCTCCGCGATGCCTTCGAGGTGGACGATGCCCTCATGGTCCTTGTAGAAGCTGACTGGCGCAGCACTAATCGGCCCTGGGGGCTCATTTTTGACTCTCCTGACGTTTCCGTGGGTCACGTAACGGTGACTCTTCCCGGCAGGGGCGGACACAGTCCGCCGAGCTTCAGCATCGCCAGGGAGATCAGCGCCTCGGGGGAGTGAAACCCGAAGGCACGGCGGGCGATCAGGCGGATCTGGGTGTTGATCGCCTCCACCCGGGCGTTGGAGAGGCCGTGGCGGATCGCGGCGACGATCCCCTCCCGCTGCTCGGTGATCGTGCGGGCCAGCTTCACGAACGGTCGCAGGCGACAGCGCCGCGCCCAGGAGAGCCACTCTTCCAGCAGGCGGATCGCCGCCTGCGGCCCGAGCCGGTAGATCTGGCGCAGCTGCTCCTTCAGCAGGTAGGCGCGGTAGAGGGGGCGGTTGAGCCGCTCGATGTCGGCGAGCTTTGCCTGCTGGCGCGGTGTCAGGTTCTCGGGGTTCTTCCAGAGGGCAAAGCGGGCGCCCTTCAGCTCGCTGGCGACGTCGCCCTGCCCCTGGCGGCGTGCCTCCCTCCAGACCTCGCGGCGGACCTGGTCGAGGGCCTCGGTGGCGAGCGCGACGACGTGGAAGGGATCGACGCAGCGGCGGGCCTTGGGGCAGCGCTTCACCAGCACCGCCTCGATCCAGCCCGCCATGTCGCAGGAGACGAGCCGAAGGCGCTTGGCGCGCTTCTCGCCGAGCGCATCGAAGAAGGCCTCGACGGTCGCCTTGTCTCGTCCCGGTGCCGCCCACACCAGCCTGCCGCTGTCGTGGTCGACGACCACCGTCAGGTAGCGCTGGCCCTTGCGGTGGCTGATCTCATCGATCCCGATTCGCTCAAGGCCGGCGAGCAGGTCCACCGCGCGGCCGGCCTCCGCAGCCACCCGCTCGCAGATCCGCCCGACGCTGCGCCAGCCGATCCGCATCAGCTCGGCCACGGCGCTGCCCGAGGTGTTCACCGCCAGCCAGGCGACCTGCTGTTCGAAGGCGCGGGTAAAGCGCGAGCCGTGTCGCGCCCAGGGGACGGCGCAGACGATGACCCCGTGCTCGGGACAGCGCACCCTCGGCGCGTCGGCCTCCAGGTAGGCGATGGCGCTGCCGAGGTCAAGCGCCCGCCAGCGCCGCCGCCCCTCGCCGAGGTCAAAGCCCGGCGCGCGGCACCCGCAGAGGCCGCAGCGGTCGCGCTCTCGGTGGTGAGGCCGGACCGCCACCACTACCTGCCCTTGATCGTCGATCTCGACGCTCTCGAGGACAGCCCGCTCCAAGCCGAGCAGGCGTGCCCATAACCTTTTCTTGCGCACGTCGTCACCGCTCCTTTCGTTTCCGATTCCTTCACAAGCCGGAAACCTAGGCGCGGAGCGGCGTGCGCCTCTTCTCAGATGCTTACTTCACCCACGGGAACGTCAGTAGCGCCTCATTTTTGCTGCCATCCAAGAAAGGTGGCTGTCCGGACGCCCCTACCAAGCGGACGGCTTCAAGCGCCGCGAGGGAATTGGCGGTCCCGGCCGTGGTCGCATTGGTGGCCGAGGGCACCGTTCCGAGCTTCGCCAGGTTGATATTGGTGCCGGTGATCGTGCCCTTCTTGATTTTGATTCCAGTAACCGCGCCCTTCTTGATCTGCTTTGTGCCGACGCTGTTGCCGGGCATCATTGAGCGCCACGCATTCGGGGACGCTGACTATTCCCGTGAGGAGTTAATTGCTGAGCTGGGCGCAGCGATGGTCAGCGGGACTATCGGCGTTGACCCTGACATCCCGCAGTCAGCGGCCTATAAAGCCGGATGGCGTCGGTAGCTGGGCAAGAGCTGATCGTGCAGGCGGCTGGAGAGGCTCAGAAAGCCGCAGACCGCATCCTGGGCGTCAGCCTCGCGGAGTAGCTGAGTCTGCTCGCTTGCTCCCGGTAACGCGGGGGCTTGCGAGCCGACCGGCTTGCTCAGTACCTCACGTGCTGAGGCATTCAGTCCTGATCGTCGCCCAATCTGAGGCTGACCACGTGCTCCGGCTTCACGCCGATCTGCTGGCCGGTGCTCCCATCGGTGAACCAGGCGAATCTGGACCTTCCTGACCTCGCTGCGTCCGAAAGCTCCTGCTCGACCTCGCTCACCGATCCTTCGACGCTGATGGCATCGCCGTTGACCATCCTCATCTCCGCATATGGCATCGCTCGATCCTAAAGGGCGCCGGCCGTGCGGGCTTTCTCATGGCATAACTGCGCCCCGCGTCGCTGGAGGCAACCGGGGCGCTGGGTTTATCCCTAAACCGCATCGGATTCTACTGGGAAGGGTGCGACAAAAGCGACCAAAGGTTGGCGACGTGTCGTACTTGGTGGTCCCTATCGCAGGTTTTCAGGCAGTAAGCTTGGTCTTATGGGGACGCGTTGGCTCGTCGCAATGGCGGCGGCGCTCTTAGCGGGGACCGTGCTGATCGGGTCGGCCGGGGCTGCGCCGGTCGAAGGAGCCGAAGTCCCCGCATCGATCGCGCCGGCCCGGATCTACGTGAGCCAAAGACAGTACCCAGCGGTGGGCCACACCTTCAGCTTCTACGTCTACCTCGACGTCTGCCCAACCCCGCTCTTGGAACTAGACCACACCACATTGGTCGAAAGGCGCAGGACCGCCACCCACAAGGGTGTTGCGATCGTCACGGCCTATCTGCGCTGGCCTGCACACGTAGAAAGCGAAGCTCCCTGCCCCCCCGAGGTTCCAATCAAGAAGGTCGTGCACGTCAAGACCAAGCAACCGGCTGCCGAGCTGGTCTTCTTTGATGGGAGCAGCTCACCGCCGCGCCAGATCTGGCCGCCGGTCAAGCCGGCGCCTGTACGCCACCGCCGGACACACAGCTGCGGCCCGGCAAAGGACACAACGCTGCTCGCAGACAGCCGTGCCCGCATCTACTCACCGCCCGAATCGAAGCCACAGTTCGGCGAACCCATAGTCTACGGCTGCCTCGTCTCCACCGGCCATTCGATCAAGCTAAGCCCCCTACCGAGGACTGCCGGCTGGCGAGCAGGCGGGATGTATGGTCCCTTCGCTCTTACAGTCCCCTGGGCGGCTGGTGCGGTGACACTGTCGAGAGGACGTGACGCGCATGGCTTGTCGGTCGCCGCGCGCAATCTGCAAACCGGCCAGATCAAGAGCTGTCTTGTTGGTGGCGGCCATGGCTCCCCACGCTCGACTGGAGGGGTGGGGAGCATCGCACTCAAGCGCAACGGTAGCCTTGCGTGGGCCGGCCACGCCCGCATCGGACAATCGGGCGAAATCGAACGCCAGTTTCCACCTCGCGAGATCGTCGCCTGTGACTCAGAGGGGGAGCGGCTCCTCGACAGCGGCGAAAGCATCGATCTGTACTCGCTCAAGCTGCACGGCTCGAAGCTTACCTGGACCGACGCGGGCGAAACGCGCTCGGCGACGCTGGAATGAAGAACCGGCACCGTTTGCTTACGGGTCCGAACCACTGGGTGTACAGTAATCGCCGTACGCAAAAAGCGCCCCCGCGCTGTTAGAGCAGCCGGGGGCATGGCACAGGAGGGATAGCTCCCATGCAGGTACTAGGTTACGTCAGAGTCTCGACCTCAGAGCAGGCCGACAGCGGGGCGGGGCTGGAAGCGCAGCGCCAAGCCATCGAATCAGAGTGCGAGCGGCGCGGCTGGCAGCTCGTGGAGATGATCGAGGACGCGGGCTATTCGGCCAAGAGCCTCAAGCGTCCCGGCATTCAGTCGGCGCTAGCACGACTCAAGGCCGGCGAGGCTTAGGCATTGGTGGCGGCCAAACTCGACAGGATGAGTCGCTCAATGCTCGACTTCGCCGGGATGATGGCCGACTCTCAGAAGCAGGGTTGGGCGGTCGTCTGTCTCGACCTGGGCGTCGATACGACAACGCCTGCGGGCGAAGTGACAGCCAACGTTCTCGCCAGCTTCGCGCAGTTCGAGCGTCGGCTGATCGGCCAGCGAACAAAGGACACTCTCGCAGTGAGGCGCTCTGAAGGCGTGAGGCTGGGACGGGTTCGCGAGACACCGGATGATGTGGTCGAGCGGATCGTGAGAGAGCGCTCTGAGAAGGCGTCGCTCCGAGCGATTGCGGACGGGCTCAACAGCGATGGCATCCCAACCGTTCGCGGTGGCCGCTGTTGGTGGCCGACATCCGTACGCGCCGTGTTGCGTTCCGTCGAATACGACAGCGACATGGCCACGGCCGTGAACAGCTGAGAACCGAGAGCAGCAGAGACAGCCAGCGACGCGACCCCTAGCCCACTCTTCGCGGAGCAGGCTAGGGTCGTGCGCCGCCTTACATGCGCGTCGGCGCCACGGGGATTACGGCTTAGGGTTGCATCCTCAAGCTGGACGGACCGTCTCCCGAAAAATTGGGTTTGGTCGTCCCTGTCCCCTTATACGGCGCGGCAAATCTAAGAGCATCCAGTCCCTTCGGTCTCCTCAGGCCAGAACGGGCCGGAGAATGGCCCTCAGAGGCCCTCAGGGGGATTCTTTTCTGACCGGCGCTTCCGTCGTAGGGTCTTGAAGTGCCGCACCCGGTTAATCGTGAACAGAGTCGTAGCGCCGACGATCACGGCCCACTCGTCAACTTCCCCGACGCTGATGACGGAGTTAACCATGCCGTCAGCCACAGCCAGGCCGACCGAGGGCGTGGTCGAGCACTGTGTTTACCGCAGCCACGACCCCGAAAGCGACACCAAGGGCCACCACTCCGGAAGCGAAGAGGGCTGCGGTGGCCGCTCCGAAGATCACAGCCTCAAGAAGGGCTCGATACCCCTCCGGCGCTCGGCGCTTGGACTGAGGCGCCATCCAGAGCCCCCACGCCGCCGCTGTGAGCACTGGGCCGCCAACCCCCAACACGAGCTTCAGGACCCAGGAGGAATGCTCGTGAAAGCCCCAGTAGGCAATCGCCGCCAGAGCCGCCAGCTCGACGAGGAATCGGATAGCGTCGTTGGCCGCCTTCACGCTCACGATTCGCTGAGGCCTCCCCCTCTGGCCGTACGCCGGCGAGCCGCTCGAACTGCCGCCCCGTGCCGTCATGACGCTGCCGGAACTTGAACTTATTCCGGAGGTGTTCAAAGGGTCGCTTGAGTCCTAATAAGCCCCTGGGTTCCTTCAGGGGGCAAGGCTGACCGGGCCGCGCCGTGCGGGCCGAATCTGTTTGCCAAGGGTGGTCAGGGTTAGATATAGGCATGGCGTCGCTAATTACGTTGTGGCCGAGCTCGTGGAGGAACGTTTTGCGGGGACTGATCGTCGGTTCAAACCAGATCGTGTAGAGCCCGGGCGACGTGCAGGCCGGCGGTCCGCCGCATCCCTGCGTTTGTTGATCGTCAACGTCACGTCGGGCGTCGGCACCTTCGCTTCGTCCACCCATCGCTGATACGGGTAGAGGCAAGTGGGTTCGCAGGTGATCGTCGTGACCGCCAGGGGGCGATGCCATCAGTCCCAGAAGAAAGCCCCAGATGATTGGGCACCAGGAGCAGATGGGTGCCCAAATCCCTCCGAATCGTGCTTATCCGACCCATTCCGAGGGAGTCGAAATGGCCTTGTTCGGAGCCGTAATTTGGCTCTGTTGTGCCGAATGCGCCCCGAATCGACGGGACGCATGGCAAGTAGACGCTCTAGCCAGCTGAGCTACAGCCGCTTGGGCGCGGAATTCGAACGCGGGATGGGCCTAGCGGACGATCCTCAGCCTCGCGTACCGAGTTCGACGGCTGCCGTCGAGACTGAACCACTCCCGGACGAGCACCCGGTGACCAACAGGAAACCCCCCAGCAAAGGCGCGCCTTGGCCGCAGTGAGACGACCAGCTCCGAGCTGGCCCTCAGCCGCACCCTGGTGACTGTGCTCTCGGCCTTCCCGTCGTGTCTGCGGGTCACCGCCAGCAGCCGATAGCGGCAACCGCCGCGGCCGGCGCTTGGCGGACAGCGAACCCGCACCCCGGGGTAGGAGACCTCGACGGCCTGGGTCTGGGTCGCCACGGGAGAGCCGTTGCAGCTCGCGGTTCGCCCGGTGAAGACGAGGGAGGTCGAGCATCCTTCGTCATCGGTCAGCGTCAGCGTCGCCTTGTAGAAGCCCGGGTGGCGGTAGATGTGCGCGGGGGTCGCACCGCCATTCTCCAGCCGGGTGCCATCACCGAAGCTCCACTGAAAGCGGCCGATGGACCCGTCCGGGTCACTTGAGGCGGAAGCGTCGAAGCCAAGCGGCACGTCGGGGCGTCCCCCCGGGATGCTGAAGGTCGCATGTGGAGGTTGGTCGGGGACGATGGCTATCCCCCGCGGGTCAGAACCGACCTCAATCGGTGTCACAACATCGGTCCTCGTATCCACCGCGCGAACGAATTGCGAGCCGGTTTCCGCGACGTAAATGCGATCGCCGTCGGGAGTGATCGCGATGCCGCTGACGCTGCTGCCTCCGAGGTCGATCGGCCCACCGAGTGCCAGGCCGGTTTCCGTACTGAGCCGCGTTACGCTCGCCGCGGTCCGATTGGTGACGTAGGCGATCTGGGAGTCGGGGCTGATTGCGATCGCCTGTGGTTCTGAGAGAACCGGGATCGTGGGCCAGAGCGAGCCGCTCTTTGTTTCGATCACCGAGACGCTCGATCCGTCACTGTCGATTACAAATGCGAGTCTGCCGTCCGGCGTGAAGGCCAGGTCCGTAGGCGCGGACCCAACCTCGATCGGCCCGCCCACCGGCCGGCGGGTCTGGGTGTCGATCACCAACACCTGGCTGCTTTCCTGACAGGTGACGTAGGCGAAGTCCCCATCGGGGGTGATCGCGACTCCTGCCGGTTTTCCTGCGAGCTGAAGCGGCATTTCGTCCAAGGCGTTCGTCGCCGTGTCGATCACCGATAGCCGGTCCGGTTCCTGGGAGACGACGTAGGCGAAGCGCCCGTCGGGGCTGATCGCAAGGCCGACCGGCTTCCCGGCGACGTCGATCGGCGGGCCGACCATGTTGCTGCGGGTATCGATCACCGAGACCGATTCGTCGCCGAAGTTCGCCACGTAGGCGAAATTTCCGTCGGGTGTGATCGCGATCGCTTCGGGACGTACCCCGACCGCGATCGGCCCGCCGAGTGGCTGATCGGTTCGCGCATCGATCAACGTGACGCTGTTCGCGCTCTCGTCGGTTACGTAGACGCCGCGGGCCGCCGCGGCGGCGGGCAACGCTACGGTGGCGAGCGCCAAAATCAACAGGGTGAGCGCCAGCCGCGGCAGCCGGCCGCGGCGCTGCCCGCTTCGGATCCCTGACATGGCTCGAGTCTAGGGCGGCGCCCGAGCAGCCCCGAGTGCGCCTGCGGCTCAATCCGGTGTCGCCGCGCCACCAGCTTCCCCGAGCTTGCGAAAGATCAGGATGCTGGCCGCGGTCACCCAGAACAAGAAGAGCAGGAGTCCGAGGAAAAACCGAAGACCCCGTCGGAGGCAAAGGCGATGAAGAAAAAAAGGGCGAGGGCGAAGATGACCTGGATCAGGTGCAGCGCGTTGTGATGGTCGCGAACGTATTCGAGAACTTCGGCCGCAGAGGCGTCCGCAGCCGGGGGCGGCGGTTGGGCGAGGAAC
Source organism: uncultured Solirubrobacterales bacterium (assembly GCA_963796705.1). Taxonomy (GTDB): domain Bacteria; phylum Actinomycetota; class Thermoleophilia; order Solirubrobacterales; family 70-9; genus VRUE01. The sequence goes on from CAWCMK010000008.1 coordinate 343,563, forward strand.
CCGATCACGGCCAGGACGACGAAGAACACTCCCGTCGCGGCCGCGCAGCGGGAATGGCGGTCTCCACTCACTTGCGCTCCCTTCCAACCCTGATGGCGCCCCATCCTCTCCCAGGTCGGGAGGCCGGTCAACCCCGGCCCGGGCGGAGCGTCTAGTCCCCCTCGAGCTCGGCGATCAGGCCGGATAGGTCAAGCGGCGCCGTGCCCATCGCAACGCGGTCCTCCCCGTTGGCCGGGCGCGGCCACTGCTCGGACGGGCGGTCCCAGTAGAGCTCGATCCCATTGCCGTCGGGATCGCTGAGATAGAGCGCCTCGCTGACGCCGTGATCGGAGGCCCCCTCGAGCGGCACCCCCGCCTGCGCCAGGCGCCGCAGTGCATCGGCCAACGCCCTCCGGGTCGGATAGCGGATCGCGACGTGGTAGAGGCCGGTGCTGCCGCGCGCAGGCGGGTGGCCTTCCTTCGACTCCCAGGTGTTGAGGCCGATGTGGTGGTGGTAGCCGCCGGCCGAGACGAAGGCCGCGTCCTGTCCGTAGCGCTGTTGCAGCGCGAAGCCGAGCACACCGCAGTAGAAGTCCAGCGCCCGCTCGAGATCCGCGACTTTGAGATGAACGTGGCCGATATCGACGCCGGGGTCGATCGGCTCGCCCTCTCGCTCAGCCATCGAGCGCCTCGTTGACGAGCCGGTCCGCCTCGGCGTTTCGCTCACGTCGCACGTGGCGAATCGACCACTCCTCAAAGCCCGCCAGCGCCCGTCTGACCTCGGCGTGCAGCTCGCGCAGTCTGGGATCCTTGACCTTGTATTCCCCGTTCACCTGGCGCACGATCAGCTCCGAGTCGCCGACTAGCTCCAGGGCGCTCGCTCCCAGCGCCGCCGCGCGCTCGATCCCGAGCAGCAGCGCCCGGTACTCAGCGACGTTGTTCGACGCCCGGCCAATCCGCTCGTGGCGCTCCTCGAGGATGGCGCCCTTGGCGTCCCGAACGACGGCGGCTATCGCCGCGGGCCCGGGGTTGCCACGGGCACCCCCGTCGACGTTGACGAGGACCTTCACCAGATCCTTCGGCGAGGAGAACGCCGGGCCGGAGCGCGTCCCAGGTGAAGCCTGCCGCCGGTGGCGACACCGCCGTTCCAAACTCGCGCCGCACCGTCCAACTCGGCGATCTCCGCCCCCTTGGCGACTGGCGAGATCCCCCTCGCACCGCGGTCGAGGTCGACCCTCCACTGATACCAGGAGAGCTCCCAGGCGACGGTTATCCGCACCTCGCTTGCGGACCGAGCCGCGGCGCCGATCGAGACCCGCGGCTCGCCCAGGGTCCGCATCAGGCCCGCGACGACGCGCGCCGCCGGGCTTGCGTTGAAGAGCTCAACGGCCAACCCAAGCGGCTCCCCTCCCCCGCTGCCCCGGGCGAGCCCGCTCCGGCGCCCTCTGACGGTCGCCCCGCGGGCCGCTGGTGAGGCGCGGTTCGTGCTCACGAGGGCAACCTAGCAATGGGCCGGGCGGCCTCACGCAAGGACGTTTGCGGCGCCCTACGCGGTCACCTGTTCGGCGGGGTGCGCCTCGGCCAGCACACGCGAGGCGAGTTGAGCGGGAACCTCCTCGTAGCGCTCGAATTCCATCCCAAAATCGGCACGGCCACCGCTGATCGCCCGCAGATCAGGGGCATAGTCGAGCACTTCAGCCATCGGCACCTCGGCCTTGACCTCCGTCATAGTCCCCTTGGGTTCCATCCCCAGTGGACGCCCCCGGCGCGAGTTGAGATCACCGATCACATCGCCGACCACATTCTCAGGGCAGCTCACCGTGAGCTTCACGATCGGCTCAAGAAGGACGGGGTCCGCCTCCTCCATCGCCTGTTTGAAGGCCATTGAGCCGGCCAGCTTGAAGGCCATCTCGGAGGAATCAACGTCGTGGTGTTTGCCGTCAAGGAGCTGAACCCGCACGTCCTTGACCGGATATCCGGCGACGGTGCCGTGCTCCATCGCCTCAACGATGCCCTTCTCGACCGCTGGAATGAAGCCGCCGGGAATCGCCGCGCCCTTGATCCGGTCGACGAAATCAAGTCCCGTTCCCTCCTCGACCGGTTCGATCTCGATCTGGCAATCGGCGAACTGGCCACGCCCTCCGGACTGCTTCTTATAGCGGGCGTGTGCCTTTGCCGGTCTGCGAATCGTCTCGCGATATGGAACCCGCGGGGGGTGCAAATCGATCGCCACGCCGAAGCGATCCTTCATTCGCGCCACGGTGACCTCGACGTGGATCTGGGTGAGGCCGGCGATGATCTGCTCGCCGGTCTGGGGGTCGCGGTGCACATCGAGGGTCGGGTCCTCCTCGGTCAGGCGTCGCACCGCAGCCGCCGCCTTGTCCTCATCACCCTTGGACCTCGTCTCATAGGCGAAGGCCATCACCGGCGCCGGCAGATCGAGCGCCGCGAAGCCGACCTCCTCCTGGCGCGCACAGAGCACGTCACCGGCGCGCGTCTCCTTGAGCTTTGCGATCGCGCCGATATCGCCGGCCCCCAGCTCGGCGACCGGCCCGAGCTCCTTGCCCAGCGGCTGCGCCAGCTGCCCGATCCGCTCCTTCTGGTGGCGACTCGCGTTGACCACCTGCGAATCGGAGGAGATCGTGCCGCGGAAGACACGGAAGAGATTGATCCGCCCCGCGTAGGGGTCCGCAAGGGTCTTGAAGACATAGGCGAGCAGCGGCGCATCATCATCGGGCTCGACCTCAATCCCCTCCCCGGCCCCGCCGAGGGCCGCCAGGGGGCCGCGCATCGCCGGCGAGGGCAGGTCCTCGACGAGGGCGCCGAGCAGGCGGTCCGTGCCCAGGTTGCTGGTCGCGGCGCCGCAGGTCACGGGAAAGATCAGGCCACCCGTCACGCCCCGCTTGAGCACCGCGACGATCTCCTCGTGGTCGATCTCCTCGCCCTCGAGATAGCGCTCCATCAGCTCATCGGAGTTCTCGGCCACCTCGTCCATCAGCTTCTCGCGATACTCCTCTGCGAGCGGCCGCAGCTCCTCCGGGATCTCAACCTCGATCGCCGATCCGCGGCCCTCGCCCTGATACGCGAAAGCACGCATGTCGATCAAATCGACCACCCCGCGCAGCTCGTGCTCGGCCCCGAGCGGGATCTCGGTGGCGACGACGTGGGAGCCGAAGGCGGCCTTTAGCGACTCGAGCACGGCGAAGAAGTCCGCCCGCTCACGATCGAGCATGTTGACGAACACAAGGCGGGCCAAACCCTCTGCATCGGCGCGCCGCCAGAGCCGCTCGGTGCTGACCTCGACACCGGCCACGGCGTTGACGACGACCACCGCCGAGTCGGCGATGCGCAGCGCCGCGATCGCATCGGCGACGAAGCTGGGCTCCCCGGGGGTGTCGAGCAGGTTGATCTCCCGATCCTCGTACTCAAAACACGCCAGCGAGACGTCGATCGACATCTGCCGCTCCCGCTCATCGGCGGAGTGGTCAGAGACGGTCGTTCCGCCGGCCACGGTGCCGAGTCTGTTGACGGCGCCCGCCTCGTAGAGCATCGCCTCGTGCAGGCTCGTCTTGCCGCTCCCCCGGTGCCCGATCAGGGCTACGTTGCGTATCCGGTCTGCGGCCTTGTGAGGCACGCCGACAACGCTACACCTGAAACCCCGTTCGAATCAAACCGCGGTTGCCTCAGGCGGCCTGCATATGCGACTTGAGCCGCATCACGGCCTTGGTGTGGAGCTGGGAGACGCGCGACTCCGTCACCCCGAGGACCTCGCCGATCTCCCTCAGGGTGAGATTCTCGTAGTAATAGAGGGCGACAACCAGCTGCTCGCGCTCGGGCAGCGAGGCGATCGCCTCGGTCAGCCGCTCCTTCACCTCGCCGCTGTCCAGTGAATCCTGGGGATCCGCTGCACGTGGGTCCTTGATCGTGTCCAGCAGCGAGACCTGGTCTCCGGAGGAGTCAGAAACGGTCCACAGCTCGTCCAGCGCATAGACCGATGAGTTGGCGATCTCAAGCAGCGAGGACTGCAGCTCATCTTCGTCGATCCCGAGCTTCGCGGCCAGCTCGGCCTCGGTCGGCGCCCGCTGTAGCTCGTGCTCGAGCTTCGATTGGGCGGCCTCGATCTCGCGGGCGCGCGAGCGCACCGAGCGCGGGACCCAGTCCAGCGAGCGCAGCTCGTCGATGATCGCGCCGCGTATGCGGGTCATCGCGAAGGTCTCGAACTTGATCCCGCGCTCCGGTTCGAAGCGTTCGATCGCGCCGATCAGGCCCATCAGCCCGTAGGAGATGAGGTCCGCATCGTCCACGTGGGAGGGCAGCCCCGCGCCGAGCCTGCCGGCGACGAATTTGACCATCGGCGAGTAGGCGACGACCAGCCGCTCGCGCGCGTTCGCGTCGCCCTCCTGCTTATAGCGCTTCCAGAGGTCGCGCAGCTCGATCTCTTTTACGCCCGTTTCCATGCCCTTTCCCGCAATTCTACGGTCGCGCCCAGGTTCCTGGCCTCAGGCACGAGGATGAGTGGCGGCATATGCCTCCCGCAGGCGCGAGGCATCGACGCGCGTGTAGATCTGGGTCGTTGAGATCGAGGAGTGGCCGAGGAGCTCCTGGATCGTGCGCAGATCAGCCCCTCCTTCCAGGAGGTGCGTGGCGAAGCTGTGGCGCAGCGCGTGGGGCGAGACCCCGGCCTGAAGCCCCGCCTCGCGGATCCAGAGGCCCAGCCGGCGGGTGATGTCGGAATTGGAGAGGCGCCGGCCACTCTTCGAGAGAAATAGCGCCCGCTCGGCGCGCTCGCTGAGGAGGGCCTCACGGCCCTTCGCCGCATAGCCTCGTAGCGCCCGCTGAGCGGGCTCGCCGATCGGCAGCAGGCGTTCCCTGGAGCCCTTGCCGAGGACCCGCAGCCGCTCGCTCTCGAAATCGACCCACTCGAGGTTGAGTTCGACGACCTCCTCGCATCGCAGGCCACAGGAGTAAGCCAACTCGAGCATCGCCCGGTCGCGCAGCTCCAGAGGCGTCCGCGCCGGGATCCTCTCGAGCAGCTCCCGCAGCTGCTCGACGCTCAGCACGCTGGGCAGCTTCTGCTTGCGCTTGGGGCTGGAGACCAGATCGGCCGGATTTTGGGCGGCCCGCTCGCTACGCAGGAGGAGGTCATAGAGACCACGGATGGCGGCAAGCTTGCGGGCAACGGTCGTCGCCGCCGCACCCCCGGCCGAGAGGGCCGAGGCGTAGCGACGAACGTCGCGGTGGCGGACCGCGATCGGCTCAAGCCCCGAACGCTTGCACCAATCGGCGAACTGGGTCAGGTCGACGCCGTAGGCGCGGCGAGTGCGATCGGCAACCGCGCGAGCGATGAGGTCGCGGTCGTAGGCCTGCATGGATTCCTCCCAGTTCACCCCCCCTGCTTCGCCGCGGACCCGGGAAGGCCCTTCTCGCCGATCGGATCGGGATCCCGGGAGCGTGAGCAGGCGCTGCGGTTCAATCGGGTCCGCAATCGAGATCCCGCATGCCCCGAGGAGGCGGCTGAGCCCGGATTCGAGCCCGGTGCTGCCGCGGTGCCGAGCTGAGCCCCGCTGCGTGCGGGTCCGCGGGGCCGCATCCGGGGTGGGTATGTTTCGGCCGTGCGGTCGAAGGACGAGGTCCGAGCGGAGGTCTGGGCGGCGATGGACCGCGAGAAGGTCTCGCGCTTTCCAGGTGCCGAGGGGCGCATCCCGAACTTCGCCGGGGCGCGGCTGGCGGCCGAGAAGCTCACCGGTCACCGGCTCTGGAAGCGGGCGTGGACGATCAAGGCCAACCCCGACTCCCCCCAGACCCACGCCCGTCGCGCGGCCCTCGAGGAGGGAAAGACCGTGATCATGGCCGTGCCGCGACTGCGGGATCCACACCCCTTCCGCGTCCTTGACCCCAAGAAGCTCTCGAAGTCCGCGATGAAGGAGGCCGCGACCATCAAGGGGGCGTTGCGCCACGGCCGGGTCGTCGCCCTCGACGAGCTGCCCGAGATCGATTTCGTGCTCTGCGGCTCGGTCGCCGTCAACCTCAGCGGGGCCCGGGTCGGAAAGGGCGGCGGCTACTCAGACCTTGAGTATGGAATTCTGATCGACGCCGGCAAGATCGATCACCACACGACGGTCGCGACCACCGTCCACCCAACCCAGATCCTCCGCCGACACCTGATGATGACCGCGCATGACCTGCCGATCGACCTGATCGCCACCCCCCGGGCGGTGATCGACGTCGAGCGCCAGTACGAACGCCCGCGGGGCATCCTCTGGGATCATCTGCAGCCCCCGCAGATTCGCGAGATTCCGATCCTCGAACGGATGGGGTACGCCTAGCACGCATTCCAGAGCGGTTCGCGGTCATTCGATGGCCTCCGGTTGGCCCGATGGTTGGCCTGTCAGGCCGGCGCCAGCTTTTCGCGCGAGTTCGTCGGCGCTCTTGCGTTGGGCGACTAGGTAGGCGTCGAGCAGACCCGCAGCCTCGGCCTCTGAGCCGGGGAACAGGTGCCCGTAGCGGTCCAGGGTGATCGACACGCCGCTGTGGCCCATGTAGGTGCTGAGCGCCTTCGCATTGACGCCAGCGGCGATCATCAGCGAGGCGAAGGTGTGCCGGCACTCGTGCAAGGTGATGCGCTCGAGCTCCGCCGCCTTCCATGCCTTGTCTGCGCGGTCCTGCTGCGCTTTGGCGTCGAACGCGGCGCTTGTGGTGCGGCCGAATGCCAGCGCATCGGCCTCGGCGTCGACGCGAGCACGGTGCTCGGTGAGGAAATCGCGCAGAACGGCGGCGATCGGGACCCGGCGCCTACCGGCCTTCGACTTCAACGCGATCACGCCCTCGCGCTCATCCCAGCCGCGCTCGACGGAAATCACGCCGCCCGCCAGGTCGATGTCCTGCGTCCTCAGCGCCTGTAGCTCGCCACGTCGCAGGCCCGCGTACATCGCCGTGGCCCAGATAGCCCGGTCCGCTACTGGAACCGCCGCGATCAGCCTTTCGGCCTCCCCCGGCGAGGCAATCCGCTCGCGTCGACCCCGCACCGCAGCGAGCTCAAGACCGTCGCAGGGGTTGACCGCCAGCTCGCCCCTTGCGAGCGCTCGGCGGTAGACAGCCCGCAACGGGAGCAGAGTGACCTTGACTGTCGACGGGTTCAGCCCCTTGACCGCCAGCTTGTCGGCGAACTCCTGCACGTCGGGTCGGCGCAGGTCGGCAAGTCGACTGCCGCCGAACGCCGGCAGCACCCGCAGACGCATCGCTCGCTCGTAGGCGCGCAGCGCCGATGGCTTGTAGGGATCGCCGGAGCGGTTGGTCACCGTGCCCGCCCTCGCGCCCGCGATCCATGCCTCCCACGCATCGCGCACGGTCGTCGGTGTCGGTGCCCGCAGGGTTCCAAGGTCGAGCCCGCGTTTGGCATCGGCGCGCCAGGACTTCGCCTCAGACTCGCGAGCAAAGGTGCGGCGGATCTTCTTGCCGTCGCGGCTCGACCACACGGACGCCCGCCAGCCGGCGTTGCACCTGCAGCCCTTACCAGCCTTCGCCGGGCAGTTGCGGGAATGAAGCCGGACGATGCCCTCAGCCATCGTTACGACCTCGGATCGGCTCGGCTAGTTTGGAATTAGGCATGGGAGCTTCACCTCCTGTGTCAGGCCCTCGGTCGGCGCTACAACGTCGCCGGGGGCCGCTTTGTCTTATGCGGAGGGTAGCGCCGGGTGGGGAACTGCGGTTAGGGTCGGCCGCATGGACAGATTCAGATTCACAATCAAATGCAAGGACGCAGCCAGAGCCAAAGCAGCCAGGGCGGCTCTTGAAGACTCGCCGATGAAGGTCAACATATTTGGGCCCGGCTGGACCCGATATCAGGATGCCCCCGGAGCGGTCCAAGAGCTGCCGAACCTCTACATCCAGGTCGAAGCCGACGACACCGCCCAAACTCGCGTGCGCGAGATCGTCGGCCCCGACTGCGAGGTCGGGCCTGCCGAGCCGGTCGACGATTAGTCGGCTCACGCGACCTCCTCGGCGATCGGCCGCTCGGCGTTCTCCTCGAGCCAGCGCTCGAGCTCGCTGCAGGGGATGAGCACCTTCGAGCCGCGGCGTACGACGCGGAGCTCGGGCCGCACGTTCGCGTCGAAGAAGTCGGGCCCGCAGCCGATCGCGGCAGCCGCTTCGCTCGGCGTGTACGCGAGACGCCGGATCGGTGCGTCGAGCTTCCTAGCCATCCTGGCGCGCCTCCCCGCGGACCGCTTTCATCTCGCCGGGTTCCCGCGGCCTGTCCTGCTTGGCGCAGCGGCGGCATTCGTTGCAGTACCTCCGCGACGGTGCGATCAGCGAAGGCTTGTCGCAGATGCAGCCGCGGCCGTCGATGCCTTGGCAGCGGATCAGCGCGGTCATCGGGGCGACCTCGCGACGAATGCGCGGTTTTCCGAAAGTGTGATGGCCCGGGTGCGCAGGCGTGCGTACGCGTCCTCGACGATGCCGCCCACCCGGGTAGGACAGGGGCGGCCGGCAAGGTCGAAGATCGATTTCCTCCCCGCGACCACCCGCGCCATTCGATTTTGAACGAGCCGCGCGAGCAGGCCGACCGAGCCGGGATGAGGCAGGTAGAAGCCCGTCGAGTCGAGAGGGTCACGGTAGGCCGATTGGTTCGCCGTCTTCCGTGACCGTGCCCTGTACCCCCCCCGTAGGGGGAGGGTCACGGGGTCACGGTTGCAAGGACCGTGACGGGTCACGCTAGGGTCACGCCGGGTCACGGGGTCACAATCACCCGACAAGAGGACTCACCACTTCGGGATCATCGATCGCCCGATAGGACTTCAGCAGGTAATGACGACGAGCTTGGCCTTCCGCTCTGACCTCGACGTATTCCTCGGCGACGAGCAACCGGAGCGCCGTTTCCTTCGCCGCGATCTTGCCGGGAATGGCGCCGCGGACTTCGCGCTTCGACATGCCCGGCGTGACCTTGATCGCATCGCTCAGGCGTTCCATCAGCGTCGTCGGCCTGAAGTCGCCCTGAACCTCCGGCGGTTCCAGCGTCACCGTGACCGCGCCTGTGTCCTCATCGGAGACGAGTCGCATCGTGGCAACGTCCTCGCCCTCAGCGCTAGCACGCACGTGGCCGGGTCTGTCCTTGCGGACGCGGATCTTCACTCGGCCTTCGCGCCCTCGACCGAACGGCTCCTCGACCTTCAGCGAGTAGGCGACGTCGACGCCGGCCAACTTGTGCTGCGCTCCAAGGCTGTAGGCGCCGCGTGACTCGCGGTCCTTCACCACGTGGTCTAAGAGCGCCACGCTCGCGCCGCTACGGGCAGCAGGGCGCGGCAGCAGTTCTAGCCACTTCGCGACGTCGGCGTTGTCGTTCAGATCGAGCCCGTGGAGCGTCAGCGCCTCCGTGACGCCGTCGATCACGACGAGCGCCGGTTTCCTTGCCAGGGCGGCGTCAAGCCAGCGACGATCCGTCAGCGGCTCGTGTGGGGCGATGTAGACGAACTGCGCTTTGATCCGCTCATCAGAGACGCCGAGCGCTCGCAGCCGTTCGACGACTTCAGACGGTCCGGCCTCGAAGTCGAGGTAGACGATCGTGTAACCGGCCCTCAGCGGCTCCAGGCTGGCGTAGAGCAAGAGCCAACCTTTGCAACTCTCCGGCGGCGCAGCGAAATCGTGGATCTTGCCCTCGCCATAGATCAAGCAGACGTCATCCGTGCGCGGTAACAGGACGGGCGGTGACTGGCCGTGGCCGTCGAGCGCCGCAGTGAGATCGACCGGCTTCCAGCTTGACTCGGTGACCTGGGCGCGGATCCGTTCGCGCCGGGCTCGACTGGGAAGCGGGGCCGGGGCCGGGCCAGGATCGGCCGCGATCAGCTCGGACATGTCGGCGGCGCTCACGCTGCCTCCCGGGCAAGATCGGCGAGCACCTTGTGAAAGCGGGAACGCAGACGTGAGGTTTCCTCGCCCTCGGGTGCTTCCGCCAGGAAGTAGAGCCCCACCTGGGCGTAGACCTCGCAAACCCCATCCGCTCGGACGATCTTCGCCTCCTGCACAAGCAACTCGGCGAAGTCGGGATGATTGTCGGCGCGGTGTTCAAGCTCCTCAGCGCGCGCTTTGATGCTCCGCGTGAGATGGAGCAGGTGCTCGCGCTGCCGCTCCGTCAAGGTGGCCCAGTCCTCGCGGGAGATCTCTAATCCCGATGGCGGGTCGCCCGCGCCCACCTCGGTTTCGCTTGGAGCGGCGAGTTGTCTCAGCGCTCCGCGAATCGAAGACGCGCTTTCGATTTGCTCCCGGTTGGCGGCGAGTCGCATGTAGCCGGTGGCCGTCTGCGGGGTGCTCGGGAAGTTGCTCTCGAGCCAGCTGTACCACTCGCCGTGCTGGACCTTGGACTTCGCCTCGGTCAGCAGCTCGCCGCAGCGGATCGCGGCTATGACCGTGGCGCGAATGCCAGCTTCGACCGCTTCGTGTTCGCGGCGAATCTCACCGGCCAACTCGGGAAGCCCGACTTTGGCGGGAAGGGTCCTCATCACTCCGCCCCCCCAATGAGCGCGTAGCGGTTGCGCTCCCCAGACGCGCGCTGGACCGTGAGCAGCCCGTCGCGCTCCAAGGCGTCGACCAGGGCGATGACGACGAACCGCTGCAGCTTGAGGCGCTTGGAGAGTTCGCGAATCGACGGATCGGCGCGGCCGGCGTCGATGTAGGCGGCGATCAGGACGAGCAACTTCCGCCGCTTCTGGCCCGTGACCGGCAGCAGGATCGCACGCCGTGTTTCGAGACCGTACTTCGCCCGGGCGGTCGTTGTGCCGGCGGCGCTCATAGCCAGCCCCTCGCGGCGAGGAAATCACCCAGGGCACGATTAACCCGGCCCCAGCGCGTAGCTTGGAAGGACTAGCGGGGGTGGCTCAGCGTCGGATAAGTCAGGGTCGTCGGACGACGGTCCGGCGCGGGTGTTGCGACGGCTGCCGCGGGTCCTCGGTGAAGCGCTCCGGTTCTCGCGCGCCGTGGTCTGCGGGCGAATTGCGATCGCACTAGCGGCGCTCGTGATTCCGTGGTCGCGCCAGTGACGGAAGTACTGCGCAGCTCGACGAGCATCGAGCGCATCGGCTTCGCGGCCCTCGCCGGCAAGTTTCTCGGCTTCCGCATCGGCTTCGCGCGCGCGGTGTGCGCGGGTTTCGTCGCGGACGAATCTGGCGCGTTGTTCGGCCTCCGCGATGAGGCCGGGGAGGCTTGGATTCTCGGGGTCGACGATCTCAATTTCGCCGACCTCGGCGATGAACGTCTCGGCGTCGACGATCTCCTGCGGTTTCGGATCGCCGTTCGGCCAGATCATCTGCTTCGGCTCAAGAAGGGTCGTTTCATTCATAGGACTCGCCGAGAAGTGTGACACCCACCTGCGGCGGAACGACAAACGGCCCCACAGGGCCGCCGTCGGAGCACTATGAGCCGGGATCTCGCCCGACCGTCCCTACGTTACTTCCCTGCGCGGCGGTCAGCCCCCGTCGACCCTATGTCCGCAGCCATCGCCTCGGCGCACGCGGCGAGGTCGACCAGCGACGCCCGCAGCGCGTAGCGGGCCCCGGCCTCATGCCGCGCTAGGGCCAGTTGCGCATCAATTACCGCGTGCATGCGGGTGCGGAGGACGACCTGGTTCGCGGTGAAGTCCTCATCTCGCACGCGGACGCGGTCGATATCCGCTCGGGTGCGCTCAGCGGTCGGCACGGAAAGAAGGCTACCCGGCCGCGCGATCGCTCATTTGCCGTGGCCGACGATGGCATTCATCCAACTCAGACTTTCTCTACGTAGAGAACTTTCGTCCACTGGTGGACTAGGATCCGCCTTGACTCCGGCGAGTTCTGCGGCTCGCGGTTCGGGGGTCGGAACCGGGTCCGAGGCATTAGCGCATACATGCGCTAATCAGTCTTGGACTCCGAGGACTTCCTGCGCTGCCGCAGCCCTGTCACTTCTCGACTACGAGAAGGAACGGGCGAAGGAGCGGCAGCGAGAGGCTGGGAAGGAGCATGGGCGCGGGATAGCTCATGCCCAAAAGGACACAAGCTATGACTCCGGCCCCGCCACCGCCCAGGCCGCCGAGAAGCTGGGCACCTCCCGCTCCAGTGTGGAACGCGCCCGGAGGGTTGCCGATGAACGGCCCGACCTTCACGAGAAGGTCAAGAGCGGTGAGATGACGGTCGGGGCTGCCTTTGAGCAAACCACCGGGAAGAGCCCCCGTCGGAAGTCGCCGCATGAGTTTGGCGGCGGAGAAGAGGATGGGCAAGAACAGGCGTTCGGATAGGCGTTCTTCGAGCACTGTGGATCTCCCTCGTCGGTTGCGGTCGGCCCGACGCTACCCGCCAAACCCGTTTACCGACAAGAGGACACCGGCCCCGCGCCCAGCACTACTCCGAGAAGCAGCTCGCGGGCGCGGGAAACGGTCAACGGCGGCGGGTCATTCTTTGATCTTCAGAACCTGCAGAGCCGCGGGCACGACGACCGCGGCGCCGACCCTGAAGAACGCGTACAGCCCGCGTTCGCCGGTCGGAGCGCCAGATTCGCCGAGCACATGCTGGACGAGCTCGACCTGCATTCCGATCCGATCGACGATGTGGAAAGCGGCTTTGACGTCGCCGTAGGCGAGCACCCGTTCTTTCGCGGTCGTCGTTTTCGCGGACATCGGCGAACACTCTTTGAACGGCTTGCCGAGGATCGAGTCGCGGGTATCGGGCATGACCACAGCGTTCGCGGGGTCGCTCGTGGCGACGAACTTGTGAATCTGGTTCGCGACCCCGTTGCACGCGAGCCACACTGCCCGCGGCTGCCAGCGCGGCGCGAGCGCCTCCTGCACGCTGTACACGTCGGGGAGTTCGAATTTTTCTTTCGTTTTCGATTCGACCAGTTTGGTCGCCCCGGTGACGAGGCCCTCGGGGATATTTTCGGACCCTTTTCCAACCGCCAGAACTTCGGCTTCTTTGACCATCTTGGCGTCGGCGAGCAGCTTCGCGAGTTCGTCGCCGATCGACGGGTAATCCATGCCCAGCTCGATCGAGTAGGGAATCCAGACCTGTGCTTTCTCGGGCTTGATTTCCGGCTGCGCCAGGGTTGGCGCCCCGTCTTCGGCTTCGCCCGCCGCCTCGCCGACGAATTCGGCTTTGACGCCGGCCGAGGACACGCCCTTCCAGACCGTGGTGGCGATCGAGGTGACGGTCGCCATTTCGCGAATCGGGTTGATCTGCCCGTCGTTCGTGAGCAGGATCGTCGGGTCCAACGAAATCGGCACGCCGTAGCCGCCGTCTTCACCCGTGCCGGCGAGCATCGAGCGCATCTGCATGGCCTGTGCGACCCGCTCGACGGCTTCCTGCTCGGCGGGAGCAAGCAGCTGGCCGGCTCCCGCAGAGGCGAACGTTCGTTTGTAGAAAGCGGAGAGGTAGTGCGGGTCGGCGATCGCCTCGAGGTATTTGGCTTCACACCCGATTGGATCCGAATTCAGCGCGCCTTCGATACGGTCTGACGCCGCGCCGCTGAGGTCGATGTCTGAGCGCGCTTCAATCGCGCGCCGCGCCGAATTCCTGGCGTTGATCACGTTGTCCGGCAGCCGGGGGTCGGTCGTGACCGCGGTGGGCATGTTCTGGTGCGTGAACGTGCCCTCGGGGCCCTCGAGCGCACTGGGGTCACCGGCGATGATCGCGCGGGCCTTGGCCAACTTGCTCTCATTGTCGGCGAGTTCCTCGTCGACCCTGGCGATGGCGGCGTTCAGATTGTCGGCGCGCTCATGGTTGCCTTCGGTCGCGCTGCCGTCGCCGATCCGCCGCTCCTGCTCGGTCAGTTCGCGAGAAAGGCGGGTGCGCTTTTCGTGGAGCTCTTGGGTCGATTCTCTCATGGTGGGTACAGCCTCCCGGGTTCCGGTGTGGGTGTGACTATCCGGCGTCCGATGTGGCCCCTGGCCAGGTCGAGAAGCGATGCCGTTGCGGTCACGCGCCGCCTTCGGTGTCCCGGTAGCCCCAAAGCCAGCGGAGACGGCGGCGCGTACCGCTTACGTTCAGTAAGTAAGTGTAGCGCCGTCACTCGGCGCCATCCGACCACTCGCCCTCGCCGATACCCGGCCAGCGGCGCTCCAGGTCCTCAAGGCCCGCTCTGGCGCCTTCGAGCGAGGCCTCGGCGCCCGCGATCTGCTCGTCGAGACTGCGGGTGATGATCCGGTGCGTCGGGAAGAACGTCTCGCCGCTCTGCAGCTTCGAGAGCTCCTCCAGGCTCAGCTTCCACTCGTTTTCCCGGAAGTGGCCCTCGATGCCCTCGATCCAAGTCCAGACGAACTCGTCCGGTCCGGTCTGCTCGACCTTCCCCTCGCCGGGTTTCACCTTGCCCGCCTTCGCGCGTCGAATCGGCGGCGCGCGTTGTTGCCGAGCGCGTTGTACCAGCGGCGGAAGTGAACGGTGCAGCGGTGCTCTTGTTCGAGCCAGATTCGCTCGGGGACCAGGCGCCGGCACTGGCAGCAGCCGCAGAGCCCCCAGGCGATCAACGTCTCGCGGGATGGGAAGGCGGCGACGGGTTCAGGCCGCGTCATGCGGGCCTCGATCGCAGCTTAAGGAAATCGGGGAGAGGGATCCGCGACGGCGCGGGTGAGACTGGACTACGCGTCCGCGCGAGGCGCCTTTGCCCGGGA